>CAVWGR010000008.1:0-15683 GCA_963754625.1 uncultured Alphaproteobacteria bacterium | reverse complement strand
GGTGAGTTATGAGACGGCGTTTGAGCTGGATTGAGTCTTTAATCTTGCTCCCTCCTGCGCACTCGACATTCCCTGTCAGGCTCGTTATCCAGTCCACCAAACGCAGACCAGAGACCATAAGACGTGAGCAAGAACACCCTGTTTTCCGCGATTATCCTGGCGATTTGCCTCATTGTCGGCCTCGGGCTGGGTGAAGTGGCTTTGCGCGTCAAGAACCTCTCGATGCAGAACTATGACATCGAGATGTGGCGCTATGCCAAGGAACTGAAGCGGCCCAGCGATGACCCGGCGCTCGGCCACGAGCATATCAGGAATTCTTCAGCATTCCTGCAGTCCGTCGATATCCGGACCAATGAATGGGGTCTGCGTGGTGGACCGGTGGTGGACATGCCAGGCGGCGGACGGCGCATTCTCGTCCTTGGTGCATCGATCACGCTGGGCTGGGGCGTCAAGGAAGAAGACACCATGACCAGCCTTCTCGAGCGCCGCTTTGCCGAGAAGGGTGAACCTGTCCAGGTGCTCAATGCCGGCATCGGCAACTACAATGCCGAGCGCTATGTGGGCCACTTTTTCCGCGATCTGAAAGACCTCAAGCCGACCGACATTGTGGTGCACTACTTCTTGCGCGATGCCGAAAAGCTGGAAGCCGGCGGCGGCAACTTCTTCCTGCGCAACAGCGAACTGGCGGTGACGCTGTGGATCGCCATGAACCGCATTCTGAAGCCGCAGGGCGAGGCTTCGATCGAAGCGCACTACAAGGCCGTCTATGACCCCAATTCAGAGGGCTACAAGGCGATGCAATCCGCGCTCAAACAATTGGCGGACTATGCCCGGGCCAACAACATCAAGATCACGCTTGCCGTGGTGCCGGATGTGCACAACCTCGAGAACTATCCGTTCCAGGACATTCATGCCCGCATGAAGACGGTGGCGGAGGATTTGGGCTATCGCTTCGTCGACCTGCTGCCAGCCTTTGGCAATCTGACGCCCAAGGATGTCTGGGCCATGCCCGGCGATCCCCATCCCAATGCCCTGGGTCACAAACTGATGGCGGATGCGCTCTTTCCCGTGCTCGTGGCCCCTTGAGCCATGCTGTTCAGCGAACCGCGCTTCTTTCTGTTCTTCCTTGTCTATGCGGCTGCGCATGTCCTGACCCCGCCGCGATTGCGCATCTGGCTCGTCATCCTCGGGGGCGCAGTGTTTTACGCGTCGTGGCGGCCGGACTATCTCTGGGTGCCGCTTGGTCTCAGCGTGGTTGCCCACTATGGCGCGCAGTGGATGGAACGGGTGAAAGACGACGCAGCACGCAAGCAGCGGCTCTGGCTGGTTCTCGCCTGTCTGTTCATTCCGCTGGTGACCGTCAAATACACCCACTTCGTTCTGGCTGATGTGGTGCAGCTTGGTCTGGCGGCGGACCAGTACCGCTGGGCTCTTCCGCTCGGCATTTCCTTCATCACGTTCACAGTGACGGCCTACGTTGTGGACGTTTATCGCCGCCGCTATGCCCGCGAGAACAGCCTTGTTCTCATGCTGGGCTATGTCTTCTTCTTTCCACACCTGATTGCTGGCCCCATCCTGCGGCCAAACGAGTTGATGCCGCAATTGAAGCAACTGCGTCAGGCGTTTGACGCGCGCGTCCTCTTGGGGGTCAGCCTGTTCACGCTGGGGTTAGTGAAAAAACTGGTTTTTGCCGACCAGATCGCGGTTGCGATAGAGCCGGTTTATGCTGGCGAGACGGCGCTCACGGCGTGGCACTACATTCTCGCCATCTACGGTTTTTCGGTGCAGATCTATTGTGATTTCTCGGGCTACACCGACATGGCCATCGGACTTGCCTATCTGTTGCGCATCCGCCTTCCAACCAACTTCCTGCGCCCCTACCGGTCCGCTTCGCTCACCGAGTTCTGGCGGCGCTGGCACATCACGCTGTCCTTCTGGCTGCGCGATTATCTCTACATTCCGCTGGGTGGAAACCGCCGTGGCCGCGCCCGGCAAATCATCAACTTGCTGATCACAATGGTGCTGGGTGGGCTCTGGCATGGGGCCAACTGGACTTTTGTCATCTGGGGCGCACTGCATGGCGCAGGTCTCAGCCTGTCACATCTGTTGGGGCAGAAGGTGCGCCTGCCGCGCTGGCTCGGGGTCTTGATCACGTTCCACTTCGTGACCATCGCCTGGGTGTTTTTCCGGGCCCATGATCTGGCGACCGTCGCGCGGGTGTTGGCAGGGCCCTTCACGGCGAGTTACGGGGACGCGGCTGGTACACTCAGCAAGCTTGCTTTCCCGATCCTGCTGACAGTCATTTTTCTTGCCACGCACGTTCTTGACCGCCACAGCCGCCTGCGCTGGCTCAGTGTCCATGGCAACAAGATCATTCAGTGGGCCGTCATCGTTCTGTTCTGGATCGTCGCCATTGCCGTGAGCCAGGGCAGTTCTGCCAAATTCATCTACTTTGATTTCTGATCAGCAGAGCGGCTGGCCGGTCAATATCGACTGCTTGAGCTCCTACAATTCGACTATAAGAATTGGCAAAGGTGGACGCCGGCCTAAGTGTTTGGGCATTGGCCCATGGGTGCGCGCGCCGGTTGACCGGCCTCATTCGGGCGTCTAGACCTGCTGAGCATTTGAGACAGGATGTGATCAGGATCCGCCCCGCCTATGGACATTTCCAAGCACAAGATACTCGTCACAGGGGCAGATGGCTTCATAGGGTCGCATTTGGTTGAGGCTCTGTTGGCAAAAGGTCAGGATGTGCGTGCCTTTGTCATGTACAATTCATTCGGCAGCCGTGGCTGGCTTGATGCGTTGCCCGTGGTTCAACGCAAGTCACTCGATGTTTTTGCTGGAGATGTGCGAGATCCCCATGGTGTGCGTGCGGCCATGAAAGGCTGTGGCGTGGTGCTGCATCTCGCCGCCCTTGTCGCCATTCCCTACTCCTACCATTCGCCCGGCACTTATTTGGATACCAATGTCAAAGGTACGCTAAATATCGTAGAAGCGGCGCGCGATTTGGATATCGAGCGGGTGATAGTCACTTCCACATCGGAGGTCTATGGCACGGCTCGCCAGGTGCCGATCACGGAAGATCATCCGTTGCAGGCACAATCTCCGTATTCAGCCTCGAAGATCGGCGCAGATGCAATTGCGCTTTCCTATCATGCAGCTTTCGCCACTCCTGTCACGGTGCTGCGGCCCTTCAATACCTATGGTCCCCGGCAATCAGCACGCGCCGTTATTCCTACCATCATTGGCCAAATCGCCTCGGGAAAACGCGAAATTGCACTGGGAGCCCTGCATCCGACGCGAGATTTTTCATTTGTGAAGGACACAGCGCAGGGCTTCATTGCTGCGGCTCAGTGCGACGCTATCCTGGGCGAGGTCACCAATATTGGTAGCGGCTTCGAAATCTCCATCATCGAGACCGCCAGGATGATTGCCGAAGTCATGGGGGCCAATGTAACTTTCGTGCAAGATGAGCAGCGGCTGCGGCCAGCGGCCAGCGAAGTGGAAAGGCTGTTTGCGGGAACGCAAAAGGCCGTGCGCCAATTTGGCTGGCAACCAGAGTTTGGTGGGCTGGACGGGTTCAAAAAGGGACTGGTGCTCACCGCACAATGGTTCCGCGATCCCGCCAACCTCGCCCGCTATGACAATGACCGCTACAACATCTAGGCAGCGGAAGGGTTGGCCATGCGTATTCTTGCCGTAAGCGGTAGCCGGGCTGACTGGGGTTATCTGGTGAAGCCGTTGGAAGCTCTCAAGGCGGATCATGTCTTTGAGGTGTCGTTGGCTGTGACCGGCCAGCACCTGGAATTGGCCTCTGGAAATACTGTCGCTGCCATCCGCGAGTTGGGGCATTCGATCGATGCTATTGTCGATGCAGCGCTGTCGGGAGACACCGCCTATGACACAACAGTCGGTCTGGCGCGCATCGTCGCGGGAATGGCAGATGTGATTGCACGTCTTTCCCCCGACATGATGATAGTGCTGGGCGACCGATATGAAATCCTGGGCGTGGCGATTGCGGCGATGCTGGCGCGCGTGCCTTTGATCCATCTGTGTGGCGGCGACGTATCGGAGGGTGCGCTCGATGATTCCATCCGCCATGCAGTGAGCAAACTTTCGCATTTGCATTTTCCAACCAACGCAGATGCGGCCCGCCGCCTCGTGCAGATGGGTGAAGACCCAGCACGCGTGCACATGGTCGGCAGTACCGGGCTGGATCTCTTGCTGTCCGTGCCGGTCATGACGCGAGCGGAGTTTTTCGAGCGGGTGGGACTTGTTCCGCGCCGCCAAAATCTCATGGTGACGGCGCATCCGGTGACTCTTGCCGCCGATCCTGTTGCGGATGCCCGGGCACTCGTCGCGGCACTTTCCGCAATCGGCGATGATATCGGCCTGATCATCAGCGGCACCAATGCTGACACGGGCCGTCACGGCATCACCAAGCTGCTCAATAAACTGGTTGCGCAACGCCCCAGTGCCATTTTGATGCCATCTCTCGGCAATGCGCTCTATGTCAATGCCATGGCACATTGTGACTGCATCGTCGGCAATTCATCGAGCGGACTTTACGAAGCGCCTAGCATGGGCATCCCTACTGTCAATATCGGATCGCGGCAGGATGGCCGACTGAGGGCCGCTTCGGTGCGTGATTGCGTGGCTGAGCCCGCGGCGATCAGTGCGGCAATCGCGGCTGCTCTGGCGGGCGGGCGTGTCAAGGTCGGCAACCCCTATGGCGATGGCCAAGCCTCCCGTCGTATCGTCGAGGTGTTGAAGGCCGTTGCCGATCCTGCCAGTCTGTTGCGCAAGAGTTTTCACGAGGTCACTGCATGAGCAAGGGGACTGGTGTCACTGTCATTGCCGAAGCAGGCGTGAACCACAATGGTTCGCGCGCGCGCGCCCTTGAGCTTGTGGATGTTGCAGCCGCCGCTGGTGCAGACATGGTGAAGTTCCAGACCTTCAAGGCCGACAGGATTGCCAGTGCGCGCGCAAGCAAGGCCGCCTATCAGACACGCAATACGGATGGTGGCACCAGTCAACTGGAAATGCTGCGGGCACTTGAACTCAGCGACGAAGACCACGCAGTTCTCATCGCCCGATGCGCAACGCGCGGTATCACGTTCCTCTCCACTCCTTTTGATCCGGTCAGCCTTGATCTGCTGGCGCGCCAGTTCAGCCTGGCCACGATCAAGCTCGGGTCAGGTGAACTCACCAATGGTCCATTGCTGTTGCAGGCTGCAAATACGGGCTGCAAACTCATCGTCTCCACCGGCATGGGAGATATCGACGAAGTGCGCGACGCACTCGGGGTCCTCGCTTTTGGGTTCATTGGCCTAGGCACACCATCACGGGCCGCATTTGCGGCGGCTCTGACCAGTACTGAAGGGAAACGACTGCTGCAGCAAAAGGTGACGCTGCTTCATTGCACCACCGAATATCCAACACCGCTGGAAGACATAAATCTTCGAGCCATGGACACGTTGCGTGAGACGTTCGGGCTGCCCGTTGGACTTAGCGATCACTCGGACGGCATCATGGTTGCGATTGCTGCGGCGGCGCGTGGTGCAGCAGTGATCGAAAAGCACTTCACTCTTGACTGCAACTTGCCGGGGCCGGATCATAAGGCTTCCATCGAACCCGAAGATCTCAAGGTCATGGTAGCAGGTATTCGCGCGGTAGAGCGCGCCCTTGGTAGCGGCATCAAAGTGGCGCAAGCTTCCGAGAAGGCCAACATGGCCGTGGCCCGCAAGGTCATTGTGGCTTTGCACGATCTCGCTGCCGGACAAACGATTTCTGGCAAGGACATCACCATCCTCAGGGCCGGGCAGGGTCTTTCCCCCATGGCCTATTGGGACATTGTCGGTAGTGTGGCGACCCGTGCCTATACCGCTGGAGAACCACTCGAACCATGATTCCCGCCTCCCATCTTGCAAGTGTCATTGTCAGTCCCGGCAGCAGCATCATCGATGCAGTGAAGGCGATTGATAGCGGCCGCATCCAGTCCGTGCTGGTTGCCAACGAAGCGGGCCATCTGCTGGGCGTAGTGACAGATGGCGACATCCGGCGCGGCATCCTGCGAGGCGAGAGCCTGAAATCGCCAGTTTCCAGTGTGATGAACGGCAAGCCCGCCACTCTGGTCAATCCAGTCAGCCGTGATGACGCGATACAATTGATGCGGCGCCTGGTCATCCGTCAAGTGCCAGTCCTGGATACCGCTGGCGTGATCGTCGGCCTCTACCACATTGATGGTGATGGACTGGTAGTGGCCGAGTCCGATCCGCCCTGGGTGGTGATCATGGCAGGTGGCCGTGGCACGCGGCTACATCCGCTTACCGAAACAACACCCAAGCCCATGTTGCCCGTTGGCGGGCAACCACTCATCGAAACCATCATTCGTTCACTTGTGAACCAAGGCTTCAGCCGCATTTATCTCTCGGTCAATTATATGGCGGATGTCTTCAGACTCCACTTCGGTGACGGCAGCCGTTTTGGCGCTGACATTCGCTACATCGAAGAGACTGACAGGCTTGGGACGGCAGGCGCGCTTGGCCTGCTCCAGGACCAACCCATTCGTCCCTTCATCGTCATGAACGGCGATCTCCTCACCCAGGTGGACTATCGCAAACTGCTCTCTTTCCATGCTGAACAGAAAGTTTGCGCCACGATGTGTGTGCGCGACTACAGTATCCAAATTCCATACGGTGTGGTGGAGCTAGACGGCGCACACGTGAGGGGCATCGTGGAGAAGCCATTGCGTACCTTCTTCGTCAATGCCGGGATCTATGTGCTTGATCCCTCGCTCCTCCTGCATGTCAACTCCGGCCAGTTGCTCGATATGACCAGCCTGCTCGACAAAGCCATGGCAGCGGGTGGCAAGGTCGCGAGTTTTCCTATTCATGAATACTGGCTCGACATTGGCAAGTTCGATGACTTGGAGCGAGCGCAGGCAGAATTTCACAGGCTGTTTGGCGGATGAAACTGATCTGCACGATCAGTGCGCGCGGTGGCTCAAAAGGCGTGCCAGGCAAAAATGTCCGGCCGTTGCTAGGCCTTCCGCTGCTCGCCCATACCATTCTCCAAGCCAAGTCTAGCGGCCTGTTTGATGCCGTGGCGTTCAGTTCTGACAGCGCTGAAATTCTTGCAGTGGCAAGACAACATGGTGCTGACATCCTCATTGTACGCCCACCTGAGATGGCAACTGATCTTGCCGCCAAGCCGCCTGCCATCCGGCACTGTTTTCTCGAGGCCGAGAAGCAGTTGGGGAAGCAGTATGAAGCTTTTGTTGATCTCGACGTGACATCACCGTTGCGTCTGCCGGAAGATATCCTCGGTGCAGTGGCCTTGTTTCAATCAGCTCCCGGCAGCAATGTCATTACCGCGTCCCCGGCGCGGCGATCACCATATTTCACTCTCGTCGAAAAGAACGAAGAGGGATTTGTGCGTCTGTCGAAGGCACTGCCGGATGCCATCGTACGCCGCCAGGATAGCCCCAAGTGCTGGGACATGAATGGTTCGATCTACGTTTGGCGGCGTGAGCCCTTTGTCAGTGAACCCAGCGTCTTTTATCCAGACACGCGCCTATACGAGATGCCGGAAGAGCGCTCGATAGACATCGACACTGAACTGGATTTTAGGTTTGTGGAGTTTCTCATGAAGGAACGCGCGGCGCAGGGTTGAGGCCAGCTCGCCTTTCAAAGTCTGCGGCAATCCAGGGGATTTGTGGCAGTGGACGAGTACTTGGCTGCGTGGTAGGTGCTCAAGCGCAACCGCAAGAATAGACATGAAAAACCACAGCTATCCAAATTCTGCCGATGTGCGACGCTATGCGCCGCAAGCCAACAACCCAGAAGCCTACTATGGGCTACCCACCGACATTTCATTTTGCAAGAGATGCGTGATTTCCAATCAGCGCCCGAATTCGACGGTGGAATTCAAGCATACGGCGGTAAGCAAGAAGTCCACCATCCACTTCGATGATGAAGGTGTCTGTGATGCCTGTCGTGTGGCCGAGCAAAAATACTCCACTATTGACTGGGAAAGCCGTGAACGCTCGCTTGCCGCACTCTGCGATAAGTTCCGCAGCCGCAATGGTTCCTACGACTGTCTCGTTCCAGGTTCTGGTGGCAAGGACAGCTTTTATGCCTGCCATGTGCTCAAGACGAAATATGGTATGCATCCACTCACCTGCACGTGGGCACCTCATATCTACACAGAGTGGGGCTGGAGAAATTTTCAATCTTGGATTCACGCGGGCTTCGACAATTTCCTTTGCACTCCCAACGGCCGCGTGCACCGTTTGCTCACTCGCCTTGCGGTCGAGAACATTTTCCATCCTTTCCAGCCCTTCATTCTCGGTCAGAAGCAACTAGCGCCAAAGATGTCGATCCTGCATAATTTGCCGCTCGTATTTTACGGCGAAAACGAAGCGGAGTATGGCAATCCCATCGTAGACACGGGTAGCGCCAAGCGCAGCTGGGATTATTTCACCGCACAGGACGATTCAGAAATCTATCTTGGCGGCACTTCGGCGCATGATCTCAAGAGCAAGTTCGGCCTGGTGCAACAGGACCTCTTGCCCTATCTGCCGGCTGATCCCGAAGGTCTGCGGAAGACAGCAACCGAAGTGCACTACCTGGGCTATTATTTGAAGTGGCACCCACAGACCTGCTACTATTACTCGGTCGAGAATGGCGGTTTCCAAGCTTCGCCGGAACGCACGCCCGGTACCTACTCCAAATATAATTCCATCGATGACCGCATTGATGATCTTCACTACTATACCACCTTCATCAAGTTTGGCATTGGCCGTGCCACCTATGACGCTGCCCAGGAAATTCGTTCCGGCGATATCGAGCGCCCAGAAGGCGTTGCGCTGGTGCGCCGCTATGATGGCGAATTTCCTGAGCGTTTCGCCGAGGAGATTTTCCGCTATCTCAGCCTCCCTGCAAATGAGTTCCCGGAAGCCTCCAAGATGTTCGAGCAGCCAATCATGGATCGTGCGTATTTCGAACTTCTCGCCGACAAGTTCCGCTCGCCGCACATCTGGATGCAGGAAGATGGCAAGTGGAAACTTCGGCATGCCGTCTTTGCGCCGTAAGGTTCCGGAGCCCGCACAGTGAGACGTGTCAGAATCATTTCGCGACTCGACATCAAGGCTCCCAATCTCATCAAGGGTGTCCAGCTTGAGGGATTGCGCAAGCTAGGCGATCCCAATGCTTTTGCCCGGCGCTACTATGAAGCTGGCATTGATGAGATCATCTACATGGATATTGTCGCCAGCCTCTACGAGCGCAACAGCTTGCTTGATATCATCTCCGCTGCCTGCCGGGATGTCTATGTGCCGCTCACCGTGGGTGGTGGCATCCGCTCACTCGATGATGCACGCGCCGCATTGCGGGCGGGAGCAGACAAGGTTGCTATGAATACTGCCGCCATTGCCAATCCATCACTCATCAGCGATGTGGCGCGGCGGTTCGGGTCGCAGTGCGCTGTCGTTTCCATAGAAGCCAAACGCAAGCCCACGGTTGGCTGGGAAGCCTTCACGGACAATGGCCGCGAACATACAGGTCTTGATGTGCTGGACTGGGCGCGCGAGGCGGGCAGGCGTGGCTGCGGTGAAATACTGCTTACCTCGGTTGATCGTGAGGGTACGCGCAAGGGTTTTGATGTGGAGCTGGTGCGGGCGGTAGAAGAGGTGGTTGACGTCCCCATCATTGCCAGCGGTGGCATGGGTAGCATTCAGCATGCCATTGACGTCGTAAAGGATGGCCACGCAGATGCAGTGGCCATGGCGGATGTGTTGCACTACAACCGACTTTCAATAGCTGACGTGCGTACAGGACTGCGCCGCAGTGGCGTTGATGTGAGAACTGTATGAGTGCACGTCAAGTCATCATAGCGGACTATGGCATCGGCAATCTGTTGAGCGTGGCGCGGGCCGTGAGCAAAGCTGGTGGTGAGCCTGCAATCACGCGCGACGTTGATGCCATCTTTAAAGCAGAGCGCCTCATCCTTCCGGGTGTTGGGGCATTCGGTGACTGCATTCAGGCATTTCTCGATTGCGGTTTTGACGAGCCGGTGCGCCGGTTTGCAGCCACGGGTCGCCCACTTCTCGGACTTTGTGTCGGAATGCAGATCCTATTTGACGGCAGCACAGAATTTGGCCAGCACAAGGGGCTTGGCCTCATTCCAGGCGAAGTTAGGGCCATTCTGAAGTCTTCTCCCGAAGGTGCGCCACTCAAGACTCCGCATATCGGCTGGACGGACCTGGCGTTTCCTGCGGGAAGCAATGGGGCAGGTTGGGAAACAGGATTCCTCGCCGGACTCCCAGTCGGCACGCCCATGTATTTCGTGCACTCCTACACCGCCTGGCCGCAGTTGCCAGAGCACCGCTATGCCGATGCCCACTATGGCGGGCAGCTCATATGTGCTGCAACACGGCGGGACAATGTCGGTGGCACCCAATTCCATCCGGAAAAAAGTGGGCCTGCGGGCTTGGCGCTTCTAGGCCGTTTCTTGACCCAATAATATGTGGGCACTACTTGACCCAACTGCATCCCAGTTCGAGATAGTCCCTGGGTTTGAGACCGAAGTCATCCTTCAGGTACTGCGTCGGCATCATGCCTGGTTTAGACATGCGCCCGATTTCGCCTTGCTGCAGGAAGGGTGCAAATCTTGAATCGCCCGCAGCAATGATTTTCAATTGCCTCGCCTGCGCTGCATCACCTGCATGAAAACCGTCGATGAAATCACAGTCGGCCAAGTCGGGGTCAGGCGTTGCTACAAAGGGCAGGCCGGCCTTGTTGATGGCCGCTTCCAGGTCGGCAATGTAGCCATATCCGCCATCCTTCTCCATTGCCGCCGTCACGGTCGGCGCGAAGGTGGGAAAATAGAACACGTGGTCCACGCCGGCCTGCTGCAGCGTCTCATGCATGGAAAGGAGATAGGCGAATTGCGCCGGTGAAATCACGGGTGATTTTTCGAAGCGCCGGTTGCCGTCACGAATGCGGCCCAGCGACATGGCGAAGTTCGCATCCTCGGCCCGCTGGCCTGTTGTCAGCAGTTCGCCATAGTAGCGATAGCCGTCGGCGGCGTAGCCGGCGAGGTAGCGTTTGGCCGAGAGTCCGAGATGGCATTCTGGTCCGTTCCAGAGCGCCTTCCGGCCAACTTGCCAGAGGGACTCCTTCACCAGCAGGCTGATCAAGCGCAAGATGGCCCGTGGATCATTGGGATCAGACGGGGTCAGTTTCACCTTGGCCACTCCGGCTTCATCCCAGTTGGGATTGAACCAGTACTGATCGAGGCCGATCAGCATGAATTTTGGTTTGTGGATGGCGAGCAATTGCTCCACTGCCGATTGGCCGCGCTTGATGTCAGTGAGAACGCGCCCGAGATTGACGAAAGGCTTGTTGAACTGACGCTGGTTCATTTCCAGCACGCGGCTTGAGCCCAGCGCAATGATGTCGGGCTTCACGGCGCGATAGATTTCAAACTTGTAGAGGGCCTCGTTCTGCTTGCCGAATTCGGAAAACATGCAAGGCTTTCCGGCGTCTTGCTGGAAGCGCACGATTTCAGCTTCGGGCATGAAGTCACCGGTGCCGATCAGCACTTGCCGCGCCAAAACAGTCAACCCCAGCAGCAACGCCAGAAGGGCGAGTACTGCGATGACGTAACGGCGGGGATTAGAACTGGAAATAGAGAAACTCACTCGGTCCCCCCAGGCTCACGACGACGCATATCCAGCAGAAGGCCAGCACCAGGAAATTGGCAAGGTTCGGTGCGAAAACCAATCTTCCGCTTCTGCTCCAAAAAGAACTGCGCCGCATTGGGTGTCAGAAACGCGATTGCTGCGGCGATGGCCAGCATGGCGGCTGCGGCATCATCAGGTTGCGAACTGATGATCAGAACCGTGCCGGAAACGGCGGCAGGCAGGTGCTGTGGTGCCTCGATTGCGTGGGCCAGGCCCTGCAGCACTGCGAAAGCCGCGGCCGCGTTGGGCGCGCGGAAGAACACCCACGCGAGTGCTACGGCAAAGAACGTCACGACAAAGCCCGCAACCTTCCAGGCCAACCCCTGGCGCTCGCCCAACAGGTGGCGCAGCAGGTGGTTGATGATGAGATAGACGCCATGCAGCAGGCCCCAGATGATGAAGGTCCAACCTGCACCGTGCCACAGGCCGCCGAGCAGCATGGTGATGAAAAGGTTGACGTAGCGGCGCGCCGGGCCTTTGCGGTTGCCACCCAGCGTTATGTAGAGATAGTCCCGCAGGAAATTGGAGAGCGTGATGTGCCAGCGCCGCCAGAACTCGATGATGCTGGTGGCCTTGTAGGGTGAATAGAAGTTGACTGGCAGGCGGATGCCGAAGAGCAAGGCGCTGCCCAGTGCCATGTCTGAGTAGCCGGAGAAATCAAAATAGAGCTGGAAGGTATAAGCCAGCATGCCGAGCCAGGAATCGCCGGCGTTGAGGGCCGCTCCTTCACTGGCGGCGGTGAAAACCGGACCCACGAATTGCGAGAGGCCGTCGGCAATCACGACCTTCTTGAACAAGCCCACCGAGAACAGGCTGAGGCCGGTGGCCACGATGTTCCAGGTGAGGTGGCGCGCTTCAAGCCTGGCAAATTGCGGCATGATCTCGCGGTGGTGGACGATGGGGCCGGCAATCAACTGCGGGAAGAAGGACACGAACAGACCAAAGCGCAGGAAGTTCAAGTCATTCACCTTGTCAGCGTAGGCATCACAGATGAAGGCAATCTTCTGAAAGGTGAAGAATGAAATGGCGAGCGGCAAGACAATGGTGCCGACGTCAATACCGGTGCCAAACGCTGCATTGGCATTGGCGGCGAGGAAGGCTGCGTACTTGAAATAGCCCAGTGCTGCGAGATTGAGGATAAGGCCTGCGATCAGCACCGGCTTTCGCCATTGTCGGGAGGTGACAAGGTAATAGCCGGTAACGTAGTTCGCCAGCACGAGAAAGAGAAGCAGCGGCACGTAGACCGGGTTCCACCAACCATAGAAGAACAGCGACGCCAGGCTGAGGGACGACAGCGCGAGGCTCTTTCTGCCCAACCACATCAACACCCAGAAGATGCAGAATGTCACCGGCAGGAAGGCGAATATGTAGGAGACGGAATTGAAGAGCATGGCGTTACATCAACCTGCAACGCGGACCAGAAGTGCCCGGTCGCTTTGCCGCAGGGACAATGGGGAAAACAACGGGCTGATCGAAGAAGAAGTCACGCCTGGAACTACTTGTTGCTGAGAAGGGATGGTGATAACGGTGCCCGCCCCGGAAGCCAATAGCTTTATTTACTTGGCCGGGAAAACATCATTTGCAGCGGAGTAGATCATAGATGAGCAAGGTGGGTGAAGGCAAAGAAATAGAAGCCAGCGGGATACTTTCACCAGATGAAATTCTGGCCGCCAACCAAGGCAACTATGAGTCACTTTATCGGGCGGAGCAAGCTTTCCTCCGGTATCCCGCCGATTGGCTCATTCGCTTTCACAACATGTATCTGCGCTCAAGTCTTCCGCAGGGTGCAAGAATTCTCGACTATGGTTGCGGCTCTGGTAACAACGCCATCTTCTTCATTGAAAAGGGATATGAAGTGCATGGCGTTGATGTCGCGCCATCATTCAAATCACTGCTAGTCAAGAACATGGCTCTGCATCATGTAGATACAAAGGCGGCTGAGCATTTCTCGGTAATCTCGCCGGATTCCATCGACCTTGACTACCCGGACAACTACTTTGACTTCATTTTCTCAAACCAAGTACTCTACTATCTGCCGTCGTTAGAGCACCTGCAGAAAGTTTGTGACGGGTTCAAGCGCATCCTGAAGCCTGGTGGCCTCGTCTTCTTCACAATGATGGGTCCGCGCAACTACTACATCACGCATCACCTCAAGTCGGTCCATGCCAATGGCACTGTCTACGATGTGCGTGTGGAAGAAAAGGGTCACCGACTGGAAGGCGTACGCGAAGTCGTGTTGCTAGCCAAAGACGAACGGCACCTGTGCGAGATGTTTTCGGCATTTGAGCCTCTCACAGTAGGTTATTTCGATCAGAGGATGTTTGATCTCTACAGCAACTTTCACTGGATCTTCGCTGGTCGGAAAGTGGGTTGACCGGCATGGAATATTCGCCGGAGCACAATATTTGACACCTGGTCGCGTGCGCTAGTTGACCAATGAAATCAACCGGCCCACTGCCCGGCCCACTGCATTGCCTGGCGTGCGTGGCGGCTTCAGTGCCCCATCGCAGAGGTGGAACATATTGTCGCCGACCTCCATGACTTTGGGTGCATTTCGTCCCAGAACTGCAGAAAGGTCGTCCAGCCTATTTTGCAATTCCACGATGGAAATTTTAGGAAACACCAACCGTCTGTGCTTTGTGTTGCGCGCGGCAGTCATGTAGCGCCACGAAGGAGACCAACTTGCCTCGTCGGTGAAGGCAACTGCTGCGGGAATATTCTTGCAAACATCGACTGAGGCAGCGGCGATCCTCTCTGCCGCCAAAGCTCCATCCTGTCCAGCAATGAAGTGGTCGTAAAGACGCTTCATCTCGACCGTTGGAAAATCTGTAGGTTTGCCGGACAGCAATTTCAGTGCCGCATCAATCAACTGGTCTTCCGTTTTCACCTTTACGCTAAGACGACCCGAGAGCAGCCAGCTATGAAGCGGTGAATCGATGGTCTCGTAGCAAATGGCCGGCTTGCCCAGCGCAAAGGCCTCAACGCCGGTGGTGCAGTCGGTATGGATGAGGAGGTCGCATGCTTCCAGCCATGGTGCTACGGGGCCTTCAAACACCACCTTGGCATTTGGCAAACCGGCAACAGCATTTTCATAGAAATCAACTCGTTCGGCGGGGTGAGGCCTGATAACGATTTGGAAGTCGGGAAACGTCTTTGACAGGCGTCGTGCCAAAGGCTCCATGGCGGCGAGGTTTGAGTTCTCGAACGCCATGAAGTCATTCCAGTGATTGACGAAATGCTGAGAAGAAGGGTCAAGTTTTCCGTCCCGTACATAACCACTGTAGATTTCTTCGATCGACTTTTTGTTGGAATTGACGTTTCCCGAGTTGGTGTTGATAAGAATGAACTTGCCGTGAGCCTGCTTTATCGGTGCGGCACGCTCGCGAAGCAGGGCGCGCAGTTCCGGGCGAAGATAGTCCCATCGCGGATTGCCAGTGATAAGGAGATTGTTGGTGAGGTCTGGCCACTTGGCAACAAAGCTGTTGAAGTGTTCTTGTCCCAGACAAAAAATTCTATCGCAGAGGCTCACGGCTTCGCGGGACACCCACAGCATATCGCCGCTGCCCTCTGAGTAAGCCGGCACTTCTTCGTCAATAGATCCCAACATGTTGCCGAATGATTTGGCGCGCTTCATTTCGCGCGCATCGCGCTTGGAAAGCGTCTTGAATATCCAGGCACCGGGTGGCATGGCTGGCATATTGTGTTCCATCAACCATTTTTGGCCGAGCACGACCTCCATGCCGCGCTCGACGGCCATGATGGCTATCAGCAGGCGTGAATTGAGTTCGCGTACTGCAATTTCCATGGGAAGGTAGAGATAACCGGTTGGATGGGCGTTCATGTGGACCTGTGGTCAAAAAAATTGTGTCAGCGCGTATTTGTGTAGCGGCCCTCTTCACCCAATTGGCGGCAAAGTTCAAGGGTGGGGCAAAAG
>CAVWGR010000007.1:0-14392 GCA_963754625.1 uncultured Alphaproteobacteria bacterium | reverse complement strand
CCAAACAAATGCGGCCTTATGTATTAAGCGCACCAAAGCGCGGGACGGTTTTGAGTGACCCGGCTTGCGGCGATGGTCGTTTCAATTCTTCTAGCTGTAGAAGTTCCCGTTAGCGCAAACGTTAAAGGATTCGCTCAGGCGGCCATTCCTGACCACGCCGCGAAAGCGGAATTCCGTTCGTCTCGGTTCGTCAAAGCTGTCAACGTATTCAATACGCCCAAAGA
This sequence comes from uncultured Alphaproteobacteria bacterium, assembly GCA_963754625.1. Classification (GTDB taxonomy): domain Bacteria; phylum Pseudomonadota; class Alphaproteobacteria; order Rhizobiales; family Aestuariivirgaceae; genus Aestuariivirga. The sequence continues at coordinate 14,168 of CAVWGR010000007.1, read as the reverse complement.
CAAACACACTTTTGGCTCCAGAAATGACTTGCTGAAAGTTGTGTTCGGATACAACTTCTTTTGTTTCGATTGTCATGGGAACCTTGCCAGAGGGCGCAAGCGGGCTTTCAGATTCACGCACAGCGAAAAATTCTTCGTCAGCGACGGTTTGATTATTCTCATCCTCAGTTTGCGTTATGTGGATATTGATGACTCCAACCATTTTTGCGGCGGGAGTCTGCCCAAAATTCTCAATTGTCACCACCGCCTTGGGAACAAGCCCAACGAAAAAGCTGTCAATTCGGCATTCCCTGACCAAGATATAGGCTCTCAGTTGCCGTTGAGCGTTGGCCTGCTCCTGTTCAATCGCTATTATGGTGTTCGAGTTGGCTTGCACGGCAGCATTGGTGGCCCGTCTATTCAACAGGATGGAATAGATCAGAGCAATGGTTCCGAAAAAGGCCAACACTATTTGTGCTATACTTAACCAAACCAGCCATTTCGTACCGCTGGCCATTGCCTGTTGCGCGGAAAGGTCTTGTTTTTCACGCTCGGCGGCTTCTTGCTGGCTCCGCTTGTCAGCCTCGGATTGTTTTGGCTGTTCGAGTATTCGGACAGGAAGCGAAGGCTCTGTGGTCTTGGCTTGGTCCTGTGCTTCCTGCCCTTGAGCATTGGCCTGATTTGGTATTGTTTGTTCGGCTAGAACTAGCCATCCAACAACTGCAAAGATCGACAACCAATAGCTTCTAGACATTGGAACATGAACGCCGCTGTGAATCCACCACGGCTGACCTTATTGTTCAATTGCTACACTGTCGCGCAAATTCCAGTGCTTTTCCGCATATCCCACACACTTGCGCAATGCACCCCTCACCGAACCACCTTCTCAAAGAACACCCGGTTGAATCCGTGTTCCGTGCGCCGCGCAACTTCGCTGTATCCGAGGTGGGGATAGAGTGACAGGTTCTCGGTCATCTTCTCGTTGGTGCAGAGGTGCACGGTCTTGAAACCGAGGCGGCGGGCTTCGGTTTCGCAAAACTGGATCAGCGTCTTGCCAATGCCCTGTCCGGCAGCGGTGGTTTGCACGGCGACATTCTCGAGTTGCATGTGTTCACCGTCGGAAAAGAAAACGATGAACCCCAGCAGCGCATCCGCATCATCGACAGCCAGATGCACCTGACCTCGTGCAATATACTCACGGAAGAAACTATTGTGCCCCTCACTCATCCAAACAGGCGGGATTTCATGCTCGGCGGCGTCGAGTGTGGCAAAGCCTGGGGATGACGGCGGCTCCGCCCAAACGTCATCTTGCATTCGGCCAGCAAAACAGCAAAAGGAGAATCAGGTTTCAGGGGCTGTAACTCGCGACTTTTGCATCCATTCCGAATGTGGGCAAAACCAAGGGAATGCGGGAAAAATCGTGACCCCTTCGCCACATTCGATGTTTTTTTACTTTTGTTGAGAGCTTTCCGTGGGAATTCGGGCAATATTCTAACAAGACGTGCAGGCAAAGTGCAGGTTAACAATGGTGAAGTTTGAGAAGCGTTGGTTGGCCGGGGGGGCTTCAATCCCTGCGATTATGTTGGTTCTGAGTTCTGCAACCTTGGCTGCCAAACCAGACGCCAAGTCTGGGCAATATGCGTATGACTGGAGCGGTTTCTATGCGGGTGGCTTCCTTGGTTATGGCGACATTGATACCAACGGCTTTTTCGCCACTTCACTAGATCTGACCTTCGGCGGTGGCGGCATTTTTGCCGGTGGCCGCGTGGGCTGGAACTGGCAGCACAAGTCGATGGTCATCGGTTTCGAACATGACGCCTCGTGGCTGGAATGGGGCGCCACCAACCTGCGCGAAGAACAATACGTCACCAAAGGCGATTTTTTGTCGACTGCCCGCGTCCGCGTCGGCTGGGCCGATGACAACGTACTGGTGTTCCTGACGGGGGGCGCGGCCTATCTGCATACAAACGTAGAGACGAGCCTCTTTGGCGCCGACCCTGATCAGCAGGATAACGAAGACCTCAAGGACGTTTCGGCAGTAGGAGGCGTCGTTGGCGCCGGTGTTGAATGGGGCCTGTCGCGCAATGTGAGCATTACGGCGGAAGGACAATATTTGTTCTTTGGCAAGAGCGGTGACCTCAGCAGCCTTCAGGAAGGGCTGCCCGCTGGTCCCTTTGTCGATCCACCCAATCCGCCCATCCCGGCTGGCGTGCCCGCCAATCATTTCGATGTTGGTGACGGCTTCCTCTTCAAGCTTGGCGTCAACTGGCGGCTGTGGAATCCCAATGGCAATGGCGGTGGCCCGGGAGCACGCGAAGACTACGAGGCACTCTGGGATGGCCCTTACGAATGGGGCGGTTTCTATGCCGGCTCCCATGTCGGCATCGGCAAGATTGATGTTGAGGGAATCTACGACCGCAACCGCTTGACTGAAGTCACGAACAACCCTGCCCCTATCGTTCTCGACGAGTTCAATTCCATGGGCCTGCTGGGCGGATTCCAGGCGGGCTACAACGTGCAGATCGGCCGCATTGTCGCGGGCATCGAAGCCGATGTATCCGGTGCCGACTGGGATGACCTCTTCACCGATCTGCAACGTCCCAGCTCGCCCCAGGCCGAACAGCTCAACATCGGCATGATGGGCACATTGCGTGGCCGGGCCGGTTTCGCCTACCGCAACCTGCTCATGTACGGAACCGCCGGCGTTGCGTATCTCGACGGCGAATACAACGACGTCACCTTCAAGGCCAGCAAGGACATCTCGACATTTGGCGGCGTCTATGGCGCCGGCATCGAATGGGGCTTCACTCCCGAACTCAGTGTCAAGGCGGAGGCGCTGCGGTTTCATTTCAATGACCGGAACAGCCTGCAAGGCATGCCGAGCGGCGTTGCCGGAGACTATCTGAAATTGACCGAGGCCACGCAGTTCCGCGTTGGCGCCAACTGGCATTTCGGGCCGCGCAACATTGACGCTGGCGCGCTCGCTGACATGCGCGCCGATGATTACGACTGGACCGGCATTTATGGCGGCGCCCACGTCGGCTGGGGCGGCGTTGTCACTGAGGGTGTCTACAACACCGATCCGCTGCCCAATCAGGCCGTCGACCTGACGACAATCGGCGATCTCGGCGTCGTGGCTGGCGGCCAGGCAGGCCTCAACTGGCAATCCGGCCCGCTGGTTCTGGGCGTCGAGGCCGACATGTCCTATGTCGACTGGGGTGGCCGTGAAGGCGTGTTCTATTCGCCAAACGAGTACGTCCAGTTCAACAGCGACCGGCTCGCGACCTTGCGCGGCAGGGTCGGCTATGCCGATGACAACCTGTTGTTCTATATCACCGGCGGCCTCTCTTGGCTCAAGGCACAGATCGACAATTCCGCCAATCTCGGCGGCTCCTACCTGCCCAATCCGGCTGACCCGGCAGCGCCTCCCATCTACACTCCAAATCCGAATGATCCCGGCCAGAAACGCAACATCAACACCCTGGGCGGGGTCGCGGGCTTGGGCGTGGAATGGGGCATTACCCAAAACCTCAGTACTAAGATTGAAGGCCAGTACCTCTTCTTCAATGACATCCACGACATCGCCAACCTCGGCAGTGAAGGTGATGCAGGAGATTTCTTCCAACTCGATGACGCATTCCTCGTCAAATTTGGCGTCAACTATCGCTTCAATCCATTCTACCAGACGGCCGAGTATGTCCGGGACAAGCAATACGCGCCGCGGCTCGCTGCCGAACCGTCTGACACGGAAGCAGGCGAAGAGAACGGCGAGCCCGAAGCCGAAGGCGGCGATGGCGAAAAAGTCGGCTGGTCATTCTCCGCAACGCTCAATCGCGCCACCGTGCTCTGGAATGACGGTGACCAGACGGGCGTCAATTCCGTTGACAACCCGCAGGATTCAAGCGCCGTGGAGGCGACCTATCGCCACGCTCTCGCGGACGGCTGGCGCGCGTCAGCCACCGCCACGATCGACGCCTACTATGTGGGCGGCGATTCCGTTGACCAACTTGATTGGGAAGGAACGGGCGTTATCGTCTCCCTGCCCTACCTCTTTGGCTCGCTGGAGAGCGAAAACTTCGGCCGCATCATCGTCGGCATGTCCGACTCTGCTTCAGATGAAATCGACAACATCAATCTCGCCGGTGCCGATGTGGTGTCGGATGCCTCGTTCGACAATTTTGCCGCCAGCTACTTCATGCGTGCCAAGGGCGTACCAGGCGCGGGCGGTCTGACGTCGGGCATGCCCAACGCCCAACCTGCCGAGTTGCGCTGGGGCGACGTCCTCGACGGCAAGATCGCGGGCGACAGCGGTCGCTTCATCACCTACATCAGTCCCGAATGGAACGGTTTCGAAGCCTCGGCAGCAATTGGCCTACCGACCGAAATCTTCCTGAACTACACCGACAGCTTCCTCTACAACGAACGCACCCACGGCGTTTATTGGGATGCAGCGCTGCGCTACGCGAGCAAGGTTGGCTCCGACTTCCTTGTCGAGGGCGGCATTGGCTATTGGAACGACACGACCGAAGACAAGCAGGCTGTCGAACCGACGGAAAACCAGGGCGTTGGCGGTTCGCTCGCCGTGCGCCATGAACCAACCGGGATCAATCTTGCAATCAATTTCGGTGCCGAGGAACATACCGACAAATGCGCCGACCGCGGTGCCATCACCAACAAGTGTGCCGGTCCCGACAAGTTCATCAACGTCAAGGGCGGCATCATCAGGGACATTGTCTCCTTCGGCCGCACCTCCTTCTACGGCGAGTTCTACAAGAACTGGAAAAACCATCACGACAGTGACGAAGACCTGATCGCCACGTTGTATGACATTCCGGAAGTCATTCCGCCGGCCATTCCGCCCGATGTCACAGGCGAACTGCTGTCAACGGAAGTGACGGGTTGGGGCTTCGGCGTGGTCCAGCGTATCGAGAAAATCGATGCCGATCTCTATCTCGGCTTCCGCCACTATCAGGCGAATTTCGATACCGTGAACGTGGAACCCACTCTCGAACGGCGTGGACTTGAGGACTTCTTCACGGTAACGGCAGGCGTCACCATCAAGTTCAGCGACCTGTTCAGCGATCCTGACCAGATGAACCTCAACAACAACCGCAAGAACTATGGCCGCAACATGAAATGACGGGCGCTCAGCCGGAGAGCGCCTCGTCCATCAGCTGGTGGTAAGCCAAGGCGCAACCCCGGTCATCGCCTGTGGCAGGGAGCGGCCGGTCCGCTGGCGTCATGCCGCAGAGCCTTGCAACGTTTGCCACTGTTCCAGCAGGATCAGCGACCATGTCTTCGTATGACACTGCGAGGCTCATGCCGGGAAGCTTCTCCAGCCAGGCCTGTGCCATCGCGTCATACCACCGCAGATACTCGAAGACCGTGCGCACATCGTAGGCATAATGATTGCCTGCCCGGTATTGCCGCAGAAGAATGCGCAGCGCCGAGTCATGAGGATTGCGGCTCATGAAGACAAAGCGGACATTGGGCAGCACCGCTGCCGCTTTTCCGGCGTAGGGTATCATGGCCGGATAGGTGTCGGTGACAATGCAGGAACCTGCGGCAAGTGAGCCGGTGGTAGAAGCAAAATTTTCCGCCAGCCGCTGATCGAGTGCCGAGGGGAGATCCAGCGGATTGTCCGTGGTGAGAAGTCCGGCGAGTTGCGAAGCCCGCCGCGTGGCCCGCTCCACCAGCCGGCTCTCGTGTCCCCGTCGGACGGGAAGCACTGCGGCGGCAAGCCGTTCAAGTATTGACTTACCCGATCGCGACGGACCGAGAATGAACAGCACGAGAGGTACCGATGCAGACGAAACGCTGGCGTGCGCGGGTATGAAAGCGCGCGCTGCTTCAAGCGCTGCCACCATGAACGGCTCCTGCTTGCGAAATGCTTCAGCATGGACAGGTGCTGCAAGGGTGCGGGCTTGTGTAAGATTGGTCCAGGCCGCAACGTGATCACCGCGCTGATGCTGTGCCGCAGCCATCGTCATGGTGCGCAACATGTCGAAGTCCGCGTTATCCTGATTCTTTTGCGGTCTGACTTTGGCGAGAGCTGCGACGAGGTCGACGTTGCGGCTGGCTGCCGGAAGTTGGCTCAATGAGTAGAGGATTGCGGCTGATGACGGTTCAAGACGATGGGCGAGAAGAAGTGCCGGCGCAGCCTCATCAAAGCGACCAAGCTGAACAAGGCATTCACCGAGCCCATGAGCAGCGTCGGCGGAGGCTGGCAATGCCTTGAGAATTTTCTCGAAGGTGACTGCCGCAGAACCATAGTCACGTTGTTCACGTTGCACGTGGGCCAGTGACCAGTTGAGGTCAATATCATCCGGCTGCACGCGCGACGCCTCGCGCAGGAACAGCGCTGCCATCCTGGTACCACCGCCCGCCATGCAGGCCTTGGCGAGGCTGTCCAGCGTCGCGGCATCGTCGGGACACAGCAGTGCCGCTTCACTCAGGCAACCGAATGCACCACGGCCATTGCCACGTGCAAGGTGAATGGCACCAAGAGTCTGCAATGCACCAACGTAACCGGGATGCCGCGCAAGCAGGGCCTCGCAGAGGGCTTGCGCCCGCGCAAGATCGCCAGCGCGCCGCAAGCGTTCCGCCTCCACGAGATTGGCATAGGCGGCCTGCGGCGTCAGCGGCGCAATCTCCGGTTCTGAATTCTTGCTTTTCAAGCGCGCTTGTGACCTCTTTGAACAGTATCACCCCTGCCGCAAATTTTTCTTGGGTCTCTGGTTAAAGTTCGCCATCAACAGCTTGTTTCAATACAGTGTCTCATCACAACATGCGGATGATACACCAAATGGTTTAGTCAGGTTACAGGTAAACATTGCGTTAACACGGATTTAGGAGTATTAGGCAATTTGAGGGCAATATTTCATTTTATGCGGACGTTTGACGAATAGCTACGGGGGTAGCGAGGTTTGTCATGTTGCGTTTGGTGATTGGGCTTGGGTTAGCATACCGTGAACTTGTAATTGCGGTTTCGGTTGCAATTTTCGTCCTCGGTGCATTTTTCCTCCGTTCAGCGCGAGTTGACGTTCTTCCCGAGTTCGATCCGGTCGTGGTTGAGGTCCAGACGGAGGCCCTTGGGCTTTCCGCTGCGGAAGTCGAAGACCTTGTTACCATAAACCTTGAAGAAATCCTCACCGCCGCACCCTATCTCCAATCCATTCATTCGCGCTCAGTCCCGGGGCTGTCTTCCGTCCTGCTGACCTTTGAGCCGGGAACAGAACTTATGCGCGCGCGCCAGATGGTGCAGGAGCGCCTGACCATGGCTTGGGCTTTACCCAACGTGTCGAAGCCGCCGACCATGTTGCAGCCGCGCTCCGCCGCAGGCCGGGCGATGATTATCGGCCTGACATCGAAAGAGAAATCGCTGATTGACATGTCGGTACATGCGCGCTGGAACATGACGCCCAAGTTGCTGAGCGTGCCCGGCGTTGCCAACGTGGCGATCTGGGGTCAGCGTGCCAGGCAGCTTCAGGTGCAGGTTGATACCCACAAGTTGCAGGCCAAGGGTGTCACTTTGCATCAGGTGATCACCAGCGCCGGCGAGGCCCTGTGGGTCTCTCCGCTGAGCTATCTTGAATCTTCCGTTCTCGGTGCCAGTGGCTGGATTGACACACCCAACCAACGCCTCGGCATTCAGCACGTTCAGCCGATCAGCAAGGCGAGCGACCTGTCCAGCGTTTCGATCGCCAACTCCAACCTCACACTGGGCGATGTCGCCACCGTGGTTGAAGAGCATCCACCGCTCATTGGTGACGCCATCGTTGGCGGCGAAGCCGGCATCATGCTGGTGGTCGAAAAACTTCCCAACGCTGACGTCAATGCCGTCGTCAATGGCTTGGAAGATGCCCTGGCCGAACTGTCGCAAGGCATGGCCGGCATCACCATGGACACCAAGATATACCAGTCCAAACGCTATCTCGACACCGCCCTTGCCAATTCCGCGACTGCACTTGCTGCTGGTGCAGCCCTGATGGCGATTGCCATGCTGCTCTCCTTCCGGGCGCTGCGGCCCACCTTGGTCACCCTGGTGGCCGTTGGCCTGTCGCTGACAACAGTGCTGCTGGTTCTCACTGTGCGGGCCGCCACCATCAACATTCTGGATATTGCCGGTATGCTCGTTGCGTTGGTTGCCGTCACCGACATCACTGTTCTCGCCGTTGAAGCCATCATGCGCCGCCAGGCTGACGCGGGCGGCACTACTTCGGCAGCAGAGATCGTAACCGGCGCGCTCGGCGAAATCCGACAGCCCGTCATTTATGGCACACTGATCGGCCTGCTGGTCGTAGTCCCTGTCTTCGCCCTTCCCGGCGTGAAGGGGGCCTTCTTTGGGCCATTGGCACAAACCTACATGCTGGCACTCGTTGCCGCTGTTCTTGTGAACTTCCTTGTGGTGCCGGCAACTGCCGTCCTGCTGCTCAAGCGCAGCACCGCCGTCACGTCGGCAACACCCGGCCGTCTTGCCGCCAGTTACCAGCGCGGGCTGGCTCGAATGATCTCTCGCACGGTGCCCGTCCTTACCCTGTTTGCTCTTGCCGTTCTGGCAACGGCAGCAGCTGTGCCGCTGCTCAAATGGTCGCCGGTTCCCACCTTTATCGAGCGCGACACCGTGGTCTCATGGGAAGCTGCTCCCGGCACTTCCCTGCAAGGCATGACCCGTCTGATGAAAGGGCTTTCGGACTCACTCAAGGAAGTCCCCGGTGTTGATTCCGTATCCGGCCACATCGGCCGCGCCATCACCGGCGATCAGATCGTCGGCATCGAGTCCGGCCAGATCTGGCTGAGCATCAGTGACGCCGCCGACTATGATGTGACAATGACAGCGCTGCGTGAAGCCCTGCAACAATTCCCGGCCATCGAAGCGAGTATGCAGTCTTACCTGACCGGCACGGCACACCGTGTCGACGCCAGCAACAATGACCCCATTGTTGTACGAATTGAAGGTGCCGAACGCGGTATTCTTGAAGAACAGGCCAGGCGCGTGGCCGCCGTCATTGCTGGCGTGGACAATGTTGCAGATGTTCGCATTGCCCGGTCCGTGACGACGCCGGAAATTCAGGTTTTGGTCGATGTGGCAGCAGCGGCCAATCACGGCCTCAAGCCAGGTGACGTGCGCCGCACGGCAGCGACACTCTTTGCCGGTCTTGAAGTCGGCAACCTCTTCGAAGAACAGAAGGTCTTTGATGTTGTTGTCTGGGGCACGCCGGCGATGCGCCAGAGCGTCACTGACATCAATGATGTTCTCATCGACGGTCCGCACGGCACGTATGTTCGCCTGGGTGACGTTGCAAAGGTCAATTTCACTGCGGCACCACAGGTGATCGAACGCGATGGCGTGACGAGAAGCATCGACATTCGCGCGAACGTCAGCGGTGACAGCGTGGCAACGGTTGTCAGCAGCGTCAAAGCGCAGTTGGACAGTCTTGAACTTCCCTTCGAGTACCACGCCTACCTGCGCAATGATCAGTCGCTGCAAAAAGCAGACAATCGCCAATTCATCCTGATTGGATTGGCGGCCGCCATCCTTGTCTATTTTCTGATGCAGGCTGCGGTGCAAAGCTGGCGACTGGCGTTGCTCCTCTGTCTGGCGGCCTTTGTGTCACTCTCGGGTGGCGTCGCGGCCATCCTGGCCAGTGGCGCAACGGTGTCGCTGGGCTCACTTGCAGGTCTTCTCGCCGTGTTTGGTTTTGCCATCCGTGGTGGCCTCACCACATCGAGCGCGCTGCTTGAAGCAGGTGAGCGCAACACGGATGTTCCGCCGACGGAAAACCTGTTGTATGCGGCCGGACACCGCTTCATGCCACTCATCGCGACGGCCGTGATCACGATCCTGGCTTTCCTGCCGGCCGCCATCATGCGCCCAGACGCGGGCCTGGAAATTCTCCAACCCATGGCCGTCACCATCATCGCAGGCATGGTGAGTGCCCTTCTGGTCGTTCTCTTCCTGGTCCCCGCAATTTTGTCGCAACGCGCACCTCGCAAGCTGGTGCCTCACATGGGAGGCGAAAATCATGCGCTTACCAATCCTGTTTTTGACAACCGCACTGCTGACGGCGGCCTTCGCCACTAGCTACACGTCACTGGATGCAGCTGCGGCAGACTCCAAAGGTCCAGCCAGGCTGGAAAAAATTCCGGGTTCCGACATCCCGAAGGTCGTATTGACGCCTGACGCCGCCAAGCGCCTGGGCATCCAGACCACTGTCGTTCAGGATGTAGCCGCCAAACGCTGGCGGCTGGCGATTGGTGTTGTTGAACAAACACCTGCTGATGGAGTCACGCCAACAGCGATCAGCGAAGCGGTAGCCTCGACTGCTGCCGTGCCGCCAGCCCCTGGCCCCGCCCTTTGGGTCAAGCTGTTGCTGACGGAAGAAGGTGGCCTGGACGCGAAAGAAGTCCGCCTCCTGATCCGGAGGGACAAATCGAAGTCCGATGAATTGGCAGATGATGACTTTGACGACATCTTTGACGACCTGGATGGTGATGATGAAAGCGAACACGCCGATGCCAACGACACCAGCGATGATGATCCCGATGACAACACAAAGGTGACGATCATCCCGATCGACACCGCCACCATTTCGAAGCGCTATTCGGCAACAGCCATCAATGCCGCGGATTCAGGTTCATCCGGCATTCAATATTATGCGCCGGTGAAGACCGATGACGGATTGGTACCTGGCCAACGTGTTTTCGTTCACATGATCGAGCCGAAGTCGAAGCTGACGGTGAAGACCATTCCCTACTCGTCGGTCATCTACAAGGATGATGGCAGCAGCTGGATCTTCGTCACTGCCAACAAAAATGAATTCACACGCTACGGTATTGAAATCGAAAAGATACTGGGCAGCACCGTCGTTTTGGCCGAAGGGCCACCTGCTGGCACGGCAATTGTGTCCGTTGGTGCGGCAGAATTGATGGGAGTCGAACAACTGATCGGACACTAGCGCGGGACAAAATGGTGTCGCGTTCTGAGAACGCGACACCGCAAACTGCAGGACGGAGCTGGCGACCATGTTTCACTGGATCATCGGGACAAGTCTGAAGTACCGCTTTTTCGTCCTCGCCGTTGCTATGCTCATGATTGTGCTGGGCGCGAAGACGTTCCGCGACATGCCCATCGATGTCTTCCCGGAATTTGCACCACCGCTCGTCGAAATTCAGACTGAAGGCATTGGCATGTCCACGGCCGAAGTCGAGGAGCTGATCACCATTCCACTTGAGGATGCGCTGCGCGGCACGCCGGGGCTGAGCGTGATCCGCTCCAAGACGGTGATGTCGCTCTCTTCAATCGTCATGATCTTCAACCGCGGCTCCGACCTGATGCTGGCGCGCCAGCTTGTGCAGGAACGTGTGCAACTGGCCTCGGCGCGTCTGCCGGTGGGTTCCAGTCCGCCAGTCGTGCTGCAGCCGCTTTCATCAACCAGCCGGACGATGAAGATCGGCCTGACCTCCAAGACACTCTCAAGCCTCGATCTCTCGATGACCGCCTACTGGAAAATCCGTTTTCGCCTGTTGCGCGTTCCGGGCGTGGCCAACGTGGCGATGTGGGGCGAAAAACTGAAGCAGTTGCAGATCCAGATCGATCCGGCGCGCATGAAGCAATACGGCGTGACCCTGGATGGGGTCATGGATTCCTCTTCGGACGCACTCGACTTCGGGCTCCTGCCCATGTCGGCGTCGAGCAAGATCCAGGCCGTGGGTTTCATCGACACGCCAAACCAACGCTTTGATGTCCGGATTGATCTCTCCTCGAAAATCACGCCGGAAGACCTGAAAGCCATTCCGGTAGCGTCCAAGCTGGGCAGGACACTGACGTTGGGTGATGTTGCGACCATCTCCTGGGGCGAACCACTGCCGATTGGCGATGCCGTGATCAATGACGGTCCCGGCATGATGCTGATCGTCGAAAAATTCCCGTGGGCCAATACCCTTGAAGTTACCCATGGTGTCGAGGCCGCCTTTGCCGAAATGCAGGACGGCTTGAAGAACATTGAAGTCGACATGCAGATCTTCCGCCCAGCGACGTTCATCGAATTGTCGATCCACAATCTCGGCGTCGCCATGCTGATCGGCACAGTGATGGTCGTCCTTGTGCTTGGCGCATTCCTGTTCGAATGGCGCGTGGCGTTGATCAGTCTGTTTGCCATTCCCCTGTCGCTGGTTTCTGCGGGCCTGATACTTTACGCCATGGGAACCACCATCAACACCATGGTGCTGGCGGGTTTCGTTGTCGCCCTGGGCTCAGTTGTCGATGATGCCATCATCGATGTTGAAAACGTCATGCGCCGTTTGCGTGAGCGCAAGGCATCAGGTGCCACGCAACACATCTTCAGGACTATCCTGGATGCTTCGCTTGAAGTGCGTGGCCCTATTGTCGTCGCTACACTGATCATTGTCGTATCAGTGCTGCCGGTGTTTTTCATGGGCGGGTTGTCGGGTGCATTCTTTGTGCCTCTGGCCACGTCCTATTCCCTCGCGCTTCTCTCTTCGATGCTCGTGGCTTTGACCGTCACGCCTGCCCTTTGCCTCATCCTGCTTGGCAACGCACCAATTGAGCACACCTCGCCGCTCGTGAGCTGGCTGCAGAGACACTATGCGTCTGCCTTGACGCGCGTCATGTCTGCACGGCGAGTGACCCTCACCGTCACCGCATTGATATTTGCAGCTGGCGTGACCATTTGGCCATTGCTTGGAACCTCCCTGCTTCCGTCCTTCAAGGAGCGCGATTTCCTGATGCACTGGCTAACGCCGCCAGGAACCTCGCACCAGGAAATGTACCGGGTTACGGTGGCGGCAAGCAAAGACCTCCGCTCAATTCCGGGTGTGCGCAACTTCGGTGCCCACATTGGCCGCGCCCTCGTGGCCGATGAAGTTGTCGGCATCGACTTCACCGAGAACTGGATCAGCGTTGATCCTAAAGTCGACTACGATACCACGCTCAACGCCGTGCGGACGACCGTCGATGGCTATCCCGGCATCTATCGTGACGTGCAGACCTACCTGCGCGAACGGGTCAAGGAAGTCCTGACCGGTTCAGGTGAGTCCGTCGTCGTCCGGATCTTCGGCCCCGACACAACAGTCCTGCGCGAACAGGCGATCAAGGTCAGGCAGGCACTCACCGGAATTGAAGGGTTGATCGACCTGCATGAGGAACTGCAAAAAACCATCCCGCAAATCCAGGTCACGGTTGATATTGAAAAGGCCGCGAAGCTTGGCCTCAAGCCGGGTGACGTCCGGCGCAGTGCCGCCATCATGTTTGCCGGCCACGAAGTGAGTGACGTCCACCGCTTCGGCAAAGTCTATGACGTCATGGTCTGGTCAAAGCCGCAGGCCCGCAACAGCTTTGAAAGCGTGCGAGATGTTCTGCTCGACCTGCCCGGCGGTGGCAGTGTGCGCCTTGGTGATATCGCAGAAGTGAAGATTGCACCCGTAGCCAATGTGATCAGGCGGGAAGATGCCTCACGCCGCCATGATGTCCATGCCAACGTCCTTGGCCGCAATCTGGGTTCCGTAGTACACGACGTTGAAGAACGCCTGAGCACGATACAGTTCCCACTTGGCTATCATGCCAGGCTTCTCGGCGAAGCCACCGAGCGCAAATTGGCACAGTCGCAACTGCTCAATATCTCGTTGTTGAGTGCTGCTCTCATCCTGCTGCTTCTGAAGGTCTCGCTGCGCAGCTGGACGCTCGCGGTGCTGGTTTATCTCTCACTCCCAGCAGCGCTTGTGGGCAGTGTCATTGCCGCTTACCTGGGAGACGGCTTGCTCTCGCTTGGCGCTTTGGTCGGTTTCCTGACCGTGCTGGGTATAGCGGCACGCAATGGCATTCTCCTCATCCATCACTTCCGCCATCTGGAACTGGTGGAAGCCGTGCCCTTCGGCCCTGACCTGGTGATGCGCGGTGCCCGTGAACGATTGTCGCCGATCCTGATGACGACTCTGGCGACAGGTCTTGCTCTCGTGCCGCTTGTTGTCACTGGCAACATACCAGGGCAGGAGATTGAACACCCCATGGCGATCGTCATACTGGGTGGGCTCGTGACCTCGACCTTCCTCAACCTGTTCGTCGTGCCGATGCTCTATCTGCGCTACGGGCTGCGTCAGGAACGCAGTGCCACGCAGTTCGCAAACGCCAACAACTGACAACAAGAAGGTTTCACCACCTCACCCTGTCA
>CAVWGR010000006.1:0-215110 GCA_963754625.1 uncultured Alphaproteobacteria bacterium | reverse complement strand
TTTTTTCGCAGTCGTGGCCCTTGCTGGGATCGCGGAACGGGCTCTGGCTTTGCAGGGCGCTTTGGCAGGCGTTGACGTTGCCTGCCGCCTTGGCTTCACGGCCTGCCTGCAGCAGCGATTCAAGATACGACTTCTGCGCCGGTGGCGTGGCGGGATTGTTCAGGGCTCCTTGCGTCGATTGAATGAGGGTATCGCAGGCATCGGCAGCGGCGGGTGTTGCGGCGGCGAGCAGGAGCAGGGCGGTGAAGGCAAATCGGGTCATGGTGCGGCACCTCCGGAAGCCATGCAGCCTAACACGCAAACCCGTGCCACAGGAAGTCGCATTGCATCAGTTCGGCATGGCTCACGGGATGCCAGTCATTGGCCGAAGCACTCACCAATTTGGATCGCGACCTTCAAGTCCTTCGTCGCGGCCGGTCAATGGTGTCGGCTTCGATGTGCAGAAGGGCGCAACATAGGCCATTTCGAACGCGCGCCCGATGGCTTCAGAGGAATTGGCCAAGGCGGAGCCTGCGCCATTTTGGCGCCCATTTCGGGAATTTCATGCGCAGCAGGAACCAGGGACGAAAGGTTATCGGCGCTGTATTGGTGATGTCAGTCATGATGGTCTCCTGTCGCCACCAAGATGGCAAAAGCTTTCCGTCAGGTCTTTGGCGCGGAGCTGAAAAGTTCTGAAGAATGCTGAAGTTCGCTTTTCGGGAGGTTTCGGTTATCCTGAACTCAGGGGACAGGAGCCCGATGGATGGACCTGCAATTTGGGCAGTATGGGTTGAATCGCGCGGAGACGGCTGGTGCTGGGTCCGCAAGGACCTGTCGGAGCTTTCGGCGCGGTCCTTTGACATCCTGGCTGTTCTTCTGGCCCGGCCAGATGAGGTCATTGGCAAGTCTGAACTTTTTGATGCCGTATGGCCCAGCCAGATCGTGGAAGAGAACACGTTGCAGGTCCACATGTCGGCATTGCGCAAGGCCCTTGACGCCGGCATGATCACGACTGTGCATGGCCGGGGCTACAAATACTCGGGGCCGCGGCCAGTCGCGGCATCTCAAGCGCCTGTTGCCCCTGTTGCCCACGAAACTCCGACACCGGCCAAGCCCGCCATCGCGGTTCTTCCCTTCGCCAATTTGAGCGGTGATCCGGAACAGGATTATTTCAGCGACGGCATCACAAGCGACATCACGGACCGTCTGGCGCGGTTTGGCGTCTTCTCGGTCATTGGCCAATACTCTGCAGCGGCTTTCCGGGCGACGGCACCAAACTTCGCCGCAATCCGCGAACGCCTGAACGTCGATTTCATCGTCACAGGCAGTGTGCGCCGCGACAATGAACGCATCCGTTTCGCCGTCCGCCTTTCCGATGCCGCCAGTGAGCAGACGATTTGGGGTGAGCGCTATGACCGTCCGGCAAGTGACCTGTTTGCCTTGCAGGATGAAATCAGCCAACTGGTGGTTGCCGCCATTGCGCGGCATCTCGAAGTTGAGATCAATGTCCGCAGTGTTGGCCGCCCGCAAGCCAGCCTGTCCAGCTACGAAAACCTTCTGCAAGGTTATTGGCACTACAAGAAGTTCACGCTTCAAGGCGTTGCTGCGGCGCGGCATTGTTTCGAACAGGCTGTTGCACTGGATCCACGCAACGCTGGCGCCCTTGGTTGGCTTGGCATCATTCATTGTGAGTATTGGATGTTCGATTTCAATCTGGAGAGCGCAGCCAAAGGTCTGGACTTTACAAGCCAGGCAATCGCCCTCGACCCGGCCAACGCAAGTTGTCACGCGGCGCACAATTGGGCAGCGCTGTGTATGGGTGATCTGGCAGGTGCATTGCGCGCCAGTGAGCGCGGGACAAATCTCAACCCGAGTGATCCCAGCGTTCTGGTGAACCGTGCTTTGACCCTCGGCTATGACGGACGGACCAGCGAGGCCAGGGATATCTTAGCCCAGGCGTACAGGCTTGAGCCCATTCCTCCGCCATGGTTCGCGGAATTCGCTGGCGTCGTCGCGTTCATCGATGGCCGCTATGCCGAAACACTGATGGGCGTTGAGCCCATTCCACTCCCAGCCTGGGACATCATGTATGCACTCGCCTGCTACGGCCTGATGGGCGACAAAGCGAAGGCGCGTGCGACGTTGGCAAGGCTGGCAGACGCTGGCCGCAATCCTGACTGGGCGCTCGGCATCTCGCGGCAGCCTTTTCGTGATCCGGCGATGCGGCGAACGCCTGTCGGATGGCCTTGCAAAGGCGCTGGCGTTTTGATCCCTGGCGGCGCCGCCCCGAAACGGGCGGGTTGCCATTGCGGCCATGATCACCTAAGAGCACCTGCCCATGCGCGCAACCCGCACCCTTCTGCTTCTGCTGCTTAGCTGCCCCTGAGGGCCGGCCGGGCGAAACGCGCCCTGGCTCTCCGGGGGACTTGACCAAACCAGAGCCACAGCAGAAACGAGTTGCCATCATGTTGATTAATCCTTCCGAGAAATACCGTGCCTATCCGCCCATCGCCCTGACCGACCGCACCTGGCCGGGCAAGACCATGACCAAGCCGCCGATCTGGTGCAGCGTCGACTTGCGCGACGGCAACCAGTCGCTGATCGAGCCCATGGGCCACGAGCGCAAGATGCGCATGTGGAATGCGCTCGTCAAAATGGGCTTCAAGGAAATCGAGATCGGCTTTCCCTCCGCCTCGCAGACCGATTTTGATTTCTGCCGCCACCTGATCGAGAACAAGTGCATCCCCGATGGCGTCACCATCCAGGTGCTGGTGCAGTGCCGCGAGGAACTGATCCGGCGCACCTTCGAGGGCATTCGCGGGGCCAAATCGGCGATCGTGCATTTCTACAATTCAACGCAGCGAACTGCAGCGCCGCGTCGTCTTCGGCAAGGACCGCCAGGGCATCATCGACATCGCCGTGGCCGGTGCCAAACTCATCCGCAAGCTCGCCGATGACAGCGGCATGGCCGACGCCATCCGCTTTGAGTACTCGCCGGAAAGCTTCACCGGCACCGAACTCGATTACGCGGTTGAAATCTGCGAGGCCGTGATGGCCGAGATCAAGCCGACGCAGGCCAAGCCGCTCATTCTCAATCTCCCGGCGACTGTGGAAATGTCGACGCCCAACATTCACGCCGACCAGATCGAATGGTTCTGCCGCACCATCAGGAACCGCGACGCGCTCATCATCTCGCTGCATCCGCACAATGACCGCGGCAGTGCCGTGGCCGCCACCGAACTCGGCCTGCTGGCCGGGGCTGACCGCGTCGAGGGCACGCTGTTCGGCAATGGCGAGCGCACCGGCAACGTTGATCTCATCACGCTGGCCATGAACCTGTTCACCCAGGGGGTTGATCCCGGGCTCGACTGCTCGAACATCAACGAGCTGGTGCGCATGGCGGAATACTGCAACCAGTTGCCCATCCATCCGCGCCACCCCTATGCGGGCGAACTGGTGTTCACCGCATTTTCGGGCTCGCACCAGGACGCCATCAACAAGGGCTTCAAACACATGAAGGCGTCGAACGCGCCGCTGTGGGAGGTGCCCTATCTGCCCATCGACCCCATGGACCTCGGGCGCAGTTATGAAGCCGTTGTCAGGATCAATTCGCAGAGCGGCAAGGGCGGCATCGCCTACATCATGGAGACCGAGCACGGCATCGAACTGCCGCGCCGCCTGCAGATCGAATTCTCGAAAGTCGTGCAGACCATCGCCGATGGCGAAGGCGTGGAAGTGGAAGCGTCACGCCTGTGGAGCGCCTTCGAGAGCGAATACCTCGACGGCAACGGCCGCTATGGCTTCATCGAGCACAGCGTCAAGAGCGACCACGGCGAACAGCCGCTCAGCGCCAAGGTGACGGTCGATGGCAAGATCAAGACCATCAAGGGCCAGGGCAACGGCCCGGTCGACGGCTTCGTCGACGCCATCCGCAAGGAGAGCGGATTGGCGTTCGACGTGGCCGACTACCGCGAACACGCCATGGGCCACGGGGCGAACGCAGCGGCGGTTGCGTATGTGGAACTGCGTCTGGCCGACGGCACAACGATCTTCGGCGTGGGCATCGACAAGAACATCGTGGTGGCTTCGCTCAAAGCCGTCGTCAGTGGCGTGAACAGGGCGGGGCGGCGATAGACCTGCACATGCGCAATGGCATGTATTTGCCTCGGCAAACTTCGAGGTGCAGTCGGTGCACCTTGACGGAACATAAATAGAACGATATTGATCGTTGATGGCAAAGGACGGTAATCAGCAGCGCATTCGTGATCCAATTCACGATTTGATCGAGTTTGGTGCTAATGTTCGTAACCAGCAATTGGAGCGGGCTCTCTGGAAAGTTTTGCAGACGCGCCCTTTTCAGCGTCTTCGACGTGTGAAGCAGTTAGGCTTTTCTGATCTCGTCTATCCCGGCGCTACTCATTCGCGCTTTGCACATAGTGTAGGGGTTTTTCACACTTCGCGTTTGCTGATGGAAATTGTCAGGAAGCATTTGAATTACGTTCAGGACACTAGAGAAAATCATGCGCTGGCAGCTGCATTGGTGCATGACGTTGGTCACGGCCCTTTCAGTCATGCGTTTGAAAGTGTTGGCGCACGCCTTGGATTGAAGCTGGCAAACCATGAGACATTGAGTGAAGAACTTATTCGTTCCGGTGAGATTTCAGATGTCTTGGATAGGGAGATGGAGAAGGGATTTGCAGGCAACGTGGCTGATATTCTTAAGAAGGACGGAGTGAAGACAGTTCATCACGCCGTTGTTTCTAGTCAGTTCGATGCAGACCGACTGGACTACATCCGACGTGATCGATTCATGGCTGGATCACAGCATGCAGGGATTGACTTCAGTTGGTTGCTTGCGAATTTGCAGATTGGCGAAGTGCCGCGGGGTGTCGATGACACGGCGCTGAGTCCAATTGATACGTTTGTAATAGGGCCAAAGGCTATTCATGCTGCAGAAGCATATGTCTTGGGTTTGTTTCAGTTGTATCCAACGGTTTATTTTCACAAGACTACTCGTGGAATTGAGAAGTTATTTGAGGAACTTCTTGTGCGTATTGTTCACTTGGTTCGAGAAGGTCATGTGGGAAAGACCGGTTTGGATAGCCGCCATCCATTGATACGATTTGCTCAGAAGCCAGATGAACTAGAAGCTGCCTTGCTTTTGGACGAT
Organism: uncultured Alphaproteobacteria bacterium; assembly: GCA_963754625.1. GTDB lineage: Bacteria > Pseudomonadota > Alphaproteobacteria > Rhizobiales > Aestuariivirgaceae > Aestuariivirga. The sequence continues at coordinate 209,961 of CAVWGR010000006.1, read as the reverse complement.
GCAGTGGTTTGGGGAGCATTGCCACTTATGCATGATGCTGAAGATTCACTTGTTTCGCAGTTTTCATGCCGACTCAGAGATCGCAATCTGTTCAAGTGCGTCGACGTAAGGGCGAAAATTTCTCATGAACTGGACCCTAAGTGTACGGAGTTGCCTGATATTGTCGAAGCTATTGATAAGTGCTGTGCGTTGGTTAAGGAGAAATTAACTTTTGAGATTGCCAATGTTCCGACTGCAGTTATTCCACGTGTTTTGATAGATGCGGCGGAACGCACGCCATATAAGCCAATTGACAAGTCCAAAGGTCCGCTTGACCGCATCATGGTTGGCACCAACGGCAACGAGTTAGTCGATTTGCAAGAGCGGTCCAGTGTTGTACGTGGATTGAAAGTTTTTAAGTTGATGCGAGTTTATGCAGACAGGGATGATGTTGGCACATTTGCGATCATTGATAAATCAATACGGGAGGAAAAGCAAAAATGTCAAAGGAGCTAGCAAATAGAATTGCGGCAGTTGTTCGAGATTCGGGTGGACGAGTCGTTGGCCGAACAAAGCTTCAGAAGCTGACCTATTTTTTGGTTGCCTCTGGCTTGGAGGATGACGTTCCGTTTCTTTACAAGCATTACGGACCTTACAGTGAGACCGTTGCTGTTGCTGCGAGAGAAGCTCATTTGCTTGGTTTGATGCACGAAAGGGAAGACTTGGCTGCATGGGGGGGGACCTATTCAATCTTTACAACTGAAGGTCAGCCTGAAGTGAACGTTCCCGCTCCGCGTCTGCAATTGGCGCAATTTGCTGCTGCTGCTGATGCCGTTGAATTAGAGTTGGCAGCTACGGCGCTTTTTTTGTTTAGAGAGGGGCGTCCTGATGCTTGGCAGGAAACTGAGCGCCGCAAACCTGAAAAAGCAACCAGTGGAAGACTTGATAGAGCGCGAGTTCTTTATCAGCAGTTGTCTGATATCGACACTCCCGTGCGGTTGCCGCGATTGAACTGAATCCAGTTACTTCATCCGCCAGATATAACTGGCACAGATTAGCGATGTTTGACCCTGTTCACCCCGGCGAAGTGTTGAAGGAAGATGTGTTGGCGGAGGCGGGCCTTACTGTGGCCAAGGCGGCGGAGATTTTGGGTGTGGGCCATCCGGCCTTGAATGCTATCTTGAATGGCCGCGCCAGTCTTTCGCCGGAGATGGCCTTGCGATTTGAGAAGGCGTTTGGTGTGTCGATGGAGTTGATGCTGAAGATGCAGCTTCAGTTTGATATTGCCCGGACACGCAAAGTGGCAAAGTCGATCAAGGTGCAGAAGTTCCGCAAGGTGGCGTGAGGGCAGGGGCAGTGAAGAGTTCATCCTCCAAGCCAAAAGCCAAGCGCCCCGAGGCCGCGTTGAAACGCGCTCTCACGCCCGCTCAGCGTCGCGGTCAGAAGAAGCTTCTGGAAATCATGAGCTGTTTGGATTTGGTTGCGGGTTACGACTACAAGGTTGAACGCTCCCGCGATTGAGACCCGGTATGGCCTCGAGAGCAGGGGCTTAGGGCGACGGCCCCTCACCCTCCCACGCCTTTGGCGCGGGTCCCTCCCTCTCCCGCAGGCGGGAGAGGGGTAAGATTTATTTTCCTATCCCTCTTGACTCACTCCCAACATAGGACTATATCCCCTTTCGATGTCACTGGAAAGGAGAGGATCAGTGTCGCACGCTTATCTTCATTGCCAGTTTCATGTGCAGCGCCTGCGGCGGGTGGCCCGAGCAGCCATCCCTCCCGGGAGCCGGAAGCGGGCCCCTTGGATACTACGGTCCAAGCGCGGGTCTCCGCAGTTCACCCACAATGGGCAGCGCATCTCCATCAGCCGGGTCTTCGGCCCGGCGGGGATGGGCTGTGGACGGCCTGGCTTCAGTGCCCTGGTGTGCCGTCGTCCGTGGTGTGGCGAGTGTCCGTTTTGCGGGCCAAAACCGCTGCGTTCTGCCTTGCCACTGCGCGCTTGTCGCCTGCGCCCAAAAACGCAGGCGGCGCGAGTGGTGGTCCTGTCTCAGGTCAAAAACCAAATTTCTCCTTCACCAACAGCTGTCGGCCTGGGGCCGGAGCGGAGCATTCCTCTCCGACCATCTCTCGAAGCGGGGCGGTGCGCCATGTGGTGACGCCGCCCCGTCATATTTGTCCCGCAGACGATTTTAGCCGGAGGAGTCCCATGTCCAATCATGTGTCAAATCATGACCCCTATCGCACGCTCACGCCGTGGGCCGGGTTCACACCGCGCGAGCGCAAGCGCGCCGTTCCCTTGCCGCGCTGCCCCGCCGCCGCCTGCCGCCGCACCAGGACCTGCATCCGCCCCTGCGATGGCCTCTATTGCCGCCGCACCCACATGTCGGTGGAGGAAGCCCGCATCCTGGCGCGGGCAAGCCAGTGGCAATCGGCCATTTCAACGCTTCCGGCCAATGCCAGCCTTCGAGGAGGTCGAGGCCTATCGCATCGCGTCGGACATGATGCTGGCCCGCGCCGAGGACGCTGCGGCTGGCATGTTGGCCAAATGGAAGTCCGGCGCGCTTGATCATGTCTATGGCCGATATGACGCCAAGGGCGTGTGGATGACGCCTCCGCCGCGGGTTTATGTGGAGGGGGAAGAGGGCGAGTAGCGAATAGCGAGTAGCGAATAGCGAATAGCGAATAGTGAGTAGGGGGCGTGGCGATCTTCCTTCTCTATTCCCTATTCGCCATTCGCTACCCCCTATTCGCTCCCCTTCAACATCCCAAAAACAGGGGTGGACATTGGCAAACCTGTCGCCTAATACCCGGCCCGTTCCCGGCGCTTTCGCGGCTTCACGGCCCCCCGGTAACTTCCACGAAGGATGGGCGACTAGCTCAGGTGGTAGAGCAGCTGACTCTTAATCAGCGGGTCGTAGGTTCGAGTCCTACGTCGCCCACCATCCTTCGCAGCGCGCACCATCTTATCCCGTTTGCTGGCCGCTTGGTGCAATCGCGGCGGCAGGTTATGACTGCCGTGACATCCAATCGAAAGTCGCGACACATGGCACACAAGGTCATCATTTCCTGCGCCGTCACTGGCAGCATCCACACCCCCACCATGTCGGAGCATCTGCCGCAGACGCCGGAGCAGATTGCCACATCAGCCATCGGCGCGGCGGAGGCGGGGGCGGCGATCCTGCATCTGCACGCGCGTGATCCGGCGACCGGCAAACCCACCTCTGATGCCGCCGTCTACATGCAATTTTTGCCGCGCATCAAACAGGCCACCAACGCCGTCATCAACATCACCACCGGCGGCAGCATGTTGATGAGCGTCGACCAGCGCCTCGAGGGTCCGCAGCTGGCCGCGCCGGAAATGTGTTCGCTCAACATGGGCTCGATGAACTTCGGCCTGTTTCCCCTGCTGCAAAAATACAAGGAGTGGAAGCACAGTTGGGAACCGGAGATGCTGGCCGCCACCGAGGATGCGATTTTCAAGAATACCTTCAAGGACATCGCCCGCATCCTTCAGGTGATGGGCGAAAAGCACGGCACGCGCTTCGAGCATGAATGCTACGACGTCGGCCACCTCTACAATCTCGCCCATTTCGTTGACAAAGGCGCGCTCAAGCCGCCGTTTTTCGTGCAGATGATCTTCGGCATTCTGGGCGGCATCGGTGCCGACATGCGCAATCTCATGTTCATGAAGGAAACCGCCGACAAGCTGTTCGGCAAGGATTACCGCTGGTCGGTGCTGGGCGCGGGCAAGAACCAGATGCCGTTCTGCACCCAGGCCGCCATGATGGGCGGCAACGTGCGCGTCGGTCTGGAGGATTCGCTGTACATTGGCCGGGGCAAACTGGCGACATCGAACGCCGAGCAGGTACGCAAGATCCGCACCATCATCGAGGAACTGGGCCTCGAAATCGCCACCCCCGATGAAGCGCGCACCATGCTGGCGCTCAAGGGCGGCGACAAGGTGGGATTCTAATGGTGGTCTTGCGGTCGTCGCCCATATCGTCCTTAGTCGGGCCACGCGAATCTCATCAGGAGTACCTTCATGAACCTTGACCATGTCTCAATCGGCCGCAATCCGCCCAAAGAGGTCAATGTCATTGTCGAAGTGCCGGTGGGCGGCGAGCCCATCAAGTACGAGATGGACAAGAAGTCGGGCGCGCTGGTCGTTGACCGTTTCCTCTACACCTCCATGCGCTATCCCGGAAATTACGGCTTCATTCCCCACACCCTGTCCGATGACGGCGACCCGATCGATGTCTTGATCGCCAACCAGCGCGGCATCATTCCCGGTGCCATCGTGGCGGTGCGTCCGGTCGGCGTGTTGAAAATGGAAGACGAGGCCGGTGGTGATGAAAAGATCGTCGCCGTGCCGGTGCCGCGCCTGACGCGGCGCTATGAAAAAGTCCACAACTATGCCGACCTGCCGGATATCACCATCCAGCAGATTGAACACTTCTTCGCCCACTACAAGGATCTCGAAGGCACCAAGTGGGTAAAAGTCAAAGGCTGGGGCAATGCCATCGAGGCCGAGCAGATGATCCTCGAAGCCATCGAACGGGCGAAAAAGCCCTGATGCTTGCAGGTTGACGGAGGTGTCAAACACGGCTTCGCTGCCGCGATGATCCGCGCCGCCGCCATCGCCGCACTGCTTGCCGTTGCTGCTCCCCCGGCTTTGGCCGGAGCACTGGAAGACATCCACGCCCGTGGCGTCGTCATCTGCGGCGTGCCGGCGCAAAGTCCGGGTATTGCCAAGGCGGGAGCGGCCGGGCGCCAGGGGCTGGCCATTGATCTGTGTTCAATGCTGGCCGCAGCCGTGTTGGGAAAGCCAGGCGCCACGGCCTTTGTCGAAGTGACGCCGGAAGACGCATCGGTAACATTGCAAGCCGCCGAGGCGGATGTGTTGTTGGTAGCCCGGGACTGGCGTTTTGCCCAGGAGGCGGCTGAGGGCATCTTGCTGGTGCAGCCGCTTTTTCACAGACCAAGTGATGGCGCCGTATTCGGTCCGGCAGTACGCCAGGGCGATGACCCGTGGTTCGTGGCGGTGCGCTGGTTGCTCTTTGCGCTGCAGGCCGACGGTCTGCCGCCCGAGGCGGTGCAGCAGGGGGCTGCCGAACTTGGGCTCAATCCCGAATGGGAAACCCAAATTCGGGCGGGGGCAAAAAATTATGCCGCCCTTTTGGAGCGGCACAGGAAGGAATTGCAGGATGCTGGCTGGGAGCAGATTAACTTGCCCCTTGGTGCCCGCTGGTAGGGTTCACATATTTTGGTCGTCCTGCCGGTATGACGGTGTGACCGGGCGCAGTGGCGGGCGGTTGCTGCCAAAAACTGCCGGGCGAGGGGCTGGACGCAATTGTGGATCAGACGGCGGTGGTGGAATTTGCGGCTGTGCCATCATGTTGGAAACGATGTTGCTTTCGACCACCAGTTCTTCGGTGCCGCCGATCATCAGCAGATGTTCGACATCGTCGCGGCGCACCAGTACGAGGCGGCGGGTCTTGTCGAGCTCATAGTATTCGGTGATGCCTAGCCGCGAACCCTTGCGGCCACGCACACGGCTGTTGAACGACCGGAAAATCATGATGACGCCTACCAGCAACACAATGGCGATCAGAATCAACGCGATCATGGTGAAATAGGGTTGCAGATACTCGTACATGAATGTGTCCTTACAACCGCCCCAAGACCCTCTTATTAGAGCATTTGGCGAAAGGAATCACTCACCATTCCTGTTGTGGTTAATGAAAGGTTAATCAAACCCTGTTTGGCGATTCACCGGGCCTTGTGAACGACTATACTGCCGGTTGATTCGGGATAGGGTGGATGTCAGTGACGGACAAGGCAGGGGCGCGCATGCCCGATGGAGAGGCAAGCACAAGGCCGTGGATATTGCCTGCCGCACTGGTGCTTGCAGCATCAGCGGTGGCCACAGGTTTTGTCATGCTGCTGCACCGGGTAGAAGGAACCACCGAGCTGTTGCTGCCGGTGGTTGCCGCACTGGCGGCGATTGCACTTCTGGTGTTCATGGCGGGGCGTCTTCTGGGCAAGGCCGACGGCAGGGTCCGCGGAGTGGCTGAAGTTCTTGCCGACGCGACCGGCGATGCCATGGTGATCGTCGACGACAAGGGCCGCGTGCTGCACGCCAATACAGCCTTTGTGAAACTCGCTTCGAGGGCGGGGCAGGCGCGACTCGTCGGCATGGATGTCTTGTATTCCGGCTACCCCGATTTTGCCGAACCTGTTTATCAACTGGCGCAAGCGGCACGGGATGGCAAGGCACTGGCGCGTGACGTGCGCGTGCCCGCTCATTCATCGGTCCCCGGAGCTTCACCCGAGGGAGCGCGCTGGTTGCGGCTTGCGGTTTCCCCTTTGGCCGTCGGAAGTCCTGGCCATGCCATGTGGCGACTTGCCGACATCACCGCCGACCGCCAGGGCCAGGAGAACGCGTTTGCGCGCCTGCAATACATCATCACCTATCTCGATCACGCCCCTGCCGGTTTTTTCTCGACCCTGCCGGATGGCCACGTTGACTATGTGAATGCCACGCTGGCGGAATGGCTGGGCCTTGATCTTGCTGCCGCCCAATCCGAAAAGATGCCGCTGGCCAAGCTCGTGGGCGATGATGCGGCGCGCCACATGACGGCTGTTGCCGGTGGAGCCAACGCCTCGCGCACAAGCCACTTTACTGCACGTCTGCCTAAGGGTACTGGCCAACTCGCAGTGGACATTGTCCACCGCAGTGATTTTGATGGTGACGGCAAAGCCCTTCCGTCGCGCAGCATGGTTCTCATCAAGGAAGAAGGCAAGGCAGCGGTAGGGAAGTCGGGAAACTGGTTTGAACTTCTTGCCATGGCGGCACCGATTGGCGTTGCCGTATTGTCGACAGAAGGTGAAGTGCTGCGTGCCAACACGCCCTTTCTCGCACTCTCTGCACAATTGAAATTGCACGGTGGCTTTGCCGGAGCGGTACGGGCGGCCGACTTGGCCGCCTTCGCCAGTGCCCTGCAAGAGTTGGTCGCAAAACCGGGCGAAGCTATTTCATGTGAGGTCACACTCGACAATGCCGCGCCACGGGCTGTGCAACTGACACTCTGCCGTCTCGCGGGTAATGAGATCGCTGCGTTTGCACTTGACCGCACCGAGGCGCGAACCTTGGAAGTGCAGTTGGCGCAGAGCCAGAAGATGCAGGCAGTGGGCCAACTGGCTTCCGGCATTGCCCATGACTTCAACAACGTGCTGACACCCATAATCGGCTTTGCCGACCTGCTGCTTACCAAGATGCGGCCTACGGATGCGGCATTCGCCGACATCATGAACATCAAGCAGAATGCCAATCGTGCGGCCAATCTGGTACGCCAGTTGCTGGCCTTCTCGCGCAAGCAGACCATGCAGCCGCGTGTCACGTTGTTGAGCGAAGCTATGTCGGACCTCGGCAATCTGCTGGGCCGCGTGCTCGGAGAGAAGATCAGTTTCGAGATCAACCATGGCCGGGACCTTGGCTATGTGCTGGTGGACTTCAACCAGTTTGAGCAGGTGGTCATCAACCTCGCCGTGAATGCCCGTGATGCCATGCCCCAGGGCGGCACGCTGTCGGTGAAGACCTATAATCTCTCCAGCGAACAGTCACTGGCCGGAACACACAAGCTGCCGGAAGCGGAATACGTTGTGTGCGAAGTGGCCGACACCGGCACCGGCATTGCCAAAGAGATTCTCGAAAAGATTTGGGAGCCGTTCTTCTCCACCAAGGACGTGGGCAAAGGCACGGGGCTTGGCCTCTCCATGGTCTATGGCATCGTCAAGCAGACTGGTGGCTTCATCTATTGCGACAGCGTCGTGGGTAAAGGCACGACCTTTTTCATCTATCTGCCGCGGCACTATCCGCAAGTTTCCGCCGAAGTGATGTCAGCGCCCGAAAAGGTGGACGTTCCACGGGCCGACTTCACTGGCCGCGGTCGCATTCTCGTGGTTGAAGATGAAGATTCGGTACGTGCCTTTGCGGTGCGGGCACTGACATCGCGTGGCTATACGGTCGTCGAAGCAGACTCGGGTGAAAGCGCGCTTGAGGTGATTGAGAAAGACAAGGACGGTTTTGAAGTCATTCTCTCGGACGTGGTCATGCCCGAAATGGATGGTCCCACCATGTTGGCGGAAATCCGCAAGCGCGGCGTCACCAGCAGGTTCATCTTCATGTCGGGTTATGCCCAGGATGCCTTTGAGCGCAATCTTGAAAATCCGGACGACTTTGCCTTTATCCAAAAACCATTCTCGCTGAAACAACTTCTGGAAAAGGTGAAGGAAGTCATGGGATGAAGCGCGCCCAAAAGCCGACATTGGCATCATTGGCTGCTGATCTTGCCGCCGGTCTGGTGACAGCGCGGCAACTGGCCGAGCAGTCCCTGGCGCGCATTGCAGATCCCGCTGGAGAAGGCGCGAGAGCATTCATTCATGTTGATGCGGCGCGTGTGATGCATGACGCCGACGTTCAGGACAAGGCACGGCGCGATGGCAAGGCTGTCTCGCCCTATGCTGGTATTCCCTTCGCCATCAAGGATCTTTTTGATGTTGAAGGCGAGGTGACGACGGCGGGATCAAAGCTGCTCGCCCCAGAGCCGCCGGCCAAGGCTGACAGTGATGCAGTGTCGAGAATGCGGGCAGCGGGTTTCGTGGCGCTGGGTCGCACCAACATGACGGAGTTTGCTTATTCTGGCGTCGGCCTTAATCCGCACTACGGCACGCCGTTATCCGTATACGGTCGAAACGACCGCCGGATACCCGGCGGCTCGTCATCCGGTTCTGCTGTTGCGGTGGCAGAGGGCGTGTGCGCGGTAGCGTTGGGCACGGACACGGGTGGTTCCTGCCGCATCCCCGCTGCCTTCAATGGCATTGTCGGATTCAAGCCATCGGCGCAGCGGGTCAGCAAGAAGGGAGTGTATCCTCTTTCCGCCAGCTTTGACTCCATCGGCCCGCTGGCAAACTCGGTGGCCTGCTGTGCGATCACCGATGGCATTCTGTCAGACCATGATATTGTGGTGCCGCAAGCAGCCAATGGCCGCCTGCGCCTTGGTCTGCTACAAGACTATGTCCTCGGCGATCTTGATTTTGCAGTGGCCAGAGACCTGGAGGTCGCCGTGGCCAGGCTGCATTCAGCGGGACACGTGGTGGATAACCTGCGCTTTCCCGATCTGGAGGACATGCCATCCCTTCTTGGCAACGGCGGCATTGTCGGCGCCGAGGCCTGGGCCCACCATCAGGCAATCATTGCGCGGCAGGAATCAGAGTATGACCCGCGTGTCGTCAGCCGCATTCGGTTCGGTGAACGGATTACGATGGATGAGTTGGCACGGCTGAAATCCCGACGGGCAGAGATGATTGCCAGCTTCTCCGGTCTTGCGGCCGGGTTTGACGCAATCATTTGCCCGACAGTGGCCATGATCCCGCCACCCCTCGCAGACCTCACCACGGAAGAGGGCTATCGACGCCTCAATGCGCTGGCATTGCGCAATACCTATGTTTTCAACTTCCTTGATGCCTGCGCCATCAGCCTGCCGATGCATGCGCCAGGGTCTGCGCCCACCGCGCTGATGCTGGCGCAGGCAAATGGCCGCGATGCGCATCTTTTTTCGACTGCAATGACAATAGAAACGCTGCTCTAAACAAACTTAGCTGCCTTAATTTGGTCCAATTTTAGGTTGTCCATCTATCAAATAGACAACTAAAAATTATATTTCCCTTCACAAATCACCCTTAAGTTGCTTATTGTGATTCCTGGCAACTTAAGGGCGCGGGTATGGGCGGCGGCAAACTTCTCAGTCTACTTTTGAAGACATCGGCTCTTTCGGGCCCTGAATTCTCCCGCTCACCCGATGGCGTGGGCGGCGGCTATTCGCGACCGAAGCCGCGGAACGCCCAACTGGTGGCGTTGGAACCGCGCGTGCTGTTCGACGCTGCCATGGCAGAGATGCTGGAGTCAGCCGATCGCTATCACATTGTTGACCCGGCAACAGAGCAAGGTGACGCCGGTGATGACCTGATCGCCGCGCTGGTGGCAGCTCCTGGTGTATCCGCTCCCGTCCCCTTCGAAATTGCTTTCGTAGATGACCAGGTTGAGAACTTCGACGAGATTATTGCGGCATTTGGGCCGGAAGTTGAAGTCCACATCATTTCGTCGGACACCGACGGCGTGGAACAGATGGCCATTGTCCTCAATGGCCGCGAGAATGTGAGCGCCATTCACATCATCTCGCACGGTACGGCTGGTAGCCTGTCACTGGGATCGGCCACGCTCAATTCCGAGACAATGCAAGGTGCCCATGCCAGCGACTTGGCTGCAATTGGTGCAGCTCTGTCCGACAGTGCAGACATTCTGATTTACGGTTGCGATTTCGCGGCTGGGGACGTGGGGCAAGTTGCCGTCAATTTGCTGGCTTCAACGACCGGAGCCGATGTTGCTGCTTCAATTGACACCACTGGCGCCGCAGATCTGGGCGGCGACTGGACACTTGAAATCACGTCAGGAGAAATCACCGCGCCAGCCGTCGCAGCATGGAACTGGTTTTCGACACTTGCCAGCCAGGTCATCAACTCAGGTGGTGGTGTTGCTGCCAACGGTTCGGACGGCCTTGCTATCCATGTCATCGACAATGGCCAACTGCAGATTGGGTATGTGTTGAGTGGTTCCGCCGGTGGTTTTTTCCAACTTTACCATCCGCAATTCAGCACAGAAAGCCCGAACCTGTTCAATGGCATCTATCTCGCGGTTGGCAACCAAGTCACCGGTTCCAACAATGGCGCCGATGGACCAGCGCAAGAAGCATTGTGGGGCGAGGGTGGTCAGACCCTTTCCGGCGTCGGCACGGCAGCGAACCCCTACATCGTCACGACAACGCTGTACTCGAACACCGACGGCAATGCCGCCTACAATCCTGCAACAGATGTGCAGGTGATCATCGAGACCATCTATGTTGTTCCCAACGGTTACTTTACCCAGCGTGTCACCGTCACGCCGCCGCCAACCAACACGCAAGTTCTCAAATACTACCACACACTCGATACCTTCCTTTCGGGTGGTGATGAAGGGCCAGCCTTCTCCCTTCCGCAAAATCTGGCGCAGACGAACAACACGGTTGGTGATCCTTCAGTCGTCGGCGTGCGCAAGGATCCGGGCGGTCCCAACGACAGTTTTGTGGCTTTTGCAGAGGTGCAAGGCGACCGCCAGTTCGACCATTGGTATTCTGCCTTCTACACCGGTGAAAACCTCTATGGTCAAACCACCACAGCAGGCATCGATGGCGGCGGCGATATCGTCAACACTTGGGATACCAACCCCACAAACGACAACGGTCTTGGTGTGCAGTTCACATTGGGGGCGATCAACACGCCGACGACATGGAGCTATCTCGTCACGTTTACCAGTGAGGCGTCAGTCGATCTCGATACTGACAATTCCTCTGGCGCCACAGGAAGCGCCTTCAATACCAGCTACAATGTAGGCTCGGGCCTGACCATTCCGGTTGTTGACGCCGATGTTCATATTTCCAACGTCACGGGTGACATCCAACAGGTGCGCGCGATCCTGAGCAATCCACAGGCGGGCGACAGCCTTGCCGTCAATCTCGGTGCCCTTCCGCCGGGCGTACAGGTCCTGTCGCAGTCGGCAACGCAGATTGTGCTTTCGGCAATCAGCACGCCGCAAACCGAAGCCACGTTTGATTTGGCCCTGCAGGCGCTCGGCTTCACCACCAGCAGCACCAGCATTTCCGCCCGCACCATCAATTTTGCCATCACCAATGAATTGGGTGTTGAAGGCTTTGCCAGCGCTGGGACCATCGGCATCAACCTGCCGCCAAATGCCAACAACGATACCTTCACGGTCAACGAAGATGCCACGCTGACTGGCAATCTGTTTGCCAACAATGGTTCCGGCGCTGACAGTGATCCGGAAGCTGATCCCTTCACTATCACAGCGATTGATGGACTTGCCTACACTGTCGGCGTACCCATCTTGCTTGCCAATGGCTCGCTTACCATTACCAATGCTGCGACTGGAGCGTTCACCTTTGCGCCTAACTCCGGTTACAATGGACCGGCGTCCTTCACCTATAGCGTCACCGATGTGGAAGGCGGAGTTGACACGGCTTCTGCCTTGATCACTGTGGCCTCGGTCAACGATGAGCCCCAAGGTGCCGATGTGGTTCTGCTGGCCACGGAGGACGTTCCACGGGCTTTCAGCGCCGCTGACTTTGGTATCTCCGACACAGGTGACACGCCAGCCAACATTCTTCAGTCGGTGATCATCACGACCTTGCCGGCAAGCGGAACACTGCTTCTCTCGGGCAACCCGGTAATTGCGGGACAGGTCGTTCTGGCCGCTCAAATTCCAAGTTTGGCGTGGACTCCGCCGCTCGATTCCAATGGTCCCGGTCTTGGCGCATTCACATTCCAGGTGGTGGATGATGGCGGCACGGCGAGCGGCGGACAGAATACCGATCAATCACCCAACAGCCTGAGTTTCACAGTTGCGTCGGTCAATGATGCACCCGTGCTGGACCTCGACGGCAACGATTCTTCTGGTGCGACCGGGATTGACTTTCAAGCGACCTACATTGAAAAGTCACCCGGCATTGCCATACTGGATACCGCTGATTTCTCGCTCTCTGATGTTGACAACAATGTTGTGGAACTGGTGATCACGCTGACGGATGGCCAGACTGGTGACATCCTGAATTTTCCGTCGATCCTTCCGGGTGGCATTTCCGCCACTTTGACTCCCCCGACGACACTCGTGGCGCCGGGCACAATGACGCTGACGTTCACAGGGACCGGACCCACGACGGCCGCAGATTGGAACGCAGTGTTGGCGGCAGTCACCTTCCTGCCGTCCACCAACGATGTGAACAACCCAAATCCGGCGGACCGCCACATTACCCTTCAGGCATCTGATGAATCTGGTGCTGCCTCCAATCTGGCCACTGCAACCATCCATGTGACGCAACAGAATGATCAACCGACGCTGGATCTTGATGACGACAACTCGAGCGGCACAAATGCTGGCAATGTGCTGGTGTCATACATTGAAAACGGTGTGCCCGTGCCGCTGCACAGCGTGATCGACTCCACTGATCTTGATGACGTAAATTTTGAGTCCGCTGTCGTAACGCACACCAATCCACAAACCGGCGACCAGATTTTCGTCAACGGTACCCTCGTCGTTGCAGGTGACAGCGGCACAGTGGGCGGAGTTGCCTTTGCCGTGACAATGGGCGCCGGTGGTACACTCGTTGTCACCTTCACCGGTACTGCAGGCATCGCCAGCTATACGGCGGCATTGCAGAGCGTCAGCTTTGCCAACAGTTCTGATGATCCTTCGACGGTTCAGAGGGACATCACTTTTGTCGTAGATGATGGCAATGACGTTTCGTCCACGCGTCATGCTTTTATAGATGTGATTGCCGTCAATGACGCGCCTGTGGGTTCCGCCATTCCAACGCAAACTGGACAAGACGCTTCATCGCTGACGCCATTCGACGCTTCGACCTTCTTCACTGATCCCGATAGCCCGGCGTTGACCTACAGTCTCGCACCTGGGGCACCACCTTGGCTCGCAATCAATTCATTGACTGGTGTGATCACGGGAACACCGCCGCTGCATGCCAGCACCACGACCAATGGCGCCACGCCCGGCACTTGGGATGTCACCGTCATAGCCAGTGACGGTAGTGCACCAGACCTGTCTGACAGCGTTGCCTTAAGCTATGTCATCAGCAATCCACCGCCGGTGGCGCAGGCTGATCAATTGAGCGCCACCGAAGGCACGCCGTTCAGTGGCAACTTGTTCTCCAACAATGGCAGTGGCGTTGATGCCGATCCTGATGGTGACAGCTTCAGCGTCAGTGAGGTCAATGGTTTGCCGGGCAATGTCGGAGTTGCATCAATTGGCAGCGCCGGTGGCACATTTACGATCAGCAATACTGGTGCTGTGAGTTTCAGCGACAATGGTGATTTTGAAGACCTTGCCGTCAGCGAAACCCGTGATACCACGATCACCTATCAGATCACCGATGCGGATGGTGGTACCTCCACCGCCACCGTGACGGCAACTGTGACCGGCAGCAATGATGCCCCCGTTGTCACAACACCATTCATTGATCCAGCTTCCGTCACCGATGGCAATACGGGATTCACCTTCAACGGTGCTTCTGCCTTCACGGATGTTGACGGTGATGTGCTGACTTACTCACTTGGGCTGGCAGCACCGTCCTGGCTTGCCTTCAACCCTGTTACCGGTGTCGTGTCGGTGGTGGGTTCCATTCCCGCCAGCGCCAGCCAGAATACCAACATCGTCGCCGGAGCGAATGGCACCTACGACATTGTGGTCATCGCCACCGATCCTTCAGGCAGCACTATCAACGATACCTTCCGCGTGACGGTTACCAACCTGCCGCCAGTGGCGATTGATGATGCCGCCAGTGTTGGCGAGGATGTTCCTGCCGGGTCGGGCAACGTGATCGCCGATCTCGTCACAGGTGATGCGGATACCGCGCCTGACAGTGATCCACTGACTGTTCTCTCGGCAGTGCAGGGGGTGAACACGATCACCATCGGGATACCATTTACGCTGGCGGGTGGTGGACTCTTGACGCTCAACGGCGATGGTTCCTACGACTTCAATCCGGGCACCGCCTACAACGGTCTCGATGACACCGAAACCGCAATCGAGACCATCTCCTACACGGTCTCCGATGGCAACGGCGGCACCGACACTGCTGTCCTGGTCATCACTGTCACAGGTGCCAACGATGCACCGGTTCCGGTGGATCCAGGCAATCCCGGCCCTGATCCCGAAAACCCGATTGCGGCCAACCCCGCTACCATCGTGCCGCTGCAGACGGCGGACGATGGTGAGGTCTTTACACCTGGTTCGCCACTGGTGGCGCTGGGCCCCTACATTGTTGATCCGGATGCAGAGCCCGTTGCATTCTCAACTAGCTCGCCACTGCCTGCCGGACTCATCCTGAACCCGAATGGCACGGTCACCGGCACCATTGCCCCCAATGCTTCACAGGGCGGTGATGATCCACTTGGCAACCCCGGTGTATATTCCGTCACTGTTGATGTGACTGATGGTGTGGCCACAATCCAACTGACACTCATCATCGATATTTCGAACCTGCCACCTGTTGCTGTTGATGATGTGGCCAGCATCAGCGAGGATGCTGCCTCTGTTGCAGGCAATGTTATTACTGGTCCGGGGACAGATGCAGATAGTGCGCCTGACAGCGATCCTCTGACGGTTGCATCTGCAATGCAAGGCGCCAATCCGATCACCATCGGATTGCCATTTGCCACAGCAGGTGGCGGCATTCTCACACTCAACACTGACGGCTCTAACAGCTTTGTTCCCGGCGCTGCCTATAACAACCTCGACGTGGGCGAGACCGAAACCGAGACCATCACCTATACCGTCGATGACGGCAATGGCGGTACCGACACGGCACAACTCGTCATCACCGTACAGGGTGCCAATGATACGCCTGTGGTCATCGATCCGACCAACTCCGGCACACCGGAGAACCCGATCCCTGCCGCCGATCCGCTCAACATCATCCCCAATGTGACAGGGGCCGACAGGTCTCCGATCACGACGGTCGATGTATCCGATTACATTGTCGATCCCGATGGTGAAGTGCTGACCTATGGTGCCAGCGGCTTGCCTCCAGGCCTCAACATCAATCCGGTTTCAGGAGAGATTTCCGGAACGCCAACGTCTGATGCCAGCCAGGGCAGCAATGTCGGAGTGGCTGGAACCTATCTTGTGACAGTCACGGCGACTGATCCTGATGGCGCATCGGTGCAGACAACGATCACCTATACCATCGGCAACCTGCCACCGGTTGCGATAGACGATACCGCCCTGGCCAATGAAGATACTACCACCCATCACTGGCGATGCCTTGCTCAATGATCACGACACCGCTCCGGACAATGATCTGCTCCATGTCAGTGGCGTCAACGGAGTGACCGCAGCTGTGGGCTCGCCCACTTCGGGATCTGCTGGTGGCACTTTCACTGTCAATAGCGATGGCACATGGACCTTCGCGCCCGGCAACGATTTCCAGAACCTCAATGATGGCGAGACGCGTGATACGTCCGTCACATATACTTTGTCGGACGGGCAGGGCGGCACGTCGAGTGCGACCATCACTGTCACGATCAGCGGCAGCAATGATGCACCAGTGTTGCTTGGACCGGTGCCACCGCAGAATGGTGTTGATGGCCAACCCGTCTCGGCCATTGATGTAGGCAGCGCCATCGGCAATCCCACCAGTTTGCCGCTCACCTTCTCGGCGACTGGTCTGCCGGTTGGGCTCAGCATCAATCCAGTCACAGGCATCGTCACTGGCACGCTTGCAAACGATGCTTCAGTCGCGGGACCCTACGCGATCAACGTCACTGGCAACGGTCCTGATGGCGAAACCGTCACCATTGCCGTGCTGCTCAATGTCAGCAATCCGCTGCCAACTGCAAACCCGGATGCCGTATCGACGGCACAAGACACACCAGTCACCGTGGCGCCACTAGGCAACGACAGCGATACCGATGGCGATTTGCTGACGGTTGCGGCAGTCAGTGATCCAGCCAATGGCACGGTTGTGATCAATTCTGATGGTACGCTCGTGTACGCGCCGGACAGCGGTTTCATCGGCGTCGACATGTTCACTTACACTGTCTCGGACGGGCAGGGTGGAGAGGTGACGCAAACCGTCACGGTGACAGTGGGTACTCCTGACCCTGATGCGCCAACCGGTTCGAGCCTGCCGAATGCGAGTGCAGTGGATGGTACGCCCATAACGCCGATTGCGACCGCAGCGGCCTTCTCTGATCCCAATGGCGATCCGCTGACCTATGCAGCCAGCGGTCTGCCGTCAGGGCTTTTGATCAATCCTGCAACTGGCGAAATCACCGGTACCCTGCCGTCCAACGCCTCGAGCCTCGGTCCTTATGTGGTCTCGATCACAGCTATCGATCCTGATGGCAACCAAGTAACGTTGCCGTTGTTGATTGTGGTGACCAACCCGGCACCTGCGGCCAATGATGATGGCGTGGCGACGGATACCGATGCGCCCGTCACTTTCAATCCGCTCGGCAACGACAGTGACCCGGATGGTGACTTGCTGCTGGTGAGCCATGTGGATGATCCCGCCAATGGCGCAGTAGTCATCAACCCTGATGGCACTGTCACATATACGCCTGATGCGGGCTTTACCGGCACCGATACCTTCACATACACGGCGTCCGATGGTGAAGGCGGCACCGACATCGCGACAATTGTCGTCACTGTCGGCGTTCCAGCACCAGACGTGCCGACTGCCGATCCGGTTCTGCCGCAGTCCGGCACAGATGGAGCGCCAGTCACCATTGACGTGCCGTTGCTCGGCACCGTCATTGATCCCAATGGCGATCCGCTGACGTATACGGCAATCGGGTTGCCGCCCGGATTGATCATTGATCCGGTGACGGGCGTGATCACCGGCATCCTGCCGCCTGATGCCTCGGCCGCAGGACCCTACGTAGTCCAGGTCTTCGGCACTGATCCGGATGGCAACACTGTTGGCATTCCTTTCGTTCTTGTTGCCAGCAATCCCGGACCTGCGGCTGAAGATGACAGTGTTGAAACGCCGCAGGATTCTCCTGTGACCATTGCAGTGCTCGCCAATGACTCGGATGTCGATGGTGATCCACTTACGGTGACGTCAACCACTGCGCCGGCCCATGGCAGTGTCAGTATCAATCCGGATGGCTCCATTACCTACACGCCAGATGCTGGCTATCTTGGACCCGACGGCTTCACCTATACGATCTCCGATGGCAACGGCGGCACCACCACGGCCAGCGTGACGCTGGATGTGGGGCCGGTTGAAACTTTGGGGTCGGCCCCTGCCATTGCACCCATTACCGGAAGTGACGGCGAGACAATTGCGTCCTTCGATGTGACGAGTGCCTTTGGCGATCCGGACAACGGTGGCGGCGTAACTTACTCTGTCGATCTCGCCACGCTGCCACCGGGCATCATTTTCGATGAATTGACCGGCACATTCTCGGGTACGGCTGACAATGATGCTTCGCAAGACTCGACACCGGGCGAACCTCTGGGTACCTACATTGTGCCGGTCACCGCAACAGACGAAAATGGTGCTGAGGTGACCCAACTCGTCACTTTCAGCTTCAGCAATCTGCCACCGATTGCGGTGGATGATCAGTCCTCCGATAACGAGGACACGGCACAGGGTGGCAACGTGCTCAGCGATCCGCTGACTGGCGATGCCGATACTGCCCCCGATAGCGATCCGGTTGCCGTGACACTGGTAAACGGCGCACCTGTTGCTCAAGGTTTGCCCGCAACCGTTGTGTTGACCTACGGAACGCTGGTGATGCAGCAGGATGGTGCCTGGACGTTCACGCCCAACGCCGCAGCCAATGCATTGCCGGCGGGGACTACGACCATCGAAACCATCATTTACACCATCTCTGATGGCAATGGCGGCACCGATACGGCGCAACTCGAAATAGAGATTGCCGGTGTGAACGACGTGCCATTCAGCACAGGACCCTTGCCAGATCAAAGAGACTTCGAAGGCGTAGACGTTGACGTTGATGTCAGCGGTCTGTTCGATGATTTCGACAACACCGACATCCTTGCTTTCACTGCAACGGGTCTGCCGCCGGGATTGACGATTGACCCGCTTAGCGGTGTCATCTCTGGTATAATTGTTCTCGGTGCATCCGCCGATGGACCTTATATGGTGACTGTCACGGTCGATGATGGCCATGGTGGCACTGTGTCAATGTCATTCGATTGGGAAGTCGACATGATTGCCGCGCCTGAGGTGCCGGGCAATCCTGTTGCGCGTCTGGCACCGACAATCGTGCGATCCAATCCGGAAATGCCACACTTGATCATCGGTGCCGCAGTGAATGGACTGAGTGATCTGAATGGCACGCCAGACCTTGGAACGCATGTGGTCTTGACCGCTGTCGAGGGCATAGGTTCACTCAACAGTGCGACTGACGTCGCTCACGATGGTGATGTCATCACACGGCTGGTGAACTGGGCCGGCCGCCAGGGCCGCAGTGCCAGCTGGATGTACCGGCAATTTGAGGCGCTGGAATCCCGGCCTTATGCCGGTGACTCGATTGCGATTGCCCTCAACATTGCCGGAAGAGACGTATTGTCGCTCCGCACTGTGCTCAACAATGGTGCTCTCTTCATCGGTATCGATGAAATTTCAGCGGGCGTCCACGTGACTGGCATTGCAGGTCCTGGTTCGGTTGCGCTGCCTGATTATGTGACGCTGATCGATGCTCAAACCATTGTGGTGAACGTGCGGCCAGACAGCCAATGGCTACGGCTCGAAATCACAGCGCGCGATAGCTCCGGAAAAATCACGACGTGGCGGGTGATGGTCAATCCAGCGTCAGCAGAGATCGTGCCCGATACCAGCGCACACGATGAGATTGCCAGCACCATCGAAGCGATGCGGGTGAAAATTGCGGCTCTTCCCAAAGCAGCCGCGCAGACATCACACCGGTCTAGTCAGGCAGAGGCGGCATTTTTATGGCCAGATATACAATCTTAGATATATATAATGACCAACAACACAATCTCAAGGGGCGCACAATGATTTCTCTCGGCACCAAATCCCTGGCGGCACTATTAGCCGCAAGTCTGCTGGCGGGCTGTTCCGTCAAGCCCGAGTTGATCGGCAACGACGAAATGAGCGCCTTTGTCTCCATCAATGCCGAGCAATTGGTGGCCGACCAGGAAACGGTGCATGGCAGCATTGGACTTTATGAGGCCATGGCGCGGGCCTTGAAGTACAATCTCGATCATCGCGTCGAGATGATGAATGCGACGCTTGCTGCACGTGTTGCCGATGTGAAGTCGGCGGCCATGCTGCCACAGGTGGTTGCAGGTTCAGGTTACAATGGACGCAATCCTTCGGCAGGCGGCTATTCGCGCTCGCTGACCACAGGGATCAAGTCACCAGACGCATCTACCTCAACAGAAAAAGAATCGCTCAATGCCGACATCACCGCGTCGTGGAACGTGCTTGATTTCGGGCTCTCCTATGTACGGGCCAAACAGGCCAACAACGAAGCGCTGATTGCGGAGGAACGCAAGCGCAAGATCGTCAACCGTATCATCGAAGATGTGCGCACCGCTTATTGGCGCGCAGTTACTGCCGAGCATTTGCTCGGCGGCCTGCAATCACTGGAGGGCAGGGTGGACGGGGCACTTGCCAACTCACGCTCTCTTGCAAGAGATGGTGCACTCTCGCCGTTGACGGCACTGACCTATCAACGAGAGCTCGTTGACATTCGTAAGCAGATCCACGAACTCGAACTCACTCTCAAGACAGCGAAGATCCAGCTTGCCGCACTCATCAATATTCCGCCGGGTTCGGACATGCGATTGGTGGTGCCGCAACGCCAGCAAGCCAGCCTCAAGCTGACACAATCAAGCATGGAACTCGTTGAGCTCGCCATGACCAACCGTCCCGAACTGCGCGAAGTGCTGCTCAAGGAGCGGATCAGCGCACAGGAGGCAGATGCGGCGCTGCTGCAGCTTCTGCCGGGCATTCAGGCCTTCGGCGGGGTGAACTGGGATTCAAATGATTTGCTTTTCCACTCGAACTGGTTGGCCTGGGGGGCCAAGGCATCGTGGAACGTGATGCGCATCTTCACCTACCCGGCAATCAAGAAAGAAAATGAAGCGCGTGCTGGCCTCAATCGCACCCAGGCCTTGGCCATGACAATGGCAGTCTTCACCCAGGTTCATGCCGCGCGCGCCCGCTATGCCCAGCAGTCGCTCATTCTCAAGGATGCGGCCGATTATCTTGCCGTTCAGCGCAAGATTCTTGCCCAGGTAAAAACTGCGGCGATGGAAAATGCGTCGAGTGAGCAATCGCTCATTCGTGAGGAGATGAACACACTCGTTGCCTCGGTGAAGTACGATATCGCCCATGCAGACCTGCAGAATGCGTTCGCCAATGTCTACGCCACTGTTGGCCTTGATCCTTATGGAGCAGGCGTCACCGGCGAAGAAAACGTCAAGACGCTGTCTGCCCATCTGCGCTCGGTCTGGATTGAGCGCGGCGACAAGTCAGGAAGCTGACGCAAACCATGGGAAGGGGAGAGACCATGACAACGATACGAATTGCAACGGCATTGCTGGTGCTCGCGACGCTGACGCGTCCGGCCGAAGCGGACGAAACCATGGCCCGTGGCGTCGTCACGGCGCTGACCGAGGCAACAATTGCCATCGATTACACGGCGCAGGTGGTGAAGTTGCCCAAGTTGGAAGGCGAGACATTCAAGAAGGGCGAGCAACTCATCATCTTTGATTGCCGCAGATACAATTCCGAAATCACCGCTGCAAAAGCCCAGGCGCGGGCGCGCGAACTGGTGATGGCGAACAACCGCAGGCTCCTGGACAAAGGGGCGATTGGTGCCAACGAGGTCAAGGTCTCCGAGGCAGAATACGACCAGGCGCGGGCTGAGATGCAGGCGCTGCTGGCCCGCACAGGCAGTTGTGATTTCAAGGCACCCTTTGATGGCCGTCTCGTCGAGCGCATCGTGCAGGAGCACGAAAGCCCGGCACCCAATCAGCCGTTGATCCGCATCGTCGACATGACGCGGCTGGAAATCGAAACGATCATTCCCTCCAAGTGGCTGACGTGGGTCAAGCCCGGGAACACATTCACTTTCTCGGTTGACGAGACAGGCGAAAATCTTGTGGCCGAAGTGGTGCGGATGGGTGCCACCGTCGATGCCGTGAGCCAGACGATCAAGGCATATGGAGTTCTTACAGATCCAGGATTCTCGGTTCTGCCCGGCATGAGTGGAACGGCAACGTTCCACCCGGCTGGCAGCTGAGGCCGGGTGCGCTCACTCTCTCCCCAGAAAGGCGGCTAATCAACCATGAACAGCCCCTACCGCGCGCATCCGGCCTTACATTCTTCCACTGCTCCCACTGGAAAAACCATTCCGTTTCCAGTGGGCCCATTGCCAAAGGGGCATGCAAAGGTCACCGCATCATCGCCGGCAGCTAAGGTGCCGAAGGCCGATGGCTCTGCCAAGCTCATCAAACTCATCAAATTGGAAGGCGATATTCGTCAGCAGCCGACGGCATTGGCGCTGGCCTTTCACGCTGTGAATGACGCGCGAGACCTCGCAGGTTTCCGCCAAGGCTGGTTCTTCCGGATGAACCGCCGCAACCGCCTGGTGTTGCAGGCAGTGTCGGATGTGCCGACAGTTGATCTCAATGCACCGCTGGTGCTTGCCGTAACACGGCAAGCGAACACTATCGACATCACAAATGGAACGCAGCCGGTTGCGCTCGCCGCGTTGCAAGACGGACGCTATCCCCATGCGAATGGCCTGTTGCTGCCGCTGAAGGACAGCAAGGGTCAGGTATTTGCGGCCATTCTTATGGCCCGCGATGAGAGTTGGCCCGAGCCTGAACGCAACATCGCTGCACGGCTTGCCGAGACGTATGGCCATGCGCTGCGGGCTGTGACGCCACCCAGCCTGTTGCGCGCACCGGCTGTGCCGCGGTGGGCGCTGTTTGCCGTGCCATTGGCAATCGCGGCACTGGCATTCGTGCCCGTGCCAATGACGGCTCTGGCACCGTTTGAAGTTGTTGCTGACAAACCCGCCATCATTGCAGCACCCAGTGATGGCGCCATCGCCAGCCTTGCCGCAGACCCCAACAGCATCGTCAAGGCCGGCGATCTCCTGTTCACGCTGGATGACACGCGCCAGAAGGCGGAGGCGCAAATCGCCGCGCAAAAAGTGCAAGTGGCGGAAAGCCGCCTTGCGACAGCACGCAATGGTGCCTTCCAGGATGAGGCGTTAAAACGTTCGCTGGCCACCGCGGCAACAGAACTGGAACTGGCGAGGGCAGAGCATGCCTATGCCGAGTCCGTTCTGGCGCGGGTGCAGGTGCGGGCAGAAAAGTCGGGGCTGCTGATCTATTCCTCACGCAGTGAATGGATGGGCAAGCCCGTACGCACTGGCGAAAAAGTGATGGAGATCGCCGATCCGCTGCGGGTCGCTTACCGCCTGGAGTTGGCGGTGCATGACTCAATTGTGCTCGCTGACGGGGCGACCGTGCGGGTGTTTCTCGATGCAGATCCCCTGCATCCGCGCCATGCCCGCTTGGTGGAAGCAGGTTATCACGCCCGCGAAATGCCCGGCGGTGCGTTGGCGTATGTGATGACTGCCTTGCCAATGGGTGAGGCGCCTGCGGTGCGCATCGGCTTGCGCGGAACGGCACAGGTCAGCGGTGCGCGCGTGGCGCTGGGCTTCTATCTGTTGCGGCGTCCCATCGCTGCGCTGCGCCAGTATTTCGGGCGATGACGGTTGCTGCAACCAGTGCTGCGCAGGCACCGGAATTGCCGCGCTTGCGGGCTGATCTGGTGCTGGCGGATGGCGGTCATGATGGCACCGGTGCGCACGGTTTCATCTTGCATGATCCGCTGCGGCACCGGTTCTTTCGGATTTCCAAAGTCATGGCGGAGCTGTTGGTGCAATGGCCGCAACCACGGGCGGGAGATCCGCAGGATGTCAAGGCGCTCACGGACTTCCTGGTGCAGATGCGGCTGGTGGTTGCGCCGAATTCCGCCGTGCTGACAGCAGAGCGGCAACGCGGGCAGAGATCGCTCGCTTCGCAAATCCTGCATTCCTATCTTTCGTTTCGGCTGCCGCTGGTTAATCCCGAACCTTTTCTGGATGCCCTGTTGCCAGTGGCGCGGTTGCTGGTGTCTCGCGTGGTACTGTGGAGCATCGCGGTCATGGGTGTTGCTGGTCTCTATTTCGCCGGGCGCCAGTGGGACCATTTCCTTGCGACCTTCATGGACTTTTTCTCGCCCTCGGGAGCCGTGCTCTATGGCGTGACCCTGGTGGGGTTGAAGGTTTTCCACGAATTGGGCCATGGCTTTGTGGCGCGGCATTTCGGCTGCCACGTGCCGGTCATGGGGGTGAACTTCATGGTGCTCACCCCGATGCTGTACACCGAGGCGAGCGATGCCTGGCGATTGTCGTCGCGGCGGCAGAGATTTCTCATTGGTGCGGCTGGTGTGCTCACGGAAATGGCGTTCGCGGCTTTGGCTTTGTTGCTATGGGCTTTTCTGCCGGATGGTCCGTTGCGTGCTGCCGCATTTTTCGTTTCAGCGACGGCGTGGATCATGAGTCTTGCTGTCAATCTCTCGCCGTTCATGCGCTTTGATGGCTATCACATGCTGGCCGATGCGACAGGACTGCATTCCATTGGTCCGCGCGCCATTGCGCTGGCGACGTGGCGTTTGCGTGAACTTCTTTTCAAGACTGGCGAAGCCATGCCGGAATTTTTCCCGGCAGGACGGCGGCGGGCCCTCATCGGGCTTGCCTGGGGGACGTGGATTTACCGGCTCGGTCTTTTTGGCGGTATCGCACTGGTTGTTTATCACATGTTTCCCAAAGTGCTGGGCCTGCCGCTGGCGGCCATCGAAATTCACTGGTTCATTGTCCTGCCGATCATCCGTGAACTGAGGAGTTGGAAAGTCATGGGGCTGAAAACCTTGCTGTCCACGCCACGCGCCAGGGCGAGCCTTGGCCTGTTGGCGTTGCTGCTGCTTCTTGTGTGTCTGCCACTTGACCGCCATGTGGCGGCCCCGGCCATTCTGGGTCCGGCGCAGGAAACACGGATTTTTGCACCAGAGGCAGGCAAGCTTGTCGCGTTGCGTGTAGGATACGGATCACACGTAGTGGCGGGTGAGGTGTTGGCAGAATTGCATGTTGCCGAAATTCCGCATTTGCGCGCGCAGGTCGAATTGCGGCTGGCGATCACAGAGGCGCAATTGGCGCGGCTGGCGGCGGATGCCGGCGACCGGGCGCAACGGCAGATCATCGAACAGCAACATGAGGCCGCGCTGGAAGAGTTGCGCGGTCTTGCTGATCGCCAGGAGCGGCTGATGCTGCGAGCGCCCTTTGCCGGGGTGATTGCCGAGCGTATGGAGGGTCTTGCACCAGGACAATTTGTCGGGACCGAGCAGATGCTGCTGCAATTGGTGGCACCCGACAAAGCGGTCATCACAGCGCTGGTGCCGGAGCGGGAGTCTGGCCGGATTGTTGCCGGAGCCATGGCGCGCTTTGTCTCGGAGGACGGCATGGGCGCTGCCGTTGTTGCCGAGGTTCTGGAGATGGGCAGTCCGGGCGGGGAGGGGATAGCGCTCAGTTATCTCTCGTCCACTCATGGTGGTCCTGTCACCATGGCGCCGGACCGGGCGTCAGGCAAGGAAAAGCCATTGCAGGGCCAATTGCCGGTGCGGTTGGCAACGACTGTTGCTGCACCGCCGCGCGCCTTGCGTGGGACAGCCGTCGTCGAGGCGGCACCGCGAAGTATTGCAGCCTTTGCCTTTGGCCGGGTGGTGACAGTGCTGCTGCGCGAGAGCGGGTTTTAGCGCCGCGCCGCAGAATCACTGGATGCTGGTTTCACGACTTTGAAGAAAAGCGGTAGTTTGGCCCATATTTCAGGCCGGCAGAAACTGCTTGCTTTCGGAACTAAAATAGAACATATAAGCAACACTGACGGAACGTTCTCTGCGTGTTCCATCAGGTTTGTACCGTCATTTGCGTGAACGTCAACCCAGTGAAATAAGGAACGGGAACATGGGGCAAGCTGCTCTCCGGGTCATCGAGAATTCATCAATGGACAAGAACAAGGCGCTCGACGCTGCGCTGAGCCAGATCGAGCGGGCCTTCGGCAAGGGCTCGATCATGAAGCTGGGTGCCAACCTGGCCATGGAGGTGGAAGCGATTTCCACCGGTTCGCTGGGGCTTGATATCGCGCTCGGCATCGGCGGCCTGCCCAAGGGCCGCATCATTGAAATCTACGGACCGGAATCCTCCGGCAAGACGACGTTGGCACTGCACGTTTTGGCCGAGGCCCAGAAGCGCGGCGGCATCTGCGCCTTCGTCGACGCTGAGCATGCTCTCGATCCCATCTATGCCAAGAAGCTTGGCCTCAACATTGACGAGCTGTTGATCTCGCAGCCGGACACTGGCGAGCAGGCGCTGGAAATTGCCGATACGCTGGTGCGCTCGGGCGCTGTTGAAGTGTTGGTCATCGATTCGGTTGCCGCCCTCACACCCAAGGCTGAACTGGAAGGCGAGATGGGCGATTCATTGCCCGGTCTGCAGGCCCGTCTGATGAGCCAGGCCATGCGCAAGCTCACTGCCTCGATCTCCAAGACCAACTGCATGGTGATCTTCATCAACCAGATCCGCATGAAGATCGGTGTGATGTTCGGTTCGCCCGAAACCACGACCGGCGGCAATGCGCTCAAGTTCTACGCCTCGGTGCGCCTCGACATCCGCCGTATCGGCGCCATCAAGGAACGTGACGAGGTGGTGGGCAACCAGACCCGCGTCAAGGTGGTCAAGAACAAGGTGGCACCGCCCTTCAAGATGGTCGAATTCGACATCATGTATGGCGAAGGCATTTCCAAGGCCGGTGAACTCGTTGATCTCGGCGTCACTGCCGGGGTGGTTGAAAAGTCCGGCTCCTGGTATTCCTACAACGGTGAGCGCATCGGCCAGGGGCGCGACAACGCCAAGAACTTCCTCAAGCAGAATCCCGACATGGCGACTGCCGTTGAGGCGGCGATCAGGGCCAATTCCGGGCTCATTGCGGCGCGCATCGCCGACAAGGGCGGAACAGAGTCGTCTGACGACTGACATCTGCTGCGCAATATGAAATCAACCGCGGGCCGGGCATTCCGGCCCGCGATTCCCCGCTCTTAGATTGCCTTTTTCTTTTGGGTATTTGCTTTTGGCTGGTGACCTTTGTGTATGGTCTGGCTCCTCCCTGTTCCGGAGCCGCAATTGAAGGTCGGCGTTAACCGGCCAAACCGTGCGAGACGTCATTTGAAGACGAGGTCTGCCTTCGCAGGGGCCGGATCTTCTGCCCCACGCTCGCTCTCCCACACCCCCGGCTGCCCCGCCGGGGGTGTTTGCATTTGGACCTGCGGGGCCAGAACCTGTGGACAGAGCTTGCCCTCACGAACTATAGACCCTGCACGTTTTCCGATTTCCAGAGAGACAGCTTGCATCCCATGACCGGCCTTGCGCAAATCCGTTCGACTTTCCTCGATTTCTTCAAAAAGCAGGGCCACGAGGTGGTGGCGTCCTCACCTTTGGTGCCGCGCAACGACCCCACCCTGATGTTTGCCAACTCGGGCATGGTGCAGTTCAAGAACGTCTTCACCGGAGTGGAAAAGCGCCCCTACAGCCGTGCCACGTCGGCGCAGAAGTGCGTGCGCGCCGGTGGCAAGCACAACGACCTCGACAACGTCGGCTACACGGCCCGCCACCACACCTTCTTCGAGATGCTGGGCAACTTCTCTTTCGGTGACTACTTCAAGCCAGACGCCATTGAATGGGCCTGGTCGCTGATCACCCGGGAATATGGCCTGCCCAAGGACAAACTCACGGTCACGGTTTATCACACCGACGATCAGGCTTTCGACTTGTGGAAGAAGATCGCCGGTCTTCCCGACAACCGCATCATCCGCATTCCGACATCGGACAATTTCTGGGCCATGGGCGATACCGGCCCTTGTGGTCCGTGTTCGGAAATCTTCTATGACCATGGCGACAAGATCCCCGGCGGTCCTCCCGGCTCTGCTGACGCCGATGGCGACCGGTTCATCGAAATCTGGAACCTCGTGTTCATGCAGTTCGAGCAATTGAGCAAGGATGAGCGCGTCGCCCTGCCCAAACCATCGATCGATACCGGCATGGGACTCGAGCGCATTTCCGCCGTGTTGCAGGGCACCCACGACAACTACGAGACTGACCTGTTCCGCGCCCTCATCGCGGCCATTGTCGACAACACCCATGTTCCGGCGGAAGGCAAGCACAAGGCCTCGAACCGCGTTATCGCCGACCATTTGCGGGCCACTTCATTCCTCATTGCCGATGGCGTGCTGCCATCGAACGAGGGCCGCGGTTATGTTCTGCGCCGCATCATGCGCCGGGCCATGCGCCATGCCGAGCTGCTGGGCATGAAAGAACCGCTGATGTGGAAGCTGGTTCCCGCACTGGTGCGCGAGATGGGGGCGGCCTATCCCGAATTGTCGCGGGCACAGGATCTCATCACCGAAACGCTGCGGCTTGAAGAGGGCCGTTTCCGCAAGACACTCGAGCGTGGCCTCCGGCTGCTCGATGATGAATCGGCGGGCCTCAAAACCGGCGACACCTTCTCCGGTTCCACCGCTTTCAAGCTCTACGACACCTATGGCTTTCCGCTCGATTTGACGCAGGACGCGTTGCGCCCGCGCGGCATTGCGGTTGATACCACCACCTTCGAAACCGCCATGGAAACGCAACGCGAGGATGCGCGCCGCGCCTGGAAGGGTTCGGGCGATACCAAGATGGAAACCATCTGGTATGAATTGCGCGAAAAGCTCGGGGCCAGCGAATTTCTTGGTTACGACACGGAAACGGCCGAAGCCATCATCACTGCGTTGGTCGTCGATGGCAAGCCGGTGGAGAGTTTGAAGGCCGGCCAGACAGGTGCTCTCATCGTCAACCAGACGCCATTCTATGCCGAATCCGGCGGCCAGACGGGAGATCATGGCGAGATCATCACGGGCGATGGCACTTTCCGCGTGACTGACACGGAGAAGCGCGTTGGTGATCTCATTGTCCACCTCGGTGAAGTGACCAAGGGCACAATCGCCGTCAAGGCTGCGGCACAAATGCAGGTCGATCATTCGCGCCGCAGTGGCAACCGCCAGCACCATTCCGCAACCCACCTCCTGCACGAAGCGCTGCGCAAGCGTCTCGGCAGTCATGTGGCGCAGAAGGGTTCGCTGGTCGAGCCTGACCGCCTGCGCTTCGACTTCTCACATACCAAGCCGCTCTCTGCCGCCGACATCGCCGAAGTGGAACGCATGGCCAATGCCATCGTTGTGCAGAATGACGCCGTCAACACGCGCCTGATGAGCGTCGATGAAGCCATCGGTGAAGGCGCCATGGCGCTGTTCGGTGAGAAGTATGGCGACGAAGTACGCGTCGTTTCCATGGGCCGCAACATGGCTCATGACAGTGCAGGCAACGCCCGCCCGATCTACTCACTCGAACTCTGCGGTGGCACGCATGTGGGCCGCACCGGCGACATTGGCCTGATCAAGGTTCTCTCCGACAGTGCCTCATCTGCCGGCGTGCGCCGTATGGAAGCGCTCGCTGGTGAAGCGGCACGCACATACCTCAACCAGCAGGATCACCGCATGGCCGCAGCCGCTACGGCACTCAAGGTGCCGGCCGCGGACGTGGTGGCGCGTATCGAAACATTGATGGATGAGCGCCGAAAGCTCGAGCGCGAGATTTCAGAGGTGCGCAAGCAGCTCGCCATGGGCGGTGGTACCTCTGGTGCCGCGCAAGAGGTAAGCGAAGTGAATGGCCGCAAGTTCATGGCCCGCGTGTTCAAGGGCGTTTCGCCACAAGACCTGAAACCTCTCGCCGACGAAGGAAAGAAGACAATTGGTTCAGGTGTCGTAGCCTTTGTCGCTGTGTCGGACGATGGCAAGGGCGCTGTTGTTGTGGGTGTCACCAGCGATCTGGCCGACAAGATCAATGCAGTTGACCTGGTGAAACTCGGTGCCGCTGCAATGGGCGGCAAGGGTGGCGGTGGCCGTCCTGACATGGCGCAGGCCGGTGGTCCCGATGGTGCCAAAGCTGAAGACGCGCTCGCTGCAATCCGCGCGGCGCTCTAAACCAAGTTGACGGGCCGGTGGCCCGTGATCACTCCGCATCCGGGTGTTGCAGGCTCTTGAGCTTGGCCAGGTCGTCGGGTGGTACATCATCCTCAGTGCGACTGCCGGGGAGCAGGTGAAGCGTGTCACAGAAAGGCAGGCGGGCTTCCAGGCCAAATTGATTTGCTGGTGCGGCGCGTTGCGGCTGATCCAGCGAACCGATTGAAACGCTCAGATGATCCGACGTGTCGTAGGCGAATGTCAGCGGTGTGCCGCAGCTGCGGCAGAAGCCGCGGCTCACCACCGATGACGAGCGGAACACGGCGGGTTCACCGTTGCGCCAATGAATGTCTTTCTTCTTCACGCCGACAAGAGCGGCAAAGAAATTGCCAGAGGCCTTTTGGCACATGCGGCAATGGCAAATGTGGGCGTTGAACAGCGGCCCGGTGATGCGATAGCGCAGCGCACCGCACTGGCAGCCGCCAGTGATTGTATCTTCAGTCATGCTACTTCGTCCGTGTGTTGTGCTGGGGCCAATGGGAGGTGTCATGATCCGGGTGTTGCAGGCTTTTCAGCTTTAGCATGTCTGCAGGCGTACGACAGGTCTCGGTTGCCTCGCCGGGAAGATCCGACATCCGATCAAACCAGCGGCACTTGCTTTCAGTGCCACTCTGCTTCTCCAATGCAGGAATGGCATTGGGATTATCGAGAGTGCCAACAGCCATCTCATAGTTCATGTCACCATCCTCGTGCATGTAGAGCGGTGTGCCACAGTTGGCGCAGAAGCCACGCGCCACAATTTCTGACGAGCGGAACTCGGATGGCCGGCCCCGGGTCCACGTTGTATCGTTCGCCGGAACGCTGACCAACACCGCCCCCCAACTGCCAAACGCCTTCTGGCACATGCGGCAATGGCAGATACCGGCACTGCCAAGAGAAGTGGCGCGATAGCGGATTGCACCGCACTGGCAACCACCTGAATACCCCGTCATGCAACCTCCGTGTGCAGATATTTCTTAACAATCCATTTACCATAGACCATCCATGGTCAGACAACAGAAGCGAATCTGCAACAGGCGGAATCACGGGTGTTGCTCATGGCATCCGGACTGGCGGAGAAAAAGGCGTGGTCAAGATCGTGGCATCACGGGCAGCGGGCATCCGTCTGACAGCGATTGTCTGCGTGTTGCTCATTCCCATATTGCTGCTCAGTCATCTCACGCTCAACAACTTGCGCCATGACATTGCCCTGACCGAGCGTGAGGGTACTGGTGTCCTGTTCGCCAATATCATTGTGCCGACAGCCCTTGGACTCGCCGATGGCTCGCTATCGCCGTCACAGGCAGCAGAAATGCTTGAGCAAGGTGATGGCTTTGCCTCGGTGCTCGGGCTAGAGACAGCCTTTGGAGAATTGAAAGGCAAAGTGGCCTTGCCGGATAGCAGCGTGGCGTCCAAGCTCACGCATCTCACAAGTTTCGCTGGTATTGTCGGGACCAATTCCGCCCTGTTGCTGGACCCTGTGGCGGAAACATTCTTTCTGGCGCAGACCAATGTGCAGAACCTGCCAGAACTTCTGCTGACTTTCCATGGCATGCATGAGGCCCTCACCGACGGCATTTCCAGCAACGGCATCGATGCGACCGAACTCAAGGGAATCATTTATCGCCTGGGCACACTGGCGCAGTCAATTGAACGTACGCGCAATTCAGTGACACGGGCGCAAGCCAGCAGTGACGATGTCGCGACCTATGACAGCGCTGTCGAACTCGTCACGCAGATCGGCAATGATGTGTCGGTGACATTTGACGTCATCGCCAACTCCAGCTCCGGCGCGGAGTGGATGTCACTCACCATGTTGTCGCAACAGACGCTCAATCCTGCGGCTAAATACAAGCTCGAACGTGCCATGTGGGAACAGACTACCATGCGCCTTTCGCGGCTCCTTGACCTGCGGGCGGCTGAATTACGTCAGCGGCTTTACTGGCTGATGGGTGTGGCGGCACTGTGTGTACTGCTGGGCGCGGGTTCTGCCTTCTGGATGTTCCGCTCCACACTCAAGCGACTTGATCATGTGGAAATGGCAAAGGATCACGCCGACGATGCCCGGCTTGAGGCCGAGGCCATGAACCAGCGCATCAGTGCGGTGAATGCAGAAGTGACGGCGCTCAATCAAAATCTTGCCGACAAGGTGCAGAGACTGAGAGAGGCCCAGGATGAACTCGTGAAGCGGGGGCGGATGGAGCAATTGGGCCAACTGACGGCCACAGTGGCTCATGAAATACGCAATCCACTGGGGGCGGTGCGCACGTCCATTTTCCTTCTTGAACGCAAGACCAGGGGCAAGGGACTTGGCATTGAAGCGCAGATCGAACGCATCAACAAGGGCGTCACACGCTGTGACGACATCATCACGCAGCTGCTTGACTACTCACGCACCAAGCAACTCACCTGTCGCCCCGAAAACCTTGACAACTGGCTGGCGTCGACGGTGGAAGACGCTGCCTCGCACTTGCCTGATGCTGTTGCCATTACCTGCACACTCGGACTCGGCGAACTCAACGTGCCATTCGATCCCTCACGCCTGCATCGTGCCGTCATCAATCTTCTGAGCAATGCCTCAGAGGCGATGGTGGGGGCGGGCGATGATCCTGCGCGCTTCACCACGTCGCAGCCACGCATTGACATCACCAGCCTGCGTGACGGCAGCAACGTGGTCATTCGTGTGGCTGACAACGGACCGGGAATTTCGCCCGAAAATCTTGCCAAGATCCGCGAACCGTTGTTCACCACCAAGAGCTTTGGCACCGGACTCGGGGTTCCCGCAGTAGAGAAAATTCTTGAACAGCACGGCGGCCATCTCACCATTTCATCGGTGCTGGGCCATGGTGCGGTATTTGAGATTCATTTGCCTTTGGCGGGGGTAGACGGTGTGGCGATGGAGGCTGCGTAATGACACGGCTTAACATTCTTGTGGTTGATGACGACATCGACAATGCCTGTTCGTTGGGTGAACTCTTCGAGTTGGAAGGACATCGCGCGCGCGTGGTACACAATGGCGACGAAGCCATTGCTGCCTACTGCCGCGAAAGTTTCGACGTGGCGTTCATGGACGTGATGATGCCCGGCAAGAACGGCGTTGAAAGTTTTCTCGAAATCCGGCGGCTGAAACCGCAAGCCCGCGTTTTCATGATGACGGGTTTCAGTGTCGAGGAGCTTTTGCAGCAGGCTCTGAAAGGTGGCGCGCTCGGCGTTCTGGAAAAACCATTTGATGCGGCCGAAGTCCTGAGTCTGACGCAGAGTGTTGGACCTGGTGGCATAGTCCTGGCGCAAAATGTAATGGCAGGTAGAGATGTGGGCGGCGCCATCCATCTGGCATTGCGTCAGTCGGGTCAATCCTGCCGTCTGGTACGGCGCCCTGGCGAAGCGGCGGGGCTCGCGCAAAATGACATCATCGTCATTGCTGCAGATATTCCACTCATCGATGAAATGGCTGTGCTCAGTGACATCAAGGGGCAGGGTCATTGTGGCACATCAATTCTGGTGCCGCCACAGCGCAAGTCCTTCAGTGAGCACGTGCCATTTCTCCGCGACATTGGAGTGACGGGCGTGTTGAACAAGCCATTTGATCCTCTCGACCTTCTGAGCCGCCTTCCCCAACTTGCAGCCTGAAAAGGAAACTCAAATGACACGCAAACTCAATATTCTGGTAGTCGACGATGATGCCGCCAACGCCGACTCGCTGGCGGAACTGTTCAGCATGGATGATCATCGCGTGATTGTTGCCTATGACGGGCAACAAGCCATTGACGCCTTCGAACTCAATGAATTCGACGTCGGCTTCTTTGACGTGATGATGCCGAAGAAGAATGGCGTGGAAAGCTTCATGGAAATCAGGAGTACGCATCCCGATGCCCGGATCTATTTCATGACGGGCTACAGTGCTGACAATCTGCTGGACAAGGCCGTCAGCAATGGCGCGCTTGGCGTCTTCAGCAAGCCGGTGGACCTGTCGCGCCTGCTTGAAACTGTCGAACGCGAAGCTGCCTGAGATCAGCACGTCTTTTGGGAGAGAGACCATGAACGAAGATGATGTGCCGCAGTGGCGGCTCTCCGACACACGGGTGCTGCTCAGCATTCTTGATAACCTGCCGACATCAATTTTCGTCAAGGATGAAAATCTCAACTTCGTCTATTCCAACGCCTTACACTGTGAGCTGATCGGGCGCAGCGAGGCGGACCTGATCGGCCATTCCGACGCCGAATTCTGGCCGGCGGAAGATGCCAAGGGTTTTCTTGAGCATGACCGTCGCGTCATCAATGATGGCGAAATTGACATTTCCGAGGAGTATATCACGAGCAAGACCGGTGGGCGCCAGCCGATCTTGACGCGCAAGGCGAGGCTTGATGGGCCTGACGACAAAGTCTATCTGATCGGCACAAACACGGATCTTACTGAGATCAAGCGCCGTGAAGATCAATACAAGGCCCTGTCGGAGACAGTACCTGTTGGTGTCATGCAGTTGGAGGAAGACGGCACGGTGGCCTTTGCCAATCCTCTGCTCAATGCCTACTGCGGCGGCGATGGCGCGGAAGAATCCAAGCAGGAAATGATCGACAAGATTACCGCCGAACATCCGGACTTTCCGGGCCAAGCATGCAAGTTTGAAACGGAAATCTCGGCGCTTGGTGTGCCGCGCCGCAGTGTCATCGTCATCAGTTCGGGCTGGCTTTGGATGGGTGGCTCGAAACGTTCGGCCATTATCAGTATCGTTGACGTTTCCGAGATGACTGAGCTGCGCCGCATCAATGATGAGGTGTCGCGCCTTAACCGCGAACTCGCTGCCAACATGAAGCGGTTGAGAGAAGCTCAGGATGAACTGGTCAAGAAGGGTCGCATGGAGCAGCTGGGGCAACTGACAGCCACCGTGGCGCATGAGTTGCGCAACCCGCTAGGGGCAGTGCGCACTTCCGCCTTCCTGCTGGAACGCAAGATCAAGGGCAAAGGACTTGATGTTGACACCCAAATCGAACGGATCAACAACGGCATTGTGCGATGTGACAACATCATCACACAGCTTCTGGATTTTTCGCGCAACAAGCAGCTGAATTGCCAGCCCGACGATCTCGATGCCTGGCTTGGCAGTGTGCTGGATGAGGAAGCGCGCAAGCTTCCGGCGTCACTGGCCATCACCTGCAATCTTGGCTTGGCTGGTCAACACGTACCGTTCGATCCGTCCCGTCTGCAGCGTGCCATCGTCAATTTGATGAGCAATGCCTGCGAGGCCATGGTGGGGCAGGGTGATGATCCTGCCAAATACGCCACCACCGAGCCGTTGATTTCCATTTCAACCCGCTTCAGTGATGGTGGCGTGGTGATCGAAGTTGTCGACAATGGTCCGGGCATGGCACCGGAAGTACTCGCGCGCATCCGCGAACCGTTATTCACCACGAAGAGTTTCGGTACCGGGCTTGGCGTTCCTGCCATCGAACAGATTGCACTTCAGCATGGTGGCCGACTGGACGTCGCATCAGTGCTGGGTGAGGGTGCCAGCTTCAGCATCTGGCTGCCGCTTGAACAGGCGCAAGAAGAAAAGGTGGCCTGAGCCACCCTTTTTCATATCCAGAATGTGCAGCGGACTTACGCCATCGCCTTTTCCAGATTCTTGTCGACGGCTTCAATAAAGCCTTCGGTGGTCAGCCATGACTGGTCTGGTCCGACGAGCACCGCAAGGTCCTTGGTCATCTTGCCTTCTTCAATTGTGTCAACCGTCACCTTTTCCAGCGTCTCGGCAAACCTTTGGAGCTTGGCGTTGCCGTCGAGTTTGGCGCGGTGTTTGAGGCCACCGGTCCAGGCGTAGATCGACGCCGTCGAGTTGGTTGACGTGGCCTTGCCCTGCTGGTGCAAACGATAGTGGCGGGTCACCGTGCCGTGGGCCGCCTCTGATTCCACTGTCTTGCCGTCAGGCGTGATCAGAACCGAGGTCATCAGGCCGAGCGAGCCATAGCCCTGCGCCACCAAATCTGACTGCACGTCGCCATCGTAGTTCTTGCAGGCCCAGATGTAGCCCCCGGTCCACTTCATGGCGGAGGCGACCATGTCGTCAATCAGTCGGTGCTCGTAGGTAATGCCGGCCTTCTCGTAGTCAGCCTTGTATTCGGCATCATAGACTGCCTGCGTGATATCCTTGAAGCGGCCGTCGTAGGCTTTCAAAATGGTGTTCTTTGTTGACAGGTAGACTGGCAACTTGCGCTGCAGGCCGTAGGTCAGCGAGGCGCGGGCGAATTCCTTGATCGAGTCATCGAGGTTGTACATGGCCATGGCGACGCCGGCACCCGGCGACTTGAAGACTTCCTTTTCGATCACCTTGCCGTCGTCGCCGACGAACTTGATGGTCAGCGTGCCCTTGCCGGGGAAGGTGAAATCGGTGGCGCGATACTGGTCACCGAAGGCATGGCGGCCGATGATGATCGGCTTGGTCCAACCGGGCACGAGGCGTGGCACGTTCTGGCAGATGATCGGTTCGCGGAAAATGACGCCGCCCAGGATGTTGCGGATGGTGCCGTTGGGCGACTTCCACATCTGCTTGAGGTTGAATTCCTTCACCCGTGCTTCGTCCGGCGTGATGGTGGCACATTTCACGCCGACGCCGTGCTGCTTGATAGCGTTGGCTGAGTCGACCGTTACCTTGTCGTCGGTGCGGTCACGGTTTTCGACCGAGAGATCGTAGTAGTGCAGATCAATGTCGAGGTAGGGGAGGATCAGCTCCTTCTTGATGAGGTCCCAGATGATGCGGGTCATCTCATCGCCGTCGAGTTCGACGACCGGGTTGGCGACTTTGATCTTGTCCATGGAAGCCTCGTTGTTGCACTGCAATAGCGGGGCCTATAGCAGTGGCTGTGGCAAGCCGCAAATGCGACGGAAGGCGCACGAGAGATCAGCGCGCGGACTTGGTCTTGGCTGCGGGTTTGCGGAGTTTGGCAAGTTTAGGTGTCTTGGCGGGCAGCGTCGCATTGTAGGCCAGCGCCCTGTCAATCCAACCTTGCAGGGCTTCATCCGCCTCGACCGCATCGGCACGGATGAGGATGAAACCTTCCATGACGTGGCCTTTCATCTCCATGGCTGAGGCACCGGGAAGCCGCACTGTTGCAGCGTGATCGGCCTTGGCGACACGGACCATCATGCCGCCGCGGAATGTGCCGAGCAGCATGTTGCCGTTGAGCATGAAGCACAGGCCACCGAACATGCGCTTCTGTTCGGTCTTGAAGGGGCCAAGGGCGGCAGCAAGGCGGTCTTCCAACGTCATCGTTGAAAGATAGCATAGCCGTCATGCTTTGACACGCCCGGGCGGCCATGGCACCACGCCGGGGATGACTGATACGGTGCCCGCCCCTGCGGCCAATGCCCTCCACCATCCGGCCTATGTCAAATATCTTGCAGCGCTGGTGAGCCACAGCTTTGCCACGCAGATCGTTGTCGTGGCGCTGGGTTGGCAGGTCTACGACATCACGCGTGATCCGTGGGACCTGGGACTGATCGGCCTGTCGCAGTTCCTGCCGGCACTCATGCTGGTTCTGGTGACCGGGCTGGTGGCGGACCGCTTCAATCGCCGGTTCATCCTTGGACTTTGCCTGTTGATCGAGGGTCTGTGCGCATTGGCGTTCATGGCATTCACGCTGTCGGTGCCCTCAGACGTGACGCCCGTATTCGGCATCTTGATTGTGTTGGGCATTGCGCGGGCCTTCTTCTCGCCTGCTGCGGATGCGCTCGCTCCCAATCTCCTGCCACGCGAGGCCATTCCACATGGCATTTCGCTCAATTCGATGACCTGGCAGGTAACTTCAATCACTGGCCCGGTGCTGGGCGGTTTGCTCTACGGCATATCCGGCGCACTGGCCTATGGTGTTGCGGCGGGACTGGTTGCCCTTGCAGCGCTGTGCGTGGCGTTGATCGGACCGACACGGCAAGCCAACCGCGTGAATGAAACCACCATCCACACGTTGCTGGCGGGGTTCAGGTTCATCAAATCCGAGCCCATTGTGCTGGGGGCGATCTCTCTTGATCTCTTTGCCGTTTTGCTGGGCGGTGCCACAGCGCTGATGCCGGTCTACGCGCGCGACATTCTGCAAGTCGATGAGTTGGGTCTTGGCCTGTTGCGTGCCGCGCCGGGCGTCGGAGCGGTGGCCATGGCCCTGTGGCTGTCGAAATACGGGATCAGGGATCATGCGGGTAAAGTGCTGTTCGGTTTCGTTGCGGCATTCGGGGCCTTCACCGTGGTGTTTGGTATTTCTACCTGGGTGCCACTCTCCATCGCGGCATTGGTGCTGATGGGGGCGTGTGACATGATCAGTGTCTACGTGCGCGAGACATTGATGCAGTTGTGGACGCCTGATGATGTGCGCGGCCGCGTCAACGCCGTGAACCGGGTCTTCATTGGTGCGTCTAATGAATTGGGCGAATTCCGGGCCGGCTCTGTGGCAGCACTGCTTACTGCAAAATCCGCCGTGGTGATTGGCGGAGTTGGAACGGTTGGCGTCGCGGCCTTGTGGAGTTGGATGTTCCCCAGTTTGCGCATGGCCCGCCGGCTGGAAGGGCGCAGCGATATCGGCGCTTGATCCCGTTTCCATTGTGGCTGCTGTCAGTACGGGTGTATGGTCAGTATGGGCGGAGATATTTTCATCTGACAAGTGAGTGAAGCATGACCCAAGATCCGAAAGTCCTGTTCAGTGATGGCGAAGCTTATGAGCGTCTGATGGGACGCTGGAGTCGCAAGGTTGGCGTGCAGTTTCTCGAGTGGTGCACAGCGCCGTCCGGCTTGTCCTGGCTCGATGTGGGCTGTGGCAATGGTGCTTTCACCGAGGAAATCATTGCACTGGCAGCACCGAAAGCCGTGACAGGCATTGACCCGGCGCCAGCACAGATTGCCTTTGCCAAGGCTAGACCCGGAACAGCCTCCGCCCAATTCGAAGTCGGAGATGCGCAGAATCTTCCCTATGGCGATGGCCAGTTTGACGTTGGCGTGATGGCGCTGGTGATTGCCTTCGTGGCTGATCCGGCAAAGGCGGTGCGTGAGTTGAAGCGCGTGGTACGCAAGGACGGCCTTGTCGCCACTTACTTTTGGGACATTCCGGCAGGCGGCGTGCCGACGTCGCCAGCTTACCGCACACTCAAGGCCATGGGCGTTGAAGCGGTGCAGCCGCAGAGTGCCGAGGTCTCCCGCCGCGAAGCGCTGCAAGCCCTTTGGAGCGATGCCGGCCTGAAGGATGTTGAAACAACCGAATTGCGCATCACCGTACGCTTCACGGATTTTGACGATTTCTGGGACGTGAGCACATTGCCCGTTGGCCCACAGGCCCAAACCATCCGGTCACTTTCAGAGGAGCAGAAGAGCGAGTTGAAGAAACGGCTGCAATCTGCTTTGCCGCCGGGACAGGACGGCAGCATCTCCTATGAAGCGGTCGCCAATGCAGTGAAGGGACGGGTCTAGTTCAAAGTCAGTGCATGATTTGGAACATGAGTTGGCCGGTCTCCTTTCGGCTTTCCTTTCGCGGGCTCCCGGACTAATCCCGCCCCCATGGCTGGCACTGACAAGACTCGTATCGTGCATTTGGGACCGGCACCCTCTGTGGTTCTGGTCAATCCGCAGTTGGGCGAGAACATCGGCATGGCGGCCCGGGCCATGGCCAATTTTGGCTTGTTCGAGTTGACGCTGGTCGACCCGCGCGAGGGCTGGGACCGGGAGAGGGCAATCGCGGCCGCTTCTGGCGCGTTGGAAACTGTCGAAAAAGCAAATATTTTCAATACACTATCTGAAGCTCTTCACGACAAACATTATGTCTATGCGACGACCGCAAGGCCGCGTGGCATGACCAAGGATGTGATGACGCCGGAGCAGGCGGGACATGACATGCGGGCCCGGGTGGCACGCGGTGAAAAAGTGGTGATGATGTTCGGGCGCGAACGCATTGGCCTGACCAATGAGGAAGTCTCGCTCGCCGACATGATTGTCACCGCACCGGTCAATCCGGCCTATGCTTCGCTCAACATTGCCCAGGCGGTGCTGCTGATGGGTTACGAGTGGTTCCGCCATGATGCGCAATCATTGGGGCAGGCCACGCCGGAACTGGCGGCACTGGCGGGACCTGGTCTGCAGATGCCTGACACACGGCCGGCCACCAAAGAGGAACTCTACGGCTTTTACGATCATATCGAGGGCGAACTTGCCATTGCCGGTTTCTTCAAGACAGCGGCAAAACAGCCGGGGATGATGCGCAATATCCGCAACATTTTCGCCCGTACCTCACTTTCGGCACAGGAAGTGAGCACCTTGCGTGGCATCGTATCGTCGCTGACGCGGGTGCATGAATTGCGCAAGTCGGAACGGGAACGGGCGGCACGCGAGGAGAAGACGTGACGCAACCCCGCATCCTCCTCTTCGACAGTGGCATGGGCGGCCTGACCGTGGCGCGCGCCGTGGCGCGGCAATTGCCCGAGGCGCATCTGGTCTATTCCGCCGACAACGCCGGTTTCCCCTATGGCGCATGGAAAGAGCAGGAACTCGTCACGCGTATCGTCATGGTGATCGGCAAGCTCATCGATGCGGTGAAGCCCGATGTCGTTGTCATCGCTTGCAATACCGCCTCGACCATTGCTCTGGCCGAACTGCGTGCTGCCTACAAGGTGCCGTTCGTCGGCACGGTTCCCGCCATCAAGCCGGCCGCCGCCCAGACCAAGACAGGTGTTATCGGCGTGCTGGCCACACCCGGCACGGTGAGCCGCGAGTATACCCATTCGCTCATCCACACCTTTGCCTTTCACTGCAAGGTCATCCTGCATGGTGCGCCGCGCCTGGCGGAAATCGCAGAGCAGAAACTGCGCGGGCACGCGGTGGATTTGGAGGAATTGAAGGCCGAGATAGCGCCCGTATTCCGCAAGCGCGACGGCAAGCAGACCGATGTGGTGGTGCTGGGATGCACGCATTATCCGCTGCTGACCGACGACATCGAGAAGGTGGCTCCGTGGAAAGTCACATACATTGATCCGGCCCCGGCGATTGCGCGGCGTGTGGCTGACATCGTGGAAGAAACACCGCTCCAGGGAGCAGATGAAAAAGTACCAGGTCCCGGCACGGTGATTCTCACATCGGCCCGCGGCAGCG
Organism: uncultured Alphaproteobacteria bacterium; assembly: GCA_963754625.1. GTDB lineage: Bacteria > Pseudomonadota > Alphaproteobacteria > Rhizobiales > Aestuariivirgaceae > Aestuariivirga. Next base: position 169,035 of record CAVWGR010000006.1, on the reverse strand, counting down.
CCTCTGAAACGCTGGCCGCATACGGCACAATGGGATTTCCGAAGCACATGGTGATTGATCTGCCGGTGACGTGAATTGGGCGTTCTGATTTCCGGCTACTTGTAAAGTCCCAAGGTCAGGCCGCGGACGATGTGGCGTTGGACCAGCAGGATGAACAGGAACGATGGTGCAAAGGCAATCGCGCTGAGTGCGGCGACAGGCCCCCAAAAGGTGCCTGTCATGAGGCTGGCCTGGATTGGAAACATGCGGATTGAGCTTGTCAGAAAGAGTGACAACAGGAATTCAGTCCACGAGAAAATGAAGCAGAGGATGGCCGTTGCCGCGATGCCGCCCTTTAACAATGGCAGGTGGATGCGCAGAAATGTTTGAAAGCGTGTCGCACCGTCTATTTTTGCTGCCTCGGCCACCTCTGGTGAAATGTCATCGCAAAAGGACTTAAGCAATAACACGGCGAAAGGTAGTTGAATTGTCGCGTGGGCCAAAGCCACGCCGAGATGGGTGTCGAACAGCCCGACGGTGTGGAACCCGATGACCAGCGGAAAGATAATCGCAATAGGCGGTGTGGCCCGCTGAAACAAAACCGCGCCAAGCATCCAATTCTTGCGAGGGAAAATTACCGTTGAAAGGACATATGCCATCGGCAGTGCGGCGAAAAGGGTGATGATCGTCGAGCTGACGGCAACAATAAGAGAGGAGAGCAGAGCAGGCCGCGCATCCATGACTCCATAGTCTGGGCGGTACAGTACGAGTGCATAATTTTCTAATGTTGGGGAGAAGTCAAAGAAGTTGACATGACCGAACTCAACATTCGCAGCAAACGGCTTGATTGAAGAGAGGAACCACCAGAAAATTGGAAACATCCAAATGCCAACGACTGCCACTGCCGCAAAATCCCGAAGCGTCGGTGTGCGATACGCGTTCATGTGGGCAATCTAGCCCTATTTCACCGCCCCTGATACGATTTTTGGAGACGAGATTTGACATGCTTCCTGGCTTGAGCTACAGGCTGCCCAACCGCGACGGAGAGCCGTCGCGTTTTGCTTGCCCGTGGATCGCTATTTGGCGGACCTGTCGGCCGGGAGACCGGTGTCAGAGGAGGGTGGGCTCCAACCAACCAGTTGGGGCTGTAAAGGAGGCCGGGTTCACCCCCGCGTCAGCTTCGCACCTCAACGCATATTGAGAGCTGTAAATGACAAAGCGTGCAAATGCCAAGTACAAGATCGACCGCCGCCTCGGTGAAAACATCTGGGGCCGCCCGAAGTCTCCCGTAAACAAGCGTGAATACGGCCCAGGCCAACATGGCCAGCGCCGCAAGGGCAAGATGAGCGACTTCGGCACGCAGCTGCGCGCCAAGCAGAAGCTCAAGTTCTATTACGGCAACCTGTCGGAGCGCCAGTTCCACGGTCTTTACGTGGAAGCTATCCGCATGACCGGCGACTCGTCGGAAAACCTCATCGGCCTGCTCGAGCGCCGCCTGGCTTCGGCTGTTTATCGCGCCAAGTGGGTGATGACAGTGTTCGCAGCCCGCCAGTTCGTCAGCCACGGCCACGTCAAGGTCAACGGCAAGCGCGTCACCATCGCCTCGATCCGCCTCAAGGTCGGTGATGTGGTGGAATTGACCGACAAGGCCAAGGAAATGGTTTCAGTGCAGGAAGCCCAGGCCTCCGCCGAACGTGACACGCCGGATTATCTTGAAATCGCCGGAACCCAGTTCAAGATGACGCGCATCCCGTCGCTCGGTGATGTGCCTTATCCCGTGCAGATGGAACCGAACCTGGTCGTGGAATACTACTCACGCTGATCTGTCCGGCGGAAAACCGAATTGCAAAAAGGCGGGGGCAACTCCGCCTTTTGCTTTTCAATGCTGCGGATTGAACACGGACCATCCCATCACCTCGGCAAGGTGTTCGAGCGCCATGGTGCCGAGCAGCGAATTGCCATATTCATTCAATCCCGGCGACCAAACGGCGATGCTGGCGATACCGGGAACGACAGCGAGAATGCCCCCACCCACTCCGCTCTTGCCCGGAAGGCCGACGCGATAGGCAAAGTCGCCGGAGCCGTCGTAGTGGCCGCAGGTCAACATCAATGAATTGATGCGGCGTGCCCGCTCCGGCGATATGACCTGGTTGCCGGTGGCAGGGTGGCAGCCACCCATGGCAAGAAACCGGCCAGCCATTGCAAGTTGTCGGCAAGACATGGAAATGGCGCAGTGATGAAAATAGACGCCCAACGTCATGTTCACCGGATTTTCCAGATTGCCGAATGACTTCATGTAGTGGGCCAGGGCGAAGTTGCGGTTGCCTGTCCGGATTTCCGAACTTGCAACCTGGTCATCCACGAAGATCGAGTCGTCATCAGCGAGGAAGCGCACAAAACGCAAAATCTCGCCAATGGCTTCCTTCGGTGCATGGCCGCCGGTGACGATGTCCGTTACTGCTATGGCACCCGCATTTATGAAGGGGTTTCTCGGCACACCCAACTCGTGTTCAAGAAGGACAATGGAGTTGAAGGCGCTGCCCGAGGGCTCCCGCCCCACGCGTCGCCACAGCCCATCGCCCACCTTGCCGAGCGCCAGGGTGAGGCAGAATATCTTGGATATGCTCTGAATTGAAAACGCCGTGTTCGCTTCACCTGCAGAAAAATATCTGCCGTCGTTGAAAGAAACGGCAATTCCGAAATTTCCCAGATCAATTTTTGCAAGCTCCGGAATGTAGTCGGCAACTGCCCCGCGTGATGCGGCAGCCGCTGCCCGTACGGTAATCACGTTCAGGAGTTCCTCAATATCAGGCACGGTGGCTCCCCTTGTATCGGCGGGAGCAGCCCCTTAGCGGAACAGGTTTGTCGAGGCCAGAACAATTCCCGCACATGAGGGCAGGGCGCTGTGCCGCCCAGTTGGCCTCACAGCTTGCCGGCAATCCAGGTGGCGAATTCGTAGTTTGGGCGCTCGAGGTGCGAGAGGGGACCAGGTTCGGCCAGGGCCGACAACAAACCCTTGTAGACGCGCTCGGTGCAGCCCTTGTCTTCGATGTTCACTTCATCGAGCAGGATTTTCAATTGGGCAAAATGCTGGTCCACGTCGGGGTCCTGCACGAAGTCATTGGACATGCCGCCACCGAAGATGACCTTGACCTGGCCCGGACCCTTGGGATGCAGCGACAGGTACCAGAAGTAGCCGGGGGTGATGGTGATGAGCAGGCTCGGGTAAATGGCGAGCAGATAGGTCATGCGGCGGCGATCACCCTTGAGAACAGTATTGTTCGGGTGCGCCAGTCCGATCTTCAACCGGTCATCCTTGAGGATGTGGTGATAGTTGAAGGTTGGCAGGCCCGGCGGGCAGACCATGTCGTCGATTTGTGACAGGCCACCAATGGTGGCGGCATGGCAGACGGGCAGATGGTAGCTCTCCATGAAATTTTCGGCGAGCACCTTCCAGTTGGTGTCCCAGACAAATTCCTCGCGGAAGGCCTCGCGATAATTCGCCATGTCGTAGTCAGCGATCTGGCTTTCGACATCGGCAAGAAGCTGTTGCGGCTCCGGCGCGTCAGGGTTCAGCGTCACCATGATCCAGCCTAGCCAATCGACACAGCGGATCTGCGGCAGGCACATCTTGTGATGGTCAAAGTCTTCGTTGTGCTTCATGGCGGCGGCGCTGCGCAACTTGCCATCCAAAGCGTAGGTCCAGCCATGATAGGGGCAGACGATGGAATTGATGTGGCCGGTTCCTTCCAGCAGCACCGACATGCGGTGCAGGCAGACGTTGGATTGGGCCCGCAATTTTCCATCGCGGTCGCGTAAAACCATGATGGGCTGGCCCGCCAGTTCCGCCGTCACATAATCTCCGGGCTTGGCCAGCGCCGATGTTCGCCCAAGACTGAACCACTCCTTGGCAAAGATGTGGGACAGTTCACGTTCGGCAAACTCTTCCGAGGTGTAGACTGACTTGGGCATGGCGTGGGCGCGATTGAACGGCACCGCCACGTTGGCCTTCAGTTCCGCGACGGGATCAAACTTCGGATCGTGTTTGTTCATCGCGGAATGTCCTTCTTCAAGCGTATGTGGCCAAAACCTTTTTCACCGCCGGGCGGCCAGCCATGCGGTCACGGTGTTCGATGATGCCGGGCACGGCATTGGGATCGACGCCATCACCTTCAAGCCAAGTGGAAAGAATGTAAAGATAGCAATCAGCCACCGTGAACTGTTCACCCATCACCCATGGCCCCTTCAGGTATTCATTCTGGATCAGGGTGAAGCACTCGGTCATGTTGTGCGGCACCTTGATTTTCAGGGCGTCGATGACCTCAGGATCATCAGACCAGCGGGCGCCCCTCAGCTTGTGGGCATGGGCCGGATGCACGGTCGAACACAGGTAGCTCATGAAACCCTGCAATTGCGCCAGCAGAAAAGGATCATTGGGCGCAAGACGGGATTTCGGATGGGTTTGGGCAATGAAGGCGAGGACTGCCGGGTTTTCGGTGATGATCCCTTTGTCGGTGACCAGTGCGGGCACGCGGGCCTTGGGATTGATCTTCAGATAATCCGGCTGCTTGTGCTCACCATTGGCCATGTTGAGGCGCGTGACCTGGTAGTCAGCGCCCGCTTCTTCCAGGGCAATGTGTGGCGCCAACGAACATGTGCCGACGCTGCCGACGAAAAGGTTCAGCATCAGGCCGTCACACCCTTTTCCTTGAGCAAGCCAGCGAGCTCGCCGGACTGGAACATTTCATAGATGATGTCGGCGCCACCGATGAATTCACCCTTGACGTAGAGCTGCGGGATGGTTGGCCAGTTGGTGTAGTCCTTGATGCCCTGGCGCATCTCGTCGGAGTCGAGCACGTTGATGTCCTTGAAGGCAACGCCGAGGTGCTGAAGGACTTGCACCGAACGGCCAGAGAAGCCGCACATCGGCATTGCCGCATTGCCCTTCATGAACAGGACAACGTCGTTGGACTTGACGGTGGAGTCGATGGTGTCGTGAATGGTGGTCATGTCTTATTCCTGTGGTGCTGAAGTTGTGAGTGCGAGGGCATGCAACACGCCGCCCATGTTGCCCTTGAGGGCGGCATAGACCATCTGGTGTTGTTGCACGCGGGATTTGCCCCTGAAGGCTGATGAAATCACCGTGGCCTGATAGTGGTTGCCATCACCCGCCAGATCCTTGATCTCGACGACCGCGTCGGGCAGCCCGTCTTTGATAAACTTCTCGATTTCAGGGGCAGTCATGGCCATGGGGCGTTTCGTCCTTTGCTTGCGCCCTAGATAGGCTGTTGCGGCGCGATTTTCCAGTGGTGAGAGTGGCCCGTTGCCCAAGGCCGTCCTGCAAGTTAGAAGACCCCATGATCACCCGCCGCCACGTCCTCGCCGCTGCCGCTGGCCTCGTCTTGCCTGCAACGGTCCGTGCCAACGAGCCCTATCCCGTCAAGATGGACGCATGGAAGAAGCTCGCCTATAAATATCAGCGCCGAGAGATGGAATTCGAGACGGCGGAGCCGGCAGGTACCATTGTTGTCGATGCCGGGAAGTGCTTCCTTTATCTCGTGCAGGGCAACGGCCAGGCGCTGCGTTATGGCGTTGCGGTGGGCAAGTCGGCCAAGGCGTGGACGGGTGAAGTGGTCATCAGGAAAATGGCGGCGTGGCCGATATGGATTCCCGCCCCCTATCATCTGGAACACAAGCCGGAACTGGCGAAGTGGCTGCCGGGCGGCATGCCGGGCGGTCCTGAAAATCCCATGGGTGCGCGCGCCATGTATCTCTACAAGGGCGAGGTCGATACCATCAACCGCATCCACGGCGCGGCAAAGCTCACTGACATTGGCAGGAAGGCGACCGCGGGCTGCATCGGCATGCTGGATGGCGATGTGATTGATCTCTACGCCCGCATCGAAGTGGGAACGCGGGTGGTGATGAAGAAGTCGGGGCTGTTTGGGTGAGCGCAGCCTACGTGGCCATGAACTCCGGGAACCATCCCTCGTGCGCCTTGCGCAACCCGGCCAGGGGGATTGAAACCGCGCCCACCTTGAATTCCGTTCCGCCCACCGTGCCGATGCGGATCACGTCGACGCCTTTGACATGCGCCTGGGTGATGATCTTGGCGGCTTCCTTGGCGGGACAGGTGAGGACATAGCGGGCCTGGTCTTCGGCGTAGAGCTGGATGTGGTCCATGGCATCGAGTGATGCGCCAAGGCCTCCTGCCAGCGCCATCTCGATGACGGCTGAAGCAAGTCCGCCGTCGGAAATATCGTGCACAGCTGTTACGGCCCGGTCATTGATCAGTCCACGGACGAAATCGCCGTGGCGCTTTTCCCTGGCCAGATCAACGGGTGGCGGCGCACCGTCTTCGCGTCCCAACATTTCGCGCAAATAGATCGACTGCCCCATGTGATTTCCGTGTCCGCCGACCAAGAGAATGGCGTCGCCGGCCGTCTTGAATTTCTGCGTTGCCATCTTGCTCCAGTCCGCCAGCAGCCCAACGCCGCCGATGGTTGGTGTGGGCAGGATCGCCTGGCCGTTGGTCTCGTTGTAGAGTGACACATTGCCCGAGACGATGGGGAATGAAAGCGCGCGGCAGGCCTCGCCGATGCCCTTCAGGGCAAAGACGAATTGCCCCATGATTTCTGGCCGTTCGGGGTTGCCGAAGTTGAGGTTGTCGGTGATGGCGATGGGCTCTGCGCCGACAGCCGTCAGGTTGCGCCAGCATTCGGCCACGGCCTGTTTGCCACCTTCGAACGGATCAGCTTCGACATAGCGCGGCGTCACGTCAGACGACACGGCGATAGCCTTCGTCCCGCCAATGCGAACCACACCAGCATCGCCGCCTGGAATCTGCGCGGTGTTGGACTGGATGAGACTGTCATACTGTTCCCACACCCAGCGCCGCGATGCCATGTCGGGCGAAGCAATGATCTTGAGGATCGCTGCGGCCAGATCACCCGGCGCAGGCACGTCTGCCGCATTCACCGCGCGCGGCTTCTTCGGCTCGACCCAGGGGCGGTCATATTCCGGAGCTTCATCGCCCATCTGTTTGATTGGCAAGTCGGCTTTCACTTCACCCTGATGCTTGATGACGAAACGCAGCGTGTCGGTGGTTTTGCCGATGATGGCGAAGTCGAGATCCCATTTGTGGAAAATGGCTTCGGCCTGCTTTTCCATTTCGGGGCGCAGGATCATCAACATGCGCTCCTGTGATTCCGACAGCATCATTTCGTAAGCCGTCATGCCGTCTTCGCGGCACGGCACCTTGTCGAGATCAAGCTCGATGCCGAGATCGCCCTTGGCACCCATTTCCACCGACGAAGACGTGAGGCCAGCCGCCCCCATGTCCTGAATGGCGATGACGGCACCTGATGCCATCAGTTCGAGGCAGGCTTCCAACAGGCATTTTTCGGTGAAGGGGTCGCCGACCTGAACGGTGGGGCGTTTTTCATGGGCGTCGTCGGCAAATTCGGCTGAGGCCATGGTGGCGCCGTGGATGCCGTCGCGGCCGGTCTTGGCGCCGAGATAGACAACCGGCAGGCCAACGCCCTTGGCCTTGGAATAGAAAATCTTGTCGGCATCGGCGATACCCACCGCCATGGCGTTGACCAGGATGTTGCCGTTGTAGCGGGCATGGAAATTCACTTCGCCGCCGACTGTCGGTACGCCGAACGAGTTGCCATAACCGCCAACGCCGGCCACAACGCCAGACACAAGATGCCTGGTCTTGGGGTGGGAAGGTTCTCCAAAGCGCAGTGCATTCAAGGCGGCGATAGGACGCGCGCCCATGGTGAAGACATCGCGCAGTATGCCACCAACGCCGGTCGCCGAGCCCTGATATGGTTCGATGAAGGAGGGATGGTTGTGTGACTCCATCTTGAAGATGATGGCCTGGCCATCGCCGACGTCGATCACACCGGCGTTTTCACCTGGGCCCTGGATGACGCGGGCGCCAGTGGTGGGCAGCTGCTTGAGCCACTTCTTGGAGGACTTGTAGGAACAGTGTTCGTTCCACATGGCGGAACAGATGCCCAGTTCGGTGAAGGTGGGGGTGCGTCCCAGCAGGCCCACAAAGCGATCGTATTCATCCGGTTTCAGGCCATGGGACTTGACGAGGTCTGGCGTAATCTGAGGTTCGGCGTGTTTGGGAGCGGCAGTTTTCATGGGGGGCCGCTTAGCCTGTGGACGCGGGAATCACAAATGCGGATTCAACACCTGTGAACAGCATGCGGCTCCGGCGCTGTCCGGCCCGTCGCGATTTCGCGCGCTCCCGGCAACCCGGAGGGCGAAAGGTTTGACGTGGGGTTGGTTGCGGCCGGGTCCAATGACTTCCAGGCCTGTTTCCAGGCCAGGGTGGTGTCGAGAGCGGTAGCCGGTGCGGCCTCGCCGGAGGTCTCCATACAGGCCCACAGTGTGAGCATTTTCATGGCACAACTCCTGTGAATTCACTTCAGTTTCTATGCGGGTTGCAACGCTGGTCTTGACGCGGGTCCGGTTGGGACGGCGATCAAAACCGCATCCCGCGCCAAAGCCATGACCTGGAGCGACACAAGCCGCGCCCGGCCAAGCTGCAAATTTGTCAGCGGTAGTAACTGGGGGTGCTGTCGAGGGTGGCGAAGCGGATGGTCTTCATCGTGTCGCGCACTTCCATGCTGCCCAACATGGATTCCATGCGCCCCATCAGGCGCTGGGTCGAGAACTCCAGAGTCTCGTCGATTTCTGGTTCCGGGCGGTTCCGTTTGAAAATGGTCTGCAACATGATTGTCTCTCCCAAAACTTGCTGCAACGTCTCACATCTCGTTTGGATGTGTGAGTACATAGAGCTGCATTTTGGCGCGTTAATCTACTGTTAACGCCGAACGCGGTTCAGGATTTGTAAACCGCGGTACGAGAGTTTTGCGAAAGATTGCTTCGAAAGGAAAGATTAACCAGGATTGCGCGCTGGTTCGTCGAGGTGCAGCACGCGGTTCATGCGGGCCATCAGCGCGGCCTGGGCTGCGGCAGTGTCGGCTGCAACCTCCGACTTTTCCTTTTTGTGCAAGAGTTTGGCAAAAAGTTTGGTCATGATGTGTACTCCGGTTGTAAACCCAGTGTGCCACTCGACTGCGCGCAATTGCCTAAATTTTGCGATGAATCCGAAGTTAAGCGATGCCAGAGTTGCCAACTGGTTGACGCAATGGTTTGCAGTTTATGCAACGCAGAGGGCAGGCACGAGATTTACGCCGCCAACAGCCCTTCGAACAACGGGCGGCAGTCCTGACGCCCATGGATTGGTTCGATCATGTTTTCCGGGTGCGGCATCATGCCGATGACGTTGCCAGCCTCACTGATGATGCCCGCAATGTCGTTCATGGCGCCGTTGGGGTTTGAGCCGTCAGCGTAGCGGAAGACCACGCGGTTCTCGCCCTCAAGGCGCTTCAGGGTTTCAGCGTCACAGATGTAGTTGCCTTCGCCATGGGCCACCGGGCAGGTGATGACCTGGCCTTTCGCCATGCGGTTGGTGAACCACGTCGCATTGTTTTCCACCTTCAGTTTCACTTCGCGGCAGACGAAACGCAGTTGCGCATTGCGCACCAACGCACCGGGCAACAGACCCGCCTCAGTGATGATCTGAAAGCCGTTGCATACGCCCAGAACCTTCAGACCCTTCAGGGACTTGGCCTTGATATCTGACATGATGGGTGAACGTGCGGCAATGGCACCGCAGCGCAGGTAATCACCATAGGAAAAACCGCCGGGCACAACCACCAGATCAACCTTGGGCAGTTCTGTTTCGGTATGCCAGACGGCGACGGGCTTGATGCCGGTGGTGGCCTCAAGCGCCAGCATCATGTCACGCTCGCGGTTGATGCCGGGGAATACGACGACGGCGGATTTCATCTCATTCAGTTCTCAGGCGAGCTCGATCGAATAATTCTCGATCACCGTGTTGGCGATCAGCTTTTCGCACATGGCTTTGACCTGTGCTTCGGCCTTGGCTTTGTCAGTTTCGGCGAGGTCGATTTCGAAATACTTGCCCTGGCGCACATGGCCAACGCCATCAAACCCGAGATGCGAGAGGGCGCCTTCGATGGCCTTGCCCTGCGGGTCGAGAACGCCGGTCTTCAGGGTAACTTTGACTTTGGCTTTCATGATCAATCGCTCTTGACCAGCTTTGGCTTGGAGCGTTCCGGTTGTTCGTTCTGCTGGATGATGCCAAGGCGGCGGGCGACTTCGTGATAGGCTTCGACCAGGCCGCCCATGTCGCGGCGGAAGCGGTCCTTGTCCATCTTGTCGTTGGTCTTCAGGTCCCACAGGCGGCAGTTGTCGGGGCTGATTTCGTCAGCCAGCACCACACGCATCATGTCGTTTTCGTAGAAGCGGCCGAACTCGAGCTTGAAATCCACCAGCCGGATGCCGATGCCGAGGAACAGGCCCGACAAGAAGTCATTGATGCGGATCGACATGTGAACAATGTCATCCATCTCCTGGGGGGTGGCCCAGCCGAAGGCGGTCACATGTTCTTCCGTCACCATGGGGTCGCCCAACTGGTCGTTCTTGTAGTAAAGCTCAATGATGGAACGGGGCAGGGGCTTGCCCTCTTCGATGCCGAGGCGCTTCGAAATCGAACCGGCGGCGATATTGCGCACCACCACTTCCAGCGGAATGATTTCGACTTCGCGCACCAGTTGTTCGCGCATGTTGAGTGAGCGCAGGAAGTGGGTGGGCAGGCCCATCTCGTTGATCTTGGTAAAAAGATATTCGGAAATGCGCTGGTTCAGCACACCCTTGCCGTCGATCACGGCCTTCTTTTCGCCGTTTCCGGCGGTGGCGTCATCCTTGAAATGGACGACCACGGTGCCGGGCTCTGGACCCTCGTAAAGGATCTTGGCCTTGCCTTCGTAAATGCGCGTCCGCTTGTTGTTCATTTTGTATATCCTCAAAGACGCCTCTCGATGGCTCCGGTTTAACATGCCGGAAGGCCCAATACACACGCGATTAATCAGGGTTGGAAAACTGGCGCTCCTATAGGGCAATATGTTGCGGCGCACAATTGTTTTGAATCCGTTGATTTGCTTGGGGCGCATGGCTATCTGGATGAGACATTCAGGGATTCCGGAGGATTGACGATGAATACCTTTGACGACCGCAAGAAGGGCTTTGAAAGCAAGTTCGCCCATGACGAAGAACTGCGTTTCAAGGCCACTGCCCGCCGCAACAAGCTTCTGGGCCTGTGGGCGGCTGAAAAGCTTGGCCTTGCGGGTGACGCAGCCGAATCATACGCCAAGGAAGTTGTGGCCTCCGATTTCGAGGAAGCCGGTGATGATGATGTGGTGCGCAAGGTTCTGGGTGACTTCAAGGCCAAGAATGTGGAGCAGTCGGAGCATCAGGTCCGCCGCACCATGGACGAGTTGATGGGGACCGCCGTCGAACAAATTCAGGCCCAGGGCTGAGCGCGGAAATGTCTGGCGCTTCATTCGCACTGCGCAAACGGCTCGCTACAGGTGAGCCTCTTGTTTTTCCATGGGTTGGCACACCGGGTGCTCAGCTTGCCGGGCAGATCGCGCGGCTTGATTTCGACGCCGTGGCGTTGGACCTGCAGCATTCAACGATCGACATGGGCGAGGCGGCAGCACAGGTTGCCGCCATCAACGCCGTGGGCAAGCCCGCCATCCTGCGGGTGCGCTGGAATGATCCGGGTATCGTCAACTCGGCGCTCGACATGGGAGCGGCCTGCGTGATCGCGCCGATGACCAATTCGGTCGAACAGGTGAGGGCATTGGTGAAGGCGGCAAAATATCCGCCCGTCGGCCAGCGCTCATGGGGCGGCTACACCATGCTGCAATCCGCTGGCGTGGGGGCAGGTGATTATCTCAAACAAGCCAACCATGAGACACTGGTTCTGGCGATGATCGAAACGCAGGAAGCCCTCGACAACGTGGACGCCATCGCCGCCGTGCCGGGACTGGACGGCCTGTTCGTCGGCCCAAGCGACTTGTCGATTGCACTGACCAACGGTGCCAGGATTGACCGCCTCGGGCAAGGCACACTGGACGCGATGAAGAAAGTCGCGGCCGCCTGCAAGAAGAACAACCTGATCGCCGCCGCCTTCGCCGGCTCAGCCGACGGCGTGAAAGCCTACACCAACATCGGCTTCACCTTCATGGCCGGCCCAACCTGCACAGAACTGCTGCGGGCAGGGTGCAACAAGCTTTCTGGCGAGTGTGAAGGGGTAGGGGGAACATTTCTCCCATTCCCCTCACCCCCTAGACATCGCCTGCAATGTTGGAGCCCCACCCTCTCCCGTAAACGGGTGAGAGACAGTGTCGCGAGCTTGTCCACATTGCCAGAAACACGCGCAGCGCCTGCGCTCAGTCAGAAGAGCACTGACTGATCCCGGGAGCCGGAAGCAAGCCCCCTGGGTACTATGGCCCAGGCGCGGGTCTCCGCAGTACAGCCACAAAAGGCGGCCTGGCAGCAATGCCCTGGAGTGCCGCCGCCCGTGGTCCTGGCGAGTGCAAGCTTTGCAGGCCAAAACCGCTGCGTTTTCAGCACTGGCTTTACGCCGAATAATCCCAACTCCCTTTTCCCAAGCATGCTGGCGTGGAGCCGGGACGAGAACAGTCCCTCCACTTTTCCTGCAACTTCTCCATCCACCTTGAACTCGTGGTTCGAAGGGACCTCATCCGGCGCTTCGCACCCCCTTCTCCAGAGGAGAAGGGACAATCAACTACGTCTTGTTATTCGTCCCCTCTCCTCTGGAGAGGGGGGACCATTGCGCAGCAATGGTGGGTGAGGTTCCTGCGCACGCCATTTGACGCCTCCGCACTTTCCCGCCAAAACATCGCCATGGACAAGCCCGCTCACACCCTCAGCCCTGCTCATGCCGCCATTCTCGACAAGCTTGTCGACATCACCCATGCGGCAGGGCCATTGGCGGCGCAGACCGACAAGTATTTCACCAACACGTCGCGCATCGTGGCGGCCAACGGTGATACCGAAGTGACCTTCGCCGTGTTCATGCGGCGGCGTGTTGTGGCTGCGCTTGAACCCGCCATCCGGCTGGCCAAGGCGCTGGTGCCGGGCGTCAAGATCAAGCGTCACGTGCAGGAAGGCGAAGTGGTTCCCTCCGAGCGCAAGCTCATGGAAATCACCGGCTCGATGCAGAAGCTTTCGGAAGTTGAAACCGTGTTGCTGCAAAAGATCGGCTTTCCCTGCGTGTGCGCCAACAACGCCTATGAAATGTGCCTGGCCATGCCCGACTGCCGGCTTCATGGACATGCACGCGCGCCATGCCTCTGGTGCCGAGATGAATATCCTTGCGGCCTATGGCGCGATGGTCGGCTCGGTTGCGGCCAAGCGTGCCAATCGCAACGCCAAGGGCTTTGTCGGTTCATCGCAGGATTTGACGGCGCCATTTTTTGGTCCCGGTGGCGGCATGGGCACCATGCCCCACGCGCTTGTCGGATATGCCAAGGGCGACGTGCTGGCGGCGATGAAGCTCTTTGCCGCGACAATCCCTGAGGCCAAGGCGCTGATCGCGCTGGTTGACTATACCGGAAACGAAATCACTGATGCGTTGCGTTGTGCCCGCTGGTTTTATGAAGAGGCGCGGCTGCATGAGATGGGCAAGAGCTTCGGCATCCGGCTCGACACCCATGGTGGCCGCTTTGCCGAGGGCCTCGACTACGAGAAGTCTGTTGATGTGGTGGGCCACTGGCTCAATGTGCCGGGCGAATACAATATCGTGGAACAAGTGCTGGGAGGCCGGGCTTTCCAGCTCGACCCCGGCAACATCCTTGTCGACAAGGTGCGCCGCATCCTGTTCGGCAAAGGCGTTTCCGTGGCCTCCGTCATTCATGCCCGTCTGGCCTTCGACAAGGCTGGCTACAAGGATGCACAGATCGTCGGATCGTCCGGATTCAACCCGGAAAAATGCCAGATTATGGGGGCTGCCAAGGCCCCGCTGAATATGGTCGGCACGGGCTCATTCTTGCCTGCGACCCTGTCTGAGACCTATGCCACTGCCGACATAATCGCTTACGGTGGTGAGCGCCGGGTGAAGGTGGGGCGCGAGTTTTTGTTCGATTGATAACCTTGGGATTCAGATGCTCTGGCCAATTGTCGGGAACTTGGCTACACATCCTGATTCCTGGACTTTAGGGGGTCACAAAGGGCAACCATGATGAAAAAGATTCTTTCCATATTTCTCGGCCTGGTGGCGTTGCTGGTGTTCACGCTGGATGTCGCCGAAGCAAAATCGCGCAAGCGCTACAAGGCGCGCCAACCGGCCGCCGTGCAGGTGCACATCGATATTGGCTCGCAGACCATGTCGGTGCGTGTGAATGGCTTTCCGGTCGGCTACTGGCGCGTATCCACCGCCCGATCAGGCTATTATACGCCGCGCGGTACATATGGCGTGACGCGTACAGCCAAGGTTTACTATTCGCGCAAGTATGACAACTCGCCGATGCCGAACTCGGTATTTTTCCATGGCGGCTATGCCATTCACGGCACTGGCCACATCAGGAACCTCGGCCGTCCGGCATCACATGGCTGCGTGCGTTTGCATCCGTCCAATGCCGCGCGACTGTTCTCACTGGTTCAGAGATACGGTGCACGCCGCACCCGCATCACGCTGACCAACTGACAATTTTGAGACACTGATCCAAAAGGGCCCTGGTGCTTGACGCACCGGGGCCTTTTTCGCATCGTGCGGCAGAGCGAAAGAGAGATTTCATGACACGCGTGGCAATCATCACCGGAGGCGGGCAGGGCATCGGGGCGGCTGCGGCGCAAGCATTTCTGCGTGATGGCTTTGCCGGTGTCATGCTGGTCGACCGCAATGCATGAAGCGCTGGCAAAATGCCAGGCCAATCTCAATGCATCCGGAAAAGTATCAACCGTGACTGCGGACCTGATGCAAGCAGCAACGCCCAAGCGCGTTGTTGATGCAGCGCTGGCGGCGTTTGGCCGTGTCGATGTGCTGCTCAATGCAGCGGGTAACACCGAACGCTGCTCCATCGATGACGCGACGCCTGAGGCCTATGAGCGGCTGTTCACTGTCAACGTGAAGGCACCGATTTTCCTGATGCAGGAGGCGGGCCGCGCGATGAAGAAGACGGGCGGCGGCGTGGTCATCAACATATCATCAATGCTGGCTTACGGTGGTCCGCCCAACATCGGCATCTATTCTGCTTCCAAGGCAGCGCTTGTCGCCATGAGCAAGAATGCCGCCAATGCCTGGAAGCGTGAAGGTATTCGCGTCTTTGCGATCAACCTGGGATGGGTCAATTCCGACGGCGAACACCAATTGCAGACCGGCTTTCACAAGCAGCCGGAAAACTGGGCCGAACTTGCCGGCAAGACTACCCCTTTTGGCCGCCTGATCACACCAGCCGATGTGGCTGGCGTCTGCTCATTCCTGGTCTCGCCACCGGCGCAAATGATGACAGGTACTGTCATCGACTATGAACAGATGCCCATCGGTACGTATGACTTCCACCCCATGATTGCCCGGGATTGAGTTATCGGTTGGGGCAGGCCTTGTTGCCAAGCCGCGCCAAGGCGAAGGGCGTCTGGTCGGCATTCATCTGCAACAGTTGCGCCGCTTCGCTGCAGTCGTGGCCGTAGAGTCCAACGCCAGCCGGTGGCAGGACCTGAAGACCCTTGCTACCGGTCGACAGGACAAAGATATTGCCATCGCAGTACGTGGCGCAGGCATAACCTGCACCGGTGTCGTTGCATTCATAATGGGTCGCGAGCCACGCCTCGCCAGTGTCACGGAAGCGCGCCATCAATCTGCCGTAGGCTTGTGGTTTGGTTTCGGGCAGCGGGCCGAGATTGCCCTCCAGCCGGATTGCCGTCACCATTTGCAGCGGCAGCTTTTTCAGTTCCGACTTGCTCCAGGTCTTTTCATAGCAGCCTTTGGGCGCAGTGCCCGCAACGCCCGCGTTTGCAGCCATTGCCATGGCCACAGCAAAAACGATCTTGCGCATTCCCCGTATCCCCCGGTTGAAAGCTTGCCGCGTCCCGGCGGCTTGGTCAGACAAGCATCCCCACGGGGATAAATCAACCAGAGGTCGATATCAGGGTGATGCCTCAGGGTGAGGAGGGGCTTTTCCCTCGGTCAGGCGCGCTTCGGCCATGCACCAGTCGCGGAACGCATTGACCATGGGGGCGTCGGCAGTGTCGGCGCGGGTGATGACGTAGTAAGCGAATTGTTTGGGTGCGCGCAATGACAGCTCGAAGGGTTTGACGAGGCGGCCGGCAACCAGATCGTCAGCGACGAGGTTGGAATCACCCAGTGCCACGCCCATGCCATCGATGGCGGCTTGCACGGCAAAGGAGGTCTGGCCGAAGTGCAGTCCGGCGCGATCATCGAAGTCATTGATGCCTGACGCCTTCATCCACATCTTCCAGTTCGGCCAAGGTGACCCTTGAGCCTCCCAATCGAGGTGAATGAGGGTATGCTTGAGCAGATCGCGTGGGGTCTTCAGCGGCTTCTCTTTGGTGATGATCTTTGGATTGCAGACCGGGAAGACATTGTCCTGAAACAGCATGTCGGCGTGCAGGCCCGGATAGCGTCCCTCGCCGAAGCGAATGGCGATGTCGATGTCTTCACGATCGAAGTCGACGACGGCATGGGAGACGTCAACGCGCACGTCGGCCCCGGGCATCAGGCTGAGGAAGCGATCCAGACGTGGAACGAGCCACTTGGCGGCCAGAGATGGGGAAGCCGATACCCGGAGTTGCTTGCGGTTTTCCATGCGCTTGATGCGAACAAGGGCACGGCTCAGAACTTCCAGGGATTCATGGGCTGCCGTGTGCAGGATTTCGCCCTCCCGGGTAAGGCGCATGGAACGGCTGGTGCGGGTAAACAACGATACACCGAGCTGGCTCTCCAGTTCCTTGATCTGGTGGCTGATGGCGGCGGGGGTGACCGCAAGGTCATCGGCAGCGCGGGTAAAGCTCAAATGTTCTGCTGCGGCATCAAAGGCGCGCAGGGAACGAAGGCCCGGAAACAGCTCAATCATGGCTAAAACATGCCCATCTTCAAACTAAACTTGATGATGTCAAAAGAATTAGTCGTTTTTCCTTTGAATCGCAATGCACTATATAAGGACCATCAACAGAGATTAATGAAAGCTGAAAATCATGAACAACCTCCTCGCCCGCGCCGCCCAGACCCTCCGTCAGGCATTTGTCACCGATGCAGCCACCAACCGCATGCTGGAGAAGACGTACGTGCAGGTGGCGATGAGCTCGCGTTTCGGCGGCATCTGATACGCCTCCAATTTATTCTGGCGGATCCCGTTCACTCCCCGCCAAACTTGAATGGCCATCCGAATTGGGTGGCCATTTTTTGTTTGCTGCTACTTGCCCAACCAGCGCGGTTTGCGCTTTTCGGCAAAGGCGCGTGCACCTTCCAATTGATCTTCTGACGAATAGAGCTTGTCGACGGACTTCAGCTTGCGTTTGGTGACCATATCGAAGGCCTGCTGAATTGGCAGGTGAGTTGTTTCGCGGGCGATTTCCTTGATGCAGGCATATACTAGTGGCGGGCCCTCGGCCAATTGATCGGCCAAGGCACGGGCCCGCACCATCAGTTCGGCTGATGGTACCACTTCGTTGATGATGCCCCAGTGTTTGGCTTCCGAGGTGTCAATGCGGCGGCCGGTGAACAGCATCTCCATCGCCACGTGATAGGGAATGTAGCGTGGCAGCTTGATCGTCGCGGCATCAGCCACAGTGCCGGAATTGATTTCTGGGAGAGCGAAGGTTGCGTGTTCCGCAGCGATGATGATGTCACAAGAAATCATGATCTCGAAACCGCCACCAAATGCGAGGCCATTGACGGCGCAGATCACTGGTTTGTTGAGGCCTTTCAGTTCCTGCAGGCCGCCGAAGCCACCGACGCCATAGTCTGAGTCCGGTGCTTCGCCCTGGGCAGCAGCCTTCAAGTCCCAACCGGGGCAAAAGAACTTTTCGCCCGTAGAAGTGAGAATGGCGACGCGCAAGTCCGGGTCGTCGCGGAAGCCGGCAAAAACATCACCCATGATGCGCGATGTCGCGGCATCAATGGCGTTGGCCTTGGGACGGTCGATCGTGACTTCGAGTACAGCGCCACGTTTTTCAGTCTTGATGGGGGTGTTCATGCAGGGGGCCTCATGCGGATCAAAGCGTCAACGGCAATGGCACCATCAGGAAGAACGAGTAGCGGATTGACATCCAGTTCTTCAAGCGATGCAGAATAAGATTGGGAGAAAGTGGCGACAGCTTCGATGGCGCGGAAAACTGCTTCCTGGTCACCGGATTTGCCGCGATAACCTTCGATGAGTTTCCAGACCTTGAGGCGTTTCACGGCGCGAAGGATTTCGGCTTTGGTAGTCGGTAGCAATACGGCAACGGAATCGTGCAGCAGCTCGGTGAGTATACCGCCAGCGCCAATGACCAGTGCGAGGCCAAATTGTGGGTCGCGCTTCACACCGACAATAAGTTCGGCAACGGCACCGCGTACCATGCGCTCGACCAGCACATAGTCTGAAAGATGTCGCATGGCGGTGGCAGCTTTGGCCACATCTTCCCGCGATTGCAAATTGAGGACCACGCCACCTGCTTCGGTCTTGTGGGCGATCTTGGCAGAGGACACCTTGAGTGTGACCGGAAAACCGATGAGTTGGGCCACGTCAGCGGCTTCAGCAATGCGGCACTCCTTGCCATCGGGAACAGAGAGGCCGCGCCCCTTCAACAATGCCTTTGCCTCGGCTTCGGTGAGTGTTGAGGGCTCTCCAAGGTTCACGCGTGGGGCGTCCACGGCGATGGCAGCGCCGATGCGGTTCCAGTTCTCGCCGATGATGGCAGCGGCCTCGAATGCGGTCAGTGCATCATCAAGCCCGAACATGGGGGCGATGCCGCTCATGGCCAAATCTTCAGCCATGTCCAACGGCAGACACTCGGGCAGGGTGGCAACCACTGCGGCCCTGGCATTATTGGTGGCGGCTGCATTCTGGAAGGCGCGTGCAGTCTTGTGCCACGCGGCAGGGTTCATGTGGTCTTGCGTCGGCGTATCGAGGATCAACATGCCGACGTCGAAACCACCCGCGAGAACCGCAGTGAAGGTGTTGCTGAGCTTGTCTTCCTGGTTCCAGATGAAGGTGTGGTAGTCCAGCGGATTGTCGATGGCGACGAATTCGTTCAGCGTGGCTGCCACCGATGCTTTCGTTGCGGGATCAAAAGGTGGAAACGAAATGCGTCGTCCCATTGCCATGTCGGCTGCCAGGGCGGCTTCACCTCCGGAGCAGGACAGCGATACCAGCCTGCCACCGGCGAGCGCGCCGAAATGCAGAAACTTCAGGGCTTCCACAAATGCGGTGATCGACGTCATGCGCGCCACGCCAAGACGTTCAAACAGAGCATCGTATAAAGTATCGGCACCAGCGAGCGAAGATGTGTGGCTCAGGGCCACCTTTGCACCCTGTTCGGAGCGCCCGGTCTTGAGGACGACAATGGGTTTGCGATAAGCCTTCGCCACCTCACAGGCATGGGCAAAAGCGGACACGTCGCGCAATCCTTCGATGTGGAGCCCGATGGCGGAAATGCGATCATCGGCGGCGAGTTCCCTCACCATGTCGGCCATGTCGACATCAACCTGGTTGCCGATGGTGAAGACAGCAGCGAGCGGCAGGGCGCGCTTGGTGAAGGTGAGATTGCAGGCGATGTTGCCGGACTGGGTGATGATGGCGACGCCGCGCGCCACAGGTTTGATGCCATGTTCATCCGGCCACAGGGCGGCGCGGGCCAGGCTGTTGACGAAACCATAACAGTTGGGGCCCATGAGGCGCATGCCGTTTGCGGCTGCCAACAATTCGGCCTGCAGAGCGGCGTCTCCGGCCTCTGCGAAACCTGCCGCATAGACGACCGCACCACCACAGCCGAGGGCCCGCAACTGGCGGACAACGTCGACAGTTGGTTCACGCTTCACCGCAACAAAGGCGGCATCCACTGGTTCAGAGAGGTGCTCCACTGATGGGCTGGTGAGAATGCCAGCGAGGTGCTCGCGCTTGGGATGGACGGCAAGAATACGGCCGGTGAAGCCAAGTTCGAGGGTGCGGCGAATGGCGACCTCACACTCATGGCCACCGATGAAGGCAATGGAATTCGGGAACAATAATTGTTGGAGTGACATCAGCCACCCAATGGACGGAGCAGGGCGCGGGAAATGATGTGGCGCTGGATTTCAGATGTTCCCTCCCAGATGCGTTCGACACGGGCGTCGCGCCAGATGCGTTCCAGCGGCAAGTCACTCATCAGGCCCATGCCGCCATGGATCTGGATGGCTTCGTCGGCGATGAAGGCGAGGACTTCGGTAGATTTGAGCTTGGCCATGGCCATGTCCATCTCGGTGACAGTCCCTTGGTCATATTTCCAGGCGGCTTCGCGGGTGAGAAGTTCGGCAGCTTTTAGCTCCATTGCCATGTCGGCAAGTTTGAATGAGATGCCTTGGAACTTGCCGATCTGCTGGCCGAACTGCTCGCGGTCCACGGCGTATTGCAGGGCGTGTTCCATGGCGCGTTCGGCGCGGCCCAGGCAGGTGGATGCCACTTGCAGGCGTGTGGCACCGAGCCAGGAATTTGCGACTTCAAAACCTTTGTGCAGTTCGCCGAGGATTTGGGATTTGGGGATGCGGCAGTCGTTGAATTCCAGAATGTTGTTGGGGTAACCACGATGCGACACATTCTTGTAACCCTTACGCACGGAGAAGCCCGGTGTGCCTTTGTCGATGAGGAACGCCGTGATCAGTTTCTTTTTACCGCGGGGAGTATCTTCTTCGCCGGTTGCAGCAAACAGTACGGTGAAATGTGCTTCATCGCCGTGGCTGATGAAGTGTTTGACGCCATTGATCACAAAGTCATCGCCGTCGGCGCGCGCAAAGGTTTTCATGCCGCGCAGATCTGAACCAACGCCGGGTTCGGTCATGGCAAGGCAATCGGCCTTTTCGCCGCGTACGGCGGGAAAGAGATAGCGTTCGCGCTGTTCGGTGTTGCAGGCCATCAAAATGTTTGAGGGTCGGCCCACGCAGGTCCAGTGCAGGGCATAATTGGCGCGGCCCAGTTCCTTTTCGTAGAGGCACCAGGTCAGCGTATCGAGACCAGCACCGCCGCCTTCGGCTGGAATGTTGGCGGCATAGAGCCCGGCTGCAATGGCCTTGGCCTTGATTTCGTCGCGCAGCTCCGGGCGCAATACGCCAGTTTCCTCAACTTCTTTTTCGTGTGGGTAAAGTTCATTGGCCACGAAATCCTTCGTGGTCTTGATGATCATGTGTTGTTCGTCGGAAAGCGCGAAATCCATGGGAATGCTTTACTTGATGTGGAAGGTTTCAGTGTGGCCGTCGATGGCAATGGCTTGGCCGTTGACCATTTTGGCGGCGGGACTGCTGAGGAACAGGGCCATGTCGGCAATTTCTTCGGGTTCAACGAAGCGTTCAATGGACTGGCCCCCGACCATTTGTTGGGCGACCACGTCAAACGGCACACCGCGTATGTCGGCTTCACCTTGTATCACGCGGTTGATGCGCTCGCCACGCACCACGCCAGGGCAGATGGCGTTGGCGGTGCAGCCGTAGGGGCCAAGTTCAATGGCAAGGGATTTTGTGAAGCCAATGACAGCCCATTTCGCAGCCGCATAGGGTGTACGGTTGCCAAAGCCGAAGAGGCCAGCGGTGGACGAGAGATTGATGATGCTGCCCGATTTCTGATCCTTGAGCAGGGGCGCGGCGCGGCGCGAGCACAGGAAGTAGCTGTCGATGCCAACCGAGAGGCACTCGCGCCAGTCAGCGAAGTCAATGTCGTCGACCGGGGCGGTTGGGCCTTTGATGCCGGCGTTGTTGACCATGACGTCAAGTCCACCCAGATCGTCCAGCGCGTCATCGAACCAGGCTTCGATTTCTGCTTCTGAAGTGACGTTGACGTGAGTGGCGCCAATGTCAGGGAACTCCTCGCGGAATGTATCAAGCGCTGCTTCGTTGACGTCGCAAATGTGGACCTGTGCGCCATTTTCATGGAAGGCCTTGGCGATGGAACGGCCAATGCCAGAAGCTGCTGCTGTGATCATGACGCGTTGGGGCATAGTGTTCGTTCCTATTTCTTGACAGTCTTCTTCTTTCTTGCAGTCAATTCCCGGTCGAGCACAAGGCCTGAGCCGATCTTGTGTTTGCGGAACAGCTTCATCATGTCCACGAGAATGGCGTTGCGTTTGGCTTCAATGGCGGCAACAGCGCGGCCTTCGGCTTGGGTTTCGCAGCCTTCGACCAGGCGCTTTTCAAGCGCTTCATTCCATTTCGGAAATTTGAGATCGGTCCAGTCAAGTTCCAGAGTGGGGTCAAACTGCTTGATGAAATCACGCATGCCGCCGGGGCCGCCGGCGACATGATACGTCAGAAAGGAGCCCATGAAGGCCCAGCGCATGCCGGCGGAATAAACGATTGAGTCGTCAATGTCTCCGGTTGAAGCAATGTCCTTGTTGAGGATGTGCAGGCTCTCGCGCCACAGGGCTTCCTGCAATCGGTCACAGACATAGCCCATGATTTCCTTTTTGAGTCGCAGTACCTGCATGCCGATGGCTTCGAAATAGACCCCGGCACGGTCCATTGCATCGTCAGAGGTTTTGGCTCCGGGCACGGTTTCCACCAGCGGCAAGAGATAGACCGGATTGAACGGGTGGCCGATAATAACGCGTTCAGGGTGTTTGCATTGGCTTTGCAGGTTGGTGGGGAGAAAGCCTGAGGAGGACGACGCGATGATGACGTCTGGCCGTGCTGCTGCGTCCAATTCCTTAAACAGGCGGATTTTCAATTCTTCGCGTTCGGGCGCACATTCGTGGATGAAGTCGGCCTTTGCTGCCATCTCAGCGAGGTTGGTGGTGAAGCTGAGCTTGCCTTTCTTGATGGGTTTGCCAAGCAGGGCCTCCAGCGAGGGCCAAGCGGTATTGATTTGGGCTTTGAGTTTGGCTTCGGCGGTGGGGGATACGTCAAAGGCGATGACGTTGTAGCCGCGGAACAGCAGGCGTGCGGCCCAGCCCGCGCCGATCAAACCGGTTCCGGCGATGCCGACGGTCTTGATGTTCATGCCTTCAACCCCAGAATGGCGCGGCCTTCATCGGGCGTGGCGACATTGGTGCCGAGCATGGTGATCAGTTTCACGGCCTTTTCGACGAGTGAGCCGTTGGTGGCGAATACGCCCTTTTCCAAATAGAGATTGTCTTCCAAACCAACACGCACATGGCCACCAAGGATCACGGCCTGTGCCACGGCCAGCATTTGATTGCGGCCAATGCCGAAGCTGGCCCACACCGCACCTTCCGGCAGTTGTGACTTTTGATAGGCCATGGTTTCGGTGTTGAAGGGTGCGCCCCATGGGATGCCAAGGCAGAGTTGGTAAAGGGGTGGACCGTCGATCAAACCTTCTTTCACCAGTTGATTGGCGAACCAGAGATTGCCGGAGTCGAAGATTTCCATTTCCGGCTTCACGCCGTAGGACTTGATGAGGGCGGCTTGCTGGCGCAGTTGCGTTGGGGTTTGCACGACGATGGATTGACCATCGCCAAAGTTCAACGTGCCGCAATCGAGCGTGCAGATTTCGGGACGCAATTCCTTGACGTGGATGAGGCGTTCGAGTGGCCCGACGCAATCCGTACCTTCGCCAAATTGCAACGGTGTTTCGCCGTCTCCGACCACCACGTCGCCGCCCATGCCGGCGGTGAGATTGATGATAACGTTGGTATTCTTGGCACGGATGCGCTCCATGACGTCGCGGTAGTAATCAACGCGGCGTGAGCCTTTGCCGGTTTCAGGATTGCGCACATGACAGTGCACCACGGTGGCTCCAGCACTGGCGGCTTCCAACGCCGCATTGGCGATCTGCTCGGCTGTAACAGGCACATGGGGGCTTTTGCCCACGGTGTCTCCTGCCCCGGTTACGGCACAGGTAATGATGACTTTTGGCTGCATGGCGATCCTCCGATACAGGGGAGACTATCTTGAGGACCAATTCATATTTGACAAATAACGTCATTTTTTGATAAAATCCGCCGTGCCCAAACATGACGTTACTTTCCTTCTGGTTCCCGGCTTTTCCATGATCGCGCTTTATGGTGCAGTGGAACCGTTGCGCGTCGCCAACCGTTTTGCGCCGGGCTCTTTCGCGTGGCATTTTGTGTCGGCTGACGGCAAGCCCGTTGCGGCGTCCAATGGCATTCCTGTTTCAGTGAGCGGCAATCTTGACAGTATCGGCAGGCCCGCCATGGCGATGGTCTGTGCGTCGTATGATCACGAAGCAGGGTTGACCCGGATCATGCTCTCTGCCGTGCGCAAGTTGGCGCGAGCGCGGGTTTTTCTCGCCGGGCTGGATACTGGTCCGTTCATTCTGGCAAGGGCCGGTGTGCTGGATGGCTATCGCGCCACGTGCCACTGGGAAAGCCTTCCCGGTTTTCGCGAAAGCTATCCGGAAGTGCAAACCACCGAGGCCCTGTTTGAGGTTGATCGTGACCGCATGACGTGTGCTGGAGGTGCCGCAGCGATCGACATGATGCTGGCGTGGATTGCCAGTCTGCTGGGGGCCGGGCTTTCGGTCGCTGTTGCTGACCAGCTTGTGCACTTCCGCTCACGCGATGAGGTGGGGCAGGTGCGGGCATCAGCGCAAATGCGCTTCGGTACACGCGATGCGCGGCTGCTCGGCATCATCGCCGCAATGGAACAGCAGATGGAGGAGCCATTGGATGCGCGCGCCCTGGCGCAGATCGGCGCCGTTTCGACACGGCAGATGGAGCGGTTGTTTCAGCAGCAGCTCGGCGCCCGGCCGATGGGCTTTTATCGGCGCATGCGCCTGGAGCGCGCCGAACATCTTCTCACTTATTCCCGCATGTCAGTGCGCGATGTTGCTGTGGCCACCGGGTTTTCCACGCTGGCAGAGTTTTCACGAGCGTTTCGCACCCGCTCGGGCGTGCCCCCGAGCCGCTATCGGGGTGGGACGACGGGGCTTCAATCGGCGCTTGCCAAGCCGCCAAAGTCGTGAATTAATTGGCAACAATGGCAAATCACTTATTCACGAGGCGACCGAGTGGATAAAATTGCAGCGGCTTACATGCTGGCGACAGCGGCAACGGTCCCGCAGGCCGATATTATGCCACACGTTCCGCCAGCGCATGACAACTGGTGCACCGTTGGCTACAAGGTCATGGTACCGGACGGACGGGAAGGCCGTGTCACCTCGGTCTCTGGCGAAATCTGTCGTGTGATTGCCGATGGCGAAGCCTACGTGACTCTCATTCCGCATTTTATTGTCGAGCCAATTTATCCGCAGGACCTGCAGCGCGTGGCCATAGGTCACTAACTGCCGAAATTAACGCGCATCTTCCAGGATCAGTTCAGCACCTTTCCACCCCATCATCATGGCGGGGGCATTGGTATTGCCGGCAATGAGGTTGGGGAAGGCGGAGGCATCACAAACGCGTAGTCCGTCAATGCCGTGAACACGCAATCTTGCGTCGACAACGGAAGTCTTCGGGTCCGGCCCCATCCGGCAGGTACAGGACGGATGATAGACGGTGCCGCTGCGCTGGCGGAAATCAGCGATGAGGTCGGCATCAGATTGCAAGGCAGGGCCGGGGCGGAGTTCCTCAATGATCAGGCTCTTCAGCGGTTCTTGTGCCGCAATGGTGCGGATGAATTTCACGGCTGCCAACATTTCTTCAACATCGTGATTGGTAGAGAATGCATTGCCGGAAATGGCGGGATGATCATCGGGATTGGCCGAGCGGATGGCGATGCGGCCACGCGATGTGGGCCGGCAATTGGACAATCCGATCGACATGCCCGAAAATGGATCAGGTGAAAGGATGGGGCGTTCGCCCACTCTTGGCTTCAGGGTCGAGAAGGCCTGGAAGTAAAGCTGCATGTTGGGGCGCGGCAGCTCCGGGCTTGTTTTGAAGAAGCCACCACCGTGGTTTATCGACAATGACAATGGCCCGTTGCGGAACAGCAGATACTGCAAGCCAACCCTGAGCTTGCCCCACCACGGCCGCAACTCGTCGTTCAGGGTCGGCACTTTCATTTTGTAGGTGTAGTTGATGCCGACATGGTCTTCGAGATTTTCTCCGACGTTGCCGTTGTCGAACACAACCGGAATGCCGTGCGCTTGCAGCAATGCAGCAGGACCGATACCGGAGAGTTGCAGGATTTGCGCGGAGTTGATGGCGCCGCCAGACATGATGACCTCACGATTGGCGCGGACCTCAACGGAATTGCCATTGTGCCGATAGCCCACGCCGACGCACCGCTTGCCCTCAAACAGCAGTTTGCTGACCAATGCCCCGGTGACAACTTTCAGATTTTTGCGCTTCATGGCAGGGCGCAGGAAGGCCCGTGCCGCGCTCAGGCGAATGCCGCCTTTGGTGGTGATGTGGTAGACGCCAGCGCCTTCCTGGGTCGCGCCGTTGAAGTCGGCATTGTACGGGAGGCCAGCACCCTCGCAAGCCTTGACGTAGTCGCGAGTCATGGGATGCACGGCAGCACTGGGATCGGTGATGTGCAGCGGGCCACCACGGCCATGCCAGTGGGCGTCGCCCGTCTCGACGTCCTCCATCGCCTTGTAGGCCTTGAGCACATCGTCCCAGCCCCAGCCGGGATTTCCGGCAGTGCGCCAGCTTTCATAGTCGTCGGCATGGCCACGGATATAGACCATGGCGTTGATCGAGCTGGACCCGCCCAGAACCTTGCCGCGCGGCCAGTGGTCGCGCTGACCGTTGAGACCGGGATCGGGCTCCGTGGCGTAAAGCCAATTCACCGATGCATCATAGAACGTCTTGCCGTAACCCAACGGCATCTGGATGTAGAAACGCCGGTCGGAGCCGCCAGCTTCCAGCAGCAGAACCGAGTGTTTTCCGTTTTCGGAGAGGCGGTTGGCCAGTACGCAACCTGCCGAACCGGCGCCCACAATGATATAATCGAATGTCATGGCGGTAGAAGCTAGCGCCGCAGGCCGGAGAGGCAAGTCTTTCTGGCGGTGAAAAAAACTGTACGAGCGACATGGCAGGGGGCATTCCCGAACCTGTCTGATTTTGCCAAGCTGGTGCAAACGCGGGAACCGACAAAATGAAAATCAAGGATCTGAAAGTCTTTATCGTCGGCAATCCGCCTCCGGGCTGGGGCGGGCGCTACTTCACATTTGTGAAGCTGACGACGGATACAGGCATCATCGGATATGGCGAATGCTATTGCGCCACCTTTGGTCCCACGGCCATGACGGCCATGATCGAGGATACGTTTGGCCGCTATGTCGAGGGCATGGACCCGTTCCACATCGAAAGCCTGTGGCGCAAGGTTTACGGTTCGGGTTTCACCCAGCGGCCAGACGTCAGCCTGATGGGTGTGTTGTCGGGTATCGAGATCGCCCTTTGGGATATCATCGGCAAGGCGCTGAACAAGCCGATCTATGAACTGATCGGTGGCCGCGTCCACGAGAAGCTGCGCTCCTACACCTACATCTATCCCGATCTCGCCAAGGGCCAGGACGATTCAATCTATTGGAATGCCGAAGCATCGGCGGAGCGGGCGGCGCATTACTTGAAGCTGGGTTTCACCGGCATCAAATTCGATCCGGCAGCACCGTATTCTTCCTTTGATCCGCGCCAGCCCTCACTCGAGTCGATGGAATTGTGCGCCCGGTTCTGCAAACTGATCCGTGAGGCCGTCGGCAATAAGGCGGACTTGTTGTTCGGCACCCATGGGCAATTCACGGCCTCCGGTGCCATCCGCTTTGCCAAGCAGATCGAACCCTACAATCCGCTGTGGTTTGAAGAGCCAACGCCTCCCGACCGTCCGGAAGAAATGGCCCTGGTGGCGCGCGGAACATCCATTCCGATTGCAACGGGTGAGCGCCTGACCACGAAATACGAGTTCGGCCGCGTGCTGGAATTGCGCGCCGCGTCGATCCTGCAAATGGCCCTGGGCCGTGTCGGCGGCATCTGGGAGGCGAAGAAGATCGCTGCCATGGCAGAGGTCAACTACGCGCAGATCGCGCCCCATCTTTATGCCGGACCCATTGAAGCGGCGGCCAACATTCAATACGGCACATCGCTGCCCAATTTCCTCATCCTGGAAAGCATCGAGACCTTTGGTGGCTTCTATACAAAGCTGTTGAACAAGCCGATCCGCTGGGAGCAGGGCTATGTCATTCCGCCGACGGAACCCGGGCTGGGCGTGGAATTGAATGAAGCGGTGGCGCTGGCGCATCCCTACACCGGAACAAAGCTGCATTTGGAAATGACCAACCACCCGGTGAACGTATGAAATACGGATACATTGGTCTCGGCAATCTTGGCGGCCATCTGGCAGCCAGTCTGCAGCGCAACGGTTTTGATCTTGTCGTGCATGACATCGACAAGGCACTGGCGACACGCCACCTGCAGGCGGGGGCAACGTGGGCGGCGAGCCCTGTGGAATTGGCCCGGCAGGTCGATCATGTGTTCACCTGCCTGCCGTCTCCGGTAATTTCAGAAAAGGTGCTGGCGCAACTTCTGGAGGGTCTGAAGCCCAACGCGACATGGATTGAAAATTCAACTCTGGGGCGCGATGAGATCCAGCGTCTTGCCGGGGTTGCGCAGGCCAAAGGTGTGCGGGTGCTGGAGGCGCCGGTGACCGGTGGTGTACACTTGGCCGCGCGGGGCGAGATCACGGTGCTCGTGGGGGGTGAAAGTGAACTCTACGAATTGCACCGCAAAGCCTTGCAAGCAATCGGGAAAAAGATGTTTTACATGGGGCCGTTGGGATCTGCTGCGGTGATCAAGGTGATCACCAACATGCTGGCCTTCGTTCATCTGGTGGCTGATGCCGAAGCGCTGATGCTGGCCAAACGCGGTGGGCTCGATCTGGCGCAGGCCTGGCACGCCATCACGGCCTCGTCGGGCTCCAGCTTTGTCCATGAGACCGAAGGACAACTCATTCTCAACGGCAGCTACGACATCGCTTTCACCATGGACCTGGCACTGAAAGACCTCGGTTTTGCCATGGGTTTTGGCAAGGAATTCGGTGTGCCGCTGGATCTCGCGTCGTTGACCAACCAGACCTTCATCAAGGGCAAGGCGGCTTATGGTGGGCAGGCGCAATCGACCCAGATCGCCAAGCTGCTGGAAGATGCCTTGGGCACTGATCTGCGCGCGCCGGGCTTTCCTGCCAGGCTGGAGTAACCATGCCACTGGCTGCTCTTGACGGACAATGTATTCAGGCAAATGATGGCGCATTGCTTCAGCGGGAGTCTCACCGATGCGCGCCAAGGTCTTTCTGTCATTCGCTTTGAGCCTGGTTATTGCCTCCAGCGTGGCTTCCCCCACAGTTGAAGCAGCGCGGGTGAAGAAGAAGGAAAGCTGTTCGGTTCAGGCGGAACGGCATTCGAAGAACGAGATGCGCAAGCGGATTTTCAAAACGGCCTTGATGGGCGGCACCACGGCTATTGTGATTGGCGCCGTCATGAGTGCCAACAACAAGGATGGCCGGGTCATGGCCAAGGGGGCATTTGGCGGCGGCCAGATCGGTGGCAAGGCCGGGAAAATGCGCATGAAACAGGATTACAACCAGGCCCTTTCGGCCTGCCGCAGGGGCGTCAAAATCTGAACCTGAACGGCAGATGAACATCAGCTTCATGTTTTGGCCAGAGTTGAGGCGCTATTAGAACTATCCGAACGTGGACAAAAAGCGAGGAGCACATCCATGAAGAAAGTCATTTCAACCCTGATGAGCGCGGCATTCGTGGCTTCATTGGCACTGCCGGTTGCAGTCACCACTGCGGGCACGGCTGAAGCCGCCAGCAAGCGGTATTGCCACAATTATGCGACGGCAAAGGCCAACAAGAAAACCAACAAGAAGGTCGTCCAGAACATGATCGGAGCTGGCATTGTTGGTGGATTGATCGGTTCTGCCGTGGGTGGCAGAAGGTCAACCGTTGCAGGCGCTGCCATCGGTGCCGGCGGTGGCATGGTGTACAGCGGCTCGAAGTGGGACAAATACTACTGGGCCTATTACGACACCTGCCGTCACGAAATGTAATCAATCATCATCCAGATGAACGCAAAAGGCCGGGAGAAATCCCGGCCTTTTTTTGCAATCGAAGATAGTTGTTTTGGGTTTGCCGCATTTCTGCCATGATGCACGCAGGGGGTGTTTGAGGCGATGGGGGTGCCCGTTTCGTCTTCTCATTCGTTTGAACCACACCTGATACGGGCCTTTCTGATTTCGGGACACCCGTCATGGCAACTTTCAAATACTCATCCACCAAAGCTCCGGGCACGCTCGACAGCATTTCAACCAACATCGACACATTCGCTTTCGCGTTGGGAAGTGCTGCTGCAGATACTTTAACTGTTGATGCTGACGGTTTCCTGATTGCCACTGCTTTGGACTCCACGGGTGCATTTCTCGATGGCCCCGGGGCCTGGACGGTAACTGTCAATGGCCAGATCAGCGGTGAATTCAGCGGTATCATAAGTAATGTGGCTTCCAGCAAGTTCACCATCAGTGCTGACGGCAGCGTGTCCGGCGGCGACTATGGCATCAACTCGGCCGCCGCATCACTCACTGTCACCAATGCTGGCACCATCAAGGGCTTGGACTCCATTCATCTGTTTGGTGGCACCAATGTCATCACCAACACAGGCAGTATTTTCGGCAGGATTATCGACAGCACAACCGTCGGCAACGACACGCTCACCAACAGCAACCTGATCCAGGGCAATGTGTTTCTGTTTGGTGGTACCAACAAGGTGACCAATTCCGGGCATATCCAGTCTGGTTCGGTTCAACTGGGCAGCGGCGCGGATACGGCCAGCAATACCGGTACGATCGACGGCAATGTTGTTGCCTCTGATGGCATCAATATTCTGACCAACAGCGGATCGATTGGGCAGGACAGTGGTACAAGTTACTTGGGTGGAAAAGACGCTGACACAATCACCAACAAAGGCACCCTTAGCGGGAGGGTTTACGCAGGCGATGGCACCAACATTTTCACCAATGACATATTCACCGGGAGTGACGGTAGTGGTTACAGCTATGATGGCGGTTCCGGGAAAGACACGATCACCAACAAGGGCACCTTGTCTGGCGGCATAAATGCAGGTTCGTCCAGCAACAGTCTGACAAACAGCGGTTTTATTGGTTACACCTTCTCCGCCAATTCCTATATCGGCGGGTCGGGTGATGACAAGGTCACCAACAGTTTGACCGGCGCAATGGCAGGCGGGATCGTGGATGATGGTGGCATCAACACCTATTCGAATGCCGGGTCCATCAATGTGCAGGGTGACGGTCTCAGTATTTGGGTCGCTGGCGCTGGCAGCAGCAAACTGACCAATTCCGGCAACTTGAATGGCGGCATTCAATTCAGTGACGGCACCAACAGCCTGACCAACACACTTACGGGCAGGGTAGAGGAAAGCAACGCCGGCTTCAGCTACTTCGGCGGCAACGGGGCAGACGTCATCATCAATGACGGGTTCATGCGGAGTGGCATTGCCGTGGGTGGCGGCACGAACAGCCTGAGCAACAAGGGCATTGTTGGTGACGATGCTGATGGCTGGTCTTACCTTGCAGATTTTAGCTCGACGGGAAACACCATCACGAACGCTGTTACCGGCGTGCTGGTCGGTGGTGTGCAGGCAAATGCAGGGGTGAACAGCCTGACCAATGCGGGCGAGATCGGCAGAGATTCATTCGCAAACGCCAGTTACTCCGGAAGTGAAGACAATGACAAAGTATCAAACACCGGTGTCATGTTTGGCGGCGTCGAAGTCAGAAATGGGCTCAACAGTGTCACAAATTCCGGCAAAATTGGCACGTTGTCTTACCAGAACATGAGTGTGTATTCCGGCGGCGGAGATGACAGCGTCACCAATTCCGGGGTGATGTCTGGTGGTGTCTTTCTCTCAAGCGGAAAGAATTCGTTGACCAATACAGGCACTGTTGGAATTGTGTCTGCATCATCCTTCCCTTACGATGGAGCGTCGTATGTTGGCGAGGGTGGAAACGATACCGTGACCAATACGGGAGCGGTCGCCACACTTTTTGGATCTTTGGAATTGGGAGATGGCACTAACACCGTCACCAACAGCGGCATTGTCGGCAGCAATGCTTCCGGAGTGAGTGTCAATGCTGGCTTTGGCGATGACACGGTCGGCAATACCAAATCGTTCTCTGGTGCAGTCGAACTTGGTGACGGCAAGAACAAGCTGACCAATTCCGGCACCGTGGGTTATGCCACGTCCTCCAATGGCCGCAGCTACAACGGTGGCACGGGGGATGACACGGTTATCAATTCGGGCACACTCATTGGCTTTGTTGCACTGGGAGAAGCCGTGACCCTCAACAGCCTCACCAATTCCGGCTCTATCGGCAGCAGCATCTCGTCCGGTATCAGTATCACCGGGGGTGACGGCGAGGACAAGGTCGGCAACACGAAGTTCATTGGTGGCAGTGTCAATTTGGGCGGTGGCAAGAACAGCCTCACCAATTCCGGAACTGTCGGCAAGGACGTCAACGGATTCTCCTATACAGGCCTCGATGGCGCTGACACCATCACCAACACCGGCATTATCTCCGGAAGCATCAGTCTCGGGTTCGAACTTGTGAGCGAGAAGAATACCATCACCAATTCAAAGGAAATCTGGGGCGATATTGTTGGTGGCAATGGCGAGGATTTTATCGACAACAAGGTTGGTGTGGCTGTGAAGATCGTGGGCAACATCAACTTGGGGAATGGCGCCAACACGCTCAAGAACGCTGCTCTTATCGATGGTTCGGTGTCAGGCGGCAACGACGTCGATACTCTCACCAACAGCGGGACCATTACTGATAATATCTCGCTGCTTGCTGGTGCCGACACCTTCACCAACACAGGCTTTGTCCTCGGTACGATCAACATGGGTGGCGGTGATGATATATTCACTGGTGGCGTCAACGCCGAGTTGGTGCAGGATGATGCTGGCAAGGACAAATACACCCTGTCTGGCGGCAACGATACCTACAAGACCTTCACTGGCGTTGGCGATGGTGTTGACGACGTGGACGGCGGGCTAGGCGTTGACACGTTTGATGGCAGTGGCTTGTCGAATTTTGCGCTCAACCTCGGCCTCGTCAATCACACAGCGCCCGGTGGTTTTGGTTTCTGGTCTCAAACAGCCAATGCTGGCGTGTTTACGCACAATTTCACGGGAGCGGCAGACAACACGGAAACAGTGAAGAATTTTGAAAACATCATCGGCGGTAGCGCGGGTGACTTGTTGGTGGGATCGGATGGCGCCAACACCATCAAGGCTGGCGGCAGTGTCGATGACCTGTGGGGTTATGGTGGCAACGACACTCTCAACGGCGAGGCTGGTGATGACGAGATTGTCGGCGGCCTTGGTGCCGACATCCTCACTGGCGGTTCGGAAAGTGACGACTTCTATTACTTCTCTGTCATCGAGAGTGGCATCACGGCGGCGACGCGTGACACCATCACGGACTTTGTGGTTGGTGCAGGTGGAGACCGGATCATCTTGAGTGCAATCGATGCCAACACTGCGAATGGGTCAGCCACCAATGAGGCGTTCAATTTCATCGGTACCAATGTGTTGTGGAATGGCGTGGCGGGAGAGCTGCGCGCCGTGTGGACAGCGACGGGGCAACTCATCGAAGGCGATACCAATGGCGACCGCAGAGCCGACTTCTCCATCTTGATACTTGATGGCGGCATTCACTCGACATTGAACCCCACAGACAATGTTGACTTCGTCCTCTGAAGCATTGGGCTCTGAGACATCGGGCCGGGAGAAATCCCGGCCCACTTTCTTACGCCACCACGTCGTAGCCAGCCGCCGTCATCACCCGCATCAATTCCTTGTGGCCGACCTGGGCCATCTTGAGGGGGGGCGATTTGCGCGGGTCCTGTTCGGCTTCCACCACGAACCAACCCTCATAGCCGTAAGACGCGAGGCGTTTGACGATCGCCTCGAAATCCAGCGAGCCATCGCCCGGCACGGTGAAGGCACCCTTGACCACGGCGTCGAGGAAGCTCTCCTTGCTGCGGTCCAGCTTGTTGATCACGTCCATGCGCACGTCCTTGGTGTGGACGTGGCTGATGCGCTTGTGGTGTTTGTCGATGACGCGCAGGCAGTCGCCACCGGCAAAGGCCATATGGCCGGCGTCGAAGAGCAGCGGAATGCCGGGGCCGGAGTGGTTCATGAATGAATCAAGCTCAGGTTCGGTTTCGACCACCGCCGCCATGTGGTGATGATAGCACAACGGCATGCCCTGTTCAGCACACCATTCACCGAATTCGGTCATGCGCCTGGCATAGGATTTCATCTCGTCGCCGGTGAGCTTGGGCTTGGTGGCCAGTGGCTTGGAGCGATCACCCTGGATGGAACGGCCGACTTCACCATAAACGATGCAGGGTGCCGCAACTGCCTTGAACAGCTCGATCATCGGCTGGACGCGGGCCTGGTTGCTGGCGAGGCTTTCATCAACCAGCGTGCCGGAGAACCAGCCCCCGCACAGCGTCACGTCGGCCTTCTTCAGGATGGGCAGCATCTCGGCGGCGGATTCGGGGAAGCGGCGGCCCTTTTCCATGCCGGTGAAACCTGCCGAGCGCGACTGGCGCAGGCATTCTTCCAGTGACACGTCATCGCTCAGGTCGGGCAGGTCATCATTCCACCACGCGATGGGGGACATGCCGAGTTTGGCTTTCAGTTTGGCGGTCATGCGGATTCTCCGGTCGCAAAATGGATTTGGGCGCCCCTTAAGCCAGAGCGCCCAAAGCTTCAACAGTTGCGGTAGCAATAGCTGCCGAATACCTCAAGACCCATCAGTCCAATTGTTCCCATCAGTCTTTGAGGAAGTAGGTGATTGTCGTCACCACGCGGACTTTCTTGTTCACCTGCTTTTCCGGCCGGTCGTTGGGAATTTCGATGGCCGGCGAGATTTCGATGATGCCTTGGTTGGCGCTCTGGATATCGCCAACCTTGGCACCGGACTCGGTCGCGAATTTTTCGGCAGCTTCCTTGGCGCGCTTGGTGGCTTCCGTCAGCATTTCACCCTTGAGGTCATTGACCTGGGTGAAGATGAAGGAGGGGCCGGCATTGTAGGCATCGGCAGAAAAGACCACGCCGGACTTGAGCAGGTCGCCGATCATCTTGGCGGAGTTCTGCAACTTGTCGACTTCAGCCGAGCGCACGAGGAAATCCTCGGTCAGCACGAAGCGCGAGTCTTCCGGCGTGCCTTGGGCATTGTATCCGGCGAGGCGGTCTTCAACCTGGATGTTCTGGACTTGCATGTCCTGGTCGGTGAAGCCGTTGCCGGTCAGGAAGGTCTTTACCGAACTTTCCGAGACCTCCAGTTTGCCGCGGGCTGCTTCCAGCGTCGGGCCGGTGGTCACGAAGCGGATGGGCCAGAAGCCGAGATTGGCTTTGACCTCGCGTTCGGAGAGACCTTTCACCGTCACGACACGGTAACCGAGGCGGCTTTCCACCAGCGATTGGCCCGCGAGCAGGCCGCCAGCAGCGACACCGAGGCCTACGAGGCCACCGGCGATAATACGAGACAGGGATGACATGATTTTTCCGTCTGAAGTGAGCGCCCCCGCGCTTGGAATCAGATTCTTGCCGGGGATTGTGGTGCGAAAATGGCGTTAACCATCCTTAATACTTTACTAACGGGCTGTATCATTGCAGGATTATCAGCAGATGCGGCGTTTGTGAATTTGGGTGTTTCCATGCGTAAATTTTCCATGGCTGTTTTGGCTGCTCCGTTTGCAGCGGTTTTCACTGTTGCCGCGCTGCCGTCTGTGGCCTTTGCCGATAGCGCCATGGTCTCGGCTTGCCGGGCCCAGGCTGCGGCCGTTGCCGACGACTACATGTCTGACGAAATGATGCGTCTTGATGGCACGGAGAGTGCTGGCGAAGGTCACATCATCGTCCACTCCTATGGCCGCAAATACCTGATGGCGAACAATGTTCCGGGCGAGGGACGGCTGGTGCGCCGCTCCATCGGAACAACCACGCAGGAGTGGGGCAAGGTCTATATGGAAGAGCGCCGCCGCTGCCTGCGCCTGGCCCGCCTCAGCGATTTCTACTCCAACAACTGACTCCTGCGGCAGGCTGGCGTCTAACCTGCGGCTGGCTGGAGGTAATCCACGGCTCTGGCCCGTTTCCGATTCATGGGATGATCTGCTATTGCGGATCATCTTCATCTTGCGCCCGAGGAGGCTCGCCCCATGAACAAGCCGGTCCCGCCGTCATCTTTCGAACCGACCCCCAACAATCTTGAATCGTTCTGGATGGGCTTCACCCCCAACCGCGCCTTCAAGCAGCGCCCGCGGATGATCGCGCGCGCCAAGGACATGCACTATTATGACTTGAAGGGCAGGGCGATCCTTGATGGCAGCGCTGGCCTGTGGTGTTCCAACGCTGGCCATTGCCGCGATCCGATTGTCAAGGCGATCCAGCAGTCAGCCGCAGAACTCGACTTCGCGCCGACCTTCCAATACGGCCACCCCAAGGTGTTTGAACTGGCCTCGCGCCTCACCACCATGGCGCCTGATGACCTGAACTATGCCTTCTTCTGCAACTCCGGTTCAGAAGCCGCTGATACAGCCCTGAAGATTGCACTCGCCTATCACCGGGCCCGTGGCGAAGGTACGCGCACGCGCCTCATCGGCCGCGAACGGGGCTATCATGGTGTCAACTTCGGTGGCATTTCGGTGGGCGGCATGGTTGCCAACCGCAAGTGGTTCGGTGCCCTGTTGGCCGGTGTTGATCACTTGCCGCACACTTACAATCGCAAGGAACAGGCCTTCACGCGCGGTGAACCTACGTGGGGCGCCCATCTCGCCGAAGAGCTGGAACGTCTGGTAACGTTGCACGACGCTTCCACAATTGCCGCTGTCATCGTTGAGCCAATGGCTGGTTCAACCGGCGTGCTGCCACCACCCAAGGGCTATCTGAAGAAGCTGCGCGAGCTTTGCACCAAGCACGGCATCCTGCTGATATTCGACGAGGTCATCACCGGTTTCGGCCGCCTTGGTCACGCCTACGCGGCGGAACGCTTTGGCGTCACGCCTGATTTGCTGACTTTCGCCAAAGGCGTCACTTCGGGCACGGTGCCGATGGGTGGTGTGCTGGCGCGCCAGGGCATTTACGACACCTTCATGAACGGCCCGGATCATGCGATCGAGTTGTTCCACGGCTATACCTACACCGGCCACCCCATGGCCGCTGCCGCCGGCGTTGCCACCATGGACCTCTACCGTGACGAGAAAATCTTCGAGAACGCCAAGAAGCTCGAAGAGACCTGGGCCGACGCAGCCTTCTCATTGCAGGGCAACCCGTTGATCGAAGACATCCGCACCATTGGTCTTGTGGCTGCAGTCGATCTTAAACCCGTTGATGGAAAACCTGGCCTAAGAGCTTACAAAGCCATGGAAAATGCTTTCCATGAATTCGGCTTCCTGATGCGCATTACGGCTGACACGATTGCTCTGTCACCGCCGCTGATCATCACCAAGAACCAGATTGAAGAAATCTTCATGGATAAAATGCCGAAAGTGTTGGCATCGGTGGCTGGCCTGTAATAACGTTCGGCGCGGGGGCAAAATGGACGAGCGTGGAATTTTTCCACGCCGTCGTGTTTGGCGAGCGCGTAAGTGATGGGTTATGGACGCGAACTTCCCTGGTTTCTGGTTGTAGCCCTTTGTGCTGCATTGCCAGTGTTTGTGGCATTCCAATCTATGACAGCGCCAAAGACGCCAGTGCTTTATCTCATTGGCGCTATTCTTTCTTTGGCCTGTGGCATTCTCGTATTGTCGTGGGTGGTGATGTATAACGCCACCAACTCCCGCAAGGACATGCGCCGTTTGGCGAGTGAACTGACTGCGTTGATGCGCGAGACCCGCGAAGAACAGCACGAGGCAGCCGAGTTGGCAGCGCAAGTGAGTGTCCTACGCGCCGAAACAGAATCCCTCGGCACCACCGTCAACGTCACCAGCAATGAAATGCGCCAAGGTTATGCGGCACTGGCCAATGACATGCGTACGCTGGTCGAACGCCAATACCTCTACCAAAATCAGCCGCAGCAGAATCCGGCTGCGCAGCAACCGCAATCGTCTGCCCAGCAGCAGCGTCGTCCTGTCGTTGTTCACCCCTCGCAATGGGCACCCGGCGAGGGGGAAGAAACCGTTGAAGCCGTGGTGCCTGCCGTCCTGCCGTCACGGACAGTATCATTGGATGATCCGAGCTATGGTGACTCGGTTACTATTTCGCTTGAACCCGTGATTGATCTGTTCTCGGGCAAGACAGCGCATTATCGCCTGCATCATTCCTTCGGCGCAGCAGGCAAAGATGCAACTGGCGGCGAAGCCGTCAACGGTCATGCCGACAACAATGAGCGGCGCCCCGGCCTTGATGTTCACCTCTGCCGGGAGGCGCTCGCCTTGCTGAAGCGGTTGCGCAAGCGTGACAACCGTCTTGGCATTCTTGTCCCCATTGGTGCCAAGACATTGGCTAGCCCTGAAGCATTGTCGCGCATTGTCCAGCTTCATGCCGCCGAACCCGGGATCAGCGATGGCCTGGTCGTTGACATTCCCCACGCGGTTCTTGCCAGCCTGCCGAATGCCAGTGTCGAAGGCCTGGCCTATCTGGCGCGTGCCGGCATTGAGATGAGCCTTTCCAATGCCGCCGTGGCGGGGCTTGATCTTGCCGCGCTCGACAAGCTCAACGTGCGCTATGTCGGCATTTCCGCTGGCAGCGTGGGTGCTGAGCCCAAGCAGTCGGCCGGTATCGCCAACTTCGTACAGGCGGCGCGCGCCTTGCGCGTTCAGGTCATCGTCAATGGCGTGGCCAATGCCCAGCAGGCCACCCAGCTCATGCGGGTGGCACGCTTTGCGTCCGGGCCTGCTTTTGCCGAGCCCCGCCGGGTGCGTCGTGATGTTGTCGGTCAGGCCGGCGACGAACTGACTGCGGCGGCTGAATAGCAGTCTTCCCGACAAAGGGACTTGTGCTGGCCAACACCTGTATTATGGGCAGTGCCCATGCGTGATCTTTCCTCAGCCTATCCGGTCTGGTTCTGTGACATCTGGGGCGTCCTCCATGATGGCCATGTCCCCAATGCCATCACTGTCGATTGTCTGAAACAGCACCGGCGCAATGGCGGCACAGTGGTGCTGGTGAGCAATTCACCGCGCAGCACGATAGGTGTCACCAGACAGCTGGATGAAATCGGCGTGGCGCGCGACGCCTATGACACTGCCGTGACATCAGGTGACGTCACACGTGATCTCATGCAACAGACTGATGGCAAGTTGTTCCATCTTGGCCCGGCGCGCGATCTCTCGATTTTCGATGGCTTGCAGATTGTGCGCGTACCACTCGAAAATGCGTCGGCGGTGATCTGCACCGGGCTTTTCCACGATGACACGGAAACGCCTGATGACTACACCAAGTTGCTGCGCGACATGCGCAAGCGCGATCTCACCATGATCTGCGCCAATCCCGACAAGATCGTACGCAAAGGGTCTCGTCTGCTGTATTGCGCAGGAGCCCTTGCCGAAATTTACCAGGAGATGGGTGGTGACGTGGAGATGGCGGGCAAACCATTTGCGCCAATCTATGATCTGGCGCGCCGCCGTGCCGCCACCATCCGCGACCACGATGTGCCGGTATCTGCCATTCTCGCTATTGGTGATGGCCCGGAGACAGACATCAGGGGGGCTGCCGAGCAGGACATCGCCTGCGTGTTCGTCACCGGCCTGCATCTCGACCACCGTGATCCAGTCGCCGCCGATGCCGACATCCGTGCCACCGTTCCCAAGGCCAGGATCCTTCGCACCGTCGCTGACCTGCATTGGGAATAGTACCGGGAAACGTTTTTGGTGTCCGACTTTGATCGCAGTTGCGCTGCATCGCCGAGACGCTATTGTGCGCCGCAGCAAAGGTGACTCATGACCGGATATTTCATCGAGGATCTGTCGGTTGGCATGGAGGCGGGCTTCGA
Source organism: uncultured Alphaproteobacteria bacterium (assembly GCA_963754625.1). Taxonomy (GTDB): domain Bacteria; phylum Pseudomonadota; class Alphaproteobacteria; order Rhizobiales; family Aestuariivirgaceae; genus Aestuariivirga. The sequence goes on along the minus strand of CAVWGR010000006.1, from coordinate 129,014 downwards.
CAAGACCGTCTCGGCCCAAGACATCACGGCCTTCGCCGAAGTGACGGGTGACCGCAACCCCGTGCATCTCTCCGAACACTATGCCGCCAAGACATTCTTCAAGACCCGCATTGCCCATGGCATGCTGTCGGCCGGTTTCATTTCTGCCGTACTCGGCACCAAGTTGCCAGGACCGGGAGCCGTTTACATGTCGCAGACCTTGCGGTTCCTGGCACCGGTGCGGATTGGCGATACCGTCTCGACCTTTGCCAGGCTCACGGCCCTTGACTTGATCAAGAAGCGCGCCCAATTCCACTGCCGTTGTGAAGTGGCGGGGAAGACCGTTGTCGAGGGCGAAGCGATGGTATTCGTGCCGTCCCGCAGCGTCTGAGTCCCGCCTTCGTGTTTGAAGGTGATGATGCAGGAAATTCTGCCGCAGGATGCAGTGCCCGGAAATCTCAAAGGCTGCGTCGTTGCCATTGGCAATTTTGATGGCCTGCATCGCGGCCACCAGGAACTTCTGAAAGTTGCCAAGACCGAAGCAGCGCGTCTTGGCGTGCGTTGGGGCATCCTGACATTCGAACCCCATCCCGGATCGTTCTTCCGCCCCAATGAGCCAGTGTTCCGGCTCTCGCCCCACCCGCTGAAGCTGCGGCTCGTGGCGGCTCTTGGTGCTGATCTCGTGGCGGTCGCGGGTTTTGACGAGGCACTCGCGGCCAGTACGCCGGAGGAGTTTGTCATCAATCATCTTGTTGACCGGCTCGGCGTGTCGCATGTGGTCACCGGTTATGATTTCCATTTCGGCAAGGGCCGCAAAGGCACGCCGGAAACGCTGGCACAGCTTGGCCGCCAACATGGTTTTGGCGTCACCACAGTGGATCAGGTGACAGACGAGGGTGACGGCAAGGCACCGTTTTCCTCCAGTTCCATCCGCTCGGCCTTGCGGCGTGGCCATGTGCGCAGTGCGGCGCACGAACTGGGCTATCGCTGGATTGTTCTCGGTGAAGTGGTGCACGGCGACAAGCGCGGACGGACTATCGGCTTCCCGACCGCCAACATCATTGTTGATCCCGGAGCGGAACCGGCGCGTGGGATTTATGCCGTGCAAGTGCGTGATGCTGCTGCAGCGGCGGGGACTCCCGCCTGGCAGGGTGCTGCCTATTTCGGTGACCGCCCGACGTTCAACACCAACCGCACCTTCCTCGAAACTTATTTGCTTGATCAGGACATTGACCTCTATGGCCGCACCCTGCTGGTCTCGTTCCACGATCTCATCCGCGGCGACAAGACCTTCGCATCAGTTGGCGAATTGGTGGAACAGATGAAGGGTGATTGTGACAAGGCCCGCGAGATCCTCGCCCGCGATGCAGCCGACGACGAGATGCTGGCGTTTTCTCTCGGGCGCAAACAGCGCGACGGCGCAGTTTAGCGCGGCGCCTTACGTGCCCGGATCGAGCAGGCGGTGCAAGTGAACGATGAAGTAGCGCATCTGGGCGTTGTCGATGGTTTCGCGGGCTTTGCCGAGCCAGGCGCGGTGGGCTTCGGCGTAGTTGGGATAGAAGCCGACAACATCAAGCTTTACCAGGTCCTTGAAGGTGACATCGGCCACATCGTCCAGTTCACCGCCAAAGACAAGATGAACCAGCTGGCCCTTGGGCTGAGCTTTGGCTGTTGACGACTTCACCGGTTTCTTTGCGGCCTTCTTGGCGGTCTTCTTCACGGGCTTGGCGCTCATGTGGTCCTCACAAGGTTCAGGATGGCGGCGTGGATTTCTGGATTCGCTGCTGCGATGAGCCCCGGTTGCCACGGCTCACGGCGGTTGTAAATCATCTCGCCACCGGAGAGATTGCTGATGACGCCGCCGGCCTCGGTCACCAGCAAATGACCGGCCGCAATGTCCCAGTCATTTTTTTCGCCGATGGAGATCGCACCGCCATGTTGGCCATGCCCGATTGACGCAAGGCGCAGGAGCAGGGGAATGGGTGAATCAGTTTCGGGTACATAGCCGGCTGTCTGCAACGGTATGCGATAGCGCTTGGCCGTGATGACGTTGTTGCGCTGCATTGTGTGCAGGCGCTTTCCGTTCAAGAAGCAGCCACCGCCTTTTGCCGCATGGAACAACTGGTCATCAGCGGGCCGGAAGATGGCCGAGAGTACCGGCGCTCCGGCAACCGTCAATGCCATGCCAATGCCCCAAGGGCCGGAGCCATGCAGAAATCCACGGGTACCGTCGATCGGATCGGCAATCCACAGCCGCGTCTTGCCAAGTCGCTCGGGCGTATCGGGCGTTTCTTCTGAAAGCCAGCCGTCGCCGGGGCGGACGGTGGCCATGCGCGATTTCAACAAATCATCAACGGCATGGTCAACATCGGTGACGAACGTGCCGTCTTTCTTCTGCTTGTGATTGTAGCCCCTGGCCTGCATGGCGAGCGCCAGTGCACCAGCCTCGCGCAGCGTTGACAGGAGCAACTCCAGATCCGGGTTCATTTTATCGTCCAGCAAGGGTCATCTCGCCAAGGAAGCACGACGGTGCGACAGTTGATGAACGGAAAATCAGGTCGTTGGCTGGCTCAAGTTCGGCAAACATGGTGCGCAAATTTCCAGCCACGGTAACGCCACTCACCGGATAGGTAACCTCGCCGTTCTCGATCCAGTAGCCCGAAGCGCCCCGGCTGTAGTCACCTGTCACCATGTTGATGGATGAGCCAATGAACTCGGTGACGAGGAAGCCGGTGCCAATGTCTTTCATCATCTGTTCGGGTGAACGCCCGCCAGCTTCCATGTGGACATTGCTCGTCGAGGGTGAACTCCGGCCACCCTGTCCGGTGGGGGCCAATTTCAATTGCCGCGCCGAACGCAGATCCAGAATCCAGTTGGTCAACACACCCTTGTCGATGAGGGCACGGCGTTGCACTGGCAGGCCTTCACCATCGACGGCGCGTGAGGCGAGGCCACGCTTGCGCAAGGGATCGTCGATGATGGTCACATGTTCTAAAAACAGCCGTTTGCCAAGATCATCTTTCAGGAAGCTGGTGCCGCGCGCGATCGCCGCTCCGTTGATGCCCCCGATCAGGTGACCGACGAGGCTGGTGGAGATACGGCGGTCGAAAATCACCGGCACGGTCTGCGATGCAACCTTGCGCGGGTTGAGCCGGCGCACGGCACGTTCGCCTGCGGTGCGGCCAATCTTTTCAGCGGATTCAAGGTCGGACCAATACACTGCGCCATGGCCATCATAGTCGCGTTCCATGCCGGTGCCTTCACCGGCGATGACCGAAACGCTGTTGCCGAAGCTGGTGCGGCGGGCGGCGCGTTGGAAGCCATTGCTCGCTGCGATGGCTGAGCGCACTTCGTAGGCCGATGCGCCAGCACCATTGCTCCTGGTCACCCCGGGCACGGCCAGTGCCACACGTTCGGCTTCCAGGGCGCGCTCACGCAATTGTTCCGCCGTCACCACGTCATCAGAGGCGACGTCGATTTCGGGATAGCTTTTCGCCAGTTGCGATGGATCGGCCAGACCGGCGTAAGGGTCGGGCGGCGCAAGCCTTGCCATGGCAACGGCGCGGCCCACCAGACGGTCCAGCGATTCCTCCGTCAGCACGCTGCCTGACATGCTGGCAAAGGATTGGCCGACAAACACCCTGACCGTCGCCTCGCGGGCCTCCGCCTGTTCAAGGTTTTCCACCTCTGCGTTGCGAACGGAAATGGATGTGTCGCGGCTTTCGGCGACGACGGCATCTGCCGCCGTCGCACCATGGCGCTTGGCGATCAGAAGAATGTCTTTGGCGAGATCGGGAAGGTCAGTCATCAGATGAAAAGGTCCACAAGGAAGCCGGTGAGAACAAGGAGGCCATATGTGCGGTTGGCCTTGAAGAGTTGCAAGCAGCGGGCACTGTCGCTGTCATCAAATGTCCGGCATTGCCAGGCAGCATGGGCAGCGGCTGCGGCCAGGCCCACATAGCTGGCGGGTCCGGCGTTCACCAGCGAGGCCGCCACGGCAAGGCAAGCGAGACTGAGGATGAAGAAGGCGGCCAGCCAGGGTTGCGTCGATTTACCGAATTTGAGGGCGGTCGATTTCACCCCGATCAGAATGTCGTCATCCTTGTCCTGGTGGGCGTAGATCGTGTCATAGGCCAACGTCCAGAACACGCCTGCGGCATAGAGTGCAATGGCGGGTGCCGTGAGGGTACTGGTGGCCGCTGTCCACCCCACCAGCGCACCCCAGTTGAAGGCAAGGCCCAACACCGCCTGCGGCCAATATGTCACGCGCTTCATCAGGGGATAGATGGCGACGATCACAACGGAGGCGAGGCCAGTCATTATGGTGAGGGTGTTGAACTGCAGCAGCACCGCCAGTCCTGCCAACAGCAATACTGCGAGAAAAGCTAGAGCGCTGTTGAGGCCAACCCGGCCGGACGGCAGGGGCCGCGAGCGGGTGCGCTCCACCTGGGCATCGATCTTGCGGTCGAAAATATCATTGATGACGCAGCCAGCGCCGCGCATGACGATGGCACCGGCGAGAAAAAGCACGGCAAACCACAACAATTCCGGGCGCGGCCCTTGCGCAATTGCCGCCAGCGCCAAGCCCCACCAGCAGGGGATCAGCAACAGCCACCAGCCGATCGGCCGGTCCAGCCGCATCAACTGGGCATAGGGCAGGGCAGCAGGTGGCAGGATACGTTCCACCCAGTTATCCGGGGTGGCATCGGCAACGCGGGAGCTGGCCGCATGATTTGCGTGGCTGGAATCCATTGTGGCGGGCGTGTAACACGGCAGGCATGGCAAAGACCACACCCCGGCTGCATCTGGATGCAGACCTGCAGGCAACGCAGGACATTCCATTGGCGCGCGAGCAGGCGCACTATCTCACCCATGTCCTGCGCCTGGCAGGTGGCGATGTAGTCGAGGTTTTCAACGGCCGGGATGGTGCCTGGCTCGCCTACCTTGCGGATGTGGGCAAGAAGGCTGTCACCATCCGTTGCGAGCGCCGGGTCACTGACGTCACGCTGCCACCTGACATCGACTATCTGTTTGCGCCGCTGAAACACGCCCGCCTTGATTACATGGTGCAGAAAGCAACCGAGCTTGGGGTCCGCCGCCTGCGCCCTGTCATGACGGCTCGCACGATCGCCGAGCGCGTCAATCTGGAGCGCATGCGGGCCAATGCCGTGGAAGCAGCGGAGCAATGCAATCTGGTTTTTGTCCCCGAGGTGGAGGAACCACAACCCCTCGCCAAAGTGATTGGAGTTTGGGATCCGTCCCGCCGCCTGATCTTTTGTGACGAGACGGCGCGTGACCTCAACCCGTTGTCATCTTTGAGTGGGGTGGCACCACCAGCCGCGGTGCTGGTTGGGCCGGAAGGGGGTTTTACCGACGAGGAGCGCCAGATGTTGCGCGCCCGGCCGTTTGTCACGGCCATCTCGCTGGGTCCGCGCATCTTGCGGGCTGATACCGTGGCCATCGCAGCGCTGGCTGTGGTTCAGGCGGCTATCGGCGACTGGGGTGGCAAGAAATAACTTCTCCGGCATGTCGATTTCGGCGGCGGCCATTCGTCTTGGTGTCAGATGCAGCACAAGCGGCATCGTTTCGACCATATGGAGGGCCAAGACATGGCACCCGAAATCACCGGCATCTATGCCGTCCCATTGACACTTCTGATGATTGCGCTGTCCACCCATGTGACAATGCTGCGGGCGAAAACCCACATCGCATTGAACGATGGAGGTAACGCCGATCTGGCATTGCGCATCAGGCGACATGGCAATTTCGTCGAGACGGTTCCCCTGGCCCTGCTGCTCATGGTGATTGCCGAACTATTGGGTGCATCCGGCCCGTGGCTTCATGGTGCCGGTGCCTTGCTGCTTCTGGGCCGCCTTGTGCATGCGTTCGGCTTGAGCGGAACCAACGCAGCCTCGTTTGGCCGCATTGCCGGAGGCAGCGCAACAACGGTTGCAACTCTCATCGCGGCGGGCAACATTCTCGCCATCCTGCTGGCACGCTGAACCATCAACGGCCATTCAATTTGGAGACCAACATGAAATACATTGCGCTCATCTACACCAGCCCCGACAGCGGCCCGCAGCATGGCACGCCGGAGTTTGGCCCCTTCATGGCCGCCTACAAGACGGCGACCGAAACCTATATCAAGGATGGTGTCATGCGCGGGGGTGACGCGCTCCATCCAGCGTCGACCGCAACCACTGTCAAAATGCGCGGCGGCAAGATCCAGACCATGGATGGCCCCTTTGCCGAGACCAAGGAGCAATTGGGCGGTTACTACATCTTCGAATGCGCCAGCCTCGATGACGCCATCAGGTATGCCGCCATGATTCCGTCCGCCGCCACAGGCACAATTGAGGTGCGGCCAATCCGGGATATGAGCTGACCGCCTCCCGGCATGCGTGAGGATCAACTGAATACGGGAACGCGCGCGGCAGTCAACGCCGTGGCGCGGGCCTATTTCGGCAAGCTCTTTGCGGTGCTGTTGCGCGATATCCGTGATTTCCAATTGGCGGAGGACAGTCTTCATGACGCGATTGAGTCAGCCCTTGTCCATTGGGACCGCAATGGGCCGCCGCAATCTCCGCCAGCCTGGCTGTTGCAGACGGCGCGGCGCAAGGCCATCGACAGGTTGCGGCGGTCGCAGAACTTTGCGCGCAAAATTTCTGAATACGGTGCCCTGATCGACCACGACCAAAACGCCCCCGAAAGTGTCCACGAGATTGAAGATGACCGGTTGCGGCTGATCTTCACCTGCTGCCATCCCGCCCTGGAAGAGAAAACCAGGGTGGCGCTGACCTTGCGGACCCTGTGTGGGCTGACCACCACTGAAATCGCCCGGGCGTTTCTCGATACCGAGGAGGCCATGGCACAACGGCTGGTGCGGGCGAAACAGAAAATTACCAAGGCGGGCATCCCCTACGACGTGCCGGGCCATGAGGCCTGGCCGGAGCGGTTGGGTTCAGTCCTGGCCGTCATTTATCTGGTGTTCAACGAGGGTTATGCCGCGACAGAGGGCGAAAGCAGGTCGCGCGTTGACCTTTGTGAGGAAGCCATTCGCCTGGCCAGACTGATGGTGGAATTGCGCCCCGGCGAAGCTGAAATCGAAGGCTTGTTGGCCTTGTTGCTGCTGATCCACGCCCGCGCCAGAGCGCGCGCCACGGAGGAGGGGTGTTTCGTCGCCCTCGAGGACCAGGATCGCAGCCTGTGGGACCGCGCTTTGATTGCAGAAGGCACACTGCTGCTGGGTCACGCACTACGCCGGAACAATCCTGGAATCTATCAAACCCAAGCCGCTATCAATGCCCTGCATGCCGAAGCCGCCAACCACGGTGCAACGAATTGGCATGAGATCGTGCTGCTCTACAATTATCTCCACGGACGCACTGGCAATGCCGTTTATCTGCTCAACGGTGCGGTTGCCCTGTCGTGGCATTCCGGGCCGCGTGATGGGCTTGGAGCACTGATGTTGATCCAGTCGCAACTGGACAGCTACCAGCCATTCCATGCGGCCAAGGCCGACATGCTGCGGCGGGACGGCCAGTTGGATGCGGCCCGGTACTGTTATGATACGGCGATCGGGCTCAGTCAGAATGCAAGCGAGAAGGCCTTTCTGGTGGCCCGCCGCAACGGCCTTGACCAATAAGAACTGCAAGTCTGCGGATCACAATTTGTGACTTGTTCATGGCGCGGCTGACGCTTACATGAGCCCCGGCAACACAATCAAGGATCGGCACTTTGAGCGGACCCACACCTGAGACGGCGGAGGCCAAGGCCACCATCGAAAATCGTGCCCAACTCGTCAGCTATTTCGACAAGGGCTTCAAATCGAAAGCCGACTGGCGCATTGGCACCGAGCACGAAAAGTTCCCCTTCCTGACGGATACGTTGGAACCGGTGCCTTATTTCGGGCCGCGTTCGATCAAGGCATTGCTGGAAGGTCTCAAGGGCCGCTTTGGCTGGGAAGGCATTTATGAAGGCGAGAACATCATCGCGCTCGCAGACCCCAAAGGCATGGCCAATATTTCGCTGGAGCCCGGTGGTCAGTTCGAACTGTCCGGCGCACCACTTGCCAGTGTGCATGATACCTGCGCCGAAGTGAACGAACACCTGCAGCAGGTGCGCGAGGTCGGTGACCAGTTGGGCATCGGCTTCCTCGGCCTTGGTGCTTCCCCGACATGGACGCGGGCCGCAACGCCGGTCATGCCCAAGGGCCGTTATGGCATCATGGCTCCCTACATGGACAAGGTCGGAACGATGGGACGCGACATGATGTTCCGCACCTGCACCGTGCAGGTCAACCTCGACTATGGCAGCGAAGCCGACATGGTGCAGAAGCTGCGCGTGTCGCTTGCCCTGCAGCCCATCGCCACCGCCCTGTTTGCCAATTCGCCATTTCTCGAAGGCAAGCCCAACGGCTTCCTGTCGTTCCGCAGCCACGTGTGGACCGACACAGACAACGCGCGGGCCGGCATGCTGCCGTTCGCCTTTGAAGACGGCATGGGCTTTGAGCGCTACGTCGACTACGCCCTCGACGTGCCGATGTATTTCGTCATGCGCAATGGCAAGTTCGTCAACACGGCGGGCGAAAGCTTCCGCAAGTTCCTCGAAGGCAAACTGCCGCAATTGCCCGGTGAGAAGCCTGTCATGAAGGATTGGGCCGATCACCTCACGACAATCTTTCCGGAGGTGCGTCTGAAGCGCTACCTCGAAATGCGCGGCGCTGACTCTGGTCCATGGCGCAGGCTCTGCGCGCTGCCCGCCCTGTGGACGGGATTGCTCTATCACCAGCCATCGCTTGATGGTGCATGGGACCTGGTCAAGGGCTGGTCAGCCGAAGAGCGTCAGGCCTTGCGCGATGCCGTGCCGCGCCAGGGGCTTCGTGCCACCATCGCGGGCCGCAGTATGCGCGACATTGCAGCGGAAGTTCTGGTGCTGGCGCGCACCGGTCTCACAGCGCGCGGTCTCGCCGGCTGCAAGGGCAAGCCTGAAACCGCGTTCCTTGATGTGCTGGATGAGACGGTGACAAGCGGCAAGACTGCCGCCGACAATCTGCTCGATCTCTATCACGGGGCCTGGAAGGGTGACATCTCCAGGGTCTTCCGCGATTTCGCATACTGAGGCTTTCTAGCCGCCCGCCTGCCAACTCTTGATGGCGTCGAGCGGCCAGAGCAGCATGATGATGTTGAGAGCGAGGTTGTCCCTGATCATGATGCCAGTGAACAGCTCGAAGAACACGGCCAGCGCCACTGTCGACCAGACCGGCAGGCGCGAGGCGGCATAAAAGCCCGCTACCATGGCGAGGATATCGCAGACCGAATTCAGGACGCTGTCGCCATAGTAATCGAGCGAGATCGTGGCTTCGCGGTAACGGTTGATGATGAAGTCGGTGTTCTCGAAAATCTCCCAGGCTCCTTCAACCATCACAGCGGCGGCAAGGCGCGCTGCAAAACTCCAGCGCCTGCCAAACAGCCAGGTGAGGCCATAGAAAATGAAACCATGAATGACATGCGACGGCGTGTACCAGTCGCTGATGTGCTGGGAATTGTCTGAACTCTGCACCACACCATTCCACAGCATCACGTAACCGCATTTGCAGATGGGTTCGCGGCCCATGGCGAGCAGGATGATGGCGGCCACTGCAATGAGGCCGAACGACCAGAGTATAGCAGGTACGCGGCGGGAAAGGGAATCAGCCATGCCCCGGTTACAACATTTGCGCTGCTGGTTGTCACGAGTGGCGGAAAAGGGCGGCTTGCACACCAGCAATAAGTGCGTAATCTCGAGCAACAGCGGGGACGGGGCATGACTTCGCGGAGGTCGCATGGAACGCGCGCGCATCCAGACGCTCTTTCAATTGGCGGCTCAGCGGGCCGCTGATTTCAGAAGTCACACGGCTACCCTGAAGCAACGGCCGCTGCACGACTATGGTGAGATGCTCGCTCTCTTCGATGAGGCGCTGCCCCAGGTCGGCGAAGAGGGCCCCGGCATCGTGACGCAAGTGGCGGACCTGGCCGAGCAGGGCCTGATGATGGCGACGGGGCCGCGCTTTTTCGGCTGGGTCATCGGCTCATCACATCCGGTTGGTGTGGCAGTCGACATGCTGGCCAGCGCCTATGGCCAGAATGTCGGCAATCATCAGGCGTCGCCGGCCGCTGCCGCTTGCGAGACGATCAGCGCCCGTTGGCTGCTCGAAATTCTCGACCTGCCGCGCGCCTGTTCGGTGGGCTTTGTCAGCGGTGCGACAGTTGCCAACACGGTTTGCCTCGCAGCGGCGCGCGGGGAAGTGTTGCGCCGCGCCGGATGGGATGCGGATGCGCAAGGCCTCTTTGGCGCACCTCCGATCACCGTGCTGATTGGCGATGATGCCCACGCCACGGTTTTCTCTGCCCTGCAATTTCTGGGCCTTGGCCATGACCGGGTAATCCGGGTCAAAACCGACCAGCAGGGCACCATTGATGCGCCGGACTTCCTGCGGCTGTGCATGGACGTGCGCGGCCCTACGATTGCCATCCTGCAGGCAGGACAGATCAACACCGGTGACTTCGATCCGTTTCCGGCGCTCATTTCGGTTGCCCATTCGGTTGGGGCCTGGGTGCATGTCGATGGTGCCTTTGGCTTGTGGGCGCGTGCCAGCGACGCACTGAAGCCATTGACTGCGGGCATCGATCTCGCCGACTCGTGGGCCACCGACGGCCACAAGTGGCTGCAGACGCCATATGACTGTGGCTATGCAATCGTTCGCCACGAACTGGCCCATCGCCGTGCCATGACCATCGCGGCGAGTTACCTTCCAACCGCGGCTGCCGATGAGCGTGATCCCTCGCATTATGTGCTGGAACTGTCGCGCCGTGCCCGTGGCTTTGCCACCTGGGCCGTGATCAAGGCGCTGGGTGCAAAAGGCATCGCCGCGATGGTGGAACGTCACTGCGCCGTCGCCCGCAGCATGGCGGACATGCTGGCGCATGAGCCAGGCATCAGCGTCATCAATCAGGTGCGCCTCAACCAGTTCATTGTGCGCTTCGGTGATGACCTGTTGCCGGAGGCCGGGGACGCACTCACGCAAGAGACGATCAGGCGCATCCAGGCGGAGGGCATCTGCTTTGCTGGCGGTGCCAAATGGCGGGAACGCCAGGTCATGCGTGTCTCCGTCATCGGCTTTGACACCGACCAGAAACAAGGCCGCATCAGTGCCGAGGCCATGCTCAAATCCTACCGGGAGGCAAGGGCGGGGCTGATCGCGTGAACTACTCCACGATCTTCCAGTAGCTGTCCTTGCGCACCACCAGTCCGTCCCGAAAGGTATAGAAGTCGCAGCCCTGCACCCTGACTTTTTCACCGTTCACCTTGGTCCCGGTGAGCAGCCATTTTGACATGCCGCAATCCCCGGACACGAAGTGTTCGACATTGCCGTAGTGCACATCAGGTGTTGAAGCGAACCTCCCCAGCAAGCCGTTCCTTACCTGCTCGAGACCTTGGAACCGCTTGCCATGGGGCTCAGGTCCTCGCGGCATGTCGAGGCTGCAGTCAGCTGCGAAAAACCGCATTACGCCGTCAATGTCGTGGGCATTGAATGCCGCCGCCAGCCCATGCAGTGCAGTCATGATTTCTGCGTCGGTGGCCATCGGTTCTGCCTCGTGTTCAATTGCTGTGCACAGTTCAACGCTGCGTCACTGCCCTCGGTTACAGAAGCATAGCATGGCTCACTCTGTCAGCGCCAAACTTGTTGCACACACGTCAGCCGTGCCGGACCAGCCTATGCCGCCTTGCCGCGCACTGCCGCCTCAATCGTGGCAACGTCGATCTTTGACATGTCCATCATCGCATCAAAGGCGCGCTTGGCTTTGTCGCCTCCCGCCCGCATCGCATCGGTCAGCACTTTGGGGGTGATTTGCCACGACAGGCCCCACTTGTCCTTGCACCAGCCGCAGGCGCTTTCCTGTCCGCCATTGCCAACGATTGCATTCCAGTATTTGTCGGTTTCGGCCTGGTCCTTCGTCGAGACCACGAAGGAGAAGGCTTCATTGTGCTTGAAGTTCGGCCCGCCATTGAGGCCGATGCAGGAAATGCCCAGGACAGTGAATTCGACCACCAGCGGTTCGCCCTTCTTGCCGCCGGGGAAATCGCTCGGTGCCCGCTGCACGTCGCCCATAGAACTGTTGGGAAACGTCTTGCTGTAAAATCGCGCGGCCTCTTCGGCGTCTTTGTCAAACCACAGGCAGATTGTTGCTTTGGACATGATGGCAATCCTTTCCAGTCCGGACGATCAGAGCGCATTCCCCAAGACTTGTAAAAAGCATTTGTAAAACCCGCTACTGGCCGAATTGGTTCCCGCATCAACCTTCCGTTACACCTCTGTCCCCGGCCGTGGCACCATCGCCACGCCAGCGATCTTCCAAGAGCCGTCGGGCTGCTTTTCCATGTAATAGCGCGCTTCGTAGGACTTCCCGTCGAGCCCACGCAGGATGACACGCTGGGCCGTGCGGCCCGGACTGTCAGACGTTGCTTCGGAGAAGAGGTGGCCCTTGTTGCGGTCGATCGGCTGGTAGCCCTTCTTCACCATGGCCATGAAGCCTTCAACTGTGGGGAAGGCTGTTGTGACGATCGGAACTGCATGTACCTATGCACTCGACCATCAGGACGACATCAATGGCCTGATTTGCGAGAGCTTCGCATTTCAGGTGCCCGCTCCGGGCTTTGCCCTGGCGGCCATCAAGGGTCTCAGCCACATCGCGCCGCGTCTCGGTGTGTTGACGCTACACATGAAGGACTTCACCCGTGATCCTGTGCCGCTGAAAGCCCTCAATGATGACCCATTGACCAAGGGTGAGGTGCAGCCAGCGATGACTGTCGCCGCGTTGGTTCGAGCCGACGACCGGTTGCATGATTCATTCGAGTCGATCACACTGCCGCTGCTGATCCTGCACAGAACCGCAGCCATAGACAACAGCCCCATGGCCGCATAGGTTAAAAAACAGACCTCCGGCAATCTCGGGGCGCTTCACCTTTCATCGTAGTGGTCGCCACAATGACAACTCCAGCTACTTCTCCAAACAAGCCTACGGCAGTCGCAAACGCAATGGAGGGCGGAGGTTTTTACAATCGGCACTCGGCCATGCAAGCAGCCGGAATATCATTGCTCCTTGAAGACTGGGAGCGGATCGTCAGCGCAACCGTTATCGACAATGGTCCGATCGTGATTGCTGACTACGGCTCGTCGCAGGGCAAAAATTCGATGCCGCCCATGCGTATTGCAATCGAGGAACTGCGTAAACGCGCCAATGCAAACAAGCCCATTCAAGTGTTCCACACTGACTTGCCCTCAAATGACTTCGCAGCACTGTTCGTGTCTCTGCAAGATGATCCGCAGAGTTACATGAAAGGAAACACAAATGTGTTCCCAACGGCCATTGGCCGTTCCTACTTCGAACCAATATTGCCCGCCGAAAGCGTGAATTTGGGATGGAACACCTGGACGGCGCACTGGTTAAGTTCCCCTGTTCTGACTGCGGACCATGTCTTTCCAGGGTATAGCAGTGATGAAGCCGTCGTGCAGATGGTCTTGGACCAGCAGGCCGAAGACTGGAAAAAGTTTCTGAAGTGCCGGGCGAGCGAGTTGAAGCCTGGGGCTCTCATGCTTTCAGCATTTGTGGGTAAAGCAAAGGAAGGAACTGGTTTTGGTTGGTTGAGTGACCATTTTTGGGGAGCCATCGAAGATATGGCCAGCCAAGGACAGTTGGACAAGGACGAACTGCTGAGCATGACAGTACCTGTCAATGGCCGCACCATCGAACAAATCAAAGCGCCTTTTGATGAAGCCGGTCATTATGCGGGATTGAAACTGGTCAAGGCGGAGATCATTACTGTTCCCGATGGAACATGGGCTGCATTCCAAAGCAACGGCGATGCTGCTCTGCTTGGCATCACACATGCAAACGTGGTCCGCGGCTTCACAGGACCCACAATTGCTGCCGCACTCGGCCATCGGTCAGACAAGGCCCAAGTTGTTGAAAGGATTTATCGGGGTCTGGCTGAACGTCTTTCGGCGTCCCCCCAAATTCTCGAGGGTAAACTGGCCATTGTTGTGCTGCAAAAAGTATAGCGACCAATAACGAGTAGCAAGAATCCAACTATTGAGCGGTTTGGTCCGCGAACGGGTTATGGCACGATGTCTCGTTTCGCACGTGCGAGAGACGCTCGTCGCGCACCTCTTTATCCATGGGATCGCCACAGGATTGAATTTACTAGACGACTGGAACCAAGATGAAAATTGCAAGCGAACGATCTCTCGCTTCAACCGCGCCTACACTTTCCATACCATCTCCTCTTCGCCTTCATGATATGCTCAAGGCTACTGCGGGGAACGGGCGATTGGCTTTCGTGCCATGTGTGGGATGATGTCAAACCTAGCCGTAACACTGCGCAGTATCAAGTACTTTTTTTCCTATTATTGCATCGCCGCCAATCCCTCACACCTCCGTCCCCGGCAGGGCCAGCATGCTCACGCCTGCTATTTTCCAGGTGCCGTCGGGTTGTTTTTCCATGCTGTACCGGGCTTCGTAGGTTTTGCCGTCCATGCCGCGCAGCAGCACCCGTTGGGCGGGGCGGCCGAGAGTGTCGGTGGCGAGGTCTTCGAAGCTGTGGCTGGTGTTGCGATAGATCGGGGCATAGCCGCCTTTCACCATGGCCATGAAGCCTTCGACCGATGGGAAAATTGAAGTGACGATCGGAGCTGCATGGGCGTAGGCAGCGTTGCCGTCATCAGCGGCGAAGGCCTGCAACTGGCTTTCGATCACAGCGGTGATCGCCGCATTGTCGGCGTTACCCAGGGTTTCGGCCTGCGACGCGGCGAGCGGGGCGAACGCAGTGAAAATCACGAGGAAAGAACTCAGGATGATGCGCCGCATGATGACCTCCCGATGCAGACCTGTGCGGTTATGACTCAAAATGATACGCAGGGACAATGGTTCCGGTTTCGTGTGCAGCGCAACATGAAATTTGCGTTCGCTACCATGACCCCAACCCTTGGTATCGCTTGACGGATTCTGCCGGCGGTGTTGAACATGTGATCGGCAAAACGTGTCCACCGTTGCGGCCCAAGTGCGTTTGTGCGCGCTGCGGGAGCAGGCAAGAGGTGGAATGGGAGGAAATGAAATGCCAAATGTCTCTATGAAAGTGAACGGCAAGACCGTCAGCGGTGACGTCGAAGGACGCACGCTGCTCGTCGAGTTCGTACGTGATCACCTGGGCCTGACCGGAACCCACGTGGGCTGCGATACCAGCCAGTGCGGCGCCTGCGTTGTCCACGTCGACGGCAAGGCAGTCAAAAGCTGCACCACGCTGGCTTTGGCATGTGATGGTGCTGAAATCACCACCGTCGAGGGTATCGCCAAGAACGGCAAGCTGCACCCGATGCAGGAAGCCTTCCGCGAGCATCATGGCCTGCAGTGCGGCTTCTGCACGCCCGGCATGATCATGTCGGCCATCGACCTCGTCAAGCGCGAGGGCAAGAAGCTCGACGAAGATACAATCCGTCACGGTTTGGAAGGCAACATCTGCCGCTGCACCGGCTACCATAATATCGTCAAGGCCGTTCAGGCCGGCGCAGAGAACATGTAAGGGAGAACGCCGAAATGACCGGAACCGGAGTTGGCGCGTCCGTCAAGCGCAAGGAAGATCATCGCTTCATCACTGGCAAGGGCCAGTACACCGATGACATCAATCTGAAAGACCAAAGCTTCGCATATTTTGTGCGCAGTCCCCATGCCCATGCCACCATCAAGTCGATCAACACCAAGAAGGCCGCGGCAATGCCTGGCGTGCTCGGCGTGTTCACCGGCGATCATGTGGCCGAAGACAAGATCGGCGGCCTGATTTGCGGCTGGGGAATCACGTCGAAGGACGGCAATCCCATGAAGGCCGGGCCTCATCCTATCCTTGCCGTCGGCAAGGTGCGCTATGTGGGTGACCATGTGGCTGTCGTTGTTGCTGAAACCAAGGAACAGGCCAAGGCCGCAGCAGCTGCCGTACAGGTCAGCTATGGTGTGCTGCCGCATAACGTCGACGCCGCCAAGGCCATGTCGACGAAGGCACAGGTCCATGATGTGGCCAACGACAACCGCGTGTACAACTGGTCGATCGGCGATGAAGGCAGCACTGCTGCGGCCTTCAAGTCGGCGGCCCATGTCACCAAGCTCGACATCATCAACAACCGCCTGATCCCCAACGCCATGGAACCGCGCGCCGCGATTGGTTCCTACGATACGGGTTCGGATCACTACACGCTCTATACCACCAGCCAGAACCCGCATGTGGCGCGCCTGGTCATCTCGGCATTCCACGGCCTGTGCCCTGAGCACAAGCTGCGGGTCATCGCTCCTGACGTGGGCGGCGGCTTCGGTTCCAAGATCTTCATCTACGCCGAAGAAGTTGTTTGCCTGTGGGTGTCAAAGCGCGTCGGCGGACGTCCGGTGAAGTGGACCGGCGAACGCACCGAAGCCTTCCTTGCAGACGCCCATGGCCGCGACCACGTGACCAAGGCCGAACTTGCCATGGATCGTTCCGGCAAGATCACCGGCCTGCGGGTCCACACCACGGCCGCGATGGGTGCTTATCTCTCGACCTTCTCAAGCTGCGTGCCGACCTATCTCTACGCCACGCTGCTGTCGGGCCAATACAACATTCCCACCATCTATGCCGAAGTCGATGCGGTCTACACCAACACCGCACCGGTTGACGCCTACCGCGGAGCCGGGCGTCCGGAGGCCACCTACGTGGTCGAACGCCTGGTTGAAACGGCAGCGCGTGAACTGAAGATGGATCCGGCGGAATTCCGCCGGAAGAACTTCGTCACCCAGTTCCCGCACCAGACGCCGGTCATCATGTGCTACGACGCAGGCGATTATGACGCCTCGCTGACCAAGGCGCAGGACATGGCCGACGTGAAGGGCTTTGCGGCCCGCAAGGCTGCCTCCGCCAAGAACGGCAAGCTGCGCGGCCTCGGCTACTCAGCCTACATCGAAGCCTGCGGCATCGCGCCGTCGGCGGCGGTGGGTTCGCTCGGTGCCGGTGTCGGCCTGTGGGAATCGGCTGAAGTGCGCGTCAACCCGGTTGGCTCGGTGGAAATCCTCACGGGTTCCCACAGCCATGGCCAGGGCCACGAAACGACCTTCGCCCAGTTGGTGTCGGAACGTCTCGGCGTTGACATCAACAATGTCGCCATCGTGCACGGCGACACCGACAAGGTGCAGTTCGGCATGGGTACTTACGGCTCACGCTCGGGTGCGGTCGGCATGCATGCCATCTCCAAGGCTCTCGACAAGATCGAGGTCAAGGCCAAGAAGATTGCTGCCGCCGTCATGGAAGCCTCGACTGATGACGTCGAATTCAAGAACGGCACCTTCACCATCAAGGGGACCGATAAGAAGATGGCTTTCGGCGAAGTCGCCTTGGCCGCCTATGTGGCGCACAAGTTCAACTCGGCTGAAATCGAGCCGGGCCTGAAGGAAAGCGCTTTCCATGATCCGGCGAACTTCGTGTTCCCGGCTGGTGTGCACATCTGCGAAGTGGAGATTGATCCGGATACCGGTGTCACCACGGTTGCGAAATACACCTGCGTTGACGACTTCGGCAATCTCATCAACCCGATGATCGTTGAAGGGCAGGTGCATGGTGGCATTACCCAGGGCATTGGCCAGGCTTTGGCCGAAGGCTGTGTCTATGACGAGGATTCGGGCCAGCTGCTGACCGGGTCCTACATGGACTACCAGATGCCGCGCGCTGCCGATGTGCCGAGCTACAATCTCGGTTTCACCTGCACGCCATGCCCGACCAACCCCATGGGGATGAAGGGCTGCGGTGAGGCAGGAGCCATCGGTTCGCCGCCGGCTGTCATCAACGCCGTCACGGATGCCCTTGGCATTCGCGAAATCAGCATGCCGGCCACGCCACAAGTGGTGTGGAACGCTGTGCAGGGCCTCAAGAAAGCCGCCGAGTAAGGACGGGAGAAAAAGACATGGAAAACTTCAACTATCACCGTCCGGCAAAAGTCGCCGACGCCGTCAAGCTGATGAAGAAGGCCAAGGACGGCAAGTTCCTCGCGGGTGGGCATACATTGTTGCCCACCATGAAACAGGGACTCGCCACGCCAACCGACATCATCGATCTTTCGGCCATCAAGAACGCCGGCATCAAGGTCGGTGCCAAATCGGTGGTCATATCGGCTGGTACGACGCACGCCGCCGTGGCTTCGGACAAGGCGCTGAGGAAGGCCATTCCCGGCCTTGCTGCCCTTGCCGGCGGCATTGGCGATCCCCACGTTCGTCACCGTGGCACCATTGGTGGCTCTATCGCCAACAATGATCCGGCAGCGGATTATCCGGCGGCCTGCCAGGCCCTGGGTGCGATCATCCACACCGATGCCCGCAAGATTCCGGCGGACAAGTACTTCACCGGCATGTTCTCGACCGCGCTCAAGGCGTCGGAAGTGATCACCGCCGTGGAGTTCCCGATCCCCGCCAAATCCGGCTACGCCAAGTTCCCCAACCCGGCTTCACTTTACGCCATGGTTGGCGTCTATGTGGCGCAGGGCAAGGATGGCAAGGCGCGCGTCGCCGTCACCGGTGCTGGTCCCGGCGTGTTCCGCCAGGCTGACATGGAAGCGGCGCTGTCGAAGTCGTTCAAGGCCGATGCCCTGTCCGGCATCGCTGTGAAGCCGCGCGGCCTCAACGCTGATTTGCACGGCTCAGCCGCCTATCGCGCCCATTTGATCTCTGTCATGGCCAAGCGCGCCCTGGCAGCGGCAAAGTAAGGCGGGATTGCGTTCACGCTATTGGCCCGCGAGAGCAATCTCGCGGGCCATTTTGTTTCAATTGAAGTATTGAGAACCATGACCACTGCCATTCCCGCCTCCATCGACGCCACGCTCGACCTCCTCAAAGGCCAGGACTATGTGGCGGGGCGAGACCTTGCCACGGTTGTGTTCCTCGCCCTCAAGATGGGCCGGCCATTGTTTCTGGAAGGCGAGGCTGGTGTCGGCAAGACCGAGATCGCCAAGGTGCTGGCGCAGGCCCTGGGCCGCAAGCTCATCCGCCTGCAATGCTACGAAGGGCTTGATGTGTCCTCCGCCGTCTATGAATGGAACTACCCGGCGCAGATGATCGAGATCCGGCTGGCTGAGGCTGCGGGGACGGTCAACCGTGATACTCTCAGCTCGTCCATCTTTGCCGAGAAATTCCTGATCCGGCGGCCGCTGCTGCAGGCACTGGAAGCAGATGAAGGCGCTGCACCAGTGTTGCTCATCGACGAACTGGACCGCACCGATGAAGCCTTTGAAGCCTTCCTGCTCGAAGTCTTGTCGGATTTTCAGGTCACCATTCCGGAGCTTGGGACCATCACCGCCAAGGAACCGCCGATCGTCATCATCACGTCGAACCGCACCCGCGAAGTACATGATGCCCTGAAGCGGCGCTGCCTCTATCATTGGGTCGGCTATCCCGACGCCATCCGCGAACTCGCCATCATCCGCGCCAAGCGGCCCAAGGCAGCGACGCAACTGGCCAAGGAGGTTGTGGGTTTCGTGCAGGCATTGCGTGGCGGTGATCTCTACAAGTCACCCGGTGTCGCCGAAACGCTGGACTGGGTTGCGGCGCTGCACGAACTGGACTGCGTGGCACTCGATCCGCAGACCGTCAACGACACGCTGGGCGTGTTGCTCAAGTACCAGGATGACATCGCCCGCATGGAAGGCTCAGAAGCCAAGCGCATTCTCGACCAGGTCAAGGAAGAGATCAGGCTGATGGGGCGGGTGTGAGGGGCCAAGATTGTTCAACGCTGCCAACAGCAACACTGCACCGCCTTCCGGCAAGCTCGCCGAGAACATCATGCATTTCGCCCGGGTGTTGCGGGAGGCCGGAATTCCAGTTGGTCCCGGCAGTGTGCTCGATGCGCTTGATGCCGCCATGGCCGGCCCCTTGCGCAAGCGCGAGGATTTTTACTGGACGCTGCACGCGGTCTTCGTGAAACGCCGTGAACAGCGTGAATTGTTTGACCAGGCCTTCCATGTCTTCTGGAAGAAACCCAAGATGCTGCAGCAGTTGATGCAGCTGCTCTATCACCAGATCGCCCGCAAGCCGCACGAGAACAAGAAGCAGGCCGGCTTCCGCCGCCTTGCTGAAGCGATGTTCGACCAGACCGATGTTCCCAGCCACATGGAGAAGAAATCGGACGAACTGGAAATTGACGCCAGTTTCACCGCCTCCGCCCAGGACGTGCTGCGCAGCAAGGACTTCGAGCAGATGACGGTGAGCGAACAGACGCAAGCCATGCTGGCATTGCGGCGCCTGCGCCTCAACCGCATCGAGATTCAGACCCGGCGTTTTCGCGCCTCGCACCAGGGCCATCGCATCGACATGCGGCGCACACTCCGCGCCATCATTCATGATGCCGGCCAGGTCGTCGAACTGGCGCGCAAGGAGCGCAAACGGCGCGAACCGCCACTTGTCATTCTCTGCGACATTTCCGGTTCATGCTCGACCTACAGCCGCATGTTCCTGCATTTCCTGCACACGCTGATCAATGACCGCGACCGCGTGCATGTGTTCCTGTTCGGCACCCGCCTCACCAACATTACGCGCGAGTTGCGCCGCAAAGACATTGACGAGGCGCTCGCCAAGGTTTCTACCGCCGTCAAGGATTGGTCGGGTGGAACGCGCATCGGCACGGCGCTGCACGAGTTCAATTTCAAGTGGTCGCGCCGGGTGCTGGGGCAGGGCGCACATGTGTTACTGATGACCGACGGTCTCGACCGCGAAGACGTTGCCATGCTCACTGCCGAAATGGCGCGCCTGCGCCGGGCCGCCAAGCACATTGTATGGCTCAATCCGCTGCTGCGCTTCGACGGCTTTGAAGCCCGCGCCAATGGTATTCGCGCCATCATGCCGTTCGTCGACGAGTTCCGCCCGGTGCACAGTCTCAACAGTCTGGCTGATCTGGCCGGGACCCTTGCAGAGCCCCGCCGCCCCGCCCATGATCCGAAAAGATGGATGAAAAAGGCGGTATCGTGACCGCGCTTGTCGAAATTGACATGGAGAACACCATGACCACAGCACTTGAAACCGCAGGCGACTGGCTGGCGCAAGGCCGCAAGGTTGCCATGGCCACCGTCATCGAAACCTGGGGCTCGGCCCCGCAGCCGGTGGGCAGCCAGCTCGTCGTCGACAGTGACGGCAATTTTGAAGGTGCCGTGTCCGGCGGCTGCGTTGAGGGCGATGTGATTACGTCTGCGCAAGAGACCATTGCCTCGGGCCGGCACAAGGTCCTGTCCTACGGTGTTGCCGACGAAACCGCCTGGAAAGTCGGACTCGCTTGTGGCGGCAAGATTCGCATTCTGGTGGAGGCGGTGGTTTGAAGCGCGAACTGCTGACGGAACTTCTGGCTGCCAAGGCCGCGCGCAAGCCGGTTGCGATGATTACCGATATCGCATCAGGCAGCCAGCGGTTGGTACAGCGCGAAGCTGTGGCCGCTGATGCACTCTGTGCCATTCTCGACAAGGCGTTCCGCTTTGACAAATCCGGTGTGGAACAGACGGAGAAGGGTGAAGTCTTTGTCACCGTGCACAATCCGCCGCTGCGTCTGGTCATCACTGGTGCGGTGCTGATTGCCCAGGCCTTGATCCCCATGGCGAGGTCTGCCGGTTATGATGTGTGGGTGGTGGACCCGCGCGGTGCCTTCGCCACTGGCGCACGCTTCCCTGACATTCAACTCCATGCCGAATGGCCCGACGAGATCATCCCCAGGATCGGCCTCGACACCCGCACCGCCTTCATCGCGCTGACCCACGATCCGAAGATCGACGATCCGGCGCTGGAGCTCGCACTCGCATCGCAAGTCTTTTATATTGGCGCGCTGGGTTCCAAAAAGACACAAGGCGCACGACTTGAGCGCCTGAAGGCCAAGGGTTTCAGCGATGAAAAACTCGCCCGCATTCACGGCCCCATCGGGTTGAGCATCGGTGCCGTTGGAGCCAGTGAAATCGCCATCTCCATCATGGCGGAAATGACCAAGGCTCTGAGGTTGGGATGATTTTCGGTCCAACACCCCTTGTTGACGCTGTCGGCGCCATCCTCGCCCACGGCATTCGCCACAAGGACGGCCTGTTCAAGAAGGGCCGCGTACTTTCGGCTCATGACGTCGATGCACTGAAAGCCGCCGGTCACAAGACGGTCATTGCGGCGCGTCTGTCGCCCGAGGATGTGCCGGAAGACGAAGCCGCCCGCGCCGTTTCTGTTGCGGCGTGTGGGGCTGGAGCAAAGCCTCAGGAGGCCTTCACTGGCCGCGCCAATATCTACAGCGCCGGCCATGGAATTCTTGTCTTCGACGAGGCCCGCTGCAAAGCCGTCAATCGCCTGCATGAAAGCCTGACATTGGCGACACTGCCGAATTTTTCCCGGGTCGAGCCAAAGCAGATGGTGGCGACGATCAAGGTCATTCCCTTTGCCGTGCCGCGCAGTGTGCTGGAACAGGCACTGGCGATCATCGCTGCCGAGCCGCTGTTGCAGGTCATGCCGTTCACCTTGAAGCGCGCCGGGTTGGTAATCAGCACGCTGCCGCAAACCAAGCCCTCCATCGTCGCCAAGAGTGAAACAGCGATCCGTGAGCGCCTGGAAGCCATGGGTGCAGAATTGGCCGAGGTCATCGTTTGCCGTCATGACGAGGAAGACGTTCGCCACGGTATCGCGACGCTGAAGGCCAAAGGCCTTAATCCCATTCTGGTCTTCGGAGCTTCGGCGATCGTTGACCGGGGCGATGTCATTCCCGCCGCCGTCGTGCAGGCAGGTGGCAAGTTCCTGCATCTCGGCATGCCGGTTGATCCGGGCAACCTGCTCATGCTGGGCGAAGTGGCGGGCACACCGGTCATTGGTGTTCCGTCGTGCGCGCGATCACCGAAGGTCAACGGTTTTGACTGGGTGCTGGAGCGCCTGATAGCCGACGTACCGGTCACGCCAGCCGATCTCATGGACATGGGGGCAGGAGGCCTTCTGGCCGAAATTCCGTCGCGGCCATCACCGCGCGAAGGCAAGGGCACGGTGCCAACCGCACCGCGCATCGTGGCCGTGGTGCTGGCGGCGGGGCTGTCATCGCGCATGGGCGCGCCCAAAATGCTGGCAGATTTTCGCGGCGTACCGATGATCCGTGCTGTCGTCGAAAATATCCGGCAGTCCTCGGTTGATGAGATCATCGTCGTCACCGGTCATGAGTTGGGCAAGGTGACCGCCGTGTTGCAGGGACTGCCGGTACGCTGCGTCGAAAATCCGGACTACGTGACAGGTCTTGCCTCTTCATTGCGGACAGGCGTTGCCGCAGCGGGGCAGGCGGATGCAGTGTTGGTCTGTCTCGGCGACATGCCGCTGGTGTTGTCCCGCACCATTGACCGGCTCATTGCGGCCTACAATCCGACCGAACAGCGCACCATCATTGCACCGGTGCACAACGGCCAGTTTGGCAATCCGGTGTTGTGGGGAAGCGCGCATTTTGCGGAACTTGCGGCCCTTTCAGGTGACCGTGGGGCGCGCAGCCTGATTGCGCAACACAAGGCCGAAGCAATTGAAATTGCCGTCGATGATGCTGGCATTCTGGCCGACGCAGATACGCCGGAAGCGTTGGCGAAATTACGGTCCGCCTGACCGGGGGTAGAATTCACTGTTTCAATCAGCAGGGCGGAAAACCGCCAACCGCAAGATGATCAATCCAGCGGAAACAGCTATATAATCCTATAGGAATAAAAAGTCAAGAGCAATTTTCAGATCAACTGAAGCGAGCGGAAACTCACGTGATCCTTCTTGCCGATGATCAAATGATCGTGGACCAGAACACCCAATTTTTCTCCGGCCTGGATAATTCTCTTGGTCATATCGATATCGGCGAGAGATGGCGTGGGATCACCGGAGGGATGGTTGTGCACAAGAATGATTGCCGTTGATGACAGTTCCAGCGCCCGCTTGATCACTTCGCGGGTGTAGACTGGCGTATGATCAACGGTGCCCTGCTGTTGCACTTCGTCCTTGATGAGCTGGTTTTTCTTGTCGAGAAAAAGGATGCGGAATTGTTCGCGGGTTTCGAAGGCCATGGCAGCGCGGCAGTATTCGACAATCGCATTCCACGATGCCAGCAAGGGCCGGTTCATCACCTCGCCGCGCGCCAATCGCAGCGATGCAGCTTGAATGAGTTTCAAATCCTGGGCCACTGCCTCGCCCACGCCCTTCACTTCCAGCAACCGTTCCAGTTCGGCCCCGATCACTTCGGCAAAGCTGCCAAAGCGGGCAATCAAGGCCTTGGCCAGCGGCTTGGTATCAGCGCGCGGTACCGAACGGAAAAGCACCAGTTCGAGCAATTCATAGTCGGGCAGGGCATCAGCACCACCCTGCCGGAAGCGCTGGCGCAAACGGTCACGATGGCCGAGAAAATCAGGAAGCGGCGCTTCGCTGAAACCTTTTGCCATCGATCACACCGCGTAAGGCGGGCAGTTGAGCCCCTTGGGCGAATAGGTGAAAACCTCGCAGCCGGTTTCGGTCACGCCAATTGTGTGCTCGAATTGGGCCGACAATGAACGGTCGCGGGTTACTGCTGTCCAGCCATCGGCCAAAACCTTCACATGCGGCTTGCCCAGATTGATCATCGGCTCGATCGTAAAGAACATGCCGGGTTTCAGCAGCACGCCTTCCCCGGGGCGACCGTAGTGCAGCACGTTGGGGTGGTCATGGAAAACCTCACCCAGGCCATGGCCACAGAAATCGCGCACCACCGAGCAACGCTGCGCTTCGGCAAAAGACTGGATGGCATGGCCAACATCGCCGAGATGGGCACCCGGCTTCACCACAGCGATGGCGCGCATCAGGCATTCATAGGTGATCTCCACCAGGCGTTCTGCGGCGCGGGATACTTGTCCGACATTCACCATGCGGCTGCTGTCGCCATACCAGCCATCAACGATCAGGGTCACGTCAATGTTGACGATGTCGCCCTCGAGCAGCGGCTTGTCATTGGGCATGCCGTGGCAGACCACGTGGTTGATCGACGTGCAGAGTGCGTACTTGTAGCCGCGATAGCCAATGGTGGCGGGAATGGCGTTGTTGTCGCGGGCGAACTCCACGCACATGCGGTCCAACGCCGCCGTCGTCACACCGGGCTTTGCTGCTTCGACCAGCAGGTCCAGCAGTTCGGCGGTGAGGTGGCCGGCCTTGCGCATCTTCTCGAAGTCCTCCGGCTTGTGGAGGCGGATGCGGGGATGTGCTTCGGTGCGTGTACTCATGATGGATCGATGACCGGAACCTGTGCCTTGGGGATGATGCTGTCAAGGCTCACATGGCAGGTGAGGGCGATGGCTTCAACCCCCGCCTTTCGCGCCGCCAAATAGGCCTCGACGTAGGTCGGGTCAAGGTCGCGGGTCAGTGTGAAGTGGGTGGGGCTGGCGCATTGGATCAGGTAAACCATCACGGCGCGGTGGCCCTGCTGCACCATCGCGGACATTTCACGCAGGTGTTTGGCACCACGGTCAGTGCGGCAGTCGGGAAATTCAGCAAGGCCGGGCTGGCGCACGAGGGTGACGTTCTTCACTTCGACATAGCAGGCCGGCTTACCGCCACCCTGCAACAGCAGGTCGATGCGGGAATTTTCGCCATATTTCACTTCGCGGCGGATCATAGTCGTAGCCGGTCAACTGCGGTATGGCTTGGCTTGCAATCGCCTCTTCGGTGATGCGGTTGGGCAGGCTGGTGTCGATGCCCACGAGGCCGATGCCCGGCTTGTCGGTGATATGCCAGGTGTGGGCATATTTGCGGGTGAGGCTGTCTGACTTCGAGACATAGACGCTGAGGCCGGGTTCGGTCATGCCCAGCATGCTGCCGGTGTTGGGGCAAGTTGACGTAATCACTTCACCCGAAGACAACCTCACGTCGGCAAGGAAGCGCTTGTAGCGCTGGATCAACGTGCCAGGAATGAGCGGCGTCTTGAATTGCATGTTTTGACAGGAACCATGCGGGGTGGGATATGTCCAGCATGAATGAAGCTGCTCCCACTGCCGCCGTTCTGCTGATCGGCAACGAAGTTCTCTCTGGCCGTACCAAGGACAGGAACCTCGGTTTTATCGCGGACTATCTGACGGCGCTGGGCATTGATCTTCTGGAAGCGCGCGTTGTCGCCGACGATGAAGCCGCAATTGTCGAAGCGGTGAATGCGCTGCGGACACGTTACACCTATGTCTTTACCACCGGCGGTATCGGACCGACGCATGATGACATCACCGCAGACAGCATTGCGGCGGCATTTGGCGTTGGTATTTCACATCATCCCGAGGCCGTTGAGATTCTCGAAACGTTTTTCAAACAGATGGGACGCGAGCCCAACGAAGCGCGCATGCGCATGGCCCGCGTTCCGCAGGGTGCGACGTTGATTTACAATCCGGTTTCAAAGGCACCCGGATTCAGGATCGGCAATGTACATGTGATGGCGGGTGTGCCCAAGGTCATGCAAGCGATGATGGATGAAATCGCACCGACACTCACCCGGGGTACCCCCGTGGCAAGCCGCACCATCCGGTTTGAAGGCGGTGAGGGTGATATCGCAAAGCCGCTCAAAGACATCCAGGAACAGTACCCGATGCTGTCGATCGGGTCTTATCCCTTCGAAAGCGAACGTGGCTTCAATACCAACCTGGTTTTGCGTGGCCGCGATGAGGTGGCGCTCGCTGCGGCAACAGATGCGGTGAAAGTGGCAACTGAAGAACTGACGAAAAATGGAAAGGCGCGGGGCTGGGCAGAGGTTTAAGCTGCCAGCGCCTTGCGCACTTTTTCGGTCAGGTCGTTGCGGGTGAATGGCTTGTTCACCAGTTCAATCGAGTCTGGCAAGTCCTGCATCTGGCGGACTGAACCTGGCGCATAGCCGGACATGAAAAGGATCTTCAGCTTGGGCCGCACCTTCATGGCTTTCACTGCGAGTTCGGGACCATTCATGCCACCGGCCATGATGACGTCGGACAACACAAGGTCAATGTCGCGGCGTTCGGTGATGAGTTTCAAACCCTCGTGACCATCAGAAGCGGTGATCACTTCGAAGCCCATTTCCTCGATCATTGCGGCAGCAACATCGCGGACCGAGGGATTATCTTCAACGACCAGCACCAACTGCTTCTTGGCGGAGGCAGTGACTGTTTCATTGCTGCCCTGGCTGAAGGTTCCGAGTTCCTTCTGCAACTGTGCCTGCAAGCCTGAGGGCAGACTTGGTGTGACTTCCTTCGTCGATTCACGCAAGCGGGGCAGATAGATTTTCACCGTCGTGCCGTGGCCGATTTCCGAATACATCTTGATGTGGCCGTTGGACTGCTTGACGAAACCATAGATCATGGACAGGCCGAGGCCTGAGCCTTTTTCCGGGCCCTTGGTGGTGAAGAATGGCTGGAAGACTTTTTCCATCACGTCCGGCGTCATGCCCATGCCGGTATCGGTCACTGAAATCTCGACATAGTCGCCGGGGATCACTTCTTCATGTTCGGCACAGTACTTGGCGTCGAGCTTGCGGTTTGTCGTTTCGATGATCAACGTGCCGCCTTTCGGCTGCATGGCATCGCGGGCGTTTATGGCGAGATTGAGCACGGCTGTTTCCAGCATGGTCTTGTCGGCCTTGACAGACCAAAGTTCATCGCCTGGAATGATCTTGAGATCGACAATCGCCGTCACTGCCTGCTTCAACATGTCCTGCATGGAGAAGAGCAGTTCGTTGAGTGTGATTTCCTTGTTCTGCAGGGTCTGCTGGCGCGAGAATGCGAGCATGCGGCGCGTGAGTTCGGACCCTTTTTCGGAAGCATCGATTGCGGCGCGGATGCGCTTCAGGGCGCGGTCGTCGTTGCGCACCAGTTGTTCAACCAGTTGCAGGTTGCCCATGACGACCATGAGCAGGTTGTTGAAGTCGTGGGCAATGCCACCGGTGAGTTGACCCACGGCTTCCATTTTCTGGGCCTGGTGGAAGCGTTTCTCCAGCGCCTTGCGTTCCGATACGCATTGGCAGCACCCGAAGACACCCTCGACGTTGCCCGCGTCATCGCGCTCAGGTTCCATGGTCACTTCAAAATGCGAGATTTCGCTGTTCTTGTCCTTGACGGCGATTTCGAGGTTCTTGATTGAGGTACCCATTTTGGATAGTTCGAGGGCCTCGCAGAATTTTTCACGGTCACCAGGTTCGATCATGCCGATGAAGGTCTTGAGATTGGGGTGAACCATTGCATCGGCCATGCCGATCAAAGCTGCCATTTCCTGGGACAGGCGGGAGACGCCAGATTCGTTGCGCAGCGAGAAACTGCCCAGCCGGGCGGCGGATTGGGTTCGCTTGAAGTTGCGCTCGGAAACCTTGAGACGCTCAAGCGCCACCATCTGCTCGTCGATATTGCGGCACAGGCCAATGCACTTCAGCGGCCTGCCATCACCCGTGTTGCGGATGACACCAGCAAGAGATTCAATCCAGACAAATTTGCCTGCAGCAGTTTTCACCCGGTAGCGGGTCTGGAAGACATCGGCACCGAAGGGTGCCTTCCTGACCTTCTCTTCAATCGTCTTGTCCCTGTCGTCAGGGTGGATAAGTTCATTGAAGGTGCGGAAGTTCAGGGATTGACCGCCGACCTTGTGGCCGAAGATTTCGAACATTTCCGGCGCGTTGTAGGTTTCGCCAGTTTCATAGTTGAAGTCCCAGAGTGCATATCCTCCAGACTTGAGGGCAAGCGAAAGTCGCTTTTCGTTTTGCAGTGCGATCTGTGCAGTGCCCGCGTCGATGGCTTTGCCGGTGAGAAGATAATAGCTATTGGCACCTTCCTGCCACTTTTGGGCGTCGAAGGTTTTGCGGATGACCGACCCCAAAAGCTGGGCAAAGGAGACCTCAATTTGCTGGCTGTCGTGACCATCTTCAGCTGGCAGGTGGCGCGCAGAAATAGCGCCGGCACCGGCCTTGAGCAGACTTCTGCCTTCAACATCGCCGCGCTGGCAGTTCCATGCTCGCAAAAGTGGTTCGGTTACGTCGGTGATGACAGCATCGGGCAGGGCAACCACCATGGCCTCTACGCCTGCCAGTTCCATTGCCTTCACCAGTTTCTTGATCATGTGCCGCTTTGCCAGATGAGTGAGGAAAATACAGTTGTAGCCGCATAATCATGAAGCAAACCTTTCATCAACCATTGTCATTGAACCGGTTCCGGCAAGGAGGCATAAAGCCTTCCACCAGTGCAGCAGGGGCGAACCATGGACGAGAAGTGGCAGAAGAGTTTTCCGGTCTCCTGGGACCAGTTCCACCGGGATGCACGCGCGCTCGCCTGGCGTCTGTCGGCGGCTGGCCCATTTCGGGCGGTTGTTGCGGTAACGCGCGGCGGCCTGGTGCCAGCTGCCGTGGTGGCCCGTGAATTGGGCATTCGCGTCATCGAGACAATTTGCGTTGCCTCCTACGACTACGACAAGCAGGGGCAGGTGTCGGTCCTGAAAAAGGTTGCTGACGAAATTGCCGGTGATGACAAGGGCAAAGGCGTACTGATTGTCGACGACTTGGTTGATACCGGCGCCACTGCGCGGGTGGTGCGGGAAATGATGCCGCAAGCCCATTTTGCCACGGTTTATGCCAAACCGTCGGGCCGACCGTTGGTCGACACGTTTATCACCGAGGTGAGTCAAGACACGTGGATCTATCTGCCGTGGGACATGGACCTGCAATTTGCTCCGCCGATCCGGGACAAGGCTACTCCCTGACACACTTCAAGGTCAGCTTTTCCTGATTGCCGGTGCGAAGTCGCCAGGCCGTTTCACCAGCTTTTCCAGATACTTGTGCAAATTTGGATGCTGGTCGGCCAATTCTCCGAACAAGGCCAAGAGCGTTGATGAGGGTTTCTTGCTCTTTGATTTTCGGAGAGATTCAATGAGTTCCTCATAAGTCTTGCGGAACTGCTGGAAGTTGGGTGTGGCGGCGTGCGCTTCGTCTTCTAGGATGATGTGGACGGGTTCGAGCTGGGACTTGCCCTTCATGGGCAGGCTTCCTGCATAGAGTGCTGCGAGGCTTGCGGACTTGCCCAACAGTGCCCCTGCGATGGCGATGTCGTAGCCGAGGGATTTGCATGTCGCCTCGGTGCGCGCTGCGGTGTTCACCGTTTCACCCAGGACAGAATAGTCGAAGCGTTCAGATGATCCCATGTTGCCGACACAGGCCGGGCCGCTGGCGAGGCCGACGCGCACGGCAAGTCGCGGTGCGCCACGTTCGGTCAGCAGGCGGTTCAGATCAGGTTCGTCATTGAGGGCTGCGACTGCCTTGCGGATGCGGATGGCAGCGCGGGCAGCGTGATACTGGTGGTCTTCCAGTGGCAGGGGGGCATTCCAGAATGCCATGATTGCGTCGCCGATATACTTGTCGATGGTGCCTTTCTCCGCGAGGACGGCCTTGCTGCCGGCATCAAGCAGGCGATTCACGACTGAAACGAGACTGACGGCATCAAGTTTTTCACTGAGCGGGGTAAAGTTTTCGATGTCGACAAACATCACGGTAACGTCACGCATTTCGCCGCCCAGCTTCAGGCTGCCGGGGTTTCGTTCGATTTCAGCGAGCACGGCTGGAGCCACATATTGGGCGAAGGCACCGCGCAACTGGCGGCCCTGCCGATCGGTGACGAGCAGCTTGAGGGCAATGCTGGTGAGAAACGTGGTGGTCAGTGCCAGGATCGGAAATGTTGCATCGAAGAGGACGCCTGCGCCCCGGAATACCGCCACTGTTCCGGCAAGTATGGCGATTGCCACGGCAAAATAAGCCAATAGCGAAAGGCGTGGGCGAACGATGCTGGTCATGGCAGCGAGTCCGCAACCCAACAGCAATACGCCCAACAGTTCAGTGCCAACGGCCCATTCCGGCCGGGTGAGAAACGAGCCGGAGAGAATCTGTTCCACCGCTTGCGCATGGATTGAGACGCCGGGCACGATCTCACCGAGGGCCGATGTACGGACATCGAGCAGGCCCACAGCAGATGTACCGACAAAGACCAGGTGGCCTTCGATCAGCGGACGCAATTCATCGCGCTGCTTTCCAGAAAGCACGCGGGCGGCAGAAACATACAGTTCCTTGGGGTTGGGACGGTAGTAGACATGGAACATGCCGCTCTCGGACAGGGGTACCTCGAGATCACCAATCGCCAGGGTGTTGATGGCGTTTTCGGTGTCTGGTGAAGCGTGCATCAGAAACGTGTCGGCGCCTTGTGCCACGCGCAGAACTTCGGCGGCGAGCGAAGGATAAATTCGCGTGCCGTCACTCCACAGGAACGGGATCTGGCGCGCGACACCTTCGTCCCTGCCGAGATCAATGTTGATGCTGCCGATGCCAGTTGCTGCCATGTCGAGCATGGTGATGTTGGTGGTGATGCCGGAGAGGCGTGGCGGCGCGTTGATGGCATCGAGACCGGTTTGGGCGAAGCCTGATTTCAAAGGTGCCTGTGTGGCTTTGCCTGCGCCTGAGGACGCAAAGGACAGCACGACAGGCCGGCCTGCCACGGCGCGGGCGAAGATTTCATCATTGTCGGGCAGGGCAGATGCATCGAATGGTCTGGCCGGGTCGGTATTGATGAGTGCCGCGGTTGCCGGGTTGGCGAAGATGCGCCGCGGTGACATGCGGTCTGGTTCGGGGAAGACAATATCGAAAGCGACGGTAGCGGCGCCGAGTTCGATCAATTCATCGGTGAGCTTGGCGAGTTCGGTACGTGGCCACGGCCATTGTCCGATTTCATGAAGTGAAGCTTCGTCGATGTCGATGACGCGAACCGGCTGCGCCTCCGGCATTTGGCGCGGCCAGAGGCGCTGCAGAGTATCGAAACCTGAACCACGAAGGCCAGAGATCATTGCGGGGTCGGCACCCCGCAATGCAATTGTTGCAATCAGTACGGCCATACTGAGCAGCAACGGTCCGATATTGGTCCGGCTTGCCCAATTGATTTTCACGCCGCTTCAGTCCTCAGCAAGAAATGGCTTCTGTTCAATCGATCGGTTGTGGCCGTTCTGGCGGTGGTTCAGGTTTTTGCGGCGGATTTTCGTTGCCGAGGCCACCCAGTGTGCGGGTCCGTTGCAGGGCTCTGGCACAGCGCTCGACAGGCAGCCGGAACTGCGTGCGCAAAGATGACTGGTTCAGGATAAACGGCAGGTTTTGGACGATATTGCGTCCGGCCGGGCCAAGGGCGAGTTCTTCCGCGTTTCCGCTGCCGGCGCGGCCAACTTCGCAGGTGTTTTGCAACAGCACGGCCTCACCGCCACTGCTCAGGCGAACCACACCTACCATCACGGCAACGCCGGTCTGGCCGCGGACCCAGTAGTCGAAACCGGTGCCGCGAATTCCGATCGTGGCACTTGCGGTTTGGATGTCATAGGCACTCTTGGCACTGCGTCCGGAGATGAAACGGAAGGTGCCACGCAGCGCCTTGATAGAGACTTTCTGGGCCTGGTTGCCGCCCTTCATGATGAAGCGGTCAAGGACGAGGCTGGAGCCTGGTCCGACAACGAGACGCGTATTGTCGTTGAGGATGATCTGGGCATTGCCGGTCCGCACCGTGATCTTGTCGTCTTCGAAGACGGCGGAACCTGCAGACAATTTCCGATCCCCGCCAGGACCGGAGGCATTTGGTGAACCAAGAACGGCAGCCACCTTACCGATCTGGGTTGCAGCTTGTGAGGTTGAAAAGGAGAGGAGAATTGAAACCGTTGCCAAAAGGGCACTCAACGCAAGACGCAAGGTCATGGCATGTCACTCTACAACTATAGATAAGCCCCGGAACATGACCATATACGGCGACCCCAGGGTTGGCAATACCGAAGCTTCACCTT
Organism: uncultured Alphaproteobacteria bacterium; assembly: GCA_963754625.1. Lineage (GTDB taxonomy): Bacteria > Pseudomonadota > Alphaproteobacteria > Rhizobiales > Aestuariivirgaceae > Aestuariivirga. The sequence continues at coordinate 96,162 of CAVWGR010000006.1, read as the reverse complement.
AGATAGGGGTGATGCCTGATGTGTCCGCAAACTCATTGTTGCTGTTGCTTGTGTTCTTTCAAGCCAAGCATTTCATTTGTGACGGGCCGTTGCAGACCGCTGCAATGGTGCGCGACAAAGGCCATTATGGCCGCTGGCTCGGAATAAAACATGCGGGCATTCATGGCGTGGGCACTCTGATTGTACTGCTGGTTGGTGGTATTGCGCCGATTGCTGCCGCGGGGTTGTCGGTGGCTGATTTCATCCTGCATTATCACATCGACTTCAGCAAGGAGCAGATAGTCCGGCGCAACGGCTGGACCACCGAGAACCCACAGTTCTGGTGGTCGCTTAGTGCCGATCAGATGCTGCACCAGTTGACGTATCTGCTGCTCGCCGGGCTCGCTCTCAAAGTCTAGTCGGATCGTCATCATCGAGGACGCGGCGGGTGTTGGTACGGCGCATCTTCATCGCAAGGTCACGCCCCAGCAGTTGATAGACAATTCCGGAAATCTGTTCGTCCGAAGCGACCACACGGGCCATTTTCATCTTGGAGAAAGCGAGCAGGCGGCTTGGTTCTTCGATGGTCACGGTGGCGGTTGCCGGGTTGCCGGTGAGGTAGGCGATTTCACCGACGAAAGCGCCCTTCTCAAGATAGGTGATGAACTTGCCGCTGACTTCAACGGTAGCGCGGCCACGGCAGAGGAAGAACAGCGCGTCGACGGGGGCATCCTGCCGGGTCAACACTTCGCCGGGTTGGCAGTCCCGCCAGTCGGCGGCGCGCAGGAGTTTGGCAATTTGGGGGTCATCCAGCCCTGCGAGCGATTCGCGCAGCAGGGGTGCATCTGCTTCCGGCAGCCGCAAGCTGAGTCGTTCCCGGGTCAGGAGTATGAGGTGAAAGACATTGATGGCGATGAACACAACCGTCCAACCAATGCCAACGACAAGGTCTCCACCTGTGTAGCTGAAATAGATGATCTCCAGTGCCGAGCCCAACACGGCAACGACGCGCAGCCAATAAATGTTGGTAAGCCAATAGGAGAGGGCCAGTATCAGATATGAGAGATGGCCGAATGTATTTCCGAACGAAACAATATCCATCCGTATCCTTCTCCCCCCTGCTTGTGCCCAAAATCGCAGCATCGGCAAAGACTTGTCAAGCAATGAGAAGCCAGCCTAGATGGACTGGAGCCAAAGTGCGAGTTTTGGCGGGCGTGGCGGAATGGTAGACGCAACGGACTTAAAATCCGTTGGGAGTAATCCCGTGCCGGTTCGAGTCCGGCCGCCCGTACCAGGATTTGCAATTTGGGCCGTATCAAATCAATGGAGCTAATACCGGATGCGCCTGGTTTGGCCGAGCGGCGCTGGTGCAAGCCACGCAACACACTGCTCGAATCTATTTCTTACTGAATTTGGCCGCCACCATCTGGACTACCGACTTGGTCGCCTGTTGAGACGCCAGCATTTCCGAGGTCCTGAGATCGGGCGTTGCCACCTTCGCCAGAGTGAACAAAATTGGATGGGGTAATCCTGACGATGATGCATTGCCCGGTGGACAGTTTGGGGCATTCCACGACTTCTTTTCCCCCAATTGTCATAATGATGGAATGTTCGCCGACGCGAGATCGGCAGCTTGGATTCTTCTGGCAAAGTTTGATTGCTTGTGACGTTGTGGTTGCAAACACCGGTGTGTTGTAGCCGCAAACAAGCAGGCTTGTTGTGCAGAAAAGTGAAGTTGCAGCGATGATTTTCATGACAATCTCCATGCGATGTTGGATTGGTCACATCTGACTAACCCGAAACGCATGAATGCAGTTGGTACAGTTCATTCATCGCGTGTTCAATTTTTGGAGTAGCAATAAGCCATCGCGTCTCCCGGTATGGAGATGGCAATACAACGCTCGATGGGAGCCGCGATAGTTCGCGGCTTTTGACCATGACTTCTCATGCAGAGCGTACTGCATTGGATGGAATTGACCATGTTGCATGATAGTGTGAATACCAAGGAAGGACAAAACTGCAATGGACGTGAAAGTTGACAGTGTTGATCGTGCGCTTGCTGGTGCTGTGGCAAACTTTGTTGCCAAGCGTCCAAAAACTGCAGCCATGCATGCGCGCGCCAAAGCGGTGATGCCTGGTGGAAATACACGCACTGTATTGTTCTCGCAGCCGTTTCCGATCCGTGTGGAGAAAGCTGAGGGATCACGTCTCACGGACATCGATGGCCACAGCTATATCGACTATGTGGGCGAATATTCAGCGGGGATCTATGGTCATTCCCATCCCAGGATCCTTGAGGCCGTCAGCGAAGCCATGGCCAGTGGGCTCAACTTCGGAGCACAACATGTCCGTGAAGTGGCCTTTGCCGAAGCGGTGACGCAGCGCTTTGCGCTGGAGCAGGTGCGCTTCACCAATTCCGGCACGGAAGCCAACATGATGGCACTAGCTGCGGCGCGGAACTTTACCGGCAAATCCGTGATCATGCCGATGCAGGGCGGATATCACGGCGGCACACTCTATTTTTCACATGGCGCATCGCCGGTGAATGCACCTTTTGAAACCGTGATGGGCCGCTTCAATGATGTAGAGGCGACGCGCCGGCTGATTGCTGCCAATGCGGGCAGACTTGCCACTGTGATCCTTGAACCGATGTTGGGCGGCGGTGGCTGCATTCCTGCCAATCACGATTTTTTGCGCATGCTGCGCGAGGAGTGCACAGCGCGCGGCATCGTGCTGATTTTCGATGAGGTAATGACATCGCGCCTCGATCCTGGCGGGCTTGCGGCTGCGACGGGTGTCACACCTGACCTCAAGACGCTGGGCAAGTACATCGGTGGCGGCATGAGCTTCGGGGCGTTCGGAGGCCGGGCCGACATCATGGCGCAGTTTGATCCATCAAGCCCCAAGGCGTTGCCGCATGCGGGCACCTTCAACAACAATACCCTGACGATGACGGCGGGGCTGGTGGGCCTCACGCAGATTTATACACCTGACGCCTGCATCGCGCACAATGCGCGCGGCGAAGAATTGAAGGCGCGGCTGAATGAAATGTTCATGCGCTATCAGGCCCCGATGCAGGTGACCGGTGTGGGGTCGCTGCTGACTTTGCATCCGCTGGGAGGCGCCATTGCCAGTGCCGAAGACTCTGCCAAGGCTGATCCACGGCTGAAACGGTTGATCTATTTCCATCTGCTCGACGAGGGCATCTATGTGGCAGAACGTGGCTTCATGGCGTTGGCCCTGACGCTGAGTGATGCAGATTTCGATGAACTTCAGGCATCGCTTGAGCGTTTCATCGAGAAGCACCGGTCGCTGCTCAACTGAGCTTGCGCAGCGCCGACGCAAGGTTGCCAGTGCGTGCCACCTTTACTTTCGGGAGTCCCAACCAATCGGCCATGAGGCGCAGTTCAGGCACCAGAACTTTGGCCGTGGCGATGGGATCAGCGTCGGCCTCATGGTGGGTGGCGTTGACGAGAAGCGTTCCGCTTTCCCGGTCTGACTTCAGACACAGGCGCCCGGCGAGACTGTCACCGTGCAGGAATGGCAGCACGTAATAGCCAAATTTGCGTTTCTCTTGAGGGGTATAGAGTTCAATCCTGTAGTGGAAGTTGAACAGCCTTTCGGCCCGGTCGCGGTTCCAGCAGATCGGGTCGAAGGGGGAGAGCAGGGCAACCCCACCGGCCTCGCGTGGCAGGCGGGCGTCCCGGTGCAGATACGCCTGGGCTTTCCAGCCTTCGACCCTTGCCTGAATGATCGAGCCATCAGCCAGGCAATCGGCAAGGGCGACGCGGGCAGCGGCGATGGGCAGACGGAAGTAGTCGCGCAGATCAATTTCAGTCGCCACACCCAGCGCAGCTGCCGACCGTTCCATCAACTGGCGGAAGGCCTCGCGTTCAGGCGGCGTTTCCCGGGCCAGCACTGCGGCGGGTATTACACGATCAGGAATGTCGTAGATGCGTTCAAAGCCATCGCGCTGTGCGGTTGTCACCAGGCCATGATCAAAGAGTGTTTCAAGCGCCAGCTTGCCCTTGCTCCAACCCCACCAACCGCCCAATCCCTTGCCACTGTCGGGTATGTCACGCACCCGCGTCGGGCCATTGCGTTCCACATGGGCGAGAGTTTGCTTCAGAAATGCCGGTTCTTCCGCCGCAAAGCGGTCCATCTGGGTGTAGATGCCATCACCATTTCGGGCGCGGTGCATGCGCCAGCGCATGAGGTGATGCAGAGAAAGCGGCACAAGGCTCGCCTCGTGGGCCCAGCATTCAAAGAGATGGCGGTTGGTGTTTTGCAGCGAACGCTTGTCGAGCACAGCACGGTCGTAGTTTCCAAGGCGTGCAAACAGCGGCAGGTAGTGCGAGCGCACCAGCACATTGACGCTGTCGATCTGCAACAGTTGAATGCGGTCTATGGTGCGGGCGAGGCTGGACCACGTGGGCTTCGCCTTGCGATGAAGGCTGTCAAAGCCTTGCGCAGCAAGTGCAATGCGACGGGCTTGCGCCTGTGTCAGAGCCCGGGTTGTCTGGGCTCGCGCCATGGCTGGTCTCAGGCGGCCTTGTTGTGCCAGACAGCTTCAGCGGGTGACGCGGCACCGCCCTCAAGCTTGTTGTTGTGGCGATAGAGGGTCGAGCAATACGGGCAGATGATTTCCCCGGCCGTGCCCATGTCGAGGAACACATGCGGGTGGTCGTAGGGCGGCTTGGCGCCGATGCACATGAATTCCTTGGCACCAATGTCAATTGCTGCCACGCCCATGCTGTTGTGGAAATGTGGTGTTGCGCCTGCTGCCATGGCCTGAACTCCTTTGAACTCCAGAGACTTGTTTCGAGGAGCGCGGATAGCATATCTTGGCTTCCATGCAAAAATTCAATTCGGCGGGTGTGGAGATCGCCTTTAAAGACCGGGGCGAAGGTTTACCCATTCTCCTCATCCACGGCTTTGCCTCCAACCATCAGGTCAACTGGGTCGCGACAGGCTGGGAGCGGACTCTGCTTGAGGCCGGCTACCGGGTGATCATGATCGACAACCGGGGACATGGGCAGAGCCAGAAGCTCCATTCCTCTTCAGAATATTCTTCGCCGATCATGGCCGATGATGCACGGCGCCTGTTGGACCATCTCGGCCTCAACTCGGCAGCGGTCATGGGTTATTCCATGGGCGCGCGCATCGCGGCGTTCCTGACCCTCAACTTTCCGTCGCGAGTCTCCCGCGTTGTGTTTGCTGGACTGGCTGAAGGCATGGTCCTTGGCGTACCTGGGGCAGAGGCCATTGCCGATGGACTGGAAGCCCAGTCGATTGACGATGTGACCGATCCCGGCGCGCGCTCATTCCGGTTGTTTGCGGAGCAGACCAGGAGTGACCTCAAGGCACTTGCCGCCTGCATGCGGTCATCTCGGGTGCGGATCAAGGCGGAAGCATTGGCTCAGATCAAGGTGCCGGTGCTGGTGGTCGCTGGCGAGGTCGATGAGGTGGCGGGCGCGGTTGAGCCGCTGGTGGCGCTTATGCCGCGGGCGCGCGGGGTGACGCTGCCGGGCCGCAACCACATGAACGCAGTGGGTGACAAGGGCTACAAGCAGGCCGTGCTGGATTTTCTGGCTGAACCTCTCACTTAACCGTGTCCACTTGCATATGGGGCACGCACTCCCCAGTTCTCCAAATCCATGCTATGCTGCCCATGAGCCAAGGAGCCGACCCGATGTTGCGCGACACGAAAATAAAGACCGTCGAGAAGATCGACCCTGTCTGGGACCGTATCCGCCATGAGGCCGAAGAGGCCGTGCAGCAGGAACCGGCCCTTGGGGGATTTATCTATTCGTCGTTGTTGGCGCATGAGAGTTTTGAGGTTGCTCTCATCCACCGTTTGGCGCAGCGCCTCGGCAGTGCCGACCTCGGGTCAGACACCATCGTCAATGCCTTTGAAGATGCCATCGAGGCGGAGCCCGAAATTGGCATGGCCGCACGAGCCGACTTGACGGCGACGTTTGACCGCGATCCCGCCTGCCACCGCTACATTGATCCCTTCCTTTATTTCAAAGGCTTCCAGGCACTGCAGACGCACCGCATGGCGCATCGCTTGTGGCAGACGGGCCGGAAGGATTTCGCCTATTTCCTGCAGAGCCGTTCGTCGATGATTTCAAGCCTCGACATTCATCCCAATGCCCGTATCGGCAAGGGCATAATGATCGACCACGGCCATGACATCGTCATTGGCGAAACCAGCGTCATCGAGGACAATGTCTCGATCATGCAGGGCGTGACATTGGGCGGGACCGGCAAGGAAACAGGCGACCGCCATCCCAAAATCCGCCGTGGCGTGTTGATCGGGGCAGGGGCAAAGGTTCTCGGCAATATCGAAATCGGCAATTGCTCACGCATCGCAGCGTGCTCGGTCGTGTTGCATGACGTTCCCCCCAATCGGACCGTTGCGGGCGTTCCCGCCAAGATCGTGGGCTATGCCGGTTGCGAGGAACCGTCGCGCGCCATGGACCATCAGGTTGATGCGGTTGCGGGCGATGTTGCTAGCTCGGGCGAACAGGGCTAAGCCGTTTTCACAACCTGTGGAGCACTGCCTTGAAGCCCGACGAAATTGCCAAACTGACGAAATTCCTGCGTGAGAAATTCAACAATCCTGGCATGGCCGTTCGTGCACGTCCGCAGAAGAAGGACTCGGGCGAGGTTTATATCGGCGAAGAATTCATCGGCATCATTTTCCGTGATGACGAAGATGGTGAGCTTTCCTACAATTTCTCGATGGCCATCCTCGACTTCGATCTGGAAGAATAGCCAATTCGGGCCATTGCCATCCGGCCCTGAACTTGCAATCCTGAATCATGTGTAAACCAGCTGTCCCATTGTGGGGCAGGCGTTTGTGTGTGGTCGGGGTTCTGTCATGGATGTGCAACATGCCGCATATCTGTTTGCCATTGCGGTGGGCTTTGTATCCGCAGGGCTGATCGGGTCAGTCTGGTCTCTGGCCATGAACGAAGAGCCACGGCTTGCCGGCCTGCTTGATCCCAATCCCGGATTGCTGACCCCGCTGCGGGTTTTTGTCATCATTTTCGCTGCGCCGACGACGGTGTTGCTGGATGCCTTCGACCAATTGATTGACCGGCCGTTGCTGGGTGTACCGGTATTTGCCGCATCACTGGTCTGGAGCTTTATGCAGGGCGTGTTTATCCTGACGACGGTGTTTGGTTTCACCTGAGGATACAATGACGAATTACAGTCTTGATGGTGTTGCGCCGGAGTTTCCTGCGGCGGGCACCTATTGGGTTGCGGCAAGCGCGGATCTGATCGGCAGGGTACGTCTCTTGCCCAACGCGAGTGTATGGTTTCACGCGGTGTTGCGTGGCGACAACGAATGGATCGAAGTGGGTGAAGGCAGCAATGTGCAGGACGGCTGTGTGCTGCACACCGACATGGGAGCCCCACTCACGATCGGGCGCAATTGCACCATCGGCCACAAGGCCATCCTGCATGGCTGCACGATCGGCAATAATTCATTGATCGGCATGGGTGCGACTGTCCTCAATCACGCGAAGATCGGTGAGAATTGCCTGATTGGTGCCAACGCCCTGATTGCGGAAGGCAAGGTCATTCCTGATAATTCGCTGGTGGTGGGTGCGCCGGGCAAGATCATCCGGCAGCTTGATGCGGATTCGACCGAAGGGCTCAAGCGCGCAGCAGAAAACTATGTGCGCAACTGGAAGCGCTTTGCAGGTGGTCTGGTAGCTGTCTAAGTTTACCCGTTAAGAGAGGCGGGCATAACTCCGTTCCCTTTGCGCGGCAGAGGTACCCGACAAGTCTTCGCAACCACGATTGACCCAATTGATGACGTCCATGATCGACCAACGGTCATCCAACCCGCTGATGGGGCGTGGAAAACCTGAGGCCTCAAGTGACGAACGCACACGCTCAAATTCCGACGTGCTGATTTGAAGTGCTGCGGAAACTTCCTCGGCAGTGAATACCAATTTCATAGGATACCCTCACGCACTCTCTCCCAGAGTGAATTGATGATTCTTACCAGCAATCAGGGTTGCAATCAATCAAATTGTCATGTGAATTTTGTGACAAATGCCCGTTATGCGGGATTTTGCTCAGGGCCGGCGAACTGAAAGCGTGAGCGCAAACTGTGGATAACTACCCCTTTTACTGACACGTCTTCACTTTCGAGCATGTAGGGGCGGAACTTCGAGGAGTCGGCTGTGGTTGCCACAAGAAATGGAGGTTCATAGATGCGGAAAACTGTTTCAGCCTGGTTCCGGCTCCAGTCATAAATCTGGGCACAGACCACGTCACCACGCAAAGGTGTTTGCCCCAATTTTACAAAGAGAATGTCGCCGGTGCGATAGCCCGCCATTTCCAAGGCGCGGCTGTGCAGCGTCCAGGCGTCGACATTGCCGGTCGTGCTGAGGATTACGTCGAGTATGCGGGCAGCAGCAGAACTGGGGTCGCTTTCTACTAGGGTTGCTTCTGTCTCACCAAATCCATTGCTATTCGGAGCTGGTGCCGGGCTTTCTCCATTGGCAGCCAAACCCGTCACCTGTTCGATGCGGCGAATTGAACTTGGCCGCAAGGTTTGGCCGTCTCGCGGATTGGAAAGGAATCGCGACAGGGTGGAGGGATCAAGTCCGGAACGCTTGGCCAGTTCAGTTTGGCTCCAGCCCGTCCGGCCTAGAACTTCATGAATGAATCTGCGTTGGTTTGCACTAATCGGCATGATTGGGGACGACAATGCCTGTCTTGCAAAGGTGGGGCAATCTTACTTATTGCCAACCTTCAAACCAAGTGATGCCGTGGACGTTGTCTTTGCCTCGTCCAGTGATACCCACTGCTTCGGGTCACGTTGGGTCTGGCGTTTCAGGAAGCGATAGTTGGTTTCGCTCCACAGCAGGATGTCGTCGCGGCGATTGTCGAGGACGTAATCACCGGCATCGGAATTGACAGTGAGGATTGCATGGCCCTCGTTGCGTTCGTCGAGAACGACGGTGATGAGCAGCGTTGACGCCGGAAAGCCCAGGGCCTGCAACTCGCGTTTCTTGAGAAGGAGGTAGTCTTCGCAATCACCAGCGGTGACAGGATAGGTCCAGAACTCGACCTCGCCATAGAGTTCCTGGTCAGATGCGGGCTTGATCGAAGTGTTGACCTTGGTGTTGATGCGGAAGAGTTCGTTCCAACGTTCCGGCGTCAACTTGATGCGTGAGGTCAGCAAGGTGGTGTTGCCCTTGCATTCAGCCGGGTTCTGGGCACAGAACTTGACATATCCGATAGGCGGTCTGGTCTTGCCATGCTCGGTGACGAAGTTGCCGCCATCCGATGCTCTTGCGGCCCCAATTGTTGCACTCATGGCCAGTCCCCCCAGAACCGCAGCCACAAGTATTCCCGCCAACTTGCTCATTTACGCCCACCCACGCAATTAACTCTTCATTAAGACTCTTACATTGCGTGCGCGGAAGCAACCATAGTGTTACTGATTGGTTAATGGGACCGTTCAATCCTTAAGGATCCCGGCCTTGAGCATCACAGACTTGCGGTGGGAATGGACGTTCTCGCTGTGGAAAAAAGGTGGAGCCGACACCGGGTGGGACGGTGCCGGCTCCGAGAAGCCCGGCGGTTTGGGGGATGGGGGACGCCGGCCGGGCCTAACTCTGATCGCTTGAGGTCAGTTCGGGGGACTTGTGCCCACGGACCCTGTTGCGATGGTCTTTTCCTTCACCAGGGCCACCCACTGGCGCGGGTTGGTCTGGGACTGCCGCTTGAGGAAGGCATATTTCGTATCCTTCCAGCGGGTTATATCGTTGCGGCGGTTGTCGAGAATGAAATCACCTTTGTCAGTGACAACCGTCAGAATGGCATGTCCTTGCTTCTGTTCATCGAGCACCACGGTGATGAGCAAGGCCTCGGAACTGAAGCCCAGGCCCTCAAGATAGCGCTTCTTCAGCAGCAGGTAGTCCTCACAGTCACCGGCATCGACCGGGTAGGTCCAGCGCTCGGCTTCGCCATAGAGTTCGAGGTCGCTCACAGGAGCAATCTTGCCATTGACGTAGGTATTGACCTGGTACAGCAGGTTCCAACGATCCGGATCCATGGCGATGCGCTTGGCGCGGCTGTTGCGATTGCGGCATTCCCCAGGGTTTTCCGCGCAAAAACGCACGAAGCCGATAGGGGGACGGGCCTTGCCGAATTCGGGCGTGAAGGCTGGAGCCGTTATCGTCGCTGATTCCGTCACCGCGTTCAGGGCATAAGCCGTTTGCGGGAGAATGGCGGTGATGAGCAGTGCTGCCCCCACTGCGCTGTTCTTCAACATTTTGCTTCCCCATCTGTTTTTTCTTGTGAGGACCACACTACACCCGGCGTCTTGCAACGGCGTTCAATACGGTGGTGCAAGTTGATGAAATTGCGCGATAAAAATGGAATATGCTGTTAACCATGGCCGATCGCAAAGTGTGCTTTTGCCATGCTTTCACTGAGTTGCTGCTGTGGGGGTTGCGCTTGTGGCAACCGCCTGTTAATCACCCGCCCGCTTCACAAATCGGCATGCGGCCGTGGCGGAATTGGTAGACGCACTACCTTGAGGTGGTAACGGGGAGACCCGTGAAGGTTCGAGTCCTTTCGGCCGCACCACTCCTGTTCGACAGGAGGCTCTGTACCAACAGGGTGTTGTGACAGCATACAAGGTGAGCAGGCGCGAATGGGCGCCTGCGCCACCACCTTGCTTGCATTCCCGGGCTGGAGTGGTTAGAAGCCGCCTCAATTCCCATCATTCCAAGGAGTCCTCGCTTCATGGCGCGCGTCACCATCGAAGACTGCATTGACAAGTTGCCGAACCGCTTCGAGCTGGTTCTGCTTGCTGCCCACCGTGCCCGTTTGGTGTCACAGGGGGCCCCGCTCACCGTTGACCGCGACCGCGACAAGGATCCGGTCGTGGCCCTGCGCGAAATCGCGTCCGAGACCATCAACAAGGATGATCTGCGTGAAGAATACATTCACGCCATGCAAAAGCATGTGGAAGTGGACGAACCAGAAGAGACCGAAGTGCCGCTGATCGCCCAGTCGGGCGACATGGTGATGGTCAACGACCAGAACGAAGAATCGACGGAACTCGAGCAGATGACGGAAGAAGAGCTGCTGCGTGGCCTCGAAGGCATGCCGCCGGCCGAAAGCCCCGGCAGCCAACGCAACGGCTACTGAATTTTCCGTCGCAATAGCTTTTCGAAGGCCGGGGCCCGACCCCGGCCTTTCTTTTTGTGGAGTGGTGCTTGTAGAGTGGTGCCACAATGATGCGCCAATACGAGTTGGTCGAGCGGGTGACGCGCTACGATCCGGATGCCGACGAGGACCTGCTGAACCGGGCCTATGTCTATGCCATGAAGGCGCACGGCAACCAAAAGCGCGAGTCCGGCGAGGCCTATTTCAATCATCCCCTGGAAGTGGCGGCGATCCTCGCTGACATGAAACTTGATGATGCGACGATTGCGGCGGCGCTGCTGCACGACACGATTGAAGACACAGGTGCGACCACCGAAGAAATCGGCGAAAAATTCGGGCCGGAAATTGCCTCGCTGGTCGACGGACTGACAAAGATCAAGCAACTCGACCGGGTGACGCGCGAGGCGACGCAGGCTGAAAATCTGCGCAAGCTGCTGCTCGCCATGTCGAAGGACGTGCGCGTTCTTCTGGTCAAGCTGGCAGACCGTTTGCACAATTTGCGCACGCTTGAGCATGTGAAGCCAGAAAAGCGGACGCGCATTGCCCAGGAAACCATGGATATTTATGCGCCGCTGGCGGGCCGCATGGGCATGCAGCTGGTGCGCGACGAAATGGAAGATATCTGCTTTCGCATTCTCAATCCGGAAGCCAACCGCATCATCTGCGACCGCCTCGACCGCCTGCATGCGGAAAGTGGCAACGTTCTCAAGGAAATCGAAGGTGCGCTGCAGAAGCTTTTCGAGGACCGCGGACTGATCACGCAGGTTTTCGGCCGCGAGAAGCGGCCGTATTCAATTTGGCGCAAGATGGAGCGCAAGCATCTCTCGCTCGATCAGCTGTCTGACATCTTCGGCTTTCGTGTGCTTGTCGATACGCTGGACGATTGCTACCGGGCGCTTGGCATGGTGCATCGCGCCTGGCGCGCAGTGCCCGGGCGTTTCAAGGACTACATCTCGACGCCAAAGCAGAACGACTATCGCTCACTGCACACCACCATCGTCGGACCGCATCACATGCGCGTCGAGATGCAGATCCGCACCCGCATCATGCATGAGATTGCCGAACGCGGCGTGGCCGCCCATGCGCTCTACAAGGACACCGCCGAGGTGAAGGTTGCAGAGTCGGGGGCACGTGAAGGTGGGGCAGAGTCCAGTGCCTACCGCTGGCTGCGCCATCTGATGGAGGTTCTGCAGGAAGGCGACAGTCCGAAGGAATTCCTCGAGCATACGCGGCTGGAGCTGTTCCACGACCAGGTGTTTTGTTTCACCCCCAAGGGCCAGCTCATCGCCTTGCCGCGCGGCGCCACGCCGATTGATTTCGCTTATGCGTTGCATACCTCGATTGGTGACAGCTGCGTTGGCTGCCGCATCAATGGCCGCCATGCGCCGCTGGTGACGCAACTGGCAAATGGTGACGAATGTGAAATCATCCGTTCTGAAGCCCAGGTTCCGCCAGCGGCCTGGGAGGCGATAGCTGTCACCGGCAAGGCCAAGGCCGCCATCCGCCGGGCAACGCGCGCTGCCATCCGCAAGCAGTTTGCCGGCCTTGGCCGTGAAATCGTGACCAAGCTCCTTGAGCGACACAAGGTCGAGTACTCGGAAAAGCAGATTGCCGCTGCGGTGCTGCGGCTTGGCCACAAGAACGCCGATGATGCGCTGGCGGCGGTGGGTAAGGGCGATCTTTCTGCCACTGACATTCTGAAAGCGCTGGGCATTGCCGTAGATGAAGTCGATGTGCGGGCGGCGCGGCGCAAGTTGACGCAGAAAAAGTCGTCAAAGAGTGGACCGTCAGCCATCCCGGTTCGCGGTGCTTCGGCTGGCACGGCGATCAGATTCCATCCGGTGACGGGAGCAGTTCCGGGTGAGCGCATTGTCGGCATCGTGACGCCGGGTGAAGGGATCACCATCTATCCGATCTTCGCGCAAGCACTCGAACAGTTCGACAGCCAGCCGGAGCGCTGGGTTGATCTGGCCTGGGGGGTGGCGGAGGAGGGGCAACGTTTCCCGGCCCGCATCCACCTTGCCCTCGTCAATGAAGTTGGTGCGCTGGCACAGGTGGCTCAAGTCATTGGCGAGCATGCTGGCAACATCGATGAATTGCAGCTCATGAAGCGCGAGGGAATTACCGACTTTTTCGATCTCACCATTCTTGTGGAAGTCTTCGACAACCGGCATTTGAACGACATCATGAATGGCCTAAAGAGCAAGCCAAGCGTGACCCGGGTGGAGCGCGTCACAGGGTAAGTCATGCTGACACACGAAGATGTTCTGAACGAATTTCGCGCTGCGGGTGCGCTGCTGGAGGGGCATTTCATACTCTCCTCGGGCCTGCGCAGCCCGCGCTACCTGCAATGCGCGCGCGTATTGATGGACCCGAAACGGGCGGAACGGCTGTGTGCGGCCCTCGCGGCGAAGGTCAAAGCTGGCGGAGTTGGCGCCATTGACCTGGTGGTCTCACCAGCCATGGGCGGGGTTGTCGTCGGATACGAGATGGCGCGGCAATTGGGTGTGCCATCGATCTTCTATGAGCGTGTCGACAGCAAGTTGGTGTTGCGCCGTGGCTTCGACATCGCCAAGGGCGCGCGCGTGCTCATGGTGGAAGACATCGTAACGACGGGCTTGTCGTCACGAGAATGCATCGAGGGGATCACTGCAGATGGCGGCAACACTATTGCTGCGGCCTGCCTCATTGACCGTTCCGCCGGTAAGGCTGACGTCGGCGTACCGCTGTTCGCGCTGGCCCAGCTTGATGTGCCAACCTTTCCCGCCGATGCCCTGCCGCCTGAGCTTGCCGCGATCCCGGCGATCAAACCTGGGAGCCGTGGACTCACCAAATGATCATTGGAATCGGCAACGATATCATCGACATCCGGCGGATCGAAAAAACGCTTGAGCGGCACGGTGCGCGCTTCACGGCGCGGGTGTTCACCGAAACCGAGCAACGCAAGTCTGACCGCCGGGCCGAGCGGGCGGCGTCCTATGCCAAACGGTTTGCCGCCAAGGAGGCCTGCTCCAAGGCGCTGGGTACCGGCCTGAGCCAGGGTGTGTATTGGCGCGACATGGGGGTGGTGAACGAACCCTCGGGCAAGCCCACCATGCACCTGACGGAGGGTGCGGCGGCAAGGCTGGTCCGGCTGACACCGCCCGGGCTTACGGCGAAGGTGCACCTGACCATGACCGACGAATACCCCATGGCCCAGGCCATCGTCATCATCGAGGCACTCTGACTGTTGCAAATGCGCAACAAGACTGTGGCTTGCAATTGCCAAGATTGCGACCCATGTGCCTGACAAGCTATAATTAACGTTCAGTTTCTTTGAGGGGCCGATCGCGCGGCCGAAAGTTCATGCACAAGGAAGACCATACGCTGGCTGCCCGACGTTCATCGGGCCGCAAGCAAGATGAGGGCCTGTGGGAAACCGCAAAGGTCATCATCCAGGCGTTGGCCATCGCCTTCTTTGTCCGCACCTTCTTCTACCAGCCCTTCAACATTCCGTCTTCGTCCATGTACCCAACCCTGAAGGTTGGAGATTATCTATTTGTCTCAAAGCTTTCCTACGGATATGGGAAGTATTCCTTCAACTTCTCACTGGGCTTTCGCGATACCAATATCGTCAGCTGCTGTCCGGTCGATTTCCCCGGACGCAAGGTTCTGGCTGACACGCCCAAGCGCGGCGACGTCGCCGTCTTCAAGCTCCCGACCAACACCGAGATCGACTACATCAAGCGCGTGATCGGCCTGCCGGGCGACCGTATCCAGATGAAGGATGGCGTGCTCTTCATCAATGATGTGGCCGTGCCGAAGGAGCGAATCGAGGATTACGTCGATTCCGATCAGGAGGGTGGCGGTGGAATTCCCATCCCGCAATTCCGTGAGACCCTGCCCAATGGCGTGACCTATTCGGTGCTTGATTCCAGTCCCATGGGCGGAGCCGACACCACCGACGTGTACGTGGTGCCGGAAAACCACTACTTCATGATGGGTGACAACCGAGACAATTCACAGGATTCGCGCTTCCTCGATGTGGTTGGCTATGTGCCGATCGAGAATTTCGTTGGCCGCGCCGATATCATTTTCTTCTCGATTTCGCCTGAAGCAGTGTTGTGGCGCCCGTGGGAATGGCCGTTCATGACGCGCTGGCTGCGCTTCTTCAACCTGATCTGATGGTGGCGGCGGCTTCGTCCAGCAAGCCTCCCCTGGCACAGCTCAGCGAACGTGTGGGCTATGTCTTCAAGGATGTGGAACTTCTGCACCAGGCGCTGACCCATGGTTCTTCGAGCCGCAAGGCCAAGGACTATGAGCGGCTGGAATTTCTCGGCGACCGGGTCCTGTCACTGGTTATTGCCGATGCGCTGTTCCACAATCACAGCAAGGAAAAGGAAGGCATGCTGGCGGCCCGGCACAGTGCCATTGTGCGCGGGGAAGTGTGCGCGGAGGTCGGCCTGGCCATGGGGTTGGCCGAGTTCATCAAGGTCGGAGACACCGAAAAGAGATCTGGCGTGCACAAGATGAAGTCGGTGCTGGGCGATGCAGTGGAAGCCCTGATCGGCGCCATCTACATCGACGGCGGACTGGAACCGGCACGAACGCTGGTCCTGCGTTATTGGACCGAGGCGCTGAAGAAACCTGATACAGTACAGAAAGACGCCAAGACCTTTGTGCAGGAATGGGCGTTGGCGAAGGCCTTGCCATTGCCGCGTTATGAACTGGCGGGACGTCAGGGTCCCGAACACAAGCCGCAGTTCACCGTGCGGCTGACGATTGAGAAACACGCCGCTGCCGATGGGGCAGGGCCCACCAAACAGGCGGCAGAAATGGCGGCAGCAGCCGCCTTCATCGCCCGAGAACAGTTGAGATGACAACGGAACAAACCGAAACGTCCACACCGTCACAACGCTTTGGCTTTGTGGCGATCATTGGAGCACCCAATGCGGGCAAGTCGACGCTGGTGAACCAGCTTGTCGAATCCAAGATTTCCATTGTCAGTCACAAGGTGCAGACGACGCGGGCCCGCATCCGCGCCATATTCATTGCAGGTGATGCACAAGTGGTGCTGGTCGATACGCCGGGCATTTTCGTACCCAAGCGGCGGCTGGATACGGCCATGGTCGACAATGCCTGGGCAGGTGCGATCCGAGGCTGATGCGGTGATGGTGCTGGTTGATGCAAGGCGCGGGATGGATGATCAGGTGCAGGGCATCATTGCCCATCTGATGAAGCATGGCACCAAGGCTACGCTGGTCATCAACAAGACGGACCTGGTGCGGCCCGAGCATTTGCTGCCGTTGTCGCAGAAGCTGAATGAGGCCTATCCTTTCACGCAAGACATTCATGGTGTCGGCGTTGACGGGTTCCGGCGTGGCCAAGCTCAAGGCCGAGTTGGTGGAGCAGATGCCAGTGGGTCCGTGGCACTATCCGGAAGACCAGACGGCGGACGTCAATTTGCGTTTCATTGCCGCCGAAATCACCCGCGAAAAAATCTACGAGCGACTGCACGAGGAGCTTCCCTATTCCTCGACGGTAGAAACCGAATCCTGGGAAGAAATGAAGGATGGTTCAGTCAAGATCAAGCAGGTCATTTTCGTGGCCCGCGACGGCCAGAAGGCTATTGTCCTGGGCAAGGGCGGGCAGATGGCCAAGACACTGGGACAACTGGCCCGTGCCGACATGGAGCTGGCCTTCGGGCGGCGGGTGCATCTTTTCATGTTCGTCAAGGTGCGCGAGAACTGGGCCGAAGACCCGGAACGTTTGCGCATGATGGGCCTGACGCTGTAATCTCCCGCCATGGAATGGCGCGATGAGGGCATAGTTCTGGGCGTCAAGCCGCATGGCGAGACTTCAGCCATCGCCGAGCTTCTGACGCAGGGTCACGGCCGGTGCCTAGGTCTGGTGCGGGGCGGACGCTCGCGCACCATGCGCCCGGTGTTGCAACCGGGCAATCACGTCGCTTGCGTGTGGCGGGCACGGCTTGAAGAACACCTTGGCCATTTTGTTTTCGAACCCCTGCATTTGCAGGCAGGGCTGATCATCGACGAACCTTTGCGGCTGATGGCGCTGTCATCGTTGACGGCGCTGGCCCAGTTGCTGCCGGAACGTGAACCGCATCCACGCTTGTTTGGTGCCATGCAGGTGGTGCTGGAAGCAATTGACCAGGATGAGGTGTGGCCGGCATTGCTGGTGCGCTGGGAAATGGGTTTGCTGGATGAACTGGGTTTTGGGCTTGATCTGTCCAAATGTGCCGCAACCGGCACGGTGGCTGATCTCATTTATGTGTCGCCCAAGACGGGGCGGGCGGTCAGTGGCGAAGCGGGGCGGCCATATCATGCCAAGCTGTTTCAGCTTCCGGCATTTCTGCGCGGCGAAAACCAGCACGCGCCGGGCGACGTGATGGAAGGTTTGCGCCTCACCGGATATTTCCTCGAGCGGCATGTGTTTGGTCCGCGCAGCATAGACATGCCGCAGGCCCGGCAGATGTTGCAGGAAAAACTCTCCCAATCCTTGGGCCAAAGGACGCATTGAACGGGTACGCGCCGTGCTCCATGTGACAAGCAAGTATGACAGGCAAACCGGAGTAACCTGATGATTGGCCGATTGAACCATGTTGCCATTGCCGTGCCTGACCTTGCGGCGGCAACGGCACTCTACAAAAACGCGTTGGGCGCAAAAGTTTCTGCACCGCAGCCGGAACCTGCCCATGGCGTGACAGTGGTGTTCGTGGAACTACCCAACAGCAAGGTTGAGCTCTTGGAACCGTTGGGCGAAAATTCGCCCATTGCTGCCTTTCTCGCCAAGAATACATCTGGTGGCATTCATCACATGTGCTTCGAAGTGGCGGATATTCTCGCAGCACGCGATACCTTGAAGGCGACGGGCGCGCGCGTACTTGGCGATGGCGCGCCAAAAATCGGAGCGCACGGCAAACCGGTGCTGTTCCTGCATCCGAAAGACTTCAACGGCACACTCATAGAACTGGAGCAGGCATGAGTTGGGTTTCCGCCACTGCCATCTTCTTCATCATCTGGTGGACCGTACTGTTCGCAGTCTTGCCGTTCGGCGTCCGCAACGCTGACGAGGCGGGCAAGACCGTGGAGGCAGGAAATGACACCGGTGCTCCGGTGGCCCATGGGCTGCGCTGGAAAGTGCTGGTGACGACGGTGATAGCTG
Organism: uncultured Alphaproteobacteria bacterium; assembly: GCA_963754625.1. Taxonomy (GTDB): domain Bacteria; phylum Pseudomonadota; class Alphaproteobacteria; order Rhizobiales; family Aestuariivirgaceae; genus Aestuariivirga. The sequence continues at coordinate 77,811 of CAVWGR010000006.1, read as the reverse complement.
CTGCAGTTTTTGGACTGGTTTATCTGCTGCTCTCGGAAGGCCTGATGACCTTCATGAATTTGCCGTTCTTCCGGGATGCGCCGACCCTCTGACTCACTTCACCCGCTTGTCTTCAACGTCCGGCGCTTGCGGATAACGCGATTGCAGGTCGCGGTCGGTGACGCTCATGTGATTGCGGGTGTATTGCTCAGAGGCCTTGCGCAGCGGCTGGAAATCCCACGGGAAGAGACTGCCTTTTTTCATGGCCTCGAACATCATCAATCGGGCTTGCTGGCTTTCCAGAACGGCGGCATGAATACTCGGGATGTCGAACTTCGCTTCGACTTCCCGGCGCATTGATTTTGCCAGAGGGTGCTTGTCGGCGAGATTGTTCAGTTCCAACGGATCGTCGCTGAGGTTGAACAGCTGATCCGGGTCTGTGGGAGCGTGGACAAACTTCCACGGGCCGCGCCGCAGCATGTACATGGGCGAGACAGTGCCTTCCGCGAGATACTCGCCCCAGCACGTCGCGTCGGCATCTTCCGCTGCGCCCTCAAGCAGAGGCAACAAGGAGCGGCCATCCACTTTTCGGGCGAGCGGAAGTGAAGTGCCATGAGCGATGTCGGCGAGCGTAGGGAGTAGATCGGCTAGCCCAACGGGTTCCCTCACGCGGCGCGGCTTAAATCGTTTTGGTGACCAGATCAGCAGCGGAACGTGGGCAGACGGTTCAAGGAAACTCATTTTATACCACAAGCCGCGCTCGCCCAGAAAATCACCGTGGTCGGCGGTGAATACGACAACCGTGTTGTCGAGAAGTCCTGTTGCTTCGAGCGTGTCGAGCAACTGGCCAACCAAATTGTCCACGTAGGAAATGTTGGCGTAGTAGCCGTGGCGAGCGGATCGGATGTCTTGTTCGGCCACTACATAGTCATCCATGGCGGACATGTCGTGCAGGCGCTGGTGGTGGGCGTCGCGCCAGTTGTGATTGATCGGCGGCGTTTTTGGCAAGTCGATGTCGGCATCGTCGTAGAGGTTCCAGAACTGCTTCCTCGCCGCATAGGGATCATGCGGGTGGGTGAATGAGGTCATCAAAGCAAGGGGTCTATCTGCGTTGAAGCGGGCGTGGTCATAAATTTTGCGCTGCGCCTGGAACAGCACGTCGTCGTCAAATTCCAATTGGTTGGTAATCTCGGCGATGCCGGGTTGCAGGACGCTGGTCATGTTGTGGTACCACCAGTCGATGCGCTCTTGCTTCAATCGCCAGTCCGGGGTCCAGCCAAAATCCGCCGGGTAGATATCCGTGGTCAGGCGCTCTTCCAGCCCGTGCAACTGGTCGGGCCCAACGAAGTGCATTTTGCCGGACAGGCAGGTGCGGTAGCCCATGTGGCGAAGGTAGTGCGCCCAGGTCGGAATGGCGGAGGGGAACTCGGCGGCATTGTCGTACACGCCGGTGCGCGACGGCAGCAGGCCGTTCATCACCGTGGCGCGGGCGGGTGCACACAACGGGCTGGTCGAGTAGGCATTCTCGAATACCACGCCTTCTGCCGCCAGACGGGAGAGATGCGGGGTTTGCACCAGCGGATGCCCATGGAACGGCAGATATTGTGCGGCAAGCTGGTCGGCCATCACAAAAAGGATGTTGGGCTTCTGTGGGTGGGACACTAAGTTGCTCCTATGAAATCCGCGTTGCTGCTGCTGATCAGGGTCTACCAGCTTACCTTATCGTCTGTCATGGGTCGGCGTTGCCGCTTTCTTCCGACATGTTCGGACTATGCGCGGCAAGCGATCGAAAAACATGGGGTGATGTGTGGCGGGAGGCTGGCGTTGCGGCGCATCGTGCGCTGCCACCCGTGGGGCGGGGAGGGCTTTGATCCAGTACCAGAGCACCCGGATTGCGCGCATCACAAATAGAAAAAGGCCGGATTGCTCCGGCCTTTCGTGGTCATATCGTTGTGCTTCGATCAGAAAGCCCAGATGGCGCCCAGGCGAATTTCGTGATCTTCGAAGTCCTTGATGGTGACATCGCATATGCCGGCGCAAACGGTGCTGACATTGTGGTCGCCATTGAAGCGGGTATAGAGGTAGTCGAGCTTGAGGCGGAATTGATCCGTGACGGCATGTTCCACGCCACCACCGACGGTCCAGCCCCAATGGTTGCTCTTCATGTGGTTCGGATCTGCAGCGATGATACCGTCGAGATCGCCACGGGCCCAGGCACCGCCGCCCGTTACAAAGAACATGGTGTCGTCAAATGCGATACCCCAACGGGCGCGCATGGTGGCGATGTGATCCATGGAGAAAGCGAAGTCGCCACCGGCTTCTTCGTTGGTGGCAATGTCACCCGACATGCCCCAGTCTCCTTCGAGGCCGACCACCCACTGGTCGAACTGTTGATTGTAGCCGGCAAGTGCGCCGCCCTTCCAGCCGCAGCCAGACATTTCCCAAATCAGTTGGACCACCATTGTCGGTGAGTTCGCCGTCAATGCATGTAGCGCCAACCCAGGCACCGACATAGAAGCCGGTCCAGTCATAGGTAGCAGGACGAAGCTCTTCGACCGGCGGAGGCGGCGGAACATCAAGATCGGCGGCAAGAGAGGAAGCCGACGGCGCGAAGGCCGCAGCAGAAAGTGCAAGTGCAAGAAGAAGCTTTTTCATATTGATACCCAGTTACAGTTAACGCAGTCAGTGGGCTCAAGATGACTTGTTAAGGTTAACATGCGGTTTCGCAAAACTTGAGAAAGCCTTAATTTTCACGCGTTTTTGCGGGGTTCTTGACCTCCCCGAGTTGAGGAGGCATGTGCATGATATTGCTTTTGATTTGACCTACCCGGGTCTGTGGCCGGGAGTGGGCAGGAAGGACTGACAATGATCAACGTGACATTCCCCGATGGCGCCAGCCGCCAGTTTGAAGCGGGAACAACGGCGGGACAGGTAGCCGCCGCCATTTCCAAATCGCTCGAAAAAAAGGCTGTCGCTGCGGTCATCAATGGCGCGCTTTCCGACCTGTCTGATCCGCTGACGGCGGATGCCACGCTTGAAATTGTGGTGCGGGATGATCCTCGCGCGCTTGAACTCATCCGCCATGACTGCGCCCATGTGCTCGCCGAAGCGGTGCAGGAATTGTTCCCCGGTACGCAGGTGACCATCGGCCCGGTGATCGAAAACGGATTCTACTATGACTTCCAGCGCAACGAGCCGTTCACGCCGGCCGACTTTCCGGCCATCGAAAAGAAGATGCGGGAAATCATCCAGCGCGACAAGCCATTCACCAAGTCGGTGAAGAGCCGCGAGGCAGCGAAGGAATTTTTCCGCGCCAAGGGAGAAATGTTCAAGGTGGAACTGGTGGACGCCATCCCCGGCACCGAAGACATCAAGTTCTATGACCAGGGCGGTTGGATTGATCTTTGCCGTGGGCCGCACATGCCATCAACAGGCAAGATCGGGTCTGCCTTCAAGTTGATGAAAGTGGCTGGAGCCTATTGGCGCGGAAATTCCAACAACCCGATGCTGACCCGCATCTACGGCACGGCCTGGCATAACGACAAGGACCTTGCCACCTATGTGACAGCGCTCGAAGAAGCCGAAAAACGTGATCACCGCAAGCTTGGCCGCGAGATGGACCTGTTCCATTTCCAGGAAGAGGGACCGGGTGTGGTGTTCTGGCATGCCAAGGGCTGGACCATGTTCCAGCAGCTCATCGCCTACATGCGCCGCCGTCTGGACCGTCTCGGCTATGACGAGGTGAATGCCCCGCAGTTGCTCGACAAATCGTTGTGGGAAACGTCGGGCCATTGGGGTTGGTACAAGGAGGCCATGTTCGGCGCCACGCCAGCGGGCGAAGAAGCCGAAGATGGTGACCGCATCTATGCCATCAAGCCGATGAATTGCCCGGGCCACGTGCAGATTTTCAAGCACGGCCTGCGCAGCTATCGCGAATTGCCCATGCGTCTTGCAGAATTTGGCAATGTGCACCGCTATGAACCAAGTGGCGCATTGCACGGCCTGATGCGGGTGCGTGGCTTCACCCAGGACGATGCACACATCTTCTGCACCGAAGAGCAGATGGCTGATGAGTGCCTGAAGATCAACGATCTCATTCTCTCGACCTATCGCGATTTCGGTTTTGAGCAGATCGTCGTCAAGCTTTCGACGCGGCCGGAAAAACGCGTGGGATCGGACGAAGCCTGGGACCGCGCCGAAGCCATCATGGGCAAGGTGCTGGAACAGATCGCTGCGGCTTCCGACGGCAAGATCAAGACGGCGATCAACCCGGGCGAGGGGGCCTTCTATGGCCCCAAGTTCGAATATGTGTTGCGCGATGCCATCGGCCGCGACTGGCAGTGCGGCACCACGCAGGTGGACTTCAACCTGCCGGAGCGCTTTGGCGCGTTTTATATTGGCGAAGATGGCAACAAGCATGTGCCCGTCATGATCCACCGCGCCATCTGCGGCTCGATGGAACGGTTCCTGGGAATTCTGATCGAGAACTACGCGGGCCATTTCCCGCTGTGGCTGGCACCGAAACAGATTGTTGTGTGCACGATCACGTCAGATGCGGATGCCTATGCCGTTGAGGTTGGGAAGAAGCTGAAGGATGCCGGGCTGCGTGTCGATGTTGATCTGCGCAACGAGAAGATCAACTACAAGGTCCGCGAACATTCTGTGGTGAAAGTTCCGGTGATCCTGGTGGTGGGCAAGCGCGAGATGGAAGAGCAGGCGGTCAACATGCGGAGGCTCGGTTCGCAGGACCAGAAGTCGATGAGCCTGATGGATGCGATTGCGGCGCTGAAAGCAGAGGCGGTGCCACCGGATTTGAGGTGAACTGAAGTCGGCATGGGAACGTAGGAGACGATCATGCCCAAACTCATTGTCATCGGAACGTCAGGCATCGGCGGAGCATTGGCGCGTACGTTGGCTGCGCAGGGTACTGCGCTGCACTTGATTTCGCGCCATGGGGAGCGGCTTGCTGCGTTGGCTGCGGAACTTGGTGCGTCTCATGCCGTGGCAGATGTCATGCAACCGGGGGAGCTTGAGGAGGCCATTGCGGCTGCAGGTGCGGTCGTTGATGGTCTTGCCTATTGTGTTGGTTCGATCAACTTGAAACCTCTCTCCCGCGTCACCGAGGCAGAGGCGTTGGCGGATTTTCAGTTGAATGCTTTGGGAGCATTCCGGGCGGTGAAGGCGGCATTGCCTGCGCTCAAGGCGTCCGAACAACCAAACGCCTCCGTGCTCTTGTTCTCGACCGTGGCGGTGCAGCAGGGGTTTGCCTCTCATGCCTCTGTGGCCATGGCCAAGGGGGCGGTGGAAGGGTTGACGCGAACGTTGGCGGCGGAACTCGCTCCCAAGATCAGGGTCAATGCCATCGCACCATCACTCACAGAGACGCCGCTGGCCAGCTTCATAACGGGGAATCCGCAAACGGCTGCCGCCATCGCCACCATGCATCCTCTGCAGCGGCTCGGCACGCCGGAGATGCGGCGGCACTGGGTGCATTGCTGCTTTCGCCGCAAGCAGGCTGGATCACCGGGCAAGTGATCGGCGTTGATGGCGGGCGCTCGACTTTGCGCGGCAAGGGCTGATGCGAGGCGTCGCCAAGTCCAACTTGCCGGCAAGGCTTGCGTTGCCTGCGGGCGGCCATTTACCTGGCGCAAAAAGTGGGAAAAGGTCTTGGGACGAGGTCAAATATTGCAGTGACCGCTGTCGATCCTTGAAAAGTAACAAAATAAGTTCCAAATAAATCCAGCTTATAAGAGGCGCATCATGGAAATCGGACTTTACACTTTCGCTGACGTTGCTGCCGGGCACCCGGAACTGGCGGGGCAGCGTTTGCGCAATCTTGTTGAGGAAATGGAACTCGCTGATCAGGTCGGGCTCGATGTCTTTGCCGTGGGCGAGCATCACCGGCCAGACTATGCCGTGTCATCGCCTGCCGTGGCGTTGGCGGCGGGGGCGGCGCGGACCAAGCGCATCCGCCTGTCCAGTGCCGTGACGGTCTTGAGTTCGGATGATCCGGTGCGGGTGTTCCAGCAATTCTCCACCGTTGATGGCATTTCCAATGGCCGGGCCGAAATCATGGCGGGGCGGGGCTCGTTCATCGAGTCCTATCCGCTGTTCGGCTACGATCTCGATGACTATGATGCGCTCTTTGCCGAGAAGCTCGACCTCTTGATGAAGCTGCGCGAACAGGAACGCATGTCTTGGACCGGCGCGCTTCGCCCCTCGATCAACAATCTCGGCATTTATCCGCGCCCCGAGCAGAAGAAGATGCCGATCTGGATTGCCGTTGGTGGGACGCCGCAGTCGGTGGTGCGCGCGGCGACGCTTGATCTGCCGATGGCGCTGGCGATCATCGGTGGCGACCCCAGCCGCTTTGCACCGTTTTATGATCTCTACCGCGAGGCCCACGCCAAGGCAGGCCATGATGCCAAGACAATTCAGCTCAGCCTGAATATGCATGGCTTTGTCAGCGATACGACCGCCAAGGCGAAAGACGTTTATGCTGCCGCCCACATCGAAGTGATGAACCGCATTGGCCGCGAGCGCGGCTGGCCTGCGCAAGGGCGACCGCATTTTGAAGCATCGGCTGGCCCCACGGGAAATCTCATTGTCGGCGATCCGGAACATGTGGCGGCGCGCATCATCGAATTGCATTCCATTTTCGGAAACACCCGCATTCTGGTGCAGATGGCGATTGGTACAGTGCCACATTCAGAACAGCTGCGTGCCATAGAACTCATGGGAACCAAGGTCGCCCCCATCGTCCGGGCCGCAATCGGAGGTGCACCATGACCCTTCCCCACATTCCCGATCCGCTGCCGGGTGATGTTGCGGCGGCGGATGCCATTGAAACCGTGATCGTGCCGCGGGCGCGTGACATTGGTGATTTTGAAGTGCGCCGTGCGCTGCCCTCGGCGCAGCGGCAGATGGTCGGCCCCTTCATTTTTTTCGACCAGTTCGGTCCGGTATTGATGAAATCCGGGCAGGGGTTGGATGTCCGGCCACATCCGCACATCGGTTTGTCCACCGTCACGTGGGTCTACGACGGCGTGATCCAGCACAAGGACAATCTCGGTTTTGACCAGGTATATCAGACCCGGTGAACTGAACTGGATGACTGCGGGCAAAGGTATTGTGCACTCTGAACGCACACCGCCGATGCAACGCAGCGCTGGGCAGAAAGTCTATGGCATCCAGAGTTGGGTGGCGTTGCCCAAGCAGCACGAAGACACGGCCCCTGGCTTCGAACATGTCGATGACGCGGCGTTGCCCCTGCTTGAAGACGGGCCGCGCAAGGTACGAGTGATTGCGGGTTCGATCTATGGTGCGTCATCGCCAGTCAAGACGCACTCAGACTTGTTCTATGCCGAAGTCATGCTCGACGCCGGAGGCCGCCTGCCGTTGCCCACGGATCACGAGGAACGTGGCATTTATGTTTCAGAAGGCAGCATCGAAGTGTCAGGTGAAACGCATGAAGCGGGCCGCCTCGTCGTCTTCCATCGGCGCGACCCCATTGTCATCTCATCGCGCACGGGCGCACGCTTCATGATGCTGGGCGGAGAACCTATGGACGGGCCGCGCTACATCTGGTGGAATTTTGTCTCGTCCTCGAAAGACAAGATCGAAGCGGCCAAGGATGACTGGAAACGCGCCCGCTTTGCCATCGTGCCAGGCGACGAGAAAGAGTTCATTCCTTTGCCAGAGTGAGCTTCAATTCCCCAGCATGATGTCGCGGGCTTCGCCTTCCTTGATCTGGAATGTGGCGGTGAGGCGTTCATTGCCAATGCGAGCAACGGCGATGTAGTTGCCGGGCCGCAACACCACGCTGGCGTTGAGTCCGGTGATGTGGGCGAGTTCCACTGTGGACCCACGCATGATGTCCCATTCGACTTTGGCGCTCGGTGCGCCCACGTACGACAGGCGGGCGAGGCCAGCACGATGATCGATTTCGACGGCACTCATCACGCCGGGCTGTACCTTCACGTCCATGACGGCGACGGCGTTGCCCCGGATGAGACGGCTTTCAATGCGATATTGCCCGGCGGTGAGATTGATGACTTCACCAGCGGTAGCGCTTTCGTTGACAAGCTGACCCTTGGCTTTGCCGGTGAGCGCGAAGACCCGCGTGCTGCTGGTGATGTCGTTGGAAACGAGGCCCTTTATACGTGGAAGCACACGCAAAGCCCCGGCGTTCAGGACGAAATGAAGTTCCATGCTGTTGCCTTCAAGCACGGTGAAGGTCTCGTCGAGCTTCACGGCCCCGAAGCGGGCTTCGACGGCGTAGTAGCCGGGCTGGAGGGCAATTGCCGCCGTGGTGGCGGTTCCCTCATAGACGACGTCACCAGCTGAGTTCAGCACTTTCCAGACTGTGTCCTTCACCGGCGTGGCGGACTGGTCGGTCATGCGCGCCGAAAGGGTGGCCATTTCCTCGCCGGGATCAACTGCGCGGAGTGCCACTTCATGCTGGGCCGACGGAGAAATCGACGCGGTGGCCTCGTTTTCAGGCGCAATGTCGTGGGTACTGGCGGCGGGCAGGGCGGGGCCTGCCGAGATCAGGCCTGCGCAACACAAAAGCGCCGCCAGACGGAGCCTGTTGGCTGCTCTCGTCTGACGGCGTGTGTGCGAAGGACGGGTGCAGGCGTCCATTCGTCGATCCCCTGTTTTCACTCTCGTGGCGCTGGTTCAGCGCCGCTCTCCCCAACCTTTCGGCCGGCAAGAGCAAACAACACCAACGCAGTTCCTGCCGCAACGACTTGCTTAAGCAATGGTTAATGGCTGCCCTGCAATTGTCGGCATTGCCGATGGTGCAGGGCTTTGCCATACGGGTGCACCATGACAAAATTCAATGACACCTCATCGCTTCTGGCATTTCTCAAGTCCCGCAAGTCGGCATCGGCCAAGGCCATGGCCGGTCTCGGACCCGATGAGGCGCAACTGCGTGACATGCTGGCCCTGGCGACGCGCGTGCCGGACCATGGCAAGCTGACGCCCTGGCGCTTTATCGCCTTCATGGGTGCTGCCCGGGGCAAGATCGGAGAAGCCTTTGCGGCGCGCTGGCAGGTCTTACATCCCGAACACGGACCAGAGATATTGGCTTTTCAATCCGGACTTCTGCTGCGTGCTCCTGTTGTCGTGGCCGTGGTGTCGACAGCAGCCGCGCACCCAAAGATTCCGCTGTGGGAACAGCAGATGTCGGCGGCAGCGGTGTGTTTCAATCTCGAACTGGCAGCGCAGGCGCATGGCTTTGATGCAACATGGCAGACAGACTGGATCGCCTATGATGACGGTGCCAAGGCGGCCATGGGTGTGAAGCCTGACGAGCAGGTGGCGGGCTTCATTTTCATCGGCACGGCGTCAGCCCCGTTGGAAGACCGGCCCAGACCCGATGTTGCAAACCTGTTGACTGTGTGGAGCGGCTGATGGCCATCAAGGGAATACTCTTCGACAAGGACGGCACGCTGATTGAAGTCAATGGCACCTGGGTGCCGCTGTACCGCCAGATGCTGACAAGCGATTTTGGCGTAGGTGCCGCTGATGCGGAGGAGATGCTGCAACGGGGCGGATATGATCCGGCGACTGGCGTGTTCAAGGCCGGAAGCATTCTTGCGGCCGGTACGACGTCACAACTTGTGAACCTTTGGTGGCCAAGCCTCACGGTGGAGCAGCAGCAGCAACGCACCCGGCTCATTGACAATGATATCGCCCCTCAGGCCAAGCAATTCATCAAACCTCTCATGGTGTTGTCCCATGTCTTTGATGAATTGCGCGAGATGGGTTTCAGGCTTGGCATTGCCACCAATGACAGCCACAGCTCGGCCCACGCGCAGATGGGACACCTCGAGGTGCAGCACTATTTCGAGCACATCATTGGCGCGGACTCAGTGATCATTCCCAAGCCGTCGGGGCACATGGTGGAGTTGTTCTGCGAAAGAACTGGCTTGCAGCCCGGTGAAGTTGCCATGGTGGGCGACAATGGCCACGACATGGAAGAGGCGCGCATCGGCAAGGCGGGCCTCGCCATTGCTGTGCTCTCAGGGAATTCGGCACATGAGGATATTGCCCACCTGGCTGACCATGTGCTTGCCAGTGTTGCCGAATTGCCGGCGCTGCTGCGGAGACTTTGATGTTTTATGATGCCATCCGCAACGACCATGGCCTGGCACTCGATCCCTTCAAGGCGATTGTGGTGCCGCGTCCCATCGGGTGGATATCCACAGTGTCTGCCGAGGGTGTGAACAATCTCGCTCCTTACAGCTTCTTCAATGCATTCTCGGAGAATCCGCACTACGTGGCCTTCGGCTCGAGTGGCCACAAGGATACCTTGAGCAACATCGAAGCCACCGGTGAGTTTGCCTGCAATCTCGCAACCTTTGATCTGCGCGAGGCGATGAATGCGTCGTCGGCAAGGTTGCCGTCGCATGTCGACGAATTCCAGCACGCGCGGCTGACTGCTGCACCGTGCCGGCTGATCCGCGCGGCGCGCGTCGGTGAAAGTCCGGTGGTGCTGGAATGCCGCCACTACCAGACCATGCCACTGCAGGATGACGAGGGACGCACACCATATTTCCTTGTGGTCGGTCGCGTCGTTGGTATTCACATTGATGACGGTTTCATCGAAGATGGCCGCGTCAACACGGCGGCGCTGAAGCCCATCGCTAGGCTGGGCTATGCCGAATACGCCACTGTCGAATCCACCTGGCGGATGCGGCGTCCAGATTAGGCCAGATCAGGCTGGGCGCTTTTTCACCATCACCTGGCGCAGGCATTGTGCCACCAGCGTGCCGTCCTGCTTGAAGGCACGGTGATCAAACTCCACAATGCCTGCGTCTGGGCGCGACTTGCTCTCGCGTCTGGAGGCGATGCGTGTGCTGACGTGAATGGTGTCACCCTGGAAAAGCGGAGCCGGAAACTTCACCTCGCTCATGCCAAGGTTGGCGACAATGGTGCCAGTCGTGAGATCATTCACGGAGATGCCGATCATCAGTCCAAGCGTGAACAGTGAGTTCATCAGCGGCTGGCCCCATTCCGTACCTTTGCAGAACTCCTTGTCGATGTGTAGCGGCTGCGGGTTATAGGTGAGTGCCGAAAAGAAGATGTTGTCGGCTTCGGTGACCGTGCGGCGGATCGGGTGCTGGTAAATTGTGCCAGTGACGCAATCCTCAAACCACAGGGCAGGCATGGCAACTCCTTATTGTTTCGGCTTGCGTTGGTGCGACAAGAGCCCATCGCGCGTCCATCCACAAGGCGAGACACAGGGCCAGACACTAGGCTGATCATAAGCTTGGCCGTGTGACGACCGTAGGTTTACCATCTATGGTTGAATTTAGTAATTGGGTGAGTCGCTCTGCGAGTCGTGAACGGAGCCCGAACGCCACAATTTCGCCATGGTGGATAAAGCTGTTGATAGCCACTGTTTCTTTAAATTTATCAATACTTTATTCCATGTTAATAAGCTGTGGAAAAGCTGTTTAATACACCGTTAACCATCGGGGAGCAGGACTCGCAATACGTGCAGGGCAGAACCCGCACGGGCCGTAATCGGGGGGTTCGGCATGGTCCCAATGAGAGTCGCGTAACATGGTCAGTTGTCTCTTGATCGACAAGAATGCAGGCGAACGTCACAAGCTTTCAGGTCTCATGGCCGAGCTTGGTTTTGATTGCGCCGAAATGCCGGCAGCGGAGGATGGCATCAGCTATTGCCGCGACCATCACCCGGATGTTGTGGTGATGGAGGCGTCTGCACTGGCTGACGCACGGGCCTTCCTGAAACTGGCTGCGGCCAGCAATCCCCGCCACGGCCGCCCGGTGGTGATCTTCTATGCCGACAAGGCCGACTTCGAGACGATGGGCGAAACCATTCGCGAGGGTGCGGCCGAATTTTTGCTCAAACCCTTCGACCGGGATCTCCTCAAGTTCAAACTCCGTCAGTCGGGGTTGATCGGGACGCGAAAAGCCAACTGAACCGACCTTGTTTCTTACCCAAACCCTAACGGGCATGGTGAACCGATTGTTAAGCCTTGCACCTTAGCCTTGCTTCAAAGTTGGTGGGTATGGTCATGCAAGTTGAGTCAGCCGAGAGTTTGGATATCACCGTTCTGGAAGCCGTAATTGATATTGGCGGGGTCGGTGCCCGCGTGGCGCTGGTGCGGCAGCTGTGCACGCTGATTGCTTCAGAGGATACGCCCGAGAGCGAACGCCTCGCAGTACTGCCAGTCATGTTGAAACTCGCTGTCGATGAAGATCGCACGGTTCGCGCAGTTCTCGCTGAAGAGCTGACCACCATTGCAAACACCCACGCCGACCTGCTCTTTTGTGTTATCGCAGGAGAGGACGAAATCGCGCTGCCCTTCCTCAAATTCACGCCCGCTCTCAATCCCTGGCACATGGTTGCCGTGCTGCGTGTCGGTGATGAAGCCCGCCAGTGTACCGTGGCATCACGTCATGACATCACAGCGGAAGCCGCCGCCTACATCATCAAGTCTTCGCCTGTTGCGGTCGTGCTGGCCCTGATGGACAACGAAGTGGTGAAGCTCGAAGAAGCTGACATGCATGCGCTCTACAGCCGGCTTGGCCAATCAGGCCCAATGGTTGACCGTCTTCTGGCCATGCCCAACCTGCCGCTCGACATTCGCATCACGCAAGCCAAGCGCGCCGCAAGCCGCATGCGGCAATTGATGGCGGAACGCTCTTGGCTTCCCGCCAATGACGCATCCGCGCTGGTGGCTGATGCCGAAGACGTAGCGGTGCTGCAGGTTTTGGCAAACGCTTCAGTTGATGAATTGTTGCGCGCCATTGCGTTTCTTGCCGGCAAGAATCTGCTGACGCCGGCGCTGATCATACGGGCCGCCTGCCTCGGTGAAATGCGCGTGGTTGAGGCTTCATTGGCACATCTCTCCGGATACGCGCCCGCCCGTGCGGCAAGCCTGATGTATGGCCGCGGCGGCATGAAGTCGATGATTTCCAAGTGCGGACTGCCGCAATCATGCCTAGGCGTGTTGTCGGCCTTTGCCGACGTTGTGGTGGAAGCTCGCGAAGAGGGCCTCAGTCTGACCCGCGAAAACTTTGGCCGCCGTCTGCTTGAAGCATTGATGACGCGCTATGAGATGCTGGCACCCCATGAGCGCGCCAAGCAGATCGAATATGTCGGGCGCTTTGCCGAAGAGCGGGTGCGCAAGATCGCCCGCCAACTCAAGTCCGACATCCAGCGCGCGGCGTGATCTTCAGAACTTGAATTGTTCGTTGAGCACTCGTTCTGCGAGGCTGTGGCCGGGATCGAACAGAATTTTTACGGCTCGTTTCTTGTCTTCGGCGATATCCACTTTTTCCACATTGCGCACTTCCAAATGATCGGCGACAGCCGCGACCGGGCGTTTGTCCGGTTCGAGAATTGACAGGCTGACCTGGGCGTTGCGCGGGATGATCGCTCCACGCCAGCGGCGGGGCCGGAAGGCGCTGATCGGCGTCAAGGCCAAAAGCGGCGAACCGATTGGCAGGATCGGCCCGTGGGCCGACAGGTTGTAGGCGGTGCTGCCAACCGGCGTGGCGAGCAAGATGCCATCACAGGCCAGTTCTTCCAGACGCACCTGACCATCCACCGAAATCCTGATCTTGGCAGCCTGGTGGCGCTGGCGGAGCAGGGAGACTTCATTGAAAGCAATGGCCGACTGCTTGCCGCCGCCTTGTGCAATAGCAGTCATTTTCAGCGGGTGAATGACGGTCATTTCGGCGGCGTGTAACCGCTCACCTAAGTCCTTCTCGGAGTAGTCGTTCATCAGAAATCCGACCGAGCCGCGGTTCATTCCGTAGACCGGAATGCCGGTTGAGACGAAGCGATGCATGGTCTGGAGCATGTGACCATCGCCGCCCAACGCGACGACAACGTCAGCTGATTGCGGGTCGAGCGTACCATGGAGCTTGTGCAGCTTGGCCAGGGCGCGCTTGGCGGCTGGAGCGTCGGAGGCGACAAAAGCGATGCGGTTCAGTTTCATCTGGCTGCTGCGTTGACTATTGGTGGAGGCCGTTCCATGGAAGGCCAAGCCATAACACTGCTTTCACCCTCAGCCTAGGCCAGCTTTATCATCATGCGCGCGATCGTCATCTGCACCACCTGCAAACACGCCGATGGCCGCAAGCTGGACGAGGCTGGCCGCAGTGCGGGTGCCATCCTCATCGACGAAATGCAGGTTCTGCTGGCCGAAAAGGGCCGGACAGATGTTTCACTGCAAACGCAGGCCTGCCTGTGGAACTGCACCAGGCCGTGCAGCGTCGTTTTCCGGGATGATGAGCGCTACTCTTATGTGACCGGCGCCAACGCACCGACGCGGGTGCAGGCCGAGGCGCTGCTCGCCTGGTTTGATCTCCATGGGGCATCGGAAACGGGTGAAGTGTCTTTCAAGCTTTGGCCAGATGCCATGCGTGGTCATTTTATTGCCCGCATGCCGCCCATTGCACAGGCGGTGAAATCGTGACGGTGACGCTGGTTCTGGGCGGTGCCCGCTCCGGTAAGTCGCGTCACGCCGAAAGCCTTTGCCATGGCGAACGCCACTATGTCGCCACGGCGCAAGCCTTCGACGAAGAAATGCGCGCCCGCATTGCCAAGCATCAGGCCGACAGGGGGACAGCCTGGGTCACCCATGAGTTAACGCACGATCTGGCGGGCAAGCTGCGTGAGATTGATCAGCGAGGCCGGGTGATACTCGTCGATTGCCTGACCTTGTGGCTCAGCAATGTGATGCTGGCAGATGAAGATTGGCATGGACTTGCCGAGGTGCTGGCCGCATTGCTTCCGGCGATGACGGCCAATGTGGTGCTGGTATCGAACGAAGTGGGAATGGGCATCGTGCCGGAGAATGCGTTGGCGCGGCAGTTCCGTGATGCGCAGGGCTTCCTCAATCAACGCGTGGCGCAAGTGGCTGACAGAGTTGTCTTTGTCGCGGCCGGTCTGCCGCTGGTCCTCAAAGGATAAGCGCGAAGGCCACCGTCAGCGCCAGCAGAATCCACATGCTGCGGTCGAACAGGCGAAGACCGAGGTCGATGTCCTGGCGCAAGAAGTGGTCGCGGCCATCACCCATGTAAGGCAGTTTCACAAATTCCCCACCGTAGGTGCGCGGGCCACCAAATTTCATGTTGAGGGCGCCAGCCATTGCGGCTTCCGGCCATCCGGCATTGGGTGAGCGGTGGCGGCGGGCGTCTCGCCATGTGACCCTCGCTGCCTTGAAGGCGCGGTCCTTGCCGCCAAACAACGAGGCCAGCACGAAAAGCAGTGCAGTGAGGCGTGAAGCGGGCAGATTCACCAGATCGTCGAGTTTTGCTGCGGCCCAACCGAAGTGTAAATATTGCGGCGTCTTGTGGCCGATCATGGAGTCAGCCGTGTTGATCGCCTTGTAAAGGGCCAGTGCTGGCAGGCCACCAATGGTGAGGCAGCCAACGCAATACCAGAATACCGGGGCGACGATGCCATCGGCCGTGTTCTCTGCGAGACTTTCGAGCGAGGCTTTCACAACATCGGAGACATCAAGTCCCCGCGTGTCACGGCCTACGATCTCGGCCACAGCGGCGCGGCCCTCGGTGAGCGAGGAACTGAGGGCACGGGCAACATTGCGGACGTGGTCGCGCAACGATTTCTGGGCAATGAGAGTTGTGGCGATGAGGGCGCTGACCACGAAGCCATAGGGAATGGCACGGCAAATCACTTCGATAGAGGTTGCCGCGAACCAGACCGCAGCACAGAGCAACAGCATGGCGAGAACGCCATTCAAACGCGACAGGCCTTTGACGTGGGCTGTCGTGTTCATTTTTTCATCCATGTAGGTGATGAGGTAGCCCATCCAGGTTACCGGGTGGCCGAACAGGCGGAATAGCCAATTGGGATAGCCGACAAGCCGCTCCACCGCGACAGAGAGTGCGGGCTGCGAGAAAACGTCGAGCAGGGCGGGAGGGAATGTCATCGCGAAATTTTCGGTACCGTTGCCAGATCGAGTATCATGGCAAGGTTAACATGGCGTGCGAGATGATCGGCGAGGTCATCGAGGGTTTTGTCAACAAGCTGGTCATAGGCCAGTGTGCTGCCTTGTCCGCCTGACAATGTGATGAAGGCCTTGCGGAAAGCATCGCTGACGAAACAGCCGTGGAGATAGGTGCCCATGACGCAGCCATCACGGCTGCTGGCACCGTCGGCATCGTTGCCGGTTTGTGCAAATGGCTGGGCGCAGTCAGGGCCGGTGGTCTTGCCGAGGTGGATCTCGTAGGCGGCAAGCGGGGTGCCTGTGGCAACATGTGTGCCGCTGGTTTCCGTCACAGTCTTATCCGGAAGCAGGGTTGTCTCGACATCAAGGAGGCCGAGGCCATCGCAGGTGCCGGCATTACCCTCGAGACCCAGTGGATCGTGAATGTGGCGGCCCAGCATCTGGTAGCCACCGCAGAGGCCCAGGACGCGGCCACCACGGCGCACATGGGCTGCGATATCGATGTCCCAGCCGTT
Organism: uncultured Alphaproteobacteria bacterium; assembly: GCA_963754625.1. GTDB lineage: Bacteria > Pseudomonadota > Alphaproteobacteria > Rhizobiales > Aestuariivirgaceae > Aestuariivirga. The sequence continues at coordinate 61,355 of CAVWGR010000006.1, read as the reverse complement.
GTACCGCAGCGCCCGCAAGTCGGCGATGGTGGATTTGCTGCCGGGGACAATGACAAGATCAGTGTCACCGGCAATCACCTCGCCGGGCTGCACGAAGGAGAGTGAAACACCCGGTTCTGCGCGCAAGGGATCGAGGTCATCGAAATTGGCGATGCGGGGCAGGCGGAGGACCGCGATCTTCAGGCCATCGCGTTTCGAACTGGTCGCAGCGTCCAAAGCGACGGCGTCTTCGGCGGGCAGGTGACTGGCGGCTGCGAAATGGGGAATGACGCCGAGGCAAGGCATGGCGCAGCGCCGCTCAATCTCGCGTCGTCCCTCATCAAACAGATTGGGATCGCCATGGAACTTGTTGATGAGAAAGGCTTTCATCAAGCTGCGGTCGACGTCATCCAGCACGGCATGGGTGCCGACGATAGAGGCGATGACGCCGCCTCGGTGAATATCGCCCACCAGCACGGCGGGCACATGTACGGCTCCTGCAAAGCCAAAGTTGGCGAGATCGCCTATCCGAAGATTGGTTTCGGCAGGACTGCCAGCACCCTCCACCAGGACCAGATCGTATTTTGTGCAGAGCTGTTCAAAACTGTCGAGAATTGCGGGCAGGAATTCCATGCGGCGGTCGAAGTAGTCACGCGCCTTGAGGGTGGCGATACGCTGTCCCTGCACAATCACCTGCGCTCCGGTTTCGCTTTCAGGCTTCAGCAACACCGGGTTCATGTGAACGGAAGGTTTGATGCCGGCGGCGCGGGCCTGCAGCGCCTGGGCCCGGCCAATCTCGCCACCATCAATTGTGACTGCGGCATTGTTCGACATGTTCTGCGGTTTGAAGGGTGCAACTTTCAGGCCCTGCCGGGCAAAGGCGCGGGCGAGGCCAGCCACAATGAGGGATTTGCCCACATCGCTGCCAGTGCCCATGAACATGATGGCCTTTGCTTTCATCTTTTGGGCTGTCATGCCACGCCTGCGATGATGTGGGCATAGGAACCCATGACGCGGCCGACGCGCTGGCCAATGGCACCGAGTGGATCTCCGGCGGCGGCTTCTGGCGGAGAAGAGGGGTTCTGCCGCGCCGAAAGTCTCTGCTGTGGAATAGTGGAACTCATGACCCCGCAGGTGTTTCGGGAAGGGACCGCACAGGCTTTGCAGTTGCCGGTAACCGAGGTGGAGCTTGCGTTTGGCGAAACTGGTTTCGACGGGCAACAGACCCGCCATCGTGTGACGGGTGCCATCGGCATCGGTCAGGCCGTGACCCAGAACCATGTAGCCGCCGCACTCGCCGTAGATCGTGCCGGTGAACTGCCTGACGCCTGCGAGGAAGTGGCTGTTGGCAGCGAGTTTCCCGGCGTGGAGTTCAGGATAGCCACCGGGGAGAAAGAGAAATCCTGCGGTGGCCTCGGGTGCTTCATCGTTCAATGGAGAGAAGGTGCTGATCTCGGCCCCCTGATTTTTCCAGTCAGAAAGCAGATGGGGATAGGCGAAGCCGAAGGCCTGATCATGTGCCACGGCAATGCGCTGGGATGGTGGAGGAAACGAGGGGCCGGCGGTGTGATTCGTGATTTCCGTGCCAATTCGAAACAGGTTGTCAAGGATTGTTTCACGTGTGACTCCTGAGACTGCACTTTCGATCAATGCCTCAAGTTGCTGATTCTCTTGTGCTTGTACCAATCCAAGATGGCGCGAGGGCAGATGAACAGAGTCACTCTGCCGCATCACCGCAAAGACCGGTGGTGCGCTGCTCAACGCCTCACGCAGCAATGACTCATGACGGTCGCTTTTGACGCGGTTGAGAATGAGGCCGGCAATCGGCACATCATTGCGGAATTTGGCAAAGCCGTGGACGAGGGCGGCGATGGATTGGGCTTGGTGGGCACAGTCGATCACCAGCACAACCGGCAAGCCGAGAGCAGCAGCGAGGTCGGCGGTTGATCCGGGAGCTCCTTGCGGCCCATCGAACAGGCCCATGACGCCTTCAACGATGACGAGGTCAGCTTCACGGCCAAGTTGGCTGAGGAGGGCGCGGCAGGTGTCTTTGCCCATGGCCCAGAGATCGAGATTGAAACAGGGCGCGCCAGACGCCGCCGCATGGAAGCCGGGATCGATGTAGTCTGGTCCGACCTTGGCAGAGCGCACCGTCATTCCGGCGTTGCGGAAGGCCCGCAGCAGGGCAAGGGTGATCAACGTCTTGCCGCTTCCCGATGTGGGCGCGGCAACGACGAAGGCCTTGCCCTTGCGGGCTTCAAGCAATGGGATTCTCCCGCAACTCTGGTCCATACCAATCGAGCAGTTCACGCCAATCGCTGGCATGGCCAACGACGACAATGGCAGGAGTGGGCGGATCATTCGTCGGCGACGAAGTGCCCAGCCACGGCCAGATGTGTCGTGGCAACCTGCTGCTTCGGGAGTGAGGCATTGGAGATGATGGTGACGGGATCATCAGCCGCGCGTCCGCTCGTCATCAGAACCTGTGCAATGTCGCCAAGGTTCTTGACTGCCATGTACATGACGATGACAGGCGCAGCAGTAGCGATGGCGGACCAGTTGACATTGGCGGGCATCTTTCCTGTAGCGTCATGGCCGGTGAGAAATATGACCGCGTGATTGGTATCGCGGTGGGTGACGGGAATGCCCGCATAGGCAAGGCCCCCGACGCCAGCGGTAATGCCAGGTACGATGCGGAATGGTACGCCAGCCTTGGCCAGCGTCTGGCTTTCCTCGCCGCCGCGGCCAAACATGAACGGATCGCCGCCCTTGAGGCGCAGCACCCGCTTGCCGGATTTGGCGAGTTCGATGAGGCGTTCGGAAATGTCGCGCTGGATGGGAGACGGCTTGCCACCGCGCTTTCCGGCATACTCAAGTTCTGCACCGACGCGCACCCAGCGTAGAATGTCCGGGTTCACCAATGCGTCGTAGACCACGACATCGCATGTCTGCATGGCGTGATAGGCGAGCAATGACATGAGTCCGGGCGCACCGGGTCCGGCACCGACCAACCACACCCAACCGGGATGAAATTCGGGGAATGCTTCCTGGTCGAGACGGGCAAAGCCGGGATTGTGCTGTTGACCTTCCCAAGGTTTGACAGCTGGCTTTGTGCTTTTCGTTGGCGCGTGGCTCATGGCCCCTTATACCCATGCCTCATGCGCCTCGAAAAGCCACAACAGACATTGCGTCGCGGTTGGACGACAGGGGCCTGCGCCACTGCCGCCAGCAAGGCCGCGCTGACGGCGCTGCTGACCGGGCGCTTTCCGGATCCTGTGGAGATCACCTTGCCGAAGGGACAACAGGTGTCATTTTCATTGGCTCTGGAGGAGCGGGGGGATGATTGGGCGAGGGCCGGGATCATCAAGGACGCTGGTGACGATCCGGACGTGACCCACGGCTGCATGGTAGTGGCGACGGTGCGGCGGCTTCCATCTGGAGTGGTTTTCAAGGCGGGCGAGGGCGTCGGCATGGTGACGCGCCCCGGATTGCCGGTGGCGGTCGGTGAACCGGCAATCAACCCGGTGCCGCGCCAGATGATGGAAGCGGTGGTGGCGGAAATGGGTGGCGGAGCCGAAATCGAAATCGCCATTCCCGGAGGTGCGACGCTGGCTGAAAAGACCTGGAATGGCAGACTTGGCATCGTCGGCGGCCTTTCCATTCTTGGCACCACCGGCATCGTCAATCCGTTTTCCTGCGCAGCGTGGATTGCCTCGATCCATCGCGGCATTGACGTGGCCCGTGCCGCTGGCTTTCCCCATGTTGCGGGTTGCACCGGCTCGACATCGGAAGATGCTGTGCGCGCGCACTATGGATTGCCGCTGGAGGCGATGCTCGACATGGGCGACTTTGCCGGTGGCTTGCTGAAATATCTTGCAGTGCATCCGGTGCCGAGGCTGACCATCGGCGGCGGCTTTGGCAAGATGGTGAAGCTGGCGCAAGGCGCACTCGACCTGCATTCCGGCCGCAGCCAGGTCGACTTTGCATGGTTGGCGGAGCGGCTGCCGACCAAGCTTCGCACTGACGTGTTGGCGGCCAATACGGCGCAGCACGTGTTGGAGATGGCCGGACCGGCAATCGCACAGGATGTTGCTACCGCTGCATTGGCGCAGGTCCGGCGCACGCTGAAGAACAGCGGTGTGGTGGCAGATGTGTTCGTGGTTGATCGCACCGGGAAGATCATTGCTCATGCCGAGTGATCGCATTCTTGTTCTTGCAGGTACAACGGAAGCACGCGCGCTCGCCAATGCGCTGGTGACGGAGGGTCACGATTTGGTGACATCATTCGCCGGTGTGACGCGGGAGCCTCTGCTTCCCAAGGGGCGCATCCACATTGGCGGTTTCGGTGGCGTGCAAGGACTAGTGGATTTCATGCGTGCAGAAGCAATAGCGCATGTCATCGATGCGACACATCCATTCGCCGCGCAAATGTCAGCTCACGCGGCAACTGCTTGCGTTCAAATGTCAGTTCCCTTGCTTCGCCTCGAACGTCCGGCATGGCGGATGGAAAAGGGCGACGCGTGGCTGTCAGCCGCTAATATGGAAGAGGCTGTCGCGCGCATTCCTGGAGGTTCGCGGGTGTTGGTCACTACCGGACGCAAAGGTTTGGCGTCCCTTCTGACGCGGCAAGATCTCAGTGGTGCGATCCGCACCATTGAACCGCCTGCTGTTGCGTTGCCTGCGACTTGGCAGTTGTTGCTGGACAGACCGCCCCATGCCGTCGCGGCTGAATTGGACCTCATCACTCGCGAAAGGATCACATGTCTCCTGAGCAAGAACGCGGGAGGCGAGACGACTTCAGCCAAACTCGCGGCGGCAAGGCAATCAGGCATCACTGTTGTCATGATCGAACGGCCAGCCAAACCTCCTTGTCCAACGGTCCCAACCGTGGATGAAGCCTTGCTTGGAATCAGACGGCAGGCGGGTTAGTCTTCCGCTTTGAAATTTACATGGGGTGAGATGATGATGCGCAAAGTGCTGGGGGCTCTGGCTGCAACGTTGTTGTTTGCGGGGGTAGCGGGCGCGTCAACTCTGGAGGATGTAAAAGCGCGCGGAAAGTTGTTGTGCGGTGTCAACTCCGGGCTCTTGGGTTTTGCCGAAAAGCAGGCTGATGGCAACTTTGCCGGCTTTGATGTTGACTACTGCAAGGCCCTAGCTGCAGCGGTGCTGGGTGATGCCAGCAAGGTGGACTACGTCGGGCTCACGGCGCAGGACCGTTTCGACAAACTCAAGTCCGGCGCCGTTGATGTGCTGGCCCGCAACACCACCTGGACAATGGAGCGCGAGACCAAATTTCCTTTCCGCTTTGCCGGCATCAGCTACCATGACGGTCAGGGCTTCATGGTTGCCAAACTGTCGGGTGTCACGTCTGTCTTCAATATGAGCCAGGCTTCGATTTGCTTCGTCAGCGGAACGACCACACAGGCCAATGTTGATGACTTCTTCCGCGAGAAGGAGATGGCTTACACGGCGCTGACCTTCGGCAACGTAAACGAAGCGGTGGCAGCCTACCAGGAGGGCAAGTGCGACGCCTATACCGCCGACCAGTCGCAGCTTTATGCCGTTCGCCTGAAACTGGCGAAGCCCGAAGAGCACATCATCCTGCCGGAAGTGATTTCCAAGGAGCCCTTGGGTCCGGCCGTGCGTGTGGGTGACGAGCAGTGGTTCAACATTGGCCGTTGGACATTGTTTGCGCTGATCAACGCCGAAGAGTTGGAAGTGCGCGGTCCCGGCGTGGCAGAGGCCAAGGAAAAATCCAAGAAGCCAAATGTGCGCCGCCTGCTGGGCGTGGAAGGCACATTTGGTACCGACCTTGGACTCGACAATGACTGGGCGGCCCGTGCCATCGCCGCGGTTGGCAACTATGGCGAAATTTTTGATCGCAATCTGGGCGCAGGTTCAAAACTGCTGATCGAACGCGGCCTTAATGCGACGTGGGACAAAGGGGGAGTGCTGTATGCTCCGCCGGTGCGTTGAAGACACTCAGACTGAATTCTGCAAGAGCCATTTTCCCCTAACCTGGAGGAAGATCATATCGCGGTGGGGCACTTCACCCCTTCACGACAGGCTGGTCACTCGCTCCCCATTCGGTCCATGAGCCGTCGTAGAGGGCGTGGTCCTTGCTGCCCAGTTCAGTGAGGGCGAGGCTCAGGATTGCCGCCGTAACGCCAGACCCGCAACTTGTGACGACGGGTTTATCCAAGTCAATTCCGGCACTTGTGAATGCTACTTCCAGCTTGTCATGAGGTTTGAGGGTACCGTCTGCTGCGATCAGCGAGCTGTAGTGGACATTGCTGGCACCGGGCATGTGGCCAGGGCGGACTCCGGGGCGGGGTTCGGCTTCTTCGCCACGAAAGCGGGGCCCTGAGCGGGCATCGGCAACCTGAATGGATTTTGCTTCCAGCCCCTTGGCCACATCGGTGAGCGAACGCACCATGCTGGCGCGGAAACGCGGCGTAAAGTGGCGCTCCATGGCCGGGGTTGGCAGACCATCCTCCAATGGATGACCTTCGCGCAGCCACTTGGGCAGGCCGCCATCCAGCACCGCCACATCGTCATGGCCGAAAACCTTGAACATCCACCAGCAGCGTGCCGCCGAGAACAGGCCCGCGGCGTCATAACAGATGATTTTCTTGCCATCGCCGACGCCAAGTTTCTTCACATCACTGGCAAACTTGGCGGCAGACGGAAGCATGTGGGGCAGGGTGGTGGCGGGATCGGATGTCGCGTCAATATCGAAAAATCGCGCGCCTGGGATGTGGCCTGCATGGAATTCCGCCACGGCATTACGCTTGGCTGCGGGCAGGTGCCACGAGGCATCGAGGATGACGATGTCGGGGGCGTCGAGGTGGGACGCCAACCAGTCAGTGGAAACGAGATTGCTCATGTTGACCTACGGGTTCACCAGCACCAAACGGATGCGGCGGTTGATCTTGCCCTTGTTCTGAATTTTGTCGACAGCGATTGCTCCGATTTCACCGGTGGAGGAGACGTGGGTTCCACCGCAAGGCTGCAAGTCGATCTTGCCATCTTCGCCAATGAGGACAAGGCGCACCTTGCCAGAACCGCGTGGCGGCTTCACGAACATGGTACGCACCAGTTCGGGATTGGCATCGAGTTCCTCATCGCTAATCCAGCGCGTGGTTATGGCGTGGTCTTCGTTTATCCAGCCGTTGATTTTTGCTTCAAGCATCGCCTTGTCCGGAATCTGACCTTCGGGAATGTCGAAATCGATGCGGCCTCCATCTTCAGTGATGGATGATCCGGTGACGGCGAAAGGAACGGCGGCGCAGAGCAAGTGCATCATGGTGTGGCACCGCATGATGCGGTGGCGGTGCGACCAGTCGAGCGTCGCCGTCAGGGTATCGCCAACCGCAGGCACGGCAGAACCTTCAACCGGCACATGAACCACGTTCTTGCTCTCATCGTAGACCGTGGTGGCAATACCAATGTCGCGACCGTTGATTGAAAGCGTGCCCTTGTCACCGGGTTGACCGCCTGCATTGGCGTAGAAAACTGTCCGATCCAGCACAATGCCGCCGCGCTCATTCACCCCAACAACAGTTGCAGCGCAATTTTTCAGCGTGGCATCGTCGCGGAAAAGCAGAATCGTCACGCAGGCACCGTTTCGAAAACCTTGGGCGCAGTTGACACGGCTTCCAGCCATTTTGGCACAGGAAGATTCTTGGAGCGCAAGAAGGCCGGATTGTAAATCTTCGAGGCATAGCGTGTGCCATAGTCGCAGAGGACGGTGACGATGGTATGGCCCGGTCCCATCTGCTTCGCCAGGCGAATTGCGCCAGCCACATTGATGCCGGTCGAACTGCCCATGCACAGGCCTTCATGCTCAAGAAGATCGAAGGCGATGGTGAGGGCCTCGTCGTCAGGAATTTGAAATGCCTCATCCACCACAATGCCTTCGAGGTTTTTGGTGATGCGGCCCTGGCCGATGCCTTCGGTGATGGACGAACCCTCCGACTTCAGTTCGCCCGTCTTGTAGTAACTGAAGAGGGCGGCTCCCATCGGATCGGCGAGCGCAATCTTGATGTTTTTGTTGCGCTGCTTCAGCATCAGGCTGACGCCAGCCAGCGTTCCGCCTGAACCGACGGCGGCCACAAAGCCATCGATCTTGCCATCGGTCTGGGACCAGATTTCGGGACCGGTGGTTTCGATGTGGGCCTGGCGGTTTGCCACGTTGTCAAACTGGTTGGCCCAGACGCCACCCATGGCTTTGGCGAGGCGGCCTGAATATTTCACGTAGTTGTTGGGATTCTTGTATGGCACGGCTGGCACTTGCACGAGTTCGGCGCCGAGTTGGCGGAGTGCGTCCTTCTTCTCTTGCGACTGTGTCTCGGGAATAACGATGACGCTGCGGATCCCCATGGCATTGGCGACAACGGTAAGGCCGATTCCGGTGTTGCCTGCGGTGCCTTCAACGATGACGCCACCAGGTTTCAGCTCACCCTTGGCGATGGCATCACGAATGATGAAGAGTGCGGCGCGGTCTTTGACGGATTGGCCGGGGTTCATGAATTCGGCTTTGCCGAGAATGGTACAACCAGTGAGTTCTGAAGCCTGACGCAGCTTGATCAAGGGAGTGTTGCCGATGGCGGCGACGACGTCGCTGCAAATGTTCGGGCGAATGTCCATATGGTGAAAGTCCTTTGTCGCTGCACAATGGCCCGATTGGGTGGCAATCGTCAAACGCCAGGCTTGCATAACATGAAAACGAAAAACGCCGGCGCAAAGGCCGACGTTTCTAAAACTGGCTCCCCTTTATATTCCGATTTCGAACCATGTGCCTAGCGCCAAGCACTGAACTTCGGGCGCGCTTTGGAGGACGTTTGCGACCTTGGCCTGGCGACTTAGTGACAGCCGGCGACGACTGTTCGGATACAAGGGACTAGCGAAGGACGAATCTCGTGCGAATTGTCTTTCAAACAGGAAACGAGAACGGCCAGCACGTCAGGGGAGAAGTTCTGCGTCTTCATCTAAGCGCGCCTAGTTCCCGTCGCCCGCTGGGCTCGGACAGGTCGGCGACATGATGCGGGCGAAGCCGAGGCAAATCAAGTCCCGCACCTGTCCTTGCGATGCCGCCAACCTGACATTCCCCAGCTGGATTTCACAACCGGTCGTTACTCGAGGCTTTCGAGAAAGGCCTCGGCCTCGGCGAGGATCGCTGCTGCGCGCTCTTGCGGCCAGCCGGCAAGAGTACGATAGGGCATTGCCAGGCGCGGATTGCTTGACAGCTGTTCTTTCTGCCGGATCAAGAATGCCCAATAGAGATAGTTGAACGGGCATGCCTGCGGACCTGTCTTCTGCTTCACGTCGTAAGCGCATCCCAGGCAGAAGTCTGACATTCGGTCGATGTAGGCTCCCGAGGCTGCGTAGGGCTTCGACGCCATCTGCCCACCGTCGGCAAACACGGCCATGCCCAGCGTGTTGGGCATCTCAACCCACTCGATCGCGTCGGCGTATACCGCGAGATACCAGCGCTCAATTTCCCGTGGCGAGACGCCAGCGAGCAGCGCGAAATTGCCAGTCACCATCAACCGTTGAATGTGATGCGAGTACGCAAATCGCGCCGTGCTGCCAACCGCTTCGCGCAGACAGCGCATTGCAGTATCACCGGTCCAATAGAATTCCGGCAACGACCGCGTTGCGTGCAGGGCGTTGCGCTGCTCATATTCCGGCATCAGGGTCCAGTAGACGCCGCGCACGTATTCGCGCCACCCCAGTATCTGGCGCACGAATCCCTCAACCGCATTCAGCGGCGCGTCCCCCGAACGCCAGGCGGCTTCAGCGGCATCACATACCTCACGGGGGAGAGGAGCCCGATGTTCAACGCCGGCGCGAGAAGTGAGTGGAACAGGAATGGCGCTCCGGCCTTCATGGCGTCCTGATAGTCGCCGAAGCGCGGCAGGCCATGGGCAATGAAATCATCGAGCGCGAACAATGCATCGGCGCGTGTTACCGGCCAGCCGAACGCCTCAAGCGTGCCGAAATGACCTCCGAAGCGCTGCTCGACCAGTGCCATCACGTCATGCGTCGTTTCGTCGGGCGCAAAACGGCGCCGGTCGGGCAGAAGGACGGACTCTGGCAGCGCCTTGCGATTGTCCGAATCGAAATTCCATTCACCACCCGCTGGCTGATCGCCTTCCATCAGGATGCCATGCTCTCGCCGCATCTCGCGATAGAAATGCTCCATGCGCCATGTTCGACGACCCTGAGCCCACCGTGTGAAGCGGGAGCGGCTGGCGAAGAAGCGTGTATCATTGCGCACATCGACCGGCAGGCCCAGCATGGCTTCCCAGCCTTCGACCATCGCCTGCACACGCCACTCTCCAGGTTGGGTCACAACCAAGCCATCTGGCGCGTGGCGGGTCACGGCGCGTTGAATTTCGGCTGTCAAAGTGCCGCTGTTGTCAGGCGCGTCGAGTCTCACATAGTCGACTGTCACACCGCGCTTGATCAGCGCCTGCGCGAAGTGGCGCATCGCGGACAGAAACAGCACGATCTTCTGCTTGTGATGCTGAACGTGAATGTTTTCTTCCAACACCTCCATCATCAGCACGACGTCACGTTCAGGCTCGAGGTCAGCGAGCGCGGCAATGTCCAACGAGAGCTGATCGCCAAGAATGACTCTTAGAAAGCCCATCACGTGTCCATCCAAAGAGTTGCTGAGGTGGAGTTCGCGCCGCCGCGACAGTGGCGTGAGCTGTACTTGACGTTTTCCTGGTCACAATGAGCCCAGGGCTTGGCCGGAAGTTCTGATTTCGCGCTGTTCTTGGCCACGGGGCTACCAGGATACGGGTTCGCTGACGAGACGTTCAAGCTTTGGCCGGCTCATGGGCTTCCATAAACCACAGCGCCTTGTCGAGCGAACGCGAGAACACTGTGAATACATCGGCGGTGCTCGCATCTCCGGACTCGGCCGGTGTGGCGATCGCGCCAACACTTCGACAAAGGCAGCTGCTATCGCAACGGTCGGTTTCAGCATTGCCGAAAGTTACGCCTATTCGTGCTCGCCATCGTGGCGGCGACCCGAACCGCGGACGAACACCTCAGGTTTCTTCGCAGCGACCGTGAGGGTTGCGACCGTAATCGCCGCCGCCGCTATTAAAACGGTATGCCCAATCACGCTCCAGGCGAGAAACGTGTAACTTCCGATTGCCAGCGAAAAGCTCACCGCCCACATAAATCCCAACACCTGCAATACGTAATGCTGCATAGCCACGTCCGGAATGTTGCGGACCGGGCTCACCTGATGATTGAAAAGAAAGTTCCACGCGAATACGACCCCACTCATAACCTTTTCGAACATGACGCTGTTCCTCTCTTTGATCTGAGGCCAATTACGATGAACTGAGCCATGTGGATCAAGCGTGGCCGTTGGAAATCCTGCCTGCCCGCAAATCAGATCATGATGTCTCGCAGCAGTTCGCACCACCGCGCCGTGGCTAACCAATGGCCGCTACCTTGCACGCTTCTCGCTCTTAACCACATTTGACGCATGGGCCCCGCCATCGGCCACGATCGGATCAATCTTTCGCAAGAAATTCGAGTGGTATGCATGGGGCGATATCTCTACGTAGGATGTTGCGAAGTAGACGCACGCGGCATCAGGCTGAACACAAGCGGTTGAACGATCGCATTCATGCGATTTCTGTCGATAAGCTCGACAGGCTGGTGGAAACCGCGCTCAGCGAAAGAATGTCGAACCATAAGCGCGAGGAGTAGGCGTGCTGCCAGCGCAAGATCGAAAGGCACCGAAACGCCGACAAATCTTATCTTGGGGAAGGAGTGGCGCTTCTTGACCTCGCCGGCAACGCCCAAAGGCTGTTCGCAAAGCAGAAACCGCGCGAAAAACGCTGCTTGCTCAGTTTTCTACTATCGAACTGCATTTGGGAGGATGGGGAAGTGGTCGCTACTTTCCGCCAACCTTTTGACATGCTTGCGGAAACGATCGTTGAGACCAGAAACGAAAACGCGCCCGGAAGTGTTTCCGAGCGCGTTCTGGTAAACTGGCTCCCCGAGCTGGACTCGAACCAGCGACCATTCGATTAACAGTCGAATGCTCTACCAACTGAGCTATCGGGGAATGTGGCGCCGCCTTTAGCAGAGCTGTTTTCGCTGTAAAAGCCTTTTCTCACTTTTCAGGGCGATGGCGGCGAGGGGGTGAAATTTCACAATTCCCCCTTATATCCCTCACTTGCCGTTTGGAGGAAATCTTGAAGTCTGTCTCATTTCTGGGAAAGCGTGTGCCCGTGCCGGGCAATATCCTGCTGCGGGTGCTGCTGGGTCTTGTACTGGTGTTCGGCGGGTTCTTGGGATTCCTGCCGATTCTCGGTTTTTGGATGTTGCCGTTGGGTCTGCTGATTCTGTCGATCGATTTTCCGCCGGTGCGGCGCTTGCGGCGAAATATCACCGTCAAAGCCGGCGACTGGTTCAAGGCGCGCTGGCCGGGCCTGGCTTACAAAATCGGCATGCGCTTCCGCCGCACGAGCCGCTAATCCACATCTTTTCGTTGAATTGCTTGCCGGCTGCAAAATTGGAGGCCTCGGAGGGAATCGAACCCCCGTACGAGGATTTGCAGTCCTCTGCGTAGCCACTCCGCCACGAGGCCTCAGTGCAGATGGCATACGGGACCATCCGTTAACAATTGGTCGCGCCTATAGACGATGGATTTGTGCCGCACAACCTTGCAACTCCCGGACCTGCAAGCGTGGCTAATTCGCCTCACCCTTGGACAACTGGTCAAAACCACTTGAAAACGGAGCCGACCTGTATTTTAAAGCATATATCGGTCCGATAGAGGTCGAAGACGCGTCGCGTAACAGGTGTGGTGCAAATGCTGAGATTGATACGAAACCGTGTGATGCGGAGTGCGGCAGCGTTGAGTATTGCTGCAGTGGTGCTCGGCATGCCCGGTTTGGCACATGCCGAATCATTCAAGCAGGCTCTGGTCAACGCTTATCGCAGCAATCCGACCTTGCAGGCCGAGCGCGCCCGTCAGCGGGGAACCGACGAGTTGGTGCCTTCAGCCAAGTCCGGTTGGCGGCCTACTGTTTCAGCTGAAGGTGACGTGACCTACAACTGGTCGGACACTGACGTTACGACCGACAAGGACGCGACGTCCAAATCGCTGAATATTCAGCTGGCTCAGCCGCTGTTCCGCGGCTTCAAAACTGTTGAAGGCGTCAAGCAGGCCAAAGAGACTGTGCAGGCGGGACGCCAGGTTCTTCTCAGTGTCGAGCAGAGTGTGCTGCTGCAGGCCGCTGAAGCCTACATGAATGTCATCCGCGACCGGCAGATCCTGTCGTTGCGGCAGCAGAACGTCGGCAATCTGCAGCGTCAGTCCAATGCGGCGAAGGCCCGTTTTGATGCCGGTGAAGTAACCCGCACCGATGTTTCGCAAGCCCGCGCCCGGGTCAGCGGTGCAAAGGCACAAGTCGCAGTCGCCCAGGCCAACCTGGCGGAAAGCACGGCGCGTTATGCGGCTTTGATCGGCCGCAAGCCAGACAAGCTGGCGCGGCCTGGACTTGCCCAGAATCCAAAGAACCTGAATTCGGCATTGTCGATTGCCCGTTCGGTGAACCCGAACATTCTCGCTGCCACCCATACGCAGCTGGCCCAGGAACATGCTGTGGAAGTCGTCAAGGGTGACCTGTTGCCGTCAGCCAATTTGCGCGCTGCGGCGGGCGTTACCTACGACCCGCAGGATGGCACGGACCGGCGCAGTTTTGCCGAAGTTGCCGGCGTGGTGAATGTGCCGATTTATGAAGCGGGCCGCGTTTACTCCGCAGTGCGCGAGGCGAAGCAACTGGAAAGCCAGCGCCGTATTGAAATCATCGAGGCCGGGCGCTCGGTGGTGCAGGCGGTGACGTCGTCGTGGAATTTTGTCATCGCGGCGCGGGAAGCGATTGTCTCGGCCAAGGCCCAGGTCGCGGCTTCGGGAGAAGCCTTGAACGGCGTGCGCCAGGAATATCTGGTGGGGTCGCGCTCGACCATCGACGTGCTCAACGCTGAGCAGGAAATGATCAACGCCCGTATCAACGTAGTCACGGCGGAACATGATCTGGTGCTTGCATCGTATCAGTTGCAGGCGGCGATCGGGCGTTTGACGGCGCGTCAGCTTGGTCTTGCCGGGCCTTATTACGATGTCGAAGAGAACTACTTGAACGTCAAGAACAAGTGGATCGGAACGGGCGTCGAGACCGTGGAGTGACGGCCAAAGGTTAACGCCTTCCGGCGTGACAAAGCCGCATTAATTGCTAAAGGTAGTGTGACGGCGTTTCACGCACCCGGATTCGGATGGGTGCTGCAACGGGGGTGTGGACTTGTCTATTGAGCCGAAAATGGAAGACCTTCTGGCCTCCATCCGCAAGGCGATCGACAGTGACGTGGGCGAACAGGCGTCTTCCACAGCGGGAGAATCGCGCGGTACCTTGATGCGCGGCGCACTGCGCGAAATGCGGGTCAATCTCAACGAGACCAAAGCGCTCAATCGCCAGACATCGGAAGAGATTGCCGAATTGCGTGGCCGCATCCTGCGCAATGCCACGGAAGTTCCGCCCATTCCGCCGCCGCCACGGCGCTTGGCACGGCCGACGGTCGAGCCGCAACGGCCGGCGCTGCCGCCAGTGCCGCGCAGTGACTTCAAGGGAATCATGGCGGGGCAGCGCAGCGAGCGCCGGCTCATTGACCAGCGGGTTCTGCCGCAGGAGCCAGCGCCGCCGATGCGGGGACGCACCCTGCAGGATGAATTTGATGACATCACCTATGGTGACGATCCGGAGCGTGACAATTTCAATGCGGCCTATGATCCGCCGCCACTGCCGGTTGAACCTGAGCCCATCTATGATGAGCCGCAGGGTTATTTCCAGCCTACGCCGTCCCCGCCACCGCGCATGTTGTCCAACCAGGCCGAGGCAGCCACACAGGCCGCCTTCAAGCACCTGTCCGAAGCCATGTTTGCCCAGGGCATGGGGGGCCGTTCGCTGGAGGACGTGACGCGCGAACTGCTGCGCGGCATGCTGAAGCAATGGCTTGATGACAATCTGCCGCCGCTGGTTGAACGTCTGGTGCGCGAAGAAATCGCCCGCGTCGCCCGCAACGGCCGTTAAGCCTGATCTCTTGAATTCGGGGATATCCCGGCCTCTAGCATCGTCCTTGCGTGGCCCTGTTCAAAGAACGGGGCACATGTGCCATGGCGACACAAAATACCATCCCAAGAACCGCAATCCGCTCACGCCGATTGAAGGAAGCAAGGGTCATCTTCAACGGCAAGAAGTCGGTGCTGAGCTGCCTGTTGCGCGATGCCTCCGAGACGGGTTTCCGCATCAAGATCGGCGAGCCGTACCGGGTGCCCGACATTTTCGAGATCGAAGTCTATGGCCAGCCCGTGCGCACCGCCCGCAAGGTCTGGATCGGCAATGATGAGCTGGGTGCTGCCTACACCTGAAGAGGTGCCAGATTTATTGCCCATTTGGTTGATCGGGGAGGGGTGGGCCTCTATACGCGGCGCAAACCAACAGTGAATTTGCGCCACCATGTCCGATCTGAAAAACGACCTGAAACACGATCCCAAACCCGATTCCAAGCTCGAAAAGACCTTCTCGCCGGCTGACATCGAAGCCCGCCTTTATGACGGGTGGGAGAAGGGCGGCTACTTCAAGCCGGGACGCAGGCCGAAAGCCGAGCCCTACACCATCGTCATTCCGCCGCCCAACGTCACGGGCTCGCTGCACATGGGGCATGCGCTCAACAACACCATCCAGGACATTCTCGTGCGCTTTGAGCGCATGCGTGGCCGCGATGTGCTGTGGCAGCCCGGCACCGACCATGCCGGCATTGCCACGCAAATGGTGGTGGAGCGCCTGCTGCAAAAGGAAAACAAGACCGATCGCCGCACCATGGGCCGCGAGGCATTCCTCAAGCGCGTGTGGGAATGGAAGGCTGAATCCGGCGGTATCATCACCCAGCAATTGCGCCGCCTTGGCGCATCGTGTGATTGGTCGCGCGAGCGCTTCACCATGGACGAGGGATTGTCCGCCGCGGTGCGCAAGGTCTTCGTGCAGTTGTACAAGGACGGTCTGATCTACAAGGACAAGCGCCTGGTCAACTGGGACCCCAAGCTCCTCACCGCCATCTCGGACCTCGAAGTGGTGCAGAAGGAAATCAAAGGCAACCTCTGGCACATCAAGTATCCGGTGATCGACGGAGCGCCGGGTGAAGAGATCATTGTCGCCACCACGCGGCCTGAAACCATGCTGGGTGATAGCGGTGTTGCGGTTCATCCCGAAAATGAAAAGCTGAAGCATCTGATCGGCAAGCATGTGCGCCTGCCGCTGGTGGGCCGCGTCATCCCCATCGTCGGTGACGAGTACGCTGACCCTGAAAAAGGCACAGGTGCCGTCAAGATCACGCCGGCCCATGACTTCAACGACTTCGACGTCGGCAAGCGCCGCAGTCTCGCGCAAATCAACATGCTTGACCAGTTCGGCAAGCTGGACTTGCAGGCTGAAGAGTTTGTGGCTGGCGTGCCGGTGTCGGACGAATTGTCCAAGACTTTGGCCATGCATGGGCTTGACCGCTTCGAGGCCCGCAAGATCATCGTGGCGCGGCTGGAAGAGCAGGGGCTGCTCGACAAGATTGAACCACACGTGCACCAGGTGCCGCATGGCGACCGCTCCGACGTGGTGATCGAGCCGTGGCTTACCGAGCAATGGTATGTGAACGCCGCCGAAATGGCCAAACCAGCCATTGCTGCCGTTGAAAATGGCGACACGCAGTTTGTGCCGCGAAACTGGGACAAGACCTATTACGAATGGATGCGCAACATCCAGCCCTGGTGCATCTCGCGCCAGCTGTGGTGGGGTCACCAAATTCCGGCGTGGTATGGGCCCGACGGCACGTTCTTCGTTGAAGAAACAGAAGATGCAGCACTCTCAGCTGCCACCGTTCACTACGGCAAGGCGGTCACGCTCACCCGCGATGAGGACGTGCTCGACACCTGGTTCTCGTCCGCATTGTGGCCGTTCTCCACGCTGGGCTGGCCAGAGCAGACGCCGATATTGAAACGTCACTACAAGACGGACGTGCTGGTCACCGGCTTCGACATCATCTTCTTCTGGGTCGCCCGCATGATGATGATGGGCATGCACTTCATGAAAGAGGTGCCGTTCCACACGGTTTACATCCACGCGCTGGTCCGTGACGAGAAGGGCCAGAAGATGTCCAAGTCCAAGGGCAACGTCATGGACCCGCTGGAACTGGTGGACCAATATGGTGCGGATGCGCTGCGCTTCACACTCGCCGCCATGGCTGCACAAGGCCGTGACATCAAGCTCTCGACGACGCGCGTCGAAGGCTATCGCAACTTCGCTACCAAGCTGTGGAATGCCACGCGCTTTGCCGACATGAATGGCGTCACCCATGTGGCAGGCCATGATCCGGTTGGTGCCCGGGTCACCGTCAATCGCTGGATCGCGGGCGAAGTGGCGCGGGCGCAAGGCACGGTCACCAAGGCGATTGAAGACTACAAGTTCAACGAGGCGGCAGCGGCAGCCTATCAGTTTGTGTGGAACGTGTTCTGCGACTGGTATGTCGAACTGATCAAGCCCATCCTTGGCGGCAACAATGAAGCCGAGAAGGCTGAAACGCAGGCGACGTGCGCATGGGTGCTGGACCAGATTTTCCTCATGCTGCATCCGTTCATGCCCTTCATCACCGAAGAGCTGTGGCAAAAGACGGCGAACCGCGACACATGGCTCATCGATGCGCCGTGGGCGTCCTATTCCGGTCTCGGGGATGCAACGGCAGATGCCGAAGTGAACTGGGTCATCAGGCTTGTCTCGGAGGTACGCTCGGTGCGCGCCGAAATGAATGTCAACGCCGGAGCGAAGATCCCGTGTGTGCTGGTGGGAGCGGGCCACGACGCACGCCGCCGGGCCCGCACCTGGGAGGCCGAGATCATGCGTCTGGCGCGCCTGTCATCGATCACGTTTGAAGATCAGGTGCCGAAGGCGAGTGCGCAGATGGTGCTCGATGAAGCAACCATCGCACTGCCACTGGAAGGCGTCATCGACTTCGCCGCCGAGAAGGCCCGGCTTGGCAAAGAGATGGAAAAAATCGCCAAGGACATGGCGGTGATCGACGGGCGGTTGAACAATGCGGCCTTCGTGGCGAAAGCACCAGCAGACGTGCTGGAAGAATCCCGCGAGTTGCGGGCAGGGCTTGATGCGCGCAAGGCGAAAGTGGACGAGGCGTTGAAGAGGTTGGGGTGATCGCCCTGAACGCATAGTTGTTGATTGTCACAATAGACGGTCGTTCTGCTTCGCTAAGTAAATTTCTTGAATTGTTTCAGAGTCTCCTGACCGGTGTCTTCGTTTCTTTTGTTTTTTATTTTCTTGTTGTCCATCTACCTGAACGCCATAGGCGCAATCGCATACGAAAGACGTTTCTATCAACCTATCTGGGAATTAAGAGGAACCTCATTTGGCAAATTGTCTTTTCATGTCAACACGCAGGCAGACACGACCTTGAGTCATCCTCGGAACAGATCGATTCACTTTTGAGTGTGGTTGCATTCAAGGAGGCTTTTCAGGGAGGTCGTGAAAGCAACGAAGGATGGTACGCATTTGCAAACCATATGAGTAAAGATAACGCCGAGTTCCGTGAGATTTTACAATATCAGAATTCTACTGAGGCAGATGAGGGATCAGGTTGACTATGTCTTGAACCAGGACATCTTTGATGACCATGATTTACTCAGTTTCTTTAGCCATCTTAGAATGCGTCTGTTGAGGATTGAACATACTGACGCAGCAGAATACGAAAAGCGAGCAATGGAGAACTTTCTGTATGAACTCCTGTCAGGCTGGGACTTCATAGACGGCTACAGGGATTACGACTATATTGAACGCAAAGCGCTCAAGATTGTATGATTGGCATTAATGCCAAAAGCCCGTTTTCGGGCAAGTTGTATCTTGGTCGAAAACTCTCGAGGCGTCGCATTTTTTACCCCGCCTCCGGTCTCAACTTCAATCCCAACGCTTTCATCACTTTCAAGATCGCACTGAAACTTGGATTGCCGTCCTTTGACAGCGTCCGATACAACCGCTCGCGCGTCAGGCCTGTCGCTGCCGCGATGTCGCTCATGCCTTTGGCGCGGGCGATGTCTCCCATGGCGGCGGCAATGAAGGCTGCGTCATCGCCCGCTTCATCAAAGCAAGCCTCCAGAAAGAGTGCCATGTCCTGCTCGGTCTGGAAAAGTCGGCAACATCATAGACCTTGAATCCTTTGCTCATCTACTCCACCTTCCATCGCTGGGCGATGGTCTTGGCATCCTTGATATCCTGGTCTTGCGTTGATTTGTCGCCACCGCACATAAGCAGGATCAGTTGTTCGCGAAAGAATTCAACTCTCACCCCTCCCCGCTTTGCGGGAGGGGTTTGGGGTGGTGACCGCGTCTCGCACATCGGTGCGATTGATTCTTGACTTTGTTCCTAGGATATGCTTTATGTCGTTGCGGTGTTTCTGGAAAGGAGGGACCAGTGTCGCGAGCTTGTCTTCATTGCCAGAACCACGGGCAGCGCCTGCGAGGGGTGGTCAAAGCAGCCATCCTTCCCGGGAGCCGGACCTCCGACCCTTGGGCACTACGGTCCAAGCGCGGGTCTCCGCAGTACACACCCAACACGCGGCCTGGCAGCAATGCCCTGGAGTGCCGCACCCGGGAAACGTGGCGAGTTCGGAGTTTGCAGGCCAAAATCGCTGCGTTTCAAGGTTGGGCTTTGCGCCGAACACACTCCATATTTCTTACCACTGCATGCAGGCGAAAAGCCCGGACGGAAACAGTCCCTCCAATTTTTCTCCAACTCTTGCACCCGCCATGAAGTCCGGTGGGTCCAGAAAGTCCCGCAACCGCTGGCATCTCCACGCTAACCCGTGGGCGGAAAGGCTAACCTTTGCGCGTCACGAGGTTCTTGTCGTCGACATTGAGGCCGATGTTGAGCAGCATTTTCTTGAGTTTGCCTTTGCCAACTTCAATGTCTGGATAATCGGCGCGGAAGAATTTTCCGAACACGCCCAATGACACCGTGCCTGTGGCGGCTAGTTTTTCGTAGGTCTGCAGCAGTTCCTGCTTTGGTATTTCCTTGGGCGGAGATTGCGGCTTGGCAGCTTTCCGGACTGCTGCAAGCGGTGCCTTTGCCTTGGGCATTGCAGGCGTTCTGGTTGCTGGCCGTGGTGCAGGCTTTGCGGCTGCCAGGGTCTTGGCTCTTTTTGCCACAGCTGCGGAAAGCAGGGTGAAAGTATCGAAGGACGTCTTGAGTGACATTGCCGCCTTTGCTTCACCGATGCCATGGACGCCCTTGCCGTGTTCGCGGATGTGGATGGCGAGTTGGGTGAAGTCGGCATCGCTCGAGACGATGACCGCGTGGTCGAACATGTCCCGGTGCAGCAGTGACACGGCATCAATCGTCAAGGCGAAATCGCTGGCATTGGCCTTGGCAGCGCTGGCGAGCGTCATGACAGAAACGATGTGGTGTTCGGCGTTGGCCTTTTCCCACTTTTTCAGTCCGGCAGCACCACCATAGCAGCGCAGGATGGTGAGATGACCGAGCGTGCGGCAGGCAGCGATGACCTGGTCGACATGGCGAGGCGAAGCATTTTCAGAATCGATGAAGAGCGCGACAAGTGAATTCGTTGGCCATGACCGTGCCTCCGATTGAGCTTGCAGCAAAGGGGAGGTGCTGCCGCTTTGCAATTGCTAATTTCTGTATAAACTGCGCACATGCACTGTTTCCTGACCGACCGCATTGCCACGCCGATTGGCGAGATGGTTCTCGTCGCGCACGATGGCGTTGTGGTGTTGCTCGAGTTTGAAGATGCAACGAACCGTGTGGCGCGCCAAATGAAGGCGCGCTTTGGTGACGTTGACTTGCAGCCTGCCAGCAATCCGTTCGGCATTCCCGATGTGGTGCGCGACTATTTCGCGGGAAATCTTGTGGCCATTGATACTTTGATCACCGATGGCGGCGGCACGGACTTTGAACGCAAGGTGTGGGCCGAGTTGCGGCGCATTCCCTGTGGAACCACCATGTCCTACGGCTCAATCGCCCGCAAACTCGGTGACATCCAGCTGAGCCGCGCTGTTGGCACCGCCAATGGCAAAAATCCCATCGCCATCGTCGTACCCTGCCACCGCGTCATCGGTGCTGATGGTTCGATGACGGGCTATGGTGGCGGCATCGCCCGCAAGGAGTGGTTGCTCCGTCACGAAGGGAGCGCTGTTGGTGTGAATCGAGATATCATTTTCGCGCGATCAGGACATAGCCGCGCGTCTGATTGTTGTTGTCGGAGTCCTGGGTGTTCATGGCCGCGAAGAGGTCGGCCGTCTTGACCCATACCGGCGGATATTTGTAGCGCGCCACATCGAGGATCAGGAACCTGTCGTCATCGGCGTCAAAGGCAGCAAGCGGTGAAATATGCCCGCCTTTTTCCTGACCGATTGCCTTTCGCAAATAGTTGATGATGACGAAATGGCCAGTCGTTTTAAGTGCCTCGCTCGCTTCCTTGCGGAACCCGTCAACGGATGAGTCAGAGGCATGCCGAACGCTCACTGTGAGGGGATAGGTCGCCACCATGCCACCAAGCTGATCCAGCGTGATACCCATCTTCTTGATGGTTGCCATGGGCAGCACCGCCTCAGTCGCTGCAGTCAATACGTTGTCCTGGGTGAAGGTCCGGTATGGATCATATTCCGGCACGGCAGGGGCGGGCAGGCCGCTGGCGTTCAGAACCATTGTCATGCTCGCAACACCGCAGAAGGCCTGGTTCTGTTGGGTGACGAAGTGATCTGCCAGTGGGAAATAAGCCTCGCGGGCCTCGGCACCGATCAACAAGGCTTCGCCTTGGTCCGACGCAGCACCAATGAGCGCTGGCGGCAGGGGAAGGGTATCGGCAAGCACGAAGCTTGGGGACATGGTCAGCCAGACAAGTGCGGCCGACAAGCGTAGCATGGCACGGGTCATCGCAGTCTTTCCGCTTTCCGCCCCCTCGCGGGTTCATATCACGAATTAAAGTTGAGTTGATACCCACAATTGATCTCCTGATCTCCGGCCTCACGACCGGAGAGTCAGTGCGGCGATGAATTGGACTGGACATCTTCGAGAGAACCGTCCCGCAAGTGGAAAATGCGATGGAAGCGATTGAAGATTTTCTCGTCATGGCTCACCACTATGATGGCCGCCTGTTGATCTTTCGCGACACGGCTCAACATATCCATCACCACGCCTGCGCGGGGTGAATCCAGTGCCGCCGTTGGCTCGTCAGCCAGGATAATACGCGGCTGGTTGGCCAAGGCACGGGCAATGGCGACGCGCTGCGCTTCGCCCCCCGATATCGTGGCGGGCATCGCACTCTTGCGCTTGCCAACACCAAGATAGTCGAGCAGCTCAATGGCGCGACGCCCTGCGTCTGCCGACGTTGCTCCAGCAAGTTCCAAGACCATGGCGACGTTTTCTGTCGTGTTCAGAAAGGGCAACAGATTGTGAAACTGGAAAATGAAGCCAATCTTGTTGAGCCTCAGTTTGCGCAGGTCGCTCTTGAGCCAGCGGTTGTCATAGACGACATCTCCGTCGAGCCGCATTTTTCCGCGTGAGGGCTCAAGAATGCAGGCGACAACATTCAGGAGTGTCGACTTGCCCGAGCCGCTGGGACCCACAAGCCCCACGATCTCCCCCGGAGCGACTGCCATCGACACCTCGCGCAATGCGTCAACGCGGGTTTCACCCTCGCCAAAATGTTTTGAAATGCCAGTCAGCTCAACGAGCGGGTTGATTGCGGTACCTTCGGCCATCTCAACCGCCCAGTGCTTTCGCCGGATCGATAGTCAAAGCGAGACGGACACCCAGTCCACTTGCAATGAGGCAAACAACCAGTACGATTCCAGCAAGTGCCAGTCCGTCTTCCGGTTGCAGGACGACGCGCCTTGGAAAATAGTCCTTGACGCTTGTGATCAACAAGCCTCCGAGCAGGAAGCCTGTTATGCCAAGTGCCAGGGCCTGCTGGACAATCATGCCGACGATCGTGCGGTCGGGCGCTCCAATCAGCTTCAGCGTGGCAATTTCGCGGCTCTTGTCGATGGTCATGGTGTAGATGATGAGTGCGATGATGACTGCTGATACGGTGAGAAGGATCGAGGTGAACAGGCCAATTTGCTGGCGCGCGCGCTGGACAACTGAGCCAGTGAGGATGCTCTCCTGATCGGCCTGGACAATGGCGTTCAGATGCTTCCAGCGACGTATGGTCTGGGCAACGTCGGCGGCACGCATGTTGGCACCGATCTGGGCAATGACCGCGTTGACAGAATCCTTGCCGCTTCCCGCAGTACCCCGTGCCATCTCGATACGAGCGGCGGACGGAGCCAAGTCGTACTGCAGCTTTTGGCTATCGAGCAGGCTGATGTAGACGACCGGATCGCCGCTGGACGTTACTTGTCCTGCCGTCAGGCCCACCACTTTGAAGCGGTTGCGTGCTAGCATGAGCGTATCACCTGGAATCAGCTTTGTCGTTTGGTCTGCCACCAGTTCAAAGTGGTTGCGTGTCAGCAGCCGCCCTTTTGTCACAAGCGTCGGGCCGCCTGGGCGTCCCGGCTCATATCCGATGATCTGGAAGCGCAGCGCCCGTCCACCCACCATGGTATCAACCGATTGATAAATGACGGACCCAGCCGCCGTGACCCCGTGGACGCGTTCAATTGCTTCCCGGGTGTCTCCGGGAATGCGGGAGGCTTCCGCGAAAGGTCCACGTCGTGCGGCTTCAACGACCCAAATATCGGCATCCGGTGCCCGAACCAGCGTCAGCGCGTCTGACACCATGCCGCGATAGATACCAACCATCGCCAAGACCACGCCCAGCAGCATGCCCAGTCCGACGCAAGTCAGCAAGAACCGTCCAGCGTTGTGGCGAATGTCGCGGTAGGCTAAATTCATGGGACACTTTCCGCAGCGATTTGGACCTGACGTCCTTGCTTCAGTCCAACGAGTGGCCCGGTAATGATTTGGCTCTCACGCGGCACGCCGCCAGTGACCGCGATGCGGCCGTCGAGTGTGCGCTGACCGAGCGTGACTGTGGCCTGGCGGGCCTTGCCACTTTCGGTAATCCATATGGTGCCAGCACTTCCATCATATCCGGTGACCATATTCTCGGGAACGAGAAGTGCTGTTGGCAATACGGCAATGGTGACAATGACCTCGGCCTGCTCACCGAGGTGGAAATCTGCCGGACATTGTGTGCATTTGACCCACACCCGCCGCTCCTCACTGACGCGATCACTCTCAATGCCGATGCGGACGACACGGCCCTTGAAAGATTGCCCTGGCAGAGATCGCAACCGTATTTCCGCTTCCTGGCCTGGCGCGATTCCACCAGAACGCGCCTCCTCAATATAGGCAAGCGCCCAGATGCTGTCAGGATTGACGAGGGTGTAGACTGGATCTCCCGCCTTGACGACACTGCCCAGCTCCTGCCGCCGCTCCACAATCATGGCATCGAATGGCGCATTGAGCACATGGTGATCCAGCAACGCCGTTTCATAGGCAAGGTCGGCCCGTGCCGTCGCGGTTGCTGCGCGCGCCACTGCGGCATCGGCAACTGCCAATGCGTAATCTGCCTGCGACACAGTCAGGTCCTTGGCCGATTCTTCGGCTTTCTCAATCGCGGCCACTCCTCTTTTCAGAAGTCCCTGCTGTCGCCGGTTGGCCTCTTCTTTCTGCTCCAGAATAGCGGCCTGCCGGGCAATCAGCGACGCAGTGCGCTCCAAAACGGCCTCGGCCGTCTGTACGCCCGCACTGGCGCGGGCCACTCGGGCTTGCTGTTCGGAAGACTCGAGCCGGGCCAAAACCTCACCGCTTTTGACCATACTGCCATGGTCAGCGGTCAGTTCGGTCAGAGTTGCACCGACCTCAAAACCGATGCTGGCAATGACTTGGGCCTCTACTGTGCCGAGTCCGAAAACCCGGATGTGAACATTATTTTCAACAACCGCTGTCTGTACTGTCAGCGGACGATTGCCCACGAAATAGAGAGTGCCGGCCAGCGCCGCAGCGAGGGCCAGAACCGTGAACAAAATATAGCTGCCTCGTCTGAGCATTTCGGCGTTGATTAAATCACAAAAACGGGCCCCTGGGTATTGATGTGGGTCAATCAATGAAAGCGCGGGCGCGTCCAAACAAAAAGCCCCGGCGCTTGCGCACCGGGGCTTTTCATTCTGTAACCGCGCTGCGAATTAGCAGCTGTAGTACATGTCGAACTCAACCGGGTGAGGCGTCATGCGGTAGCGGTCTTGTTCTTCCTGCTTCAAGTCGAGATAGCTTTCGATCATGTCAGTGGAGAACACGCCGCCCTTGGTGAGGAACTCGTGGTCGGCGCGCAGTGCGTCGATGGCTTCCTGCAGCGAGCCGCAGACGGTTGGCACCTTGGCCAGTTCTGCCGGTGGCAGGTCGTAGAGGTTCTTGTCCATGGCAGGGCCGGGGTGGATCTTGTTGGTGATGCCATCAAGGCCCGCCATGATGATCGACGAGAAGCACAGATAGGGGTTCGCCGTCGGATCGGGGAAGCGCACTTCCACACGCTTGGCCTTGGGGTTGCGAGGTGAACGGAATGCGGCACGAGGCCGAGCGGTTGCGGCTGACGAGTAGGCCAGCAACACCGGCGCTTCATAACCCGGAACCAAACGCTTGTAGCTGTTGGTCGAGGGGTTGGTGAAGGCGTTCAGGGCCTTGGCATGCTTGATGACGCCGCCGATGAAGTAGAGGCACAGTTCCGAGAGATCGGCATACTGGTTGCCGGCCATCTGGGGCTTGCCTTCCTTCCAGATCGAGAAGTGGCAGTGCATGCCCGAACCATTATCGCCGAACACCGGCTTGGGCATGAAGGTTGCCGTCTTGCCGTAAGCAATGCGCGACGTTGTGGATCACGTACTTGTAGATCTGCATGTGATCGGCAGCCACCGTGAGCGGCTGGTACTTGGTGCCGAGTTCGTGCTGCGAGGAGGCCACTTCGTGGTGGTGCTTTTCGATGGCGAGGCCCATCTCACCCATGACGGAGAGCATTTCGCCGCGCATGTCCTGGGCGCTATCCATCGGGTTCATCGGGAAGTAACCGCCTTTGGTGCGCATGCGGTGGCCCATGTTGCCGGTTTCATAGTCGCGGTCGGAGTTGGTCGGCAGTTCCACGCCATCGAGCTTGAAGCCGGTGTTGTAGGGCGAGGTGGCAAACTTCACGTCGTCGAAAATGAAGAACTCTGCTTCCGGGCCGACGAACACGGTGTCGCCGAGCTTGGTTGACTTGAGATAGGCTTCGGTGCGCTTGGCAATTGACCGCGGGTCGCGGTTGTAGCCTTCGCCTGTGCCTGGATCAGCGATGTCGCAGAACACGGCCATTGTCGACTGGGCATAGAACGGATCGATGTGAACCGAAGATGCATCGGGCTTGAGGATCATGTCGGATTCGTTGATGGCCTTCCAGCCGGAGATCGACGAGCCGTCAAACATCAGGCCTTCTTCCCAGGCATCAGCGCCCATCTGGGAAATGTCCATGGTCAGATGCTGCATCTTGCCGCGCGGGTCGGTGAAGCGCAGGTCGACGAATTTGACGTCCTTGTCCTTGATCATCTGCAAGGCATTTTCGATTGCGGTATCCTTGGCCATGTTTGTCCTCTTGCTATCTGGCTTAAGTTTTTTGTGCTCCAGGGCGCGTTCCGCAAAAGTTGAAGACTTTTGCGATCAGAATTCGCCCCAAATCTTAAAGAGCTTCCGTGCCGGACTCGCCGGTGCGGATGCGGATGGCTTGCTCGATCGTCGAGATGAAGATCTTGCCATCGCCGATGCGGCCGGTGCGGGCGGCATTCTGGATGGCTTCGACGGCGCGCTCGACGAGTTCGTCGGCGATGACGACTTCGATCTTCACCTTGGGCAGAAAGTCCACCACGTACTCGGCGCCACGGTAAAGTTCCGTGTGGCCTTTCTGGCGGCCGAAGCCCTTGGCCTCGGTCACGGTGATGCCTTGGAGGCCGACCTCCTGGAGGGCCTCCTTCACTTCGTCAAGCTTGAACGGCTTGATGATCGCTTCGATCTTTTTCATGAATGCGTCACGCCTCTCTGTGTCTCACACGCGGGGTTGCAGGAGCCGTGCCAAGTGCAGGCATAATGATTTCAATGGGTTGTCTTGCGTTCGATCGCGCGATGCTCTACTTAGTTGCTTAAAAAGCAGGCTGTTGTGCCTGAATTTTGATCTAAGGTTGCTGCAGGCCCGAGAGCGCCGTGATTGACAATCTCCGGACAGAACAGTTCAGTGTTACAAAATTAGCGGGGAAAGACCGGAAATGTATCTCGAGAAATTCAGGTTGGATGGCAAAGTTGCCGTCATTACCGGTGCCGCGCGTGGCATCGGGTTTGCGACGGCGGAGGCGCTGGCGGAAGCGGGTGCGCTTGTGGTTCTCACTGATATGGATGCTGCCGGGAGCTGCAAAAGCCGCCGACACAACTGAAAGCGCAAGGCCGCAAGGCGGATTCAATCCTGCTCGACGTGACTGACCCACGCGCCGTGGAAGCCGTGCAGGCCGAAATTGTCAGGCGTCATGGCAAAGTCGATGTGTTGGTCAACAATGCCGGCATCGCGATTTCTTTCAAGCCAGCCGAGACCATGGATGACTACACCTGGAACAAGGTCATCGACGTGAACTTGAATGGGGTGTTCTGGTGCTGCCGCGCCTTTGGCAAAGCCATGCTGGAGCAGGGCTCAGGCGTTGTTGTCAATGTCGGCTCGATGTCGGCGCAGATCGTCAACTATCCGCAGGAGCAGGCCAACTACAATGCGTCGAAGGCGGGCGTACATCACCTGACGCGTTCATTGGCGGCGGAATGGGCGTCTCGCGGTGTGCGCGTCAATTGCGTGGCACCGACCTATATCGAAACCGATCTCACCCGCGAAGTGGCATTGGATGCGTCGATCAGCCAGCATTGGATTGACGGTACGCCGATGGGGCGCATGGGTCAGCCCGGGGAAATTGCCAGCGTGATCTTGTTCCTCGCAAGCGATGCTTCCAGCCTGATGACCGGAAGCATCGTCAATGCGGATGGTGGGTATGTGTGCTGGTGATTACGCCTGGGTCGGCGAGGTAGGCAGCCAAACGGTCAAGGTTCTGCCTTCCGCCTTCGACTGCATATTTCGCAATGTTGTCACGCGACTCCATGCTGGGCTCGATGACACGTAGTTCGATGCGGGTCTTGTCGCCGTCTTCGAAGAGCTCGATCTCGCCGACAAACTTGTGGTCAATTTCGCCTTCGCCGCCATTGTCGTGATCCCATTGCATGAAGCGTGGTGCATCCAGTTGACGATAGATGATGCGATTGGGCCAGTCGGTTCCATCCGGACCATGCATTGTAAAGCGTGCTTCGCCACCTTCGCGGAACTCGAATGTCCTGAACGTATTGGTGAAGCCGTCCGGCCCCCAGAAATGCTTGAGATGATCAGGTGAAGACAACACCTTCCACACCAGCTCACGCGGCGCGTTCAGCAAACGGGTGGTGATGATCACGGGTTTGTCCTTCGGCAAGATCGTGGTGGCGTTACCGGTCATGACTCATTCTCCTTCACAGTTTCGAGGTAGGTTTCCAGCCGGTCGAGGGTGTGTTCCCACATCTCGCGGTGGTTGTTCATCCAGTGGGCAATTTCAGAAAGGCCGCCGGGGGCGAGGCGGCAGGGGCGTTTCTGGGCGTCGCGTCCGCGCAGGATCAGCCCTGCTTCCTCAAGCGTCTTGAGATGTTTGGAAACAGCGGGCTGGCTCATGGCGAAGGGCGCTGCCAGTTCCGTCACCGTGGCTTCGCCGCGCTGCAGCTGTTTGATGATGGCACGCCGGGTCGGGTCCGCCAGGGCAGCCATCTTGAGGTTCAAGCGGGTTTCATCAATGTTCATAACTTTAAAGTTACATAACTTATAAGTTATGTAAAGTGGCTGGAACAAAAAAATGCCCCCGGCGATGTGGCCAGGGGCAAAGCATTGATTGATGATGGATTATTCAGCCTTCGGCGCATTCCGCTCGGCCATGAAGCGGTCGAACTCTTCCTGGTCCTTGGCGCGACGCAGCTTCACCAGGTGTTCGGCGAAGGCGCGTTGTTCATCTTCCAGCTTGCGGCGCTCGGCTTCAAGGCGCTCCAGCTGTTCCTTTTTGTAGGCGTCGAAGGCGGCGTTGCCTGACGTGCCAGGTGTCCAACTTGTGGTTCCCCAACTGGACGAGGAAAAGCCAAATGGCTTGTTGCCTTTTTCAGCGCGATAGTTTTGCCATGCCGTCCACGGCATGACATTCTCGCGAGCGCCCGGCCACATTTCGCCGTTCACAAGTTTCACGCCCAAGGCAACAAGGCCCACAGGCCAGAAGACGATGAAGCCGCCAACCATGGTGGCGATTTCAAGCTTGGACCACTTGCCGCGGCTTTTGCAGCCGCCGTGCCGGTGGTGTACATTGTGATGCTTTTCGTTTTGGCCTTCTTTGCCGAGATCGACAGTGTCAGCAGTCGCAGACGTGTTCATCAATTTAGCCTCCGGTTTGTTACAGGCCAGAACGTGGTGATTGAATTGTGCCTTTCAAGTGAAAAGCGACAAGCAGCAAGACGACGCAGTTGATTGGCGCACCTCAAAACGCTAGCACTCCCCAGCATCACGGGATTCTTCAAGAGGAAACAAAGTCATGGCCAAAGCCGCAAAAAAGCCCGCAGTGAAGAAGCAAAAAATCGCATTGCTGACTGCCGGCGGACTTGCACCCTGCCTCTCGGCATCTGTTGGTTTCCTCATTGATATGTACTCAAAGAAGCTGCCCAAGGCCGAGATCATTGGCTACCGCAATGGTTACATGGGACTGCTCAAGGGCTGGTCGATTCCGGTCACCAGGGAAGTGCGCAAGATGGCGCTGGTGCTGACACAGCATGGCGGTTCACCCATCGGCAATTCGCGCGTCAAGCTGACCAACGTCAAGGATTGCATCAAGCGCGGACTGGTCAAGGAAGGGCAAAATCCCACTGCATGTGGCGGCGGAACAGCTGGTGAAGGACGGCATCACCATTCTGCATACGATCGGTGGCGATGACACCAATACGACGGCGGCGGATCTTGCAGCCTATCTCGCCAGCAACAACTACAATCTCACTGTCGTTGGCCTGCCCAAGACCATCGACAATGATGTTATCCCGATTGCGCAGACACTCGGTGCTGCCACGGCAGCAGAGCAGGGTGCAATTTTCTGGGAGAACTCGGTGAACGAACAGAGCACCAATCCACGCATGTTACTGATCCACGAAGTGATGGGCCGCAATTGTGGCTGGCTCACTGCAGCAACCGCCGAGACATATCGCAAACGCTTGAAGAAGCAGAAGTTCGTGCCGGGCTTCGGCCTGCCCATGGCCTACAAGGACATCGACGCCGTTTATGTGCCAGAGCTTGCCATTGACCTTGAGGCTGAAGCAAAGCGCCTGAAAACGGTGATGGACAAGGAAGACTGCGTGACGATCTTCCTCAGCGAAGGCGCAGGCGTTGAGGATATCGTGGCCGAAATGCGAGCCCGTGGTGACGAACCAGAACGCGATGCTTTCGGCCATGTGAAGATTGACAAGATCAACCCCGGTGCATGGTTCGCCAAGCGCTTCGCAGATATGGTGGGTGCCGAAAAGACGCTGGTGCAGAAGTCAGGTTATTTCGCCCGTTCGGCCAAGGCCAACAAGGAAGATTTGGCGTTGATCAAGAAAATGTGCGTTGAAGCCGTGAAGAGCGGATTGAAAGGTGTGAGCGGCGTCATCGGTCACGACGAAGAGAAGAAGGGAAAACCCATGCGCGCCATCGAGTTTCCGCGCATCAAGGGTGGCAAGAATTTTGATGTGACGCAAAAGTGGTTCAACACCCTGTTGAAGGAAGTCGGTCAGCCGAAGGGCAAGGTGGTCGTCGTCGGGCATTGAACAGCGCCGGGGCTGGTCAGCTTGGAATTTGACAGCAGTCTGACTGGGGACTAGCGTTGTCGCTGGATTTGGGGATTTGCTTCCGCGCGTGGACGGCGCGGTGCGGCCCGTTTACGGTCCCGAAAATTCTGAATCCTTGGTTCTATGGCTGTACTGGCCGTATGGGGGAATAGTCAGGCAGCAACTTTTCAGGAGGTTGCCATGATTGCCTATAATGCCGTGCGCTTCAAAGTGAAACCTGGCCAGGAACAGGCGTTCATTGACTACCACAAAAAAGCTCCAAAATTGGCCGGGATGCTTGATGGAGCAATTATCAAGACGGGCGACCGAGCCTATTGCTTGATCGTCAAATGGGATAGCTTTGCCAGTATCGCTGCTGCCAGACCCCAGATGATCGGCATGCTTGACGGTATCCGCGCCATGCTTGAAGACCTCGGCA
This sequence comes from uncultured Alphaproteobacteria bacterium, assembly GCA_963754625.1. Taxonomy (GTDB): domain Bacteria; phylum Pseudomonadota; class Alphaproteobacteria; order Rhizobiales; family Aestuariivirgaceae; genus Aestuariivirga. Next base: position 29,927 of record CAVWGR010000006.1, on the reverse strand, counting down.
ACGGCCTGGGTGTGACCGATCCGGTTTCAGGTGAAGTTGTCACGGAGTTACCACACGCCTGAAAACAGTTTATCCGGGGGCAGCAATTGAGAGAGCGAGGCTGTCAATGAGCAAGTCTTCAAAACCAGAATACATTCATAAACTTACCATCGGCGCAATGGTCAAAGGTCTCGGCAACTTGGCCAAGATCATGGACAAGGCCGAAGGGCACGCAACCAAAAATGACGTTGCACTCGAAAACCTGCTGCAAGCGCGGCTGTTTCCCGACATGTTCAACCTGCTGCAGCAATTGCAGTATGTGTGCTACTTGTCAGCGGATTTTGCGAGGCATTTCTCCGACAGTCCGGCGCCGCGCGTGGGCTACGACGAGACCACCTGGGCGGAATTGCGCAAGAGCGTGGGGCTTGCTGCTGACTATCTCCGGGCCATCAAGCCGGATCGGGTCAATGAAAAAGCCGATGCGCTCGTGCCAATCTTCATGGACGATACGCGCGGCATGTCAGCTGTCGACTATGCCGCCAGCGTCATCATCCCGGATTTCCATTTCCACTTGATCGTGGCCTACGCCTTGTTGCGTCACAACGGCGTGGCTTTGGGCAAGGGAGATTTTCTGGGTGAACTGCAAACCGAGGCGATTGGCAAGGCGTAACGCTGGGCCAAGCGCCTCCACATTCTAAATATTCTTCCGGTACACAATGAATGACGAGCGCGGCGTGATGGTGTCGTAGAGTGATCGCGCCGCGGCGTTGTATTCCTGTGTTTGCCAATAGAGCCGGAAGGCACCTTTCTTTTTGGCCATGTCTTCGCATGCCAGTATGAGGGCCTTGGCAGCGCCGCCACCCCGGGCACTGGTATCAACGAACAGGTCTTGCAAATAGCAGATGGGTTGGGTGCTCCAAGTGTTGTCGTGGAACAGGTAGTTGCAGATGCCAATGACCTCGCCATCACGAACTGCAACCAGCGCGTCGATCCGGGATTTGGGATCGAGAATGTTTTTCCATGTATTGGCGGTCACTTCGTCCGTGACGCTGGCGCGATAGAAGCGGATGTACTGCGCCCAAAGTTCGCGCCAGCGGGCTTCGTCTTTGGCTTCGGCGGGCCGCACGGTGAGATCGGACATGGTGACTTCCTTTGGCTGTTGTTGCGGGTTTTGCAGCGTTGAAGGCTGGCGAACAGGTCCAATGAGGCACGAGCCGCCGAGTCCAGTTGGTCTCACACTTGGTGCAGCAGCGATGCGGCTTGACCGGCACGGGCATGCGGGATGACACTCCAGTTTGCTTCAACCATGGAGTCTGAACCGGGTCATGGAAATTCTTACGCCTGCCGAGATGTATCGTGCCGATGCACTGGCAATTTCACGCGGAATTTCCGGGGATGATCTGATTGATCGGGCCGGGTTTGCAGTGGCGGCTGAAATCGTGCGCCGCTATGGCGCGCGGCGCACGGTTGTGATGTGCGGACCGGGCAACAATGGCAAGGACGGTCACGTGGTGGCGCGTTATCTTAAGGCCTGGGATTGGCCGGTTGAGGTTGCCCATGATGTGTCAGGTGCGGAACTCATCGTCGATGCGCTGTATGGGGCAGGCCTGAACCGGGATTTCCCGCCAGACATTGCGGCGCGGGTGCGGGACGCAAGCGTGCCAGTGATCGCGATTGATGTTCCGTCTGGCCTCGATGGCCTCACGGGACGTCCGCGCGGTGCTGTGATCAAGGCCGATCTCACGGTCACCTTCGTGCGCAAAAAGCCAGCGCATGTTCTCTATCCGGGACGGGGATTGTGTGGCGAAATTGTCGTGGCCGATATTGGCATTGGTGACGCAATCGTCGCCGAGATTGCGCCAGCACTTCGGGAAAATACTGCGCCGCGTTTGCCTGCGCCACATGCAGAAATGCACAAATTCAAACGCGGCCATGCCATCGTCTGGACTGGTGCGGCACTCAATACCGGCGCGGCGCGGCTTGCGGCACTTGCGGCGGCGCGCAGTGGAACAGGGCTGGTGACGCTCGTTGGTGCGTCGGACGCACTGGCCGTTCATGCTGCACACGTGTCGTCGATCATGTTGAGGTCAGTGACGAAGCCGGATGATGTGCGGGCGCTGTTGGCCGACAGGCGCATCACCGGGGTGTGCATTGGCCCGGCGGGGGGCGTGAATGATGTGACCCGCAAAGCCGTTCTGCGAATCCTCAAGGCCGATGTGGCAACGGTGCTGGATGCCGATGCTCTGACAGTGTGGGCGGAAAGCCCGCTGGAGTTGTTTTCTGCGATCAAGGCCAGGCCAGCGCGGGCCGTCGTCATGACCCCACACGAGGGAGAATTTTTGCGTTTGTTCAGCAGCTTGACAGTATCTTCTCAGAGCAAGGTTGAACGCGCGCGGGCGGCGGCGGTTCAGTCTGGTGCAACTATTCTGCTCAAAGGACCCGACACCGTGATTGCCCACCCTGACGGCCGGGCCGCGGTCAATACCAACGGCTCGGCGAAGCTCGCCGTTGCGGGCTCGGGTGATGTTCTGGCGGGAGTCATCACCGGATTGCTAGCGCAGGGTTTGGAGGGATTCAACGCGGCTTGTGCTGGCGCGTGGCTGCACGCCGAGGCGGGCGGCCGTTGCGCGCGTCCCATCGCCGAGGACTTGATTGCTGCGTTATAGGCCGAAGGCGTCGGCGGCCTTGGCATCGGCAACAGCAACGCATCCGGCAATCAGCGGGCTGATGGGAAGTTCACGATAGGCCCCCAGCGCACCCTGCTGTTCCAGCTTGCCCGCTTCACCATCGACAACCCAGATGAAACCGAATGACGTTTCACGGATGGGTTTGGCATCGGCGCGGGTGATGGCGGCGAAAGCGGCATCGGGTGGTGTACCCGGTTCGAAGACCACCAGCATGGTGCCCCGGGCCCCGGGCGGCAGGGCCGCGTTGCGCATCAACACCATCATCACCGCCAACCATACAACGATAACGCCGAAAAACAGCGCTACGGCAAAGCGGTGGCCGGGATAGGTCCGGGGATAGACCATGGCTCAGGCCGCCGCGAAGCTAGCCGCGCGCTTTTCGACAATCGGCAAGTTGACGATTGCCGCAAAGACACCCAGCGCCACGCCCATCCACCACACGATGTCGTAGTTGCCGTAGAGGTCATAAAGCTTGCCACCGAGCCAGACACCAAGGAATGAGCCAACCTGGTGGCTGAGGAATACAAAGCCGTAGAGCGTCGCCATGTAACGGGTGCCGAACATCACGGTGACGATGCCCATGGTGAGTGGCACCGTGGACAACCACAGCAAACCGAGAGTGCTGGTGAATATCAACGTCGTAACCGGAGTAATCGGCAAAAGAATGAATCCGGTCACCAGCAGTGAGCGCAAGAGGTAGATGATGCTGAGCGGCACGCGTTTTTCGCCGCGCCCACCGATGATGCCAGCGGAGTAGGAACCGATCACGTTGAACAGACCGATCGACGCCATGGCGATGCCGGCCATTTCCTTGCTGATGCCGTGTTCGGCCAGATAGGGCGGCAAGTGCACGGTGACGAAGGCAATCTGAAAGCCGCAGACAAAGAACCCCGCCGTGAGCAACACATAGGAGCGGTGGCCAAACGCTTCGGCGATGGCTTGCTTCATGGTCAATTCGGTTTCACCTGTGGAAGCCTTTGCTGATGTCGTGTTCGACACCAGCAGGGGTATGGCGAACGGGATGATGAGCAGCGATGTCGCGGCAAGCACCAGAAGAGAGGTGTGCCAGCCATAGGCGGAGATCATCGCCGCCGCGATGGGATTGAAAATGAACTGGCCGAGCGAGCCTGACGCCGTGGCGATGCCAAAGGCCCACGAGCGTTTCTCGGGCGGAACAATGCGGCCAAGGGCTGCCATAACGATGCCAAAGGACGACAATGCCACGCCGATGCCGACAATGATGCCAGCGCCCAAGTGAAACAGCAACGGCACGCCGGTGGAGGCCATGATCAGCATGCCGATGAAATAGAGCACGCTGCCTGCCATCAGCACGCGTGATGGGCCATACTTGTCAGCCAGCATTCCGGCCACGGGTGTGGCAATGCCCCACAGCAGGTTCTGCAAGGCCAGCGCGAGGGAATAGATTTCGCGCGGCCATTGGTTGGCTTCAGAAATCGGCAGGGTGAAGTGACCAAAGGTCGAGCGAATGCCGAAGTTGACAATTGCCACGATGCAGCCGGCGACCAGCACGATCATCGGCGCGAAATACCAGGGCAGGGGGCGTGCATCGGTTGCGGTGGCTTGGGTCATGGGCGCTGTTCCAATGTTCTTGGGTCTTCATCGTAAACCGATTCTACTTCATCTGCCGTGGTGGCGAAATCGAATTGGCTGACACTGACGCCAAGCAGGATCATGGCGCCGCCACCGGCAAGCCAGGGCGAAATTTCCTCGGCCAGCAACAATACCCCGCCAAGTGCTGCAACAACAGGCTGGACATAGAGAAACATGCCGGCCGTCGAACTGTTCATGTAGCCAAGCGCCACATTCCAGGCACCGGTGGCCAGCACCGTGGCGAAGATGCTGACGAAGGCGACCGTGGCCCAATGGGCCGGTGTCAGTGCCGCCATCTCGGCCACTGCGGCGGGCGAAATGAAAGCTGCCGTCGGCATCGCCGATATCGCCAGCACGAGGCAAGCGGTGGCAAAGGCGCCATACTCTCGTGATACCGGGCGGATCAGGATGGTGTAGATGGCCCAGCCCATGGTGCTGATGGTGACGAGGATGACGCCGAGGATGCTGACATCCTTGACGCTGCCCGTCGCCCCGCCAAGCATGAGAACGGCGGTTCCTGCCAGCGCCAGCAAAAGACCGGTGACAAACCACGCGCTGACACGTTCGGCAGCGAAGACCGCCGCACCCAGCGCGATGAAGACAGGTTCGAGGCCGAACAACATGCCCGTCCAGCTTGCCGGGATTAGTTGGATGCCATAGGCCGCCAGCACCTGGTATCCCATGTTGCCGATGAGGGCGGCGGCAAGGAGGCGGCCCCAGGCGCTCCACGTCAAAGGTTTCATGGGCAGGAACATGACGATGACAGCGGCAAGCAGACCAGCCGGGAACAACCTCAACAGCAACGCGGTTTGTGGCGACACTTCAAACAACAGGGAACGCATGGCCACAGGAACCATGCCCCACATCGTCACCGCGAACAGCACCAGCGCCAGCCCGATGGTCCCGGCGCTGCTGAACCTGACCTGTGCAATCGCCACACCGGCGAGGATGATCACTGCCGCGATGATGATGTGGACCGTGATTTTTTCATCGAGCATGGCCCAGCCCGCAAATACCGCCAACACAGGTACAACGTAGAGGGCCGCTCCCAGCATGGAGGGCCGGAGGAATGCCGCTGCAAAGTTCCACGTCACCACACTCAGCGTGGCACCGATGAAGGTCAGGAAGATCAGCGACGCCCAGGCTTCGGTGTCGAGACCGGCCAGGGTTTGAAGCGGGGCAGCGCCGAGTTGTGGCACCAGCAACATCAACAGCAGTGGAGGCACGATGAGAATGTTGGACAGCCCGGTGATTTTCACCGGACCATAGGTTTGTATCAGCGAGCGGCTGTAGACCACGAACAGGGCCCAGCAAATTCCGGCCAGGAATATCAGCACACAGCCAAAGACTACTTCTGCCGTGCTCGACGTCGCGGTGGCGAGGTCATCGCCAGACACCAGCAGGATTGATCCTACAAAAGACACGAGCAGACCGATGATGGTGGTGATGGTGAGCTTCTCTGTTCCGGCAAACCGGGCGAGGATGGCGATGAGCAACGGCTGCGTCGACATGATCAGGGTGCCCACGCCCGCCGGTGCATCAACAAAGCCATAAACCGAAAAGACAAAATAGCCGAGCACGCCAACCAGCGAAACAAAGAGCAGGCGCGGCCAATCCTTTGCAGCAACCCGGAAGCCGCTGGTTGGCAGCATGACAATGGCAAAGACAATGGCAACGGCAACCGTGCGGATGAGCAGGGCATCAACTGGTCCGGCAGCCAGTGAAAAAGCGCGCACGAACACCGGCGTCACCCCCCAGGTGAGGGTGGTGAAGAGCAATGCCAGGTAGGCCCGCGCCCGGAATTGGTGTTGGTGTGGTGCTGCCGTCATGGCGCATGGGTGCCCGGTTCAGGCGCGCTGGTCAATTCGCCTGCACTGCTTGCCTGCCATGCCAGAGCTGACTAGCATCGGCTCATGAAAGCCCTCTTGTTTCTCATTCTGTTTGTCTCCGCCTCACAGGCTGCTCCCGGCGATGATGCCGTGGCCCGCGGCCGTGAGGCGCTCAGGCTCATGGATGCTCCCGCTGCCATGGCTGCCTTCGACGCCGCACTTGATGCCGATCCGCGCCATGCGCAAGCCGCGTTCTTGCGCGCCAAGCTCTACATGAAACTGGGTGAAGCACGACGCGCCATTGTTGATTTCACTACGGCGGTGGTCAGCGATCCAACTCTGGGCCGGGCCTTTGCCGGGCGCGGTGAGGCCAAGGCGGCGCTCAACAATTGGGAGAGTGCCTTCAAGGATTTTGACCAGGCCGTGGCGGCAACTCCCAAGGACTACGAGGTCTTCGCCATCCGCGCCACCTATCGCAATGCCAGGGGCGATAAGGCCGGTGCCAAGGCAGACATGGAAGCCGCCATCGCTGTTGCCGACAAGGGTGCAGCCGATGTGCTGCGCCTGATGCAGCAGCAGATGCTGGCCCAGTGATGGTCCAGTGATGGCAAAGTGACGGAACCGTGACGGCGTTGCGCAATCATCCGCTGTTCCTTCTGCTGGTCACCGGCGCGATGCTGGGCCTGAATTTCCCCTTGGGAAAATTGGCGCTGGCCCGTGGCATTGACCCGCTGGTCTGGTCGATGCTGATTTCGCTGCTGCCGGGGTTGGTGCTGCTGGCCGTTTTGCTGGTGCGCGAAGGCAGCATATGGCACTGGCATGAAGTGCCGTTTGCCGTGCTGGCGGGCCTGGCGGCCTATGTCATTCCCAACATTCTCACCTTCAGTGTCATCCCCCATATCGGCAGCGGCCTCGCTTCACTCACCTTTGCGCTCTCGCCGGTCATGACGGCGCTGCTGTCATTGTTGTTGGGGGTGCGTCCGCCGCGCCCGCAATTGCTGCTGGGAGTGGCACTGGGCTTTGCCGGGGCGGTGCTGATTGCGCTGGCCCGAGATGGCCTGAAGCTTGGGGATGAGGCCCACTGGCTGTTCCTCGCCTTTGCCATTCCGGTGTCGCTGGCCTGTGGCAATGTCTATCGTACTGCGCGCTGGCCCGAAAGCATGAGTCCGCTGCACATGGCAGCAGCTGCGACCGTCATGTCGGGGATCATGCTGGCGGCACTGGTGCTTGTATTGCGTGGACCGCGCGCGATGTTGGTGCTGGCCGAGATGCCCGGGTTGTCGGCGCTGCAGGCCGCCATTTCGCTCGCACAATTCCTGGTCTTTTTCCGCCTGCAATGGATTGGCGGGCCGACGTACCTTAGCCAGATCGGCTACGTGGCGGCGGCAATCGGATTGGGAGCAGGCGTCATGGTGCTGGACGAAACCTATCCTGCGCTGGTGTGGGCCGGAGCAGGCGCGATAGCGGCAGGAGTGGTGGTGTCGAACTGGCGGGTGGGAAGACAAATCGATGCCGACGTGAAAGGCCCGGAGCAAATAAAGTAGCTGTGAGTATGCCGGGCGGACAATTGCAGTGCGACTCCAAGCAATTCTTTGGTTCGCAACGAGGAACCGCAAGGCTGAAACGACGAAGAGGGGCAGCATGAGCATGGGGTTCACTTAGGGTAAACAGTTGCCCTTGTCAACCTAAAAATTCCTATAACAGGATTTATATACCGATCCGGTCCTCTCGCTCTTCTGGCACATCCTCCGGCAAAACTGAGCGGCCGGTGAAATGTTGCCATTTCCTGCTGGCACGGTCAAAATCCCTCTGCTATAGCCCGCCCGACCAAATCGCCCCCAAGACGTCCCTGGGCTTTTGGGCCGCTGGCATGCGCGGGCGTGGTGAAATTGGCAGACACGCAGGATTTAGGTTCCTGTGGGGAAACCCGTGGGGGTTCAAGTCCCTCCGCCCGCACCAGTCCGCACGGCCTGCGACCAGAACCAGGGCCGGAGTTTGGGTTCGTCAAATGCAGAAAGTACAGACCCATGAACGTGACCGAAACCGCAAGCACTGGCCTGAAGCGTGAATTCAAGGTGGTGGTGAATTCAGCCGAACTGTCGAAGCAGGCCGATGCCCGCCTCAAGGACATGGCTGGCAAGGCGCAGATCAAGGGCTTCCGCCCCGGCAAGGTTCCTGTCGATCACCTGAAGCGCCTCTATGGCAAGTCGATCATGGCCGAAGTGGTGCAGAAGACCATCGATGACAGCGCCCGCTCTGTTTTCGCCGACCGCAACCTCAAGCCCGCCTATCAGCCGGAAGTGAAGCTGCCGGAAGCGGAAGATGAAGTTGAGCAGATCATGGACGGCAAGCGCGACTTGTCGTTCGACGTGACCGCCGAGGTCATCCCCGAATTCGATGTCAAGGATCATGCCGGCCTCACCCTGGTGAAGCACGTTGTGCCGGTCACCGATGCGCATATCGACGAAGCTGTGACACGCCTGTCGTCATCCTCGAAATCGTTTGAAGCCAAGGCCGATGGCTCGAAGTCGGCAACCGGCGACCGCGTGACCATCTCGTTCGTTGGCAAGGTTGACGGTGTGCCGTTCGACGGTGGCACCGGCGAAGACATTCCGCTGGAACTTGGTTCCAACCAGTTCATCCCCGGTTTTGAAGAACAACTCATCGGCAAGAAGGTCGGTGATGATGTTCTGGTGAAAGTGACGTTCCCGGAAACCTATGGCGTCAAGGAATTGGCCGGCAAGGCCGCCGAATTCGACACCCGCATCGCCGGCATCGACGCACCGAAGGCTGCCGTCGTGGACGACGAGTTCGCCAAGAAAATGGGTTTTGAAACACTGGCGGCGTTGCGTGACATGGTGAAGTCGGGCATCGAACGCGAGTTCGGCCGCATGACCGCCATGAAGCTGAAGCGCGATGTACTCGATGCGCTCGACAAGCAGTACACCTTCGGCCTGCCGGAAAAGCTGGTGGAGGCCGAGTTCAATGGCATCTGGAATGCCCTGTCGAACGAAATGACCAAGGCCGGCAAATCCTTCGCCGACGAGAACACGACGGAAGATGATGCCCGCAAGGAATATCGCGCCATTGCCGAACGCCGGGTGCGGCTCGGCCTCGTGCTCGGTACGCTGGGCGAGAAAGAAGCGATCCAGGTCAACGAGCAGGAATTGCAGCAGGCGCTGATCGCCCGGGTGCGCCAGTTCCCCGGCCAGGAGAAGCAGGTCTATGACTATTACCGCAAGAACCCCTCGGCACTGATCGAACTGCGCGGCCCGATCTTCGAACAGAAGGTCGTGGACTTGATCGTCTCGCGCGCCACCGTGTCCGACAAGGAAACGAGCCGCGACGACCTGCAGAAGATGGTCGAAGAGGACATGGATTCGGAAGAGTAGGGTAACAATCGCCACCGCAAGACTGGTTCCAAGGCCCTCCACCGGGAAAAGGTGGGGGGCCTTTTGCGTTTCGTCCACTGCCCAATATTTAACCTATGCAACTTTGGTAGGGGTGAGTCATAGTCCGGGGGCGGTTCCAACCCGGAATTGCAAGGGGATACTCAAGGGAACCAAACCATGAAAATCGACAATCCGTCACCCTCGTTATACAACGAGGACCTGGCGCCCGCGACTGAGCGGAAGTGGGGCGCATTCAGCATCTTCAACGTCTGGACATCTGACGTGCACAGCCTGTGGGGATATTTCCTCGCGGCCAGCCTGTTCCTGATGTGCGGAAATTTCATCAACTTCGTCTTGGCGATCGGCCTCGGCTCGCTCGTCATTTACTTCCTCATGACGCTGGTCGGCCAGGCCGGCGTGCGCACGGGCGTACCTTACCCGGTATTGGCACGTGCTTCATTCGGAACCTTCGGGGCCAACGTTCCGGCACTGGTGCGCGCCATTGTCGCCTGCTTCTGGTATGGGGCGCAAACCTCTGCCGCATCGGGTGCCATTGTGGCGCTGCTGGTGCGCAATGAGGGCCTGCTCAGCTTCCACCAGAACAACCACATGCTGGGCCATTCCACGCTGGAAGTGATCTGCTATGTGATTGTCTGGGCCTTGCAGCTGCTGATCATCCAGCGCGGCATGGAAACAGTGCGCAGGTTCCAGGATTGGGCCGGACCCGCCGTATGGATCATGATGCTGTTGCTGGCGGTTTACCTGCTCATCAAGTCGGGCACGTTCTCCTTCGGCAGCGAAATCCCGCAGGATGTGCTGCTCAAGGCCACCGCTGATGCAGGCATTCCCGGAACACCGGGGTCGATGACGGCACTGTTCGCCGTGGCCGCCACCTGGATCACTTACTTCGCGGCACTCTACCTGAACTTCTGCGACTTCTCGCGCTATGCCAAGAGCGAGGCGGAACTGAAAAAGGGCAACCTCTGGGGCCTGCCGGTCAACCTTCTGGCCTTCTGTCTTGTGGCCGGTGTGACAACCACAGCCGCCTTCACCGTTTATGGCGAAGTGCTGCTGCACCCCGACCAGATTTCGGCCAAGTTCGACTCGTGGTTCCTCGCGGCGCTGGCTGCCCTCACCTTCGCGGTGGCAACGCTGGGCATCAACGTGGTGGCGAACTTCGTGTCGCCGGCCTTTGATTTCGCCAACATCTACCCCAGCAAGATCAACTTCAAGCGCGGCGGCTACATTGCCGCGGCGATTGCGCTGATCCTTTACCCCTGGGCCCCCTGGCAGACGGGTGCGGCGCAGTTCGTCAACTTCATCGGTTCCACCATGGGCCCGATCTTCGGCATCATGATGGTGGACTACTATCTGGTGCGGGGCGGCAAACTTGATGTGGTTGGCCTCTATCACGAAAACGGCGAGTTCAAGTTCCAGGGCGGCTGGCATGTCAATGCCTTCATCGCACTGGCCGTGGGCGGCCTGTTCTCGTCGGTGCTGCCAACCTTCACCACCATCCTGCCAAGCTGGTGGGGCACCTATGGCTGGTTCTTCGGCGTCGTCATCGGCGGCGGCGTGTATTACCTGCTGCGCGTCGTCATGAAAAAGTAACGGCACCGGCACCGGGAATTGAGGGCAGGGGCTTCGGCCCCTGCTTTTTTTTGCACGTCACTTGGTCATGGCATTGAGCGTGCCGGTGATCGCCATTGTGTCTTTGCCTGAGGCCTTGGCGATGTCGGCCAACGTCGCGTTGGCGTCCCCAACCGTGTAGCCTGCGGCCCTGAGGCCGGCGAGCACCGCGTCCGGTGTGGAGTTGAGGATGGGGGCCACTTCCGCCACCGGGCTGGCGAGCACACTGTTCATGAGGGCAAAAGGCGGCGGCCCGCCCCGGCCACCCGTTGCGGTGCCCGTCATGGCAGGCCAGGCGAATGCCAGCGCCGCCACCAGTGAGACAGCCGATCCGATCCAGAACGGCGTGCGGCGGAAATAGACGAGCAGGGGCCGCCAGTTCTTCCACATGTGCAGGATGAAGGGTGCAATCAGCACCATGCTCAACCACTCATGCATGCCGCGAAACGCCGCCTGGCCGAGATGGAAAAACAACGCGACGCCGGAAATGAGCGACACAAGAAACAATCCGGAAATGAAGGGCGTTGCGTAACGGTCAAAAATGCCGGGCATGATGGTCCTCTGGTGGGGGTTCACAGATGAGACGGACGAGGGGCATGGATTCCGTCGCAGCGCCACAACACTTTTTGTGTGGCGCATGCTTCGAGGCATTGCGTGGCGATGCACCTCAGCATGAGGGACATTTTTCATCCCTCACCCTGAGATGCCGCGACGCGGCCTCGACGGGTGCGCATCATGACGGGTGGCAATAGTCACGGCGGCATGGGCATCGCGGGGAAGAAATGAGGAGGGTAAGTTTCCCTCCCGGCATCACGCCAGCTAGCTGAAGAATTGGAGGTTTGGGGTGGTCGGCGCGAGGCCGGATCACCACTCACGCCACCCACTTGCGTGGGTGATAAGCGTGCAGTGGCTTTAGGAAACGCAGCGGTTTTGGCCTGCAGTGCCCGCGCTCGCCACGTTTCCCGGGTGCGGCACTCCAGGGCATTGCTGCCAGGCCGCGGATTGGGTGTGTACTGCGGAGACCCGCGCCTGGACCGTAGTATCCAGGGGTCGGACATTCGGCTCCCGGGAGGCAGTGTGGTGTTCTCACCTCCACCCCGCAGGCGCTGCGCACAGATCCGGCAATTTCGAGACACTGTCGACATTGTCCCTCCTCTGTCCGAACCTGTCGAACGGGGATATAGTCCTATGTTAGGATTATGTCAAGGGAAAACTTTTCCTCGCCCGCAAGACAGGAAGGTGAGGGCGATTGTCGTTGTTGGCCTTCTCCCGTCCTTTGACGGGAGAAGGTGCCCGATAGGGCGGATGAGGGACTTGCGACGGAACTTGCCTGCTTCTCCGTCTTTTCCTCATGGCACGGCACATCCCCCGAATTTTGGAGAACGCGCGCAAGCTCCGTCACGACGAGGCGGCGGCTGAAATCAGGTTTTGGGAGCAGTTGCGCGGGCGGCGGCTGAATGGGTTCAAATTTGTGCGGCAGCTTCCCATTGGCAATTTCATTGCTGACTTTGCCTGTCGGGAGCACAAACTCATCGTTGAAGTGGACGGGGCCACGCATGGGGATGATGCTCGAGTGGCTTATGACGCGCGGCGGACGGCGGTGTCTGGAAGCGCAGGGGTGGCGGTTGTGCGGGTGAGGCAATGAGGATGTGTTCAGGAACTTGAATGCGGTGTGTGATGCGATTGTTTGGGCGTTGGAGGGGCGGGAGAGGTGAGAGTGTGCCGCTTGTCCCTCCCCCCCGCTTCGCGGACCCTCTCCCGCCAAAGGGCGGGCGAGGGCGAAAGACATTGAATGCCTTCTCCCGTTTTCTGACAGGAGAAGGTGCCCGAAGGGCGGATGAGGGACAAGCAGCAAGACATTGTCCATTGGCAAAGACACAAATCCGCGCCTACCATCCACACTGGAGTCGTCGCCATGAGAATTCACACATTCGACAGCGTCTAAGATGCCATCGAGCCATCCAAGAGCGTAGCGGCCAGAATGAAGGCCCGCGCCAAGCTGATAGTTGCCAATTGGTCGTTTGAGGAGCGAGTATGAAAATTAAGCCTTCAGATAAAGACATCAACACACTTTTGGGAAGTGGCTTCTACGTCATTCCAAGATTCCAACGGCCCTACTCCTGGGAGGCTGAGAATATTTTGGATTTTTGGAACGACACTTGCGTCCAATCTTCCGAAGACTACTTTATTGGCTCAATGGTTGTTTATCCTGAATCTGAGGGCAGCAACAGGTGGTATGTCGTAGACGGACAGCAAAGGCTCACAACGATTACAATTCTGCTGTGCATCGTAAGAGATGTGATGGCGGAGATGGACCCAAACCTTGCACAAGGCATACAAGGATTGATTGAGAGGCGTGACATAAATAACAAGGCGCAATATGTGTTGTATGCCGAGACGTCTTATCCATACTTTCAAGATCACATACAGAAATTTGGTGAGCCTGATCTCAGATCCGGAAATTGGAGAAGAGGAACGAGCAATTGTCTTGGCAGCACGCCTATTCAAACAACACGTTGAAGAGGTAACAAAGACAGCAGGAAAAAAGGATGCACTTGACCAACTTACTCGACTTAGAGACCGCATATTGAACTTGAAAGTAATAGTGATCGAACTCGACAACGAGGATGACGCGTATCTAATTTTTGAAACTCTAAACACACGAGGCAAAGACCTAGAAGTTTCAGACCTCTTAAAAAATCTTCTAACTAAGAATTTAAAGGCAAAAAACTCACAGAACGATACTATCAAGGAAAAATGGAAACTACTTGGCCGTATAGCCAACGGTCTCACGAGTGACATTGATCTCAACAGTTATATTCATCATCATTGGTTGTCTTCACAAGAGTACATCGCTGAAAATAAACTATTTAAGAGCCTAAAATCAACAATCAAAACTAAGGAGTCCGCAAAGACTTATCTCAATAAGCTGGCAAAGGAAGTGACTCTTTTACAAGGCGATTTTCACTCCCAAGGACTACAAGTTTTCGCCGGATGAAAAGTCGTTGGCTAGCAGTTTGGAAGCTCTTCAGGTGTTTAGAGTACGGCAACCAGTACCGATGATGCTTTCCGTGTTAAGTGCCTACCAAAGTAAACAACTTTCAAAATCTCAAGTTGAGAGCTTTTTTAGAAGGCTCGAAAATTTTCATTTTCTATTTACCGCAGTTACTTCGCAACGTAGTTCGGGCGGCATCTCTTTAATGTACTCGAAGTCAGCAAGAGAACTCAGACGAGCAGTCAACAAAGACGCTGGGCAACAGGTAATAAAGCAACTTGTGGCAAAGCTTGTCGAAAGAGCGCCCGACGAACAAACTTTCAAGATTGGCTTCAATGACATCAAGTACTCGGACTCGTTTCCTCGTCAGAAAAACCTCGTTAGATATATTCTGCAGAAGTTTAGCCAGAACCTTGGCAATGGAACACCGGTCGACTTCTCACAGTACTCCTTTGAGCATTTCAAAATCGCAGAGTAGCACCAAGATTTCAGATGAAGTGATTGCGAATTTAGGCAATCTGTTGCTGGTTCCCAAAGACTTCAATTCTGAAAAATTGAAAAACAAACCGTTTCTGGAAAAGAAAAAGCTTTTAGTGCAACACGGAATCCCACTGGACCCAGTTCTGGAAGCGGCAAAAACGTGGGATTCCAAGTCGATCGCGAAGCGCCAAGAAGTATTGTTCTGATCTTGCGTTCAAGAATATTTGGAAGTCATAGAATTGAGACCCTTCACAACTTAGTTGCACTCAAAGTCCAGTGACACAGGCAACCACGCAATCTTCATGGGTTCAACGCCGCCGAGGATAGGGTTGATGCCGCCCGACACTTTTGCGCAGCCTGCGAAATCACAGCCACCCACCCGTTTGCCTTTTCCGTCGGCAACGGTGGTCGGCTACGGTTACAGTGCATTTAACATCATGAAGCACGGGACATGAATTTTCTGCCGTCCTCACCCCGACCCCTCCCCGCAAAGCGGGCAGGGGAGGAGATGCACAAATCGCACTCCTCCTGCAATTCCGGGGAACCGTACGGCATGAAACGTTGCTGCGGACGGCTCTTTCATTCATTGCGGTGGAAGTGCTAAACGCCCGGCCAAACACCCACTCAGGACGCCACCCCCATGCCGCACTACCGTTCCCGTACCACCACCCATGGCCGCAATATGGCGGGGGCGCGGGCGCTTTGGCGGGCGACGGGGGTGAAGGATGGGGATTTTGGCAAGCCGATCATTGCTGTGGTCAATTCCTTCACGCAATTTGTGCCGGGCCATGTGCACCTGAAAGACCTCGGCCAGATGGTGGCCCGCGAGATTGAAGCGGCGGGTGGCATTGCCAAGGAGTTCAACACCATTGCGCTCGATGACGGCATCGCCATGGGCCATGACGGCATGTTGTATTCGCTGCCGTCGCGCGAGATCATTGCCGATAGCGTGGAATACATGGTCAACGGCCATTGCGCCGATGCCATGGTGTGCATTTCGAATTGCGACAAGATCACGCCCGGCATGTTGATGGCGTCGATGCGCCTCAACATCCCCACGGTGTTCGTCTCGGGCGGGCCGATGGAGGCTGGCAAGTATATCGCGCCTGCGGGCAAGAACGTGGCGCTCGATCTGGTCGATGCCATGGTGGCCGCTGCCGATGACAAATATTCCGACGCCGAAGTGGACAAGATCGAACGTTCGGCATGCCCCACCTGCGGTTCATGCTCGGGCATGTTCACCGCCAACTCGATGAACTGCCTGACGGAGGCGCTCGGCCTGTCGCTGCCCGGCAATGGCTCGACGCTGGCCACTCATGGCGACCGCAAGCGCCTGTTCCTTGAAGCCGGGCACCTGATCGTTGATATCGCCAAGCGCTGGTATGAGCAGGATGATGCATCTGTGCTGCCGCGCAATGTGGCGTCAAAGCAGGCGTTTGAAAATGCCATGACGCTGGATATCGCCATGGGTGGCTCGACCAATACGGTGCTGCACATTCTGGCTGCCGCCCATGAAGGTGGCATCGACTTCACCATGGACGATATCGACCGGCTCTCGCGCAGGGTTCCGGTGCTGTGCAAGGTCGCACCCGCCAAATCCGACGTGCACATGGAAGACGTGCACCGGGCCGGCGGCATCATGTCCATTCTCGGCGAACTGGAAAAGGCGGGGCTCATCCACGGTGAATTGCCGACGGTGCATTCCGCCACGCTGGGGGCTGCCATCAACCATTGGGATATCACGCGGACCAATTCCAAAACCGTGAAGGACTTCTTCCTCGCGGCACCGGGCGGGGTTCCCACGCAGGTGGCCTTCTCGCAGAATCGCCGTTGGGATGATCTGGACACCGACCGGGTGAAGGGTGTCATCCGCTCGGCTGAAACACCGTTCTCGAAAGATGGTGGCCTCGCGGTGTTGAAGGGCAACATCGCGCGAACAGGGCTGCATCGTCAAAACCGCTGGCGTGGATGAATCGATCCTCAAATTCTCCGGCCCGGCCATCGTGTTCGAAAGCCAGGATTCAGCGCGTGCTCGGCATTCTGAATGGCGAGGTGAAGGCGGGCGATGTGGTGGTGATCCGCTACGAAGGCCCCATCGGCGGGCCGGGCATGCAGGAAATGCTGTACCCCACGAGCTACATCAAATCGAAGGGCCTGGGCAAAGCCTGCGCGCTGCTGACCGATGGACGCTTCAGCGGCGGCACATCAGGCTTGTCGATCGGCCACGTCTCGCCGGAAGCGGCGGAGGGCGGGTTGATCGCGCTGGTCAACACCGGCGACATGATCGACATCGACATTCCCAACCGGACGATTTCGCTGCGGGTGGCGGAAGGTGAGTTGGCGCAGCGGCGCAAGGTGCAGGACGCCACCGGTTTCAAGCCAGTCGAGAAGCGCAAACGCAACGTCACCAACGCACTGAAGGCCTATGCGGCGCTGACGACGTCGGCGGCGAAAGGGGCTGTGCGGCGGGTGCTGGAATAGGGGACGCAGACCCCCGGTTTGCGATTTGGTAAGGGGTCACCTATCTATGGTGACTGAGAACCACAATTGATTCCCCCATCTCGTATCCGGAGACACCATGCCTTCTTTTGAACCCACGTCAGCTTTCTGGCCTTCCGTCATCCAGCAGGAGGCGCGGGGTGAGCGCGTCTATGACCTGCCGAGCCGGTTGTTGCGCGAGCGCATCATTTTCGTGACCGGGCAGGTGGAAGACACCATGGCGGCGTCGATCTGCATGCAGCTCCTGTTCCTGGAGGCCGAAAACCCCAAGAAGGAAATCGCCATGTACATCAACTCGCCGGGTGGCGTGGTGACGTCGGGCCTGTCGATCTATGACACCATGCAGTTCATCCGCTGCCCGATTTCGACAATCGTCATGGGGCAGGCGGCTTCCATGGGTTCGCTGTTGGCGACGGCGGGTGCCAAGGGCATGCGCTTTGCGCTGCCGCATGCCTCGATCATGGTGCATCAGCCATCGGGTGGTTTCCAGGGTCAGGTCACCGACATTCTGATCCATGCCCGCAACGTGGAAAACCTGAGAAAGCGCCTCAATGAGATTTACGTGAAACACACCGGCCGCAGTGTGAAGGAAATTGAAGACGCGCTGGAGCGCGACAATTTCATGAGCGCCGAAGAAGCGGTGAAGTTCGGCCTCATCGACGAGGTCAAGGACAAGCGCCCGGCGGCGGAAGAAACGAAATAAGGCGGGCGGTTTGGCCCAGCGCTTGCAGCCTGTCTATGGCGTTTTGCCGAATCGGGGCGTTTTCGGGGCGGTCGAGGCATCCCTTGGGTGCATGGGCGCCCTCGGCAAGGATTGGTTAACCCGACACCGCGCATGCTGGATTTGAGTCGGGCATTCGGTCTAATGTGAGTCACTTTTGGGCCACTATCTGCGTATCAGGATTGGTCTACGGACCGCGGGGCAGGGTCATACCCCCCGCGAAGCGAAGGAATAGAACATGAGCAAGGCTGCCACTGGCGACAACAAGAACACGCTTTACTGCTCCTTTTGCGGCAAGAGCCAGCATGAGGTGAGAAAGCTGATCGCCGGGCCCACCGTCTTCATCTGTGATGAATGCGTTGAACTCTGCATGGACATCATCCGTGAAGAGAACAAGTCGGCCCTGGTCAAATCCAAGGATGGCGTGCCGACGCCGCAGGAAATCCGCAAGGTGCTTGATGACTATGTCATCGGCCAGGATCACGCCAAGCGCGTGCTTTCGGTTGCCGTGCACAATCACTACAAGCGCCTGAACCACGGTGCCAAGGGCAACGATGTCGAGTTGGCGAAGTCCAACATCATGCTGGTGGGACCAACGGGTTCCGGCAAGACGTTGCTGGCGCAGACGCTGGCGCGCATCCTTGATGTGCCCTTCACCATGGCTGACGCCACGACACTGACCGAAGCCGGTTACGTCGGCGAAGACGTCGAGAACATCATCCTCAAGCTGTTGCAGGCCTCCGACTACAACGTTGAGCGGGCCCAGCGCGGCATTGTCTACATCGACGAAATCGACAAGATCAGCCGCAAGTCTGACAACCCCTCGATCACCCGCGACGTGTCGGGCGAGGGCGTGCAGCAGGCCCTGCTCAAGATCATGGAAGGCACGGTTGCCTCGGTGCCGCCGCAGGGTGGCCGCAAGCACCCGCAGCAGGAATTCCTGCAGGTCGACACCACCAACATCCTGTTCATCGTGGGTGGTGCCTTCGCTGGCCTCGAACGCATCATCAACCAGCGCTCCAAGGGAACGGGCATCGGCTTTGCCGCCAATGTGCGCTCACCTGATGACCGCCGCACCGGTGCAGTGTTGCGCGAACTTGAGCCGGAAGATTTGCTGCGCTTTGGTCTCATCCCGGAATTCGTTGGCCGCTTGCCGGTGACGGCAACACTGGAAGATCTCGACGAGACGGCTTTGGTGCAAATTCTTTCCGAGCCGAAGAATGCCATCGTGAAGCAGTATCAACGCCTGTTCGAAATGGAAGACGTCAAGTTGACCATTCCCGAGGAGGCCCTGAAGGCCATTGCGCGCCGCGCCATCGAACGCAAGACGGGCGCACGCGGTCTGCGTTCCATCATGGAAAACATTCTGCTCGACACCATGTACGACTTGCCGGGCATGACCGGTGTTGAAGAAGTGGTGATCTCGCGCGATGTGGTGGAAGGTGACGCCAAACCGCTGCTGATCTATTCGGACCGCGAAAAGCAGGCCCCGCCCAAGGTGGCGAGCGCGTCTGCCTGATCCAGTTTGGAGTTGCGGTGGGGGTCTTGAAGAACCGCCACCGCAACGCCACATCCGTTTGCGAAAGTAAGTGCCGGACGCTCGTGCCGTGCGGCAAAGTAAGCAGGGTCAGGCCCTGCGACAGGGAATAAATATGGCCAAGAAAGCTATCGAAAAGACAGTCAATGAGCCGGTGGAGGTTCTCCCCGTGCTGCCTTTGCGGGACATTGTTGTTTTCCCGCACATGATCGTGCCGCTGTTCGTGGGGCGCGAAAAATCCATTAAGGCGCTGGAAGAAGTCATGCGCGAGGAAAAGCGCATTGTGCTCGTGGCGCAGCGCAACCCCGGTGATGATGATCCGGCGCAGGATGCAATCTATGAAGTGGGCACTCTGGCCCAGGTGATGCAGTTGCTGAAGCTTCCCGACGGCACCGTGAAGGTGCTGGTGGAGGGGCTTGAGCGCGCCCGCATCAAGGAATTCACGGACCGTACCGATTTCTTCGAAGCCAAGGTTTCCGTCATGACTGCGGTTGCTGCCGTTGACAAGGAAACCGAAGGTCTGGCGCGTTCCACGGCTTCGCAATTTGAAAGCTATGTGAAGCTGAACAAGAAGGTGCCGCAGGAGGTTCTTGCCAACCTTGCTTCGATCACCGATTTCGCCAAGCTGGCTGATACAATTGCCGCCCACCTTGCCATCAAGATTGCTGACAAGCAGGGACTGCTGGAACTCGACACCGTGGAAGCACGGTTGGAGAAGGCCTATGCACTGATGGAAGGCGAAATCTCGGTGTTGCAGGTCGAGAAGCGCATCCGCAGCCGCGTCAAGCGGCAGATGGAGAAGACGCAGCGTGAGTACTATCTGAATGAGCAGATGAAGGCCATTCAGAAGGAACTCGGCGACGGCAACGGCGGCGAAGAGCGCGACGAAATGGGCGAGCTCGACAAGCGCATCAAGGAGACGAAATTCTCCAAGGAAGCGCGCGAGCGGGCCGACGCTGAAATGAAAAAGCTGCGTCAGATGTCGCCGATGTCTGCCGAGGCCACTGTGGTGCGCAACTATCTCGACTGGCTGCTGTCGATCCCGTGGAGCCAAAAGAGCAAGGTCAAGGCTGACCTCTCGTTCGCCGAGAACGTGCTCAATGCTGATCACTATGGTCTCGACAAGGTCAAGGAACGCATTGTCGAATACCTTGCAGTGCAGGCGCGCACCAACAAGCTCAAGGGCCCTATCCTCTGCCTCGTCGGTCCGCCCGGCGTCGGCAAGACCTCGCTTGGCAAGTCCATTGCCAAGGCAACGGGCCGTGAGTTCATCCGCATGTCGCTTGGCGGCGTGCGTGACGAAGCTGAAATCCGCGGTCACCGCCGCACCTACATCGGTTCGATGCCCGGCAAGGTCATCCAGTCGATGAAGAAGGCGAAGAAGTCGAACCCGCTCTTCCTGCTCGACGAAATCGACAAGATGGGCATGGACTTCCGTGGTGATCCGTCAGCGGCTCTGCTTGAGGTGCTGGATCCGGAACAGAACTCGACGTTCATGGACCACTATCTGGAGGTCGAGTACGACCTCTCGAATGTGATGTTCGTGACCACGTCGAACACGCTGAACATTCCGCCGGCGTTGCTGGACCGCATGGAGATCATTCGCATCGCCGGTTATACCGAAGATGAGAAGGCCGAAATCGCCCGCCGCCACTTGATCCCCAAGGCCATGGAACACCACGGCCTGGACAAGAAGGAATTCGAGATCACCGATGAGGCGGTTCGCGAAATCATTCGCCGTTACACCCGCGAGGCGGGCGTGCGTAATCTCGAGCGCGAGATGAACACGCTGTCGCGCAAGGCGGTGAAGGACCTGATGATCGCCAAGAAGAAGAAGATCAAGGTCACGGTCGAGGTGGTCAATGACTATCTCGGTGTGCCCAAGTTCCGCTTCGGCGAGGCTGAAAGTGAAGACCAGGTTGGTGTTGTCACAGGTCTGGCGTGGACGGAAGTGGGCGGCGAATTGCTGACCATCGAAGCCCTGATGATGCCGGGCAAAGGCAAGATGACGGTGACGGGCAACCTGCGTGACGTGATGAAGGAGTCGATCTCGGCGGCTTCATCCTACGTGCGCTCGCGGGCGCCTTCCATCGGTGTCAAACCGCCGGTGTTCGACAAGCGCGACATTCACGTGCACGTGCCGGAAGGTGCAACGCCGAAGGATGGTCCGTCGGCGGGTATCGCCATGGCGACAGCCATCGTCTCGGTGCTCACGGGCATCCCCGTGCATCGCGGCGTGGCGATGACTGGCGAAGTGACGTTGCGTGGCCGGGTCTTGCCGATTGGTGGCCTGAAGGAGAAGCTGCTCGCGGCATTGCGCGGTGGCATCACCAAGGTGCTGATCCCGCAAGAGAACGTGAAGGATCTGGCAGAGATTCCGGACAATGTGAAGTCTGGTCTCGAACTGGTGCCAGTATCGCATGTGGATGACGTGCTGAAGCATGCGCTGGTCCGCCAACCCACAGCCATCGTCTGGGACGAAGAGGCCGAGGAAGCCGCCGCCGCCGCCCGCGCCAAAGCAGGCAAGAGCGATGGCGAAAGTGCCGTGACGCACTCTATGGTGACTTGATCCTCATTTGATTCCCTCATCTCTCTCCGGAGACACCATGCCTTCATTCCAGCCCACATCCGCATTCTGGCCTTCCGTCATCCAGCAGGAGGCGCGGGGTGAGCGGGTCTATGACCTGCCGAGCCGGTTGTTGCGCGAGCGCATCATTTTCGTGACCGGGCAGGTGGAAGACACCATGGCGGCGTCGATCTGCATGCAGCTCCTGTTCCTTGAGGCCGAAAACCCCAAGAAGGAAATCGCCATGTACATCAACTCGCCGGGTGGCGTGGTGACGTCGGGCCTGTCGATCTATGACACCATGCAGTTCATCCGCTGCCCGATTTCGACAATCGTGATGGGGCAGGCGGCTTCCATGGGCTCGCTGTTGGCGACGGCGGGTGCCAAGGGCATGCGCTTTGCGCTGCCGCATGCCTCGATCATGGTGCATCAGCCATCGGGCGGTTTCCAGGGTCAGGTCACCGACATTCTGATCCATGCCCGCAACGTGGAAAACCTGAGGAAGCGCCTCAATGAGATTTATGTGAAACACACCGGCCGCAGCGTGAAGGAAATTGAAGACGCGCTGGAGCGCGACAATTTCATGAGCGCCGAGGACGCGGTGAAGTTCGGCCTCATCGACGAGGTCAAGGACAAGCGCCCGGCGGCAGAAGAAACGAAATAAGGCGGGCGGTCTGGCCCGGCGCTTGCAGCCTGTCTACTGCTTTTTGCCGAATCGGGGCGTTTTTGGGGCGATTAAGTCATCCCTTGGGCGCATGGGGGCCCTCGGCAAGGATTGGTTAACCCGGCACCGCGCATGCTGGATTTAAGTCGGGCATTCGGTCTAATGTGAGTCACTTTTGGGCCACTATCTGCGTATCAGGATTGGTCTACGGACCGCGGGGCAGGGTCATACCCCCCGCGAAGCGAAGGAATAGAACATGAGCAAGGCTGCCACTGGCGACAACAAGAACACGCTTTACTGCTCCTTTTGCGGCAAGAGCCAGCATGAGGTGAGAAAGCTGATCGCCGGGCCCACCGTCTTCATCTGTGATGAATGCGTTGAACTCTGCATGGACATCATCCGTGAAGAGAATAAGTCGGCCCTGGTCAAATCCAAGGATGGCGTGCCAACGCCACAGGAAATCCGCAAGGTCCTTGACGACTATGTCATCGGCCAGGATCACGCCAAGCGCGTGCTTTCGGTTGCCGTGCACAATCACTACAAGCGCCTGAACCACGGTGCCAAGGGCAACGATGTCGAGTTGGCGAAGTCCAACATCATGCTTGTGGGCCCCACGGGTTCCGGCAAGACGCTGCTGGCGCAGACGCTGGCGCGCATCCTTGATGTGCCCTTCACCATGGCTGACGCCACGACACTGACCGAAGCCGGTTACGTCGGCGAAGACGTCGAGAACATCATCCTCAAGCTGTTGCAGGCCTCCGACTACAACGTTGAGCGGGCCCAGCGCGGCATTGTCTACATCGACGAAATCGACAAGATCAGCCGCAAGTCTGACAATCCCTCGATCACCCGCGACGTGTCGGGCGAGGGCGTGCAACAGGCCCTGCTCAAGATCATGGAAGGCACAGTTGCCTCAGTGCCGCCGCAGGGTGGCCGCAAGCACCCGCAGCAGGAATTCCTGCAGGTCGACACCACCAACATCCTGTTCATCGTGGGTGGTGCCTTCGCCGGCCTCGAACGCATCATCAACCAGCGCTCCAAGGGAACGGGCATCGGCTTTGCCGCCAATGTGCGCTCGCCTGATGACCGCCGCACCGGTGCGGTGTTGCGCGAACTTGAGCCGGAAGATTTGTTGCGCTTTGGTCTCATCCCGGAATTCGTTGGCCGCTTGCCGGTGACGGCAACACTGGAAGATCTCGACGAGACGGCTTTGGTGCAGATTCTTTCCGAGCCGAAGAATGCCATCGTGAAGCAGTATCAACGCCTGTTCGAAATGGAAGACGTCAAGTTGACCATTCCCGAGGAGGCCCTGAAGGCCATTGCGCGCCGCGCCATCGAACGCAAGACGGGCGCACGCGGTCTGCGTTCCATCATGGAAAACATTCTGCTCGACACCATGTACGACTTGCCGGGCATGACCGGTGTTGAAGAAGTGGTGATCTCGCGCGATGTGGTGGAAGGTGACGCCAAACCGCTGCTGATCTATTCGGACCGCGAAAAGCAGGCCCCGCCCAAGGTGGCGAGCGCGTCTGCCTGATCCAGTTTGGAGTTGCGGTGGGGGTCTTGAAGAACCGCCACCGCAACGCCACATCCGTTTGCGAAAGTAAGTGCCGGACGCTCGTGCCGTGCGGCAAAGTAAGCAGGGTCAGGCCCTGCGACAGGGAATAAATATGGCCAAGAAAGCTATCGAAAAGACAGTCAATGAGCCGGTGGAGGTTCTCCCCGTGCTGCCTTTGCGGGACATTGTTGTTTTCCCGCACATGATCGTGCCGCTGTTCGTGGGGCGCGAAAAATCCATTAAGGCGCTGGAAGAAGTCATGCGCGAGGAAAAGCGCATTGTGCTCGTGGCGCAGCGCAACCCCGGTGATGATGATCCGGCGCAGGATGCAATCTATGAAGTGGGCACTCTGGCCCAGGTGATGCAGTTGCTGAAGCTTCCCGACGGCACCGTGAAGGTGCTGGTGGAGGGGCTTGAGCGCGCCCGCATCAAGGAATTCACGGACCGTACCGATTTCTTCGAAGCCAAGGTTTCCGTCATGACTGCGGTTGCTGCCGTTGACAAGGAGACCGAAGGTCTGGCGCGTTCCACGGCTTCGCAATTTGAAAGCTATGTGAAGCTGAACAAGAAGGTGCCGCAGGAGGTTCTTGCCAACCTTGCTTCGATCACCGATTTCGCCAAGCTGGCTGATACAATTGCCGCCCACCTTGCCATCAAGATTGCTGACAAGCAGGGACTGCTGGAACTCGACACCGTGGAAGCACGGTTGGAGAAGGCCTATGCACTGATGGAAGGCGAAATCTCGGTGTTGCAGGTCGAGAAGCGCATCCGCAGCCGCGTCAAGCGGCAGATGGAGAAGACGCAGCGTGAGTACTATCTGAATGAGCAGATGAAGGCCATTCAGAAGGAACTCGGCGACGGCAACGGCGGCGAAGAGCGCGACGAAATGGGCGAGCTCGACAAGCGCATCAAGGAGACGAAATTCTCCAAGGAAGCGCGCGAGCGGGCCGACGCTGAAATGAAAAAGCTGCGTCAGATGTCGCCGATGTCTGCCGAGGCCACTGTGGTGCGCAACTATCTCGACTGGCTGCTGTCGATCCCGTGGAGCCAAAAGAGCAAGGTCAAGGCTGACCTCTCGTTCGCCGAGAACGTGCTCAATGCTGATCACTATGGTCTCGACAAGGTCAAGGAACGCATTGTCGAATACCTTGCAGTGCAGGCGCGCACCAACAAGCTCAAGGGCCCTATCCTCTGCCTCGTCGGTCCGCCCGGCGTCGGCAAGACCTCGCTTGGCAAGTCCATTGCCAAGGCAACGGGCCGTGAGTTCATCCGCATGTCGCTTGGCGGCGTGCGTGACGAAGCTGAAATCCGCGGTCACCGCCGCACCTACATCGGTTCGATGCCCGGCAAGGTCATCCAGTCGATGAAGAAGGCGAAGAAGTCGAACCCGCTCTTCCTGCTCGACGAAATCGACAAGATGGGCATGGACTTCCGTGGTGATCCGTCAGCGGCTCTGCTTGAGGTGCTGGATCCGGAACAGAACTCGACGTTCATGGACCACTATCTGGAGGTCGAGTACGACCTCTCGAATGTGATGTTCGTGACCACGTCGAACACGCTGAACATTCCGCCGGCGTTGCTGGACCGCATGGAGATCATTCGCATCGCCGGTTATACCGAAGATGAGAAGGCCGAAATCGCCCGCCGCCACTTGATCCCCAAGGCCATGGAACACCACGGCCTGGACAAGAAGGAATTCGAGATCACCGATGAGGCGGTTCGCGAAATCATTCGCCGTTACACCCGCGAGGCGGGCGTGCGTAATCTCGAGCGCGAGATGAACACGCTGTCGCGCAAGGCGGTGAAGGACCTGATGATCGCCAAGAAGAAGAAGATCAAGGTCACGGTCGAGGTGGTCAATGACTATCTCGGTGTGCCCAAGTTCCGCTTCGGCGAGGCTGAAAGTGAAGACCAGGTTGGTGTTGTCACAGGTCTGGCGTGGACGGAAGTGGGCGGCGAATTGCTGACCATCGAAGCCCTGATGATGCCGGGCAAAGGCAAGATGACGGTGACGGGCAACCTGCGTGACGTGATGAAGGAGTCAATCTCGGCGGCTTCATCCTACGTGCGCTCGCGGGCGCCTTCCATCGGGGTCAAACCGCCGGTGTTCGACAAGCGCGACATTCACGTGCACGTGCCGGAAGGTGCAACGCCGAAGGATGGTCCGTCGGCGGGTATCGCCATGGCGACAGCCATCGTCTCGGTGCTCACGGGCATCCCCGTGCATCGCGGCGTGGCGATGACTGGCGAAGTGACGTTGCGTGGCCGGGTCTTGCCGATTGGTGGCCTGAAGGAGAAGCTGCTCGCGGCATTGCGCGGCGGCATCACCAAGGTGCTGATCCCGCAAGAGAACGTGAAGGATCTGGCAGAGATTCCGGACAATGTGAAGTCTGGTCTCGAACTGGTGCCAGTATCGCATGTGGATGACGTGCTGAAGCATGCGCTGGTCCGGCAACCAACAGCCATCGTCTGGGACGAAGAGGCCGAGGAAGCCGCCGCCGCCGCCCGCGCCAAAGCAGGCAAGAGCGATGGCGAAAGTGCCGTGACGCATTGAGATTAGTCTGAACGCTATCAAATTGCAGAAAGGGAACAGCCGTAAGGGTGTTCCCTTTTTAGTTGTATCAATTTTTGTGGCGTGCTTCGATTGCAATTTCTTGGGGCTTGGGAGGGGACACATGCGTACATTTTCAAGTTTGTTGCTGTTTTTTCTTGCTACCCTAACTTCATTCGCCGACGGCGTAGCCGAGCCTGGTCCAATCGCCAAATGGTCGAATTACGGCTGGGGTGGCGGCACAATTGCCATGGTGCGCAATGGGCAGGATTTCGCTGCTGGAGCATCAACACCGGCCGACTACCTGATTTGCAATGATACGCCATATGAGGGCACCAACAACATCAAGGAGATGGTCGCGATCGACACACCTAACAAGGGTCGCGGTGTTGTATTCATTGAACCCGGCAAAGACGGCAGCGGCAAAGTGACTTGTGGCTGCTTCTATAGACCCCCGAACGTGGTATTCCGCAGCCCTTATGGTCCTGAGATCAATGTGCCTGTTTTGAGAGGCACCTACACTGCCTATCCGGTAGGTCATGGATGTTCCGCAGACGCATTGCCGGTTGGAGTACCAAAGGAGATCATCAAAGCGGAATGCAGCCGGGTGACGGAGCATGAGCCACATGCCCCCGGAACAGGGCTTTATGCGGCGTGGCAATGCAATGTTCTATCCGGCATGCCACGCAAGAAGAAGAATATCCGCTTCTGCGTCAAGGGAGAGGCAAGCGTAGTGAACGAAATTGGGGCAAACTATGGCTCTGGCAATTATGTCGTCGTTGACCACAAGCTCGCTGGCAAAAACATCGTGAGCGAAGAGGATGGCCAAGTTCTCGACAAATATTCACTTATGCCTGACGGTTGCATCGACTTTTACAACATTAGAGAGCTTTACGTGTTGGTAGTAGGAAGCAGCACGACACCGAAGACTGTCCAGCTCAAGAATGCAGATATTCGTGTGTTGGGGATGGAGCGTTGACGAATTGCGCTGACAGTAGTTGTTGCAATCAAGCATCAGGCGCGATTTTCACCGTCCCTGCGTAAACGCGATCTTCAGCGCGAAAAATGCGAACACTCCCGCGAAGGTGAAGTCGATGCCGCGCAGGACGCGAGGGCGGGCTTTCAGCCATGTCACCAGCTTCTCCGCGCCGAGGATCATCAGGGCGCTGAGCGGCAGGTTGATGATGATGAAGTAGAGACCGAGGAAGAGCAGCTTGGCGCTGACGTGGGGATCACTGGCGGAGACGAACTGCGGCAGGAAGGTGATGAAGAACAGAACCACCTTGGGATTGGTGAGATTGATGGTGACACCGAGCAGGAAATTGCGCGTGAACGTGTCATCGCCGCCATCGCGGGCCTTCACATTGAGTGATGAGCCGTGGCGAATGGCATCGATTGCCAGCCAGAGCAGGTAAAGCGCGCCCACAACCTTGAGGGCGAAAAAGGCCGATGGCGAGGCGGCAATCAATGCCGATACACCGAACGCGGCCAACAGCGTATGGACGAGGCAGCCGACGTTTGTACCTACCATGGAGGCCATTCCGGCCTTGCGGCCACTGCCCACGGTGCGGGAGAGCCACAGGCTCATGTCAGGTCCGGGTGTTGCAAACAGCAGGAACGAGGCCAGGGTATAGGCCATCAGGGTTTGAAACGGCGGAAGAAAATCCATTTTATTACAATCAGTTGGCAGTTAATCTTCAATTCTTGCATGAAACGGCAGGGAAGGCTTGCGAATCTCCCCGCATCCGATTCAAGGTGTCTTACGGCAAGGTCAGTTGCGTTTCACACCATATCGAGGAGCGGCGCTCATGAACAAGAGCGAACTCATTGCCAAGGTTGCCCACGACACCAAGCTGACCCGCGGTGAAGCTGAAGAAGTTGTGGCATCAACCATCGAGAACATCATTTCAGCCTTGCGTGGTGGCGACGACGTCCGCCTCATGGGCTTTGGGGTCTTTACCGTGACGCGCCGCAAGGGCGGCGAAGCGCGCAACCCCAAGACCGGCAAGGTCATCAAGATGCCGGCCTCCAAACGGGCCCGGTTCAAACCAGGAAAACTTTTGAAGGAGGCCGTGAACAGCTAACGCGGCGTGACCATTGGCGGGGACGTGCCGCCGGTGTACCCACACGCGCCAAGGGACCAAGCGACAGTCTGCAGACAATCATCAGCCCCGCACGCCCTCAGAACCGTGTGGGGCGTTTTGTTGTGGAGAGGCACCTTCCGCATGAACAGAGAAATGGCGACATCTGGCTCTGGCGTCGCGATCACAATTCGACAACATGCGGTGCGAAGTGGAGATTGCCTTGACAGGGTCTATGCGTGGATGGGGGAGTGGTTTCATCGGGGTGCTGATATTCAGCGGTTCACTGCCTGCAACGCGCGTGGCTGTCGCCTCATTTTCTCCGGTGTTCCTGACATCCATTCGTGCCGTCATCGCGGCCTTGCTGGGGGGTCTGTTTCTTCTGCTGCTGGGGCAATTGCGGCCTTCCCGGCATGACACTGGCAGTCTGGCCATCGTTGCACTCGGCGTGGTCGTGGGCTTTCCGTTGCTGACGGCACTTGCCTTGCAACTTATCACGTCGGCCCACTCCATCGTCTTTATTGGGCTGCTTCCGCTGGCCACGGCGATGTTTGGGGTCATGCGTGGTGGCGAACGGCCAAAACCCATGTTCTGGCTATTTTCAGTTTTGGGTGGTGCCACGGTGGCCGGATTTGCGCTGGCAAACAGCGACATGGGGTCAGTCCGGGGGGACCTGCTGATGATCGGTGCAATCTTGTTGTGTGGCCTGGGTTATGCCGAAGGCGCTACGCTGTCGAGAAAGCTTGGTGGCTGGCAGGTCATTTCCTGGGCCCTGCTGCTGGCGTTGCCAGTGATGGCCGTTCTGGCAGTGGTGACGGTGCCAACCGTGTGGGCTACAATCAGTTTTCCGGCGTGGCTTGGCCTTGCCTATGTTTCGGTTTTCAGCATGCTGATCGGATTTGTGTTCTGGTACCGCGGACTTGCTCTCGGAGGCATCGCCGGAGTTGGCCAGTTGCAACTGCTGCAGCCATTTTTCGGACTGATGCTGGCGGGGCTGCTGCTGCACGAACCGGTGGCTGGGTCCATGGTCATTGCCACAGCCATTGTTGTTGTGTGTGTGGCAGCAGCGAAGAAATTCGCAAGCTGAAATGCGGGTGCGTGCCTCAAGTCATTTTGAAGCGATGGCATGGCGTGGCTGCGGCAGGCTG
>CAVWGR010000005.1:0-1633744 GCA_963754625.1 uncultured Alphaproteobacteria bacterium | reverse complement strand
GGTGGGCGATGAGAGACTCGAACTCCCGACATCCTCGGTGTAAACGAGGCGCTCTACCAACTGAGCTAATCGCCCTCCGTCGTCACTGGGTGACCGGATTGGCTGCCTGATAGGACAGTCGCATCCGGCTTTCAAGCATTTATGCTGGCTCCGGGATGGCAGCAATGTCTTCGCCATGGATGGCGCTTTCAAACAGCCTGAGGCGTTTGTAGATCGAGATCAGCTCGACAATCGTTGACCATGAGTTGACAAGATATTGCAGCGACCCCTGCACCTGATTGAAGGCGTTGAGGATCTGGTTCATTGCACCCAGCGTGATCTTGCCTGCCACGATAGTGGGAGCGAGAATGATGTAGGGGAATATGTTGTCGACCTGCAAATAGATGATGCGGCCGACGTTGAAATACATGTAGTTGAAATAGAGATTGAAATAGTTCCGGCGCACAGCAACGAACAGTTCGCCGAGAGTGGGCGGCGTGGCGCGGTCAGCGTTGTCTTCACCGTAAACGAGTTCCTTGCGGAAGGCGGCCTCGACGCGCTGGTTCTTGAATTCAAGGCCAGGAAGCCTGACGCCGATGAGGGCGAGGAAAGCCGGTGCCGAATAGGGCCCACAACACGGCAATGATGACGAGGCCGTAGGGAATTGCGCCGAGGACCGGCACGTCGGTGACATCCTTGGAGAGGCGCAAAAGGACCGGCAGGAATGCGATCAGCGTCATCACGGAATCGATCAGACTCTTGCCCAGGCCTTCCATGGTGGTGGCAAAACGCATGGTGTCTTCCTGGACACGCTGGGCAGCACCTTCGACGGAGCGGAGCTTGGGCCAGTTTGCCGTGTAGTATTCGTTCATGGCGGTGCGCCAGCGGAAGACATAGTGCGAGATGAAGAAGCGGGTCAGCACGCCGACGACCACTGCGACCAATGCGATGCCCATGAAGGTCACCAATTCCGCGAAGAATTCGGCGAGGGTGACGGGACGGGTCTTGCCAAGTGCGGCCTGGATCAAATCGTAGAAGGGGCCATACCAATCATTGATGGCGACTGAAACCTGGACCTGAAAATAGGTGGTGAAGACGATGAGCGCCGTGCCCAGCACCGACCAGGCAAACCACTTGTGTGGTGCGGCCTTCCACCAGAAGGCAGAGAAGAGAGCCACGACGATGGCGAAGTAGATATAAAACCACAGGAAAGGCTTCGACCAAAACACCGACACGCCGATGATTGTCGGCGTGCCTTCGGCCGGATTCTCGAGGCCGATTACATGACCCCAATTGCGGGCAAAAAAGAACCAGAACAGGACGGCAAGGACAGACCAGATCGCCGCTGACCAGAAGAAAGACCGGGGACTTGGGAAGAATGAGACGAACATCGGGCGAATCTTTCTGTTGCCGGAAGAAGGTTGCCGGACCATAGGCGGGGGGCAGGCGTGGCGGCAACTGACAAGATCGTAAAGGGCACGTGAGAGATGGGCTATCCGGGGCAACTGGATGAGGCAGTGGCCAAGGCCATTGCGGCGCGGCAGGTGGGGGGCTTGCGAGACGCCAGTGACCGCCTGAGCGCAGGTTATCGCAAGGGCGGCAATTCCAGCGCCGTTGATCTTGCTGCATACCTTGCCGCCCGGTTGCCAGCGACTTTTGCCGTCAATGCGCGGGTGATGGCAGAGGTGGCCTTGGCGCTGCCATTGTTGGCGCCAGGTTCGTTCATTGATGTCGGGGCAGGACCGGGAACCGCGGGCTGGGCGGCACTGGCACAATGGCCAACGCTGCTGGCGCTTGAGCAAGTCGAGGCATCAGAAAAATTTGCCGCAGTTCTGTTGGAACTCAATGCATCAAGTGGGATTCCCGCGTTGGCGGCGGCGCGCGTGCACACGCAGGCGCTGTCTCAGTGGCAAGTGACTGCGCCCACCGATCTGGTGGTCGCATCATACATGCTGGCGGAACTGCACGCCGATCACCTGACAGTGTCACTGCGGAAATTGTGGGCGGCGGCGGGGCAAGTTCTGGTGCTGATCGAGCCCGGCACACCGGACGGATTCAAGCGCCTCCTTGCGGCGCGAAAAAATCTTCTGGGGCAGGGCGCGCATGTCGCCGGACCGTGCACCCATGAGAAGGACTGTCCGATGACGGGCGGCGACTGGTGCCACTTCAAGCAACGGGTCCAGCGCAGCCGGGCCCATATGCATGCCAAGGGCGCCACAGTGCCATACGAAGACGAACCCTTTGCCTGGCTGGCACTTTCGCGCACGCCTGTAGACTTGGCAGGTGGCCGCGTGGTGATGCCCGCCAAATCATCCAAAGCGGGGTTGGACTTCACGGTCTGCGCTGATGGAGCGTTGAAGGATGTGCATGTTGCCACGCGCGACAAGGCCACATACAAACGATATCGCAAGGCCGATTGGGGCGATGTGATTTTGTGAGTTCCCGACAATAAATCTTGAAACGTTGCAGGCACAGGCCTTTGGCCTCTTGGAGAAAGTTGAGGGCTGGCTGACCAGTCCGCAGTTTTATGCCCAGGTGATCGCCATTACGGTGGCGTGGATTGCCGCCAAGTTTGCGGCGCGGATCTTGTTGGCACGCGTACCGCTGTTGCGCGCGGAACCAACCGAAGGACGCTTCCTGCGCTACCAGAAGCTGCTGCACTCCTGCGCCAACCTGGTGGAACCTCTGGTGTTTGTGGCCTTGATGGCGGGAGCGGCAGCAATTGCCGATCAGACGCTCGGCGCGAGCTGGCTCATTCGCATTGCGCAAAGTCTGGCGCTGGTGCGGCTGTTGCATGCGGTCATCATGCGCTTCCTCACTCATCCCGTCATCAATTCGGCGGCGCGCTGGATCGGGTTGCCAATCGCCGCCATCTATGCCCTGGGGTACTTTGGCCAGTTCACAGCGGCACTGGATGGCGTTGCCTTTCAGGCGGGCAATATACGTATCTCGTTGTTGGCGCTCTCAAAGGCGGCCTTGTTCGGAGGCATTCTATTTTGGCTGGGCCGCACCTCATCCAACGCCGGGCAGAAGGTCATCCGCGATCAAAAATCAGTCGATGTGCAAACCCGCGAATTGGCAGCCAAAGCCCTGGAGATTTCAGTCTTTGCGATTGTCGGGCTGCTGCTGCTCAACATACTCGGACTTGATCTGACAGCGCTTGCGGTGTTTGGCGGTGCGCTCGGCGTCGGGCTTGGTTTTGGCTTGCAGCAAATCGCGTCCAATTTCATTTCCGGCATTATCCTGCTGCTGGAACGGTCGATCAAACTTGGTGACTATATCGAGCTTGAGGACGGCAAGGCCGGGACACTGAAGCAGATGAACATGCGCTCCTCGGTGCTGTCTACTTTTGACGGCAAGGAAATCATGGTGCCGAATGACACCTTCATCACCACGCGCTTCACCAACTGGACGCATGATGATCCACGCCAGCGCTATGAAGTGGAATTTTCCGTGGCTTATGACACCGACCTGCACAAGGTGCCGCCGCTGATCATCAAGGCGGTATCGGCCCATGACCAAGTATTACAGCAACCGGAGGCACCTGACGTGGAGTTGCGTGGCTTTGGTGACAACGGCATCAACTTTGCGGTGGAGTTCTGGGTGGCCGGCATCGATGACGGCAAGAACAAATTCACTTCTGAAATCCGCTTTCTGATCTGGGAAGCACTGAAGGCTGCAAAAATTTCCATGCCGTTCCCGCAGCGTGAAGTGCGGATCATCGGCGAGGCAAAGCCGCCACGAAAGGACAAGGAATGACCCGAAAACTGATTTCCTCCGGCTCAAGGTTTGAAAGCGAAATCGGCTACTCGCGCGCCGTGGTGGATGGCGAATGGTGCTTTGTATCCGGCACCACCGGCTTCGACTATGCCGCGATGACGATATCCGATGATGTTGCAGTGCAGACCGAGCAGACCTTCAAGAACATTGTCGCGGCGCTGGGGCAGGCGGGTTTCTCGTTGGCTGACACGGTGCGGGTGCATTATCTGTTGCCCGACATCAAGGATTTCGAGGCGACCTGGCCAGTGCTGAAGAAGTATCTCGGCGACGTGCGGCCGGCGGCAACGGCCTATCAGGCGGCGCTGGCTGATCCACGCATGAAGATCGAGATCGAAGTGACGGTGAAAAAGCGGGGCTGAGGACGGGAAAGAAAAAGGGGGCTTTCGCCCCCAAAAGTCCCGTTCTTATTTAGGTACGCCTTGTTGGCGCTTTTTCCGGATATTCGGATGCCAAATGGCACCCGGCGACCCGCCCTCCCCAGACCTGGGTCATGCGTTAGAAGCATGCGGCCCTTTTTTAATTGCATGGGAAATAGCCACATATGTGAGCATTCGCCAAGTTAATTTTTTGGCAGTCTGTGTGCTGTCGACACCAAGGCCGCACGGCTACAGCTGTGCTTGAGTTCATGCTGCATTTGCGTAAAAGAGCGCATCCATTGACTTTACAGGCGGATTCTCTCCCATGCGGCTCTCCCGTTACTTCATGCCGATCCTTCGTGATGATCCGAAGGAAGCCGAAATAGTTTCCCACAAGCTGATGCTGCGGGCCGGGATGATCAGGCAGGAGGCGGCGGGCAGCTACTCCTGGTTGCCGATGGGCTTCCGGGTGCTCAAAAAGATTGAGCAGATTGTGCGCGAGGAACAGGACCGGGCCGGTGCCATCGAAGTGCTGATGCCCACCATCCAGTCAGCCGACCTGTGGCGCAAGTCTGGGCGCTATGACGCCTACGGCAAGGAAATGCTGCGCATCAAGGATCGCGGCGACCGTGACATGTTGTTCGGACCCACCAACGAGGAAATGATCACCGAGATTTTCCGTTCCGGCGTGCAGAGCTACAAGGATGTGCCGCGCAATCTCTATCACATCCAGTGGAAGTTCCGTGACGAGGTGCGCCCGCGCTTTGGCGTGATGCGCGGACGCGAGTTCCTGATGAAGGATGCCTATTCCTTTGACCTGACGCGTGAAGCAGGCCAGCACAGCTACAACAAGATGTTCGTGAGCTACCTCAAGACGTTTGCGCGCATGGGCCTGAAGGCCGTGCCGATGCGGGCAGAAACCGGACCTATCGGTGGTGACGACAGCCACGAGTTCCTGATCCTCGCTGAAACAGGAGAGAGCGAAGTGTTCTTCGACAAGGGCTTCCACGACATGGACTGGGGTGCCTTCGAAATCGACTACGACAACGTCAATGCGGTGTCGAAGGTGGTGACGGAGTTTACGTCCAAATATGCGGCGACTTCGGAAATGCATGATGCTGCGGATTATGAAAAGCGCGTGGCTGCCGACCGTCGCGTGACCGGGCGTGGCATCGAAGTCGGCCACATTTTCTTCTTCGGTACCAAGTACTCAGATCCGCTGGGCTGTCAGGTGCAGGGCCCGGATGGGAAGATGGTGACGTTGCAATCAGGTTCGTATGGCATCGGTGTGTCGCGCCTTGTGGGCGGCATCATCGAGGCGTCACATGACAAGGATGGCATCATCTGGCCGGAAGCGGTGGCGCCCTTCGACATCGGACTTGTCAACCTCAAGAGTGGTGATGCTGAAGCAGACACGGCGTGCGAGAAGATTTATGCAGCGCTGACGGCCAAGGGCAAGGATGTGCTCTATGATGACCGCAACCAGCCCGGTGGTGCCAAGTTTGCCACCATGGACCTGATCGGTCTGCCTTGGCAGGTGCTCATCGGGCCGCGCGGCTTGAAGGAGGGCATCGCCGAAGTGAAAAACCGCAAGACCGGGGCACGCGAAAACGTGGCACTCGACAAGGTGGTGGAGCGGCTGGCCGGGCAATGACGCAGGCCCTTCCCGACACCAAGCCGTTTGCCGCTTTCGAGTGGAAGCTGGCGTTGCGCTATCTGCGGGCGCGGCGGCGGGAGGGATTTATCAGTGTGATTTCGCTGTTCTCGCTGCTGGGGATCATGCTCGGAGTGGCGACGCTGATTGTCGTCATGTCGGTGTTCAACGGCTTCCACAATGAATTGCTGAACCGCGTTCTGGGCTTCTCCGGGCATGCCACGGTTTATCAACCGGATCTTTCGCCGATTGAAGATTTCGAGGCCATTCGCACGCGGTTGCTGACAGTGCCGGGAGTGAAGCAGGCGACACCTCTGGTCGAAGGACAGGTGATGGTGTCTTCAGTGAAGACGGCATCGGGTGCGCTGGTGCGGGGCATCAGCGAAGGGGAAATCTCCAAGTTTGCCAGTGTCAACAATGATGCATTGCGCACGGCCGTAGCCGAACCAGGAGTGATGGATGCGGTGCCAAGCTGGAAGGGTTTTGACAAATCCGAGGGCGTTGCCATTGGTGAGCGCATGGCGTGGAAGCATCAGGTGGGCATGGGCGGCACCATCACGCTGATTGCCCCCAACGGGCCGGAAACGGTGATAGGATCCACGCCGCGCATCCGCGACTTTACGATTGTCGCCATCTTCAAGATGGGAATGTCGGAATACGATGAGGGTGTTATCTTCTTGCCGCTTGCCGAGGCACAGGATTTCTTTTCGACGGAGACCGGCGTCAACGGCATTGAACTGATGGTGCAGAAGCCTGACGACATTGCCGGCATGGTCGGCGACCTCAGCGCGGCGGCGGGGCAGGGGCTGATGATTCAGACCTGGCGCGACCGCAACCAGGCTTTCTTCACGGCCCTTACGGTTGAACGCAACATGCTGTTCATGGTGCTGACGATGATCATTCTGGTGGCGGCATTGAACATCATTTCCGGCCTCATCATGCTGGTGAAAGACAAGGGGCGCGACATTGCCATCTTGCGTACCATGGGAGCGACGAGCGGGGCGATCCAGCGCATCTTCTTCATTACAGGTGCTGCCATTGGCGTCGTTGGCACGATTGCCGGAGTGATCCTCGGCATCGTCATTTCATTCAATGCCGAATCAATCAGGCGTGGCTTCCAGTGGATCAGTGGCGTTGATCCCTTCAACCCTGAACTCTACTACCTGAGCCAATTGCCGACCGAGGTGGATGTGCAACAGACATTGTGGATTACGTTGATGTCGTTGGTACTCTCTTTCCTGGCCACGCTTTATCCATCATGGAAGGCGTCGAAACTCGATCCGGTTGAGGCGTTGCGCTACGAATGAGCCTGAAACCCGCCCTTGAATTGCGCAATGTTTCGCGTGTCTACGCAACGGGGGAAGCCACTCTTACGGTTTTCCGTGACCAGACACTCACCATTCATGCCGGAGAAGTGGTGGCGTTGATCGGGCAATCGGGCTCCGGCAAGTCGTCGCTTCTGCACATGGCGGGGCTGTTGGAGCGCCCCTCCAGTGGCGAGGTGTTGATTGCCGGACAAAACTGCACGGCGATGGACGACGCGGCGCGCACGCGCGTACGGCGGATCGGCATTGGCTTTGTTTATCAGTTCCATCATTTGCTGCCGGAATTCTCGGCACTGGAAAACGTTGTTATGCCGCAGCTCATTGCCGGGGCGAGCGAGAAATCGGCAACAGCACGGGCAAAAGACTTGCTGGGACGGTTGGGCCTGACATCGCGCGCAACCCATCGGCCAGCTGAAATGTCGGGCGGTGAACAGCAACGCGTGGCGATCGCGCGCGCATTGGCAAACCGGCCATTGCTGCTGCTGGCGGATGAACCGACCGGGAACCTTGATCCAGGGACGGCGGAGCTGGTGCATCACGAATTCATGCGCCTTATCCACGAAGAAGGGCTGGGTGCACTCATTGCCACCCACAATATCGAACTTGGCCGCCGCATGACCCGGTTGGTTCACCTGACTGCAGGCCAACTGGTGGAGGCCTGAAGGCCATGCCTGGTGCCATGCCAGGTCTTGGGGGCCGGGCCGCAATTGCAGCACTGCTGATTGTAGTGTCCGTAGCGGCGGAGGCGGCAGCACCGGCAAAGCAATCGCGCGAAGATTTTGCCAAGTCAGTTTGTGCAGCAACGGAGAGGCATGCACTGCGCACCGGGCTTGATACCAGCTTCTTCGTCAGGCTGCTGTGGAAGGAAAGCATGTTTGATCCCAACGCCGTGAGTCCCAAGGGCGCGCAGGGCCTGGCGCAATTCATGCCGGACACAGCCGAGCGGCGCGGACTGGCTGATCCATTTGATCCATTGGCAGCGGTGGAAGCTTCAGCGGACTATCTGGCGGACTTGAAAAAAGAATTTGGTAACCTGGGGTTAGCTGCAGCTGCTTATAATGCAGGTGAAGAACGGGTGCGGCGCTGGAAGGCGGGCAACAGCGGCATGCCACTCGAAACACAAGACTATGTGGCCTTCATAACCGGCAAGGAGGTGGAGGCATGGAGAGAAGCCGCTGTTAGTCACGCCATTCCGCCAGCCGGTGCGGGAAAGGACGTGCAGGCGGCCTGTGTCGATCTGGCGATGCGCATCAGTGTGCCATCATCAGGCAGTGGCGTGCGGTTGGCCAAGCGACGGCCATGGGGCGTGCTGTTGGCATCGCATTTCAATCAGGGCCAGGCGCTGGCCATGTTCAAGCGTCTGCGGGTGCGGGCGCCGCAGGTGCTCTCCAACATTGAACCCATGGTGATCCGCAAGCGCAACCTGTCGCGCGGGACACGTGCTTTGAATATGGTCTATGCGGGTGCCGAAAGCCGGAGTGCAGCAGATGGCATCTGT
Organism: uncultured Alphaproteobacteria bacterium; assembly: GCA_963754625.1. Taxonomy (GTDB): domain Bacteria; phylum Pseudomonadota; class Alphaproteobacteria; order Rhizobiales; family Aestuariivirgaceae; genus Aestuariivirga. The sequence continues at coordinate 1,625,152 of CAVWGR010000005.1, read as the reverse complement.
ACGCGCCTTTCAGGCGTCGGCATTCCTTGCGTGGTGATGAAAACCCGTTGATGGCGGGCCTGTTCCACTGTGACGGGGCGGGCGGCGTGCTACAGTCGATTCATGACAGACACCGTGCATAAGCCACGCTTCATTCATCTTCGGGCCCATTCCGCCTATTCGCTTTCGGAAGGTGCCCTGCCGATCAAGCAAATGGCGGCGCTGGCATTGAAGTTTCGCATGCCGGCACTTGCCATAACCGATACGGGGAACCTGTTTGGGGCGCTGGAATATTCCGAGGCGCTGGCCGAAAAGGGCGTGCAACCCATCATTGGCATCAGCCTCAAGGTTGATTTCGGCCGCGATGGCGGCAAGGCGCAGAATGGGCTGAGAAATCATCCCACAATCGCCCTCTTGGCCAAGAATGAAGCGGGCTACGGCAACCTGATGAAACTGACGAGCCGGAACTTCCTCGATGTTCCGGCAACGGAAGTGCCGCACGTGACCTGGGATATGCTGGAACGGCATGGCGATGGCCTGATCTGTCTTTCCGGCGGGCCGCAGGGGCCGCTCAATGCCGAGCTGGTGCAGGGACAGATGGAGCACGCGACTGAGATCGCTCTGCGTCTGAAGGCCTTGTTTGGGGACCGGTTTTACATTGAATTGCAACGTCACAATTCTCCCGAAGAGCGCGCGGCCGAACCTGGCCTTATTGAGATCGCATATGAGCATGGCATTCCGTTGGTGGCGACGAATGAGTGCTATTATGCCACGCCAGATGACTTTGCGGCGCATGATGCACTGATCTGCATTTCTGAAGGCGAATTGATTTCAACCGAAGACCGCCGCCGCCTCACGCCGGAGCACTATTTCAAATCGCAAGAGGAGATGGCGGCGCTGTTTGCCGATCTTCCAGAAGCCATCGAAAACACGGTGGAGATTGCGCAACGCTGCGCATATCACGTCAAGGGCCGCAAACCCATTCTGCCGCGATTTGGTGAGGGTGATGAACCGGAGGAATTGAAACGGCAGGCCTTTGAGGGTCTGGACAGGCGCCTTGCGATGAACGGCGTAGCCCTCGATTTCAAACGCGAGGACTACCTGCAGCGACTGGAGTTCGAACTCGGCGTCATCATCAAGATGCAATATGCCGGCTACTTCCTGATCGTGGCCGACTTCATCAAATGGGCCAAGGCGCAGAGCATTCCGGTTGGGCCGGGCCGTGGTTCGGGCGCAGGCTCACTGGTGGCCTATTGCCTGACGATCACCGACCTTGACCCACTGCGCTTCAATCTTTTGTTCGAGCGCTTCCTCAATCCCGACCGCGTATCCATGCCCGACTTCGACATCGATTTCTGTCAGGACCGCCGCGACGAGGTGATCTCATATGTGCAGCAGCGCTATGGCGTTGAGAACGTGGCGCAGATCATCACCTTTGGCAAATTGCAGGCCCGCATGGTGACGCGCGATGTCGGCCGCGTATTGCAGATGCCATATGGCCAGGTCGACCGTCTTTCCAAAATGATCCCCAACAACCCGGCCAACCCGGTGACGCTAAGGCAGGCGATCGAGAGCGAACCGCAGCTGCAGGAAGAGCGCGACCGCGATCCGCTGGTGAAACAACTTTTCGATATCGCGCTGAAGCTTGAAGGACTCTATCGCAACGCTTCGACCCACGCGGCTGGCCTGGTGATCGGTGACCGGCCACTGGACCAACTGGTGCCGCTCTACCGTGATCCGCGCTCTGGTTTGCCTGCAACGCAATTCAACATGAAGTATGTCGAGAAGGCGGGTCTGGTAAAGTTCGATTTTCTCGGTCTCAAGACACTGACTGTAATTGACAAGGCGCAGAAGCTGATCCGCCTGCGCATTGCGGATTTTGATGCGAGCAAGATCCCGCTCGATGACAAGCCCACCTTTGACATGCTGGCGCAAGGTGAAACGGTTGGTGTGTTCCAATTGGAAAGTGCCGGCATGCGCGATGCTGTGCGCGCCATGCGGGCCGACCGCTTTGAAGATCTGATTGCGCTTGTGGCGCTGTACCGGCCGGGACCCATGGCCAACATCCCGAGTTATTGCGCGCGCAAGCTGGGCAAGGAACCGGTGGACTACATGCATCCGGTTCTGGAGCCGATCCTGAAGGAAACCTTTGGCATCATCACCTATCAGGAGCAGGTGCAACAGACGGCGCGTGACATGGCGGGCTACACGCTGGCGGAAGCCGATCTGCTTCGTCGTGCCATGGGCAAGAAGATCAAATCAGAAATGGATGCGCAGAGGCAACGCTTCATAACGGGCGCAATGGAGCGCGGCACGGACGAAGCGCTGGCCAACGCAGTGTTTGATGCTTGTGCCAAGTTTGCCGAATACGGCTTCAACAAATCGCATTCAGCGCCCTACGCCTACATCAGCTATCAGACGGCCTATCTCAAGGCCAACCATCCGGTGGAGTTCCTGGCTGCCTCGATGTCCCTGGATTCAGGCAACACTGACAAGTTGATGATCTTCCGCTCGGAAGCACAACGCAGCGGCATTCGCGTGCTGTCACCTTCGGTGAACGACAGCGGCGTCGATTTCGTGGTGCGCGATGGCACCATTCTCTATTCACTGGCGGCACTCAAAAACGTCGGTGTCGGCGCCATCGAGCAAGTGGTGGCAGTGCGCAATGAGGGTGGGCCCTTCCGGTCGCTGAGCAATTTTGCCAAGCGGCTTGATACGCGGGTTCTCAACAAGAGGGCGCTCGAAAGCCTGGTCAAGGCGGGTGCATTGGACTGCATCAACCCGCACCGGGCACAAGTTTTCCAGGCGATTGACGGGATCATTGGTTTGTCGAACCGGTCTGCGTCGGAAACGGCAGCGGGACAGAATGATCTCTTTGGCGGCGGCGCGGCCAAGGGAGCGGAAGAACTGATCCTGCCGGCGCGTGATAGTTGGCTGCCAATGGACCGGCTGGCGCATGAATTCGAAGCTGTCGGCTTTTATCTCTCAGGTCACCCGCTTGATGAATACGCCAAGGCGCTGAACCGGCTCGGTGTCGAGAGCTATGCGAGCTTTATCGAAAAAGTGCAGTCACGCGGGGCTTCGGCAGCAAAGCTTGCAGGCACCATCACCCAAAAGCAGGAGCGCCGTTCCAAGGCTGGCAACCGTTTCGCCTTCATCAGTTTCTCTGATCCGACAGGTCAATTCGAAGCGATCTGCTTTTCAGATACACTGCAAGCGGCGCGTGACATGCTTGAACCCGGCACGTCGGTGATTGCGCGGGTCGAAGCGGATGTCGATGGCGAAGAAATAAAGTTGCGGTTGCAAAGTGTGGAACTTTTGGAAAAGGCGGCTGCGGCTTCAGTACAGGGTATCCAGATTTTCATCCGTGACGAGAAACCCGTCGAATCCATTGCCAAGCGCTTGCAGCCGGGCGGCAAGGCTCCAGTACGGCTCACGTTGATGAGTGACACGGGACGCGAAATCGAGATTTCGCTCGGAAACAAGTTCATGATCACGCCGCAAGTTCGCGGTGCACTCAAGGCGGTACAAGGTGTCGTGGATGTGCAGGAGTTGTAAGTGCGCGTCTAGGCGACCTGCTGGGTGAGTGTCGTCCTGTCGAGCTGCTTGATGAATTCAAGAGCGATGCCATTGTCGACGTAGCGCACAATACGGCCCTTCATCTTGCCGAGCATGACATAGGTACCAATGCTGGGCAGCACATCAGTGCGGATGGCGGCACCCGAAATCGAAATGTCGACCACTTCGCAATTGTAGACACGGCCGTCGGGAAGCGTGATGGAAGAATGCTTGTCCTTGGGCTCAAAGCGTGGGTGACGGCGGCTTTCAGTGGCGCCCGAATGCTTTTGCTTCAGCCATTCAATGCGCTGCTGCAAACGCTCGAGACGCGACCCCGTGGCCGCATAGCGAACATGGAAGCCTCCTGGTACGGCTGCACCAGCAATGACTTCAACGCGACCAAGTTCTTCAAGGTAAGCAACAATACTGGAACTGGCAGTGGGAATGGTGGCTGTAATGAATGTTGCACCGTCTGCCGTGATGTCGAGCACCTGACAGGCATGTTCGGTCATATCTGGCAACATGAAGCGGCCAAAAATAATGCTGGATCCGCTCTTGTTGATGATGTGGTCGACGTTGGTATCGATGGCTAGAGCACTCACGATGTAACCTCTACTCTCATTGCCGTCCGCGACTCTCTCCCAGGGCGTACCGACTGTTTTGCAGGCGATCCACAGAGGATACGGAGTCCAGAGTAAAGGCAGGGTTAACGCCGCGAAATTGGTACCAAATTACCTTGGCAAGCGGGAGAAAATCAGGCCGAAAGACCGCCGGATATCACCTTGAATCGGCGCTCGGTGGGAACGGAGGTCCCGGCGACGATGTTCTGATACTCAGTCCAGACCGAGCGAATGGCGAGCAACTCGCGGGCGATGATGGCACCGTGGCCAAGCGCATGGGCCGGGCGGAACGAGAAAAAGCCGCCAATCACCTCCAAGCGCTGCGAAGCGCGCATGCGGATGGGCAGGCCGATGAATTCCGCTGCCACCTGCTGGCGCGTGTCGGTGGTCAAGCGGGTGCGGAAAAGGGTTGGCTGGAAGTTGCTGATGGTCTGGATCAGATGCTTGTGGAGGAGGTCGCCTTCAAATTTGTCCCAGCCCGCAAGCACATCGAGGCCCGTCAGGTTGGTCTTGAACAGCTCGCAGACATTCGAGCCAGCGAGGCGGAAGCGGAAGCTCTTGCGAATGTGGTCACGTTCCAGAATGACCAGATCCGGGACAATGTCCGGGACATCACCAAGCGAGAATTCTTCACGGGTTGGGCAGGGGCGCTCGGCGCGCAATGCCTCCCAGAGGCAGAAGAGCTTGCGACTGCCGGGGTGCAAAATCTGGCTGCCAGAAGTCTCGGAACCAGTGTTTTCGGCAATTGGCATCTGCGGCACTCCTACAAACGTTAATGCATTGGCGTTAATGCGATTGGTGCCAAAGGGCTGTGCCAATCCTGTACGGTTTGGTGTAGAAGCTGCATCCACCGTGCCAGATACCAGCGAAAATCCCGATAGCCCCCGCAATCCACAGACTGATGCACCTGTGGCTCTGCCCATATTCAATGTGCCCGTGCTTGTGATGGTGCTGGTCGGGCTGATGGTGGCCATTCACGCGACCGTCTCTTTCATGGGCGCGGACGTCCAGATCTGGACACTTTATGTCTTCTCGTTCATTCCGCGGCGCCTGTCAGAGGTCGCGATTGCGGCGCCCGTGGGCTCGCAAGTGTGGAGTTTCATCACCTATGCGCTGCTGCATGGCAGTTGGTTCCATCTTGTCTCGAATTGTCTGTGGCTGGTGGTGTTTGCGACACCTGTGGTGCGTCATCTTGGCAATGTGCGGGCGCTGCTGCTGCTCACGGTTTCGGCCATTGCCGGGGCAGCGGCCATGCTGCCCTTCCACTGGGGCCAGTTTCTGATTCTGGTGGGTGCATCAGCAGCAGTATCTGGCGCCATGGCAGCAGCAATGCCGATCATGTACGCCCCCGGCTTCCGGCGTCAGGCTGCAGCAGGCGAGGCCGGGACAGATGCAGTTCCGGCACTGCGCTTGCGCGAACTCCTGGCCAATCGCAACGCGCTCACCTTCACCGCGATGTTCTTTGGCTTGCAGGTGTTGACCGGAGCAGGGCAGGCGACGACCGGGGCGGCCCTGATCAATGAGGGTGTGATTGCCTGGGAGGCCCATGTGGGCGGCTTCCTGGCGGGGCTCGTGTTTTTCTACCTTCTGGTGCGCAAGTCTGCTTCACAAGTTCCTCAAATGTGATAGCCTCGTTTCAGTTCATTGCACGGAGGGTTGACCCATGACAGTCTCCCATATCCTCAAGGCAAAAGGCCGCGACGTGATTACTGCGGGGCCCAATGCAACTGTTGCAGACATAGCCAGGACGTTGTCCGAGAAACGCATCGGTGCCGTGGTGATTACCGGCGCAGGTGGAAAGATCGAAGGAATTGTGTCGGAACGCGATGTGGTGAAACACATCGGCAAGGACGGCGCCAAGGCTCTGGAGCTTCCGGTGTCTGCGGTCATGACGAAGTCGGTTCGGACGGCGCGGGAAAGTGACAGCGAATCCGAGTTGATGGCGCTGATGACGGAACATCGCGTCCGCCACTTGCCGGTGGTGCATGAAGGCAAACTGGCGGGAATGATCTCGATCGGTGACGTGGTGAAGTTCCGCATTGAGGCGATCGAGCGCGAGGCCGAAGACATGAAGGCCTACATCGCTACTGCTGGGTAAGTCTCAATCGAAGGCGAGACTCGCGCCATTCAGGCTGCGGTAGAAACAGCTGCGCCGGCCAGTGTGGCAGGCGTTGCCCTTGCCTTGAGGCGTCACACTGATCAACAAGCAGTCCTGGTCACAATCAACTTTGATCGCCACGACCTGGAAGGTTTCGCCGGAGGTTTCGCCCTTCATCCAGAGCTTCTGGCGCGAGCGGCTCCAGAAATGGATGAAACCGGTGCGCCGGGTTGCAGCCAGTGCTTCCAGATTCATGAAAGCGAACATCAGGACGGCGTTGTCAGCTGCGTCCTGGATGACGGCCCCGATGAGGCCGTGGTCATCGAACTTCGGCGTGAAGGTGAGGGTTTCGTCGCTGTCGTCGTGTGTCATGAAAGCCTTCTCCCACCTTCAAGGGGAGAAGGCAATTCTATGACTGTCAGTTTTTGACCTGCTGCATGAAGCGGGCCTGCAGCACCGGGTTGGTTTTGAATTCGCCGGTAAACTGGGTGGTGATGGTGCTGACCCCGGGCTTCTCAATGCCGCGGGACGACATGCAGGTATGCAGTGCTTCAATCATGACGGCAGCGCCGCGGGCGGCGAGGTGCTCGTGCACGGCGCGGGCGATCTGGGCCGTCATTGTTTCCTGGGTTTGCAGGCGGCGGGCGTACACTTCCACCACGCGGGCAAGTTTGGAAATGCCGACAACGCCACCGTTGGGCAGGTAGGCGATGTGGACATGACCGTGGAACGGGCGCGATGTGGTGCTCACAATGAGAGGTGAACGGAATGCCGCGCAACATGACCATGTCATCGTAGCCAGCCACATCTTCAAAGACACGATTGAGAATGTCGGCCGGATCCTGGTCGTAGCCGGCAAAATATTCGCGATAGGCCTTGGCGACGCGACGCGGCGTGTCGTGCAGGCCTTCACGGTTGGGATTGTCTCCGGCCCACGCAATCAACGTCCGCACTGCCGCTTCAGCTTCTTCCTGAGTTGGGCGGGTGACAGGCTTGTGGGGCAGGCTTTTGGATGACTTTTAGGTCCATGGGGCGGATACCTTGCGTGTATTGTTTCCGGTATCTGTCACCACACTACGGCTTCGCGCCGCCCGTGGATCAGGGGGCCTGTTTCAGAAAGCATTCCCGCTTCCCATATCATGGTCTAAGATGGCAGAAAGAGGACCATGCGGCAGGCAACCCGCGTGTGAAGATATGAGCATGATCAACGACGTTTACAACAAAAAGATTCTCGGCCTCGCGGCAGATATTCCGCTTTTGCAACGCTTGGCCGACGCCGACGCGACAGCGGTTGCGCATTCCAAGTTGTGTGGCTCCAAGGTCACTGTGGATGTCAAGATGCGTGACGGCGTGGTGACGGATTTTGGTCACGAGGTGAAGGCTTGCGCGCTGGGCCAGGCGTCGTCGTCGATCATGGCGCGGCATGTGGTGGGCGCGCGGGCCGATGAGTTGAAAACGCTGCGCGAGACCATGCACAAGATGCTGAAGGAAGACGGGCCACCGCCAACCGGCCGCTGGGCCGATTGCGAGGCGCTGCTGCCGGTGCGCGATTTCAAGGCGCGGCATGCGTCCACGTTGCTGACCTTTGACGCCGTGGTGGATGCGGTGAACCAGATTGAGGCGAAAGCCAAGGAGCCGGCATGACCAAAATCACCTGCCACTGCTGTCGCCAAGTCTGGTGAACCCCGGCGCGGGTCGCGGTATCCGGCGCCGCACAATGTGCCGTGCGAGGGCCGGGCCAAGTTTGTTCTGGGGGACCAGTTCGGCCTTGACCAGTTTGGCGTGAACCTGGCGGTGATCGAGCCGGGTTCGTGGTCGTCGCAACGCCACTGGCAGGAAAAGGAGGACGAATTCGTCTATGTGCTGGAGGGCGAACTGGTGCTGGTGGATGATGCGGGCGAACATGTTCTGACGCCCGGCATGTGTGCGGGCTTCAAGGCTGGCAACGGCAATGGCCACTGCCTGAAGAATATGACGGACAAGCCTGCAGTTTACCTGGAAGTTGGCTCGCGCATCAAAGGTGAGCGGGCGATCTACAGCGACATTGACATGATGGCCGTGTCCGAATCCGGAAAATACGCGTTCGTTCACAAGGATGGCAGCGCCTTCTAGAGTGGCGGTTGCACAGCCATCTGTGGCGGTTTGGGCACGCAAACCAATTGCTTGACAGGCAGAAGGGGCCACTCTATTCCCGCCGCATCAAAGCGGGTGTAGCTCAGTTGGTTAGAGCGTCGGCCTGTCACGCCGAAGGTCGCGGGTTCGAGCCCCGTCACTCGCGCCATTTTTCCAGAATGGTCCCGCTTTTTGCAATAAAAGTCCATTGAGGTCGCCGCGAGGCGGCCTTTTGTGTTTGCGGGGGATGAGGTGGGATATTGCCACAATCCGCTTTCCGATACAGTTGCATTTTGCCGCGCACAAATTGGCCTTAAATCCTTGCAGGGCCTCGGCTGCTGCGCTACCAAGCCCTCAGTTTAGGGGCGAGTCCAAATGCCCCAAAGGCTGAGGGGTCATGCCAGAACTTCTTCGAGATTATCTGCCCATCGTCATCTTCATGGGCATCGCCACCGGGATCACGCTGGCTCTCATGCTGGCGCCCATGCTCATTGCCTATCGCAAGCCCGATCCGGAAAAGCTTTCGGCCTACGAGTGCGGTTTCAATGCCTTTGACGACGCGCGCATGAAGTTTGATGTGCGCTTCTATCTGGTCTCGATCCTGTTCATCATTTTCGACCTGGAAGTGGCCTTCCTGTTCCCGTGGGCGGTGAGCCTGGGCAAGATCGGCCTGTTCGGTTTCTGGTCGATGATGATTTTCCTGACCGTACTGACCATCGGCTTCATTTATGAATGGCGCAAAGGAGCACTCGAATGGGATTGATCGAGCGCGCAACACCTGAGCAACGCGAGTATTTCACCGACATCAATGCGGAACTCGCCGACAAGGGATTTCTGGTCACCACGTCTGATGACCTGATCAATTGGGCCCGCACCGGTTCGCTGATGTGGATGACGTTTGGTCTGGCCTGTTGTGCCGTTGAAATGATGCACACCTCGATGCCGCGCTATGACGTTGAGCGTTTCGGCTTTGCGCCGCGCGCTTCGCCCCGCCAGTCGGACGTGATGATCGTCGCCGGCACGCTGACCAACAAGATGGCACCGGCGCTGCGCAAGGTTTACGACCAGATGCCGGAGCCGCGCTATGTGATCTCGATGGGATCATGCGCCAATGGTGGTGGCTATTATCACTATTCCTATTCGGTGGTGCGTGGCTGTGATCGCATCGTGCCGGTTGATATCTACATTCCGGGTTGCCCGCCGACGGCAGAGGCCCTGCTTTACGGCATCCTGATGCTGCAGAAAAAGATCCGCCGCACCGGAACGATCGAGCGCTGAGATGACCGAAAAACTGAACGCCATCGCAGACCATGCGACATCCCGGTTGGGTGATGCTGTCACCGGCAGCGGCATTGCCTATGGCGAGTTGACCCTGACGGTTGAACGGTCGCGCATCAATGAGGTTCTGCAGTGGCTTCGTGACGATGCCCAGTGCCGCTTCGTCAATTTCATTGACCTGACGGCGGCTGACTATCCTGAGCGCGAGAAGCGCTTCGAAGTCGTCTATCACTTGCTCAGCCCTTACAAGAACCTGCGCATCCGCGTGAAACTCGAGGCAGGCGAGGGCGATGATGTGCCCTCGGCCATTCCGTCCTTCCCGGCGGCCAACTGGTTCGAGCGGGAAGTCTACGATATGTTTGGCGTGGTGTTTTCGAGCCATCCCGATCTCCGCCGCATGCTCACTGACTATGGTTTCCAGGGCCACCCCCTGCGCAAGGACTTCCCGACCACGGGTTATGTGGAAGTGCGCTACGATGATGAAGCCAAGCGCGTTGTTTATGAGCCGGTGAAGCTGGTGCAGGAATTCCGGCAGTTTGATTACCTGAGCCCCTGGGAAGGAACCAACTACGTTCTCCCCGGCGATGAAAAGGCGAAGAGTTAAGAAGCGAATAGTGAGTAGCGAATAGCGAATAGGAAAGATGATTGGCAAAAGCGGACATAAAATCTTATCGGGACTTGCTGGTGTGGCAGCAGGCGATGGATTTGGCTGTGTCTTGTTACAAGCTCAGCAAGTCGTTTCCGAAAGAAGACTTGTACGGCATTACCAGTCAGTTGCGTCGCTCATCGGCATCCGTGGCCGCAAACATTGCGGAAGGACATGGACGGGAAAGTTCAGCCTCGTTCGTGCAGTTTCTGCGGATCGCGCAAGGCTCACTCAAGGAAACGGAAACGCACATCATCCTAGCCGGAAAGTTGGAACTCGGTTCCCGGGAAGAACTGAAGTCTGCGATTGTTGCCTGCGAGGAAATCGGAAAAATGACACGGTCGCTCATCCGCGCCATTCAGGACAAGAAATGACGTCCCTATTCGCCATTCGCCATTCGCTATTCGCTTTGGAACGGAGTTCCAATGTCTGAAGCTACCGTTCGCCCCTTCACGATCAATTTCGGACCGCAGCATCCCGCCGCGCATGGCGTGCTGCGCATGGTACTGGAACTCGATGGCGAAATCGTCACCCGTGTCGATCCGCACATCGGATTGCTGCATCGTGGTACCGAGAAGCTGATCGAGAGCAAGACGTACCTGCAGGCGGTGCCGTACTTTGACCGGCTGGACTATGTTGCGCCGATGAACCAGGAGCACGCCTTTGCTCTTTCGGTAGAGAAATTGCTTGGAATTACAGTGCCTAAGCGCGGGCAGTTGATCCGGGTTCTTTACTCGGAAATTGGCCGCCTGCTGTCGCATCTCCTCAACGTCACGACGCAGGCGATGGATGTTGGCGCGTTGACGCCACCGTTGTGGGGCTTTGAAGAGCGCGAAAAGCTGATGGTGTTCTATGAACGCGCATCGGGCAGTCGCATGCATGCCGCCTATGTGCGCCCCGGTGGTGTGCACCAGGACCTGCCGCAGAAGCTGATCGATGACATCGGCCATTTCTGCGACACGCATCTGAAGGTTCTTGACGACATCGACAGCCTGCTCACCGGCAACCGCATCTTCAAGCAGCGCAACGTCGATATCGGCGTGGTGTCGCTGGATGAGGCCTTCGCCTGGGGCTTCACCGGCGTGATGGTGCGTGGCTCGGGTGCGGCGTGGGACTTGCGCAAGGCGCAGCCCTATGAATGCTATTCGGAACTCGACTTCGACATTCCCATCGGCAAGAACGGCGACAACTTCGACCGCTACCTGATCCGCATGCAGGAAATGCGTGAGTCCGTGAAGATCATGAAGCAGTGCGTGAACAAGTTGTCGTCTGCGGAAGGGGCAGGGCCGATTTCCTCCACTGACGGCAAGATCGTGCCGCCCAAGCGGGGCGAGATGAAGCAGTCGATGGAAGCGCTGATCCATCACTTCAAGCTCTACACTGAAGGTTACAAGGTGCCGGCCGGCGAGGTTTATGCCGCCGTGGAAGCACCGAAGGGCGAGTTTGGTGTCTATCTGGTGAGCGATGGCAGCAACAAGCCGTACCGCTGCCGTTTGCGCGCGCCGGGCTTTGCGCATTTGCAGGCCATGGACTGGCTGTGCCGCGGCCACATGCTGGCTGATGTTTCAGCAATACTCGGCTCGATTGATATCGTTTTTGGTGAGGTGGACAGGTGAGCGTCCGTCGTCTTGATTCCGTTCAACCCGAACAGTTTTCGTTCTCGCCGGATAATCTGGCCTGGGCGAAGCAGACCATTGCCAAGTATCCGGCGGGCAAACAGGCCTCGGCTGTAATCCCGCTGTTGTGGCGGGCGCAGGAGCAGGAGGGCTGGTGCACGCGCGCGGCAATTGAATACGTCGCGACCATGCTCGACATGGCGTACATCCGCGTTCTGGAAGTGGCGACGTTCTACACCATGTTCCAGCTTTCGCCGGTGGGCAAGAAGGCTCACGTGCAGGTGTGCGGCACCATTGCCTGCCAGCTGCGTGGTGCGGAAGATTTGGTGAAGGTTTGCCAACGCAAGATCCACCCAGAGCCACATCATCTTTCGGCCGATGGCAATCTGTCATGGGAAGAGGTGGAATGTCTCGGCTCGTGTGTGAACGCGCCGATGGTGCAAGTGTTCAAGGACACTTACGAAGACCTGACGCCAGAGAGGCTCGAAACCCTGATCGATGACTGGTCGATCAGCCGCAAGACCACGACTGGTCCGCAGATTGACCGCCAGTTCTCGGCTCCCGTAGGTGGCGCGATGACGCTGACCGACAAGGCGATGTACAAGGGCCAACGCAGTTTCAAGCGGGTTGAAGCGCCGCCTCCGCCGCCTGCCGCCGGCGGCTGCGCCTGTTGCTGTTGCAGCGGCAGCGCCGATGCCAGCGACCAAGGAACCCGTTCCATCTCCGGCAGCAACAAAGCCTGCTGCAGCTGATATTCGCCCGGTGACACTGATTTCAAAACAGGTTGAAACTGCAAAGCAGGCGGCTGTCGCGAAAGAAGCTACATCAACTGCTCCCGGCAACGTGATGACCGAGAAGGCACAGGCCGAAACGGGGATCGTACGGGCGACCGACTCGAAGGTCGTGAAGGCCGTGGTGGCACCCAAGGTTGCCGCGCCAAAGCCAGTTGCAGCCAAAGTCATCAAGACTGCCAAGCCATCGAAACCGGTGCTGCGCTCTGCGGCCAAGGAAATCGATGGCCGTCCGGAATTGCTGTCGAAACCACGCGGCAAGGGCGATGACCTGAAGCTGATCTGGGGTGTCGGCCCGGCGCTGGCAAAGTTGTTGAACAAGATCGGCATCTGGCACTTTGACCAGATCGCCAATTGGTCGGCCAAGGAACTGGCTTGGGTTGATGACAAGCTGGAAGGCTTCAAGGGCCGCGCCAAGCGTGACGAGTGGATCAAGCAGGCCAAGAAGCTGGCCAAGGGCTGGCGGCCAGACTCGGCCGTTGGCGAAAAGCCAGGGAAGTAAGCCATGCTCGCTGACAAGGATCGCATATTCACCAATCTCTACGGGCTTCATGACTGGGGTCTGGAAGGTGCCAAGCAACGTGGTTGTTGGGTCGACACCAAGTCGTTCATCGACAAGGGCCGGGACTGGATTGTCAATGAGGTGAAGGCTTCCGGTTTGCGTGGCCGTGGTGGCGCTGGCTTCCCGACGGGCCTCAAGTGGTCGTTCATGCCGAAGGTGGTGGGAGAGCGCCCGCACTATCTCGTCGTCAACGCGGATGAATCCGAACCGGGTACTTGCAAGGACCGCGAGATCATGCGGCATGATCCGCATCTGTTGGTCGAGGGCTGTCTTCTCGCCGGAATGGCGATGGGCTGCGGCGCGGCCTACATCTATGTGCGTGGCGAGTACATCCGCGAACGCGAGCGCCTGCAGGCGGCTGTCGACCAGGCTTACGAAGCGCGGTTGATCGGCAAGAACAATATCCACGGCTGGGACATGGACGTGATCGTCCATCACGGTGCTGGCGCCTACATCTGCGGCGAAGAAACTGCGATGCTGGAAAGCCTCGAAGGCAAGAAGGGACAGCCGCGCATGAAGCCGCCGTTCCCAGCGAATGTGGGCTTGTATGGCGCGCCGACGACGGTGAACAATGTCGAGTTGATTGCGGTGGCAGGAACGATCCTGCGGCGTGGCGCAACGTGGTTCAATTCCATCGGCAATCCGAACAATGTGGGTACCAAGCTGTTCTGCATCTCTGGCCATGTGAACAAGCCGTGCAATGTCGAAGAAGCCATGGGTATTCCTTTCCGCGAGTTGATCGACAAACATGCGGGTGGCGTGCGCGGGGGATGGGACAATTTGCTGGCGGTCATTCCCGGCGGCTCATCGGTGCGCATGGTGCCTGCTGCGCAGATCATCGACACGCCCATGGATTTTGACTCGCTGTCGAAGTTGAAGTCGGGCCTCGGTACGGCGGCGGTGATCGTCATGGACAAGTCGACTGACCTGATCCGCACGATTGCCCGGCTGGCGTGGTTCTACAAGCATGAATCCTGCGGCCAGTGCACGCCCTGCCGCGAGGGCACGGGCTGGATGTGGCGTGTCTTGACCCGCATGAGCGAGGGCCGCGCCGAGAAGCGCGAAATCGACATGCTGTTTGATGTGACGAAACAGATCGAGGGCCACACCATCTGCGCGCTGGGCGATGCGGCGGCGTGGCCGATCCAGGGGTTGATCAACCATTTCAGGCCGGTGATCGAACAGCGTATCGACGAGTATTCCTATCGCTCGACTTCTGATGGCGCCGTGCGCCCAAGTCAGATTGCTGCGGAGTGAATGTAATGCACCTCGCTGAGCTCAACATTGGCAAGTTCAAGTATCCGACCTCGGATGCGCGCATGGCTGCGTTCATGGACAATCTTGACCGCGTCAATGCATTGGCCGAGCGCAGTGAAGGGTTTGTCTGGCGCTTGAAGGGCGACAATAACAACGCGACGGATTTTCGTCTGCCTGCCTCGGAAGAATGGGGCGACGACATGGCGGTGAACCTGTCGGTGTGGACCGATGCGAAGTCGCTCGAAAACTATGTGTTCAAGACCGTGCATGCGCAGTTCTACAAGCGCAAGGCCGAATGGTTTGACCTGATGGAAAAGCCGCACATGGTGTTCTGGTGGGTGCCAGAGGGACATCAACCGACGCTCGAAGAAGCGTCCGCCCGCCTGCAGCACTATGAGAAAAATGGTGCCTCTGACCATGCCTTTGGCTGGGCTGAGGTGATGGATGTGGAGCGTATGCGCTCCTTGAGGTGTGCATAATGCCAAAGATCAAAATTGATGGCGTCGAGGGTGAGTTCGAGAACGGCTTGACGTTGCTGCAGGCGTGCGAAATCGCCGGTGCCGAAGTGCCACGCTTCTGCTACCACGAACGCCTGTCGATTGCGGGCAACTGCCGCATGTGCCTCGTAGAGGTGAAGGGTGGTCCGCCGAAGCCGCAGGCCTCGTGCGCCATGTCAGTGAATGACCTGCGCCCCGGCCCCAACGGCGAAGCGCCGGAAGTATTTACCAACACCCCGATGGTGAAGAAGGCCCGCGAAGGAGTGATGGAATTCCTGCTCATCAACCATCCGCTGGATTGCCCGATCTGCGACCAGGGTGGCGAGTGTGATTTGCAAGACCAGGCCATGGCCTATGGCATTTCCAAGAACCGCTATCACGAGAACAAGCGCGCCGTCCAAGACAAGGATTTCGGACCGCTGGTGAAGACCGAGATGACGCGTTGCATCCAGTGCACTCGCTGTGTGCGCTTTACCACCGAAGTGGCCGGCATCAGCGACATGGGCCTGACGGGGCGTGGCGAAGACGTGGAGATCACCACTTATCTTGACCGCATCATAACGTCCGAACTGCAAGGCAACATCATCGACCTGTGCCCGGTGGGGGCGCTGACATCAAAGCCCTATGAATTCAAGGCGCGGCCGTGGGAATTGCGCAAGACCGAAACCATCGACGTGATGGATGCTGTCGGTTCCAACATCCGTGTTGATGCGCGCGGGCGCGAAGTGATGCGCATCCTGCCGCGCACCCACGAAGACGTGAACGAGGAATGGATTTCCGACAAGACGCGCTTTGTCTGGGATGGCCTCAAGACGCAACGCCTCGACCAGCCCTATGTGCGCGAGTTCGGCAAGCTGCGTCCGGCGACGTGGACTGAAGCCTTGTCCCGCGTGGCGTTGAAAATGAAAGCGGCAGGTGCGGCCCGGACGGGAATTGTGTTGGGCGATCTGGTGTCGGCGGAGGAAGCATTTTCCCTCAAGACGTTGGCAATGTCGCTCGGCATTGCCAATATTGATTGCCGCCAGGACGGCTCGCCGCTGGGTGAACACGGTGGCCGCGCTGGATATCTGTTCAATTCCAAAATTGCAGGCATCGACGAAGCCGATGCCATCATGCTGATCGGCACCAATCCACGGCTTGAAGCGCCAGTGTTGAATGCGCGCATCCGCAAGCGCGTGCTCAAGGGTGGCTGCATCGTGGGAATGATCGGCGAGAGGGCTGATCTCACTTACAATTATCACTACATGGGTGCAGGCCCGGAAACGCTGGCGACGCTGGCTGAGCATGTGCCAGCCAAGGCGCAAAAGCCGATGTTCATCATCGGGCAGGGTGCGTTGGCCCGTCCTGACGGTGCTGCCGTACTGGCGCTGGCAGCCAAAGCCGCGGCAGCCATTGGTGTGGTGCGCGGTGACTGGAACGGCTTCAACATCTTGCACACGGCAGCAGGCCGTGCCGGGGCGCTTGATGTCTGTGCATTGCCGGGAGATGGTGGGCTGTCGACCAATCGCATCATTGCCGCTGCGGGCAAGGGCGCACTCGATGTGGTGTTCCTCGCCGGCGCTGACGAGATCGACACGCAGGCACTGGGTACGGCTTTCGTTGTCTACATGGGCAGCCATGGTGACGCTGGCGCACACCGCGCAGATGTGGTTCTGCCGGGTGCTGCCTACACGGAAAAATCCGGCACTTATGTGAATACCGAAGGGCGTCCACAATTGGCGATGCGGGCCACTTTCCCGCCCGGCGAAGCGCGGGAGGACTGGGCTGTCGTTTGCGCACTCGCAGATGAATTGGGTGCCAAGCTGCCATGGGCCTCGCTCGAGGAACTGCGCGCCGCCATGTATAAAATTGCGCCACAACTGGCCGCAATCAATACCGTGGCCAAGGCGGATGCTGATGCGTTGACCGAGCTTTCGGCGGGTGAAGGAGTTTGTGACAACCGAAGTTTTGCCTCGCCAGTCAAGGATTTCTATCTGACGAACCCAATCGCACGGGCCTCGCGCATCATGGGTGAATGTTCGGCCCTGAAGCCGGGCCGCAAACTGCAGGCAGCGGAGTAAAGCCATGCGGATGATCGGCATAGTCGGTGGCATGAGCGCGGAATCAACCGCGCACTATTACGCCGAGATCAATGCGGGGGTGCGCAAGGCACTGGGTGGATTGCATTCTGCCGAAATCCTGCTGTGGTCCGTGGACTTTGCAGCAATCGCAGCCATGCAGGCGAACGGTGATTGGGAAAGGGCCGGAAAGGTTCTGGCTGATATCGCTGTGCGCCTTGAAAAGGCCGGTGCCGAAGCAATCGTGCTGGCCACCAACACCATGCACAAGCTGGCACCGCAGATTGAAGCGGCTGTCTCGGTGCCGTTCATCCACATTGCTGACGCCACCGCCGCTGCCATCCATGAAGGTGGCTACAAGCGCCCGGGCCTGATGGCCACCGCCTATACAATGGACGAGGAATTCTATGTGGGCCGTTTGCGCGACCGCCACGGCCTTGACGTGGTGCTGCCAAGTGCTGCCGACCGCGCCTTCATTCACCGTGTGATCTACGACGAATTGTGCAAGGGCACAGTGAGCGCGATTTCGCGCGCCGCCTTCGTGGCGATCAGCGAGCGCATGGCTGCGGCTGGTGCGGATTGTCTGATCCTCGGCTGTACGGAGGTCGGCATGTTGCTGAACGCCGCCAACGTGGCCATACCGGTTTTCGATACCACCCTGATTCATGCGGCCGCCGCCGTCCAGTTCGCGGTGGATCAGGCACACCAGCAGGCGGCGGAGTAGACCATGCTTGAGATTGCAATCATCGTCGGTATCATCGCAGTGCAGAGTGTCGCTCTGCTTGTGGCGTTGCTGATCGCTGTGTCGTTCCTGATCTATTTTGACCGAAAGGTCTGGGCGGCGGTGCAGATGCGCCGTGGCCCCAACGTCGTTGGTCCGTGGGGCGTTCTGCAATCATTTGCCGACCTTTTGAAGTTCGTCTTCAAGGAATTGATCATCCCGGATGGTGCCAACAAGGGTGTGTTCATCATTGCGCCCATGGTGACGGCAATACTGGCTCTGGCTGCCTGGGCTGTCGTGCCACTCAATGACGGCTGGGCCATCGCCGACATCAATGTGGGTGTGCTTTATCTCTTCGCGCTGTCGTCACTCGGCGTCTATGGCGTCATCATGGGCGGCTGGGCTTCCAACTCGAAGTATCCTTTCCTTGCCGCGCTTCGCTCTGCCGCGCAGATGGTGTCCTATGAAGTCTCCATCGGTTTTGTCATCATCACGGTGTTGCTGTGTGCCGGTTCGCTGAACCTGACGGAAATCGTCACCTCGCAGAAGACCGGCCTTGGCACCATGCTGGGCCTGCCCAACTCCTTCCTCGACTGGTACGTGGTTCCGCTGTTCCCGATGTTCGTGATCTTCTTCATC
This sequence comes from uncultured Alphaproteobacteria bacterium, assembly GCA_963754625.1. Taxonomy (GTDB): domain Bacteria; phylum Pseudomonadota; class Alphaproteobacteria; order Rhizobiales; family Aestuariivirgaceae; genus Aestuariivirga. The sequence goes on along the minus strand of CAVWGR010000005.1, from coordinate 1,606,721 downwards.
TCGGCGCTGGCCGAAACAAACCGCCCTCCGTTTGATCTGGTGGAAGCTGAATCGGAACTCGTTGCCGGCCACATGGTGGAATATTCCTCGACGCCATATCTGCTGTTCATGCTGGGTGAATATGTGGCGATTACCCTGATGTGTGCCATGACGACGATCCTGTTCCTCGGGGGTTGGCTGCCGATTGTCGATGTGGCCGTGTTGAGCTGGGTACCTGGTGTGATCTGGTTCATGATCAAGTTGGTGTTCGTGTTTTTCATGTTCGCCATGGTGAAGGCCATCGTGCCGCGCTACCGCTATGACCAGTTGATGCGACTGGGCTGGAAAGTGTTCCTGCCAATCTCGCTGTTCTGGGTGGCGTTGACGGCTGGTGTACTCGTGACATTTGGATGGTTGCCCGCATGACACTTTCACCCACAGGTGTTGCCTACGCAGTGCTCTTCCTGGCGATCGGGATGGCTGAACTATATGTGTTCTTGCGGGTGGTATATCCGGTGATCAGTCTGCGCCATGAATTGCAGAAGGTGACCTACAGCCAAGGCCGCAGCCCGGCCCTTGTGACCAACCTCGTGCGCTTGCAGAGCCTCGTGTTGATGCCGATCATCGGCTATCTGCTCGGCGCACACATTTTGACTTCGGGAGCCAATTGACATGCGCCTCGCTGCTGCTGCCCGCTCGCTGTTTCTCAGGGAATTCGTGTCAGCCACCTGGCTTGCACTGAAGTATCTGGTGGCGCCCAAGGCGACGCTGAATTATCCGCACGAGAAGGGCATGCTGTCACCCCGCTTCCGCGGTGAACATGCGTTGCGCCGTTATCCCAATGGCGAGGAACGTTGCATTGCCTGCAAGCTGTGCGAAGCCATTTGCCCGGCACAAGCCATCACAATTGAAGCTGGCCCGCGCCGCAATGACGGCACGCGCCGCACCACCCGCTATGACATTGACATGGTGAAGTGCATCTACTGTGGATTTTGCCAGGAGGCCTGCCCGGTTGATGCCATCGTCGAAGGCCCGAATTTCGAGTACGCCACTGAGACCCGCGAGGAGCTGCTGTTCAACAAGGACAAGCTGCTGGCCAATGGCGACCGCTGGGAGCGCGAAATCGCGCGCAACATGGCGCTCGACGCGCCGTACCGCTGAGGAACCGAGTCATGGCCGCAACCCTTTTCTTTTATCTTTTCTCCACCCTGGCGGTGGCGTCTGCCGTGATGGTTGTGACGGCGCGCAACCCGGTGCACTCGGTGCTGTTCCTGATCCTGTGCTTCTTCAACGCAGCGGGCCTGTTCATCCTCATGGGGGCCGAGTTCCTGGCGATGATTCTGGTGGTTGTCTATGTGGGTGCAGTTGCCGTGCTGTTCCTCTTTGTCGTGATGATGCTGGATGTGGACTTCGAGAAGCTGCGTGAAGGCCTGGCCAGCTATCTGCCGGTGGGTGGTGTCATCGGGCTGATTGTGCTGGTGGAACTGGCATTGCTGTTTGGCACCTGGACCATTTCACCTGAAGCGCTGAAGGCGGCGGCTTCGCCTGCGGCGGCGGCGGGAACCACCAACACCGCTGCACTTGGCGAAATTCTCTACACGAAATATGTCTACTGGTTCCAGGCGTCAGGAATGATCCTGCTCGTCGCGATGATCGGTGCCATTGTGCTGACGCTGCGACACAAGGAAGGCGTAAAGCGCCAGAGTATTGCCGCGCAAGTGGCGCGTACGCCAGCTACGGCTGTTGAAATCCGCAAAGTTGAACCAGGGCAAGGGATCTGACCATGATCGGCCTTTCACATTATCTGACTGTTGCCGCGATCCTCTTCACCATCGGCATCTTCGGCATCTTTCTCAACCGCAAGAACGTCATCATCATCATGATGTCGGTGGAGCTGATGCTGCTGGCGGTCAACATCAACCTGGTGGCCTTCTCCACCGCGCTGAATGACCTGGTGGGGCAGGTGTTCGCCCTTCTGGTGCTGACAGTGGCCGCCGCCGAAGCGGCGATCGGTCTTGCCATCCTGGTCACCTATTTCCGCAACCGCGGCACCATCGCGGTTGACGACATCACTCTCATGAAGGGCTGACGGGGCATCATGTATCAGGCAATCGTCTTCCTTCCACTTCTTGGCGCGATCATCGCAGGCCTGTTCGGAACTTCTCTGTTCCGCAACATGGGAACCGACGCCGCAGTTTATGGTGGCCACCATGATCACGGCGATCATTCACATGACGACCACGAGCATGACGATCATGGCCACGGCGGGCATTATCACGGGCCGATGTGGCCAATGTATCTGACGACGGGATTGTTGTTCGTCTCGGCCATTCTTTCATGGGTGAACCTCTGGGGCTTCCTCCATGAAGGCCACGATGTGAAGGTTGAAGTCCTGCGTTTCATCAGTTCGGGCACGTTGCAGGCACCGTGGGCCCTGCGCATTGATGCGTTGACCTCGGTCATGCTGGTTGTTGTCAACACGGTGTCGGCGCTGGTGCATTTGTATTCACTTGGGTACATGAGCCACGACGAACACCAACCGCGCTTCTTCGCCTATCTCTCGCTCTTCACCTTTGCCATGCTCATGCTGGTGACCAGTGACAACCTGGTGCAGATGTTCTTCGGCTGGGAGGGCGTTGGCCTCGCGTCCTACCTGTTGATCGGATTCTGGTATCAACGGCCTTCCGCCAATGCTGCCGCCATCAAGGCTTTCGTCGTCAACCGTGTCGGTGACTTTGGCTTTGCACTCGGCATCTTCGGCGTATTTCTGGTTTATGGCTCGGTGGAGTTCGACACCATCTTCGCGGCAGCGCCTGATGCCGTGGGCAAGACAATTCATTTCCTGTCGTGGGACTTCGATACACTGACGACGCTGTGCCTGCTCTTGTTCATGGGTGCCATGGGCAAGTCTGCGCAATTCCTCCTGCACACCTGGCTGCCGGACGCCATGGAAGGTCCGACACCGGTGTCGGCACTCATCCATGCCGCAACCATGGTGACCGCTGGCGTGTTCCTGGTGGCGCGCATGTCGCCGTTGTTTGAACTTGCTCCCGCTGCGCGCGATGTCGTTATCATCGTCGGAGCAATTACCGCCTTCTTTGCCGCTACAGTTGGCCTGGTCCAGAATGATATCAAGCGCGTCATCGCATATTCGACGTGCTCGCAACTTGGCTACATGTTCGTGGCGCTGGGCGTGGGCGGTTATGGCATTGCCATCTTCCATCTCTTTACGCACGCCTTCTTCAAGGCGCTGTTGTTCCTCGGCGCCGGTTCAGTGATCCACGCCATGTCGGGCGAGCAGGACATGCGCAAGATGGGTGGGCTTGCACCACACATTCGCATCACCTGGGCATTGATGCTGATCGGCACGCTGGCGCTGACGGGCTTTCCGTTCACGGCAGGCTACTTCTCCAAGGATGCGATCATCGAGAGCGCGTATGCATCGCACGCTGGCCCACACATGTTCGCCTTCGGGCTGTTGGTCATCGCTGCCTTCTGCACATCATTCTATTCCTGGCGCCTGGCCTTCATGACTTTCCATGGCGCGTCGCGAGCTGATTCTCACACAAAAGAGCATGTGCATGAGAGCGGACAGGTGATGCTCATCCCGCTCTACCTGTTGGCGCTGGGTGCGATTGTTGCCGGTTTCCTGTTCAAGGACTACTTCATCGGCCACGAAGAATCAGTGTTCTGGGGCAAGTCGATCTACCGTTCGACCGAGAACCATATTGTACATGAGATGCACGACGTGCCTGTGTGGGTGACCTATGCCCCATTCGTGGCCATGGCATTGGGTTTTGCGCTGGCCTTCCTGTTCTATATCCGCAACACGGAATTGCCGCGCAAGCTCGCAGCGATGAACGAGCCCATCTATCAATTCCTGCTCAACAAGTGGTACTTCGACGAGCTCTATGACCTCATCTTTGTGCGCCCTGCCAAGTGGCTTGGCCGCTTCTTGTGGAAGAAGGGGGATGGCGTTGTCATTGATGGGCTTGGACCTGATGGCGTTTCGGCGCGCGTCATCGATGTCACCGGCCAGATTGTCCGCCTGCAGACGGGTTATGTCTATCACTACGCATTCGCCATGCTGATCGGCGTGGCCGCACTGGTTTCGTGGTTCACCTTTGGGGGCGCACACTAAATGAACTGGCCCTTGCTCTCTGTCGTCACTTTCCTGCCGCTGGTCGGCGCGCTGTCGCTGGTCTTTACGGGTAGCGACGATGCGGCCACAGCCCGGCGCGCGCGCTACACTGCTCTGTGGACGACGATCATCACGTTCCTGATCTCGCTTCTCATTCCTCTCAACTTCACACTGGCCGAGCCCGGTTTCCAACTGGTCGAAAACCACGCGTGGCTGGCTGGCCTTGCAACCTACAAGCTTGGTGTTGACGGCATTTCCATGCCGCTTGTCATGCTCACCACATTCCTGATGCCGCTGTGCATCCTGGCGTCATGGCATGTCGACAAGCGCGTCAAGGAATACATGATCGCCTTCCTGGTGCTGGAAACACTGATGATCGGCGTATTCGTGGCGCTTGATCTGGTGCTGTTCTACGTGCTGTTCGAGGCGGGGTTGATCCCCATGTTCCTGATTATCGGCATCTGGGGTGGGCCGCGACGCGTCTACGCCTCGTTCAAGTTCTTCTTGTATACGCTGCTGGGTTCGGTGCTCATGCTGCTCGCCATCATTGCCATGTATTGGCATGCAGGCACGACCGATATCGTGGCGCTGCTGGCCAAGCCAGACACATTCCCGCCGGAAATGCAGACATGGTTGTGGTTGGCTTTCTTCGCCTCATTTGCGGTGAAGATGCCGATGTGGCCGGTGCACACCTGGCTGCCGGATGCCCACGTTGAAGCACCCACAGCGGGCTCCGTGATCCTTGCTGCCATCCTCCTGAAAATGGGTGGCTATGGGTTCCTGCGCTTCTCACTGCCGATGTTTCCGGATGCCAGTCTGTACTTCCAGAATTTCGTCTATGTGCTCTCGGTCGTGGCGATCATCTACACCTCTCTCGTCGCGCTGATGCAAGAGGACATGAAGAAACTCATCGCCTATTCGTCCGTTGCGCACATGGGCTTTGTCACCATGGGCATCTTCTCGCTGACGCGGCAGGGCATTGATGGCGCCATGTTCCAGATGATCAGCCACGGGTTGGTCTCTGGTGCGCTGTTCTTGTGTGTCGGCGTCATCTATGATCGCATGCACACGCGTGAGATCGCAGCCTATGGCGGGCTGGTGAACCGCATGCCGCTCTATGCTGCCGTGTTCATGTTCTTCACCATGGCCAATGTCGGTCTGCCCGGCACATCTGGGTTTGTGGGCGAGTTCCTCACGCTGCTCGGCGCATTTGCCAGCAACACGTGGGTTGCCTTCTTTGCCACTTCCGGCGTCATTCTTTCAGCCTGTTATGCGCTGTGGCTCTATCGCCGGGTCATATTCGGCAAGCTGGAAAAGCCGGCGCTGACCTGGATGCCCGACATGACGCCGCGTGAGCTGGTGATCCTTGCTCCGCTGGTGGTATTGACGCTGTTCTTCGGTGTCTATCCTGCTCCAATCCTCGACACGGTTGCCGCGTCGGTTGAGAACCTGCTCAAGTCAGTTCAGGTTGCTGCCGCTACGCTTGAAACCGTCACTCTTTCGATGAAGTGATCCCATGATGACTCTTCTGCAACAGGTTGATGCCGCCGCTGCCGCACCGGAAATCCTTCTGGCTGTGCTCGCCATGGTGCTGCTCATGCTCGGCGCATTCAGCCGCCGTGAATCTTACGGCACTATTGCCACGGGTGCGGTGATTGCTCTCGTCGTTGCGATGGCAGCGGTGATATGGGGAACCGGTGAGGGCAGCACGACTGCATTCGGTGGCGCCTTCGTGGTGGACAACTTCGCCCGCGTGATGAAAGTGCTGGCAATGATGGGGTCGGCCATTGCCATCATCCTGTCGGGACGCTTCATGGTGCGCGCCAACATGGCGAAGTTCGAATATCCGGTGCTCATCCTGCTGGCGACGCTTGGCATGATGATGATGATCTCGGCCAATGACCTGATTTCGCTCTATATGGGGCTCGAGTTGCAGTCGCTGGCTCTCTACGTATTGGCGGCCATCAACCGCGATGATGCAAAGTCATCGGAGGCGGGTCTCAAGTATTTCGTATTGGGTGCCTTGTCGTCGGGCATGCTGCTCTATGGTGCGTCGCTGGTCTACGGTTTCACCGGAGCCACGCAATTTGCCACCATCGCTACGGCCTTGCAGGCCTCGGGTTCGAGTCTCGGCATCATCTTCGGATTGGTGTTCATCATTGCAGGCCTTGCTTTCAAGGTGTCTGCGGTACCGTTCCACATGTGGACGCCGGACGTTTATGAGGGATCTCCGACACCAGTGACGGCCTTCTTCGCCGCTGCCCCCAAGATTGCCGCGATGGCGCTGTTCCTGCGCGTCATGACCGGGCCGTTTGCAGCTGTCGTGCACGACTGGCAGCAAATCATCGTTTTCGTTTCCATCGCTTCCATGGTGCTGGGTGCCTTTGCGGCCATTGGCCAGAGCAACATCAAACGCCTGCTCGCTTATTCTTCCATCGGCCACATGGGCTTTGCGCTTGTCGGGCTGGCGTCAGGAAGTGAAGAAGGCGTACGCGGCGTGGTGATCTACATGCTGATCTATCTCTTCACCACAATTGGTGTGTTTGCCTGTGTGCTGGCCATGCGCCGCCAGGGCAAACAGGTGGAGCAGATTTCCGATCTCGCAGGTCTTGCCCGCACCAACAAGGGACTGGCATTTGTCTTTTCGATGTTGATGTTCTCGCTTGCCGGCATTCCGCCGCTCGCCGGCTTTTTCGGCAAGCTGTTTGTGTTCATGGCGGCGGTGAAGGCTGGGTTGTGGGCACTCGCCATCATCGGTGTCGTCGCCAGCGTTGTGGGTGCTTACTATTATCTGCGGATCGTCAAGACGATTTACTTCGACGAGCCGGTGGAGGGCTTTGACGACATGGACGGAGAAGTGCAAGCCATTGCCTACGCGTCTGGAGCGTTTGCCCTTGTCTTCGTGCTGATTGCGCAGCCGCTGTTGGCCCTGGCGACGCTGGCCGCGCAGTCACTGAACTGACGCGTGCTTTCTGGACAGATTACCGGAGCACCTGTCCGGCATTTCGCATCAATTGACTCAACCAATCTGGAGGCGGTCCGGCTTGCCATTGCGGGAGAGCGCGGACCGCTTTGGCTTGTGGCGGACGAACAGGTTTTGGGACGCGGCAGACTGGGCCGCGCCTGGATTTCGGCAGAAGGCAATTTGTATTCCACGCTGATTTTGCCAGTCGCTGTGCCAATTGGGGTGATGCCGCAGATTGCCTTTGTGGTGGCGCTGGCCGTTCATGATGTGGTCATCGCATTGTGTCCCGGTGCCGACGTCAAGCTGAAGTGGCCGAATGATTGCCTGCTCAATGGTGGCAAGGTGGCGGGCATACTCTGCGAGTCCGTTTCAGGTGGTGGGATCGCCATCGGTTGCGGCATGAACATTGCGCACAGTCCACAGGGGCTGGCCTATGCGACGGCGCATTTGCGGCAGCTCAATGAAGATCTTGGTGTTGAGACGGTTTTTGACGCCTACCGCGCGGCCTTGCAGGAGCGCTATGAACTGTGGGCGCTGGGCCGGGGATTTTCGGAGATCACCAGAGCTTGGCAGGAGCGGGCGCTTGGACTTGGCCAACCGGTTCAGGTGAAACAAGGCGGTACCTCACTGCAGGGCGTGTTTTTGGGGCTCGCCGCTGATGGCGCGCTACGCCTGCAAAAACCTGATGGTTTCATCGAAAACGTGTATGCAGGCGACGTAAGTTTCGCATTTCAAGACAGCAAGTGATGACCGCAAAACGCCGAAAATCGTCTGAAGACCAAGGCCTTGTATTCCTGCCACTGGGTGGCACGGGTGAAATTGGCATGAACTGCTATTGCTATGGCGTCGGCCCAGCCGATAGCCGCGAGTGGCTGATGGTTGATCTGGGCGTCAAGTTCGGTGGCGACGCGGAACCGGGCATTGATGTCATCCTGCCTGACGTGGGGTTCATCACGTCCAACCGCAATGACCTTGCAGGCCTCGTCATCACCCACGCTCATGAAGACCATATCGGTGCTGTGGCCTGGCTGTGGCCGCAATTGGAGTGCGATGTGCACTGCACGCCCTTTGCGGCGGAATTGCTGAAACTGAAGTTGAAGGAACATGGCCTTGACGGCGATGTTCCGGTGATTGTTCACCAGCCAGGCAAGGCCTTCAAGGTGGGAGCATTTTCGGTTGAGTATGTCGAGGTGACGCACTCCATCCCACAGTCACATGCGCTTTACATCAAGACCGAGCAGGGGCGCGTGCTGCACTCCGGCGACTGGAAAATTGATCGCACGCCGGTCATGGGCAAGCCCTTTAGCGAGAAGCGCTTTGTCGAGATCGGCAAGGAGGGCATTGATGCCCTTGTATGCGACTCGACCAACGTGTTGCGTGAAGGCATTTCACCCTCCGAAACCGATGTGGCGGCAACACTGACGGACATCATTTCGCAAGCCAAGGGCAGGGTGGCCGTCACCACTTTTGCCTCGCATGTGGAACGCATTACATCCGCAGTTCGTGCAGCCCGTGCCAATGGCCGGGAAGTGGTGATTGCGGGACGCGCCATGCGCAACACCATTGAAGCAGCGCGTATTTGTGGCCTGCTGGAGAATACCGGGGCGTTTCTGGATGAGGGCGAATTCGGTTATCTGCCGCAGGACAAGATCATGTTGTTGTGCACTGGCAGCCAGGGGGAATCCCGCGCAGCCATCGCCCGCATCGGTGAAGACAACCACCCCAACATCGCACTGGAGAAGGGCGATCTGGTCATTTTCTCGGCCCGCACAATTCCCGGCAATGAAAAGGAAGTGGGTGCCGTCATCAACAATCTGGCGAGGCTCGATGTTGATGTGATCACTGCTGACGAAGCGCTCGTACACTCCTCCGGCCATCCGCGGCAGGGTGAGTTGCAGCAAATGTATGAATGGGTGAGGCCGCGCGCGGTCGTTCCCATGCATGGTGAGCCCAGGCATTTGCGGGCCCATGCAAAGTTTGCCGCCTCTCATGGCGTGAAAGAGACGCTGGTGCCCGAAGATGGTCAGATCATCCGTCTGGCACCGGGTCCGGTCGCCGTCATAGATGAGGCGCCAGTTGGCATTCTGCATGTCGATGGCGAACTGATCGTACCCGGCAAGGATGGTCCAGCCAAGGCGCGGCGCAAGCTTTCCATGGTCGGCATGGTCATTGCCACCGTGGTGGTGGACGACCGTCACACACTGGCCGAGGACATCGATATCATTCTCGATGGTGTGCCGGGATCACTTGAAGACAATCTGGCGGAGGCGGCCGAGAAGGCCTTTACGGGCATTTCGAAACCGCGCCGCAAGGACGTGGCCGCAATCGAGGACGCCGTGAGGATTGGCATTCGCCGGGCCGCAGAGGCGGAATGGGGCAAGAAGCCCGTGGTCAAGGTGATTGTCGTCCGGGTTTAAGCGCGTCACCGCTGCTATAATGCCGAATCATGAGCAAACACGTACCCCCGCCGCCGCCAAAGGCGCCTGAAATAGAGCCGGTAGAGCTGAAAGATGCGCTGGAGCAGCGTTATCTAGCCTATGCCCTTTCCACCATCATGCACCGGGCGCTGCCAGATGTGCGCGACGGCTTGAAGCCGGTGCACCGCCGCCTGCTGCACGTCATGCAGCTGTTGCGGCTGGATCCCAGCGCGGCATTCAAGAAGTCGGCCAAGATCGTTGGTGACGTGATGGGCGGTTACCATCCACATGGCGACCAGTCGATTTATGACGCGTTGGTGCGTTTGGCACAGGACTTTTCATCGCGCTATCCGCTCATCGATGGGCAGGGCAATTTCGGCAACATCGATGGCGATGGTGCAGCGGCCTATCGCTATACAGAAGCTCGCATGACGGAAGTGGCAGGCCTGCTTCTCGATGGTCTGGACGAAGACACAGTTGATTTCCGTCCGAACTATGATGGCTCGGTGCAGGAGCCGGTGGTGTTGCCTGGGGCTTTCCCCAATCTTCTTGCCAATGGTGCCACGGGTATTGCGGTCGGCATGGCGACTTCGATTCCGCCACACAATGCGGCGGAGTTGTGTGATGCGGCGCTGCATCTGATCAAGACGCCCAACGCCGGCGTCGAGAAGCTGACGCAGTTTGTGGTGGGGCCGGACTTTCCGACTGGTGGCATTGTCATCGACAGCCGCGAGTCGATCATTGAAGCTTACCGCACGGGCAGGGGCGCATTCCGCGTGCGCGCCCGCTGGAGCCAGGAAGAACTGGGGCGGGGAGGGTGGCAAATCGTCATTACCGAAATTCCCTACATGGTGCAGAAGTCCAAGCTCATCGAGCGTGTGGCGGAACTGATGGGGGAGAAGAAGCTGCCGCTCATCGGCGACATCCGTGATGAATCGGCTGAAGACATTCGCGTTGTCATCGAGCCGAAGACGCGCAACATCGATGCCACGCTGTTGATGGAGCAGTTGTTCCGCAACACCGAATTCGAGTCGCGTGTGCCCCTCAACATGAACGTGCTCTCCGGTGGCAAGGTGCCAAAGGTGATGAGCCTGAAGGATGTGCTGCGCGAGTGGCTCGATCACCGCAAGGAAGTGCTGGTACGGCGCAGCAACTTCCGCCTGGGCGAAATTGCACGCAGGCTGGAAATTCTTGGCGGGTATCTCATCGCCTACCTCAATCTCGATGAGGTGATCCGCATCATTCGTGAGGAAGAAGAACCGAAGGCTGCACTGATCAAGCGCTTCACCCTCACGGACACGCAAGCCGAAGCCATTCTCAACATGCGCTTGCGCGCCTTGCGCAAGCTTGAAGAGATGGAGATACGCCGCGAAAATGATGCGCTGATCAAGGAACAGAAGGGCATCAAAGGCCTGCTCAAGTCGGAAGATGAGCAGTGGACGCGGATTTCCGATGAGATCAAGGGCATCAAGGAGAAATTCTCCAAGAAGACTCCGTTGGGCAAGCGCCGCACTGATTTCGCCGAAGCACCTGATGTGGAAAGCGAATTCGAAGACATGATGGTTGAAAAGGAACCGGTGACGGTGGTGTGCTCGGAGAAGGGCTGGATCCGAACCATGAAGGGTCACATCGAGGACGCATCAACACTTTCCTTCAAGGATGGTGACCGCAGCAAGTTCATTGTGCCGGCGATGACGACCGATAAGGTCATGCTGTTCTCATCTTCGGGCAAGTTCTTCACGCTGGATGCGGCGAAGTTGCCCGGTGGCAGGGGACACGGTGAGCCGGTGCGCCTGATGGCGGACATCGATGCAGCTGACCAGATCGTTGCCGTCTTCGTGCACCAGCCCGGCACCAAGCGGCTGTTGGCCTCGACTGAAGGTGATGGTTTCTTTGTTGCTGAAGACGAATGCGTTGCGACTACGCGCAAGGGCAAGCAGGTGCTCAATGTCAAAACACCCGTAGAGGCGCAGGTCTGCGTTGTTGTGCCCGCTGGTTCCGATCATATTGCGACTGTCGGCGAGAACCGGAAACTGCTGATCTTCAAGCTCGCCGATGTTCCCGAGATGGCGCGCGGCAAGGGCGTGCGCCTACAGAAGTTCAAGGATGGTGGCCTCTCGGACGCGCAGTGCTTCAAACGCAAGGAAGGTTTGAGCTGGATTGATTCATCAGGGCGCAGCTTTGTTGTCACGGATATTGCTGAATGGATTGGCGAGCGTGCTCAGGCTGGGCGCATGCCACCGAAAGGCTTCCCGAAGAACAATCGCTTCAATGGTGAGTGAGGTGTGACCGCCGGACTTGAAGCAAATGTCACTAATCCGGCGATCTCGCGTTCACTGTTTCTCTCGGATACGTTGGACAGCACGTGCCCAGTATGCCTTGATGTTCGACGGTCCTCATGAGGAGGTGACTGGGAGCGGCTGATGGCTGGTAGGCATCTGTGGTTTGTGAACGGCGCGGCGCTGGATGGCAACGTCACGGCTCAACTCACCCCTGAACAGCAATGGCAACTGATGAACCGCGAAGGGGCCGTACGCCTCACGGCGGGTGACCTTGGCACCGAGATCAAATGGGTCGTGGCATCGCCGCACCTGTCTTCGCTGTTTGTTGCTGAAGCATTGTTGGAAGAAAGTGACGGGCCGTTTGTGTTGCGCTTCTATAGTGCGGGTTGGTTTGAAGAACGCTTTGCCTGCGTCAAGGATGTGCACGTCCGCATTGCCGGGCTGGTGATGCATGCCGACCGCCATATCATAAGCAGGGTATTTGAACGTTCCGCGACGCCGGACGCGGCGCGAACACCAGCTATCGTGCGGCATGTTTTGAACGACCAACGCCCGCCGCCTGACCATTCCATCGAATGTTGTTTCGATGCCAATCAGGACGGGTTCGTTGTGCGGCGCGTGGGAGAGCGGTCTACAATTGGAAGAATCTGGGGAACTGACCCGACTTCCTATCCTTGTCAAACAACTGGTGCTTTCGGCAACAGCGCAAGCTCTGCCTACAAACGGGCGTTGGAGGCGCGTGAACCGGTCTATGAACAAGTGGTGGCGGCGCTGCGCTTTCCTGACACTTCGCTGCATTGGGTGTCATACCACCGTGTCATCTTGCCAATGGTCTCGCGCCGTGGTGACCAGTCCGTGGCTGTGGTCTCAGAATACGGCGATGTGGATTTCTGCGTGTTGTAAACGGGCAAATACAACCGAAGTGTTTGGATAAATTTAACCAGTTCTTTGCCTTTCGGCCGCTATCAAGACAGACGGAGACCTATATTCTGGGGTGGGTCACCGCTCATAATTCATTGTGTTGCGCGTGGTCATGTACAATCTCGAACTCTGGATCAACAAGGGGGCATTCTGTGCCCGCCCCACAAAATCTGACGGCGGATTGATTTCCGACCGCAAACTTTTGCACGACAACAACCTGGTGAAACTGGAGACCGGTCCCAACGGGACGCGCGTCAACTGGGTGATGTTTGGTGCGAACTGGGCGTCGCTCTATTTCCTCAAGGAATTCATTGTCACCTGCGTGGCGCCCGTAACGCTGCGTTATTTCAATGCCGGATGGTTTGAAGAGACGATATCAACCAGCGTCGATGCGGCCACCCGGATTGAGATGCTGGTGTTCAAGAGTGATGTCAGATTTTCCGAGCGCGCCTACTTGACGAGTGGCACCCCGGCGCTGTCCAAGGTTCCAGAATCATTGCGCAGCATACTGGATGCCGGTGACATTCCTGATGGCCAATCCATTGTCTGCCGCGTTGACCCTGACATGGGCACGAGCAGAGTCGAACACATCGGAGAGGATTCGCTTTTGGGGCGGGTGTGGGGAAGGGTACCCATTTCCTATCCGGCTCTCTCTGGCCACAGTTATGACCGGGTGGTTTCGGCACCGTATTTTGAAGTGCTGCGTTCAGGTGTCATGCACTACGACCAGGTACTGGCATCAATGATCATGCCGAATGGTGAGCAACAGTGGTTTGGCTATCACCGGATTATCATGCCGGATATTTCACCGGGTGATGGGGAAGCGCGAGTGCGGGTTGCGTGCGCGCGCGCTCCGGTGGAAATAGAGCTTCTTTAGACAGCCACACCTCGATCATTGTTTCTATTGCGTGGTTTTCAAGGACATAGAGGTACTCGAATGGCTCAATGCCGTCCGAAGCGAGTTGCCAACGCATGAAACCGAGCTCCAGTGTGTTGTAGCCACTGCGGCTGAGATGCCCGCGCTCGACAATATGTGCGCCGGCAAGGCACCAGATTGCATCCGGCTGCCATTTGATGTGGGTGAGAATCAGCGCGAGGCGGACGAAGTCTTCGATCGTGTGGCGCAGGCGGTAAGGTTTATCGACCCACAATTCACCATGGTAGACGAGCTTGCCGGACAAACGTTCGGAGATGCTGCCTTTGGCTGGTTTTGCATGCGATGGAACCATCAATTCCTGACGGCGCATGTATGCACCGATCATATAGGTCACGCCCCAGTCTGCGAGATTTGTATCAATCACGTCACAGCGGAATGCTTGCAATCCAACAATTTTGCCGTCACCGTCCGTCAGACTCAACCAATGGGCGCGTTCATTGGTGAAAATGCCAACTTCGGGATGGTGCATGGGTGCGACTTCGATGCCGCGCACACGCTTCTTTGTTTCATTAAATTCCGTCATGTCACTGCTCACTGCGACTGTCAGACCCGACAGTTTCAGTCTGTCCGACAGCATCGCAGCGGCGCAAGCCGCGACGAGCGGGTTTGATATGCCAGCGGTCTTCATGACGTTCCCAATAGTTGCATTCGCAATTCTTTTTGTCGTGTCACAAAAGCGGTTCAGGCAATCACTGTCAATTCTTGCTTGGACTGCCGTGCAATACCCAACCCTGTGACGACAGCCGTTCCTGGGGCAGGTAGCGGGCCTTGTAGTGCATCTTCGAGGAATTCTGAACGAGGTAGCCGAGATACACGTAGGGCATGCCCATCCGGCCAACCCGCAAGATGTTGTCGAGGATGATGAATGTGCCAAGACTTCGCTGCTCGAGCGTGGGTTCGTAGAAGCTGTAAATCATCGAGAGCCCATCGCCCAGGATATCGATGAGAACTGCGGCGACGAGTTCGTTGGCGGCGTGCGGATGATCCTTGGGCAGACGGTATTCGACGACACGGCTTTCAACGAGATTGTCATCCACCATCGCAGCGAAATCGAGCACGGTCATGTTGGCCATGCCACCTTCGGAATGGCGCGTATCGATGTATGAGCGGAACAGGGAGTACTGTTCGCTCGTTGCTTCGGACTTGACGACCGAGACCTGCAGATCTGCATTCCTGGTGAGGACCCGGCGGAAGCCCCGCGTCCACTGGAACTTTTCCACGGGCACGCGCACCGACTCACACGCCTGGCAGCCATCGCAGGCGGGGCGGTAGGCAATGTTCTGGCTGCGGCGGAAACCGCCTTGCGAAAGCTGGGTGTTGAGGGCGCGGGCATCCTGGCCGACGAGATGCGTGAAGACTTTCCGCTCCAACCTGTTGGGCAGGTAAGGGCAGGGACTTGGTGCAGTGATGAAGAACTGCGGAAAGTTGCGGCGTTCAACGGTCAAGGTTTTGCTCCGGTCCCAGTATGTCTCGCCCGGCCAAAAGCCGCAAGAGTTGCGCTTGGGCGCTGAGTCGCCCCCGTCTGTGGCAAACACCCTTTCAATGCCAGGAAGGCTGTTCTAAGGCAGCATCAGATTTTGGCAGTGGAGAGCAAACATGGCGGTTCAGGTGGCGTGGTTGGGACTGGGCGTGATGGGCTATCCCATGGCTGGTCATCTGGCGGCAAAATCCGGTGCCGCTGTCACAGTCTTTAACCGTACCGCGGAAAAGTCCGCCAAGTGGGTGGGGCAGCACACGGGCAAGTCCGTCGCCACGCCTGCCACCGCCGCCGAGAATGCCGATTTCGTTTTCGCCTGCGTTGGCAATGATGATGATCTGCGGGCCGTTACCACTGGTCCGGGCGGGGCATTTGAAACGATGAAACGTGGCAGCATTTTCGTTGATCACACGACTGCCTCGGCTGATGTGGCTCGCGAACTTCATGCGGCGGCCAAAGCCAAAGGCATTGGCTTCATTGATGCACCAGTTTCGGGTGGCCAAGCGGGGGCAGAGAATGGTGTGCTGACGGTCATGTGTGGCGGCGATGGCGATGTCTATGCAAGGGCGGAACCACTGATCATGAGCTTTGCGCGCATGAGCAAGTTGCTCGGGCCATCGGGCAGCGGCCAGTTGGCCAAGATGTGCAATCAGATCGCCATTGCCGGATTGGTGCAGGGCCTTGCCGAGTGCATTCATTTCGGCATGAAGGCCGGTCTCGACATGGAGCAGGTGATTGATGTGATCTCCAAAGGGGCAGCCGGATCATGGCAGATGGAGAACCGGCACAAGACCATGATCGCGAACAAGTTTGACTTCGGCTTCGCGGTGGACTGGATGCGCAAGGACCTCGGCATCTGCCTCAATGAAGCACGGCGCAACGGTGCGCACTTGCCAGTGACGGCACTTGTCGATCAATTCTATTCGGAGGTGCAGAAGCTTGGCGGCAAGCGCTGGGACACCTCGAGCCTGGTGGCGCGACTGCAGAAGTAAGTTCAGCCCGCCTTCAGTTTCTTCGCCACGTCCATGGCGAAGTAGGTAAGGATGCCATCGGCACCGGCGCGTTTGAATGACATGAGTGCTTCTGTGATGACTTTCTCCGGATCAAGCCAGCCGTTCTGGCAGGCGGCCATGAGCATGGCGTATTCGCCCGACACCTGATAGGCGAACGTCGGCACGGCGAATTCACGTTTGACGCGCGCGACGATGTCGAGATAGGGCATGCCCGGTTTCACCATCACCATGTCAGCACCTTCGGCGATATCCATGGCAACTTCGCGCATGGCTTCATCGCTGTTCGCCGGGTCCATCTGATAGGTGCGCTTGTCACCCTTGAGTTTGCCACCCGAACCAACAGCTTCGCGGAAAGGTCCGTAGAAGCCGGAGGCATATTTGGCGGAGTACGCCATGATCTGCACGTCCTCGTGGCCAGATTTTTCCAGTGCCTGGCGGATCGCACCAATGCGACCATCCATCATGTCAGAAGGCGCAATGACATCGCAGCCAGCATCAGCCTGCGCCAATGATTGCTTGACCAGTACTCCGATTGATTCATCATTGAGAATACGGCCATCGCGCATCAGTCCATCATGGCCATGGGCGGTATAGGGATCGAGGGCGACGTCGCACATGATGCCGATCTCCGGCACTTCCTTCTTGATGGCGCGCACGGTGCGGCAGACGAGGTTGTCCGGTGAGCACGCTTCCCGGCCATCGTCGGTGCGAAGCGAAGCATCTGTATTGGGAAAAAGTGCCAGCATCGGAATACCCAGCTTTGCGGCTTCTGCGGCACGCTTGACAGCAAGGTCAACCGATTGGCGCAGCACACCTGGCATGGAAGAGACCTGTTCTTCCTTGTTGCTGCCTTCGATGACAAAAATTGGCCAAATGAGATCACTTACCTGCAGGGAGTTCTCGCTTACCAGTGCCCGCGCCCAAGGGCTCTTGCGGTTGCGCCGCAGGCGAGTGGCAGGAAAGGTCGTCGGGATGGTGCTCATGGTTTTCTCATATCGGCAGTGAGGGCCAAATTCCAGTAGGCTTTACGATGTAAGAGGGCGAGGGTAACCTGTTGTTAACCATGAATTGCGGCTGGCACAGGCCCCGTTCTCCAAACCTTAAGCATGTTGGCCGAGACTGTCTCCGGTTTGGTTTGGGAATTCTGGTTTGGGGACTGCGATGAAGCTTGTTGTATTTGCGCTGATGTGTGCTGTTGCAGGCGTTGCGGCGCAGGCTAGGGCCGAGGTGGTTGGACCGGAGAAGGCTGCAGAGATGCTTGCCCATGCCTGGATGATCGACAACCGCTGCAACGTGCTTGGCAAGATTGATCGCGATGTACTGACCGGCCTGGTGGCACGTGCCGAGATTTCATTGGCAGAGAAAAAGTCTGTGAAGGTGGCGCAGGGTGCCATCGGCCGTGGCCGCGCAACTGGAACTGCAGCACCGTGCGATGCGCAAAGTGCGAGGGCAGTCGCAGACATTCTCGCTACCGCCCGGTCGGCAACAGCAAGCTCGGGCATGGTGGCACCGAAGCTGCCAGAACCCATTGCTCCGGCGCGCACCGTGATCATGCCAAAGATCGAAAGCCGGGAGCCTGCGCCCGTGGTTTCTGCAGTTCCTGCTGCGCCTCTGCTTGACAGCGAAGCGCTGGAAAGTGCTGCTGCTGCTGCAACAGCGACTTCTGCTGAAGATGATGATGTGTCTCAACGGACATCCGTAACCGTGAAAAAACCGGTGCGCAGGATATTGCCAAAGGCGCAAAAAGTGAGGGCCATCTCTGAACCACAGAACAATCGCAAGCCGGTACGCGTGGTCATCAAGCGGGCAAAGTCGGTGGTGCGCCCCCCGGTAGTCCGGGCTTCAGGATCAGCACCTGGCTATTCTGTGACGGCCGAAAACTATTACCGCGAATTGCGCTGCCGCACACTCTCGCGGCGTGCCGTCAACGCCATGTATGCGCGTGTATTGCGCGAACACCGCGCTGCCGTATCGGCCAACGGGCGGGCTGCCGTGCGCAGGCTCCTGCGCAACGCCGAAACGCGGGCCTCCAACGGATCGTGCTGAGCCGCGGGGCCTTTCCGGGGCGGGCCGTTTGGTCATCTTTGATTCATCAAAATCAAAAAGTCCCTGTAAACTGTCAGCTAAAGCTCTGCGAAAAAGAGAAAATATAAGACCAAATTTACCGAGACTGTTCAGCCGCCTTTAAAGGGCGTGACGTTAGTTTGACCACATACGGGAAACGGACATTCACAAGAAACCGGCCCGCTGACAAAGGGAATAAGGTGGTCAAATGAATACTCAAGTGTTGGGGAACCTGGCTTTGCAGCCCGTTGAGGCAAAACGCCAGAATATCAAACATCGCTATCTCGAAGCGCTGACGCTCATTGAGCGTTTGCACCGTCGTCTGCTTGACGTCATCAAGGATGACTTTGAGCGCACGGGGGAAAAGGAAGTCAATCCGGTTCAGGCTCTGCTTCTTTTCAACATCTCGGATGCTGAATTGACGGCAGGTGAACTGAAGACGCGCGGCCATTATCAGGGCTCGAACGTCTCCTACAATCTGAAGAAGCTTGTGGAAGCGGGCTATGTAAACCATGAACGCTCAAACAACGACAAGCGTTCAGTGCGCATCAGTCTCACGGTGAAGGGTCAGGAAATCCGCCGCCGTGTGGATGCCCTGTACAACCGTCAGCTTCAGGCAATCGAGGAAGTTGTGGGTTTGTCGGTTGATGAGTTCGACCGCATCAACAAGGCCCTGACCCGCCTTGAACGCTATTGGACTGACCAGATCCTCTACAGGCTCTGATTTCCGTCACAATTCCATAATTGCGCAGCATTTTTCGGCCCCGCAGGTTCACTTGCGGGGCCGTTCTGTTGCCAAATTGCTGCACTGGACGGCAATATTGGTGCCGAACAGCGGGGAAGCCCCCGGATTTCTGACAAAAATGATCGGTTTGCCCCGAATCTGCCTCGATTTCGTCGTCTTCCGGCTCGGTTTTGACGGCGGCCCGTGTGGATGATATGGACATTCACTGCGGCGTGGCGTTCCAGCTTGGGTAGGCAACTGAATATGAGATATTTGAAGTCAAAGCGGCAGTCCTTGGGCTGGCTTCTTGCGTGTATCCTGCTGGTTGGCGGGGTGATGCCGGTAGTTGATGCCGTTCAGGGTCCGGCCCGTGCCGAATCCGGCTTTGAAGATTTCATGGCGCGCCTCAAGCGCAAGACCAAGAAGGGTCAGGCCGACCAGCCGGCGAGTGTCCGCAGCAATGCCAATACGGGGCATGGCACAGTTGTCGGTGGCGGCAAGGCGACGACCGACACGGAAGTTGTCGCAGCGAAGAATATTGCGCCCATGTTGGCTGAAACGGGTGCAGCAGAGTTGCGTGCTGCGTCGGAGCGCTACCGCGCCATCATTGCCAATGGTGGCTTCCCGAAGGTAGCGCGGGCCAACCTCAAGAAGGGTTCGCAGGGCAAGGGTGTGATTGCCCTCAACCAGCGCCTGTACGCCGAAGGCTATATTCGCGCCGAAGCGACGCAAGGGGAATTCGCCGGGCTCTATACATCTGCCACCGAAGATGGCGTGCGACGCTTCCAACAGAACATGGGACTGGCCGCCACGGGCCGCTTCGATGCGGTGACGGCTGATATCATGAACATACCGGCTCAACGCCGCTTGGCCGCCATCGAGGCCAACATACCACGTGTTGAAGCCTACACCCAGGGATTGGGTGACCGCTATGTCGTCGTCAATATTCCAGCCCAGCAAATCGAGACGGTATCGGGCGGAAGAGTATTTTCCAAGCACAACGCAATTGTCGGCCGGCCCGAGCGGCCTTCACCGGTGGTGATGACGGCACTTACCAACGTTGCTTTCAACCCCTATTGGAATGCGCCGGTTTCAATCGTCGAGAAGGACATCATTCCGAAGCTGAAGGGTGGCACTGATGTGCTGCGCGACATGAACATCAAAGTGTTCAAGGGATTTGGTGGACCCGAAATTGATCCGGACACGATCAATTGGCGGTCGGCCATACCAGACGACTATCATTTCCGTCAGGAGCCAGGCGAAGGCAACGCCATGGCGACTGCCAAAATCAACTTTCTCAGCCCCTTCGGTGTGTACATGCACGACACGCCGGAAAAGCAGCTGTTCAATTCCAACAACCGTTTCTATTCTTCGGGTTGCGTGCGCGTACAGGATATGTCGCTGCTGGTGAACTGGGTGTTGAACGGCCAGGACGGCATTGGCGAAGCAGAAATATCGACGCTGGCGGAAACGCTTGAGCGCCGCGATGTCGATCTGACGACGCCGCCACAATTGCGCTTTGCCTATTTGACGGCATGGCCGACGACGGGTGGAACGGTCGCCTTCCGCAGTGACATTTATGAACTGGATGGCACAGGTTTTGTGACGGGCCAGCCCATGCCGGTCGGTGAAATGAGTCCTGATGGCCAACGCTATGTTCTGAAGCCGTTGCCGCGTCTTGTGGCTTCGGTGGAAGATGATTCAGGTGGCAGCGGATTCTTTGGCTTCAGCAAGAAGAAGCCGGCCAACGGCACGGCCAAGAGGGCGGCGTTCTTCAACGCGTCCACTGCTGGCGATGACGACCGCGACACGCCGTCCGGTGCCATTTTCAAGAAGGTCAATCCACCTGCCAATGCCAAGAAGGTTGCTGCAAAGCCGCCGGTGAAAAGCAAGGGCACGTTGAAGTCCAAGAAGGATGCCCCTGGGCTGTTTGATTGGGCCGCATGGCGGAAAGAACAGGCGTCATCTGCCAAAGGTGGCAAGAACAAAAAGACCGTGAAGAAGTCCAAGGCCGACGCCAAATCCATAGCGGCCGAAAAGAAAAAATTGACACCGGCCACTGCCAAGAAATCGGCTGTTGCCGACAAGGAAAAAGTTGCAGCTGACGAAAAGAAGGTTGCTTCCACCGACAAGGCCAAAAGCCCAACGGTCGCGGTCAAAAAGAAGCCAGCAGAAGGTACGACGGCCAAGGTGCAAGAATCTGCGACTGCGAAGAAGCCTGCAGCCAAGAAGTTGGATTGCAAAGCCGAAGCCAGTGGCACGTTGCCGGATGGCTGCAAAGCAGCCGCTGTGGACAAGAAAAAGCCCGCTGCCCCGGTTACAGCCGCAAACTAGCCTTAGTTGAGCGAGATCAATTGGGCAGGGTGCGGCTTGGGCTAACGAGGGTAGGCCATGTCATCTTTTGATTATTCAGCCGCGTTTGGTGGCGCTATCAGCAAGCTCCATGATGAAGGGCGCTATCGCAGCTTTGCCGAGTTGAGCCGCCTGCGTGGGCGTTTCCCGCGGGCGCTCTATCACACCGCGGAGGCGACCCGTGAAATCACGGTGTGGTGCTCCAACGACTATCTCGGCATGGGGCAACATCCTGATGTGCTCTCAGCCATGCATGAAGCGCTGGACGAAGTGGGAGCGGGCTCGGGCGGTACTCGCAATATTGCGGGCACGACGCGCTATCATGTTGAATTGGAGCGGGAACTCGCCGATCTGCATGGCAAGGAAGCTGCCCTGCTGTTCAATTCCGGCTACATGGCCAATGCGGCCGGGCTTTCCACACTCGCCAAACTCTTGCCTGATTGCGTGATCCTTTCGGATGCCATGAATCATGCTTCGATGATAGAGGGCATTCGCCATGGCGGCTGCGAGCGTCACATCTGGCGGCACAATGACCTCTTGGATCTTGAGGCCAAGTTGGCAGCGATTGCGCCTGAACGGCCAAAACTCATTGCCTTTGAATCGGTCTACTCGATGGATGGTGACATTGCCCCCATGGCGGAAATCTGTGCCCTGGCGCGCAAGTATGGGGCCATGACCTATCTCGACGAAGTTCATGCGGTGGGGATGTATGGCGCGCGCGGTGCAGGAGTGGCTGAACGCGATGGTCTGTCGTCCGGCATTGATGTGATCGAGGGAACTCTGGCCAAGGCCTTTGGGCTGATGGGTGGATATTTGGCCGCCAACGCGGAGGTGATTGATGCCATCCGTTCTTATGCGCCGGGCTTCATTTTCACGACATCAATTTCGCCGGTGATTGCGGCTGGTGCCACAACGTCCATTCGCCATCTCAAAATCTCGTCAGTGGAACGGCAACTGCAGCAGAAGCATGCGCGTTTGCTGACGCGGGAGTTGCAGGGCAGGGGACTTCCTGTGGTGGATACACCCAGTCACATTGTGCCGGTCATGGTTGGGGACCCGGTCGCCTGCAAAACACTGACTGACAGGTTGCTGGCAGAACACGCCATCTATGTACAGCCGATCAACTATCCTACGGTTCCGAGAGGCACGGAGCGCATCCGCCTGACGCCTGGACCGTTCCATGGAGAATTGGAAATCGCCCGGTTGGTCAAGGCACTCGACCAGCTATGGACGGCAATGGCTCTGCAGCGGGCTGCCTGAGGACTGGATTTCAAGATGGATTGAACATGAAAACGCCCGGTCGTGTGGCCGGGCGCTCCATTTTGGCGAATGGGCAGTTTCCAGTACTTAGAAAACCAGTCCCAGGAAGTTGGCAGCAGAAAGATTGTCGTGGATGCCCTGCAAGGCGATGGTGAAGTCAGCCACTTTGTCGCCTTCTGTGTCGGCCTCAATGATGGTGAAACTGCCACGCTGGATGGCGCGCAGTTCACCTTTGGTGTTGGTAAAATCCCCGCCGAAGCCGAGCCAGATAAAGTTCTGGTCACCAGCCAAGACAGCGTCCGCATCGAGCAGCGACAGGTCAATCACATCCATCGTGTCATCAAACTGATAGATGGTATCACGGGTCGCAACGGTGTTCTTGCTGTCGTTGAGAGAAAGGTAGTGGAATGTGTCGACTCCACCGTCGAAGCCGCCAAATCCATCGTTGCCGGCATATAGTTTGTCAGCGTTGAGACCGCCTGTGATGTGATCGGCGCCACCTTCGCCAGAGAGTGTTTCGGCAACTCCCGCTGCCAGCGAGTCGTCGCCGATGATGATATCAGCAAAGCCTGAGCCGTAAACAATCTCAAAGCCCTTGACCGTGTCGGTGACGCCAGCCGTGTTGAAAGCGAGCGTTTTTGACTTGAGATCGAGGGTGAAGCCCTCTGAGGCATGGATAAAGTCAATTGCGTCCTTGGTGCCCAGACCGCCATCATAGGTGTCGATGGAGGTATCCCGGGCTGCCAACACGTAGTCATCTCCGGCACCTAGGTTATACGTATCAGCGCCCGCACCTTCAGCTTCGCTGAAAACGTTTGGCGCCGTTTCAACGACTTCAATGACAAATTCGCTGGCTGCTCCACCATTCACGGTGTCATTGCCGGAGCCCACGTAGATGTCACCTTCGATAGTCCCTACCGTGTTGGTGAGAGTGTCGTTGCCGCCCGCAAGTACAACATCCCCCTTGATCAGCTTGCTGTTGGTGACGATGTCATCATTGTTGCCGCCGGCAACAGTGTCATAGATGGTGCCTGCATTGATAATGGTGTTCTTGCCGTCTGGATTCGCACCATTGCCAAGCAACACAGCGCCGAAGACAAGCCCTGTTATCTTGTTCTCGAACTTGTCTGCGCCATCGAAGAGCACGACATCGCCATTGATGGAGCCTGAGTTTGTGACGGTGTCCTTGCCGGAACCGCCAAATACGCCAGTATTCACTGTGCCGGTATTGTCGACCACGTTTCCAGTCACGGCGTCGGCATTGCCGAGGAATATTCCGTTGAAGACGGTACCGCCGGTGTTCTTGATGACGTTGTTTCCGTCACCCACACGGATGCCGAAGAACACATCATCGTTCTCGTTTGGCGTTGCCTTGTCATCGTAGAAACCCAGGATGGACTTGGTATTGGTAATAATGTTGTTGCCGTTTCCAGCATCAATTGCGCGGCGAATGGTGCCGCTGTTGGAAATGGTGTCCGCACCAGCACCGGTGACAATGTTGCCATGGACCGTGCCGGAGTTGGTGATGGTGCGTTTGCCGCCACCGGTGCTGATATCGCCATAAATCGTTCCGGAGTTCGTGATTGTATCTATCTTCGAAGTGCCCTTAAGAGGATCGATTACAGTATTTGTGGCATTCCCCGTGAAGATGCCGCCATAAACTGTCTTGGTGTTGCTGATGGTGTGGTCGCCTGCCCCGACGCCGATGTCGCCACGGATCACGCCGTCATTCTTGACGTTGGTGTTGCCATCTCCAGCGGAGAGGTTTCCGCCGATCAAGCCTGTCAAGGTATTGGTCAGGGTGTTGTTGCCGAGGCCGAGATCGACGTCATTTCGGATTTCGCGGGAGTTCGTCAAGGTGTCATTGCCAGTGCCAGTGAAAACGCCGCCATCAACGATGCCACTGTTGGTGATCGTGCGATTGCCGTCACCAGTGGAAATGTCTCCCCAGATCGTTCCGCTATTGGTGATCTTTTCAACGGCAGTTGCAGTCAGATTTGCGGCCTTGCCCGTAAAAATGCCGCCATAAACCGTCTTGCTGTTGGTAATGACGTTGTCGCCATCTCCAACGTTGATGTCTCCGCGGATGATACCCGTGTTGGTGACCGTGTCGTTGCCTGTTCCAGCGTTGATGCTACCGCGAATGGTGCCAGCGCTGGTGACGCTGTTGGTGCCATCGCCCAGATTCAAGTTGCCATTGATGGTGCCTGCATTTGAAGTGATCTTGTCGTTGCCAACGCCAGCGTTGATGTCGCCAAAAATGTGGATGGTGTTGCTGACGACTTCGTTGTTGCCATCGCCAAGGTCGAGACCGCCGAAGATGCGGCCTGTGTTGGTCACCTTGTCGTTGCCGCTGCCGCCGGAGTAACCGTCAACCAATACACCTGAATTGATGATAGTGTTGTTGCCGTTACCGCCGTTAACACCGCTTTGGTATTGAATGCCCTCGTTGTCATTCAAACCAAAAAGATTGCCAGTGTTGTTCAGGGTATCATCGCCCTCGCTCAAGTCGACATGGCCATAGATGGTGCCTGAGTTGGTCAGTGTGTCATTGCCACCCTCCATCCAGATGTTGCCGTACACCTTGCCCGAGTTGGTAATGGAATCCTTGACGTTGTTGAGGTTGAAGGCCACCCGGAAGGTCGAAACAATGTCGTCGGATGCGTCTCCTACTGTGCCGCCATCGTCGATGAGATTGAACCCGTATGAAGCGCTGCCGCGGATGGTGCCGGTGTTTGTGAATGTGTTTGTCAGCGTGGAGGCGAGAACTCCTTCGCTGGCCGCGATGGTGAAGATGCCATCATGATCGACGTCAATGACTGTGATATCGTCGGCACGTCCATTTGGATTGCTGACATCAGTATACTGCACTTCCGAATTGTGGAACCAGCTGTCAATGGTGCCGTTGATCGTGCCTGCATTGGTGATCTTGGAGTTGAACCAACCGGTGGAAACGTCACCCATGATCAGACCCGTCAGGGCGTTGTTGAGATCAAGGCCACCACGAGAATTGATGGCGGCACCTTCCCAATTGTCATCCAGCGTGTCCATGTTAGTATCGACATAGATGCTCGCGCCGCCTTCTATCGTGCCGGCATTCTTGACCGTCAGGAAGGCGTTGCTCCAGTTGCTGATGCCGACAAAATCCGCGATGACGTCCGCGTTGACTTGGTTGTCAACCAACAGCTTGTTGGTGTTGACGGTACCGGCAGCCTTGTCGATGTTCGACTGCGAGCCATCGCCGTCCTGGCCAGGACCCAATTCATTGCCCGCGAATCCGTAGAAGTTTATGCCAAAATCGAAACCGGAGACCGAGCCCTTGTTGATTACATCCAGAAGGGTGGTGGTGAAAATTCCGTTGGCATCACCAGCGACGCCACCACCCGCGTTTACAGTAATGACGTTCTTTTCTGTCGCATTTCAGTTGAGAAATTGAACGCCATTGGCAACCAAGGAGGACGAACCGCCAGCAATCGTTATGGTCCACGAGCTGGTGCCGGTTGTTGGATTGATAAACGACAGGCCATAACCAACGCCAGGAACCACTCCTCCGCCGTCGATGATGTCGCCCAACAGTGTGCCTGAATTGACGCCTCCAAGATCGATTTCAATACCAACGTCCTCAACGACACCAACAGGCACGGGGGATGGGATTACCGCCATAGTGAATCTCCAGAAACTTGATTTGAATGGGATGGGGTGTTGACGCCAGATTTACTGCACACCGCTGAACGATGTCTTCGTTTTATCCGTCAGGTTGTAAATGCTATACAACTTGCGCGAAATGTAAAGTGGAAGGAAATCGGATTTTGTGTAGAACGTGGCCGATGCTTCCCGTTTGACAGGTGACGTTTCTCAGCCGTGCCACAGCGCAATTGTCGCTGGACCGGACGCTACCAGTGGCTATAGAGCGGGCTGAACGTTGTCGGGGAGATTCCAAATCATGGCCAAGAAAGCCGCCAAGAAATCCGCAAAGAAGCCTGCAAAGAAGAAGGCAAAGCCGCTTTATCCGGGGTTTTTCAAGGACAAGCTTGCCAAGGTAGATCCCAAGGTGGCCAAGGCAATTGCTTTGGAACTGGGCCGCCAGCAGAATGAAATAGAGCTGATCGCCTCGGAAAACATCGTCTCACGGGCTGTGCTGGAAGCGCAGGGTTCGGTGATGACCAACAAGTATGCCGAGGGTTATCCGGGCCGCCGTTACTATGGTGGCTGCCAGTATGTGGATCAGTCGGAACAACTGGCGATTGACCGCGCCAAGCAACTGTTCGGCGCCAACTATGCCAATGTGCAGCCGCATTCCGGTGCCACGGCAAACCAGGGCGTGTTCTTTGCCCTGTTGCAGCCGGGGGATACGTTCATGGGTCTGGATCTGGCCTGCGGTGGCCACCTCACGCACGGCTCGCCGGTCAACCAGTCTGGCAAGTGGTTCAAGGTTGCGCCCTACAAGGTGCGCGAAGACAACCTGCAGCTGGACTATGACGCGATCGCCAAACAGGCGCTTGAGGTGAAGCCCAAGCTGATCATCGCTGGCGGCTCGGCTTATCCGCGTATCCTCGATTTCAAGCGCTTTCGCGAGATTGCTGACAGCGTCGGGGCTTATCTGTTCGTAGACATGGCGCACTTCGCTGGCCTCGTGGCTGGTGGCGTCCATCCCAACCCGCTGGAACATGCCCATGTCGTGACGACCACGACCCACAAGACGCTGCGGGGCCCGCGCGGCGGCATGATCCTTTCCAAGGATGAGGACCTCGGCAAGAAGTTCAATTCCGCTGTTTTCCCCGGCATCATCGGCGGACCTCTTGAGCACGTCATTGCCGCCAAGGCCGTGGCCTTTGGTGAAGCCCTGAAGCCGGCGTTCAAGACCTATGCCAAGCAAGTGGTGAAGAACGCGAAAGCGCTGGCTGCTACCATGGTCGATGGTGGCTGCGACATCACCACGGGCGGTACCGATACCCACCTGATGCTGGTTGACCTGCGCAAGAAGGGTCTCACCGGCAAGGCGGCCGAGCAGGCCTTGGGCCGGGCCTACATCACGTGCAACAAGAACGGCATTCCGTTTGATACCGAAAAGCCGATGATCACCTCAGGTATCCGGCTCGGATCACCGGCGGGAACGACGCGTGGTTTTGGTGAGGCAGAATTCCGCGAGGTCGGCAATCTCATCATCGAGGTGCTGGACGGGCTCGCCAAAAACGGTGAAGAAAAGAACGGCAAGGTGGAATCAGGGGTCAAGCGCAAGGTTTTGGCACTGACCAAGAGGTTTCCCATCTATTCGTAAGGAGCACTGATGCGCTGTCCCTTCTGCGGCAATGCCGAAACCCAGGTGAAGGACAGTCGTGCGACGGAAGACAACTCCGCCATACGGCGCAGGCGGGCCTGTGCCGATTGTGGCGGGCGCTTCACGACGTTCGAACGCATTCAGTTGCGTGAACTGATGGTGGTGAAGCGGTCTGGCCGCCGGGCGCCCTTTGACCGTGACAAGCTGATGCGCTCGGTGCAGATCGCGCTGCGTAAGCGGCCCGTCGATACTGAGCGGGTAGAACGCATGGTGTCGGGCATTGTGCGCCAGCTTGAAAGCCTGGGTGAGAGCGAAATCAAGTCCGAACAAATCGGTGAACTGGTCATGGAGGGGCTGAAGTACCTTGATGACGTCGCCTATGTTCGGTTTGCCTCCGTCTACAAGAACTTCCGCGACCCAAAGGAATTTGGCGAAATCATTGGTTCGCTCTCTGGTGACGAATCCGAACGCAAGGGCTGAACCACGGACGAATTGACAGCTTGCCACGGTTGTATCCTATAGTACGCGGTGAGATTGCGTATTGGGGATCGGGGACATGTTCAAGGCGCTGCGCTGGTCGATCCTGATGTGCGGTTTGCTGGCTGCGGGCCATGTCCCAGTGTTGGCTGATGTGCCGTCGTGCAACTCCCATGTGGCATATACTGCCGTTGACCTGTCTCAGCCGGTCACCACCATAACCACCAAAAGCGGCAAGTCCGGCGTGCAGGCCTTCAAGGCAATCGGCATCAAGACCGTCGCGCGCTACTATGATTGGGTCGACGCAGATATCACCTGCAAGTCGCTGTTTCCGTCCGAAAGTGATGCGTTGATCAAAGCAGGTTTCAGCGTCCTGACAATTTTTCAGCATGAGAATTCCGACCCCGAAACCTTCCTCGACAAATCGCGCGGTGCGACGGACGCCCGCCATGCCATTGCACTTGCCGCAGCCAATGGCCAGCCACCGGGTTCAGCGATCTATTTTGCCGTCGATGGCGTCGACCAGACGATCAAGGATTTAGTGTTTGAGTGGCGCGTCAACAAGGGTCTGGTGGTACAGGCGGCGCGCAAGAAGCGGCTGCTCAAGGCTGATCCGTCATTCCGCAAGCACATCAGGTTCTATGAGCGCTTCCGGCTCTATCACCGCAAGCATTTTGGCAAGACTGCGGAGGCCGTGGCAGCTCACGACATGCTGCCTTTTGTTGATCATTATTTCCGTGAAGTGAACCGGGTGCTGAAGGCGGATGGCCGCTACAGGACCGGGGGTTATGGCAGCGGCATGGTGTGCAAGCACTTGCTCCACAAGAAAATGGTGGAGTTCTGCTGGCTGGCCATGTCCACGGGCTGGCCGGGATCAAAAGAATTTCTTGCCAGCGGCAAATGGAGCCTGGTGCAGCAGCGCACGACATTCTGCAAGAACTGGCAGTTCAAGGGCCGGGAAACAGCGCGCTTCGACTTCAACCGCATGAAGGGTGGCAATGTCGGGCAGTGGTCAAAAAAGGGACCAGTGACGCCTGCCAAAGCGCTGCCTGCCACGTGCAAGCCGAGCTGGTAAGAAGACTCCACCCCGGCTTGGGACCACGCGCTGACCGTGAACTTGTCAGGCGGTTTTCAGATTCAGGTCGTTCCGGCGCTGATACCAGACGAGTAGTGCCGAGCCTGCAAGAATGAGAGCGATGCCGATCCACAGATTGCCTTCCGGCAGATAATGGAAGGCGAGAAAGCCCGCAATGATGTTGAAGGGCAAGCGCAAATCGTCGAAGGGCTGGAGGAAAGCGGCATCGGCAAGCGCATAGGCCTTGGTCAGGCAATACTGGGCGATGAACTGGAGCGCCCCTGCCGCAACGAGCAGCGCGAGGATCGTGCCTGTCGGCCATTCAAAACCTGCGGTGGCTGAGAGCCCGAAGTTGATCGGAGTGAGCAGCAAGAGCAGCCACATGGTGATGGTCTCGGGCTTTTCCTTTGCGGTGAGCTCCTTGGTGATGAGTGAGGCGGCACCCCAAAGCACGGCGGCGGCGACCGGGGCCAGTGACCACCAGGAGAAGCCTGAAGACCACGGCTGCAGCACGATCATGGCACCGGCAAAGCCCATGATACTGGCAAGCCAGCGTTCCGGGCCAACGCGTTCGCCGAGGTAGTACTTTGCACCAAACAGAATGAAGAATGGTGATGTCATGACCAGCGCAATGACCTGCCAGATCGGCACACCATGGGCGAGGCCTGCGATGAAGGCCTGGACGCCAAGAGCGGCGAATATGACACGGACGACATGGCGAACGGGGTGATCTGTCACCAATGCCTGCCATCCCTGGCGCACAATGAATGGCAGCGAGAAGAGGAGGGCGATGAAATACTGCCAGAAGGCATCTGAGGTGGATTTGAAGCCGTAGCCGCCATAATCGGCACTGCCCGTCACTTTCTGGGTGATGACGTTGATGA
This sequence comes from uncultured Alphaproteobacteria bacterium, assembly GCA_963754625.1. GTDB lineage: Bacteria > Pseudomonadota > Alphaproteobacteria > Rhizobiales > Aestuariivirgaceae > Aestuariivirga. The sequence continues at coordinate 1,576,475 of CAVWGR010000005.1, read as the reverse complement.
TGGCGAAGGCAATGCCGGCCAGTACAATGTAAGACGCACCCGTCAGGGCGGTTGAGGAGCGGGGGGCTGTGCCGGGCTTTTGCATCTAACGTGTCCTTGCTTCAATTCATGAATCAGGACGGCATGAGACATTGAACATGCCCACGGACACGCAATCCCGCAGGCAGGCAACAGGTCTCATTCTCTTTCATCCGGACTATACCGTCGGCTCCGGAATCACGCCGGATCTGCTGTCCCTCCCATGATTCTGAAAATCACTGGAAGCGCTCGCGGGCTTTCAGGTTTCCCTGATTTACCGCCGGTGGGGAATTGCGCCCCGCCCTGAGAATATTGCCAGCCCTTGTGTCGGGCCAGCGGGCCAGACATAGGGCCCGTCAAGCACCCTGGCAAGGGTAGGGAAGCTCATCGCATTGCATGGCGGGCGTGCGTTGTCTTTCGTGCCGCGCCGGGCTATTTGGGGCCATCCAGCTGATTGAAAGTACCTGTTCGCCATGACCACGCCGCGCCGCCCACCCATCGCCCGTTCTGCCGCCAGGCTTGGGGCCGTGCAGGCTCTCTACCAGATGGACATTGCGTCCAGCGATTTGGGAGAGACGCTGGCGCAGTTTTCGTCACGGGCACAGGGCGAAAATTTCGAGAACGGTGAGTGTGGCGAAGCCGACTACAAGCATTTGCGCGACGTCGTGGAAGGGTCAGTGCGCGAGCAGGCGCTGCTCGATCCGGCGCTTGACGCCATTCTCGACAAGGAGTGGCCGTTGCACCGTCTGGATGTGACCGTGCGCTCCATCCTGCGGGCTGCGGCGTTTGAAATATTCTTCATGGACAAGGTACCCTCGCGCGTGGCGCTGTCGGAATATGTCGATGTGGCGGATGCGTTCTTCGATGGCGGCGACGAACCGCGTTTCATCAATGGTGTTCTCAATACGCTGGCACGCACACGCCGCCCGGAGGAGTTCGCGGCATGACTGCGACGGCCTTCGACGACGAGCGGGCCAGGCGCAATGCCGTCGTGCTGGCAGTGGCACAGGCACTCTATGGCGGTGTGACAACAGCATTGGTGGTGACGGGGGGGCTGATTGGTGCGCAACTGGCGCCCACGCCGTTCTGGGCGACCATGCCGCTGACGGCGATGATTGTGGGCACGGCGACAACGACCTTCCCAATATCCCTGTTGATGCGGCGTATTGGCCGCCGGGCCGGTTTCATGTTGGCGGCTCTGGTCGGTGTGATTGGCGCATTGACGGGATTGGCGGCACTCTATTTCCGCAGTTTTGAGTTGGTCCTGTTGGGGTGCTTCCTGATTGGCACATACCAGGCATCGGCGTCGTACTACCGGTTTGCGGCTGCCGATTTGGCCAGTCCGTCGTTGCGGCCCAAGGCAATATCCTGGGTGATGACGGGCGGTGTGGTGTCGGCCTTGCTGGGCAGCGTGCTGGTGATCGCAACAGTTGACCTGCTTTCGCCTGTGATATTTGCGGGGACATGGGTGGCCATGGCCGTGTTGGCAGTCGTGGCCATGGTTGTTCTGGCCTTCGTCGACATCCCGAAACTGGATGCGACGGTGACCAGCAGCGGGCGGCCGCTCTCTGCCATCGCGGCGCAACCTGCATTTATTGTTGCGACGGGTGTTTCGATGATTTCCTATGGCATCATGATGCTGGTGATGACGGCAACACCTGTGGCGATGCTGGGATGCGGATTCACGGTGCGGGATTCAAGCTGGGTCATCCAGTGGCATGCGCTTGCCATGTTCGTGCCAAGCTTTTTTACCGGCGCGCTGATTACCCGTTTTGGGGCCGAGCGCATTGCAGCTGCCGGCATGGGGTTGCTGGTGATGGCGGCGATTTCAGGTTTGCTGGGTATTCGTTTTGAGAATTTCGCTGGCGGTTTGGTGTTGCTCGGCCTCGGCTGGAATTTCGGTTTCATCGGCGGCACGACGATGTTGACGTCGACCTACGAGCCGCTGGAGCGCAACAAGGCGCAGGGCCTCAACGACTTTCTGGTGTTTGGCATGACGACGCTGACGTCACTTTCCGCCGGTGCCTTGCTGGCGGGTTCGGGCTGGAACGCCGTCAACATGGCGGTATTCCCGATGGCGGCGATTGGTGTTGGGCTGATCGTGTGGATGTGGCGGCAGGGGAAACCCTCGTTGGTTTGATGTACGCCCATCATTTTGCTCATGAAAATGCACCTTTTCGCCCATTGAGTTTATGGCGGGATTGCGGCATACCGCGCCCAACCCAAGCCCATTGGCAGGGAAGCGTGAGTCCTGACGGTTTGTACCGGGACCGCGGCCAACGGTCGGGCGGGGGGCAACTCAACTTTTCCCAAGTTAACCCATCTAAGGATTCCCTTCCATGAACACAGCACTTTGGCTGATCGTCCTGGCAGGCTTGTTGTCCATCGTTTATGGCATCATCACCACACGTGGTTTGATGGCTGCTGACGCTGGCTCGGCCCGCATGCAGGAAATTTCCGCCGCCGTCCGCGAGGGCGCATCGGCCTATCTCAAGCGTCAATACACAACGATCGGCGTTGTCGGCGTTGTCATTTTCATCATCACCTGGTTGCTGCTCGGCAAGTTTGCCGCCGTCGGCTTTGCCATCGGTGCCATTCTCTCCGGTCTTGCCGGTTTCATCGGCATGAACGTCTCGGTGCGCGCCAACGTGCGCGTGGCACAGGCTGCGACCAAGTCTCTGGCCGGTGGCCTCGACCTCGCCTTCAAGGCTGGCGCAGTGACGGGCTTGCTGGTTGCAGGCCTCGGCCTTCTCGGTGTGGTGCTGTACTTCGGCTTTCTCACCGGATCGCTTGGCCTTGAGCCAACCAGCCGCACCGTCATCGACGCGCTCGTTGCGCTGTCTTTCGGCGCTTCGCTGATCTCGATCTTTGCACGTCTCGGCGGCGGCATCTTCACCAAGGGTGCAGACGTTGGCGGCGACATGGTGGGCAAGGTCGAAGCCGGCATTCCGGAAGATGATCCACGCAACCCCGCAACAATTGCCGACAACGTTGGCGACAACGTGGGTGACTGCGCCGGCATGGCCGCTGACCTGTTCGAAACCTATGTGGTGACCACGGTCGCGACAATGGTTCTCGCAGCCATCGCCTTGCCCGACGCCTACAAGCTTGCCGGCATGGTTTTGCCGCTGGCCATCGGTGGCGCTTGCGTCATCACCTCGATCATCGGCACATACTTCGTGAAGCTTGGTGCCAACAACAACATCATGGGCGCGCTTTACAAGGGCGTGTTTGCAACGGGTGCCTTGTCACTCGTGGCACTGTACCCGGTGATCTCCACCATGTTCGGCGGCATGTCAGTTGACCTTGGCGGCTTTACACCGATGTCGCTGTTCTGGTGCGGTGTGGCTGGTCTGGTGATCACCGCTGCCATCATCTGGATCACCGAATACTACACCGGCACGGGCAAGCGCCCGGTCAACTCCATCGCCGAAGCCTCGATCACCGGCCATGGCACCAACGTCATCCAGGGTCTCGCCGTCTCGATGGAAGCCACCGCCGTTCCGGCGCTGATCATCATCGCCGGCATCCTGGTGACCTTCAACCTCGCTGGCCTCTTCGGTATCGCTGTCGCCGTGACGACAATGTTGGCACTCGCCGGCATGATCGTGGCGCTTGATGCGTTTGGCCCGGTGACCGACAACGCCGGTGGCATTGCCGAAATGGCAGGCCTTCCGAAGGAAGTGCGTCACAACACCGACGCGCTTGATGCTGTCGGCAACACCACCAAGGCCGTGACCAAGGGCTATGCCATTGCGTCCGCTGGTCTGGGTGCACTCGTGTTGTTCGCCGCCTATACGCAGGACCTGAAGACGTTCTTCCCGAACGTTCCGGTGTCCTTCGACCTGTCGTCGCCTTACGTGGTGGTTGGCCTGCTGTTCGGCGGTCTGCTGCCATACCTGTTCGGTGGCATGTCGATGACGGCTGTGGGCCGCGCCGCGCAATCGGTCGTGGTTGAGGTGCGTCGCCAGTTCAAGGAAAACCCCGGCATCATGAAGGGCACCACCAAGCCCGACTATGCCCGGGCAGTTGACCTGCTGACCAAGGCGGCGATCAAGGAAATGATCCTGCCGTCGATGCTGCCGGTGTTCTCGCCGATCGTTGTCTACTTCGTGATCAACGCCATTGCCGGCCAGGCGCAAGCCTTCGCCGCCGTGGGCGCCATGCTCATGGGTGTGATCGTGACCGGCCTGTTCGTCGCCATCTCGATGACGGCGGGCGGCGGTGCCTGGGACAATGCCAAGAAGTCGTTTGAAGACGGCTTCGTGGACTCAAAGGGCGTCAAGCACCTGAAGGGCTCAGACGCCCACAAGGCGAGCGTGACCGGCGATACCGTCGGCGATCCCTACAAGGACACCGCTGGCCCTGCCGTGAACCCGATGATCAAGATCACCAACATCGTGGCGTTGCTGCTGTTGGCGGTGTTGGCGGGGCATTAAGTCCAACGACGATTTGAAAACTGCATGGCCGGGGCAGGGAACTGCCCCGGCCATTCCTTTTTCCCATCGGCGGAATTTGCTATACCCCTGCCATGTCCTCTGATTTCAATTTCAAGCTCGCCCACGACAACCGGCCTTTTGAGCATGGTCATGACTATTCCCATGATCACGATCAAGAAAGCGAAAGGCGTACCCTGGCTGTGGCCTTGCTCACGGCCGCGATGATGGTTGTCGAAATTGCAGCGGGCTTGTGGTGGAATTCCATGGCTCTGCTTGCCGATGGTTGGCACATGTCCACGCACGCCGCAGCCCTCGGGATCGGCTATTTTGGCTATCGCTATGCGCGTCTGCACGCACGAGACAGTTCTTACAGTTTTGGCACCGGCAAGGTGCATGCACTGGCGAGTTATACCAGCGCCGCCATGCTGTCATTTGTGGCGGTGTGGGTGCTGGCCGATTCCTTGTGGACCCTTTGGTATCCCAAGCTGATCCAGTTCAATTGGTCGCTGATCGTGGCGGCAATTGGCCTCGTGGTGAATCTCTTGTCGGTCAAGTTGTTGGCAGGTGGCGGCCATGGCCATTCCCACAACCATGATCATTCCCATGCCCATGACATGAACCGCAATGCCGCGTACGCCCATGTGGTCGTCGATTCCATGACATCGGTGTTAGCCATCGTGGCCCTGCTGGCCGGCAAGTATCTGGGGTGGGTTTGGCTTGATCCGGTAGTTGGTGTTGCGGGTGCAATCATCATTGGCCAGTGGTCGTGGCAGTTGTTGAGACAGGCCATGCCCATGCTACTCGACAGGATTCCGGACGAGGGGCTGGGCCAGAAACTGCGCGATGTTCTGGAGGATGATGGTGACACCCGGATTGCCGATCTTCACCTCTGGCAGGTCGCACCAGGCCGCAAGGCAGCCATCATCAGTGTCGTCAATCACAAGGGGCAGAGAGTGGAAGACTATCGCGCGCGTCTCAAGGCTTTTGGATTCGACCATCTCTCCATCGAGATCAACCGCTGCGACAATTGCTGAGGACTACCGCCCGCTCAACTATTTGCACGCGGGGGGATGGTGGTTGCCGTGGGCGTCTTCATGCACGCCCGCTGTGGAAACCACCTGACAAATTCCAGCGGTCGTTCATGCCATCACGCAATGGCCGCATTTGCGCAGGGAGATTGCCCCATTCGCGCCCCCTCCGTGTCCCATTTCGGGACGACACCCAAAGTACGGCGAAGGGACGGCTCAGAGTTGAGTTGAGGGTATCGTCGAATGAATTTGCGTGTGTTGGGAATGGCCGTTGCGGCGGCTTCGTATGTGTGTGGCGCGTTTGTGGTCCATGCCGAAACGTCTAACAGCATCCTCAAGGATGATGGGCCGGGCATGGCAATCCTTCCGGCCAATGCGCCTGGAGAGTTTGCCTGGTCTGGTCTTTATGTTGGTGCCAGCCTGGGCGCAGGCTGGGGCGAATCCGTCCAGAATTATGATCGCGCGGGAAACCACGGTGTAGCCACGCTCGAACCGTTTGGCGGAGCTGCGGCAATCACAGCAGGCTACAATTGGCGCATCGGCAACAACTGGGTCGCCGGTGTGGAGGGCGATCTCGGCATCATGAATGTCAGCGAAGGTGCAACCACGGTATTTGACGGCCATGTGTGGAGCAGTTCGTTCGGGCCGCTGTGGAGCACGTTGCGCGGGCGGGCGGGTTATCTCTTCAGCAATGACCTTCTTGTGTATGCAACTGGCGGGCTGGCACTGGCGACGATTGATGACGTTTCGATTGGCAACACGCCAGGTGAAACAGCCATTGACGAAGGTACGCGGCTTGGCCTCGCAGTCGGCGTCGGCGCTGAATATGCCTGGGATGAAACCTGGACGCTCAAGGCTGAATTGCTGCACATGAATTTCCGTGAAGCCAATGGCCAGAGCACAAACGCCGAAGATTTCAGCTTCGACAACAATGTGACGTTGCTGCGCGTTGGCGCAAACATGCAGTTCTGACATGCAGGTTCAAACCAGACACCAACTCAGCTTGGCAAGAACGCGGTCCTTTTAACCGTGGTTGCGCTGCTTCCAGACATATTAACGAAGTCTCAACTGTCGCAGTGGAGGCTGGGGTGGCGCAATCTTGCCAGGAATAGAACCGATGACCCAGAACGTGCCGGCCTCCCAACGCCTGTTTGGGCTTTCCATCTTTGGTGTGTCGGCTGCGGTGCTGGCGGTTTACTCCGGCGTTTTGCCATTTGATGTTTTCCCGGGGCGCGAGCCGGAAGACAAGGTGGTGCAGGTCCGCAGTGACGATGCCGACATGTTGGCGGCACGCAACAAGGCGCAGGCCACACTGTCCTCCTTCTGGGCAAAGCATGATCGTCCCGGCGTTGGCGAAGACGGATTTGCGCTGAAGCTCGCCATCAGGGATGGCGAGAATGTCGAACACATGTGGTGCGGATATGTCGAGGGCACTGCCGGGAAATCGCGCTGCCGCATCAGCAATGAGCCTGAGACTGTGAAGACTGTGACGTTCGGGCAGACTGTTGATGTCGATCCCGCCATCATTTCCGACTGGATGTACATGAAGGACGGCAAGATCAAAGGCGGCCAGACAATCCGCGTGCTGGTGGCGCGCATGCCAGACGAAGAAGCCGAAACGTACCGGAAGCTGCTCGCCGAGGAGTGAACCCTATTCCGGCCAGACGTACTTGCCGCGCACCCAGCCGATACGGCCTGACGGGCTCATGACCTGGCACCAGACGTTGGCCCGGCGCATTTTCGAGTATTTCCAGTTGGCCGAACCGCCAGCGTCAATGCGAAACGAGACATTGGTCACGGTATTCTTGCAGCGGCCGGTGAGGCTGACATTGTCGCCGGCATCATAGGAGTCAATCTGGCGGGATGAGGCGGCCGGCCACTTGCGGACAGCGAGAAAATCATCATCAGCAATGCTGATCACCGTGCCACCCCAGAAGGCCGAGGCCATGGCCGGGGTAGCAAGCGTGGCGGCAAGGATGGCGAGGGTGAGAAACTTCTTCATAGAAAACTCCAAGCTCTGAACTTGCCGTCGATGATGTGCGCTGCTGCATGAACCGGAACTGAACGCAGCGTTGGAAGGGTGTCAGTTCGGATGCCACCACTTGCCACCGATGACGACACCGCGGCTATTGAGCTTGCGGTCACCAATCAAGTGCTCAGCAACAGTATCGACATAGTCAAAGCGGCCTTCATCCAGCGAGAGCACCGTGGCGTCGCCCACGGAGCCTGGTTTCAGGGAGCCCAATTCCGGCCGTTTGAGAGCGAAAGCAGCATTGCAAGTTGAGGCGGCGATGACGTCTTTCAGGGCCATGCCAAGGCAAAGGAATTTTGAGAGCGTCGTCACCTGATCAAAGGCTGGACCATTGATGCACAGCACGTGTACGTCGGAGGAGATTGTGTCGGGCATGAACCCGTTGGCCATCATGGTGCGCGCAGTCTTGAAGGCGAATGATCCGCCGCCATGGCCAACATCGAACAAGACGCCACGTTTGCGGGCGGCTTCCACTGCGGCCTTGACCTTGCCTTGCCCGCCATAGGGCGCGTTGGGGAAGGGGCGGAAGCAATGGGTGAGAACATCACCCGGACGCAGGCGGTTCACCACATCTTCATAAGAGGGCGGTGGCTCGTCAATATGGGCCATCAGCGGCACCCCCGTCTGGTCGGCAACCTGGAGGGCAACATCGAGCGGAGCCACGCCCTGGTCACCGCTGGAATAACGGCCGACGCGCACTTTCATGCCGACAATGACATCGCGGTTTGCCTCCACCACGTCGATGGCTGCGGCGGGATTCATGAGTTTCAGGTTTTCGCTTTCTCCCACTTCGATGCCGCGGCCAAAGGCGTAGATGCCGGCGTGCGATATGTGGAGATAGGCCAGGATGCGCACGGCGGAGCGTTCGATCACGTGCTTGCGGAAACCGGCGAAATTGCCGGGACCGGCCGATCCGGTGTCGATTGCGGTGGTGACGCCACTGATACGGGCGAAGTGTTCAGCGTCGATACCAAGCGAGGTGCCGCCCCAATAGACGTGCGTGTGCATATCGATGAGGCCGGGCGTGACGATCAGCCCCTTGACGTCGCGCACCTCTGTTTGTGCCGTTTGCGGCAGTGCCTTGCCGAAGGCGGCGACCATGCCGTTGCTGAAGCCAATGTCGGTGACGGCGTCGAGGTCCTGTGACGGGTCAATTACCCGTCCGCCCCGGAGGATCAATTCCATGACTGTCTCCCATGTTCAACCGCGAGGCTGGCGCAACGCTGGCGCAACGCTGGCAAAGAGATGGGGAAACGTCAATGAACCTGGAAACGGAAATCAGAGAGCGTTGCGGATGACGCTGCCGATAGGAGAACCCTTGCCGCTGAACAGTTCGCTGAGGATGTTGAAGTCCTGCCCGGCAACCGGGGTCTTGCGGTCAAGCATATTGATGATGTGGCCATCCTCGAGGCCGTATTGGGCAACCGTTGTCACCTTGTCGGCGCGGTCAAAACGCACGGCGATGATTTCGCGGGTGCGTTCCTGGGGCGTGAGGAAGGAGCGCTGCTCGGTGACGCTGGTGATGTAGTAATAGCTGTCGCCCTGGAAATTGACGCTGGCGGTTGTCGAGGGCGAACCCAGTACGCCTTCAACCTCGGACTTGGGCATGCCTTCGGAAATCTGGCTCAAGGCGCCCGGCTTGGCATAGTAGCCACGGCGGCTGACCATGGGCTGGCAACCCGCAACAAGACTTGCAGCGGCGCCTGCGCCCAGCCATATGAAGCTGCGCCGCGCCAATTTTCCTGAAGAATCCCGCATGTCCGACATCGTCACTCTTTGCCCAAACTCTCGTCCGAATACCAGTCCCCGGACACCGATAAGATCAAACACATGATCCTGAAGAAACTCTTTGCCCGAAAGCCGGATCATGCCGAGAGGCTCTACGGGGCGATTGTGGCCGCGGCACGGCAAGCAAAATTCTATGCGAACTGGCACGTTCCGGACACGCTGGATGGCCGTTTCGACATGATCTCACTGCATGTTTTTCTCGTTTTGGACCGGCTCAGGGGGCATGGCAAAGCGGCTGACGACATGCGCCAGCGCCTGACTGACACGTTCTTTCTCGATATGGACCGGTCGTTGCGGGAAATGGGCGTGGGTGACCTCTCAGTGGGGAAGAAAGTGCGAAAAATGGCGGAGGTCTTTTATGGCCGGGTGAAGGCCTATGCGGCGGCACTGGAAGCTGGTGGCGATCTGGATGACGCCTTGCGACGGAATGTCTATGCTGATGTTGACGGGGCACCTGTTGCAGCATTGGCAGACTGGGTGCGGGAGGCGCGCAGTGGATTGCAGGTGCAAGCTGTTGAGGATGTGTTGGCGGCAAAGGTGATGTTTCCATGAAACCGGTACGAGAAGCACAGCTCGAATTTTCCCGGCCCATTGAAGTGGCGCGGGTGAGCACGCTCGGATCGCACGAAAAAATTGCGGCTGACGACAAGGAATGTGTGGCACTGGCGCGCCGATTGAAAGTGCCTGCGGTGCATTCGGTATCAGCGCACTTGCATGTGAAACCTTGGCGGGGTGGTGGATTCAAGGTCAGCGGCACGGTCAAGGTGGATATCGAACAGGAGTCGGTGGTCAGCCTTGAGGTTTTCCGCAGCGCTCTGGAGTATCCCGTCGAGCGCTATTTCCTTCCGCGCCTGGATGAGGCCTCGGAGGAAGATATCGACGTAATCGAGGCTGGTATCATTGATCTGGGCGAAGTTGCAGCAGAGACGCTGGGGCTCGAACTTGATCTCTATCCGCGCAAGCCGGGTGAAGAGTTCCAATCGGCACCGGAACTTCCGGATGATGAACCGCCCAAGGTTTCGCCCTTTGCTGTGCTCAAACCCCGCGTCAAACGCTAAGGGCTTGGCGGTATTGCTGAAAATTGAGGGTTGTTTCGCCGGGCCAAGGCTCTATTTTGGCATGATACGAGCAGGAACTGGAGAATTCATGATTTGCGTGGGTGCGCATGGCTGAGAAGCTGATCATTGCGCTGGATGCCATGGGCGGCGATGTGGGACCCGAAATGGTCATTCCTGGTGCGGCACTCGCTGCAGAACGCCATCCCGGATTTATGTTCCTGCTTTTCGGTGACGAGGCCAAGATTGCGCCGGTGCTGGCAAAGCACCCGAAGCTGCAAAAGGTTGCCCGCGTCCGCCATGCCGACGTGGCGGTGTCGATGGATGACAAGCCGAGCCAGGCACTGCGCCGTGGCCGTGGCAAGAGCAGCATGTGGCTGGCGATTGATGCTGTTCGTCAGGGTGAAGCGCATGCCGCCGTTTCTGCCGGCAACACCGGTGCACTGATGGCCATGGCGCGGTTCATCTTGCGAACAGTGCAAGGGATTGAACGCCCGGCCATCGCTGCAGTTTGGCCCACCATGCGGGGTCAAAGTGTGGTTCTTGATGTGGGAGCAACAGTTGGCGCCGATGCGCGCCAGTTGCTCGAATTTGCAGTCATGGGTGAAGCCATGGCCCGCTGTCTCTTTGGCGTTCAGCAACCGACGGTGGGGCTACTCAACATCGGCGTGGAAGAGATCAAGGGCAATGAGGCCGTCAAGGAAGCGGGCCGCCTGTTGCGCGAATTGCCATTGCCAATACACTACCACGGCTACGTGGAAGGTGATGACATTGGCAAGGGCACGGTTGATGTGGTGGTGACCGAAGGTTTCACCGGCAATGTGGCGCTGAAGGCCGCCGAAGGTACGGCGAAGCAGATTTCGAGCTTCCTCAAGTCGGCATTGACTCGCACTGTGATGTCGAAGCTCGGGGCGCTGATGGCGGCGGGAGCGTTCCGCGCATTCAAGGACCGGCTTGATCCACGCAAGCACAACGGGGGCGTGTTCCTTGGCCTCAATGGGATTGTGGTGAAGAGCCATGGCGGCACTGATGCGCTGGGCTTTGCCACTGCGGTGGATGTGGCAATCGACATGGTGGCCAACGGGCTTGTTGCCAAGATCGCAGAAGATGTGGCCCAGGTAAATGCGCTGTTGACGCCTGCGGCGCCAGCAACCGCTACGGCAGCGGAATAGGAGCCTTGATGGTACGCAGTATTATTCGCGGGGTAGGTTCGGCCCTGCCGAAACGCGTGATGACGAACAATGACATGAGCAAGGTCGTCGATACGTCGCATGAATGGATCGTGGAGCGCACCGGCATTCACTCCCGTCACATTGCTGGCGAAGGTGAAACAACGCGCACACTTGCGGTTGCCGCTGCGCAGGCGGCGTTGAAGGCGGCCGGAATGGAAGCCGATGCCATTGACCTCATCATTCTTGCGACATCAACGCCTGACAACACATTTCCGGCGACGGCAACACAGGTGCAGGCCGATCTTGGCATCCGCAAGGGCATGGCGTTTGACCTGCAAGCGGTATGCTCGGGCTTTGTCTACGCGCTGACAACCGCCGATGCGTTGATGAAAGCGGGACAGGCCAAGGCGGCACTGGTGATCGGTTCAGAAACGTTCTCGCGCATCCTCGATTGGACTGATCGCACGACCTGTGTGCTTTTTGGTGATGGCGCGGGTGCGTTTGTGTTGACGGCCGAGGAAGGCGAAACTGATCGCGGCATTCTCGCCTGCAAGCTCCATTCCGACGGACGCTTTAACGACAAGCTCTACGTGGATGGCGGACCTTCGACAACGAAAACGGTTGGTGCTCTGCGCATGGAAGGCAAGGAAGTCTTCAAACACGCGGTCATCAACATTGCATCGGTGATGCAGGAAGTGCTGGATGAAGCAAAGACACCTGCGAGCGCCATTGACTGGTTCGTACCACACCAGGCGAATCGCAGAATTCTTGAAGGAACGGCGCGCAAACTCGGCATTTCCGAAGATCGCATCGTGCTGACACTGGACAAGCACGGCAATACGTCAGCGGCCTCCATTCCGCTGGCGTTTGATGTTGCCGTGAAGGACGGGCGAATCAAGAAGGGTGATCTTGTGTTGATGGAAGCCATGGGTGGTGGCTTTACCTGGGGTGCGGTCCTGGCCAGGCTTTAAGTTGTCGGCCTAAACCTTTGAGAAGTGGCAGTATTCGACCCCTCGACCAATTGACGGGGGGGTAAAAGCCCATTAGTCTCACGTCACCTGAGGGAGGATGCGTATGGGCAACAAGACTCTGACGCGAGCCGATTTGGCAGAGGTTGTTCACCGGGACATTGGTTTGTCCCGTTCTGAATCCGCCGAGATGGTCAATGACGTACTGGAACTCATTTCCAAGGCACTGGTGGAAGGAAGTTCGGTAAAGCTGTCGTCGTTCGGCACGTTCCTGGTGCGCTCAAAACGCGAGCGCATGGGGCGCAACCCGAAAACCGGCGAAGAAGTGCCGATTACGCCGCGCCGTGTTCTCGTTTTCCGTCCCAGCCAGGTGATGAAAAACGTGATCAACGGATTTGAGCCAGGGACCGACGACGGCGACATGTAAGGACCATCGACTTGGAAAAATCCCCCGACGCCTTCCGAACCATCAGCGAAGTTGCGGATGAACTGAACGTTCCGCAACATGTGCTGCGTTTTTGGGAGACGCGTTTCACCCAGATCAAGCCCATGAAGCGCGCTGGCGGGCGGCGATACTATCGCCCGACCGATGTGGATCTGGTGCGTGGCATTCGCGTGTTGCTCTATGGTGAGGGCTACACCATTCGTGGCGTGCAGAAAATCTTCAAGGAAGACAGTGCCGCGGTGATCGTCGCGATTGGCCGTGGCGAAGCCAAGGCGCGCAAGCCGGAAGTGCTGGCTGAAAAAGCGCCACCGCCGGGAACAGCGAAGGCCGCTCCGCGCATTGTCAAAGGAGTGCCACCGCCAGGGCGGGCACCGTTGGCGCGCCCCATTGGCGAAGCACCAAGGGTGATTCACAAGCTCACGGGTGGGCAGACCGACACGCTGAAGGCAGCACTCCGTGACCTGACGGATGCGCGCAAACTGCTCGATCCGACGGCACGCTGACGGTTCTTCTCCGCGTGGCCAATAACGCCGTGAGGCTGCCATGACACTGAAGTCGATGATTGCGGCACTTGCGGGCTATGTGGGCGCGCGCTTTCTGGGCGCAGGCCTTGGACTTCTCACGCAATTGGCTCTGGCGCGGGCGCTCTTGCCAGCTGATGTGACAGTGGTCTTCATGGCAATGAGCGCGGCGGCATTCTTGTCGTTGATCATGAATGGTGGCGAAGCACAGCTGGCGTCCACCCATTTGCCGCCGATGATCAACAAGGGCTGGTCAGGACGTTTGGCTGCCTTTCACGGCATTGTGTTGCGCAACATGGTGTTTGTCTTCGCGGTGCTCGCATTGGCTTTGCTGGTGGTGTGGTGGCTTTCCTTGCTGTCGCATGAGCTGACACTGGCGCTTTTTGCCGGGCTCATTGCAGCGCCATTCTCGGCGCTGGCACGCTACAATGCCATGGTGGCAAACAGCTTGCGCTGGTTTCCCTTGTCATATGTGCCGGATTTCATCGTGCGTCCCGGTTTGTTTCTGATTGCGATCATCGTCTTCATCCTCACGGGTCTCAGCCACAACGTGTTGATGGTGCTCGCAGCCTTTGTGGTTTTTGTCTGGGTGACCGGTCTTGGGCAAGCAGCGCTGATGCAAGGGCAGGGGCTGAAGCTCTCGCATTGGCGCAGTTGGAGCAGCCGCTATGCCCGGGTGATACGGCCGCGCAGCCTGGCCTTGCTTGTGGTCAGCATTGTCGCTTTTGCCTTTGCTGATGTGGTGATGCTGCTGGCGGGCTTGCTGCTGGCACCGGAAGATGCGGCGGTCGCTGGGGTTGCCGTGCGTCTTGCCGCCATTGCTGGCTTTGTCTTGCAGGCCGCGCAACTTTTCGTGCTGCCGGATTTCAGCGACGCAATGTTGCGCCGTGATGCTGCAAAATCCAACGCGTTGCTCTGGCGGATGAACGGGGTCACCATCGTCGTCACTCTGGCAGCCATGGTCGGGGCCTTGGTGTTGGGCCGATTTGTACTGTCCTTCTTTGGCGCGCCCTATGTGGCGGGAGCCAATCTTCTGGTTCTGTTTCTTGTGGGCCAGGCAGTGCGGGCACTGGGAGGCATGAACCAGAATTTGCTGGCCATCGAAGGACATCAGATCCGCACGGCGACATCGTGCCTGCTGGCGCTCGCGGTGCTGATCATTTCATCGGTGTTGATCGTGCCGCGGCTGGGCCTCATCGGGCTTGGCTATTGCGTGATTGCCGCCGAACTGACGTGGATGGTGGGACTGGCCATACTAGCACAGCAACGCTGTGGGCGGCGGGCGGATTTGTTGTGGCTGGCGCGCAGCACGTGAGGCTATCAGCCTAGAAAAGCGGCCTGAAAATCGGGTGGACAAGGCCGGGCGTGGGCGCTACACGCGTCGCCAAGTCGGAGCGTAGCGCAGCCCGGTAGCGCACTAATCTGGGGGGTTAGGGGTCGCAGGTTCGAATCCTGTCGCTCCGACCATTTCCTAACCCCGTCGTTTGCTGATTCCTTTGAGGATGTTGATGACTTTGACCGGCAAGGCCAAAGTCAAAATGGTCTTGGCCAGTCCCAGCCACGACGAGGATGAGGTAAGGTTGCGATTGGCCCACTGGATGCGCAAGCGGCTGTAGATTTGCCTGCGCCTGCGCAGTTGCGAGATCGAGTGTGGGTTTTCGTCCTTGATCAACAATACATCTGGCAAATTGGCGGTGGCGTATCCGGCATTGCTGGCTCGCCACAAGAGATCAAAATCCTCTGCCGCCGGATAGGCCTCGGAGTAGCCACCGAGTGATTCAAATACCTTGCGGCGGATCATCATGGCGGGATGACTGGCGGAGACATTGAAGTAGAGGCGTTTGCGGCAGGCTTCCGGCGTCAACGGGAACCGGACAATGCGCGAGCCGATGACAGTGTTGGCAGCATCGAGCAAGCGAAAATTGATGGCGGAGCCAAGGATTGCGACACCGGGATTGGTGGCAAGAAATTCAGTTTGTTTCTGAAAACGTTCCGGTGCTGCCACGTCGCCAGCGTCAATGCGGGCGATGAGGGCGAATGGACCGCCGAGGATTTCTGCCAGTCCGGCATTCATTGCGCCGGTAATGCCCAGATTTTTCGGCAAGCGGATGATGCGGGTATCAATACCGTGAGAGCGCGCTTCGTAGTCGGTTGCAAACTTGCTGCCATCGTCGACCAAAAATAAGCGGAACGGCACCGTCTGCGCCCGCAGACTGTCAAGCGTGTCCTGCAAATCCTGTGATGGATTGTAGACAGGCAGCAGGACGGCTATCTCGGGCGTGGTCACGTTTTCAATGAATGTTGGGTTTGCGCAGGATCAAGAGATTGGCGGAAATGATGGGCAGTTGTGCCTTGGACAAAATACCACGCATGGCCCGTTCCAATTGCCGGAGTCCGGGAATGCGCTTGTAGTATTCGTGGCCAATGTAGCTGGTGTGACGCACGACCTCAAAGCCGATCTGCTCATAGGTCTTGCGCAATGTTTCAGTGGGCGCACCACAATGACGGTAGTAGGCCTCGAATTTTCCTTCGTCATTGGCGTGTTGACGATTGGGCTGCAGCACCTTCAGGATTGTGCTTGAAACGGCCTCTGGAATTAGGCCGTTGACCAGCAGGGGAAGATTGTTCTTTGAGGGGAACATGTGGACACTGTAGCCACCGGGCTTCAGCATGCGGTAAAAGTTGCGATGCGCCTGCATGGGATCGCGCAAATGTTCGAGCAGCATGTGGGAGAAAACGAGGTCGAACTCGGGGGTGAGATTGAGTTTTTCAAACTCGCTGTCACCGCAGGCCACATCCATCACGATCTTGTGGTAAGCAGGATCAGCCATGGACAGTTCATCTGCGGAAATATCGACGAGATGATACTTCAGGCCATTGGTGCGAAGGAAATCGATACCGATACGCGGCAGGCGGCCACCACCCACATCAGCAATCACCTTCATGCCGTGTTCGGCAATGATGTTCTTGATGAAGTCAGCGGATTTGTCCCAGCCTGGAAATTCACGCAAGTCTGAAAATTTTGCGGAATGATCATGCATTTGGATCCCCTGTTTTGTCTGCGCGCTACGCTTCATGTCATATACAGATTAATGAAAATGGCAGCCTTGAAGGTTGTGCCGCTTTTGATTGCGGCAGTCTGGTTAATGCAAGGTAAAGCAAGTGCGGTCAGGCGGGTGCGATCATGACTGGGTGGTTGCAGCTGCTTTCACCTGTGGATTGGAGAACAAGCCAAGGATTGATGGGTCGAGATTGTGCCGGGTGCGCAACAGCCACACGGCCAGCACGTTCCAGGTGATGATACCCGCCATGCTGGCGAATGCAGCCCCCAAGCCGCCGTAGCGCGGCACGAGCAGAACCTGGGCGAGGAGGACAAGACCGTAGCACCCGGCCATGATCTTGAGATAGGGCGTTTCAAGAGACGTCATCTGCATCAGGTAGGCATTGGGTCCGGCCACAGCATCAACCGTATATCCCAGAGCGAGGATCATCAGGATGCCATAGGCACTGCTGTAGGACGGGTCAAAGATGGCAAGCAGCTGGCTGCCGGCAAAGTACAGGGCGATAAGTCCGATCGCCGTTGTACCGGCAATGGCAACGGCAAGCACATTGCAAAGTTTCTGCACATCCTGCCGGCGACCACTGTGAAAGTGGGCCGACATGAGGGGAGCGCCGATCAGCCCGCCCGCAATCATCACCAGTCCCAAAAAACTCGCGGTCTTCTGCGCAACAAAATATGCTCCAGCTTCGGTTGCTCCCGCGAGGGTGCCAACGACAACGACGTCGAGCTGCTGAATCATGGCGGCCAATACTGATGCGGCCCAGAAGGGAGCAAGGCGGCCACGCCACGCGGCCCAATCCCGTTGCGGTTCTCCCGTCATGCTGACCGCAGCGGACAGCTTCCTGCTGACAATCATCTGGGCGAAGTTGAGAACCAGCAGAACCAGCGCGCAGCTGTAAAGCGCGAGCCTGGCATCGAGGACAAGGCCTGCAAGCGATAGCGCAAAGGCAAAGGCTGGTGTCAGTGCGCGCCAGATCACGTCGCGCGGCACCATCGCCCAGGTCACTTTGCCCTGGGCTCGCAACAGCCCGGCACAATAGTCAGAAAGCGCAACCATGCAGGCAAACGATGTGATGGCGAGTGGAGCATCACGGAAACCCAGAACGGCTCCGGTCGCCGACGACACGCTGAGCAGGAGCGCAATCGCAACGGCGCCGACACAAAACAGGGCAATTGAATCAAAGCCCGCCCGGGCAAAGCCAACAGCAAGATTTGGCCTTCCGGATTTGATGTATTCTGGCCAGTAGCGCATGACGGCGGTGGGCATGCCGATTGCACACACCGTTGCCAGAAGGATCGACAGATTGAAACCCTGACCGAAATATCCGTACTGCTCTTGCGACATCATCCAGGCCAAGGCGACCATCATGGCATAGGACAGTGCTGCGCTTGCGACCTTGACGATGAGCGTGACAAGTCCCGGTCCCACAATATTGTGCGGAAGCCTGGCGATCATGCGGTGGAGAAAAAGCATTAACGTGAACCCGCCTGGGCAATGTTCCAACCTGCGTGATACTCCCGGACCGAGCAGGGCGCATTCATGTACTTGAAGCTGGCGGCGTGAAATCCCCACACCATGCCTGTCATCCAGTAGAGGTGGCGCCAGTGCTCGCAATCAATCTGGAATCCCTGAATGATCATCGGTGTGAAGCCGCAGAAGGCGACAATTGCGTAAGGCTGAAACGGGGTGCGGATGAGCAGGGTTCGGACACCCACGATGATGGTCGACACCGTGAACAGGATATAGCTGATGCCGCCGATCCATCCCGCTGCCGCAAAGGAGTTCAAGAACGTGTTGTGTGGAGCGATGCCGAAGATTTCACCAAACTGGTATGGGCCAAAGCCAAACGGCAGTTGCAGAAGCATGGGGATTGACCTGAGCTGAAGGCCGAAGCGCCCGGTCTCACCGGCGTCATATGACTTGACGAGGGTGAAGCGGTCGAGAAATACCTCGCGGGTACTTGGAACTGAGAGCAGCAAAACAAGCATGGCCGCCAAAAGAAATGTGCCAGCGATGGCAGAGAAGGTGATGCGGGCGCGCAAACCGCTATGCGGTGACAATGCAAAACTGATGGTGACGAGCATGATGACGCCCAGCACAATGTCAAACCAGGCGCCGCGTGAGAACGCCAGGAACAGGGCCGCGAACATCAACAGGAAACTGGCGATGTTCAAG
Source organism: uncultured Alphaproteobacteria bacterium (assembly GCA_963754625.1). Classification (GTDB taxonomy): domain Bacteria; phylum Pseudomonadota; class Alphaproteobacteria; order Rhizobiales; family Aestuariivirgaceae; genus Aestuariivirga. The sequence continues at coordinate 1,557,772 of CAVWGR010000005.1, read as the reverse complement.
GGGCGGAACCGCAGCGTGCCAATCATGAAGGCGTGCAGCATTGCCAAGGTCGGGAACACCAGCCAGGTCGAAAAGACGTTGGGGTCCTTGTAACCGCCGATGACACGGCCGAAGAAATCCGGAAAGAGTGGATAAAACGGCGCAACCTTGAAGTATATGAGCAGACCGAGGATTGAACCGATGGTGGCGCCGATCCAGTAGTACTTCATGATCAGCTTATAGTTTCGGATCGGGTCAGAGGCGACAAAGGCAGCGACAAAAACCGCTGAAGAACTGGTTTCGGCCAGACCGATGATATAGGCGGGAGCACCGAGCTGGTCAAAGGGGATGAGGGTGTAGCTCAGCAGTCCCGCAAGGTTGTAGATCAATAGTAAGATGAACAATGGCATGATGGCCATGGATATCTGCAGGCCATTGTAGACGCACACCACCGTTGCAAGGACAAAGAAGATGTCCATGGGTGCGGGTTCGAACTTCGCATAAAAGGACGTCAGGAACATGAGCGCGACCAGAACGTTCTGCAGCGTCTGTGCCCGTCCTTGGGCAGGTACAGGCCGGTCGCTGGCGGTTATGGCGGACATGTCTGGCTCTGGTCAGTAGGCGCTTTTGGTGTTGAGCAACGCCATCGGAGTTCTTGCCAAGATGTAAAGATCAAAGGTTAACGACCAGTTTTCGATGTAGTACAGGTCATGTTCTACGCGGGCCTGGATTTTCTCTTCGGTGTCGGTTTCGCCGCGCCAGCCGTTGATCTGGGCCCAGCCTGTCATGCCGGGCTTGACCTTGTGACGGGCGAAATAGCCTTGAACGGCGTTTTCATAGAGAGTGCCGGCGGCGCTGGCCTTGGTGGCGTGTGGGCGGGGGCCGACAAGGGAAATATCGCCCTTCAGCACATTGAAAAGCTGTGGCAACTCATCAAGCGTGGTCTTGCGGATGAAGCGGCCAACGCGGGTGACGCGCGGATCATCCCTGGTGACGAGCTTGCGGGCATCGACATCGGCTTGGTCGGTGAACATGGACCGGAATTTGTATACTTCGATCAGTTCGTTGTTGAAACCATAGCGCTTCTGTTTGAAAAACACCGGGCCCTTGCTGTCGAACTTCACGGCGAGAGCCACCAGTGCCATTACGGGAGCGAGCAGGATGATGGCAATGCTGGCAATGACCTTGTCCTCGACAGCCTTGAGAAGCGGACCCCAATCTCCCAGCGGCTTGTCAAAGATATCAAGTAGCGAGAGATTGCCAATGTAGGAATAGGCACGCGGGCGATAGCGCAGTTTTTGCGCGTGGGCGCTGAGGCGGATATCGACCGGCAAGACCCACAGGCGCGAGACGATTTGCATCAGGCGGCTTTCTGCGGTCGTCGGCAGCGTGACAATCAAGGTATCTACGCGCGTGTTGCGAACGAAGGCGATGAGGTCATCAATGGAACCGAGCTTGTGCAAACCCCGGGTTTCATTCGGACTGCGTTCGTCATGGCGGTCGTCAAACATGCCAAGCAGGGTGATACCGGTATCGTGGGAATGTTGCAGGGCGGAGATTGCCTGTTCGGCATCATGTCCTCCGCCAACGATGACGGCGCGGCGGTTCAATTGACCCTGGGCATTGTAGTGGCGAAGCACCGTGGCGATTGCAATGCGCACCAGCAGCAGCCAACCGAGGCCCGATATGCCCCACAGCAGGAACCAACCCCGTGACAGACTTGTTCCCATCTGGGTGAAAAGAACGGCCAAAGACAATGCGGCCATGAGGCCTGCCCAGGCCAACGTCAGCCGGGCGGCGCTGCGTACGGGATTGAGCAGGAATTCCAGCCGGTAAAGACCGGCAACCTGTGCCAGGAGTGGCAGTCCAATAGTTACCGATGCGATGATGGTCGCATAAAAGGCGACCGGGTTGGCATGGGCGAAACCCGGATAAATGGCAAACTGCAAGAATGCCGCAAGTGCGATGCCGAGGCCTTCCGCCACGCGCACAAGAGCAATCAATACGCGGGGCGCGATGAAAGGTCTGCTGTCGCCGATGGCGGCAGGCGCAACTGGAATATTCAAGCCGTCGAGAGAGAACGTGCTTGTGGATTTGATCTGATCAAGCCGTGGTTTCATGCCGTGTGCGTCACTTTAAGACAGGAAGAGTGCTGTCAGTGTACAGATCAGCAAGGCGCGGGCCTTCTTCACCACGCGCATTGATCATGGTGAACCAAGTGTTAACGCGGCAGCGTTTGGTAGAAATCCGTAATCTTCCGCGCCATCGCAGCGGCGGAGAAATCATCACGCAGTGTGCCTGCAAAGGTGGTTGCTGCCGACTGCAAGGCCGGACCTTGTGCAAGGGCGTGTGAGATGGCCATTGCAATTGAACCGGTAGCGGGCTCACACATCATTTGTTCGGGCAGGACTTCGGGTATCCCGCCAACCTTCGAAGCGATGATGGGGACGGCAGCTGCCACTGTTTCCAACACCACATAGGGGAAGGATTCGTTGCGCGATGGCACAACCATCAGGCGCCCCATGGCAAGTGCCTGGCGAATGGGCAGGCGGCCGGCAAAGCGGACGGCATCGTGTAGGCCCATGGTGATGGCCAAGGCCTTGTGATGTTCAAGTTCTGGGCCATCGCCAACCACGGTGAGGGTGAGTGGTTGGTGCGCCCGCAGTTGCTTCATCGCGCCGAACAGCAGGTCAATGCCCTTGAGGTGGCGCACCTCGCCGACGAACACGAGATCGGTTGCGTCGGAGTTGGGAGTGACCGGCACGAATTCATCCGGCCACAGACCATTGTGCGCAACAATGCAGGGTTTGCCAGCGAGACCAATCTTCCCGGCAAAAATTCGGCGCTCGTAATCGCACACAAAGACGAAGCCGGACCCGATGCGGCCAAGGAGTTTTTCTGTGGTCAGGAATGCTGCGCCTGAGGGGCTGTTCCAAGCATAGTGAAGGCTGCCGCCATGGGGCGTGTAGATGGAGGGTATACCGCGCCTGCGGCCCACGAGTCTTGCGACCAATCCACCCTTCGCGCCATGGCCGTGGATCACGTCAAAGTTGCCGCGTGCTGCAACATCGTGACATGTCCGGATGACTTTGAGATCAGAAGGTGACGGAAGGCGGGAGATTGGCGAGGTGACGATGCCGCCGCTGCAGTAGCTCTGGCAGGCTTCCAGTGTTGCGATGGCCGCGTTGCCGCCGGTGGAGCTGTCGCAGAAAAAGCCAACGGTATGACCGAGATCAGCCTGTCCGCGTGCGAGATCGCGCGCATGGCGGAACAGGCCGCCAACCGGACTGCGAAAAACGTGAAGGATACGCACGTCCGTTGCTCCGGCTCAGAACCAGCGTTCGCGCACGAAAACGATATCGCCGGGATAAATCTGTGTGGTGACGGGGACCTTGTAGGTTTTGGTGCCGCTTGCATTGCGGCGGGTTAAAAGGACGACGCCCTGATCGGCGCGCGGGCCGTATCCGCCAGCGGTGGCAATCGCCTGCTGAATGGTAAGGCCGCCCTGATAGGGGAAGGAGCCACCCGTCGTGACTTCACCCATGATGAAGAAAGGCCGGAGATTGACGGCCTGGACGGATACTTTCGGGTCGCGCAGGTAACCGGCGCGGAGTTTGCGGACGATGAGTTGTTCGATGTCACCTGACGTCAGGCCCGCAACAGGTACGGATTGAACATAGGGCAGGGAGAGTACGCCCGAGGGATCGACAACATATTCGCCGGTCAAGTCTGTTTCACCGGCAACACGGATGCTCAAGCGGTCGCCCGCACCAACGCGATAGCCGGTGGCAAATTCGTAGGCCGACTCGTGGCCCTGGGTGGCAAATGGCGGCAACGCGCCGTTGTCATTGTAGTAAGGGAGCTTGGAAATGGAGGAGACTGCTTCCGGCCCCTCTACCAATGCATCTTCAGCTGTGATTCCGGTGCCGCCCGGAGGCGAAGCCGGGCCGTCCTTCTCCCAGGTGCTGGCGCAGGCCTGCAACAGAAGAGCACTGGCAATAAGCATTGGAATACGCATCAGACACCACATCAATACACAAACTTGCACGCCCGGCGAGAGCCCGGCGTCATGCCCTAGCCTTAGGGAAACATGGTGAATAATGGCTTAAGGGCACACGTCTGCGGCGGGTAACTGTTAAGGAAATGGAAACCATAAACTTGGAATGGTGCTGCCTGGGGAGAGTTGCGCCCCACGAGTTGTTTGTCATTGCGTGAAGATCCAGGATCGAGATGAACCAGCCATTGCCACAGTCCTTCAGTCTCAGCATCGCAGATGTGCTGCGCGGCATGTTGAGGCGCTGGATGTTGCTGACAGTCTGTCTTCTGCTTGGTGCAATCGGTGGTGTTGGCATCGTTGCTGTCAACAAGCCGCAGTATGCCAGTGAAGCACAGATCATGGTGACCAACCTGGCCACGCCCTATGACAAGCCCAACAACGTGCAGGAGTTGCGGGTTGAACAGATCGACGACCGCTTCGTGTTGTCGCAAGTTTCAGTCTTGAAGTCAGAAGACCTGGTGCAGCGCGTGGTCAAGCAACTGCAACTCGAAGGGCAGGGAGAATTTGATCCCCTGCGCAGGGGCATGGGCACGTTGAAGAAGACAATGATCGCCACAGGCTTTGGCTCTGATCCGCGACTGATGAGCAAAGAGCAGCGTGCCATTGAGCATCTGGCGAAGAACCTCGCCGTGTATCAAATCCCGTTGTCCAACGTCATCATGGTGCGGTACACCGCACTGGATGGCAAGACGGCGGCGGCGGTCTCCAATGCCGTGGCCGATACCTACGTGTTGTCTACGCGGGAGAGTCAGTCTGGCCCCAATGCCCGGGCGCGCGACTGGCTGGCCGGTCAGATCTCGGTGTTGCGCAAGAAGGTCTCTGAATCGGAAGCTGCAGTGGAAAAGTTCCGCGCCGAAGCAGGATTGTTGAAGGGCCAGACGACGACGCTCGGGGCCCAGGAAATTTCAGAACTCAATACGCAGATCACCCTCGCCGAAGCGGCCAGCAGTGAGGCCCGCGCCAAGGCCGACGAAATTGTCTCGATGCTGGAGTCGGAAGGCTCGGTTGATGCTGCCGCAGACGTGCTCGGCTCGCAAGTGGTGCAGCGGCTGCGCGAGCAGCAGGTTTCGGCGACACGCAAGGTTTCAGAACTTTCGGCCACATATTTGGCGAACCATCCCAAAATGGTTGCTGCCAACCGCGAGCTGGCTGACGTTGAACGCCAGTTGCGCCGCGAAGCATTGAAGGTGGTTGATTCACTGCAGGGGCAAGCGAAGGTGGCGGAGGCACGCGCCGACAGCTTGCGCCGCAGCCTCGAGAGCATGAAAACGCGTGAAGGCGGGGCCTTGCAGAGCGATGTTAGACTGAAGGAACTCGAACGCGACGCCATGGCGGACCGCACCCTGCTGGAAACCATGTTGGCACGCTATGCCGATGCCAATGCCCGGCAGGACCTGAGTGTTCAACCCGGCTATGCCCGCGTCATTCAGACCGCGAGCGTGGCTTCGACACCGTTCTTTCCGAAGGTTGGTCCCACCATTCTGCTGACAACACTGGCGGGCATCGGATTGGGTCTGGGACTGGCATTCCTGTTTGAAGTCATTCGTCAATCGGGCCGCCTCAACGAAATGTCGGTCCGGCAGTTGCAGCAGGAGCCGGAGAGGATGCCGGCGCACGTGGTGCGCAGCCAAACCGCAGTTCATGTGCCGGAACTTGAGCTGATGCGCGAACAGGCAGCCGAGGCTGAGACCATACGCCAGGATGATGGCCGCGCAGGCCGGAGCCACAGCGACAGGTTCAGTGCCGCAATTGCTCGCCTCGCTGCCGGCGGCACCTCAGCTGATCAAGGCGTTCCTGCATTTGGACAACATCGAAAAAGTGCCGGACCTTGCCGAACCAGTGTCACGCATGGCAGCGACCATGGTTGAAACCGCTGTTCGCAACGGCGTGAAGACATTCTGCCTCACCAGCATTGGTGGAACCTATGATGCAGCTTTTGCCACGGTGGCACTGGCGCGGGCATTGGCAGCACAAAAAATGAAGACGGTCGTGCTTGACATCTCAGCCTCACGTCCGTCGGTCATGGACCTGATGGCATTGCCGGAAGGGCCGGGCATCATTGAACTGGTGGCTGGCCAGGTTGATGTGGCGAAGGTGATCGTGCGGGACCACAAGTCGGCGACGCAACTGATCCGCTACGGCCAGATGCCGGACGGCATGGTGCGGGCTCTTCTGCCGGCAAAGATGCCAGCCGTGCTGGCTTCACTTGCGCAAATCTACGACATTGTGCTGGTGCATGCCGGAGAGGCATCTCCGGCCACGCCAGAACTCATGCAGGGTGTCGGTGCAGTGGTTTTCCTGGCGACGGCAGACCGGCAGAAAGACGCGGCAGCAGCGGCGCGCACGTTGGCAGCGCGCGGCGTGCGTCATGCATTGTTCGTGAAACTTGATTCGCGTGATCCCGAGGCGACGCCGCTTCGCCAGGCCGGATAGACGTTAACAGCTTCTTTCCATGAGTATGGTCTATGAGCGGCATGTCCCTTTCGACCACGGTTCTTCGTGCGACATTTGAAACGCTGCACCGTTCGGGTGCAGCCAACATGCTGCGTCCATGGACGCAAGGTCTGGGTGTGATCTTTTGCATGCACCGGATCCAGCGCGAACAGGCAGACGCGCCAAGTTTCGCGCCCAATTCCAACCTGTCTTCGACACCGGAATTTTTGGATGCCGCGTTGTTGATGCTGCGGCAGGCAGGTTATGAATTTCTGTCACTGGATGCAGCGGCTGAACGCATTGCCAGTGGAGTAACGGCGAAGAGGCCATTCGCCGTGTTCACACTGGATGATGGCTACCGCGACAATCTCGAGCAAGCGATGCCGGTGTTCTTGAAACACGATTGTCCATTTACCGTCTATGTGGCACCGGGATTTGTGGATGGCACGACCGAAATGTGGTGGATGGCGCTGGAACGCATGATCGCCGGGGGAGCGGGCCAGGTTCTTGCCGTTGCTGGCGAACATATCACCTTGGAAGCCAGTGACGAAAGCAAGTGGGCCGCCTGGTCCAGACTTGCTCCACTGGTGCAGGCACTTCCAGAACATGAGCAACGTGCGTGGATCCAGAAGAATTCTGCAGTTCATGGCATCGATCTCAAAAAGATGTGCCAGGATCAATTCATGACGTGGGATGAGGTGCGGCAGATGGCGGGGCATCCTCTGGCGACGATTGGCGCGCATACGCTCAACCACTATGCGGTGGCGCGGCTTTCGGAAGACGAGGCGCGAACCGAGATCTTGGCGTCGGGCAAGCGGTTGCAAAGTGAACTTGCCCTGCCGGTGAAACATTTCGCATTTCCCTATGGCAATATTGGCCATGCAGGTCCGCGCGATTTCCAACTGAGCAAGGAGGCGGGTTATGTGACCGCCGTGACGACGCGGCTTGGCTCGGTTTATCCCGAGCATGCTTCGCATTTGCACGCCTTGCCGCGGATCATGGTTTCGGGAAAATATCAGGAGACGCGTTGGCTCAAGGTTCTCGCATCAGGTCTGCCGGGCCGGTTGAAGAACTTGGGTCAGCGGCTCAATGTCGCGTGAGTATTGTCGCCTAGGCCGGGTCTGGCCGTGACATCCAGCGGATGATCATCATGGCAACAGGAAGCCAGGCGAGACCGCCAATGATGTAGAACGGAAGCTCGAACAGCAGACCCCGTCCGACCACCAGTTGGCCACCCACGGCCATGACCACGAGGGCATAGACCGTCAGCCACACAAGTGTGGCAATCATTCCGACAAATTTGCGGGTGCGCAGTTTCATGATCATTCAATAGCGGGGCTACGTGGGCCGGGGAAGGGCGGATGTGCGGCCATGGGGCGCTTGCCGCTGCCGGGGCAAAGTCCTAAGCGGGCGGCATGAATAGGACGTCGCAACAGGTGCCGGTTGCCGTAGCCATGTGGCTGTGGATCGTAGCCTTTCTCATTTTCTGCATGGTGATCGTTGGTGGGGCGACACGCCTCACCGACAGTGGCCTTTCAATTACCGAGTGGCTGCCGCTTCTGGGTGCCATACCGCCACTGAACGAGACTGACTGGCTGGCGGCATTTGAGAAGTACAAACTCATCCCCGAGTACCAGATCCAGAACAGGGGCATGGGGCTGGAGGATTTCAAATTCATCTATTGGTGGGAGTGGAGCCACCGCTTCCTTGGGCGCGCGATCGGTATGGCGTTCATATTGCCGCTCCTCACTTTCATGGCGCTGCGGATGCTGCCGCGGCGGTTGTGGCCACGACTGCTGGTTCTTTTTGTGCTGGGGGGCGCACAGGGCGCGCTCGGTTGGTTCATGGTGGCTTCGGGATTGAGTGAGCGGGTGGACGTCAGTCAGTACCGGCTTGCGGCACATCTGAGTTTTGCGTTTCTGCTCTTTGCCGGCATCGTGTGGACGGCGTTCGGCCTGAATCATCGGCGGGTATGGCCCGGCACTGACGAGGCGCGAATTGCACTGGTGTTTGTGGCGTTGTTGTTCCTGCAAGTGGCGGCAGGTGGTTTTGTCGCCGGACTCGATGCTGGCCTTGCCTCCCATACGTGGCCCAAGATGAACGACGCCTGGGTGCCAGCTGGCCTTCTCGCGGTGGAGCCGTGGTGGAAGAACGCTTTTGAAAATGCGCTTGCGGTGCAGTTCAATCACCGCCTGCTGGCCTATGGCATTTTGGCTTATGGCCTGTGGATGGCAGGGCAATCAATGCGCGTTTCTGCCTGGCTGGTGGTGGCCGCGCTGCTGGTGCAGATGACGCTCGGCATTCTCACCGTTTTATGGGGTGTGCCGCTGCCGGTCGCGCTGCTCCATCAGGGTGGGGCGCTGGTGTTGCTGGCGCTGGCCCTGTGGCACCTGCATGGCATTGTTGTTGCCTCCCCTGACGTGGCCAGAGGAGGCGACAGGTTTCAGGCCGATTTCAGGCCATGGCCTGATCGAGATCGGCGATAATGTCTTCAACATTCTCGATGCCAACGGAAAGTCGCACCACATCCGGACCGGCACCGGCCTTCACCAGTTGGTCTTTGGTGAGTTGGCTATGAGTGGTGGAGGCGGGGTGAATGATGAGCGAGCGCGTGTCGCCAACGTTGGCAAGGTGCGAGAGCAGCTTCACTGACGACACCATCTTGATGCCCGCATCGTAACCGCCCTTGAGGCCGAATGTGAACACCGCGCCGGCACCTTTCGGTGCGTATTTCTTTTGCAGCGCATGGTGTTTGTCAGAGGGCAGCCCGGCATAGTTGACCCAGGCGACCTTGGGATGTTTGGCCAGCCATTCCGCCACCTTCAAGGCGTTGTCGCAATGACGCTGCATCCGCAGGGCCAGTGTTTCCATGCCGGTCAGAATGAAAAATGAATTCATCGGCGAAATGGCTGGGCCGAGATCGCGCAGGCCGAGCACGCGGCAAGCAATGGCGAAGGCGATGCCGCCAAACGTCTCATGCAGCTTCATGCCGTGATAGCTCTCGTTGGGTTCTGACAACAGCGGATACTTGCCGCTCTTCGACCAATCGAAGTTGCCACCGTCGACAATGACGCCGCCCATGGAGTTGCCATGGCCACCCATGAATTTGGTCAGCGAGTGAACGACGATGTTGGCACCATGGCTGATCGGCGTGCAGAGGTAAGGTGAGGCCAGCGTATTGTCGACGATCAGCGGAACGCCGGCCTTCTGGGCAATCTTGGCGATGGCGCCGATGTCGGTGATGCGGCCACCGGGGTTGGCGATTGATTCAAGGAAGATGGCCTTGGTCTTTGGCGAGATGGCTTTTTCAAAGCTGGCGGGATCTTCGGCATCAGCCCAGACGACATGCCAGCCGAAGGATTTGAAGGAGTGGTTGAACTGGTTGATCGAGCCACCGTAAAGCTGGCGGGCCGCAACGAATTCGTCACCGGGCTGCATCATCGTGTGGAAAACCAACACTTGTGCGGCGTGACCCGAACCGACGGCAAGGGCCGCTGTACCACCTTCCAATGCAGCGACCTTGGATTCGAGTACCGCTGTCGTAGGGTTCATCAAGCGTGTGTAGATGTTGCCGAAGGCGCGCAGGGCAAAGAGATCGGCGGCGTGCTGCACATCGTTGAAGACAAACGATGTAGTTTGGTAGATCGGCGTTACGCGTGCGCCTGTGGTCGGGTCGGGGGCCGCACCAGCGTGAATGGCGAGCGTGTCAAATCCGGGTTTCCTGTCGGCCATGTGATCCTCCTGTAGCGGCATGCAAAGCTAGAACGGCTACGGATCTTTCGCAATCACTGTCAGCGGAACATCATGCGGCGCATCAGGCCGTCCTTGTCAATGAATTGATGCTTGAGGGCGGCCAGAACGTGAAGGAACAATAGGAACATCGCGAGCTTGCCGACGATATCATGGGCCTCAATTGTCCAACCGCCGATGTCAGGCATGATATCGACGGCAAAAAGCTTGAAGAAAGTCACAGCCTGTGGGTCGGTATGCTCGGCAGCATAAGGTGCCATGGCAAACCAGCCAAGTAGAGGAATGGCAATGAGCAGCAGGTAGAATCCCGCATGGCTGACTTGCGTTGCCATAACTTGCCAGTATGGCATGTTGGTTGGCAATGGCGGTGGTGGGTTGGAAAGACGCCAGCCGATACGGACAACAGAAAGCAGCAAGATCAAAAGGCCGATGGAGGCATGGGCTGTGGGGCCCCAGTCTGCCAACGAACTGCCACGTGGGACCTTGATCAGGTCTTCGCTGAAGAACAACATGAAAATCATCAAAATGGCGATGACCCAATGCAGCGCAATGGCGACCTTGGTGTATTTCTCAGACGTTGCAGTCATTGCGGTACTCCGTTTTTCCCCAAGACGGATTGCCAATGCTCATTCCGTCGCTCACTCAATTTTCTTTTTGCCCCAGGCCGAGGCTTTGCATGCGGCCGCTCTCGTGCATCGATTGACGTCTGGACGAAATGAAGCCGGGGTCGCCTCCGATCCAGCCCCATTCGCCTGAAAGCTTGCCGTATTCCATTTTTGGACAGCGGTTCATGACAACCTTGACGCCTGCAGCTTCGGCCCTGGCGGCAGCGGCATCATTGCGGACTTGCAATTGCATCCAGATCACTTTCGGCTTTTGTGGCAGGGCCAAGGCTTCATCCACTATTGCGGCGGCTGCTTGCGAGTTGCGGAAAATGTCCACCATGTCGATGGCGGCGGGAATATCAGCGAGACTGCGATAAACGGTTTGGCCGAGCAGCTGCTGACCCGCGAGGCCGGGATTGACTGGCACGACGGTGTAGCCCTTGTCGATCAGGTATTTCATGACAAGGTATGAGGGGCGAACGGTGTTTGCCGATGCACCAACCAGCGCGATGGTTTTCACCTCGCGCAGGATGGAGCGGATATAGTCGGTGGGATAGCTATCGTGAATCATCATGCTGACCTTACGGCAGCATGATATGGCCACTGGCATCAATTTCCACAAAGGGATTGTGTGCCACTTCCCAGAGGTGGCCATCGGCATCGGTAAAATAGCCGGAGTATCCGCCCCAGAAGACTTTTTCCGGCATTTTTGCTAGTCTGGCTCCGCAGGCAAGCGCGTGGCCCATGATGGCGTCGACCTCGGCGCTGCTGCGGCCATTCCAGGCAATGCTGACACCACGGAAGGCGGGTTGTGGGCCACCGGTAAAATTTGCATCATGGGCGAGGGCGTCGTGGCCAAAGAGAGCGAGCACCGTGCCATTCACATCGAAGAACGTGACATCCGCATTGCTGGTGGCGTGGGCCTTGAACCCCAGACGTTCATAAAAGGCGCGCGATGCCGCAATGTCCTTAACACCCAAGGTGATGAAGTTGATGCGCGGACCCATGGCGTTCATGACAACGGCGGCCAATTGGGCTGGCGTTTCGAAATAAACGCATCAAGGCCTTCGCAGGCCGCACCGTCCAGCATATTGCGGGTCATCACGCTCGCAGTGAAAGCGTAAGCCTCCTCCAGCGACAAGTTGCGCTGGTCGTGGAAAGCGCGCTTGCCATAGCTAATGGCGGTTTGCGACTTGCTGGCTATGAGGGCGGCGCGCTGGGCCACATGGGCACTCAATTCATTCTGTGGAATGACGGCATTCACGAGCCCGACGCGTGTGGCAAAGGTGGCATCGACGATGTCCCCGGTGAGCAGCATTTCCATGGCGTGTTTGGCGGGCAGATTGCGCGACAAGGCCACCATTGGTGTGGAGCAGAACAGGCCGATTGATACACCCGGCGTGCAAAAGGAAGCGTTGGGTGAGCAATAGGCGAGGTCACAGGTGGCAACGAGTTGACAACCGGCGGCGCTGGCCAGGCCATCGATTTCTGCGATGACGGCACAACGGTGGCGCGCGATGGTGGCCATCAACTTTGCGCAGGACGCGAACACTGATGTGAAATAGGCTTCGCCCTTGTCTGGGTCGGAGCGTCTTGCGGTCAATTGTTTGAGGTTGTGACCGGAGGAAAAGACCTTGCCGGTCGATGCAACAACGATGGCACCGATGGTGATATCATGTCCGGCTTCATCCAGCGCATCCTGAAGGCTGGCCATCATGGTTTCGGAAAGCGAGTTGCGCGTTGCGTCATCCTGCAGTGTGAGCCGCAGCACGGCGCCTTCGCGCGTTTGGCGCAGAACGTCACTCATTCTTCTTCGGTCTCAAGCTGCTTCAGCTTTTCACCGTAGACCGGATCCTTCATCATCTCTTCCACGATCTTGCGATTGTTGTCGGAAGGGATCATGGCGCTCAACGCTTGGACCATGCGCTCGCGCATGTCCTGTGCCATTTCCGTGTCGTTCTTCACTTCCTCGATTTGCTGCTTGATGTCAGCGGTCTGATCGTCAAGCAGATTGGAAAATGCGAAGCCCACTGTGGTGATGGCAACGTTCCAGTCATTGACGTTGGCAAAGCCATAGGTCTTGATGTCGGCTTCGAATTCCTTACCCTTGACATCCTTGTCGACGAAGTCCTGGAGGTTTTCGTAGTTTTCGAGGGCGGCGTCCTTGTACTTTTCACGCACCAATACGTAGGCGTCCATGGCCTTGCGGGCTGTATCAGCTGTTAGTTCGACAGTCTCAACGGCGGGAATTTCACCGACGCTGAAATCATCGGCGCCGGGCTCGGCCGACAGATCAGGGAGGACATCATCTTCTGCTGCCGGTGCTTGGCCAGGCTGTTGGGCAGCATCAGGTGTGGCGGGAGCGGCAGGTGTCGTTGTGGTTGCTGGGGCAGGCGGCTTCGCTGGCGGAGTTGCAGGTGGCGTTGCCGGGGCCTGCTGCGCCACCAATTCATCCTCTGAATCCAGTTGGTCGTTCCACGGATGCTGCTGAATACTCGGCAAATCGGTGTCTTGAGGGGTGCGGGCCAGGGCACAAGACGGCATAACCGACGCCGCTGCCAGCAACGCCATACCCGCCACACTTGCCTTGAAGCCCACGAAACGCATGAGCCCATCTCCCATTTGCATCGCAGGATAGAGGACAACTCCGGAGTGGGCCAGCGGGAAATGGACGATGGACAGGTGCCGTGGGGATATCTCACACAAAATGAGGTAACATGATACCACACAAATTTACAGGCCAATTCATCTGCTTTTTGTTGACATTGGCGCGCAGGTTCGACTATCAGCCGGGCCGGACAGACGCTCACGCAAGGGGGCGTTTCTTGTTTTCCGAACATGTTGAGAGATCACAGATGAAAACCTACACCGCAAAGCCTGCGGATATCCAGAAGCAGTGGGTGCTGATCGACGCAGAGGGCCTCATTGTTGGCCGTCTCGCTGCGATCATTGCCAACCGCCTGCGCGGCAAGCACAAGACCACTTTCACGCCCTCCATGGATTGCGGTGACAACATCATCGTCATCAATTGTGAGAAGGTTCACTTTACCGGCAAGAAGGCCCAGCAGAAGCCATACTACTGGCACACGGGTTTTCCTGGCGGCATCAAGGAGCGCAAGGCGCACCAGTATCTTGATGGCAAGCATCCCGAGCGCGTGCTCGAAGCTGCCGTCCGCCGCATGTTGCCTGGTGAATCGTTGAAGCGCCAGCAGCTGACCAATCTTCGCATCTACAAAGGCGCGGCCCATCCGCACGAGGCACAGAACCCTGTGACGCTCGATGTGAAGGCCTTGAACGCCAAGAATTCCGTGAGAGGCTAATTGACCATGGCTGAAGCAACAACTCTCGCCAACCTGGGCGAGGCCATGGGCCTCGGTTCGACGTCAGCTGCTGCGGCTCCCGCAGTGCCGGCGGTGCCCAAGCTCGACAAGCAGGGCCGTGCCTATGCCACCGGCCGCCGCAAGGACGCCACATCACGTGTGTGGGTGAAGCGCGGCAAGGGCAAGATCACGGTCAACGGCAAGACCATCGAAACCTATTTCGCCCGCCCGGTGCTGCGCATGATCCTGCAGCAGCCGCTGGTCACGTCGAACCGTCTCACCGAACTGGACATTGTTTGCACAGTCGTTGGTGGTGGACTTTCTGGCCAGGCCGGTGCCGTTCGTCATGGCATTGCCCGCGCGCTCACCAATTTTGAACCGGAATTGCGTGGCATTCTCAAGAAGGCCGGATTCCTGACGCGCGATAGCCGTACGGTGGAACGCAAGAAGTATGGCCGCGCCAAGGCGCGCCGTCGCTTCCAGTTCTCCAAGCGCTAAGCCGCTGTTTCACAATGGTTTTGAAGAGGCCGCCCGAGTGGGGCGGCCTTTTTATTTAAAGTAGTGCCAATTGCAATTATGCAACCAATAAGAGAGTTGTTCTCGGAAAATTAACCCTATCGACCTAGAAAGGGAAGAATTGTTCCGGGACGTTCAGTGATGTTTGGGTTGTTTGTCAGGTGTATCGCGTTGGTCTGGGTGGTGCTATTTGCCATCAGCACCGTTGCCGCGGCTTCCGACGCTTTTCCCGGAACCACTCTGACTGGAAGCTCCGGATCGATCGTTGGCACCACAGTTGGCATGTCCGGCCAAGGCGGCGAACCAAACTTCACCGGAGGCGCGACGACCTCTGACTGGTACTCATGGACGGCTCCAGCCAGCGGCCTCTTCACCATCGGCACCTGCAACATCACCGGCGAAACAGTTACCAGTACCGACACCACACTCGGGGCCTATACCGGTGCAGCAGTCAACGCGCTGACAGCCGTCGGCACCAATGATGACACGACCGGATGCAACAGCACAGTCAACGCGAACTATGGCAGCTTCCTGTCGTTCAGCGCTGTCTCGGGAACGACTTACCGGTTCCAGGTCGACACATATCAGAACAGCGCGCAGGGCGGTTTCACCTTGCGTTGGGGTCTTTCGGCATTGACGGTCACCGTGACCGATGCGTCGGCAACAGAAGGCGGTGACACTGCTTCCTTCACCGTCCAGCCAGTGAGTCCGCCGGCGGGAAGTTCAGCCGTCACCGTCACCATTGGCACAAGCGCACAATGCACGTTTGCGCCCGCGACTCTGACATTCACCTCCGCCAATTTCACTACACCGCAGACCGTGACGGTTACTGCAACCAATGACGTTGTGGCCGAGGGCACGCACTCCTGCACGCCCGCCAGCATTGCTGCCAGTGGCACTGGCTACGGCGGCATCACCTTCACGCCGACGCCAACATTCACGATTTTCGACAACGACAATCCAGCTTTCACCATAGCGAAGTCTGCCAGTGTCGCGTCGATCGCTGCACCAGGCACCGTCACTTATACGATCACCGTGGACAACACTGGCACGGCGGTTCTGACGGCTCCTGTCTTGACCGATACGCTGCTGTTCAATGGGGTGGGCACCACACTCACTTCAGGACCGACACTCACGTCAGGCGACAGCAACAGCGACGGTATTCTGCAGGACACTGAGACCTGGGTTTACACTGCGACGCGCGCCGTGACTCAGGCCAACATTGATACGGGTGGCAACTTTTCCAATACCGCCACCTTTGACCCTGCCGAATTGCCACCAGCCACATCAGCTGCTGCCGTCACCACGATCACGCAAAGCCCGTCATTCACCAACGTGAAGGCGCAGTCCGGCGGTTCAAACCCGGTGACCACGGCGGGGCAGGTGATCAACTACTCCATCACAATCGACAACACCGGCAACGTCACGCTGACGGCGCCAACACTGGTGAGTGACACCTTTCAATTGGGTGGAGCAGCGCGCACGCTGACCAGCACTCCCGCATATTCCAGTGGAGACACCGACAGTGACGGTGCCATCGACACAACCGAAGTGTGGCTATATTCGGCCAGCTACACTGTCACGCAAGCTGACCTGGATGCGACCGGCAGCTTCACGAACTTGAATGTATTTGACACGGCGCAGACTGCGCCCGTTACCTCCAACACGGTGACGACACCGGTCACGCGCACGCCATCCTTCACTAACGTGAAGGCGCAGTCGGGTGGATCAAACCCGGTGACTCTGCCGGGGCAGACAATCACATATTCCATTACCATTGCCAACACCGGCAACCAAACCCTGACCACGCCAACGGTTGTGAGCGATACCTTCCAACTGGGCGGGGTTGCCCGCACTTTGACCAGCGCGCCTGCCTATTCCAGCGGTGACACGGACAGCGATGGTGCCATCGATGTTGGTGAAACGTGGATCTATGCCGCAAGCTATACCGTCGTCCAGGCCGACCTTGATGCCACCGGCAGTTTCACCAATTTGTTGGTGTTCGATACCGTACAGACTGCGCCTGTGACGTCGAATACCGTGACAACACCAGTGACGCGTTCGCCATCCTTCACCAATGTCAAGGCACAGTCCGGTGGACCTTCGCCGATTACGGCAGCAGGACAGGTCATCACCTATTCCATTACGATTGACAACACTGGCAATCAAACACTGACAGCGCCGGTTGTGGTCAGTGATACGTTCCAGTTGGGCGGTGCAGCACGTACGTTGACCAGCGGTCCGAGCTATGCCAGCGGTGATACCGACAGTGATGGTGCCATCGACACAACTGAAATCTGGATCTATTCGGCCAATTATACCGTGCCTCAAAGTGACATTGACGGCACCGGAAGTTACACCAACGTCAACGTTTTTGATACGGCACAGACCGCACCGGTGACCTCCAACACCGTCACAACCAACGTTACGCGCACAGCTACCTTCACCAACGTCAAAGCCCAGTCGTCTGGTCCTTCGCCGGTCACGGCAGCAGGGCAGGTGATCGGCTATTCAATCACCATTGCCAACACTGGAAACCAGTCTCTCACCGGACTTTCGATTTCCGACACATTCCAGCTGGGAGGATCGGCTCGCACCTTGACGAGCGGGCCCGCGTATTCGAGCGGTGACACGGACAGCGATGGCACGATCGACGTTGGCGAAACATGGATCTATGCCGCGAGCTATAGCGTGCCGCAGGCCGACATAGACGGTACCGGCAGTTACACCAACAATGCCACGTTCGACACATCGCAGACAGCGCCTGCCACCTCCAACACGGTGACGACAGCAGTGACGCGCTCGGCGTCCTTTTCGATCCTCAAAGGCCAGAATGGCGGGCCCAATCCGGTCACGGCCACGGGCCAGACCATTTCCTATCTCATCACCATCAACAATACCGGCAACCAGACGCTGACCGGCTTGAGCCTCACCGACACGCTCGTACAGGGCGTGGGCGCTCGCACGCTGACCAGCGGACCCACCTACAGTTCCGGCGACACGGACACCGATGGTGCGATTGATGTGGGTGAAATCTGGCTCTACGGCGCCACTTATGCCGTGACACTTTCGGACATGAACGACGGCGGCACGTTCTCCAACTCCGCGACGTTCGATACAGCGCAGACGGCCCCTGCAACGTCAGCCGCCGTGACAACGCCGGTGACGCAAACAGCGACGATGGTGATTGACAAGACTTTCGTCATCACCGTCGACAACGGCACATTGGGTGAGGCCGATCCGGGTGACATCATCACCTACACTTATGATGTGACCAACACCGGCAACGTAACCATTGCCAATGTGTCGGTGAGTGACGTGCACAGCGGCACTGGCACGCCGCCCACACCATCGCCTGCACTGGTGGCCTCACTTGCACCCGCCGCCACAACGCAGTTCACTGCCAACTATCAGGTGACGCAGGGGGATATCGACAACCAGTAACGCCGCGACTTGCGCTTACTCCGCTGCCTCTTTCCTTGGCCGCTTGAGTACGTCTTTCAGGTAGTGACCGGTGTATGAGCGCTTTTCCTTGGCCACATCCTCGGGTGTTCCGGCCACCACCACTTCGCCGCCGAGGTCGCCGCCTTCGGGGCCGAGAGTCGATGATCCAGTCGGCTGTCTTGATGACTTCGAGGTTGTGTTCGATGACCACGACGGTGTTGCCCTGGTCAACCAACTCGTGCAGCACTTCGAGCAACTTCCTGACGTCGTGGAAGTGCAGTCCGGTTGTGGGTTCATCGAGCAGATACAGGGTGCGGCCGGTGGCACGGCGCGAGAGTTCCTTGGCCAGTTTCACACGTTGCGCTTCGCCGCCCGACAGGGTTGTCGCCTGCTGGCCGATCTTGATGTAGCCGAGGCCGACACGCTGCAGGGTTTCAAGAATGTTGCGCACTGAAGGCACGGCCTTGAAGAAATCGGCGCCTTCGGCAACGGTCATGTCCAGCACATCGGCAATGGACTTGTCCTTGAACTTGATCTCGAGGGTTTCGCGATTGTAGCGGTGGCCGTGGCAGGCATCGCAGGTGACATAGACGTCCGGCAGGAAGTGCATTTCGATCTTGATGACGCCATCGCCCTGGCAGGTTTCGCAGCGTCCACCCTTGACGTTGAAGGAGAAGCGGCCCGGTCCATAGCCGCGAGCCTTGGCTTCCGGCAGGCCGGCAAACCAGTCACGGATGGGTGTGAATGCGCCAGTGTAGGTTGCCGGATTGGAGCGCGGCGTGCGGCCGATGGGTGACTGGTCAATGTCGATGATCTTGTCGAGATGTTCGACACCTTCGATACGGTCATGTTCCAGCGGCGCTTCACGCGAGCCCATGAGCTTGCGGGCCAGCGCCCGGTAGACCGTATCGATGAGCAATGTAGACTTGCCGCCGCCGGAGACGCCGGTGATGCAGGTGAAGACGCCAAGCGGAATTTCTGCCGAGACATTCTTCAGATTGTTGGCGCGGGCGCCGTGGATGCGGATCGAGCGCCGGGCCTCCCACTTGCGGCGGGTGTGGGGAACCGGCACTTGTTCGATACCGACGAGATATTTGCCAGTGAGACTTTCAGGGTTCTGCATCACCTGTTCAGGCGTTCCCTGCGCCACCACGCGGCCACCATTGATGCCCGCACCGGGGCCGATGTCGACGACATGATCGGCGAGCTTGATGGCGTCTTCGTCGTGTTCAACCACGATCACGGTATTGCCGATATCGCGGAGGTGGATGAGGGTCTTGAGCAGGCGATCATTGTCGCGCTGGTGCAGGCCGATCGAGGGTTCGTCCAGCACATAGAGGACACCAGTGAGGCCGGAACCGATCTGCGAGGCAAGGCGGATGCGCTGGCTTTCGCCACCGGACAACGTGCCGGACACGCGGCTGAGCGAGAGATAGTTCAAACCGACATCGACGAGGAATTTCAGGCGCTCGCGAATTTCCTTGAGGATGCGGGCGGCGATTTCCTGCTGCTTGGCGGTGAGCTTGCCATCGAGTTGGCGGTACCACTTGTCAGCATCGGCGATGGAAAACTGCGAGACGTGACCGATGTGCAGGTTGTCGATCTTGACCGCCAAGGCCTGGGGCTTGAGGCGGAAACCTTCGCAGACATGGCAGGGATGGTCGGACTGGTAGCGGGCCAGTTCTTCGCGCATCCAGTCGCTGTCGGTTTCGCGCCAGCGCCGCTCGATGTTGCCGATCACGCCTTCAAATGGCTTCTTGGTCTTGTAGGTGCGCAGGCCATCATCATAGGTGATGGAGATGTCGTCTTCGCCGGTGCCGTTGAGGATGGCGTCCTTCACCTTTTTGGAAAGATCCTTCCACGGCGTCGTCATGGAGGCCTTGTAGTGTTTGGCCACGGCCTCCAGGGTCTGCATGTAGTAGGGCGAGGTGGCGCCGGTCTTGGCCCAGGGTGCAATGGCACCATCGCGAAGTGAGAGCGACGAGTCTGGAACAACGAGTTCAGCTTCAAACTTCAGTTCGGTGCCGAGGCCATCGCAGGTGGGGCAAGCGCCAAAGGGATTGTTGAAAGAGAACAGGCGCGGCTCGATTTCCTCAATGGTGAAACCGGAGACGGGGCAGGCGAAACGCTCGGAGAACATGATGCGTTCGTGCGTCTCGTTCTTCGACTTGTTGGTGCCTTCCTCCGAGGTCTGCGAGGCGGGCAGTGGCTTGTCGGTGAATTCGGCGATGGCAAGACCGTCGGCGAGTTTCAGGGCTGTTTCAAAACTGTCGGCGAGGCGGGTGGCGATGTCGTCACGGACCACGATGCGGTCCACGACCACATCAATGTCGTGCTTGAATTTCTTGTCGAGGGCAGGGGTCGCATCGATCTCGTAAAACTGGCCATCAACCTTGACGCGCTGGAAGCCCTTCTTTTGCAAATCCAGAAGATCCTTGCGGTACTCGCCCTTGCGGCCACGGACGATGGGGGCGAGGATGTAGAGGCGGGTGCCTTCGGGCAGCGCCATGACGCGGTCGACCATTTGCGTCACGGTCTGGGCTTCGATCGGCAAGCCGGTGGCGGGTGAGTAGGGAACGCCGACGCGGGCAAAAAGCAGCCGCATGTAGTCGTAGATTTCGGTGACGGTGCCGACGGTCGAGCGCGGGTTGCGGATGGTGGTCTTCTGCTCGATGGAAATGGCGGGCGAGAGACCGTCGATCTGATCCACATCCGGCTTCTGCATCATTTCGAGGAACTGGCGGGCATAGGCCGACAGCGATTCGACATAGCGGCGCTGGCCCTCGGCATAGATGGTGTCGAAAGCGAGCGAGGACTTGCCAGAGCCCGACAGCCCCGTGAAAACGATGAGTTTGTCACGTGGCAATTCAAGAGAGACGTTTTTCAGATTGTGCTCGCGGGCACCCTGAATGGAAATCACACGTTTATGGTCGGCCATGGCAAGGGACTAGAATAAAACAGGAACATTGACAAGGAGGCAGAGAATAGCCCGGTCGTGGCAGGACTGTGTCAGCAGTGATGTGGTTTCCACATGTCAGCGAACTTCAACCCCGGGCGGTGCGCAATTGCTGAAGCACGTGGAGCAGGAGTGCCGTGAAGACCACGCCGCCGCCGATCAGCGTCATGGTGGCGGGGACTTCGGCGTGGACGAGCCAGACCCAGAGGGGTGCGAAAACCGGTTCCAGCGTCGAGATCAGTGTGGCGAGGGCGGCGGGTACGGCTCTGGCCCCCAACACAAACATGGCGAGCCCCAAGCCCAGGTTCACAGCCCCGAAGAGAATGAGCCAGGCGAAGTCGGGTCCCGAGACTGCGAGGCCGCTGGCCATGAAACCTGAAAACAAGCCGGCGAGCGCCGTGCCGAAGCAGACGGCAGGTACCATTTCAATGGTGGAGTGACGGCGCGTGATCACGGTGGCCACTGAAAAGGCAATGGTGATGATGACCGCCAGACCGTCTCCCAACAGGGATACCTTTCCGGTGAGGGATTGTGACACCATGATCCCGACACCCGCGATGACGGCGGCGATGGCAAGCCAGGTGGCGCTGTTGACCCGTTCGCCAAAGAATACAAATGAGAGGAGGGCCGCAAGCAACGGCGCACCTGCCTGCATGAGGAGGATATTGGCAACAGTCGTGTGGGCCAGCGCAACGACAAAACACGTTGAGGCGATGGCGAAACAACAGCCGACCGCAAGGCCCGGCAGGCCCATCGATCTGATGCGCGCAAGTGTGCCGGCAGGTCCATCCTTGATGATCATGAAACAAACAAGAAAGAGCGTGGCGAAGAGCGACCGCCAGAAGACGACGGTCCAACTGTCAGGGGCCTCGATGAAGCGGGCAATGGTACCGCCGAAACTCCATGTGAGAGCGGCAGCGCCCACAAGAATGAGTCCTGTGGTCGTTGAGAGATGGAGAGGATGACGGAGGGACATTTGCTGAAGATTGCGCTGTTGCGGAAGTCTCCGGGGCTAGGGGATTGTTGGCAACTTGACAAGGTTCAGCCTGGCTTCGGGACCAGTGCCAGAGAACGCTGACAGATCGCTTTCGCCAGAGTTCATCTCAGGTTCATGCGGCATTGGTCCTATAACTTGCTCATTCACCAGATGGTGGAACATTCCGAGGTGGCACAACGAATGGAGATGAAAATGGATCGCCGCAATTTCTTGAGAACTGCATTCACGGGTGCCGTCGGCATTGCTGCTTCCGGCATTGCCATCACAGAAGCCGAGGCTGCACTTCCGGTGTTTCTTGGACGCCGCCGTGTTGGTCGCTTTCTTGACCGGGATGTCATTCATGTCGGTGTCGGCAAGGGCCTGTTCCGCAAGGTGTCCTTCCATGCCTCGGGCAATGATGTCTACGTCTATGACATCAATGTCGACTATACGATTGGTGGCGCACAGCACTTCAATACTCGCCTGAAGATCGGCCAGGGCACGTCGTCGCGAAAGCTCAATCTGCGCTTCAACAAGCGCTTCGTGCGTGATGTGACATTCCACTATGGCAAGCTGCCGAATGGCAATGGTGCCGCGTACGTGGAGCTTTGGGGCTGGCGTTGAGTTGACGATTGAAAATTTGAGTGCGGGCGCAAAATCCACACTCGATTTTGCGCCCGCTTGCTGGTGCTCCGCCGGGCCGGTTGACAGAGTAGCAGTTTGGAGGTGATGTCATCTCGCCATGACCTATGGCTGCAATGGCCTTACGGCCAAGATGTTCAGATGAGACAATCGCTGCATTGGCTCGAACTCCTGCCCTTGCCGCTGATGTGCCTGCCGGCTTTGGCCGGGTCTGGAATGGGCAAGGAAAAGCTGTTTTGCGCAAGCTCAGCAGTCCCAGTGTGTGATGCGGGGGGTGCATCCACAACCAGCTGCCGCGGCAAGTTTGCGCTTTGCTTTGCCGGGGCTTCGGCCTAAAATGCGAATCTCGGCAACTCTTTTTCCCGGTAGGTTCATTTGTCTTTGCTGGCCCGTTTCATTTCAACCGCGCTGTGTGCAGGCGCCTTGTCTTCTGCAGCGCTGGCCGATGAAAGCCGCGGTGGCGCCCATTCGGTTGCCCTTTTTGCCGGGCAGGTGACCGACACCAACTTTACCGAAAGCATTTTCATGCCGTGGACAAACGACATGAGGGATATTGGCATCGTCGGTGCTGCTTATAACTATCGCGTCGGAACCTTGTCGGACTTCATCGGCGATGGCCTGCCGTTTGGCCTGGGTGATGACATCACCATTGAAGGCGAGGCTGGCGCGTCATTTCGCTTTGGCGATGAGAGCTTGGGCGAGGGCTGGCTGGCCGCCTATTTGCGCTATGATGATTTTTTCTGGAATGACACTGTTTATACAACGATTGCGGTCAATACTGGCGTCAGCTTCCTGACGGAGAATTCAGCCTTCGAGCGTGGCCGTGACGCCGGAGGCGAGAATTCCAAGTTGCTGCACTACATGGGCCCGGAAATTACCTTTGCCCTTCCGGAACACAAAGATCTTGAACTGATGCTGCGCTTTCATCATCGCTCTGGCGTGTTCGGCCTGTTCGATGGCGTGGTGAGCGGTTCGACCTTTATCACAACGGGCATTCGCTACCGTTTCTGAGCCGGTTGGCGAGGGGCGCCTTTGGCATCTCCCTTTCAGTTCGACAATTCTGCGCTGACAGCTTGTCCGTCCACAGCGACGGCGGCGGTGGAGATGACGACACTCAAGCCCTTGGTCTTGCCGACCATGCGGACCGGCAGATGCAGCACCGTGCCTGATGCGAGTTGCATGGGGGCGAGCACCACAGAATAGACTTCCACGTCTGTTTCGCCCTTGTCGACAGCGACGCCAGCCACAGGTGTCCAGGTGAGTTTGCACTCCATGGCCTTGCTGTTGCTGGCACTGGCGAGCGTTACGGATTTGCGGAAGGACAGGGCGAGATCGTAGACATCCTTGCCGTCATAAACACGATATTTTCCCGAGCACGGTTTTTCTGACTGGTTGTTGGCCATTTTCAGGATGGCCGTCAGTGGGTCAGAGGTGGACTTGCCGATGACGGCGGCTACAGCTGGTGGGGGCGATTCAACGCCGTTGGCGCTGCCAACGGTCACGGCACCATCTGCCAGCCAAGTGAGACCGGTGGATTTGGCCTTCTTGCCCTTCTTCTTGCGGTCGTTCTCGTAAATTTCCGGCCGGAAAATGCCATCTGCGAAGTGGCCATTGGCCGACAAATTCATCCTGTATCCAGTGAACATGTTCGAGATACCTGAGGTCTTTCCCGAGACGACTGATTCAAAACTGCCACCATTGATGGTGGTGGCGTATGCGGCCTTCATAATTGTTGAGCCCGCAACTTCAACCACATAGACGAGCTCGACCGTATCAGCGCGTGCCGCCGGACTGGTGCACAGTCCGAGGCCGACCGCGAAGATCGCAGTCAGTACCGGTTTGAGTGTCAGTTTCGCCATCAGCATCATTCCATCAGATTGACGCCATGTCGTTCATGGACGCAACAGTTTCGTGAGCAAAGACCGATGCGCGGTTAATTTGACCGGAATGGGGCGGACTATTTGGCTTCCAGTGGAGGATCGACGTTGGATTGAAGGGAACATCACCGAAAGCATCGATTTGGAGCTTTACGATGTCCACTTTTTCTTTGATCGGTGGTTCGGTGAAAAGTGGAATCATATTTCGGTTGTAGCTCTTGCGAATGGACCATGCTGCTGAATTTCGTGACACACTCTTAGATGAGCCAATGTCGCTGCGATCGACGGATATTCCGGGAAAACCCGTAGACAGGCCCAAAATGCGAGCGGCACCCGACGTAATTTTTTTGGTTGCAATGCTGATTTTGGCAATCAGGCTGTCTTCTTTTTTGTAGCGCTCAGCCAGCAGCGAGGCATCCGACTGCCAACCAATTGGCTCAAAATGAATACCTAATGTTCCGGGTTTGAAGTTCACGAGTGAATTGGCAAGTACCAACGGGACTTCTGGAATTTGTTCGATTGATTGTAGCGAGAAGAACAGCACTTTTCTGTCTTTTGTGAGGAAGGATAGATCAGGTTCGTAATAGTTGAAATAATGGATACTCAAATCCATTTCTGGAGACAGTTGGTGAATTTCCTTGTTCAGCGCACGTCCACCTTCTGTCAACTCGCATGCATGAAATGCAAACTGCCTATTTGGGAGTTGGTGCTTTAGGTCTTCCCAAAGCTGGAAAAGTATCCGGCCATATCCACTTCCCAATTCGACGATCGTGTCAACGTTTGAGGCTCTGAGCACGTCAACAAGATACTGGAAAGGCTGGGCGACTTGCGTGTCGAATGGGACAATCTGATATTTGCCGTCTACAACCACCAATCTTTCAAGAAACTGCGATCTTTCGTTCTTCTTGAGGCCCAAGTTTGAAAAGTAGTGACTGAAGCGCGGGCGTCTTGCGAGATTTGTTACAGCCCTGTGGGTCATGTAAGTCACAGCATCCGCTGCATTGCCTCCATTGTTCTTCGAGAGAAACTCATCAAAAACGGCGTGGGAACGAGCCCATTTCCGTTCATAGTCGTCTCGGGATTTGTTGATTGTCCTCATGCCAAAAATTCTCCTGAACAATTAGGGGATAGGTGTAATATTTCGGTAAATCAACCGGCTTGAAGTCTCGTTTGGCCAAAGCCAAAGTCAAATGCTGGCGATTGGAGTTTTACCCTAGCTTTCAATATTCCAGGTTGAGGAAATGAAGGCATCATCCTTCTGGGTCTCGCGTTCAAAGGCGAGGAAGTCCCAGTAGCCGCAGTTGTCGTCGCCAGGGAATTCGCGGCAGGTCGAGGGGCGTGCGAAGTAGATGGTGCAACGGCGTGCATTGGTGTCGAAGAACTGACAGATCTTGCCGAAATGTTTGTCAGCCTTGCGGCGCATGACGCGCTTGTAGCCTTCGACAGACTTGAAATACTTCTTCTCCGCTTTTTCCAGTGGCAAGCCAAAGTGCTTGGCGATGCGAGCGGCGTCGCGGTCTTTCACTTCAATCACTGGATAGGAACAGCAATAGCCCGGACATTTGAGGCAATCATACTTGAGTTTCTTGGCGCGGGGTTTAGCAGGTGCGCGTGCCGTCTTCGTGGTCTTAGCCTTGGTCTTCGTCATCGTGCCTCACGTTGAGGGTGCGGGTTTGCCGGACTGCTTCTGGTCTTTCGCCTTGATCATCAGGAAGCGGCGGTTCGTTTCCACCATTTCTCCCATCAGCCATTCGCGAAAGGCGCGGGCAGTGGCTTGCTCCTTCGATCCCTTCTTGCGCACAATCCAATAGCTGCCGTGATCCTTCATGTCGATTGTGAAGGGACGTAGAAGCCAGCCATCCACAAGAGAATCGGTGCAGAGGATCTGATCGCCCAATGCGAAGCCCTGAGCCGATTCGGCAGCTTCAATGGCAAGATGGTTCTGAAAGATGGTGCCACGCCAGTCCATCTCGCCCTCGACCTTTGCTTCCTTCAGCCAGTCGGCCCAGTATTCCTTGCGGCTTTCATGCAGCAGGGTGAAGTCACTGAGCTGCGCGGGTTGCAGGTTGTTTTGGCCGGTGATGAGCGTTGGTGCACAAACGGGGAAGATCACGACGTCGGAGAGTTTGAACATCTCGACATCATCCCACGGGCCACGGCCATAGCGGATGGCGAGGTCGTAGTCGTCGGCGTAGAAATCAACGAGGCGGTTTGAGGCGTCGATGGAGAGTTCAATGTCGGGATGGAGTTCACCGAACTTGCCAAGCCGTCCGACCAGCCAGCGTGAGGCTATTGCCGGTTCCACCGACACCTTGAGGGTGCGGGCCGTGCCAACGGCAGCGGCCTCACGGGAGGCATCTGCCAGTTGATCGAAAAGTGGGGTGAGTTGCTGGCCGAAACGGCGGCCAGCTTCGGTGAGGGCGACGCCCCGTCCAGTGCGGGTGAAAAGTTCGGTGCCGAGATATTCTTCCAACTCGCGGATGTGGCGGCTGATGGCAGCGTGGGTGACGAAAAGTTCGCCTGCTGCTTCGGTGAAACTCTCGTTTCGGGCGGCGGCTTCAAAAGCCTTGAGGGCGTTGAGGGAGGGGAGACGGCGGGCCATGGCAGGTCCATAACATGATTCATGTAACATTTTCTAACGTGTCATGTCAGTTTTCGCAGTTTGTGTTATTGCGCCTGCGAAGTTACCTTACAGACATCAGGAAGAGGTCCTGAACAAGCCATAAGGAAGTCGACTATGAACTGGATTCTCGAAACATATTCAGACGTTTACAGCACCGCCATGATGCATGACCAGAAGCCCAAGCACCATGCTCCGGTGGCTCGCAAGACCAAGACCCTTGCCAAGATTGCCCGTCTTTTCAGCCGTGGCTAAGGTTTTCGGACTGCCGCACTTCGCTGTTGCAACATGACAAGGCCCGGACATCAATCCGGGTCTTGTTTTTTGACCATTCAAGGAACATATAGCGAACGACAGGGTTGTTGTGGATGGTTGCGGATTGGGCCGTGCAGGCGCCGCACTCGCCGACTATGACAGGACAATCAAGAATTTGCTCAGTACTACAGGAGATGTGTGATGGCTGGTTCGGTGAACAAGGTAATTCTGGTGGGCAACCTGGGCAAGGACCCGGAAGTGCGCCATACGCAAGATGGCAAGGCCATCGTCAATCTTTCCATCGCGACGTCGGAGAACTGGCGCGACAAGTCGACCGGTGAGCGCAAGGAAAAAACCGAGTGGCACCGTGTGGTCATTTTCAATGACAACATTGCCAAGGTGGCAGAACAGTATTTGAAGAAGGGCTCGACGGTTTACATTGAGGGTCAGTTGCAGACCCGCAAGTGGACCGACAAGGACGGCGTCGACAAGTATTCCACCGAAGTGGTGCTGCAGAACTTCAACAGCACGCTCACCATGCTGGGTGGCAAGCCGGGCAGCGGCGACAGCGCCGGCGGTGGTTTTGGTGGTGGCAGTGATGAGTTTGGCTCGTCCTCGCCGATGGAGCGGCCGCGCAGCTCTGGCGGTGCCAAACAGAGCTTCGCGCGTGATCTCGATGATGAAGTGCCGTTCTGAGCTAACTGTGCGTGCTGGGGCCAATTTGATGGCTGCCAAAGCCGGCTGAATAAAGCTTGACTGGGCCTCACAATCGTCACATTTGACGGCTTGTTGCACTGCAACAATTAATCGATTCCGAGGTTAGCCATGAAACTCCACACTCCGCTGTTGGCGGCTGCTGCCATTTGCGCCCTGTGTTCCGGTGCCTTTGCCGGTGATGCACTCAATCCCGCCGAACTGCGCAAGCTTGCGCCTGGCCGCTATGCCGTCAACGTCATGGGTCTGGTCAATATGACCGTGTCCATGCGCCCCAACGGCGTGATCACCGGCCGTGCCAAGGGCGAGCAGGACCGCGGCTTCTGGACCGTGCAGGGACAGAAGCTGTGCATCGCCTGGAACAAGTGGAACAACGGTCAACGGCGCTGCGCCACGCTTTCCGGCGACAACGGCGCCTACCAGGGCGGCGGTCTCTCCATTCGCAAGATTTGAGGCTGCTTTTCCGCTGATTTGAGCGGGTAAAATCACGCTGATTCCATTGCTCCGGAAGTTCTGAACGGCTACAGTTCAGGCTGGGTTTGCGAGTCGCTTTTTCGCCCATGAACCAAGGCGAAAACGGCAGGCACGCAGCGGGAATCAGCAGAGGCATTTGTGGCCGACAAGAAAGATGACAAGGCGGATCTTCCGCCTGCCAATCCGAACGAGATATCGCCGATCACCATCGAAGAGGAGATGCGCTCGAGCTATCTCTCCTATGCGATGTCGGTCATCGTCAGCCGTGCGCTGCCGGACGTGCGTGATGGCCTGAAACCGGTGCATCGCCGCATTCTCTATACCATGCACGAGAACGGTTTCACGCCGGACAAGCCCTACAAGAAGTCTGCCCGTATCGTCGGTGACGTCATGGGCAAGTACCATCCCCACGGCAACCTGGCGATTTACGACGCGCTGGTGCGCATGGCGCAGGACTTCTCGCTGCGCCTGCCTTTGATCGACGGCCAGGGCAACTTCGGTTCCGTCGACGGCGATCCGCCTGCTGCTGACCGCTATACCGAATCGCGTCTGGCCAAGGCAGCCATTCCGCTGCTCGACGACCTCGACAAGGATACGGTTGAGTACCAGTTCAACTATTCCAATGAATTCCGTGAACCAACGGTTCTGCCCGCCAAGTATCCAAACCTGCTGGTCAATGGCTCTGGTGGCATTGCCGTTGGCATGGCCACCAACATGGCGCCGCACAATCTGGGCGAAGTGATTGATGCCACGTTGGCACTCATCGACAAGCCGGACATCACGGTCGAAGAATTGCTGCCGATCATTCCGGGGCCGGACTTCCCGACAGGTGCCATCATCCTTGGGCGCTCAGGTATCAAGAGCGCATTCATGACGGGGCGTGGCTCAATCGTCATGCGGTCGCGTGTCGAGGTCGAAGACATTCGCAAGGACCGTCCGGCGCTGATCGTCACCGAGATCCCTTACCAGATCAACAAATCGCAGATGATCGAGCGCATGGCCGAACTGGTGCGCGAAAAGAAGCTGGAAGGCATATCCGACATTCGCGATGAAAGTTCGCGCGAAGGCATGCGCGTGGTGATCGAGCTGAAGCGCGATGCGGAACCGGAAATCGTGCTGAACCAGTTGTGGCGCTACTCGGCCATGCAGTCGACTTTCAGCATCAACAACATTGCCCTTCTGGGGGGACGCCCAGAGCAGTTGAATCTGCTGGATTTGCTGCGCGCCTTCGTTTCGTTCCGCGAAGACGTGATTGCCCGGCGTACCAAGTTCCTGCTGAAGAAAGCCCGCGACCGGGCCCATGTCTTGGTCGGTCTTGCCATTGCGGTTGCCAATATCGACGAAGTAATCCGTCTCATCCGCGCCTCCAAGGATGCAGCCGAAGCGCGCGAAGCGTTGATGGCGCGCAACTGGCCGGCGAAGCAGCTGGAACCTTTGATCGCGCTCATTGCCGATCCACGCCACAAGCTGAAGGGTGACGGCACCTACCGCCTGTCGGACGAGCAGGCCCGTGCCATTCTGGAACTGCGCCTGCAGCGCCTGACGCAGCTCGGGCTTGAAGAAATTACCGAGGAACTGGAAAAGCTCGCGGTCGAGATCAAGGACTATCTCGACATTCTCGCATCGCGCACGCGCATGCGGCAGATCATCAAGGATGAACTGAACGAGGTGAAGACGGCATTTGCCACGCCGCGCCGCACCGAAATCGTCGAGAACGAAGGTGAGGTCGACGACGAGGACCTGATCCAGAGCGAAGACATGGTGGTGACAGTGAGCCACGCGGGCTACGTCAAGCGCGTGCCGCTATCTGCTTACAGGGCGCAGCGCCGTGGCGGCAAGGGCAAGGCTGGTGCAGCCGTGCGTGAAGAAGATTTCGTCACCAAGATGTTCGTGGCGAACACCCATACGCCGCTGTTGTTCTTCTCGTCCGCTGGCACAGTCTACCGGATGAAGGTGTGGCGCTTGCCGCTGGGCAATCCGACGGCTCGGGGCAAGGCCCTGATCAATATCCTGCCGCTGGAAGCCAATGAACGCATCACCACCATCCTGCCGTTGCCTGAACTTGTGGAAGGGGCGGAAAAGCCGTTCCTGATGTTCTCGACACAAAGCGGCAACGTGCGCCGCAACGAGCTGGAAGACTTCGAGCAAATCAACCGCAACGGCAAACGTGCCATGCGCCTCGATGCCGGTGACGCCATTATTGGTGTCGATCTGGCACTGGAGCAGGACAACGTGCTGCTGACCACGGCGCAGGGCCAGTGCATCCGCTTCGAGGTCAACGATATTCGCGTGTTCAAAGGGCGCGAGTCTGATGGGGTGCGCGGGATCAGACTTGAGAACGACGACAAGGTTATCTCCATGTCGATCATCAAGCATTTCGAGGCAACGCCGCAGGAACGTGCGGCCTTCGTGAAAATGTCACGCGCGGTTGCCGGTGACGAGGCGACGCAAGCCGATGATGATGAGACACCGGTTGAGTCAATGCTCTCGCAGGAACGCTATGCCGAGATGGGGGCAGCGGAGCAGGTGATCCTCACCATTTCCTCGAATGGTTTTGGCAAGCGCAGTTCGGCCTACGAGTATCGCGTGTCGGGGCGTGGCGGCAAAGGCATCACGGCCATGGCGGTGAATGACCGCAACGGCCCGCTGGTGGCGTCTTTCGCGGTTGAAGAGCAAGACGAAATCATGCTGGTCACAGACCAGGGCCAGATGATCCGTTGCCCGGTGCATGACATCCGCAAGACCGGACGTTCGGCACAGGGCGTGATTGTCTTCGACACGGCTGATGACGAGCATGTGGTTTCCGTCGAACACATCGGTGAAGATGGTGCTGACAACGGCGAATAGGGCGGGGTTGCCAAACTTGCCCGGTTTCTGCCGGTGTGGCTTTATGGCTTTATGATCGGGCTCGACTCCTATCTGGCATTTTGCCTAGCTGCATTTGCGCTGGCTGTGGTGCCTGGCCCCACGGTGACCGTGATCATTGCCAATTCGCTGCGCTATGGCACGCGGGCGGGGTTGATGAATGTTGCAGGTACCGTTGCCGCAGGATGTGTCTGGCTGGTGATCGCCGCGCTTGGACTGACGGCAGCCATACATCTGATGGGCGTATGGTTTGACGCGCTGCGCTATGTCGGTGCGGCCTATCTGGTGTGGCTCGGGTTCAAGTTGCTGACGTCCAAAGGCGACCTCGGGCAAGGCACACCCATTGTACGCAGTAGCAGGGGCTTTTTCCTGCAGGCATTCTTCGTCACGATCTCCAATCCGAAGGTGCTGGTCTTGTTTGGAATGATGATCCCGCCGTTTCTGAGCAAGGTTGGCGATCCGGCGTACGAGACACTTCTGCTGGGTGGCAGTTTTGTGGCAATCGCGATGATCACTGACGCCGGCTATGCCGTCCTGGCCGGGCAGGCGGGGGCGTGGTTGTCACACAAACGCATCCGGATGATTGAAGTGATCAGCGGAACATGCCTTGCGGCGGCGGGCATTTGGTTGGCGTTGAAGGGGCACTGAGCCGGGTCACAACAGACCCAGCTTTTTTGCCAGGGCCATGTCCCAGTAAGCCGCTTCGATCTTGTTGCCATCAGGATCGCGGACGAAGCAGCCGTAATAGGGTTCGCCATATTCGTGACGGTGTCCGGGGGTGCCATCTTCGGTGCCGCCGGCAGCAAGTGCTGCCTTGAAGAAGGCATCAACCTCGTCCTTCGAGGCGGCCATGAAACCGACATGCACGCCGTTGCCGGGTGAAGCGGGTTGGGTGTCGTACGGCGTCTGAATCCAGAACTCCGGGAAAACCTTGCCGAAAGCCGTCGCGCCGGGATGATCCATGATGACGCGGCAACCAAGCGTGGCCAGAACCTGACGATAGAAAGCGCGGGCCTCAGGGAAACGATTCGTCCCAAGCGAGACATGCGAGATGATGGAGGGATTACTGTTGGACATGGGTGCCATCCTGTGTTTCGCGACTTGCAGCACTGATCTTAGGCGGCAGGTGATGACAAGTTGCGGCAGCAGCGTGGAATGGCTAGGCTTGGCGCCATGGCACGCACAGGCTTTTATCCCGGTTCGTTTGATCCCGTAACCTTCGGGCATCTCGACATCATTGCCCGCTCGGCGCGGCTGGTGGACAAGCTGGTGATCGGGGTTGGCGTGCACGTGGGAAAGCAATCGCTGCTGTCACCGGCCCAGCGGGTGGAATTGATCGAACAGGTGACGCGGCCGGTGTCCGAGCATTCCGGCCTGAAGATCAGTGTCGTGACGTTTGATGATCTCGCCGTGCAGGCGGCCAAGCGGGTTCATGCCAGCATCATCATCCGGGGCCTGCGCGATGCCTCCGACTTCGACTATGAAGTGCAGATGGCGCAGATGAACGGTTCACTGACGCCGGACCTGGAAACGGTTTTCCTGGCAGCGTCGCCAGCGACTCGCATGATTGCCTCATCACTGGTCAAGCAAATTGCCAAGATGGGCGGCGACACTTCCCTTTTCCTGCCCAAGGAAGCCGAAGATGCCGTGACTGCGGCAATGGCAAGGACATAGGCCGGCAGCCGTTTCAGAGTTTGCGGGACAAGAATACCGTGCCGGCAAATGGCGAGTCGTAATAAGCGGGGATGTTCTGGAAGCCCAAATCTTCGTAAAGGCGAAGGGCGGCATGCAGGGAAGACAGCGTATCCAGTTTGATCTCGCTGTAGCCGCGCTGCTTGGCAATTCGCATGATGGTTTCGGCCAAGGCCCGGCCCAGGCCCAGACCACGTCCCGGCGGGGCGACAAACAGCCTTTTCATTTCGCACACACCGGGTGGCTCGAGGGGGCGGAGGGCGACGCAACCGGTTGCCAAGCTTGAGGCCATGCCGGGGGCAGCATATGCCAACAGCAGTTCGCCGAGAGGCGGGGCATATTTGCCGGGCAGATTTGCCAGTTCGGCATCGAACCCCTGGTGGGCAAGATCAACGGGCAGACTGGCCGCATAAGCGCGGAAAAGCCCTCTCGCACGGTCCAATTCGGCAGGGGTGCGAGCCGGGGATATGTTGATGTTTTCCAAGGCCATGGTGTGGTTATGGCCCATGGCAGAAACCTCCGGCAACACCCAAGTTGCGCCGCAATTCAAGGTCAGCTAGTCCGGTCTTTCTAACTGGAGAATCCCCCCTTGAATCAGATGAAGAAACTCTTCCTCGCCACAGCGGCGCTTGCCGTCTTGGCAGGGCCGGCGATGGCCGCCGACAGCATGACTGTCGAAACTTCGGACAAGTGCAGCTTTACGATCAAGCTCCGTCCTGATCTGGCGCCCAAGCATGTGGCGCAGATTACCAAGCTGGCGGCTGCGGGCTTTTACGACGGCATCGTTTTCCATCGCGTGATCGACGGCTTCATGGCCCAGACGGGTGACCCGACGGGCACCGGCATGGGCGGCTCCAATGAGCCAGACATCGCTGCTGAATTCAGCAAGGAACATTTTGCCCGTGGCATTGTAGGCATGGCCCGTTCGGCCAGCCCTGACTC
Organism: uncultured Alphaproteobacteria bacterium; assembly: GCA_963754625.1. Classification (GTDB taxonomy): domain Bacteria; phylum Pseudomonadota; class Alphaproteobacteria; order Rhizobiales; family Aestuariivirgaceae; genus Aestuariivirga. Next base: position 1,523,655 of record CAVWGR010000005.1, on the reverse strand, counting down.
AGCCAACAGCCAGTTCTTCGTGATGTTCGCCGATGGTGGCTTCCTCGATGGCCAGTACACCGTTTGGGGTCAAGTCGATGCTGAAGGCATGAAGTGCGTGGACCAGATCGAACGCGGTGAACCCGTGGCTAACCCTGACAAGATGACAAAGGTAACGGTGCAATAATGGCTGATCTCGAAAATACCCTGTACGTGGACATTGCCGATGACAAGGGCGCGACCAAGGGTCGTGTGACCATTGCATTGCGTCCGGACCTGGCACCGGGCCATGTTGGCCGGATCAAGGAATTGGCGCGCGAAGGGTTCTACGACAACGTCGTGTTCCACCGCGTCATCGAGGGCTTCATGGCGCAGGGCGGTGACCCGACAGGCACCGGCATGGGCGGCTCCAAGAAGCCGGACCTCAAGGCCGAGTTCTCCAAGGAGCCACATGTGCGCGGCGTTTGCTCAATGGCACGCTCATCGAACCCGAACTCGGCCAACAGCCAGTTCTTCATCTGCTTTGGCGATGCGTCGTTTCTCGACAAGCAATACACCGTCTGGGGCAAGGTGACGGAAGGCATGGATATCGTTGACAAGATCAAGCGCGGCGAACCGGTCAGCAAGCCCGACAAGATCGCCAAAATGGTGGTTGCCGCCGACGCCAAGTGATTGGCATTTGGTGCTTGAAATACCCTGACGCGCGTGGCTGAAACAAGCCATGCGCGTTTCTGATTTTGATTTTGTCCTGCCGCTGGAGCGGATTGCGCTCAGGCCAGCTAGCCCACGCGAATCTGCCAAGTTGCTGGTGGTGGGGGCGGATGGATTTCGCGACAAGACCGTGGCTGACCTGCCCGGTGAGTTGCGGGCTGGTGACGTGCTGGTGTTCAACAATACCAAAGTGATTCCGGCGGCATTGTCTGGTCATCGCGTCGGACGGCTTGGCACCACGCCAAAGATTGATGCATTGTTGCATCAGCGGATTGATGGTGCGCGCTGGAAGGCCTTTGTGAAGCCCGCCAAGAAACTGATGACCGGCGACCAGGTCGTTTTTGGTGCACTCGAAGCTGTCGTGGAAGACAAGGGCGAGGCAGGCGAGGTGACTTTCGCCTTTGCCTTGAGTGGTGCGGAGTTAGACGCCGCGTTGGCGGCTGTGGGCCGGGTGCCGTTGCCGCCCTATATCGAGGCGCAGCGCAAGCAGGACGGGCAGGACAGGGTCGATTACCAAACAGTCTACGCCCTGCACGACGGTGCGGTGGCGGCTCCGACGGCTGGTCTGCATTTCACGGAAAGCTTGTTGAAACGCCTGCAAACTGCTGGAATTAAACATGAATTTGTTACGTTGCATGTGGGGGCTGGAACCTTTCTGCCAGTCAAGGTGGAGGACACTTCGGAGCACAAGATGCACGCGGAGTGGGGCGAGGTTCCGGCTGACGTTGCAGAGCGGCTGAGGGCCGCACGGGCTGCGGGGCAACGGGTGATTGCCATCGGGACCACCAGCCTGCGTCTGCTGGAGGCAAGCGGGCTCCAGGCCTTCAGTGGCAGCACTGACATTTTCATCACGCCGGGCTATCGCTTCCGGACGGTTGACGGGCTCGTTACCAATTTCCATTTGCCGCGCTCGACGTTGTTCATGCTGGTCTCGGCCTTTGCCGGACAAGCGCGCATGAGGGACGCCTATGAACACGCCATCGCGCAGGGCTATCGGTTCTATTCCTATGGTGATGCGAGCCTGCTATGGCCCGCCGGATGACGAACGAATTCGGATTTACCCTTCGCAACACAGATGGTGCAGCCCGCCGTGGCACGGTGCACACCGGACGTGGTGACATCCGCACGCCAGCCTTCATGCCAGTTGGCACAGTCGGCACGGTAAAGGGTCTCTATATGGACCAGGTCAAGGCGACGGGTGCTGATGTCATTCTCGGCAACACCTATCACTTGATGCTGCGGCCCGGTGCCGAGCAGGTGGCCAAGCTTGGCGGATTGCATGAACTCATCCGTTGGGATGGTCCGATCCTCACGGACAGCGGCGGTTTCCAGATCATGTCGTTGGCGAAAATCCGCAAGATGCGTGAGGAGGGTGCAACGTTCCAATCGCACATCGATGGCAGCAAGCATTTCCTGTCGCCCGAGCGTGCCATGGAAATTCAGCGGCTGCTGGGTTCCGACATCCAGATGCAGCTCGATCAGTGCATCGAATTTCCCCATACCGACAAGCAGGCTGTGCTGGCCATGGAACTGTCGTTGCGCTGGGCTGAGCGATCACGCACCGCCTTTGGCTCGCAGCCGGGGCGGGGAAATTTCGGCATCGTCCAAGGCGGCACCAGTGAGGCACTGCGCCTGAAGAGTGCTGCAGGGCTCGTGAACATTGGTTTCGAGGGCTATGCCATTGGTGGCCTTGCCGTGGGCGAAGGCCAGAAGCTGATGCTCTCGACGCTTGATTTCACCACACCGGCTCTACCGGCGGACAAGCCGCGCTATCTGATGGGAGTCGGTACACCTGACGACATTCTGGAGTCCGTAGCGCGCGGCATCGACATGTTCGACTGCGTGCTGCCGACGCGTTCGGGGCGCCACGGCCAGGCTTTCACGCGGTTTGGCAAGATCAACATTCGCAATGCCAAGCATGCGGCTGACATGCGGCCGCTGGACGAGGAACATGCCTGTCCGGCGCTGTCGCACTATTCGCGGGCCTATCTGCATCACCTCATCCGTTCGGGCGAGATGCTGGGAATGATGCTGATGTCGTGGGCCAACATCGCCTATTACGAGTCTCTGATGCAGGAGATCCGCATGGCAATTGAAGAACGGCGCTTTGAAGATTTTCGCCGTCAGACCAAGGAACAGTGGCAGCGCGGTGAAACTGCGTCATAATGCAGGCATAGAGGAGAGCGTCCCATGAAGATGAGCGGTGAAGAAATCATCCCGGCACCCATTGAAGCAGTATGGAAGGCCTTGAATGATCCGGCGGTGTTGAAACAGTGCATTCCGGGTTGCGAAAGCATTGTCATGACATCGCCCACTGAAATGAAAGCCCGCGTGGTGGCCAAGGTCGGGCCGGTGAAGGCAGGCTTCAACGGCGTTGTGTTCCTCAAGGACCTGAAGCCACCGCACTCCTATCGCATCGAAGGCAAGGGTGAAGGCGGACTGGCTGGTTTTGCCACTGGTGGTGCTACCGTCAATCTCGAGACAGTGCCAGGGGGCACAAAGATGAGCTATGATGTCGATGCCCAGGTGGGCGGCAAGATGGCCATGCTGGGGTCACGGCTGATTGATTCCACGGCGCGCTCCATGGCCGGGCAGTTTTTCGACAAGTTTGCGACCGTTGCCGCCAGCGTGAAGGTTGATGCACCTGCGAAGATGAAAGCGGCTTCGGTGGGCAAGAAGGCTCCAGCAAAGAAGGCTGTGAAGAAGGCGGCCAAAAAAGCGGCGAAGAAAGTTCTGGCAAAGAAGGCCGCCGCGAAAAAGCCTGCGGCCAAGAAATCCGCAGTGAAGAAGACGGCGAAAAAGAAAAAGAAGAGGTAGCCCTACTTCCCCGCCCCAGCCGTGTGTTCACCGTCGCGTGTCAGGTAGTAGGCGGCAAGGATGGGGATGAAGGTGACAGCGATGACGAAGATGGCGACGACGTTGGTCACCGGGCGCTGACGCGGGCGGATCAACTCATCGAGCATCCAGATGGGAAGGGTTTTCGATGCGGTACCTGCGCCTGAGGTGAACGTGGTGACGATCACTTCATCGAAGGACAAGGCGAAGGCCAGCATGCCCCCCGCCAACAAGGCCGATCCGATTTGCGGCAGTACGACGTGGCGGAAGGTCTGGAAGCCATTGGCGCCAAGGTCCATGGACGCCTCGATCATTGAGCCCGACATGCGGCGGAAGCGGGCCAGTGCATTGTTGAAAACGACGACGATGCAAAACGTGGCGTGGCCGAGGATGATCGTCCACATGGAAAACGGAATATCCAGCACATTGAAGGCCGAACGCAGTGCAATTCCGGTGATGATGCCGGGCAATGCGATTGGAAGATAAACAACAGCGAGATGTAGTCCCGGCCGATAAAGCGCGAGCGCCACAGCGCTGCGGCGGCCAGAGTGCCGAGAACAATCGCGAGTGCCGTTGCAATGCTGGCGACCTTCACTGAAAGCCACAGCGCATCCCAGATGTCCTGGCGGCCCCAGACGACGGCGAACCACTGCGTGGTGTAGCCGGGCGGCGGGAATTGGTAGCTCTTTTCTTCGGTGGTGAAGGCATAGAGGAAGATCAGCAGGAGTGGCACATGCAGGAACAATATGCCGGAAATTGCCGCCAGCTTGAGGCCCCAGGGCGCGCGCGGTTCACCATCAGAGCGCATCGAATGCTCCGGCGCGCTTGGCAATGGACAGATAGATGAACATGATGATGATGGGTACGACCGTGAAAGCTGCTGCCATGGGGATGTTTCCGGCAGTGCCTTGCAGGGTATAAACTGCTTGCCCGAGGAAATAGCTGGAGGTGCCGACAATCTGCGGCACAATGTAGTCACCCAATGTGAGTGAGAAGGTGAAGATCGAACCGGCGATGAGGCCGGGCAACGCCAGTGGCCAGATGACGTGACGGAAGGTTTGACCTGGTGTGCCGCCGAGATCGCCTGAAGCCTCAATCAGGTTGGCGGGAACACGTTCCAGCGCCGCCTGTGTCGGCAGGATCATGTACGGCAGCCAGATGTAAACGAAGACGAGGAAGGTGCCGATGTAGCTGATGGACAGGCTCGGGCCGCCGATTACCGGGGTTGCGAGAAGTCCATCGAGCACCCAGGTGGCATGCAGTTTCGCTGCGGCCCAGGAGATGATGCCTTCCTTGGCGAGGATCAATTTCCAGGAATAGACCTTCACCAGGTAGCTCGACCACAACGGTAGCATGACCAGAATGTAGAAGAGCGCTTTCCACTTTCCCTTGGCGTAGCGCGCGGCAAAATAGGCGAAGGGGTAGGCGAGCATGGCGGAGGCAATTGTGACGGCGGTTGCCATCAAAACAGTGCGAACGATGATATCGAAATTGGAGGGCTGAAAAAGTTGGGCAATGGTTGAGAGAGTCGGTTCGTAGATGATAACGCCAGAGAATTCATCGATGGAGAAAAAGGCGTGAGCCAACAACGCCAGCAGCGAGCCGACGTATACAACACCGAGCCAGAGCAAGGGCGGAATAAACAGCAGTACCAGAAAATGATTTGGCTTGCGGAACAGCCAGTCGGAGATGCGGCCGGAGATGCCATTGTTTGCCGCTGGGACAACCTGATTGCTCAAGCTTCGCCCTCCATGATGTGCATGGCACTGCGCGGCCAAGCCAGAGTCACGCGCTCGGCCGTGGAAAGTGACGTCGCCGGGGCGGCTGCGATGAGCGCGTGGTCACCTGCAATCACTGTGTTAAGGCGGGTGACCGCACCCTGATAGTGCACGGATGTGACTTTGGCGGACACGCTGATTTCGCCGTCGGCGGGCATTTCCTTCGCGGCGAGTACGCGGATTTTTTCGGGCCGAAGACTTGCCCACTTGGCAGGCAATCCAAAACTGGCGGCCATAGCAGGTGAAACGAGGTTGGAAGACCCTACAAAGTCAGCCACGAAGCGGTTCTGTGGGCGCTCGTAGACATCGACCGGACGGCCGACCTGCACGATTTTTCCGTCATTGAAGATCGCCACGCGGTCGGCCATCGACAGGGCTTCGCCCTGGTCATGGGTGACAAATACAAATGTGATGCCGAGTTCGCGCTGCAGGGATTTCAATTCCACCTGCATCTGCTCGCGCAGCTTGAGGTCCAGCGCGCCGAGCGGTTCATCCAGCAGCAGCACCGAGGGTTCATTGACGAGGGCGCGGGCCAACGCCACGCGTTGGCGTTGACCTCCCGAAAGTTGACCGGGACGGCGCGCGCCATAGCTGCCGAGTTTTACCAGATTGAGTGCGTCTTCCGCCTTCTTGTGGCGGATCTCGCGTTCCACACCCTTGACCATCAGGCCATAGGCCACGTTGTCGAGCACATTCATGTGCGGGAAGAGGGCGTAGTCCTGGAAGACTGTGTTGACGTTGCGGCGATAGGGCGGAACACCTTCAGCGGTTTCACCAAAGATTTCGATGTGTCCGGATGTTGGCTGCTCAAAACCGGCGATTAGCCGCAAGCACGTGGTCTTGCCCGAACCGGATGGGCCCAGCATGGCGAAAAATTCACCACGGGCAATGTCGAGGTCGACGTTGTCAACGGCGCGCACAGTGCCGAAGTGCCGTGTGACGTTTTCAAAACGCACGGCTACCGTAGCGTCAGTCAGTGACATGATTTTCCTGCCAGCAAGAAAATGCCCCTCGTGCAACATGCAAGAGGGGCAAGGCGTTCAATAAATCAACGGCCGCCGAGAACGGCGATCATGTCGGTGACCCAACGATGGTAGGGGACGCAGCCTTCAGCCTGCGATTTGCAAGCTGCCACCGGCGTGCGCCAGAAGTGGATCTTGTCGAAGTTCTGCAGGCCATTGGTGTCGCAGCCGGTGTCGGTCAGCAAAGCGTTGCCTTTGCAGGCGGCTGTGTTGGACGGCACGGAACCGAACCAGGCGGCGAGGTCACCCTGGACCTTGGGCGAGATGGAATGTTCCATCCACATGTAACCACAGTTGGGGTGGGCCGCTTCGGCATGCATCATGGTGGTGTCAGCCCAACCGGTGGCACCTTCTTCCGGCACGGTGGAGGCAATGGGGGTTTTTTCCATGACTGCCTTGTCGGCTTGCAGCAGGTTGACCTGGAACGGCCAGGATGATGACGCAACCACTCCTTCGTTCTTGAAGTCGTCGATCTGCATCATGGCATCGTGCCAATAGCGGCTGACGAGGGCCTTCTGGCCGCGCAGCAAATCGAGTGCTGCCTTGTACTGGGCTTCATTCAGTTCGTAGGGGTCCTTGATGCCGAGGTCGGGCTTCTTCTTCATCAGGTAGAGCGCGGCGTCAGCAATGTAGATGGGGCCGTCAAAGGCCTGAACACGGCCCTTGTTTGATTTGCCGTCGGGCAAGTTCTGCTCTTCAAAGACAACAGACCAGCTCTTGGGTGCTTCGGGGAAGACCTTGGCGTTGTAGGCGAGCACGTTGGCACCCCACTGGTAGGGTGCGCCGTAGTGGACGCCATCAACGGTGTGCCATTGCGCGTCCTGCAACCGCTTGTCGATATCCTTGTAGGAGGGGATGAGGGCCGTGTTGATGGGCTGAACCCGCTTGCCCTTGATGAGGCGCATGCTGGCATCGCCTGAGGCGGTGACCAGATCGAAGCCACCTTCGTTCATCAGGGCGACCATTTCGTCCGATGTGCCGGCGGTCTTGATGTTGACCTTGCATCCAGACGCCTTCTCGAAATCGGAGACCCAATCGAAATTCTTGTCGGTTGAGCCGTTCTCAATATAGCCAGGCCAGGCAAGAATATCGACCTGGCCTTCACCCTTGCCGAGCTCCTTCAGCATCTCTTGCGAGAATGCGGCACCAGAAATGGTGGTGCTGACTGCCGCTGCTGTCAGCACAGACACGCAGGTCTTGAGTGTTGATTTCATTATATTCTCCCTCAAACGTCTTTCGGGGCTTCAGTTGTGCCATCCGGCTTTCGCGGGGGCCGCCCCGTGGTGGCCTTTGTCCCGCACCCTTGCGGGCGGATGGGTGACGATAACCTGAGTTTGACCATGAGGTAAAGAACCCCTAAGGTTTGTGTACAAGCTGGCCGACTAGAGCTGGCAAATGTAGCGTACACAGGGGCGAAAAAAGCGTGAGTGCCAAAGAAGCGCAGGCTGGACCGATGGCCAACATGGCTGTCGAGGTCGATGATTTGCATAAGTCCTTTGGGCCACTTGAGGTTCTCAAAGGCGTTTCACTGAATGCCCGGGAGGGTGACGTTGTCTCGATGATCGGTGCCTCCGGCTCCGGCAAGAGCACGTTTTTGCGCTGCATCAATTTTCTCGAGATGCCGACCAAAGGCAGGATCATCGTCAATGGCGAAGAAGTAGCGCTGAAGAAGGCGCGGGATGGTGACTTGCATCCGTCTGACCGCAAGCAGCTGGAGCGCATCCGTACCCGCCTCGGCATGGTGTTCCAGAGCTTCAACCTGTGGCAACACATGACTGTGTTGCAGAACGTCATGGAAGCGCCTGTGCATGTGTTGAAGGTGCCCAAGGGCGAGGCCAAGGAGCGGGCTGAAGCTTTGTTGCAGCGTGTTGGACTGTACGACAAGCGCGACCAGTTTCCGGCTTTTCTGTCAGGCGGGCAGCAGCAGCGTGCTGCAATTGCCCGGGCGCTGGCAATGAACCCCAAGGTGATGTTGTTTGATGAGCCGACATCCGCACTTGATCCGGAGCTGGTGGGTGAGGTTCTGAAGGTCATCCGCAGCCTTGCCGACGAGGGACGCACCATGATCCTCGTCACCCATGAAATGAAATTCGCGCGCGATGTGTCTTCGCACGTCATCTACCTGCACAAAGGTGTGATTGAGGAAGAGGGCCCGCCGCAAAAAGTTTTTGGTGCTCCGACAAGCGAGCGCTGCAAGCAATTCGTCTCGGGAATTCACTAGCGAACCACCGGGCACGGGTAATGGAAGCCGGGGGTCCGGCTCCGATGTCAAAAAAGGGAGTTACGACATGAAATTCAGAAAATCTTATGATGGCTGCGACTGCTGCCCTGGTCCTGGGGGCCACAAGCGCCAAGGCTGATCTGGTGTTTGCCACGGACGCTGCACCCTATCCGCCCTTCACCTCGCAAAATGCTGCGGGCGAATGGGAAGGTTGGGAATATGACCTGTTGATGGCGATGTGCGCCGAGATGAACGAGAAATGCACGCTGATCCCAATTGCATGGGACGGCATCATTCCGGCACTGCTGGAGAAGAAGATGGATGGCATCTTCGGTTCCATGTCGATCACCGACGAACGCAAGAAGCAGATCAACTTCTCTGACATGTATTACAACACTGCTTCGGTAATTATCGGACCAAAGGGCGGAGACAAGACAATTTCGCCGGAAGCATTCAAGGGCAAGAACATCGGTGTTCAAGCCTCCACGACGCACGCCAACTATACTGAAAAATACTACGTTCCGGGCGGCGCCGTTGCCAAAGCCTACAAAGGCCAGGATGAAGCCAACGCAGATTTGGCCGCTGGCCGCGTTGACCTCGTTCAGGCAGACGGCGTGGTGTTGAGTGCATGGCTGGCCAGTGCGGAAGGTGCGTGCTGCGAGATTTATGGCGCAGTGCCAGTCGATGTCGAAGTTCTTGGACCGGGCGTGGGCGTTGGCTTGCGCAAGGAGGACACGGCACTGCTGGACAAGATCAACGCTGCGATCAAGTCACTTTCGGCCAAGGGCACGTTTGACGAACTGAGCGCCAAGCACAAGCTCACGGGATTGATGACGCTTCCGCCGAAGGGCTGATACGAAAACAGTGGCCGCCGCACGTGTGGCGGCCACAATGCTTTTGAAGGACGGGTGATGTTTCCTGAAGTTCTGGAGTTCGGACGTAGGGGTTTTGCCGATGAACTTTTGCGCGGCGCGGTGCTGACGCTGTTCATTGCTGCCGCTGCGTTCGTTATCGGGTTGGTGCTTGGCCAGTTGGGCGCCATGGCCAAACTCTATGGCGGGCCGGTCTCACGTCTCATTGCCAATTTCTACACCACAGTCATTCGCTCTATTCCTGAGCTTGTTCTCATTCTCTTCTTGTTTTTCGCGGGCACGCGTGGGGTGAGTGCCCTCGGCGAAGCGATTGGCTTTGGCCCAGTTGACATCAACGGAACACTGGCCGCCATTGTGGTGCTTGGGTTTGTGCAGGGTGCCTACACAACGGAAGTCATTCGTGGAGCCATTCAAGCCATACCTGCGGGGCAACTTGAGGCAGCTCGCGCCTTTGGCATGTCCGGCAGGCAGGTGTTTTTCCGTGTCATCCTTCCGGCGATGTTGCCAAACGCCATATCCGGCCTCTCAAACTTGTGGCTGATTGTGATCAAGGATACTGCGCTGATCATGGTGACGGGAGCGGGTGCCGAGCTTGCCCAGTCAGCCAAGAATGCAGCCGGCTTCTCAAAGCGCTACTTCCTGTTCTATTTTGTGGCTTTGCTGATCTATCTCGCCATGACGCTCATCTCCAACCAGTTCCTGCGGCGGCTTGAGGAGTACGTTCGCCGCGGCCAGCCAAAGTTGGCGTGAGGGCGACATGGACTGGTCTTGGCTCCCCCGATATCTGCCGCTGCTGCCTCACGGAATTTTTGTCACCCTGCAACTGGTCTTCTTCACGATGGTCATTGGCTTGATCCTCGCTGTTCCCATTGGTCTTGTTCAAGTAACGGGGCCGAGATGGCTGGGCGCCATTGCGCGTGCCTATTGCACGTTCATGCGTGGCACACCTTTGCTCATTCAGCTCTATCTGTTTTACTACGGTCTTGGCAGCGTCTTTGCGGCCTATCCGGAATTGCGGCAGACCTTTATTTGGCCAATTCTACGGGAAGGCTACTACTATGCGATTGTCGCATTCGCGTTGAATGAAGCGGGATATGCGGGGGAAATCCTGCGTGGCGCATTCCTGTCCGTTCCAAAAGGGGAACTTGAAGCGGCACGGGCCTTTGGCATGTCGCCGTTCAGCGTCTTGACGCGAGTTTGGTTGCCACGGGCATTTCGCAATGCGCTGCCAAATTTGGGCAGTGAAGTGATCCTTACGCTGAAGTCGACACCTTTGGCTGCGCTGGTCACAGTGACAGACTTGTTCAGTGTGGCAGACAGGGTGCGGCAGGAAACCTACATCATATATCCGCCCTTGATCATGGTCATGGTCATTTACATGGTCATGACGTTTGCCATCAGCCGCGTCATCACATATTTTGAAATGCAGGTCCCAGCCCGCCGATGATCGAAAGCCTCATTGTACCGTTTGAAGCGCAACTCGTGGCGATACGCCGTGACCTGCATGCGCATCCGGAATTGCAGTTTCAGGAACACCGCACGGCGGCACTTCTGGCCGGGCAGTTGACGGAACTGGGTTTCGAAGTGACGACGGGCGTCGCCGGGACGGGTGTAGTTGCTACCTTGCGCAATGGCTCTGATGAACGTGCCATTGCCATCCGCGCTGACATGGATGCGCTGCCTATCACCGAGACAACAGGCGTTTCCTATGCATCGCAGTTTCCCGGCGTGATGCATGCCTGCGGACACGACGGCCATACCACAATGGTCTTGGGCCTTGCCTATTACCTGGCTGAAAATCGCAACTTTGACGGCACGGTACATTTGATCTTTCAGCCCGCTGAAGAGGATATCAGCGGGGCGTTGCGGATGATCGAGGAGGGACTGTTTGAGCGCTTCCCCGTCGATGCCATCTTTGGCCTGCACAACATGCCGGGCTATCCTGTGGGGCAGGTGTTGGTGCGGCCGGGGGCGATCACAGCGTCCGTCGATATCGTCAGCGCACGGATTATCGGCGTGGCTGGCCACGGTGCCTTGCCGCATCAGGCTGTTGATCCGGTGGTGGCTGCATCATCGGTCGTGATGGCACTACAAACGGCTGTGGCGCGCAATGCTGATCCGCTGGAGCCGACCGTTGTCACCGTCGGTGCCATCAATGGCGGTGTCATTGCCACGGCCATTCCGGAAGAGGTGACGCTCAAAATCGGTGTACGCACCACAAGCGAGGCATCGCGCGCCCTGATGGAGAGGCGTATTCCCGAAATTATCCAGCAGCAGGCCGCATCGTTCGGGTGCCGTGCCGAAGTGGTTTATGGTGAAGGCTACCGTTATCCGGTTGGCATCAACGATCCGCAAATTGCCGATGTGGTGCGCAACATTGCCGTAGACATGGGGCAAGACCCACGACTGGTGGACTTGCCCGGTCCCATTATGTTCTCGGAAGACTTTGCCTATTTCCTGCAGCAGGTACCGGGCTGCTATTTTGGCCTCGGTTCGGGCCCGATCAAGAGCCTGCATGACCCCGGCTATGATTTCAACGACGCCCTGATCGTTCCGGGTGTGGCCTTCTGGGCCCGCATCGTGGAGACGTTCCTGCCGTTGGGTGAATGATTTTCTGCAATTGGTGAGCCGGGCGGGAATCGAACCCGCGACCACATGATTAAAAGTCACGTGCTCTACCCCTGAGCTACCGGCCCACGGGTGCAGAATCCCGCTGTGCGGCGCTCTTCTAGGGGCGGTTGCCGAGGGGGTCAAGCGGACTTGACCAGCTGATTTGGCCAGCTGATTTGGCGAGGCTAGAATTGCCATAATTAAGGGACTAATCACCCGTTTCGTGTAGGGCCGATTCCAAAGGTGCGTCAGGCTCTCGGGGTATGGACGGGGATATGTCAGGTTTAGCAGTCGTCATTCTTGCCGCGGGCATGGGCACCCGCATGAAATCGGACCTGCCGAAGGTGTTGCACCGGGCGGCTGGGCGGAGCCTTCTGGGCCACGTGCTGCACACGGCCAATGCCATTGCGCCTAAACACGTGGTGGTGGTGCATGGGCCGGGGCAAGAGGCAATCAAAGCGGAGAGCGCAAAGATTATTGCCGATGTCCGCTTTGCCGAGCAGCGCGAACGGCGCGGTACCGGCCACGCTGTGATGATGGCAGAGGCGGCGCTCAAGGATTTCACTGGCACCGTGCTGGTGCTCTATGGCGATGCGCCGCTCATTCAGCCGCAAGCCCTGCAGGATCTGATTTCCGTGCATGCCGCTGGTAGCCGCATGGCGGTGCTGGGCTTCAAGGCCGCCAATCCATTTGGCTATGGCCGTCTTATCCTGGAAGGTGACCACCTGGTGGCGATCCGCGAGCAAAAGGATGCAAGCGAAGCCGAGCGCGCCATTTCACTGTGCAATTCCGGTGTCATTGCCATCGGCTCGCATCATCTGTGGCCCATGCTGCACAAGCTTTCGCCGGCAAATGCGCAGGGCGAACTCTATCTCACGGACGTCGTGGAACTGATGCATTTGGCAGGGCAATCCTGCGCCATCAGCCTTTGCCCCGAGGCAGATACGGCGGGTGTCAACGACCGCGTGCAGTTGGCGGCCATTGCGGCCGAAATGCAAAAGCGCCTGCGCCACAAGGCGATGCTGAACGGCGCAACGCTGGTTGATCCGGCGACAACCTATTTCTCTGCCGACACGGTAGTGGGGCGCGATGTGGTAATCGAACCCAACGTGTTTTTCGGGCCTGGCGTGAACGTCGGTGATGACGTGGAAATTCTCGCCAATTCGCATATTGAAGGGGCCATCATTTCGCGCGGTGCCCGCATCGGACCCTTTGCCCGTTTGCGGCCCGGCGCTGAAATTGGCGAGAACGCCCATGTCGGCAACTACGTCGAAGTGAAGAAAGCCAAACTGGGCAAGGGCGCCAAGGCCAATCACCTGACCTATATCGGCGATGCCGTTGTCGGTGCTGGTTCCAACATCGGTGCGGGCACGATTACTTGCAACTATGACGGTTATGAAAAGCATCTGACAGAAATTGGCGAGAATGTTTTTGTCGGTTCCAACACGGCACTGGTGGCACCCGTCAAGGTGGGCGCTGGCGCAAATATTGCCGCCGGCTCGGTGATCAGTGCTGATGTCCCGGCCGACGCGCTGGCGATAACCCGGCCGGTTCTGGAAATCAGGGAAGGCTGGGCCAAGCGCTATCGCAACGCCAAGCAGGCCCGAAAATTGCACAAGTCGCCGGACAAGTCCCGGGACAAGAAATCTAAAAACTAAGGAGACGTCGCATGTGTGGCATCGTTGGCATTCTCGGCAAAGAGCCAGTTGCGCTTTCCATCGTGGAGGCCCTGCGCCGCCTGGAATACCGTGGCTATGACTCGGCTGGCGTTGCAACGCTGGAAGGCGGCAAGATCGAACGCCGTCGCGCACCGGGCAAGTTGAAGAACCTCGAGGCGCGTCTGAAAGACCAGCCGATGACCGGTGTCACTGGCATCGGTCACACCCGTTGGGCCACTCATGGCATCGCCAACGAAGACAATGCCCACCCCCACATGGCCGGTGACGTGGTGATCGTGCACAATGGCATCATCGAGAATTTCCGCGAGTTGAAGGAAGAACTGTCAGCCGAGAACGTCAAGTTCCTCACCCAGACGGACACCGAGGTTGTGGCCCATCTGCTGGCGCGCGAACGGACCAGGGGCAAGTCACCTGTTGAAGCCGTGAAGGCTGTGCTGCCGCAACTGCGCGGCGCCTTCGCATTTGCCATCTTGTTCAAGGATGAACCTGACTTGTTGATCGGGGCCCGCATGGGCAGTCCACTGGCGGTCGGTCATGGCGATGGCGAAAATTTCCTCGGTTCCGATGCCGTGGCGCTGTCGCCTTTCACCAACAAGGTCACCTATCTGGAAGAGGGCGATTGGGCCGTGCTGACGCGAACGTCGGTGCAGATCTACAGTGCCCAGAACATGCCGGTTGTCCGGCCCATGAGTTTCAGCCAGGCGTCGGCCATGCTGGTGGACAAAGGCAATCACCGCCATTTCATGGCCAAGGAAATTGCCGAGCAGCCCGAAGTTGTTGGTCATACGCTCGCGGAATATGTTGATTTCGCTACTCGCACTGTGCGGGTGCCAGAAAACATGGCGTTTGATTTTGCCAAGCTCGACCGTGTGTCGATCACCGCCTGTGGTACGGCGTCCTATGCCGGGCTTGCCGCCAAGTACTGGTTTGAGCGTGTCGCCCGCCTGCCGTGTGATGTCGATATCGCTTCCGAGTTCCGCTACCGCGAAGCGCCGTTGGCCAAACATGGCCTTGCCATCGTGGTGTCGCAGTCGGGCGAGACCGCCGACACACTGGCGGCGCTGCGCTATTCCAAATCGCAGGGGCAGCACACGCTGGCTGTCGTGAATGTGCCTGAGTCGACCATCGCGCGTGAATGTGAGATGGTGATGCGGACCTATGCCGGTCCGGAAATTGGTGTCGCCTCAACCAAGGCGTTTACCTGTCAGCTTGCGGCTTTGGCTGCACTGGCCTTGTTGGCTGCCAAACAGCGCGGCCACCTGCCACCCGAAAAGGAACGGGAACTGGTGGGCGCGTTGATGGAGGCACCGCGTCACATGGCGGAAGTACTCAAGCAGGAAAAGCATATCGCTGCCGTCGCCAAGGATGTGGCGGGATCGCGGGATGTCCTTTTCCTGGGCCGTGGCATCATGTACCCAATCGCCATGGAAGGTGCGCTTAAACTCAAGGAAATCAGCTACATCCACGCAGAAGGCTATGCGGCAGGTGAACTGAAGCATGGGCCCATTGCGCTCATTGACGAGAACGTGCCGGTGCTGGTCTTGGCACCGCATGATGATCTCTACGAAAAAACCATTTCCAACATGGAAGAAGTGGCGGCGCGTGGTGGCAAGATCGTTCTCATCACCGATGCGAATGGTTGCGAGGTGAATAGCGGCAAGACTTTCCATTGCATCACCATGCCAAGAGTTCCGAGTTTCATCGACCCGCTGATTTACGCTTTGCCGGTGCAGTTGCTTGCCTACCACGCAGCGGTGCAGATGGGTACGGACGTGGATCAGCCACGCAATCTCGCCAAGTCGGTGACAGTGGAATAGCTGCCGCACTCTGCTCTTGTACCGGGGGGCACAAGTCCTCTAAATGGTGTTTGCCTGCACCTATGCGGGCAGACGTTCTCAGGGCGGGGTGAACTCCCCACCGGCGGTAAATCAGGTCAATCTGAAAGCCCGCGAGCGGCTTCAAGCGTTTCATTGAAACGCCTGAAGTGTCAGCAGATCCGGTGTAATTCCGGAGCCGACGGTATAGTCCGGATGAAAGAGAACACGGTCAGAAGACGGACTCCCCACAGGTGGGTGTCGCGTGTTGTTCTGCCGTTGGCCCTGTTGCGCGTCGTTTGTGAACGACGGAGGGCCTTGTGCTGGCTGACAAGATCGCTGAACCAACGGCGGAGCAGATTGCTTCGGCCTTTGCACGCGCCATCGCTGCCGCCTCGGCCTATCGCGGGGCAACGTCTCCCAATCCGCCGGTTGGTTGTGTGGTACTTGATGCGCACGGTTCGGAACTTGCCGTCGCTGCCCACCAAAAGGCAGGCGAGGGCCATGCCGAGAAGCTGGCGTTGGCACAATGCTACGCAGACGGGAAGTCAGCACGCATTCACAGTGTCGTGGTGACACTCGAACCGTGCAATCACACAGGCCTCACGCCACCCTGTTGCGACGCCATTCTCGCCACACCTGCAATGGCAGTGTGGATTGGTTCTGCTGATCCCAATCCGGCCGTGAAGGGCGGTGGTGCAGAGCGGCTTGCTGCGGCGGGTTTGCAGGTGCGGTCTGTTTCCCAGTTACGCCATGCCGGCGCGAAGATGCTCGCCACGGCTTGCGCTGATCTGATTGCACCCTTTGCTTCGCGCATGCAGAGGGGCCGCCCCTACATCACAGTGAAGCAAGCGGTGGATGAGGTGGGTTCGATGATCCCACCCACCGGTGCCAAGACCTTCACCTCGCAATCATCATTGGTGCTGGCCCATGAACTGCGCAAGCGGGCCGATGCCATCGTCACAGGTTCCGGTACCGTTTTGGCGGATGATCCACATTTCACCGTGCGGCACGTGCCCGATCATCCGGGCAAGAAGCGGCTTCTCCTTATTCTGGACCGGCGGGAACGAGTTCCGCGGGGCTATCTCGAAGCCAGCCTGGCGCGGGGTTTGGTGGCGCAGACCGTGACAAGTTTTGACGAGGCGTTACGGCGCGCCCACGCGGCAGGTGCGCTGGAGGTGCTTGTCGAAGCAGGCCCGACGGTAACGCAAACCATACTCAACAGCGGCCTGTGGGATGAGCATGTGCTGATCCGCAAGCAGGCCGGACTTATGGGCATTGACGTGGTGGAAATTCGCCACTCTGCCGACACATCAAATTCAAAGGAAAATCATGTTCTCAGGCATCATTGAAAAAGTAGCTGTTGTGCGCGCTGCTGCCCATACAGATGACACCTTGAAACTGACAGTGGCAACGGGATTTCCTGATCTCGAATTGGGCGAGAGCGTTGCCGTCAACGGCGTCTGCCTGACTGTGGTGCATTTTGATGGCGCTGGCATTGCTGATTTTTACGTCAGCCGTGAAACCACATCGCGGAGCAATCTCAGCACCGTGCAAACCGGTCAACGCGTCAACCTTGAGCGTTCGGTGCGCCTGGAAACGCGTCTCTCTGGCCATCTGGTGCAAGGACATGTGGATGGCATGGCGCGGCTGGTGTCGGTCACAGGCGATGCGGAAGCGCGCAAGCTGGAGCTTGATCTCGCCCCTGAGCTTGGGCGTTACTGTGTGGAGAAAGGCTCGATTGCACTCAATGGCATCAGCTTGACGTTGAACAGCGTTGCCACCGCTGCCGGACAGACACGGATCGGCCTCACCATTATTCCCCATACGTGGGAGCACACCAACCTCTCTGATCTGGCTGTTGGTGCAGCGGTCAACACCGAGGTCGATGTCATGGCAAAATATGTTGAGCGGCTGGTTCTGCCGTATTTGAAATCATGACGGTGCGTGTGGCCGTTGGCGGCGTTGCGGAGATTGCGCGGGCCAAGCTTCCTTCCGCATATGCCGATGGGTCGCTTGAAGTGCGAGCCTTCCGCGACAGCGTGACGGGGCTGGAGCATCTGGCGCTGGTGAAGCCAATGCAAAGCGGCACGGCGCTGGTGCGCATTCATTCGGAATGTCTGACAGGGGAGGCCTTCGGCAGTTTGCGCTGTGATTGTGGGCCGCAGTTGCAAGAAGCGATCCGCCAGGTCGACAAGAGCAGCGGCGGCGCGGTCATTTACCTGCGCGGCCATGAAGGCAGGGGCATTGGCCTTGCCAACAAGATCAGGGCCTATGCGCTGCAGGACAAGGGGCTTGATACCGTTGAGGCGAATATCGCACTTGGTTTTCCGGCCGAGCAGCGCAGTTTTGAGGTCGCAGCGCAAATCCTTGCGGCAATCGGCATGACGACTGTTGATCTGCTCAGCAACAATCCCGCCAAAGCCATGGCACTCGAACACCATGGCATTGCAGTTGCGAGCGTGAAGTCTCTCTCCATCGAACCCAACCCCCACAACATCCGCTATCTCGAGGCCAAACGCGACAAGTTTGGCCACATGATCACCATTGAATGAGGAACACCATGAACACATCCAGCCCACACCAACCCGTATTCGCAATTGTCGTCAGCCAGTTCAACGAAACCGTCACTCACGGGCTCTTGCGCGGGGCGAAGGCCTTTCTTGCCGACAACAAAATGCCGGTGAAGGACGCCCATGTGTTTGAAGTGCCGGGTGCCTTTGAAATTCCGCTGGTGGCAGAGAAGATTGCGCGTACGGGCCGCTTTGACGGCGTCATTACCCTGGGCTGCGTCATCAAGGGTGAGACGGCACACTTTGAATACATCAGCCTCGCCGTCACCAATGGCGTGATGACGGCGACGCTCAATGCCGGTGTACCCATCGCCTTCGGCGTCATCACCACCTACACGGCGGAACAGGCAGAGCGCCGGGCCAAGGACGATGATTTCAACAAGGGCCGGGAAGCAGCCTCGGCCTGTCTTGCCACGGTCCGGGCCTTGCAAGCCGTCGAGGCCGTATAGCCAGCCCGACTCTCAGAGTGAGAAGCTGGTGCCGCAGCCGCAGGAGGATTTGGCCTGCGGGTTCTGCACCCGGAAGGATTGCCCCATCAGGTCGTCAACGAAATCCAGCGTTGAACCGTCCATGAAACCGAGCGAGGTGGCGTCCACCAGCACTGTTGCGCCATCGCGCACGAAAGCGGTGTCATCTTCGGCGCGCTCGGCATCGAGCTTGAATTCATATTGGAAGCCGGAACATCCGCCGCCGTTGACGGCGATGCGGAGCGCAGCCTTGTCGGCAGGCGCAATCTCAAGAATGCGTTTGGCGGCGGCGGGTGTTACTGTAAGGGCGGGAGTCGACATGGATGGAATCTCGGGACTGCACGGCAGAATGTCAATGGCGGATGGGAGCAGGGTGCAATGACGCGGTTGCAGCCCTACGCCTGTGATGCCGCGCACAGCCGGGGACGCCTGGTGGCGGAACCGTTGGCACCGCCGCGCTCGGAGTTTGCCCGCGACCGCGACCGGATCATACATTCGGCGGCATTCCGGCGCCTCAAACACAAGACGCAGGTGTTTGTCTATCATGAGGGCGATCATTACCGGACCCGGCTGACCCATTCGATCGAGGTGGCGCAGATTGCCCGTTCGATCGCGCGCGCCATTGGACTTGACGAGGACCTGACGGAGGCGTTGGCACTGGCCCATGATCTCGGGCATACGCCATTTGGCCATGCTGGTGAACGCGAGCTTGACGCGTTGATGAAGGACCACGGAGGCTTTGATCACAATGCACAGAGCTTGCGAATCGTCACGCGACTGGAGCGGCGCTACGCCGCCTTCGACGGTTTGAACCTGACGTGGGAAACGCTGGAAGGGTTGGTCAAGCACAATGGACCGCTGACCGATGCCGAGGGTCACGCGCTTGGTCACTACCGTGAAACGGGACTGCCATCGGCGATCATCGAATACGCCGAAGTGCATGATCTGGGCCTGTCGTTCCATGCTTCGGCTGAGGCGCAAGTGGCAGCGATTTCTGACGACATTGCCTACAATGCGCACGACATTGACGACGGCTTGCGGGCCAAGCTGTTCAAGATCATCGATCTTGGCGATATTCCACTGGTGGGCGAGGCGCTGGGACAAGTGCTCAAAACTTATCCCGATCTTGAGTTGACACGCACGGTTCATGAAACGGTGCGGCGGGTGATCTCAGCCATGGTGGGCGATGTGTTGGTGAGCGCAAAGAAAAATGCCAAACGCCTGTCACCGCATTCTGCTGATGACGTGCGCAAGGCGGGCGAAGACATTCATTACCTTCAGTGCACAGATGAAAGAGAACAATCGCGTCTTGCAACGCTTTCTGACAACGTCGATGTACCGGCACGCGCGGGTCCTGGAAATCATGGAGCGGGCACAGCGGGTGATCCGTGACCTGTTCAACGCCTACATGAACGATGAAAAACTGCTGCCGAAGGACTGGCGCGAAGATGCACCGATCTCGGACCAGAGCCGCTACGCCCGGCAAGTTTGCGATTTTCTGGCAGGAATGACGGATCGTTTTGCGCTGGACCAGCACAAGCGCCTGTTTGACCTGGACCCACTCTTTCGTTAAGCGAAAGTTAATTAAAACAATCAATACTTTAACGATTCAAGATGAACCTATTTACGCATTTTCTCGGGCGGGTGGAGCAGACCCTCAAGGACCTCGCAGCCGAAGGGCTGGTCGTGGGTGGTCTTGACGTGTCGCGTGTCGTAGCTGAGCCGCCGCGCGATTCCAGTCATGGCGACGTCTCAACGAACGCGGCGATGGTTCTGGCGAAGTCTGCCGGACTGGCACCACGCAAACTCGCGGAGATGATCTGCGCCAAGCTCGCCGGGGATGCCGATGTTGCTTCTGCGGAGATTGCAGGACCGGGTTTCATCAACCTCAAGCTCAAGCCGGCAATCTGGCCGCGGTTCCTGACTGCGGTGGTGGACCTCAAAGAAAAGTTCGGCCAATCGGCATTGGGGCAGGGCGAGAAGGTCAACGTCGAGTATGTGTCGGCCAACCCAACCGGGCCATTGCATGTGGGCCACTGCCGTGGCGCGGTGTTCGGCGATGCCCTCGCCGCGCTGCTGACGGCAACGGGTTACAGCGTTACCAAGGAATATTACATCAACGATGCCGGGTCGCAGGTTGATACGCTGGCACGCTCGGCGCATCTGCGCTACCGCGAAGCGCTGGGCGAAAAGATTGATGAGATTCCGGCGGGACTTTATCCCGGTGACTATCTGAAGGCGGTGGGCGAGGCGCTTGCCGCCGATCATGGTACAAAACTTCAGAGTCTTCCAGAAAGTGAATGGCTTGAACCAGTGCGTGCCAAAGCCATTGCGATGATGCTCGACTTGATTCGGGATGATCTGGCCGCATTGAACATCAAGCAGGAAGTGTTTTTCTCCGAACGGTCGCTGCATACATCCGGCGCTGTTGATGAAACGTTGGCCGCCCTTTTGAAGGCTGGACATGTCTATCAGGGCCGACTTGATCCGCCCAAGGGTGAAGTGCCAGAGGACTGGGAAGACCGCGAGCAAACGTTGTTCCGGGCCACCACATTTGGTGACGACGTCGACCGTCCGCTAAAAAAGTCGGATGGCAGCTACACCTATTTTGCCTCTGACGTGGCCTATAGCCGGGACAAGATTTCCCGTGGTTTCAAGCAGCTAATCTACATTCTGGGCGCTGATCACGGTGGCTATGTGAAGCGCCTGCAGGCGGTGGCAACGGCTCTTGCCGGTGAAGGCAAGGTGCAGGTGATTGTGCGGCTGTGCCAGTTGGTGAAGCTGTTCCGTGATGGCGAACCGGTGCGCATGTCCAAGCGGGCAGGCGAGTTCGTGACGTTGCGCGAGGTGGTGGACGAGGTCGGCTCCGACGTCGTGCGCTTCATGATGCTGTATCGCAAGAACGAGGCGTCGCTCGATTTTGACTTCGCCAAGGTCACCGAACAGTCGAAAGACAATCCGGTTTTCTACGTCCAGTATGCCCACGCCCGCATCTCTTCGGTGCTGCGAAATGCGGCAGCCGAGGGATTCTGGCCAGTGACGGAGGCCGACACGAAATTTAATCTGTTGACGGATGAAGCCGAATTGGCGGTCATCCGGCGCATGGCGGCGTTTCCACGCCTGCTGGAATTTGCTGCGCTGGCTCACGAACCTCACAGAATCTCGTTCTATCTCTATGATTTAGCAAGTGATTTTCACGCCCTGTGGAACAAGGGCAAAGAAGCGCCGCATTTGCGCTTCATCAATCCAGCCCAAAGGCAATTGACGATGACCCGGATGGTGTTTCTCAGCGCTATCCGCTATTCTCTGGCCAACGGGCTTAACATTCTCGGCGTTACTCCGGTCGAGGAAATGTAGGAACGGGCGAAGGGTATGGACCAGAACTCCAGCAACGGTACAGACAAGCGCAGTTGGCGGGAACGCCTCGGCATTGGTGCAGGCAAAGACATGCCGCGCATTGCCGATGAATTTGCGTCTGCAGCGCCAGCCGCAAAGGCTGCTGTGCGGCCTGCACCCATGGCGCCACGCGCCCCGGCCAAGGCGGCACCGCCACGTGCAGCGGTTGCTGCGGCGCCAGCAGCGGCAGGTCCTGAAAAGCTCGCAGAGAAGCTCAAGGCCCAGCGCGATGCACAAGAGCGATTGGCCGAACAGCGCGTGCAGGCAGCC
This sequence comes from uncultured Alphaproteobacteria bacterium, assembly GCA_963754625.1. Taxonomy (GTDB): domain Bacteria; phylum Pseudomonadota; class Alphaproteobacteria; order Rhizobiales; family Aestuariivirgaceae; genus Aestuariivirga. The sequence continues at coordinate 1,501,428 of CAVWGR010000005.1, read as the reverse complement.
CGCCAGCGCGCCGAAGTGAAGCCAGAAGCCAGCAACGGCGCCAAGCCCAAGTTCACTTTCGCAGTTGACGAGGCCGATGCAGCGGCCAAGGCTCCTTTGCCTGTGCCACCGGCACCGCAGGCGAGAATGCAACCGTCACCGCAGGTTCAGGTTCCGCCAGCCGGCATGCGTCCGGCAGCTAGCCAGCGCAGCGTAGCGCCACCGCCGCAGATGAACCCGCAGCCATTGACGCCGCCGCGCCAACCGCTGGGTACCGAGCGTCAGATGATGCCGCCACCGCGCACCACGCCGATGCCGCCACCGGTCGTGCCAACGCGGCCCCAACAACGTTTTTCACCGCCGCCATCATCGGGTTATTCCGTTCCTCCTTCGGCAGGCTATGGCTCGCAGGTGCCGCCCTATCGTCCGATTGATCCCAATGCCCGCGGTTACGGCAGCGGTGGATATGCGCCACCGCCTGCCTATGTTCCGCCAGCAGGAGGCTACAACTCGCAGCCGCGCCTGAGTGTGCCACCGGCGACAATGCCGGGGCAAGGTTATGGTGCCGACAGCTTTGACAACCGGTCGCGTACACTGCGGCCACCACCGCGCCCGGCCGTCGGTTACCGCGACGACTATGCTGATGGTGGCGACGTCTTTGCGGAAACGCGTGCCACGCGGCGCGCGACTGCCGGTGACTACAGCCAGGCCTATCGCGATGAGCAAGGTTATGACGAAGAGTTGCCGCCGTCACGTGGGCCTTGGCTGCCATTGACCTTGTTGTTGTTGCTCGGCGTGTTGGCTGCGGCTGGGGTCTGGTACATTTGGCAGAGCGGAGGCGCTGGCAACATCGCCGGCGGCCAATCCGGCAATGCGCCTGTGGTTGAGGCTCCGTCCCAGCCTGCCAAGGTCACGCCGGATCCGGCCCAGATGCCGTCTGGCCAGCCGACCAAGAAGCTTATCTATGACCGCATCGTTGGGGACCGCGAGGTTCTCGGTGGCGATCTGATCCAGTCCGAGGAAGTTCCGGCGCAGCCGGGTGATGCCGTCAACACGCAGGGTGGCACTGCTGATCCTGCTCAGCCCACTGGCCAGGAAGATCTGGTGCCGCTGCCTTTGCCGCCACCGCCTGGTGAAAGCGGGTCCGGGGACCAGCAAGGTGCTGCTCCTTCCAATAAATCTTCAAACGAAGCGATGATCCAACCTGCCGCCGGCGAAAGCCAGGCGGCAGCGCCGTCTCAAGCTGGCAGCGAATTGTCTTCCACAAAATCTGATCAGGAGGGCAGTTCCGCCCTCGTCAAGAGTGAGCAGCCTGCTGCTCCTGCGCAGCCTGAACAATCAGCTTCGGTTGAGGCAGCGCCAGTGCCCGGTGAACTTCCGGGTGCTGCCGTTGCTTCAAGTGGCGAGACCATCAGCGATGCAGAACCTGCTCCGCCGGAACCTGCAGCAAAGAAAAAAGTGACGGAAACAAAACCGAAGAAAGTTGCGGCCAAGAAACCTGAAAAGAGCAAGAGCCTTGGTGCCAAGCCGGTTGTTCTGGTGCCGCCTGCCAATGGTACCGAACCTGCGCTGGACAATCAGGACGTGGCGACCATTGAATCCAGTCCTCCCTCCAGCAATGCCGATGGCGGGCTCTATAGTGGCGATGCGGTTGTAGATGGTGCCGGCACCTCCGCCGTCACGCCGGCTCCTGCGCCGGTGAAAAAGAAGCGCACGCTGGCTGACCTCTTCCGCAGTGAAAACAACGACAACGCCGCAGGTGATTCGACTGCACCAGAAGTGGGGCAAGAAGCGCAGCCTGCAACGGCAGCGAAAAAGACCCAGGCAGCAACTCCATCCACACCTGTTCCCAAACCCGCCCCGCAGCCCGTGCCACAACAGCAGGCAGCCCTTGGCGGGTACGTTGTGCAGCTTGCATCGTTCCCCAACCAGTCTGACGCCAACAAGGAATACAGTCGCCTGAAATCCAAACATGGAGCGGCAATTTCAGGTTTTTCGCCAGTCGTCACACAGGCGATCGTGGGTGGCAGCACGCGCTACCGGCTGGCCGTTGGCGTCATGAGCACGCGTGAAGCGGCCAGTGCCGTTTGTGCAAGGCTTCTTGCCGCTGGCGAACGGGATTGTCTGGTCCGCCGCCAGTAGCCACGGGACGCAAAGCGCTGTATTGAGCGTCACGTAAGTCAATAAATTACTTGAGAAATAATCATGCCGCGTGTCCCTACCGGAGCCTTCATCAGTGGTTGCGCTGATTTCGTGCTCTCAGATGCCGAAGTCCAATTCTTTTCGGAAACCAATCCCTGGGGCCTGATCCTTTTCAAACGCAATTGCCAAACGCCGGCTCAGGTGAAGGCGCTGACGGCAGCGTTTCGCATTGCCGTGGGGCGCAAGGATGCCCCGGTGTTTATCGATCAGGAGGGTGGTCGGGTGCAACGCATGGGGCCGCCAGTGCCGGAGTGGCGGAAGTATCCTGCTGCCGAAGAGTTCGGCAAACTCTACGACAAATGTCCCCTGCATGCGTTGCGCGCCGCGCGCATGGTGGGCCGTCTCATGGCCAAGGATCTCGCGGACGCTGGCATCACCGCAAATTGTGTGCCCGTGCTTGACTTGCCGCGCGAAAACACCACTGCGGCGATCACCAGCCGCGCTTATTCGGCCAAGCCTGACGAAGCCCTCATGTTGGCTCGGGCGCATATGGATGGTTTCATGGAAGGCGGCGTCTTGCCGGTCATGAAACATATCCCCGGTCATGGCCGGGCAGAGGTGGACAGTCACCATGAACTGCCGGTGATCAAGGCGAGCCGTCCGGAATTGGAACGGCATGATTTCCGTCCCTTCGCGGGCCTGGCATCCTGTCCCATGGCGATGACTGCACATGTTGTGATGACGTCAATTGATCCTGATCATCCAGTTACGCAGTCGAAGCGTGTGATCAAGGACGTGATCCGCAAGCAACTGGGTTTTGCCGGTCTGCTGATGACCGACGATTTGTCGATGAAGGCGCTGAAAGGCAGCCTCAGCGAAAAAGTCAAAGCGTCGCTTGAGGCAGGTGTCGACGTTGTACTTCACTGCAATGGTATCTTGAGCGAGATGAAAGAGGTGGCGGCTGCTGCGGGCACGCTCAAAAGCAAGGCCCTGGCTCGTGCCAAGGCGGCCATCAAGCTCCGGCGCAAGCCTTTGCCATTTGACGAGAAAATGGCTTTGCGCGACCTCGCCGTGGTCACTGGGACGACGTGAGCCGAAAAAAGCAGATTACAGTTGAAAGCACAGCCTTCGGGGTGGGCAATCTGTTGGCTGCGCGCTAAAACCCCGGCATGACCAATACACCCGAACCAGCAGCGGACGTTGCGACGGCCAGCGGAGAAGCGGCAACGCCAGAAATTCAGACGTGGCCCGACGGTGCGTCGGAGCCACGCCGCGAAGCGCTGCCTTCCGAAGATGAACAATTGATTGTGGATGTGGCAGGCTTTGAAGGTCCGCTCGACTTGCTGCTTGAATTGGCGCGACAGCACAAGATCGACCTGTCGCAGATATCCATTCTGGCTTTGGCCGACCAGTACATTGCCTATGTCGAACGGGCGCGGGCCATGCGCCTTGAGCTTGCCGCCGACTATCTGGTGATGGCGGCCTGGCTTACCTACCTCAAGTCGCGGCTGCTCATTCCGGCACCTCCGTCAATGGAGGGCGAGGCCACGCCACAGGATCTTGCGGCAAGGCTGGCCTTCCGGTTGCAGCGCTTGCAGGCGATGCGCCAGCGCGGCGGCCAACTGATGGAGCGTAGCCAACTGGGCATCGACGTGTTCTTTCGCGGTGCACCTGAGCCGTTGATCATTGAAAAGCAGCGCGAGTACGGCGATACGCTCATGGATCTGCTCAAGGCCTATGCCGAACGGCGGGCCCGCAAGGTTGTGCGCCAATCTTACACGGTAAAGCGTCAGCCCGTGTGGTCGATCAAGGAAGCCCGCGAAACGCTGGAACGTCTGGTCGGTGCGATGGATGACTGGGGGACGTTTGACCTTTGGCTGGAACGCTTTCTGGCCACGCCGGAGCTGCGCCGATCGGTGCGGGCCTCAAGTTTCACTGCCAGCCTGGAACTGGTGCGCGAAGGCGTGTTGGAGTTGCGCCAGGATGATGTTTTCAAACCCATTTATGTGCGGCGGCGCCCCGCTGCCGCCTAAGTTACAGGACCTGATACCGTGCCATCAACTGTGAATGCCATCGAGATGACTGAAGACGGCGAAGATGTGCTGGTGCTGCCAGCAGAGGCGGAGCAAACTGCTGTGGTGACACTGCATCCGCATGCTGAACGGAGCCAGCACCTGCGCATTCTGGAGGCAATTCTTTTTGCCGCCACACAACCGGTGAGTCCGGAAAAGTTTGCAGAACATCTGCCTGCAACTGCGGATATTCCAGGGTTGTTGGAGGATTTGCGCGAGAACTATGCCAATCGCGGCGTAAACCTCGTGCAACTGGCGGGCAAGTATATGCTGCGCACGGCAGACGACATGGCTTTTGTGCTGCGCAAGGATGTGCACGAGCAGAAGCGCCTCAGCAAAGCGGGCCTCGAAACGTTGGCGATCATTGCCTATCACCAGCCGGTGACCCGGGCAGAAATCGAAGACATTCGTGGCGTAGCCATTTCCAAGGGAACGCTCGATACCTTGCTCGACATCGGCTGGATCAAGATGCGCGGCCGCCGCAAAACGCCGGGACGGCCGGTGACTTTTGGCACGACCGAAGGCTTCATGCAGCACTTCGGACTGAATGAGATTACTGATTTGCCAGGCCTGCAGGAGTTGAAAGCTGCCGGACTTCTGGAGACCAACCTGCCACCTGGATTTGATGTTCCTGTGCCAAGGGCGGCAGATGATTTGGCGGCGGATGAAGAGCCACTTGATGGCACCGAACAGATGCCACTCGACATGCATCTGCCGGATCCGGAAGCACCGGCGCTGGCAGATGAAGATTCCGCTGCGGAACCGCCTGCCGGGGAGACGTGAAAGCGTCGCGATTTACCGACAACGAATTAAGAAGCGCAGGCACCAAGTTGAGGCTTGGGCCTGCGCTTTTTCAGTTTGAGCAGGGAATATCAGGCGGCGCGCGTTGCGTCCACACTCCAACGGCCAGCACCTGCGGCGGCGAGCCAAAGGAAGATGAAAGCGAAGAGATAGGCCGGCTCACCGCCATTGGTGGCGGGAAAGAAGCCCTGACCAGCATGGGCCATGAAATAGGCAACGGCCATCATGCCCGACAGGATAAAGGCTGTGGTGCGGGTGAAGAGGCCGACAACGATGAGCAAGCCGCCCACGATTTCGAGAACGCCAGCAAGGCCCATGAGCGAAAACAGCGGTACGCCGTCCTTGAAATATTCCACGAAGGGGAAACCGAGGAACTTGGCCGTGCCGTGTTGCATGAATGCGAGGCCGGTTGTGATGCGAAGGATGGGATGGATGTAGGCGTTCCACGACGCAGGCAGGATGCCATTCAGCATGATGTATTCTCCAGTGGGATATGATCAAATCAGGTTTGTGAAGCGCAAGCGCTGCGGGCAGCATGTAGTGGATATGTGTAACTGTATCAAGTATTATTACATAAATATTTTGAACTGTGGTGCCGCATGAATATTTCAACGCATGACATTGAATTTTATCGTGAAAATGGGGCTGTCGTCGTCCGGAAGCTGTTTTCGCCGGAGCAAATGGCGGGGCTTGAGAGCGGAATTTCGCGAAACATGGCGCAGCCGAGTGATCTCGCCGTCGTTGCCTCGCGACCGGAAGACCCCGGCTATTTCATTGAAGACTTTTGCAATTGGCAGCGCATCGCAGAATTCCGTGACTTTTTATTCCAATCGCCCGCCGCCGCCGCCGCTGGCATGCTGATGGGGTGCCAGAAGGTACGGCTCTACCATGATCATCTGTTGGTGAAAGAGCCGAAGACCGTCGCCAGAACGCCCTGGCACCAGGACCAGCCCTATTACAATATCGACGGCTTCGACAATATTTCCATGTGGCTGCCGGTTGACCCAGTGGTGGAAGCTGCGACGCTGCGGTTCGTGGCTGGCTCGCACCGTGAAGGCTGGATGATGCCGCGCTCGTTCATGAGCAATGAAGCAAAGTGGTTTCCTGAAGGCACATTGAAGGATTTGCCGGATATCGACGGCAACCCGGACAAGTTCAAGGTACTGGCTTGGGGGCTGGAACCGGGAGATGCCGTGTTTTTCCACATGCTGACGCTGCATGGTGCTGGGGGTGTGGTGGGTGGCAACCGCCGCCGTGTTGTGTCGTTCCGGTTTATTGGCGACGACATCCGCTTTGCGCCACGGCCCTGGCGCACTTCGCCGCCATTTCCCGGTCTGGCGGAAGACTTGGCAAGGGGTGCCCCCATGGACCATCCGCTGTTCCCGGTCCTGTGGACAAGGGCAGCCTGACGTCAGTACCCCCGGCACAAGCCTTGCAATCTTGATTCTGAAGCCAACCTGCTGTTTCAGGATCGTACAGAATGACAACAGTCCTCAATCACCGTCTCGTCCGAAAATTTGGCCTGTGGTATCTGGCCTATGAGGCGGTGTCATTCATTGCCTTCCTGACCTTCGGCAGCCACTTTGCCAGATTCATTTAGGCCGAAGTGAGCCCGGGCAAAAAAGATACCCTCCAAATTTTGCCACGGTGCCCTATATTCTGAAGCCATGGCCCGACTCCCAGCAAAACCACCCGACCGCGAAGACAGCGGTGTTCTGACCCGCACCAAGGCGAAGACCAAGAAACCTTCGCTCTACAAGGTGCTGTTGCTGAATGACGATTACACCCCAATGGAATTCGTCGTGCATGTGCTGGAGACTTTCTTCAGCAAGTCGCGCGAGGATGCCTATCGCATCATGCTGCATGTTCACCAAAAGGGTGTTGGAATTTGTGGCGTCTACACCTTTGAAGTGGCGGAAACGAAAGTCACACAGGTGATGGACTTCGCAAAACAAAATGGCCATCCGTTGCAATGTACGATGGAAAAGGAATGAGGTTCGATTGCGTGGGGCTGTTAACTTTGATTGCTGCTCCCCATATTCGCAATCACGTTGACAGGCAGGGCAAACCGGAACACCCTGCCAGCTGAAAGGATCACTTGCCCGTGCCAACATTCTCGCGTTCCCTCGAAAAAGCCCTGCATCGCGCCCTGTCACACGCAGCCGAGCGCCGTCAGGAGTTTGCGACGCTGGAACATCTGCTGCTTTCACTCACCGAAGACAAGGATGCCGTGGCGGTCATGAAAGCCTGCGGTGTTGATGTGGACGAGTTGCGTGACGACCTCACCGATTACATCGACACGGAACTCGCCAATCTTGTCGCCGAAAATGCCGGTGAGGCCAAGCCCACGGCAGGATTCCAGCGCGTCATTCAGCGCGCCGTCATTCATGTGCAATCGTCAGGACGTGAAGAAGTGACTGGTGCGAATGTTCTGGTTGCCATTTTTGCCGAGCGCGAGTCACACGCCGCCTTCTTCCTGCAGGAGCAGGACATGACCCGCTATGATGCGGTGAACTACATTTCACATGGTATCGCCAAACGCCCCGGTCTTTCGGAAAGCCGGACGGTGCGCGGTGCCGAACAGGGTGAAGGCGAAAACGAGGACATGGGCGGTGGCCCCGGCGGTGCTGGCAAGAAGAAGCCTGAGCAAAGCGCGCTTGAAGCGTACTGCGTGGATTTGAACAAGAAGGCTGGTGAGGGAAAAATCGATCCGCTGATTGGCCGCGAGGCCGAGGTCAACCGTACAATCCAGATTCTCTGCCGCCGCCAGAAGAACAATCCACTGTTCGTGGGTGAACCCGGTGTTGGCAAGACAGCGATTGCCGAGGGACTTGCGCGCAAGATCATCAAGGGTGAAGTGCCAGACGTGCTCAAGGACTGCACGGTTTATCAGCTCGACATGGGCACGCTGCTTGCTGGCACGCGCTATCGTGGTGATTTCGAAGAACGCCTCAAGGCGGTGATGAAAGAGATCGAAGCCAAGCCCGGTGCGATCATGTTCATCGATGAAATCCATACGGTGATTGGTGCTGGTGCCACATCTGGTGGTGCAATGGATGCCTCGAACTTGCTGAAGCCGGCCTTGGCCGGAGGTGCGCTGCGCTGCATCGGTTCAACCACCTACAAGGAATACCGCCAGCATTTCGAGAAGGACCGTGCCCTGGTGCGGCGCTTCCAGAAAATCGATGTGAACGAACCATCGATCCCCGACACCATCGCCATCCTCAAGGGTCTCAAGCCCTATTATGAGGAATTCCACAAGGTGCGCTACACCGATGACGCCATCGAAACGGCAGTGCAATTGTCGGCGCGTTACATGAGCGACCGCAAACTGCCTGACAAGGCCATCGACGTGATCGATGAAACGGGCGCGTCGCTGATGTTGCTGCCGGAAGACAAGCGCAAGAAGACGATCGGTGTCGCCGAGATTGAAGCCACCATCGCCACCATGGCGCGCATTCCAGCGAAAACCGTGACGCGTGATGATGCCACGGTGCTGAAGAACCTTGAATCCGAGTTGAAGCGTCTCGTGTTCGGACAAGACAAGGCCATTGAGCAGGTTGCCGCTGCCATCAAGCTGGCGCGGGCAGGCCTGCGGGAACCGGAAAAGCCCATCGGCAACTATCTCTTTGCCGGCCCCACGGGCGTGGGCAAGACCGAAGTGGCCAAGCGCCTGGCTGAAGTGCTGGGCGTCAAGTTCCTGCGCTTTGACATGTCGGAATACATGGAGCGCCATTCGGTTTCGCGGCTGATCGGTGCGCCTCCGGGATATGTCGGCTTTGATCAAGGCGGTCTGCTCACTGATGGCGTGGATCAGGCGCCCTATTGTGTGCTGTTGCTCGACGAAATCGAAAAGGCGCATCCCGACCTGTTCAACATTCTTCTGCAGGTCATGGATCATGGCAAACTCACCGATCACAACGGCAAGTCGATCGACTTCCGCAATGTGGTGCTGATCATGACGACCAACGCCGGTGCGGCTGATCTGGCGCGTCCTGCAATCGGTTTTGGTGCAACGGTGCGTATCGCTGAAGACAACGAGGCGATTACCCGGCTGTTCACACCTGAGTTCCGCAATCGGTTGGATGCCACTGTTACATTTGGACATTTGCCACCAGCCGTAGTGCGCAAGGTGGTTGAGAAGTTCATTCTGCAGCTGGAGGCCCAGTTGTCGGAGCGGCAGATCAACATCGAGATTTCGAGCGATGCGGCGGATTGGCTGGCGACCAAAGGCTACGACCAGCAAATGGGTGCACGGCCGTTGGCCCGCATCATCCAGGAGTATGTCAAGAAGCCGCTGGCGGAAGAAGTGCTGTTCGGCAAGCTGTCGAAGGGCGGCACCGTGCGCATCCTGATGAAGGATGGGGCGCTGGATTTCGCCTATCTCAGCCGTGATGAAGAACGCTCGTCGTTGCCACAACCGCCTGAACGCAAGGCACTGCCGCGCGCGAAAGCAAAAGCAAACGGCAAGGACGCCGGGCCAAAAAAGCCGGTGAAGAAGCGCAAGGCAAAGGCCTAGTCGGCGCCCACTAAAAGGAACGGGCCGGGAATTATTCTCCGGCCCTTTTCATTTTGCCCGGATAGTTCCCGGATAATTCGTTGAGTAAAATGTGTGGGCAACGGAACATTGGCTCAGGTGCCAAAAACCTTGCGAAAATTCAAGGCAAGGGCCGCATCCAGTGCGGCCATGTCAATCGGGAGGCCCAAGTCCTGCAAGCTGGTCACACCATGTTGGGTGACACCGCAGGGGACGATGCCAGTGAAGTGCGAGAGGTCTGGATTGAGGTTGATACTGATGCCGTGGAAACTTATGCCATGGCGGACGCGGATGCCGAGGGCTGCAATCTTGTCTTCACGGCCTGGCCGTGCCACCCAGACCCCAACGCGATCTTCGCGCCGTTCAGCGGCAAGTCCGAAGGTCATCAGTGTGCGGATGATCCAGTCTTCCAGTGCAGTCACGAAGGCGCGGACATCATTGCCACGGCGGCGGAGATCAAGCATCACATAGGCCACGCGTTGGCCGGGACCGTGATAGGTGTATTGGCCGCCGCGCCCTGCCAGGTAAACCGGGAAACGGTCCGGCATCACCAGATCGTGCGGGTTTGCGCTTGTCCCTGCAGTATAAAGTGGTGGGTGTTCCAGCAGCCAGACAAGTTCTGGTTCCTGTCCATTGCCGATGGCTGCGACCTCGGCCTCCATGCGGGTGAGTGCTTCGGGATAAGGCACGAGTCCGGGGGCGGTTTGCCATCGCACTGCAGCTGCCGTGGCAACGGACGGTTTGAGATCATTGCGGGTTGACATGTTTCGACCGCTTTTCCCAAGTTCGACTAGCGCGCGCAAGTGGAATAGGTTGATGCAATGGAATCACTTTTTGCCCTCGGACTTCTCCTGTTCCTCGCTGGACCGGTGCTTGCCATTATCGCGCTGGTGCAAATCAGCACGTTGAACAGCAAGTTGCGCACTTTGAAGCGGGACCTGGAGTGGAATTCAACTGCCCCGGCGGTTGCGCCCTTGGCGAAGGAAGAAGCATCTGCTGAGCGGGTTGAAGAGCCGAAGGTCAAATCCGCTGTGGTTTCCACCGTTTCGGAAGCAGCAGCCACAAGTGCAGCGTGGAGCAGCACTGCCAAAGAGGAAATTGCCGAGACAGTTGCGCCCACGGCAGTCGTTCAAGGTCGCGACGTTGAAAAAGCCTTGGCGTCGCGCTGGTTTGTCTGGGTTGGTGGTGCGGCGGTTGCTTTGGGTGGATTGTTGTTCGTCAAGTACGCCCATGACAACGGCCTTATCCCTCCGGTCCTGCGTGTGCTGATCGGCCTTGTCAGCGCGGGCGCACTTGTTGCGGCTGGAGAATGGCTGCGGCGGCGGGGCGATGATCTGGCACAAAGCTATGTGCCAGCGGCACTTTCGGCGGCGGGTCTGGTTATTGCCTTTGGGGTGATTTACGCGGCCTATGCGCTCTACGGCTTGCTTGGTCCGGGCGTGTGTTTCCCGCTTCTGGTTGCCGTCGGGTTGGGAGCGTTGTGGTTGTCGCGGCGGCAGGGGCCGTTCATTGCGGCACTCGGCTTGGTGGGGTCTTATGCGGCACCAGCACTTGTGCCGTCAGAGCAGCCCAGCGCGGCCGGTTTCTTTGCCTATCTGCTGGTGATTGTTGCGGCATCGCTTTACGAACTGCGCTCCCGCACCTGGTGGTGGCTTGGATTTACTGCATTGGCGGGAGCGACAGTGTGGTCGTTGCTGTGGGTTCACGGCGGCCTCTTTGAGGCCAGTCATGTGGTGCCTGCCGGTGTCTTCGCATTGCTGATGGGGAGCGCCGCGACAATCATTCCGACAGGGCGCGGTATTCTCGCCGCTGAAATGGGTACGCTTGCCGAGCCCGGCAAAATGGCGCCGCCCATGCAGATTGCTGTTGCAGGGTTGGCGGCAGCCGGTCTCGTGCTGGCGGGGATTGTATGGCAGTCTGGCCACGGCAATCTGGCGCTTGTCCTGTTCGCCATAGGCATGCTGGCCATTACCGGCTTTGGCTGGTTGCGCGACGGCATGGTTGCGGCACCAATTGCCGCCGCACTTGCCAGTTTTGTTGTGCTGATGGCGTGGCGAGAAGTCGGTTTCCACGATTGGGCCATGGATGAGCGGGGCCTGTGGTCCACGGTTCCCGGTTTCATCGAGCCACCACGTTTCCGCAACGCCATGTATTTTGCGCTGGGCGCATTCACGCTGATCGGCCTGAGTGGCAGCTTCAAGCGCGCAGAGAAACTGCCATGGGCGGCTTTGGCGGCTGGTTCAGCGGTGCTGTTTCTTTTCGGCGCCTGGGCGCGGGCCGATTTTGTGCAATCCGACGGAAAATGGGCAGCACTTGGAATTGTGCTGGCCGTCGTCCTTGTTGCTGTTGCCGACCGTATCTGGCGTGACACGGCGCGGGCTGCAGAAATTCTGCTCGGGGGTGCCGCAGTGCTGGCGCTCTTTGCCATTGACCGGTTGTTTGATGGTGTTTGGCAGACATTGGCGACAGCTACGTTCGCAACGGGCCTTGCCGTTGCAACGCGGCGCATCGCCCTGCGCGGACTGGCCGCGTTAGCAGCAGCTATTGCCAGCCTTGCTGCTATCCGGTTGTTCTGGGGCCGCGAATTCTGGGATGAACCCACGGGTCTGGCATTGGGTGCACATTGGGTGCTCTACGGATATGGCGTTCCCGCAGTGCTGTTCTGGCTATCAGCGCGGCAATTGGTGAGCGAGACGTTCACGCGCTATCGCACGGCCTTCGAAGGTCTTGCCCTTGGCCTCGCCATTTCGCTCGTGTCGTTGGAACTGCGGGTGCTCATTGGTGGTGGAATCACGGCTGATCATATGGGTCTTCTGGAAATGGCGGCACATGCACTGGCTTGGCTGGGTGCAGGGTATGGCCTTGCCTACCGACAGCAGCTGTTCTCGTCATTCATTTCACTTTGGGGGTCGCGCGCCCTGCTGGCGGCGTCTTGTGCAGTGTTGTTTCTGGGCCTCACAGTGCGCAACCCGGTCATTACCGGTGATACGGTTGAGGGTGGCATGCTGTTCAACAGTCTGTGGCTGGCCTACCTCGCACCCGTACCGCTGCTGGCATTGGTGGCCCGCAAGCTGGATGGGCTGGGGCTGGCGAAATTCCGCAACCCGCTGGGGGTTTTTGCCTTGGCACTGCTGATTGCCTTTGTAACGCTGCAGGCGAAGCGCCTGTTCCAGGATGCGTCGTTGTCCGCGTTCTTCGAAAGCGACGCAGAATCCTACAGCGTTTCGGCGGCGTGGATCGTGACGGCCATCGCCATCTTCATCGGTGGCATTGGCTTGCAGCGTCAAACCATTCGCCTCGGCGGGTTGGCCGTTCTGGTGCTGGCCATTGCCAAGGTCTTCGCGCTAGACCTGTTTGAACTTGGCGGCCTGTGGCGCATTGCCAGCATTGTCGGTCTCGGCCTTTGCCTCATTGGTGTCGGCTGGGTTTACACGCGCTATGTGCAGCCCCCAAAGGAGCCGATCAAGGCATGAACAAGACGACGCTTTCTTTGACTGGCGCGGTTGAAAGCTATTTCCGCGGCCATGCCTTTCGCGAACCTGCAATCCTGACCCAGTTGCGAGCTGAAACCGAGAAGCTGGGCGGTACGTCCTCCATGCAGATTGCGCCTGAGCAGGGCGCCTTGATGGGACTGATCGCGCAGCTGATGGGCGCGCAGCGAATTTTGGAGATCGGTACTTTCACCGGATATTCTTCGCTCGCTCTTGCCTTGGCCTGTGACGCCCAAATCACGGCTGTTGATGTGAGTACGGAGTGGACCGCTACTGCGCAGCGTTATTGGGCGAAGGCCGGGGTGGAGAAGCGTATTACATTGCGTCTTGATGGTGGACATGCAGCGATTGATGACTTGTTGCAGAAGGGTGGATCCGGAACCTTTGACATGTGTTTCCTCGACGCCGACAAGACGTCTTACGATACATACTATGAAGGCTGCCTGAAGCTCTTGCGCATTGGCGGCCTGATGATGATCGACAATGTATTGTGGGGTGGCGACGTTGCCGATCGCACAAAGACAGACGCCGACACTGTCGCACTGCGTAATCTCAATTTCAAGATATTGGCTGATACCCGCGTTCAGTTCTGCATGGTGCCAATAGCAGATGGGCTGACCCTGGCGCGTAAACTGTAATGCTTCACGGCACGTTCACAGCAACGCTCACGCTGCCGTGATGAAATCTAGCCGCGAGTTTATTTCCAATTGAACGGCAATTCGGTCAATTCAGTATTACGGCTTCACAGTGAAACCGGATGAAATTACATTGAGGAGACTTTCGATGAATGCAACTCGCCGCACGTTCAACGCCGCCATGTTGGCAACTGCCGTAGCCGCTGCAGTGTCTGCCACGTCAATCACGTCTGCAACGACGGCTGCTGCTGCCGAGAAAGAGAAGTGTTTCGGCGTCGCCAAGGCTGGCGCCAATGATTGCGCCGCCGGTGCTGGCACGACTTGCGCTGGCACTTCCAAAGTTGATTTCCAGGGCAACTCATGGAAGTACGTGGACAAGGGCACCTGTGTGTCGATGAGTTTTCCAGGCGACCGCAAGGGTTCACTTGAACCACTGAAGCGCGACATGGCGTCGTAGTATTTTTTGGAGAGGGCAGGTGCATCGATGACCGTTGTCGCCTCCACAGCAAGCGTCAGGGCCTTGCGCCTGCCCATCCATCCCACACCCAAAATGTCTGGTGCCGGGTTCAAGCCTGAGCACCTGAATGACATCCTCAGTGATGATCGCAAGGTCGGTTTCTTCGAAATCCACGCCGAGAACTACATGGGCAAGGGTGGTGCGCCGCACGTGGCGTTGGAGCGTCTGCGGGCGGATTATCCGATCTTTGTCCACGGCGTAGGCATGTCCATTGGCGGGGCAGGGCCGCTGGACGCAGACCATCTGTCCCGTCTAAAGGCCGTGGTCAAACGCTATGAACCAAATGTGGTTTCCGAGCACTTGGCATGGTCCACGCATGACACAACATATTTCAACGACCTTCTGCCGGTGCCCTATAATCGCGCCGTGCTGGACCGCGTGGTTGATCATATCGACCAGGTGCAGAATACCTTGGGCTGCACCATGCTGCTGGAAAATCCATCGACCTATGTCGCGTTCACAACATCAACCATGAGTGAGTCCGACTTCATCCGAGAAATCGCGGTGCGCACCGGCTGCGGCTTGTTGCTGGACGTCAACAACGTCTTCGTCTCCGCCACCAATCATGCCTATTCACCTGAAGGCTACCTCGCCGATTTCCCGTTGGATCGAGTGCGTGAGATTCACTCTGGCCGGTCATGCCATCGAGACCGATGATGTTGGGGCTCCACTCCTGATCGATGCCCATGACCGACCTGTGTCGTCGGAAGTATGGGCGCTCTATGAGCAGGTCATCGCCAGCCGGGGAGTGTTGCCCACCTTGATCGAATGGGACAATGATGTGCCTGCCTGGCCGGTCCTCAAGGCGGAAGCCGACGCGGCTGATGCCATTCTCGCCCGCTATGCAACGCCAGCTCATCCCGAGTTGCAACGTGCCGGGTGATGCCGTCAGCATGGATGGGGCTTTTGCGGCTGGCCTGCTCAATCCGGCACGGCCATTGCCGGTGGCCGTGATTGACAATACGCCGCGCCGCTATGCGGTTTACCGCAACAATGTCACTGTCGGGCTGGTGCGCGCCATGGAGGGGAATTTCCCTGCTGTCCGGCGCTTGCTCGGCCATGAATATTTCGCCGGCCTCGCCCGTGATTTTGTGCAGGCCCACCCTCCGCAGTCGCCGCTGCTGTTTCTCTATGGCGCGGACTTCGCTCGACTACCTCGCCGCGCAGGATGATCTTCGGGCCTTTCCCTATCTTGCGGATATCGCACGTCTCGAGCAGATTTGGCGCGTGGCTTACCACGAGGCCGACGCCCCTTTGCTTCATCCCGCAACCTTTGAAGGACTGAGTGATGCGGACTTGATGAAGCTCTGTTTTGCCCGCCACCCCGCAGCCGCATTGTTGCAATCGGGCTTTGCCGTGCACGCAATCTTCACCGCCAATCGCGATGGTGGCGATGGCGTGGTTGCCGAACCGGGCAGGGCTGAATGGGTGCTGGTGACAAGACCTTACTATGAGGTGCAATTGCGCAGCATTTCTGCCAGCCAGCATGTCTTGTTCGCTGCGCTCATGAGTGGTGCGTCGCTTGGCGAAGCAGCAGAGCAGGCCCTTGCGTCTAGCGATGAATTCGACCTTGCCGCCAGCATCAGACTCATGTTGGAGGCAGGGGCCTTTCAATCCACTGCCATTTGAGGGAACACCATGGGTCTTGTCACCACCATCAACTCCATTGAGCATTCAGCGGCGCGCATCCTGCCGTATTGGTTGGTGAGCGCGGCCTTGCGCGTGGCGCTTGCCATTCCGTTCTTTTTGTCGGGCCTGACCAAGTGGGACGGATTTTTCAAACTGTCGGATACGCCCGTGATCCTGTTCGAGAATGAGTTCAAGCTGCATGTTCTTGGCAAGGCCTATGACTATCCGTTCCCGCTGGTGGCGGCGTGGGGCTCGTCGATTGCTGAAATCGTGCTGCCGGTCTTGCTGGTGCTGGGCTTGGGGACGCGCCTTGCGGCATTCGGCGTGCTGATCATGACGGCGCTCATTCAACTGACCATCCCCACCGGCTGGCCCATCCATGCCACCTGGGCCGCAATGGCAGCGGGCGTGATCCTGCTCGGACCGGGGAAGGTTTCGGTCGATGGGGTGCTGCGGCGGGCGTGAGATTTGACATGCCCTCCGCCCTCCGCTAAGGCCCGGCCCGTTCAACACTCACGCAGGGGTTGGATCATCCCATGGGAGCTTCGGTTCCCCTCATAGGGCTGGTCCGTCCGGTGCCGGAATCCTCCGGTGCAACACTCCCTTGCGGCGGATCAACCGGAAAAGGACTTTAGACATGGGCGCAGTTCCCTTTACCATGCGCCAGCTGCTTGAAGCTGGCGTTCACTTCGGCCACCAGAAACATCGCTGGAATCCCAAGATGCAGTCGTACATCTACGGCTCGCGCAATGGCATCCACATTCTCGACCTGTCACAGACAGTGCCGATGTTGCATCAGGCCCTCAACGCCATTTCGGATACCGTTGCCAAGGGTGGCCGTGTGCTGTTCGTCGGCACCAAGCGTTCGGCCCAGGAGCAGATCGCCGAGGCGGCCAAGCGTTCGGCCCAGTATTATGTGAACTCACGTTGGCTCGGTGGCATGCTGACCAACTGGAAGACCATCTCCAATTCAATCAAGAACCTGCGCAACCTCGATGAAGTCGTGGCCAAGCAGGGCGTCGGCCTGACCAAGCGCGAACTTCTCAACGTGACGCGCCAGCGCGACAAGCTGGAAAAGGCACTGGGCGGCATCAAGGACCTGGGCGGCGTTCCCGACATCCTGTTCGTCATCGACACGAACAAGGAGCAGATTGCCATCAAGGAAGCCAACCGCCTTGGCATTCCGGTTGTGGCCATCATCGACACGAACTCGGACCCGGCCGGCATCACCTATCCGATCCCCGGCAATGATGACGCGGCACGTGCTGTAGCGCTCTATTGCGACCTGATCACCAAGGCCGTGATTGAAGGCATCTCGCAGTCGCAGTCGACCTCCGGTGCCGACATCGGCGCTGCCGAGGCACCACTCGAAGAGACGGTCGCCGCGCAAGCCTAAGGCCCGGTTCGCGACACACATCAGGGTCCGCGCCTGGCGCGGACCCTCATCCATATTCAGGAGAATTCCCATGGCTGAGATCACAGCTGCACTTGTGCGCGATCTGCGCGAAAAAACCGGCGTCGGCATGATGGACTGCAAGGCAGCCCTGGCCGCCAACAACGGCGACATGGAAGCCGCCATCGACTGGCTGCGCGCCAAGGGCCTGGCCAAGGCCGCCAAGAAATCAACCCGCGTTGCCGCTGAAGGTCTCGTGGGTATTGCGACCCGTGGTACAATGGGCGCGCTTGTTGAAGTGAACTCCGAAACCGACTTCGTGGCCCGCAACGAAAAGTTCCAGGCCATGGTCGCGGAAATCTCGAAGCTCGCTCTCGATGCTGATTCATCGACCGAGAAACTGAAGACGATGACGTTCCCGGGTTCGTCCCACGACGTTGCTGCCTATGTGGCCGAGATGGTGGCTACGATCGGTGAAAACATGACGGTGCGCCGCACCAACGCCTTGTCGGTCAAGGATGGCGTCGTCGCCACCTACGTGCACAACCAGGCCGCGCCCGGCATGGGCAAGATCGGTGTGCTGGTGGCTCTCGAAGGCACTGGCAGCAAGGACGAAATCTCAGGCTTCGGCCGCCTTCTGGCGATGCACGTTGCAGCGAGCAATCCTGTCGCGCTCGACATCAACTCGGTGCCGAAAGACGTGCTGGCGCGTGAAGCTGCCATTCTCGAAGAAAAGAATGCAGGCAAGCCCGCCAACGTCATGGAGAAAATCGTGGCCTCGGGCCTCAAGTCTTTCGCCAAGGAAAACTGCCTGCTTGAGCAGGCCTATGTGCATGACGGTTCAAAGACCGTGGCACAGGCGGTCGAAGAAGCTGGCAAGAAGTCCGGCAGCGCCCTGACGCTGAAGGCCTACGTGCGCATGCAACTCGGTGAAGGCATCGAAAAAGCCGCTGACGACTTTGCTGCCGAAGTGGCCAAGATGTCGGGCCAAGCGTAAGCCACAGTAGTTCAGTTTTGCGAAAGGGCCCCGGCAACGGGGCCTTTTTTGTCTGGTGCTCGTCTTGCGTTCATCCCGGATTGCGTTAGCTTGCCACGCATGATGAATTTCCGGACTTGCTTTGCGTGCGCTGCTTCGGTGCTTGGCCTCGCGCTCTTTTCGGTTTCGGCGCAGGCCAGCGCCGATCAGAGTTGCGTGCCCTACATCACGACACTGGCGAGCAGCTTCAGGTGCGATGTGCTGGGTTACCTCGTCCCTGCCAACGACACGCGCGACAACATGATCTTTCTGATGGCTGATCGTCAGAAACAGGCACTCACATCATGGCCGGCTGTCGCTGCTGACCCGGGATTCCTGGGCACTTATGGTGAGGGCAGCGTGTGCGTCAGCGATGGCTCGGGCAGCGCAGGATTTGTTGCAGCCGTAGCGTCTGACACGACTATTCCGGATGGCGAACAGGACGTGCTGGTGGCGGCGCGGCAGGCCCTGAAGTGCCAGAGCAATCCAGATACGCCATCGGTAACACCACAGCCTCTCGCGGTGCAGAGTACAACTGCCAAGGAATTTGCTGCCTATCTTGCCGCAACCGCATATTTCTACCAGGGCAATCATACCGACCCGGCCGGGTTTTCTGCCCTGGCAAATGCCTCCCAGCCTGGGTGCGTGAGGCGTCCCGCTACATGCAGGCCCGCATTGCACTGCTTGCCGCGCAAGCTCCGGCCTTTGATGACTACGGATATCTGGAGCGGGCCAACGTCAATTTGAGCATGGTAGCTGCGGCCAGAAATATGCTTGGCGCCTATCTGGGAGACTATCCGAACGGTGCCTATGCAGCGTCGGCCAAGGGCTTGCTGCGCCGGGCTGATTGGCTCTCGGGTGATGGCAATGTGATGGCTGAAGCCTATTCGCAGGTCGTGGCCAATACTCCGGTGAATGATGCCGGCGTCGCCATTGCAAATGAAGTTGATCTCAAGTTGCCGCGCGACGCCTACATGAGCGCCCGGGCTGACGTCATACTTGTTGCTGTTGAGGATCTTGCGCCAGATGCGGCCGCAGATCGACGACAAGGGCGATCCCGGCTCCCGGCATGACCGTCGAATTTCTCGAGGCGCAGCGCAGCCGTTTTGCCGGGCAAGGGCCGTTGTTCGACTATCTTCTCGCAGCGCGGGCCTGGTTTGTCGACAAGGACGCAGCGGCAGTGTTGCAACTGCTGCCCGCAACAGCTCCGGGTTCAGCGCTGGACTATCTCGGTTTCAGCCGCCAACTCTTGCGTGCCGCAGCGCTTGACGCCACGGGCGACCCGGCCGTTGGTGATATCTATGCCGCGCTCATTCCGGCGGCGACCAAGCTCTATCAGCGCCCCACCCTGGAGTTGGCGCTGGCCAAGCATTACGAGCGCCACAAGAATATTACCGCAGCCTTTGCAGAAGGCACGCTGATCCAGGACGCTGATGTGCGGATCAAGCTGCTGGATCTGGTTGCCGGACCCATCATCCTGCGCCAACAGGCCCTGTCGCAAACCGCATCTGCGGCAGAGCGTGACGCGGCTCTGTACCGGCTGCTGGTCCGCGACGTGATCCACGGGCGCTTCAAGGGATTTCTCGAGGACATCAAGCTGTTGCCGCCCATCGCTGCTGGTGCGGAAGATGCATTCGCAGTCTTCCGCTGGAATGGCCAAAGCGATGATGGTTACGCCTGTCCTGGATTGACTGAAGTCGCAAAGCTTCTTTCCGCCAATGCGAGGAGCGTGAAAGGCCGTCTCTGCCTTGGTGAGTTCCTTCGCAGCAGTTACATTTCCACAATTGAAACACCGGGCGCGAATGAGCTGGGCGGAACGGGTACCCTGTTTGCCGGAAAAGTATTGGCACGGCACGATTTCTACACCTCGATCATTGCTGATCCCAAAGCCAGCAGGCGCGACAGGGCTTATGCATTGTTCAGGGCGGTGCATTGCTATGAGTCGGTTGGTAACAATGACTGCGGTGGCGAAGCTGTCGACCGTTCGCAGCGCAAGAAATGGTTCAATGAACTGAAAGCCGGATATGCCGATACGCAATGGGCGAAGTCGCTGCGCTATTATTGGTAGCGCAGTCTCTTGTGTGCCTCGTCTTCGGGGTCTTGGCACAGGTAGCGCAGGCAGCCCAGGTCAGGGCACAGGACTATCGTGCCTTTTGGCTGTGGGCTGGGGTCAAGCCACAGGCAGCCATGGCCGATGCTACAGAGTTATATCTGCTGGCGGGTGAAGTGCGCGGAGAACACGAACCCCACATCATCTCCCAGCGCAGTGCCACACCACGCATACGGCACGCCAAGGTTTGGATTGTTTACCGCGCACAGACCATTCGTTGGACCGATGCGATCGTCATCGACATCCTCGCCCACATCGAAACGTGGCGCAGGGCTGGCAATGACATGGCCGGGCTGCAAATTGATTTCGATGCCGGCACGAAGTCACTCGAACGCTATGCAGATTTTCTGGCTGAGGTGCGGGAGCGACTGCCAAAGCAATATCAGCTGGGCGTAACCGGGCTGCTGGATTGGAGTGCCAATGGCGATCCCAAAGGGCTTGATGCACTGGCGGGTGTCGTCGACGAAGTTGTCCTGCAAATCTATCAGGGCCGGCGTGTCATCCCCGGCTATCAGGCATACCTCGCCAAACTCGGTGAGATGCGTGTGCCGTTCCGCATTGGCCTGCTGCAAGAAGGAGAGTGGAGTGCGCCTGCATCTTTGCCGCATAACCCGTTCTTCCGGGGCTATGTCGTCTTTCTCCTCAACGATCCCGCATGATGGCTGTGCGCGCGATTCAGCGGCGACCGAATGTCGTTGGTCCTGCTGGCGTGACACCGCCTTTGAATGATGAAGCCGGTTGCACCGTGGAATGAGGCGTTGATGCTTGTTGAGCGGCGTACCTGCGCAGGTAGTCATCATCAATCTTGCCAAGTCCGCTTCCCGGCGCGGGTCCGATTTCTTGCGGCAGTGAAGCTGGGCTGCCGGGTGGCGGACCGTATTGGTTTTCGTCCGGCTCTCCCGGTCTCATGCCGCAGACCGACAGAAGAATTGGGCCAACGGCGTAATTGATGACACCTGCAACAAACACCAATTGATACATCAATGGATCGCCGGAACAGAGTGGGCAGCCATAGGTCACCCAGGCGCCGAGCGCTGTCGGGACGAAGCCGATCAATGCCCACATGCCACTGTATCCGAGATCGTGAAAGCGCCGTGTGGTGACGCTGAGAAAAATCCAACTGTAAAGGGCGGCGAAAATACCGAGGCCGGCTTCGGTCCACAGGGGCGATGTCGCAGTGTCACCACCCATCACACCATCCTGGGAAATCACCATGACCGATGGCATTCCCATGGCGAACGGGCCAAACAGCCAGGACATCGCAACAATGGCCAACGCCACTTGCCCCAGCCACCACCCTTGCCGGTTGATGCGGCCGTTGAAGCCGAAGAACGCGTTGAACATGGTTTCCTCCCTCGAGGGTTTGATTCAACACACAATTTTCTAAGGTGGTGTTAAACCTATGCTTGCAAAATTCTGGCAATGGCAGGTTCAAGTCGCGGCGAATCGGCTTGAAAGTGCTAAGAAAACAGCGAATCCTGCATTTCCACGGAAGTCCCCATGGCCAGCACTCACAAACGCATTCTTCTGAAGATTTCAGGCGAAGTCCTGATGGGGGAGCAGCCGTTCGGCATTGACCTCGCCACGGTGGGACGGGTGGCTGATGAAGTGATCGCGGCACAGAAGACGGGTGTACAGATTGCGTTGGTCATTGGCGGCGGAAACATTTTCCGCGGCATGGCCGGGGCGGCAAAGGGCATGGACCGTGTATCGGCTGATCACATGGGCATCATGGCCACGGTGATGAATGCACTCGCCATACAGGGTGTGCTCAAGGGCAAGGGAGCGGATGCCCGTGTACTATCGGCTATTGCCATGCCAACCGTTTGCGAAACTTATTCTGCTGCCAAGGGTGTGCATCATCTGGAAAAGGCCCGGATCGTAATCTGCGCCGGGGGCACCGGGCTGCCGTTCTTCACCACCGATACGGGTGCGGCACTGCGGGCTGCCGAGTTGCGCTGCGACGCGCTTTACAAAGGCACGAGCGTTGACGGTGTCTATTCTTCCGATCCCAAGAAAAACCCGGCGGCCAAGCGCTTCCAGCGGATTTCCTACAAGGACGTGCTGGCCCAGGATCTTCGCATCATGGACAATGCCGCCATTGCGCTGGCGCGTGACAATGCCATCCCAGTCGTTGTATTTTCCATCCGGGAGGCCGGGAACGTTGCGCATGTGCTCAGCGGCAAAGGCACTTTTACGACAATCACCAAGGACTGATCATGGCCGCACCTGCCCCTTTCAATTCCCAGGACATCAAGCGCCGCATGCAAGGCGCTGTGGACTCTCTGAAACATGACTTCGGTGGTTTGCGCACCGGGCGCGCCTCGGCAACTTTGCTCGATCCCATTCATGTTGATGCCTATGGTGCCAGCATGCCGTTGAGCCAGGTTGCAACCGTGAGCGTTCCCGAGCCGCGCCTGCTGCAAATCAGCGTGTGGGATCGCGGGTTGGTGGTCGCCGTTGAAAAAGCCATTCACTCATCGAACCTTGGTCTCAATCCGCAGACAGAAGGTCAGACGATCCGTTTGCGCATGCCCGACCTGACACAGGATCGCCGCAAGGAACTGGTGAAGGTTGCCCATACGTATGCCGAGAAGGCACGCGTGGCTGTGCGCAACGTGCGACGCGATGGCATGGATCAGCTCAAGGCATTGGAGAAAGCGCATCTGATGAGTGAGGACGAACACAAGACCAAGGCCGACGAGGTGCAGAAGTTCACCGATGATACGATCAAGGATATCGACGGTACGCTGAAGACCAAAGAAGTTGAAATCATGCAGGTGTAGGCAATCGTGAAGGGTGTGAGCCAAAGCATGCCGCGGCACGTTGCGATCATCATGGATGGCAATGGCCGTTGGGCTGCAAATCGCGGCCTGCCGCGCTCGGCTGGCCACAAGGCCGGTATCGACGCGTTGCGCCAGGCAGTGCGGTCGGCTGCCGACATGGGCATCGAGTTCCTCACCATTTATTCGTTCAGCACCGAGAACTGGTCGAGACCCAAGCCTGAAGTCATGTTCCTTCTCGATCTGTTGCGCCGCTTCATCCGCCAGGACGTTGCTGAGTTGCATAGTGCCGGTGTGCGCATCCGCGTGATTGGCGACCGCGACAATCTCGATCATTCCATCACCACAATGCTGGACGACGCCGAGAAGCTGACAGCCGACAACCGCAAACTCACCCTTGTGGTGGCTTTCAACTATGGCAGCCGGCAGGAAATTGCCCGGGCTGCGCGCAGCATCGCCGAAGATGTTGCTGCAGGAAAACTTGCTACCGCTGACGTGACACCTGACTTGATCGAGCAACGCCTTGATACGGCGGGCATTCCGGAGCCCGACCTTCTGATCCGCAGTGGTGGCGAAGAACGCATTTCCAACTTTCTGCTATGGCAGTGCGCTTACGCTGAGTTTGTTTTCGTGCCAGAATACTGGCCTGACTTCTCGCCGGAAATTTTTGCCCGCGCCGTCAATGAGTATGCAGCGCGCGAGCGCCGATTTGGTGGCTTGAAAGCACAATCTGCATGAGCACAAGCGAGCAGGGGGGCAATCCATCTCCGGCAGCGGTGGCGGGTGCCAAGTGGGCCGACCTTGGGGTGCGGGCCTTGTCAGCGGCTATCCTCATTCCAGCCGTGCTGCTCGATATCTGGGTTGGCGGTGTCTGGTTTGAAATCTTCGCTGCCTTTCTCGGCATCCTCATGGCGCATGAGTGGACGGTGATCGCCCACGACCGTTCAACGGCGCAATTTGCGCTGCATGCACTGGCGGCCCTGTGCGCGGCGTTCCTGCCGATGCAGGCCGGACCGCTGCTGACGCTGTTTGTGATCGTGGTGATTACGGGCGCTGCCTGTGCCGTTGTTGCCTTCGGGTCGACGGGCAAATCGCCGTGGCGCTACGCCGGTGTGCCATATGTTGCGCTGCCCGTGCTGGCGCTGGTGATACTTCGTCATGACCCGGTGTGGGGATTGCATGCCATCATCTGGATCATGGTGACAGTGTGGGCAGCAGACAGTTTGGCCTATTTCGCAGGTCGTATCATCGGCGGTCCAAAACTTGCGCCACGCATCTCGCCAAAGAAAACCTGGGCAGGTTTGGGTGGCGCCATGGCAGGGGCGGCGTTGGCCAGCGGGCTCTATGCCTGGTGGTTTGCTCCCGTGATATTGCCGCTGGTCGTTCTCGCTGCACTGCTGGCAGTGGTGGAGCAAGGCGGTGACATTCTGGAGAGTGCCTTCAAGCGTTTTCACGGCGTCAAGGATTCTGGCCACCTGATCCCCGGACACGGCGGCATCATCGATCGAGTGGATGGGCTTGTTGCCGTGACGGTCGTGGCTGCAATCATTGGATTTTTGCGCTATCCGCCATCAGCGGCACAGGGTCTTCTCGTGTGGTAACCATTTTGCCGAAATATTGACGCAAAACAGCTGCTTTGTAGTTAAGACTTCGTAAATTGCGCGGACGGCATGCCGGGATTGCGTTTGGGAGAGGCCATGGAACTGTCGACTTTGATGAATTTGCCGTTGGGGTATGTGCTGCCCTTCTTGATCGCGATTACGATCATTGTCTTCGTACACGAGTATGGTCATTTCCAAGTGGCGCGTTGGTGCGGCGTGAAAGTCGACGTCTTCTCGATCGGGTTCGGCAAGGAAATCTTCGGGTGGAATGACCGGCATGGCACACGCTGGAAAATCTGCTGGTTGCCACTGGGTGGCTATGTGCGCTTCGAAGGCGATGCCAACGCCGCCAGCATGCCGGGGCAGGAACCGCAAATTGCCCCGCGCAGCGCCGGAAATTTTCATGGCAAGGCGATTTGGCAGCGCGCCGCGATTGTCGCCGCCGGGCCCATTGCCAATTTCATTCTCGCCGTCCTGATTTTTACCGCAGCTTATTCGGTGATTGGCGTGCCATACTCGGAGCCGCGCGTCGATGAAGTGATTGCCGGATCTGCGGCCGAGCAGGCGGGCCTGAAGCCGGGAGATTTCATCCGCAAGGTGGACGGCAAGGACACCAAGAGTTTTGGTGCAGTCCAGGAGATCGTATTCCAGCAAGGCGGCGTGACACTGCCGGTCGTCGTGGAACGCGCTGGTGGTCTGATCGAGCTCAGCCTGACACCGCGTTTGCAGGAAATGCCAGACGGCTTTGGTGGCAAGATCAAGGTTGCCTTGCTTGGAGTCCGCCACAACCCGGCAACCGACAAGCCACTTTTTGAGCGCTATTCGGTGCCGGTCGCTTTCGTCAAGGGCGTGGACCGCACCTGGTACATCATTTCGATGACCACCCGTTACATCGGCAAGCTCTTCACCGGCGGAGAAAGCATCAAGCAGATCGGCGGACCCATCGCCATGGCCAAGGGAGCAGGCGACACGGCCTCGTCGGGAGGCCTTGCCTTCATCAGCTTTGTTGCCCTTTTGAGCGTCAGTATCGGACTTATTAACCTATTTCCTGTTCCTATGTTGGATGGTGGGCATCTCGTTTTCTACGCCGTCGAAGCCTTGCGCGGAAAGCCGCTGGGGCCGAATGCACAGGAGTGGGGTTACCGCATCGGCTTTTCCTTCGTTGTGATGCTGATGCTGATTGGGATCTGGAATGACGTCGTCAGAACCGTCAGCGTCGTGCTGGGCAGCTAATCCGTCCAATTGAAACAAAGACTTAGTTTCATTTGCATTGAAGGAGAATCCGGTTAAAAGGGCTTTCGCAAACAGCCTGCCTGATTTGGGGGAGGTTGCGCCATGGTGAGGTCACAATGGGACGCAATCTACGCAATGGGAACAAGCGGCAAAACGCGATTCGCAGGGGTGGGGACATGTCAAACCTTGTCCAGGCACAAGTTGGATGGCACGGACGAGTGAGATTGGCTTATTTGATGCGTAAGAAACTATCGGTTATCAGCGTTTTCGTGCTGTTTATTTTGGCCGTTGCCCCCGTGGTTTCGCCTGGCTATTTTTCGCGGCCGGCCTATGCCGCTGCAGTTTCCAGCATTGTCATCAATGGCAATCAGCGCGTCGAGAATGAAACCATTCTGTCCTACATGCAGATCGGTGTCGGAGACGAGTTCGACAGCGAGCGTGTGGACGAATCGATCAAGGTTCTCTTCCAGACCGGTCTGTTCCGCGATGTCTCGATTGACCGTCAGGGCTCGTCCCTTGTCATCACGGTTTCTGAAAATCCACTGATCAGTGTCGTCAACTTCGAAGGCAACACCGAAATCGATGATGATACGCTGGCCAAGGAAGTGGAAGTCCGCGAACGGATGATCTTCACCAAGGCGCGCGTCGCCAGCGACAACCGCCGCATTCTTGCGCTGTACCAAAAGCAGGGCTTCTACAACGTCAGTGTTGTTCCGAAGATGATCCGTCTACCGGAAAACCGCATCAATCTCGTTTTTGAAGTAAACGAAGGCGGCAAAACGCATGTGCGCCAGATCAATTTCGAAGGCAACAACAGCTTCTCGGACGGCGATCTCCGTGACGTGATCGTGACGAAGAAAAAGAACTGGCTGTTGTTCTTCATTCGCAACACGACTTATGATGCAGACCGTCTGCAGTACGACAAGGAATTGCTGCGCCGCTATTACCTGAAGAACGGTTTTGCCGATGTGCAGATCGTTGATGCGCAAGCCGAATATTCCGGCAGCGAGGATGGTGGTTTCATTCTGAATTTCACCATCGAAGAAGGTCCGCGCTATTCCGTGGCCGACGTAGCCGTGAATATCGGCGATGCCAACCTTGATGCCGATCCGCTGAAGCGGGTCGTGAAAACTGGGGTGGGCGATACCTATGACGCGTCAAAGGTCGACAAGTCGGTGGAGCGCCTGACGCTGGAGGCCTCCAACCAGGGCTTCGTGTTTGCCAAGGTCGAACCAAAAATCGAACGCAACGCTGGTGCATCATCGCTGTCCATTACCTATGACATCACCGAAGGTCCGCGCACCTATGTGGAGCGAATCGAGATTGTCGGCAACGACCGCACACACGACCGTGTCATTCGCCGCGAACTGCAACTCTTCGAAGGTGATGCCTACAACCGCACGCTGGTCGAACGGGCCCGCCGCCGCCTGACCGCACTCGACTATTTTACGAGTGTCGAGTTCAAGGAAGAGCAAGGCTCAGCACCTGACAAGATCATTCTGCTCGTCGAGGTGGTCGAGAAATCGACAGGTCAGGTCACGTTCTCAGTCGGGTATTCATCGGTTGAAACAATTGTGGGCCAGGTTGGTTTGTCGGAGCGCAATCTCTTTGGCCGTGGCCTGCAAGCCAAGATCAACACGTCACTCAGCTTCAAGAAGCAGTCAATTGATCTGAGCGTCACCGAACCCTATTTCATGGGCAAGCCAATTTCTGTGGGCTTCGACGTTTTTGCCAACGCATCCGACAACAAGGATGCGTCGTCTTACAAGAGCGAGCAGATTGGCGGCGCTTTGCGCACCGGCTTCCGCCTGGATGAATTTTCTTCACTTGGCCTCAAATACACGCTGGCGGGCCGGAAGGTCAGCGGCATTGATCCGTTGTATTCCTCGCCTGCTGTGATTGAAGAACAAGGCAAAACCTGGAAATCGGCGGTCAGCGGCACTTACACCTACGACGACCTCGACAACCCGCAGAAGCCGACGAGTGGTCTGCGCGCCCAGCTGGAAGTGGAGTTGGCAGGCTTGGGTGGCGACGCCCAATTCGCGGCGGCTGAGGCGCACGCCTGGTACTTCATTCCGTTCTGGGATGAGAAGGTGGTGCTGAAGCTTGAAGGCAACGCCGGCCACATCCAGTCGCTTGGCAATGACGTGCCGCTGCAGGATCTGTACTTCAAGGGTGGCGATTCCTTCCGCGGCTTTGCCCGGTCAGGCGTCGGACCTGTGCAGATTGCCAACGATGGTTCCTACGACTCAATTGGTGGCCAGACCTACGCCATCGGCACTGTTGAGTTAAACTTCCCACTCGGCATTCCCGAGGAATGGGGGGTGGAGGGGGCCTTGTTCAGTGACTTCGGCACGGTATTCAACACGGATCAGATGAGCGTGGCTAACGGTGGTGCAAATTGCGCTGGCAATGCGGCAGTGCCGTACGCCGGGCCGTGCAGCGTCTTCGACAAATCCAATCTCCGCGCTTCCGTTGGTGCGGGCATCATCTGGACGTCACCGTTTGGTCCATTGCGCTTCTCGGCTTCCTATCCGGTGCTCAAGCAAAAGACCGATGATACCGAGATGTTCCAGTTTTCGATTGGCACGCGCTTCTAGACGGCTCGCAAATATCAGCTAAAACGGGCGGGATTTTCCCGCCCTTTTTCTTTCAGGACACTTCATGACAGACGCCCCGAAGACCACCGGCAAGACGATTGACATCACCCGTATCCTCAAGCTCCTGCCGCACCGCTATCCATTCCTGCTGATTGACAAGCTGGTGGATGTAAACGGCGAGGAGAGTGGAACGGCGATCAAGAACGTGACCTTCAACGAGCCGTTCTTTCAGGGGCATTTTCCAGGCCGTCCGGTAATGCCGGGTGTACTGCTGATTGAAGCCATGGCGCAGGCGGCGGGTGCCATCGTGCTTGAATCACGCGGCGAGGCGGATGCGGGGAAGCTGGTTTTCTTCATGTCGATCGACAAGGCGCGGTTCCGCCGACCCGTTGGACCGGGAGACACGGTTCACTTCCACGTCAAACTGAACCAGAAACGGCCACCGGTGTGGAAGTACTGGGCCGAGGCCCACGTTGACGGCAAGAAAGTTGCCGAAGCCGAGATTGGCGCAATGCTGATGGACGAGCGCGGCGTTTAGACCCGTTTTTCCAAAGGAACATATTCGCGCATGGCCGGGCCGGTGTAGAGCTGGCGCGGACGGCCAATGCGCAAGTTCGGTTCCTCGATCATTTCCTTCCACTGCGAGATCCAGCCCACGGTGCGAGCCAGTGCGAACAACACGGTGAACATGCTGGTCGGGAAGCCCATGGCACGCAGGATGATGCCGGAATAGAAATCTACATTCGGATATAGCTTGCGCGAGATGAAATAGTCGTCCGACAACGCCACCTTTTCGAGTTGGTGGGCAACTTGCAGCAGCGGATCTTCGCCGATGCCAAGCTGTTCAAACACCTCATGAGCCGTCTTTTGCAATATTTTGGCGCGCGGGTCATAGTTCTTGTAGACGCGATGCCCGAAGCCCATCAGCCGGACGTTGGAATTCTTGTCTTTCACCTTGGCGATAAAGTCAGGAATGTTCTCGGGTCTGCCGATGTCGG
Organism: uncultured Alphaproteobacteria bacterium; assembly: GCA_963754625.1. Lineage (GTDB taxonomy): Bacteria > Pseudomonadota > Alphaproteobacteria > Rhizobiales > Aestuariivirgaceae > Aestuariivirga. Next base: position 1,471,892 of record CAVWGR010000005.1, on the reverse strand, counting down.
CGAGCATCTTGAGAGCCGCTTCATTGGCGCCGCCATGTGCCGGGCCCCAGAGGCAGGCGATGCCGGCAGAGATGCAGGCGAAGGGATTGGCTCCCGATGAACCAGCAAGGCGCACGGTGGAGGTTGAGGCGTTTTGTTCATGGTCAGCGTGGAGGATGAAAATGCGGTCCATGGCGCGGGCCAGAACCGGGTTCACCACATAGTCTTCACACGGAACAGCAAAACACATGCGCAGGAAGTTTGCGGCGTAGGAGAGATTGTTCTGCGGATAAACGAAGGGCTGGCCGATGTGATACTTGTAGGCCATGGCAGCGATTGTCGGCAGCTTGGCGATCATGCGGTGAGAGGCGATGTCGCGCTGACGCGGATCGTTGATGTCGGTCGAGTCCTGATAGAAGGCTGACATGGCACCGACAACGGCCACCATGACTGCCATCGGGTGCGCATCACGGCGGAAGCCGCGGAAAAGTAGTGCCATCTGCTCATGCACCATTGTGTGGTAAGTGATGTTGCTCTCGAACTTCTTGCGCTGTGCTGCTGTCGGAAGTTCACCGTAGAGCAGAAGGTAGCAGGTTTCGAGGAAGTCACCTTCTTCGGCCAGCTTCTCAATCGGGTAGCCGCGATGCAAGAGGATGCCCTCGTCACCGTCGATGTAAGTGATCTTGGATTCGCAAGCCGCAGTGGATGTGAAGCCAGGATCGAACGTGAAGGCCTTGGTTTCCTTGTAAAGTGCGGCGATATCCAGCACGTCCGGGCCGATGGTGCCGGAATGGACAGGGAGCGATATGGTCTTGCCATCAAGTTCCAGCTTGGCGGTTTTCTTGGTCTCGGCCATGACGCGGTCTCCCATATGTTCACAGGACTCTATTGCACCGCAACAAGAAGGTCAACTTTGCTGCACTATTTGAGCCTTTAGACCAAAGAAGTGTCGCTTTTTGCCAGCGTCAGGTTTGGACTTGATCACTAATGCGAGCAAGGCTCTCGTCCCGGCCCAAGACCTCCAACACATCAAAGATGCCAGGTGACGTCGATGTGCCCGTGAGGGCAGCGCGCAAGGGCTGGGCCAATTTGCCGAGCTTCACGCCGGTGGTTTCGGCGTGGGCCTTCACGGCTGCTTCAAGTTCATGGCCAATCCAGGTGGAAGCGGCTGACAGAATTGGCAACAGGCTGGCGAGAGCGGCTTGACCGCCATCGTCGAGTATCTGTCTTGCCTTGTCATCCATCGGCAGCGGGCGGGCGACATAGAGATAGTTTGCGCTGGCCAGAAGCTCCTTCAATGTCTTGGCACGCTCCTTGAGGCCGGGCATGGCCTGCAACAACTTTGCCTTCATGGCATCGTCGGTGCGGGTGAGGAGTGCCGGGCCACCAGCGACATGCGGCATGAAGGCGATGAGTTGTGCCAACAATTCAGCGTCACTGGTGTGACGGATATAGTGACCATTGAGGTTTTCCAGCTTGGCGAAATCAAAGCGCGCCGCTGACTTGCCGACACCGCCAAGTTCGAACCACTGCACCAGTTGTTCCGTGGAAAAAATTTCGTCATCACCGTGGCTCCAGCCGAGGCGGGCGAGATAGTTGCGCAGGGCGGCAGGCAAATAGCCCATTTCGCGGTAGGCCTCGACGCCCAGCGCACCGTGGCGCTTGGAGAGCTTGGCACCATCCGGGCCATGGATCAGCGGCACATGCGTCATTGATGGCACTGTCCAATCCATGGCAAGATAGATTTGTGTCTGGCGGGCGGCATTGGTGAGATGGTCGACGCCGCGGATGATGTGCGTCACGCCCATGTCGTGGTCATCGACGACGACGGAAAGATTGTAGGTAGGGTTGCCATCGGAACGCAGGATGATGAGATCATCGAGATCCTTGTTGGGAATGACGACGCGGCCCTGGGCATTGTCATCTATGACAGTCTCGCCAGTCTGTGGGCTCTTGAAACGGATGACCGGCTTGACGCCAGCAGGAGCCGTGGAAGGATCGCGGTCACGCCAGGTGCCGTCATAGCGGATGGGGCGCTTCTCAGCCTCGGCCTTGGCCCGCATGGCATCAAGTTCTTGCGGTGAACAATAGCAATAATAAGCTTTTCCCGCGGCCAGCAGTTCGTGCGCCACTTGCTGATGGCGCGCGGCGCGGGCGTGCTGGGAGACGGCTTCGCCATCCCATGTCAGGCCAAGCCAGGTCAGGCCATCGAGGATCGCTGCGACGGCGGCATCGGTTGAACGTTCACGGTCAGTGTCCTCGATGCGCAGCAGCATCTTGCCGGACTTGCCCTTGGCATAGGCCCAGTTGAACAATGCGGTGCGGGCTCCGCCGATGTGCAGGTAGCCCGTGGGCGAGGGGGCAAATCGGGTAACAACTGGCGATGACATCTACGCCTATTTCCTTGTAGCGTTGGATCCGGGGTGGGCAGCAATGGCCTTGAGCGAGCCGGATAGCACAGGGACTCTGGCCGTCAAAGGGCCAGAGAATGAAGGCCGTGCCGTTGTCTCACGCCTGCCTTTCGGCAACATTCTTCAAAGCGTTTCTGAAGTCGAAGGACGCAGGCTGACCATCTGGTCTCCGGTTCTGTTGGTGTGTGGAATCTGGGCCTATTTCGCACTTGGTACTGAACCGGGGTGGACATTGGTGGCCGTGCTGGTGGTGGCAGGCCTGCTGGCAGCGTGGCGTTGGCTGGATGTGCCGGCTGTCATTGCAGTTGCAATCGTCATTGCCGGATTTGCGGCGGCGAAGGGACGGACAGCCTGGGTTGATACCCCGGTGGTCAGGGCCTATTCGCCTGATGTCAAAATCACCGGCCGTGTTGCCGATGTGGACAGGCCAAGCGCCAAGCGCCTGACGCTGGTGATTGATGTTGTGACGGCGATTGGGCTTCCGCCAGATGAGGTGCCGCGCAAGATCCGCGTGCAGGCGACGGGGGCACTTGTGCCGCCGCAAATCGGTGACGGCATTTCCGGAACAACTTTGCTGCTGCCTTTGCCGCTGCCTGTTGCGCCCGGTGCTTTTGATTTTGGCCGTGGGCTGTACTTCCAGTCGATTGGTGCGACGGGACGTTTTACTGCTCCGTTCACTTCGGCGAGTGCGGATGTGCCGTGGCGCTATCAACTGCGGCGCGGCTTTCATGGCTTGCGCAGCGCAATCGGGGTGCGGGTGAAGTCGGTGATCAAGGGCCCGCTTGGGTCTTTTGCCGATGCATTGATCACTGGCGAGCGGGCACAAATTCCGCGCGCCATGAATGAGAGCCTGCAATCGTCAGGACTGTTTCATGTGCTGTCGATTTCGGGATTGCACATGGCCATGGTGGCGGGCAGTGCCTTCTGGGTGATCCGGGCGTTGCTGGCGTTGTTTCCAGCCCTGGCATTGCGCAGCCCAATCAAGAAATGGGCGGCGGGTGCAGCTCTTGGTGTTGGCTTGTTCTACATGTTGCTTGCCGATGGTGGTGCTGCAACTGAGCGGTCCTTCATCATGATTGCCGTGATGTTCTTTGCAGTGATGGTTGATCGGGCGGCAATCTCATTGCACAACCTCGCAGTCGCGGCGGTTTTCATCCTGTTGTTTTCGCCGGAACAGGCGGTGGCTGCGAGTTTCCAGATGTCGTTTCTCGCCGTCATGGGATTGGCGGCATTTTTCGAGTGGTGGAATGCGCGCGTGGTGACCGGGGTCCCGGTGCAACGGCATGTGTTTTGGCGCGCCGGACGATGGCTGGTGTTGGTGGCGGGTGCTTCGCTTGCAACGTCGCTGATTGCGGGACTGTTATCGGGGATTCCGGCGGCGCATCACTTCGGCAGGATCGCGCCCTATGGCATGATCGGCAATGCCCTGGCGCTTCCTGTCGTCAGCGTGGCGGTGATGCCAATGGCGCTATTGGCAACTTTGCTGATGCCGCTGGGGTTGGAAGCGCTGCCGCTCAACATCATGGAGCAAGGACTTCAGCTGGTGATGGTGATTTCAGACTGGGTGGCCAGTTGGCCAGCGGCCGGAATTGCGCTGCCGCTCTTGCCAGTTGCGGCGGCGGCAGGTCTTGCGTTTGCCGCAGCGCTGGCAAGCATGGCGAAGTCTGCGTTGCGCTGGCTGGCTCTGCCGGCGGTCGTGGCTGGAGTGTGGTTTACGATGGCAGGAGCGCAGCCCGATATACTGGTGGAGGAACGGGCACGTGTCATAGCAGCGGTCAATGGTGAGGGCTTTCTCGTGCCGACGCCCGGCAAGGAGTCACGCTTTGCGGTTGGACGGTGGCTGCAGCAACGTGGTCAGCAGGAGAAACCTGGCGCAGCGGAAAAGCGGGCGCTGTGGACATGCGAGGGGACAGTTTGCAGGGCCGAGGTCGAGGGAAGGCGGGTCGTTGTGTTGCGCGAAACTGCAGATCCGGTGAGGGTCTGCCCTGTTGCTGATATCGTGATTGCAGATTATCCCTTGCGGCGGCGTTGCAAGGGCAAGCTGGCCACCATCGACCGGTTTGACGTCTGGCGCGGCGGGGCTCATGCCATCAAGCTCCATGACACGGGTATTGAGGTGGTGCGCGTGCGCGACCTCCAGGGACGCAGGCCTTGGGTGATCCAGCCCCGGCCCAGAACCAAGCGTTAAACGATAGGACAGTTTGGCACATTGAACGGTGATGATGGGTCGCCCACGTGAGCCGGATGAGCACCAAAATTCCCCAGGACCTGGCCGAAGCCCGCGCTGAAATAGACACCATCGACCGTGGGATCATTGCCCTGTTGGCGCGGCGCGAGCGGATCGTTGAACAGGTCGTAGCCATCAAGCAACGTGAAAAGCTTCCGGCGCGAATCCCTGAGCGGGTGGATGAAGTCATCGACAATGTGGCGGCACTTGCCACTGCAGCGGGGATGTCACCAGCGTTGGCGCGTACTGTGTGGTGCGCCATGGTGGAGTGGTTCATCCGCCACGAGGACAGGCTATTGCAGGATTGACAGCCCCAAGACTGAATAGGCTGATCAGCCGCAAATTGATTTGAGGGCTTTCCATTGCTCCGGTGTCATGACCTGGACAGCTGTACGGCCCGGCGGCAGTGGCACAATCTGCTTGATGCGTTCTTCCGTGCCGGGATGGGTCGAGAGGACATTGCCGATGCGGCCAAGGACTGACGTATCGTTGTTGTCCTTCTTTTCGCCGCCAATCTTCATGATTTTCTCGAAGAACGTGCGCAGTCCCAGGGGATTGATGCTGGCCTGATCCATGGTGGTGCGGGCGTATGTGTCTGCTTCGCGCTCGGCATCACGGGAGTAGCTGAGCAGGGCGGCGAGAGCGGCGACGTTGCTGGTGAAATCGCCACCGTTGGTCCCCGACATGAGACTGATCAGAACCTGAATTCCGGTGAGACGCACGAGTTGTGCTTCAGGATGGCGATGGGCGACATGGCCAATTTCGTGGGCCAACACGCCGGCGATTTCTTCCGGGGTATCAGCCTTTTCCAGAATGCCGCGGGTGAAGATGATCTTGCCGCCAGGTGCAGCGAAGGCATTGACCAAAGCCAAGTCATAAACTTCCATCGAGAGCGGTGGCAAATCAGGGTTGCCTTCGGCGATGGCTCCGATCATTGCGGCCTTGGCAGAGTCACCGGCGCTGGTGTTGCAGCGTTTGGCGTTGCCGACGAGGCTGGTGACGATCTGATCACCGACGCGGTTGCGCCAGGCCTCGGGCAAAATGAAGGCTACTTTCTGCGGCAGAAAAGAAACCAGCACATAGCCCAGCGCTGCCACGACGAGGATGCCGCCCACTGTCCAGAGCAGCACCTGGCGCAGATGGGTCCATGAATAGCCGCCCTTCAGGTGAGCGTTCAGGGCCACGAGGTTTTGTACAAAGGCTTCATCACGAATGACGAGTCGTGCACCTGGTTTGGTATCATGGGTAATGCGGAAAGGTTGTCCTGCCGTTGGTGGATCGATGGGATGCAGTCCTGAAATATTCCAGCGTGTTTCCGGCACGTCCGGCCCCGAGAATACCAACTCGCTTCCGACCCGGTCCAAAGTTACGGTACGGTCGCGGGCGTACTCGCCATCGAAGAAGATCGCCTGAATGGGCATTACAGGCCTCCAACGTCAAAGGCGTCTGCGAGGCCTTCGCCCCGTTTGTCGAGCGGCACCTGGGATTGACGGATGCGGTCAATATCAATGAGGCCGTCAAGTGAAATCCTGTCGACCACGAACCGCACGGTGCGTTGGTTGACATAGGGCCAACCGATGCCGAGCGTGAAGATGAGAATGAGGATGTTCACAATTGCAAGCCAGACGACGGACCCTGCCGAGGCATCAAGGGTGAATTGAGCACCATCAAAGCGGGTGTAGTTGGCGAAGGTCCGCAGCTCCTTGGCGACATAAACCGACCACAGTATGGGAATGACGAGCAGAGTGAGAAGAAAAAAGGCAGCAAGGCCCAGTGCAATATAGGCGGCGTAGCTTTCAGCATCGGCTGAATTGCTGGTGTCGGCAAAAATGTCTTGTATCGCCTTGGAACTGGCAATCGATCCCGTTGCTGCGATGGCAATGACAATGATGGCTGCGAAGGTGAGCAACCAGCAAAGCGCATAGGTGGGATAAAGCGGGCCGGCGCGGCCCTTGAATTTGAAGGCGGCATCGCCAAAGCGCATGTCGTTGGTGATCTGCTCCTGCAAAACCGTGTTCATCACCGGGGTAGCCCAGCCGAATGACATGGATTTGGCGAGCAGCGACCCGAAGTAGAGCAAACTATAGGTCATGGCTGAACCCACGAGCGTACCCCGGATACCCCGCCAGTGCGTACGTGAAAGTTGGTATTTGCGGGCTTTGTAAACAGCAAAACCCCAGAACACGTAGATGACGATGATCACAAAGAACTGGATGAGTATCAGCAAAGGTGAATCGGGCCCGTAAACCAGACTGATCGCTGCGCCCATGAGAATTATGGGCAGGAACAGGCAGAGGAAAACAATGAGTGCTCCCATGAACAACTCCTTGCCCCGGCCCGTATACTCAAGGGGTTCACCATTGACGTGGACGCAGGACCAGATGTGTTGCCGGACATTGGTCTTGGCCCAGAAGCGGTAGATGCTGAAGGTCACAATCGAGAGCAGGAAATTGACAATTGACAGTTTCAGCAAGCCCTTGCGAGGCACATAAGTGAACGTGAGCCGCTCGGGCGCATGGAGGTGGGCGTGGTCAAGTTCAGTATTGGACATTGAGATCTTTGATTCCGTGGCTGTAGGCCCGCATCATTTCAACCGGAGCGTCACTGCGTCAACACCGGATTGAACGCTCAAGAATGTGTCTTTGCTGCAACAGTCAGGCAATATGTGATTGCGGGCATGCCGGACGCGCCGGTCTGCCATGATCCGCCGCAATTCCCTTTTACGCACGATCTTGTGATCAGAGTCCCAACCATCTCAATCCTGTCTCGATTTGGCCAGATTTGGCCCGATTTGGCCAGTCTGCGGCTATGCTTCGGTCGCAATGATTGCCTATTCCAACTGCAGGCTGATTCCAGCGGGAACGAGAATCACCTGAGGCGGAGAGACGTCGTATCGTGAATCCTGTGCGGACATTGGTGATTGGCTTGGGCGGCTGGGGACGGCGGTTGCTGACGCCCGCGCTTTTGCTTCTGGCCGTCGTGCTGGTTTCTCCAGCGTCAGCCCAGCAAGAATCCATACCCGATGGCAGTTCAGGCTTCTTCCGGTATCTCCCTGCCGTACCTGAGGTGAAACTGCCCAAGATCGATCTGGTTCCATTCTGGACGGACGATTTGAAGAAGGCCCGCAAAGCTTACAACACCGGCGATTATGGCCGGGCGCTCAAATATTTCAGCCGCGAATCGGATGATGGCAACCCGGTTGCTGACTGGTACCTCGGCCATATGTACCGTCTGGGCCGGGGTGTTCCTGCCGACGATGCCATGGCCTATTCCTACTATCAGCGGGTAGCCGAAAACTACGATCCTGACGAGCCGGATCACAAGCGCCTGCAAATCATGGTCGATAGCCAGATTTGGATGGCGCATTACATCCGAGAGGGTGTGCCCGCAGCCGGCATCAAGGCTGAACCTGCCCGTGCGGCGCGCGTCTATCTGCGCCTGGCCTCCACCTACGGCCACCCGGATGCGACCTTTGCTCTGGGGGTGATGAACCTGCGCGGTGAAGGGGTTAAGAAAAACCCACAGCAAGGCCTGAAATGGCTGACTGCCGCTGCCCGCAAGCGTCATCCCGGTGCGCAGGCATATCTTGGTGATCTGTACTGGAAGGGCAACAACGTGAAGCGCGACCAAGTGCGTGGGTTGATGTGGTATTCGCTTGCAGCTGAAACAGCCAATCCGTCGGAAGACCGCAGCATCATCGAACGCTACAACGAGGTTCGCGGTGCCCTTGAGGAAGATGAGCGGCTTGAGGCCGAGGCGCGGGCCCGGGTGTGGGCGGAGCAATATCCGGCGCGCTGATTTTTCCTGAATTTTCTTCGTTTATTTTGGGATGCGGCGTGACGGCCGCGAGACCACATAAGCGGCAACTGTCGCCATGATGGTGCTTGCAGTGATGGCCACCCAGAGTGGCGCTGGACTCCACAGGAACAGGTAGAGGCTCGCCAAGGCCATCATCAGGCAGGCGAGGAGTTTGGCGCGGACTGGAATGACGCCAAAATCCTGCCAGTCGCGGATATATGGGCCAACGACGGGGTGATTGCGGATGCGTTCGGCAAAGACCGGCGACGAGCGGCTGAAAGCCCAGACCGCGACAATCAGAAATGGTGTCGTGGGGAGTACCGGAACAATGACGCCGATGATACCCAGCGCCACACTTAACCAGCCGACAGCGAGATAGAAAGGTTTCGCCAACCTCTTGAGGCGTCTCATGGTGGCGGATGCTTGCACCGGGCGCTTGAATGTTGCAATCAAATCCCATGGCAAAACCCCCGGCAAATATCTCGACAAATTCCACGACCAGTCAGCCGGCAAACGACTTAGCCGTAAAACTTCCGTCAAATGATGCGCGGCCTTCGGCTCTTGGACGGCTGCGGACCTATTTCTTCACCGGCGTTGTGATCATCGCTCCGGCGGCCATTACGGTTTGGGCGACGCTGTGGTTCATCTCACTCTTCGACAGTGTGGTGAAGCCGCTGATTCCGATGGGCTACAATCCCGATACCTATCTGCCGTTCAAGGTGCCTGGCACCGGCCTGGTCGCAGCATTTGTGTTGATTACCGCTGTGGGCGCACTGGCGGCCAATCTTGTGGGGCGCACGCTGATTGGCTGGTGGGACAGCCTCATCCACAGGACGCCGGTGGTGCGGTCAGTCTACAAGGGCACCAAGCAGATATTCGAGACGCTGTTTTCCGAGAAGGGCACGTCGTTCCGCTATGTCTGCCTGGTGGAATGGCCGCGCCGCGACACCTGGTCGATCGCCTTCATATCGCGTGAACTGGATGGCAGCGAGGTGGGGCTTGAAACCGGGCGGCCGATGTATGCCGTCTATGTGTCAACAACGCCCAACCCGACGTCCGGCTATGTGTTTTTTACTGACCGGAAGGATGTGAAGATCCTGACGATGTCAGTTGAAGATGGACTGAAACTGGTCATATCCATGGGGCTGGTGTTCCCGGACAAGCCCTTGGCCAAGGCGACGGAAGCGCAAATGGCACAGATTGCTGCTGCCGCTTCCGCACCTGCACAAACTGAACCAGCCAAGACGCGCCGCCGGACTGGGGCCAAGCAGGCGCTGTAGTTTCGGCGCTAACCTGAAGTCAGCAGCCGGACAGCTTCGTCACGCTCGAAAAGATAGAGCAGGGTGCGCAATGCCTCGCCGCGTGGGCCGGTAAGGTTTTGGTTTTTCTGCAGGATCAGAGCGGCATCATCGCGGGCGGCGGCGAGAAGGTCGCCATGTACGGCAAGATCGGCAAGGCGGAAGATGGGCATTCCTGATTGCTGGGTGCCCAGCATTTCACCCGCTCCGCGCAAGCGCAGGTCTTCCTCGGCGATGCGGAAGCCATCTTCGGTTTCGCGCATGATCTGCAAGCGGGCCTTGGCGGTTTCACCAATTGGTTCCTGATAGAGCAGCACACAGCTGGATTTTGCCGTGCCCCGGCCGACGCGGCCACGCAACTGATGCAATTGCGAAAGGCCGAAACGTTCGGCATTTTCGATCACCATGATGGCAGCTTCCGGCACATCAACACCAACTTCAATCACGGTGGTTGAAACGAGGATACTGATCGCGCCAGCCTTGAAAGCTGCCATGACGGCATCCTTCTCGGTGCCGCGCATACGGCCATGCACCAGACCGACCTTGCCGGGAAAAAGCTTGAGCAGGGCAGCGTGACGGTCTTCGGCTGCCGCCATATCGACGAGTTCACTTTCTTCAACCAGCGGACAGACCCAGTAGGCGCGCACCCCTTGCGACATGCTTCGACCGAGACCTGCAACCACTTCTTCGATGCGGGACAGGGGCAGTACACGGGTATCTATGGGCAAGCGACCTGCAGGCTTCTCGGTGAGCTTCGACACGTCCATGTCGCCATAGACTGTGAGGGCAAGCGTGCGGGGGATAGGTGTGGCGGTCATCACCAGCAGGTCTGGTGTGGCTTCGGCCTTGGCCTGCAAGGCGAGGCGTTGATGCACGCCAAAGCGATGCTGCTCATCGATGACGACGAGGCCGAGATCCCGGAAGGTGACATCGTCCTGGAACAGGGCATGGGTGCCGATCAGAATGTCGATCTCTCCTGCCGCAACGGCGTGCAGGAGAATTTCGCGGGGACGGCCTTTTTCGCGGCCGGTCAGCAGTGCAACGCGGAGGCCCGCAGCTTGAGCAAGTTGGGTAAGCGTGGCGAGATGCTGGCGGGCCAGGATTTCCGTCGGCACCATGATGGCGCCTTGCGCGCCAGCCTCAACCGCAGTCGCCAGGGCGAGCAGTGCCACAACAGTCTTGCCCGCACCAACATCGCCCTGCAGCAGTCTGATCATGCGCAGCGGCTGGCTCATGTCGGCAAGAATTTCTGATGTGGCGGTCTGTTGCGAGTTGGTGAGGGTGTAGGGCAATGCTGAAATTATTTTTTGCCGCAGTGCGCCAGTGCCGCGCAATACCCGTCCAGAAGCCCGCTTCATCTGATGACGCACCATCATGAGTGCGAGCTGATTGGCCAGCAGTTCATCGTAGGCGAGGCGCATGCGGGCCGGTGTGTCACTGGCCATGGCATCGGGAGCTACCGGGTGATGGCAGGAGAGGAGTGCTGCGTTGAATCCGGGCCAGAGGTTTTTGGCGAGCCAAGCCTCATCCTGCCATTCGGGCATGACGGGCAGGCGGGCCAATGCGGCCTGCATCGCCTTGGCCATGACCTTGGAGGAGAGACCCGCCGTCATCGGGTAGACAGGTTCGAGGAGCGGCAGATTGGTAAATTCCTCGCGGGTGACGACATGGTCGGGATGGGACATCTGGGCGTCGGCGCGGAACCATTCGATGGCACCAGAAACAATGCGGATTTCGCCTTCCGGCAACAGCCGTCTTCAGGTGGTCGGGAAAGGCCTTGAAGAAGACCAGCGCCATGGAGCCCGTCTCGTCAAAGACTTCGACACGATAAGGAATGTTGGCACGGCCTCGCGGGGGTGGTTTGTGGGCCCCGACCGTGACTTCGACCGTCACAATACCTTGTTCCGGCAACTGATTGATTTTGCAACGGTATCGGCGGTCCACCAATCCCGACGGCAGATGCAGGACGAGATCCACCAACTTGACACCATCGGGCTTGCCGACGAGGCGGCGGAACAACGCTTCAACCTTTTCGCCCACGCCCTTGAGGCTGGTGACGGAGGCAAAGAGTGGGGTGAGCAGATCAGGCCGCATGGTGGTGCAGTTGTCTATCGGAACGGGTTGCGGCGCAAGGGCAGGCAGCTATAAGCGGCGCATCATGACATCGCCCGACCCGATCGTAACCAGGCGCAAACGCCTTTTGTGGCGTGCCACCCGCCGCGGCATAAAAGAGATGGACCTGATCGTCGGGGGATATGCTGCTGCGCATTTGCCCGAAATGGATGGTGGCACGCTTGATGCCTTCGAGCAGTTGCTCGAAATTCCAGATACCGATCTTCTGGCCTATGCCACCAATCAGGCGGTGATCCCGGAGCGGCTGCAGTCCCAGCTTCTCACCGATGTGCTCGCGTTCAGGCCTGATGTGACGCAATGAGTGCAGCCAAGTCCCTCATATCACGCTGGGATGTTTCAGGCCGCCTGATTGCTTCGGGTTTGCCGGGCGGGCTTGATGCTGCGGTCCTGCCGGAACTGGTGCAGGCAGCGGGCCAACGCGGGCTTATTCACGTCTGTCTTGACGACCAGACCCTGGCAACACTGGCGGAGCAACTTCGCTTCTTCGCGCCAGCGCTTGCTGTGCTGCGCTTCCCCGCCTGGGATTGCCTGCCCTATGACCGGGTCTCGCCGAGCATGGACATCATCGCGCAACGGCTTGCCGTGCTGGCACAGTTGACGCAACCGCAGACCCAGCCGTTTCTTGTTCTGACGACGGTGAACGCGATGCTGATGCGCACTGTCGCTGCTGATGCAGTGCGGGGTTCGTCGTGGAGTGCAACCCCGGGCAAGCGAATTGACAGCAATGCGCTGCAGGCTTTCCTTGCCGACAATGGATATTCGCGTACTGGCACTGTGGTTGACCCTGGTGATTTTGCGGTCCGTGGCGGGCTCATTGATATTTATCCGCCGGGCCAAGGCGCGCCGGTGCGCCTCGACTTTTTCGGTGACACGCTGGAGAGCATCCGTGCCTTTGATCCGGAAACGCAGCGTACGACCGAGCAGTTGAAGCGCCTCAGCATCAATCCGGCGAACGAAGTGCTTCTCAATGGCGAGAGCATCGCGCAATTCCGAAAATCCTATGCCGAGGCCTTTGGCGGCATTGATACCTCTGACCCGCTGTATGAGTTGGTGACGTCGGCGCGGCGCTACCAAGGCATGGAGCATTGGCTGCCGCTGTTCCACGCCAACCTGTCGCGCCTGCCGGATTTCCTGCCGGAGGCGGTCATCAGCCTGGCGCATACGGTGATTGAATCGGCTCACGCCCGTCACGATCAGATCGAGGAATACTACGACGCGCGCAAAGAGGCACTGTCGAAGCAGAATTTCGGCGCGGCGCCCTACAAGCCACTGCCACCAGCGCGGCTGTTTGCAATGCGCGAGGAGTGGCAGCAATTGCTGGCTGACCGCAGCGTGATCGAAATGACTCCCTTCGAGCGGCCGGAGAGCAACGCCATTTCTTTTGGTGGACGGCGCGGCCGCAGCTTTGCCGCTGAACGGGCGGAAGCGGGAGGCAACGTCTATGACGCTGTGAAGGCCCACGTCGGGGCCATGCGGAGCGTGGGCAAGCGCGTGATATTGGCGGCATGGTCAGAAGGATCTGCCGAACGTCTGGCGACAATCCTGCGCGACCATGACGTGACGGCGATTGCCGATGCCCGGAACTGGGACGAGGTGATGGGGCGTGCTGCCGCGCTCACAAACATCATCGTGCTGCCGTTGGAAGAGGGTTTTGAAACCGATGATCTCGTGGTTATCGCCGAGCAGGACATTCTGGGTGACCGGATGGTGCGCCGGGCAAGGCGGGCGAAAAAGGCGGCCGATGTCATTTCCGAGCTCGCCTCTTTGGCACCGGGTGATTTCATGGTGCATGTCGATCATGGCATCGGACGCTTTGAAGGGCTCAAGACCATTGATGTGCAGGGTGCGCCACATGACTGTCTGCTGCTCATCTATCACAACAATGATCGCCTCTTCATTCCGGTCGAGAACATCGACCTCCTGTCACGCTATGGTTCGGAGACGGAGGGCGTGCAGCTTGACCGCCTGGGTGGCGGGGCCTGGCAAGCGAAGAAATCGAAACTCAAGGAGCGCATCCGTGAGATCGCCAATGACCTGATCAAGACAGCGGCGGCACGCGAGTTGAAGGAAGGTGAAGTGTTTCCGCCGCCGGAAGGGGCATTCGACGAGTTCTGCGCCCGCTTCCCCTATGAGGAGACGGATGACCAGTTGGCCTCCATTGAGGCAGTTCTGGATGACTTGCAGCGTGGGCGTCCAATGGACCGTCTGGTCTGCGGTGACGTGGGCTTTGGCAAGACAGAGGTTGCCCTGCGTGCTGCGTTCGTGGCGGCCTATGCCGGCAAGCAGGTGGCAATAGTGGTGCCGACCACGCTGCTGTCGCGGCAACACTTCAAGACGTTTTGCGAGCGGTTCAAGAACCTGCCACTGCGGCTGGCGCAGGCATCGCGGCTTGTCGGGCGCAAGGAAGTTGATGAGGTCAAGAAGGGCCTTGCCGATGGCTCAATCGACATCGTCGTTGGCACGCATGCGCTGCTGGCAGATTCCGTGACGTTCCGCGATCTTGGCCTGCTGATCATCGATGAAGAGCAGCACTTTGGCGTCAAGCACAAGGAACGGCTGAAATCGATGAAGGCGAATGTGCATGTGCTGACACTTACCGCCACGCCCATTCCGCGCACCTTGCAACTGGCGTTGTCTGGCGTGCGCGACATGTCGATCATTGCAACGCCACCGATCGACCGGTTGGCAGTGCGGACTTACATCACGCCGTTTGATCCGGTGGTGATCCGCGAACACTTGCTGCGTGAACATTTCCGCGGCGGACAGAGTTTCTATGTGGTGCCACGGGTTTCCGACCTTGAGGATATCTCGGCCTTTCTGCGCGAGAGCGTACCGGAGATAAAATTCCGTGTCGCGCACGGCCGGCTGGCACCGACGGAGCTGGAAGACATCATGACCGGGTTCTACGACCGGGCCTTTGACGTGCTGCTGTCAACCACGATCGTTGAATCCGGGCTCGATATTCCAACCGCCAATACCTTGATCGTACACCGCGCCGACATGTTTGGTCTGGCCCAACTTTATCAGATCCGTGGGCGTGTCGGACGGTCCAAGACACGCGCTTACGCATTGATGACGACACCCGCCAACCGCACGATGACGGCAACCGCCGAACGGCGCCTCAAAGTGCTGCAGTCGCTCGATTCACTGGGGGCTGGCTTCACGCTGGCGAGCCATGACCTTGATATTCGCGGGGCGGGCAACATGTTGGGCGAAGAGCAGTCCGGCAATATTCGCGAGGTCGGTTACGAGCTGTATCAGAACATGCTGGAAGAGGCCGTGGCGCAGATGCGGGCGGGAGAAATCGAAGTGGCCGGCGACAGCCAGTGGTCACCGCAGATCAACATCGGTACGTCGGTGCTTATCCCGGAAGATTATGTTTCGGACCTGCAAGTGCGGCTTGGGTTGTATCGCAGGTTGGCGGATTTCAAGGAACAGGCCGATCTTGATGCCTTTGGGGCGGAATTGCATGACCGCTTTGGCAAGTTGCCGGATGACGTTCAGCATCTGCTGGAGATTGTCTCGATCAAGCTGCTGTGCCGCAGGGCCAATGTGCAAGCCGTCGATGCGGGCACCAAGGGAGCATCAATCACGCTTCGCAGCGGCATATTCCCCAACCCGGCCAAGCTGGTGGAGTGGATTTCGGGTCAGGGATCGCTGGCCAAGCTGCGGCCTGACATGAAGCTCGTCATCATCCGTGACTGGGCTACGCCGGCAGCGCGCTTGAAAGGAACGCGGCAATTGATGCAGACACTGGTGAAATTGGCTGCCTAAGCTGCCAGCTCCGACACCACCTTGCTGATCGCTTCGGCCAGATATTCGGCTGATTGGGCGCCGACCACGGCGTACCTGTTGGCAAGAACGAACGTCGGAACACCGGTGATGCCTGCAGCTTGTGCTTGATGTACTTCGGCGCGCACGCTCTCCACATCCGTGTCGCCTTGCAGCAGTGCCTCGACGTCGTCACCATTCAAGCCATTGATGATGGCAATGGTCTTGAGGACTTTTGTGTCACCGACGTCCTGGCCGTAGTGCCAATAGGCCATGAACAGACCCTGCATGAGGGTGTCCTGCACACCAGCCTGCTGGGCCCAGCGCGAGAGACGATGCGCGTTCAGGGTGTTGGGGGTGCGGGTGATTTTGTCGAATTCGTAAGGCACGCCATCTTCCTTGCCGGCGGCAATGAGTGGGTCGTGCATGGTCGCGATGTTTTCCGCGCCGAACTTCGCCGCCAAGTAAGCGTGCCGGTCCAGACCTTCCGGCGGGATCGTGGGATCGAGGAAAAAGGGCCGGAACACGACTTCTGCTCTTCACTTGCGGAAGCATCGCCAAGGCCTTGTCCAACCTGCGTTTTCCGAGAAAACACCAGGGGCAGATGACGTCAGATACGACATCGATGCGAAAGGGTTGGGTCACGGAATTCTCCACAGGGTGGTTGCTTCAAAGCCTTGCAGCGGTTGCTTCTCAGGTCTGCCGATGTGGCTCCAGCGGGCCACCCACTGTCCACCTGCATCATAAAACGGGATGATGTAGTGGCCTGCCACCAGCAGGCGGTCCTCGGCGCGGATGGCGGATTCAAATTCGGGCCGCGTCCTTGCAGCGAGCATGGCTTCAATAGCCGCGTCAATCTTGGGATCGGCGATACCTGGATAGTTGCGGGTTCCGTCAGTGGTGCGGCCTGACGAGCCAAAATAAAGTTTCTGCTCGTTGCCGGGCGAGAGCGAGTTGAACCAGGTGGCGGGGATCATGTCATAGTCATAGGTCTTCTGCAGCGAGGCAAATTGCGCGGCATCGACAAGGCGCACGTCTGCGCTCACGCCGATCTGCTGCAAGGTGCGCTGGTAGTGGAGTGCAATCTTCTCCTGCTCCTTGGTGGTGACGGACAAGGTGAAGGCGAAGGCATCGCCAGCGGCATTGAGAAGTTTGCCATCCTTGATGGTCCAGCCTGCCTCCGCAAGCTTGCCGACAGCGGCACGCAGGATTTTTCTGTCGCGTCCCGTGCCATCGCTGACCGGAAGCTTGTAGCTGCCATCAAGGTAATCCTTGCGCAGGCCATCGGCACCGATGATTGCCAGTTCACCTGCGTCAGCGGGCTTGCCGAAGGAAGAAAGTTCCGAGCCGCTGTAGTAGCCGTGGGTACGGCGGTAGGCCTTGCCAAACAAATTGGCGTTGGCCCATTCGAAATCGAAGGCCATCGCCAAGGCTTCGCGCACGCGCACATCCTCGAAGAACTTGCGGCGGGTATTGAAGGCGAAGCCGGATGCGGGCGCGGGCGAGCGTTGCTCAATGAAATCCTTGATCAGTTTGCCTTGCGCCACAGCGGGAAAATCATAGCCGCTGGTCCAGCGTGAGGGATCACCTTCGATCCGCACATCAACGTCACCCTTTTTCAGGGCTTCGAAGGCGGCATTGGTGTCGCGGTAGTAGTCGTAGCGAAGGGTGTCAAAGTTCCACAGGCCACGGGTGATGGCGAGGCCCTTGCCCCAGTAGTTGGGGTTCTTGCTGTAGGTGATGCGTTCGTCAGTCTTTACTTCCGATATCACATAGGGGCCGGAGCCGATGAGGGGTGTGAGCGTTGTCTCGTCGAAGGTCCGGCCTTCGAAGGATTTTTTGGAGAGAATAGGCATGACACCGATGATGAGAGGCAATTCGCGATCACCTGCTTCCTGCCGGAAAATGATGGTGCGCGCGTCGGGTGTCTCTACCGATTTGATCTTGGAATATGAGTTCTTGTAGTTGGGCCGGCCCTTGTCGCGCAGTGTTTCCATGGACCAGACAACATCAGCCGAGGTGACCGGTGTGCCATCGGAGAATTTCGCTTCCGGGCGCAATTTGAATATGAAGGTGGAGCGATCGTCAGTTACATCAATGCTCTCTGCCAGAAGGCCGTATAGCGAGAACGGCTCATCAAGATTGCGGCTCATCAGGCTCTCAAATACAAGCGTCCGGACATTGAAAGCGGTCGAGCCCTTGATGATGAACGGATTGAGGCTGTCAAAATTGCCGGTGATCGCCTGCCGGAGGATGCCGCCCTGCGGTGCATCGGGGTTCACATAGGAGAGGTTCTTGAAGTCAGGCGCAAGCGCTGGTTCGCCCTGCATGGCAATGCCGTGCATTGGCTCTGCGAGGGCAGGGAGGCCGAGCGCAATAGAAAACGCTGCGACAGTGGCTAGCGTGCGGAAAAGGCACATGGAATCACTCCGGCAATGGTGCCGGAAGGGTGCATGACCTGTGCGGCGAGAACAAGGTGTGACTGTTGCCAGGCCGACCGCCGCCGGTTTGGCTCCTCCCCCAGCGAACTGGGGGAGGGGGACCATTATCGCGCGATGATGTTGGCGAACTGCCAGGGGTCTTTCTTGTCGAGATTCTCGGCAAAGAAGTTGAAACGGCCCTTCAGCGGATTCCAGTCGGTGTAGGTTCCAGCGACCGTGCCGAGATAGGGGCGCTGCACTTCGTTGCACCGGGCGTAGTTCATTTCGTCGGTCTCGACGACGCCAGCGGTTGGGTTTTCGATAGCCCAGACCATGCCTGCCAACACGGCCGAGGTGACCTGCATGCCGGTGGCGTTCTGATAGGGCGCGAGTTTGCGGGTTTCGTCGATGGAGAGACGTGAGCCGTACCAGTAGGCGTTCTTCTTGTGGCCATAGAGCAGCACGCCAAGTTCATCACCGCCGTCGATGATCTCACCTTCCTCCAGAATGTGGAGCTTGGATTGGCGTTTGCCGCCCGCGCCCAGGAGTTCATGCCACGAGAGCACGGCATCGTTTGAGGGGTGATAGGCATAGTGGCAAGTGGGGCGGTAAACAGCCTTGCGGCCTTGCCTCAAGGTGAAATAGTCCGAGATCGAAATGGCTTCATTGTGGGTGACGAGGTAGCCGAAATGCGGGCCGGCGCTCGGAGTCCAGGTATGCACGCGGGTGTCCGCGCCTGGACGCTCCAGATAGATCGCTGCGCCGCAGCCGCCCTTGTGACGGCGGCCCTCGGGTGGCAGTTTCTTTTCGTGGGTGCCCCAGCCGAGCTCAGCAGGCTGCAAGCCTTCCGAGATGAAGCCTTCGATGGACCACGTATTGATGAAGGTGTCGAAAGGCTTGGGGTTCTTGGCGCGCTGGGTGTCACGTTCGGCGATATGAATGCCCTTGACGCCGACGCGCTTCATCAGCTTGGCCCAGCCGGGCTGGTCCTTGGGTACCGCGACCTTGAGTTTGAGGTCTGCTGCAATGTTGAGCACTGCCTGCTTCACCAGCCATGACACCATGCCGGGATTGGCACCGCAGCAGGAGACGGCTGTGGTGCCAGCGCCGAGCTTGCTCTTCAGGTCCAAGAGGCGTTCACGCATGGCGTAGTTGGAACGCGAGGCGTTATCGAGCTTGCTGTTGTAGTAAAAGCCCGGCCATGGCTCGATGACGGTATCGAGGTACAGTGCGTTGACGTCTCGTGCCAACTGCATGACAGAAAGTGAATCGACATCAACCGAGAGGTTGATGACGAAAGCCTGGCCGGGGCCTGCGGTGAGCAGCGGCTTCAGGACCTGCTTGTAATTGGCGCGGGTGAGACCTTGCTGGACGTAGCGCACGCCTTCCTTGTCGGCGATGTGCTTGGAGTCCGTGGTCGGATCCAGAATGGTGATCTGCGATTTGTCGCAGTCGATATGGCGCAGGATGAGGGGAAGTACACCGCGTCCGATCGAACCGAAGCCGATCATCACAATCGGGCCATTCCAGGTGGCGTGCCGTGTCCAATTGCTCATTTTTTTCTCCTCGCGCCACCGGGATTGTTGTGTCCCGTGGCAAAGTTGGCGCTCATAAGGCTTGCGCGCCGCCATGCAAGAAAAAAACATGGAGCCAATGGTTGGCTGACTTCAAGCCTTCGGTGTTTTCCAGAGGACCGGCAACAACAGCATGACGACGGCGAGCAGCAGCAGAACCAGTGAGAGCGGGTGCGTTACCAGCACCGTCCAGTCGCCTTGCGAGATGGCAAGGGCGCGGCGCAGGTTCTGTTCGGCCAATGGACCGAGGATCAGGCCGATGATGCAGGGTGCCACGGGAAAATCGAAACGCCGCATGGCGTAGCCGAGCAGTCCGGTGAGGAAAAGCAAGCCAAGATCGAAGGTCGACCGGTTGACGCTGTAGACGCCGAGGGTCGAGAACACCAGAATGCCGCCGTAGAGCAGCGGCTGTGGAATGCGCAGCAGCTTCACCCACAAGCCCACCATCGGCAGGTTCAAGACCAGCAGCATGGCGTTGCCGATAAAGAGGCTGGCGATCAGCGTCCAGACCAAGGGGCCGGAGTTGGTGAAGAGTTGCGGTCCGGGTTGCAGTCCGTATTGCTGGAAAGCGACAAGCAGTATCGCGGCGGTCGCCGATGTCGGAAGGCCGAGCGAGAGCAGGGGCACAAGGACGCCAGCGACGGCAGAGTTGTTGGCGGCTTCAGGACCGGCAACGCCTTCGATGGCGCCCTTGCCAAATTCTTCCGGGTGCTTCGAAAGTTTTTTCTCGAAAAAGTAGGACAAGAATGTCGGAATTTCGGTGCCACCGGCGGGGAGCGCCCCGAACGGGAAGCCAAGTGCCGTGCCGCGCAGCCATGGTTTCCACGAGCGGCGCCAATCCTCCCGTGTCATCCACAGCGAACCCTGCACCGTGAGGACCGTTACCTCGCGGAGGTCCTTGCGGGACGACACATGCAAGGCCTCGCCGACGGCAAAGAGGCCGACAGCAACGACGACGAGATCAATGCCGTCGAGCAATTGCGCATAGCCGAAGGCAAGTCGGGCCTGACCGGTCAATTCGTCGATGCCGATCAGGCCGATGGCGATACCGAGCGCGAGCGACGTCAGGCCCTTGTAGACGTGGCTGCCGAGCATGGCGGACGCGGTGGTGAAGGCCAGCAACATGAGGGAAAAATACTCAGCCGGACCAAAGGCAATGGCGAGTTTCACGACGATCGGTGCAAAGAAGGTCAGCAACAGTGTGCCAATGGTGCCGGCCACGAAGGAGCCTATGGCAGCGGTGGCCAGGGCCGGCGCACCGCGACCCGAGCGGGCCATCATGTTTCCTTCAATCGCCGTGATGATGGAACCGGATTCGCCCGGCGTGTTCAGCAGAATGGATGTGGTGGAAGAGCCATACATCGCGCCGTAGTAAAGTCCGCCAAACATGATGAAGGCAGATGTGGGATCAAGATAGCCGGTGATTGGCAGAAGCAGTGCAATGGTAAGTGCCGGGCCAATGCCGGGCAGGATGCCGATGAAGGTGCCAAGGGTGACACCCAGCAGAGACCAACCCAGGTTTTCGATGCTGAGTGCAGCGGCGAAACCACCAAGCAATTGGGTGAGCGCGTTCATGTGAAGAGCGTCCCCATGGGCAAACGGAGACCGAGGCCCCAGGCGAAAACAACGAAGGCCACGGCCGAGAGGACGGCACCGATCAACAGATCACGCAACCACGAGCGGCTGCCGAGACCATTTGCGGTGGCAACAAAAATGATGGTTGCAGCGGGAATGAAGCCCAGGGGTTCGATGAGGAACACCGATGAGGCGAGGCCGGCGAGAATTATTCCGGGACCACGCAGTTCATTGCCGATGTCAGGTGGGTTTTGCAGGGCCCGGAACGTGACGATGGCGCCACAGAGTATGAGCAAACCTGATGCGAACCAAAGGAACGCAGATGGTCCCACCTTGGAATAGAGCGGCCCCACCTGAATGGTTCCCGCTTCCCAACCGATGACAAGGCCGATCGCAACAACCCCGAGCCCCATAAGGAGCTCAGGAGTGTTGCGTCTGCTTGTTGTCACTGAACGAGGCCGATGGTCTTGAGCACGGCCGTGACGCGCTCATTCTCGGACTTGAGGAAAGCCGTGAATTCGTCGCCAGACTGGTAGAGATCAATCCACTTCTTGTCGGTGAGAACCTTCTTCCAGGCGTCACTGGCATGCATGCTGTCCACGGCAGCAAGCAGGGCTTTCTTCTGATCGTCTGAAATGCCTGGGGCGGCAACGACTGAACGCCAGTTGGCAAGTTCAACGTCGATGCCCTGTTCCTTGATGGTGGCAATGTCGATGCCTTCGACCTTGGCACCAGATGAGATGCCAAGGGCGCGGAGTTCGCCGGACTTGATTTGTCCTTCCCACTCGCCATAGCCGGAGATGCCGGCTGTGACGTGGCCACCCAGGATCGCGGCAAGCGCTTCACCACCGCCCGAGAATGGCACGTAGTTGAGTTTTGTCGCGTCGGCACCAGCTGCAAGGGCAACAAGGCCAGCGAGGATGTGGTCAGTTCCGCCAGCAGAACCGCCGCCGATGGCGACCTTGCCGATATCCGCCTTCATGGCAGCGGCGAGGTCAGCCATAGTCTTCAATGGCGAGTTGGCGGGAACGACGATCACTTCATACTCGCCGGTGAGACGGGCAATTGGGGTGGTGTCGGTGAGGGATACTGGTGACTTGTTGGTGAGCACGGCACCGACCATGACCAGACCGTTGACCAGTAAGGCGTTGCCGTCGCCCTTGTTCTTGTCGGCAAATTGGGCAAGGCCGACGATGCCGCCCGCGCCAGCAACGTTTTCAACCGTCACAGCCTTGGCCAGGCTGGCGCCCTGCAACACTTCGGCCATGCTGCGGGCCGTTTGGTCCCAGCCGCCGCCGGGTTTGGCCGGAGCAATGATGGTGAGATTGTCAAAGGCAAAGGCCTGGACACTCATGACGCCGGCCAGCAACGTGGCAGCAATCGCCTTGAACAAAGTTCGCTTCTTCATATTGGATCCTCCCAGGAACAGTTTTTTGTTGGTATTGGGTCCAGATTGCGCACTTTTATGAGCGATGCAAGCGGGTTCGAAAATCGCCCACAGACCTGCCATATTGCCGCCAGTGATTCGTGATCCGAGAGACCTGATGGCCAAGACGACCCAAGCCAAGACCAATACTGGAGATGACCTGTTCGCGGAGCTGCCGAAGGCTGCCAAACCGCAACCCAAGGTGCCTGCCAAGTCGCGTGGCGAGGACAGCTATACGGCTGCCGATATCGAGGTGCTGGAAGGCCTGGAACCAGTGCGCCGCCGCCCCGGCATGTACATTGGTGGTACGGACGAGAAAGCTCTGCATCACCTGTTTGCCGAAGTGATCGACAACGCCATGGACGAGGCGGTGGCAGGACATGCCAATCGCATCGAAGTCGAATACCAAGCCGACGGCTATCTCTCGGTGACCGATAACGGCCGTGGCATGCCGGTCGACAATCACCCGAAGTTCAAGGACAAGTCGGCGCTCGAAGTGATCATGACCATGCTGCACGCGGGCGGTAAGTTTGACAGCGGTGCCTATGACACATCAGGGGGCCTGCACGGCGTCGGTGTGTCGGTGGTCAATGCCTTGTCTGAACATGTGATCGTTGAAGTGGCGCGCGGGCAGCAGCTTTATCGCCAGGAATTCCGCCGTGGCAAACCGGCGACCAAGCTGGAAAATCTCGGCAAGATTTCAGGGCGGCGCGGGACAACAGTCAAGTTCAAGCCAGACGAGCAGATTTTCGGAAAGGGCAATACCGCATTTTCGGCGGCGCGCCTGTATCGCATGTCGCGCTCCAAGTCGTATCTGTTTGGCGGGGTGGAGATCCGCTGGCGGTGTGCGCCTGTGCACCTCAAGGACAAGGAAATTCCCGAAGAAGCCGTGTTCCACTTCCCCGGCGGGTTGAAAGACTTTCTCGTCGAGCGGCTGGAAGGCAAGACGCGCGTGGTCGATGACATCTTTTCAGGCAAGGTGGAAAAGGATGGCGGCCACGGCAGCGTTGAATGGGCCGTTGCGTGGTTTGGTGGCGATGACGGTTTCATGTCGTCGTACTGCAACACCATTCCCACTGGCGATGGTGGTACCCATGAAATGGGCTTCCGCACGGCGCTGACGCGGTCACTCAAGAATTATGCCGAATTGGCGGGCAACAAGCGGGCGGGCGTGATCCAGACTGACGACGTGATGGTGCAGTCTGGTGCCATGCTCTCGGTCTTCATCCGCGAGCCGGAATTCCAGGGCCAGACCAAGGACAAACTGGCCACGGTTGAAGCTGTTCGCATCGTCGATCGTGCCGTGTCTGATCATTTTGACCATTGGTTGACAGGGCATCCGGCCCAGGCCGACCGGCTGTTGGACTGGATCATCGACCGGGCCGAGGACCGCATCCGCCGCCGCCAGGAAAAGGAAGTGGGCCGCAAGACAGCGGTACGAAAGTTGCGCCTGCCCGGCAAGCTGGCGGATTGTTCAGCAACGCAGGCACAGGGTTCGGAAATCTTCATTGTCGAAGGTGACTCGGCTGGCGGTTCCGCCAAGCAGGCGCGCAACCGCGAGACTCAGGCCGTGCTGCCGCTTCGCGGAAAGATTCTCAACGTGGCGAATGCCGGCAAGGACAAACTCGCATCCAACCAGCAACTCGCTGACCTGACCCAGGCACTGGGAGCAGGGACTGGCGCGTCTTATCGCGAAGAAGACTTGCGCTACGACAAGATCATCATCATGACCGACGCCGACGTTGACGGGGCGCATATTGCCTCGCTCCTCATCACCTTCTTCTACAGGCAAATGCCGAAGCTGATTGACGAGGGGCATTTGTATTTGGCGGTGCCTCCGCTTTATCGCATCAGCCAGGGTGGCAAGAACGCCTATGCACGCGACGATGGCCACAAAGAGGAATTGCTCAAGGGTGAATTCTCGGGCCGTGGCAAGGTGGAAATCGGCCGTTTCAAGGGCCTCGGTGAGATGACCGCGCCGCAGCTCAAGGAAACGACCATGGACCCGAGGAAGCGGCTGCTGCTGCGGGTGACACTGTCTGACGCGGCGCGCACGTCAACGGCCAAGGTGGTGGAGCAGTTGATGGGCAACAAGGCCGAGGAGCGCTTCAATTTCATCACCGAACGCGCCGCGTTCGTGAACGCCGACGGGCTCGACATCTAGCGTTCAGTTCACGCCGTTGACCCGTACATACTCACCCGGGGCATCGCAAAGGGCAGGCAGTGCGCCTTCGCCCGGTATCGGGGCCGTGATTTTGTCGCCAGATTTGGATGTGATCCATTCCAGCCAGTGTGGCCACCATGAACCGGAATGTTCTGTTGCCGTCTTTAGCCAATCGCTGTGTGACGTTGTGGACTTGCCGTCGGTCCAATACTGATACTTTTTGGCGGCGGGTGGATTGACCACGCCAGCAATGTGGCCGGAGCCGGAAACCACGAGTGTGGTCTCGCCGCCGAAATAACGTCCAACGCGAAACACCGAAGGCAGTGGCGCGATGTGGTCGTCCTTGGCCGCGAGATTGTAAACCGGCACCTTCACCTTCTTGAGGTCAATGCGCACATTGTCGAGCACCAGCTTGCCCTGCGACAGTTTATTGTCGAGGTAACATTCACGGAGATAGAATGAATGCACCCCCGCGGGCATGCGGGTTGAATCGCTATTCCAGTAGAGCAGGTCGAAGGGGGCGGGTTCCTTGCCGAGCAGGTAGTTGTTCACCACGTACGACCAGATCAGATCATTGGAGCGCAACAGATTGAAGGCATCGGCCATGCGGGCTCCGGGCAGGTAGCCCTTGTCCTGCATGCGCTCTTCAATCCACTTGACCTGTTCCTCGTCGACATAAACGAGCAGGTCGCCGGCCTTCTCGAAATCCACCTGGGTGGTGAAGAACGTCGCGGCATTGACCCGTGTGTCGCCTTTGGCGGCCATGTAGCCGAGAGATGAAGCAACCAGGGAACCACCGATGCAAAATCCGACTGTGTTGACCTTGGCAGTGCCGGTTGCCTTCTGCACGGCATCAATGGCGGTGAGAAACCCCTGGCGCATGTAGTCGGAGAAGCTCTTGCGGCCGAGGCGTTCGTCGGCATTCACCCAGGAGATGACGAAAACCGTGAGGCCGTTTTCCACGCACCACTTCACATAGGACTTCTGCGGTGTGAGATCGAGGATATAGTATTTGTTGATCCACGGCGGCACGATGAGCAGCGGGATTTCGTGGGTACGGGCAACGGCAGGGCTGAACTGGATCAACTCGAAGAGATCGTTGCGGAATACGACCTTGCCTGGTGTCGTGGCAATGTTTTCGCCCAGTTTGAAGGCACTGCCATCAACCTGGCTGATGCGCAGCCGGCCATCGGATTTGGCCAGATCGGACTGCAACTTCTCAAAGCCCTTGATCAGATTCTCACCGCTGGTTGCAAGGGTAGTGCGCAGAACTTCGGGGTTGAGCAGCACGTAGTTGGTGGGTGACAACGCGTTGGCGATGTTCTCGACGTAGAAGCGGGCCTTCTGCTTGGTGTGCTCATCCAGCCCTTCGGCGGCAGAAACCATGTCGAGAGCCCATTTGGTGGAGACGAGATAGATCTGCTTGATGAAGTCGTAGACGGTGTTGTCGGTCCAGTCCCTGTCCTTGAAGCGCTTGTCGGGCTTCGATGGCGCGGCGAGTTGCTCCACGGGCATTCCCATGGCGCGGGCCCAGGTACGGTTCCAGATGTCGGTGTATTGCGCCCAGAGTTGCCCCTGCGCTTCGAGGAATTTTTGCGGGTCGGCCATGTGGGCTTGCCAGACATCGCTCAGCGTCTTGTTGACCTGGGCCATGGGCAGAACCTGCGTTTCCGCTTCCGACTTCTGTTGATCCGGATTGGCTGACAGCGTTCTGGCCAGCAGGGCTGCCTGTTCCGCCAGCTTGGCCAGATTGTGGGCGAAGCGGGCAGGATCCGGCAGGCTGAAATCTGCTATGCTCGTTGGCTTGGAATCGCTCATGGAATCCGGTGTACTCCTGCAGCTGACAGTTTAAAGGCACGTGAACACAGGGCAAGGCCCTTCCTTGCCAAATCGTGGCACGAAGGCCATAAGTCCCGCAAAATAAAGCAAGGTACAAGACAAACTTATGACCAACGCGCTCAGACTGGGTATCGCGGGCCTCGGCACCGTGGGGACAGGCGTTCTGGATATCGTGAAACGCCATGGCGAGATGCTCGGTGTACGGGCTGGCAAGCCAGTGGTTGTGACGGGAGTATCGGCGCGCAGCAGGGGCAAGGACCGTGGTCATGACCTGTCCAAACTGGAGTGGCATGACGATCCGGTTGATCTCGCGAAGTCAGCGGGAATTGACGTTTTCATCGAACTGATCGGCGGTGATTCAGGCCCCGCCAAAGCCGCGGTGGAAGCGGCGATTGCTGCGGGCAAGCATGTCGTCACTGCCAACAAGGCGCTGTTGGCGCATCACGGCGTGGCGCTTGCAAAAGCTGCCGAAGCCAAAGGCGTGATGTTGAATTTTGAAGCCGCAGTGGCGGGCGGCATACCGGTGATCAAGACCCTGCGCGAAGGGCTTGCGGGCAATTCCGTGCGCCGCATCTTCGGCATTCTCAATGGCACCTGCAACTACATCCTGACCAAGATGGCCGATGAAGGCCGGAGCTTTGGTGATGTGCTCGCCGAGGCCCAGAAGCTTGGTTACGCCGAAGCTGATCCGACATTTGACGTGGGAGGATTTGATACCGCGCACAAGTTGTCGTTGTTGACGGCCTTGGCTTTCGGCACTGAAGTGAATGTCGATGCCATAGCCATTGAAGGCATTGAGGCGATCACACTGGAAGATATCCGCAATGCATCCGATCTTGGCTACAAGATCAAGCTCCTCGGCGTAGCCGTAGCCCATGACGGTGGCGTGGAACAGCGCGTGCACCCGACGTTGGTGCCCAAGGGTTCGCCAGTTTCGGATACCGACGGCGTGTTCAATGCGGTCGTGATCAAGGGTGATTTCGTTGGCGACCTGATGCTGGAGGGCCGAGGCGCTGGTGGTTATCCCACGGCATCGGCTGTCATCAGTGATGTTGTTGATATAGCGCGCGGCAATGTCCGGCCGGTGTTTGGGGTACCGGCAACCTCACTGAAGCGCTTTGTGCAAGCGCCGCAGAAGGCCCATGAGGGCGGTTACTACGTTGCCTTGCAGCTGTTGGACAAACCCGGTGCAGTGGCATCGATTGCCCGCATACTGGCGGACGAAAAGATTTCGATCGAAAGCATTGTGCAGCGTGGCACGTCGGCCAAGGATGAAGCGCGGGCGACGGCGCCTTTTATTCTGATCACTCACAACACGCTGGAAGCATCAATCCGTAAGGCCATGGCCAAAATTGAAAAGGACGGCCACGTCTCCGGCCCGTCGCGCGTCATTCGTATCGAGCGGCTGTAGCGCCAGGTCGCCATGACCTCAGCTCCGTTTCTGAACGTCAACCGCTCCGCCAAGGGGCAACGCTGGCAGGCGCGTTTGACGGACCAGCGGGCGGCTGAGGCAATGGCGCAGCGGCATGAATTGCCGGACATCCTGTGCCGTGTACTGGTGGGACGCGGCGTTGGCATTGATGATGCGGACGCTTTTTTGAATCCGACATTGCGAACCTTGATGCCCCAGCCCTCGGCATTGCGCGACATGGAGAAGGGGGCACGGCGGCTGGCTTCAGCCATTCTTGATGGCGAGAAGATCGGTATCATTTCTGACTATGATGTCGACGGCGTGAGTTCAGCAGCGCTGATGCTGCGTTTCCTGCGTGCCGTGGGAAGCAATGCCCATGTCTATCTGCCAGACCGGATCACCGAGGGTTATGGCCCCAGTGCCAAGGCCGTGCAGGCGCTGAAGGACGAGGGCACTCAGCTGATGCTGACCCTCGATTGCGGGGTGCTCTCGCATGACCCGCTGGCGCACGCCGCAGAATTGGGACTGGAGGCGATCATCGTCGATCATCATCAGGCGGGAGTCGAGTTGCCTGAGGCCCATGCCGTGATCAATCCGAACCGTCAGGACGATGTGTCGGGCCAGGGGCATCTCTGCGCGGCGGGCGTTGTCATGATACTGGTTGCGGCCACCAACAAGATGCTGCGCGAGCGCGGGCACTATGCGGCGGGACGGGTCGAGCCCAACATGTTGCAGTGGCTGGAATTGGTGGCCCTCGCCACCGTCTGCGATGTCGTGCCGCTGAAGGGCTTGAACCGTGCATACGTCACGCAAGGCCTCAAGATCATGGCGAGACGGGAGAACCTTGGTCTTGCTGCCCTGGCGGATGTGGCGGGATTGAAGCGCCGCCCAGATGTTTACGCGTTGGGCTTCATGCTGGGACCGCGCCTCAATGCGGCAGGACGGGTCGGCCATGCTGATGAGGCGCTTGCCCTGCTGCTCGCCACTGACAAGGGCGAGGCCGCAAATCTGGCGCGCAATCTCGATGACTTGAACCGCAAGCGCCAGGTGATCGAAATTCGCGCTGTCGATGAAGCAGTGGGGCAAACGGAATTAGCACTGGGGAAAGAGAAGAAGCCGTCGATCATTGTGGCTGCAGCAGAGGGCTGGCATCCGGGAGTTGTCGGGTTGGTGGCGGCGCGGCTGAAGGAACGCTTTCGCATTCCCGCCTTTGCCCTTGCCATCAATGCCAAGACCGGATTTGCCGTGGGCTCTGGGCGTTCTGTTGCCGGGGTTGATCTGGGCGGTGCCGTCCGGGCGGCAATGGACGCAGGATTGCTGGAAAAGGGCGGTGGCCACGCCATGGCGGCGGGTCTCACCATTGCGACGGCGAAGCTGGCGGACTTGCGGCAATTCCTCGAAGAACGGCTTCTGGCCCAGGTGGAGGCGGCGCGTGATGATGCACTGATGGTGGACGGCGCGTTGACGGCGACTGCGGCAACGTTGGACTTAATCGAAATGCTGGAACAGGCCGGACCCTACGGCTCTGGCCACCCCTCACCGATGTTTGTGTTTCCGGCTCACCGGGTCATCTATGCCGATGCAGCTGGCACTGATCATATTCGCTGTACCATTGCGTCAAGCGACGGCACGCGGATGAAGGCGATTGCATTTCGCGCCATGGGCACCGAACTTGGCGAGTTGCTGCTCTCAGAACGGCAGTTCCCTTTGCATATCGCCGGGCGGTTGGTGGCTGATGAGTGGGGCGCAAAGCGGGTGCCGAGCCTGCAGATCGAGGATGCGGCCCCGGTGAAATAGGGCAACAGGAGGCCAACTCTTGAGACTTGCCAAGCCGGATTTCGCCACCTATAGAGCGGCGGCCTTCGGTGATTTGTCACCGATTGGCACTTCAGCGCGCCCTTCGTCTATCGGTTAGGACGACAGCCTTTCACGTTGTAAAGACGGGTTCGACTCCCGTAGGGCGCGCCATTTTCTTCTCCCGGTGCTGCGGAGCTTTTCATGCATGATGATCTAAAAGGCAAAACCGTCGTGGTCACCGGCGGTGTCACGGGTATTGGCGGAGCAGCCTCGTTGGGCTTTGCCAAGGCCGGGGCCAGGGTGCTGGCGCAGTATTTCGGCGGTGGCGAGGAACTCAACGCCATCGAAGCAGCGGGCATCAAGACGATCCGTCTCGACCTCACCGAAAATGGTGCAGTGGAGAAACTGATCTCTACTGCCATGGAAAGTTTCGGCCAAATTGACGTGTTGGTGAACAATGCTGGCAGCCTGGTGGCACGGACGCCGCTGGAGAGCTTGACAGATGACTACATCGACAAGGTGTTCGATCTCAACTGCCGCCAACTGATCCATTGCACCCGCCTTGCCGCAGAGCAGATGGTGAAGCAGAAATCAGGTGCGATCATCAACGTCACATCGATTGCGGCGCGTCAGGGCTCCAGCCCCGGCGGCAGCATCTATGCCGGTGCCAAAGGTTTCGTTTCGTCGTTTACCAAGACCATTGCCAAGGAACTTGTGGCTCACAACATTCGCGTCAATGCGGTATCGCCCGGCACCATTCACACCGCGTTCCACGACCGGTTCTCGTCCGCCGAAAAGCGCGCGGCGACGGCCAAGACCATTCCCATGCAGCGTCTGGGCCTTGCCGATGATTGTACTGGTACTTTCCTCTACCTCGCCAGTGCTGCAGCCTCCGGTTATGTGACTGGCCAGGTGATCGAGGTGAATGGCGGGCAATTGATGCCGTGACGCAGTTCACGGCCAAACCTTTTCCGGACGCGCCTGATGTATTGGCGCCAGATGGGTCCGAAGTGCGTATCCTTGTGTCTACCGGCCGTGGTTCGATGGCGCATTTCCGTCTGGCACCGGGGCAAGTGTCGATGGCCGTGGCACATCACTCTGTGGAAGAACTTTGGCATGTGATCGCAGGGCAGGGACAGATGTGGCGCAAGTCTGGCGATAGTGAAGACGTAACTGCGCTGGTGCCCGGACTTTCGCTCAACATTCCACACGGAACAGCGTTTCAGTTCCGCAACGATGGCGACACGCCCCTTGATGTTGTCGGGGTGACGATGCCGCCGTGGCCTGGCGCAGATGAAGCCTATGCCGTTCCCGGCAAGTGGTGACGCCTACCAACTGCCGGTGTTCGGCATGCTGGTCCATGGTTCCTGCAATTCCAGCGCACCGCCCTTTTGCAAAACCTCAATTGAAATGCCGTCGGGAGTCTTGATGAAGGCCATGCGGCCATCGCGTGGTGGGCGATTGATGGTGATGCCGTGCGACTGCAGCTTGGCGCAATAATCATAGACGTTGTCCACCTCGATGGCGAGGTGGCCGAAGTTGCGGCCGCCGGTGTAGATTTCCGGGTCCCAATTGTGGGTCAGCTCGACAGGAGCATCGGGACTTTCAGGCGCTGCCACGAAAACCAGCGTGAAGCGGCCTTTTTCGCTGACATGACGGCGCTGCTCGACAAAGCCAAGCTTGTCGATAAAAAAGTTGAGCGAATCTTCCAGATTGGAGACGCGGATCATGGTGTGCAGGTATTTCATCGGCGCATTTCCTCATGTGAGTCGCTGGCAAATTGCCAGAGTCATGATTCGATTGTCTACTGCAACCGCTCATCACGCGCCGCCAAGCGTTACCCGGCACATTGAATAATGCTCCCTGTACGGAGAATAAAATATCACAAGCCACAGAATCTACGTGGAAATTTCATGAGTTTTGTTTTTGTTGCGCCGCACTGCTCCAAAACTCTCGCGGGTTATCAACGCCGTGCTGCGTGAGGCTGTACAAATCATTAATTTTTTGTTCAAACAGTGACGCGGAACTGGGGCAAATGTCCCGCAGGGGTTGGTCTGTAATGGCGGCAAGAGAAGAAAACGCGGCGGTTGCCGGGCGCATGACGCAGGCTGAGGCCGAAGCAAGCGTCAATATCATCCGTATCGACGGTTTGGTGAAATGGTTCGATGTTGGCCGTGGTTACGGCTTCATCATTCCCGACAATGGACTGCCTGACATCCTGCTGCATCTGTCATGCCTGAAGCGTGACGGCTTTGATGCGCCGCTCGAAGGTACCCGCGTGTCGTGTGAAGTCGTGGCCCGCCAGAAGGGCTATCAGTGCCTCAAGGTTCTTGCTGTTGACAGCTCGACTGCCATTCATCCGGTGGAACGCAAGGCTCGCACCCACACGGAGGTGGCGGCATCGACGGGCTGGGTGCGTGCCAAGGTGAAGTGGTTCAACCGCGCCCGTGGCTTTGGATTTGCTACCGAGGGCGAGGGCCTTGGCGACATTTTCGTGCACATGGAAGTGATGCGCAAGACCGCCGTTGCCGAGTTGGTGCCCGACCAATGGATCTATCTCCGCTATGGTGATGGCAACAAGGGCAAAATGGCGACAGAAGTGCGCTTGTCACTGGACAGCGGGCCGGCCCACACAAATTGAACCTGATTTGACTGGTCTGCAGACCAGCCGCATTTTTGCTGCAATCGCTGAACAGATGGTGCGCATGAAACTGCTTCGCTTTGTCTGTTGTCTGTTGGTGTTGACCATTGGCCTGGTGGCGGCTGGTTTGGCCATGGCTCAGGAGCCTCCGCGCATCGAACCAGTTTCGGTCGTGACCACGCAGGCCGCTACGGTATTTTCTGCCGAGATTGCTGACACCGACGAGGTGCGCGCCCGTGGTCTGATGTTCCGCCACTTGCTGCCGGAAGACCGCGCCATGCTGTTTGATTTCGGCAAACCGCGGCCCGCCGCCATGTGGATGAAGAATACCTACATCTCGCTCGATATGTTGTTCGTGCGGGAGGATGGCACAATCGCTGCGGTGGCCGAGAACACCGAACCACTTTCGCTGCAGACAATCAGTGTGCAGGAACCCGTGAAGGCCGTTCTGGAAGTGGCAGCAGGCACGGTCAAGCGGCTTGGAATTCAGCGCGAAGACAAGGTCTTCCACCGGATATTCAAGACTTCTGAAGAAGACCCGCAATAGTCTGCGCAGCAGGCTTGCGGTTTGGGGGGCAACTGGCTATTGGCTAGCCCACGAAGGTAGATCGGGGCGTAGCGCAGTCTGGTAGCGCACCTGCCTTGGGCGCAGGGGGTCGCGAGTTCGAATCCCGCCGCCCCGACCATCCTTCGCTTGAGACGCCACCACGGAGACGCCATGTCCGCCCGCATTTACAAGCCCGCCCGCAACGCCATGCAGTCCGGCAAAGGCAAGTCGGACCATTGGATTCTTGAACATGAGCAGCAGACGCCACGCGCCGCTGATCCGCTGATGGGTTGGACTTCAACTGAAGAAACTGTGACCCAGGTGAAACTCACCTTTGATACGCGTGACGAAGCGGAAGCCTACGCCAGACGCATGGGAATTGCTTATGTGGTGCAGGCGGATGGCCCGGTCCGCATGCACAAGAAATCGTACTCCGACAATTTCAAATTCGGCCGTACTGAAAACTGGACGCACTGAGTTTGTGTGCAGTCCAGCACACGACCCCGTAGCTCAGCTGGACTAGAGCAAGTGCCTTCTAAGCACTAGGTCGCAGGTTCGAATCCTGCCGGGGCCGCCACTTTCCAAGCCACCTTTCAATTCGTCATGAAGTCACTGCATTTTGGCGCGGGGGCGGTACCCCATGGCATGATCGGTACTGCTGAGGTCGAGTTCTTGGGGCTGCCCTCGATAAGTTTGTCGGTGTAGGACAAATAGACCAATACGTTGTTCTTGGGATCGCAGCCGCGCACGATCTGCATCTTCTTGAAGAACAGCGAGCGGCGCTGACGATAAATTTCGTGGCCCTGTTCGAACTTGCCCTTGATCGCGATGGGGCCGACCTGACGGCAGGCGATGGATACATCAGAGACTTCTTCGGCAAAACCTGCCCAGCCAGACCATCCGCCGATTTCCGGAATCGTAAAGAAGCAGGCAACACCATCGATGCCAGGGTCGTTGATGGAGTAAGTGGCAAGCTTGGCATCGGGCGAAAGCAGGCGCCATACGGTCGTCTTCTTGAAAATGAGCTCGGGATCATCCTGCTCCTGCGCAACAGCGGGCAGGGCAAGGCAGGCGATGGCCAAAATGCTGGCGGCTAGTTTCTTCATGTCATCCTCCGGGAGATGCTGAGATGGGGGCGTTGGCGCAGGATTCAAGCTGTGGCGCTGAGCCGCCTGAAGCCATCTTCAAGATCGCGGATCAGGTCTTCGGGATGCTCGAGGCCGATGTGGAAGCGCAGGCACGGGCCTTTCAACTGGCTTGATGACGCCGTGCGCTTGATCTTGAACGGGATGCACAGGCTTTCAAATCCGCCCCAACCAAAGCCAATGCCGAAGAACTTCAAACCATCGACCATCGCGTTCACCGACGCCGTGGGATAAGAGTTGAGCTCAATCGAGAACAATCCAGATGATCCGGTAAAGTCGCGCTTCCAAAGTGCATGGCCGGGATCGCTGGCAAGACCTGGATGCATGACACGGGCGACTTCAGGTCGGCCTTGCAACCAATTCGCAATGAAGAGGGCACTCTCCATGTGTCGGGCCAACCGGACTTCGAGTGTACGCATGCCCCGCAGCGCCAACACGATGTCATCGGGGCCGGTAAACATGCCCATGGTTCCATACCCTTCCGCAAGAGTCGGCATGGCGACTGCGTTGCAACATACGGTGCCCAGAAGAATGTCGGAATGCCCTCCGATATATTTTGAACCCGACTGCAACGATATGTCAGCACCCAGTTGCAGCGGTTTGCAAAAATGGCCGCCGCTCCAACTGTTGTCGACGAGCACGCGACAGCCCTTGCGCCGTGCCGCTTCCACGATGGCCGGAACGTCCATTATTTCCATCGTCTGGGAACCGGGTGACTCACAATAGATCAGTTTTGTGTTTGGCCGCATGAGCGCTTCAACGCCACGACCCAGCATTGGATCGAAATAGCTGACTTCAATGCCAAGCCGTTGAAGGAAGGTGTCGCAGAAATGGCGCGCCGGATAATAAACCGCATCGGTGACCAATACATGGTCGCCGCTGTTGAGAAAGGCCAGCAGCGTCGTAGAAATGGCGGAAAGCCCGGACGGCATGATACGCGCGTCATGGCCGCCTTCAAGGTCAGCCACCGCCGTGTTCAAGGCGCTAACCGTTACAGAACCGCGTCTGCCGTAGGCATAAGGGTTGTTGTTGAGGGATTCGACATCCGGCAGCAATACAGTGGACCCGCGATAGAGCGGTGGATTGACAAAGCCTTTTTCTGCATACTCCCGGGCTGCTGTTACAATGCGGGTTGCTGGTTTAAGTGCGGAACGGTCTGTAATTGGTTTGGCCATGGTGCTTTTTTCGTTATGCTGAGAGCCTTATGCCGCATCATCAAGGGAATTCCCATGGCCGAAATGTCACCGCTGGCGAGGTTCCTGATGAGTATCCTGCACAAGGGCTCATGGGCAGCGGGGGCGTTGCTCTTTGTTTTTGCTGCAATCCTGCTTTGGCAACGTTGGACGCCGGAAGGTCTTGCCTTGCAGAAGGGCGATCTGGGTTTCCTGGGGATCCTCGCCGTGCTGTTCCTGCTGGCGTTCTATCTGGTGCGGGGCATCAAGAAGGAAATGCAGAAACCGGGTGGCCCCTAGAGCGCCACGGAGGGGTTGATTGGCGGCGCTCAAGGCGATACCACGCGCCCAACACTCGATTTTGGGACATACCATGGATTCCGTGAAACGCATTGCCGACAAGAAGGACTGGATCAAGGGCGCCACCGGCGACTGGGAGATCATCATCGGGCTTGAAGTCCACGCCCAGGTGCTGTCCAAGGCCAAGTTGTTCTCAGGCTCGTCAGCGGAGTTTGGCGGCGAACCCAATGCCCACGTCTCGACCGTTGACGCAGCCATGCCGGGCATGCTGCCGGTGATCAACAAATACTGCGTCGAACAGGCAGTGCGCACCGGTCTCGGCATCAAGGCGCAGATCAACAATTACTCGGTCTTTGACCGGAAGAATTATTTCTACCCCGATTTGCCGCAGGGCTACCAGATTTCGCAGTACAAGCAGCCGGTGGTGGGCGAGGGGCAGGTGACTATTGACCTTGATGACGGCAAGTCCTCCGTCGTCGGGATTGAGCGCCTTCACCTGGAGCAGGATGCCGGCAAATCACTGCATGACCAGCACCCCAACATGAGTTTTGTCGACCTGAACCGTTCCGGTTGCGCGCTGATGGAAATCGTGTCGCGGCCGGACATGCGCTCGGCCGAGGAAGCCAAGGCCTACGTGACCAAGCTGCGCCAGATCATGCGTTATCTCGGCACCTGTGACGGCAACATGGAGCAGGGCTCGATGCGCGCTGACGTCAATGTGTCGGTACGCCGTCCCGGTGCAGAGTTTGGCACGCGCTGCGAAATCAAGAACGTCAACTCTATCCGTTTCATGGGCCAGGCGATCGAGTACGAGGCGCGCCGCCAGATCGGCATTCTGGAAGATGGCGGCCAGATCGACCAGGAGACCCGTCTTTATGATCCAAGGAAGGGTGAGACACGCTCCATGCGCTCCAAGGAAGAGGCGCACGACTATCGCTATTTCCCCGATCCTGATCTGCTGCCGTTGGAGTTGGAGCAGGGTTGGGTTGACAACATCGCTGCGTCGCTGCCGGAACTACCCGACGAAAAAAAGGCCCGCTTCATGCAGGCCTATGGGCTCACGTCCTACGATGCATCAGTCTTGGTGGCCGAGCGCGCTTCAGCCGATTTTTTCGAGAATGTGGCAAAGGGACGAGATGGCAAGCTTGCGGCCAATTGGGTGATCAACGAACTGTTTGGCCGCCTCAACAAGGAAGGCAAGACGGTTGACTCTTCGCCAGTAAGTGCGGCCCAGATCGGCGGCAT
Organism: uncultured Alphaproteobacteria bacterium; assembly: GCA_963754625.1. Classification (GTDB taxonomy): domain Bacteria; phylum Pseudomonadota; class Alphaproteobacteria; order Rhizobiales; family Aestuariivirgaceae; genus Aestuariivirga. The sequence goes on along the minus strand of CAVWGR010000005.1, from coordinate 1,435,019 downwards.
CGTTGACTTGATTTCCGCCAACACCATCTCCGGCAAAATCGCCAAGGACGTGTTTGAAATCGTCTGGACCGAAGGTGGCGACCCAGCTTCGATAGTTGAGACGCGTGGCCTCAAGCAGGTCACTGACATGGGTGCCATTGAGCGCGCCGTGGACGAAATTGTCGCTGCCAATCCGGAAAAAGCCGAGGCCGCCCGCGCCAAGCCCAACATGCTGGGTTGGTTCGTTGGCCAAGTCATGAAATCCACTGGCGGCAAGGCAAACCCGCAGTCGGTGAATGAACTTCTTCGCAAGAAACTCGAAATAACCATGTAATAACAATTGGTTGTTAACCAATTGGCAGTGGGCATATGTTCCGCTATAGTCCGTATGCTGAATTTCAGCACACGTACGAATAGGGGAGTTGGGTCAGATGGCAAAGCCAGCCAAAAAGGCGGCCAAGAGCAAAGCTGTGGCAAAAGCGGCAAAGGCTGCAAAGCCAGCCAAATCTGTGAAGGAAAAGGGTCCGTCAGCGGCGGAACGCAACCGCTTTACGCTCTATGGTTTCGCTGGGTCGACGAGTACTTACACTGTGGCGTTGATGCTGTCGTTGTGCCGCCACCCATTCTCCTACATTCACGTCAGCCTGCGCGATGGCGCCCACAAACTCGGCGACTATTTGGTGAAGAACCGATATGGCCAAGTGCCGGCGCTGCGTGATGGCCAGACGTTTTTGGTGCAGTCGGCCGCCATTCTGATCCATCTTTCGGAAGCGCTCGGAAAGTTTGACGGCAAAACTCCAGTGGAACGGGCCCGCATCCGCGAATGGCTGTTCTGGCAGTGGGACAAGCTGGCGGTGCCGGTCTACAGACTGCGCGCCCGCAACCGTGGTTTCCGCCAGTTCGGTGACGAAGTGCGGGTGATGTACGACACCGAGGCCAAGGCAGCTCTTGCGGTGCTGGAAGGCGAACTCAGCAAATCTGAGTGGATTGCCGGCAGGAAGGCAACCGCGGCCGATGTCGGTATCTACAGCGTGGTACGTTTCTGTGCCGATGCCAGTGTGGATCTCGCGCACTATCCCCATGTTTCAGCCTGGAAGAAGCGCATTGAGGCGTTGCCTGGGTTTGCCACGCCGGAACAGCTTTTGCCCATGGAGAGCCGTTTGGTGTAAGAGCAATCTTGGAGTCGGGGGCGATTTCAGGTGATCCGCATTGAATAGCAATATTGACGACAGCATCGACTTATCAGACCTTGACCCTGACTTGATGCTGGCCAGGCCGGAGGTTCCCAAGCCACCGAAGAAGAAGAAACGCAACATCGAATGGGGCGGGGCCTTCATAGGCATGTTGGCGGGTATTGGTGGGTTGCTGGCTGGCAGACTTGGCCAAATCTGGCCGGCATTCGATGTGTTTTCGCAGTTCACGCCGCAGTTTCTGTTTCTCACAGGCGCTTTCGTGGTGGCGACCTTCCTGCCCAAGCGCAAAGCCTTCTTCGGGCTGGTGCTTACCACCGTCATGCTTGTGGGCTACGGTGTATGGTCGCAGATGAGCATGGGGCCCGTGACGTCCGGGCCGTGGCAGCTCAATCCTGGTGAGCGCGCGGTGCGTGTGGCCCACTTCAACCTGTTCTTCCACAATCAGGATATGGATGCGATGGCGGCAGAAATTGCTCGCCTGGATGCGGATGCCATTACCTTGATCGAATTTACTCCGGACAAGCAGCCGCTCCTGGCGCGTCTGCGTGCAAAGTATCCCTATCAGCATGATTGCGCAAATATCCATAGCTGCCACCTCGCCATACTCTCAAAGCATCCCATGATCGACCTGAAGGCGAAGGGGTTGTGGGAAGGCCCTCCGTATATTGCTGCAAGTTTTAGTGGTCCTTTGCAGGGCTTGACGGTCTATGGGGTGCATACCACGCGCTTTCCACATTCGCGGGCCCAACTGCGCCAAGTGAACGCCTTCGTGAAGAGTCTTGAGTCGACGTCAGGCAAACTTGTCATCATGGGGGACTTCAATGCGACCCCGTTTTCGCGTGTGACCCAATTGCTGGAGCAGGGGCTTGGCGTGGAGCGGCTGACTTACCTTCCAACGTGGCCAAGTTTCGTCGAATTGCCGCAACTCGCCATTGATCACATTTTTGCATCGCGCGGCGTGCGGATCCTGGCACCGGAGCAAATTGGCAATGCTTCTGGTTCCGATCACTACCCCATTGTCATGACGCTGGGTGTGGACCTGCAATAGACCGTTTCGTCAGATAGCGTGAACCAGTGGTGAATGCGGCGTGGTAAAGCGCTGGTAACTGCGGGCGTAACGTATTGATTCAAATCGAAATCACTCTCCGTTCACCACGGTGGAGGCGAGGCCCATTCAAATCCTCTTAAGCACAGCGTTTAAGCAGCCGTTTTCTCGGTTGCGGCATGTTGAGAGCATGAACGTACACCGGGGGTGGACGTTCTGACGGGACCAAAAAAACAGGCCCGGCGAGCGTCAAACAGAGGGACACATCATGATTTGGGACAATATTGAAACCGCCTTTAACAATTCCATGCCGCACTCGGCTTCTGCCGATGAACTTCTTGCCATTGGCCTGAAGTATTGCTTCGGCCGGGGTGTTGAACAGAGCAATGTCGAAGCACACAAGTGGTTCAATCTTGCTGCACTCAAAGGTAACGAGAATGCCAAGAGCTACCGTTGCGAGTTGGCGCGGGAGATGACGGCCAACGAAATCGCTGAAGCACAGCGTCAGGCTCGCGCCTGGATGACCCTGCACTAAGTCAAAGAAAAAGCCCGCTGGGTGATGAACCTCGCGGGCTTGCAATTGCAGGGGCAGGGCAGTTTTGACTCGATTTCAGTAATCGATGAACGTATCGCCACCTTCAAATTCAGCATCAGACTGGAACCGCCGGAACTGGCTGTCGAACTCGGCTGCTTCGCGGCCTTTGCGGTAGATCTCTGATTCATACACGTCGGTCTTGACGCTGACCTGACCGCGTTCACTCTGGAAAGATGGCAAGCTGTCAACCTCGGTCGAATAGCCTGTTCCCATGGGAACGAAATTTTCATAGGCCGCCGCACTGCCTGCCGAGACGGCAAACAAAACTGCTGTCAAAAGACCTGATCCAATGAGACGTCGCATCTTGGCACTCCGAAGCCGGATTATCGCATGATCCTGCCGACAATGCCAGAAGATTTGGTTAACCAGAATGTCGGACGGAGCCGATTCCGATCCGTCCGGCATGTGTTTGCGCTCAGTTGTTGAACTGCACTTCGTCCACAAGCTTGGCGGCTTGCTTCTGGTGGTTTGCCACTTCCGCAATGTTGACAGAGTCGGGTGAGAAGCTTCCCCAAGCTGCAACGACATCCGAGGGTTTCACTGCTGGATTGACCGGATATTCAAAGTTCTGGCTGGCGTAAAGCGACTGGGCCTCGTCGCCTGCCAGGAATTCCATGAACTTTATGGCATTATCCTTGTGGGGTGCACTTTTGGCCAGCAACATTCCGGAGATGTTCACATGCGTTCCCATTTCGGCAGACGACGGGAAGATGATTCGTGATGCAGCAGCCCAGTCCTTCTGCTCCGGTTCCTTCTCGTTGGTCTGCATGAGGCCCATGTAATATGTGTTGGCGATCGCAAGATCACACTCGCCTGCGGCGACGCTCTTGGCCTGGGCGCGGTCATTGCCGTTGGGCTTTACCGCGAGATTGACCTTGAGTCCCTCAAGCCAGGTCTTGGTGGCGGCTTCGCCACGCCTGGCAATCATGCCTGCAACGAGGCCGATGTTGTATGGGTGATCGCCGGGACGAGTACAGACCTTGCCCTTGAACTTGGGATCGGCGAGTTCTTCGTAGGATATTGTCTCCTGCTTCACGCGCTCTTTCGAAGCGTAGACGACGCGTGCACGCATCGTCAGGCCAAACCAGGTATTGTCTTTGGCGCGCAGATTCTCCGGTACCTTGGAGTTGATGGCTTTCGAGGTAAGAGGCTGAGCCAAACCTTTTTCACTGGCCTCGGCCAGTAACCCCACATCAGCAGTGAGCAGTACGTCCACAGGACTGAGGCCAGCTTCCTGTTCCATGCGTTCAACAAGGCCCTTTTCCGCGAAGACCATTTTCACCTCGATGCCGGTTTTTTCCTTAAAGGCCTGAAAGAGCGGCTCGACCAACTGCGGTTGGCGGTAGGAGTAGACATTGACCACGCCATCCGCGAGGGCCGAGGTGGCGAGCAGAAAGCCGCTGGCAAGAAGGGTGGCGAAGCGGGTGCTGATACGCATATCTTATCTCCGAGCGTGTTTGTCGGTATTCAAATGCCTCGGCTGACGCAAGCTGTCAAGGTATCCGAGTAAAATTATCGGAATTTAGAAATGATCTAAATGAACTGCTTCTGGTGTGACCGGCATGCAAAGTTGGCAGTTCGTGCGAGATCGTACGATGTGCTTGCGCCATCTGCCAAATCACGGCAAAAGCCGCCGGACCTGCAAAGGCAGGGAGACGTGGCCGAGTGGCTGAAGGCAACGGTTTGCTAAATCGTCATACGCTGTAAGGCGTATCGAGGGTTCGAATCCCTCCGTCTCCGCCACAGGTCTTTCAACAGGTCGAGCCTGTCTGCACCTTGGATCAGCACGTTGCTTTGCCGGGGTAAGTCCAATCGGGGCTGCCGTGCCCTCATCAGTCCGTCGTTGCCAAGGCCTTGGTCCTTATGCATGTTGTGAAAGGGCCAAAGACGGGGTGAGCCATGAATGACTGGTCTTCGGGATACGTTTCTGAAGTCAACTACACATTTGGTTACTACCGCGAGCTTTCGCCGCTCATGCTGGAATTTGCATTGTTGTCGCGCCAGATGGATTTTCGGCGCGGCAAACCGATGCGCTATCTTGAACTGGGGTTTGGACAGGGCGTGTCGCTGAACGTACACGCCGCTGCTGTTCCAGGCGAATATTGGGGTACCGATTTCAATCCGGCGCAGGCTGCCACCGCACAGGACATGGCGGATGCGTGCAAGTCCGATTTGCGTGTACTCGACAACTCATTCACCGAACTTGAGGCACGCGGCGACCTGCCAGAATTTGACATGATCGTTCTGCACGGCATTTGGTCGTGGATTTCCAACGAGAACCGGCAAGCCATCGTCAACATCATCCGGCAAAAGTTGGCTCCGGGCGGAATTGTTTACATATCCTATAATTCAACACCCGGCTGGTCAGCGGCGATGCCACTGCGCCACATCATGACGTTGCATGCCGAACTGGCTTCAGGGCGGGCGAGCGACATGCAATCACGCATCAATGCAGCGCTGGCTTTTGCCCAGGAAGTGGCGGATTCGGGATCGGCCTACTTCAAGCAGAATCCGTCGGTGGTGGAACGGTTGAAACGCATCTCTGAACAGAACCGCAACTACCTCGCACATGAGTATTTCAACGCTGACTGGTTGCCGATGTCATTCTCGGATGTGACGGCGCATCTGGAGCAGGCGAAGCTCTCTTTTGCCGCCTCATCCCATCTGATCGACCATGTCGATACCGTGAACCTGTCGCAGGAGCAGCAAGAACTGCTCAACAAGTTGGGAAATATCACGCTACGGGAATCAGTGCGCGATTACATGATCAACCAGCAGTTTCGCCGCGATATCTGGGTGAAGGGGCCACGACGTATTTCGGCACCAGAGCAAGCGCGCCGTCTCAGTGCGATGCGCTTCGTGCTGTTGTCGCAGCGTTCGGCGGTGCCGATGTTTGTGCAGGGTGCGCGCGGCCAGGCGCAAATGCAGGAAGAAGTATATGGTCCGGTTCTCGACGAGTTGGCGCGCAACAATCATGCGCCGAAGAGTTTCGCCGAGATCGTCGAGGCCGCGTCCAAGGTGGGCTACCTGCGTGTGGCACAGGCAATCCTGCTGCTGGTGGGTTCGGGCCACGTGTCTCCGGCCCAGGCTCCCAACATTGCGCAAGACGTGAAGCCGCGTTGCCTGGCCTTGAACAAACACATTGTCCGGTTGTCGGAAGCAACCGCCGACGTCGGATGCCTCGCCAGTCCCGTCACCGGTGGTGCGGTATCCGTGACGCGCATGGAGCAGATTTTTCTTGCTGTCATGGGGACGGGCAAGAACGACGCCAAGGCCATCGCCAAGGGCGCATGGAGTGTGCTCAAACCGCAGGGCCACAAGGTCGGCAAGGATGGCAAGGCTCTGACGACAGACGAAGAAAATCTGACCGAACTGGTCGTGCAGGCCCAGGCCATGCTGGACTCTCGTCTGGCTATTCTCAAGGCGGCAGGTGTCGTCTGAGGTTTGCTCGCCGTTACTGGCTGCCGATCAGCCTATCCACCAAGGGTTCCATCAAACCTGCATCCACGTTGGCAAAGGCGAGGCGCAGGTAATCCTCTTGTCCCGGTCCAAACATTGAGCCGGGAAGGCAAAGAACATCGTGCTCCTGAGCCAGACGCATGGCGACAGTCTTGGAATTCTCTCCCCGGAAGGGATGACGCACATAGGCAAAGTAGGCACCGCTGCTGATCAGTTCAAAGTTCAGGCCCGGACGTGCGAATGCCTGACGGATGGCAGCGAGGCGGTCGGCCATCACGTCGAGCTTGGTGCGCTTCCATTCATCCAGGTTATTCAGCGCAAAGACCACGCCGAGTTGGGTGATGTGTGGCGGACAAATGGTCATGCAATCGAGAATCTTGGCGGCTTCAAACAGAATTTTGGGGCTGGCAATCATCGCACCGAGACGGTAGCCAGCAAGCGCATAGACCTTGGAGAAGCTGTAGAGCTGGACAAGGGTCGAGGCCCAATCCGGGCGCTGAAAGAGTGCGTGGGCAGGCGCCGTGCCGGGGCGAAAATCCTTGTAGGTTTCATCAACAATGAGAGCCACACCGCGTGCCTTGGCGAGTTCGAAGAAGGCCGCAATAACATCTGGTGGATAGATTGCGCCGGTGGGGTTGTTCGGGGTGCAAAGGACAATGGCCTTGGTATTGGGGCCGATAGCAGCAGCTGCGTCTTCCACGGCCGGGTGGGTCCGGCCCTCGGCAAATGCCGGGATATGCCGCATGCCGACGCCCAGCATGGTCATCCACATCTGGTGGTTGAAGTAAAAAGGAACTGGAATGACGACATCATCGCCTGCCTTGGCGACTGCCATGACGGCGGCAGCAAAAGCCTGGTTGCATCCTGTTGTTATGGCGACGTGGTCCGCCGGGATCGTCGCGCCATAGTCCGCGCCGATGTGGCCAGCATGGGCGCTGCGCAAGACGGCGATGCCATAGATATCGGTATAGCCGCCGGTTCCCGGAAGTTGGGCGACGCGACCGAATTCCTGCTGCAGTGCCTCGGCAGGTGGATAGCTTGGTACCGCCTGGCAGAGATTGATCAAATCCCTGTTGCGCGGACCCTGACGGACCCAACTCATGGCCTCGGCAATCGGTGGCGCTTCAACACGGGCAACCAACGATGAAACGGGGTAATTCATGGGCGAATCCTGCATCTATGAAACCATGACAAAATCAGGCATGTATTTGGCATGAGTGGGCCGTCCATTGAAAGCATTTTGAAATCCCGCGGCGCATGGCTCAAGGGTCAGCCCGCTGATCTGGACGCTGTGCGCGAGCGTGCCAACATGACCCAGATCATTTCATCTGGTTACCGGGTGTTTGAGGAAGTGCGCGACCGCATCCTGCACAATACCGATGCCTTCATGCGCCATGTGGAAATCATTCCCGAAACCCTCTCACCCGAAGGTCATTCCATGGTGAATGATCTTCTCAGCCACGGCATCATCCTGCGCGAAGAACACGGCCATGAAATTTGTGAAGCACAGGGCAGGCGGTATCTCTCTGGTGGTTGGCTGGAGGAATTGGCCTGGCTTGCGGCAGTGGAAGCAGGTGCGGACGAGGCCGTATTCGGACAGGTGCTGGGCTGGTCGGTCAAGGGATTTACCGGCGAGAACGAGATTGATCTCATCATGCGTGAAGGCGAACACTTGGGCTTTGTATCGTGCAAGGCGTTGCGTGCCGATCTCGACATGCATGACCGCAAACACCGCAACCGTTTGATGGACGCGGTGCATGAAGCAGACAATCTCGTCGATCATTTTGGCAGGCAGGGAGACAAGGTAGCTGTTCTTATCTCCACTGATCTCATTGACGAAAAGCGCGGTGCGGTGCGCTATAACGCACTCATGGGCAAAGCAGCAGTGCTGGAGGTGCGTGTCATTCCGTTGGAGGAAATGGCCTTCAACAATTTGAAGAATGCCCTGGCGGAACTGCTCAACACAGAACAAAACAAGGGAGCGGCATGAAAGCTGTCAGATTTGAAAAGACCGGCGGGCCTGAAGTCCTACAGTTCGTGGATGTGGATGTGCCGGCGCCAAAGGAAGGCGAGGTCAGATTGGTGCAGCGGGCAATCGGCCTCAACTACATCGACACCTATCACAGAACGGGCCTCTATCCTGTGCCGTTGCCGAGTGGCATCGGGCTTGAAGGAGCCGGGGTGATCGACGCTGTTGGTCCCGGCGTGAAGGGTCTGAAGGCGGGTGACCGCGTAGCCTATGGTACGGGGCCGCTTGGGGCCTATGCTCAAGTGCGGAATTTCCCGGCAAACCGGCTGGTGAAAATTCCCAAGGCCATCTCGGATGAAACGGCTGCAGCGATGATGCTGAAGGGCATGACCGTGCGCTATCTGTTGCGGGCGACATACAAGGTCAAGCGTGGCGAGACCATCTTGTTGCATGCAGCAGCAGGTGGTGTCGGACTGATTCTTTCGCAATGGGCAAAGGCACTCGGTGTCAAAGTCATCGGTTCAGTCGGCAGCGAAGCGAAGATGGCAATTGCCAAGGCTCACGGCTGCACTCACGTCATCAATTCCGCAACCGAGAATGTTGCGGCACGGGTGCGGGAGATCACCAACGGAGAGGGCGTGCCGGTTGTCTATGACGGCGTGGGGCAGGCTACATTGATGACATCGCTCGACAGTTTGCGGCCGCGCGGCCTGCTCGTCAATTTTGGCAATGCGTCGGGCCCGGTGCGATCGCTTGATCTCGGGTTGCTCTCGGCCAGGGGCTCGCTCTATGTAACCCGGCCAACGCTCATGGCGTATACATCAACAGATGCGGAATTCCGCGAGACGGCCGAAGATCTTGTAGAGATTGTGAAGTCGGGCAAGGTGACGATCCCGATCAACCAGCGTTATGCTCTGGCCCATGCAGAGCAGGCGCATCGTGATCTTGAGGCCCGCAAGACCACGGGCACGACTGTGCTGCTTCCCTGAGGGCGAAGGCTGGGTTCGGGCTCGTGAACAAGACCAAAATGGAATCCGATGTGCGCATCATCCTGGGTCTTTACGCTCAGGGCGAGTTTGACAGGGGTCTTGCATTGGCGCGACTGCTGCAGCAGGCTGTGCCACAGGCCGCCATCGCAAACTACTGTCTGGGCCATGGTCTTGCGGCGCTTCAGCGTCCAGCGGAGGCGCTGACGTTCCTGCGCAAAGCCACGCAGGCTGAGCCGCGCAATGCTGAATTTTTGGTGCGCTATGGCCGCGCCCTTCTCGATGTGGGCAAGATCCGTGAAGCGGAAACAACACTGAAACGTGCCAACGATCTCAATCCACGCATGCCGGTTGGTCCTTACACGCTTGCCGTCTACTACGCGTCGATCAATCGCTTCGATGCCGCGCTGCCCTATTTTCGCAAAGTCCTTGATGCGGAGTTGCCAGCGGAGATGCGCGTTGGAGTGAGCATGGATTGGGCGACAGCGCTCATCGAAGTCGGACAAATGGACGAAGCGTCGGAGGTGCTGCGCGAGGCGGTTAAGCACGACCGATCTCGGGCCGCGGCGTTGGCGTCCCTCTCGCAGATCAAAGCCTTCCCGCTTGGTTCAGAAGAGTATCGGCTGATTGAAGAAGAACTTGCAAAAACGGGTGTGAGGGGGCTTGCCCGCTCAAGCCTCTTGATGGCAAAAGCCGCGAGTTTTGCCTCAGCTGGTGACTACAACAGGGAGTTCGATTTGATCCTTGAAGCCAAGGTGGCGCGTGGTGGAACGACACCGCTGGCCGGATTGTCAATGCTTGTGGATGATCTCACAACAGTGATGACCCCGGAGGTTCTGAAAGGTCTGCAGTCGCGGTTCGGCACGAGCACATTCCAGCCGATTTACGTTGTTGGCCTGCCTCGGTCCGGAACGACATTGACGGAGCGCATTCTCGCTGCCCACAGCGCCGTGGGTGGGGCAGGCGAGTTGCAACTCGTCAATGATCTGGCACGCAATGTGATGGGGCAACATGCCTTGGCTTCAGTAGCTGCGGCCTTCTCGAGTCTGCCGGCCGGACGCTTGCAGGAGCTGCTGGCCGACATTGAAGCAACCATGCGTTTTCTCTGTCCTGGGGTGGACCGCATCGTCGACAAGATGCCGCACAATTTTGTGCATTGCTGGTTGATCAGAACAGTGTTTCCGAAGGCCAGGATTGTGCATTGCCATCGCCATCCTGCGGATAATTTCATGTCGGGCTTCAAGGCGCAACTGAGTGGCAAGCACGCTTTTTTTGATCGCCCGGAATGGTTTGCAGAATATCATGCAGTTTACGATCGGCTGATGGCGCACTGGCATGCGGTCATGCCCGATGAAATTTTTGATTTGTGCTACGAAGATCTGGTTAGTGAACCGCGGCGCGTCATCGCGGAGCTTCTCGGGTTCTGCGGCCTGGCTTGGGAAGAGGCTTGCCTCGCGCCGGAGAACAGCTCTTCACGCATTGGCACCGCCAGCATGTTGCAGGCGAGAAGCGGCATCAACGCGAAGTCAGTAGGAGGTTGGAAACGGTATGCAGACCGATTGCATGCGATCAAGCAGACGTCGTGACACGGTGATTACTGAGCAAGCGGGCAATGGCATTTTGACGACAGGTGCACAACTTTGAACCACGAAAAACTCCAAACGGACGTTCGCGCAATTCTTCAGCTCTACGCCAAGGGACAAGCCGAATCTGGCCTGGCGCGCGCCCGGATGATTCACAAGAGCCATCCGCAGCTGGCAATTGTCAATTATTGTGTGGGGTTTGGTTTGTCTGCGTGTGACCAGACACATGCCGCTCTACCGTATCTGCGTAAAGCCGCGCAGATTGCCCCCCAAAATGCGGAATATGTAATGAAATTTGGTATGGCACTGCTCGATGTAGGGCGTGTCATCGACGCCGAGAAGACAATTCTGCGGGCGCAGGAATTGAGGCCGGGGGAGGCCGTTGGTTACTGGAACCTTGCAACATTCTACGCATCAATCGACAAGGTCGAGCGGGCGATGAACTACTTCGAAAAGTCGGTCGCAAGCAATCTCAGTCCGCAAATGCTTGATCGCCTGCACCTTGATTTGACCAAAACGCTGATCCAGGCGGGACGAATGGAAGAGGCGGAAGTGCTTTTGGTGCGACTGGCAGCAAAACCAGAACTGCGCATCAAGGCATTGGCGAGGCAGGTGAAAATTCGTCCATTTCCGCTCGAGAGCAGTGACTACGCATTTATTCTGGCAGAGCTGAACAATCCCCAGGCTGCTCCCGTGCAACGCATGTTGCTCCTGGAAGCAAAGGCCCGGTGTCTTGCTGCGGCAGGCGACAGTGCAGGCGAGTATCAGGCGCTGTTGCAAAGCAAAGCTGCCCAGAATTCAACACCAGACATACGAGGATTTGCGACCCTCACGGGTTCACTTTTGGAAGGGATGACTCCGGGCGTGCTTGAGAAATTGCAGGCAAATATCGGCAACAGCGATTTCAGTCCGATTTATGTCGTTGGCTTGCCCCGCTCTGGAACCACGCTGACCGAGCGCATCCTGACGCAACATCAGGACGTTGGCGGTGCCGGGGAGATCAATATCCTGAATACAATGCTGCGCGAGCATTTCGGCAGCCGCAATGCAGCGCAAGCTGCTTCCCACCTGCTCTCACTTGGTCCACTTCGAATTCGGGAATTGACCAGCGAGATCGAAGCGAACATGCGACATCTCTCTCCAGGTGTTGATCGTATTGTTGACAAACTGCCACACAATTTCACCCATGTTGGCTGGATTGCCACGCTTTTTCCCAAGGCGAGGATCATTCATTGTTTTCGCAGTCCGGCTGATAATTTTGTCTCCGGGTTCAAGGCAGGATTGGGGGGATTTCATTCATATTTTGACCGTCCCGAATGGTTTGCTGAATACTATGGGCACTACCAGAAACTGATGATGCATTGGTACGAGGTGTTGCCTGGCCGGATTCACTCGCTACGCTATGAATCGTTGGTAAACCAACCGCGAGATGAGATAGCGGCCCTGTTGGAATTCTGTGGCCTGACATGGCAGGAGGCCTGTCTGCATCCGGAGGACAATGAAACCTCAACCCAGACTGCGAGTGTTCATCAGGTTCGCAATCCAATCAATCCCAGGTCGGTCGGAACCTGGAAGCGATACGCAGAACAAGTCCAGCCGATCAGGGACAAACTGGGTGATGAACCGCTGTTTCCGCGAAATGCAGGTGTGAGTTGATCACTGACTGGCGATCCGGTCGCAATTGTCGACCGACTGCCGCGCCAGTGCTGCCCACGGAGCACTGCACTGCTGTTGCTCGCAAAGAAACTTGGCGAGCGCCGTTGACGGGATGGCGTGGGCGAGGTTGATCAGGTTGCCGTTGGCATCCGTCAGTGTACTGACGACCATGCCGACGAGGCGGCCGTTGGCATCAAAGAGCGGCCCGCCGGATTCACCTTTCTGGGTACCGAGGCGCAATACCAATGCGTCAGGATAGCCAAACTTGCCATAGGCAACAGCGCGGCCGAAGTGGCGGCTTTCAAGCTTGCCTATGCGCGCCGTATCGCCTTGGGCGTGCGGCCGGCCGAGAGTGAAGACGAGGTCATTTTTTGCGACACAGCCTGGCGGTGCGGGTGAAGTGGCAGGACCAGAAAAGCCCCGCAACTTGATGATGGCCATGTCGTTGGCAGGATTGATGGCGACGACTTTGCCAGAATAAACCCGGCCATTGGCGGCACGGGCGGAAATTTCGTTTCCCATGGCCACGGCCACGTGGGCGGCGGTCATGACGATGCCGGAACCGTCCACCACGTATCCGCTGCCCGAAGTGATTGCCTTGTTGCCGACTTCGGGCGTGCGCTCGGTCTTGGACAGTTCCTTGACGTTGAGCGTGACATAAGTTGGCCCGGTGGCGGGCAGGAGGTGCGATACCGTATCGACGCCGCCAGTAGCCGGCACAGCACTTTCCTCAAGGGAAATTTGGCGTCCTTCGAGGCCGATTTGTTCAGTACCAGTACAAGCCGAGAGAGCAAGCAGCGCTACAGTCACGAGAACGCAACGGCGCAGCGTCCGAAGCGGCGTGAAAAGGCGCGATGGGTGCGTCATGATCGGGAAGTCCGGCGGTTTCATTTATCGCTCGGTGCGTAGTGATAAGCGCTCTGGTTGAGCTTAGCAAACAAAGTTTCGAGATTGGCTTCGTAGCGCCGCCAGCGGGCAACTGAGCTCGTGTAAATGGGTTGGCGAACCTGGTCCCTGCTGAAAGTGCGCACGGTTGTGTCGCGGTTATGGAAACTCAGGCAGGCGTTATCCCAAGGCAAGTCACAGAACGCCACAAGGCGGCGGATCACCTTTTCGGGTGCCGCAACCAGTTCCTCGTAGTTGAGGTCAAACACCTGTGTGGGGAAACACTGTTTCCAGTGAGCCATGATCTCTTCTTGCGCCAAGTACCGCTCGACAAAGGCGGACTGGTCGTAGGTATAGTCGTGGAGTTTGTTCATATTGTGTTGGAAGGCCGACACGAAATTGTCAGCGGGATGGCGGCGGCAATGAATGAAGCGGGCCTTCGGGAAGCAAAGGTGGATGAAGCCGAGACTTTCATAGTTGGTCGGTGTCTTCTCGACGATGCGGGTATGGGTGCCTTCGGCGAAAACCGCGAAGAAGGCATTCAACTCTTGGGCGAGGGCGCGCAGGCTGCCTTGGCGGGCATTTGCATAGATGCGTTGGGCTGCATCGGGGCCCCAATGATCGCGGCGAAAGACAACGTCGAGTTTGTTGAGCCGGTCTGTTTCGCCGGTGCTGACCACTGCAGGATGGGCTGCAAGAATTTGCGCGGCGAGTGTCGTGCCGGAGCGCGGCATGCCGGCGATGAAGATGGGGCTTGCCGCCGGATCACCATAAGGCACTGCGGCTTCAAGCAGTGCCTTGCTGTAGATGCCCCTGGTTTGCAGGTTGCGGGTGGTCACGGCCTGCTTGTTGTGCTGTTGCACGCCAAGCAGGGCTCGTGACTGGCGCCACAGGTCGAATGCCTGCTGGTGGCGTCCGGCAAGATCGTGGATGCGGCCCAAGGCCAGCAAGGCCTGTGCTTTGGCTTCTGCATCTTGACCAGGTGTGCCAGCAATCGACTCAAGGCTGGTGACAAGTTCCGGTGACACTGGTTTTGCAACGCCCATCCCGCGCATGAGAATGGCGGGAATTGGATTGATGGCTGTTGCTGAAAGATTTTTCAGCAGGTCATCGGAACGTTGCGATTCATTGATGGCAGCGAGGCATTCTGCCAGCTTGAGAGTGACGGCATCGCGTTGGGTGGCGTTGGGAGCGGCAGCCAACGCAGCTTCGAAATGGGGCAAGGCGCGGCGACCTTTTTCCATGTCGAAGTAGCAGAGTGCGAGCGCGTGATTTGGCTCGAACGCGTCTGGTGATTTCTCCAAGGCCTGGCGCAAGAGCGGCAGCGCATGTTCCGGCAGTTTCAATTCGACGAAGTAGGCGGCGAGCTGGCTGGCAATCTGCGGATCTGTGGGGTCGAGTTGCTGGGCAATGCTCGCTGCATCCAGTGCTTCTCCCATTTTGCCGGATGCGTGGTGAATCTGGGCCATCAGGAGATGGGCTGGAGCGAGGCGTGGTGCCTTGGCGAGGATGTCCAGCACGAGCGGTGCTGCTTCAGCATGGCGACCGTGGGCGACCATGTCCTTGGCACGCATGAGAGTGAAGGCGGCGGTCATCAGGCTTGGCTACAGGGGTTGCTGCTGCATGACAAGTCCGCGCGAGGCGGGATCGTTGGCAGTCCAGTTTGGCAGGCACAAAAAAATACGGCCCGCCGAAGCGGGCCGTATTCTGGATATAATCCGTGGATTAGAAGTTCCACCAGGTGACGAAAGCTGCGTTCAGCTCGTCGACGTCCGTCGCTGTGACCGCTGTTGTCGAGTTCGACATAGCTGGCCTGGACGCCCATCTTCAGCTGAGACACTGGCGACCAGAACACGCCACCGGCGATAGCCAAGGTGTCGGTTTCGTAGCCGGCAGAGATGTTTTCGTCGTAGTTCGACATACCAGCACCGAGTTCAGCGCTGATCGAGTCGGACAGGGTGGCAACAGCAGCGATGCTGGCTTCCCAGCCGTCGCCGATGCGGTTGACTGGCAGAAGTGTCAAACACCGTGTAGGTGATGCCATCGCTGTACCACACGTTGTTGCCGATGCTGGCAGCGGCCGAGATGTCGAACATGTCCGACAGCTTCACGCCGAGGCCGAGGCCGATCTGCGACTGTGTGATCTTGCCACCGGCAACGGCACGATTTTCGTCAGCGTCACGAACGAAACCGGCGAGTTCTGCACGGAACATGTCGCTTGCGTACGTCACTTCACCGGCAATGCCGAACTGACCGTCCGAAGCAGCCGAGAACTTGTTGTCACCTTCGTCCGTGTGTTCCACGGCGAGAGCGATACCAAGCGGGCCAGAGGCATACGACACGCGGAACTGCGTGAAGTCACCGCCGTCAACGCCCACGCCACCACGAGAAATGTAGGTGTCGTTCACGTTGCGGATGCCGTAGCCACCGATCGTTGCGAGCGAGCCATTGTAGCCGCCAGCGAACGTCAGTTCCGGTGTCATCTTCCACCAGCCCCAGGCGTAGTCCATCAGAACTGCGCGCGAGCCAGCGCCGTCGAAGTCAGCAAAAATGCTCATCGACGCACCAACTTCACCAACAGCGGTGTCGGTCGTGCCGGTCACGTCGAGACGACCGCGAGCCTTGATGTGGATGTCGTCTGAAGTCACGAACGCCGTTGGTTGCAGCAACTGCAGCAGGCTGCACCGATGAGGGCGAACGGGTGCGAGCCGTGCCGAAGTTCGGGTTAACGCGAACGTTGCCGATTGGCACCGCCGTCGCTATCGTAGTCACGATCCTGATAGGTCACAGCAGCGCGGACCGAGCCCGACCACTGAACAACGGTCGAGGCAGGCATGTCGGCGGTTGGCAGCACGCTGATGGTGGTTGCCGTGGCGCCCTTGCCGTTCTTGTCCTTGATTTCAAGGCCAGGAACAACGATCGCCGGAGCTTCCGAGACCGAGAGGAGCTGGTAGCCAGCCGGGACCGAAGGAGCAGCCTGGAGGGCAGCGACATCAGCCTGGAGCGATTCGATCTGGGCCTTCAGGTCGGCCAGGTCGTCAGCGCGGGCGCTAACCGACACAGCAGCGAGAGCGGCCGTACCGAGAAGTGCAAACTTCATAACGTTCATTTGGTTTCTCCCAAACTTTTGGAGTTGAGTGAGCCCCCCGATCCCCTGCAAGAAAATTGGGTAGGCAATGCACGAGTCAACGCACATGCACACCTTGTCGCCTCTTGCTCGGTTAAGGTCAACGCACAAGGGCACCTTCCAGCCAGAATTTGGCCACATGTGGCAGGAGTGCCACAGTTTGCATCGCGGCTATTTTGTCAGTGCAAGCAAGCGCGGAAATACCATGAAATCATGGTGGAAAGCGTGGAATGGTTCATAGCCAAGGGCACCTTCAAATGCTAACCATTCCTTAATTTCGCTGCTGCTGACAAGTTGTCCGGTTCGTCCGGAATTGGCGCAATGGCAGGCCGAAACCGCAGCTGGGGGAGAATCAGATGAGAAAATGCCGCCCGTCAAAGTGGGTATCGTGGTCGCTTGTTGGCGCAGGCTTGCCGCTTCTGGCTGCTGCATTGTTATCCACACCCAGCCTGAAATCTGACGTTGTGAACCGTGCCAAAGCATCCCTTTCCGGTAGTGATCTGACAAAATGGGCTGCCGTGGACATGGACGGACGGGTGGCCAACATTTCGGGCAAAACCACAAATCCCAACGCACTTGAGGAAGTCACGAAACTTGTCGCGGGCACATATGGTGTGCGCCAGGTCGTAAGCACCGCCGTTGTGGAACCACTGGCACTGGTGGCGCCCACGATCGAATCACTCACGGCAACGGCGCCGGTCAGCGAAATCAAGGGCACCTGGCCGGAAGATGTGGCCAAGCAGCTGACCGTGAAAGTCGGTGAAGCAACCTATACTCTGCCGGGAAGCCCGGAACTCACCACTTCAGGCGGAAACTGGGTGTTGAAACTGCCGCAGCCGCTGCCTGAAGGCACTCATGCAGTGACCGCCAATGCCAGCCTCGACAGCGACGGTGCCACAATTTCGCAAGATGCCCAGGCCCCGGCGCAGATCGTTGTTGACGTGCCGGACGCTACGACCTTTGCCGTGGCGCCGCTCGCCGCAGGTGCGACTTGGCCATACGCCATCACTGGTACTTACCCAGACGCTGACACGGCGAAGTTCACGGCCACCGTCGACGGCCGTGAGTACGTGCTGGGCCGCGGTGCCGCACTGGTCTCCGAAGCGCCGGGCACATTCAAATTTCAGCCGTCACGGACATTTGCACCGGGCAGCTATGATGTTGACTTCAGTGTCACCGACAAGGCAGGCACAGTCACAACGGTGAAGGCCGACAAGGCCATTGTGGTGGCGGGGACTGTTGCCGCTACCGACAGCACACCACCTGCGGCACCCGGCTTTGCCGCCACTGCCACCGACGCAACTGATGCGCGTTCGATCAGTGGCACATGGCCGGAAGGCGATGCCACCAGCCTCAGTGCCAACTTCCAGGGCCGCACCTATGTGCTGGGCCGGGGTTCGGCCCTGACACGAACCGAGGACAAGCCCGGCACATTCACGTTCGCACCGAACACAGCGAGCCTGGCCGCTGGCAAATATCCGGTCGAATTCGCCGCCATGGATGCCGCTGGCAACGTGGCCAAGACGCAGGCTGAAAATGCCATTGTCATTCCAGAACCGCCAAAGGCTACGGAAGCCACACCGGAGCCTGCTGCCACGCCTGCCGAAGTCATGCTGGCCGCGCCGACCGTGGAAAAGCAACTTGATCTCACAGGCGCGCCCATCATTCGTGGCACCTGGCCCAAAGGTGAAGGGACATCACTGACAGTGGGACTTGCCGGCAAGACCTACGAGCTTGGCAGCAGCGCCAATCTTGCTGAAGACGGACCGGGCAAATGGCGGCTCCTCCCATCGGCAGCGCTGAAGGATGGCATCTATGATGTTGTCGTGACGGCAAAGAAAGAATCACTTGAGGTGAAAGACGCCTCGCTGGCTGAAATTGAAGTTGACGCAACGTTGCCAACGGCACCGACCATTGATGCCTACGCTTCGGACACGGCACCGACGGCACTGACCGGCAGCTATGATGTGAAGCAGACAACCAAGCTGAAGGTTGCTCTTCCGGAGTTGAACATTGCAGCCGAATTGGGTGCCACCGGGAGTGCACTGACAGCGGATGCGGACGGCAAATGGTCCCTGGCGCTGAGCCAGCCAATTGCGCCCGGAACCTACAATGCCGTGGTTACGGCGACGGATGACCGTGGCCGCAGCGTCGAAGACACGGCTGCCAGCGAGATTGTCATATCTGCTCACAACGAGCCTGCACCGAAATCCAACGCACAGTTTGACTGCAATGCCGTCATGACGCGGATCAGCACGGTGTTCCCGATGCGCTTCATCTACAACAAGATCGATTTCCAGGAGCGCTTCGGTCTGTCGGTCAGTCAATACGCGGCCTTGCTCAAGGACTCACGTTGCAGTTCGCTCAAAGTTGAAGTGGGTGGCCATGCTGACGAGCGCGGCACGGACGAATACAACGAAGCCTTGGCAGAACGCCGCGCCAACCACGTGCGCGACATGCTGGTTGAGGCTGGCGTCACGACCGAACGGCTGTCCGTTGCCAGCTATGGCGAATCGATGCCGCTCGACACGTCGGGAACGGAAGAAGCGTGGGGCAAGAACCGCCGCGTTGAAATCAAGATCGTGAAATAGGGGAACAAGATGTTTGACCTTTACAGCAATGGTTTCTGGACGATCATTGAACACAACTGGATATGGCTCGCCGTCGCTGCCGCGATTGGGGTTTATATCGGCTGGCGAACCTGCGAGCGGGTTCCGGACAGCCGCACCTGAGCAGGGAAGGATAGATCATGTTGCACTATCTCATTGAACTCGCCCTGCTGCTGCTGGCGGCTTATTTCGCCGGCGCCTGCATTGGCTGTCTGTTGCGCAAACTCTTTGGTTCTGAAGAACCTGCTGTCGCGGCGGCAGTTGCCGCACCCGCTGCGGCGGTGCCGGAAACCGCACCAGCACCAGCGTCCATGCGGGTTGCTGAACGCATTGCTCCGCCACCCCGACCGCCCGTGGCAGAACCTGTGGCGGTTGCCGCACCGGTCGCTGAAGCTGCGGTTGACGCTGGCAAATTGGAACGGCCCAAAGGCATTGCCGCAGCGCGCGGTGGTAAGGCTGACAACCTGCAGCGCATCAGTGGTGTTGGCCCGAAGAACGAAAAAATCCTGCACGGCCTTGGTTTCTTCCACTTCGACCAGATTGCGGCATGGACTGCTGCGCAGATCAATTGGGTTGATGACCACCTGAAGTTCAATGGCCGCATTCGCCGTGAAGAGTGGATCCGTCAGGCGCGCTTGCTGGCGGACGGCAATGAAGCGGAGTTCACCAAGCATTACGGCACCGGTGGTCTCAAGAACCGCCAGGGTGAAACTCTCTCTGGCAACCGCACCCGAAAGACCTGAATTTCGTCAGTCTACGGATGAATGCAAGAGGGCCGGACATTTGACCGGCCCTTTTTCATGAGTTGGCACGGACATCAACCCGGGCCAGCCAGCGTTGCAGTGCGGCCAGACTTTCCGGCTCATCGAGGAAGGGGGCGTGGCCGCGGTCCGGCACAACAACGGTTTCGGCGTTGGGCAGCGCGGACTTGAGTTTGTGCAGTGTTTCTTCGGAGAGAAGATCCGAGCCGGTTCCACGCAGACAGGTGACAGGTATTTGCGCCAAAGCCGGAAGCAGGGGCCAGAGTTCTGCCGTCTTTTCTGCTCTGACGTCGTCGGCAGACGGTAGCGTTGCTGCGAGGCGCATGTCATAATTGGGAACGATGCCTGCTTCAGCATTAGTGGTGTAAGCGCGTTTGACGGCGGTAAGCCACTGCTCTGGTTTTACATTGCTGAAGCCAGGTGCGGTGTCAGCATAGGCGCGAGCTGCACTTTCCCAGTCGGTAAAGCGCACAGGCACACCGACATAACCCAAGATGCGCAGCAGGCTGGCGGGCTCGATGCGCGGACCGATGTCGTTGAGAAATAGTCCGGCGAGAATTTCCGGATGTTGCGCTGCCATCAGCATGCCGACGATGCCGCCGCGTGATGTTCCGAGCAGTGCTACGCGGGCGATGCCGAATGCGGCAAGAACCGTTATGGTGTCGGCCAACTCCACATCGGGCCGATAGGTCAGTGGATCGGCGGCGTGATCTGATCGGCCACGGCCACGGAAGTCGATGGTGAGTACGGGACGTTCGGCCGCGAAGTGTGCGACAACAGGCTCGAAGTCGCGGCTGTTTCGGGTCAGGCCAGGGAGGCACAGGAGCGGCAGGGCGGTGGATGGTCCGCCATGCAGTTCGACAAATATTCGCGTACCGTCTGCTGCTGCGATCAGACGGCGTTCGGTTGTCACCTTGTGCAATCTCAATCGCAGCCCATGATCAAGGCCTTGATGGAGCCGCCGGAACAATCAGCTGCAGGCTGCGGCGTTGCATCGGCACCGGAAGCAGGTGACGTTGAAGCAACAGTCAACTCGCCTGGTGAACCGCGGCGCAAGTCGGCAGACATGGGTCGCACCGTCTTGGGGGCAAGACGTGAGCGGTAGATGTGCAGGTTCTGCAGCACCTTCTGCACATATTGGCGCGTTTCCTGGAAGGGGATCGATTCCACCCAATCAATGGCGTCGACTTGTCCGGAGCGGAGATCACCAAACTCAATCACCCATTCGCGGGCGCGGCGTGGCCCGGCGTTGTAGGCAACCAGCGTGAGAACATAGGATCCGCCAAAATCTTCAATCAGGTCGCCGAGATGGGCAGCACCGAGCTTGACGTTGTAGGCGGGATCACCTTTCAGCTTGTTGGCTGCATAAGTCAGGCCGTATTGGCGCGCGATGAGCTTGGCGGTTCCCGGCATGAGCTGCATCAGCCCTTGGGCGCCAACCTTGCTGCCAGCGTTGGGATCGAATTCGCTTTCCTGTCGCGACAGGCCGAAGACGAGTGCTTTTTCCACTGGCTTGCCAATCTGCTTCCAGTCGGGCAGGCCGCGCACCGGATAGGAATAGGTATCAATGTCGATACTGCGCTGACCAGCCGCCTTGGCGAGACGCAGTGCCATGGTGGTACCGCCGATCTGGTGGACAATGGCAGCCGCTGCATTCATTTCCGGCAATGAATCAAAGCGGGTGGAGATGGACCACAGGAACATGTGGAGGTTTGATTTGTCAGAGGCCTGCGCCATCATGTGGAAGGCGCGCATGACTTCGTCACGGTCGACCTTGGCCCGGGCAGCTGTGGTGGTATCACCACTTTCGATGCGTTCGGGCACGCCGCCCATGCCGATTTTTTCACGGGCCAGCTGACCATAGTAAATCGTCGAATACTGTGCCGCAGTCTTGAAAGAGTCACGGGCCGAGCCTTTGTCGCCGTTGGCTTCAAAGGTCCTGCCGATCCAATAGGCGGCGCGGGCTTTTTCGGTACGGCTTGGTGCGATGTCCTGCAACTTGGCAAAGTGTTTCATCGCCGTATCAGGTTTGTTGAGATAACGCAGTGCAATCCAGCCGGAAAGGAATTCTGCCTCAACAGCAGCATCACCGCCTGCAAGTCCATTTTGTGCGGCAATCTGATACCCCGTGGTCCAGGTGTCGCGGTGGTTTGGACCGATGGAGCGGCGGGCAATGATGCGGCGTTCCGTCCACCAGGCTTCCGGGTCACCGAGATCGGCAGCAGATTTGGGGGCCGCTGCGAGAATGGCGCGGGCCTTGGCGAATTTTTCCTGCTTGCGGTAGTGGCGGGCCAGCGCATAGCGCAGGGCAGGGATGTCACGGTTGCCCGCAGAGAGCGCGGCATATTGCTTTTCGGCAGCGCCAGTGCTGCGCAACAGAGCCTGTGCCACCTTGGCGATGTTGACGTAGCCAGATCCCATGCGCTTGGCCTGGCGAACCGCAGCATTTGAATCCTGCGCGTAGATGAGTTGCCAAAGGCGGCGGCGATGGTCAGCTTCAGTGAGGACGGAGCGGAACTCGCTTGCAGAGGCGGCTTCGACAGAGGCGTCCATATCCGGATTGAGCCAGGCACGCATGAGGGCTGAGCGGCCAGCTTCAGAATCACCAGCGGCATAGGCGGCGCGGGCCAGTGCCAGATGGCCGAAAGAAGTGAGGGGCTTGCGTCTGGAGAAATGGTCGAGAACAATCTGGGAGCGGTCGCCACTTTCAAACAACGCTTGTTCGGCGCGCTTCAACAGCGTTTCGGTGAGCGGCCATTTGGGAGCGGCTTCCAGAAAGCCCATGATGCGCGGGTAGCCTGCCTTGGCGCCCTGGTCGCGAAGATAGATGAGTTCCACAAGCTTTATGGCGGCGCCATCGCCGGATTGCTGGGCGAGGTTACCGGCAGAGGCGAAATCGCCCCGGAGTGCCATGCGCACGGCATCGACGGCTGCAGAGGCCACCGCCGGACCCGCCGCAAACGGAAGCGCGGCAACGGCAGTGGCGGCGAACAGACCCTTCAGAATTTGACGACGGTTGACTACTGGCGACACGCGATTGGCTCCTCAACTGGTGTCTTTCGCCCAGCAAGGAGAGCGGGTAAAGACCAATTGCGACAGGTTTGGGGCACCAGTTCATGGCTTGTCCCGGGCCTGTTGGCCTTTGCTTGCTG
This sequence comes from uncultured Alphaproteobacteria bacterium, assembly GCA_963754625.1. Taxonomy (GTDB): domain Bacteria; phylum Pseudomonadota; class Alphaproteobacteria; order Rhizobiales; family Aestuariivirgaceae; genus Aestuariivirga. Next base: position 1,412,020 of record CAVWGR010000005.1, on the reverse strand, counting down.
CCCTGAGGGCGAACGACTATGGTGCCGCGCGAACCGGAATCCGCTACGGCCAGTGGCCAGAGTAGCGAGTTGCTGGTTTCCAATCTGTTAACCATAGGGGTTTGCCGTGAAGTTCCAGGGATCGTTCCCAGCCTTGATTACGCCGATGAAGAATGGTGCCGTTGACGAGGCGGCGTACCGCAAAATCGTCGCCTGGCAAATCAAGGAAGGTAGCCACGGCCTTGTGCCAGTCGGCACCACCGGCGAAAGCCCGACAGTGACTCCGGCCGAGCACAAGCGCCTGATCGAGATTTGCGTGGAAGAGGCCAAGGGCAAGGTTCCGGTGATAGCCGGGGCAGGCTCCAACAACACCGCTGAAGCCATTGAGTATGCTGCCCATGCCAAGAAGGCCGGGGCAGATGCGGCGCTTATCGTCGTGCCTTACTACAACAAGCCGACGCAGGAAGGCATCTATCAGCATTATCGCGCCATTGCGAAGGCCGTTGATATTCCGATTTTTGTTTACAACGTGCCTGGACGCACAGTGGCCAATTGTTCGGTCGAGACTCTCGATCGTCTGGCCAAGGATTGCCCCAATATAGTTGGCACCAAGGATGCATCGGCTGATCTGACGCGGCCGTCACGCCAGCGTTTGATGACGGGTGAAAAGTTCATCCAGCTTTCAGGCGAGGATGGCACGGCGCTCGGTTTCAACGCCCATGGCGGTGTTGGCTGCATTTCGGTGACGGCGAACGTGGCGCCACGCCTGTGTTCGGAACTGCAGGAAGCCACCTTGAAGGGCGACTACAAAAGGGCAATCGGTCTTCAGGATCGCTTGATGCCTTTGCATCACGCGTTGTTTGTAGAGACCAATCCCGGCCCTATCAAGTATGCCGTGAGTTTGCTTGGCCTGTGCACGGAAGAAGCCCGTCTGCCAATGGTTCCAGTGACCGATGCGGCCAAGTTGCAGGTGCGCGATGCCATGGTTCACGCGGGAATTCTGAACTGAGATGTCATCCAAGAGCGGAGGCGCGAAGCAGGCGCGCAGCCCTGCTGGCGTGCAAGTCAAGGGCGACAACCGGCGCGCCCGCTATGACTACGAGTTGCTAGAATTTTTTGAAGCCGGGGTCGAACTCAAGGGTTCAGAAGTGAAGTCTTTGCGCGTCGGTCACGTCAACTTGGGCGAGGCCTATGCCGCAATGAAGGGCAGTGAGCTGTTCCTGATCAACTCCAACATTCCGGAATATCGTGAGGCCAACCGCTTCAATCATGAGCCGAAGCGACCGCGCCGCCTGCTTCTGCATCGCAAGCAGATCGCCCGGCTTGCCGTGGGCATCTTGCGCGAGGGGCTGACGATTGTTCCGCTGAAGATTTTCTTCAATCCGCGGGGCCGGGTGAAGATTGATATTGCACTGGCACGCGGCAAGAAAAACACGGACAAGCGCGACACCATCAAGGCGCGCGACTGGAACCGCGAGAAATCGCGCCTGCTGCGCGAAAAGGGCTGATCGCCTTGCGCCTGCCGGATGTCGCCTTGGCCGCAACGGACGGTTCGCTCGTCAGTCCCGGCTTGTTGCGAGGCCGGGCGGTGCTGTTTGCTTATCCCTATACCGGAAGACCCGGTGTGGCCGATCCACCCGGCTGGGATGCGATCTTTGGTGCCCATGGGTCAACCCCACAAGCGCTAGCTTATTCAAATTTTTACCCGGAATTTCGGAAGCATTCTGTGAAGATTTTTGGGGTGTCCAATCTGACCACCGAATGGCAACAGGAATTCGCTGCGCGCGCGCGGCTTTCCTTTCCTTTGCTCTCTGATGCGACGGGAACTTTTGCGGCAGCCGTCCCACTTGCGCATTTCAAGGCGGGCGAGAAAAGCTATTATGTGCGGCGCAGTTTCCTTGTCGAAAATGGTGAAGTGGTTTTTGAACGCGTGACTGTGATTCCTCCTGAAACAGATGCCGAGATCATGTTGGCCGAGATTGTGCGGCGCTGGGCATGATACTGATTGGTCTTGGCAGCAACATCTCTGGCCCTTGGGGAACGCCGCGCCAAAGTGTTGAATTGGCCTTGCGTGCACTTGATCGCGGGCCAATCCGGCTGGAAGCAGTTTCTCCATTGTTGGTCACCGAACCATTCGGCCGCAAAAACCAGCCACCATTCATCAACGCCGTGGCGCAAATCGCTACCCACCTTTCACCTGATGCATTGATGCGGCGGTTGCACATGATTGAACGCGCGGCTGGGCGGCAGAGGCGCTTGCGCTGGGGGCCGCGCACACTTGATCTTGATCTTCTCGACTATCATGGGCTGGTGCGCGCCAAACGCAGTTCATCAATTCGGCCCTTGGTTCTACCGCACCCTGGAATGTCCGAGCGCCTGTTTGTTCTTGAACCACTTGCCAGCATCACCGACCGGTGGCGGCACCCATTAACAAAAGAAACTGCGGCATTCACAATCCGGAAACTACGCCGCTTAAACGGCGATTAAGCGCGCTCATCCACCATAAGGGCCAAGGCCGCCGCTTCGTGCGTGCCAGGTGGACAAGATGAAACGATTTGTTTTCGCCGCAACAGCCCTTGTGATGGCTGTGGTGTGCGCCGATGCGCGGCAACTGCAAACCGCTCCCGGAGACGTGCAGATTCTGGGGGCGATGCCTGACAATCAACCAGCCGAGGGCTGGGGCAAGAGCAAGCAGATGGCGAGTGCCACGATTTTTGCGCCCCAGTCACCAACACGGTTGCAAAAGGAAGTCGTGGCTTTTGACCGCAACATGGAGGTGGGCTCCATTGTGGTGCGCACAGCGGAGCGCAGGCTTTATCTGGTGCTGCCGGGAGGGCAGGCGTTGATGTATCCCATTGGCGTAGGCCGGGAAGGTTTTACCTGGAATGGTTCAAACCGCATCAGCCGCAAGGCGGAATGGCCGGATTGGCGACCACCCGACGTGATGGTCAAGCGTGAGGCGTCGCGGGGCCACTTCATTCCGGCGTTCATGCCGGGCGGGCCTAAAAACCCATTAGGCGCGCGGGCGCTTTATATCGGTTCGACAGAATTCCGCATTCACGGCACCACTCAACCGTGGAGCATCGGGCGCGCCGTGTCTTCGGGCTGCATCCGCATGCTGAATGAGCACGTCATTGATCTCTACAACCAAGTGAAGGTGGGCGCTCGCGTCGTGGTGGAATAAATCCGCTCAGGCGATTCACCATAAACGCTCCCTTAACTTTAACGCGTCATTTTGGTCGAAGTTGAGTTTGTGAGTTTCGGAGTAACATTATGCGTATCAGCGTGTCCAAGCAGCTGTCCGGCCGCCTTTTGGCAAAGGCCCTTATGACGGTTGCCACCGCGTCCCTCTTGGCAGCCTGTTCCAATTCAATCGAACGCTTCCAGACCGCGTACGAAAACCCCTCCGATGCCGATCCGGTCTATACCGCTTCCGTGCCGAAGTCGGTTCAGCAACCTTTGCCGCGCAAGCGCCGGGTGATTGCAGCGCCAGACATGGATGCCCCCGATGACGATACCATCGTGGAAAGCCCGGTGGCGCGTGCGCCGCTGCCAAGAGCGCAGCAGAAGTACGATTACACAGAGAATTACCAGAAGACCTACAAACAGCCGAAGCTTGTGGCGCCGAAGCCCAGGTACGCTGCACCTGCCTATGAAGAGCCGGATGTGGCTGCCGCGGACGAGACAGAAATCGTCATGCCGGCGAAGAAGGCTCTCGCCAGTAATGGCACGGTAACGGTGGGTCAGGGCATGACGCTGCATTCAATTGCCCGCGCCAACAATGTCGATGCCATGGAGCTTGCCTCATACAACAGACTGAAGCCGCCTTACCATGTTTGGTCTGGCCAGAAGTTGCGTATTCCTTCGGGAGACTCGGCTGAAGTTGCGGCTCCCGTTGCGAAGCCAAAGAAGTTGGCCGTGTCCTACGCTGACGAGACCGAAATAACGCCGGTGTCCAAGCCGAAGCTGACGTCGAAGTCAAAGAAGTCTGGTGCCACGCACACAGTTGGCGGTGGTGAGACACTCTATTCGCTTGGCCGCAAATATGGTGTGTCGCCATTCGTGATTGCTGATGCCAATGGCTTGTCGCATGATGCCGGTCTGCATATTGGCCAGCAGGTGAAAATTCCAGGTGGTTCGTCGCAAACTGCGTCTGCCGAAACCGAAGTGACCCCGGTCACACCGAAATCCAGGAAGCGGGCGCCACTTTCACTTGCTGAAGAAGAAACAGATACGGCTGCAATGCCTGCCGAAGAAGCAGCACCGGGGGAAGAACCGGTTCAGTCAGCCAGCAATCTCAAATTGAAGCCGAAGAGCAAAGTTGAAAGTCCAGTGGCTCAGGCTCCGGAACCGAGTTTGGCACAAGCTCCGGCATCGGGTGCGCTCAATCTGCGTTGGCCGCTCAAGGGCAAAGTGATTTCGAACTATGGTCCGAAGTCCAACGGCCTCAAGAATGAAGGCATCAACATTGCCGTGCCGGAAGGCACAAGCGTGCGCGCTGCCGATGGTGGTGTGGTTGCCTATGCAGGCAATGAACTCAAGGGCTATGGCAATCTCGTGCTGATCCGGCATGCGGGTGGATACGTGACTGCCTATGCTCATGCCAAAGAACTTTTGGTGAAACGCGGCGACACGGTGAAACGTGGCGACGTGATTGCCAAGGCCGGCCAGACCGGCGCTGTGTCAAGCCCGCAGTTGCATTTTGAAGTGCGCAAGGGTGCGACCGCCCTCGACCCGATCAAGCATCTCTCATCGGCGACGGCGATGAACTAACTGGAATTGAAAGTCCCCTGCATGGCAAGGCCCGGGTTCGTCCCGGGCTTTGTCTTTTCTGGGACTCAATCTTCGAGCTTTTGGCCCAGTCTGCCGGCCAGGTCCTGGATCAGTTGCCAGGCGACGCGGCCGGAGCGGGAACCGCGTGTAACAGACCATTCAACGGCGGCAGCCTGCAACTCACTGCGCTTGATGTTCAGCTTGTAGTGTTGGGCGTAACCCTCGATCATTGCGAAGAATTCGTCCTGTGAACAGTTGTGGAAGCCAAGCCACAGGCCAAAGCGGTCGGACAGCGAGACTTTTTCCTGAACTGCCTCGGATGGGTTGATCGCGGTGGAGCGTTCGTTCTCGATCATGTCACGTGGCAAGAGGTGGCGGCGGTTGCTGGTGGCGTAAAAAATCACATTGCCGGGGCGGCCTTCGAGTCCGCCATCAAGGGCTGCCTTGAGTGACTTGTAAGATGTGTCCTGGGCATCGAAGGAGAGATCGTCGCAGAAGACGATGAAGCGGCACGCACTCTCTTTGCGCAAGATGGCCATGAGGACAGGCAGGCTGGCGATGTCCTCGCGATGGATCTCCACGACCTTGAGAACGCCGCCCACTTCAGCGTTGACGGTTTTATGGGCAGCCTTGACCAGCGATGACTTGCCCATGCCGCGCGCGCCCCAGAGAAGCGCGTTGTTGGCGGGCAGGCCGCTGGCGAAGCGGCGGGTGTTTTCGAGGAGCTGATCGCGGGTGAGATCAATGCCCTTGAGGAGGTTGAGATCGACGCGGTTGATCTTGGTGACAGCCTCGAGGCCTGGAGGATGAGCCCGCCAGACGAAGGCTTCGTGGGCCTGAACCTTGGGAGCGGCTGGCGGAGGAGGGGCCAAACGCTCCAGAGCGTCAGCGATTCGCTCGAGAATGTCCTGTTTCTTGCCCATTCCGTGCTCCTGAAAAAAGGCCCGTCCGCAACTTGCAATGGCCTAGTGCATCGTTATATCTAGCGCAACTTTGAAACCGGGCGCAAAGAGCCCTACGCGGAGAATTCCATGTTCATCACTGAAGCCCTTGCCCAGTCCACGGGAACACCCGGCGCTGGGGACTTCCTCGGCATGGTTCTGCCACTCGTGGCCATTATGGGTGTGTTCTATTTCCTGCTCATTCGCCCGCAGCAGCGCAAGGCCAAGGAACATCAGGCGATGTTGGGCAAGGTCGCCAAGGGAGACACTGTCGTCACTCAGGGTGGTCTTATCGGCAAGGTGGTTCGCGTGGTGGATGACAGCGAGTTGCTTGTGGAAGTGGGCGAAAACGTCAAGGTGCGAGTGCTGAAGGCAGGCCTCGCTGACGTGCGTTCCAAAGGCGAACCGGCAAAGTAAGGTCAGCAGGTGCAATTTTCACGCTGGAAAACCATTGCGATATTCGTGATCGTCGCGCTTGCGGCCCTGTTCACGGTTCCCAATATCCTAACGCCTGCCCAGCAGCAAATGCTGGCACCCTATGGTTTCAGACCAATGACGCTCGGTCTCGACTTGCAGGGCGGTGTCAACGTGCTGCTGGAAGTGGACCGCAAGGACATGACCACGCAATTGCAGCAGCAGCTGGCCAGCGACATTCGTTCGGCCCTGCGTGATGCCAAGATTGGCTATAGCGGCATTCAACGGGTCGGCACGGGCGCAACCGTCAAGATTACCAAGCCGGAAGATGTCGAGAAGGCGCGGACCAGCCTCACTGCACTGGTGCAGCCTCAACAGGGTGGATTGCTGACCGGTGGTGTGCCGATCAATCTTTACGCCTTAAGCGAGAACCAGGGCAGCTTCACTTTTGCGATTGAAGAAAAAGGGCTGGAAACAAGAATTGGTTCAGCCATCCGCCAATCGTTGGGAATTTTCTCAAACCGTATCAACGGTCTCGGTACCACTGAACCAGTCATTCAGCAGCAGGGAACGGATCGCATTGTGATCCAGTATCCCGGCTTGAAGGACACGCGTCAGTTGCTCGACATCATTTCGGGTACCGGCAAGCTCAGTTTCCAGATTGTTTGCGAGGAGCAACCGTCAGGACCCAATCAGAATCCACCGCAGGATTGCGTTGGTTTTCCCAACAAGGAAGATTTTGACCGTCTGATTGCCGAGAAGAAGGCCGCTGGATCAGCCGCGCCGACGGCAGAGGAAATCCAGGCGCTGCCTCAGATGTGGGTGCAAACAGGGACCCGCGCAACTGTTGATGGGGCTGACCTTAATGATGCCCAGCCTTCTTTCGATCAGAACAACCGGCCGGTCGTCACATTCCGTTTCAACCAGAAGGGAGCGGTGCGTTTTGGCAAGTTGACCGCCGAAAATGTCAACAAGCCGTTTGCCATCGTGCTGGACGGGGTGGTGCAAAGCGCGCCAGTCATCAATGAGCCGATCCTTGGCGGAACGGGACAGATCTCCGGCAACTTCACGGTGGAAGAAACCGGCAAGCTTTCGATCATTCTTCGCTCTGGTGCGTTGCCAGCGAGATTTGTGGTGGCTGAAGAACGTACGGTCGGTCCGAGTCTCGGCACCGAATCCGTGAAAGCCGGTTTCATCGCCTGTCTTGTCGGTCTAGTTGGCGTGATGATCTTCATGTTTCTGCCCTATGGTTTCTTCGGGTTGATCGCCAATCTGGCCTTGCTCGCCAACCTGCTGATGCTGGTGGCGCTGATGAGCTTCTTCGGGTTCACGCTGACGTTGCCTGGCATTGCAGGCATCCTGTTGACGCTCGGCATGGCTGTCGATTCCAACGTGCTGATTTACGAGCGCATCCGTGAGGAGTGGAAGAACGGCCGCAGCGCGATGAGCGCCATCGATGTGGGCTTCAAGTCTGCTCTTGGCACCGTGCTTGATGCCAACATCACAACGTTGATTGCCGCCGTCGTGCTCTTCGGAATCGGTTCGGGTCCGATCCGCGGCTTTGCTGTAACGCTGGCCATCGGCATCTTCACCACAATGTTCACGGCCTTTACGCTGACGCGCCTCGTTGTTGCGTTGTGGGTGCATTGGCGCCGTCCCAAGGAGATCAATCTCTGATGCGCTGGAAACCCATTCGCTTCGTGCCTGATGGCACCAAGCTGCCATTCATGCGCTGGAGCCGGTTCGGTTTCTTCCTGTCTGGAATTCTCTGTGCCCTGTCGATCTACCTGTTCGCGACGCAGGGGTTGAACTACGGCATCGACTTCAAGGGTGGTACGGTGATCACCATCCGTACGCCGCAGGTGGCTGACATCGACGGCCTGCGCTCACAACTTGGTGGGCTTGGACTGGGTGATGTGGAGATCCAGGAATTCGGCGGACCCAATGACGTCCTGATCCGGCTTGAAGCACAGGCGGGTGGCGAAGAGGCCGAGCGTATCGCCGTCAACAAGGTGAAGGAAACACTGGGAACTGCCGTTGAATACCGCAGCGTCGAGGTGGTTGGACCAAAGGTCTCTGGTGAGTTGACAGAGGAAGCCATTCTGGCTGTCGTTGTCTCGATCCTCGGTGTGCTGGTATACTTGTGGTTCCGTTTCGAGTGGCAGTTTGCTGTGGGAGGCGTCATTTCGCTCCTCCATGACACGTTGCTCTCAATCGGCTTGTTCAGTCTTATTGGTCTGGAGTTCAATCTGACCATCATCGCGGCGATCCTGACGATTATCGGGTATTCATTGAACGACACGGTCGTGATTTTTGACCGCATTCGTGAGTACCTTCGGAAATACAAGGCCATGCCGTTGGCGGCCTTGCTGGATTTCTCGCTGAACTCGGTTCTGCCACGCACACTTCTGACCTCGGTATGCACGCTGCTCTCGCTGTTCTCGCTCTACATTTTTGGGGGTGAGGTCATTCGTGGTTTTACCTTCGCGATGATCTGGGGCGTTTTTGTCGGCACCTATTCGTCGATCTTTGTGGCAGCCCCAGTGCTCATTCTGCTTGGCACCAAGCGTGATTGGACGTCGAGTACCGCAAGACAGGCAGCGGAAGCGCGGCCCTGACGGTTGCTGTAGATCCCAGCCACATGAAGTTCCTGCCGCAGCGGGCGCAGATCGAGCAGTTTGGCAACGGTGGTTTCCGTTTTGCCGGCATGTCGCATCAGGGCTCGCTGCTGGTTTTGCCGAGCGGCATGCGGGCGTGGGCGCCACGTTTGCTTGTGGATGCAACAGCCGACATGTTCGCTGACATCATCGCAGAAAAAGCGGCGATCGATTTTCTTCTGATTGGCAGCGGCGAAACCATGGTGCAATTGCCGCCAGCGTGCGTTGCGCTGCTGCGAGAGGAAGGCATTGCCTTCGATGTCATGGCCACGAGCCCGGCCATTCACACCTACAATGTCGTTCTGGCGGAGGACCGCCGCGTGGCTGCGGTCTTCATCGCAGTGGACAAGGCGCATGGCTGATACGGCAATGGAAATCGTGCGGGCAGGCGACAAGGACATGTTCCTTGCCACGCTGTTTGCACCCGAAGTGGCGCAGCCCCACCTCTTCGCCGTGATGGCCCTGGCTGTCGAAGTGGCACGCATCCCGCAACTGGTCAGCGATGTCCAGATTGGTGAAATCCGCCTGCAGTGGTGGGCCGATACGCTTGAGTCGATCGGCAACGGCGAAACGCAGTCGCACCCCGTTGCTGTGGCGCTGACAGAGACAGTCAAGGTGCATTCCCTGCCGTTGGCGCCGCTTCAGGCCTTGGTGGAAGCGCGGCGCTTTGACCTTTATGCCGACGTGATGCCGGATCAGACTGCTGTGGAGGCTTACTTTGGAGAAATACAGGCTGTATTGTTCCAACTTGGTTGCATGATCCTCGCACCCGAAGTTGCGCCCGCCGCGGCGACCGCTTCCGGGCTATCCGGGGTCGGATTTGGTTTGGCGCGGTCCCTCACGCAGCCGGATAAAGTGACCAAATTGACGTCTCCTCAACAGTCACGCGAAGACCTGATGGTGTTGGCAGAAAAGCGATTGGCGGAAGCGAATGATGCAGTGGCCGGATTGCCACGGCAATTGTTTCCGGCGTTCCTGCCATTGTCACTTGCTGGATTGTATCTCAACGCGGCAAAACAGGGCCGGACCAACGTACCACAATGGCGCAGGCAATGGCGGTTGTGGCGGGCGGCCCGCACTGAAACGGTCTCGTTTTAGGGATCAGTTGGCGCGGCTGTCGCGCAGGCGGTAGATGCCGCGGTTCTTGTCGAAACCAGCGAAGTAGTCGCGCACCTGCGGATGGCGCACGGGTGCTGCATTTTCGTCGGCCTGAAGATTTTGTTCCGAGACATAAGCCACGTATTCAGTCTCCTCGTTCTCGGCGAGCAAGTGATAGAATGGCTGGTCCTTGCGGGGGCGGGCTTCGGCCGGAATCGAGTTGTACCACTCTTCAGTGTTGTTGAAGGTGGGGTCCACGTCAAAAATCACGCCGCGGAATTCAAACAGCCGGTGTTTGACAATTTGGCCGATGCCGAATTTTGCCGTGGGGAGGGGTTCCATAAGTCCTGATTGCCAAGGTAATGAGAGGAAGGCAAGAGGCACAAAAGTGAAACAATTTGTGACGGATCATGCTCGAGATACTTAATGTTGCACTCCCTTTTTTCGGACTGATCCTGCTTGGGGCCCTTGCGCCGCGACTCTGGACTCTGGACGAGGGCGGTCTGGCCTGGCTCAATATCTTCGTGGTCTATTTTGCGCTTCCAGCATTGATCTTTCTGGTTGTAGCCGCAACGCCGCTGGAGCGTCTGGTAAACCCGGCTTACGTGACCGCGACGGGTGGTGTGACGCTGTTCTGCTTCCTTCTGATGGTGCTGTTGGGACGCTTGTTCTTTGGCGCAGATCTGCGAACTGCGGCACTGCAGGGTACGTCAGCCAGTTATGGCAATGTTGGTTACATGGGACTGCCACTTGCGGCGGCGTTCTTCGGAGCCGAGGCAACAGTGCCTGCGGCACTGGTGTTCTGTTTCGACTGCACGGTGGAGTTTGTCCTGACGGCGGTGTTGGCTGGCATTGGCGGGCGCACCCATCCTTCACCAGCTGTGATCGCGCGAAAAATTCTCAAAGACGTATTCACCCATCCGTTCATCGTGGCGACTTTGCTTGGAATTGCCGCGTCAGCCTTGCACATCGCGCCGACGGGCGGGCTCAAGTCGATACTGGAAATGCTGATGCGTGCTGCTGGTCCGGTGGCGTTGTTTGCCATGGGCGTGACGGTTTCGCTGCGTCGTTTCAGCGGCGTGGGCCGTGAGTTGCCTTTGCTTGTGGCCATCAAGGTGGTCATTCAGCCGGTGCTGGCATTCTTCATTGTGATGTGGATCGCCAATCCTGATCCGGTCTGGTTGCAGGTGGCGGTGATGATGGCGGCACTGCCGACTGCGTCCAACGCATTCATTCTGGCGCGGCAGTATGATGCCTATGTCGAAGGGGCGGGTGCTGCGGTCATCGTGACCACAGTTGCGAGTGTCGTGACCATTCCGCTGATCGTCTATGCCTTGCAGCACATGCAGTGATCACCCTCGCATGGCGTAGGGCAGGTTATCCTCGGGTGCCAGACCCTGGCGCATCACCAGATTGCGCAATGGCGGGAACGCCGCGATGAGCGAGAGGGCGCCGACACGCATCACGTCCAGTGGCAGGAACTCCGCCAGCATCGAGACGTTCATTGCGGAAATGATGGCCTGGCGTTCTGTCACATCGCGGTTGCGGCGGTGATGGTAGTCTTCCATGGCCGCAGGGCCACCGGCATCATCATGCCCCAGAACCACATCAACGGCGTGGCCGATATCGCGCAATGACATGTTGAGACCCTGCGCACCCACAGGCGGAAAGGCGTGGGCGGTTTCACCGGTAAGGATGGTGCGGTTGGCAGCGAACCTTTGGGCTCGCAATCCCCGCATGGGGAAAATCTTCGGCGGCGTGACGGCGCTGATGAGGCCGAGCGTACCATGGGTCAGCAACTGGATTTCCATGGCCAGTTCCTGACCAGTGCGGAAGAGCAGGCTTTCCAGCACGGGAGGTGATCCCATCCAGACGAGACTTGAGGCGTTGCCGGGCAGCGGCACTGTGGTGAAGGCTCCACCGGGCCGGTGGCGTTCGGTCGAGACACCATGGTGCGGGCCAGAATGATTGAATGTTGTGACCAGGGCCGCCTGGTCGAAACTCCAACGATCGACGCCAATACCTGCTGCATTGCGGAGCACGGACTCGGCACCATCGCCAGCAATCAGCACTTCGGCATAGAGGCGTTCACCTTTGGCCGTATCAACGGCGGCGACTGCGCCGAGATTTTCGGCCTTGCGCACAATATCCGTGAAGATGCGCACGCCAGCGCGTTCAGCGGCGGCGCGGAGTTCCACAGTCAATGCGCCGAGGGGAATGTTCCAGCCGAAAGCCTCCAGTCCCATTTCAATTGCCGAGAACGTGAGGCGCGGGGCACTGACCACGCGGCCCATCTCGTCAATGATATCGAGGTGATGCAGCGGCGACGAGATGGGAGCAAGATTGCCCGGCCAGACGCCGAGATGTTTCAAGAGTTGCAGCGACGGTTCCATGAGTGCGACGGTGCGCGGGTCTGGTCCTGCCTCAGGAGCAACAAGGATTGTTGAGACACCTTCGAGGCTCATCAGTGCTGCCGCCGTCAGACCAGCTGGTCCACCGCCGACCACAATCACGCGCGCGTCAAGGCTTTCCGTCATGCTACGTCAGGGGCCAAGACTTCACGCTGTCGCGGGCTGCAAACGCGGCTTCGAAGGCTGCAAGTGCCGGGCGGCCTTGCCGCCAGTTCAAATAGCCATGGCGGAAATCCACGTAGCCCAACAGGCAGGCCAGTGCGATGGTGCCGACATCGACGTTGGTAAACGTGTCTGTCCAACGCGCCTCCACTTCATCAAGTGTGGCGAGCACGCGGGCCTTTTGGCGGTCGTGAAATTCCGGCCAGCGCTTGTCTTCAGGGCGCGCGCTTTGCTCGTAGCGCAGGCTGACGGCAGCATCGGCACCACCCTGTGCTGTGGCGAGAAGTGTGAGTACGCGAAAACGCTTTACACCGTCGTCCGGGATAAGTGCGCTCTTGCCGCCAACATGGGCCAGGTATTCCATGATGACGCGGCTGTCGTGGATGGCGTGGTGGTGATCTGTTTCCAGCACCGGTACCTTGGCGATGGGTGAGAGCTTCTGCAGGGCCGCATTTACTTCGAAGGGTTTGACACTGGTCTTTACGAACTCGATCCTTGTCCTTCAGGCCAGCCTCATGGGCCGTGACCAGGCACATGCGGACAAAGGGAGAGATGACGTCGCCGTAGATTTTCATGGCTCTTGCTCAGGCTGCTGCTTGGAGCCGGAATTGAAGGTGAAGCCCGCGTCCATGTCAAAGAAAAACGCCGGGCGGATGGTGAACTCGTGCCAGTAGGTGGGGAGAATGGGGAAGTCCTCGGGCCGGGTCAGGTGACGGAAGCCGAGTGTGTACCAGGCGACGAGGTCCTGGCCTTTGACGTCTTCGGCGTCGGCGACAAACCTGGGCAGGCCCTCATCGGTTTGCGAGAGGTTGGGGTAAAGGCCAGCCGCCCACAACTCATCAGGCTTGTAGCGGGTGAGCCACAGCGGAGCGGTGGTGAAACCGGCACGGGCCTGGGCGCTATCGGCGGGATCAATGATGGAGGTTGTATCACCATGGCCATCCAGCCAGAGGCTTGGAGATTGTTTGAGGCCGTTCTTGGTCGTGGCATTGCTGAAGCGCCAGAGTTCACCGCCGGCATGGTCGTGACTGGGCGAGACAGGTCCTTCCTTGGTGTAGCGCTGTGTCTTCAGGGTCCACATGCTCTTGCGCGTAGGGGTGTCAACAGCCGTTGGCACGAAGGTATTTCGCACCAGGTTGTTCTCCGGGCCATCGGCGTCAAGGTCGAGGCGGAAGTTGAAGTAGTGATCGTGGAAAGGCGCCACCGTGTAGGGTGCGATGAGACTGCCAAAGGCTGTGTCGGCAGCGGCGGTCTCGGCGTCCATATCCACGGCCGTAACTGATTTCACGGCATCAAAGCCAGTGGCACCGACCTTGGTGGTGATGTTGCCCTGTGGCTGGAAAACGTAATCGATGACATAGTCATAGTTGCCGAGCGTGGGGATGTAGCGAACCACCATTTCCATTTGCGGTTCACCGGCAACTGACTTGAGGCCGGTGGCGTAGTGCCGCCAGGCCGGGTTGCCGGTGGGGCGTTCGAAAATGCACATGGCGCGCTCGCGCGTATAAAAGCCACCTATGTCGTTGGGGAACGTCAGGTCGGCGTAGAAACTGTTGAATGGGCAATCGACGCCGGGTTCCAGTGCCGAAATCAGATAACCCAAGCCAAACTCACCGGCATCCATGAAGGTGCGGTAGCTCCAGGTGGGATCAGGGTCCATGTAGGGCACGAACATTTCCGAGACATTCACCTGGTAGGCGATGTCGCGGTTTTTCTTGCCGTCGTTGAATCGGACCAACGAGAGAATGATGCCGGCACGCTTGTCCGACCGGATGTGGAAACTCCAATTGAGCCAAGAGATATTGAAATTGCCGGAAATCGCGATGTTGGGGCCATTTGGTGCGATGATATCCAGCGGTTTCATGGGCGCGCGCTGCTTTGGCAGTTTCTCGCCATAGCCACCGGGTGCAGGTGGCAACGGCACGTGCTGGGCGTCGAGAACATCCAGTACGTCGCCGGTTTCAGAATCAACGACACCCATGATGCCTTCGATGGGCCGGGCAATGGAGGGATGCAGTTTGTCCTTGCTGGTGAAGCAGGGGACCTTGACGATACGGCGGCCCGCACCCGTGTCGCCCGGGAAAAAGCCAGCGGAGTTGGGAGTGCAAAAAATGTCGTCGCCGGGCTTGAGGCCGCGTTTCCGGAGGGCCGCAGCAAAGCGCGGGTCTTTCATGAAAGCGTCTCGGGCATTGAGCCATTCGCGGTCCATGATCATCGGCTGGCCGGAAACTTCGCGAACTTCGCCGATTGTCTTCCCGGCCACGTCTACCCTGGCTTCGTAAGTCCTGCCTTTGTGACGAAGAATGGCCAGAGCTTGGCGGCCGAATGGCTTGCCTTCTGTCCAGGCCCGGACCTCAGACTTGGGAGGCTCGACAAGGGTGATAGCGCCGTAGAGAGTACTGTCGTCAGCCTTGCCGGCGTCGCGCAACAATCCAGAGACCGTGGCGATTTCCATGGGCGTGAGGGCATCGAGGGGATGGCCTGCCACGTAGTCGGGGACTGTGGGTTCTTGGCCTTGCTCCTGTCCCCAAACGGATGGCGCTGTGCAAAGGAAAGCAATCAAGAGGGCAAGCGCGGCAGCGCATTTCTTCGTCATGCCCGGACACTAGGCGATTCCCACCGCAGCCGCGATGCGGCAGGAATGCACTCTGTACAACCGCGTGTCTTCAGTACTTGCGCAGGAGACCGATGAGCTTGCCCTGCACGCGGACGCGATCAGGTCCGAATATGCGGGTCTCGTAAGCCGGGTTGGCAGCTTCGAGTGCGATTGAATCGCCCTTCTTGCGCAGCCGCTTCAACGTGGCTTCCTCGTCATCGACGAGGGCAACGACGATGTCGCCATTGATGGCAGTGTCGCCCTTGCGGATCAACACGGTGTCGCCATCGAAAATGCCGGCATCGATCATTGAGTCGCCCTTGACCTCAAGTGCATAGTGTTCGCCCCCACCCAGCATATCCGGCGGAATGGGAATGTTGGCAGAGTGATCCTGGATCGCGGCAATCGGTACACCGGCCGCAATACGGCCCATCATGGGCACCAGCACGTTGTTGTTGGCGGCAGGCAATTGGCGATCATTGGCATGCGCCATGGGACGCACCTTGCCGAGACTGCCGTCAATGACATTTGGCCGGAAGTTACCTTTCTTGGCGAGGGTCGGGTTGTGCGCATCGGGCAGCTTCAGCACCTCGAGGGCGCGGGCACGATTGGGCATGCGGCGAATGAAGCCACGCTCTTCCAATGCAACGATGAGACGATGAACACCTGACTTCGACTGCAGGTCGAGGGCATCCTTCATTTCCTCGAAAGACGGCGGAACGCCTTCTTCCTTCAGTCGCTCATTGATGAACAAAAGCAGTTCAAGTTGCTTGCGGGTGAGCATTTGCGGCCCTCCAGAACGGAATGAATCGGAACATAAGTGAAACATTTCTACATGTTCCGCTCATGTTCCGCAAGTGTTTTCGTTCTGGCCTAAAATTTTGGCCTAGAAATCGAGCAACAGGACTTGCACCAATTCCCCGGCTGCTGCGGCTGGCGCCTGGGGAGCACGGACAATGAGCGCATTCGCCAATTGCAAGGTTCGTTGCATGGATGAATCCTGCAGCGGGAAGGGTGTGACGATCCGGCGGCCATCGCTGGCGACGGAAAGTGAGGCGCGCACATAGTCCTGACGTTCGTCGTTCGCTTGCATGGCAGCGCCCAGTGCTGCAAATGCCGTTTCGGTGTCCAGTGGCAGACCTTGCAGTGCATCGATGAGCGGCTTGAGGAAGAGCCTCGCCGTGATCAGGGCCGAAACTGGATTGCCGGGCAGTCCCATGACATGAACCTTGCCCTTGCGACCGTACATAAACGGTTTGCCCGGTCGCATGGCTATTTTCCAGAAGTCGATGGCAATGCCACTGGCCTTGAAAGCTTCCTGCACGTAGTCGTGGTCACCGACGGAGGCGCCACCAGTGGAAAGAAGAATGTCACCCTTGAGGCCACGCTTCACGGCTGATTTCGTCGCCGAAAGTGAATCGTTGACGATACCGAGATTGCTGACGCGCGCGCCAAGGTTTTCGGCCATGGCGGCAATGGCGTTGCTGTTGGAGGAGATGATTTGGTCAGAGCGGGGACGGCCACCGGGCAGCACCAGCTCATCACCGGTGGTAAACAGGATGACGTGCGGTTTCCTCCGTACACGGAGTTTTGCGGCATTGCCTGCTGCAGCGAGGCCGATATCGCGGGGCCGGAGCCTCTGATGCGGTTGCAACAGCACGTCACCTTTCTGAAAATCAAGGCCGATGCGACGGATATTGCGGCCCTTGTCAGTGGCCCGAATGACCGTGAGGACATGGCCATCGCGAGAGGTGTTCTCCTGGATGACAACAGTATCAGCGCCGGCAGGCACAGGCGCACCGGTGAGAATGCGAATGGCCTGGCCGGGCCTCAGTGTCTTGCCAAAACCATGTCCAGCAGCAGAGACGCCGGCAATGGAAAACATGGCGGGAAGGGAGGCCAGATCATCGTGGTGCACGGCATAGCCATCCATGGCGGAGGCCGCGAAGGGCGGTTGATCGCGCCGCGCCACGATTGTCTCGGCGAGAACGCGGCCAAGTGCCGCCTCAAGGACTACGCTTTCGGCGGAGAGTGGTTTCACGCCATCAAGGATGCGGGCAACAGCATCATGGACGGGGAGAAGCGCCATTGTTCAATCCGCCTGGAAAAGTCCGGACTTGCCGCCGGATTTTTCAACGAGCCGCAGGTCGGTGATGCGCATGCCGCGGTCCACCGCCTTGAGCATGTCATAGATCGTCAGGCAAGCCACCGAACAGGCTGTGAGTGCCTCCATCTCGACACCGGTTTTCCCTTCAACCTTCACGGTGGCTTCCACATCAATATGGGTGGCGGCCAGAGTGAATTCGACGCTAACTTTGCTGATCATCAAGGGATGACAGAGGGGGATGAGCTCACTGGTCTTCTTGGCGGCCATGATGCCAGCGATGCGCGCGGTTGCCAGAACATCGCCCTTCTTGGCCGTCCCCGTGGTGATCAGGGTTATCGTTGTGGCATCAGTCAGAACGCGGGCGCGGGCAGTGGCACTGCGGCTGGTCACGTCCTTGGCGGAAACATCCACCATATGGGCCTGACCCTTGTCATCAAGGTGCGAGAGTTTGCTCATGATCTTGCCAGGTTGGGCTGTGTCAGGATTGCCCTGGTTGCTGCCGCCACATCCTGCTGGCGCATAAGGCTTTCTCCAATGAGGAACGTCTGTGCGCGAACCTTCTCAAGGCGTGCCAGGTCTGCTGGTGCAAACAGGCCGCTCTCAGCCACGATGATGCGTTCAGCGGGGACGCGCGGGGCCAATTCTTCTGTCGTTGCCAAAGTCACATCAAAGGTATGGAGATTGCGGTTGTTGATGCCGATGAGCGAAGACTTCAGTTTTAGGGCGCGGTCCAGCTCGGCACCGTCATGCACTTCGATCAGGACATCCATGCCATAGGAGAGAGCTGCGGCCTCAATATCCGCAGCGCAGCCATCATCGATCATGGACAAGATGATGAGAATGCAATCGCCGCCCCAGGCGCGGGCCTCTGCAACCTGGTAGGTATCGAGCATGAAGTCTTTGCGCAAAACCGGGAGTGAACAGGCCTTGCGGGCCATGTTGAGAAATTGCGGTGCGCCCTGAAAGCTGGGTGCATCGGTGAGAACGGAAAGACAGGCAGCGCCGCCTGCTTCGTAAGCTTGCGCAAGTGATGGCGGATCGAAGTCGGCACGGATCAATCCCTTGGAAGGAGAGGCCTTCTTGATTTCGGCAATCAGGGCCCACTGTCCGGCAGCGTGCTTGGCTTGGAGTGCCTTGGCGAACCCGCGCGGACCGGGCTGGGCCTTGGCCTGCAGCTCCAATGACAACAACGAAATGCTGGCCTTGGCGGCGGTAACTTCCTCGCGCTTGTAGGTGGCAATCTGGTCGAGGATTGTGGCCATCAGGCGTTTGAAACCTCAACGAGGCGGGCGAGCGTACGGGCGGCAGCGCCGGAGCCAATGGATTCACGGGCGGCGGCAACACCGGATTTCAGGTCAGTTGTCTTGCCAGCGACAATGAGCGCTGCTGCTGCGGTGAGGAGGGTGGCATCGGTGAACGCAGAGGGTTTGCCCGCCAGCACGGCACGCAGGGCTTCAGCATTCTGTTGCGCTTCTCCGCCCTTCAAGTCTTCGGCCCTGGAGCGGGTCAGACCTGCCAATTCCGGTGTGACTTCGAAGGTTGTGATGGAACCGTTCTTCAGTTCCGCGATGAACGTTGTGCCAGAAGGAACAATTTCGTCGAAGCCACCTTCGCCATGGCAAATCCAGCAGGCTTCGCTGCCCGAGTTCTTCAGAACATGCGCGAGAGGTTCAACCCACGCCTTTGAAAACACTCCGGTAATTTGTCTCTTTGCACCAGCTGGATTGGACAGGGGACCGAGCAGATTGAAGATGGTGCGGGTGCCAAGTTCGACCCGTGTCGGTCCCACATGCTTCATCGAAGAGTGATGCTGTGGCGCAAACATAAAACCGAGACCTGCTTCACGGATGCACTGGGATATCGTTTCCGGACCGATATCAAGTTTAACTCCCAATGCCATCAACACGTCGGCGGCACCTGACTTGGAGGAGAGCGCTCGGTTGCCGTGCTTGGCGACCTTGAGGCCAGCACCGGCTGCCACAAACGCCGCGCAGGTGGAAATGTTGTACGAGCCCGACGCATCACCGCCGGTGCCGACAATGTCAATGGCATCGACAGGGGCATCGACGCGGAGCATCTTTTCGCGCATGACTTCGACGGCGCCAGTGATTTCATCGACTGTTTCACCGCGGACCCGCAAGGCCATGAGCAGACCCGCAATCTGCGAAGGTGTGGCCTCGCCCGACATCAGCACGTTGAACGCAGTGCGGGCTTCGTCGCGCGTCAGCGGCTTGCCATCGGCGACTTTGGCAATGAGGGGTTTCAACTCGCTCATGTCCGCGCTCCAGTCTTGACCTTGGCCATGTCGAGGAAGTTTTTGAGGATCTGGTGTCCGTGCTCCGAGGCAATGCTCTCGGGGTGAAACTGTACGCCGTGGACGTTCTTGCTGCGGTGTTGCAACCCCATGATCACGCCGTCGGTTTCGGCAGTCACTTCCAGACCTTCTGGCAGGGTGGCGCGGTCAACAACCAGCGAGTGATAGCGCGTGGCGTTGAAGTCCTGCGGCAGGCCCTTGAACACACCCTCACCGTGGTGATGCACCTTGGAGAGCTTGCCATGCATCTGGGTTGGAGCCCGTACGATGTCGCCACCAAAGGCTTCGCCGATGGCCTGCAAGCCAAGGCATACGCCGAAGACAGGAACCTTGCCGGAGGCTTCCTTGATCAGGTCGATGATGATACCAGCCTGGGATGGAATGCCGGGGCCGGGGGAAATGACAATGGCTTCCGGCCTTGCAGACATCACCTGACCCACACTGATCTTGTCGTTGCGGTGAACAACTGTTTCAGCACCAAGATCGCCGAGGAAATGATAGAGGTTCCAGGTAAAGCTGTCGTAGTTGTCGATGAGGATGATCATTGTCCCCTCCCGGCGCGGCCAGCAAAACGCACTGCCTCCTCAGCCGCACGAAACAAGGCTTTGGCCTTGTTGATGCATTCCTGATGCTCACTCTCTGGCACGCTGTCGGCGACGATGCCGGCACCTGCCTGCACATACATGTTGCCATCTTTCACAATGGCCGTACGGAGCACAATGCAGGTGTCCATTTCGCCGTCGGCCGAAAAATACCCGACACAACCGGCATAGACACCCCGCTTGTGTTTCTCCAGTTCGTCAATGATTTCCATGGCACGCACCTTGGGTGCTCCTGACACGGTGCCTGCCGGGAAGCCAGCCACGAGAGCATCAATCACATCGTGTTGCTTGCCCAGTTTGCCTTCAACATTGGAGACAATGTGCATGACCTGGCTGTAGTACTCGAGAATGAACTTGTCGGTGACCTTAATGGAGCCGATGTCGGCAACGCGGCCAACGTCGTTGCGGCCAAGGTCGAGCAACATGAGATGTTCTGCCAGTTCCTTTGGGTCAGCCAGGAGCTCGGCGGCGAGCTCGCGGTCACGGGTCGGGGTGTCGCCGCGTGGGCGGGTTCCGGCGATTGGGCGGATCGTCACCTTGCCATCTCGCACCCGCACCAGAATTTCAGGTGATGAGCTGACGACAGCGAAGCTGTCGAAATTGAGAAACACCAGAAAGGGGGAGGGATTGATGCGGCGCAGGCTGCGGTAGAGTGAAAACGGGGGCAGGGTGAATTCGGTTTCAAAGCGTTGCGACAGCACCACCTGGAAGATATCGCCTGCTGCGATGTACTCCTTCGCCTTCAGCACCATGGCCTTGTATTCTTCAGGCGAGGTGTTGGAAACCTGAGGCTTGATCGGGGGGGTATCTGTTTCGCGCAATTGCATGTCGAGCGGCCGATCGAGCGCGTCGACAACTTCGGAAATGCGTTCGGTTGCCCGCATGTAGGCGGCCTTGGGGGCCAGACCCTTTTCAACATACACTGGCGCCGTTACCGTCACTTCGTCTTTCACACTGTCGAAGATCGCCATGATGGTCGGGCGGATCATGATGCCGTCGGGCAGGCCAAGTACATCCGGATTCTGGTTGGGCAAGTGCTCCATCAGGCGCACTGCGTCATAACCGAGATAGCCGAAGACACCTGCCGCCATGGGAGGTGCGTCCTCCGGCAGCTTGATCTGGCTTTCGGCGTTGAGGGCGCGCAGCGAGGCGAGAGGTTCAAGCGTTTGCTCTTCGAAAGGTCCGCCAGGATTATTGAGGGCCTTGCGGTTGATGAAGGCCTTGGCACCTTGCGCCTTCCAAATCACATCAGGGTTGAGACCAATGATGGAATAGCGTCCGCGCACTGCGCCACCTTCGACCGACTCGAGCAAGAACGAATAGCGCGCGTTGCGCCCCAGCTTGAGCATGGCGGAGACAGGTGTTTCCAAATCAGCCACCAGACGGGTGGAGACAATCTGGCTTTCGCCGCGCTCATAGGCGCGGGCAAAACTGTCGTAGTCCGGGGACACATTCATGGTGATTGCGTCCCGGGCCTACGGTTGCGCCGTGTTGCCACGGATGTTTTGCCAAAGCCTGTCGTTGATTTCGACGCTGACCGTGGCGCGGGCAGCCTTCATGAAGCTGTCGAGATTGTCATCGCCGAGGGACAGTTTCATCTCATCGGCGACAGCTTGCGTGTCTGTGCTGGCGGCAGCGAAGGCAGGCGTGTTGACCTTGCTGATTTCAATGATGCGCGCCGTCTTGCCGTCACCTTCCAGCGACCAGGTCAGGGAATTGGCCGGGGCCGCGAAGAGTGCAAGGGCAGCGAGACCATCGAACTCTTCCGAGACATCATTGCGTTTGATTGCAGTCACCGTCTTGATGGTCGCGCCGGCCTCGGTAGCAAGGGTGTCGAGCTTGGTCGAGGTGCCGGCCTTGGCGACCAAAGCCTTGGCTTTCTGGGCAGCAAGATCGCGCAATTTATTGGCCACTAGATCGCGGGTCACCTGATCCTTCACATCTGCCAGCGGACGCAATGCCGAGGGGATGACTTCGCGCACGTCGTACCAGACGTAACCATCCTGGAGGGCGAGAGCATCGTTCTCCACGCCCACGTCGCTTTCAAAGGCAGCCTTGAGCACTTCGTTTTTGGCAGTCATTGCGACATCTGTTCCGTCCCGGGCGATGCCGGAAGCGCTGATGGCGGACACCAAGGTGAATGGAATGCCGGCCTTGGCGGCAATGTCTTCAAACTTGGTCTGCTCGGCGCGGGCATCTTCCACGGCATCAAAAATCGACTGAATCTCGTCTTTGGCGCGTTCCAGTTGCAGTCGCTTCACCAGGTCATCACGGACTTCAGCAAGGGGCCTCTGCACCTCTGGGGTTACCTTCTGGGCCTTGAGAATGGCAATGGTGAGTTGTCCCAGGACCGGCGCACTTACGGAACCTTCGGCCAGCGCAAAGGCGGCGTCGGCAATCTTTGGATCAAGAAAGTCGGACTTGGCGCGGTCGGCGAAAGTCACGTCAGTTTCCTTGGCACCAAATTCCGTTGCCAATTTCAAGAAGTCTTCACCGGCATCCAGCCGCTTCTTGGCGGCCTCGGCCTTTGTCGCATCAGGGAAAGAGAGCTGCAGGATGGTGCGTTTTTCCGGGGTGAAATACGTTGACTTCAGCTTCTCATAGCCTTGCGTGATTTCCTCTTCGGAAATGGCAAGTTTGGCCGCGACGTCCGCAGGTTCGACCTTGAGGATCGCAATGCTGCGGTATTCGGGTGCGGTGTAAGCTGGCGCATTGGCCTCGTATTGCTTCTGGATTTCTGCGGCAGTTGGCAATGCCACATCGGCTTCGCTGACTGTGAAGGAGAAGTAACGCCCGTCGCGGGTTTCATTGCGATAGCGCATCATGGCTTCCATCAAGGTGCGTGGCAGAGGCATGCCACCACTGGCAGCATCAGTCAGGAGACGGCGGCGGCGGGATTCCTTTTCAGTAGCCATGAAACCGGCCTCGGACAGCCCGTTCTGTTGCAGCAACGACCGAAAGCGGGCGGGGTCAAATTTGCCATTGACCTGAAAGGCAGGATTGGCGGCCACATCATCGACAATCGACTTGTCGGAAATGAAGAGTTGCAAGCTGTCCGCCTTGCTGTCGACGACGGCGCCACCGATCATCCGGTCAAGGACCTGCTGGTCAAGGCCAAGACGGCGCGCATCTTCCAGCGACAGGGTCGAACCCGTCTGCTGGGCGAGGCGTTGCAGATCGTTGTTGAGGTCTTGGCGAAACTGCTCGCTGGAAATCACCACGGTATCCACTTTGGCCAGGTCTTGCGGACCAAAGCCAGTCCAGCGCGCAAAGCTGTCAGACATACCGCTGCCCACGTCCTTGATGCCCCAGATGGCAAAACTCAACACCAGGAGACCCAAGGCCAGCTTGGCAACCCAACTCTTGGCGCCATTGCGGAACGCTTCCATCATCGCTTCAGAACCTCTCGGAAATAGTGGACCGGCCCACATGCGGGATAAAGTCCAAATCAGATTTGCCCCATCATAGGAAGCGAAGTTCGCTCTCGCAAGCGCGAGATTGCTTTGCTAAGGAGCAATCTCGTTTGCCAAGTCCTTGATGGGGAAGACAATGTCTCAGAGCACAATCCGTCCGTTGGTGGCCGGAAACTGGAAGATGAACGGTACGACTGCGGCGTTGCGAGAGCCGCGCCTGCTCGGCGCCATGTTGAAGGGCGTCAAGCTGAAGTGCGATGTGCTGGTCTGCCCCCCGGCAACGATCATGCGCCGCGCCAAAGCGGTCATGAAAGGTGGCAAAATCAAGGTTGGCGGGCAGGATTGCCACAGTGCAGCGTCAGGCGCCCATACCGGTGACATTTCAGCCGAGATGTTGAAAGATGCCGGAGCCGCAATGGTTATAGTTGGCCATTCTGAGCGGCGTACCAACCATAAGGAAACCGATGCCGAAGTGGCAGCTAAGGCGAAGGCGGCTCACCGCGCTGGTCTCGTCGCCATTATCTGCATCGGCGAGACGCTGGATGAGCGCAAGGGCGGCAAGACACTCGGGGTTCTAACGACGCAATTGAAGGGTTCGATTCCCGAAGGTGCCAACTCCACCAATTCGGTTGTCGCTTATGAACCAGTCTGGGCCATTGGCACAGGCCTCACGCCGACGACGGCGGAAGTTGCCGAGGCCCACGCCCACATCCGCGCTGAAATTAAAAAGATCATGGGTGGCGAAGGTGGAAAGACCCGCATACTTTACGGCGGTTCGGTAAAGCCATCAAACGCCGTGGAACTTATGGGTACACCGAACGTAAATGGTGCACTGGTCGGAGGTGCCTCGCTCAAGGCATCTGATTTCATAGGTATTATAAAGACATATACTTAAATTCGGAAGTCTCGCATGAACGCTGAAGTCCCCGTTCTGGTCAAGCGCCGACTGCAGGCGGAAGTGATTGGACCGATTTTTGCGGAGATGGTTGCAGAGATCGGCGAGGAAAAGGCTGCAGCAATCCTTAATGCAGCGATCCGCAAGGCAGCGATCGCAGAAGGCAAGGCCTTCGCTGCCAAGGCTATTGCTGACAAGGCTGGCGGCAAGCCGTCGATGGCGGACTTCATCAAGCTGTTTGAATTGTGGACTACCGGCGGTTCGCTCGAAATCGATATCCTCGAAGCCTCCGACACACGGTTTGATTTCAATGTCACCCGTTGCCGGTACGCTGAAACCTACAAGGAAATGGGGTTGGGCAAGGTGGGGCATCTCCTCTCCTGCAACCGCGACGGCAGTTTTTGTGAAGGCTATGACCCAGCGCTGAAACTGGAACGCCAGCAGACGATCATGGGCGGCGCGCCTTGCTGCACTTTTCGCTATAGCTACACCAAACTGGCGGATGAATAGAAGGCCTTGCCGCCGGGTTGCCTCCGCCCCATTTAACGGCTAAAGGCCCGCCAACTCGAATTCCGGAAAGTAACCGATGCAAGCCGTCCTGCTCGTTGTTCATCTCTTTGTCGCCCTGGCGCTGATTGGCGTCATTCTCTTGCAGCGTTCCGAAGGCGGTGCGCTCGGCATTGGCGGCGGTGGTGGAGGTGGCGGTGGGTTGTTTTCGGCCCGCGGCGTAGGCAATGCGTTGACGCGCGCCACGGCCTTTCTGGCGATGGCTTTCTTTGCGACTTCGATTGCACTAACGGTGCTCGCGACGCGCGGCAGTGTGGGTGGATCGGCCTTTGACAATGTGCAACAGCCTGCAACGCAAGGTACTGGGCAGGGTACGGGCAACGCGCCTGCCAATGCTCCGGTCAGTGGTGGCGATGAACCTGCGCTGCCGAATCTGGGTCAACCACAACAGCCGGCCGCTCCGACCAACCAGTAATTCTTTCGCCCGTTCAGCTGGTTGTGAAACACTTGGCTGTTTCACAACTATCCACAAAACATGTCTGGTAACGAAATTCGGCGCTTCGAATTGCAAGGCCGTCAGGTGTAGGATTGAGTCCCATGGCGCGATACATCTTCATCACTGGCGGCGTGGTCTCATCACTTGGCAAGGGCTTGGCATCAGCGGCACTCGGCGCGCTGTTGCAAGCACGTGGTTTCAAAGTGAGGCTGCGCAAGCTCGATCCCTACCTCAACGTCGATCCGGGCACCATGAGCCCTTATCAGCATGGCGAAGTCTTCGTGACTGACGATGGTGCCGAGACTGACCTAGACCTTGGCCACTATGAGCGCTTCACCGGGCGCCATGCCAACAAGAACGACAACATCACCACCGGCAAGATCTACCAGGACATCATTGCCAAAGAACGCCGCGGTGATTTCCTCGGCGGCACAGTACAAGTCATTCCGCATGTGACTGATGCCATCAAGGACTTCGTCAAATCCGATGCCGATGGCTTTGACTTTGTTCTGGTGGAAGTCGGGGGCACGGTTGGCGACATCGAGGGCCTGCCGTTCTTCGAAGCCATCCGCCAGTTTGGCCAAGAAGCACCGCGCGGCAGCTGCATCTATGTGCACCTCACATTGCTGCCTTTTATCCCGACGGCAGGCGAACTCAAAACCAAGCCGACACAGCATTCGGTCAAGGAATTGCGCTCCATTGGTATCCAGCCCGACATCCTGCTGTGCCGTGCAGACCGCGAAATTCCGGTCAACGAGCGCCGCAAGATCGCGCTGTTCTGCAACGTCCGACCTTCGGCCGTCATCCAGGCACTTGATGTTGCCAACATTTACGATGTGCCACGTGCCTATCATGCCGAAGGCCTGGACCAGGAGGTGCTGGATGCATTCGGTATCAGCAATGCGCCCAAGCCCGATCTCACCAAGTGGGACGACATCCAAGATCGCATCGTTCACCCGGAAGGCGAAGTCACCATCGCTGTTGTTGGCAAGTACACTGGCCTACTCGACGCCTACAAATCACTGAAAGAAGCACTGGTTCACGGCGGCATTGCCAACCGGGTCAAAGTCAATCTCGAGTGGATAGAGAGCGAGATTTTCGAGAAGGAAGATCCTGCCCCTTACCTTGAAGGTGTGCACGGCATACTAGTGCCAGGCGGGTTCGGTGAACGAGGCTCGGAGGGCAAGATCCACGCCGTCACATATGCCCGAACGCGCAAGATTCCGTATTTCGGCATTTGTTTCGGCATGCAGATGGCCTGCATCGAAGCGGCCCGCAATCTGTGCGGCATCAGCACTGCCAGTTCGACTGAATTTGGGGAGACCAAGGAACCCGTTGTTGGTACCATGAAGGAATGGATGAAGGGCAACGAGCTCGAAATCCGCAAAGCGGGTGGTGATCTTGGTGGCACAATGCGACTCGGCGCCTTTGACGCCGATCTTGCGAAAGGCAGTCATATTGCGGATGTGTATGGAGATACTCACATCAGCGAACGCCATCGTCACCGCTACGAAGTCAACACCGCTTACAAACAACGACTGGAAACGGCCGGTCTGAAATTCGCCGGCATGTCGCCTGATGGTTTGTTGCCGGAAACCGTGGAATACGCCGATCACCCATGGTTCATTGGTGTACAGTATCATCCTGAACTGAAGTCAAAGCCATTCGAGCCACATCCACTGTTCGCTTCATTTGTTGCTGCGGCCGTGGTGCAAAGCCGCTTGGTGTAGGGCAGATGCGCGCGGCACTTGCAGCACTGATTGCCGCACTGTGGTTATCGCTGGCGATTGTCGCTACGGCGCTGGCGTTTGACGATACTGACATCCAACGCATAGAGACGTCGATCAAGTTGTCGCGTACGGCGCTGAGTGAAATTCTCGCTGGTACCGATCCCGCTACGATCAACGCAGAGGCTATTGCGCAACAGCGTACCTCGCTGGAGAAGTTGAAGACAACGTCCACGTCGACGGCACGGCAGTTGGATCAACCTCAATCAGATGTAGCGGCGCAGATTACGCAGCTGGGTCCGCCTCCAGAGGAAGGCATCAGCGAACAGCCCGAAATTGCTGCGCAGCGAAAATTGTTGAACGACAAATCGGCGCAGTTGTCCGGATTGCGCAAGCAATTGGAACTGGTAGAGGTGGAAGCTGACCAGCACCTCGCACGCCTCTCGACGATTGAGCGCGACCAATTTCTCAATCGCGTGTTTGCCTCTGAAGAGTCAATTCTGGATCCGCGTATGTGGTGGGCAGCTATCACTGCCAGCTCACAGTTTGTGTTGCGCATTGGTAATCTCCTGACATCCTGGTGGATGCGGGTTTCGCCGGAAGCCAATTTTGGTGTTCTGGCCGTTACCTTGCTCAGTCTCGCGGCGATGTTGTTTGCCATCAATCGCTTGCGACGCTTGTTCCGGGGTATCATGTCCACGGCGCTTTCTGAGCCAGAGACCGAAGCTGGTCCGGCCAGCCACGTGCGGCGGCTCTGGCACGTGATCTTCAACTACCTGCGATTGGTCACCGCTGCCGTTCTCGGTTTCATTCTGTTGATGATCGGCATTCAAGCGGCTGGCTTGATGACGCCGCAACTTGAACTCCTGGTCAAGGGAATCGCCAGTGTCATCGGGACGACGTTGATTTACACTGGCGCGGCCCACATGGTTTGTCAGCCATCGCGGCCGGAAGCACGGTTGGTTGCAATTGAAAGCGGTGCGGCGCGCAGCCTTGTTCTGATCACCGCCCTGGCTTCGGCATTCTACTATGTTGGCTCGGAACTCACCAACATTGCGACGGCGCTGTCTATTCCGTTCAGCTTTGCCGTTGGCATGTCTGCGCTGAGTGCACTTGCACTGATCTTGCTCATCGGATTGGCTCTGATCATCATCCGGCGTGAGGCCAACAAGGGCTTGGCACTGGGCGAGACAACGTATTTCCTGACGTGGATACTGAAGTTCACGCCCATCATCTGGCTGCTGTTGGCAATCAGCCTGGCAGCACTGGTTTTTGGTTTCATCTCCCTGGGGCTTTTCATTGTCGGCAACGTGCTGGAAAGTGCCATGCTGGCGGTGGTGCTCGGAGTGTTGCACGCGTTTGCCCATGCCGTTTCCGATGCTGCTGCCAATGCCGAAACACGTACCGGCAAACTATTGCGGCGTTTCACCCGTTGGTCGGAGGAGGGGATTGGCCGCGCCATTCTGATGTTCCGGACCGTGGCTGACATTGGTACTTCCATTCTCACACTATTCGGCCTGGCAGCGTTGTGGGCGTTTTCACTTCTTGATTTCACCACGTTGGTGCGCAAAGCCGCAGGTGGTTTTGAAATTGGCAACATTTCGATCAGCCCCGGCTCCCTGTTTGGAGCATTGGTCATCCTTCTGCTTGGCATCATCATCACCCGCTATGTAACGAATTGGCTGCAGAACCGCGTGCTGTCTGCGACAAAGCTCGACAAGGGCGTGCAGGATTCGGTGCGCACATCTGCAGGCTATTCAGGATATGCGCTGGCCGTCGGCTTGGCGCTTTCTGCCGCTGGTGTCAGTTTTTCGAATCTCGCATTGATTGCCGGTGCACTTGGCGTCGGTATCGGTCTCGGCTTGCAGTCGATCGTGACGAACTTTGTTTCTGGTCTCATCCTCCTGGCCGAACGTCCGGTGCGGGTAGGTGACTGGATCGTCACCACTGCCGGTGAAGGCATCGTCAAACGCATCAATGTGCGGGCGACCGAGATTGAAACTTTTGATCGCAGTTCCCTCATCATTCCGAACTCGAACCTGATCGTCAATGCTGTGCGGAACTGGACGTTGCGCGATACCATCGGTCATTTCACAGTGCAGGTGTCGGTGAGTTACGATGGCAAACCGGAGGAGATCGTCAAGTCCTTGCTGGAGGTCGCGGCCGCCCATCCCAAGACCATGCGTCATCCAGGCCCCAACATTCATCTGGTCAAGTTGACCCCGCAAGCCATGGAATTTGAACTGGGTGGACAGGTGCGCAATGTGCTGGACGCCGCTGAAGTGGCCAGCGATATCAGACTGGCGATTGTCAAGCGCCTGGGCAAGAAGTTGCTGCACATACCGGTTAACCGGGGGGATCAGGCAGGTAAAGTGAAATGATGAGTAACGAGGATCTTTTTGAACAACTGACAGGGCTGGAATTTCTGCGCCAGATGATTGCGCGAAACGATGCTTCGCCGATGGACACAACCATGAATCTTCGCGTGATCGAGGCTGGTGATGGTTTTGCGCGTGTCGAGGGGATACCGGATGAGCGATTCTACAACACCATGCGGCGTGTGCATGGTGGCTTTGCTGCAAGCCTCATTGATACGGGGCTAGGTTGCGCCGTGATGAGCAAACTGGGCAAAGGCGTGGGATATGGAACGATCGAGCTCAAGGTGAACTACGTCCGCAAGATTGACGTTGCGACCGGCCCTGTGGTGTGCACGGCAAATGTGCTGCACGCGGGGCGCACCATGTTCACAGCCGAGGCGAAGGTTGCAGATGCAACAGGCAAACTTTATGCGCACGGTTCAGGAACCTTTCTGGTGTATCCAAAATGACCCTCAATCATGTTGTAACGGTTGGTTCTGTTCGCTTTGGCAACACCTTGCCGCTGTCGCTGATTGCCGGGCCTTGCCAGCTAGAAAGCCGTGAGCACGCCTTCATGATGGCGGGGCGTCTCCTCGAAATATGCGAGCGCTTGCGGATCGGCCTGGTCTACAAGTCATCTTTTGACAAGGCGAACCGCACCAGTCTCACAGGCCGGCGTGGCATGGGGTTGGAAAAGTCGCTCGAGGTTTTTGCCGATATCAGATCTGAGCTTGGCGTACCCGTGTTGACAGATGTTCACACCGAGGAACA
Organism: uncultured Alphaproteobacteria bacterium; assembly: GCA_963754625.1. Taxonomy (GTDB): domain Bacteria; phylum Pseudomonadota; class Alphaproteobacteria; order Rhizobiales; family Aestuariivirgaceae; genus Aestuariivirga. The sequence continues at coordinate 1,381,800 of CAVWGR010000005.1, read as the reverse complement.
ATGCGCCATTCTCGCGCCGGTTGTCGATGTGTTGCAAATTCCTGCCTTCCTGTGCCGTCAGACTGATCTTCTCGTTGCTGCGGCAAAGACGGGCAAAGTCGTGAATATCAAGAAGGGGCAGTTCCTCGCTCCTTGGGACATGAAGAATGTTGCTGCCAAGGTGACAGGCAGCGGCAACCCGAACGTGATGTTGACTGAGCGGGGCGCGAGCTTCGGCTACAACACGTTGGTGTCCGACATGCGCAGCTTGCCAATCCTGGCGGAGACCGGCGCACCGGTGATTTTCGATGCCACGCATTCGGTGCAGCAACCGGGCGGGCAGGGTACCTCGACGGGAGGTGACAGGCAGATGGTCCCGGTGCTGGCACGGGCTGCGGTCGCCGTCGGCATCGCTGGATTGTTTGTCGAGACGCACCAGGACCCGGACAATGCTCCTTCGGACGGCCCCAACATGGTACCACTTGATCAGATGGAAGCGTTGTTGCGAAAGCTTCTGGCGCTCGATGCCATCGCCAAGGGCTGAGTTCAGAGTCGGTGGCGGGCTCGGCCGATCGGTTCGGCGTGGGCTACGACACGAGCGATATTCTTGATCACTTCACTCAGGTTGATTTCGATGCGGTCCACCACATCGTGGACAGTTTGCACTTCAGTGTCTGGCGCGAAGCGACAATGATAGTGCACGAACAGACCTTCCTCGGTGGAGCGGATACGAATGTTGTGCAAGTCGGTTATGAGCTTTTCGTGGGTTGCCAGTTTGTCTAGGGCTGCCTTCACCTTTATGGCCAGGGGCTCCGGCACGTCAACGCCATGCAACAGTGCCGGTGGCAGGGGTTCGATGTGGCTTTCCACTTCAACGTCGGAACCGAGGCCATCGCGGATGGCGTCTTCCAAAATTGTTGCGCTTTCGTGAGCCTGGAGCAGTGGAGTTGAACCCTCAACCTCATAGTCGAAACTGACAGCCAGACGTCCGCCGTTGTCCTGCACTGTCACGTGATGGATGGCCGCACGATGCTCGGAAGCAATGTGCATGATTTTCTCGTGGGCGGTTTCGTCATCAATAGCGACAGGGTTGGAAACAATGCTCAAGTCAGCTGACGGATGAATCTTTTTCACCTGCCGGATCAACTCATCCTTGATTTCGCTTATTTTTGTGATGTGGAGTGTGCGCGGCACGTCAATGGTCATGTCGACAAAGAGCGTGGGGCCAGCCGGTCGGGCGCGCAATTGTGAGACGGAGAGAACTCCATCGACATTGCGGGCGATCTCCAAGAGGGCAGAAGCCAGGCCAGCGGGGGCGGCGTCCAGAAGAGTTGCGAGTGTGCGTTGTCCGAGGCCGACGGCCGCCTTGGCGACGAAAACCGCGACAATGAGAGCGGCGATCGAATCTGCAGCAGGAAATCCAGCAGCTGCAAATGCGAGGCCCGCAAGTACCGCGCACGAGCTCCACATGTCAGCACGAAAGTGCAAGGCATCTGCAGCCAGTGCATCACTGCGGGTGTTGTCGGCGGTGCGCTGCAGAACGCGGGACCGGTTCCAGTCGATCAAAATCGAAGCCACCACTACGGCAAATAGCCACCAGCTGATCTCGACTGCATGACCGCCAGTGAGCAGCCGGTTTGCAGCTTCATAAACGATCCATGCCGTAACGGCGAATAACATCCCTGTTTCAATCAAGGCAGCGACACTCTCCATCTTGGCGTGCCCGAAATGATGGTCGTCGTCAGCCGGCCTGTCTGCGTAGTGGATGGCAAAGAGCGTAATGCCTGTGGCTGCGAAATCCAGCATGCTGTGAAATGCCTCTGACAGCAGCCCCAGAGAGCCTGAGAGGATGGCAGCGATGAACTTGGCAATTGCCAGCGACAGGCTGGCAAACAGCGACCATGTGGCTACAGTCACTTTTTCGCTTTGTTTTTCATCGTTTTGCGATGCATTCATCTTGTTGTCAGCTTTCCAAAAAAAATCGAAATGACAGCCGCATGCAACCTTTGGTCTATGTCGGTCTGAAAAAACTCGTTTATCTTGTGGTGAGTCAACGCTTTTGGGAGTGTAACATTAAATGACTGCGACAGCAGTGCCTCCGGGCACCCACAATACCCACGGGCGTGCCAATCCGCGTGCTTTCCACCACAACCCCCGTGAGACTGCACAATATGTTGCTGACATAGTTCTTGAGCTCAGGAACATGGCGAAATCCGAAGGGTTTGCAACATTGCAAGGCCTGCTTGAAGTGACCTACTACGAGGCATTCTCGGTTGCACACAAAATGGATTTGCCTGAAGGTGAACTGGAACTACTGGAAAGAATATCGCAGGACGCGATGAAGGCCTAGTCGGCTGAGTCATCGGAAATAGCGGTTTCTCTCTGACGGCGCTCCCTGAAATAGATGTAGAGGCCTGCGGCAACGATCAAAGCCGCACCAATCCAAGTCGCCATGTCTGGGAGTTCGCTCCAGATGAGGAAACCAAGCAGCGTGGCCCAAACCAGTGAGCTGTAGGAAAACGGTGCCACCACGCTGGCCGGGGCAAAGCGGAAGGCCCGAATCAGGAAGAAGTGACCCAGGCCGCCGGCGAAGCCACTGCCGACCATGAGCAGCCAGCCAAGGGCGTCCGGTGTTTTCCAATGAAGTGGGAGGAGCAACGTTGTCACAATCGCGCCCGCAGATGCTGTGAATAGCAGACTGGTGAGTGGATCATCAAAACGCACGCGTCTTGTCGCAATTTGATAGGCTGAATTGGTGAATGCCGCCGCCAACAAGAACAGCGCGCCGGTCGTGAAGGTTTCACTCAGGGAATGCCATGGCTGAACGACAATCAATGCGCCGGCAAAGCCCATGGCAATTCCAAACCAGCGGCGCAGCCCCACAGTTTCACCAAGTACGGCGATGGAGAGCAGGGTCACAAGAATGGGACTGAGGAACATGATTGTGGTGGCGGTGGCGAGCGGCAACTTGCTTACGCCTGCATTGAACAGCCCGGTTGTCGCCATGAGCAGGACAGAGCGCGCCAACTGAACGCCCGGCACGGAGCTGCGGGCAAGCTCGATCAAGCGGCGCCCACACAGCAAAGCAGCAAAAATACTGGCGAAAAAGAACCGCGCCCAGGTGACCTGAACCAAGGAATAGGATTCAAGTGCATACTTCATGATGGCATCGAGTGTGATGAAGCAAGCCATGGTGGCCAACATGTAGGCAATGCCAACGATGCGGTTTTCCTGCGGGGCGTTGGAATGGCTGCTCATGGTTCTGCGCTACTTCACTCGATGGCCTGCCACCAGTGCATCCTTGCACAGGTGCCCCACACCCATGCGCATAGCGCGGACACCGTCAGTTAATTTTGCCACCAAGTTCGTCCTCAATATGAACCTTGATGATCTCATCGAAGGTCTTCTCGGCCGCGAAGCCAAGGGCGGTAGCGCGGGTGGCGTCGAAATTCTGCGGCCAACCCGCAACAATCCGGCGGATGGTTTCATCTGGTTCGCGGCGGATCAATCCCGTAGCCTTGGTCCCGGCAATGCGTTCAAGCGCTGCGATCTGCTCGGCCACTGTACACGACAAGCCGGGAAGCGTGAGGGCGCGGCGGTTTCCAAGACTGGCTCCGCCCATGGCAGCTGCCTGAGTAAGAAAGCCCACGGCGGCGCGCGGAGAGGCGTGCCAGTGGCGCACCGTATCATCCACGGGCAACACGGCTTCGATGCCGTTCAGCGGTTCACGGATGATATTCGAGAAAAAGCCGGACGCTGCTTTGTTGGGTCTGCCGGGCCGTACGCATACAGTGGGCATGCGAAGTGCGATGCCATCTACAAAGCCCCGGCGGGAATAATCCGACACCAGAAGTTCGCAGATTGCTTTTTGCGTACCATAGGAGGTGAGGGGAGCGGTGAGAAATTCATCGCCAATTGCATCGGGGAATGGCGCGCCAAAGACGGCAATAGACGAGGTGAATATAAGGCGTGGCGCCGGCGTGGGTGCAGCAACGCGGATGGCTTCCAGAAGGTGGCGGGTGCCGTCAAGATTGACGCGATAACCCTTCTCGAAGTCGGCCTCTGCCTCGCCTGAGACAATGGCTGCCAGATTGAATATCAGGTCAGGTTTCCAGGCGACAAGCTTGGCAGCTTCGTCGGCAGCCGACAGATCGCCGATATGTGTTTCGACGTCGAAAGGAGCCGGAGGGGGTGCTGGGGCGAGCACCACGTCGTGCCGCAGCACCGCACGAATGGATTTGCCGCCGATGCTGCAATCCCTGGCCAGGCGCTGCACGAGCTTGTGGCCCAACATGCCAGCCGCGCCGATGATGGCAATCCGCATTCTGACCTCTCCCGTTCTTCGAGACCATCAAACCGCAGCCAGACGGCGGGGGCAAGGACCGAGCCTGCAGCCTAGCCCCGCGCAAGCAACAGTTACGCGAATCAAGGACTTGCGTTAGTTGAGTTGCTGAAAGTTGTGCTCGCAGCGTCTGTGGGCAGGGTGTCCGGACATGACGGGGCCACCAAGATTTTCGCGGTTTTGTGTACTCTGGGGGACATAAGGGCAGCAGAACATGGCAACAGCAAATGTATCAAAAGACACACATCCAGCCGACAGTATGGGAATCGCACTGATGCGGGCGACCGGGGTTCTTGCGGCACTCACCGCATGCCAAGACCAAGGCCGCGGCACTTTCGCAGTCGGCGAGCAATTTGTGGCCCAGGCAATCGCGGCGCTTGAAGGGTTCATCAATGATGCGCGTAATTCCTATTTCGACATGTGCAGCACATGTGACCTGACGATGACTCGCCCTGGGGGTGATGGCAAACAGGTCTTGTCCCGCAATTCAACGCAAGTAACTTCAACCGGTATGGAGGAAGACGCGACAGTCTTTGAAGCATCACCTCAGGTGCCGCAATCTTCTACTGCAGCTGAGGTCGATCTCGAGCCACAGGCCGCGTTACCAGATATTTATGCCCTTCGGGCACGGGTACCAAACGCCGAGGCGGCCCGCGCCGCCGCTGCCAATTTGCTAGAGGGCAACTTTGCCACGACTTACGATGATTTGTTGCGCAAGCTCACCGCCGCAGAAGTGTTTGCGACGTGAGCGGGGGATAGGGGGCAACGACACGAACAGCCCTCTTCTGCCGCTGCTCAGGAGTTTGCGCGAAGATATTGAGCGTTTCCGGGCCGCTTGAGTTACCAGCGTCAGAACTTTGCCATCACGAAGTAGCGACCGGAGCAAGTTGCTCCGGCCGAAACATTGCGTTTGCTAAGAAACGTAGAAGCGCCGCTCGGAAATCGTCAAGAACCGAGTTCGCTGCCGCCTGACTTCATTCGAAGAATACTCGCCTTTTTCGTGGCAATAGTCCGTTCTTCGCGAGGCCGGAGGCGCATTCACCGCAGGAGTTATAAATGTCCTGTCGCCATGTTCGAGTTGCCGCACCGGGCACGTGGTCTTCGAACCATTCACCCAGTTCTGAATTGCCGGTCCGCATTCAGCGGCCATCACGTGGGAGTTGGTGGCCATCAGGGCAAGAATACTTGCTGTGATCAATGTACGCTTCATAGGGCTTCTCCTTACAAACCATGTAGATTTCTGCCCCCGCAACTGACTTCTGCAAGTTCCATACCAATGGCAACATTCGCGTCCGAAGACGCTCAATTCGCCAACAATATGTGAAGCGACGATCTACACGGCCGCAGGACTGCCCCCTGACGAACCCGTAATCCTATTTTCGTGCGGACAGTCTAACGAGACGTGACTTGTCGCAACATTTCAAGACTGATTAAGATTGAGTTAACTGACAAATGAATATTCTTCATGCAATCGAAGAGATGAAAATCCCTGCAGCCAGCAATCCTTGCGTATGTGTGATCGCTCGTTCCAAGCGCATAGGTTAAGCCAGAGACTGCCTAGGTAGCCTGACGTTGGGTATTCAGCGTCAGGTCTTCACTTTCACCTCGATCAGATCACGTTCTGCTTCATTCCGAAATCTGTGCCCCAGTTCGGTACTGCCTGTATCGCAATGAGCCATCATTTTTAGGTGTAGGCACGAATCAACTTACAATTCTTTGATTGCAATTTCATCGAGGGGCGAAATTCATGAGAATTAGATTTTGGTTGCGCTATTGCACTGTTCTTGGCTGTTGCGCATCAAATTCGGCAGACATAGCGCCGTCATATGTGTCACCTGTCAAATACCAGAATTCACGTGCGAGCAGCTGCAGGCAGAAGCGCAAGGTGATTTCACAGCGCGCCGCTGTAGCAGCTGGTCAGCAAGACAAGGCCCGCAAGAACGACGTGGTCAAAACTACCGTGGATGTCATTCTGTTCTGGCCTGTCATCCTCGCGAATGAAGGCGACGGCACCAACGCCAATGAACTTGCCAATCTCAAGGGCCAGATGAGTGCCATCCAGCAAGCGTCGGTGCAGAAGAACTGCGGCTTCACTTTTCAGCAGTGATGCACCGAACTGGTTTCGATTCAATCGTGTGGCGGAGGGGGAGGGATTCGAACCCCCGGGAGGCTTGCACCCCCAACGGTTTTCAAGACCGCCGCGATAGACCACTCCGCCACCCCTCCGCAGACGCGACGGCTGCGATATGGCGGAGCGGGGTCGCCCGGTCAAGGGCAGGTACGCAATCCAAAATTTCCGGATGTGACGTGTCGGTCAGGTGGCTTTAGTTCGCGTAGCTGGGGTCCTTGTCGTCAAGGATCGTTTTCATTTCTGAGAAATGTGAAAGAAACTGGTCGCGGTCGGCTTCCCATTCCCGCGCCGTCTTTTCGGCCACCGTATCGCTCATCACATGTAATTTCTGGCCTGTCTGGTAAGCCAGGATCATATTGCGGCAGGCCCGCTCCAGGTAATAGGTAAGGTCGAAAGCTTCAGCCACAGTTGACGCGCAAACCAGCACACCGTGGTTTCCCATCATCATGATGGAGCGATTGCCGAGCAGGCTTGCCAGACGCTCACCTTCGGCATCCGAGTTGGCCATGCCGCCATAATTCATGTCAATGGCAATGCGGTTGAAGAAGCGCGCGGTATTCTGGTCGATGGGTTTAATCTCCGGGTCCGCCAGTGAGGCAAGTGCCGTGGCATAGGGTGGATGCAGATGGATGATACAGCGTGCGTGCGGGAGCAGGGCATGCAGCCGGCCATGAATACTCCAGGCTGTGAGGTCGGGCGCATCCGGCTGGTCCATGGTGGAATTGTCGGCGGCGTTGAGAAGCTGGAGATCCGAGGCTCGGATGCGGGAAAAATGTTTCCAGCGCGGGTTCATGAGGAATTGCTTGCCGTCCGGCGAGACAGCCAGGCTGAAATGATTTGCAACCGCCTCATGCCAGTCAAAATGTGCGGCCAAACGGAAGGCAGCCGCCAAGTCGATACGCAGTTGCATTTCTGCTGAAGTTGCGATTGGCTTCCGATTTAGTTGCGTGACGTCGGCCATGGCGGTTTCCTCCAAGGCTGATAATGCTAACGCAGCATTCACAACCTGGCAATTGCCAGCGCAGGCGCGGAGGACCGATATGTTCGTCAATACCATTTTTTTTTCCAGAATCTTGCCGACAATATGGTGCAAAGCTTCGGCAGTCTTTCTCGTCCTGTTGTTTACGTCGCCGGTGTTTGCGGAGAACAGCCCTGAAGGTGTGTGGCGGATGGCGAACGGGAAGGTAACGGTGCGTGTGCGCTATTGTGGAAGCAACAGCCTCTGCGCCAATATCATTGGGCTTGCGCAACCACTTAACAAAGTCGGCAAACCCAAGACAGACCACGAAAATCCAAATCCATCATTGCGCAATCGCCGCATCATGGGATTGCAGGTTGTCAGCGGCATGGCTCCTGCCGGTGCGAATCGCTGGAAAGGCCGAATTTACAACGCTGACGACGGTGGCACTTACCGTGCAGAAATGCGACTATCTGGAAACAGCATGATTCTGGAAGGGTGTTGGGGACCACTTTGCAAAAAGAACCGTTTCCAACGCGTGCGGTAGTGCTATAATGCTGACACGACGGGGCGTTTGATTCATTGGTGGTTGAAATGGCATTGCGCCTGTTTGCTCGCGTAACATCACTCACCCTCGCAATCGCTCTCAGCGCTGCACTTGCATTTGCCCAGCAGGGCATGCCGTTGGAAGGATTGTCCTTCGCGAAAAAAATGAAACTCGCCAAGGCTGGGGACGACACGGCACAACTTGCCGTCGCCATGCACTACGAAAATGGACTTGAGGCCAAAAAGGATGCCCAGCAAGCGGCACGCTGGTATCGTGAAGCCACACTCAAGGGAAATATTGAAGCGCAATACCGGCTGGCAAAATTGATCAGCAAGGGCGCGAAGGGTCTGACGCCCGACAAAGTAGCTGCGGCGACCCTGTTCCAGGCCGGTGCGGACAAGGGCCATGCTCCTTCCCAAAACGAATTTGGTCTGCGACTGCAAAGCGGTGATGGTGTTGAGGCCGACATCGAAAAGGCGGCGCAGTGGTTCCAGAAAGCGGCTGATCAGGACTATGCCCCGGCCAAGGTTAATCTAGGCCTGCTGCACGTGCGCGGGCAGGGCGTGATGCGTGACTATGCGCAGGCCTACAAGCTCTTCAATGAAGCCAGCAGCCATGGTGATGCTTGGGCCTTGAACAATCTCGGCAGTCTCTATGAAATGGGTTGGGGCACCACGAAAGACGTGGTGAAAGCCCGCGAATATTACCGTGCAGCGATTGCCAAGGGCAATCAGATGGCGCAGGCCAATCTGGCCCGGCTGGATGGGCTGCAGGCAGCAGCGACACAAACTGGGTCAACGGCACCGCCTGTCGAAAGTCAGGGCAACTAGCATTGCGAGCCGTGCGCGTGCGGTCTGTCCTCATCTCTCATTAACCAAGAATCTCAACCGGGAATTCAGCGCGTTCACGGCATGCTCCTGCATGTGACTGTGGGGTCACGTGCATATGCCTCTTCGGGACGGGAGGCCGGTTGGGAGTTTCACCATGCAGCGTCAAGGCTGGTTTCTGGTATTGATGGGATTGATTGCGCTCGCCCTCGTCGGCTGTTCATCGAGTGCGAAAAAACACAAGTCCTCGCAGCTTGATCCCTTCGCGGGAAAGGGCAGCCCATACTACAAGGGCAAGGGGCCAATTCCTGAAGGTGGCGGCAAGTACCACGTTGGCAAGCCCTATCAGGTGGCTGGACGCTGGTTCACTCCCAAGGAACAACCAGGATATGACAAGACCGGCATGGCATCGTGGTATGGCGAGGCATTCCATGCACGCAAAACCTCCAACGGTGAGTGGTTTGACATGAACGACCTGACTGCCGCGCATCCGACACTGCCATTGCCAAGCTACGCCAAGGTAACAAATCTCGACAACGGGCGTCAGGTCATCGTTCGCATCAACGACCGTGGTCCGTTCGTTGGCACGCGCATTATCGACCTTTCGAAACGCAGTTCTGATGCTCTGGGCTTCCGCCACAAGGGCAAGACAGAAGTGCGGGTTCAGTGGATTGCCGATGCACCGCTTAATGACAAGGCCTACAAGCACCTTGCGATGATGAACGGCGAATTGAAGCGTGGGTCAAGCATCCGCCAACTTGCCGGGGCGTCACGCGGTGATGCGCCGGATTCCATGGTGGCTGAAGCCGATACCTCAAATCAGAAAACCGAACCGCCCGTCGCGCAAACGGTGGCTTTCAAGCTTCCACAACCGGCACAGAATGATGCTGATGACAGCTTTGCTACGGCCGGATTTGTCGTTCACGTGGCGACCTTTGGCAACCGCGACAATGCGGATGCTGCCTATGAGCAATTGTCGTCTTCCATGGAAATGCAAATGTTCCAGTTTGAGGGCAATGATGGACCGCTGTACCGCTTGCAATCCCGCCCGGTTGGGACGGAAGACGACGCAGCTCGGCTGCTTTACAACGTGCAGGATTCTGGTTTCCCGGGCGCCAAGATCAGGCGTGTGCGGGTTCAGCAAGTGGCCGCCAAAATCGGAGGCTAGTAACTCAAAACAGTTTTGCAGGTCGCGGTAACGATTGCATTTTTCGCCTTGCGGAACTAACACTGGTGCCTGTGAAGGAACCTGGTGCTGCAATGTTACCCCTGCGTTTTCCTGCCTCGATTTCAATCTTGCTGTGGATGTTTGTGGTCGCTGCGGGCGCGCAAACTCTTGGCGATGAACCGTATGTTGCAACTGCGCGCAATGCCATACTGATGGATGCGAAATCGGGCCGGGTTTACTTCGAAAAGGACCCTGATGTCCCAGTGCCGCCCGCGAGCATGAGCAAACTCATGACGCAGGCCATCGTCTTTGATCTCCTGAAGTCGGGTGACCTGAAGCCGGACCAACTCTTCACCGTCAGCACCAATGCCTGGAAAAAAGGTGGTGCTGCGGCCAAGGGTTCCACGATGTATGCCAAAGCCAAGTCCGAGATCAGCATCTTGAATTTGTTGCGCGGCTCCATCATTCATTCCGGCAACGATGCCTGCATCACGCTGGCTGAAGGGATAGACGGGAAGGAACAGACCTTCGTCAACCGGATGAACTCAAAGGCGGAGGCGATCGGCCTCAAGAATTCCACATTCCGGAATTCCACTGGCCTGCCGGATCCGAACCACAAGATGAGCGTGCGCGATATAGCTTTGTTGGCCCGCTACATCATTCTCAATCATCCAGACTACTTCCCTATTTATGGCGAGAAGTCATTCACCTGGAACGAGATATCGCAACCAAACCGAAATCCGCTTCTGGCGGACTATCCCGGTGCCGATGGCATGAAGACCGGATTCACCAAAGAGGCGGGCTATGGCCTTGTTGGTACGGTTGAACGTGATGGCCGCCGACTCATCATGGTCATTGCCGGCTTGCCCTCAATTGAAGAGCGCAAGAACGAGGCGGAGAAGTTGCTTGATTGGGGTCTTTCCAAATTCCGCGCCATTGAAGTCTATGCTGAGGGCGATCGCGTGGGCAGGGCCCGTGTCTGGGGCGGTTCGGCTGATTGGGTTGACCTCATCACCAAGAATTCCTTCAGCGTGGCCCTGACCAAGGAAGAGCGCAAGACGGCGGAAGTGAAGCTCAACTACAAAGGCCCGTTGCTTGCTCCTGTGAAATCAGGCGAGCAAGTGGGTACTGTCAAGGTTTTCATCGAGGGGAGGGCCATTGCCGAGTTGCCTGTGACAACTGCGGCTTCGGTCGAACCCATAGAATCAATGTGGCAGAAGGCGCTCGACAGCGCCATGATCATGGTGTTCGGCGGTTGAAACGCGGGTTTTTCATTTCGCTGGAGGGTGGCGAGGGAGTTGGCAAATCCACCCACGCCAAACGCCTTGCAGAACATTTGCGGGCGAAGGGTCGTGAGGTGGTGTTGACACGCGAACCTGGTGGCACACCGCAGGGAGAAGCTTTGCGTGGCCTGTTGGTTTCTGGCGATATCGCAAACTGGTCGGCTGCTTCTGAGGCGATGCTTATGTCAGCGGCGCGCGAAGTCCACGTCCGCACTGTGATAGAACCAGCCGTGGCGCGCGGAGCTGTTGTCATCTCTGACCGGTTCATGGATTCGACACGGGTCTATCAGGGCCATGCAGGTGGTGTTGCAGCAGATGTGATTGCCGCGCTTGAAAAAGCGGCTGTAGGTGAGTGCGTACCCGATCTGACGCTGATCTTTGATCTACCGCCTGAGCGAGGGTTGGCCCGCGCCTCGACACGCGGCACCAACAATGAAGATCGCTTCGAGCGCAAGGGACTTGTTTTTCACAGCAAGTTGCGAGCCGGATTTCTGGCCATTGCCAAAGCGGAACCCGGCCGCTGTGTGATCATTGATGCTGCTGCTGGTCCTGACCAGGTTTTTGCCGATGTCGTGAAAGCTGTGGAGGCGCGACTGGATGGCTGAGGAACTTGATGATCCGCGAGAGGTTGCCTGGCACCCACGACTCACTCCTGTGCTCGTGGGCCACGACGTGGAGCAGGCACGGTTCCATGACGCCTTCACCTCGGGTAAGCCACACCACGCGTGGCTCATCACCGGCCCACGCGGCATTGGCAAGGCGACACTGGCGTACAGGCTGGCGGATTATGTGTTGTCATTCAGCAATGCCAATCAAACCGGGCGTTGGATTGCAGCGCGAGCCCATCCCGATCTGTTCGTGCTGGAACGCGAGTTCAATGATTCCAAGCCGCGGCGGTTGCGGCAGGAGATTGTCGTTGATGATGCCCGGCGAATGTCAGAGTTTTTCGCCCGGACCTCGGGGAGCGGCGGCTGGCGTGTGGCGATCGTAGACAGCGCCGACGAACTCAACACGGAGGCTGCCAACGCACTTCTCAAACTGATTGAGGAACCACCAGATAAGGCATTGATATTACTCGTATCTCACCGTCCCGGACGATTGCTGCGAACACTGCGTTCGCGCTGCCGCCGCCTGGCGTTGTCACCACTCTCCGATGCCGATGTGATGACAGCCATGCAGCGGCTGCCATTGACGCCAGTGCCAAATTCCTCGGCGCTCGATGTTGGCGTGAGATTGTCAAATGGATCGCCGGGTAGGGTGCTGGAATTGCTCGAGTCCAGCGGAGCCAAGGCATTCGAAGCGTTCCAGAAAGCCAAGTCCCTCGCAGGCCCGGCGAAGCTCGCGATTGCCGGGCACTTCAGCCAGCGCCAGGCGGCAGTGCAGGACTTCGAGACTTTTGCCGACTTGCTGCTGGACTGGCTGGCACGCGAAGCAGCGGCACAGCCGGGAACCGGGCGGGCCTTGGCCTTGGCGCGGGCGCATCAGCAGATCGCAGTTCATCGTGGTGTTGTAGCGGGATACAATCTTGACCGGCGGACTGCGGCACTGAACGCTCTGGGCAGTATCGAAGATGCCTTGAAGGCAGCCTGATTCCGGGGCAGAAGCCCCTGGATGACAAGCAAATACCTGATTTCCACGGCCATTCCATACGCCAACGGTGCCCCACACATTGGCCATGCCTATGAACGTATCGCCACGGATGTGATGGCGCGCTTTCAGCGTCTCGATGGTGCGGAGGTTCTGTTTATCACCGGCATGGACGAGCATGGCCAGAAAATGCAGCAGACTGCGACACGCGAAGGATTGACCCCGCAAGCCCTGGCCGACCGGACTGCCGCCCAGTTTGAAGCCATGGGTGAGTTGCTCAATGCCCATGCCGACGACATTGTGCGCACCACCTCTCAACGTCACAAGGAAGCTGTCAGCGAAATATGGAAACGCATGGAGGCCAACGGCGACATCTATTTGTCGAAGTATTCCGGTTGGTACTCAGTGCGCGACGAAGCTTACTACGGCGAGGATGAAACCGAGGAGCGCGAGGGTCGTCGCTTCTCCGCCAAAACCAACACGCTGGTGGAGTGGGTGGAGGAGGAAAGCTATTTCTTCAAGCTCTCTGCATACGCCAAGCCGTTGCTTGAGCATTACACCATGCACCCGGATTTCATTGTGCCTGACCAGTATCGCAACGAGGTCATCTCCTTTGTCGAGCGTGGCCTCAATGATCTGTCAATGAGCCGCACGACATTCGACTGGGGAATTCCGGTGCCGGGCAATCCAAAGCATGTGATGTATGTCTGGGTCGATGCCCTGACCAACTACATTACTTCGACGGGTTTTCCTGATGCGAATGCGCCGAAAGCAAGTTTCTGGCCTGCATCAGCCCACGTTATCGGCAAGGATATCACACGCTTCCACGCAATTTATTGGCCAGCCTTCCTGATGTCGGCGAAGCTTGCCATCCCAAAGCAGATTGTGGTGCACGGCTTCCTGTTCAACAGGGGCGAGAAAATGTCGAAGTCCACTGGCAACGTGGTTTCTCCGGCTGATCTGGTCGAAGCTTACGGAGTTGATCCGGTGCGCTACTTCTTCATGCGCGAAGTGCCCTATGGGGCTGACGGTTCCTACAGCCACGAGGCCATTGTTGGGCGGATGAATGCCGATCTCGCAAATGACCTCGGCAATCTGGCGCAACGTTCGCTCTCCATGATCAGCAAGAACTGTGAAGGCAAAGTGCCGGTAATCGGTCCGCTGTCGGACGCAGACTCCACTATGCTCAACAGTGCCCGGGCGCTGCTCGCGGAATGCCGCAACCAGCACAAGGCCTACGCCATCAGCAAGTCCATGGATGCAATCTGGAAGGTCGTGGCCGATGCCAACCGTTACTTCGCGGGCCAGGAGCCATGGGCACTGAAGAAAACCGATCCCGCGCGCATGGACACTGTCCTGCACGTGACGGCAGATGTATTGCGCCGTGTTGGCATTCTCATTCAGCCCTATGTGCCGCAATCAGCTGCAATGTTGCTTGATCTGCTGGCGGTACCTGAATCCGCGCGGCGCTTTGCCGATCTGGAGCAGGGGCTGGTTGCAGGAACACCGCTGCCTGCACCCATTCCCGTTTTCCCGCGCTATGTTGAACCAGTCGAGGCAGACGCTCCAAAGTCATGATGCGGCCAACTGTCGTTGATAGCCACTGCCACCTCGATTTCGAGGGCATGGAAGAAAACCTCCCCGGCATATTGATGCGGGCGGAAGAGGCTGGCGTCGGTCTCATGCTGTCGATCAGTTCGCGGATTGCCAAATTCGACAACCTCCGCCGCATTGCGGAGGAAAATGCCAACGTTTACTGCACTGTAGGAACGCACCCGCACAATGCACATGAAGAGCTCAACGTGCCGGTATCGGAGATTGTGCGGCTTACCAAACATCCAAAGGTTGTCGGCATTGGCGAGGCCGGACTTGATTACCATTATGACCTTTCGCCACGCGAAGCGCAGATGATCGGGTTTCGCAACCACATCGCTGCCGCCCGCGAGACCGGACTGCCGCTGGTCATTCACACGCGTGAAGCTGAAGATGATACGGCGCGGGTTTTGGAAGAAGAAATGTCCAAGGGGCCGTTCAAGGCGGTGTTGCACTGTTTCACTTCGCAGGATTGGCTGGCGAAGAAGGGCGTGGAACTTGGTCTGTACGTGTCGTTCAGTGGAATTCTCACTTACAAGTCGGCCCAGAACCTGCGCGACACCGCCAAGGCCTTGCCGGAAAGCAGCATCCTCGTCGAAACTGATTCACCCTATCTCGCGCCCGTGCCACACCGGGGCAGATCCAATGAACCTGCCTTTGTGATGAATACACTGGCGACGCTTGCAGATACGCGCGGTGTGTCCGTCGAGCACATGGCCAAAATCACCAGCGACAACTTCTTCCGGTACTTCAACAAAGTACCCCGTCCTGCCGGCTTTGCATGAGCTTGCGCATCACCATACTGGGGTGTGGCTCGTCAGGTGGTGTGCCCCGCGTTGGTGGTGACTGGGGCCAGTGTGACCCGGCAAACCCCAGGAACCGGCGCCGCCGCTGCTCCATCATGCTCGAGCAAATCGCTACGGGTGGCACCACACGGGTACTGATCGACACGTCACCTGATCTCCGTGAGCAGATGCTTTCAGCCAAGGTCCACGACATTGACGGCGTTTGGTACACCCATGAACATGCCGACCACACCCATGGCATCGACGAGCTTCGGGGTTTTTACCTCAATAAGAAGCGCCGTGTTCCCATCTGGGCTGATGCGCCCACGTCGGCCATGCTCATGTCGCGCTTTGCCTACTGTTTCGTCTCTCCTGAGGGCAGCGAGTATCCTCCGATCCTGCAACACCATGCACTTGTCTCGGGCGAACGCTTTGCGACGGAAGGACAGGGTGAGCCACTTCAGGCCCTGCCGTTCAATGTAACCCACGGCAACATCAATGCCTTGGGATTTCGCATTGGCGCTGTTGCCTACACACCGGACTTGAACGGACTGCCAGAAGCGGCAGTTGCCGCCCTTCAGGGGCTCGACCTGTGGATTGTGGACGCACTGAAGCGCACCCCGCACCCCAGTCATTTCAGTTTGCCTGAAACACTAGAGTGGATTGGCCGGCTGAAACCCCGGCAGACGATCCTCACCAATATGCATATCGACATGGACTATGCCACCCTGTGCGAGGACCTGCCACCGGGCGTGAAACCGGCCTATGATGGCCTGGTGATTGAGTCCTGATCTTCCCACCGTCTTTCAAATACCCAGGAGTACGCCGCCATGACCCGCCGACACATCAGTTTCGCCTTTGCCCTTTCCGTGTCCGCCCTTGCCCAGGCTGCACCCGCGTTGGCACAGGCGGCTTGTGCACCAGAAAAACTCAATGCCGCTGTTGATGCATTCGCGGCTGAGCCCTTTGGCGCTGCTGGTTGGCGTCAATTGAATGGACTGGGGGCTCCTGCGGCAAAGGCCGATGGCCCATCATACAGTGGCTATGCCGCCAGTGATGCATGGCGCAAGCGCACGGCCGAACTTGCCCCCGATATGCCCGAGTTGCAGAACACGCCATATGAATGCCGGCTGAGTTATCCGCTTGAAGTTTTGAATGGGCGTGTCACGCAACTTGGCGCAACCGATCCCTACATCAAACAGTGGCTGAAATCGCAGGCGCGCGTGTTGAAGGCCTGCGAAGGCGCAGGAGCTGATCAAACAGCACTGCCTGCACCCATTGAGGTGAAGCCGGAGCATGCACAATTGCAATCTGACGACCGGGCCTACCAGGAGGCTTCGGTCGCCTTCTACGGTACCGACAAGACCAAGGCGATACAGTTGTTCAAGGCAATTGGCGCCAGCAATTCCGCCCACAAGGCGGCGGCGCGCTACAACGTCGCGAACCTGTTGGCCAATGCCAAGAATCTGGTGGAAGCGCGCACTGAGGCTGCGGCCATTCTCGCTGATCCTTCCCTTGCTTCGGTTCATACGATCACCAAAGAATTGCAAGGCTACATCGCCAACCTGGAAGACACGGCCGAGGGTTGGACAACCCTGATCGACAATACCGTTGCCACTTTGAGCCAACCCGCCGCCGCTGTGATGGCCAACGAGAAGTCACAAGGTGAATATGGCTCGGCGCTTTATGACATCGACTTTGTCGGGGTGCGCGAAAAGCAGGACGATTGGTGGGTGCGCGGCCAATTGCCGGCGGCTCCGACATTGTCCAAGGCAATTGTTGATGCTTCACGCAAGCACCCCATGGCGCTGTGGATGATGGCCGGGCAATCGGTCGATCACATGTACAAGCGGGCGCCGTGGTCGATGGTTGGGGCCAAGTGGAACAGCTGGGCAGTATCATACGTCGATCGCGCCATGGCACTTCAACCCGCCGGATCCGGTATCACAGGTCCAGCCAAGGACATGATTGATGCACTGAAAGCGGGCGCTGATGACCCGTCACGTGCAGCGCTTTGGGCCAAAGCAAAGGCGGCGGCCGAAAAGGCGCAGAGCAGCTGTGGCGATGCGCCTGAAACGGCTGCCGTTGCATCGTTGATCACTCACGCCACGCGTCTTTCGGCGCAGGCAAAACGTTATGACGAAGCATACGCCCAGCTGCGCGCTCTGCCAGTCTCGACGTCGGCAACCTATATTGACTTTGTGGTACCGGACCTGATGAAAAGCATTCTGGCCACCGGCAACGCAGAGGAGGGGAGGCGACTGCGTGATACCCTCGTCACCCCTGAATTCGTCGCTGCCATTCGCGCCAAGCCGGACTATGAGCGTGATGCCAAGCTCAGCACGTACAGCGATTTCCTTGCCTGGGTGGCCGAAGACGAGGCGAAGTTCATCGATGCGCTGAAACTCTCTACCGCCAAGCTCACCAATCCGATTTTCAATCTGTTGCCTGCCAAAACTCTGCGGCGTCTCGCTGACAACGAAGTATTTGCACCTGAGCAACGCGCACTTCTGGCCCGGGCGGCATGGACCCGTGACTATGCCCGGGGCCGCACACCCAACAACTCTGACACCAACAAGATGCTGGCGCTCAATCCCGAAGTGAAGGCGGCCTATGAAGCGGTGAAGTCGGAATTCCCAAAACTCCGTGCTGACCACCAGTGGCAGTTAACCATACTGCGCAATCCGCGGTTTGGCATTCTGGTAAATTCACCGGACTGGACGGACGCAATTGAAACCAAGCGCGACAGTTTTGCCGCCATTGATGCCTATGACCACAACGACAAGAATTGGTGGTGTCCGCTGGAAACTGGCCGCCATCTTGGCGCACTGCGTAACAGCATCGATGAGGACGCCGGCCTGATGGCCGTGCGTGACTACAACGCCACTGAGCTGAAGGTGGTGCTTGAAGAAGGCGCGCTTGCGGTGGCTGAAACTGCACGAGACGGGCTATTGAAGTCACATGCCATGGTGAAGGCCGTGGACTGGAGCGAGGTCAGCAAGCTGGCCAAGGCTGCCTCGGCACCCAGGATGCTGTCGCAGGCGGCCACCAGGTGGGCCAAGGGCAGCAAGGGCCAGGACGGCGCGCCTGAGGCTCTGGCGCTGTCCAGCAAGGTTGTGCGTTATGGCTGCAATTGGCATGGCGGCCACAGGGCATATTCGAAACCGGCCCAGGAACTGTTGCAGGCACGTTTCAAGGACACAGCCTTCGCCAAGCAGACGCCATACTGGTTCGACTGTCTGAACAACGAATGGGATGCCCAGGGCAACAAGATCGTATCGTGCAAGCCCAGGGAGTGGCCAGCCCAGAAGTCGTTACGCTGACCTTGAGAGCATGAATTGCAGCTAAGTGCTTGCCGGGGGCCAAAATATTGCATTTCGGTGAGCGCACTTAATATTCCATAATATATATTATGCGAACGGATGAGAACTTGAAATGGGGCTGCGATGACTGACAAAACCGGCTCTGTGGTTGCGCCCTCCGCACCCTCTCAGGCCGCGCCCGACCCGACCAGGATGGACCCCAGGGACATTGCCACCCTGCGGGCCATCATGGTGGCGCTGCGTACGCCGGTCACGGGTTGTCCGTGGGACCTCGAGCAGGACTTTGCCAGCATCGCGCCCTACACAATCGAAGAAGCCTATGAAGTGGCGGATGCCATCGCACGAGGAAGCCGCGCCGACCTTTGCGATGAATTGGGCGACCTGCTGCTGCAACCCATCTATCACGCCCAGATGGCGGCCGAGGAAGGCAGCTTTACCTTTGATGACGTGGTCGAGGCTGTTTGCCGCAAGATGATCCGCCGTCATCCCCACGTCTTTGGAGACGAGCAAGCGCGTACGGCTGGCGCTGCCAAGGGTTTCTGGGAAACCAACAAGGCCAAGGAGCGCGAAGTCACAAACCAGGTACCAGACCGGTTGCTGGATACCGTACCCCTCGCCCTGCCCGGTCTGACGCGCGCCCGCAAGCTTCAAGCCAAGGCGGCCAGGGTCGGCTTCGATTGGCCGATGGTAGACCAGGTTTATGACAAAATTGCTGAGGAACTGACCGAACTCAAGTCAGCGCCTGCGGACAAGCGGGCCGAGGAATTGGGTGATCTCCTGTTCGTCATGGCCAATCTGGCGCGCCACTATGGCCTTGATCCGGAGGCAGCGTTGCGCGGTGCCAATGACAAGTTCTGCCGCCGCTTCGCCTATATCGAGGACGCCCTGAAAGCACGGGGCAAAACGCCTGCTCAGTCTGATCTCACCGAGATGGACAGCTTCTGGGACGAGGCGAAGGCGAAGGGGCTTTAGGACTTCTTGCGCATGGCGCGGCCGAACATGACCTTGGCCTGGCCGGTACGTTCTTCATCCATGCGGACTTCAAGGCGCACGCGTCCATCCTTCAGGTCACTCCGGGCAATGACTTCGCCGCGCCGGTGCAACCAGGCGAGCCCTTTGCCATCTTCCGCAGCCAAAGTAACTGTGTAGACATCAGCAGTGCGGCCGATGCGGTCTTCGACGCGCGCCAGCAGCACATCTACGCCACTGCCATCGACCGCCGACACCAGAACACAATCCTCCCTGCGGGCAGCGGAAGCTTCGCGTTGGGCGTGCTCAAGTGGTTCCAGCAAGTCAGCCTTGTTCCACACTTCCAGCATGTGGCTGCGGTTGGCCTCACCGATGCCAAGCTCATCCAGAACCTTGTGAACATCTTTGGCCTGGGCGTCGCTCTCGAGGTGGCTGACATCCCGGACATGAAGGATGACATCAGCTTCCAGTACTTCCTCCAACGTGGCGCGGAAGGCAGCAATAAGTGAGGTCGGCAGATCAGAAATAAAACCGACCGTGTCAGACAAGATGATCTTGCGGCCACGGGGCAACGTTATCACCCGCATGGTTGGATCAAGCGTGGCGAACAGCATGTCTTTTGCCAGTACCTTGGCATTGGTGAGCTTGTTGAAGAGTGTGGACTTGCCAGCGTTGGTGTAGCCTACAAGTGCCACGACAGGATAGGGTACGCGGGCCCGCCCTGCCCGATGCAGGCCACGGGTTTTCACCACATCGGCCAGTTGTTTTTCCAACCGTGCAATACGTTCCTGAATCAGACGCCGGTCCGCTTCAATCTGACTTTCACCGGGGCCGCCGAGGAAGCCGAAGCCACCGCGCTGCCGTTCCAAGTGTGTCCATGAGCGCACCAGACGGCCTTTCTGATAGCGCAAATGTGCCAGTTCCACCTGCAACGCACCTTCACGCGTTGAGGCGCGTTCGCCAAAAATTTCCAGAATGACGCCGGTGCGATCCAGAACTTTGGCCTTCCATGCGCGTTCGAGATTGCGTTGCTGAATTGGGGAAAGCTGGGCATTGACGATAACCAGCCCGGCATCCGCCTCCTCGACCAGCTTGGCGATTTCCTCGACTTTGCCGGAACCGATCAATGTGGCCGGCTTGGGTTTGGCGAGCGGCACGATGATCGACTGGGCCACCAGCAAATGAATGGCGCGGGTCAGGCCAAGTGCTTCATCGAGGCGCGTTTGTGCGCTTCGTCCAAGTTCCTGGGTGCCAGACTTTAGGCTCCACATGAATGACGATCGCAACTCCAGTGTTGCCGGCCGGGGCTTCACCCTCGCCAATTGTCACGGCCCCTTTGCGAGCCGGCTTACGTGCAATCAAGTGCCACCGTTTTCATCGTCGAACAGGCTGATTGGAGCGCCGGGCATGATGGTGGAAATCGCATGTTTGTAGACAAGCTGCGAAACACCATCGCGACGCAGCAACAGGCAGAAATTGTCAAACCAGGTGATGATCCCCTGCAGTTTCACGCCATTGACGAGAAACACAGTCACAGGGATTTTAGATTTGCGGACATGGTTGAGAAACGTGTCTTGCAAATTTTGGGGCTTTTCCTGGGCCATTGATTCCCGTGCCTCTATTGTTGTTATATTTGTCGACGTCCTGAAGCGTAACTACCACACTACAGGTCGTGGCAAAAGGTGCTATCTTTGCGTGTATTGACGAGAGCTATTCGACCGGTTCTTCATCACGTGAGGCCAATCCCAGCATCTTGATTTTGCGGTGCAGCGCGGACCTCTCCATGCCAATGAAGCCTGACGTGCGAGAGATATTGCCGCCGTATCGGGAAAGCTGGGCAGCGATATAGTCGCGTTCAAAGGCTTCACGTGCTTCACGCAACGGCATCGTCAGCAGGTGCTCGCCGGAAAAACTGGTGGAGCCAGCGTTGGCACTTTCGGACGGCAGGGATGCTGTTGTGATGTCTTCCTGGCCCTCACCTGCTGCCAGTATCATGATGCGTTCCACGTTGTTGCGCAATTCCCGGACGTTGCCTGGCCAGTCCCGGGTTTGCAGCACCGCGATGGCGTCATCGGCAAAACGCCGGGTGGCCTGACCCGATGCAGTTGAAAAACTGCGGGAGAAATGTTCGACGAGCAACGGAATGTCTTCACGCCGCTCTGCCAGTGCCGGAACCCGAACTGGTACGACGCCGAGGCGATGGAACAAATCCTCGCGGAACGTCTGTGCCGAGATGGCCTTTTGCAAGTCGCGGGCGGTAGACGAGAGAATGCGCACATCCACCTTCACTTTCTTGGTGCCGCCGACACGCTGGAAGGTTTGATCGAGAAGCACGCGCAGGATCTTGGCCTGTGTTTCGAGCGGCATATCAGCAACTTCATCGATATAGAGTGTTCCGCCATGCGCCTCTTCGAGGGCACCGACAGAATGACCGCGGCCTTCCCCCTGCTCCACACCGAACAGGTTTTCTTCCAGGCGTTCAGGCGCCATGGTGGCGGCACTCAAGACGACGAACGGGCCATTGATGCGTGTCGACATGGTGTGCAATGTACGGGCCACCAGCTCCTTGCCAGCCCCCATGGGGCCCATGATCATCACGCGGCTGTTGGTGGGAGCTATCTTCTTAAGCGTCAGTTTCAGCGCCTTGATTGCTGCCGATTGGCCAATCAATTCGGCGTCAAAACCGGTGCGCCCCTTGAGTTGTTCATTTTCCCGCTTCAGACGAATGTTTTCGAGTGCCCTGCTCACCACCAGCAAAAGACGGTCAGCGTTGAACGGCTTCTCGATGTAGTCATAGGCACCACGTCTGATGGCTGAGACGGCGGTTTCGATGTTGCCGTGCCCGGATATGATGACGACCGGTAGATCCGGCATGCGTTGTTTGAGTTCCAGCAACAAGTCAAGACCATCAAGCTTTGAGCCTTGCAGCCAGATGTCCAGAATGACCAGTGAAGGCCGGCGCTGTGCCACCTCAGACAGGGCTGCATCGGAATTGTGAGCAAGACGGGTTTCGAAACCCTCGTCCTGCAAGATGCCCGCTATCAATTCACGGATGTCGGCTTCGTCGTCAATGATCAGAATGTCTGCTGCCATGGCTTAACTCAACGCGTCCTCAACGGGGGTGTTCTGGATTGCTTCAATGGGTGGAAAATGCAGCGTCACGCAGGCACCCTGCCCGGCCGCTGCATCGGTCAATGTCAATGCACCACCATGCTCTTCCATGATGCGCTTGACGATGGCGAGGCCCAGTCCTGTGCCCTTCTCGCGCGTCGTCATGTAAGGTTCAGCCAAACGGTGGCGGTTTTCCTGGGGCAGGCCAATGCCGTTGTCGGTGACGGAGAGATAGGGCGCGCCCTGTTGCATGCCGAAATTCACCAGGATGTGACCTTCGTCAATTTCGCGCGACGTGAGGCGTGGCTCGATGGCCTCGCGCGCGTTCTTGACAAGATTGGTCACTGCCTGGGTCACAAGCCGGCGGTCGAAAGCAAAGATCGGCACATGACTGTCGGCGACAATCTCAATTTGTGTATCGGCTGCGGAGACCCGCTGCAGCACCGTGGCATCGGTGACAACGTCTTGCAGGCTGTTGGGTTCAGGCACGGCCTTTGGCATGCGGGCGAAGGAGGAGAACTCATCGACGATGCGACCGAGGTCACCGACCTGACGGATGATGGTATCGGTACATTGTTCGAAAACCGCCTTGTCGGAGGTGATTTCCTTCAGATACTTGCGTTTCAGGCGCTCGGCTGAAAGCTGGATTGGCGTGAGAGGGTTCTTGATTTCGTGGGCAATGCGGCGCGCGATGTCGGCCCAGGCTGAATTGCGTTGCGCCGACACCAATTCAGTCATGTCATCGAACGTCAATACATAGCCGTGCTCGGCGTCACTCGAGCGTTCGGTGGTGATGCGCAGAAAGAAGTTGTATTCACGCCCCCTGACGGTCATCTCGACCTGCCCTTCTGCCGAGCCTGAGGGACGTGAAAGTGCGAGGTTGAAGAGCTTGACGAATTCCGCCACGGCGTCTGGAAGCAGCATGCCGAAGAGTTCACTTTCGCTCTTGCCAAGCAGCGTCAGAGCCGAGCGGTTGACAATCGATATCCGGTAGTCGGGATCGACACCAATCACACCGGCGCTTACGCCTGACAGCATGGCTTCGGTAAAACGGCGGCGCTCGTCGAGCTGCTCATTGGTGTCGACAAGCTGATCGCGGTGCAGCTTGATCTGATCGGTCATCATGTTGAAGGTATTTGACAACGTCATGAGATCACCCGGACCGTCGACTGTTTCGACCTTGGCGGCGAAATTGCCGCGCGCCACATCTCGGGCGGCATTGAGAAGGCGGACAATTGGAGCCACGAGATTGTCGGCAAAGCGCATGCCCGCCCAGATGGCGGCAAGCAGGAAGACACTGGCAAGCAGTGCATAAATGAGGCCAAATGCAAGTTGCAATCCGGCGCGCTGCTGCAGAAGGCGGTCGAATTCGGCTTTGGCGTCGCGTGTCTTGGTGAGCTGTTCCATCACCACCGGATCAACAAGTCGGTAGATGTAAAGATAGTGGTCGGTGTAGCCTTGCAATTTGACCAGCGCACGTACCAGATTGCCCCCTCGCCCGGGCCGCACAACTACGGCGTCTCCCTTGGCGGCGAGTGCAATTTCCGTTTCGCTTGGCGCAATGAACTTGACACGCTCGTTCGCCGTCATGCCAGCCTCAATGCGCTTCGTACCTGCTTCAAAGATGTAGATGGCGGCGAGATTGCGCACTACTCCGTGGCGAACGACGCGGCGTATATAAGCGGCACGGTCATCGTTGTAGAGTTTGACTTGTTGCGACAGGTCAGTGGAGATGTTGGCGAGGTCGGTGCGGGTCGCGTCTCCGGCACTGTTGATGTATGCTTCCGCAACCGTGGTGGCGGTATCGACAATATTGCGGGTGCGCTCGGAAAAATATGTCTCCAGGCCGCGGTTCAAGGTGACAGCGGCAAAAACTGCCACCAGGATTGCAGGTGCCACGGCCACTACTGAAAACAGTCCGATCATGCGCAGATGAAGGCCAGCACCTGGTGTGCCCCGGCGCTTCTCCCGCATCAGCAGGAAGAGTTGTACGCCAACCATTGCCATCATCAAAATGACGATGACTGCATTGGCAATGATCAAGACCCATGTGGTTTGCCCCGAAGGACGGATGGGCGTCAGCCCGGTCTGGATGGCAAAGGTGGCAAAGCCCGTAAAAATGCTCAGGCCCACCAGGACAATGGCGGCAATAGCCGTCACCCCGCGGAAGCGGGCACTCAAATGAAAATCGCTGGGACGGCGAAGCAAAGGCATTGCGGACACTATGCCCCTGAGTGTGGCAGAATTTCAACAGATGTTGTTGCGCGAAAGAGACAGAGATACCTGGCAGCCGCCCAGTCGCGGCAACGCCCTCGCCTCATGTTCCAGTTTATAAATTTGCCATAACACCCCGCATTGGAACGACTTTCCGGTCCCGAAGCTTGGTGCGCAGGGTATTGCGGTTGATCCCCAGCAGATCGGCGGCGCGCAACTGATTTCCATGGGTAGCAGCGAGCGAGGCACGCAACATGGCCGGCTCGATGTCTGCAAGAATGCGCTCATAGAGACCCGGCGGCGGCAGTCCCTGGCCAAACTCTGCGAAATACTGTGCGAGATGGGTCTCCATGAACTCCGGCAGGCTGAGGCCCCCAAAGGCCGTTGCTTCTCCCCGCCCCCGGTCAGGGAAGGCGGCACAGTGGCCAACTCACGCTCGACTGCCGACAACGGAACAATCTCGTCCACTTCCATGGCGAGCAACCGCTTCACCAGGTTCTCCAGCTCACGCACGTTGCCCGGCCATCGATACGTTGAAAGGCGGTTCACCGCCTCTGCCGATATCTCCTTGCGTGGCAGTCCCTGCTTTGCACTGACGGCAAGGAAGTGGCGTACCAGATCGGGGATGTCTTCGGTGCGTTCGCGGAGTGGTGGCAGGCGCAACGGCACGACATTGAGACGGTAGAACAGGTCTTCGCGGAAGAGGCCCTGGTTAATCAGTTGACGCAGATCGCGGTGCGTGGCGCAGATGATGCGGACGTTGGTCTTGATCGGGATTGTGCCACCGACCGTGGTGTATTCTCCCTGCTGCAAGACGCGCAGCAACCTGGTCTGTGCTTCCAGCGGCATGTCACCGATCTCGTCGAGGAAAAGTGAACCACCTTCCGCCTGCTCAAAGCGGCCCGCCATGCGGCTGGCAGCGCCGGTGAATGAACCTTTCTCGTGGCCGAACAATTCGGACTCAATCAGCTCACGCGGGATCGCAGCCATATTGAGAGCCACGAACGGCCCCTTCTTGCGTTTGGAAAAATCATGCAGTGCGCGGGCCACAAGTTCTTTGCCCGTACCGCTCTCGCCGACAATGGTGACGGTCAGATCCGTCTGGGTCAGACGGGCGATGAGGCGGTAAATGTCCTGCATGGCGGATGAACGGCCAATGATCGGCAGCGGCTCACCTTGCACGGATGGCGCGGGCTTTGCCGCCTTGGATGACTGGTCAAGCGCACGCGCCACGGTCTGCACCAGCGAGGTCAGGTCAAATGGCTTTGGAAGATAATCATAGGCACCAAGTTCAGCTGAACGAATTGCCGTCATGATGGTGTTCTGGGCACTCATGACAATGACCGGCAGCAGGGGCCGCATTTTCTTGATGCGGGGAAGCACATCGAAGGCATTTTCGTCAGGCAGCACCACGTCGGTGACAACCACATCGCCTTCGCCTTCACTGACCCAGCGCCAGAGTGCAGAGGCCATGCCGGTGGCGCGCACGGTAAATCCGGCGCGGGTCAGAGCTTGTGTGAGCACCGTGCGGATGGCGCTGTCATCGTCGGCAATGAGAACTGTTCCACTTGCCATGTCAGGTCGTCTCCAATGTCAGGGGGGCGCTCTCCGTTACCGGTGTCAAAGGCAGGAGAACGCGGAAAGTTGTGCCCCTTCCGGGGCGTGGCTTGCATTCGACGACGCCACCGTGATCGCGCACGATCTTGGCGACGAGGGCAAGACCGAGCCCCCTGCCCGTGCGCTTGCCGGAGACGAAGGGTTCAAAGATGTGGGGCAGCAATTCATCGGGCACACCGGGGCCAGTGTCATGAACACATACCTCCAACGGCAGGGAGATGCGTTCGCTCGAGCCTGCAACCGAAAGACGGACTCCGGGCCGGAAGGCTGAGGTGAGCAAGATTTCACCCGCATTGCCGGACTGCGTGATGGCCTCAACGGCGTTTTTGGCGAGGTTCAGAAAAACTTGTACAAGTTGGTCGGAACTGCCGTGCACGGCGGGCAACGAGGGATCATAGTCCTCACGGATGATGATGCCGTCTGTGCCACTGACGACCATCAACTGCTTTACCCGATCAAGGACCACGTGAATGTTGACCGGACGGCGCTCAAGTGGGCGTTCATCGGAGAAGACCTCCATCTGGTCCACCAGCTGGCGAATACGGTCAGTCTCATCACAAATGAGGCGGGCCAGACTGCGATCGGCATCACCCAGCGATGGTTCCAGCAATTGTGCCGCTCCGCGAATACCGGAAAGTGGATTTTTGATTTCATGGGCGAGCATTGCCGCCATGCCGGAGACGGAGCGCGCCGCACCCTGATGTGAAAGCTGAAGATCGAATTTCTGCGCCATGGACCTGCGCAACAGCGTGACCAGAACATAATTGCCATCATCGCCCACTGGCGCTGTCTGCAGGTCGACGATGCGTTCACCGCCAAAGCGTGGCGTGCCCACTCCAATGCCGTATTCATTGACGACGCCGTTGCTTTCGCGAACCTGGTGAACGGATTGCAAAGCCGGACTGGCAAACGGTACCAGTTCAGAGAAATTTTGCCGCATCAAAGCCGCCGAACTGGCTTGGAAGAAATCCTCTGCTGCGGTGTTGGCGCTGACCACACGATCTGCAGCGTCCAGAACCACAAGCGGATTGGGCAATGCATCAATAATGGCGCGGAGTTCCGGCAGCTATGGTGGGCGTTGCATCCATGGCAATCATCACGCGGCCTCCTGGTCATCAAGACTGCGGGCGTAGATGTCGCGGATGCCTTGGGCTAACCTTGGCATTGTCTTTGCTCGAAAGCAGTGCCGCGCGCGCTGCAGCGTGCAGTTTCGCCATCGACGAAACCACGCAGTTCGAGCCGCGACAATGTCCAGCCGAGATGTTTGCGGAAGGTCTTGTTGCCAAGCGCATGGCCGTACAGGCGCAGCGTTTCCTCCTGATGCCAGAGGATGATCGCCAACTCCTCATCGAGCTCAGGTTCAGTCCGGCCGCTGCCGGGCTCAAGTTGTTCGGCGACGACACCGGGCCACCAGGGCCTGCCGTAGCAGGAGCGGCCGAACATCACGGCATCAGCGCCGGAGGCCACCATCATGGCGCGGGCATCAGCAGCAGTTTCGCCGTCGCCATTGACGACGAGCGGAATTGCAATCGCGTCGCGCACCGCCCGGATGGCGGCCCAGTCGGCCTTGCCGGAATAGAACATGCAGCGGGTGCGGCCATGGACGGTGATCATCTGTGCGCCGGCGGTTTCAGCGCGGTGCGCCAGTTCTGGCGCATTGAGCATGTTGTGATCCCATCCCAGCCGCATCTTGACGGTGACCGGAACGCGAGAGGCTTGCACTGTTGCTTCTATCAGTCCGACAGCATGATCAGGGTTGCGCATCAGTGCCGAGCCTGAAAGGCCACCTGTCACCTGCCGTGCCGGGCAGCCCATGTTGATGTCGATGACATCGGCGCCGAGGTCCTGCGCCAGACGTGCGCCCTCAGCCATCCACTTTGCTTCGCGGCCAGCCAGTTGAATGACGAACGGTGAGATTTTGCTTTGGCCCTGAGCCCGGCGAACCATGTCGGGGCGTTCATGGAAGAGTGCATCACTGGCCACCATCTCGGATACGACCAGTCCTGCGCCATGGGCGTGGGCGACGAGCCGGAAGGCTTCATCGGTCACACCTGACATGGGAGCCAAGAACACTGGATTGCGCGGACGGACTGGCCCGATCGATATGCTCATATTTTATGCACCGTACAGTCGAGTTTAACTTTTGAGCAGAATAGTGTGTTGCACTGCAGCGTCAACGAAAATCTGATGCTGTTGTCCTTTCCATTCATGCACAGCGTAGCTATGCCGGATGACATGTCAGTGGCAGCGGTCATTGTCGCGGGCGGCAGTGGCCTGCGCGCCGGGGGGGAAATTCCCAAGCAATACCAGTTGATCGGCGGCAAGCCCGTGATCCGCTGGACGCTGGAGGCATTTCTGGCCCATCCCCTGATAACCCATGTGCAGGCCGTGATTGGCGAAGGGCACGAAGACCTGTTTGCACAGGCAACTGTGGGACTCAACATCGCTGCTCCTGTGACGGGCGGGGCAAGCCGGCAGGATTCCTGCCGCCTCGGCATTGAGGCCTGCACAGCCGTGAAACCTAGCCAAGTGCTCATTCACGATGCCGCCCGGCCCTTTGTTTCGCCAACGGTCATTTCAAACGTCATCACTGAACTCGCCAACAGCGATGCCGTGATTCCCGGCCTGCCAGTGGCCGACACCATGAAGTTTGCGCCAGACGGCTATATCGAGCGCACGGTTGATCGCGGTTCAATGTGGTTCGTGCAGACGCCGCAGGGTTTCACCTTTGACAAGATCCTTGCTGCTCACCGACAGGCGGCCCGCGATGGCAGGGACAGCTTCACCGATGACGCGGCAGTGGCCGAATATGCTGGCATGCCAGTACGCATCACCGCAGGCGAACAGGCCAACCGCAAGATTACAACGTCACATGATGTGCGTGTGGCCGACAAGGAGCTGTCAGCGCGGCTCTATGTCGAACGGCCAGATGTGCGCGTCGGCCAAGGCATTGATTTTCACGTCTTCGAAGCTGGCGATGGTGTCATCCTGTGTGGCGTCAAAATTCCACATGGTGCAAAGCTCAAGGGGCACTCCGATGCTGACGCGGCCATGCATGCGTTGACCGATGCTGTTCTCGGTGCCATAGGCGAGGCTGATATCGGCAAGCACTTTCCACCGAGCGAACCGCGCTGGAAGGGAGAGCCCTCCTCCACATTTCTGTTGAAAGCCATGGACCTGCTGGGCGCGCGCAAAGGCATCATTGCCAATGTGGACATCACAATTCTGGCCGAAGCGCCGCGCGTCGGACCCCATCTTGTGGCGATGAAGGCCGTGCTTTCACCACTGTTGCAGGTGGCCCCGGACCGTATCGCCATCAAGGCGACAACGACTGAGGAAATGGGTGCAATAGGCCGCAAGGAAGGCATTGCGGCCTATGCCATTGCCACAGTGCGGCTGCCGTTGTGACGCTGGCCGCAAAGATCATCGCTGCATATGCAGCCAAGGGCTGGCTGATCGCCACGGCAGAAAGTTGCACGGGCGGTCTGGTCGCAGCGGCCTTGACGGATGTACCCGGTTCTTCTGCTGTTCTTGAGCGTGGCTTCGTCACTTATTCCAACACTGCCAAGACAGAAATGCTGGGCGTTGATGCGGTGGTGTTGGAAAACAATGGTGCTGTCAGCGCGACTACAGCCAAGCACATGGCGATTGGCGCGCTTAGCCGGTCGCATGCCCATGTCACCGTGGCAGTAACGGGAATTGCCGGACCCGGTGGTGGATCGGCAGAAAAGCCCGTGGGCCTAGTGCATTTTGCCTGTGCGGTGCGCGGCGGGCGCATTTCCCATGTCGAGCGGCGTTTTGGCAGTCTCAGCCGTGACGAAATTCGCAAAGGTGCGGTCGCCCAAGCGCTTCAGCTGCTTGCAGAAGCGGTGCGTTGAAGCTGCAGCGCGCGCGCTTCGAAGGCTGCCATGATTTTCCCCACGGCCAATTCCATGACACCACTGGCGGCGATTTGCAGCAGCGGATTTCGGAAGGAATACTCGATGGAGATGGCGACGTCACACGCCTCGCCCAGCGCTGTGATTTGCCATTCTGTCGCCATGGCGCGGAACGGTGCGTCCTGCGACGTGGCGCGCACGGAACGGGCTTGCCGATCAACATTGACTTTGCTGACGAAGGCTTCGGCCAGGCCGAGCTTGGGATAGGCCACCGCGAGTTCGGCATCAAAACGCTGACCATCCGGTGTTTCCACTTTTTTGCCGCGGATAGTGGAGCGTTGCAGCAGCGGCAGAAATTCCTTGTAGGACGCCACATCCGAGGCCACTGCAAAGGCAAGATCTGGAGGAACCGCCACGCGCTTCGTTGTTTTGAAGATCGGCATCAGCCGTTCGCCAGCCGGGCCGCCCTCAGCCGGGCAAAATCCTCGCCCGCATGATGCGACGAGCGTGTCAGCGGCGATGACGACACCATGAGAAACCCTTTGGCATAGGCTGTCGTTTCGTAAGACTTGAATTCGTCGGGTGTAACGAAGCGGTCAATCGCGGCATGCTTACGCGATGGCTGGAGGTACTGCCCGATGGTGATGAAATCGATGCCGGCACTGCGCATGTCATCCATGACCTGCATCACTTGTTCGCGGGTCTCACCCAACCCGACCATGATGCCAGACTTGGTGAACATCGAGGGGTCCAGTTCCTTCACCCGTTGCAACAGGCGCAAGCTGTGGAAGTATCGCGCGCCCGGCCTGATCCGCAGATAAAGCGCCGGCACGGTTTCGAGATTATGATTGAACACATCCGGCCTGGCTTCTACCACGCGCTCGAGTGCGCCATCCTTCTTGAGAAAGTCGGGGGTGAGAATTTCGAGTGTGGTGGCTGGTGCGAGCTTGCGGGCATGGCCCAGCATTTCGACAAAGTGCTGTGCCCCGCCATCAGCGAGATCATCACGGTCAACCGAAGTGATCACGGCATGCGACAAGCCCATGGCCGCAATCGCTTCTGCAACGCGCAATGGCTCGCCCGCGTCGAGTGGCCCCGGCAATCCGGTCTTCACATTGCAAAAGGCACAGGCCCGCGTGCAGGTGTCGCCCATGATCATGAAGGTGGCGTGCTTCTTCGACCAGCATTCGCCGATGTTCGGGCAACTTGCTTCTTCGCAGACGGTGACCAACTTGTTGGCACGCACCAATTTCTGCGTTTCATGATAGACGGCGGAGCCCGGTGC
Source organism: uncultured Alphaproteobacteria bacterium (assembly GCA_963754625.1). Classification (GTDB taxonomy): domain Bacteria; phylum Pseudomonadota; class Alphaproteobacteria; order Rhizobiales; family Aestuariivirgaceae; genus Aestuariivirga. The sequence continues at coordinate 1,350,203 of CAVWGR010000005.1, read as the reverse complement.
TTTCACCCTGATCCACTCCGGCTTGCGCAGAAGTGGCGTATCGGCCCTGTGGACCTTTTCAGGATGCCTCGGTGTAGAGGGCGCGGGCCGGGCTGCGCCAGTGGTGTCGATCAGAGTCGCCATGAATTGGCTCAGGCACGTCCCTTGATGGCGCGATAGAGCAGGATGAGCACGCAGGCACCGAGCACTGCAACGATCAACTGGCCGACAAGACCACCGAGACCGATGCCCAAAAGGCCGAGCAGGAAGTTGCCGACCACAGCACCGACGATACCGAGGATGATGTTCATGATGAGGCCTGTATTGAAGCCCATCACCTTTTCAGCAAGCCACCCGGCGACGCCGCCTAGGATAATTTGCATAATGATTCCGTAGCCTTCCATGGGATTTCCCCTCCGTTATGGATCAGCGCTTGCTGCCGCGAAGCAGCTTGAGCACCAACAACAGTATAACCGCGCCAGCGGCGGAAACCAGCAGATTGCCCCAGAACCAGCCTTGGAAAACTTCGCCCAGCTGAATGCCGGCAGCGCCGGCCACGAAGAAACCCAGCCACGAGCCAACGAGGCCGAAGATCAAGTTCATGATCAGGCCATGGTCCGAGCCAGTGAATTTCTCGGCCAGCCAACCCGCCAGAATGCCGATCAGGATTGTGCCGCCGATGCCGACGGTGCCCAGTTGCATGATTTGGTCCATGGTCAAGTCTCCTCAGGTCAGAATATTGGCGATGAGCATGACGATCACCGCACCGATTGTGGCCGTGGCAATATCGCGCCCGATTTCATTGTGGATGCCGAGGTTGATGTTGGCCTTCTGCAGCACGTAGCTGCCGACGAAGGAACCAAGCACTCCGCTGATCAGGTATTGCACCAAGCCGCCCTGCCCACCTGTGAACGGCACCCAACTGGCAAGCCAACCGGCAGCAAGGCCGATCAATACGGCAATGACAATGTTTTTCGAGTCCATCTCTTCCCCCACGCGAACAGCAATTGGAACTGGCAGCATATGGCCCTGCTCACCTCGCGCTTCAAGATCACATGTGGATGACGCGGCCATAGGCTTCGAGCACGCTCTCGTGCATCATTTCAGAAAGCGTTGGATGCGGGAACACCGTATGCATCAGTTCTTCCTCGGTGGTTTCAAGGCCCATGGCGACGACGAAGCCTTGGATCAATTCCGTCACTTCCGCGCCGACCATGTGGGCACCGAGCAGGCGACCGGTCTTGGCATCGAAGATGGTCTTGACCAAGCCCTGGTCTTCACCAAGCGCAATGGCCTTGCCGTTGGCGAGGAAGGGGAAGCGGCCGATCTTGAGTTCAAAGCCTGCGGCCTTGGCCTTGGCTTCGGTGAGACCGACGCTCGCCACCTGCGGGTGACAATAGGTGCAGCCGGGAATTTGTTCTTTCTTCATCGGGTGCGTGGGCAACCCCTTGATGGTTTCGACACAGATGACACCTTCATGCTCCGCCTTGTGCGCCAGCATCGGCGGACCGGCGACGTCACCAATGGCATAAATGCCTGGAACGTTGGTGCGGCCATGGCCATCATTGACGATGCAGCCCTTGTCGATCTTGACGCCCAAGGCCTCAAGCCCGAGGTTCTCGATGTTGGCGACAACACCAGCCGCGGCGATGACGCGATCCACCGTGATGGTTTCGCTTTTGCCACCGGCCTCAATCGTTGCAGTGACGCTGTCGGCCTTGCGGTCAAGCTTTGTGACCTTGGCTCCGAGACGGAACTTGAGGCCGAGCTTTTCCAGCTGCTTCTGCGCCACCTTGGATATTTCGGCGTCTTCCACGGGCATGACCTGCTCCATGATCTCCACTACCGTCACGTCAACGCCCATGGCGTTGTAGAAGGACGCGAACTCGATGCCGATGGCGCCTGAACCGATGACCAGCAGCGACTTCGGCATTTTCGGCGGCACCATGGCCTCGAAATAGGTCCACACCAGTTTGCCATCAGGCTCCAGCCCCGGAAGCACACGCGGCCGTGCACCCGTTGCTATGATGATGTGCTTGGCCGTGTAAGTCCCTGCCCCGGCCACGCCCTTGGGCACCGGGATTTGCGGCTGCATGGCGACCTTCTTGGTATCGGCAACGACAATTTCACCCAGCTTGGTGATTTTCGCTTCACCCCAGATGATCTGCACCTTGTTCTTCTTGAGCAGGCCGTTGACGCCCATGTTGAGACGGCCCGAAACGCCACGTGAGCGCTGCACGACCTTTGCCGCATCGAAGGTGATGTCCTTGGCGGCGAGGCCATAATTTTCGGCGTGTTTCATGTAGTGATAGATTTCCGCCGAACGCAGCAACGCCTTTGTCGGGATGCAGCCCCAGTTGAGGCAGATGCCGCCCAGATGTTCGCGCTCGACGATCGCCGTTTTGAAACCCAGTTGGGCTGCGCGAATAGCTGTCACATAACCGCCGGGGCCTGCGCCGATGATGAGGACGTCAAAGTTGGTATCGGCCATGTTTCTTTCACTCCGTTTCAGGGGCGAATAGCGAATAGTGAGTAGCGAATAGATTTTCACCTATTCGCTATTCGCTACTCCCTATTCGCCAATATCTTTTCAACCACCGGCACAAGTGCCTCACCCAATTTCCGCGTTTCTGCCGCCGACATATGCCCGCCATCCGTCGGGTCGGTCTTTGCCACCGAACCTGCGTCAAACAAATGTACGCCCTGCTCTTCGGCGACGCGCTTGTAGTGTCTGGCGAAGAGCTTCGACTCCTCTACCGCGTGACCCCACAATTCGTTGAACCACTCGTCATTCGTCTTGCACAAGGCTGGTGGCGACATGATAAGGATTTGCGGGCGCGGCATGCCCTCCACCCAGTCATGGGTCTTCACCAACTTGACAAGGCGCTCCATACCCATCGAGGCATCAAAGGCGGTACAACGGTTAGCATATTTGATGTCGTTGGTGCCCAGCATGATGATGACAAGGTCGAGCGGCTGGTGGGTGCACAGCAACATCGGCAAGGCGATCGCGCCATTGCGTTCTGCCTCGCAGGTCGGGTCCGGGAACACAGTGGTGCGACCGTTCATGCCTTCCTCGATGACGCGGGTGTTCTTCAGGCCCGCAGCAAGAGCGTTGGGCCAGCGGTTTTCGAAGGCATGGCGCTTGAACGCCCCCGCCTCAAAACCCCAGGTGAGACTGTCACCGAATGCGAGGATGGATTTCATACACTATTCACACCAACATCAGCCCAGGTTCTTCCAGATACAGCTTGATCGCGTTGATGAACTCCGCGCCCAGTGCGCCGTCGATGCAGCGGTGATCGGTCGAGAGTGTCATGGTCATTTGCTGTTCGATGACTATGTCGTTGCCGCGCACCACGGGCCGACGCGTGCCCGTGCCAACAGCCAAGATTGACGCGTGCGGTGGATTGACGATGGCACCGAAGTTGGAGACATTCATCATGCCCATGTTGGAAATCGCCGCCGAGCCGCCGGTGTACTCCTCGGGCTTCAGTTTCCGGTCCTTGGCGCGCTTGGCGTAGTCTTTCATTTCGCTTGAGATTTGTGCGAGGCCCTTGGTTTCGGCCTTGCGTACCACCGGCGTGATCAGCCCGCCGGGGATCGACACGGCAATGCCGATGTCGGCATGCTTGTGCTTCACCATGGCACTTTCGGTCCACGACACGTTGGCGTCCGGCACCTTGATCAACGCCATGGCCATGGCCTTGATGATGAAGTCGTTGACCGAGATTTTCCAGCCCGGCAGGCCTTCCTTGTTCTTCGGTGCCGAGGCGTTGAGGCGCTCGCGCATTGCCAGCAAGTTATCGAGCGTGACATCAACCGACACATAGAAATGCGGAATGGTCTGTTTTGATTCTGTCAAGCGGCGGGCAATGACCTTGCGCATCGAGTCATGCGGCACGAGATCGTAGGAACCGTCGGCGAAGTTCTTGAGGATTTGCGCGTCGGATGGCGGTGCGGCAAACCCAGCAGGAGCCGACTTGGCAGCGGGAGCTGCACCCGGCTTGGCATTCTCCACATCTTTCGAAATGATGCGTCCATGCGGGCCCGTGCCCTTCAAGGCCGCGAGGTCGATGCCCTTTTCCTTGGCAAGGCGGCGAGCAAGGGGCGAGACGAAGAGGCGGCCCCCTCCGGCGCTTCGCGCGCTCGCGGGCTCGCCCCCCGAAGTGGGGGAGGATGGAGAGGACGTATTCTTCTTCTCCTCCCCCTTTACGGGGGAGGTGGCAGCTGCGGCAGCACCTGACGGAGGGGGAGAGGCAATCGCAGGCTTCACATCGCCCATCTTCTCACCCTCGCCCAGGATCACGGCGATCGGTGTATTGACCAGCACATCTTCCGTGCCAGCTGCCACCATGATCTTGCCGATGGTGCCTTCGTCAACCGCCTCCACTTCCATGGTGGCCTTGTCGGTTTCGATCTCGGCGAGAATGTCACCACTCTTGACCGTGTCGCCTTCCTTCTTCAACCACTTGGCAAGCTTGCCCTTCTCCATCGTCGGAGAGAGCGCGGGCATGAGGACAGTTGCGGGCATGAGGGGTTTCCCTGCTTAGCTCTTGTTGGCGAGGACGGAATATTGCGCGGCGGCCTTGGCCATGCCCTCGTTCAATGACTTCTTGATTTCTTCAAGATTGGCGGCGGCCTTGCCGTGGCCCATTTCTTCCATGGAACCTGCCACCTGACTGGCCATGGCAGCAAGCACATGGCCCCAGACATCTGCTTTGCCGAAGGCCATGGAATGCAGTGACAGGCTCAGGTGACCATTGGTGATCCAGGCCCGCGCCACTTCGCCTGCCTTCGGATCATGAAATACTTCATGCGGTGGCTGCAACTGGTGAGGATGGGTTTCGTGGCTATGGTCGTGATGGTGGTGACCGTGGTCATCGTGCTTGGCCATGGCGGTATTCCTTTCGATTATGCGTAGAGGACGGACTTTACCGCGGCGACGACTTCATCGGCATTCGGCAGAGCGAGTTTTTCGAGGTTGGCAGCATAGGGCATTGGCACATCTTTGCCCGCGACGCGCGCCACTGGCGCATCAAGATAGTCAAACGCGTGTGTCATGATCTCGGCAGCCAGTTCGCTGGTGACCGAGAAACGTGGGTAGCCCTCTTCCACGCAGACGCAGCGGTTGGTCTTGCGCACCGAGGCCAGCACGGTTTCAAGATCAAGCGGGCGGATGGAACGGAGATCGATGATCTCGCAGTCGATGCCTTCGTTGGCCAGTTTGTCAGCGGCAGCGTGGGCGTAGGTCATGCCGATGCCAAACGAAACGATGGTACAATCCACGCCCTGGCGCGCCACGCGGGCCTTGCCGATGGGCACCACCCAGTCATCGAGCTTCGGCACATCAAACGACTTGCCGTAAAGGATTTCGTTTTCGAGGAAGATTACCGGATTGGGATCGCGGATGGCGGCCTTCATCAGGCCTTTCGCATCGGCGGCGGTGTAGGGCATCACCACCTTGAGGCCCGGAATTTGCGCATACCAAGCTGCATAATCTTGACTGTGTTGGGCACCGACGCGTGCTGCTGCACCGTTGGCACCGCGGAAGACAATCGAACACCCCATCTGGCCGCCCGACATGTACAGCGTCTTGGCGGCGGAATTAATGATTTGATCAATGGCCTGCATGGCGAAATTGAAGGTCATGAATTCGACGATGGGTTTCAATCCGGCAAAGGCCGCGCCCACGGCAATACCGGTGAAGCCATGCTCGGTGATTGGCGTATCGATGATGCGTTTCTCGCCGAACTCTTCCAGCATGCCTTGCGAAATCTTGTAGGCACCCTGGTATTGCCCCACTTCTTCGCCCATCAGAAACACGTCCGGGTCGCGGCGCATTTCCTCCGACATGGCAGAGCGGAGTGCTTCACGCACCGTCATCTGCACCATCTCGGTTCCAGCGGGAATTTCGGGATCGGCAGGTGCAACAGTGGCTTTCGCCTCTGCCACCATGGCGCGCATGCTGGCGTGAGGTTTGGTGTGAGTTTCCGTTTCGGTGAAGGGCAACGAGCCTGGAGCTTGTGCTGCGGGCGGTGCCACAGCATCTGCTTCGCCGATCACGGCGATGGGCGTGTTTACTTTCACACCCTCGGTGCCAGCAGCAACGAGGATGGACGTTAACGGTCCTTCATCGACAGCTTCCACTTCCATGGTGGCTTTGTCAGTTTCAATTTCAGCAATAATGTCGCCGGGCTTCACGGCATCGCCGACATTCTTGAGCCATTTGGAAAGCTTGCCCTCTTCCATGGTCGGAGAGAGCGCGGGCATGAGGATGGTTGGCATCAGGTATTCTCCCTCAAGCCTGCACGTAAATGTCGGTCCACAACTCGGACTCGTCCGGCAGCGGATCGTTGGTGGCGAAGTCTGAGGCCTTGGTGACAACATCACGGATTTCGGCGTCGATCTTCTTGAGTTCGTCTTCGCTGGCCCGGTTGGACTTCAACAGGCGCGCTTTCACTTGCTCGATAGGGTCATGCTCCTCGCGCATTTTCTGCACCTCTTCCTTGGTGCGGTATTTGGCGGGGTCGGACATGGAGTGGCCGCGGTAGCGATAGGTCATCATTTCCAGAATGTAGGGGCCTTCGCCCTCGCGGCAATATTCGGTGGCGCGTTCAGCAGCTTCGCGCACGGCGCGAACGTCCATGCCATCAACCTGTTCTGCCTCGATGCCGAAGGCTTCACCGCGCGCACCAAGGTGTTCCGATGCGGCGGTAGAACGTGTTGCCGCTGTACCCATGGCATAGCGGTTGTTTTCAATGACGAAGATCACCGGCAGTTTCCAGATCGATGCCATGTTGAAAGTTTCATAGACTTGGCCCTGATTTGCAGCGCCGTCGCCAAAATAGGCCATGGAGACATTCTGGTTGCCGCGATAGCGGTTGGCGAAGGCAAGCCCTGCCCCCAGCGGCACCTGGGCACCGACGATGCCGTGCCCGCCATAGAAATTCTTCTCGCGGCTGAACATGTGCATGGAGCCGCCCTTGCCTCTTGAGATACCGCCTTTGCGTCCCGTCAGTTCGGCCATGACGCCGGCGGGGTCCATGCCGCACGCCAGCATGTGGCCGTGGTCGCGGTATGAAGTGATAACCTGATCACCCTCAATTGCCGCCATCTGCATGCCCACCACAACGGCTTCCTGGCCGATGTACAGATGGCAGAACCCACCGATCAGGCCCATGCCGTACAACTGGCCCGCCTTCTCCTCAAAGCGGCGGATGAGCAGCATGTCTTTGTAGGCTTGCATTTCTTCTTCGGCGGTAAAGCCGGAATTCTTGAGATCGGATGCCTTTGCACCCTTTGGCGGTTTGTCGCCCTTGCGCGCCAAATAGGCGGATTTCACGGCCATGAAGTGCCTCCCTCAATGCCTCATACATAGCATTAAAGGCTTGTGTGCACTTGCGAAAATGGCAATTAACTGGATTTCGGTTAATTGTCAGAAATGAAACAGGAAATCAGTTCTGAAGCCGGACAACGAGTTCGTTGCGGCGCGACAATTCCAGTTGGGTGCGGGCCAGTTCTTCGAGCATGTCGGGGTCAACGCGCTCAGGCCGCATGAGCGCCACCTTGGCCTCGAGACGGGTGCGTTCGGTTTCCTCGATGACCAAATCCTTGGCGAGACTGCCGGCTTTGACTTCGAGGGTGGTGAGGTAGGCATAGCCGCGTGGCCCTTTCCAGGCATGCCAGGCGAAATAGCTCAGCAGCACGCAACATCCAGCCGCCACCAATAGATCGAATCGCTGCAATCGCCTGAACATCGGCCAAACATGCCCAAGTCAGAGTTAACGATTGGTTTAACCTTTGCTAGCAATCCATGCCCGCACTGTGCCGGACAGGAAAGTCACTTGATTTTCAGGCCAGAGACGCCGATTTAGGTGGAATGTTGTCATCCAGCCGCTTTGTAGTCGCGATTCATGCGCTCTCGGTTCTTGCCCGGAACATGGGCAAAGGGCCGGTATGCTCGAACATGATTGCCCAAAGTGTGCACACCAATCCCGTCGTCATCCGCAGGCTGATGTCGGAGTTGGAAAAGGCAACGTTGGTGGAATCAACTGCTGGCCGTTCCGGTGGTTTCATGCTGGCTCGCCCGGCACTGCAGATCACGCTCGCTGATGTGTATAGGGCAGTGGAAGACGACGCCGTGTTCCGGATGCACAAGATCGACCCCGATGCGTCATGCCCCGTGGCGGCGCAGCTTGGCAAGGTCCTGTCGCCATCATTGCGGGCAGCCGAGAGTGCCATGACGTCCTCACTCCAGCTCACTACGCTGGACGATGTTTCCCGCGCCATTCACTGAAGTCTGCTCTGAGCTTGCCATTTCTGCCAGCATTTTGTCAGCTAGCGTGTGGCAATGACACACCATCGGCGGGGATTGTCCAACACAAGCCAGCCGGTAATATAGGAACCAGACCCCTTGCCTCCACACAAGTGCTGCCGTCCCGGACGCAGTGTGGGTCTGGTTCCAATTTTTTTGGATTGAACACGCTGACGCCATGCCGACCGACCTGACCCGACGTGCCCTGCTGACCGGCCTCTTCATGAGTGCCGCGCTAATGGCGCTTGCTCCCCCGGCAGCCGCCAAAGAGGGCGGCTCCGGCGGTGGTGGTTCGGACAACAGCGGCCCAGACGGTGGTGGCGATGATGAGGACATCGACGAGGAAGATGACGACCACGGCAATGGTTCGGAAGAATCTGATCGTGCCCGGGAGGCTGTGCGCCATCACAAAGCTGTGCCGATCCGCGTCCTCCTCTCGCACCTGAACAAGAATTACCCGGGTCGGATCCTGGATGTGGACCTCAAGCGTTCCTCCAACCGCTTGTCATACAGGGTGAAGATTCTCTCGACATCAGGCAAAGTGCAGAGGGTGCGGCTTGATGCGCTTACTCTCTCGCGGATGTAGCCCATCATGCGGGTGCTCATTGCCGAAGACGAAGTAACCGTTGCCAACGCAGTGGCCAATGCCATCACCAAAGCCGGATTTGTGGCTGACGTTACCCACGATGGCGAAGATGCCTGGTTCCGCGGTTCTACCGAAGACTATGCAGCCATCATCCTCGACCTAGGTCTTCCGGGTCTTGATGGATTGTCAGTCCTGCGGCGCTGGCGTGCCGAAGGCCACAAGACACCGGTGATCATTCTCTCGGCACGCGGTACCTGGTCGGAGCGTGTCGATGGTATCGACAATGGTGCCGATGACTACCTGCCCAAGCCCTTTGAGATGGAAGAGTTGCTGGCGCGGCTGCGCGCCATCATGCGGCGAAGCGGTGGGTTGGCGTCATCCGTTCTGGAAGTGGGGCCGTTGAGGCTTGATCTCAAGGCCGGCAAGACCACGCTTGACGGGCAGCTCATCGAACTCACGCCGCTGGAGTTTCGCCTGTTACATCATCTGGCACTCCATCCGGGTGAGCAGATCAGCAAGGAAGACCTCTCAGAAAAACTCTACGCCATCAATCACGAGCGCGACCCCAATGCCATCGAAGCGCTGGTGAGCCGGTTGCGCCGCAAACTTGGCAGCAACATCATCGAGAGCAAACGCGGCTTCGGCTACAGCCTGGCTCTCAAGGCCGCATGAGCAGCTTCTTCCGCGGCGGTTCGCTGCGTATCCGGCTTTCGCTGCTGGCCGCATTGGCCATCAGCAGCCTGCTTGGCCTGGCAGGAATTGGCTTCAGCATCCTGTTCGAGCGCCACGTGGAACGATTTGTGGTGGGCGAACTCACCACCCAGTTTGAACAGCTGGTCAGTGGGCTGACTTTCGATGCTGCAGGCAAGCTGGTCAGTCGTGCGGCAATGAGCGACCCGCGTTTCAATCAGCCTCAAGGAGGCGTTTATTGGCAGATCGACATGAAGGATCAGCCCTCACTCCGCTCTCGTTCCATGTGGGATGAAAGTTTTACTGTACCCACACCTCCGGAAGGGCCTGGCGAAGACCATGCCCATGTCATGCCTGGACCAGGCGGCGTGGAGGTGCTCGCCCTCGAACGTTTGATCATTTTGCCAGACGCCAAGGACACCGACCACAGACTTGTAGTCACCGTCGCCATGGAACGGGCCCGCGTGCAAAGCACCGTTGCTGATTTCGGAAAGTCCCTCATTGCTGGCCTCGCGGTGCTCTATGCTGCTTTGCTCTCTGCCACACTAATGGTGATCTATCTCGGACTTAGTCCACTGAAAAGTTTGAAGAGCGGAGTGGAGGCCTTGCGCACCGGTCGCACCGCTCGTATCGACGGCGACCATCCGGAAGAAGTATCGCCCCTTGTTGGTGAAGTGAACGCCCTTGTAGACGCGCGCGAAAAGCAATTGGAGCGGGCCCGCCAACGCGCCGGCAATCTGGCTCACGGCCTCAAGACTCCGCTCACGGTATTGACAGCCACGGCATCCGATCTTGCGTCACATGGCCAGCAGCAGGCAGCGGCCAGCATAAAACTCGCAGCTGGGCAAATGCGTGACCTGGTAGACCGGGAATTGGCACGCAGCCGCATGGCACTTGCGGGCAGCAGCCATCGTTCTGCGCTGTTGCCGGCAGTCGAGCGCGTTGTCGATACGTTGAAGCGGGCGCCGCGCGGCGACGCTCTCACTTGGGGCGTATTCGTGCCACATGAGACACACATTGCCATTGATGGCACGGACCTGTTCGAACTCCTCGGCAATCTGGTGGACAACGCCCGCAAACACGCCCGTTCACAGGTGCGGGTTCGGCATGATGGACAGCGGCTCACAGTTGAGGATGACGGTCCTGGTGTTCCGGCTGACAAACTCACCAGCATCTCACGCCGTGGTGTGAAGCTTGACGCTCTGGCACCGGGCTCGGGCCTCGGGCTTTCGATCGTGAGTGATCTTTCAGATGTCTATGACTTCGAGATCAGCTACGCCGCCTCGGAACTCGGCGGATTGAAAGTGACAGTCGGGCTCCCTGCACTTGCCTGACGCGGAACTGACAGATCGTATCATGAATCTATCAGCAGACAATTTCTAAACCATCTCCACTGCCGCTAACCATTGTGAGACATGCGGCAGCCATGGAGATAAACAATGCTGATACGCAAAACCGCACTTTCTGTTCTCGCCATCTCGGCCATGACAGTTTCTTCCTTCGCCGCAGAACTCTGCGCCGATGTAACCGAGCGCAAGCCAGTAGATGAGGCCAAGGCCGTCGCTGTCGCTGCCGGCTATGCCGACATCACCAAGATGGACGAAGAAGACGGCTGCTACGAGGCCAAGGGCCTCAACGCAGATGGCTCAAAGTTTGAAGTCTACATTCACCCGACGACACTTGAAATCGTCAAGGTGAAGAAAGAGGACTGACGTGGAAGGCCCTTCCACAGCAAACAAGAGCGAGCGGATATGGGATCCGCTCGTCAGACTGTTTCACTGGTCGCTGGTGGTGGCATTTGCAACAGCCTGGCTGGGGCGTGGGGAAGCGTTTGTCCACGACACTGCTGGCAAGATCGTCTTTGGCTTAATCATTTTCCGGACTGTTTGGGGCGTGATTGGTACAGGTGCGGCGCGTTTTGATACATTTCTGCGCGGACCGCGCGCAACACTAGCATATGTGTACGACATTGTTCGCGGCAGACCGGCACACTATTCCGGGCACAATCCTGCCGGAGCTGCCATGATCATCATGATGATGCTCGCACTGACTGTGACGACTGCAAGCGGCATCCTGATGACAACCACAAAACTTTGGGGCAATGGCACCATCGAATTCATTCATGGGCAGTCCGCCAACCTCATGCTGGTGCTGATTGCCGGTCATCTCCTTGGTGTTCTTGCGGCAAGTCTTCAACATCGCGAGAATCTGGCCGTCAGCATGGTGACGGGTTGGAAATCTGTACCGCCAGATACACTTCCCTACCACGGAAACGTGCGCTGGAGCGCGCGCCACCTGTTTCTGGCTGTATTGATCATTGGTGGGTCTCTCGGCATCTGGCAAGCAAGTACGTTTGCACTCAACGCCAGCTATTGGCGCATGGAGAAGATCATCGCCGCTAAAGCCAAGCAAGCCGGATGCACCGTGGTGCACACCACAGGTCCTGAAATCGTTGTCCATCCACACATTGAATTCAGGTACGCAACTTTCCTGGTTGGCAAGGCGGAGGCTGTCGAAATTCCGGTTTCCGGACGCTTGGTCATGGAGAGAAAGCCAGATGCACATTTTCCGGCTCTCTCGGCTGCTTGCGAACATTTCAAGGCCGCGACCTTGGCTAGCAGGCCTGTGGCAGCAAGCACGGGCACTGTTGAACGCCCTCCACTGGCAAAGTCGGCCGCGCCGGACAGCGCTCGCGATTCATCTCGTGTCTCTGGCCAAGCGACGCAGGCAATAACACTTCTCGACTTACCCTCGCGTGAAGCCGCGCGCACCAATGCACAGCGGCGTCTCACAGTGCCAGACCCACGAAAATATACTGAGCAGAAAAAGAGAAAACGGAAGCGCAAGGGGCGGCGTTACAGCGTGGTTGTATCTCCCGTTCCGGGCCACCATTCACTTGTCCGCATGAGCCGCGAGCTGAATTCCATGTACAAATTGGAACGCGCCGGCACCTTCCGTGCCAGTGACCCTAACTCTGCTGTACGCAATTCAAAAAGTGGCAGTTCAAGTCCCGGGAGCGGAAACCCAAAGAGCGGAAACTCTGGTAGTGGAGGGTCTGTCAAAGGAAGCTCTGGCGGCTCCAGCAACAGCGGCAAGGGCTAGAGTTTCCCATCACAAACGCCAAGGCGTTGACGCCCTGGCGATTGCTTTATTGAGAACCGATGTGATCAGGAGCGCAGCATCGCCCTGCCCTGATACTGCGCGGCCGAGCCCAGTTCTTCTTCGATGCGGAGCAACTGGTTGTACTTGGCCAAGCGGTCAGAGCGGGCGAGTGAGCCTGTCTTGATCTGACCGCAATTGGTGGCCACTGCCAAGTCGGCGATCGTTAAGTCTTCGGTTTCGCCTGAGCGGTGTGACATCACTGCGGAATACCCTGCCTTGTGGGCCATCTCGACGGCTTCCAGCGTTTCGGTGAGCGTGCCGATCTGGTTCACTTTCACCAGGATCGAATTGGCGATATTATCCTTGATGCCCTTTTGCAAGCGCGTGGTGTTGGTCACGAACAAGTCGTCACCGACCAGCTGGCAGGACTTGCCGATCAGGTCGGTCACTTGCTTCCAGCCGTCCCAGTCATCCTCCGACAGACCGTCTTCAATGGAGATAATCGGGTATGCCTTGGCCAGTTTGGCGAGATACTCTGCCTGCTCCCTGATCGAACGGGTGACCCCTTCACCTTCGTAAACGTATTTGCCATTCTTGAAGAATTCGGTCGCCGCGCAATCAAGTGCCATATAAATGTCCTTGCCAGCCTTGAAGCCCGCCTGCTCGATCGACTTCATGACGAAGTCGAGGGCGGCCTCTGCCGATGGCAGGTTTGGAGCAAAGCCACCCTCATCGCCAACGTTGGTGTTGTGGCCAGCCTTTTTCAGGGCGCTCTTCAGTGTATGAAAGACTTCCGCGCCCATGCGCAACGCTTCCTTGAAAGTCGGTGCCCCCACCGGCATGATCATGAATTCCTGGAAGTCGATGGGATTGTCGGCGTGCACGCCGCCGTTGATGATATTCATCATCGGCACCGGAAGGACGCGGGCCGAGGCACCTCCGACATAACGGTAGAGTGGCAAGGCGCATACATCGGCAGCGGCCTTGGCCACAGCGAGCGAGACACCGAGAATGGCGTTGGCACCAAGGCGCGCCTTGTTCGGCGTGCCATCGAGCGCAATCATGGTGCGGTCAATGCCGATCTGGTCCTCGGCGTCGAGGTCGGCGAGAGCTTCATAGATTTCGCCGTTGACCGCAGCGACAGCTTTGGTCACGCCCTTGCCGAGGTAGCGGATCTTGTCACCGTCACGCAATTCAACGGCTTCGTGGGCACCCGTAGAGGCGCCAGAAGGCACAGCGGCGCGGCCAAATGAACCATCCTCGAGAGTCACATCAACCTCAACAGTGGGATTGCCGCGGCTGTCGAGAATTTCGCGGGCGGTGATGTCGAGAATTGCTGTCATGGGTGGCTCCTTGGCGCTCAAATACGAATTCGGGCCGCGTTATGGTGGGCTTCCATGACGAAAGCAAGAATTTTGAGGGGCGTACATCAGATTGCTATCGTACAGTGACCTGCTCGGCTGCCGCCTTGGACTATTTGGCGGCAAATGTTAATCTGCATTCCGTTGAATCGGGGTTGTCATGTCCATGTCCGATGCCTCAACCATGCCACCGAAACTCACCTGGAAACAGCGCCGCCGTAAATTCGTGAAGAATACCGGTCGCAGCGTCACGCGGGCACTGGGCAATTTCCTCGGGAGGCAGTCTCTGGTTGGCGACACGCCCATCATTGATGTGGCGCTGTTTCCGCACCTCACGGAGTTCACAGCGAATTGGCAATCCATTCGGGCGGAAGCGGAAACGATCCTAAAGTACCGCGAAGCCATTCCCGCTTTCCACGATGTCTCTCCTGACCAATACAAGATTTCCACGGGCAAAAATTGGCGCACGTTCATTCTGTATGGTTTCGGCTATCGGTTGGAGAAGAACTGCGCCCAGGCACCAATCACTGCGAAGCTGTTGTCCAGCCTTCCCAACATCCAGACGGCGTGGTTCTCGATTCTCAGCCCCGGCTATCACATTCGCGCTCACCGCGGTGTGAGCAAGGGCATCCTGCGTGCTCATCTCGGGCTCATCATTCCGAAAGAGGCAGAGAAATGCCGCATCCGCGTTGGCGATGTCATAAAGGTCTGGCGGCCCGGAGAATTATTTGTTTTCGACGACACCTATGAACACGAGGTGTGGAATGACACGGATGATGAGCGCGTGATCCTTCTGTTCGACTTTGACAGGCCAATGCGATTCTGGGGACGTTTCCTCAACAACAGCTTCATCCGGCTGATGAAGCTTACGGCCTTCTATCAGGAGCCGAAGAAGAACATGGTGAGTTTCGAGGCACGGTTTGAAGCGGTGACAAAACGCTACAATGACAATCTGGAAAAGATGTCACACGGGGATTGAGGAGCTCACGACTCCTGCAGTCCCTTTTCCAGCAGGTATTCATTAGCTTTCTCGAACACACAGTCGTTCACCTTGGTGTTGCCCTTGTGAAAGCTCTGAATGGCGCTGAAAAACTCACGTTCTTTCTCGCCTACGTTGTTCTTGACACGGCGGGCGTAGCTTTTCCAGGACACCTCGATCCGTTCACTCATCTGTTTCTTGATGGCCTCGTCAGTCGGCGGCTTGCCGCTTGGCACACCGGGAATGCGCAAGGTGCTGAGATAAGCAGCAACCGCCACCTCGCGGAAATATTGCGGTGCCGCCTGGTAGTAGACTTTGCCGACACAGTGGCGCGCAGCCACTTCAATGGCATCACTCACGTCGCGTGAGTTGGTTTTCATCATGGCGTAAACAGCATCCCGCTGGCTTTTTGTGTCACCTGCGAAATTTGCCGGATTGCTCAGAAACGTAAAAACAATGCCTACTGCAATCATTGCACCCAAGGCAAAAAGCTGGTTCATACGTCCCCCTCCCGTTATGGTTGAGAGGATTAAGTCAGACTGCTTGAAATTGCGTTAAGCGCAGGCCGCTCAAGCCTGGGTGCCGAACTGGCGCAACGCCAGCATCATGACGGCATGGGCACTGCCGGTTCCGATGTTGGCAATACGATGAGGCACGTCGGCGCGGTATCGCAGCGCTTCGCCCGACTTCACGGTTCGCGTCTCACCGCCGGTGGTGACTTCGAGATCGCCTTCCACCACGTAGAGGTGTTCAATGGTGCCAACTGGATGAGGTGATGATTCAAGCACACCCTTCGGCCTGGCATGAAAATCGTACCATTGAAAGAAATCAACCAGATTGAGCGGCCCGGCAATCGCGAGGCGGCAGAGTCCATCCTGGCTTTCAAGGATCGGTACAGCTGACTTGTGCTGGTGCTCGATGAAAAAGGATTGGCTCTCACCGCGCAGTACTTCATCAACCGTCGTGTCGAGGGCGCGCGAAAGCTTCACCACGGTCGACAGCGTGGGGTTGGTTTCATTACGCTCAATCTGAGAAATGATCGACTTGGCCACGCCGGACTGTTCGGACAATTCACCGAGCGAAAGATTGTAGGCCTTGCGCAAGCGCTGGATTGTCTTGCCCAGATCGGCCGCTGCGTCGTCGGCCGCAGCGGCACTTCTGGCCCCCTTGCCGTTGCCTGGGGCACTCGCCCCGCCCTGCCTTGACATCTGAGAATTCCTTCACTAAATCTGCTGTTCGGAATAACGAACACGACGTTCGCACGATCTGATATACCGGAAACTGCCTGAAATACAGGGCTTTTTCAACAGAATTTGACGGCCTAGGTAAACCGGACATTTCCGTCCGGTCTGCCGAACAGAGGAAGGAGTGGTGTTCATGCGCTATTTTCCGGTCTTCGTCGATCTCGACGGCCGCCGCGTTGTCGTCGTTGGTGGGGGTGAAGAAGCGACTCGCAAAGTCCGGCTCCTTCTCAAGACCAACGCTGTCATTGAGATGATTGCCGCTGAACTGCAGCCCGAACTCTCCGAAAGTCCGCGCATCACCTGGTTGGCCAAATCATTCGACGCCAGCCTGCTCGATGGTGCAGCGCTCGTCTATTGCGCCGACAAGGATCACAATGCCGTGGTGAGCGCCGCCGCGAAGGTCCGTGGCATCCCCGTCAATGCGGTTGATGATGCCAGCAATTCAACGTTCATCATTCCCTCGATTGTGGATCGTGATCCGGTGGTCATCGCGATTGGTACTGAAGGCACTGCTCCGGTTCTGGGCCAAGGCATTCGCGCGCGCATTGAGGGCATGCTGCCGAACAGTCTCGGCGGTCTTGCCACGCGTGCCCAGTCCTTGCGCGAAAGGATTGCCACCCTCGTGCCGCATGGCAATCGCCGCCGTGCGTTCTGGCAGGAATTTTTCTTCGGCGCACCTCGCGATGCCCACGAACAAGGTGACGACGTCGCCTTTGACCTGGCATTGCATGACGCCATTCATTCGACATCCAAACCAGCCCAAGGCCGCGTCGCGCTGGTCGGCGCTGGACCGGGTGATCCAGAACTGCTGACGTTGAAGGCGCATCGCAAGCTGCAGGAAGCGGACGTCATTGTTTATGACCGACTCGTATCGCCCGGCATTCTGGAAATGGCACGGCGCGATGCAGTGCGCATTCCTGTGGGCAAGACACCATTTGCCCCCTCCCCCAAACAGTCCGAGATCAATACCATTCTGCTGGAAGAAGCCCGAAAGGGCCAGCTCGTGGTGCGTCTCAAGGGAGGTGATCCGTACGTGTTTGGCCGAGGCGGCGAGGAGCAGGCTGCACTCGAAGCCGCTGGCATTCCTGTCGACGTCGTGCCTGGCATTACAGCGGCATTGGGATGCGCTGCTTCGGCCAAGTTGCCGCTCACCCAACGTGGCCAGAACCGCGCCATTACCTTGCTCACGGCCTCCAGCGATACCGGGCTCGCCGAGCACGACTGGGCCACACTCGCCAAGCCAGGCCAGGTCTTTGCGATTTACATGGGCGTCAACGCTGCTGGCGATGTGGCCGCGCGCCTTCTCCATGAAGGCATTGCACCCGCCACACCTGTCACCGTTATTGAAAACGGCACACTTGCCTCCGAGCGCAGTTTCACCACGACCATCGGATCGCTGTGGGAGACCGTTCACAGCAACTGCATTACTGGTCCCGCCATCATCTATGTCGGCCTCTCCAAGTCCAGATCATCGGCCGACATCGTTCACTTTCCCGTCCGCGAAGATATTCGCGACGCCATTCTGAGAGCCGCGTCATGAGCACTGTTGAAAAAGGTCAGGTCATGACCGCAAACCGCCTTACCGATGGTGAGGTCGTCTTCCTTACCCGCGCCGGTGTGTGGAGCGAGAAGATCGACGACGCCGTGTTGGCACTGGAGCCGCAGGCCACTGCCGCCCTGGAAGCGCGCGCTGCCGCCGATGTGAAAGCCAATCATGTGACGGGCCAATACCTGTTCGAAGCCGAGCGCATCAGCGGCATGATCCGGGCCAGCCACTTCCGCGAACGTATCCGCACGCTTGGTCCGACTGTCCGCCTTGATCTCGGCAAGCAGGCCGAAGGCACTGCGGGCCATTTTGCTGCCGTGGAGGATTGAACCATGTATCGCTACGATGAATTCGATCACCAGTTCGTGCAGGAACGCACTGCCCAATTTCGCGACCAGGCAGAACGCCGTCTCAAGGGTGAACTCAGCGAAGATGAATTCCGCCCCTTGCGCCTGATGAACGGCCTTTACCTGCAGATGCATGCTTACATGCTGCGCGTGGCCATTCCCTACGGCACCTTGTCGTCGCGGCAGATGCGCCGCCTTGGTGATATCGCTGACAAGTGGGACCGTGGCTATGGCCATTTTACCACGCGCCAGAACATCCAGTACAACTGGATCAAGCTTGAGGACACCGCAGACATTCTGCAGTCACTTGCCGAAGTCGAAATGCATGCCATCCAGACCTCTGGCAACTGCATCCGCAATGTGACAACGGACCATTGGGCCGGTGCTGCCGCCGATGAAATCTCTGATCCGCGCCCTGTCGGCGAGTTGTTGCGGCAGTGGTCTTCATTGCACCCGGAGTTTTCCTTCCTGCCGCGCAAGTTCAAGATTGCCATCACCGGCGCTCCCAATGACCGCGCCGCCGTGAAGGTGCATGACATCGGCCTGCGCCTGCATCGCAACAACAAGGGTGAAGTGGGTTGGGAAGTGATGGTCGGCGGCGGTCAGGGGCGAACCCCGATGATCGCCGTGACGGTGCGCGAATTCCTTCCTGAAAAGGAACTGGTTGCCTATCTCGAGGCGATCATGCGCGTCTATAACCTCTATGGCCGCCGCGACAACAAGTACAAGGCGCGCATCAAGATCCTCGTTCACGAGATTGGAGCAGAAAAGTTCCGCAGTGAAGTCGAGGCGGAATATGCCCGCTATCCGCAGCAAAGCACGGAAGTGGAAGAGCGCGAGCTTGCCCGCATTGCCGCCTATTTTGCTGATCCAAAATTCGAGAAGTTGTCGCGCTTCGTGATGGCCTTCGAAGAGGCCAAGCGCGGCACTCCGGAATTTGCCCGGTGGGTCAGCACCAATACCGCTGCCCACAAGCGTGACGGCTATACCATTGTCAATATTTCACTCAAGGCTCCGGGTGAAATTCCAGGAGATGCCACCGGCGAGCAGATGCGCGCGATGGCTGATCTGGCCGAACGCTATTCCCATGCTGAACTGCGTGTCTCGCACGCCCAGAACATCATATTGCCGCACGTGAAGCTCGCTGATGTATTCGCGGTCTGGCAGAAACTTGCTGAATACGGTCTGGCTGCCGCGAACTATGGCCTTGCGGGCGACATCATCGCCTGCCCCGGCATGGATTATTGCTCCCTCGCCACGGCGCGCTCCATTCCGGTGGCGCAAGCGATCAGCCGCAAATTTGCCGATACCACGCGCCAACAGGATATCGGCAACATCAAGATCAACATCTCCGGATGCATCAACGCCTGCGGTCATCACCACGTCGGCCACATTGGCATTCTCGGCCTCGACAAGAAGGGTGAGGAATACTTCCAGATCACGCTGGGTGGCTCGTCTTCGGAAAACGCCTCCATCGGCACTATTCTTGGACCGGGCTTTGCCGGTCATGAAGTGCCCGATGCCATCGACAAGATACTCGCAACCTACATCAAGCTTCGTACCCCGGGAGAGGAATTCCTCTCTACCTATCGCCGCGTCGGGGCAGCACCTTTCAAGGAGGCGCTCTATGCCGCTGCTTAAGAACAATGCCTTTGTAAGCGATGACTGGACGCATCTTGATGATGATGCAACCGTTGAGGATCAAACCCGCATCTCGGTGTCTTTTGTCCGCCTGCAGCGCGACTGGGATTCGCTCGCCAACTTCACCGGCCTGCTCGGTGTGCGCCTGCCCAACACGGTGCGGGAGCATGAATTGACGCCATACGTGCCACAGCTGGCACTGATCGTACTTTCATTTCCTGCCTTCAATGATGGCCGGGCATATTCGCTGGCGCGGCAGTTGCGGCTGGACGGCTACCAGTCGGAATTGCGTGCCGCAGGCAACATCCTGCCGGACCAGCTGCAGTTCATGAGGCAGGTTGGCATCGACACATTCGAAATTGGCGAGCGCTTTCCGCTGGAGGCTTGGCAGCGGGCTTCGCGGCAAATGTCTCTGGCCTATCAGCGCGGACTCTACCGCAAGGCGGGCGAGCGCGAAGTGTGGTCCGAGCGTCATCAGGGCTTTGCCCCATGGGAGGAACAGCCCCATGCCGGATGATTTTTTCTCAAATGCCACGGTTGAGCACTATGCCGGAATTGAAGGCCGCGACTTGATTGATCAGGTGGTGCGCGACCATCCCGGCCGCGTCGCCCTGCTCTCTTCATTCGGGGCCGAATCTTCCGTGTTGTTGCACATGGTTTCTGAGGTGGCGCCTGACCTTCCGATTATTTTTCTCGATACCCAGAAACTCTTTCCAGAGACGATTGCCTATCGCGATGCGCTGGTGCGCGAGCTTGGTCTCACCGGCGTTCGCATTGTTGCGCCTGCCCCTGAAGATCTTTCACGCACCGATCCTGACAATGATCTCAGCAGCCGGGATACTGATCTTTGCTGTCACATCCGCAAGACCCTGCCACTGGCACACGTCATGAAGGACTATGATGTCGTGATTTCAGGCCGCAAACGGTTCCACGGTGCGGCGCGCAGTGACTTGCAGTTCGTCAGCCAACAGGACGGGAAATTGAAAGTTGAGCCTCTGGCTGCCTTTTCACCTTTTGATCTTTCGAACTACATGCAGAAGCATCATCTGCCCGCCCATCCATTGACGAAAATGGGGTATCGTTCAATTGGTTGTCAGCCTTGCACAATTCCCGGCGGAACAGCCGACGATCCCCGCGCCGGTCGGTGGCAGGGCAGCGAAAAAACCGAATGTGGCATTCATTTTTCTGCCAACGGCACCGTTATTCGGACAGTTTCACGCGCTACTGCTGACGCCTGACAAAAAGTTGCGGGGGATTTTCTGATGTCTGAGTTCGTGGTTTTCGCGATCATTGGCTTTTGTGCTCAAATCATCGATGGTTCACTCGGCATGGGCTTTGGCATCATCTCGTCATCAGTGCTCCTCGGCATGGGTGTGCCGCCAGCGCTGGCGTCCGCCAGTGTCAATGCCGCGAAGATTCCCACGACGGGAACGGCAGCCCTGTCGCACCTCTATCACCGCAATCTCGATGTGCCTCTGGTGACAGCGCTGTGCATCTTTGGCGGCATAGGCGGCGCCATCGGAATGCTGTTGCTCACCGGCCTCAAGGGGGCGTGGCTCACCAGTGTCATCACCTTTTATCTTCTTTTCGTCGGCGGGCTTATCGTCTGGCGCGGCATCAAGGGCATTGCTCCACGTGTGCTGCCCGCATCTTGGCGGCGGACCATTGGTTTCGTCGGCGGCATGGTCGAAGGAATTGGCGGCAGTTGGGGGCCCATCGTTACGACCAGCCTGATGGGCACCGGCACCGAGTCGAGATATGCCATTGGTTCCACAAATTTCGCTGAATTTTTCGTCGCTGTCACAGTGTTCTCTGCCTATCTCACGGCCTTTATGGTAGGGCGTTGGGAAGGCGGTACCGAATGGCAGAGTGTTGCCGTGCCAGTCGCGGGTCTGGTTGTTGGTGGACTACCGGCCGCCTTTTTCGGTGGGCTCCTCTCCAAGATCACGCCGCGCAAGACTCTGACTGTCCTGGTGGGTGTTCTGGCAATCAGCATCGGCATCTATCGCCTTATGGGTTCATAGGTTCGGCGCCATACGGCTTGCGCAACAGGGTGCGGGCGGGCAATCTTGCTGCCATGCGTATCGCCACATGGAATGTAAATTCGGTCAAGGCTCACCTTGACGCCGTGCTCTCCTGGTTGAAGGAGGCAAAACCAGATGTTGTCTGCCTGCAGGAAATCAAATGCGAGGACGCGAACTTCCCCACCTTTGAATTCGAGTCCATTGGCTATGCCTGTGCCGTCAATGGCCAGAAGACGTACAATGGTGTCGCCATCCTTTCAAAACTGCCAATGGAAGATGTGCAAAAGGGCTTACCTGGTGATGATACGGATGAGCAGGCGCGCTTCATTGCGGCTACGGTGATTGACGGGCCGCTCGCGGTGCGGGTAGCTTCACTCTATTTGCCCAACGGCAATCCAGCCCCCGGCCCCAAGTATGATTATAAACTTGGGTGGATGAAGCGTCTCAAAGGTTTTGCCGCAAACGCTTTGGCCTCAGAAGAACCGTTGGTGCTGACGGGTGACTTCAATGTCATACCCGAAGCGCGTGATGCCAAAAATCCGCAGGCGTGGGTGAATGACGCTTTGTTTCTGCCACCAACGCGGGCTGCATTCAGCGAGCTCAAATCGCTCGGCCTCACGGAAGCATACCGAGCGCTCCATCCGTTGACGGAAGGTGCCTTCACATTCTGGGACTATCAGGCCGGGGCATGGCAGAAGAACAATGGCATTCGCATCGACCATCATCTTCTGTCAGCACAGGCGGCAGACCGTCTCGCAGGCGCCACCATTCACAAACAGGTGCGCGGGCATGAGAGGCCAAGCGACCACGTGCCGGTTGTGATCGAACTTTCATAACTCAAAAGGATCAATATCGCTGACCTAGAAGAAAGCAGTCTGCGTTCGCGATAAATATTTCCACTCGCTATTGTTGTAGTGTCAGATATGATAATACTATACGGAGGTTGAGTTGCGGTGAGGCTTTCCAGAGACATTGGCTACCGACCCACCCAATTTTTGCCCCATGGCGAGTTCGCAGAAGTCTTGCCCGGTCCTGTCGCTCTATCGGGACCCACTCAGCAACCTCGGGTTTACAGCGACACAACCTTCCAGCGGCAAGTGTCAGAAATCATGATTGCATTGAACGCCATTGGTCATGCGGGCTTTGCCGTTACTGAGCAGAAACAGGTGGTTGGTCACAGCGAGCGTGCGAGTGTCTTCATAGGCAATGGCCTGCGGATTGACCGCGGCGAACTCGTGGCCGGAAAGAAAAATGAAACTGCCAAAATCAACGCATTGTTGCAGCAAGTCATCTGCCTTGTGCCGCAATCCAAGACTCCGACCGGCGGAAGTTGCGTCTTGCGCGGTGACGGAAGCCCCATCATCCTCTACGCCTATCCGTTGCTTGAGCAGGTGCAAACTGGCCATCACAGGTTGGCAGCGATCCTCATAGCAGTTGACCCGGAAGCCGAGGTTGCATCTGATGCGCAACTTATCCAACAGTATTTCGGCCTCACAATACAAGAGGCTCGCGTCGCTGCTCTTCTTGCGACTGGATGCGCGTTGCCAGAAATTGCGGTTGCCCTTGAGTTGACACTGAACACTGTCCGTCAACTCATCAAAGCAGTCCTGCAAAAGTCCGGCACTCACCGGCAGAGCGAGTTCGTTGCCCGTGCCGCCAGACTTTCACTTTCGCCAGCTGTCCGCTGGTGGCCGGATATACGCGACAACGGAGCGTGAAGCGGGTTCAAACCTTTCCGACACGAGAGGACTACTGATTTCGCGGACGAGCTTCTTGCGCATTGCCGCTTCAAAGTCTGACCAGTCCTGCGCAATCAGCACGAAACTGTCTGCCCCCAACTGCACATGCTTTCGGTACCAATCATGTAGACCCAGATCATTACTCAGCAAGGCAAGACCATTGATGGTGATCCCATCCGCCGTGGCGCGCGCGCTCATTTCGCGCATGGTCGCATCCTGCTTCGTCCGCTTGCGTTTGGCTAAAAGCGTGTTCTCGCGTCCATCGCCTGAGACATCGATGACTTTTCGGTTTGCACTGCAGGGAAGTTGCTTAATCAGGTCAATTGAACTGCTGATAGCGGAAGCAACTCCGGTATCACCCATTATGCGGCGGCTCATTGTCACCATCTCATAGGCAAAGTTCGTGAGGTCTCCGGCATTGCCAACCAAACGCCAGGTACCTTGCTGGGTTGCAAATTCAGGATCGCCCCAAAAGACGTAGTTCACCGCAATTTGCCCGTGGGGGCCTCTGAGCACGGCGTCAAGAGTCGCTTGCGAAGTGAGGGCCCGGGCGGTCGCGGCAATTTGGAGCTGATGTTCCTCAGCGTCGATACTGGAGGATGTGTCAATGGCCAGAACCAGTGCCAAATCAACACTGCATTGAGCGCTGGCACGGCTGACCGTGAGACCATGTAGGAGCAATGCCAAAGCAACCAAGGTGGATGAGACATGAGCGCGCATGGCTCACTCCCTTCTCAACCCCCAGAGTTGTTAGGTCCCAAGGTGCATCTTGTCCGAGCTCATCCGGGTACACAGCTCCCAATTGGGAGGTGACAAATGAAAATAAAAAAGCCCGCCAGTTTTCACCAGCGGGCCTCGCAACTCACACACAGGAGGAAATGATTACTTCGGGGCCTTGACGCCGAAGGCGGCGAAGGTGGCTTCGTAAGGCTTGTAGGCTTCCTTGGCGGCAGCGCTGTACATTTCACCCATCTTGGTGGCCTGTGCAACGAAGGCTTCGTAGGCTTCCTTGGCGTAGCCCTGCTGGACTTCAAGAACACGTTCGAAGGAACGGGCAGCCGTCACCTTCTCGAAAGCGCCCTGGCCCAATTCAACGGACTTGCGCGAAAAATCAGCGGTTTCCTGCACGATGGCCTGAACGCCCTTGGTCAATGCGGTACCCGAAGCAACGGCGGCCTCGAAACCTTCTTTGCCGAAAACCTGCATGTCTTCAAACGTCTTCATGATTTCAATCTCCGTGGGCAAACGCCACTGTGGCTGGCCCGATGGGTCTTAATATGTGCACTGCAACATAAATGTCAAGTGCGATTTTGCATTGCAACATAGACCTCCGTCGATTAAACGAAATCGACTATGCGCGTGAGTTTTTACGGCTGGTTTACGCAATGGTAACCGCGTGTCCGTAAATTGTTAATCTTTAGCCGCAGCCACCGGGGGGATGGCCGCTTTCAGTGTGCCGGTTGAGGCCACAAACTCGGTTCTGACAGGTGTTGATTTGCGTTTCACGTTTGCCCACAGGTTCCTTGCCTCGATCCTGTCCATCGGTTTTTGCCTGGCGCTGACCTTTGCACCAGTCGCTGAAGCTGCTGGCAAGTTTTCAGCCGTGACCGTTGATGCCCGTACAGGGCGCATTCTCTTTGATAGCGATTCCAATGGCTTGCGCTATCCTGCTTCACTCACCAAAATGATGACCCTGTACGTTGTGTTTCAGGAGTTGAAGGCCAAGCGCATCAAGCTGTCGACGCCGTTGCGCGTGTCCGTTCGCACCTCGGCAATGCCGCCTTCCAAACTTGGTCTCAAACCGGGATCGACCATCACCGTTGAACAGGCCATCAAAGCGCTGGTCATAAAATCGGCCAACGATGTGGCCGCCACGATCGGTGAAAACCTCGGCGGCAGCGAATTGGCCTTTGCCGCCCGTATGACCCGCACGGCCCGTGCTATCGGCATGAGTCGCACCACCTACAAAAACGCCTCCGGTCTGCCCAACCCGGGACAAGTTACGACGGCGCGCGACCAGGCGACATTGGGCTTGCACCTGATGCGCGACTTCCCACAGTACTACCCGTACTTCCGCGCCACGCGCTTCACCTTCAACGGTCGCGTCATCCGCACTCACAACCGGCTGGTCGAGCGCTTCCCCGGTACCGATGGAATCAAGACCGGCTACATCAATTCGTCTGGCTTCAATCTCGTCACCTCCACCCGCCGTGGCGACAAGCGGCTGGTCGGCGTGGTGCTTGGCGGACGCTCGGCTGGTAGCCGCAACTCCTACATGATGAGCATGCTGACCAAGGCATTCCCCAAAGCACAGAATGGCAAGACCGTTGCCGCCACTGCCGGATCCTCCAAAGGTGTTGTTGATCCGCTGAAGGGTCTCAAGGTTGCCACACCAACAGTGGCTGAGAC
The DNA here is from genome assembly GCA_963754625.1 of uncultured Alphaproteobacteria bacterium. Lineage (GTDB taxonomy): Bacteria > Pseudomonadota > Alphaproteobacteria > Rhizobiales > Aestuariivirgaceae > Aestuariivirga. The sequence continues at coordinate 1,324,239 of CAVWGR010000005.1, read as the reverse complement.
GTCCCAAGAACAGGACACTGCTGCCCTCGCAGCTGTTGCCAATTCCGCCGCGCAATCAACGGAAGAACCTGAAGACAATGAAGTTCAACCGCCGGCGGAACCAAAAGTCCTGCAAGCCGAACTGTCTGGCGATATGAAACAGGAAATGCCTGCGCCAACTGCGACACAGGATGCTCTGCCGTTCCAGGTCAAGAAGCCGGCAACGCAGGCCGATGTGGACAGTCTTGCAGTTGCCTCCATCACACAATCGTGGGCCGTCGAGATTGGTGATTTCAAGACCCGCAAGAGTGCTGCCGATGTGGTGGCCAAGCTCAAGGCATCGGACAAGAAACAGCAGGCCCAGAAAGATTCCAAGACGATCATGGTGAAGCGCAATGGCACAACGCTTTATCGCCTGATGGTCTCTGGCTATGACGAAATGTCGGCCAAAAAATCGTGCGCGCAAGTGGCCAAGCTCGGCAAGGATTGCGCCGTCCTTTCACCAAACGGTTGATCAGGATTCCAGAAGCACATCCTTGGCGGCGTTGATTTTCGCTGCCAGATAGTCAGAGCCACCTTTGTCGGGGTGGAAATCCTTCATCAGCCTTCGGTGGGCGGCGCGAATATCACTTGCGTTGGCATCCGGCTTCACCCCCAGGACTGCGCGCGCCTCGTCCCGGCTCATGGGACCACTTGAGGAGTTGGTGGGTCCGGCATCTTGCCCCCATGTAGCGCGCCATTCGCCCTTGTTGCGGTCAAGCCAAGCTTCAAAGAGAGCGCGACTCTGGTCGCGGGTGCCTGCGCACAGGGAGTGAAAGGTGCGAAGTTCCGCGTCGGTTAAAGCAGACAAACGCTTGCCTTTGCTCGGGCCTGCCAGCACGTCGCCGTCCATGCCACCGGTATCATGATCCAGTTCCATGGTCAGAAGTGCAGTGGCCACCCGGCTCTTCTGCCCGGTTGTTTTTTGTCCCGGCCAGGCAAACCCATTGGGAAATATTGACGACTTGCCGACCAGACCAAGACCAAACAGAAAAACCGGCACGGCAATGTTTACTCTGCCTGTCATGGCCAGGAAACCGGAAAAGGCAATAATTGCCCCGCCGCCAAGCTTCTGGGCAAATGCACGCGCGGCTTGAGGCGGCATCTTCGCCGACTTGCGGATCAGCCACAGCCCTCCCACGACAATGACGAGGGCAATGAGAAATTGCGGCATGGCAGTGAGAATCCTACTTCAGCTGTTTCAGCAGTGCCTGACTGGCATTGCCGGATTTGGCGCGGGATTCAAGCGCCATGCGACCGCCGGAAGCATAGGCCGCAACGGCTCCCAACAGTTCTGCGAGAATTGTCGGGCTTGAACTGTCCAGCTTGAAGTAGGCACCCCGGGTCAGTTTCGCCACTTCCTTGAAGGCACGTTCAGCGGCTGGATCAGCACCTTCCTGGAACATGAATGCACGAACGCCAAGAAGCCCAATCTCGCCTGCCGTCTGACACACGGCGTCGATGTTCTCTTCAAAGGCATCACCGACAAAAACGACCGCGTTGACACCAGTGCGCCCGGCTTCGGCCTTAACATGCGCCAGCACGCGGGCAAGCTGGGTATTGCCACCGCGACAATCCACGGCCGTCATCAGACGCGCCATGGCATCCGGATTGGTCACCCACTTCGACGCTTTGCATTCATTGAAGCCGCGGAAGTAAACCAACTGCACTTGCAGCGCGCCAGCCTTCTTGGTTTCCGAGAACATCTGGGCCTGAATCGACAACGCGCGGTCCCAGGTAGGTTGGCGGCTCATGGTGGCGTCCATGGCGAAGATCAAGCGGCCCTGCCCCTTGGCTTCACCGACGGCCATGGTCTTCACCTTGTCGAGAAACGACGACACATCCCCATCAGCCGATTGCGCTGACTTTGGCTTGCTGACTTCATTCATCCCGGCCCCCAACAGTTCGGCAAAATGCCGGTCGCGCACATAGATGGGAAGTTTGTGCGTAAATCAAAGCACTATTTGCAGCTGTCTGCCTTCAACAACTCCAGCTTGGAAAGCTTGCCGTTCAGGGCGTAGGTACCATAGTCCAACACCAGCTCGGTCGAGATACCGTTCTCAAGCATCAGGAAACTGGCCTGATAGAGTGGCTGCTCGTCGCCGTGCTCTGTGTTGCCATAGTAGCTGATTGAGACAGGCCAGGCCGTGGCGCTTGCAAGCTCGCCTTCATCCTGTTTCGGCAATCCCGTGACTAGCCGCTTCGGACCAATGAAACTGATGGCGCGCATGACCTTTTCGTCTTCCGAGCCTTCATAGACCAACGAGACATCTCGCTGATCTCCCTTCAGGGCAGCTTCGATAAGTTTCACCTGATAGCGCGAAGGGAAAATGGCGGCTGGGTCAGTTTCAAAGTCCTTGCTCTGGGTTGACGTAATCTGGCCCTTGCCGGGATCACTTGAACTCCATTTCTTTACCTTGATGCGGCTTTCACTATTGAGCTTGGAATCAACAAACTGTTTTTGGGTGACGTCGAGTTCCAGACCGTCGCCCGCTTCCCAGGATGTCATCTGGTTGTCGATGACCTGCGGCGCGCCCTCGGTGTAGACGATGCGGTTGGCAATCCGGTAGTTAACGGCATAGCCATCGCAGGGCGAACCGGTAATCTCGTAGGCCAGTCGGCCCTTGACTGAGGTGATGTTGTTACCAGTTTCCAGGCGTTTGATGTCAAGGTCATAAAAGGCCCGGTGTGGTGCCAATGTAGCAGCATGGGCGGACGCTGCGAGGAGAAGGGCAAAACTGGCACTGGAAAAGAGATAACGATTCATGTTCAAAAGACTGCCGTAAAATTCGTTGAGACAATGATAACATGGACCATGGCGAAAAAACGCCCAAATTGCTGGTAACCCGCAAATTGCCGGATGCTGCCGAAAAAGCGTTTGCAACGCGGTTTACCTGTCAGTTCAACGCCAGCGACAGACCCATGACGGCGGATGAGATTTGCCACGCTGCCGAAGGTTGCAACGGTATTGCGCTCACATCGATGGACAAGTTCACTGCAGCTCTGATCGCCGCGCTGCCAGCATCGGTGAAGATCATCGCAACCGTTTCAGTAGGGCACGAGCATATTGACCTCGCCGCTGCCAAGGCCAAGGGCATTGTTGCCACCAACACACCAGGTGTCTTGACCGATGCAACAGCCGATATCGCCCTGCTCTTGATGTTGGGCGCGGCGCGTGGTGCCTCGTGGGGCCAGCGCATGGTGCGCGAAAACCGCTGGCCCGGTGCTTCGATCGTCAAGCCGCTGGGACATGACGTTTCGGGGCAGCGCCTTGGCATTCTCGGCATGGGGCGCATTGGCCAGGCAGTAGCGCGGCGCGCGCGCGGCTTTGGCATGACCATCCACTACCACAACCGGCGGCCGGTGAGCGATGCAGATACGGGAGATGCGATCTATCACGCCAGCTTCGAGTCGATGCTGCCGACCATTGACTTCCTCTCGATCAATTGCGCCATGACAGCAGAGACGAAAAACCTGATCAACGCCCGCACCCTCGCATTGCTTCCCAAAGGTGCTATCATCGTCAACACGGCGCGCGGCGGAATTGTCGATGACGATGCACTGATCGCGGCCATCAACTCCGGACAAGTTGCAGCGGCGGGTCTTGATGTTTTTGCCAACGAGCCAAACATTGATCCACGCTACCGCACTCTCGAAAACGTATTCGTGTTGCCGCACCTCGGCAGTGCCACGCTGAACACCCGCACCAACATGGCACTGCGGGCACTCGCCAATCTCACCGCTTTTGCCGATGGCAAAGCCCCGCCAGACCGCTTGAACTGAGGAACACAGCCATGCCTTCCCCCGAACGCCGGCTCAAAGACCTGGGCATTTCACTTCCCAAACCATCCAAGCCCGTGGCAAGCTATGAAGGTTACGTCCGCAGTGGAAATCTCATTTTCGTTTCCGGCCAGGTGCCATTCGTTGACGGCAAGATTGCCGTGAGCGGCAAGCTCGGCGAAACAGTTTCGCTGGCTGACGGCCAGAAAGCGGCGCGGATATGCGCCATCAATGTCATGGCGCAACTCAATGACGCGACGGGTGGCGACCTCACCAAGGTGGCACGTATTGTCAAGTTGACGGGATTCGTTGCGGTCACGTCGGATTTCGTGGACATTCCGAAAGTCGTCAATGGTGCATCCGATTTGTTTTTTGAAGTGTTCGGTGATCGTGGCAAACATGCCCGCGCGGCGGTTGGCGTTGCCGCACTGCCGCTCAACAGCGCGGTTGAAGTCGAAGCCATTGTCGAGATCGAATAATGCGTTTTACGCCACAACTGCGCGATCTCTCCTGGCTGGTCGCCCGACCCATTGCCCATCGTGGCCTGCATGACAAAGCAAGCGGCATCCTTGAAAACACGGAAAGTTCCTTTGGCGCTGCAATCCAGGATAATTATGCCATCGAATGCGATTTGCAGATTACTCGCGATGGCGAAGCTGTGGTCTTCCACGATGACACTCTCCATCGACTGACGGAAGCTGAGGGACTTGTCAGGGAACGCAACGTCAAGGAATTGAAATCACTGGCCTACCGCTTCGGCAAAGACCGCATGCAGACTCTGGCGGAAATGCTGGAACAAGTTGATGGCAAAGTGCCGCTCATCATCGAACTCAAGTCGCACTGGGATGGAGATGAAGCACTGGCCTTGCGGGCACTCAAGATTCTGGAAAACTATGCTGGCCCCTATGCCATCATGTCATTTGATCCAGATGCAATTGCAGCTGTTGCGACATATTCACCAAATACAGTTCGCGGCATCGTCGCGGATCGCGCCGTTGACAGTTACTATAATGAATTGTCGTTGGCGCGCCGGCTTGAAATGCGCAGCTTCTCGCATCTTTCGCGCACGCGGCCGCATTTCGTGTCATTTTATTTCCGTCAACTGCCATTTGCGCCAGTGCAACGCATTCGCGCAGCTGGCCATCCCGTCATTTCCTGGACCATCCGCTCAGAGGAACAGGAACGCGTGGCCCGGCGTTATTCCGACCAGATTACCTTTGAGGGGTACACAGCCTGATGGCAGGCCGCCTGCGGCGTGTTGCGGCAATCGCGGACATACCAGCCGCCAACTGGAACGCGTTGGCCAACCCACCAGGGCAGGCCTTCAATCCCTTCGTTGCCCACGCGTTCCTCGCCAGCTTGGAGGCATCGGGTTCAGTGGGTGGCAAAACAGGCTGGCTGCCACAGCATCTGGTGTTGGAAGAAAATGGCGCCATTGTCGGGCTGGTGCCGTGCTATCTCAAATCCCATTCCATGGGCGAATATGTCTTTGATCACGGCTTTGCCGATGCCTTTCATCGCGCCGGCGGGCGCTATTATCCCAAGCTGCAAGTTGCGGTGCCGTTCACGCCCGTGACGGGCCCACGCTTTCTCGCTGTAACACCGGCCCGCAGGGTAGCACTTGCTGATGGCTTGAAGGCAATGGCCCAGGAGGTGGGCGCATCGTCCGTGCATGTCACCTTCCCGCTCGAGGAAGAGTGGAGCACACTTGCGTCACGGGGATTTCTTCAACGGCAGGACATCCAGTTCCATTGGCACAATCAAGGCTACGCGACGTTTGCTGATTTCTTGACAAGCCTTTCCTCTGCCAAACGCAAAAACATTCGAAAGGAACGCCAGGCTGTCGCCGACAATGGTATTACATTCGAGCATGCATCAGGGGCCTCATTGCGCGAAGAACACTGGGACCACTTTTTTCGTTTCTACATGGATACCGGCGCGCGGAAGTGGGGCAAACCATACCTGACGCGATCCTTCTTCTTGCATCTGCATGAGAGCATGCGTGACCATGTGTTGCTGGTTTTGGCAAAACGCGGAGGACAGATCATCGCCGGTGCCCTCAACCTTATCGGCTCAGACCGACTCTATGGCCGCAACTGGGGCTGCATCGAGGACCATCCGTTCCTGCATTTTGAAACCTGCTACTATCAGGCCATCGACTTCGCCATCGCCAATGGTCTCAAAGTTGTGGAAGCGGGCGCGCAAGGTGAGCACAAGCTGGCGCGTGGTTATTTGCCGGTGAAGACTTACAGTCTGCACTACTTCGGCCACAGCGGCTTGGCCCGCGCAGTTGCCGGATACCTCGACTCCGAACGTGCAGCGATTGACGAGAACCAGCAGGAACTGGCTGAACATTCCCCGTTCCGGGTGGAACGCGAGTAAGTCTCAGCCTTCGATTGCCTGGGTCACGTCGGCGAGAACATCCTTCACATCTTCGAGGCCTACCGAAAGGCGCAACATGCCGTCAGTAATGCCCATCATGGCGCGGGCTTCCTCGCCGATATTGCGGTGGGTTGTGGAGGCCGGATGGGTCATCAGCGACTTGGCATCACCAAGATTGTTCGAGATGTCGACGAGCCGCAGGTTGCGCAAGATATCGAAGGCCTTCTTCTTGCCGCCAGACACTTCAAACGTCACCATGGTGCCACCCTTGGACATCTGGCGTTTGGCAAGAACGAACTGCGGATGGCTTTCGAGATGGGGGTAGATCACCCGCGACACGCCCTTGGTGGCGGATAGATGTTCGGCGACGGCGTGGGCTGATTCACTCTGAGCCTCGACGCGGAGTTTCAATGTTTCCATGCCCTTGAGCAGGACCCAGGCATTGAAGGGCGACAGCGACGGACCGGTGTGGCGCAGGAAAGGCTTCAACAATTCTTCCTTGAATGCCTTGGTCGATACAATGGCGCCACCCAGAACACGCCCCTGCCCGTCCATGTGCTTGGTACCGGAATAGACGATCACGTCAGCGCCCATCTCCAGTGGCTTTTGCAAGACAGGTGTAGCGAAGATGTTGTCCACCACGAAGCAGGCCCCTGCCTTCTTTGCCAGGGCACCTACTGCGGCGACGTCGATGATCTCGAGGGTCGGGTTCGAAGGTGTTTCGAGAAAGACCACCTTGGTGTTGGGTTGGAATGCCGCCGCCCAGGCATTCATGTCGCCACCATCAACCAGCGTGTAGGTGATGCCGAAGCGTGGCAGGATGGCAGTGATGACCTGATAACAGGACCCAAACAGGGCTTTGGAAGCGACAATGTGATCACCCGTCTTCAACTGGCAAGCCAGTGCCCCATAGACAGCTGCCATGCCGGACGCGACTGCATAACAGGCCTCAGCGCCTTCGAGCAGGGCAAGGCGCTGTTCGAACATGGTCACGGTGGGGTTGCCGTACCTGCCATAAACATAGACATCGGGGTCGTTGTTGGTTCCGTCAAATCGGGACTCGGCGGTTTCGGGCGCATCGTAGACGAAGCCAGAATTGAGATAGAGCGCTTCCGAGGTTTCACCATAGTGCGTACGTTCCAGCCCGCCGCGAACGAGCTTGGTGGCATCACCCCAGGTGGGCGAGTTGCGGGTACGGTTTTTCTTGGTCATGATCTCGTCTTAGCTTTGCACCCAGGGAAGCCCGTGTGACTTCCAGCCATTGGACTTGCCGCGCTGGCCTTTGCCATCCTTGTCGCCCTCAAAGCCTTCGGCCACGTTCCAGACGTTGGAATAGCCAGATTTGCTCAGCGCCGATGCGGCTGATGCCGAGCGCGCGCCGGAGCGGCAGATGCACATTATCTCGGTGTCTTTCGGCAGTGACATGCCTTCAACTTCATCCACGAAGCGGGCATTGATCTCCATCTGCGGATAGACCTGCCAGGACAGGCGCACCAGCCGGTCAACCTGCGGCACGCCAACAAAAGTCCATTCCGGTTGCGTGCGCACGTCGATCAACACCGCGTTGGCGTTCTTTTTCAGGCGCTCGTGGGCCTCGGGTGGAGTGATATCGCCCTTGTACATGTCTGCTCCGGAGAGAAAGGAATTGGTCAGCTTGGCGGCCTCTTAACCCGTTTGGCCCGTGCCCGCAAACCCCGAAGCGACCGCGCAGGTGAGATTTTGGCGCGAACCCCGCGCCGATCTGGCTCTTGGACGGTCCGGCCCCTCTGGTATTGTCCCGATTGTTACCAGACCGGAGTTCATCATGACTGCTGCCAAGCTGCCCGCCCGCGCCGATGTCGTCATCATAGGCGGTGGTATTGTGGGCTGTTCCATTGCTTATCACCTCACCAAGATCGGCATCACCAATGTCGTGGTGCTGGAGCGCAAGCAGCTGACATCCGGAACGACCTGGCATGCTGCTGGTCTGGTGGGCCAACTCAGGGCCTCGCGCAACCTGACGGAATTGGCCAAGTACACGACCCAGCTTTTTGAAGGATTGGAAAAGGAAACCGGACAAGCCACGGGCTTCAAGCAGAACGGCTCGATCTCGCTGGCACTCAACGATGGCCGGTTGGAGGAATTGCTGCGCGGTGCTTCCATGGCCAAGAACTTCGGCCTTGAAATCAATGTCCTCTCGTTGGGTGAGTTGAAGGAGCGTATTCCACACTACAATTTCGACAGCGTGAAGGGTGGTGTCTTCCTGCCCAAAGATGGCCAAGTGAACCCTATCGATGTGACCCAGGCGTTGGCCGCAGGGGCTCGCTCTCGCGGTGGCAAGGTGATCGAGAATGTCAAAGTGACCCGCATCATCACCCAAAATGGCAAAGTCAGCGGCGTGGAAACGGAAGCCGGCACCATTTTGGCCGACAAAGTCGTGGTGGCAGGCGGCATGTGGAGTCGCGACCTCGGCAAGTCGATCGGCGTTTCCATTCCGCTCCATGCCTGCGAACATTTCTACATCGTCTCTGAACCCATTGAAAAACTACCGCGCAACATGCCGGTGGTGCGGGTGCCGGATGAGTGCACCTACTACAAGGAAGACGCTGGCAAGCTTATGGTTGGTGCTTTCGAGCCCATGGCCAAGGCATGGCCCGCCCATGGTGGTAGTGTCGGCATTGACGATGAACATGCCTTCGTCACCTTGCCCGAGGACATGGACCATTTCGAGCCGATCCTTGCGGCGGCGATCAACCGTGTGCCGCTGCTGGAAACGGCAGGAATCCAGTTGTTTTTCAATGGTCCGGAAAGCTTCACTCCGGATGTGCGCTACTACCTGGGTGAAGCACCAGAAGTGAAGGACCTCTTTGTAGCGACGGGCTTCAACTCCATCGGCATTCAGTCCTCGGGTGGTGCGGGACTGGTGCTGTCGCAGTGGATCAAGAACGGGCATCCGCCGATGGACGTGAACGGCATCGACATCCGCCGCATCCATCCGTTCCAGAACGTGAAGAAGTATGTCCACGACCGCGTTTCGGAGTCGCTCGGCCTTCTCTATGCAATGCACTGGCCCTACCGGCAGGCTGAGACGGCACGCGGGGTTCGGCGTTCACCTATTCATCAGTATACAGACAAACTCGGCGCGGTTTTTGGCGAAGTAAATGGCTGGGAGCGTCCGAACTGGTACGCCCGAGATGGTGTCAAACGCCAGTATGAGTACAGCTATGGCCGTCAGAACTGGTTCCCCTGTGCCCAGTACGAAGCCGACTGCCTGATGAACGATGTGGTGTTCTTCGATCAATCGTCATTCGCCAAGTATCATGTAGAAGGCAAGGATGCGCTGGCCGTGTTGAACCGGGTGTCCGGGAATAATATCGATGTGCCGGTGGGCAAGGTTGTTTACACCCAGTGGCTAAATGAACGTGGCGGCATCGAGGCTGACCTCACCGTCACGCGATTGGCAGAACAAAAGTTTCTCGTCGTCACGGGAGCTGTGCCGCAGACCCGCGACATGGCTTGGCTCAAACGTCAGACCGGTGACAGGAACTGCGTGGCGGTTGATGTAACCTCCGGACTGCCGATGATCGCTGTCATGGGGCCGAAATCCCGGGCGCTCCTGCATAAGGTTTCAGGTGCTGATCTTTCCAACGCTGCTTTCCCGTTCGGAACATCGCAAGACATTGAAATTGGTTATGCGCGCGTGCGCGCCACGCGCCTCACCTATGTCGGCGAGTTGGGCTGGGAGCTCTACATTCCCGCCGAGTTTGCGGCGCACGTCATGGAGACACTGCTTGCGGCCGGGCCGGAATTCAACCTTGCACCGGCTGGCATGCATTCGATGAACAATGCCCGAATGGAAAAAGGCTACCGGCACTGGGGCCATGACATGTCGGACGAGGAAACGCCGCTGGAAGCGGGCCTCGGCTTTGGCCTTGCCTGGGACAAGCCCGGCGGCTTCATCGGCCGTGAAGCATTGCTCAAGCAACGCGAGGTGAAGGTGTTGCCGAAACGCATGGTCACCATCGCGTTGGAGAACAACAGCGAGAGCGCGGCGATGATGTATCACGAGGAGCCGATCTATCGGAACGGTGTGATCGTGGGTTCAACGACGTCAGGCGCGTGGGGTCACCGTGTCGGCCGGTCGCTGGCATTGGGCTATGTGAAGAACGATGCTGGCGTTTCTGCCGACTGGTTGGCCAGTGGCACGTGGGACGTGGAACTGGCGTGGAAGAAATATTCCGCCAAAGTGCAGTTCGCACCTTTCTATGATCCGAAAGGTGAGCGCATCAAGCAGTAGTTAGCTTTGCCTCGGCGTCTGATTTCACGCCCCGAACTTGCCTGGGCATGACGGCGTTGCGTTTGCGTGTGAGGCTTTCCACAGTCTTGCTGCCAGCATTGGCAAGATCATATTTCGCCCGCGAACTCTCAACATAGTCGCGGTTGGCAATGGCCCACTGTCCAATCGCCTTCAGGGGTTCAATCAGGGTCAGGCCCTTGGGCGTTAATTCATAGTCGACCCGCGGTGGAATGCTGGGCGTGACAGTGCGAGTCACCAATCCATCCCGTTCCAGGCCCCGCAAGGTGAGCGATAACATGCGCTGCGAAATCGCGCTGACTTCGCGCCGCATCTCGCTGAAGCGCATTGGCCCGTTGGCGAGCAGACGCACGATGTAGACTGACCACTTGTCACCGATACGTGCCAGCACGTCAGCCACGGCGCGGCAGTTGTCGGTATCATGGCTGTGACTGGGTTTCATTTATGTGCCTTCTTGCGTTACCGTTTAACGTTACCTATTTAGCCTCAGTAACATAAAGTTACCGAGTCACAAATAGCTACCGTGACCCGGAATTGCAATAGCTCGAGGAGAATGCACATGAACACGCTTTGGAGCCCGGTTAAAATCGGAAAACTCAATCTCAATCATCGCTTGGCCATGGCCCCGATGACCCGCAGCCGGGCCAAGGCCGATGGGTCGCCGGGCGACCATGCCGCTGAATACTACGCCCAGCGCGCCTCCCTCGGCCTGCTGATCAGCGAAGGAACGCAGCCCTCGGATGATGGCCAAGGCTACACCACCACACCCGGCATCTACACCGACGCCCATGTCGCCGGCTGGAAGAAAGTCACCGATGCCGTGCACAAGGCAGGCGGCCACCTCTACATTCAGCTGATGCATGCGGGCCGCGTTGGCCATCCCGACAACACGTCGCACCATCGCCTGCCGGTTGCACCGTCAGCCATTTCAGCTGAAACCCCGATGTTCACGCCTACCGGCATGCAGACCACGCCAACGCCGCGCGCCCTGACAACCGCCGAAGTGAAGCAGACGGTGAAGGATTTCGCCTACGCCGCCAAGCGTTCGATTGAGGCTGGTGCAGATGGTGTCGAAATTCACGGTGCCAACGGCTATCTGGTGCAACAGTTCTTTGCGCCCAATGCCAACACCCGCACTGACGAGTACGGTGGTTCGATTGAAAACCGCGCACGCTTTGCCATCGAGGTTGCCAAGGCCGTTTCAGCCGAAATCGGTGCTGATCGCACCGGCATCCGCATCTCGCCGCTGAACACCGCAGGTGGCTTGGTGGAAGGCCCAGAGGCTGCAGCGCTCTATCGCTACCTGACAACCGAACTAAACAAGCTGAACCTTGCCTATATGCATGTTCTGCACACCGGCAATGAAGACCTGTTGAAGGATATCCGCACCGCTTGGAAGCATCCGTTGCTGGTCAATCGTCCGGGCGCGGCCCGCGATACTCTGGCACGCGACGTAACGGCAGGACTGGCTGAGCTTGTTCCAGTCGGTCAGATGGCGCTGGCCAACCCGGATCTGGTGGCACGCTTGAAGACAGATGCCCCGCTCAACGTGGCCAAGCATGAGTTGTTCTTTGGCGGTACTGCGGCTGGGTACACCGACTATCCTGCACTCGCTGCCTAGGCCCAAGTTTCCTCAAATCAATCTGCCTCTCCACCTCAGGGTGGAGGGGTGACCTGAAAACCAACCGTTCGCCGCGCCCCTATTTTTGTTCTTTATTCCGAACAGAAGTCGTCCTATATTTGATGTATAGTCAGACATCACAACAAGAGGAGGCTCACCATGACTTTGCAATTGGGCGATATCGCACCGGACTTCGAAGCCGATACCACTGAGGGCCGCATCAAGTTCCACGACTATATCGAGGGATCGTGGGCCGTGCTGGTATCGCATCCCAAGGATTTCACTCCCGTCTGCACCACCGAACTGGGCGCCATGGCGCTGAAATCCGGCGAGTTCCAGAAGCGCGGCGTCAAACTCATCGGCATTTCGGTCGATAGCGTTGACGATCACCTGCGCTGGAAGCAGGACATCAAGGACGTGACCGGCGGCGAAGTTCACTATCCGATGATCGGCGACAGTGAAATGACCGTGGCCAAACTCTATGGCATGATCCACCCAAATGCCTCGGGCGACGCCAAGAGCCGCACTGCTGCCGACAATTCCACGGTGCGCAACGTCTTCATCATCGGCCCGGACAAGCGCATCAAGCTGATCCTGACTTACCCGATGAGCACCGGCCGCAACTTCGATGAAGTGCTGCGCGTCATTGACTCACTGCAGCTCACTGCAACAAAATCCGTAGCGACACCCGCCGACTGGAAGCCAGGTGACAAGGCCATCATTCTCGCATCGATATCGGACGCCGCTGCAAAGGAAAAATTCCCACAAGGCTGGCAAACGAAGAAGCCGTATCTGCGGCTGGTGGATGTGAAGTAGACTAATTGAGATTGCCGAAGTGATTGGAATGGTGAAGGAGCTACCACCACTTCGGCGCTGTAAACTTTCCTGCAGCTTCTTCAATCGCGTAAGCCGTTTGAAACAGGGTTTCTTCGTCGAAGGGCTTGCCGATGAGCTGTAGACCCAGCGGCAGGCCTTGTTCTGATAGCCCTGCTGGTACCGCGATGCCGGGGAGGCCGGCCATGTTGACGGTGACGGTGAAGACGTCATTCAGGTACATCTGAACCGGGTCGGTGATCTCGCCGGGGGCAAAGGCGGCTGAAGGTGTTGCCGGCGTCAGCATCACGTCAACTTTGTCCCAGGCCTTGTCGAAATCCTGCTTGATCAGTGTACGGACTTTCTGGGCCCGTACATAATAGGCGTCGTAGTAACCCGCCGACAGCACATAAGTTCCGATCAGGATGCGACGTTGCACTTCGCTGCCAAAGCCAGCGGCGCGGGTGTTCTCGTAGGTGTCGATCAGGTCTTCACCCTGCACCCGCAAGCCATAGCGCACACCGTCATAGCGGGCGAGGTTGGAAGAGGCTTCGGCGGGTGCAACGATGTAGTAGGCGGGCAGCGCATACTTGGTGTGCGGCAGAGAAATTTCGACGATCTCGGCGCCCTGCTCTTTCAGCCACTGCGCGCCCTTGTTCCACAGCGCATTGATTTCAGCTGAAAGTCCATCGGGGCGATATTCTTTCGGAATACCGACGCGCAAGCCCTTCACCGATTTGCCGAGAATAGTCTCGTAGTTGGGTACTGGGCGATCGACGCTGGTGGTGTCTTTCCCGTCGACGCTGGCCATGGCCTTGAGCATGATGGCGGCGTCGCGCACGTCTCGTGCGATGGGACCGGCCTGATCAAGTGATGAGGCGAAAGCGACAATGCCCCAGCGCGAGCAGCGGCCATAGGTGGGTTTGATGCCAACTGTGCCGGTGAAAGCGGCGGGCTGGCGGATGGAGCCACCGGTGTCGGTTGCCGTGGCCGCCGCACAAATGTGAGCCGAGACTGCCGTGGCGGACCCACCCGATGAGCCGCCGGGCACCAGCGAGGCGTTGGAGTTGCTGCGCCGCCACGGATTGGTGACCGGACCGTAGTAACTCGTCTCGTTGGACGAACCCATGGCGAACTCGTCCATGTTGAGCTTGCCCAGCATGACGGCTCCCTCGCGGAACAGGTTGGCCGACACGGTCGATTCATAGGTCGGCTTGAAGCCATCAAGAATATGGCTGCAGGCCTGGGTGTGCACGCCCTTTGTGGCGAAGAGGTCCTTGATACCAAGGGGAATGCCTTCGAGCGCCCCGCCTTTGCCTGCCTTCAGCTTCTCGTCGCTGGCCTTCGCCGCAGCGCGGGCAAGGTCAGGCGTCTCGACGATATAGGCATTGAGGCTGCGCGCCGCTTCCACCGCCTTGATATAATCTTCGGTCAATTCGACAGCGGAAATTTCGCGCGCCTGCAATTTGGTGCGGGCTTCAGCGATGGTGAGGGATGTAAGCTTGGTCATGATTATTCCACCACCTTCGGCACCGCGAAGAAATCATCCTCCGAGGCGGGAGCGTTTTGGGTGATGTCCTTGGCGATACCGCCGTCTGTGACCACGTCGTCGCGCATCTTCATCTTGACGGCAACGATCGACGTCATGGGTTGCACGCCCGAAACATCGACTTCGTTCAACTGTTCGACGAAGGCCAAGATGGCATTGAGCTCGCCCGCCAGGCGCGGAACGTCTTCGTCCTTCACCTTGATGCGCGCCAAACGCGCCACACGCTTCACCGTGGCCTGATCAACCGACATGAATGGGAATCCCGTTTCTTCAGATTTGGCCGGTTGTTAGCAAAGGGTCAGGAGACCTGCAACTTTGCTTTCTGGTTGCCCTCAGCGTCAAAATTCCCCTCATCCAGCCAAGCTTCAAAACCAGCCCGCACCTTTGGCCAGTCCTTGTCCAGCATGGCGAACCAGGCCGTGTCGCGGTTGCGGCCCTTGATGATGAAATGCTGGCGAAAAATCCCTTCGAAGGTGAAGCCGAAACGCTTGGCAGCACGGCGCGATGGTTCGTTCAGGGTATCACACTTCCATTCCAGGCGGCGCACGCCCAGGTCATCGAAGGCATGGCGTATCATCAGGTAAATGGCCTCGGTCGCCTCGCGGGTACGCTGCAAAGCCGGTGCCATCCAGATATTGCCAATTTCGATGACGCCATTGCCGGGGTCGGCGCGCATGAAGGCCCCCATGCCCACAGCCTCGCCTGATTTGCGGTCGACAAAGGCGTAGAACCACGGATCGCGGGCCGCTTCACGGTCTTTCAGCCAGCCGGAAAACGAGTTGAGGTCGGCGAAGGGACCATAAGCCAGCCAGGTCCAGACATCGCCATCGGGATCCTTGCCATCAACGGAATTGAACAGCGACTGGGCGTGGCGGGCGACACTGACGGGATCAAGCCTGATCCAGCGGCCATGCAGCGGCCGGAGATCGGGCGTGGTGCCCGGCGGCAACGGGTCAACGATGGGTCCGACGGGGCGGGAAGCTTTTGGGTTGGGTTTCTTGCTCATTGACCGCTTTTCACTTCCCGCTATGGGCTTGTCCATGGCCAATTTGTACGACGACGCCCGGACCGCTGCCGCCCTGCTTGCGCCGGGCAAGCGCATGCTGGGCCTCGACCTCGGTACCAAAACCATCGGCATGGCGACGAGCGACCTGACAGGCCAGGTGGCCACACCGCGTGAAACCATCCGCCGGACCAAGTTCATGGCCGATGCCAAGACGCTCTTGGAATTTGCGTTGAAGGAAGACATCGGTCTGCTGGTGCTGGGCCTGCCGCTCAACATGGACGGCTCCGAGGGGCCGCGGGCCCAGGCGACGCGAGCCTTTGCCCGCAATCTTGCCAAGATTTCGCCCTTGCCGCTGGCCTATTGGGACGAGCGGCTGTCAACAGCCGCTGTCACCCGCACCATGCTGGAGGCCGACATCTCACGCGCCAAACGGGCCAAGAACGTCGACAAGCTGGCTGCCGCCTATATCCTCCAGTCTTTTCTCGATGCGCTGCGTTCACCACAGTGAAGGTTACCCACAGCGCCGCAAAAGCTTTTCTTGCGCGCCGGGGTTCCCTCCCCTAAAGCCCCGACTTTAATGACATCGACAGAAACACGGCCCGCCCTGTTCAAGGCTCAGCACCTGCTGGCCATCTCCGATCTTTCCCCCATTGAAATCACTGCTGTGCTCGATCTGGCCCAGCACTATGCCGAAAGCGGCAAGGTGCTGGCCGAGGGTGGCCGGGTGCTGCAAGGGCAGACGCAGGTCAACCTGTTCTTCGAGAATTCGACGCGCACGCAAAGCTCGTTCGAGATTGCCGGCAAGCGCCTCGGCGCTGATGTGATGAACATGGCGGTTTCCACCTCGTCGCTCTCCAAGGGCGAAACGGTGCTCGACACGGCCATGACCATCAATGCCATGCACCCGGATTTTCTGGTGGTGCGTCATCAGTCCTCGGGCGCCGTGGAACTGTTGTCGCAGAAAGTCTCTTGCGCGGTCATCAATGCTGGCGACGGCCAGCACGAACACCCGACGCAAGCCTTGCTCGATGCCCTGACGATACGCCGCCACTTTGGCAGGCTGGAAGGCCTGACAGTAGCGATCTGCGGCGACATCCTGCATTCCCGCGTGGCCCGTTCCAACATTCACCTGCTCACCAAGATGGGCGTTCGGGTGCGCTGCGTGGCGCCATCGACCCTGCTGCCCTCGGGCATTGCCAACTTTGGTGTCGACGTTCATCGCGACATGGAGAAGGGTCTGGCTGATGCGCATGTCGTGATGATGTTACGGTTGCAGGTGGAACGGATGACCGGAGCTTTCGTGCCGAGCTTGCGCGAATACTATCAGTTCTACGGTCTCACCGAAGCCAAACTGGCCAGGGCTCGCCCCGGCGCCCTTGTCATGCATCCCGGCCCGATGAACCGGGGCGTGGAAATTGATTCCAGCGTGGCCGATGGCGCTCAATCAGTGATCCGCGAACAGGTCGAAATGGGCGTGGCGGTGCGCATGGCCATGCTCGACGGGCTGGACCGGTCGCGACGTTCGGGAGCTGCAGCATGATTGGTTCCCCTGCCCGCGCCCGCCGTGCCTATGTCAATGCCCAGGTCCTTGCTCCTGCCCAGGGCCTCGACGGGCCAGGTGGCATCCTGATCGAAGATGGCTGGATCCTTGCGGTTGGCAAGGACGTGACGCGAGACAGCGCGGGAGCTTCGGCCACGGTCATTGATTGCAAGGGCCGCATTATCGCCCCTGGCCTCATTGACATGCGGGTCTTCACCGGTGAACCCGGCTCGGAATATCGTGAGACTTTGGCAAGTGCCTCCGAGGCGGCAGCGGCGGGTGGTGTCACCACCATGATCGTCATGCCCAATACCCAGCCGGTGATCGATGACGCGGCCATCGTCGACTATATCCTGCGCCGGGCCCGCGACACCGCAAAGGTGCGCGTCGCCCCCATGGCGGCAATCAGCAAGGGACTGGCCGGCGAACAATTGGCCGAGATTGGTTTGCTGCACAGTGCCGGCGCTGTCGCCATTACCGATGCTGTCAAAGCAGTGGCCAATGCCAACCTTTTCCGCCGCGCCCTCATGTATGCCCGCGACTTCGACTTGTTGGTGGTGGCTGATGCTGCTGAACCCACACTCTCGGGTGGCGTGATGAATGCCGGTGAGGCTGCCTCGCGCCTCGGTCTGTCTGGAAGTCCGGCCATGGCTGAGGTCATCATGCTGGAGCGCGACCTCCGCCTCGTCGAGATGACGGGCGCGCGCTATCATGTTGCGCAAGTTTCATCCGGCCTGTCGGTCGACGTCATTCGTCGGGCCAAGGCCAAGGGTCTGCCGGTCACCTGCGGGGTTTCCATTCACCATCTGGTGCTGAATGAAAATGACATTGGTGCTTACCGCACATTCTTCAAGCTGGCGCCCCCACTGCGTGGTGAAGATGACCGCCGCGCGCTGGTCGAGGCGGTTGCCGATGGCACGATTGACGTGATCGTCTCGTCGCATGATCCGCAAAGTGATGACACCAAGCGACTACCCTTTGCCGAAGCAGCTTTCGGTGCAGTCGGTCTGGACACCATGCTGTCGGCAGCACTTTCTCTTTTTCACAATGGATACATAACTTTACCGCGATTGATTGAAGCGTTGTCGCAACGCCCAGCAGCAATCCTCGGGCTCGAGACTGGACGCCTGGCACCCGGCGCACCTGCTGATTTCGTGGTCATCGATCCGCACCTCAGTTGGAAAGTTGACGACGCCACCTTGCATTCGCGCTCGAAGAACTCGCCCTATGAGCACCGCACTTTGGAGGGCCGGGCTGTCGAAACCATCGTTGCAGGGCGGACGGTTTACGAATACGCTCCCAGATAGTCAGGGGTGGGGTTGAGCGTGATGCATTGGGTGTTGTTCGCCGTCATTGGCTATCTCGCGGGCAGCATTCCGTTTGGACTGCTGTTGACCGGGGCTGCGGGACTGGGTGACGTCCGCAACATTGGTTCGGGCAATATCGGTGCCACCAATGTGCTGCGCACCGGCAACAAGAAGGTCGCCGCACTCACCCTGCTGTGCGATGTCCTCAAGGGATTATTTCCAGTGCTGGCGGCACACTACTTCGGTGGCGAACTGGCATCTGTCGCTGCGGGATTTGGCGCTCTTGCCGGACATATTTTCCCGGTCTGGCTGCGGTTCAAGGGCGGCAAGGGCGTTGCCACGGGGCTAGGTGTGCTGTTTGGCTGGAGTTGGATTCTCGGCCTGATATTTGTTGTGGTTTGGCTCGCCAGTTTCTTCACTACCCGCATATCATCGGCATCGGCCTTGACGGCGGCGCTGCTGGTGGTCCCGGCATCGTATGTTCTTCACATGGCAACAGGGGGTGGAACCACGGTCATCGTTTGGCCGGTGATTGTCCTGGCCCTTGTTCTCTGGCTGACGCACCACGCCAATATCCGGCGACTGCTCAAGGGCGAGGAACCCAAGTCCTCCTTCTCCAAGTCAACCTGAAGCATGATGGCGCAACGCCTGCTCAGCAACGAAGAGCGCATCAGTTGGCTGCGCCTGTCCCGTACTGACTCGATTGGTCCCATTACATTTCAGTCCCTTGTGTCGCGCTTCGGCAGTGCGGCTGCGGCGATTGATGCGCTGCCTGAGTTGTCAAAACGCGGTGGGCGTATCCGTGCGTTGACGGTATTTCCCCGGGCACGGGCGGAAGATGAGATTGCCCGCGCCCAAAGCTTGAGTGCCCATATGGTGGCGGCAGGCGAGTGTGGCTACCCGCCCTTCCTGCGCCATGTACACGGCGCGCCGCCAATGCTTTGCGTCGCCGGCAACCTTGACCTCGCTGACATGGACAGCGTCGGTGTCGTGGGGGCGCGCAATGCCTCGGCATCAGGCCTCAAATTAACGCGCATGATCGCCCACGCCCTTGCAGGAAGTCATATTCTGGTCGCGTCTGGCCTGGCACGCGGTATTGACACGGCGGCCCATGAGGCATCCCTGCATCACGCTACCGCCGCTGTGCTGGCCGGTGGCATCGACCACATCTATCCGCCCGAGAATGACAAACTGCATCGCGCCATTGCCGAGCGCGGCCTTCTGATCAGCGAAATGCCTCCTGGAACCGCGCCCAAGGCCGAGCACTTCCCGCGCCGCAACCGCATCATCTCCGGGATGTCGCGCGCCGTCATTGTCGTCGAGGCGGCGATGCGCTCGGGCTCGCTCATCACCGCGCGCTTTGCCGCCGAACAGGGCCGCGATGTATTTGCTGTGCCAGGTTCACCGTTGGATCCGCGTTCGGAAGGATCCAATCGGCTGATCAAGGACGGTGCCCAGATATTGACATCGGTGGAAGATGTCCTCGACTCACTGCGCATGGTGCAACGACCGCAAGCCGACGTGTTTCTCGAAACTGAGTCACGCGAGCCCTACGGCGAACCATCAGAAGGAGACCGTCAGCATCTGGTTTCATTCCTCTCGCCGATGGAAACGCATATTGACGATCTCATTCGCGAAAGCAGATTGTCCGCCGACGTGGTGACTGGAATACTGCTGGAACTGGAAATCGCCGGACGCGTGATGAGATCGGGCGGCGGACGGGTGGCGTTGGTGTGAATCAATCTGCCTCATCCTCGGGCACGATCCATGGTTCTTTCATGGCCGCGGCATGCCACGTCTTGAAGGCGGGCGTTGTCATTACTGCGGCCATGTATTTGCGTGTCTCCTTCGACACCGGGATGGCGTAGCTGTCGAGACGCATGACGACAGGTGTGTACATGGCATCTGCTGCCGAGAACTTGCCGAAGAGAAATGGACCGCCCTTGCCGTGGGCCTTGCGGCATTGTGCCCATAGCGTTTCCAGGCGCTTCACATCCTTCATGACCGCCGCGCTGAACCCTGCCTTGAGCGGCACCTTGGGGCGGCGCAAGTTCATCGGACATGCGCCACGAATGCCACGGAACCCGGAGTGAATTTCAGCTGCTGCCGAGCGGGCCATGGCACGCGCCGCTGCCGTCTTGGGCCACACATGCATTTTCGGCCACGTTTCTGCCGCGTATTCGATGATGGCAAGTGAGTCCCAAACCGTCAGGCCTTTGTGTTTCAATACTGGCACCATACCGGCAGCTGAAACCATTTTCATTGCGCGCGTGAACTGCGGCTCACCAAAGCGGACCAACTTCTCGTCGAAAGGTATGCCTGCCATGGCCAACGCCATGTAGGGTCGCAATGACCACGATGAATAGTTCCTGTTGCCAATGACCAACAATGGTTTCGCCATCTATGTACTCCTGAAAATATCAGAGAGACTTTGGCAGATGCTTCCAGGTGATGATAGCCATCACGCAGGCGAGAACGCCGACCAGAATATAGACCGTCTGGGTAGGGAAGATGGTGAGGACGAAGGCAAAGATGATGCCGGGCAAGAGGTCGCTGATCTCGATGAAAGTGCGGTAAACGCTGGTCATTTCGCGGCGCTCGCGGGGTTTTACGGCGCGCATGTATGGAATGGCACCGACGCCATCGAGGGCCGTTGCACCGACTGCGGCTATCAACAGGAAAATGATGGAGACAATCGGCACACTAGAACCAATGATGCCGGCACATATGGATGCCACACAGATGATAGCAAAGGCCGACGCGATGACCAGGCGGACACCGACGCGGCGCGCGACGTAGCCAGACACCAGGGCCAGCGGCAAAATCAGCTGGCTCGCCGAAATGGCATAACCGCTTTGAGATTTGGTCATGCCAGATTCAATCAACATGATCGGGCCATAGATGAACAGCGCTGACCAGTAGACCGAGCGTGCACAGGCAATGGCCCAGGCGAGGCGCAGACGCGGTTGCGACATGAAGCGGCCAACGTTCTTGAGCGGATTGAAGGGCTGCAATGTGCCTGATGAAAGCGCCGCGGGATCAGCGAGGCGGATGACCCAGAACATGGTGAGCAAGGTCAACCCTGCAATCAGAACCGCAACCTGTGCTGCAACTGGGCCGTGGTTGACATAAAGCCACAGACCGAGACTCGGACCAATGGTCCATGACAATGTCGAGAAGGTCAGGCGCATCGGCTCGACGCGGGCGTAGTCCGACTTGTGGATGTGGTCGAGAATGTAGAGTGAAAGCGTGACGTTCATCATGGAGGCACCAGCACCGCGCAAATACGTGCCAGCCGCCTGCCCCACGACCGTATGACTGGCGAGGAACAAAGCTGCCGAAATGGAAACGACGATACCCAACGTGTATGTCCAGCGCCGCCGGGTTCTTCGCAGGAGGAACGGCAGCATCAGTGTCGTGACCAACACAGCGAGCGCACACATGGTCATGATGATGCTGACATTGCGGCTTGACCCCAACAACTCGTAGGCCTGTACCGAGATCACACCAGCGTTGAGCGAGCGCACCAAGCTTTCCATGGTGAAGAGGATCGAAAACGTCAGCGCCCCGGCCTTTCGGCCAGAATAAGGCATGGCTGCACTGGTATCTGAGGGCATAAGGACTTGATTCCGTTGCGCTGTCATAGCCTGCAACAGGCCCAAAAAGCAGGCACCAACGGACGCCTGTTAGCCCTGCCAAGGGTGCATGGCTTGTTTTCCGGGGGGGATACCTATATGAGCGCGGCCCATTTGCAGTGCACAATTGCCCTGCTAGGTGCCAGCTTCAGGACCCGTGAATGACCGTTGTTGTCGTAGAATCGCCCGGCAAGGCCAAAACCATAAATAAGTATTTGGGCAAAGATTACAAAGTCTTGGCCTCGTATGGTCATATCCGGGATTTGCCGCCGAAGGATGGCTCGGTGCGTCCCGATGAGGATTTCGCAATGTCCTGGGAAGTGGACAGCAAGGCCGCCAAACGCGTGGCCGATATCGTTACTGCCCTCAAAGATCACGACAGCCTCGTTCTCGCCACCGACCCTGATCGCGAGGGTGAAGCCATCTCCTGGCACCTTCTCGAGGTGCTGACCAAGAAGGGTGCACTCAAAGGCAAGTCGGTGCAACGCGTGGCTTTCAATGCGATTACCAAGTCGGCGATCCAGGAGGCCATGAGCCATCCCCGCGACGTTGATGTGGCGCTGGTTGATGCCTATCTCGCCCGCCGCGCGCTGGACTATCTCGTCGGCTTCACGTTGTCGCCGGTGTTGTGGCGCAAGCTGCCGGGTGCCCGTTCTGCGGGCCGGGTGCAATCCGTGGCCCTGCGCCTGATCTGCGACCGTGAGTTGGAAATCGAAGCCTTCCGGGCCCAGGAGTACTGGTCGATTGATGGCACCTTCGTCACCCCGCAAGGTGCCAGTTTTGAAGCAAGTCTCGCTGCCATCGATGGCAAGCGGCTGGAGAAACTTGCACTTGGAACGGGTGATACGGCCAACACAATCACATCAGCGCTGAAGGGCCAGCCCTTCGCCGTTGACATGATCGAGAGCAAGCCGGTCAAACGCCATCCCTTCCCACCGTTTCGCACCTCGACGCTGCAACAGGAGGCGTCGCGCAAACTTGGCTATTCCGCCTCTCGCACCATGCAGATCGCCCAGAAGCTCTATGAAGGTATCGACCTCAAGGGCGAGACGGTCGGTCTCATCACCTATATGCGTACTGATGGTGCCGACATGGCACCAGAAGCTATTGCCGCCACACGAAACACCATTCTCAAGCACTATGGCGAACCTTTCCTGCCATCGGTGCCGCGCAAGTATACGACCAAGGCCAAGAACGCCCAGGAAGCCCATGAAGCGGTGCGCCCCACCGATCCTGGCCGCACCCCCGACATGGTCCGCAAGGAACTCGATGCTGACCAGTTCGCTCTCTATGACCTGATTTGGAAGCGCACCATTGCTAGCCAGATGGAAAGTGCTGAAATGGAGCGCACCACGGTCGACATTGGCGTAACCGGCACCGACAGCAAACACTACGCATTCCGCGCCACCGGTTCGGTGGTGAAGTTCGAAGGCTTCCTGCGCATCTACAATGAAGACATTGATGACGGCGAAGACGAGGATGCCAAGCGTCTTCCAATCATGGCGAAGGGCGACAAGATTGGCGTCAAGTCAATATCCGCAAACCAGCACTTCACCGAGCCGCCACCGCGATATTCGGAAGCATCGCTGACCAAGAAGCTGGAAGAGCTCGGTATCGGCCGACCCTCTACCTACGTGTCGATCATGTCGACGCTGCGTGATCGTGGCTATACCCGCATGGACAAGAAGCGCCTTATCCCCGAGGACAAGGGCCGCATCGTCATCGCTTTCCTTGAATCCTTCTTCATGCGCTATGTGGAGTATGATTTCACCGCTGACCTTGAAGAGCAACTCGACAAGGTGTCGGCGGGAGATCTCAAGTACAAGGATGTACTGCGCGATTTTTGGCTGAAGTTCACGGCGTCAATCGGTGAGGTCAAGGATCTGCGCGTGTCGGAAGTGATTGACGCGCTCAATGAGTTGCTGGCACCGCACATTTTCCCGGTGAAGGCCGATGGGGGCGATGCCCGGGTCTGTCCGTCGTGTGGCACGGGGCAACTATCGTTGAAACTGTCGAAGTATGGCACTTTTGTCGGCTGCACCAACTATCCGGATTGCAAGTACACACGTCAGATGACCATGCCGCTTGAGGGAGCACCGGAGGCCATTCCGGCTGAAGGACTGGTGCTCGGCACTGATCCGGAAACCGGTGCCGCTGTCACGCGGCGCATCGGCCGGTTCGGCCCCTACCTGCAGTTGGGAGAGGCGACCGAGGATGGCGAGAAGCCGCGGCGCGCCTCCATTCCAAAAGGTAAGGATCCGGCATCGGTCACCTTCGAGGAAGCAATGAAATATCTTTCGTTGCCGCGCGACGTGGGTCTGCATCCGGAAACCAAGACGCCGATCGTCGCCAACTTCGGGCGCTTCGGGCCTTACATCCTGCATGACGGCACCTATGCCAATTTGAAGGATCCGGACGATGTCTACACGATTGGCATCAACCGCGCCGTCGACCTGCTGGCGGAAAAGCGCGCCCGTGGACCATCGAACCGGGCGCGGCCGGGTGCAATCAAAACGCTGGGTGCCCATCCCAATGGCGGCGGCACCATCGAGATCATGGGTGGGCGCTATGGCGCTTATGTGAAGTTTGGCAAGATCAACGCCACGCTGCCCAAGGACAAGACGCCGGAAGAGCTGACGCTCGATGACGCGGTGGCGCTGATTGCCGCGCGCGCCGAACAGACCGGAGCAAAACTCAAGCCAGTGAAGGCTGCCAAAGCCGCCAAGAAGCCGACCGCACGCAAGGCAGCAAAGAAAGCACCCACGCCGGCAACAAAAAAGGCGGCTGCCAAGAAGGTCGCACCTGCGGCGTGAAACGCGCCCCGCCAGCGAAGCCCAAACCCCGCAGGCGCTCGCCATCCCTCGGCTTGCCCAGTGAGGCGGAGATACTGGATTTCATCGCCACGTCTCCAGGCATCGTCGGCAAGCGCGATATTGCCAAGGCCTTTGGTTTGCATGGCAATGCCAAGATCGGCCTGAAGTCGCTGCTCAAGGACCTTGAGGACAAGGGTTCTCTCGGCCGCAAGGGCAAGAAAGTCACCAGCACTTCAACGTTGCCGCCCGTCACAGTGTTGGAAGTCAGCCACATCGATGACGAGGGCCATGCCATTGCCATCCCCACAGACTGGGACGCTGCAGCACACGGTGAGGCACCACACATCATTCTTCGCGCCGAACAGGGCAGCGGCCAACCGGCGCCTGGCGTGGGCGACAGGATTTTGGCTCGCATCGAGGCCCTGCCCCACGGAAAAGACCATGCCTATCAGGCCCGCATCATGCGACCACTGTCGCGTGAGGCCTTGCGCGTCGTCGGTATCTACCGTGCGGGCCCGGGCAACCATGGCCGCATCATTCCTTCGGGCAAGAAGGATCGTTATGACTATCATGTGCCACATGGCGAAAACGGCGGTGCTGAAGATGGCGAACTTGTTTCTGCCGAAGTCACCAAGCCCGCCGCCCGCGGCCTGCCGCAAGCCCGCGTGCGTGTCCGCCTCGGAACCGCCAATGACCCGCGCAATACCTCGCTCATCGCCATTCACAGCCATGGCATTCCCGACCAATTTCCTGCTGCCGTGCTGGAGGATGTCGACAAGCTGAAACCGTTCCGGCTGGAGGGTCGCGAGGACTTGCGTGATGTTCCCCTCCTCACCATTGATCCCATTGATGCGCGTGATCACGACGACGCTGTATGGGCTGCGCCGGACAACGACGGAAAGAATGCGGGAGGTTTCAAAGTTATCGTCGCCATTGCCGATGTTGCGGTTTATGTGCGGTCGCAAACGGGGCTAGACCGTGAGGCCCGCAAGCGCGGCAATTCCACGTATTTTCCGGATCGCGTTGTGCCGATGTTGCCGGAACGGATTTCCAACGATCTCTGTTCGCTGCGTGAAGGTGAAGACCGTCCGGCGCTGGCTTGCCACATGGTGTTTGATGCGCGCGGCAAAAAGTTGTCGCACCACTTCACCCGCGCCGTCATGCGCTCAGCCGCCAAGCTTGCTTACGAGGAGGCACAGGCCGCCATTGACGGCCGCGGTGCGCCCAAGGCCAACGCCCTGCTGGACAACGCCCTGAAACCGCTGTGGGCCGCCTATGCCGCCCTGTCGCAGGCCAGGGACAAGCGTGGGCCACTGGAACTTGATCTGCCGGAGAAGAAAATCATTCTTGATGCCAAGGGCAACATTGAGCGCGTCGTGGTGCCAATGCGGCTTGATGCGCACCGGCTGATAGAAGAATTCATGATCCAGGCCAATGTGGCCGCAGCCGAAGAATTGAACAAGCGGCGCACGCCGTTGCTGTTCCGGGTGCATGAAGAGCCTTCGCAGGAAAAAGTGCGGGCGCTCTCGGATTTTCTCAAGACGGTGAATATCCCGTTTGCACTGGGCCAGGTGCTGCGTTCGAGGCATTTCAATCACATCCTCACACAGGCCAAGGGCGCACCGCATGAGAAGCTGGTGCACGAAGTGGTGCTGCGCTCACAGGCGCAGGCGCAGTACCGTCCGGAGAATGCCGGACACTTCGGCCTGTCGCTAGCCAACTATGCACATTTCACGTCCCCTATCCGGCGCTATGCCGATCTCATTGTGCACCGGGCGCTGATCACGGCCTGCAAACTCGGTGATGACGGGTTGTCGTCGGAGGACACACAGAAGCTTGCCGAAACTGCAGAACTGATTTCGGCGGCAGAGCGCCGTTCAATGATTGCCGAGCGCGAAACGGTAGACCGCCTGGTCGCGGCGCATCTCTCCGGCAAGATCGGCGCAACTTTCAAGGCCCGCATCAGCGGGGTTGTGGGGGCGGGCCTGTTCGTCACCTTGCTCGATACCGGGGCGGATGGTTTCGTACCAGTGTCGTCTCTCGGCCGCAGCTTTTTTGTGCTGGATGATGTGCGCCACGCGCTGGTATCGAGCGAGTCGGGCGAGACCTTCCAATTGGGTGATTTCGTTGACGTGCGCTTGACCGAAGTTGCGCCAGTCAAAGGCGGCCTCAAGTTCGAGATGGAAACTGACGGCAAAATGGGTGCGAAGCCGGCCCGGATCGGTCGCCACCGGGTGCGCGGACCGGTTCGTCCCGGCAAGGGACGCCGGTAATTCCGCACCTGCCTGGCTTTGGCATTGCGGCAGGTTGCCGCTGCGGCCCATGGCGACTTTGTCACGCGAGAGGATTTGCTGCAGGTCTTGATTATGGAAATCGCAACTCTCCCTGTTTATAGACCTGGCCCTCGCTCATGGCTGTCGGCTTCATTGCGGGGCTTCAGGAAACGTTGCCCCTCCTGTGGCAAGGGAGCGCTCTATTCCGGTTATCTCGAAGTCAATGCGGCTTGTCCGGTTTGTGCCTGCGAACTGCACCACCAGCGAGCCGACGACGCCCCGCCCTATCTTACGATATTCATCGTCGGACACATCGTCGTGCCGCTCCTCCTGGTTGTAGAGAAGGTTTGGCAGCCAGCCCTCATGATCCATTTCGCCATATGGTTGCCTCTGACATTGGTTCTGACGTTGTGGCTGCTGCCACGCGTCAAGGGCTGGGTTGTCGGACTGCAATGGGCCTTCGGAATGCATGGCTTTGCGGCCGTCCCAGATGAAAGCTCAGAAAAAGCCGGACTTTCCCCCGCACCTTGACTTCGCCGGGCAATTGAGGTCTATGCCCGTCAAATCCCGCATTCGGAGAGAATTATGGCCAAGGGCAACGTTATCAAGATCAAGTTGGCGTCGACTGCCGACACAGGTTACTTCTATGTGACCAAGAAGAATTCACGCACCAAGACCGACAAGATGTCCTTGAAGAAGTATGATCCCGTGGTGCGCAAGCACGTGGAATTCAAGGAAACCAAGATCAAGTAATTCGGTTTCCGGACCAAACACAAAACGCCGTCTGGCCATGCCCGACGGCGTTTTTGCATTTTGAAGAATGGGTGCCGGTCCGGACTTGTTGGAATCGAGGAGGCCACTCAATTCGCGCCCGGACCGGCGGACCCATGGAAACAGGAGATGCGGCGGGCCTGATTCCTTGGGCCATTGCGAGGCAGCTTGCTGCCGAAAGGTGCAGGAGGGGCAGAATGCGGCAAGACGCGCGCCGCCCCTCTTGTGGAATAGCTGAGGAGTCGTTGGAGCAACTGCCGCAGCCATCAATTCGATACCTAAAACTGTATGCAAAGCAGCGCGATTAATCCAGCGTAACCTATGGTAAACGCTTGGTATTCACCACGCATGATGAAGCGTTAGGGTGAAAATGTAAGGTGAATCACGCAGGCCGTCAGAGAATGAATTTCGACAGGTCGGTGTTGCGGGAGAGATCGCCCAAGTTCGTTTCCACGAAAGCCGCATCGATGACCACAGTATCGCCGGAGCGGTCGGTAGCGGTGAAGCTGACTTCGTCCAGCACGCGCTCCATGACCGTTTGCAATCGCCTCGCCCCGATGTTTTCAATCGCGCCGTTGATTTCAGCAGCGATGCGCGCCAAGGCCACAACACCATCGTCCGTCACCTCCAGGGCGACACCCTCGGTTGCCAACAGCGCTACGTATTGCTTGATCAGCGAGGCTTCGGGTTCGGTGAGAATACGGCGGAAATCATCCTGTGTGAGGGCCCGCAATTCAACGCGGATGGGAAGCCGTCCCTGCAGTTCCGGCAACAGGTCCGAGGGTTTGGCAATGTGGAATGCACCCGAAGCTATGAACAGGATGTGGTCGGTCTTGACTGGTCCGTGTTTGGTCGAGACCGTCGTTCCTTCAATCAGTGGCAGCAGGTCGCGCTGTACGCCCTCGCGCGAAACATCGGCACCGCCACGTTCGCTTCGGGCACAAATCTTGTCCACCTCGTCGAGAAATACGATGCCGTTATTTTCTACCGAATCAATAGCTTCGGCGATTATCTTTTCCTGATCCAAGAGCTTGTCGCTCTCCTCCGCCATGAGCACTTCGTGAGCTTCCACAACAGTCATGCGGCGGGTTTTGGTGCGGCCGCCAAAAGCCTTTCCCATGATGTCCCCGAGATTGATGACGGAGGCCGACGAACCCGGCATGCCCGGAATGTCAAAGCTTGGAACGCCACCGGTATCAGCGACCTGGATTTCGATCTCCTTGTCGTCCATCTGATCGGCGCGCAATTTTTTGCGAAAACTTTCGCGCGTGGCTTCGCTGGCGTTGACGCCGACTAAGGCATCGAGCACCCGGTTCTCGGCGTTGTCGTGAGCCTTGGCAGCGACATCCTTGCGTCGCGCCGACTTGACCATGCCAATACCGGCTTCGAGAAGGTCACGGATCATCTGGTCAACGTCGCGGCCGACATAACCGACTTCAGTGAACTTGGTGGCTTCCACCTTGATGAAAGGAGCGTTGGCAAGCTTGGCCAGACGGCGGGCGATTTCAGTTTTTCCGACACCTGTGGGACCGATCATCAGAATGTTCTTGGGTGATACCTCTTCGCGCATCTGGCCCTTGAGCTGCTGGCGGCGCCAACGGTTGCGCAGGGCAATAGCGACAGCACGCTTCGCTTCATGCTGGCCAATGATGTAGCGGTCGAGTTCGGAAACAATTTCACGCGGTGAGAAGTTGGTCATGGGTCAGGTCTTGGCCTTGAAATATACACTGTTGGGGGCAGGAACACGCAGGCGCACTGCCTCGGGCATGGTCTTCAGAATCAGGCCCCGCATCGCACGCCACGCGAGCGACAGCGACAGTACAATTGCACCAACCAGAAAGGTCGGCAGGGTTGCGCCCCATGCAGCATCGCCTCTGGAAAAAACGGTGTAGAGTGCATAGCCAAGGTACAACAGTGACGAGACCAGAAGTGCCCGGCGGTCGACCACGAGGGCCACCAACGCCAGCAGCAAGAAAACTGAAAAGATGGCCAGCGCACCCACCAGCGAGAGCTGATTGATGTCGACAACGCCACGGATCAGCGAATGTACAATCAGTGGTGCCGCCAACAGATGCAGCCAGAAGGCAATGTCAGTGCGCGGCGTGCGGCGTTCAAGGTCCGAGATGTCAAAACGCATGGCAAGGGCAAAGACGGTCAACCCCAGGATCACGAAGGCCGGCAACGACAAGGTGTTGAACAGCGTTGGCGCAGCAGCAGCCAACAAACCGATACAACAGGCAATGGCCGCAGCGGCACCGGCGGCTACGGTGACCGGCACCCGGAAACGCCACCAATGCAAGGCAATGCCGATTGCTGCCAACAACCCAGCTGCCGCAACGTTTGTACCGTTGTTCTCCAAAGTGAACGTTGCAAAATCGGGTGTCAGC
This sequence comes from uncultured Alphaproteobacteria bacterium, assembly GCA_963754625.1. Classification (GTDB taxonomy): domain Bacteria; phylum Pseudomonadota; class Alphaproteobacteria; order Rhizobiales; family Aestuariivirgaceae; genus Aestuariivirga. The sequence goes on along the minus strand of CAVWGR010000005.1, from coordinate 1,294,050 downwards.
ACCGTCAGGGCTGCAAAGAAAACACTGCCGCCAAAGACGAATAGCAGCACGATCGATGGCAGGGCCATGCGTTTCCAACGTGTGAAGATTTCAGACAGTCCCCAGGCGGCGACCGGGACCGCCAATATCCACAGGCCACCAGTCAACCCTGCCAGTGCACCGAGAAACAGCGCGAGACCAATGGTGACGAATATGTCACTGAAACCTGTGACGAGCCGCAACTGTTCATCTTCCGCCCGGTTTTCGGCGAGCGGCAAGAGGAACGAGACGAGTTGGTCGGCAGTGTCACGCGTCAGCACACCTGCCGCTACCGCCCGCTCGATGTCACGCGCCGAGAACTGGTTCGGAGTAGCAGAGTCAGTCATTGCCTGGTCCTCGCACTGTCAACAGCGAAGCGAACGCGCTTACACCGCATCGAGCTTTTCCAATGTGACGTTGGTATTTGTATAGACGCAAATTTCCGCGGCAATCTGCATGGCCCTGCGGGCGATGGTTTCGGCGTCCAATTCAGTTTCCATCAGGGCGCGGGCAGCGGCGAGCGCATAGTTGCCACCAGAGCCAATCGCGGTGACGCCATTTTCCGGTTCTAATACGTCGCCCGTGCCGGTGAGCACCAGTGAGACTTTCGCGTCGGCGACTATCATCATGGCTTCAAGACGGCGGAGATAGCGATCAGTGCGCCAGTCCTTGGCCATTTCCACGCAAGCCCGCGTCAGCTGATTTGGAAACTGTTCGAGTTTTCCTTCGAGACGCTCAAACAGGGTCATGGCATCGGCGGTGGCACCGGCGAAACCGGCGATCACCTTGCCGGTGCCGAGCGGACGCACCTTGCGGGCATTGCCCTTGATGATGGTCTGGCCAAGGCTCACCTGACCGTCGCCTGCCACCACAACATGGGGGCCTTTGCGCACTGTCAGGATCGTCGTGCCGTGCCACACCGGAATGTCTGCCATATCGTCCAACCTCATTTGTGGCCCTGATGTAGGGTCGCCACTGCAAAATAGCAAACCGCCCGCTCTCGTCACAGCTTACTGACGTTTCACTGACATCTCCTGCCAGCCAAGCGTCAGGCAGACTCACGCATAAGCATCGTCATCGGCAACACGAACAACTCGAAACCAAGGAATACACCCCATGACAAAGATGATGCTTCTGGCTTCCGCCGCCCTGCTCTGCGCATTCACTGCCCAGGCAGGCGCCACCTCACTGACCAGCGGAGACCTCGTTTCGGCTCCTGCCAAAGTGACCTACGAACAGGTTGCCGACAAGGGCCGCAATGGCTCGGATGACGGCGCTGGGCACGACTCCAACGATGACCACGGCAGCGACGACAACGACGATGATTCCTCAGGCAGCGGTCGGTCCAAGGCCCGCGTCCCCGGTGGATCGGGTTGCGATAGCGCGCGTGACATCGCAGAGCATGCCGAGTGCACTCCCGGCAACGGCTGAATCCCCAATCAGCCGAAGGGGGCGGGAGGCAGGGCTGGAAACAGCCCTGCCTTTGCTTCTTGTTGCCGCATTCCCGAGATGCAAAATTGCGCTATGCATCTGCCATGAACTTCGATCCTCGCCAACCAGACCGCCCACTCCCCTTTGATCCATTCAAGAGCTTGACGATTCCCCGACCTATCGGCTGGATTTCCACAATTTCAACGGATGGACGGACGAACCTCGCGCCATTCAGCCAATGGCAAAACATTACCTACGATCCGCCCATCATAATGTTCTCGGCTGACCAACATATCGATGGCCGGAAGAAGGATACTGTCATCAATGCCGAAGCCACGGGGTACTTCGTGTGGAACATGGCAACTTACGACCTGCGTGAAGCTGTCAACATTTCGGCCCAACCCCTGCCTTTCGGCACAGATGAGTTTGAAGTCGCAGGGTTGACGAAGGCCCCATCCATTGAGGCCCCCGGCCCACGCGTGGCGGAAAGCCCTTGCCAGATGGAATGCAAATACCTCACGACCGTCCGCTTTCCCGGACGGACCAAAGTCTCTGATGCCGATGTCGTCTTCGGAGAGGTCGTCCGCATCCACATCAGAGACGATGTGATCCTGCCATCTGGCAAACTCGACATCCTAAAGGTCCGGCCACTCGCCCGCCTTGGCTACTACGACTACACCTCTGTTACAGAACTGTTCGAAATGCGCATTCCTGGTGCGACGGCGGCAGAAATGGCAGGGCTGGAGGGGAGGCAAAGGTAAGCGCACTTGCTCTCACCGCTGTGAGGTACGCCAGCGCGGGTTTATCCACGGTTCAAGATTTGAAGGCGGCAGCAGATCGCGGCCCAAAATGTGATCACTCGCCTTCTCACCAATCATCAGGGTCGGGCCATTGAGATTGCCGTTGGTGACCTGCGGCATGATGGAAGAGTCGGCAACGCGCAGATTGTCGATGCCGATGACACGGCAGGTGTGATCCACTACAGCCATCGGATCATCGCTTGCACCCATCTTGCAGGTGCCGGTCGGGTGGTAGGCGCTTTCGCAATGCTGGCGGATGAAGGAGTCGATTTCCTCATCGGATTGCACACCAGCTCCGGGCTGGATTTCCTCGGCACGGAAAGGTTCAAGGGCCTTCTGCTGCATGATCTCGCGGGTCAGCTTAACGCAGGCGCGAAATTCCATCCAATCGTCGGGATGGGACATGTAGTTGAAGAGAATGCGCGGACTCTGCTGTGGATCGTTGCTGCGCGCCCGGACAAAGCCGCGTGACTTGGTCCGCATCGGTCCGACATGGGCCTGGAAGCCATGGCCAGTGAAGGCGGCCTTGCCATCGTAGCGCACTGCAGCGGGAAGGAAGTGATACTGGATATCCGGATACTCGATACCAGCGCGCGAGCGGATAAAGCCACAGGACTCGAAGTGATTGGTCGAGCCCAATCCAGACTGGAAGAGCAACCACTCCGCCCCGATCATTCCCTTTGACAGAACATTCAGCCGGCCGTTGAGCGTGATCGGTTGCTTGCACTTTACCTGGAAATAGATTTCCAGGTGGTCGTGCAGGTTTTCGCCGACACCAGCAAGATTGTGCACGACTTGAATGCCAGCATCTTGCAACACCTGCGCCGGGCCAATTCCGGAGTGCTGCAAAAGATGGGGAGAATTTATACTCGAAGCGGCAACAATGACTTCGCGGTTGGCGCGAGCCTGGATGATCTTGTCACCGCGCTTGTATTCCACACCCACAGCCTTTCGGCCTTCCAACAGAATGCGCCGGGCATAGGCATAGGTCACGAGCTTGACGCGTTTGGTGGCCCGGGCGGGACGCAGATAAGCGTTGGCGGCAGACCAGCGGAAGCCGTTGTGCACGGTCATTTCCATGGGTCCGAAACCTTCCTGCTGATGGCCATTGTAGTCGTCAGTGACGGGATACCCCGCCTGCCGCCCGGCATCGATGAAGGCCTGATAGAGCGGGTTCAGGCGCGTGCCACGCTTCATGTGCATGGGACCGTCAACACCACGCCAGCCGTCTTCTCCGCCGTGGGCATTTTCCATGCGCCGGAAGTACGGGAGAACGTTCTTGTAGGCCCAGCCCTTGGCACCCATTTCGTCCCAGGAATCGAAGTCGCGGGCGTGGCCACGCACATACACCATGCCATTGATAGACGATGAACCACCCACTACCTTGCCGCGCGGTGTAGCCAACTTGCGGCCTCCGAGGTGCGGTTCAGGCTCGGTCTCAAAACCCCAGTTGTATCGCTTCATGTTCATGGGAATGGAGAGTGCCGACGGCATCTGGATCAACGGACCCCGGTCACTGCCACCATACTCGAGCACCAGCACGCTGTGGCCAGCGTCGGCAAGCCTGAACGCCATTACTGACCCGGCAGACCCCGAACCCACGATGATATAATCAAACTGTTCCGCCATCAACGTCCGCGCCGCCCGTTCTCATAGTATTGATCAAGTTCCCGGATGCGATCCTTCGTGGCCTTCCAGTTGAGGTTCACAACAGAGGCAACCATTGCCTCCACGGCAAACAACGTCACCACATTTGAATCCCAGCCGGAGGGCACGTCCATGCGCAGGGGCAAGGTAAAGGCAGCTACCCGCGAAATCGGACTCATCCACTGGTCAGTAATGAGCACGATTTTGCAGCCCCGCTGCTTGGCAGAAGCGGCAAAGTCCTGCACGCGCGCGTCATAGCGGCGGACATCAAAGACCACGAGCACGTCACCTGCCCCGATTTCCAATAGATGTTGCGGCCAGTGACTGCCGGCAGCGGGCACGAGGTGAACGCCGGGGCGGGCCATCTGCAGATGGGTATGGAGATAACCAGCGACGTGGGCCGTAATCCGCCCTCCCATGATGTGGATTTGGCGCTTGGGATCACCGATGAGTTTGCAGATGTCATCAAAGACGTGATGATCAATATGGCGCAAACTGGCACTGAGGTTGTCCATGGCGGCATCGGCAAGCCGGTTGAGGATGTGGGTTCGCGGCGCCTTGGAAGACCATTGCTCGCGCTTTTCAATGGGGTTCTGCAACTGCGCCGAGACTTCGCCGCGCAGCGCCTGCTGAAATGCCGGAAAGCCAGTATAGCCGAGGCGCTTGGCGAAGCGCAGCACTGATGGTGTGCTGACTCCGGCGGAGCGGGCAAAGTCAGTGATGCTAGCCAATCCAACCACCGGATAGTCGGCCATCAGGGCGGCCGAGAGTTTGCGGTCAGCCACTGTAAGTCCAACGCGGCCACCGTTGATCTGTTCTGCAATGGTCGAAGATGTGTTCCGGCTCATTGAATTCGAATTCCTGTGCGTGCCTGCCACACGAACAGGCACTGTAACGAATTTGACATCCCACAGTCCATCTGAAATGATTGTTACATTCACGGGCAGATGCATGAACAAGATTCTACAGGACGGCGAGCCGCATCCGGCGGAGATCATCAACGCGGGCGGCAGTTCGCCCCATGTGCTGATCTGCGAACACGCCTCCAATCGAGTACCTCAAAATCTGGCCAACCTCGGCGTATCGGACGAGGATCTGCGCCGTCACATCGCATGGGATATTGGGGCTGAGGCGACGGCGCGCATTCTCGCAAGGATCATGGATGCGCCATTGATTGTGCAGCGCTATTCACGCTTGGTCTATGACTGCAACCGTCCTCCGGAAGCCGAAAGTGCCATGCCGGAGGTGAGCGAGATTTTCGAAATTCCCGGCAACCGCAACTTGACGCCACCTGCCCGGCTGGCCCGCACCCGCGAGATTGCCCGACCTTTCCATGCAGCAGTTGAGGCCTTTCTCGATGGCCGCGCGGCAGAGAAACGTCTAACCATTCTGTCCTCGATCCATTCCTTCACGGCTGTTTACAAAGGCAAGCAGCGCGATATCGATGTGGGCTTTCTATTCGACCGCGACGCATGGCTTGCCAATTTCCTCATCAAGGTCTTTCCTTTGGAGAAGGCCCGCCTCAACGAACCTTACGGCCCAAAGGATGGCGTCATGCATCTCCTCAACCTGCACGCCGCTCCGCGCGGACTGAAACATGTGATGATCGAAATTCGCAACGACCTGATATCGGATCACGCGGGACAGAATGCCTGGGCCAACTATCTCAGCGTGCCACTGGCGCAAGCTGCCATCAAACTCGCAAGCCCATCAACCCGGGCGTAGCCGGAAGTCTAAGGAGGAACGCCATGACCACAGGAATGCTCACACTCGAGAGCCTGACGAAGCAAGTGAAGGCAGGCAATATCGACACCATCGTTGCAGCCTTTCCAGACATGCAGGGCCGCCTGATGGGCAAGCGCTTCGAAGCCAACTTCTTCGTTGATGGCGCCTATGAGGAAACCCACGGCTGCAACTATCTGCTGGCAGTCGACATCGACATGGAGCCAGTGCCCGGATACAAGGCTGCGAGTTGGGAAAAGGGCTATGGCGATTTTGTCATCAAGCCCGATCTTGCAACAATCCGGCTGTGCCCGTGGCTTCCCAAGACGGCGCTGGTGTTGTGTGACATTCTCGATCACCACGACCACAGTCCGGTTCCCCATGCGCCGCGCAACGTGTTGAAGCGGCAGCTCGAGCGGCTGACGGCGATGAAAATGAAGGCCTACTTCGCCTCGGAGCTGGAATTCTATGTCTTTGACCAGAGCTTCAAAGAGGCCAATGCTGGCGGCTATCGGACCCTGACCACGCCGTCGCACCTCAACGAAGACTACAACATTCTGCAGACCACCAAAGACGAGAACCTTATGCGGGCCATCCGCAATGGGCTTTATGGTGCTGGAATCACAGTTGAAAATTCCAAAGGCGAGGCCTGGGCCGGGCAAGAGGAAATCAACGTTCGCTATGATGCGGCGCTGCCCATGGCAGATACCCATGTGTTCCTCAAACATGCCTGCAAGGAAATCGCATTGGGCCTCGGCCAGTCCCTGACATTCATGTCCAAGCCCAATTATGGCTGGGCTGGCAGTTCCTCCCACATCCATCAATCCTTGTGGAGTGCCGACGGCAAGACAGCGCTGTTTCAGGACAAGGCCGGAGACCACGGCATGTCGGACCTGATGAAACACTATGTGGCGGGCCTCCTCGCCCATGCCGACGAGATCACATACTTCCTGGCTCCGTACATCAACTCCTACAAACGCTACATCGCCGGAACATTTGCACCCACCCGCGCGGTGTGGAGTTTCGACAACCGCACCGCCGGCTATCGCCTTTGCGGCGCTGACAGCAAGGCCATCCGCATCGAATGTCGCGTCGGTGGCTCTGACCTCAACCCCTATCTGGCCTTTGCTGCCCTTCTTGCGGCCGGCCTCGATGGAATTGAAAACAAAATGGTGCTGGAACCCGTTTTCGCGGGCGATGCCTATGACCGGTCCAAGAAGCTGCGCGAAATCCCCAAGACACTTCGCGAGGCGACGGCGCTGCTTGATGGTTCTAAACTGTTACGCAAGGCCTTTGGCGACGACGTGGTTGACCACTATGTCCATACAGCAAAGTGGGAACAGTTTGAGTATGACCGGCGTGTCACCGATTGGGAATTGCGCCGCGGCTTCGAGCAGTACTGACCGAGGGAATAAAACACGCACAGCCTGATTTGCCGGGCCAAGGAGAAACTTTATGATCCCCAATCGCAACTTCAATTTCCCGACGGCCATCAAGTTTGGCGCCGGACGCATCAAGGAACTGGCCGAACTCTGCAAGGCCAATGGCATCATGCGGCCGTTGTTCGTCACTGATCCCGGCCTTGCCGCCATGCCGATGGTGCAGGACATCGTTGCTGACGTTAAGAAGGCTGGCCTTGCCATCGCTGTGTTCTCGGATGTACGCCCCAATCCAGTGGAGGCCAACATCACCGCAGGTGTCAGGGCCTACAAGGCGGGTGATCATGATGGTGTGATCGCGTTCGGTGGTGGCTCCGGCCTCGATATCGGCAAGATGGTGGCGCTGATGCATGGCCAAACCATCTCTGTATTTGATCTCGAAGATGTGGATGACTGGTGGACGCGCGCCGACGCCTCCAAGATTTCGCCCATCATCGCCGTGCCGACGACAGCGGGCACGGGTTCCGAAGTGGGCCGGGCCGGAGTTGTGACGCATCCCGTCAGCCACGAAAAGAAGATCATCTTCCATCCCGCCATCATGCCGAAGGTGGCGATCCTTGATCCGGAATTGTCGCTCGGCCTGCCACCCAAGCTGACAGCTGCGACCGGCTTTGACGCCTTCGCCCACTGCCTCGAAGCTTATTCGGCTCCGGGTTATCACCCGCTTGCGGCTGGTGTCGCCGTTGAAGGCATGCGGCTGGTGAAAGACAATCTCGCCAGGGCCGTGAAGAAGGGCAAAGACATTGATGCGCGCGGCAACATGCTGATTGCCTCCACCATGGGCGCCACAGCGTTCCAGCGTGGCCTTGGCGCCATCCACGCGCTGTCACATCCCTTCGGTGGTTTGTATGACGCACACCACGGCCTGCTCAATGGCATCATCATGCCCTACGTCTTGAAGGCCAACCGCAAGAAGATCGAAAAAGACATAGAACGCGCCGCCGCCTATCTCGGCATCAAGGGTGGTTTCAATGGCTTCCTCAAGTTCGTGCTGGCGCTGCGTAAAGAGGTGGGAATTCCCCACGCCCTGAAAGATATCGGCATTGACACCAAGCGCCTTGATGAAGTGGCTGAAATGGCGGTGAGGGATCCTTCCGCTGGCGGCAATCCCATTCAATTCACAGTCAAGCAGTACAAAGCCCTGGCAAAGAAGTGCGTGACGGGGGATCTCTGATCCCGTCTCATGCGCAGTACCAAAGCCATCCACATCATCAACTGCCACGCCGAGGGCGAGGTCGGCGATGTCATTGTGGGAGGCGTGGCACCGCCACCGGGGGACACGTTGTGGGAACAGTCACGCTTCATTGCCCGCGATCAGACGCTGCGAAATTTTGTGCTCAATGAACCGCGCGGCGGTGTATTCCGTCATGTCAATCTGCTGGTGCCGCCCAAGAACCCCAAAGCACAGATGGGTTTCATCATCATGGAGCCGGAGGATACCCCGCCCATGTCGGGCTCGAACTGTATTTGTGTGGCAACCGTGTTGCTCGATACAGGCATCATCCCGATGCAGGAGCCGGAAACGCACATGACGCTGGAGGCCCCTGCTGGCTTGATCGAAGTCAGGGCGCAATGTTCAGGTGGCAAGGCCCGCACCATCACGCTGACCAATGTTCCGGCATTTGCCGCTCACATCGGGGCAACGCTGGTGGTTGAGGGTATAGGCAAGGTGACCGTGGACACGGCATTTGGTGGCGACAGCTTTGTCATGGCCGACGCGCAGGATTTCGGCTTGGACATTACACCGGCTGACGCGCGCCAAGTCGCAGAGATTGGGCGCAAACTGGTCAAGGCGGCCAATGCGCAACTGCCCTTTCACCATCCCGAAATGCCGGAGTGGCAGCACTATTCCTTTTGTTTCCTGCGTGGACCACTTGAGCGAGAGGATGGTGTGATCACGTCGCGCAACGCCTGCATCGTCAATCCCGGCAAGCTCGACCGCTCACCCACGGGCACCGGGTGCTCGGCCCTGATGGCGATATTGCATGCCAAGGGGCTGATGAAGGTTGGCGACTGCTATATTGGGCGTTCAGTCATCGAGTCGCGCTTCATTGGGCGCGTGGCAAGTGAAACATCGGTCGGAAACCACCAGGCCATCGTCCCAGAAATCACAGGCCGCGCCTGGATCAGCGGAACGTCGACCCTGATGCTGGACCCGGAGGACCCATGGCCCGCCGGATACAAGATCAGTGATACCTGGCCAGGGGCGCGCTGAACTATACCTTACTTAGAAGTTCGAGGAATCGCTGCACATCTTCCTCCGGCGTGGCGAAGGATGTGACGAAGCGGCAGTGAATTTCGTCTGCGGCAAGTCCCGGCCAGGGCCAGTCGTAGAAATGCGCGCCATGGGCCTGCACCGCATCGAAACTTGCCTTTGGCATCACCGCGAATACTTCATTGGCCTGCACTGGGTTGGTGAGGCGTACCCGGTTTGATTTCTGCAGGCCCTTGGCCAACGCTTGTGCCAGTGCGTTGGCGCGGCGTGCATTGGCGAGCCAGACGTCGTCGTGCAAGTAAGCCAGCATTTGGGACGACAGAAAACGGCCCTTCGATACAAGCTGCCCTGCCCGCTTGCGCCGATAGAGAAAGTCATCCGCCAGCGCCGTATCAAAAAACACCACAGCTTCCAGCATCATGCCACCATTCTTGGTGCCGCCGAAGGAAAGCACGTCAACGCCCGCCTTCCATGTCATTTCGGCTGGCGAGCAGCCAAGCGCTACAAGCGCGTTGGCGAAGCGCGCACCATCCATGTGCACCTTCATGCCGCGGGCTTTCACCACATCGCTGAGTGCGCGAATTTCGGCTGTCGTATACACTGTTCCCAGTTCAGTGGCGTTGGTGAGCGAAAGGGCGCTGGGTTTTGCGCCATGTTCACCGTGACCAAATTGGGCGAGCTTTTCAGCTACCACAGCGGGTGTCAGTTTGCCATGTTCGCCCGGCAGGGTGATGAGTTTGGCGCCGCCGGTGAAGAGTTCCGGACAGTTGCATTCATCGGTGCTGATGTGGCTGCTCTCATGGCAAAAAACGCCACCGAAAGGTAGCGAGATTGCCGAGAGAGCCAGAGAATTTGCGCCGGTGCCATTGACTACCAGGAAGGCGCGCACGTCTCTCTCAAAGATTGCTGAGAGCCGTGCCTCCACCGCCTTTGCACCATCATCATGACAATAGGACACGTCGGTCAGCCTCGTGTTGGCCTCCACTATGGCCTGAAGGATGCGTGGATCGATACCGTACACATTGTCAGAGGCGAAATTCATGAAGCATTGTTCCAGGTCAGCGGTGGGTCCGGGCAAGTATTGGAAACAGCTGCTTATCTTGATTGCGCATCCGGTCAAACTGCAAAAATGGAACCTTGGTGGGGGCAGCGCGTTTACAATCTACAACTTTGTTTCTCAACTTCAGCCCGGAGGATGCCATGCGATCCTTGACCGTTGCCGCGTTGCTCGGCGCCACCTGTATTACTGCGGCACTTGCCGTGGAGACCAATGTACGCACTGGCAAAGATGCCTTCGGGAGCTGGAAGGACGACAGTCCCGGCATTGCCCGTAGGATCACGGCGAAGGATATGCCGCCAGCAGCACCAGAACAGGATGAAGCCAACGCCGCGCAGCCCGTACCCCGCCCCGACGGTGCCAAGCCCAATTTGCCGCCAGGATATGCGGCTGAACTTCTTGTAAAAGACATTGAAAATCCGCGTACATTGCGCATCGCTCCCAATGGCGACCTCTTCGTTGCCGACAGCAAAGCCAACCAGATACGCGTGTTCCGTTTGAGCAAAGACGGCAAGGCAATCGAGACATCGGGCATATTCGCCAAGGATTTGCACGAGCCCTATGGCATTGCCTTCTATCCGCCAACTGGCAAGGCCACCCACGTCTATATTGCCAACAGCAACAGTGTGGTGCGCTTTCCATATAATGACGGTGACATTGAAGCCTCCGGCGAATCCGAAGTGATTGTCGACTACATCCCGGCAGCCCATCATTGGACCCGTGACTTGCAGTTTTCCCCAGACGGCAAGCGCTTTTTCCTTTCTGTTGGCTCAGGCTCAAACGTTGCCCTCGACATGTCACCACAACCATTCGAGGAGGGTGGCATAGCAGGTTGGGAGAAGAAGACTGGACTGGGTGCCACGTGGGACACTGAAGCTGACCGTGCCCAAGTGCTGTCTTACGATCCCGAGGGCAACGACAAGAAGACTTTTGCCACGGGACTTCGCAATTGTGCCGGCCTTGCAATTTCACCGGATACCGGAGCGCCATGGTGCGTGGTCAATGAACGCGACGGACTTGGTCCCGATACGCCTTTCGAATACGCCACGGAAGTGAAGCAAGGCGCCTTCTATGGCTGGCCCTGGTATTACATCGGCGGCAATGCCGACGACCGAACGTCCAGCAAGCGGCCTGATCTCAAAGAAAAGGTGACGTTACCGGATGTGCTGTTTCAAGCCCATTCCGCGCCGCTCGGTATCGCGTTCTACACCGGTGAAAATTTCCCCGAAGAAGTACGTGGTGACGCATTCGTTACCATGCATGGATCGTGGAACCGCGGCAGCCGTACCGGATACAAGGTGGTGCGGCTTCCCTTCGAGAGCGGCAAACCTACAGGTGAATACGTCGACTTCATGACAGGATTTGTCTTGGGCGACGATCAGGTGTGGGGGCGGCCCGTTGGCGTGACCGTCGCGAAAGACGGTGCGTTGCTGGTGAGCGAAGATGGCAACGGCACCATCTGGCGTGTCACCTATTCCAAGCCCTGATTGCAAAATCAGCAAACCAGTCCACTCAAGTGCAGGAGAATCAAATGAACCGCTTTACACTCGCATTGGCCAGCGCATTGTTGATGACAGGTGCAAGTCTGGCGCAAGCCGAAATGTTGACCTTCAAGGCTGAATTGACGGCTGCAAGCGAAGTCCCGCCAGCCGCTGATAGCAAAGGCACGGGTACCGCCACTGTCATGGTGGACACCGATGCCAAGAAGCTGAACTGGGAAGTGGTGTCAAAGGACCTGACGGGTGCAGCGACTGCGGCACACATTCACGGTCCTGCAGCAGCTGGCGAAAACGCCGGGCCGATGATCGACATCAGCGCCAGCATTGACAAGGGCACTGCCGATTTGACTGATGCGCAGCTTGCAGACCTCCAGGCTGGCCGTACCTACATCAACATTCACACGGAAAAATATCCGGATGGTGAAATCCGTGGACAGTTGATGAAGTAAACCCGATCATTACAATGCGTCAACGCTCTCCGGTCCTGCGACCGGAGAGTTTCTGCGTTCGAAGGCCAACACGCCCAAGCCACACAGGATGATCAAACCGATGCCGGCAACGGCGAACGTATTGGGCCACTCATTGAAAAATGCAGCACCGAATATCGCCGCAAACATGGTCAAGGCATAATAGAACGGAGCGACGGCGCGGGCTGTCGCCATACGAAAAGACAAGAATACGAACAGATGGCCGAGCATCACGAAGAGGCCTGAGAACAGCGCGTAGAATGCAATCTCACGTGTCACGGGTGTCCAGGTCTCAAAGATCGATGCGCTGATGAAGGAGACTATCATCACTGAGACGACAACGTTGAAGGTGTTGATCATACCGGGTGTGTCGTCAGGTACACGGCGGGACAGGAGATCGCGGCCAGCGGATGCAAATGCGGTAATGAAGCCGAGCAACGCATAGGGTGACGCACCATCACGGCCCGGTTGGGCCACCAGCATTGCTCCCGCGAGACCAAGCGCTATCAGTATCCAGCGCAGGGGACCCACCTTTTCGCCCCACATCAAACTGGCACCGCCCAGCACCAGCAATGGTGCGATCTGGTAAATGGCAGTGATGTCGGCGAGTGGCACTTTGGCGAGTGCGAGGATAAAGGCTGATACGGCCATCACTTCGAACAGTGAGCGTATCATCACCCATAATCCGAAGGCCTTGGGCAATTGCCGCCACAGGCCCATGGCGGTGATTAGAAGTATCGCCCAGACCGTCGCCGAAATGCCGCGCAGCACAAGTGATTGCATTGGCGGAACGCCCGAAGACAGTATCAGCTTCAGGAAGCAGTCACAGGAGACAAATGTCAGTGTTGCAAGCAGCATCGCAAGGATGCCGCGCAGATTGGAGGGATGAGGCATAAAACCGCCGGAATGAAATTCGCGGGCACTCTTAATCTGGTTTGCCAGGCGTTACAAACGTCACTTACAGTGTGACGCCATGCGGCAGAGTCACAGGTACCTTGATATAATGCACACCATTGCTGTCCGACGGCGGCAACTTTCCGGCCCGCATGTTGATCTGGATTGATGGCAAGAGCAACGTTGGTGCCGAAAGCGAGTGATCACGTGCCGTGCGCATCGCGACGAATTCATCCTCGCTCACATTGGCGTTGACGTGAACATTGTTGAGCAATTCCGCTGCCACCGTGGTCTCCCATGCATGGGTGGTGCGGCCAACGTGCGGCAAGTAATCGTGACACAGGAACAGCCTGGTTTCACTTGGCAACGACAGCAGCTTGTGGATGGAACGGTAAAGTGTACGCGCATCGCCACCAGGAAAATCCGCCCGCGCCGTTCCATAGTCCGGCATGAACAGTGTATCTCCGACGAAAACGGCATCGCCGATCTTGAAGGAAACGCAGGCGGGTGTGTGGCCAGGTGTGGTGATTACATCGCAGGCGAGATTGCCAATCTTCAGACTGTCGCCCTCCTCCACCAGCACATCGAACTCGGCTCCTGATCCCGACACATCGATGGCATTGAAGATGGGCCGGAATATTTGTTGGACTTCGCGGATCCGCGCCCCGATCACGACCTTGGCGCCCGTCTTGAGTTTGATATAGGGCGCACCCGAGAGGTGGTCCGCGTGGACGTGGGTCTCCAGTACCCAGTCAATGCTGTAACCCTCCTCCTGTGCTTTATCCAACACTGCCTGGGGAGAGGTCACGTCTGCCTTGCCGGAAGAGTGGTCATAGTCCAGCACCGGGTCAACGACTGCGGCACTCTTGCTTTCCGGGTCGGCCACCAAATGGGTCACGGTATTGGTGGCACCATCAAACCAGGAGTGGATTATTGGTTTTGTCATGGCGGCACCTTGATTTTCACACACTCAGAATCTTGAATATGGGAGCATTACTTACATGCAGATCAGCCAGCATGAACCTGTTGCAGTATATTCTCAATTGCACGTTTTCCGCGCTCCCCAAGCGTAGCGGGCGAACGAGGGTCATCGCACATTCACAATTCACTCCTAGCTACTGGAATTGGCCTGCTTGGCATCAAACCAGATTCGCGCAATATTATTTCGATTTTGCCTTGTGAATGAGATTTTACTTGCGTCTCAAGCTCGGCGGTGAGATTAAAGGACAGCTATACTGTCCTTTCTGTCCGTAGTGCTGACCTATGGGCGAATGCCAATCTGGAGTGCCTGACCATGACCATCCATCACTTCCATCCGGAAGGTCTGCCTGACGCCCATGGACTTTATGATCCGCGCAACGAGCACGACGCCTGCGGCATCGGCCTCCTCGCGAATATCAACAATATCAAGAGCCACAGAACGGTGGCAGATGCGCTGCGCATCCTCAAGAACCTGGAACACCGTGGTGCCGTAGGCGCTGATCCCAAGGCGGGTGACGGCGCCGGCATTCTGATTCAGATTCCGCATGAATACTTTGCCGCCGAAGCCAAGCGTGTGGGCTTCGACCTGCCCGCTGCTGGACAGTATGGTGTTGGTTTCCTGTTCATGCCGCGCGAGCCGGTTTATCGTCAGGACATCGAACGCATCTGGTGGGAAACGGCGCGCGAAGAAGGCTTGAAGGTTCTGGGTTGGCGCGACGTGCCGGTGGACCGTTCCGTTCTCGGCTATTCCGTCATTGACACCGAACCGATGCACCGCCAGGTCTTCATTGGCCGCGGCCCCACCATCCGTGACGAGGCCCATTTTGAGCGCAAGTTATTCGTCTGCCGCAAAGTGGTTTCAAACCGCGTGGTTGAAGTGTTGGGCAAGAAGGCCCGCACCTATTACCCGGTTTCGGTTTCCTGCCGTACCGTCGTCTACAAGGGCCTGGTACTCGGCGCCGAAGTTCCGAACTATTACGTCGATCTGAAGGACGAACGTGTCACTTCTGCTTTTGCACTGGTGCATCAACGCTTCTCCACCAATACATTCCCGAGTTGGCCGCTGGCGCACCCCTATCGTTTCGTTTGCCACAACGGCGAAATCAACACCGTGCGCGGCAACTTCAACTGGATGTCAGCACGCCAGGCCAACATGAAATCGGAAATCCTTGGCGAAGATCTCTCCAAGCTTTGGCCGATTTCATACGAAGGGCAGTCTGACACCGCCTGTTTCGACAACGCGCTGGAGTTTCTCTACATGGGTGGCTATTCGCTGCCCCACGCCATGATGATGCTGATCCCCGAGGCCTGGGCGGGCAATCCGCTGATGGACGAGGACCGCCGCGCATTCTACGAACACCACGCCGCGATGATGGAACCGTGGGACGGCCCCGCCGCCATGGTGTTCACCGACGGAAAGGTGATCGGCGCAACGCTCGACCGCAACGGACTGCGTCCCTCGCGTTATCTCGTCACCGATGATGGTTTCGTGATGCTGGCTTCGGAAATGGGCTGCCTCGAATTCGCTGAGGAAAGCGTTACCCACAAGTGGCGTCTGCAACCAGGCAAGATGTTGCTCATTGATCTCGACAAGAAAAAGATCATTTCGGACGAAGACCTGAAGAAGGAACTTTCGACTGCTCATCCCTACAAGGAGTGGCTGAAGCGCACCCAGGTGGTTCTCCGCGACCTGCCCAAGGCAAAGACCGCTCGCCCCAAGATTGCCGTGCCGCTGCTCGACCGCCAGCAAGCCTTTGGCTACACCCAGGAAGACCTGAAAATCCTGATGGCACCTATGGCCTCGACGGGCCAGGAAGCCATTGGCTCCATGGGCAATGACTCGCCAGTATCCGCCTTGTCGGACCGGCCGAAGCTGCTCGACACCTACTTCAAGCAGAACTTTGCGCAGGTGACCAACCCGCCGATTGATCCGATCCGAGAAGAGCTGGTGATGTCGCTGGTATCGTTCATTGGCCCGCGTCCGAACTTGCTCGACCTTAAGGGCACGTCGAAGCACATGCGGCTGGAAGTGTCGCAACCCATTCTCACCAATGAAGAGCTGGAACGCATTCGCAATATCGGCGAAGTGCGTGACAATCCGTTCCGCACTGTGACGATCGACATCACCTATGACGTGGCCAATGGTGCCGATTATATGCAAGCGGCACTGGACAGTGTGTGCAGCCAAGCCGAACGCGCGGTGCGTGACGGCTACAACATCATCATCCTGTCAGACCGTTCGGTCTCAGCGGAGCGCGTGCCCATCCCCTCGCTGCTGGCGACCTCGGCCACCCATCATCATCTCATCCGCAAGGGTTTGCGCACGTTGGTGGGCCTTGTGGTGGAATTGGGTGAGCCCCGTGAAGTGCATCAGTTCTGCATGCTGGCAGGCTACGGTGCAGAAGCCATCAATCCCTATCTCGCCTTTGAAACACTCGAAGGCCTGCTGCCCACGCTTGACGAAAAAGTCTCGGCCTATGAAGCTGTGAAGCGCTTCATCAAGGCCGTCGACAAGGGCATTCTCAAGGTCATGTCGAAGATGGGCATCTCGACATACCAATCCTATTGTGGCGCACAGATATTTGATGCTGTTGGCCTGTCATCGGAGTTCGTGAAGAAGTACTTCACCGGCACAGCCACGACCATCGAAGGCATTGGCCTTGACGAAGTGGCTGAAGAGGCCTTCCGCCGCCATGAAGATGCGTTCGGCCTCAATCCAGTCCTGACAACGCAACTTGATGTGGGGGGCGACTATGCCCAGCGCATCCGCGGTGAAGCGCATGTGTGGACATCGGAAACTGTCTCCACCTTGCAACATGCCGTGCGCGGCAATTCTTCCGACAAGTTCAAGGAATATTCCCGCCTCATCAATGAGCAGAATGAAAAGTTGCGGACTTTGCGCGGCCTGTTCCGCTTGAAGTCGGCAGAGGAAATGGGCAACGCCGCAGTTTCCATCGACGACGTCGAGACCGCCAAGGACATCGTCAAGCGGTTTGCCACAGGTGCGATGTCTTTCGGCTCGATCAGCCGCGAGGCGCACACCACGCTGGCCATTGCCATGAACCGCATTGGCGGCAAATCGAACACCGGTGAAGGTGGCGAAGAGGCGGACCGCTTTGTGCCTATGGCCAACGGCGATTCCATGCGCTCGGCGATCAAGCAAGTGGCTTCCGGTCGCTTTGGTGTGACGACGGAATATCTCGTTAACTCCGACATGATGCAGATCAAGATGGCGCAAGGTGCCAAGCCCGGTGAAGGCGGACAATTGCCCGGCCACAAGGTTGATAGTGTCATCGCCCGGGTGCGCCATTCGACGCCAGGTGTCGGATTGATTTCACCGCCGCCGCACCACGACATCTATTCAATCGAAGATCTCGCGCAGCTGATCTATGATTTGAAAAACGTCAATCCGGCAGCGCAAGTGTCAGTGAAGCTTGTTTCGGAAGTGGGCGTTGGCACCGTTGCGGCCGGTGTCTCCAAGGCTCATGCAGACCACGTCACGATTTCGGGTTACGAAGGCGGCACGGGAGCTTCCCCCCTCACGTCCATCAAGCACGCTGGCTCACCGTGGGAAATTGGCCTCGCCGAGACGCAACAGACCCTTGTGGCCAATGATCTCCGTGGCCGCATCTGGGTGCAGGCTGATGGCGGCATCCGCACTGGCCGCGACGTGTTGATCGCGGCCCTGCTCGGTGCTGATGAAATCGGTTTTGCCACGGCACCGCTCATTGCTGCGGGCTGCATCATGATGCGCAAATGCCATCTCAACACCTGCCCTGTCGGCGTTGCCACGCAAGATCCGGAACTGCGCAAACGTTTCAAGGGTCAGCCGGAGCACGTGATCAACTTCTTCTTCTTCGTCGCAGAGGAACTTCGCGAACTTATGGCAGCAATGGGCATCCGCAAGTTTGAAGACCTTGTCGGCAAGACCGAGTGGCTCGATACCAAGAAGGCCATTTCGCACTGGAAGGCCAAGGGCCTCGATTTCGGCAAGCTCTTTGCCAAGGCAGACGTGATTGGGCCGATCGCCACCAAGCGCGTGATGGCACAGGATCATGGTCTCGACCAAGTGCTTGACCGCGAATTGATTGCGAGGGCCGCACCGGCGCTCAACAATCAAGAGCCGACGGTCATCGACATCAAGATCAAGAACAACAACCGCACGGCAGGCGCCATGCTGTCGGGTGAAGTGGCTAAGCGCTACGGCCATGCGGGATTGCCGGAAGACACCATACACGTGAAGTTCAACGGCGTTTCAGGCCAGAGCTTTGGTGCCTGGGCTGCCCATGGCGTGACCCTGGAACTGACTGGCGAAGGCAATGACTATGTCGGCAAGGGCCTCTCGGGCGGCAAGATCATCATCAAGCCACAAGCCAAGACTGGCTTCAAGCCGGAAGAGTCAATCATTGTCGGCAACACCGTGCTCTATGGTGCCATCACCGGCGAGGCATATTTCCGAGGTGTGGCTGGTGAACGATTTGCGGTGCGCAACTCAGGCGCTGTTGCTGTCGTTGAAGGTACCGGAGACCACGGCTGCGAGTACATGACGGGTGGCTGTGTTCTGGTCATCGGCACCACTGGCCGCAACTTCGCGGCGGGCATGTCAGGTGGTGTTGCCTACGTGCTTGATGAGGACAAGAGCTTCGAGAAGCGCTGCAACCTCGCCATGGTGGACCTGCAACCGGTGCCCGAGGAAGAGGAACTTCTCGAAAAGCACCAGCACCACGGCGGTGACCTTGAGTCCCATGGTCTGGTCGATATCACCACCGGCATGAACAAGCACGACGCTGCACGCATCCACGAACTGCTGGTACGTCATCTCCGTTACACGGGTTCAGGCAAAGCCAAGACCATTCTCGACAACTGGGCGACCTATCTGCCGCAGTTCGTGAAGGTCATGCCGGTTGAATATGCCCGCGCCCTGGCGGAACTGGAAAAGGCGCAAGAAACAAGTGATGGCCTGACGGTCGGCGTAAAGAGGAGCGCGTAACATGGGCAAGATCACAGGTTTTCTGGAAATCGACAGGCAGGAACGCAAGTATGCGCCAGCCGCAGACCGGGTGCGCCACTACAACGAGTTCGTCATTCCGCTGGGAGACGAGGCCACAAAGTCGCAAGCGGCGCGCTGCATGAACTGTGGCATTCCCTATTGTCACACGGGTTGCCCGGTGAACAATCAGATCCCTGACTGGAATGACCTCGTCTACAACAACATGTGGGAAGAAGCTTCGCGCAACCTGCATTCCACCAACAACTTCCCTGAGTTCACCGGGCGCGTCTGCCCTGCCCCATGTGAAGCGTCGTGCACTCTCAACATTGATGAAGTGCCGGTGACCATCAAGACGATTGAGTGCGCAATTGTCGACAAGGCCTGGGAGAATGGTTGGCTGAAGCCGGTCATTTCCGAGAAGACCGGAAAGAAGGTTGCCATTGTTGGTTCCGGCCCATCCGGCATGGCTGCGGCACAGCAACTGGCGCGCGCCGGACATTCGGTTCACTTGTTTGAGAAGAACGCCAAGGCAGGCGGGTTGCTGCGCTATGGCATTCCCGATTTCAAGATGGAGAAGCTCCATATCGATCGCCGCGTGACCCAGATGGAGGCCGAAGGTGTCACGTTCCACTATGGCGCACATATCGGGGTTACGCAGGATGCCAGGCAGTTGCTCGACAGTTTTGATGCTGTGCTGATCTGTGCGGGTTCTGAAAAGTCGCGCGATTTACCGGTGCCCGGCCGCGAACTCGACGGCGTGCATTACGCCATGGATTTCCTGCCACAACAGAACCGCCGCGTCGGCCAGGAAGCGCCACTCGACAACAAACCCATCCTTGCCAACGGCAAGCACGTGGTGGTGATTGGTGGTGGTGACACGGGTTCAGACTGCATTGGCACGTCGTTGCGTCAGGGGCCTTGTCAGTCACGCAGATCGAGATCATGCCGAAGCCGCCGGAGAAGGAAAACAAGGATCTGACCTGGCCGAACTGGCCAATGAAGTTGCGGACCTCGTCGTCGCAGCAGGAAGGTGCTGAACGTGATTTCTCGGTCCTCACCACGGCTTTCCGGGGCGAAGATGGCAAAGTGAAAGCTTTGCAGTGCACCCGCGCCGGATCAGACATGAAGCCCATCCCCGGCAGTGCGTTTGAACTGAAGGCCGAACTGGTGCTGCTCGCCATGGGCTTTGTACATCCGGTTCACGAGGGAATGTTGAAAAGCCTTGGCGTCAAACTCGACAACCGTGGCAACGTTGAAGCCAACGTGAAGGACTACAGGACCAGCCTCGACAAGCTGTTTGCCGCAGGTGATGCCCGCCGTGGTCAATCACTTGTGGTATGGGCCATTCGCGAGGGCCGTCAGGCGGCGCGCGCGGTTGATGAATTCCTGATGGGCTCGACGACACTGCCGCGCTAGGTGTTCACGGCGTGGGTCCTTTCACACTGTAGTCATCGAAGCGGCCATAGGGCACGCCCAGCACTTCGCCAGAACGGTAGAAGCGCTGGGCCAAAGAGTTGCGCGCGATCTTGAGGCCGAGTTTGCCGGCATTGGAGAGATCAGGGGCCAACTGCTGCGGCACTTCCTTGGCCAGCGCCGTGGCCTCGTAGGTCAGTTCAACTTCATCGACACCCGATTGTCCCAGCAGTGGTGAAGAGGCCGCAGGAAGTGCCACCGCGATCTGTGGTTCCGCTGGCTTTTCCTCGTCCTTTGCCGATTGCAGTTCCGGCACGTTCTCGCCCTTGCGAAGTGCGCCCATCACGAGATCAGCAAGGTAATCGTTGCCCACACGGGTGAAATTGATGCCATCCTTGGCACGCAGACGCCGCGGCTTGCCCTTGGCGTCGAGATCACCCAGCATGTAACTGCCGTCAGGATTGAGCAGCACAGCTCGAATATCGACAAGCGCTAGGCCGGCGCTGACAACACGTTCGCGCTGCAAGCCCGAGATCATTTGCATCTGTGCTTCAAATTCAGGTTTCTGCATCGGTGGCAGCGTCACCCAATAAACCCGCGCGCCATTGTCCTTGATGCTGGCCAGCACCTGATCGACATTGGCCTTGTAGGCTTCCGTCCACTCCGGTGTACCCAGTTCGACGCGCGTATCGCCGACCTTGATGGGTCGAAGGTCGTTGACACCCATGAACACAACCACAGCATCGAACGAACTGGATTTGAGAATTTTCGGAATGGCAGCCGGCCAGTTGTAGATTTCCGGCCGGGCTACGCTCGATGCCTCATTGAAGCGATTGACCACTTCAAAGCGCGGATCAAGGTCCGTAAGACGTTCAAGTCCAGCGCCCAGACCACGGGCCAATGGATCGCCCACGACGACAAAACGAAATACACCATCTGCACCGCCAAACCGCTCGCTCGGTGCTTCGACCGCAGCAACAAGGCCTGCTTCTGGCAGCGGTTGGGGCGGTAGCTGTTCGGTAACTTCATTGGGCTCAGGGATCGAACCCGGCTCCTGCGCCATTGCCGCCACGGGGGCGCAAAGCACAAGCAACACAAGTAATATTACGCGCCTGACCATGGGCTGAGCTTAGAGCCCTTGGCGCAGGCGCTCAAGCACCTTTCGGCTGGGACGGCCATCAAGCTCCAAACCGGCGCGCTTCTGGAAGGCGATCACCGCCTCGTAGGTGCGGGCCCCAAAGCGGCCGTCAGAACCTCCGGTTTCAAAGCCCATGGAAACAAGACGGCGCTGCATTTCCACGCGCTCCTTGAATGTCAGATCAATGTTGACAGCGGGCCATTCACCGAGAAACCCGCCCTGCCCGCGAATGCGGTCTCCGAGATGTCCCACGGCGATCGCATAAGAGTGCGACAGATTGTAGTCCATGATGGCGAGGAAATTCTGGGTGACCAAGAAAGCAGGTCCGTCGATGCCTTGCGGAATCATGACAAAGGCCTTTGCCTCCGACACTCCAAACCGTTGACCGTCGGCGCGGCTGATGCCGAGTTTTGACCATTCGGAGACAGTGCGCCATTTCTGGCGGCCAATCAGGGCGCGATTGAAATCCCCGGGCAGACTGACCTCCCAACCCCAGGGACGGTCTGCCTTCCAGCCCGCTTTGGCGAGGTAGTTGGCGGTGGATGCGAGGGCGTCTTCCTTCGAACCCCAAATGTCGCGCTTGCCGTCGCCAGTCCAGTCTACGGCGTAAGACAGGTACGAGGTCGGAATGAATTGCGTATGACCCATGGCGGCGGCCCACGAGCCAGTGAAATTGTCCGGTGTGCGGATGCCCTTCTGCAGGATGCGGAATGCGGCAATGAGTTGCTCTTGGGCATACTTCTTCTTGCGGCCTGCGTAGATGAGGGTGGCGAGCGAGCGCATGACGCCCATGGAACCCTTGTCCTTGCCGAAGTTCGACTCCATGCCCCAGATGCCGAGGAGGATGTGACGATCAACACCATACTTCTTCTCGATGGCAGCGAGCAATTTCGCTTCCGCAGTCTTTTGCGCTTGGCCTGATTCAATGCGGATCGGCGTTACCGCCTTGGCGAGATACTCTGACGTCGTTGAGGTGAACTCGGGTTGGGTCTTGGCGAGCTTGAGCACGGTCTGATCCGGCTCGGTCACGCCTGCAAATGCGTTGTCGAACAAATCTCTTGAAAAGCCAGCAGCTTTGACTCGCGGCCACAACGATTGAACGAAGGCCTCAAACTGGGCATCGGCCCATGCTGGTGGTGCCAACGAAAGAGTGGCTACGGCCAAGGCGGCGGCGAGAAATTTGCGCATCTTCGTGTCCCGTCCTGCGGGCACGATTCGCCCGGGGTTCAAACTCTACCCGAGCGCAACAAAGACACCAAATGCGGCGCAAAAATGGATCAGGCAGCGTTGCGCCGCTGCAGGTGTTTCTCCCACGCCAACGCCGATTTCACAATGAGATCAAGATCATCGTATTGCGGTTGCCAGCCAAGAACCTCACGCACCTTGTCAGCTCCAGCGACAATCCCGGCGGGATCACCGGCACGGCGCGGTCCCAATGTGTGCTTGACCGGTGCACCGTTGGCGCGCTCGACGGCGCGGATGACGTCGAGCACGGAATAACCTTTGCCGTAACCGCAATTGAAGATGCCCGATGCGCCGCCACGGCGCAGGTGGGCGAGCGCATCCATGTGCGCGGCAATGAGATCACTGACGTGAATGTAGTCGCGAACACAGGTGCCATCGGGTGTGTCGTAGTCGGTGCCGAAAACATCCATGCCGGCACGTTGGCCCAGTGCCGTCTGGCAGGCGACCTTGATCAAATGGGTGGCGCGTGGCGTCGACTGGCCGCTGCGACCCTTGGGATCGGCACCGGCAACATTGAAATAGCGCAGCGCGATGTAGTTGAGACCATAGGCAGCGTGGCTGTCACGCAGCATCAACTCCGTCATCAACTTCGAGGTGCCATACGGTGAGATGGGTGCCGGTTCATCGGTTTCAAAAACCGGCAGACTCTTGGGATTGCCGTAGACTGCGGCAGTCGATGAGAAGATGAAATTCTTGATGCCCGACTTCACGGCGGCGTGCATGAGGGCCCGGGACTTGACGGTGTTGTTGAGATAATAACCAAGCGGATCAGAGACTGAGTCCGGTACGACAATCGAGCCCGCGAAATGGACGATGGCGTCTATGCCATGGGTTTTCACCAGCGACATGACCAGCTCTTCATCGGCTATATCGCCGCGCACCAGTTTGGCGGAGGGAGAGACCGCCCAGGTAAAACCTGTGGTCAGGTTGTCGAGCACCACGACATCCTGACCCGCGTCCACCAGGGCCAGCACCATGTGGCTGCCAATGTAACCCGCCCCGCCCGTCACCAATACCGTCATCGCTGTCCTCGCCAATTTCTGAATTGTCGTGCGAATTTAAGGCAATTTTCAGGGGCAGGAGTTAAGACTGCGGTTACAACGTCGTTTGTCAGTTAAAAGTGAGTAAACATGCACCGCCCCATTCGCAAAGCCGTGTTCCCCGTTGCCGGTCTCGGTACCCGCTTCCTGCCCGCCACCAAAGCCATGCCCAAGGAAATGCTGACGGTGGTGGACCGGCCTCTTATTCAGGTCGTGGTGGACGAAGCCCGCGAGGCCGGAATTGAGCATTTCATCTTTGTCACGGGCCGCAACAAGTCAGTCATCGAAGACCACTTCGACAAGCAGTATGAGCTGGAGTTGACACTGCGCAAGCGCGGCAAGTCGCTCGAACTCGACATTCTCGAGCAAGATCTTCCAGGTGCCGGTGAAACCAGTTTTACCCGTCAGCAAGAACCACTGGGACTGGGACACGCGATTTGGTGTGCACGTCATCTCGTCGGCCACGAACCATTCGCCGTGCTTTTGCCCGACATGATCATGAAGGCCAATCCGGGATGCCTGGCCCAGATGGTGCAAGTTTACAATGAACGCGAGGGCGGCAACGTCGTTGCAGTGGAGGAAACGGCCTG
The DNA here is from genome assembly GCA_963754625.1 of uncultured Alphaproteobacteria bacterium. Lineage (GTDB taxonomy): Bacteria > Pseudomonadota > Alphaproteobacteria > Rhizobiales > Aestuariivirgaceae > Aestuariivirga. The sequence continues at coordinate 1,269,464 of CAVWGR010000005.1, read as the reverse complement.
GGACCAGGTGCACCGATATGGTGTGATTGGCGGCAACGATTGGCAGGACAATCACTTCACCATTGACAGCATGGTCGAGAAACCAAAGCGCGAAGACGCGCCATCGAACCTCATCATCTCCGGACGCTACATCCTGCAGCCAGAAATCTTTGCCGAACTTGACCGGCAGGAGCCAGGTGCCGGAGGCGAAATCCAGATCACCGATGCCATGATCCGCCTCATGCAGTATCAGCCATTCCATGGTCTGAAATACGAAGGCCAAACCTATGACTGTGGCGACAAAGTCGGCTTTCTTGCCGCTAACGTGGCGCTGGCACTGGAGCGCGAGGACCTCGGCCCCGCCTTCCGTCTGGTGTTGGAAAAGACCATCGCGGCACATGGCGGATTCTTGCGCTGGGGTGCGAGCCCATCACTGGCTCAAGTGCTGGGCGAGTTACGCCAGGCGGCTGCGGGGGATGCTCCGGCGACCGGGCTTGACGAACCGGACTTGGCGGAATCTGCGTAAGCCACTGCCTGACCACTGCCTGACTTGGCGCCTGAGCTAACGCTTGAGTATGATGCTGGTGATCAGGCGCTGCTCATTGTAGTCGCTGGCAGCGGTGTCACCATCGAACCACGTGCCATCATAGAATACCGACCATGAGACGAGTGGATTGAACTTCCACTCAAGTCCGGCGCGTGCACCGTAAGTTTCGTCAGTGCCGGAATTATTCTTCGAGGCGCTGAACGTAGTTGCGCCAATCACATCGAGATTTTCACGGATCGCATGCGTGAGTGTGGCACCGGCACCCCAATTGATGGTGGCAGAATCCGTGGCACTTGCCGTTTCCCCAAGGCTTGCGGTGGCTGAGAAATCAACCCTGGTGAGTTCGGTCGGTCGCCATTGCAGATTGGCGAGCATGCCGGGGGCGTGAACAGTCTTGAGCGTTGAATCCTCATAGTCACGGACAAGGTAGGTGGCAGCAATTTCACCAGTCCAAACCGGATCATCATCGATGCGCAAGCCGAGACTGGCTGTCAATCCGTGGGAGTCGCGCTTCAGTCCGTTGCGATCACGGGACTTGTCATGAATGCGCGGTGCATAGGCAATTTCCGCGAAGGGGCGCAAGGTGGCGCCACGGTTGAATGTTCCGCGCAAGCCCAGCGACAGTTCAGTGTAGTTGCGGTCGGCGTTGTCTTCCTTGCCGCCACCCGTGAGTTTTACATCTTCGAAGATTTCGTGGGTCAGTGCGGTTCGCAGGCGGGTCTCGACGACGGCGGCATCGTGACTGAGGGCAGCACTGGCGCGCAGTTGGTGTGAGAGGCGGTTGCCACTCGCCGTGTCGGGAACTTCGCTGCTCTCGGCTCCGGTGGAGGTGAGCGTGTAGCCACTTTCGAGGTCAAGACGTGTGCTGTGTCGGATGTCGAGACGCAGGGCCGCAGTGGCGTCGGCACCAGCGGTGGAGAGATCGTTTTCTTCCAGATACTCGACAATCTCGCTACTGGCAGAGGCATTGAACTGGTGGCGGGACCAATTGCTTTCGACGCGCAAACCGGGTTTGAGGCGCAATCCCACATCCGACTTGGCGTTACTCGCAGCGTTGGCGACATTGCTGGTCGCCACTCCCCCGATTTCCAGCGTGGGGAAATACGTCAGACCACCTGCCCGCAAGCCGGTCGCTGCATAGGGGTCAGCTGCAGGCAATTTGCGCTTGCGACGAAGTTGTGGTGCCGCATCATCGAGACTGCTGATGACGGCGTAACGGGGCGGTGGCGGGGGTTGCAGATCACCCTCCACGGCCTGCTCCATGTCGTCCAATGGCTCTGGCTCCTGTGCTACAGCCGGAAACGCCGCGGCAAGCGCCCAAAGGCTTGCCACGGCGAATACGCAAAAGGAGCGACGCACAGACTGCATAGTCCCGCGACACTAGAAAAACATGGTTAACGGCGGATTGACGCGCTGTTCCAAAGAGCGCTGGAAAAGCCTGCGGGATGGACTAAATGCGGGGCATGACCGTTACCTTGACTTACCCCGACGTCCGCGCCCTCTGGCTGGCTTCCGCCCGCGCAGCCCTTGCGACCGAAACCCAGGGCATGCAGGCCCTGCAGATAGCCCTCGATGGCGCGCTGGGGGCTGGCCTTGTGCAAGCCATATCGCTGATTCATGGGGCCACGGGGCGTGTCATCATCACCGGCATGGGCAAAAGCGGCCACGTGGGCCGCAAGATTGCGGCAACCCTCGCCTCGACCGGTACGCCAGCCCTGTTCGTCCATCCCGCCGAGGCTAGCCACGGTGATCTTGGCATGATCACCGCCCACGACGTGGTGGTGATGCTGTCAAACTCTGGCGAGTCCGCCGAACTGAAGGACATTCTGGTCTACTGCAAGCGCTTCAACGTGCCGCTCATTGCCATGACAACGCGCAGTGACAGTACACTCGGCCGCGAAGCGAATGTGGTGCTGGAACTGCCCGCCGCCAAGGAAGCTTGCCCCAATGGCCTTGCTCCCACCACCTCGACATTGTTGCAACTGGCGCTGGGAGATGCGCTGGCCGTTGCACTCCTCGAAGACAAGGGCTTCTCGGCCCATGATTTCCGCAATTTTCATCCGGGTGGAAAACTCGGCGCACAACTGAAACATGCCCGCGACATCATGCATGCCGAGGATCACTTGCCGCTCATCGCGACTGGCAATGGCATGGCCGAGGCCTTGCTGATGATGACGCAGAAGTCTTTCGGCTGTGTCGGTGTCACTGATCAGACCGGCTTGCTGGCGGGCATCATTACCGATGGCGATCTTCGCCGTCACATGGGGCCGACGCTGATGGAGCAGTCGGTCGATGCCGTGATGACGCGGAACCCCAAGTGCATCACCGGTGACATGCTGACGGGTGAAGTGCTCGACATGCTGAATTCCGCACGCATCACATCAGTGTTCGTGGTTGACGAGACAAGGCGCCCCATCGGCCTCATCCACATCCACGACCTGTTGCGTATCGGTGTAAGCTGACGCGCCCCTTTGACGTTCAGTCAAATTCCATGATGATGGCGTCGACTTGAAGACTGTCACCCTTCTTGGCGTTAAGCTTCTTCACTGTAACATCACGATCGGCACGCAGGATATTTTCCATCTTCATGGCTTCGACAATGGCCAGCGGATCGCCTGCCTTCACCTCCTGGCCCTCGCTGACTGCAATCGAAACAACCAGGCCGGGCATCGGACAGAGCAACTTCTTTGACGTATCAGCAAGCTTTTTTTCCGGCATGAGGCGCGCCAGTTCCGCCTCACGTGTCGAATAGACATGGGCTTCCACCGCCATGCCGCGCCAGACGAGGCGGTAGCCGTTGGTGATGCGCTTAACTTGCACAGCGAGCGTTTCGTTGTCGAAGTCGACCTTGACCACCGGCTTGCCGGGAACCCAATCACATTGTGCTGCCTGCGCAGTCATCGCATCGTCCAATTCCACGTCGTGCCAGGTCTTGGCGAGCATCACATGCCTGTTGCGATCAAAGGTCACGGTACGCCCATTCATCTGGCCTGAAATCTTGCGCTTGCGGGCATTTTCGATGTGGTCGAGCAACACGGCGACACGGGCCAGTCTGGCAGCTGCAACATCGGACAATTCGGCCCCTTTGAAGCCACCGGGGAATTCCTCGGCGATGAAGCCAGTAGAGAGATTGCCCGACTGCCACACGGAATTTTCCATGATGGCGGCGACGAAAGGAATGTTGTGCTGGATGCCCTCGATGACGAATTCATCAAGCGCCGTACTCATGGCGGAAATGGCGGCAGCGCGGGTCGGCGCGTGGGTGCAGAGTTTGGCGATCATCGGATCATACCAGATGGAAATCTCGCCACCTTCGAATACACCGGTATCGTTGCGTACGGTAACGCCATTCGCCACCATTTCCGGTGGCGGCTGATAGCGCACCAGGCGACCGGTCGACGGCAGGAAACCACGATACGGGTCTTCGGCATAGACGCGCGATTCCACCGCCCAGCCCGTGAGCTTCACATCGGCCTGCTTCAGTTTCAGTTTTTCGCCATAGGCGACACGGATCATCTGTTCGACGAGATCAACACCGGTGATCAGTTCGGTGACAGGGTGCTCCACCTGAAGGCGGGTGTTCATTTCGAGAAAGAAGAAACTGCGGTCCTGGCCAGCAACGAATTCCACTGTGCCGGCGCTGTCGTAGGCCACGGCCTTGGCAAGAGCGACCGCCTGTTCGCCCATGGCCTTTCGGGTTTTCGCGTCCAGCAGCGGCGAAGGGGCCTCCTCGATCACTTTCTGATTGCGGCGCTGGATCGAGCATTCGCGCTCGCCCAGATAAATCACATTGCCATGCTTGTCGCCCAATACCTGAATTTCAATATGGCGCGGATTGGTGATGAATTTTTCGATGAAGACACGGTCATCGCCGAAGGAAGATCTGGCTTCAGACTTGGCGCGGTCGAAGCCGTCGCGCACTTCGGCATCGGAATGAGCAATGCGCATGCCCTTGCCGCCACCTCCGGCAGAGGCCTTGATCATCACCGGGTAGCCGATCTCCCTGGCGATCTTCACCGCCTCGTCTTCGCTTTCGATGATGCCCATGTAGCCAGGCACGGTCGAGACGCCTGCCGCTGCAGCGGCTTTCTTGGATTCGATCTTGTCCCCCATGGCGTCAATGGCGTGGGGATTGGGACCGATGAAGACGATGCCTGCCTCGTTCAGTGCCTTTGGAAAGGCCGAGCGTTCGGAAAGAAAGCCGTAACCGGGGTGGACGGCCTCCGCCCCTGTGGTCTTGCAGGCTGCAATGATTTTTTCGATGACGAGATAGGATTGAGCAGCGGCGGCTGGACCAATGTTGATCTTCTCGTCAGCCATCTCGACGTGCAGCGCGCGGGCGTCGGCGTCAGAATAGACGGCAACCGTCTTGATGCCCATCTTGCGGGCGGTCTTGATGACGCGGCAGGCGATTTCACCACGGTTGGCAATGAGAATTTTATTGAACACGAAGCCGTTGCTCCTGAAGAAATAATTCTGATCGGAGCGGGTTCTAGCCCTCCGGTCAAGCCCCGCCAATACGACGGACGGCGAAGGTCGATTTTTCAGTAAGTCACTATTTCAACAAAGCCCGGGCAATCGGCGGCAATTCGCCATAATCGCGTTCGGCGAGGAACTCGGCCAGGGCCTTGGCTATGGGAACGCGTTCCAGGTCCTCACCGTCACATTGCTCGATGGGTTTTCCTGTCTTGCATACCTGGGGACCAAAATCAAACTCTGGATCCAGATTCTCTAGCGCCGTCTGCCAGGCGTCTTCGCCCTGCCCGAAGCGTTGCTTGGCTGCCACCCAGCCAACGAGGAAACCATTGCTCTTCCACAAACCCGGATCAAGTTTGGCAGCAAATTCCATGCGCGCCAGGTCGCGCTTCAACTGCGGGCGCATGACATCTTCGCCGGACACATCTTTCAGTGTGTTGCCACGCAGCTGGTTGATGCGGATGGGGGCGAAGGATCCGGCGTACGAATTGAAGGCGTAGAGAAAACTGTTGTCGGCGTTGAAGATTTCGTAGGCGCCATCGCCGTCAACATCCTCATATGAATAGCCGCCGCCATCGAGCATGCCTGCATCCATGAGGGTCCAACCCGCAGCACCTTCCGGTGCGGTTGCAATCCACGTCTGGGTGCAACAATGGGCACCACCGGTGTAACGCGTGAAAATCAGTTGTGGATCTTTTGTGCCGGGGTCGAGTTTCAGCAAACCGGCACTGGACTCAAACATGGAGTAATCCCTGGGCGTTGTGAATGAGAACACGGTCTTGCCATCGCGCGCGGCAATTGCTGTCGTGGGACCTGGCTCATCTTCGGTACCTTCCATCGATACGGAGAAATTTATGCCGTTGGCGGCAAATTGCACCGCCTTCTTCGCGTCGTAGTTGGCGAGCAGGCGCTGGATTTCTTCCCAGGTCTTCTGCTCGTAGATTGTGTCGATATATTTCTCGCCGCGCGACAGACGGGCGTCTTTGGGCAAGTCGCCAATATCGGGATGGGCTTTCTTGATGGCCTCGATTGATCCCTCGCTGTAGGGACCGAGCACCACCGCCAACCATTCCGATTGTGTACTTACCACCTTGGCATGCTCGCTGGGGTAGAATCCGGCAATGACAATCGCGGTGTCCTTGTCCTTGGTGGAGGCAACCGTCAGCCAGCGCTCGTTGCCCGACAGCGCCATGGAGCCCGCCAGGGCGTGCGTCGTGGCCAAAGCAGCCCAAACACAACTTGCCCCCGCAAGCCCAAAGAATTTTTGCATGGGTATTGTTATGAACGCGGATCGCCGGAAGCTCAAGTGGCTGGCGCGTGGCACGCGTGTTTGCCCTTTCGGCCCATGTCAGCTAAAGCGCGGCCATGAACGCACAAGTGCCCAGAGTGGGACTGGTCCAACTGGGCTGCCCAAAGAACCTCGTCGACAGCGAACGCATCCTCACCCAGCTCCGCGCCGAGGGTTATGTGATCGCCCCCGGTTATGCCGATGCCGATGTGGTGATCGTCAATACGTGCGGTTTTCTTGACAGCGCCAAGGCGGAAAGCCTGTCCGCCATCGGTGAAGCGTTGGAAGAGAATGGCCGGGTCATCGTGACCGGCTGTTATGGCATCGAAGATGAGGCAATTCGCACGGCCCATCCTTCGGTTCTCGCCATTACTGGTCCCCACCAATATGAGCAGGTGGTAAAAGCGGTGCATGAAGCACTGCCACCGGTGCATGACGCGAAGATGGACCTGGTGCCGCCGCAGGGCCTGCACCTGACGCCGCGGCACTACGCCTATCTGAAGATTTCCGAGGGCTGCAACAATCGCTGCACCTTCTGCATCATCCCGTCGATCCGGGGTGACCTGGTTTCGCGGCCAGCGGCTGCGGTGCTGTTTGAAGCTGAGCGGTTGTTCAAGGCCGGGGTCAAGGAATTGCTGGTGATCTCGCAGGACACGAGTGCCTATGGCATCGACATCAAGTTTGCCGAGTCAAAATTCCATGGCCGGCCGGTACGGGCCAAGTTCTTTGATCTTGCCAAAGAGCTGGGTGATCTCGCCTCAGCCCACGGAGCCTGGGTGCGCTTGCACTATGTCTATCCCTACCCGCATGTCGACGATGTCATTCCCCTGATGGCCGACGGAAAGATTGCACCCTATCTCGATATTCCATTCCAGCACGCCTCTCCCACGGTTCTGAAATCAATGCGCCGCCCGGCCAATCAGGAGAAGGTGTTGGAGCGGCTGGCCAAATGGCGCAGCATCTGCCCCGACATTGCGATCCGTTCGACCTTCATTGTGGGCTTTCCCGGCGAGACAGACGATGACTTCGCGTATCTGTTGCAGTGGATGAGACAAGCCCGCATCGAACGCGCCGGGTGCTTCAAGTATGAGCCGGTGACCGGTGCAACTGCCAACGATCTCGGCCTGCCGCAGGTGCCGGACGATGTGAAGCAGGTGCGCTTTGACCGCTTCATGGAAGTTCAGCAGGAGATTTCGGCGGAGATATTGCAAAGCAAAGTCGGCAAGGAAATCAATGTCTTGATTGATGAAATTGACGCAGAAAATGAAGAAGCGGTGGGACGCTCGCCCTGGGATGCGCCAGAAATTGACGGCAATGTCTTTATCCCCGGTGCCACTCACCTCAAGCCCGGCGACATGGTGAAGGTCCGCATCGTCGAGGCGGAGGAATATGACCTCGTGGCGGAACTGATTTAGAAGTCGCGTTTCTCGACGAAGAAACCATAGAGGCTGGTCAGCAGAGTGACCGCCATGATGGTAGCAAACCAGTTGACGACCAGTTGCACTCCCACCAGCACGAACAATGCAAACACATTCCCGGTTGCGCCAAGGGCGACGCCGAAGCCTGCAATCACAAAGGCCAGGACAATCATCACCAGCGCGAACAGCAAAGCCAGCCCCAGCAGGGGCCAATGATTGCCGCGCGTATCCGTCAGGGCGTTGCCGATCGAGTAGTCCCGCCGCTCCAGGGCGATGGCGGGCAACTTCACGCTCATGCGATAGAAAGCCGAGATGGAAAAAACCACGGCAGCCAAATAGATGGGCACCGCGATGATGGCACCGGCGGTTCCGCCCACTGCAAGAAGACCTCCAGCCACCAGTGCGACTGGCACGAGGGCAGCGACCAGAATGAAGATGATCAAAATGGTGTTGCCAAAGTACCGCCACACAGTGTTGTCAGCGCGCAACCGGGCCCAGCCGTGCGGCACCTCATCGCGCAAAATGTAGCGATGCCAGCTCACTGCAACTGAGGCGAATGCGAACATTGTTGGAATTGCGATGAGCAATGACACGAAGGCGACTTGCGCTGACATCTCGCCTGGGACCGGGCTGGAACTGATGGTATAGAAATTGCCGATCACGTTGATGGGCAAGATCGCCAACATCCATGGCCAGCTCACATGCCAGGCAAACCCGATGTTGTTGAATGTGGAGCGCACAATATGTTTGAAGGCAGCTACAACGGGCAGTTTGCGCAAAGGTCTGTCTCCACACGAATCAGGTTTCACCTGTTTTCGCCTGCTGCTGCCCTTCAAACAAGTGTTCGGCAGTTTGACTTCAGAGGTCGGACAGCTTCGTTCCCGCCTGCGGATCCTCGAAGGTGACACGCAGGGTAGCGCCAACGCTGGTAACGATCTTGACAAAGGTGACGCGGCGACCAGTGGCTGGATCGAAGGCGCTCACCACCACGTCGGCCCCGGCAAAATTGTCGATGGTCGAGGTGCGGTCATCAAGCACATATCCGGCGGCCGAGAGGTGTTGCTTGAGCCAAACCACTTCCGAGGTTCCACTGCTCGGCAGGTCATAGGCGACGGTGCCGAAAGAAGACTCGGCACCGGCCTCACCGGAATACTCGATGCTGCTGATGAACGGCGTGGACGGCAGTTGCAGCCAGGCAGGCACAGTGATTTCGGCAACGCGCTCGGACTGACCGGATTTGCTACTCTCCAGAACAGCCGGGCCTGTCAGCACAAATGCCATTACAGCCCCTGCCAGCACTACTGCAATTTTCATGACATCTCTCCCAACAGGGCAGAGAATATCAGCGCCAGGCTAAGGCCCGGTTCAGCAAATCACTCAAGTTTTAGGCAGTGCGAGGAAGACCGCCCGGGTCGTGCCTACAGTGGAATGTTGTCGTGCTTTTTCCACGGGTTCTCGAGCTTCTTGGCTTTCAGCATATCAAGCGCACGGGCGACGCGGCGGCGGGTGGAATGCGGCATGATCACGTCATCAAGGAAGCCACGTTCCGCCGCCACGAACGGATTGGCGAAGCGGGCCGTGTAGTCTTGTTCGCGCGCCGCGATCTTGGTCTTGTCGCCGAGCTCAGCGCGATAGATGATTTCAGCCGCGCCGCGCGAGCCCATCACTGCGATTTCGGCGGTGGGCCAGGCATAATTCAAATCACCGCGCAGATGTTTCGACGCCATCACGACGTAGGCACCGCCATAGGCCTTGCGGGTGATGATTGTGATCTTCGGAACCGTCGCCTCGGCATAGGCGAAGAGCAATTTGGCACCGTGCTTGATCAGGCCACCATATTCCTGGGCGGTTCCCGGCAAAAAGCCTGGCACATCGACAAAGGTAATGATCGGAATGTTGAAGCAGTCGCAGAAGCGCACGAAGCGTGCACCCTTGCGACCGGCATCAGAATCAAGAACGCCAGCCAGAACCAGTGGCTGGTTGGCGACGATGCCCACAGTGCGGCCCTTGATGCGGGCAAATCCGGTGACAATGTTGCGGGCGTGAGCCTCCTGGATTTCGAAGAAATCGCCCTCGTCCACGGTCTTGAGGATCAGTTCCTTCATGTCGTAGGGCTGATTTGGATTGGCAGGAATAAGGGTGTCGAGGCTGATGTCGTGGCTTTCCGCATCATCCAGGGCAGGTACGCAGGGAAGGTCTGCGGTATTCGAAGACGGCAGGAAATCAATCAACCGGCGCATCTGCAGCAAGGCTTCAACGTCATTGTCGAAGCCCTTGTCTGCAATGGAAGATTTCGTTGTATGGACGGAGGCACCACCGAGTTCTTCGGCGGTCACGGTTTCATTGGTGACAGTTTTCACCACGTCCGGGCCAGTCACAAACATGTAGCTCGTATCGCGGACCATGAAGATGAAATCGGTCATGGCGGGCGAGTAGACATCGCCACCGGCACATGGGCCCATGATTACGGAGATCTGCGGAATGACCCCAGATGACGCGACATTGCGCTGGAAGACTTCGCCGTAGCCTGCAAGGGCATCGACGCCTTCCTGAATGCGAGCACCACCGGCATCGAACAAGCCGATGATGGGCGCGCGATTGCGCAATGCCATGTCCTGCAGCTTGGTGATCTTGCGGGCATGAGCTTCCGAAAGTGAACCACCAAAGACCGTGAAGTCCTTGGCAAAAACGTAAATCAGCCGGCCGTTGACCGTGCCCCAGCCGGTGACCACGCCATCGCCGGGAATGCGGCTTTCGCCCATGCCAAACTCCGTGGCACGATGCTCCACGAACATGTCGAATTCCTCAAAGGAGTTGGCGTCGAGCAGCAGTTCGATGCGCTCCCGGGCAGTCAACTTGCCGCGGGCATGCTGCGCCTCAGTGCGCTTGATGCCACCACCAGCCCGGGCCTCGGCCCGGCGCCTGTCCAACGTCTCAAGGATTTCGTGCATTCAATCACTCCCAGTCGCCTGTGGGACAGACCTTAGGCAGCGCACTCCCGGGGGTCAAACTGGCTGAAAGTCATATACGGGTTTGGCGTGTTCCGGCACGGCGTTTTCCAGCAGTATTGGATGGCCGTGGGGGGTGGCACGGGCGGCACGGTCCCAGGCGGCAATCCGGGCCTCACGTTCAGCCCGGGTCATCAAAGTGTGGGCTTCGACGATCTGCTCCAATGCAGCGAGCCAGGATTCGTAATACGGACGTTCGGGCTCGGCCCTGAGTTCGGCTCCCAAAGCCTGCGCCCATTCGCCCCAGGTGAAACAGCCCTTTTCATGCAGTTTCACGGTCATGGCGAAGGCCTGTGCCTGCCACGGCTCGGCGAAGGGTCTTTCCGGGTCAGGCGGGTTCAAGATAGGGCTCCCAGAGATCGAGGCAAACACTGTCCGGTCCGGACTTGCCCCACAACTCCCCGGCTGTGAAGCGCACCGTATAGAGCCAGCGTGGGTCTTCGCCCTGCCCCATGCCGTTTGAATCAGGGAAAACGTGGCAGCCGCGAACTGCATCAATCACGCCGCGTTTCTGCATGGCATAGGCCGGCAGGCGCGTGTGGCCCGGAATGGGATTGGCAATTGTGCGGACCCTGTCACCGGCAGCGAAGCCTGCACGCGTTTGCGCGGGACGGTCATAGGCCGAGCCCTTCGCCAGCGTGGCAGCAACGTTTGCTGCCGTGAGCACGCGCTTGGGCGGCACGGGCGCATCGACGCTGTGGCCCCTAGCAAGATCGCGGTCCGTGATCATGCCGCGCGTCTTCAGCAGCTCAGTCAGTGCGGTAAGCCAGATGTCGTAGTAGTTTGCCGAGAGGTAGAAGTCCGGCGGCAGGCGTTCGCGCTGGTGGCGTGACTGATCACCGGTGTAGCTGCCGGTCGCGCCCATGGCCACGGTGAAGCCCAGAACGCGGCGCTCCCAGGCGGCGTGGAACAGGGGTTCGTTCTTTTCGGGGTTGATAGGGCCAAATCCTGGACGGCCACCGAGATCCTGCGGCCCGATCATGCTGGCATCCCGGCTGGGGGCAAGGCTGTTGCCGTACCAATCATGCTGTCGCGGGTGACGAGATCAGCCAGCTGTTCCTCATTCAGTCCGGCTGTGCCCGCAGGACGCATGGGAATGACGAGGTAGCGCATCTCTGCTGTGGAATCCCAGACACGCACTTCGGTGGCATCGGGCAAGGTTACGCCAAATTCCTTGAGGACGGATCGCGGCTCCTTGACGGCCCGGGCACGGTAAGGTGGCGACTTGTACCAGACAGGCGGCAGGCCCAGCACTGGCCAAGGGTAACAAGAACACAGTGTGCAGACGACCATATTGTGAATTGCCGGCGAATTGAAAAGTGCCACCATGTGTTCGCCCTGGCGGCCACTATAACCGAGAGAGGCGATGGCAGCGGTAGCGTCGCGCGTCAACCAGTCGGCATATGCAGGAACGGCCCAGGCCTTGGCGACAACACGCGCGCCGTTGCGTGGTCCGATTTTGGTCTCATAGGTTTCAATGATGGCATCAACGGCGGCGGGATCAACGTAGCCCTTTTCGACAAGGAGCGATTCCAGCGCGCGTACGCGCAACGCGATGGGTGAAAGTTCACTGCCTTCGCCGTGATCGTGGTCGTCGTGAGGCATGCCTGTGTCCTTTGATGATGACGCAGACTAGCGCAAGTACGGCACAGTGAAAAGCAGGCGCGCGGGGAAAGACGGTTAGAGGTGGGCCGAGCGAGACTTACTTCGCTGCGGCGACAGTCTTGTCGATCTCGGCAGCAGCCGCACCGCAGAAGCCAGCAGAATCGGCTTCCTGGGCGGATTGGGTCGAGGCCCACAGGGCATCGAGATCAGCCTGGGCAAGACCGCTTTTCTGTTCAATGCGCTGCACCGCATCGCCGATCTGGCTTTCCTTGCCGGCGTCGAGGCCAAGGTTGCACTTGGCAGCGGCAACGCCTGCCTTATAGGCCGAGACCAGGTCCGGCGGGGCGGACTGGGCGAAAACCGCACCTGCAGTGAGCAGTGTGGCGACGGCGAATGAGGCAATGAGCTTGAGGTTCATGTCGTGTGTCCCGATTGATTGGGCTGGCTTATGGAAAGTGATCGTGACCGAGATATGGCGCAGGCGCGGCTGAAATCAAGCGGTTAACTCCTGCCGTTCCGGTTTCAACGGAGAAGGTTAATCATCTGTAACAGGGCATCGTAGTCCAGGCGCCGCCCGGCACGGCGGGCCATGGCCTGTTGGTCCGCACCCCACTGGCTGATTTGATAGTCCTCATCCACGTGTGCGGCAGCCCAGCCTTGCTCCGCACTGGCACGACCCGCCACCAGCATCAGCGACAGCAACGCCGAACCGGTGAGTGTGGTGAGATTGTACAGCAGTGTGAGATGCAGTGGATCAAGCGCAGCGGCTGCAGTCCGAACTGCGGCAATGGCACTTGCGTCCTGGGCAATATGAACGATACCCGGCGTGGTCTTGAAGGTGATGCCGAGATTGAGCCTGGTGTCATCCAGCACCGGGTTCCAGTGCAGGGACTGCAATTGCACCAAGGCTGGCGGCCTGTCGGCACGATAACAGACGAGATCGGAGCCAGCATATTTGGCGAAGTCATCGAGCACAGGTTCGCGTTCGGTCACGGCGCGGTCGATAGCGGTGTTGGCGTATTTGGTGAAAGGCATGGCACCGGGGTTGATCACCTTGTCCTGCGCCTCCCACTCCGCTGCCACGGCCTCGGCGATGGCGCGATTGGGCAGGATGAGCGGCGCTTTCATGGGCGTCTTCACGGCGCGGCCATCAAGCAGGATGGCGTTGGCGTCGCTGATGCTCACCGTTTTGTAGAAGCGCTTGGGCAAGGGCCGCTCATAGCGGTCCTTCGACAATCGGGTCATGCGCTGGTCGTTGGTCTCGTCACTCATCGTCGCGTTCGGGTGTCTTGGCAAAGCGGTTGGCATCAAAACCAAACAGCTTGAACGTGGCGAGCATGTGTTCCGGCAAAGGCGCGGTCACATCAACCGTGCCGCCGCGTGGATGGGGAAAGGCAATGCGCCGGGCGTGAAGATGAAGCTGGTTCTCAATACCTTCATCCAAATCCCTGTCACCATTGTATTTATTGTCACCAATGATGGGAGTTCCGAGGTGGTCCATATGGGCCCGAAGCTGATGCTGGCGTCCGGTCAAGGGGCTGAGTGATACCCAGGCCGCAACCTTGGCCTGATCCAGCACGTTGTATTGCGTGACCGCTCGTTGCTCATCTTCCTCCTCACCGTCGCGCGAGGCCCGCATGCGGTCTCCCTCTTCGCTCTTGGCTTTGACCAGCGCCACGTCGATCTTGCCCTGCAAGGGATGGGGCACGCCTTTCACGACGGCCCAGTACGTCTTCTTCACGTTGCGGGTGGCGAACAGCTTGCCAAGGGCCGAGGCCACGGCGCGGCGTTTGGCTACGACAATCACGCCGGAGGTATCGCGGTCGAGGCGATGCACCAGCAACGGACGCTCGCCTAAATCAGCACCGAGGCCCATCAGCAGGCCATCAAGGTGGCGGAAGGTTTTGGTGCCGCCCTGCACAGCAAGCCCCGAGGGCTTGTTGAGGACGTAGATATCCTTGTCTTCATGCAGCACCATCGAATTGAAAAACTTGCGCTCTTCCTTGGTCAGCGGTTTGACATCTGCCTTGGGGGTATCGGCGGGACGCGTGTCGAAAGCGAGCGGTGGTACCCGGATGTCATCGCCCTGCTTGAGACGGGAATTGGTCTTGCAGCGCGCTGCCCCCACACGTACCTGCCCGGTGCGGGTGAGCTTGTTCAAATAGGCAAAGGTCACTTGCGGAAAATGCACCTTGAACCACCGGTCCAGGCGCATGCCCTCCTCATCGGCGGACACAACGTGCCGTTTGACTTCAGCGGTCATGTCACGACCCGTATTGCAACGAAACCAGCAAACACCGCGATGATGGACAGAAACACGGAGACCGTCACATAGATCATTGCCGTGCCATTTTCGCCGCGTTGCATGAGGTTGAAGACATCGAGCGAAAAAGCCGAGAACGTGGTGAAGCCGCCAAGAAAGCCGGGCATCAGGAACAGGCTGGCAGACGCTGCGTCAGAGAACTTCCGGACAAACAGTGCAGCCACAACTCCCATGATGAAGCTGCCGAGAACATTGACCAGCAGCGTTCCCCACGGTTGCTGGGCGCCGAAGAGAACTGCCGTGCTGCGCACCATGCCAAAGCGCGCCACCGAGCCCAGGGCACCACCCAGGGCTACCCAGGCAATGCCGCCCATCACAGCCAGCCTTTGCGCTTGAAATAGAAGAACGGCAGGACGGCGGAGAGGATCATAATTCCCAACGCCCAGGGATAACCCAGCGCCCACTTCAGTTCCGGCATCACGTCAAAGTTCATGCCGTAAATAGATGCGACAAGCGTTGGCGGCAGGAAGACCACGGCAGCGACCGAAAAGATCTTGATAATGCCGTTCTGCTCAATCGAGATCATGCCCAGCACAGCATCGAGAAGGAAGCTGATCTTGCCCGAGAGGAACGAGGCGTGGTCGGTGAGCGAGACGATATCGCGCTGCAGAATCTTGATGCGGGCGCGATTTTCTTTCATCTCACGGGTCAACTTGGTCTGGTCGATGATCGCCTGCATGAAGGCGACCATGCGGCCAATGGAGACGAGGCTTTCACGCATCTTGGAGGTGAAGTCCCCCTCTTCGCCCACTTTCCCCAGCAGTTCTTCCAGATTTTTCGGTCTTTTGCGGCGGCTCTTGCGGCGTGATTTGGCAACGAAGGACGTATCGAAGACCTGCTTCGAGGTATCATCGACAATCGCGCCCACGCGTTCGAGATGGTCGGCGGCCCGGTCAACCACGGCTTCCAGCAGGCTGATCAGGATACCCCAGCCCGTCATGGCGGTGGCCTGGGGCTTCATCGCCTGTTTGATATAGACCGGGAAAGCCTGCGGGTGGTGATAGCGGATGGTGATAAGTTGATTGCCTTTGATGATGAACGTCACCGGGCTTGATTCCGGGCGGTCGTCTTCACCGCGGCGGATCAGATTTGCGGTCATGAAAGCTGCGCCATCTTCCTGATAGAGACGGCTTGAGGCTTCAATTTCTTCCAGTTCGCCACGCGTTGGAATATCGATTCCGAGGGCGGCTTCAACGTCCTTTTCCTCGTCCGCCGTGGGCTCGACCATGTCGATCCACACAGCAACAGGCAACATCGCCGAAAATCCCGATTCCGGGGTTTCAGTGAGGCAGCTCTTGTCGGTTCCGTAGACGCTCAGCATGGGCCTGCTTAGTCCGGCCCTTTGCAAAAAGGCAAGCGCGATTGCGCTGAGTGGTTTTCCCGGAGCCCATGTTGTGATACCCCGCCCCCATGACGAAACCGATACACGTAATTGGCGGCGGAATGGCCGGTTCTGAAGCTGCCTGGGCGGTGGCTCAGGCGGGCGTTCCCGTGGTCCTGCATGAAATGCGTCCGACCGTCAAAACCGATGCCCACAGGACAGACGGGCTGGCGGAGCTGGTCTGTTCCAACTCCTTCCGCAGTGACGACAAGGACAATAACGCTGTGGGCCTGCTGCATGAGGAAATGCGCCTGGCAGGTTCGCTGATCATGGCCGTTGCAGGGTTGCACCAAGTCCCCGCCGGCGGCGCCCTGGCGGTGGACCGCGACGGCTTTTCAGCCGAAGTCACGCGGCGGATCGAAGCGCATCCGCTGATCACCATCGAGCGTGCCGAGGTGGCAGGTCTTCCACCGGCCAACTGGGACAATGTCATTGTGGCGACTGGGCCGCTCACCTCGCCCGCCCTCGCGGATGCAGTCCGTGGACTGACCGGGGAACAGGACCTCGCCTTCTTTGATGCCATCGCCCCCATCGTCCACCGCGAGTTGATCAACCTGGAGGTGGCCTGGTTCCAGTCGCGCTACGACAAGGTCGGTCCCGGCGGCACCGGCAAGGACTACATCAACTGCCCCATGGACAAGGCGCAGTATGACGCTTTCATAAAGGCGCTGAACGAGGGCGAAAAAGGCGACTTCAAGGAATGGGAGGCCAGCACGCCCTACTTCGACGGTTGCCTGCCCATCGAGGTCATGGCCGAGCGTGGTCCTGAAACCTTGCGCCATGGCCCGATGAAGCCCATGGGCCTGACCAATGCCCATAACCCGGCAGTCAAGGCTTATGCGGTGGTGCAATTGCGCCAGGACAATGCCCTGGGCACGCTCTACAACATGGTCGGTTTTCAGACAAAACTGAAGTACGCCGAACAGGTTCGGGTGTTTCGCAGTATCCCCGGTCTGGAGAACGCCGAATTCGCGCGCCTCGGCGGCCTGCATCGCAATACCTTCCTCAACTCTCCCAAGGTGCTTGATGGCCTCATGCGCCTCAAGGCTGAGCCGCGGCTGCGTTTTGCGGGGCAAATCACCGGCGTTGAAGGCTATGTGGAAAGTGCCGCCATGGGTATCATGGCGGGGCGCATGGCGGCAGCGGAGCGGTTGGGCACGTCTTTCACCCTGCCCCCGGCAACGACGGCCCATGGCGCGCTGATCAATCATATCACCGGTGGTCACTTGGTGACGACCGATGGCGCGAAGTCATCGTTCCAGCCGATGAATATCAACTTTGGGCTTCTTCCTCCACCGACGGATTATCTGACCAAGGGCATGAAGCATGCCGACAAGGCTGCGTCGCGCAAGAAGGCCTATACATCGCGGGCGATGGCAGACTTTTCCACCTGGTTGCAAAGCGGGAGCATGTGATGAGCTACGATCCCAACAACATTTTTTCCAAGATCATCAAGGGTGAAATTCCAAGCAACAAGATTTTCGAAGATGCGGACACGCTGGCCTTCATGGATGTCATGCCAATGGTCGACGGGCACTGTCTGGTCATACCCAAGCAAGGCTCACGCAACTTGCTGGACGCTGATCCTGCTGTTCTGGCAAGTGTCATGGCGACAGTGCAGAAGGTGGCGCGCGCAACGGTTTCAGCGTTTGGCGCGGATGGTTGCCAGATCAGGCAATACAACGAAGCTGCAGCTGGCCAGACTGTGTTCCATCTCCACGTCCACATTTTGCCGCTCAAGATTGGCGACAGCGTGAAGCCGCATGTGGGTGGCATGGCGGATCACGCTGTGCTGGCGAAACACGCCGAGATGATCCGGGCGGCGCTTTAACCGCGCTCACGGCGCAGTTTTTCCCAATATTCCAAACGCCGCTTCACTTCGCGCTCAAAGCCGCGTTCAACAGGCTCGTAGAAGCGCGGACGGCCGATGGTGTCCGGGAAGTAATTCTGGCCGGAGAAGGCGTCAGGCTCATCGTGATCATAACGGTAGCCAGCACCATAATCTTGGCTCTTCATCATCTTGGTCGGCGCGTTGAGGATGATCTTGGGTGGCAACAGCGAACCCGTGTCCTTGGCGCGCGCCATGGCCGATTTGAAGGCTGTGTAGAGTGCATTCGATTTTGGCGCGGTGGCGATGTAGACGCAAGCCTGGGCCAGCGCCAACTCACCTTCCGGCGAGCCAAGAAATTCATACGTATCTTTGGCAGCCAATGCCTGGGCCATGGCTTCCGGATCAGCCAGCCCTACATCCTCGTTTGCCATGCGCACCAGACGCCGTGCGATGAATAGCGGATCTTCGCCTGCCACAAGCATGCGTGCGAGATAATACAATGCCGCATCAGGATCAGAACCACGAACCGATTTGTGAAGAGCCGAAACCAGATTGTAGTGTCCGTCGGCTGCCTTGTCGTAGAGCGGCAGGCGCTTGGAAACAATCTTGCCGAGTTGTTCGGAATTGAGCAGTTCGCTGCCTTCGGGCACGCTGGCATAAATTTCCTCGACGAGGTTGAGGAAGTAGCGGCCATCGCCGTCGGCCATCACCACAAGGGCCGCGCGTGCGCCGGGGTCAACGGGAAGCGGTCGCTTCTCGAACATTTCGGCACGGCGGATCAGTGCGTCCAGTGCCTCGTCACTCAAGCGATTGAGCACCAGAACCTGGCAGCGTGAGAGGAGCGCACCATTCAGTTCGAAGGATGGATTTTCGGTTGTGGCCCCGACCAGCGTGATGGTGCCATCTTCCACGATAGGCAGGAAAGAATCCTGCTGTGACTTGTTGAAGCGATGAATTTCATCGACGAAGAGCAGCGTCGAGCGTCCCTGCTCCCGGCGCATGCGGGCCTGTTCAAAGGCCTTTTTCAGATCGGCGACACCGGAAAAGATCGCCGACATCTGCTCAAACACCAGCCCGGTTTCACCAGCAAGCAGACGCGCCATCGTGGTCTTGCCGGTGCCGGGCGGCCCCCACAGGACAATCGAAGGAATGCGGCCCGATGCCAGCATGCGGGTGAGTGTGCCATCAGGGCCGACGAGATGGTCCTGCCCCACGACATCAGACAGGCGCTGCGGACGCAGGCGATCTGCGAGCGGCCTTGGCCCCTCTTTCGTCACGCCACCGGCATCAAACAGGCTGGTCATCAGCGCAGGCGGATCGCCAGTTTCTTGCCGCCGCGGTCAAGCCCGATGGCCCAGCGGCCGCTGTCATCAGTGATGGCGCTGCGCACATCAGCAACTGTCAAGATCGGCTGCTTGTTGACGAGCAACAAGATGTCACCCTTCTTGAAGAAGCGCTGTGCCGCACCCTTGCCGACATCGGTCACCGTCACGCCTTTGGCCTCGGCAGCGAGCCCCACTTCTTCCGCCACTGCCGGGGAAAGGTTTGCGACTGTCATGCCGTCAAAGGGCAAATTGCCTGCGATGGTGAATTCTTCGCGTGGTGTCGTTTCGGGAGCAGCAATCATTTCCATGCGCGTCTCGAGGTCCTCGTCGGCACGGCGATATTCGACGATGCGGCTTTCGCCGATTTTGACTGTCCCGACGCGGAAGCCAAATTCCTGTGCATTCTCGATGACGCGGCCATCAAAGCCAACGATGACATCACCGCGCTTGAGGCCGGCCTTCACCAATGGACTGTCGGGGTGAAGCTTGATGACAAGCGCCCCTTCAGGACGGGCGAAGCCGAGGCTTTCAGCAAGGTCTGGCGTCACGTCCTGCAACTGCACGCCCATCCAGGGTCGCTTGATCTTCTTGGCACCGGACTCGGCACTGGCAACGACCGTCTCCACCATGTTGGAGGGAATGGAAAAACCAATGCCGATCGACCCGCCGGAGCGCGAAAAGATCGCCGTGTTGATGCCGACGAGTTGCCCCTGCATGTTGATAAGTGCGCCACCTGAGTTCCCGGGATTGATGGCGGCGTCGGTCTGGATGAAGAACTGGTAATCGGTGACACCGACACGGGTGCGGGCGAGTGCCGATACAATGCCGCTGGTGACGGTCTGGCCGACGCCGAACGGATTGCCGATGGCGAGCACAAGATCGCCGACTTCCAGATCATCTGAATTGGCAAAGGGCAAGGCCGGCAGGTCTTCGTCGCCGACATCAATCTTGAGTACAGCAAGATCGGTGCGGTCATCGGTGAGCACGATCTTGGCTTCGAATTCGCGGCGGTCGGCCAGAACCACACGCAGTTCCGTGGCATTGGCGACGACGTGATTGTTGGTGACGATGATGCCGGACCTGGCAACGATGACGCCTGAACCAAGCGAATTCTGCACACGCTCGCGCGGCCGGCCAAAGCTTCCGTCCTCACCGAAGAAGCGGCGGAAGAACGGATCGGTCGTAAGTCCTGTGTCGCGCTGCGCCACCAGGGTCTTGGCATAGACGTTCACAACAGCGGGCGCAGTGCGCTTCACCAGAGGCGCGAAGGAGAGTGTCACCTCGGCGCGGCTGTCTGGCACTTGCTTAACTTGCGCAAGGGCGGGACCGGCGAGTGCGAGAAGAAGAAGAACGGCTGCCGTCAGGTATCGCATGAGAATGATTCTGCCTCTTGGATGTGCCTCCTCCATGCCTGTGCAGGGCGAGGCTTGTCTACTTATCTGCGGTCCAGTTTTGTTGACAAGATGACGGACGTTTCCACATCCGTGACACCGGCAAGCTGGGTCATCTGGTCGATGAGGTTGTCGATGGCCTCGGCCGTACTGGTGCGCACCAGGGCCACATAATCGAACTTGCCGCTCACGGCATAGAGTGTTTCCACCTGCGGAATGCGGGAAACGGCACGCGCGACATCGGGTTGTTTCTTGGGTTCGACGCCCAAGGAAATCATGGCCGCGAGGCCCGCTCCCTTCGCTTCGCCGCCCAGCTTCACTGCATAGCCGGCGATGGTGCCATTTTCCTCCAGCCGCCGCAGCCTGTCCTGCACTGTGGTACGTGACAAGCCTAGCTTGCGTGCCAGTGCCGCCACTGGCTCGCGGGCGTTGAGGCGCAACAGGCCCAGCAATTCATCATCCTTTGCGGTGCTCATGCATTCTCCACTGTGACGCAATTTCCGTCATTATGACGGTGAAATGGTCACCCTGCAACACAATGCCGTCTTTCAGCCGACACGGCTTGAGATCAAACTGTGTTTCAATTCTGGGAGGGAATCATGTCCACCACCAACGTCGTCACCCCCAAATTCATTCAGACCGCACCCCGCAAACCCTTTGAACATGCCGGTGAGGTTGCGGCCACGCTGCAGCCGGACGAGCCGATGTTTTGCTTTTCGGCTGCGGAACTCAAGTCGCGCGCCCAAGTGTTCCTGTCGCTTTTTCCCGGCCTTGTGACCTACGCGGTAAAGTGCAACCCCTCGCGCGAAGTCCTGGCAACACTGGCAGAAGTCGGCATTTCGTCCTGGGACGTGGCGAGCGTACACGAGATGGCCGCTGTCCATGCCGTGCAGCCACGGGCACATTTTCACTACCATAACCCTGTCAAGTCGCGCCGCGAGATCGAAGACGCCTATCGCACCTATCAGTGCCGCCGCTTCGTGGTTGATTGCCGCGAGGAACTGGAGAAAATTCATGACGTGATTGGCGCCGATCCAACGGTTGAGATTGCGGTGCGCCTCGTGCTGCCGCGCGACCGTGGTTCGTCGGCGCATGACTTCTCCACCAAGTTCGGTGCTCCGGAACATATTTGCGTTGAGTTGCTGCAGAGGGTCGTGGCCCTCGGCTATCAACCGGTGCTGACATTCCATCCCGGTTCACAGAGCAAGGAGCCGCAGGTTTATGTCCGTCACATCGAGGTGGCGGCGCGCATTGCCCAGCAGGCCGGTGTGAAAGTGGGCACCCTCAACGTGGGTGGCGGTTTTCCTGCCAACTATGAGCTTTCGACTGCACCCGAACCGGAGGTCTTTTTCCGCGCCATTGAAAATGCCGTTGTGCGTACCTTCGGTGGTGACCGGCCAAAGCTCGAGTGTGAGCCGGGGCGCGGCATGGTCGCTACGTGCATGTCGCTGCTCACGCGCATCAAGCTTGTCTGCTCGGATGGCGATGACATCTTTATCAACGACGGCGTCTATGGCGGCATGATGGAATACATGCAGGTGCCGGACCTGAAACCGCCGTTCCGCATTTTCCGCGACGACAAAGAGCTTGAGGGACATGCCAAGTCATGGAAGGTGTTTGGCCCGACCTGCGATCCCATGGACGTGCTGCCACACCGCCTCGACCTCTACGAGGGCATCAAGGAAGGTGACTATATCGAGTTCGGCACGCTGGGTGCCTATGGCGTTGCCACATGCACGCGCTTCAACGGCTACGGCGACCACAAGGTGGTGGCCGTGGAACACGTGCTGGAGATGTAACGGCAGTCACCTCCTGACAACAAAAAAGCGGGCCCGATCAGCCCGCTTTTCAATTCAATATTTGGCAAGAGATCAGGCAGCGACTTCTGCCGTTTCCTTGACTTGCACCGGGCCGGAGTCCTTGCCCTTGGCGGTGACGTCACGGTCAACGAACTCGATCACGGCTACGGGTGCGTTGTCGCCGTGGCGGAAGCCCGCCCGCATGATGCGGGTGTAGCCGCCCTTGCGGTCCTTGTAGCGGGATGCCAGCACGTCAAACAGCTTCTTGACCTGATCTTGGTCCTTCATCTGCGAGATGGCCTGGCGGCGGGCGTGAAGACCGCCCTTCTTGGCCAGTGTGATCAGCCGTTCAACGATGGGACGCAGGTCCTTCGCTTTGGGCAACGTGGTGACGATCTGCTCGTGCTTGATGAGCGAAGCCGACATGTTTGCAAACATGGCCTGGCGATGCTCTGACGTGCGGTTCAGCTGGCGGCCTTTAAATCCATGGCGCATGATATATCTCCTTCAACACAAAGCGCGAAACGTCAGTCCCGCGTGTAAAAATCAGTAGTGGGTCTCGAGCTTTTTGGCGAGCTCATCAATGTTTTCAGGTGGCCAGTTCGACACTTCCATGCCGAGGTGAAGGCCCATCTGGGCGAGTACTTCCTTGATCTCGTTCAGCGACTTGCGGCCGAAGTTCGGGGTGCGCAGCATCTCTGCTTCGGTCTTCTGGATAAGATCACCGATGTAGACGATGTTGTCGTTCTTCAGGCAGTTGGCAGAACGCACCGACAGTTCCAATTCGTCGACCTTCTTGAGAAGGGCGGCGTTGAACGGCAGTTCCGAGCGCTGCTCTTCAACAACATGGGCCACCGGCTCCGAGAAGTTGATGAAGACAGAGATTTGGTCCTGCAGAATGCGGGCGGCATAGGCCACTGCATCTTCCGGCGAGACTGAACCGTTGGTTTCAACGGTCATGATCAGCTTGTCATAATCCAGCACCTGGCCTTCGCGCGTGGCTTCAACGCGGTACGAGACTTTGCGGACTGGCGAGTAGATTGAATCGACCGGGATGAGGCCGATCGGCGCATCTTCCGGACGGTTCTTTTCGGCGGGGACATAGCCCTTGCCGTTGCTGATGTTGAATTCCATGCGCAGTTCAGCGCCCTGGTCCAACGTGCAAATCACATGTTCCGGATTGAGGATGGCGATGTCAGCGGTCTGCTGAATGTCGCCAGCGCGGACGACGCCCGGGCCTTCCTTGCGCAGCGAAATGCGCTTGGGACCTTCGGCATGCATGGCGAAGGCGATTTCCTTGATGTTCAGGACGATGTCCGTCACGTCCTCACGGACGCCGGCAATCGAAGAGAACTCGTGCAGCACACCGTCGATGTGCACCGACGTGACGGCAGCGCCCTGGAGCGACGACAGCAAGATGCGGCGCAGGGCATTGCCCAGCGTCGTGCCGAAGCCACGCTCCAGCGGCTCGGCAACGATCGTCGCCACGCGGCGCTTGTCCTTGCCGGACTGGATGTCGATCTTGCCGGGGCGGATAAGTTCCTGCCAGTTCTTCTGATTGACCTGCATGTTCATTTTCCCGAGAGCCTCCGGCAGGCGCGCATTCGCCTGCCTCTTACTTATTCTGTCACTGGCCGGGGGTTTGGGACCCGGCCTACACACCTGAAATGGGTTTAGACGCGGCGGCGCTTCGGCGGACGGCAGCCGTTGTGCGGAATCGGCGTCACGTCGCGGATCGATGTCACCTGAAGGCCAGCGGCCTGGAGGGCCCGCAGTGCCGACTCACGACCCGAACCCGGGCCGCAGACTTCAACTTCCACCGTGCGCATGCCATGTTCCATGGCAGCCTTGGCCACCTGTTCGCCAGCCACCTGGGCGGCGTAAGGCGTTGATTTGCGCGAACCCTTGAAACCAAGCTTGCCGGCCGAGGCCCAGGCAATGGTGTTGCCCTGAACGTCGGTGATGGTGATCATGGTGTTGTTGAACGACGAGTTCACATGCACGACGCCCGACGAAACGTTCTTGCGTTCCTTGCGCTTGCCGCTACGGGCTGCTGCTTCCTTAGCCATTGATCAAATGCCTCACTTCTTCTTGCCCTGGATGGGCTTTGCCGGACCCTTGCGGGTGCGGGCGTTTGTATGGGTGCGTTGGCCACGGACCGGCAGACCCTTGCGGTGGCGCAGGCCACGGTAGGTGCCAAGGTCGGTGAGACGCTTGATGTTGATCGAAACTTCGCGGCGAAGGTCACCTTCCACCGTGTAGTCGCGGTCGATGATTTCGCGGATCGCCAGAACTTCCGCATCGGAAAGCTCGTTGACGCGCTTCGAGGCCGCAATTTTGACCTCGCCGCAGATGATTTTGGCATTCACCGGACCGATGCCATGAATGTACCGCAGCGCGATTTCAACGCGCTTGTTGGTCGGAATGTTGACGCCTGCAATACGGGCCACTGGTATTCTCCCAATCGAATCAAGGGCTTATGGCCCAAACTGGTGTCTTGAGGCGTCGAGCGGCGGGTTTAACCACACGATTTCCCAAACGTTTGAGGCCGCGTTCAGAGGAGGAAATCCCCCAAACGAGCCCCGTGTAAAGCTGGAATTCGGTGTCCTTAGGGGGGAATCGCCTGAGCGTCAACCCCAATGGAATGCCGTAATATCAGCCCTTTACTTTCTTCAGCACAGTTCCGATCGCCGCAGTTACCTGAGCGATGTCGGCCATGCCGTCGATCACATGGAGATTGCCCTTGGCGCCATAATAGGCGACCAGCGGTGCAGTCTGCTTGTTGTAAACCTGAAGACGGTCACGGACCGTCTTCTCGTTGTCATCCGGACGCCGCGTGAAGGTTGTTCCTCCACAGCTGTCACAGACCCCATCCTTCTTGGTGGGTGCGAATTTCTCATGATAACCCTTGCCGCAGGAGGCGCAGGTATAGCGGCCGGAGATGCGCTCAACCAGAGCTTCATCGTCGACCTTCATTTCAATCACGGCGTCAAGCTTCTGCTTGCGACCGGCGAGCATCCTGTCCAGCGCTTCGGCCTGGGCCGGGGTGCGCGGAAAACCGTCGAAGGTTACGCCTGTGGTGATGTCCGGCCGGTCCATGCGCTCGGCGACGATGCCGATGATCACATCGTCAGAAACAAGGTCACCGCGGTCCATGATGGCTTTGGCCTTCAGTCCCGTTTCACTGCCAGAAGCGATGGCAGCCCGCAGCATGTCTCCGGTTGAGAGCTGTTTCAGGCCGTGCTGTTCCTCCAGGATTTTGGCCTGGGTGCCCTTCCCCGCGCCGGGCGGGCCCAACAGTATGATGTTCATTTCTTCTTGCTCCGCAGAGACGCCTTCTCAAGGAGCTTGCCATATTGCTGGGCCAGCATGTGGCCTTGCAGTTGGGCAACAGTATCAAGTGTCACGCTGACGACGATGAGCAACGATGTGCCGCCGAAGTAGAACGGGACGCCCGAGTAACCGACAAGAAATTCGGGAATGAGACAGATGAAAACCAGATACGCTGCACCGATGACGGTGAGGCGCGTCAGAATCCAGTCAAGATATTCAGCCGTCTTTTCGCCCGGTCGGATGCCGAGGATGAAGCCACCAGACTTTTTCAGATTGTCAGCGGTTTCCTTCGGGTTGAAGGCAATCGATGTCTGGAAGAAGCTGAAGAAGACGATGAGAGCTGCAAAGAGTGCAAGATAGAGCGGCTGGCCGTGGCCCAGCATGGCGGTGATCTGGTTCAGCCAATCGGGACCCTGCCCGGCTGAAAAGTTGGCGACGGTGATCGGCAACAACAGCAGCGAGGACGCGAAGATCGGGGGAATGACACCGGCCGTGTTGATCTTGATAGGCAAGTGGGAACTATCCGCCTGGGTCATTTTCATGCCGACCTGGCGTTTGGGATACTGGATCAGCAAGCGGCGCTGGGCGCGCTCCACCAGCACGATGAAGGCGATTACCGAGAAGGCCATGACAAGTATGGCGAGGATCGTGAAGACCGACATCTGGCCAGTGCGGGCCAGCTCAAGCAAGGCGGCAACGCCTGACGGAAGGCCGGCAACGATACCGGAGAAAATGATCAGCGAGACGCCGTTGCCGATGCCGCGCGAGGTGATCTGTTCACCCAGCCACATCAGGAACAACGTGCCACCCGTCAGGGTGATCACCGTGGAGGCAATGAAGAACGGCCCGGGATTGGTGACAATTCCGCCCTGCCCCTGCAAGCCAATTGCAATGCCGTACGCCTGCAAGGCAGCGAGAATGACCGTGAAATAGCGGGTGTACTGGTTGATCTTCTTGCGGCCGGACTCGCCTTCCTTCTTGAGAGCTTCAAGGGTGGGCGAGACGCTCGTCATCAACTGCATGATGATCGAGGCCGAGATATAAGGCATGACGTTGAGCGCGAAGATGGCCATGCGGCCAAGTGCGCCACCGGCAAGATTGTTCATCCAGCCTAGAATGCCGGAGGAATTCTGCGTGGCAAACTGTTCGAGCGCCAGCGAGTCAATGCCGGGAATTGGGATATACGAACCAAGGCGGTAAACAATCAGCGCGCCCAACGTGAACCAGATTCGATTCTTCAGCTCCTCCGACTTGGCGATGGCGCTGAAGTTGAGATTGGCTGCAAGTTGTTCTGCCG
This sequence comes from uncultured Alphaproteobacteria bacterium, assembly GCA_963754625.1. Classification (GTDB taxonomy): domain Bacteria; phylum Pseudomonadota; class Alphaproteobacteria; order Rhizobiales; family Aestuariivirgaceae; genus Aestuariivirga. The sequence continues at coordinate 1,242,463 of CAVWGR010000005.1, read as the reverse complement.
CTGATGCCATTGTTCCACCTTATGAGACTGCCGGAAACGCCTTAAGTGGGGTTTCCGGCAATGGCGATCAAGCCTGCTTTGTTTCGGGCTCGGGGCGGAGAATTTTCACACTGCCGCCAGCCTTCTCAACAGCGGCCACAGCACCCTTGGTGGCGTAGTACACCTCGAAGGCGAGCTTGGCCGTGAACTTTTCCTTGCCGATCAGGCGCACGCCGCCAGCTGCCAGCTTGGTGATGACACCTGCCGCCAGAAGCGCAGCCGCCGTTACCGTGGCCTTGCCGTCAAGCTTCTTTGATTCAATAGCCGTCTGCACGCGGGCGAGGTTCACCTCGTTGTATGCAACAGCATTCGGCTTCTTGAAGCCGCGCTTTGGCAGACGGCGATAGATCGGCATCTGGCCGCCTTCGAAGCCGGCCTTTGCGCCGCCCTTGCGGGCTGTCTGACCCTTGCCGCCGCGGCCTGCAGTCTTGCCAAGGCCGGAGCCAATGCCACGGCCGACGCGGGTGCGGACCTTGCGGGCGCCTTTGTTGTCAGAGAGTTGGTTGAGTTTCATGGTACTGAATCCTTATTCGACCACGCGCACGAGGTGCGCCACCTTGGCAATCATGCCGCGCACTGCGGGCGTGTCTGCCAGGGTTGCCTTGCGGCGGATCTTGTTGAGACCGAGGCCGATCAGCGTCTGTTGCTGGCTGGCGGGCTTGCGGTTTGCACTCGACAGCTGCTCAACAGTGATGGTCTTGCCTGCTTCTTTCTTGGCCATGGGTCTTCGTCCTGTTCTTATTCGGCCACGGCAGCAGCGTCACCGCCACGGCGCAGCACGTCAGAAACCTTCTTGCCACGGCGGTTTGCCACCATGCGCGGAGAGGCTTGCTTCTTGAGCGCGTCCATCGTGGCGCGCACCATGTTGTAGGGGTTCGACGAACCAGTCGACTTGGCGACGACGTCAGCCATGCCGAGGCTTTCGAACACAGCGCGCATCGGACCACCGGCGATGATGCCTGTACCGGCCGGAGCCGTACGCAGCGTCACCTTGCCAGCGCCCCAGCGGCCGTTGACATCATGATGCAGTGTGCGGCCTTCGCGCAGCGGCACGCGGATGAGCGCGCGCTTGGCACCTTCGGTGGCCTTACGCACGGCTTCCGGCACTTCACGTGCCTTGCCATGGCCGAAGCCAACGCGGCCCTTCTGGTCACCAACCACCACGAGGGCAGCAAAACCGAAGCGCTTACCGCCTTTCACAACCTTCGCAACGCGATTGATGTGAACCAGCTTGTCGATGAACTCGCTGTCCTTGTCGTCACGGTCTTTGCGTTCACCGCGTTCGGCACGTTCTTTAGCCATGTGTGCTCCGCTGTCCTTAGAAGTTCAGGCCGCCCGAACGGGCAGCTTCCGCGAGCGCCTTGATGCGCCCATGATAAATGTAACCACCGCGATCGAAGACAACGTCCTTGACGCCGGCCTTGATGGCGCGTTCGGCAATGATCTTGCCAATCGCTTCAGCAGCGGCCTTGTCAGCACCGGTCTTCTTGGCGGACTTGAAATCTTTGTCCATGGTCGAAGCCGAAGCGAGCGTCACGCCCTTCGTGTCATCGATGACCTGGGCATAGATGTTCTTGGACGACCGGTGCACGGAAAGCCGTGGGCGGCCGTTGAGGCGTTCGGCCAGCGTCTTGCGAACGCGAACCTTGCGCAGATTGATGGGAGTGACTTTCGCCATGATGCGTGGCCCTTACTTCTTCTTGCCTTCCTTGCGGAAGATCTGTTCGCCGGCGTACTTGATGCCCTTGCCCTTGTAGGGTTCAGGCCCGCGCCATTCGCGGATTTCGGCGGCCACCTGGCCAACCTGCTGCTTGTTGATGCCGCTGATCACGATTTCCGTGGGCTTCGGCGTCTTGATTTCGATACCAGCAGGGATCGCATAATTGACGTCATGCGAATAACCGAGGTTGAGTTGCAGGCTCTTGCCGGCAACGGCGGCGCGATAACCCACGCCGTTGATTTCGAGCGACTTGGTGAAGCCGTCGGTCACACCCTTGATCATGTTGGCGACGAGGGTGCGCGACATGCCCCACGAGGAGCGTGCCAGCTTGGTCTGGTTGACGGGGTCAACCTTGACGCCACCCTCTTCCATCTTGACGAGAACTTGCTCGTTCAGGACTTCCTTGAGTTCGCCCTTCGGACCCTTCACGGAAACGCTCTGGCCGCTCACGTTGACCGTGACGCCTGCTGGAACCGGTACTGATTTCTTGCCGATACGTGACATCGTTCGTTACCTCAGAATACCGTGCAGAGCACTTCGCCACCGACGTTCTGGGCGCGGGCATCCGAGTCCGACATCACGCCCTTGGGCGTGGAGAGGATGGAGATGCCCAGACCGTTGAACACGGACGGCAGCGTTGCGACTGATGCGTAAACCCGGCGACCGGGACGCGAGACACGGTGGATTTCCTTGATGACGGGAGCGCCATCAAAATACTTCAGTTCAACTTCGAGTTCAGACTTGCCGTCCTTGTCGATGGTGGTGAAGCCGCGGATGTAGCCTTCGCGGTGAAGAACCTCAAGAACGCGCTCACGCAACCGCGATGGCGGCACGGCAACCTTGTTCTTGCCACGCTCCTGGGCGTTGCGGATGCGGGCGAGCATATCGCCGACTGGATCGCTGATGTTCATGGACATGATACTGATCCTTCCTTACCAGCTCGACTTGACCATGCCGGGGATCAGACCCAGGTTGGCCAGCTCGCGCAGCGCGATGCGCGACATTCTGAGTTTGCGGTAATAGGCACGCGGACGGCCTGTCACTTCGCAGCGGTTCTTGATCCGGACCTTGGCCGAGTTGCGCGGCATCTCGGCCAGCTTCAGGACAGCGCCGAAACGCTCTTCCATCGAGGTGGTCTTGTTCTTGATCAGGGCCTTCAGGCGCTTGCGCTTGCCTTCGGCAGACTTCACCATCTTGCGGCGCTTGTCGTTGCGGTTGATCGAACTTGTCTTTGCCATGAAATGAAACTCTCTCCTTAAGCCGCTTTGCGCTGGCTCTTGCGGAAGGGGAAGTTGAAGGCTGCGAGCAGTGCACGGGCCTCGTCGTCGGTTTTGGCCGAGGTACACACGATCACGTCCAAACCCCAGACCCGGTCAATCTTGTCGTAGTCGATTTCCGGAAAAATCAGGTGCTCCTTGATGCCCATGGCGAAGTTGCCATTGCCATCGAAAGAACGGTCCGTGAGACCACGGAAATCGCGTACGCGCGGCAGGGCGATCGTCAGAAAACGATCGAGGAATTCATACATGCGGGTCTTGCGCAGCGTCACCTTGGTGCCGATGGCGAGATTTTCGCGGATCTTGAACTGGGCAATGGCCTTGCGGGACTTGGTGATCACTGGCTTCTGGCCAGCGATCTTTTCGAGTTCCGATGCTGCCACGTTGACGAGCTTGGAGTCCTGCGTTGCTTCACCCACGCCCATGTTGAGGACGATCTTGGTGATCTTCGGGACTTCCATCACGTTCTTGTAGCCGAACTGTTCGATGAGGCCGGGCTTGATGACTTCATCATAGTGCTTGCGCAGGCGCGGCACATAGTTCTCCGGCAGGCCGGCGTTGGCATTTTCAACGCCCGTCTTTTCGGCGCCCTTCTTGGGGGCCTTTTCAGCCTTGGCTGCAGGCTTTGCGGCCTTGGCAGCTGGCTTGGCTTTCTTATCCTCAGCCATTGATCGTCTCTCCTGAGCGCTTGGCAACGCGGACCTTCTTGCCGTCGGTCAACGTCTTGTAACCAACACGCGTTGGCTTGCCGTCCTTGGGATCGCGCAGCGCGATGTTTGAAATGTGGATCGGCATGCTCTTCTGGATGATGCCGCCTTCCTGGCTTGCCGTCTGCTTGGTGTGACGCTTGGCAACGTTAACACCCGACACAACAGCCCGGTTCTCGGTCGGGATCACGCGGAGCACTTCGCCCTGCTTGCCCTTGTCCTTGCCGGCGATGACAACAACAGTGTCACCCTTCTTGATTTTCAGCTTCGCAGCCATGTTAGAGAACCTCCGGTGCGAGCGAGATGATCTTCATCTGGTTCTTGGCACGCAGTTCACGGGGAACCGGTCCAAAGATACGCGTGCCGACAGGCTCGCCCTGTGCATTGATGAGCACGGCAGCGTTGCGGTCGAAGCGAATGGCAGAACCATCAGCGCGGCGGATGTCCTTCGCCGTGCGAACGACGATGGCCTTCATTACCGAGCCCTTCTTGACGCGGCCGCGTGGAATTGCGTCCTTGACGGAGACGACGATGATGTCGCCCACGCCAGCGTAGCGGCGCTTGGAGCCGCCGAGAACCTTGATGCACTGAACACGGCGGGCACCAGAATTGTCGGCAACGTCGAGATTTGTCTCTTGTTGGATCATGGGGTCACCTGTTCAATTCAAGCCTTGGCCGCGTCGACTTTTTCGACGAGGGTCCAGCGCTTCTGCTTCGATAGCGGCTTCGATTCCTGAATACGGACAATCTCACCGGTCTTGGCTTCGTTCTTCTCGTCGTGAGCGTGATACTTCTTCGACACGCGCACAGTCTTCTTGAAGACCGGATGGCGCAGGCGGCGTTCCACCTTGACCACGATGGTCTTGTCGTTCTTGTCGCTGACGACCACACCTTGCAGGATGCGCTTGGGCATGTTCTTGCGTCTCTCTTACTTGGCCTTGGCCGCTGCGGTGCCTTGCGTCTTGAGACGCGCGATGTCGCGGCGGATTTGGCGGATGCGGTTGGTCTTTTCCAGCTGGCCCGAAGCGCGTTGGAAGCGCAGGTTCAACTGCTCCTTGCGGAGCTTCAGGATTTCGTCCTTGATCTGATCGTTGGTCAGAGCGCGTACGTCACTCATCTTCATGATGCACTCTCCCCTTATTCACCGAGGCGCGCAACGAAGCGCGTCTTGATGGGCAACTTGGCGGCGGCAAGGCTGAGGGATTCCTCAGCGACATTGCGCGGCACGCCATCGATTTCAAACAACACACGGCCCGGCTTGACGCGGGCAGCCCAGTATTCCGTCGAACCCTTGCCGGAACCCATGCGGACTTCGGCAGGCTTCTTCGACACGGGCACGTCCGGAAAGACGCGGATCCAGATACGGCCGGCGCGCTTCATGCCACGGGCAAGGGCGCGACGGGCGGCTTCGATCTGGCGTGCGGTAAGACGATCGGGTTCCACGGCCTTGAGGCCGAAGTTGCCGAAGTCGAGCGTGTTGCAGCTCGTCGACTTACCGTGAATGCGGCCCTTGTGGGCCTTGCGGTATTTGGTTTTTTTTGGTTGCAGCATGGTTCAGCTCGCTGTCTCAGTTCCGCTCTTCGCGGCGGGGCGGACGGCTTCCGCCGCCTTCCTGCTGTTCCGCAAAGCGCTTGTCGGTGGCCATCGGGTCATGTTCAAGGATTTCGCCCTTGAAGATCCAGACCTTCACGCCGTTGGTGCCATAAGCCGTGTGAGCGGTGGCAACACCGTAGTCCACATCGGCGCGCAGCGTGTGCAATGGCACGCGACCTTCGCGGTACCATTCGGTGCGGGCGATTTCAGCACCACCCAAACGGCCGGCGCAGGTGATCTTGATGCCGAGTGCACCCATACGCTGGGCCGACTGCACGGCGCGCTTCATCGCACGGCGGAAAGCCACGCGGCGTTCAAGCTGCTGGGCAATGTTGTCGGCGACCAGGTAAGCATCGATTTCCGGCTTGCGCACTTCAACGATGTTGAGATGCACTTCCGAACCGGTCATGTCGGCAACCTTCTTGCGCAGCTTTTCGATGTCTGCGCCCTTCTTGCCGATGACCACGCCGGGGCGGGCCGAATAGATCGTGACGCGGCACTTCTTGTGCGGACGCTCGATGATGACCTTGGATACACCAGCCTGCTTGAGTTCCGTCTTGAGGTACTCACGGATGGCCATATCTTCGTGGAGAAGCTTGCCGTATTCGCGGCTATTGGCGAACCAGCGGGAATCCCACGTCTTGATAATGCCAAGGCGCATGCCAATGGGGTTGACTTTCTGGCCCATTAAGCGGCCTCCTTCGCTTCGGCGGAAACTTCCCGCACAACGATTGTCAGTTCAGAGAAGAATTTGTGAATGTGGCCAACCCGGCCGCGAGCGTCCGGGAACCAGCGCTTCATCACCAGGTTCTTGCCGGTCCAGGCTTCCGAGACGATCAGGTTGTTGATGTCCAGGTCATGGTTGTTTTCGGCGTTGGCGATGGCGCTTTCCAGCGTCTTCTTCACGTCCTTGGCGATGCGGCGGCGCGAGAAGGTGAGATGGGCGAGTGCCCGTGCCACTTTCATGCCGCGGATTTCGGCCGCAACCTCGTTGAGCTTGCGCGTGTTGATGCGCAAGGAACGGGTCGTTGCCTTTGCTTCGGTCGCCGGGAGGGCGCGTTTTGTTTTGGGCTTGCTCATGGCTGTTACTTTCCGGCAGCGGCCTTCTTGTCCGAACCGCCATGGGCCTTGAAGGTCCGGGTCGGTGCGAACTCACCAAGCTTGTGACCAACCATTTCTTCGGTCACATGCACGGGGATGAACTTGTTGCCGTTGTGCACCTGGAACGTCAGGCCCACAAAGTTCGGCAGGATGGTGGAGCGGCGGCTCCACGTTTTGATGGCCTGGCGGCCACCGCGGGCGGCGTCCGCCTTCTTCAACAAATACCCGTCAACAAACGGGCCTTTCCATACGGAGCGTGTCATGTCGCGCGTCCCTTACGATTTCTTGGCTTTGTGGCGGCTGCGAACGATCATCTTGGTCGTACGCTTATTGGTCCGGGTCTTGTAACCCTTGGTCGGCTTGCCCCACGGCGTGGCCCAATGCTTACCACCGTTGGTACGGCCACCGTTGGGATGGTCGACGGGGTTGCGGGCAATACCGCGCGAGATCGGGCGTGAGCCCTTCCAGCGGTTGCGACCGGCTTTGCCGACCACTTCGTTGAGGTGGTCAGGGTTCGAGACGGCACCAACCGATGCCATGCATGAGGCCGGAACCATGCGGGTTTCACCCGACTTCAGCTTGATGATGACGTTGGCACCATCGCGGCCAGCGACCATGACGTAGGTGCCAGCTGCACGGGCCAGTGAACCACCGGCGCCGGGCTTGACTTCCACGTTGTGGACGATAGTGCCGACCGGGATCGCGCCGATCAGGCATGGCGTTGCCAGGCTTCACGTCGGCGCTGGCACTGGCAATGACCGTGTCACCAACAGCCAGGCGCTGTGGCGCCAGGATGTAGGACAGCGTGCCGTCAGTGTACTTGATGAGAGCGATGAAGGCGGTGCGGTTTGGATCATACTCCAAACGCTCAACCGTCGCCGGCATGTCGTGCTTCTTTCGCTTGAAATCGATCAAGCGATAGGCGTGCTTGTGGGCACCGCCCTGTCCGCGCGTGGTCACGCGGCCCGTGTTGCCACGGCCGCCGTTGTTCTTCTGGCCCTCCACCAGGGTCTTCACGGGTTTGCCCTTGAAGAGGTCGGAGCGGTCAACCTGGATCAGGTGACGGCGGCCGGCGCTGGTGGGGTTGAATGTCTTGAGTGCCATTGTTCTTGACCCTTACAGACCTGTCGTCACGTCAAGGCGTTCGCCTTCAGCGAGCGTGACGTATGCTTTTTTCTTGTCGGACAGCAAAGCCTTGCGGCCTTTGAAGACACGGAGCTTGCCCTTGCGGACGAGCGTGTTCACGGCCTTCACCTTGACACCAAACAGGCCTTCGACGGCCTTCTTGATCTCAACCTTCGTGGCGTCGCGAGCGACGTTGAAGACGATCTGGTTGTGAGCCGAAACCATCGTGCCCTTTTCGGTGATCGCCGGGGACAGGATGATGCTGTAATAATGTTCCTTGCTCATTTGAAGCGAGCCTCCAGAGCTTCGACAGCTGCCTTTGTCAGAACCAGGTTCTTGCGGCGCAGGATGTCGTAGACGTTGATGCCCTGGATGGGCAGCACGTCGATGTTCGGAATGTTGCGGGCTGCACGGGCGAAGCCTTCGTTCAGCGTCGCGCCGTCAATGATCAGGGCATTGACGAGGCCGAGCTTTTCGAATGCCGCCTTCACTGCCTTGGTCTTGGCCATGCTGAGTTCCGCCTTGTCGACGATGATCAGCTCGGAAGCCTTCACCTTGGACGACAGCGCGTGCTTCAGACCGAGAGCGCGGACCTTCTTGTTGAGGGCCGTTTCGTGGCTGCGGAAGCGTGGGCCGAAGGCCTTGCCGCCGCCCACAAAGATACCGGCCTTGCGGGAACCGTGGCGAGCGCCGCCGGTGCCCTTCTGGGCATGCATCTTCTTGGTCGTGCGGTTGATTTCACCGCGCGACTTTGCCTGGTGTGTGCCCTGCTGGCGCTTGTTGAGCTGCCACTGGACCACGCGGTGCAGAATGTCGGAGCGCGGATCGAGACCAAAGATCGCGTCGGACAGATCAACTGATCCGGCGGCCTTGGCTTCCATTGTTGTGACGTCGAGTTTCATTTTTCAGCGCCTCACTTAACCTTGCGCTTCCGGAGCAGCCCTGAAGGCTCCCGGCTTTGGCGCACCATCCGGAAGCTTGCGCTTCACGGCGTCACGCACGCTGACCCAACCGCCCTGAGCGCCCGGAACCGAGCCCTTGAGGAGGATGAGACCGCGATCAGCATCAGTCTTGACGACTTCGATGTTCTGCGTGGTCACTGTTTCAACACCGAGGTGACCCGGCATCTTCTTGTTCTTGAACACCTTGCCTGGGCTCTGGCGGTTACCCGTCGAACCAATCGAACGATGGCTCACCGAGACACCGTGCGTGGCGCGAAGGCCGCCGAAGTTCCAGCGCTTCATGCCGCCGGCAAAACCTTTGCCCTTGGATGTGCCGGTGACGTCCACGTACTGGCCGGGAACGAAATGATCGGCAGTCACTTCGGCACCCACCGGCATGGTCATGTCGGGGGTAACGCGGAATTCCTGCAGCTTGCGCTTTGGCTCAACCTTCGCTTTGGCGAAGTGGCCACGATCGGCCTTCGTCAGCCGCTTGATCTTGGGGGTGCCTGAGCCGAGCTGAATGGCAGAGTAGCCATCCTTCTCAGCTGTTTTGTGGGCGACCACGTGGACAGAGTCCACTTTCAACACGGTCACGGGTACCTGAGCACCCTCTTCCGTGTAAATCCGGGTCATTCCCAGCTTTCTGGCGATAAGGCCTGAACGCATGTTTCTCTCCAGAGGCTCTGCTAAGCTCAGAGCTTGATTTCAACGTCAACGCCGGCAGCGAGGTCGAGCTTCATCAGCGCGTCCACGGTCTGGGGCGTCGGGTCCACGATGTCCAGAAGACGGCGATGGGTTCGCATTTCGAACTGCTCGCGGCTCTTCTTGTCGACGTGGGGTGAACGGTTCACAGTGAACTTCTCGATGCGCGTTGGCAGCGGCACAGGTCCACGGATCTGTGCGCCGGTGCGCTTCGCGGTGTTCACGATCTCTTTCGTCGAATTATCGAGAATGCGATAATCAAACGCTTTGAGACGGATCCGGATGTTTTGGCGTTGCATGTTTTTACTCAGCCTTAGTCAGTGATCTTGGCGACGACGCCGGCGCCGACGGTGCGGCCGCCTTCGCGGATGGCGAAGCGCAGCTTTTCTTCCATGGCGATCGGCGTGATCAGCTCGACATCGAACGAGATGTTGTCGCCGGGCATCACCATTTCCGTGCCTTCCGGCAGGGTCACAACACCCGTCACGTCGGTCGTGCGGAAGTAGAACTGCGGACGGTAGTTGGCAAAGAACGGCGTGTGACGGCCACCCTCTTCCTTGGTCAGAATGTAGGCTTCCGCCTTGAACTTCTTGTGCGGCTTGACGCTGCCGGGCTTGCACAGGATCTGGCCACGTTCCACACCTTCACGGTCAATACCGCGCAGCAGTGCACCGATGTTGTCGCCAGCTTCACCACTGTCGAGCAGCTTGCGGAACATTTCAACGCCGGTCACAACCGACTTCACCGTGTCGCGCAGGCCGACGATTTCAACTTCCTCGCCAACCTTGACGATGCCGCGCTCAACCCGGCCCGTCACAACCGTGCCACGGCCCGAAATCGAGAACACGTCCTCGATCGGCATCAGGAACGGCAGGTCCTTGGGACGGTGCGGCTGCGGAATGTAGGTATCAACAGCTTCCATCAGCTTCAAAATGGCATCGCGGCCAATCTCCGGCGTCTTGCCTTCAAGGGCAGCGAGCGCCGAACCACGGATGATCGGGATCTCATCGCCCGGGAACTGATAGGACGACAAGAGCTCGCGCACTTCCATCTCCACGAGGTCAAGCAGTTCCGGATCGTCGACCATGTCGACCTTGTTCATGAACACGACCAACGCCGGCACGCCAACCTGACGGGCCAACAGAATGTGTTCGCGGGTCTGCGGCATCGGGCCGTCAGCTGCCGAGACAACCAGAATGCCACCGTCCATCTGGGCCGCACCGGTGATCATGTTCTTCACATAGTCAGCATGGCCCGGGCAATCGACGTGGGCGTAGTGGCGCGCCTTGGTCTGATACTCGACGTGCGCCGTGTTGATCGTGATACCGCGGGCGCGCTCTTCCGGCGCCTTGTCGATCTGGTCATAGGCGGTGAACGTCGCACCACCAAACTCAGCCAAAATCTTGGTGATCGCCGCCGTCAGTGACGTCTTGCCGTGGTCAACATGGCCAATCGTGCCAATGTTGCAATGCGGCTTGTCGCGGTTGAATTTCTCTTTGGCCATCGGAGTTCTCCGTTCTCAAAACTAATTAGGCGTATTTCTTTTTGACTTCTTCGGCCACTGCACCCGGTACCTGGGCATAGTGATCGAACTGCATGGTATAGGACGCGCGGCCCTGGCTCATCGAGCGCAGGTTGTTGATGTAACCGAACATGTTGGCGAGCGGCACAAGCGCGTTGACGATGTTGGCGTTGCCGCGCATCGAGGTGCCGACAATCTGGCCACGGCGAGAATTGAGATCGCCGATGACCGAGCCCACGAAATCTTCGGGCGAGGTCACTTCCACCTTCATCATTGGTTCGAGCAGCACTGCACCAGCCTGTTCGAAGGCTTCGCGCATGGCGGCACGGGTCGCGATTTCGAAGGCGATCGCGGAGGAGTCAACTTCGTGATAGGCGCCGTCGATCAGCGTCACCTTCATGTCGACCACCGGGAAGCCGATGAGCGGACCGGAGCTGAGCACCGAGTTGAGGCCCTTTTCGACGCCGGGGACGTATTCCTTCGGCACCGAACCACCAACGACCTTGGACTCGAAGCTGTTGCCTGCGCCCTTCTCGTTTGGTTCGACTTCGAGGATGACGCGGGCGAACTGGCCCGTACCACCTGTCTGCTTCTTGTGAGTGTAGTCCTTGGTCACCTTGCGGGTGATGGCTTCACGGTAAGCAACCTGAGGGGCGCCAACCTGCACTTCCACCTTGTGGGTGCGCTTGAGGATGTCCACCTTGATGTCGAGGTGAAGTTCGCCCATGCCCTTGATGATGGTTTCGCCAAACTCGCTATCTGTTGAAACACGGAAGGATGGATCCTCGGCAGCGAGCTTGTGCAGCGCCACGGCCATCTTTTCCTGGTCACCCTTGGTCTTGGGTTCGACCTTCATTTCGATGACAGGCTCGGGGAATTCCATCTTTTCGAGGATCACGGCCTTGTTGGCATCACACAGTGTGTCGCCGGTACGGGTATCCTTGAGGCCGACGAGAGCAACGATGTCGCCAGCATAGGCGTCAGCAATTTCTTCGCGGTTGTTGGCGTGCATGAGAACCATGCGGCCGACACGCTCCGTCTTGTCGCGGGTCGAGTTCAACAGCGACGTGCCCTTCGACAAGGTGCCGGAATAAATACGGCAGAACGTCAGAATGCCGTACTGGTCGTCCATCAGCTTGAAGGCCAGGAGAGCGAGTGGCTCGGTGTCCGACGACGGACGGGTGGTTTCGTTGCCAGTCTTGACGTCGATGCCCTTGATGGCAGGACGGTCAAGCGGCGAAGGCAGATAATCGACAACGGCGTCGAGCAAAGGCTGCACGCCCTTGTTCTTGAAGGCCGAGCCACAGAGCACCGGGAAGAACGAAGCATTCAACACGGCCTTGCGGAGCAAGCGCTTGATGGTCTCGTTTTTCATCTCAACACCGTTGAGATAATCGTCCATGGCCTGGTCATCGAGTTCGGCGCAGGCTTCGATCATCTCGGCGCGGGCCTGTTCAGCAGCAGCCATGAGATCGGCAGGAATGTCTTCGTCGTGGAACTTGGCACCGAGTTCTTCGTTGTCCCAGATCACGGCCTTCATGCGAACGAGGTCGATGATGCCCCTGAAATCAGCTTCAGCGCCGATTGGCAGCTGAATTGGAACCGGACGGGCACCGAGGCGTTCCTTGATGTCCTTGATGCACTGTTCAAACGATGCACCGGTCTTGTCCATCTTGTTGCAGAAGACGATGCGCGGGACAGCGTACTTGTCGCCTTGGCGCCAGACCGTTTCGGTCTGCGGCTCTACGCCCTGGTTGGAGTCGAGCACGCAAACTGCGCCGTCAAGCACACGCAGCGAACGTTCGACTTCAATGGTGAAGTCCACGTGTCCGGGAGTGTCGATGATGTTGCAGCGCTTGCCGTTCCATACTGTTGTTGTGGCAGCCGAAGTAATCGTGATGCCGCGCTCTTGTTCCTGCTCCATGAAATCCATAGTGGCCGCGCCATCATGTACTTCGCCAATCTTGTGGCTCTTGCCGGAATAAAACAGGATGCGCTCAGTAACTGTCGTCTTGCCAGCATCAATGTGAGCCATGATGCCGAAGTTGCGATAGTCAGCAAGTTCATGTGTGCGGGCCATAACGATATATCTCTCTTACCAGCGGTAGTGGCTGAAAGCGCGATTGGCTTCGGCCATCTTGTGGGTGTCTTCGCGCTTCTTGACAGCGGTGCCGCGATTGTTTGCGGCATCCAGCAATTCACCGGAGAGACGCTCAACCATGGTCTTTTCGTTGCGGTTGCGGGCGGCGATGATGATCCAGCGGATGGCAAGAGCCTGACGGCGCTCGGTGCGGACTTCGACCGGAACCTGATACGTTGCACCACCAACGCGGCGCGAACGCACTTCGATGGCCGGGGCGACATTTTCAAGAGCCTGATGGAACATCTGAACCGGGTCAGACTTGGCCTTGTTCTGAATGGTTTCCAAAGCACCGTAAACGATGCCTTCGGCAACCGACTTCTTGCCCTGTTCCATGAGGTTGTTCATGAACTTGGAAACGATGAGATCACCGAACTTCGGATCCGGATTGATCAGACGCTTTTCTGCGCGATGGCGACGGGACATTTCTGACCTCTCTTACTTCGGACGCTTGGCGCCGTATTTTGAACGGCGCTGGCGGCGCTTGGGCAGGCCCTGGGTATCGAGCACGCCACGGATGATGTGATAGCGAACGCCAGGAAGATCCTTGACGCGGCCACCGCGGATCATGACCACGGAGTGTTCCTGCAGGTTATGACCTTCACCAGGAATGTAGCTCACCACTTCGAAACCGTTGGTGAGGCGGACCTTGGCGACCTTGCGGAGAGCCGAGTTCGGCTTCTTCGGAGTCGTGGTGTAGACGCGGGTGCAAACACCACGCTTCTGGGGGCAGGCCTGCATTGCCGGCACCTTGTTACGATAGGTGGGCTTGGTGCGGGCTTTGCGCAGCAATTGGTTGATCGTCGGCATCGTGCCTTATCTCTACCTAAGCAAAATTCTTCGAACCGGGGTTCAAACACGACAAAAAGCACGTGGAAAGTCCGGTCCGGATCCTTCCAGTGCTCAAAACCAGAGGCCCTGCAAACCGGCCTGGTTTGGAGGGCTTGACCTTGAATGTCATTCTTTCCTCCCGTGTCAGCGTTTCGTGGACGCGAAGTCCCGACGGCCTGCAGTCTCGGAAGTTGGCGCGCTTGTACTGTTTGACTGTACAGACGTCAATACTTTTGATTGGCGTCGTGATTTTGCCAAAAATACAGCATTTGCAATAGCTTGCTTGAAATATTTCCGCATGAGGCAAACTTGTTGCGACGCAGCGCGAATATTGCAGCGCAGAATCAGCAGGATAGTGTGTTTGGGGCGAGGCGCTGTGCGGCTGCTGTCCTTGATCAGTCCGCCGCAGTGGCGCAGGACTGCCTGACTTTCAATTCTTCGGCAAACGCATCGTCAACCCAAGTCGGTGACCGCCAGCCGAAGTCGTCCTGCGAGACATAGCCTTTGGCGGCGAGGTTGCGCAGCTTCTTGGTCAATTCATAGTCGGCGCTTGAGCGCATGTTCATGGCTTTGACGAAGGCTGCGTCCTTCCGGAGTTTCATGGCCTGCTCGTTTGATACGCGGGCGTATTGCTTGAGCGTGTCTTCTGGTTTGCCATTGGCGTCCTTTTGGGTGGGCTTCCACATGCCAGTGCTGACGCCAATGAGATATCCCATAAGCTTGGCTTCGTATGCCGACTTGCCCTTCTCGTAGCGCGAGATGAACCACAACAGGTGTTCCTTCTCCGATGAGCGGCAGAGGCGGTCGGTCTGCGACGTCAGGTAACATTCCAACGCCGGATCGTTGCGGGCTTCATCGACCCAGAGACGCTCGCACTTTGACGCGAGAACCGATGGTAGCGGTTCGCCCCAGGAAAAGTCAGGAACCAGACTGAAGCCCGGGATCCAGAATGTTCCAAACACCATGAAGCTCAGTGTACTGAGCATCAATTTTGTCTGGCCGAATGTCATGGCAGGTTAACCCCGGTTGGGGCAGGCAGTCTTCACGTTGCCTGCAGACTTGAATGCACTCTCGATAAAGTCAGGTTTGGATCGGCCAAAGTCATCGGGTGAAATATAGCCCTTCTTGGCCAGCACTTCGGCAGCTTGTGCGAGTTCGAAGGATTTCACCTTGCTGTTGATTTCGCCCAGCAGATCGTTGGTCGGCTTCATGATATTGTCAGCCATGCCGACAACCTTCCCAAGCTGATCGAGCTTCTGTTTCTCACTGCCCTTCATGTGCTCCATCTTGGCTGCTTCCATGCCAAGCTGCAGTCCTTGTGTTTGCATTTTGCCAATTGTCTTGAAGGTCGCAATTGTGAACTTCCGGTGCCAGACCTTGTAGTCCTTGTCGTATTGCCTGATCGTCGCAATCAGGGCTTTGTGCTCGTCAGCATCGCACAAGCGATATACCTGCTTTGTCATGAAGCAGTGCATCTGGTCGTTGTTGGGAAGATTGGTACGCCAACCTTTGCCACATACGGGATCGAGAACCGAACCTGACGTGGCCGCCACCAACTCGCCGTCACCCCAACTCAACTTCAAGCCGAGATCAGGAATCTGAATGTCGCTGCCCGCGAAAAAATACGTTCCCGCTCCAACTGCCATGAATGCGCCGACAATCGTCGCAATGAACCCGGCATTGAGCGTAGTGGGTTCGTCTTCGAGATTGTCAAAGCTGTTATCTCGCGATGTGCTGATCGTGTCATAATCATCATAGCTCGGACGTTGCTTGTTGTGCGACCCAAGCCGCTGCTGGATCTGGTCCAGTCTGATTTCGTTGCGCGACATGCTCGTCCCCACAGATGTGCAAATTGACCCGAACTTACGCTAGGATAGTGCAAGTTAAACTCTGCTTAACACGGTCCAATTGTGGCAAGGTCTGCGGGGGCACTGCCACAATCCAGCCCTGCTCCCGCCCCAAGCGGTCGCCACCTTCCTCTTCACGGCGACATGAATCAGCGTTTCTTAAGCGAGGGAGAGAACTCAGATGACCATGCCGCAACGACACTGGTGGCACGAACTCAACACCTGGGAACCGGAAGCAGCACTTGCTTTCTACGGGCGGACCCTGGGCTGGGAATTTGAACCAACGAGCTTGCCGGACGGCTCGGGTTACTGGATTGCCCGCAAGGACGGAAGGCCTGTTGGCGGCGTATTTGAACTGACAACGCCTGACTATGAAGGCATCCCGTCACACTGGATGACCTATCTTTCGGTCGAAGACATTGCCAAGGCGGAGGAAGACACCTCCAGTTCCGGTGGCGAAGTGATGCGGGCTCCCGTGGCTGTACCGGGGGTGGGGAAACTCGCAGTTGTCACTGATGCAACAGGCGCCATGATCGGGCTTATCGAGCCTGACCGGGCGCATGCGTTGAGCGTCGTTCACTAACCAATAATTTGACAACAAAAGGCCCGGGTTGCTGGTTTGCAATCCGGGCCTTTTCATTTGGTCGATTGCCGGACCTTACTCGGCAGCGGCTGGTGGCAGCTGCGTCTTGGTCTGTTCTTCAATGATCAGCTTGTCACGCTTGTCGGCGACCTGACGGAGGCGAGACAGCATGCCGCCCGTGCCTGCCGGGATCAACCTGCCGACAATGACGTTTTCCTTGAGGCCGTCCAGGGTATCGATCTTGCCCTGCACCGCAGCGTCGGTGAGAACACGGGTGGTTTCCTGGAACGAAGCAGCCGAGATGAAGGAGCGCGTCTGCAAGCTGGCCTTGGTGATGCCAAGGAGCACTGGCTGGCCCGTTGCCGGACGCAGGCCTTCGGATTCGAGCTTGACGTTTTCGCGGTCAAGTTCCTCACGGTCCACTTGCTCGCCGACAAGAAGCGTCGACTCGCCTGGGTCGGTGATTTCAACCTTCTGCAGCATCTGGCGAACGATCACCTCGATGTGCTTGTCGTTGATGCTCACACCTTGCAGACGATAGACTTCCTGAATTTCATTGACGAGGTAGGAGGCCAGCTCCTCGACGCCCTTGATGGCGAGGATGTCATGCGGCGCGGGATTGCCGTCCATGATGTACTCGCCCTTCTCGATGAAGTCGCCTTCCTGGACAGGCAGATGCTTGCCCTTGGGGATGAGGTATTCGACGGCCTCACGGCCCTCCTCCGGCGGCACGATCTTGATGCGGCGCTTGTTCTTGTAGTCACGGCCGAACTCGATCTTGCCCGAGATTTCGGCGATGACAGCGGCGTCCTTCGGACGGCGCGCTTCAAACAATTCAGCCACACGCGGCAGACCGCCGGTGATGTCGCGGGTCTTGGCACTTTCCAGCGGGTTACGCGCCAGCACGTCACCAGCACCCACCTTGGAACCCGGATCAACCGAGAGAACGGCATCAACCGAGAGCAGATAACGGGCTTCGCCACCACGGGCCAGCTTCTTCACTTCGCCGTTCTCGTCCCTGACCACGATGGCAGGCTTGAGCGTCGAACCACGCTGGTTGGTGCGCCAGTCGATGATGACGCGGTTGGTGATGCCGGTTGCTTCGTCCTGCACTTCGTTCACCGACACGCCGTCGACCACATCTTCGAAGGCAACGGAGCCGTCGACTTCAGTGAGGATGGGGCGCGTGTAGGCGTCCCACTCGGCGATACGCATGCCACGCTTCACGCTGTCACCTTCATCGATGAAGAGTCGGGCACCGTAGCCCACCTTGTGGGTGGCACGTTCGTTGCCCTTTGCATCGCGAATGATGATCGAGAGGTTGCGGCCCATGACCACAAGCCTGCCATTGGTGTCCTTGGCGAGATTGCGGTTTTTGATCTCGATCAGGCCATCCACGTTGGCTTCGACGTAGCTGTCATCGAGCACCTGTGCGGCACCACCGATGTGGAAGGTACGCATGGTAAGCTGCGTGCCCGGCTCACCGATCGACTGCGCAGCGATGACGCCCACGGCTTCACCCATGTTGACGGGCGTGCCGCGCGCGAGGTCGCGGCCATAACACTTGGCGCAAACACCGAACTTGGTTTCACAGGTCAGCACCGAACGGATGCGGACTTCCGGAATGCCGGCCTTCTCGATCAGCTCGACATCTGGCTCCATGATTTCACGGCCCGACGTGACGATGACATCACCTGTCGTCGGATCGGTCACATCCTGGGCAGCGGTACGGCCAAGGATACGGGTGCCGAGCGAGACGATGATTTCACCGGCGTCGATGATCGGACGCGTGGTGATGTAGTGCTGAGAGCCACAATCCTCTTCCGAGATGATGGCGTCCTGGGCCACGTCCACGAGACGGCGGGTGAGGTAACCCGAGTTTGCCGTCTTAAGGGCTGTGTCGGCGAGACCCTTACGGGCACCGTGTGTCGAGTTGAAGTACTCGAGCACAGAAAGGCCTTCCTTGAAGTTCGAGATAATCGGCGTTTCGATGATCTCGCCTGACGGCTTGGCCATGAGGCCGCGCATGCCCGCGAGCTGCTTCATCTGGGCCGGCGAACCGCGGGCACCAGAGTGGCTCATCATGTAGATCGAGTTGATCTGCTTTTCACGTCCGGTCACGGCATCAACCTTGACGGAACTGATCTCGCCCATCATTTCCTCGGCCACCTTGTCGGTGCACTTGGCCCAGGCGTCGACAACCTTGTTGTACTTTTCGCCCTGGGTAATCAGGCCGTCGATGTACTGTTGTTCGAACTCCTTGGCCAACTCGCGGGTTTGGGCCACGAGCCGTTCCTTGGCTTTCGGAATGACCATGTCATCCTTGCCAAAGGAGATGCCCGCCTTATAGGCATTGAAGAAGCCAAGCGCCATGATGCGGTCGGCAAAAATGACCGCTTCCTTCTGGCCACAATGGCGGTAGACCGAGTCAATCATGCGCGAGATTTCGCGCTTGGTCATGAGCTTGTTGCAAAGATCATAGGTAATGTTCATCGACAGCGGCAGAAGCTCGCCGATGCGCAGACGTCCCGGCGTGGTTTCTACGATACGGTTGCGCACCTTGCCGTCAGCAGCAGTGTCCTTCACGCGCGCCTTGATCTTGGCGTGCAATGTAACAACATTGTTGGCGAGAGCATGCTCGACTTCCGAGAGCGAAGCGAAAACCTTGCCTTCACCCGGCTCGTTGTTCTGCATGATCGACAGATAATAGAGACCAAGCACGATGTCCTGCGACGGCACGATGATCGGCTGGCCGTTGGCGGGATGGAGCACGTTGTTGGTCGCCATCATCAGCACGCGGGCTTCAAGCTGGGCTTCCAGCGAAAGCGGCACGTGCACAGCCATCTGGTCGCCGTCGAAGTCGGCGTTGAAGGCGGTGCAAACGAGGGGATGCAGCTGAATGGCCTTGCCTTCAATCAGCACGGGCTCGAAGGCCTGGATGCCGAGACGGTGAAGTGTAGGCGCACGGTTCAGCATCACCGGATGTTCGCGGATCACCTCATCGAGGATATCCCAGACTTCCGGCTTCTCCTTTTCCACAAGCTTCTTGGCCTGCTTCACCGTGGTCGAAAGGCCCTTGGCCTCAAGACGCGAATAGATGAAGGGCTTGAAGAGTTCGAGCGCCATCTTCTTCGGCAGACCGCACTGGTGAAGCTTCATTTCCGGACCGACAACGATGACTGAGCGGCCGGAGTAATCGACACGCTTGCCGAGCAGATTCTGGCGGAAGCGGCCCTGCTTGCCCTTGAGCATGTCAGAGAGCGACTTCAGCGGACGCTTGTTGGCACCGGTGATGACACGGCCACGGCGGCCATTGTCAAAGAGCGCGTCAACAGACTCCTGCAACATACGCTTTTCGTTACGCACAATGATGTCAGGCGCCTTCAGCTCCATCAGGCGCTTCAGACGGTTGTTGCGGTTGATGACGCGGCGATAGAGATCATTGAGATCCGACGTGGCGAAACGGCCGCCATCGAGCGGCACCAACGGACGCAGTTCCGGCGGAATGACAGGAACGACGGTGAGGATCATCCATTCCGGACGGTTGCCGGATTCGAGGAAGTTCTCGACGAGCTTCAGGCGCTTGGCGAGTTTCTTGGGCTTCAGTTCACCGGTGGCGACGCGCAGCTCTTCGCGCAGCTGTTCCTTCAGCTGTTCGAGATTGATCGTCATCAAGAGATCGCGGATGGCTTCGGCACCGATCGAGGCCGTGAAGCTGTCCTCGCCGTAGTCTTCCTGAGCCTTGAGATATTCATTCTCGCTCAGAAGCTGGTTCTGCTTGATGGGCGTGAGGCCTGGCTCAACGACGATGTAGTTTTCGAAGTAGAGAATGCGTTCGACATCCTTCAGCGTCATGTCGAGCAGCGTGGCGATGCGGCTCGGCACTGACTTCAGGAACCAGATGTGGGCAACGGGAGCTGCGAGCTCGATGTGGCCCATGCGCTCGCGCCGGACCTTTGAGAGTGTCACTTCGACACCACACTTTTCGCAGATGATGCCCTTGTACTTCATGCGCTTGTACTTGCCGCAGAGGCATTCGTAATCCTTCACAGGTCCGAAAATGCGGGCGCAGAAAAGTCCATCCCGTTCCGGCTTGAAGGTCCGGTAGTTGATGGTCTCGGGCTTCTTGATCTCGCCGAAAGACCAGGAGAGAATCTTCTCCGGGCTGGCGATCGAAATGCGGATTTGGTCGAATGCCTGAACGGGCACCGCAGGGTTGAAGACGTTCATGACCTCTTGGTTCATGTGTCCTGTTCTCCATATTTGGCGGAAAATCCGCCGCTTAAACTTGAATGCACAATACGACTGGTGAAACGGTGTTTACTCGGCGGCCTGCGCTGGCGACTGGGCGGTGGTCGATGTGCCCTGGCCGTTTTGCAGCTCGACGTTGAGCCCGAGTGAGCGCATTTCCTTGACAAGCACGTTGAAGCTTTCGGGAATGCCCGTTTCGAAGGCGTCGTCGCCGCGCACGATGGCTTCGTAAACCTTCGTGCGGCCTGCCACGTCGTCCGACTTGACGGTGAGCATTTCCTGCAGCGTGTATGCCGCGCCGTAAGCTTCCAGTGCCCAGACTTCCATTTCGCCGAAGCGCTGGCCACCGAACTGGGCCTTGCCGCCCAGCGGCTGCTGGGTAACGAGGGAGTACGGGCCAATGGAACGGGCGTGGATCTTGTCGTCGACCAAGTGGTGGAGCTTCAGCATGTAGATGTAGCCCACGGTCACCTGACGGGCGAACTTCTCACCTGTCTTGCCGTCATAGAGGTCGATCTGACCAGAGGTGGCGAGGCCAGCATCGGTCAACATCTTGGCGATGTCTTCCTCGCGGGCACCGTCAAAGACCGGTGTTGCAATCGGCACACCGCGCTTCAGGCCTTCGGCGTATTCGACGATGTCGCTGTCATTGAGAGCTTCGACCTCGGCGTTCTTGCCATAAATTTCCATCAGGCCATCACGCAGCGGCTTCACCTTCATGCTGTCACGGTAGGCCTCCAACATGCGGCCAACCTTCTTGCCCATGCCGGCACAGGCCCACCCCAGATGGGTTTCAAGGATCTGGCCAACGTTCATGCGCGAAGGCACGCCGAGCGGGTTCAGCACGATGTCGACAGGCGTGCCGTCTTCGAGGTACGGCATGTCTTCCTGCGGCACGATGCGCGAGACGACACCCTTGTTGCCGTGACGGCCGGCCATCTTGTCGCCAGGCTGGATCTTGCGCTTCACCGCGACGAAGACCTTGACCATCTTCATCACACCGGGCGGCAATTCATCACCGCGCTGGAGCTTCTCGACCTTGTCCATGAAGCGTGTTTCCAGCGCCTTCTTGGATTCGTCGTACTGCACCTTCATGGCTTCGAGTTCGGCCATGGCCTTGTCGCTGCCAAGGGCAATGTTCCACCACTGCGAACGTGGAATGTCATCCAGCTGCGTGTTGGAAATCTTGCCGTCGAGCTTGTGGCCGCGCGGCCCCGAGGTGGCAACCTTGCCGGACAGGAAGTCCTTGAGGCGGCCATAGGAGTTGCGGTCGAGGATGGTCATTTCGTCGTCGCGATCCTTGGCGAGACGTTCGATTTCTTCGCGCTCGATCGACTGGGCGCGTTCGTCCTTGTCGACGCCGTGGCGGTTGAAGACGCGCACTTCGACGATCGTGCCGGAGACCCCCGGCGGCAAGCGCAACGACGTGTCACGCACGTCCGAGGCCTTTTCACCAAAGATGGCGCGCAGCAGTTTTTCTTCCGGCGTCATCGGGCTTTCGCCCTTTGGCGTGATCTTGCCGACGAGGATGTCGCCCGGCTTCACTTCAGCGCCGATGTAGACGATGCCGGCTTCGTCGAGGTTGCGCAGTGATTCTTCACCGACGTTGGGAATGTCGCGGGTGATTTCTTCCGGGCCCAACTTCGTGTCACGCGCCATCACGTCGAATTCTTCAATGTGAATGGAGGTGAAGACGTCGTCCTTGACGATGCGCTCGGAAAGCAGGATCGAATCTTCGAAGTTGTAGCCGTTCCACGGCATGAAGGCGACGAGCACGTTCTGGCCCAGCGCCAGATCACCAAGCTCAGTCGAAGGACCATCAGCAATGATGTCGGCAGCACCGATCACGTCTCCAACACGCACCAGCGGACGCTGGTTGATGCAGGTGGACTGGTTGGAACGCTGGAACTTCGACAGCGTGTAGATGTCTACACCAGGCTTCGATGGATCAGTTTCTTCCGTTGCACGGATGACGATGCGCTTGGCGTCGACCTGGTCAACGATACCAGCGCGACGTGCCGTGATGGCAGCACCGGAGTCACGGGCGACAACGGCTTCCATGCCGGTGCCGACGAAAGGTGCCGATGAACGGACCAACGGCACGGCCTGACGCTGCATGTTCGAACCCATGAGGGCGCGGTTGGCGTCGTCGTTCTCAAGGAACGGGATGAGGGCGGCGGCGACCGAAACGATCTGCTTCGGCGACACGTCGATGAAGTCGACTTTGTCGGCGGGCCACTGCAGCACGTCACCCTGATGGCGCACGATCACCAGTTCGTCGGCGAAGCGGCCTTCCTTGGTGAGGGCGACATTGGCCTGACCGATGTAATACTTCGACTCTTCGATGGCCGAGAGATACTTCACATCGTTCGTCACCTTGCCACCAACCACCTTGCGGTAGGGTGTCTCGATGAAACCGTACTTGTTGACGCGGGCGTAGGTTGCAAGCGAGTTGATGAGGCCGATGTTCGGGCCTTCCGGCGTTTCAATCGGGCAGATGCGGCCGTAGTGCGTGGTGTGCACGTCACGGACTTCAAAGCCGGCACGCTCACGTGTCAGACCGCCCGGGCCAAGGGCCGAGAGGCGGCGCTTGTGGGTGATTTCCGAAAGCGGATTGGTCTGGTCCATGAACTGCGAGAGCTGCGAGGAACCAAAGAATTCGCGCACCGCAGCAGCAGCAGGTTTGGCATTGATCAGGTCATGCGGCATCACGGTGTCGATATCGACCGACGAGAGGCGCTCCTTGATGGCGCGCTCCATGCGGACGAGGCCGAGCCGGTACTGGTTTTCCATGAGCTCGCCGACCGAGCGCACACGGCGGTTGCCGAGATGGTCGATGTCATCGACCTCACCCTTGGAGTCGCGCAGGTCGTGCAGCACCTTGATGACTTCGATGATGTCTTCCTTGCGCAATACGCGCATGTGGTCCGGAACATTCATCTCAAGGCGCATGTTCATCTTCACCCGGCCGACGGCCGAGAGGTCATAGCGCTCCTGGTCGAAGAACAGGCCGTTGAAAAGAGCCTCGGCACCTTCACGCGTTGGTGGTTCGCCCGGGCGCATGACACGGTAGATTTCAACGAGCGACTGCTCGTAGCTCTCGACCTTGTCGGCCTTCAGCGTGTTGCGGATGTAGGCACCGGTGTTGATGTAGTCAATGTCGAGCAGGTTCAGGGTCTTGAAGCCCTGGTCCTTCAGTGCAGCAAGTGACTTTTCGGACAACTCGTCTCCGGCTTCACCGTAGATTTCACCGGTCTGGGCGTTGACGAGTTCGTCAGCCAGATACTGGCCGTGCAGGTCTTCGTCGCGCAGCAACAGTTCTTTGGTGCCGTCTTCGGCGATCTTGCGAGCGAGGCGCGGCGTGATCTTCTTGCCGGCTTCCACCACCACCTGGCCGGTCTTGGCGTCAATGAGGTCAACGGTCGGCTTGATGCCCTTGAAGCGCTCGGGATTGAACGGCGTCCGCCAGCCGTCCTTGGTGTGCGTGTACGGCACGGACTTGTAGAAGGTGTGGAGAATTTCTTCGGCGTGCATGCCAAGCGCATAGAGCAGTGTCGTCACCGGCAGTTTGCGGCGGCGGTCAATGCGGGCATGGATGATGTCCTTGGCGTCGAATTCAAAGTCGAGCCATGAACCACGATAGGGGATGACGCGGGCGGCAAAGAGGATCTTGCCCGAGGAGTGGCTCTTGCCCTTGTCGTGGTCGAAGAACACGCCAGGCGAACGGTGCATCTGGGAAACGATGACGCGCTCGGTGCCATTGACGACGAAGGTGCCGTTCTTGGTCATGAGCGGAATGTCGCCCATGTAAACGTCCTGTTCCTTGATGTCCTTGACGGACTTCGCCTGGGTGTCCGGGTCGATTTCGAACACGATGAGGCGCAGCGTCACCTTGAGGGGTGCCGCAAAGGTCATGCCGCGCTGCTGGCATTCATCAACGTCGAACTTGGGTGCTTCGAATTCATAGCGCACGAATTCGAGCACGGCCTGACCAGCGAAGTCCGTAATCGGGAACACCGACTTGAACACCGCCTGCAGACCTTCGGCAAGCCGCCCACTGGCCGGTTCCTTCATCTGCAGGAACTGGTCGTAGGATTCGCGCTGCACCTCGATCAGGTTCGGCATTTCGGCAACTTCAATGCCTTTGCCAAACACTTTGCGGATGCGCTTGCGGCTTGCAACGGTCGTACGGGTATCGGCCATCTTGTTTTCCCTGTCACTTCAACTTCATAATGTCACGCCATCACGTGACTAAACGGCTTGCTTGAAAACCC
Source organism: uncultured Alphaproteobacteria bacterium (assembly GCA_963754625.1). Taxonomy (GTDB): domain Bacteria; phylum Pseudomonadota; class Alphaproteobacteria; order Rhizobiales; family Aestuariivirgaceae; genus Aestuariivirga. The sequence continues at coordinate 1,217,807 of CAVWGR010000005.1, read as the reverse complement.
GCTTCGGGTGTTCGAACAAACCGTTGTGCACTCAAGTGCCGCGCCCGGCACCCGGGCTTGTGGCCCGGATGCCGGAGGCGGAAACAATTACTTCAACTCGACCTTGGCACCAGCCGCTTCGAGCTTCTTCTTCATGTCGTCAGCGTCTTTCTTGTTGACGCCTTCCTTCACTGCCTTCGGTGCGCCTTCAACGAGGTCCTTGGCTTCCTTGAGGCCCAGACCCGTGATGGCACGGACTTCCTTGATCACTTCGATCTTCTTGTCGCCAGCGGCGGTCAGCATCACGGTGAACTCGGTCTTTTCTTCAACAGCGGCAGCAGCCGGGCCGGCAGCAGCGGCAGCAGCCACTGGTGCAGCGGCGGATACGCCCCACTTTTCTTCGAGCATCTTCGACAGTTCTGCAGCTTCAAGAACGGTCAGGGCCGAAAGGTCAGTTACGATTTTGGCAAGATCAGCCATTTGAGTTTCTCTCTTATCTTCAGTCGGTTGTTACGTATGGTTCAATTCAACAAGCGCTTTATGCGGCTTGGTCCTTGGAGGCATAGGCATTGATCACGCGGGCCAGTTGGCCGGCGGGCGCTGCCAGAATTCCAGCGATCTTCGTCGCTGGGGCCTGGATGAGCCCGATGATCTTGCCGCGCAGTTGATCCAGCGACGGCAGTTCCGCGAGTGCCTTGACGCCAGCGGCATCGAGTGTGGTCTTGCCAAGTGCGCCACCAAGCACAACGAACTTTTCGTTGGCCTTGGCGAAATCGGCAGCCACCTTCGGAGCCGAGACCGGGTCAGCGCCATAAGCCACCATGGTGGGGCCTGTGAACAGCTTAGCGATCCCTGCAGCGTCAGTACCTTCAAGAGCACGCATTGCGAGACGGTTCTTGACGACCTTTACGGTCGCCCCCGCCTTGGACATCTTGTTCCGCAGGTCATTGACCTGGTTCACCGTCAGTCCCTTGTTGTGGGCCACAACAATCACACCCGTGGTTTTGGCCACGGCGTTGAACGTTGCGACGAGCTCTTTTTTTGCAGCTCTTTCCACTTGCTCTCTCCGTTGTGGCGAAGCATCGCTGCTTCACCGGTTGGACGTGTCAAAATCCGAAAGGACCTTGACGTTCAAAACCTGTCGCCTGTGCCAAGGCACAGGAATTGAGGTCGCAACCGACTGGAACACCCTTATGTGGTGATCCGAATTCCGTTTTGACACCCATCTCATGCAGGCTGGACTTTTAAGTGGAGTTTCCTCCACGCCGGCAATCTCGGACAGGATTGCTTCGGGCCGTTTCCGGCCTTCAGCTCCCGCACCGCAGACCGGAGTCCGCGGCACGGTATTCTCTCATGATCAAACCGTGCCTGAGGAGGCAGCGTCGATCTTCACGCCGGGGCCCATGGTGGAGGAGACCGAAATCTTCTTCACGTAGGTGCCCTTGGCGCCAGCGGGTTTGGCCTTGTTCACGGCGTCAATGAAAGCGCGCACGTTCTGGGCAATCTGCTCGGCCGTGAAAGAGGCCTTGCCGACGCCAGCCTGAACGATGCCGGCCTTTTCAACGCGGAACTCGACAGCACCACCCTTGGCTGCCTTGACGGCGGCGGTGACATCCATGGTCACGGTGCCAACCTTGGGGTTCGGCATCATGTTGCGCGGGCCAAGCACCTTACCAAGACGGCCGACGAGGCCCATCATGTCAGGGGTGGCGATGCAGCGGTCGAAGTCGATCTGACCCTTGTTGACGATCTCGAAGAGATCTTCAGCACCGACGACATCAGCACCGGCCTTCTTGGCTTCTTCAGCCTTCGGGCCCTTGGCGAATACGCCGACGCGGACCTTGCGGCCCGAGCCATTGGGCAGGTTGCACACGCCGCGGACCATCTGGTCTGCATGACGCGGGTCAACGCCGAGGTTCATCGATACTTCGATGGTCTCGTCAAACTTGGCGATGGCGCGTTCCTTGACGAGCTTCACTGCTTCGTCGAGGGCGAAAGACTTGCCGCCGTCAATGCCGGCGTGGCTCTTCTGCATGCGCTTTGGGAGTTTTGCCATTGTCTTATGCTCCCTCAACCGACAAGCCCATGGAACGGGCGGAACCGGCGATTTCCTTTGCGGCAGCTTCGATGTCGCGGGCGTTCATGCCCTGAATCTTCTGGGCTGCGATTTCGCGGCACTGGTCCATGGTGACCTTGCCGACGATGTTCTTGCCCGGCTCCTTGGAACCGGCGTTGATCTTGGCGGCCTTCTTGAGGAAGAACGAGGCCGGAGGTGCCTTCATTTCAAACGTGAAGGACTTGTCCTGATAGGCCGTGATCACCACGGGAACGGGCGAGCCCTGTTCCATCTTCTGCGTGGCGGCATTGAAGGCCTTGCAGAATTCCATGATGTTCAAACCGCGCTGACCGAGCGCAGGCCCGATCGGCGGAGACGGATTGGCTTGTCCTGCAGGAACCTGCAGCTTGACATAGCCGACGACTTTTTTCGCCATTTCTATATCCCTTCTTCAAAGGTTAGTGGTGCGGCTTGCGAGGCCTCCCACAGGTTAAAGGACCCCTCCCCCTTTCGGGCGAGGAGCAGGCACTACTTCATTTTCTCGACTTGCCCATATTCGAGTTCAACCGGGGTTGGCCGGCCAAAAATTGACACTGCCACCTTGAGGCGGGAGCGTTCTTCATCAACCTCTTCAACCTGACCGTTGAAGGACGCGAACGGACCATCGGCAACGCGGACCTGCTCACCCACTTCGAAGTGGATGGTGGTCTTGGGCTTGTCGACGCCTTCGGCCACCTGGTTGAGAATGCGGGCCGCTTCGCTATCGCTGATCGGCACGGGCTTCAGGCCGGAGCCGAGGAAACCCGTGACTTTCGGCGTGTTCTTGATGAGGTGGAAAACCTCGTCAGTGAGATCCACCTTGACCAGCACGTAGCCGGGAAAGAAGCGGCGTTCGGTCTTGAACTTGCGGCCACGGCGGATTTCCACCACTTCTTCGGTGGGTACGATGACCTGCTCAAAAAGCTCGTCGAGCTTTTTCTGCACGACCTGCTTCTTGATGTCTTCCATCACCTTCTTTTCGAAATTCGAATAGGTGTGGACGATGTACCAGCGTTTCGCCATTTTTCGGATGGGCCTCTTTTAAATCTCAGAATCCAAACAACACGCCGTCCACGACCCACTTGAGAATCGCGTCAACGCCCAGGAAGAACAGGGAGGCCGCAACCACCATGATCAGCACCATGACAGTCGAGATGCCCAGTTCGCGGCGTGTCGGCCAGGTGATTTTCCTGCCCTCTTCGCGAACTTCCTGGAGGAATTCCACCGGATTGGTCTTGGCCATCGAATTTCCTTTGTTTACAAGACTTTGAAACGATCAATATGGGGCCGCACCCGGATCATTCCAAGACCTTGCAATGGCAGGGGCAGAAGGGCTCGAACCCTCGACCTGCGGTTTTGGAGACCGCCGCTCTACCAACTGAGCTATACCCCTAGTGCAAGTTCCGACAGCGCCGGATCGGCGCAGCCAAACCTGAAGTTATGTGTTGAGATCGGCGGCTTTAGAGGGTTAGTCATCGTCCGTCAACTGACGAAATCTTTGTCCTTGACATACAACAAATGCAGCAATTGCAACAAATACAACAATGCTGTATGTGTTATGCATGCGCTACTCAACTTCAGACCTTTCCCGCAAATCAGGCGACATCATCGCCCGTGCCCTGCAGGGCCCTGTCACCATCACCCAGCGCGGCAAGCCGCGGCTGATCATGCTCAGCGTTGAGGAATACAACCGGCTGCGGGGCAAGCAAAAAACACTCAGGAACGATGACCCATCGGACGCGGAAGTTGCTGTTTGAGCCAACTTACTCCGGCAATCCGGCGAGGCGGTAAGTCTCTGTCCAAAAAAGAACGTCCTGTGGATTCATGAATGGCTGGTTCTTGATCCAAGTTGAAATACGAAAGTTGGGATTGGCCAACATGAAAAACTTAGCCTCTTCCCGCGCCCGCCCAGGGCGATCAAGTTTTGCCAGTGCTGCAGCCAAATTCCGTCTTAACTCGGTGCGATAAGTTTCTGGCCGCCTGAAAGTCTTGGCAGCTTCTTCGTATTGGCCATTGGTGAATTTTGCGAAGCCATGCAGCCAGTGATACCAGCCTGGGGGTTGCGGATTTAGGCGCATGGCTTTGGTTTTAGCCAGCAGAGCTTCTTGCAGTTTACCAAGCATTGCATAGCTGTCACCGAGCAATGCCAACACATCGGCCGCATTCGGGTTCAAAGCAAGCGATCTATCTATGAATACTTCCGCTTCATCCCAGCGCCGTTCGTAAATCAAGGCTTCGCCCATCATGAAATGTGCACCTGAATCACTTGGATCGATTTGCAATGCGCGTTCAGCCAAGGCTAATGCTTTCGTCATGGCAGTTGCACGATCAGACCCATAAAACATAAAACTTGAATTTTCGGCGAAAGCATAGCGCCAATGGGCTTCGGCATAATTGGGATCAAGTTCAATCGCGCGCGCCAGCAATATTCTTGATTCATCGCACGCAGCAGCAGAGTGAGACCACAAGTGGCGGGCGCGCACGCAAAGCTCATAAGCCTCCAAATTGGAAGGACGTTGCTTTTCACTCCGATTGCTGAGCGAGCCAACAATGGCTTCAATGACGCGGGTGGTCACTTCATCTTGAATGGCAAATATATCTGAGAGTTCGCGGTCAAAGCGTTCGGCCCACACATGGTTTCCGCCCGCTTCCGCATCAATTAATTGCACATTGATGCGCAAGCGTTGCTCAGCTTTGCGGGCACTGCCCTACAAAATATACTTAACCCCAAGGTCTTGCGCAATCTGACGTACGTCGCTGGGCTTGCCCTTGTAGGCGAACACCGAATTGCGGGCGATAACGAAGAAGCCCGGCACGTTGGACAGGTCAGTGATGATGTCTTCGGTCAGGCCGTCGGTGAAATGCTCATGGCCAGACTCACCGCTCATGTCGACGAAAGGCAAAACCGCAATGCTGCCTTTGGCGGGCGCCGCCGCAAACCGAGCGGGGACGTTGGGGCCAAGACTGGCAAGCGCAGTGAGATACAGCGGGTCAGCCGATATGTCGGAAAAATTCGTCATGCTCACTCCGGCAATCCGGCGAGGCGGAAAGCAGTGGCCCAAAAGTTTGCCTCTTTCTTGTGCCTGAGAGGCAGGATTTCGATCCACGCGCCAAACCGCCATTGTGGATTTGTCGTTAGAAATAGCTTAGCTTCTTCTTGCGCCTCTTCGATACGTCCCGCCATCGCCAATGCTGCAGCAAGCATTCGACGCGAATTCGAACCATAAGTTTCCTCGCGACGAAGTGTAGCGATGGCATCCCCATATTGCCCATTGACGATTTGCAGAATGCCAAACATCCAGAATTCCGTGCCAGGTGGTTTTGGATTGAGACGTAGCGCCCTGATACCTGCCTCCAGCCCCTCCTTGGGCCTGCCAGAACACACTTGAAACTCTGCAACAGACATGTGTGCCACCGCATTGTTCGGATTGAGCCACAGTGCCTCTTTGAACTGGGCCTCTGCCTCATCCCAACGCCGCTCATAAAGCATGATACTGCCCAAGGCCGAATGGGCATCCGAGTCTGCGGGATTTATTTCAACGGCACGCAATGCGTGCGAAATTGAATCGCGCCGTTGCGGCTGCTGCGGCCCGTCCCACTGAAACCAGCTGCAAAACAAAGAGTATGCCAGCCGCCAATGGGCTTCACAGTAGTTGGCATCCATGGCGATGGCACGACGCAGGCAAATGATTGCTTCATCATTTGCAGGTTTGGAAACCGACCATTGGTTGCGTGATTGTACGCAAAGATCGTAGGCTTCGATATTGGTGGGCCGATAGTGCTCTACACTGACTGGCGCGTTGATCTTTCCGACAATCGCTTCCACCACCAATCGGGTTATTTCATCTTGCACATCAAAGACGTCAGCCAGCTCCCGGTCAAAGCGTTCGGCCCAAATATGGTTGCCGCCCTCTCCTGCAGCAACGAGTTGTACATTGATCCGCAAACGCTGCCCGGCTTTTCGCGCACTACCTTCCAGAATGTATTTTACGCCTAAGTCATGCGCCACGCGCCGCGCATCAGTGGGTTTGCCTTTGTAAGAAAATGATGAGTTACGGGCGATCACAAAGAATCCGCTGACCTTTGACAGATCGGTGATGATGTCTTCCGTCAAGCCGTCAGTGAATGTTTCCTGGGTCGGGTCGCCACTGGAATTCACAAATGGCAGAACTGCGATGCTGCATGTTGTGGGCGCCGCCGCAAACCGAGCGGGGACGTTGGGGCCAAGACTGGCAAGCGCCGTGAGATACAGCGGGTCGGTAAGCGGTCCCTGATCTCTTTCCAACATGCTTCGCCTGTGAAAATAATACATATTTCATGCACTGCCCCACTGCCACCGTAAAGCCCTTTGTGGTTGGGCAGCATGTTTGTTAGCGTGCCCTCATGGAGATCCTCAAAGACTACCAGACACTCGTTGCCGCAACGGTTGCCTTTCTGGCGGCACTCATCGGGTTCTCAGGCGTGATCTATTCCCAGCGCCGCATCGCCAAGGTGGCGGAGGAAGGCCGGGCGCACACGGAAAAGATGTCCAGGGAACAGGGCGAACGGCAACGAAAAAATGAGCGCGAGTCATTTCACAACGCCGTTCTGGGGGAACTTTCAGCCCTTCAAACCAGCATTGCCGCGGCCCTGAAACTTCTGGTCGCCCAAATCTCCATTGCCGACGAATTGGCGCGCATGAACGCGGGCAAGCGCACCCAACCGCGCGTGTCCTTCCGCTTCGCCACACCCGTTTTTGACAGCCATGTGGCGCGCATCGGAATTTTGACACCCGACCTCTCCTTCAAGACCTCGAACCTGTATGGCCAGATCAAAGCCTTCGCCGCCAACGCCCAAGAGCAGGTGCCGGAGATGGACGCTGCCGTGGCCGGACAAGTGATGAACTCGGTAAAAGCCTCGCTGACAAAACTCAATGCCGACATCGAAGAACTGCAAACAGCCCTGTTGGCGCAAACCGCAGTCTCTCCCGAAAATGCCGTTATCGTCGCAAAATAGAAAGGGCCCGCACTTTCGTGCAGGCCCTCTGACTTCGGTCTGACTTCACATCAATCCGTAATCTTCGCCACGACGCCGGCGCCGACGGTGCGGCCGCCTTCGCGGATGGCGAAGCGCAGCTTTTCTTCCATGGCGATCGGCGTGATCAGCTCGACATCGAACGAGATGTTGTCGCCGGGCATCACCATTTCCGTGCCTTCCGGCAGTGTCACAACACCCGTCACGTCGGTCGTGCGGAAGTAGAACTGCGGACGGTAGTTGGCAAAGAACGGCGTGTGACGGCCACCCTCTTCCTTGGTCAGAATGTAGGCTTCCGCCTTGAACTTCTTGTGCGGCTTGACGCTGCCGGGCTTGCACAGGATCTGGCCACGTTCCACACCTTCACGGTCAATACCGCGCAGCAGTGCACCGATGTTGTCGCCAGCTTCACCACTGTCGAGCAGCTTGCGGAACATTTCAACGCCGGTCACAACCGACTTCACCGTGTCGCGCAGGCCGACGATTTCAACTTCCTCGCCAACCTTGACGATGCCGCGCTCAACCCGGCCCGTCACAACCGTGCCACGGCCCGAAATCGAGAACACGTCTTCGATCGGCATCAGGAACGGCAGGTCCTTGGGACGGTGCGGCTGCGGAATGTAGGTATCAACAGCTTCCATCAGCTTCAAAATGGCATCGCGGCCAATCTCCGGCGTCTTGCCTTCAAGGGCAGCGAGCGCCGAACCACGGATGATCGGGATCTCATCGCCCGGGAACTGGTAGGACGACAAGAGCTCGCGCACTTCCATCTCCACGAGGTCAAGCAGTTCCGGATCGTCGACCATGTCGACCTTGTTCATGAACACGACCAACGCCGGCACGCCAACCTGACGGGCCAACAGAATGTGTTCGCGGGTCTGCGGCATCGGGCCGTCAGCTGCCGAGACAACCAGAATGCCACCATCCATCTGGGCCGCACCGGTGATCATGTTCTTCACATAGTCAGCATGGCCCGGGCAATCGACGTGGGCGTAATGGCGCGCCTTGGTCTGATACTCGACGTGCGCCGTGTTGATCGTGATACCGCGGGCGCGCTCTTCCGGCGCCTTGTCGATCTGGTCATAGGCGGTGAACGTCGCACCACCAGACTCAGCCAAAATCTTGGTGATCGCCGCCGTCAGTGACGTCTTGCCGTGGTCAACATGGCCAATCGTGCCAATGTTGCAATGCGGCTTGTCGCGGTTGAATTTCTCTTTGGCCATGTTGTTTGTCCTGTCCGGTTCGTCAGTGAATTGTTCCCGCACAAAAAAGTGCGACGGCAAAAACCCGCGCGCTCTATATGAGAAACTTTTTTGTGCTGCAAGTGCCCAATCACTGGATTGATGCCCCGCATATGGTTCTTCCATATGACAATTTCAATGCGGTGCTGGCCGGCGAAAGGGGGATGGAGCGGGTGAAGGGAATCGAACCCTCGTATTCAGCTTGGAAGGCTGCTGCTCTACCATTGAGCTACACCCGCAAAGTCACTTCCGGGATTGCTGTCTGTTCCGGTTCTCGCGATCCATACCACAGCAAGAGCGATGGTGGGAGAGGTAGGACTCGAACCTACGAAGCCGTAAAGCAGGGGATTTACAGTCCCCCCCCTTTGCCACTCGGGACACTCTCCCGAATCGCGAATTGAAACAAACAACAATCAGGCCCGTGTAAACTCGGGGTTTTCACGGGCCCTTACGCGGCGCGGTGTATGCCGCCGTGCAGCCAAGGTGTCAAGCGACTGGTATGTGGCGACCGGCAACCAGCTACTCCGCAGCGGCGAACCAGCGCTGGTAGAGGCTGTCGTAAGTACCATCTTCACGCATCTTGAGAAGCGACTCATTCACCCGCTTGCGCAGACTGATCTTGCGTGGGGCATCAGAACCGCGCGGGAAGAGAATGCCGTAGTTTTCCTTGCGGAAAACCGGCCCCACCACACGCACCCTGCCCAGCCCTGCCGTTGCCGCATGATAGAGCAGTACCGGCGCATCAAACACCACGGCATCCAACTGGCCATGTTCGAGAGCGTCGAAGGCTTGCGAAATCATCTGGTATTCGGTGAGTTTGGTCTGGTGTTCTGCTGCCCATTTGGCTGAAGTCGAGCCTGCCGTAGTCCCTACACGTTTGCCCGGAAGATCATCCGGGCCCTGAATGCCGCCCTGCAGTTGCTGCACGGTAAAGCTCGACGTCAATTCGGCCTGCCAATAGGTGAGGAACAACAGGCTGACGAAAACCGCACCAATTGCCGTGACCCGGCCAAGGCGTGAACGGGGACTGTCATTCTGCTGGCCGGCTGCTGCCGAAAGCGCCCAACCCATGGCGTGGAATATTCCCGGAATATAATGTCGGGAGAATGGTGAATCCTTGTGGTTGCGTTCCGCCCACCAGACCAAGTGCCCCGGCACCAGGATGAGCAAGGCAAGAATTCCAAGCAGGTAGGGCATCGCTCCAGATGAAAAATAGCGCAGCACCGCCAGCGGCGAGAACGAACTTTCCACTTCGGCAGGAACCATGACCTGCAAGCCACTTTCAAACATCGGCTGAGAGAAATCGAAATTCTGCTCGCGCTCGGACGTAATCGAAATGGCGGCAATGCCAAGCTGGGCTTCGCCCTTCTGCACCGCTGCCAGGATTTCCTTGACGTTGCTGGTTTCCTTCCAGGTGAATGTCACACCAGTTCGTGTTGCCAGTTCCTGCCAGAGCTCCGCCGAAAAACCGGTATAGGCATCGCCTTCCTTGATGACGAATGGCGGCAGCAAACGGGTGGCGACAACAATGGGCTCGGCAGCATTATCCTTCTTCGCGGGCGCAGGCGCTGCATTTTGTGCAGAGGCAACAGAAGCTGGCACCTGTTCCTGCGCGAAGGCCCCGCCCGCCAGTAAAACCAGCCAGATTGTTACAGCAGTCAAGAGTCTTGTCATGAATTGCATTCCCCGCACGCTGCATTTTCACAGTTGGCTTCTGGCCGCAAGTGAAACATGGCTTTCCACTTGGACGCTCCAGCCGTATAGCAGCGTCATGAGCAAGCCCCCCTCCAAGCCGTTTTCAAAGCCATTCTCGAAGCCATTTGGCAAGCCGGACTTCCGCAAGCAGAAGCGCCTCGATAAACCCGTTCCCGCCAGTTTGCGGGGCGATCAACCCAAAGCACTGGGCCACACGCCCGATCCTGCCAATGATTTGATCCACGGCATTCATGCCGTCGCCGCGGCGCTGTCCAACGACAAGCGCAAAGTGGTGCGGCTATGGGCCACTGAAAACGGATATAACCGGCTCAAGGAAGAAGGTGTCACTTCCACAGCAGCGCCAGAGATTGTGCATCCGCGCATTCTGGATCATATGCTGACTGGCCAGGATGCCGTGCATCAGGGCGTGGTGCTGGAGGCGCAGCCGCTCAAGCAACCTCGTCTCGACCAGGTCGCGCGTGACGGACTGATTGTCCTGCTCGACCAGGTGACGGATCCGCACAATGTTGGCGCTATCCTGCGGTCCTGCGCCGCCTTCAACGTGGCTGCCCTGGTGACGACGGCGCGTCATGCTCCGAACGAGTTGGGCGTGTTCTTCAAGGCGGCTTCGGGTGCCTATGAGCATGTTCCGGTCACGCGCGTGACCAATCTCTCGGCGGCGATGGAAGAGCTGCGCGGCTATGGCTTCCGCCTGATCGGCCTCGACAGCGAGGCGGATGTGGGACTCGACACCGTGGAGAAGAAGCGGCCACTGGCGCTCGTGCTGGGGGCGGAAGGCAAGGGCTTGCGTGAAAAGACCCGCGCTACCTGTGATGTGGTTGCCCGCCTCGACATGCCAGGTGCGATCAAGAGCCTCAACGTATCCATCGCCACGGCGATTTCGCTTTACGCGTTGACGCGCTAGTTTTCTCTGGCGCTCACCGAAAAAACGAAAGCCGGATGGCTTTTGGCCACCCAGCTCCCGTCGCCGTCCCGAGTCACAATTTGGGTTGAGAATCGCGGGATTGGTTGAGTTTAGTATGAACCGCCCTTGGTGACCACTGGTCCGTAGTGAATCACGGCACCTGGGTTGTAGGACGGATAAAAGGGCTGATATGCCTGATGGCGGCGGGCGTGGCGCTTGTTCTTGCGCGGCTTCACAACAATGTCGCCGTCATAGCTGTTGCCGCCCTCATAGGCATAGCCACCACCCATGCCATAGCCACCGCCCATGCCATAACCTCCGCCGTAGGCGTAGCCAAAGTGGCCAGCCTTGCGGGCCCGGCGTTGCATCTGCATTGCGGCAGCGCGGCTCGTTGGCACCTGGTGAATGATGACCTGCTGGCCATAGTAGCCGTAGCCACCACCAGTGCTGTAGCCGCCGCCAGAAGCATAGCTGCCACCCGTGGCATAGCCACCGCCATAAGAATATCCGCCACTCATCCCACCACCGACATGGACACTGCCATGGGCGCCGCCGTGGCCGAAACCATGACCATATGCATAGCCATGACTGCGATGCTTGCGATGACCGCGCAACGTGATCACACCACCAATGCGGTAGCATTCTTCCTTGCGCCACATCATGACCCAGGCACCGCCGACAAAGCAGCGGACTTCCAACGAAGGATCACCGCCGGAAGGCCCGGGGGCGTTCTCGTTGCTGTAATAGTTGTTCACCACCGTGTTGTTGTTACGTTTGCCGCCGTGGTTCTTGCCACCGTGGTTCTTGCCCCAACCACTGTTGCCACCATGACCCCAACCACCGTTGCCGCCACCGTGTCCCCAGCCACCGTCACCGCCATCGCTGCCCCAGCCACCATTGCCACCATTGTGGCCCCAGCCACCGTTGCCACCATTGTGGCCCCAGCTCCCATTGCCGCCGTTATAGCCACCACGCTTGCCGCCGTTGTTTCCGTGACCGCGGCCATGTCCACCATTGTGACCACCCTGGCCACCGCCATTCTTGCTGTGCTCTCCACCGCCATTCTTGTCAGGCTCGGCAGTCGCTGGCAGCGAGACAAACAGCCCGATCGCGAGCAAAGCCGGGAAAACTGAAACAGACTTGAAATTCATGACTCAACCCCTTTGTTAACGCGTCCTTGACGGTCTGTGCCAAATCGGCACAGAAAGGTCCGTATTCTGACGGTTTGAAATGGGAGTTGCAGGAGTCTTGCCAGATCCTGTTTTTGGCGTGATCGATAAATCTGAAATTGTGAGACGGCGCGACGCGCACGAAAGTTTGCTGGGCCGGTTTGCAACGCACCGCCGGGCAGGCTAAGAGGCGGCCACCAGCGGGTCGCGGAATCGCCCTGCCGGGTGTGCCGGCTTAGCTCAGTTGGTAGAGCACCTGATTTGTAATCAGGGGGTCGTAGGTTCGAGTCCTATAGCCGGCACCAGCCGTTCAGGCGAACACACCGCGCAACGCATCCATGGCTTCGATCTGGGTTAGATTCATGTGCAGCGGTGTGACGGATATCCGCTTGTTGAACACGGCCGCGAGGTCTGTTCCCGCCGGTGGTGTGCCACGCTCCCGAGATGAGCCAAGCCAGTAGTAATGGCGGCCGCGGGCGTCGACACGTTCATCCACGAAAAGAAAACTCTGATCGCGCTTCCCCTGACGGGTGATTTCAATGCCCTGCATTTCCTCTGGCCTGCAATCAGGAAAATTAACGTTGATCAACACACCGGGGCCAAGCGTCATGGCGGACAGTTTCTTCACAATGCCTGGTCCGTGGGCGGCTGCGACGCTGAAACTTTCGCCGTTATCGTAAATGCCAGTCACTTGTGACAAGGCAATCGACTTGAGGCCGAGCGCGGTTCCCTCCATGGCGGCGGCAATTGTACCGGAATAGGTCACGTCATCGGCAATGTTGGCGCCGCGGTTGACACCCGACAAAACCAGGTCCGGCAGGCCGGGCAATATCTTGCGTGCGGCCATGATCACGCAGTCAGTTGGCGTACCCTCCACTTCGAAGCGCTTGTCGCCAAGTTTGCGATAGCGCAACGGATTGGCCAAGGTGAGGGAATGCCCTGCTCCGGAGCGTTCCTCATCAGGCGCCACGACCCAGACATCATCGGACAGCGAGCGGGCGATGGTCTCCAGAACCTCAAGTCCGGGGCCGTGGATGCCATCGTCATTGGTGACGAGAATGCGCATCAGGCGGTGATCCTGTGCTTGCCGCCCATGTAAGGTCGCAGCGCATCGGGGATGGTGATGCTGCAATCAGGATTCTGGTAGTTTTCCATGATCGCCACCAGCGTGCGGCCGACAGCAAGCCCGGAGCCATTCAGAGTGTGGACATAGCGTGTTCCCTTGCCCTCAGTAGGCTTGTAGCGCGCCTCCATGCGCCGGGCCTGAAAATCACCACAGACCGAGCATGAAGAGATTTCGCGGAAGGCATTCTGTCCGGGCAACCAGACTTCCAGATCATAGGTCATGCGGCTGCCGAAGCCCATGTCGCCACTGCACAAGCGCATCACCCGGTAATGCAGGCCGAGCGCTTGCAGGATCGACTCGGCACACCCGGTCATGCGCTCAAGTTCTTCGCGAGACTGCTCAGGCGTGGTGATGGAGACGAGTTCCACCTTGGAAAACTGATGTTGGCGGATCATGCCCCGGGTATCGCGGCCCGCCGCCCCAGCCTCGGCACGGAAGCATTGCGTATAGGCCGTCAGGCGCATGGGAAGTTGAGCTTCATCAAGTGTCGTTTCACGTACAGTGTTGGTGAGCGAGACTTCCGCCGTGGGTATGAGCCAGCGCCCGTCCGTCGTGCGGAACTGGTCATCGACAAATTTGGGCAACTGCGCCGTGCCAAACATCGCCTTGTCGGACACCAGCATCGGAACATAGCATTCAGTGTAGCCATTCTTGTCGGTCTGGGTATCAAGCATCAACTGGGCAATGGCGCGCTCCAACCGGGCCAGTTGATCTTTCAAGACGACAAACCGTGCGCCAGACATTTTGGCCGCCATTTCGAAATCCATCTGGCCCAGTTTTTCGCCCAGTTCAAAATGCTGCTTGGGCTCCCAGTTGAATCCGGGTCGCGTGCCCCAGCGGCGGACTTCGACGTTGCCGTGTTCATCCGTGCCGTCGGGAACATCATCAAGCGGAATGTTCGGGATGACCGCCAGCATGTCAGTCAATCTTTGCGACAACTGCCGATCGGATTCTTCCCCGGCGGAGAGGGCATCTTTCAATGCAGCGACTTCGTCCTTGAGAGATTCAGCCTTGGACTTTGTCACCGGCTTTCATGGCCTCACCCACTTGCCGGGAGAGTTCGTTGCGCCGGCTCTGGGCATCCTGGAGTTTCTGGATCAACTCGCGGCGTTCACTGTCGGCGGCAAGAAGGCTGGCGGACTGGGGAGCAAGACCACGGCGGGCCAGACCAGCGTCGAAGGCGGCGGGGTTGTCGCGAATGGCCTTGATGTCATGCATCGGAATCTGAACCTGAAATAAGATGAAGAGTGGCGCCCTCTATAGTGAGGTGCCCGCCTCACCTCAAACAGGTTTTGCGATGTCCTTGCTTTGCGACTCTTTTGCCGCAGCGGCCGAGGCGCGGCGCTTTTCCAGGACAGTGACGGCGAAGACGGCCAGTTCGTAAAGCAAGCCCAGCGGCACGGCCATGGCGAGCATGGAAATGGGATCAGGCGGTGTAATCACCGCCGCAACAGCACACACACCGACAATGGCAAAACGCCGGCCACTTTTCAGTTGCTGCGCGCTCACTACTCCCATCTGGCCAAGGAGCGTCAACACCACTGGTAACTGGAAGGCCAAACCGAATGCCAAAATGAGCATCATGACGAAATCGAGATAGGCCTCAACGTCAGGCATGAGCTCCACCAGGTTTTTGGTGGTGCCTTCAATCGTGCCGACGCTGCCTGCGAGATTGTAAAAGAAGCTGATGGCGACAGGGAGAAGGAAAAAATAGACGAGGCAGGCACCGAGAACAAAGAAGACCGGGGTTGCGACAAGATAGGGCGCGAGCGCCTGGCGCTCGTGCTTGTATAGGCCGGGTGCCATAAAACGGTAGATTTGGGTGGCAATCAGCGGGAAGGCGATGAACATGCCAGTGAACATGGCGATCTTCAACTTCACCAGAAAGAAACCCAGGAGCTTGGTCGAGATCAGGCCGACATTGGCGCCCGTCCCCCATTCAAATGGCTTCACCAGCCAATGAAAAATATCCGACGAAAAATAAAAGCCGAGAACGAAGGCGACGCCAAATCCTGCCACCGCCTTGACCAAGCGGGAACGAAGCTCCAGCAGATGATCCATCAACGGCGCTTCTGACTCGTCAATGTCCTGCTGGCTCATGCGGGTGTACCACCCTCGTCCACCAATTGCCCGGCCACGCGGGTCTCGCCCACCTTGTCTGAGCCACCGAAATAGGTCTCGAAGCTTTTGTCAGTCAGGGAGCGCCCCGGCACGTCAAGGGGTGACGTCACGTTGGGCGTGTTCATCACCTGGCTGATGGACCCTTTGGCTGAATCAATGTCTTTCTTGAGGTCGGCGACACCTGCCTCTTTCATGGCGGCATCGACATGGCCCTGAAACTCACGCGCCATGCCACGAGCCTTGTTCATGAACTGGCCGAAGGTGCGCAGCAAGCGCGGCAAATCCTTGGGGCCGATGACGATCACTGCCACCAGCGCAAGGACAAACAACTCGGTATAACCGACGCCGAAATCAAACATGTGAACTCTCCTGTCCGCGCCAGACTGCGCGGCTCAGGCACATTGCTCAGCTCTTGGCTTTTTCGGCGGACTTGGCGGCATCAGCAGCCTGCTCGCCCAGCGCCTTCACATCTGCAGCCGCAGCGTCCGTCGGATCATCGGCGAGACCCTTCTTGAAGCTCTTGATGCCCTTGGCAACGTCACCCATCAGATCAGACACTTTGCCCTTGCCGCCAAAAAGCACCAAAACCACAACCAGAACAATGGCCCAATGCCACCACGAAAAGCCACCCATCGTCTCAACTCCTCAACTTCGTTTGCGGGCCAGCAGGCCCTTTCCAACGATCATCTTATTGCAGATCACCAGATATATCGCAATTGCGTTTGCCGCCTGCAAGATTAACGGATATGGGCGCATCTCAAGGCTTTTTGAAGATGTGAATGCCTGTCACGTCCATCACAAAACGGTGCGCGCCGCCGGGCTTCACCATGGCGGAGCGGTCCAGGGTGGCAATCACCGGCGTCTCAAGACCCGGAAAAGCGAGCGACAGGCGCTGTTGCTCACCCAGGAAGCGTGATTCCACCACATAGGCTTCAACCCCGTCATGACCCGGGGCGAGGTTGATCGCTGCCGGACGAACCAGCACATCAACCGCATCACCATCAGCGAAACCCGGTGCTGCTATCGGGCCAAGAGGTGTTTCAACACGCGCACTGCGCACCCTGCCAGTGAAGAGATTGTAGGAGGCAAAGAACAGGGCTGCAGCGGCATCCACCGGACTGGTATACAGATCCTGAGGCGTGCCACGCTGCACGATACCGCCCTGGCGCATGAGATAAATGTAGTCGGCGAATTCCACCGCCTCCATGGGATCGTGGGTGACCAGCACTGCGGTGGACCGGGTTTCACGCACCACAGCCAGAGTATCGGCGCGGACCCTGTCTCGCAGGCGCTGGTCGAGGCCGGAGAACGGCTCGTCCATCAGGATCACCTGCGGGCGCGGCACAATTGCGCGTGCCAGTGCGACGCGCTGCTGTTCACCGCCAGAGAGGCGGTTGGGATAGCGGTCTGCGAGATCAGCGAGGCCCACGCGATCCAGCGCTGTGAGAGCGGCGCGCCGTGCGTCTTCAGACGAGAGCGCATAGAGCCCGTAAACAACATTCTGCAAAACCGTGAGGTGGGGAAACAGCGCATAGTCCTGGAACATCAGGCCGATGTTGCGCTGTTCCGGCGGAACGAATGTATTGGGGCCGGCCACAACCTGGTCTTCGAGAAGAATGCGCCCCGTAGTAGGCTGAGCCACGCCCGCTGCCAGACGAAGGATCGTCGTCTTTCCGCAACCGGATGGCCCAAGCAAGCAGGTGATCCGTCCGGCCGCAAACGTCAACGAGATATCGCGCAGGATGGTGGCTCGCGCCGTGCTGAAGCCCACCGCCTGAAATTCGATAGCACCTGCAAACGATGCGCCGGCCCGGCCATGGGACCTAGGTGCTTCGTGGGTCACGCCAGTATCGGGATGAACATCAATGGACATAGCTTGTGGCCGATTACACCGAGTTCGCCCGCCCGGCAAATGCCGCTGTGGACTCACTCAATCGTTGTTCAAGCGACGAGGCCAGCCTTGATCACGCGATTGCGTCCTTCACGCTTGGCGCGATAAAGGGCGCCGTCGGCACGTTTCAACAATTTCTCCAGGCTGTCTTCCATGCCACCGAGAGCGGCAATGCCGGCAGAAATGGTGACGGGAACGAGGCTCGGTGTGCCGATCGAAAACGACTTTGAAGCGACAGCGCGGCGCAGCCGCTCGCCGATCTTCTCGGCCGTCGACGGATCCGTATTGGGCAGGACGACGATGAATTCCTCGCCGCCAATGCGGCAACAAAGATCTATGCTGCGGGTGTGTTCCCGCAGGCGGCCAGCCAGCTCCTGCAAGACTTTGTCACCGGCGTCGTGGCCATGGGTGTCATTGATGGCCTTGAAGAAGTCAACGTCCACCGCAAGCACCGATAGTACTTTGCCACGGTTCACATAGTGATCGATCATGTGGCTAAGATGGGTTTCGAGATAGCGGCGGTTGTATAGGCCAGTCAGTGCATCAGTGATGGCCATTTCGATTGAGGCCTTCACACTGTTGCGGAGTTGTTCGGTATAGCGCCAGCGGCGCACCTGGGTTGAAGCACGGGCCTGGATTTCCTGGCGGTCGACCGGGCGCATGAGATAATCATTCACTCCCATGTCGAGGGCGCGCAACAGCAATTGCTGTTCATCCGGGTTGACGATCATCATCAAAGGCGTCTGGCGCGTGTTATCGCCGGAACGCA
Source organism: uncultured Alphaproteobacteria bacterium (assembly GCA_963754625.1). Classification (GTDB taxonomy): domain Bacteria; phylum Pseudomonadota; class Alphaproteobacteria; order Rhizobiales; family Aestuariivirgaceae; genus Aestuariivirga. The sequence goes on along the minus strand of CAVWGR010000005.1, from coordinate 1,199,783 downwards.
ATTGTGAGCACAGCCGCAATCCATCAAACTGCTCCTGGTCAAAACTGACGATGATCAGCTCGAAAGGCCGTTCGGATTCGTTGATGCGCTCCATCGCTTCTGCCGGAGTTGCGGCGACGACGACCCGGCACTTTTCGGCGAGCGAGGCAATCAGCCGGTCGGAAGAGGCCCGGTTGCTATCGACGAGAAGTACATTGCCGTGCTTGCGTGACAGTTGTTCATCGCCCTGAAACAGGGCTGTCGTGCCCTCGGCTCCGGGAGAACGCACGCGCAACTCATCGGTGAGCATTTTCAGCCGCACCAGACTCTTGATTCGGCAGAACAGTGAAATGTCATTGACCGGCTTGGTGAGGAAATCATCGGCACCAGCTTCCAGGCCGCGCACCCGGTCTTCGGGCTGGTCAAGGGCTGTCACCATGACAACAGGAATGTGCTGGGTATCGGGATTGCTCTTGATGCGCTTGCAGACTTCGATGCCGTCGATGCCAGGCATCATCACATCGAGAAGCACAATATCGGGCTTCGACTTGTGCACGGCGTCAAGTGCATCGAGACCGTTCATGGCAGTCACGACTTCGAAATATTCAGCCGACAGCTTGGCTTCCAGAAGCCGCACATTGGCCATGATGTCATCAACGACGAGAACGCGGGCGGTCATGATTTCTTTTTCAGGAATCCATCAATGGTCTGGAGAAAACTGACGACCGAAATTGGTTTTGAGATGTAGGCTTCGCAACCACCTTCACGAATTTTTTGTTCGTCACCTTTCATGGCAAACGCAGTCACTGCGATCACCGGTATGGTACGCAGCTCATCATCTTCCTTCAGCCACTTGGTGACTTCAATTCCGGAGACTTCCGGCAACTGAATGTCCATCAGAATCAGGTCGGGCATGTGTTTGCGGGCCATGTCGAGCGCCGACAGACCGTCGCGCGTCTGCACCACCTTGTAGCCATGGGCCTCAAGCAGATCATTGAAGAGTTTCATGTTCAATTCGTTGTCTTCAACAACGAGAACGGTTTTCGGCATCTGCGGCGTCACTCCCACGGGCCCAACCCCGATTTGAGGCGTGCTTTGCTGCTGGTCCATTCGCACTCCTCGGTTCGCCATTCCCACACTGGGGACAGCGATTACTTTTCTTTATCTATTTGCCTGTTTTGGCCCAGGACCGTAACCAACTGCTTAACCGCCACATGTTGTCTCGGGTGGCTGGTTAACCAAGGGAGAACGCGTTGGTTGCAAGGACTGACGGTGGTGCGGGGCATGCTTCCGTCATCGCCATGAAACTGTTGACTTTTATTGCCGCCGACAGTGATCTGCTTGGGCGCTTCATGAGCTTGTCCGGCCTCGGCCCCGATGACCTGCGGCGGGGGCTTAACGATCCCGCTTTTCAGGCGGGCGTGCTCGATTTTGCGTTGGAGGACGAATCACTCCTGCTGGCCTTCGCGGCAAACGAAGGATTGAACCCCGTTGCAATTGTCCAAGCCCGCGCCAAACTGCCGGGATTCGCCCATGATGCATGACTTCACCATCCGGCAACTGGCCGATCTTTCTGTCTCCAATCACCGTCCCCTGGTGATCTGTGATGTCGATGAGGTTGTGGTTCATTTCACCAGAGCCTTTGAAGACTATCTGGCAAAGCGGGAGATGTGGTTGGATACCTCAAGCTTCGCGCTCAACGGCAACATCCGGCGCAAAGATGGCGGTTCTTCAATTGGCGCTGACGAAATTGCCCGGATGATTGATGATTTCTTCGACCTCCATACGGCAGGACTGGTTGCGATCGACGGAGCCATTGCGGCACTGCATGAACTCTCCGCGCATGCGAGTGTGGTCATGCTCACCAATCTGCCGCACCAGGCCCGCGACAAACGAATCGAGAACCTGCACCGGCATGGTCTCGAATTTCCAGTGGTCACCAACTCCGGACCCAAGGGTCCGGCCATCCGCCATCTGGCTGATCAGACGCGAGAGGCCGTGGTGTTCATTGATGACAGTCCGGGTTTCATTGCGTCGGCGCGGCAACATGCGCCCGAGGTGCACCTCATCCACTTCTTGCATGACGAACGCTTCGCCAAGCATCTCGAACACTTCGAATTCGTCTCGTTGCGCACCGCCAGTTGGGATGAGGCCCTGCCCCACATCAAGGCTTTGATCGGCGCCTAGACTTCGACAGCGACTCGCCAGTGGCAAGGCGGCGGACTAGACTGCACGCATGCCGCAAGGCGCACCCCATATTCCCGGCTTTTGCCGCGACTGCCTTGCCGATACCACTGCGGGCGAGATGCGCTGCCATGTCTGCCATTCACCACGCCTGCTCCGGCATGTGGAGCTTTTTGATCTTTCCATCGCGCACATCGATTGCGACGCCTTCTATGCCGCAATTGAAAAGCGCGATGACCCGACACTCGCTGACAGGCCCGTCATCGTCGGTGGGGGCCAGCGTGGTGTGGTTTCCACTTGCTGTTACATTGCTCGTATCCGCGGCGTGCGCTCGGCAATGCCGATGTTCAAGGCTCTCAAGCTGGCTCCAGATGCCGTGGTCATCAAACCCAACATGCAAAAGTATGCCGATGTTGGCAAACAGGTGCGCGAGTTGATGCTGAGCTTCACGCCGCTGGTTGAGCCACTCTCAATCGACGAGGCTTTTCTTGATCTCGGTGGCACGGCCCGGCTGCACGGGCGGCCACCCGCCAAGACTCTGGCCAATCTCATCCATACCCTTGAAACCGCAATCGGCATCACGGCTTCGGTCGGGTTGGCACCCAACAAGTATCTCGCCAAGGTGGCGTCTGATCTGGAAAAGCCGCGCGGATTTTCGGTGATCGGCAAGGCCGAAGCTCTGACCTTTCTCGCGCCCAGACCTGTCAGTTTGATTTGGGGCGTCGGCAAGGCGATGCAGGAGACGCTGGACAAGGATGGCATCAGGCTGATCGGGCAACTCCAGCGCATGGAAAAGAACGACGTTGTTGCGGCGCTACGGTTCCATGGGGGCGCGGCTCTTTCATCTGTCGCGCGGCGAAGACATGCGGGTTGTATCAACCGATGACAGCTCGAAGAGTATCGGGGCGGAGACGACACTTAACACGGATGTGTCCGATCCAGAGGAACTGGTGGCCTTGCTCTGGGCCATGGCGCAGAAGGTTTCGCGCCGCGCCAAGTCTCAAGGGTATGGCGGGCATACGGTGACATTGAAGCTCAAGACGTCAGATTTCAAGCAGCGCACCCGCGCCACCACGCTGGATGACGCCACGCAACTGGCGCACCGCATGTTTGACGCCGTCAAACCGTTGCTGCGAAAGGAAGCAGTGGGCACAAAATTCCGCCTCATCGGCATTTCACTCTCACACCTCGTGGAGATGAGTGGTGCTGAGGCAACAACACTGGATCCACGGCTGGAAGCCAACAGCAAGGCTGAAATGGCCATTGACCTTATCCGCAAGAAATTCGGCAAGGATGCGGTCGATCGTGGCCTGTCGCTAAAGGCGAAGGACTAGTGCATCGGGCGAGCAAATGGAATCATTTGCGAAGCGAAGATGCACCAGATTCAAAGTATTGGAGCAGCTTGTCGACGGTCATTTGACCTTCGGCTGCTCTAGGCCTTCTTGAGAAACTCGGTTCGGAGCACGAGGCCCTTTACCTTTTCGTGGCGGCAATCCACTTCTTCAGTGTTGCCGGTGAGGCGGATGCCCTTGATCATCGTGCCGCGCTTCAACGTGACGTTGGCACCCTTGACCTTCAAGTCCTTGATCAAGGTGACGTTGTCGCCATCCTTCAATTCATTGCCGTTGCTGTCGCGTACGATATCCATGATTCACTGTTCCTGAATTTCGCTCCTGTTGCGCCGCCACCCCATGAAAGGCAAGTGCGCTATTCCGTCCCTGCCCCCTCCATCGACATGAGGGCGGCATTGCCACCGGATGCCGTGGTGTCCCAACTCATGACGCGCTCCACCGCGAAACGATGGAGATAATGGGCTCCGCCTGCCTTGGGACCAGTGCCGGACAAGCCTTCACCGCCGAATGGTTGCGCCCCAACGACGGCACCAATCTGGTTGCGATTGACGTAAAGATTTCCCACCCGGGCTTCGCGCCGAACCTCTTCGACCACGTCCTCAATGCGGGTATGCAGGCCAAGAGTGAGGCCAAAGCCGGTGTTGTTGATGGCTTCAATGACTTTGTTCAAATGGCCGCCAGCAAAGCGTACGACGTGCAATACCGGCCCGAAGACTTCTTCGGTCAGCGGAGCAATGGACTGCAACTCGTATGCCGCCGGGGCGACGTAGGTGCCATTGTTGGCGGCGGCGGACAGTGTGCTTGCGTGGATCAACTTGCCTTGGCGCGCCATGCGGCCCTTGTGGGCATCAAGGCGTTGGCGGGCTTCTTCGTCAATCACCGGACCAACGTCGGTGGCGTAGTCCATGGGATCACCGACATTCAATTCGGCCATGGCGCCGGCCAACATCCTGGTGACTTTGCCAGCGACATCATCCTGTACAAAAAGAATGCGGGCGGCGGAACAGCGCTGCCCCGCACTGTCAAAGGCCGAGGCCACGACATCGCGCACGGCTTGCTCCGGCAGCGCAGAGGAATCCATGATCATGGCGTTCATCCCTCCGGTTTCTGCGATGAGCGTGGCAATGGCACCAGGACGTGCCGCAAGGCCGCGCGCAATGATGCTGGCCGTGTCATTTGAGCCGGTGAACGCCACGCCGGCCAGTGCGGGCTCGGCAAGCAGCACCTTGCCGATGGTCGCGCCATCACCCGGCAGGAAGTGCAAGACATTTGCCGGAACGCCAGCGGCATGCAGCAGCTTCACTGCCTCGAAAGCCACAAGTGGTGTTTGTTCGGCTGGCTTGGCGACGACGGAGTTGCCTGCGGCAAGCGCTGCTGCAACCTGTCCGGTGAAAATTGCCACGGGGAAGTTCCATGGCGCAATGCATGCGAACACGCCACGACCATGAAGCGAGATTTCGTTGCGCTCACCCGTGGGCCCGGGGAGAAGTTTTGGTGCGGAAAAATCGGCGCGGGCGCGTTCTGCGTAGTAGCGCAGGAAATCCACGGCTTCGCGCAAATCGGCCAAAGCGTTGTCGAGCGTCTTGCCTGCCTCACGGATGAGCAGGCCGAGTAGCTTGGCGCGGTTGCGCTCAAACAAACTGGCGGCGCGTTCAAGGATCACGGCACGGGCATCACCACCGAGACTATTCCAATCGTGGCGGGCTCTGGCGGCAGAGGCAACGGCGCGGGTGACATCAGCAGGGTCTGTCTCGCTCACTTGTCCCACACGCACGGCGCGATCATGCGGCGAGGAGATTGGCTTGGCGGCGCGCCCGATGGCCTTGCCGTCGATCAGGGGTGCTGCGGCGGTTTCACTTGCAAAAGACGCATTGATCTCCTGCAGCAGTGGTTCGCGCATTGGCGTATGCCAGGTGGGTACACCAGCGGAATTTTCGCGGACACCGAAAAGCCGTGCTGGCGTTGCGATGCGCGGGTGCGGAATGGACTTCAGTTTTGCAATCTCCGCCACCGGGTCGGCGATGATATCGGCGATGGGGGCGTCGTCATCGGCGAGGCGATTGACGAATGAGGTATTGGCACCATTCTCGAGCAAACGGCGGACCAGATAGGCCAGCAAGTCCTCGTGGCTGCCAACAGGGTGCATAGATGCGGCAAGGCTGGCCCACCAGTGCCCCTGTCACCACTTGCTCATAGAGCGATTGACCCATGCCGTGCAGTCGCTGAAATTCGAAGCGTCGATCATCACCTGCCATCACGGAAATCGCGGCTACAGTTTGGGCGTTGTGGGTGGCAAACTGTGGAAAAAAGGCGTCACGGCGCGACAGCATGTAGCGGGCACAGGCGAGATAACTCGCATCGGTTGAGACCTTGCGAGTGAACACCGGAAAGGACTGCAACCCGGCTTCCTGGGCGCGTTTGATTTCCGTGTCCCAGTACGCGCCCTTGACGAGGCGGACCGGGACAATACGGCCAGTCGCCGAGGCGAGTTCGGCGAGCCATTCCAGTACCGGTTTGGCGCGGCGGCCATAGGCCTGGACGGCGAGGCCGAGGCCATTCCAGCCCTTGAGCTCCGGCAGTGCCGCCAACCGGGCAAACAGCTCCAGCGAAATGTCGAGACGCGCCACTTCTTCAGCATCAATGGTGAGGCCGATGTTGCGGGCCTTGGCCAACTGCGCGAGTTCGAGGATGCGCTGCTTGCAACTCTGGCAGACATTGCGCCTTGGTTTTTTCCTCGTAGCGTGGATGCAGCGCCGACAATTTTACCGACACAGACGGTGCAGCGAAGATGTCGGCCCCGCTACCGGATTTGCCCACGGTTTCGACGGCCTTCACATAGGATGCATGGTAACGGGTTGCATCCGCCGCAGTCATGGCACTCTCACCCAGCATGTCGAAAGAGAAGCGCCAACCCTCTTTCACCAATGGTGCGGCGGTGTCGAGGGCTTCCTTTATCGTCCGTCCAAGGACGAATTGCTTGCCCATGATGCGCATGGCCTGCTTCATGGCGGCGCGGATGAAGGGTTCGCCCGAGCGCGATACCAGCTTTTTGAGCGAAGATAGCCCCGTGGCACCCGGTGTCTTGCCCAATTCCACCAGGCGTCCCGTCAGCATCAGGCCCCAGGCAGAAGCGTTGACGAAAAGCGACTGCGATTGTCCGAGATGGGCCTCCCAGTCCTTTTCACCGATCTTGTCGGCGATCAGCTTGTCTGCGGTATCTGCATCCGGGATGCGCAGCAAGGATTCAGCAAGGCACATCAACACCACGCCTTCTTCGGACGAGAGCGAAAATTGCTGCATGAAGGAGTTGATTGAACCCTTGTGCGCTGCGATTGGCGCGCACCCCCGCTACCAACGCCCGGGCAATGCGGGCAACTTCCGTGTTCTGTTCGGATGAAAGCCGGGCTTCTTCGGCGAGGCTCTGGACAAGAGCTGTTTCGTCGGCAAAAAGCCGGTCTGCAATGGCGCTGCGGCTGGGGAATGTCACGGTTGTCATGGGGGCTCTCCTGAGGTTCCACATAGCCGAAAACTCCGAGTGGGTTTCACCAAGTCGATGCGACTTCTTGCATTTTTTGTCTTTTAGGTGGCAATATGACAGTGAAATTCAACATCGTGTGAGCGGTTTATGGCGGAACTTGATACCATCGATCTCAACATCATCGCGCAGTTGCAACAGGATGCCCGGCTCTCGGTCACAGACATGGCGCGCCGGGTTAACCTTTCGGCGACGCCCTGCACATTGCGCATGCGACGGTTGGAGCGGGAAAAAATCATCGTCGGTTACCATGCACGTGTTTCACCCGCAGCATTGCAGGCAGCCCTGTTGGTCTTCGTCACTGTGAAGTTGCGCGCCACCGACGAAGCCACCCTCGCTGGCTTCAATACAGCAGTGAAGCCGGTGAAGCAAATTCTCGAATGCCACATGACCGGCGGTGGTTTTGACTATCTGTTGAAAATCAGGGTACGGGATATGGGAGAGTACCGGGAGATTCTGGGCGGTGTCATCGGACAACTGCCTATGGTCGAAGGCACTCACTCCTATTTCGTGATGGAAGAGGTGAAGGAGACCAGCATGCTGCCCATTCCTGCCCGCGAGCGTGAGTCATGAGCATTTCCGTTGCCCGTACGCTGGCAGACTTGCGCAAGTTCACCAAGCGCTGGGCGAAGGACGACCGCAGCCACGCGGTAGTGCCCACCATGGGTGCACTGCATGACGGACATCTGACATTGGTGCGCGAGGCGCTTACCAAGGCCGATCGTGTGATCGCCACAATTTTTGTAAATCCCAAGCAGTTTGCAGCCAATGAAGACCTGTCGCGCTATCCACGCGATGAGGAAGGCGATCTTGCAATGCTCGCGAGTGCAGGTGCGCATCTCGCCTATATTCCGGAGCCGGGGGAAATCTACCCGCCAGGTTTTGCCACCACCATCAGTCCAGCAGGGCCAGCCAAGGCCGGCCTCGAAGACCGCTTCCGCCCGCAGTTCTTTGATGGCGTGGCAACTGTGGTGGCCAAGCTGTTCATCCATACACAGGCTGACTATGCCTTTTTCGGCGAGAAGGACTATCAGCAATTGCTGGTGGTTACGCAAATGGCGCGCGATCTTGACCTCGGCATCGAAGTCATTGGCGTGCCGACAATCCGCGAGGAAGATGGTCTCGCCAAGTCATCGCGCAATCGCTATCTCTCAAAGCACGAGCGCCATCAGGCCACGGCGCTCATCCGCACGCTACAGCAAGCAGCCGAGAAAATCCGTGCCGGCGGTGATCAGCAATCGGCCACCAAGGCAGCAGCGCGCTCGCTCACCACGTTGGGCTTTGAGGTTGACTATGTGTCAGCGCGAAATGCCGACACGCTGGCTGTGCCAACCAAAGCTGACGAACCGTTGCGGTTGCTGGCCGCCGCCAAACTGGGCAAGACGCGGCTCATCGACAATATCCCGGTTTAAGTCTGTTTGAAGAGCAACAGCCGGCCTTCGCTGTTGAAACCCAGTTTGTGGTAATAGGCCAGAAGGCCGTGGTGGGCTTCCCCTGAGGGCGTGACTGTCACCTGATACCCGGACACTCCCCTGCTACGCAGCCAACTTTCGACGGCCTCAACAAGAGACAGCGCAACACCTTTTCCCCGTGCTTCCGGTACGACGTAGAGGTCACCCATCTCCGCCCACCAGCCAAATTCGAGTCCAAACTCGCTCGATACTGTGGCCACACCGATCGCCAGGTCCCGCTCCTCGGCTACAAGCAGCGCACAGGTATCAAGCGCAGAAAGGGTTCTTGTGCGGGCTTCAATCAACTGTGGCGGCGTATCGAAGCTCTCTTCGGCAAAAAAGCGTTGCAGCAACGCGATCGCCGGAGAAAGTTCATCTCCCTGTCGCAGTTGCCGGATGATCATAGCAGTCCAAGTTCCGCCAATTCGCGGCGCATTTTTTCCGAGAGCCCTGCTCCGCCTGCACGTTTGGGCATGTCAGGTGGAACGTCAGCTGCTTCGAGATAGCGCCACCCCTGGAAGGCGCGGCGCGGCGATGGCCGAACCACAACCACCTGTGGCTTGAAAACGATGCGGCAGCGGCTGATGCCGTCGGCGCCGACCACCTCCTCCAAGCCAGCGATCGGCTGGCGGCACAACACCATGCCGCGGATCACCCAATAGAGCGAGCCTCCGGGGAGTATTTCATCCTTGCGGCGCGGGAAACTGCGTGTGGTGTGGTCGAGCGTGTCACGACCGGCCTTGCAATCGGCAATCCAGCTTTCCAGATCTTCGACGCTTTCGGCACCAACACAGAGTTTGATCAAATTGAGCGGCATGGCATAGTGCTTTCATACCCGGTTTAGCGTTTGTCCATGGCCACGCAAAGTCATCAGGCAAATAGCCGCATCGGGGTGTGCATAACCTGGAGAAATGCCATGTCAGCTGTCGCGAAAGTCATCGAACTCACCTCCTCATCCAGCAAGTCCATAGAAGATGCCGTCGAAAATGGCATCGCACGGGCGGACTCAACACTCGATGACGTTGAAGGCGCCTGGGTTCAGGACATCAAGTGCGTGGTCAAGAATGGCAAAGTAGCCGAATGGCGCGTCAACATGAAGGTGACGTTCCTACTCAAGGATTGACCTGCCGAGAAACGGGATCAGCCAGGCTGCGAAAGTAACCTGGTTCAAGATCCTTGAACTGATAGGTCTCTCGCACCTTCACGCCAATGTTGTGGCGGATCATGATGTCGGCCAATTGTTCTCCACTGATGAGAACAACCCGACGGGATACGGCGCGGACGAATTCGTGGGCGCCAGCTGAATACTGCGCCGTGGTCACCAAGATGCCTTTGCTGGCGCGCTTTGCTTCCAGGCTTCCGGCGAAATCGCGAACTTGTGAAATCGGCACCAGTGTGCCGGGTCGCAGGCGCTTGGCTTGCAGATATATCAGATCAAGCCCGAGTTCATCCTGGGCGATAACCCCATCGACACCACCATCACCACTCCGGCCGAGGCGGCAGGCCAGGTCGCGACGGCGGTGGCCATAGCCCATGCGCAAGATCACATCGATGATGAGATTCTCGAAGAACTCAGGGCTATGGACGAAAATGCGCGCGAGAATGTCACTGCGAAGCTGACGCGTTTCTTCATCGTGGGCAGCTGTTACGATGCTGCGTTGGGTCGTTATGGGCGCGACCTCGATTGAGTCCTCGCGACTGCCGCCAAACACTTCTTGATCAGCGGCGGCACAATGCCCGGATACAGCATAGCGCTCATAAGCTGGCTTCATAAGATCGTGGTAGCTTTCTTCGGTCATCGCTGGGATTCTCTCACCCCGGCCATAGTCTACCCAACTTAAAGTCGTGTAACAGCAGTTCCCCACATTTTAACGAGATTGTTAGTCAGTTGAATTCCCCCGAAAACAATGAAGGCCCCGCAAGAGGGCCTTCATCAAACAGGTATGGAAGGCCAGATCAGGTCTTGCTGACAAAACAGTTGACACCTTTGGACTTGAGTTTGCTGCAGGCAGACTTGGCACCGGCTTGATCCTCAAAGCCGTGCAGGCGGACGCGATAGAACACGCCTTTTGTGCCGAGGTCGGCCTTCACCACAATGGGCTTCAGGCTTTGCAGAACCTTGCTGCGCTGCTGCATTTTCTTCCAGGTTGACCAAGCCGCGTCTTCGCTGGCGGCAGAGGCAATCTGTACCATGTAGCCAGAAGGCTGCTCGGTTTCAGTCGCGGACACGTCGGCTTCAATTGCCGGGGCGTTCGTATCAGTTTCTTCGGCAGGTGCCGCAACGACTTCTGATTCAGTGGTGGGTATTGCTTCATCGACAGGTGCTGCTTCAGCGCCTGTCACTTCGGGGGCGGGAATTGCGGGCACCTCTTCGACTGCCACGCCTTTGTCCGCATCAAGCAGCTGAGACCCTGTGTCGTCAGAGTAACTCGCTGTTTCGACCGTCGGCACGCGGTCGGTGATCTTCTTGCGCAATGGCTTTTTCGGTTTGGACGTTGCGGCCTGCATTTCCTCAGGCAGGTCCACTGCTGCAGGCTGCTGGTGCTTCCTGACAGAGATGCCGCCGCTGATGGCCGCAATGGAACCGGTGGCCATGCTATCGGCTCCGCTCGTGTCAACTTCAGCATTGTCAGCAGAATTGAGTTTGGCCAGCTGGTCGAGTGCTGCGCTGTGCTCGGGATTCATTTCAAGTACTGCCGCAAGTGACTTGCGGGCATCAGCTGGGCGGCGCAACGCTACAAAGGTCATGGCCATGCCGTAGTTCACTTTTGCAGCATCGGGATGATTGTAGCGCAGGGCACGCTCATAGTCCGAGAGTGCAAACAGCATCTGGCCACTGTCGCGCAACGCGTTGGCACGGCTATAGTAAGCATGGGCGAATTCCGGCTTCAACAGAAGGGCGGCGGTAAAATCCTCAACAGCGCCCGGAAGGTTCGCAGTCTTCTGGCGTGAGAGACCTCGATTGTAAAGCGCGGTGGCACGAAGATCCGGTGCCATGGCATCCAGAGCCAAAGCCTGCGTGTAGTCGGCAATGGCCCGTTCATCCTGCGACTTCTGCTGGTAGGCAAGCGCCCGGTTGAGCAGCGCATTGGCCAACACTTCCGGCTCGAGTTCGCGCGACTTGATGGCCTTGGTGTAAGAGGCGATGGCATTGTCCGCATCACCAGCCTGCAAGGACTGGTAGGCGTCCCGCGTCAGCTTGATCTGGGCGGAGGATGAATTGGCGAGAGCAGAACTGCCATTCGTGGCAAACGCGGCAAGAAACGCAGCACTGACAAACGCAAACGATACGCGACGGACTTTCATAGCTCGCGATCATGATCTGTTAGGGTTAAAAGAGCGTTGCCCGCGGTACCTATTTTAGTGAAGAAACACTTAAGAAGTGTGCCAAATCAGCTCTCGCGCATGGCATGCGAGATCTGATCCCACAGCGGCTTGATGAGATAGGCAAGAGGCGAGCGTGCTTCTGTCTGGATGAAGGCTTCGGCCATCATGCCTGGTTTCAGTTTCTGTTCGCCCAGCGTTGCAAGCTGCTTGGCAGAAATCGTCAGGCGGACGGCATAAAAGGGTGGCGTGCTGGCGTCGATGCGTGAAACGTCCGCGGCGACTTGCGTGACTTCGGCTGTCACTTCCGGCGTCACGCGCGAATTGAAACCGGGAAACCGCACCTGCGCAGACTGGCCGGCAATGATCTGGTCGATGTCATTGGGGGCAACTTGTGCCTGCAGCACCAAGTCATCACCTTCAGGCAAAATCAACATGAGCGCTTCGCCAGGTCCGATGACGCCGCCTTCGGTATGAATGGTGAGTTGATAGATCGTGCCAGTGATGGGTGCCTTGATACTGGTGCGCACGAGGCGAGCGGCGGCGGCTATCCGCTTTTCCTCCAGTTCGGCGATGCGGGACTCGGTGTCACGCAGATCGGTCAGCGCCTCAGTGCGGCGGTCCTCCTCGACCTGGATGATGCGCAGCTTCACTTCGCCGATCCTGGCTTGCGCAGCAGCACGGCTGGAAACAAGTTCCGCTTCAACACCTTCGAGGCGGGCGGCTTCGCGCTCCACTGAAAGGACGCGGCTGTTGGGCACAAGTCCTTTGTCCTGCAGGCTCTTGAGGCTCTTCAGTTCTTCCGAAATAAGGCGCGATTGGGTTGACGAAGACACGACCTGGGCATCAATGCCCTTGATCTGTTCGCTCAGTTGGTCGACCTGCTGTTTCAATTGGTCGATCTTGCCCTTGGCGGATTCCGCCGAGGACGTCAGCAGTTTTTGCTGGCCTGCAATGATTGGTGCGAGCTTTGCATCCTGGATTCGTGCGCTCAGGCTCTCGGGTATAATCAGGTCATTCAAGTTATCGCGCTGCGCTTCCAGGCGGGACTGCTTGATTCTGAGTTCATCGAGCAGGCCTTCAAGTATGGTGACTTCGGCCTTGGCATCGGTGGTATCGAGCAGCAGCAGATCCTGTCCGCCTTCGACGCGATCACCATCCTTGACGAGAATCTTCGAGACAATGCCGCCTTGGGCGTGCTGCACTTTCTTGGAATAGCTTTCGACGACAATTGTGGCGGGTGCAATGACAGCACCATTGATATCGGCAGTATAAGTCCACACCCCGAAAGCGCCGACCATCAGCAAGACCGACGCGTATCCGGCCAACAGGATGTTTCGGGTAGAGCGTTGCGTGTTCATGGTGATCAGTTCCTGGTGTCGGGCACGACTATCAAGGGCGTTGCTGAAACGCGCTGATTGCCATCGGCTGCGGACACGGCACGTTGGCGTGTCACTTGCTTGAAAATGTCTTCGCGTTTGCCGTAGGCGACCTGCTTGCCTTCGCTGAGAACCAACACATCTTCCACGGCCTGCAGGGCACTGGGGCGATGGGCGACGACAACCACAGCAGCACCACGTTTGAGTGACGCGCGGATCGCCACATCGAGGGCGGCCTCACCTTCCGCATCAAGGTTGGAATTTGGCTCGTCCATGACGATCAGGGCGGGGTTGCCATAGAGGGCACGAGCCAAGGCCAGGCGCTGGCGCTGGCCGGCCGAGAGACGCGCACCGGACTCACCCAGCATGGTGTCGTAACCTTGCGGCAGGCGGGTGATCATGGTGTGGACATTGGCAAGTGTCGCAGCTTGGACAATGGCTTCCGAGTCAGGACTGTCGGTGAAGCGCGAAATGTTTTGTGCGACTGTGCCATCAAAGAGCTGCACATCTTGCGGCAAGTAGCCGATAAACCTGCCACGGTCATCATCGTTGCGCTGATCGAGCGTTGCGCCATCAAGGCGGACTGAACCCCTGGCCGGATCAATCACGCCCACCAATGTGCGAGACAAGGTGGACTTGCCGGCACCCGTGGGCCCGATGACGCCCAGGCCGCTTCCAGGAACGACCTTGAAGTTGAGACTTTGCAACAATGGCTTGTCGTTGCCTTGCACCATCACCGTGAGATTTTCGACCTCAAGCAGGCCTGAAGGTGGTGGCAGTTTCATGCGCTCTGGCGTGGCCGGAACCGAATTGAGGGTATTGTCAAGGCGACTGATCGCCTTGCGATAGGACAGGAACTGCTGCCAGTTGCCGACGGCCTGCTCAATCGGGGCGAGGCCGCGTGACATGATGATTGACGCAGCAATGATGGTTCCCGGAGTGATCTCGTGGTTCAGGGCCAAATAGGCACCAAGTGCCAGAATTCCGGACTGCACGATCAGACGCAGCACCCGCGACGCCGTTGTGAAAATGCCGCCACGGTCACCGGCGCGAGTGTTGGCGTCCATCGATTCTTGCTGGTATTTGACCCAGCGTGCCCGCAGCGCACTCTTCATGCCAAGCGCGTGGAGGGCTTCGGCATTGCGGCGGGCTTCTTCATTCATCGACGCGGCTGCAGCTGATGCTGCTGTGGCCTCCATCACGGGATGGCGCGTGGTCCGCTCGGTCAGGAGGGCGAAGAAGTAGATCAGTACAGCTGCCGCCAGGCCCGCCAACCCAAGCAGGGGATGAAGCGCATAGACAACTGTCAGGTAAATGATGACCCAAGGCATGTCGAGGAAGGCCAATGGTCCCTGCCCCGAAAGGAACTGCCGGATTGTTGCCATGTCCTGCATGGGTTGGCCACCGGTCGAAGGGGCCTTCTTGAGAGCGAGCATGGCAACAACGTCATAGATACGGTTGCGCAGCGCTTCTTCGAAAGCGCGGCCAGTGCGCAGCATCAAGCGGGAGCGGATGTTCTCGAGAAAGCCATAGAACACGTAAAGAGCAAGGACGATGGCCGAAAGCGCGATGAGGGTCGGAACGCTGCCTGAGGTCAGAGACTCGGTCATAGACCTGCATCATGAAAACCGACCCGGTCAGCATCAGGATGTTGACGAGGCAAGAGAAGAAGAAGACAGACGCCCAAACACCTTTGCGCGACCATATCTGACGCGAGACTTCGTTGCGTATCTGAGTGGGTGCCAGTGCCATGTTGCCTGCCGGTTCAAGTCCGTTTGTGACCGGCCATTGAAGCATGCTGGCCGTGTAATTTAGGTTAACCCCAGAGGCTATCCCAGAGTATTTCCTAGGCGATTGCATAGCATACCTTGAGTTGTTTTGCGATGACATTGACATCCCCGTGACATGTCGCTGCCGACTGCAAGGAGTCCGAATTCCGGTTGACGGCTGACCAACAGTGCTTCATGCGTGTAGGTGTTCGGTGCTTCGGATGGCCATTAGGCCGGGAGCCTAACAGGGAACACGGTGAGGACGACCCAATCGGGGCCAAAACCGTGACTGCCCCCGCAACTGTGAGCGGTGAGGATGTGGCACATGTCACTGGGAAACCGGGAAGACGCCACATCTGTTCAAGCCGCAAGTCAGGAGACCTGCCGGACAACAACCGGGCATATAGCCCAATCTAACTGGTCTCACGGAGGGTGACATGACCGCAACAGTTCAATCCCGTACTCTTTCCTTCACGCAGCGCGTGGCCATTGGCGTCTCTGCCATGTTCCTCGGCACATTCATGATCTTCGGCGTGGGCCTTGCACAGGATGCGCGCATGCACAATGCCGCGCACGACACCCGCCACGCTATCGGCTTCCCCTGCCACTAAGCCAGCGGCACCTTACGTTATGATCAGGCGGGTACTGCTCGCCGCAATCCTGGCAGGGCTTGCGGCCGGCATCGTCATGGGTGTGATCCAGCATGTGCGGCTCACTCCCCTCATCATTCAGGCCGAGCAATTTGAAGCGGCACCAGCGCCAGATACCGGCGTGACACCACCGGCACCCGAAGCTGGTGCGGAACCATCACCCACCTCGCACGACCATGCCGCGACCGGTGCAGGAACTGGCGAGCATCAGCATAATGTCAATGCCTGGGCTCCCGGGGATGGATGGGAGCGGACCTTCTACACCACTGTCACGGCGATGCTGGCGGCGGCGGGTTTTGCCTTGCTGCTCACTGGCGTATCGTTCCTGTCGGGCATTTCGATCACCCGCAGCAATGGCCTGCTCTGGGGTCTGTGCGGCTTCATCGCCGTTTCCCTGGCTCCCGCGATCGGGTTGCCACCGGAGTTGCCGGGCATGCCGGCGGCAGGTGTCATCGCGCGCCAGGCCTGGTGGATCGGCACCATCATCTGCACCGGGATGGCGATCTGGTTGATTGCAGCCCAGTCTCACAAGTTCCGCTATCTGGCGGCTGCCGTGTTGGCCCTTGCACCGCATGTTCTCGGTGCACCGCGTCCTCCGGCGGAAGCCTCTGGCGTGCCTGCCAGCCTTGCAGCCGAATTTGTCTCCGCAAGTCTTGGTGCCAATTTCCTGATGTGGCTGTTGATAGGACTGTTCCTCGCCATCACTCTCGCTCCCCATGAAGAGGCCGCCAAGGCATGACCAGCAAAATCCCCGCCACAGTGATCACCGGCTTTCTCGGCGCTGGAAAGACAACGTTGATCCGCCACATGCTGGCCAATGCCAAGGGCCGCAAGCTTGCCCTCATCATCAACGAATTTGGTGATTTGGGCGTTGATGGCGAGATCCTGAAGGCTTGCGGCAATGAGGCCTGCGGTGAAGATGACATCATCGAACTTGCCAACGGCTGCATCTGCTGCACCGTGGCGGATGATTTCGTGCCCACCATGGCGAAGCTGTTGTCGCGTGGACGAAGGCCCGACCATATCATCATAGAAACCTCTGGCCTTGCGCTGCCCCAGCCACTGGTACGGGCCTTCAACTGGCCTGAAATCAAGGCGCAGGTGACGGTCGATGGCGTGTTGACGGTGATCGACGCCAAGGCGCTGTCCGAGGGACGGTTTGCCGATGATGAAGCTGCCATTGCCGCGCAGCGCGCTGCCGACCCGAGCCTTGATCACGAAAACCCGATTGAGGAGTTGTTTGAAGACCAACTCAACGCCGCTGACATGGTGATCCTCAACAAGATCGACCTGCTCGGCGAAGCTGAAGCCTTGGAGACAGCACTCGATCTCAAAACCAAGGTTCGCCCGAGTACGCGCCTGGTTACCGCCAAACATGGTGCACTTGATCTTGCGGTCCTCCTGGGCCTGCATGGCCAGGCTGAAGATGACCTGCACAACCGCCTTTCGCATCATGAAATGGAGGGCGAAGAGCAGCATGACCATGACGACTTCGTGTCCTTCACTGTCAATCTCGGTGGTGCTGTAGACAAGGCGGCGCTTCTGAAGCGCGTCGAGTCAACAATTGCTGAACATGACATTCTGCGCGTCAAAGGCTTTGCCGATGTGACAGGTTCTGATTCTCGCTTGTTGCTGCAGGCTGTAGGACCACGCCTCACCAGCTATTTCGACCGGCCGTGGCACAGGAGCGAAAATCGCGCCACGCGTCTGGTGGTGATCGGTGAAAAGCACATGGACCGCGCGGCAATTGAATCCTCGCTGAAAGCGCCCTTGGCGAACTGATGCATCTCCTCGCCACCACCTCCGGCGTAATCGACGGGGCGGCCGAGGCGGTTGACCTGAAGCAAAGCCCCGCCGACATTGTGATTCTTTCTGCGGCGGACAGCGAACTTGCCAATCTGGCACGGGCACTTGATGTCTTGGGCGAAGATGCCCCTTCGGTGCGTCTCGCCAACCTGCTGCTCTTGCAACACAACTATTCCGTCGATCTCTACTGCGAACAGACCCTTGCCAAGGCAAAATTGATCGTGGTTCGGCTGCTCGGTGGCGAGAGCTACTGGTCGTATGGTGTTGCGAGCCTCCGGGCACTGGCATCCGAGACAGGCGCCGCGCTGGTCATTCTGCCAGGCGGCAGCGAAGCGGACACGGAAACGGCGGCACTCTCAACATTGCGCCCGGCTGACGTCGAGCGCCTGCGCCAATATTTTGCGCTGGGTGGACCGGAAAATGGAATTCAGACCTTGCGCTTCTGCGCCGGACTGATTGGACATGAGGTTCGTGCTGAAATACCCGTCCCATTTCAACTTGCTGCTGTCTATCGCCATGATGATCTGGGTGAGTCAGGCCGGGTCGGCATCGTCTTTTACCGCTCTGTCATTGAGGGTGGCCAGACTGCGCCCATTGACCAGTTATGTGAAGCTCTTGCGGCGCGCGGGTTGTCCGTCTCGGCCCTCTATATTGCCAGCCTCAAAGACAGGTCGAGCCGGGCCGTGATTGCCGAAGCCTGGCTGGCCGCACCACCGGACGTGATACTGAATGCGACGGCCTTTGCCATTGCTGACGAGGCCCAAGATCCGCTTGCCGGATTTGAGTGTCCGGTCTTGCAGGTGACACTGGCGGGCAGCAGCGAAGACGATTGGCGCGCATCAACGCGCGGACTTGCTGCCAAGGATCTCGCCATGTCCATCGTCTTGCCGGAACTCGATGGCCGCATCGCCACACGCAGCATCTCGTTCAAGGCGGATGCCCTGTGGCACGAGAAGAGCCAGTGCCGCATCATTACCTACAAGCCGGTTGCAGATCGCATCGCTTTCGTCGCCGATCTTGCGGCCAACTGGGTGAAGTTGCGACGAAGCGAGGCCCGGGACCGGCGTGTTGCCATCATTCTCGCAAACTATCCCAACAAGGACGGACGCATTGCCAATGGCGTTGGCTACGACACCCCCGCAAGCACAATCGCCATTCTCAACGCCCTGGCTGCCGCGGGCTACGAGGTTGGAACAGTACCGGCATCGGGCAATGACCTGATCACGGCTTTGCAGGCTGGCGTCACCAATGCAGCCAGTCGCAAGGTCTCCGCGATCACTCTTTCCGTGACGGATTATCTACGTTATTTCAGCGCTTTGCCTAGTGAACCTCGCGCGGCACTGGAGCAGCGTTGGGGACCAGCGGTCAATGATCCCTTCGTGCGCGGTGATGCCTTCCATCTGCCGCTGCTGCAGTTCGGCAATGTCGTCGTCGGTATTCAGCCGGCGCGTGGTTACAACATTGACCCCAAAGCCACTTACCATGATCCGGCTCTGGTGCCGCCGCATGGCTATCTCGCCAGCTATTTCTGGCTTCGCGAGGTGTTCGGCGTGGCTGCCATCATCCACAATGGCAAGCATGGCAATCTCGAGTGGTTGCCTGGCAAAGCCACGGCACTGTCGCAAAACTGCTGGCCGGAGATCGCGCTGGGACCGGTGCCGCAACTCTATCCCTTCATTGTCAACGATCCGGGCGAAGGCACGCAGGCGAAGCGGCGCAGCAGTGCCGTCATCATTGATCACCTCACGCCACCGCTGACACGGGCCGAAACCTATGGCCCGCTCAAAGACCTGGAAGCGTTGGTTGATGAGTACTATCTCGCGGCCGGTCTTGATCACCGCAGGCTGGCACTGTTGAAAGAGAACATTCTCGATCTCACCCGCCACCACCGTCTGGACAAGGATGCCGGATTTACCGGCGATGATGAGGCCGACCTGCAGAAGCTTGATGCATTCCTGTGCGACCTCAAGGAGGCGCAAATCCGCGATGGTTTGCATATCCTAGGTTCGTCGCCAGAAGGACAACAGGAAACCGATCTGCTGGTGGCATTGACGCGCGTGCCGCGCGGCATTGGCGAAGCTGGCGACCAATCGCTGATCCGGGCCCTCTCCCACGATCTGGGGTTGGGCGAATTCGATCCGTTGGCGTGTGACTTTGCAGAGCCGTGGACCGGGCCACGCCCAAGGGAACTCGCGCGCATGTCTGCCGATCCCTGGCGCACGGCGGGTGACACGGTGGAGCGATTGGAGATGCTGGCGCATGCACTGGTGGCGGGACATTTGACGCCTGATGCGGGTATGCATCAAACAGCAATCGTCCTTTCGCAACTTGGTTCGTCTATCCGCCCTGCCCTGCGGTCGTGTGGGGCAAACGAACTGCGCAATCTTCTGTGCGGACTGTCGGGCCGACGCGTGCCGCCTGGTCCCTCCGGCGCGCCCACGCGCGGGCGGCTCGATGTGCTGCCCACGGGGCGCAATTTCTACTCACTTGATAACCGTGCCTTGCCAACGCCAGCAGCCTGGGCGCTGGGCCGCGCGTCGGCCGCGGCCTTGCTCACACGGCACTTCCAGGATACGGGTCAGCACCTTGTTTCGGCTGGGACTTTCTGCCTGGGGCACAGCCAACATGCGCACCGGCGGCGATGACATTGCGCAGGCCCTCGCACTGATCGGCGTCAAACCTGTATGGGATACTGCCAGCTGGCGGGTCACTGGTTTTGAAGTCATTCCCGCCGCCGTGCTGGACCGGCCACGGGTTGATGTGACGCTGCGCATCTCGGGATTTTTCCGCGATGCCTTTCCTTTGCAGATCGAGTTGATCGACAAGGCCATACAAGCGGTGGGCGCGCTGGATGAGCCGGAAGACCTCAACCCCATCGCGGCGCGGATGGCTGCTGAAGCGGCCGCACTGATGGCCTCGGGAGTTTCTGATGGTGATGCACGATCACTCTCTGCACAGCGCATTTTCGGTGCCAAACCTGGCGCCTATGGTGCAGGCCTGCAAACGTTGATCGACGAGGGCCTGTGGCAAACGCGGGCCGATCTCGCTGCGGCCTATGTGACCTGGGGTGCCTATGCTTATGGGGCCAAGGCCAATGGCATTCGCATGGAAGAGACATTCCGCCAGCGCCTCGCCAACATTGAAGCTGTCATTCACAATCAGGACAACCGCGAACATGACCTGCTTGACTCCGATGACTACTACCAGTTCGAGGGTGGTCTCGCTGCGGCTGTCGAAACGGCCTCCGGCAAGCAGCCAGCGAGCTATCACCCAGATCATTCACGGCCGGAGCGCCCGTTGATCCGAACGCTCGACGAGGAAGTATCGCGGGTGGTGCGCTCGCGGGTCGTCAACCCGAAATGGATCGCGGGCGTGAAGCGGCACGGATACAAGGGTGCCTTCGAAATTGCCGCAACTGTCGATTACATGTTCGCCTTTGCCGCGACGGCAGACGCCGTGAAGTCGCATCATTTCGATCTCGCCTATGATGCCTATATCGCCGATGATGACACGCGCACTGTTCATTGCCGACAACAATCCCCACGCGCTGAAAGAGATCGCGGCGCGGCTGGAAGAAGCCATCGCCCGCGGCCTTTGGCAGCCCCGTCTCAATTCCTCCTATGACCGCCTGAAAGAGCTGCAAAAATGACCGACGAAACAAATGAAGAAGCTGGCGGCGAAAAGGGCCACGACCTCGCCCGCCACCACGACAAGATGGCCAAGAAGAAGGCCGCCCGTGACAAGATCATGGCCGGCAAGACGATTGAGCGCGGATTGCTCATCGTTCACACCGGCAAGGGCAAGGGCAAGTCCACTGCCGCCTTCGGCATGGTGTTCCGTTGCGTCGGCCATGGTTTCAAATCCGGGGTGATCCAGTTCATCAAGGGTGCGTGGGACACAGGCGAGCGATCCGTGTTGGAAAAATTCCCCGACCTCGTCACCATCAAGGTTGCCGGGGAAGGCTTCACCTGGGAGACACAAGACCGGGCACGCGACATGGCGCATGCCCGCGAAGGCTGGGAAGAAGCCAAGAAGATGATTGCCGATCCATCCTACAAAATGGTGATGCTCGATGAACTCAACATCGTTTTGCGCTATGACTACCTGCCGGTGACGGAAGTGCTTGAGGTGTTGAAGGCGCGGCCGGTGGACAAGCACATCATCATCACTGGCCGCAACGCGCCTGCAGAATTGATTGAACTTGCCGATCTTGTGACCGAGATGGAGCAAATCAAGCACCCTTTCCGCAGTGGCGTGAAGGCGCAGGCCGGGATTGAGTTCTGAGGTGACGTTTGCAGCCTTGTGAGCGGCTCCGCAAACCCCTATTAACACACCAGCAGCGCCCCCTGATGTGAAGCGGGGCTGAGAGCCACTCCGGTGCGGCCGACCCAAACGGGGGCCCAGTCCGGAAGCTGCCTTTCCTCCCGCGTTGATGCGGCGTTGCGTGTTGGAAAGGCTGAAGTGATGTCGGAAAAATTGGGTGTGATGCTGTGCGGCCATGGCAGCCGGGACACCGAAGCCGTGACCGAATTTGCCGTACTGGCCGGGCATCTCAAGAAGCGTCTGCCGCAATATCCGGTGGAATTCGGCTATCTGGAATTTGCCAAGCCGATCATCCGCGAGGGGCTGGACAAGCTGAAGGCGAGTGGTGCCACGCGGGTACTCGCCGTGCCGGGCATGTTGTTTGCCGCAGGCCACGCCAAGAACGACATCCCTTCAGTGCTCAACGCTTATGCTGCACAGAATGATCTCACCATCAACTATGGCAAGGAGCTCGGCATTGACCCGCGGATGCTGCGCGCCGCAGGAGATCGCATCAGCGCGGCAGTTGCTGCTGCCGGAGACCATATCTCGAAGCATGAAACGATGCTGGTCGTTGTCGGGCGTGGCGCGTCAGACCCTGACGCCAACTCCAATGTCAGCAAAGTCATGCGCATGTTGTGGGAGGGTTTCGGTTTTGGCTGGGGTGAAGTTGCTTATTCCGGCGTCACCTTTCCGCTGGTCGAACCAGCATTGGAACATTGCGTCAAGCTCGGCTTCAAACGCATCATCGTGTTTCCCTATTTTCTTTTCACCGGCATTCTGGTCCAGCGTATTTACGACGCTACCGATGAGGTGGCGGCGCGGCATCCAGATATCGAATTCGTCAAGGCGTCCTACCTCAATGATCACCCCGCGGTGATAGACACCTTCGTGGAGCGCATCGAACAGATACTTTCCGGTGATGTTTCGATGAATTGTCAGCTGTGCAAATATCGCACGCAGGTGCTTGGCTTCGAAGCCGAGGTCGGTGCGGTGCAAGAAAGCCACCATCATCACGTCGAAGGGATCGGTACTTCGGACAACAGCGCAGCGACATCCGGAAGCGGCCCATTTGAACTCGAATCACGTCCCGTCAGCAATGCCCACCATCATCATGATCATCATATTGGCCACAGCCATGATCACGCCCACGCACCCTACCCCCACGCCGATCATCCGCTGGGGCCAAAGACGCTCAAGCCGCCGAACTCATGAGTAGTTACTTGAAAAATCCTGACGCAATCTATTCTCTCTCCTTCTCGACCATAGAGGCAGAGGCCGACCTCTCATTTGTGCCCGCCAACGCGCGGGCAGTCGCAACGCGTGTCATTCACGCCTGTGGCATGACGGACATTGTTCGCAATCTCGTCATCTCTCCCGACTTTGTGCCGGCAGTCCGACAGGCGCTGGCTGGTGGTGCGAAAATCCTCGTCGATGCCGAGATGGTCCGCCACGGTATCATCGACGGCTTGTTCCCTGATCGCCAACGGATCATCTGTACACTGAATGATCCACGCACCAAGCCGCTGGCAAGCGAGATGGTCAATACGCGGTCTGCCGCTGCGGTGGAGCTATGGCGTCCACACCTTGACAACGCAATCGTGGTGATCGGCAATGCCCCAACCGCACTGTTTCATCTGCTCGACTTGATTGATGCCGGAGCGCCCAAACCTGCCGCCATCGTGGCCTTCCCCGTGGGGTTTGTGGGTGCAGCGGAGAGCAAGGACCAGTTGATCAACAATTCACGTGACATTCCCTACATTGCACTGCGTGGACGGCAGGGCGGATCGGCAATGGCGGCCGCTGTCATCAACGCCATATTGAGTGAAAAATCATCATGAGTGTCTGGCTCACTATCGTTGGCATTGGTGAAGATGGTTTCGCGGGCCTCGGTGCGCGGGCGCGTGCGGCCCTTGCTGCTGCCAAGGTTGTCATCGGATCGCAGCGCACACTTGCCATGATGCCGCCGGGGACCGCCAAGCAGATGCTCTGGCCACAACCATTTTCTGCTGTTGCCGAGCAATTGAAGCCACTTGCCGGCACTGCCACAGTCATTCTCGCCACCGGCGATCCCATGAACTTTGGCGTGGCACGCAAGATCCTCACCTTCATTGCGAAGGCAGATATCGAGATTATCCCCCATCTGTCGTCCTTCTCGCTCGCAGCAGCGCGAATGGGCTGGTCCATACCCGACTGCGATTGCTTCACCATCCACGGACGCCCGGCAGCGAATGTCGAAACTTTCATACAGCCGGATGCGCGGCTGCTCATACTGACTGAAGATGGGTCATCCGTGGCAGAAGTCTGCCGCCGCCTCATCGCGCGCGGCTTCGGCGGCAGCGCCGTGACTGTATTGGAAAACATCGGCGGTACGGCTGAAACCATCACGAGCTTTGCCGCCCATGACATGCCGCAACACAACTGGTCGCCCCTCAATCTGCTGGCAGTGCATTGCATCGCCGGGACGAAGGCCAAAATCTGGTCGCGCCTTGCCGGATTGCCCGATGACGCATTCCAGCATGACGGCAAGATCACCAAGCGCGACGTGCGGGCAGCCACAATGGCGGCCCTTGCCCCTGCTCCCGACCAAGTGCTGTGGGACGTTGGGGCGGGCTCGGGCTCGATCAGCATAGAATGGATGCGCGCTGCGCGCGGCTGCGAGGCGATTGCCATTGAACCGGATGCCGGACGCCGCACGATGATCGCAGCCAACGCTGACCAGTTGGGAACGCCGCGCCTCAAGGTGATTGCAGGTGCTGCGCCTGCCGCTTACGAAGGACTGCCAACGCCCCATGCGGTGTTCATTGGTGGAGGCATTTCTGAACCCGGAACATTCGAAGGCGCGTGGGCGCATCTGCCATCTGGCGGCCGGATGGTCGCCAATGTTGTTACGCTCGAAGGTGAGATGCATCTCTATGACCTCGAAGAAAAGCATGGCGGTGAACTGGTGCGCATTGATATTTCCACACTGACGCGCGTGGGCCATCTGCGGGCCATGCGCCCACGCATGGCCGTCACGCAATGGCGGGTCATCAAGCCATGAACACGGTGGGAACCTTGTATGGTGTGGGCGTTGGCCCAGGCGATCCGGAATTGATGACGGTGAAGGCCTGGCGGCTCATCTCCACAGCGCGGACAATCGCCTATCTCGCCGCCAATGGCAGCGACAGCACGGCGCGCATGATCGCGTCGCCGTTCTTCTCTGAAGGCACCATCGAGATTGCCATTGATATGCCAATGCGGGTGGAGCGTGAGCCGGCACAGACTGCCTATGACGCGGGTGCGGCGCGCATTGCCGAACATCTCTCACGGGGACAAGATGTCGTGATGCTGTGTGAAGGTGATCCCTTCTTCTACGGCAGCTTCATGTATGTATTTGAACGGCTGGCAGGCCGGTTTCCGACTGTAGTGGTGCCGGGTGTGACGTCGGTCACGGCGTGCGCCGCGCAAATGGCGCAGCCATTGTGTGAGCGTAATGACGTTCTGAAGGTGTTGCCAGCGACGCTTGATGCGGATCGCCTGCGCGACGAATTGGCAACCTGCCAGTCCGCCGCCATCATCAAGGTTGGCCGCCATTTCGGCAAGGTGAAGCAGGTGCTCTCGGTACTGGACCTCATCACACGGGCAACAGCAGTGAGCAAGGCAACGCAAGATGACCAGTCGATCCGCAAGGTGGAAGACATTGCCGGGGACACCCTGCCCTACTTCACCACGATTATTGTGAAGGTCTGAGCATGCGAAACGGGAATATGGCCATCTTTATTCTTGGTCCTTCGGCATTACCGGTGGCGCAGAGTATCAAAGCCTCGGTTGGTGGCTTGATTCACGGACCTGAAGGTCTGGCAGGGTGCGATCAATATTTTGCCAAAGCCACACATGCCATGGCTGCTGAATTTTCCTTGGGTAGCGCAATCGTCGGCGTGTGTGCGTCGGGAATTCTTATTCGCGCCGTGGCACCTCACCTCAACAGCAAACGCGATGATCCTGCCGTCGTCGCGGTGGCTGAAGACGGCAGCATTATCGTCCCGCTTCTCGGTGGACACCATGGTGGCAACGCGCTGTCGCGGACCATCGCAGCGGTGTTACAGGGTCAAGCAGCCATCACCACGGCGAGTGACGTGATTTTCGGCAAGAGTTTCGACGAGCCGGAGGCAGGCTACAGCCTCGGAAATCCAGAGGACATGAAGGCAGCCACCGCAGCCAAATTGCGGGGCGAAACCATTGAGGTTGTCGAGACAGTTCATGCCGAAAATGGCAATGCACGCAAGATCGTTCTCCACCCAAAAATTCTTGCGGTGGGGATCGGTTGTGAGCGGGGAACTGATCCAGCAGAGGTACGCGGTCTCATTTCGTCAATTTTAGCACAGCACAATCTGTCGCCTCATGCGGTGTCCTGTTTCGCGTCCATTGATCTCAAGATGGATGAACCGGCCATCCACGGTCTTTCCAGCGTCACCTATTTTACTGCCGCTGAACTGAGCGCTTACAGCGACAAGGTGGCCACGCCATCATCGTATGTTGCTGATACAGTGGGAACACCCAGTGTGGCGGAAGCGGCTGCACTGGCGGCAGCAGGCCCCGGGGCCGAGCTCATTGTCACGAAAACCAAGAGCAAACGCGCCACCCTTGCCGTTGCCAGGGCACCGTCGCCTATTCTTGAAATGAAGGGGTTGGCGCGAGGCCGTGTCTCCGTCGTCGGCATTGGCCCCGGCAGCCGGTCGACACGCAGCCACGACGTGACGCACCTCATGGGAACTGTCACGGATTGGGTCGGCTATTCGCTTTATCTTGATCTCATTGATGACCTGCGGACCGATCAAACCCGCCACGACTTTCCGCTTGGTGACGAGGAGAAGCGCTGCCGCCATGCCATCGCATTGGCCAAGCAGGGAAAGCAGGTTGCCCTGGTCTGTTCCGGTGACGCCGGCATTTATGCCATGGCTGCGCTGGTTTATGAATTGATTGACCGCGAGCCGTGCCGCATCGCCGTCGACGTGCATCCAGGTATTTCCGCCTTCCAGATGGCGAGTGCACGGGTCGGTGCGATGATCGGGCATGACTTCTGCTGCATTTCGTTGTCGGACTTGCTGACCCCATGGGAGACCATCGTGCAGCGGGTGAAAGCTGCGGCGGAAGGAGACTTCGTCATCTCCTTCTACAATCCGCGTTCGCTCAAGCGTACCGACCAGATCGACAAGGCCTTTGAACTTCTGCGCCCGCACCGCAAGCCCGATACGCCAGTTGTCCTCGCGTCCAATCTCGGCCGGCCCGAAGAAAGTGTCCGCATCATCCGTTTCGAAGATTTTCGCTCGCAGAATGTCGACATGCTCACTTTGGTCATGGTCGGATCCTCACAGTCCAAGGCTTTCGTTCGCGGCGATGGCAAGACCCATGCCTACACGCCGCGCGGTTATGCCAAGAAGATGGAACCTCTATGACTGTTCATTTTATCGGTGCAGGGCCGGGCGCACCTGACCTCATCACGGTGCGCGGACTGAAACTCATTCAGACCTGTCCTGTCTGCTTGTATGCGGGCTCGCTGGTACCAGAAGAGATCGTCAAGGCGGCCCCCATGGGTGCGCGCGTCATTGATACCGCCCCCTTGCACCTCGACCAGATCATTGCCGAGATCGCATCCGCACATGAACGCGGCGATGACGTGGCGCGGGTCCACTCCGGCGATCCCTCGATCTACGGTGCCATTGCCGAGCAGATGCGCAGGCTCGATGCACTCGACATTCCCTATGACGTGACGCCGGGTGTACCCGCGTTTGCCGCCGCCGCCGCCGCGCTCAAGACTGAGTTCACGCTGCCGGAAGTGGCGCAAACGGTGATCATCACGCGCACGTCTATGCAATCATCGGCCATGCCGCCGGGTGAGGAACTGGAAAAACTGGGCGCATCGAAGGCGACGCTCGCCATTCATTTGTCGGTGCGCAATCTTGCCCACATTGAGCGTGCATTGACGCCACACTATGGTGCGGATTGTCCTGTGGTGGTGGCCTTCCGCGTCGGGTGGCCGGATCAGCAGTTTATCCACGGCACGCTCGGCGACATTGCCAAGAAGGTGCGGGCGGAGAAGCTCACGCGCACGGCGCTGGTGTTGGTGGGACATGTCTTTGGTCACAAGACATTCCGTGACTCGGCACTCTATGATGCAGCCCACGAGCATGTCTTGCGCAACCGCAAGACCGGCAAGAAGAAGGCCAAGGCCTGATCGGCTTTCGCGACTGTTAAAGCGTGTCGAGACAGTCTTTCGCTGCAAGGCGGGCAGTGGCGAAACAAGCCTGCAGCAAGTAACCTCCTGTGGGAGCATCCCAGTCCAACATCTCGCCCACGGCCCAGGTATTGGGTCTCTTCTTCAGTCGGAAATTGCCATCGACTTCGCTGCGGGCAACGCCGCCCGAAGTTGAAATGGCTCGGCGTATATCTGCGGGGCCATTGAGGGTCAGTTGTACATGCTTTGGATTTTCACTTGCTGTTTCGCGCATGAGTGCGATTGCGGTGGGTGAAAGGTTGAGCATCTTTCGCAGGAAGGTGCTGCGCGAATCCTTGCCGCGTGGGCGGCTGAGGCGCTTCACAACCTCATCGCGGGAGAGATCTGGCTTGAGGTCGATCACCAGTGCGGTGCCCGTTACGCGAAGTTGCGAAGACAGCGCATAAATCGCGCCACCCTCAATGCCGTCCCTGGAGATCATCACCTCGCCTCGCACGGCGGTAGCGCCTGAGGTAAGGGCCACGTTCTTGATGGGGGTGCCGGCGTTGCGGCTGGCGAATGTCTCACTCCACGCCACACGTTGCCTGCCGTTGGAAGCGCTGAGCGGCGTGACGGAAATTCCTTCGCGTGCAAACATGTCGACCCATCCAGCATCCGAGCCAAGCTCCGGCCAGCTTGCACCACCCATCGCAAGAATGGTGGGCACATCATCAAAGCCGGCCCACGGTGTCCCCGACTGCATGCTCACGCCAAGACTTCCGAGCCTGCGCAACCAGGCCCGCAACAAGGGCGATGCCTTCATGCAAGAGGGGAAAACTCGACCCGACGAGCCAACGAACGTTGCAATGCCAAGTCCCGCCGACCAGTCGCGCACCGCTGATGGCGGGAAATCACGGATCGCCGGTTCGAGAAAATGCCGCGCCGTGCCATAGCGTGCGAGCAACTGGTCGAGCGCTTCGGCGTGCGTGAGATTGAGGCCACCGCGCCCGGCCAGCAGGAACTTGCGTGCCGGACTGACATGATGATCAATGATGGTGACGCGCGCGCCACCTTGCGCCAGCACCTCGGCGGCCATGAGGCCTGCAGGACCTGCTCCGACAACGCGCACGTTCTTCTCTGTCATTGCCATGGTGGGCGGCATAGAGGCTTGAGATGGCGATTGCCAGAGTTAGTGGTGTCACCAGCTCAATTGGTCACGAGGCATTTGCGCTCCACGCCCTTGTACGACTTGTACGTGCCGGTATCGCGATTGAACGAAGCATACTTGCGCTCGCAGTAGTCAAGCCAGGCGGAAGAACCGCGAACCAGTTTTCCGGGTGCGGCTTTTCCGGGTGCGGCTGGGGCTGCGGAAGCGCGCGGAAAGAACTTTGCCAGAAGCGTCTTCTTGGCAGACTGGGCTGCTGGAATGACCACCTTGGCAACAGTCTTTGACGATTTGGCCGACTTCTGCGGTGGCTCGATGTCGGGAGCAACGATCACTGCCGGGTCGGGCAATGGCTCTGCGATCTCGGCTTCGGGTGCTGGCTCAGCCCGCGCTTTCACTTTTGTCCGCTTGGCTGGAGGCTGCTTGGCTGCCTGTTTCACCACTTTGGGTGCCGCAGCCTTGGCTGGCTCGGTCCGGGTGGGTTGAAATTGGAACAGGCAATCGGCCAGCGCATTGGCGTGGTGTGACGCCCAGATCTTCTCTTCCTTGGACCCATGGTCGGCAAAATCCCGGGCATAGGCCTCGCAATAGTCTTTGGGCGTTGCCAATGCAGCTTCCGGCCCGGCGAAGCAGACCACCAAAATTCCCAGAACACCCGGGCGCAAAATCATCTTCATGATCGCCTCCACTGTGCGTATCTCATGCCACATGTCGCGCGGGAATGGGGCGCTCGCTGGGCGCAGAATGGGAATTAATAAGGCAATTCAAAGTAGTCTGACGCAGCGATACGGAAAATGTTGACCCGTTCAAAGCGTCCCTGGCCCACCGGATAGTCAGCCTGGGAGCCCGCGTCGTTCATGCCGATGCGGCGCGCCACGGTCACAGAAGCCCCGTTGGGCGTCATGATCTTGCACCAGACCGACTTGGCCTTGAGGCGTTCGAAGGCGATCGCCAGCAAGGCGCGACCAATTTCGCTGCCCAGTCCCATCGACCACATGGCGGGATGAACACCCCAGCCAACTTCATAGTCCTGTCCACCGTGGGCAATGATAAAGCCCTCGCCCACCACGTCGCCGCTCAGCTTTTCCTCGGCTGCAAGATGGTAAATCTGACGGCGGCGGTCACCCTGCACGGCAACCTGACGGCGCACAAAATCAGCCACTGCGGCCTCGTCCCGCAGGCGATGGGTAATGTGGCGCTGGTAACGCGGCTGGGTCATGAAGGCCGCGAGGTTCATGGTGTCGCGCGCCTGGATTTCCCGCAACAAGAGCGTTGGAGTTTCAAGGACTGGAAGGGCAAGAACGGCGGTCATGACAATGTTCTAGCCGCGAAATGGTGGGTTTGGGAAGCAGCTTTGCGATGGCGGTGGCAGACAGTTTTTCCACCATGGCAGCCGCCAGAACAGGTGAAGCCCCGGGGTGGCGTACCGCGCGGGGCTTCTTCATGGCCATCTGGCCAAGCGTGGATTCATTAAACTATCCAACCATCCGCGCCATCGGGGGCGTTGACAGCACAGACGTTCAGACGACTGCAATGTCCTATGGATTTGCAGGTGGAGTCATTTTCTTAGGCCTCTCTGCATTTGTCTGCTCCAACGCTAACATTCGGGCAGTCCGATCCAAAATCAACTCTTGGGTCAACCGGACTGCCCTTTGCCAGGCAGAGGCTCATTTAAGATCAAAGCGATCCGCATTCATCACCTTGGTCCAGGCTGCAACAAAGTCTGCGACAAACTTCTTCTGTGAGTCAGCCTGGGCGTAGACCTCGGACAGAGCGCGCAACTGGGAATTCGAACCAAAAACCAGGTCAACACGGGTTCCCGTCCACTTTGCTGCACCCGTCTTGCGGTCGCGGCCTTCAAACGTTCCGGCATCTTCTGAAGATGGCGTCCACACTGTATCCATGCCGAGCAAGTTGACGAAGAAGTCGTTGGTCAGAGCGCCCTTGCGCTTGGTGAACGCACCATGACGGGAGTTGCCATGGTTGCCGCCAATCACTCGCAGGCCGCCGACAAGCACAGTCATCTCCGGCGCGGTCAGCGTCAGAAGTTGGGCTTTGTCGACAAGCAGTTCCTCGGCGGGGATCGAGAATGTGGACTTCTGATAATTGCGGAAGCCGTCCGACACCGGTTCCAGGACGGCGAAGGATTCGACGTCCGTCTGTTCTTGTGTGGCATCAGTGCGCCCTGGCACAAACGGTACTTTCACAGAATGACCAGCCGCCTTGATGGCTTGCTCAACGCCGACCACGCCACCCAGAACGATGAGGTCGGCGAGTGAAACCTTGCTCTTGCCCTTGTTGAATCCGGTGCGGATGCCATCAAAGACAGCCAGTACCTTGGCAAGTTGTTCGGGCTGGTTGGCCTGCCAATCCTTCTGCGGCGCAAGGCGGATGCGTGCGCCATTGGCGCCACCACGCTTGTCGGAACCACGGAAAGTTGAGGCCGAAGCCCAGGCAGTCTGCACCAGCTCCGCCGTCGACAGGCCAGACTTGGCGATCCTTGTCTTGAGCGCTGCAATATCCTTGGGACCGATGACTGGCTTCTTTGCAGCCGGAAGCGGGTCCTGCCAGATCAAGTCTTCATTCGGAACTTCCGGTCCGAGGTAGCGCACCTTCGGGCCCATGTCGCGATGGGTCAACTTGAACCAGGCGCGGGCAAAAGCGTCGGCAAACTTTTTCGGGTCCTTGTGGAACGCGCGCGAAATTTTTTCGTAGGCCGGATCCATGCGCATGGCCATGTCGGCGGTGGTCATCATGGTCGGAACCTTGCGCGACGGGTCGGCATGGTGCGGTGCCATATCCTTTTCAGCGAGGTTCTTGGCGTGCCATTGCTGGGCCCCAGCAGGACTTTTGCCGAGTTCCCATTCATAGCCAAACAGCGCATCAAAATAGCCCATGTCCCACACAGTCGGATTTGCCGTCCAAGCGCCATGAAGACCTGACGAAATGGTGTCACCACCCATGCCCGTGCCGAACTTGCTGACCCAACCGAGGCCTTGTGCTTCCAGCGGTGCGGCTTCCGGTTCTGGCCCGACGAGGCTGGCGTCACCTGCACCGTGAGTCATGCCGAAGGTGTGGCCACCCGCCGTCAATGCGACAGTCTCTTCATCGTCCATGGCCATGCGGGCAAACGTTTCGCGAATGTCGCGGCCTGACGCCACCGGATCGGGATTGCCGTTGGGGCCCTCCGGGTTCACGTAGATCAGACCCATCTGCACAGCCGCCAACGGGTTCTCAAGGTCGCGATCACCGCTGTAGCGCTTGTCGCCCAGCCAGGTCGTTTCAGTGCCCCAGTAAATATCCTCTTCCGGTTCCCAGATGTCTTCGCGGCCACCGGCAAAACCAAATGTCTTGAAGCCCATGGATTCAAGCGCAACGTTGCCGGTGAGGATCATCAAATCGGCCCACGAAATGGCGTTGCCGTACTTCTGCTTGATGGGCCACAACAGGCGGCGGGCCTTGTCGAGATTGACGTTGTCGGGCCAGCTGTTGAGCGGTGCAAAACGCTGAGTGCCCGATGATGCGCCACCGCGGCCATCGCCGGTGCGGTAGGTGCCGGCACTGTGCCAGGCCATGCGAATGAAATATGGTCCGTAGTGGCCGTAGTCGGCGGGCCACCAGTCCTGCGATGCAGTCATCAGCTTGCGCAGGTCCTTCTTCACGGCTTTCAGATCGAGGGACTTGAACGCTTTTGCGTAGTCAAAGTCCTTGGCCATCGGGCTCGATGGGGCGGCATTCTGGTGCAGCATCCGAAGATTCAATTGGTTCGGCCACCAATCGCGATTCGATCGCACACCCAACTTTGTCGGGCTTTGAAAAACCGGACACTTGCCGGTAGGACTTGCATCCATCTTGTTCATGAAGACCTCCACTATTCTTTAGAATTATTCTAAACGAATGCCATTTGCGCTGGAAATTGACAAGACAAATCACGCGTCGTGGCGCGTGGCAGATTGGCTCATCCCGCGCGAGTTTGATCGACAGCGTTTACGACGCGCCACCGGAATGCAAAAGGGCGGCTTTCACACGCCGCCCTTTCGCGGTCATGCCGAAACGACTCAATCGTCTGCGAGCAACGACTTGTGAACGGTGGCACCAATCACGGCACCAACAATTGGCGCAAGCCAGAACAGCCAGAGCTGTTGAATGGCCCAGCCACCGGTGAAAATCGCCACAGCAGTCGAGCGCGCTGGATTGACCGACGTGTTGGTTACGGGGATGGAGATCAGATGAATGAGTGTGAGTGCGAGGCCAATTGCTATCGGGGCAAAGCCTGCCGGCACTTTTTGACCTGTGGCACCCAAGATGACGATGAGGAACATCGCCGTCATCACCACTTCCGCGATCAGGGCAGCAAGCATCGTGTAACCGCCAGGCGAATGCTCACCATAGCCATTGGAGGCGAAGCCTCCGGCAGTGGTGAAGTCTGCCTTGCCGGTTGCAATCAGGTAGAGAACGGTTGCTCCAGCTGCGCCGCCCAGCACCTGCACAATGACGTAGCCTGGCAGATCGCTCCACGGGAAGCGGCCCGCCGTTGCAAGACCCACCGAGACAGCAGGGTTGAAATGGCCGCCTGAAATCCCGCCAACGGCGTATGCCATGGTCAGCACCGTGAGGCCAAAGGCCAGTGATACGCCCATGAGGCCAATGCCGACGCCTGGAAAGGCTGCTGCGAGAACGGCGCTGCCGCAGCCGCCCAGAACGAGCCAGAATGTGCCGAAGAATTCAGCAGTAAGTTTCTTCATGTTGGATCCCCTTGGTCTTTGCGGACAGCAGAATCACTGATCGCCCTCACATATTAACCCTGATAGGCGCTCCTCGCTCCATGGCTGGCCCATGGTTGGTGGCGTACGTGGCTCCATCTCCGATTTGCGGGGTGTGACACCGCGCGGTTTGACTCTTCACTGCGAAATCCCTAATGGCGGCACTGTGCAGGCGCTTTGGTCTTGGCGAGCCGTCCCGCCCCTCTCCCTTTCTCGCCCAGGTAATTTCACACGACATGAGTTTCTCGACGCTCGGATTGAGCCCCAAGGTTATCGAAGCTGTTGCGGCTGCAGGCTACACCACGCCCACTGCCATTCAGGCCGAAGCCATTCCACATGCACTTGCCCGCCGCGACGTCTTGGGTCTTGCCCAGACAGGTTCAGGCAAGACGGCAGCCTTCGTGCTGCCAATGCTTACACTTCTTGAAAAAGGCCGCGCTCGCGCCCGCATGCCGCGCACGCTCATTCTCGAGCCAACGCGCGAATTGGCAATGCAGGTTCAGGAAGCATTTGAGTCGCTTGGCCGATTGCACAATCTCTCAGTCGCCACTTTGATCGGTGGCGTGGCCTTTGATCCCCAAGCTGCAAAGATCGATCGCGGTGCAGATGTTGTCATCGCCACGCCCGGCCGATTGCTTGATCATTTTGAGCGCGGCAAGCTGCTGTTGACGGGCGTGGAACTGCTGGTCATCGACGAAGCCGACCGCATGCTCGACATGGGCTTCATTCCCGACATTGAACGCATTTGCAAGCTTCTGCCCTTCACCCGGCAAACCCTGTTCTTCTCGGCCACCATGCCGGCGGAAATCCAGCGTTTGACTGCACAATTCCTGCACAATCCGGTGCAAATCGAAACCTCTGCAGTGTCGTCAACTGCGGCCTCCATTGCGCAATTTGCGGTGAAGTGCCCGTCTGATCCCAAGGCCAAGCGCGATGCGTTGCGCACCCTCATCCGTTCACAGGGCGAGATCAAGAACGCCATTGTCTTCGCCAATCGCAAGACCACTGTGGCCTTGCTGGAAAAATCCTTGCAGCGTCACGGCTTCAATGCCGCTGCCTTACATGGCGACATGGACCAGTCGGCGCGGCTTCGCACGCTTGCTGCCTTCCGGGCCCAGGAAGTGACATTCCTCATAGCCTCAGACGTCGCGGCGCGTGGCCTCGACATTCCTGAAGTCAGCCATGTTTTCAACTTTGATGTGCCAATCCATTCGGAAGACTACGTACATCGCATCGGCCGCACTGGCCGTGCTGGTCGCGAAGGCAACGCTTACATGCTGGTCACCAGCCATGACGGCAAGCACTTCAAGGCGATCGAGGAGCTGATCCAGAAATCAATTGACTGGTTCGAGATTGGTGTTGCTGTGTCTGACGACGAGGCAGCGCCGCGCGATGAACGCCGAAGCCGCCGCCCGCAACGGGGCGAGCGCAGTGACCGTCCGGCCCGGGCAGAACGCCCGCCGCGCCGCGCTGCAAAAGTTGAACACAACCCTGATATCGCCGAACCGGCAGCCGAAATCATCGAACATGTTGAATCGGTGGTTAAAGCGGAACGCCCGGCCCGACCAACACACCCGCCACGCAGTGTTGCACCTGCCCGCCAACCGCAGACCCAGCAACGCCGCGAAAACCACCGCGAAAAAGGTGATGATGGTCCGGAATTCAAAGGTTTTGACCAAGGCAACATGCCTGCTTTCCTGACCCGGACAACGCGAGTTTAACTCGCGCGTCAGTTGCGTCTGCGTGGAAAACCTCCACTCAAAGCAATTGTCTGACGCTTAAGACATGAGCGTCTAGGGTACACCACATGACACTGGTGAACCTCGACCAAACCACGGACCCGACATTGCCCGCCTCCTCCGCGGACAACCGGATTGCGCGACGCCATCGTGTTCTCAAATCGGCGAAGATCGTGTTTGACGATTGGGGTTCAATTGATTGCAGCATTCGCGATGTTTCGGATACGGGGGCAAAGATCAGGATTGACGGTGCGTTGTCGCTGCCACACCGGTTCCAGTTGCTTATCGTCTCGGACAACACGATCCGGCCCGTTGAAGTTGCCTGGACACACAACAATACGGTCGGAGTTACCTTTGCCGGCCCGGCTGAACGCGCCCCGGCGCGCAAATTGACGAGCAGCAAATAGTAGCTGCCACCTCAGGGCTGCTGCACCGCAGGTTTCAATTCGACGCTTTCGCCGCAGCCACAAGCTGACGTCTGGTTCGGATTGTTGAAGACGAAGCCCGATTTCAACAGACCAGCCTGATAGTCCATTTCGGTGCCGAGCAGGAACATCAGCGCCTTGGCATCAATCAGCACCTTGGCACCCTTGTCCTCGACCACTTCATCAAAGCGGCCCTGCTCCCTGGCCCATTCCAGGGTATATTCCATGCCGGCGCAGCCACCGTTCTTCACGCCGACGCGCAGGCCCATGCCTTCGCCCTTCGCCATGAGGTCGCGGATGCGCGCGGCTGCGGCATCGGTCAGTTTGATCACTTGCGGTCTTGCGGCCTGGCCCATGTCTTCACCTTACCACATATTCATTGCCATGCGGGCTTCTTCCGACATGCGGCTATGATCCCACGGCGGGTCAAAGACGATCTTGGCCTTGACGGCCTGCACGCCCGGCACGGAGCCAACAGCATTTTCAACCCACCCCGGCATGTCACCTGCCACCGGGCAGCCCGGTGCCGTCAGCGTCATGTCGATCGCAACGTTGCGGTCATCGTCGATGTCGACCTTGTAGATGAGGCCAAGTTCGTAGATGTCCACCGGGATTTCCGGATCATAGACCGTCTTCAGCGCGGCGATGATGTCATCGGTCAGGCGCGCCAATTCATCCGGCGGAATGGCCGACGGGTTTGGCGCGTTGCCGGTTGCGGTTGTAACCGTGGTTTGTGCGACGTCCATTATCCGAATATCCTTTGAGCAGAGATAAGGGCCTCTGCCAGTTTATCAACCTCTTCCCTGGTGTTATACATGGCGAATGACGCGCGACACGTTGCGGTGAGGCCGAAGCGTTGCAGCAGGGGTTGCGTGCAGTGGGTGCCGGCGCGCACCGCGACACCATGGCGGTCAATCACCGTGGCCACATCATGGGCATGCGCACCATTCATCATGAAAGAAATAATCGGGCCTTTGGCGCGGGCCCGGCCATAGATGCGCAGGCTGTTGATGGCGGAGAGGCGTTCCATGGCATAGTTGTGCAGGTCTCTTTCATGGGCGGCTATCGCGTCAACCCCGACGCCACGCATGTAGTCGAGGGCCGCACCCAGACCGATGGCTTCAACGATTGCCGGAGTGCCTGCCTCGAAGCGGTGAGGCGGTTCATTGTAGGTGATGCCATCGACAGTGACTTCCGAGATCATCTCGCCACCGCCTTGATAAGGCGGCATTTTCTTCAAGTGCTCGGCCTTGCCGTAGAGCACGCCGATGCCCGTCGGACCATAAGTCTTGTGGCCGGTAAAGACCACAAAGTCCGCATCCAGGGCCTGCACATCAACGCTGCCGTGGACGGCGCCCTGGCTTGCATCCACCAGAACGGGAATGCCCTTGGCGTGGGCCAGCGCAATTACGTCGTGCACCGGAACAATGGTGCCGAGTGCGTTCGACATCATGGTAAGGGCGACCATTTTGGTTCGTGGACCCAGCAATTTGGCGAATTCCTCGATGAGAAAATTGCCCTCGTCATCGATGGGTGCCCACCTGATCACGGCACCGTGGCGCTCGCGGTGGAAGTGCCAGGGTACGATGTTGGAGTGGTGTTCAAGAATGGAGAGAACGATCTCGTCGCCTTCACCGATCACCATGCCGCCAAAACTCTGCGCCACGAGATTGATGGCCTCGGTGGCATTGCGAGTGAAAATGATCTGGTCCTTTGATGGCGCGTTGAGGAAACGCCGCACACTCTCGCGCGCATCCTCGAAAGCCTGCGTCGCTGCATTGGACAGAAAGTGCAGGCCACGGTGTACGTTGGCGTATTCTGCCGTCATGGAATGCATCATCGCATCCATTACGGCCTTGGGCTTTTGTGCCGAGGCTGCGTTGTCGAGATAGACCAGCGGCTTGCCATAGACCTCGCGGGAGAGGATGGGAAAGTCGGCGCGTATGGTTTCCGGGTTATACATCAGCGGCGCGACAGCCAGCCCTCCGCATAGGAGGCCAGCGCTTCGCGGATGCCTTCATGTTCGATGGTTTCAAAAGCTTCGCCGACAAATGCAGCGATGAGCAGTGACTTTGCCTCCGCTTCCGGAATGCCGCGCGACATCATGTAGAACAAATGGTCGTGGTTGAGATCACCGGACGTGGCACCATGGCCGCAGACCACGTCATCTGCATAGATTTCCAGTTCCGGCTTGGCGTCAAACTCGGCCATTTCGGAGAGCAACAGCGCGTGTGAAGACTGCTTGCCGTCGGTCTTTTGGGCATCAGGCCGGACAATGACCTTGCCCTGGAATATGCCGCGGGCATTGCCATCCATGACGACCTTGAAGAGCTCGCGCGAGGTGCAGCGAGGGACGGCGTGATCGACAACAAGCCGGGTGTCAGCGTGTTGTTTGCCATTCAAAAGATAAGCGCCGGAAATTTTGGCGTCGGCACCTTCGCCAGTGAAAGTGTACGTGCCGTTCTGGCGATTGAGCGCGCCGCCGGACGTGAGTGTGAAATCGCGCAGCACGGCATTCTTGCCCAGCTTGACGATAGCGTGGCTGAGATGCGTTGCCAGTGGCGCTTCGTGTTCAACCTTGATTCGGTCAAGACGTGCGCCCGCTCCCATGTCCACGTCGATGACGGCGGTGGACAGATAGTCACCTTCACCGACAAAGGTTTCCACGATGGTGGCAGATGCTCCGGGGGCGACGTTGATCACATGGCGCACGCCGTGGGCGCGCGCCGGGCCATCAGTCGTCACGTGGACAATTTCGATAGGTGTATCGGCATTGCCATCCAGCGTCAGCATGACGCCGGTTGCCTGCAGACGATCGCTGAGGATGACGATGTCATCAGAGACCAACGTGCCATTCACCTTGGCAGGAACGGATTTCACCTGCGAACGCGCGGTGTCGAGCACGCCATTGACAAACACAATCTGCTTCAGATGCAATCCAGCGAAAGGTGCTGACTTCAGCAGGCGCTCAACATCGTTGTCCCTTGCCACAACATTCTGCGGCGCGTAGGCCGTGGAGATCAAACGACGGAGGTCAGTCCACTTCCATTCCTCCATGCGGCGGTTGGGAAGGACCACGCCCAGCGCTTGCTCGGCGTCCGTCAACGGAATTTGGGGAACGATGGCGTTCATGCCGCCTTCACCACATAGTCGGCGTAGCCCTTCTCTTCGAGCTCAAGCGCCAGTTCCTTGCCGCCAGTCTTCACGATCTTGCCATCGGAGAGCACGTGCACCTTGTCGGGGACGATGTAATCCAGCAGGCGTTGATAGTGGGTGATGACGATCATGGCACGTTCAGGCGAGCGCAGCGCATTGACACCATCAGCCACAACGCGCAGTGCATCGATGTCGAGACCGCTATCGGTTTCGTCAAGCACACAGAGCGAAGGCTCAAGCACCGCCATCTGCAGGATTTCGGCGCGTTTCTTCTCACCACCGGAGAAGCCGACGTTCACTGGCCGCTTCAGCATGTCCTGTGCAATGTTCAGTCTGGCGGCGCGCTCCTTGACGTGGCGCATGAATTCCGGCGCGGTCATATCCTTCTGCCCACGGGATTTGCGCTGGGCATTGAGTGCCACCTTGAGAAACTGCATCGTGGCCACACCGGGAATTTCGATCGGGTATTGGAAAGCGAGGAACACGCCCCTTGCGGCGCGCTCATGAGGCTGCAAGGCCAACAGGTCTTCACCCTTGTAAGTCACGGAACCTTCGGTCACTTCGTAACCTTCACGACCCGATAGCACGTAAGACAGTGTCGACTTGCCGGAGCCATTGGGGCCCATGATGGCGTGCACTTCGCCGGCCTTCACCGACAGAGTGAGACCCTTGAGAATTTCGCGATCCTCGTCAGCAAGTTTCACGTGTAGATTTTTGATTTCAAGCATGTTTATTCCGGATCAAGTGATGGCGAAGTATTTGAGAATGAGGGTGATGGCGGCCATGCCGAGAATACCCTTCACGGCATCCATGGCAGCGCGGTTCTTGGCATCTTCCAACTGCGCCCGGAGATAAGCCTGGTAGCGGAAGAAGCCGAACATGGCACCAAGACCGATGGGCAGCGCGATGTCGAGGGCAGTCAAATTCTGGATCATCCGACGCTTCCTTCCAGCGAAATACCAATGAGCTTCTGCGTCTCGGCCATGAATTCCATCGGCAAGTGTTGCAGTACGTCGCGCACAAAGCCGTTGACGATCAAGGCCACGGCTTCTTCCTGTGAAAGGCCGCGCGACATGCAGTAGAACATCTGGTCGTCGGATATTTTTGAGGTCGTGGCCTCGTGCTCAAACTGCGCCGTCGAGGTCTTGCTCTCAATATACGGAACGGTGTGAGCGCCACACTTGTCGCCGATCAGCAGCGAGTCACACTGGGTGAAGTTGCGCGCGTTCAAGGCCTTGCGATGGGCAGACACAAGCCCGCGATAGGTGTTGTCGCTGCGGCCTGCTGCAATGCCCTTGGAAATGATCCGGCTCGATGAGTTCTTGCCGAGATGGATCATCTTGGTGCCACTGTCGACCTGCTGGCGGCCGTTGGAGATGGCGATGGAGTAGAACTCGCCGCGCGAGTCATCACCGCGCAAGATGCAGCTGGGGTATTTCCAGGTGATGGCAGAACCGGTTTCCACCTGGGTCCAGGAAATCTTGGAACGGGGACCACGGCAATCACCACGCTTGGTGACGAAATTGTAGATTCCGCCCTTGCCTTCCGCGTCGCCGGGATACCAGTTCTGCACTGTTGAATATTTTATTTCGGCGTCATCGAGTGCGATCAGTTCCACCACGGCAGCATGCAACTGGCTTTCATCACGGGTCGGTGCCGTGCAGCCTTCGAGATACGACACGTAGGAGCCCTTGTCGGCAATGATCAGGGTGCGCTCGAACTGGCCGGTGTTTTTGGCGTTCATGCGGAAATAGGTGGACAGTTCCATGGGGCAGCGCACGCCCGGTGGCACATAGACAAATGAACCATCGGAGAACACGGCCGCGTTGAGTGCGGCATAGAAATTGTCGCCTTGGGGAACGACGGAGCCGAGATACTGCTTCACCAGATCCGGGTGTTCGCGCAGCGCTTCCGAAATCGAGCAGAAGATGACGCCGTGTTTTTTCAGTTCATCCTTGAACGTGGTGACGACGGAGACGCTGTCGAACACCGCGTCCACGGCGACTTTGCCAGAAGCGTATTCGCCGCCCGACTCGCCATCGAGGTCGCTTTTCTCACCTTGCTTGCGGACGCCAGCGAGGATTTCCTGTTCTTTCAGGGGAATACCGAGCTTGGCATAGGTTTCGAGCAGCTTGGGATCGACCTCGTCCAGCGACTTTGGCGCCGGAGATGACTTGGGCGCCGAGTAATAGTGCAAGTCCTGGAAATCAATCGGCGGATAGGAGACCTTGGCCCAGGTGGGCAGCTCCATGTTCAGCCATTTGCGGTAGGCCTCCAGCCGCCATTCCAGCATCCACTGCGGTTCACCCTTCTTGTCCGAGATGAAGCGCACCGTGCTTTCATCAAGTCCCTTGGGGGCAAGGTCAGACTCGATATCGGTTTCGAAGCCGTACTTGTACTTGTCGACTTCGATGTCCTTGACGAGTTCTATGGTGTCGAGATCAGCCATGCATTTTCCTCAGGCGGCCCGGCGCGCCCGATGGCGCTCAAGCAGATGTTTCCAAACGGTGATGAAGTGCTGCACGTCAGCAGCGGTGTTGTTCCAGCCGAGACTTACGCGGATGGCAGCAGAAGAGATGTCAGGTGCTATCGCCATGGCATCAAGTACGTGCGAGCGGCCAACCTTGCCAGATGAACAAGCCGAGCCCGATGAGACGGCCAATCCTGCGAGATCAAAATTCATCAGCAAGGTTTCAGCAGTGAGGCCAGGTGTGGCGAAACATGTGGTGTTGGGAAGACGTTCAGCGCCTGTACCGAAGACAATCGTGCCTTCCAGCGATGATTCCAATTTATCGCGCAAGGTCTTGGTATCAATATGTTTCTCTTGGGCAATGGCGGCAAAACCGACAATAGCCGCGAGGTTTTCGGTACCAGCGCGGCGGCGCAATTCCTGGCCACCGCCAACGATCAACGGTTCGACCACCAGTCCATCGCGGATGACCAAGGCACCCACACCGACAGGACCGCCGACCTTGTGGGCCGCCACCGTCATCAGGTCGCAGCCGAGCAAACCAAAATTGACCGGCATTTTGCCGAAGCCCTGCACCGCATCCACATGCACCAGCGCGCCATGTTTGCGGGCGAGAGCAACCACATCGGCGACCGGCTGGATGACACCGGTTTCATTGTTGGCAAGCATCACGCTGACCAGCACATTGGGTCCGCCCAGCATCTTGTCGAGGGCAGCAAGATCGATGACGCCCAATCCATTGACAGGAATCAGTTCAACCGCCTTGCCACTCGCTCTTGCCGCAGCGAGCACACTGGGGTGTTCAATCGCCGAAACAAGAATGCGTTCGGCCTGCACACCCCGCAAGGCCATGTTGTTGGCTTCGGTGCCAGAACCTGTGAAAGTGATCATCTGCGGCAGACAGCCCAGGGCAAAGCCCAGCGTCTCGCGCGCGTCATCCAGCAGCTTGCGCGCCGCGCGGCCTTCAGAATGAACCGACGAGGCATTGCCGCCGAGATCCAGCGCCCGCAACATGGCCGCCTTCACAGCAGGCCGCAGCGGACTGGTGGCATTATGGTCGAGGTAGGTTCTCACCTGCCCGCTCCAGCCAGCGGCGAACGGTCCTTGGCTTGCTTGATTGACGCTGCGAGCGCGAGGTTGCGCTTTTCAATGACGTCTTCCAGCGTGATGCTCTCGAGGAAGAACATCATCTGGCGGCCCAGTGAAGACCAAAGATCGTGGGCGCAGCAGCGTTCGCCCTTGACGCAGCCTTCGACCGCATCACCTTCACAACGAGTCACGCGCAGGGGTTCATCGACGGCAAGGATGACATCGGCAAGATTGATCTCAGCAGCCGGTCGGGCCAGCGAATAGCCGCCGCCAGCACCACGGGCACTGACCACCAACCCAGAGCGTCGGAGTTTGCCAAACAGCTGCTCGAGGTATTCCTGACTGATGTCCTGACGTTCGGCGATTTCTGCCAGCGACACAGGCCGGGATTCACCTGGCGCAGGCGTATTCTGGCCAATGTCGATCATGGCCATGACGGCATATCGGCCTTTGGTACTCATTTTCATTGCAGGTTTTCCCTTCAACCGTCACGAAATGCTTGCTTTTCGCCCCTGCCCCCATGCTAAAGCGCCCATATCGAACGGTCGGAATGCGCAGGGAACGTGTAATTCTTTGGAACTGTTCTAATGACCATTTAAGTAACCCGACTGTGGGAGTCAAGTTTATGATGCGTCCTGCATCAGCTTTCCCCGGACCACGGATCAAGGAATATTCATGCCAGAAGTGATTTTTAACGGCCCCGCAGGACGAATTGAGGGGCGTTACCATCAGGCCAAGGCGGGCAGTGCGCCCATCGCCATTATCCTGCACCCACATCCCACCTTTGGCGGCACCATGAACAACCCGATTGTGCACGGACTTTATGGCATGTTCCAGAGCCGCGGCTTCTCGGTCCTGCGCTTCAATTTCCGCGGTGTCGGCCGCAGCCAGGGTCTGTTCGACAATGGCGCAGGCGAATTGTCCGACGCTGCCTCAGCA
The DNA here is from genome assembly GCA_963754625.1 of uncultured Alphaproteobacteria bacterium. Taxonomy (GTDB): domain Bacteria; phylum Pseudomonadota; class Alphaproteobacteria; order Rhizobiales; family Aestuariivirgaceae; genus Aestuariivirga. Next base: position 1,156,110 of record CAVWGR010000005.1, on the reverse strand, counting down.
CTGGATTGGCTGCAGAGCTTCAACCGCGAAGCCAAGATTTGCTGGATTGCCGGTGTTTCCTTCGGTGCCTGGATCTCCATGCAGTTGCTGATGCGCCGCCCGGAAATCTCCGGCTTCATTTCAGTGGCGCCACTGGCCAAGCACTATGACTTCTCGTTCCTGGCGCCCTGCCCTGCGTCTGGCCTGTTCGTCAATGGCGAAAAGGACACGGTAACGGCTCCTGAAGCCGTGCACAGCCTGGTCTCCAAGCTGAAGACGCAGAAGGGCATCACCATCGAGCACAAGGTCATTCCCGGTGCCAATCACTTCTTTCAGGACAAGGTCGAAGACCTGACCAAACTCTGCGCCGATTACCTCGACAAGCGCCTGACGCGCGAAGCATAGCTGACCAGCATTTTCCGAACGCTTTTCGGGTGGCTTGGCAACAGGCCTGCCCTTAAGTCTCGCCGTCTGCAAATCGGAAGATGAATTATGGCTGATACCAAAATTGACGCACAATCGTGGGTGCTGCTGCTGGTCCTCTCGGTGATCTGGGGCGGGTCTTTCATGTTCATTGGGGTTGCCGTGAAAGAGCTGCCTGCACTTCTTATCGTGCTGGCGCGGGTGGGAATTGCCGCGGCGATTCTGCTGCCGGTGCACTTCTTGTTGCAAGGCCCGCTGCCACGTGACGCCAAGACCTGGATTGCCTGTGGCGGCATGTCGATCATGAACAATGTCATTCCCTTCACCGCCATTTCATGGGGGCAGCAGTACATTACCGGCGGTCTCGCCTCCGTCATCAATGCAACAACACCGATGTTCGCCGCCCTGTTCATGGCATTGGCAGGCCTTGAAGGCATCACGCCGCGCAAGGCGGTCGCATTGGCGCTGGGCCTCGTCGGTGTGCTGGTATTGAAGGGCGGCGGCTTTGGCAATCTTGGCGCACAGACCCTTGGCATTCTGGCAGTGGTTCTGGCGTCGGCCTTCTACGGCTTGTCGGCACCATGGTCGAAGGTCAAGCTGACTGGCATTCCGCCGCTAACGACGGCCACCTGTCAGCTCACGCTGTCTTCGGTTATCATGTCAGTAATCGTGCTGTTCTTTGCCGATCCTTCGCAATATGCGGCGGCATCAGGCCAGACGTGGCTGTCGCTCATCCTGCTTGCGGCTGTTTCCACGTCGATTGCCTATCTTTTGTTTTTCCGCATCATTGCGCGGGCCGGGCCAAGCTTTGTGTCACTGGTGACGATGATCATTCCAGTGTCGGCCATCCTGATGGGCTACGTCGTGCTGGGCGAACGGTTGACGATCAATGAAGTAGCCGGCGCGCTGATCATCGGCCTCGCACTCGTCATCATCGATGGACGAGCGCTGCGGTATGTGGGGCTCACGGGTTTGAAATGACTCCACCAGTCAACGGCACAGCAACACCCGTTGTGCCGGGATAGGTGAGCGGCAGGCCACGCAGTGCACGTACGGCAAGGTAGGCCCAGGCTTCTGCCTCCATGCTGTCGCCGTTGAAGCCGCAATCCTCCGCCGATTTTACATCGGGCAACAAGCCGCGCAGCGCTGCCATGACAGCTGCATTGTGGCGGCCGCCACCGCAGATGATCCAGGTCTTCGGTGGCTCCGGCATATGCTGGCGGGACTCAGAAATGGTGCGCGCCGTCACCGCCACCAATGTCGCGGCACCGTCTTGCAGGCTCAGGCCAGCAAGCGAGATGCCGGCAAAGCTGTTGCGGTCGAGAGATTTCGGACCTGGTATTTCAAAGAAGCTGTCGCCAAGGAACTGCGCGACGGTGGCTGCGTCGGCACGGCCGGCGAGAGCAGCCGCACCACCCTCGTCGCGGGCAGTACCGGTGTGGGTCAGCATCCAGTCGTCGATCAGGGCATTGCCAGGGCCAGTATCGAACGCAATGAGGCCATCATCAGCGCCGACCCAAGTGACATTGGCCACACCCCCGATATTGACGAAGGCCACAGGACGGTCTGGCAGTGCTGACGCCAGCGCCCGGTGATAGACTGGCACCAGTGGCGCGCCCTGCCCACTGGCTGCGACATCAGCACCACGAAGGTCATGGGCCACCGTGCAGTCCAGAGCCTTCGCCAGTGCAGCACCATCACCCAATTGCACTGTCAGGCGCTGCTTCGGACGGTGTATAACGGTCTGGCCGTGAAAGCCGATGAGATCAATTGCAGCGAGATCAATGTCTGTATCGCGGCAAAAGACGCGCACTGCATTGGCATGCCAAACCGTGAGAGCTGCTTCAGCTTCGCTGAGAATTCCGCTGCGGTCATCACGGCGGGAAATGGTCAAGGCTGCGGCCAGTGCGCGCCGCAACACGTCGCGCTGTCCCGCGTTGTAGGCGTAGGTGCGTGCCGGGCCTCGCTCCACCAACCCTTCGCCATCGGTGCGCAACAGGGCCGCATCAATGCCGTCGAGGGAGGTGCCAGACATGAGGCCCAAAGCCAGGATGGGCGTTGCGAGCGGTTTTGACACGTCTGCTTCCTATGTTATGAGCGCGCCATCATGAGCGCATTCAAATCCGATTTTCTCAACATCTTGTCGTCCCGCGGCTTCATTCACCAGTGTTCCGACCCAACCGGTCTGGACGCTCTGGCGGCCAAGCGCGAGATCACAGCCTATATCGGATTCGATTGCACGGCACCCTCACTTCATGTGGGTTCGCTCGTCCAGATCATGCTGCTGCATTGGCTGCAACAGACCGGCAACCGCCCCATCGTTCTGATGGGTGGCGGCACCACCCGGGTTGGTGATCCTTCCGGGCGCGACGAAAGCCGCAAACTGCTGACACTCGATGATATTGAGAACAACAAGCGCGGCATTCAACAGGTCTTCGCGCGGTTCCTGCAATTCGGCGTGGGCAAGACCGATGCCTCCATGGCCGACAACGCCGAATGGCTGACCAAGCTCAACTACATCGACATGCTACGCGATGTCGGTCGCCATTTCAGCGTCAACCGCATGCTGGCGATGGATTCGGTGAAGCTGCGCCTGGAGCGTGAGCACGAGCTTTCCTTCATTGAATTCAATTACATGGTGTTGCAAGCTTACGATTACGTTGAACTGGCGCGGCGGCAAAACTGCAACCTGCAAATGGGCGGCTCGGACCAGTGGGGCAATATCGTCAATGGCATTGATCTTGGCCGGCGCATGGGCACACATCAGCTTTATGCCCTGACTTCGCCACTGATCACCCTGAACTCGGGCGCCAAGATGGGCAAGACGGCGTCGGGTGCCGTGTGGCTCAATGCGGACATGCGCAGCCCTTACGAATACTGGCAGTTCTGGCGCAATACCGAAGACGCCGACGTTGGCCGTTTCCTCAAGCTGTTCACCACGCTGTCTCTTGAAGACATTGCAAAGCTGGAAGCGCTGGGCGGGGCTGAAATCAACGAGGCCAAGAAGGTTCTCGCCAATGCCGCTACCGCGATTCTCCATGGCAATGTGGCGGCGGCAGAGGCCGCCGAAACGGCACGCAAGACTTTTGAAGAGGGTGCCAGCGCCGAGGGTTTGCCAAGTGTGATGGTCGACATCGCTGGTGGGGTCGGCATCCTTGCGGCACTCGTTCATGCCGGACTGGCCTCATCCAATGGCGAGGCGCGGCGTTCCATTCAAGGCGGCGGCATTCGGGTAAATGACGAGGTCGTGACGGATGACAAACTCGTGCTCACCATCGCGCTTGCCAAAGACGGCATCATCAAGCTTTCGATGGGCAAGAAGAAGCATGTGCTGCTGAAGCAGGGCTGAACCCGCTCAGTTGTTGGCGTTGTTGCTCGCAGCTGGCCGGGGTTTGGTTCGGCGCGGCGCGCAGGTGCCCTTGTATTCGAACACTTCGCGCAGGAAGCCTGGGGCAAAAACCGAGAGCGGATTGACTTGCGTCTTGGGTTTGGAAATCGTGCCACCCATGGCGAAAGTCACGCCGAAGATTCCGCCGCCCTTGCCGCCCGTCAGGATCTGGCCAAACAGCGGCACATCATCGAGGAAGCCGTTCAGGCTCTGGGCCGGGACCATGGTGCCGGTGATGTCGATGGCGCCATCGGTCTTGCGCACCAGTCCTTCGGCCACACCGCCAAGATCAGATCCCTCCAGCGTCACATTGCACATGCGCACAAACTGCGCGTCAGTGGTGAATGGCAGGCTCAGCTTCTTGAAGTTCACACCTTCGGCACGAGGACCGGATTTCTTTGGACGCCCGCGGCGATCAAGTTCGGCGAGTGTGGCCTCGTTTCGCACTTCGAATTTCTTGAGGATGAGTTGGCCGTTGCGAATGGGCGAGCCCGGCGCGTTTGCGACGAGTGCATAAAAATCCAACTGTCCTCCAGCAATCTTGGAATAAAAATTGGTGGCGCGCAGTGTCGAGCCGCCGTCGCTGCTGGTGACGCGCAATTCACGGCCGCTTTCAACCGGAACAACCTTGATTGCGATGGGCAAACCATTGTTGAAAGCACCTTCAATATTGGCGGACGCAATGGTGCCACGGCGAGTCACGAAAGTGGCGGAGACATCGCGGATCACTTCGCCACGGTGTGCTGTCACCGACTTGAATTTTGCATCGACAACAAAATTCTGCCCCTTGGTGACTTCGCTGCCTTCGCCCGACGCCGTCTTGGCGGGGGAAATGATGTTCTTGATGTAGGGCCTGGCGTCAAAGCTGGGGCCTGTCACAGTCAAGTTCATCGATCCATCACTGGGCTCAAGACTGGCCGTAAAGATATCATCTTCGTTGAGACGGATCTCGGACATGTTCACGGAACGCAGCACGCCGCCCTTGCCGACCTGAAGACTGCCGCGCAGATGCAGTCCGGGGCCATCCAGTTTCAGAGCTTCGACGGTGCGCACGCCATTTTCACCGTCCTTGAGGACAAAGGTGGCATTGGTGCCCTTGGTCTTCGGGCGCGACCAACCCGCAACGGAGAGCTTCATGGCCACGTCGTCGAGATCAGCAGCCACTTCCACGACCCGGGTGGCGGCCTCGCCTTCCTTGACCTTGATTTTTACAGGTACTTCGCCTGTCATGTATTCGGCGACTTTCAGGCCAAGCTTTTCGCGCATCTTGGCGTCGACAACTGTTTCGATTTCAACAGTGGCCGTACCCTTGCCGCGTGGCTTGTGCCAATCGAGCTTGGAGGCGATGCCATTGAGTTTGGCTGGTCCGGAGACAGAGATGCTTTCGGCAGTCATCGCCACCTTGAATTCACCCTCGGTGATGTCGATGCCCGGCATGGCGGCCGAAAGGCTGGCGTCCGAGATGGACAGATCGGTGGTGATTTTCACGCGGTCTTTTGGCACGCCCTTGATGAGGGGCAAACTCAACCCCACCAGGGCTTTGACCGTGCCCTTGATGTGCGGTGCATTGCCCATGTCCTTGGTCACGAGATTGAGGTCGGGATGGGCAGCAAACGCCATCATGTTGTCGAGAGAGCCACGAATGTCGAAACTGAATGTGCCGGGAACTTCCTTGGACAGAAGATCCTTCGCTTCGAAACGGCCCTTGGCCAGTTTCAGCGTCTTGCCTTCATCGAGGCTTGCTTCACCGGAGGTAATGTCGAGAACGAATGTGTCGTCCTTGAGTTTCGCAACTCCCGCAGCGCCGCGCAATTCCGGCAGACCCTTGAAATAGCGCGTCGTCACATTCTCCATGGTGAAATCGACCTGAACGACGTCCTTGGGCATCACGCGGTCCCGCAAGGCGCGGGCCAATTCGTTAGCGGGGAAATTGACCTGGAATGTTCCTTCCGTGATCTTGCCACTGACGACATTCTCATTGATCCAGCCACGGGTGCGCGGTGTCATAATGGGGGGCCAGAGTTTCTTCAGAAGTTCTGCAGAAACTTCACGCAGCCGGCCAGCGAACTGGATACCCGGTGACTCATCGCCGCCACTGATGATGCCACGCAGCCGCACGCCGGTATTTCCCGCCATGACCACGAGATCGCTGATTTCGACGCGCTGTTCGTCCATCAGGGCTTCACCCTTGAACTCGATGCGATCGACATCGACCGGGTCCTTGATCGTGCCCTGGGCATCAACGCTGATGTTGCGGGCCAGAAGGTTGATGCCGAGGGCGGTGAGTTTGCCGCCTTCAGCCCGGCGCGGCACCACTTCGCCGGTGAGTTCGGCACGCGAGCCTCCCACCAGAATTGAGGAGTCAACAATGTGGATCACGTCTTCGCTGTTCTTGTAGGAAAGGCGCAGTGACCCTTCATCCACGAGAATGGGATTGGCGAGGAAGTCCGGAAGGTTGATTTCGCCTGCTGCAGCAAACAACTCGCCATCGGCGCGGTTCAGCACGCCTGCGGCCGACATCTCCACTTCAAAGTGCCCGGAGAAGGGCATGCGCAACTTGGCAAATTGCGAGAGGGCGTAGACTTCATCGGCAACATTGGCGGGCACAAGGTCTGCCACAGTGGCAGTGATGGCGAAGGTTTCTGTCTCGGCCTTGAAGCTGGCCGAGAGTTCGATGCGCCAGGGCTCGCCACCGCTGGCAACTTCGGCTTTCGAAACCACAACGAAGCCATAGGGTGTGCGCCGGAAACTCATGTCGGTGTGAGGCGAGAACCACGTGGCATCATTGGCTTCGTCATAGAAACTCACCGAGGCCCGGGTGATTTTGATGTCATCAAGGTTTGAGAGTGCGCCACCCTGGCCATGAGCACCGAGAAGATCGAGAATGCGCGCCCCACCAGTTTGCGGCAGAGGGGCTTCGGCAGCGGCCTTGGGGGCTGCGCTCTGCTCGTCCGCTGGCAGAAAATCGCTCTCTTTGACTTCGATGACTTCATCAGCACCGGCGGCAGAGGCACCGATGCCCAACTGTACGCTGCCATCAAGATTGCGGCGGGCGTTTACGCGGGGTCCGATCAACTCAAGCGACGTGACGACGACCTTGCCAGTCAACAATTGTGCGCCATTCAGCGCCACACCGGCCTTGGGGGCGCTGGCCAGCATCGTGCCGTCCTGGTCCTTCAGCACAAGATTGCGGGCGCGCACATGGGGCACCTGACTTTCCGTGTCGAGTTCGAGTACCGCGTCTCCTAGCGTGATCGAGAGACCAGTAAGCTGCTTGTTGACTGATTGCTCGATGCGGTTCTGCAGGAAGCTGAGAGAAACCGGGCCCTGCGACAAACGCCAATACAGGCCCGCCCCGCCGATGACGAGCAACGCCAGCAGCACGAGGAAGCCCATGGTGATCCTGCGGAGTGTCTTGCCGCGCAATGCTATCCCTTCCCCGGTCGTCATCGGGCCAGCACGTGGCCCACTCACCGGTCCTGCTGGCACCACATGACTCGCAACTGAGTCTCTCGTGGAAACACATCATAGTGTTCCAGCAAATCAGCTGCAAACCAAGCGTTTAACACCGTGCAAGCATGTCAAAATCGTGACCATGGCAGGGTCACTTGCAGGAGCTGTGGCGCGGCACATATTAATCCGCTTGCTCAATGCCATATGAACGCTGTGGCGTACGCTCTGGAGAACGATCGGGCCAGAATTCACCTTATGCCCCAATTCCGCCATGACAGCCGCTCACGAACGGGTTATGGTCTTGGAACTGTTGCGCAAGTAGCAGGCATCGGAGGGGCCACTCCGGGCGCTGGGAACCACACGGGTACGCTCAGCGCTAGCCATGTGGACGGCGTTGTAATTGCAGGGGAAGACCATGTTTTTCAAAAAGGCCAACAAGCAGCGCCAGCCATCGGCTTCCATGCCGGTACAGAGCGATATCGCCGAGCCCTCCTACATCGGCCGGGACACGGTTCTCGAGGGCCAGATCAGTTGCGAAGGAGAGTTGCACATAGACGGCTCGTTCCGTGGCACGGTGCGGGCGCGGGTCTGTGTCATTGACCTGCACGGTGTCGTTCACGGTGACCTTTCTGGTGAAGTCATCCATGTGCGTGGCCGCGTCATTGGCCCGATCCAGGGTTCCAAAGTCTACATTCATGCCGGCGCGCATGTCGAAGGCGACATTTTCCAGGACAGCGTGTCGATCGAGAACGGGGCCTATGTCTACGGCACCATCCGCCACAATGCCGGGTCTTCAACAGTGGCACAGACCTTCCCGCCGCATGCCGTGCCAATGTCCAGCTCTTTGTCAGGATCGCTGGCCACACCGATGGCAGAGCCCATTGGCGACCACAAGGCAGACATCACCATTGATGGCTCAAAAACGGATGCGCAAAATCTGCGCATGGTTCACTCCCGCGATTGACGCAGCGCAACACCATTTATTCGATATCTTCCACCTCAACCTCACCACCGTAAATGCGATGGGCGAGGGAGGCTTGGATGAATTCATCAACTTCACCATCAAGGACGGCAGAAGGATTGGTACTGGTGTGGCCGGTCCGCAGGTCCTTCACCAACTGATAGGGCTGCAACACATACGACCTGATCTGGTGACCCCAGCCAATTTCGGTCTTTTTGGCATTGGCAGCATCAACCTTTTCCTGCTTCTTCTGCAGTTCAAGTTCGTAGAGCCGGGCTTTCAGCATTTTCATCGCCGTGGCACGGTTCTTGTGCTGCGAGCGCTCGGCCTGGCAAGCGACGATGATGCCGGTCGGCTGATGGGTAATGCGCACGGCTGAGTCAGTGGTGTTGACGTGCTGGCCGCCCGCACCCGACGCGCGATAGGTATCAATCTTCAAATCGCTGTCGACAATTTCAATGTCGATGTTGTCATCAATCACCGGATAGGCCCAAGCCGAGCAGAAAGACGTGTGCCGCCGGGCATTGGAATCATACGGTGAGATGCGCACCAGGCGATGCACACCGCTCTCGGTCTTCAGCTTGCCATAGGCATTGTGGCCAGTGATTTGCAGGGTACAGGACTTGATGCCCGCTTCTTCGCCGGGATGCTCGTCCAGCACTTCAACCTTGAACTTGTTCTTGTTGGCCCAGCGCACATACATGCGCATGAGCATCGAAGCCCAATCCTGGCTCTCGGTGCCGCCGGCACCGGCGTTGATCTGGAGATAGCTGTCGTTGGCGTCGGCTTCGCCCGAAAGCAGCGTGTCGAGTTCAACCCTGGCCACTTCCGCCTGAAGTGATGCGATGGTTTTTTCGGCATCTTTCACAACGGACTGGTCGCCCTCTTCCTCGCCCATGGCGATGAGTTCGCTGTTGTCGGTGATGGCCTGTTCAATGCGCAAAATGCCGTTGATTCGGTTTTCCAGATCCTGTCTGCGGCGCATCAGTTCCTGGGCCTTCTGGGGATCATCCCAGAGTTTGGGGTCTTCGGCCTTGGCGTTCAGTTCGGCGAGGTCGCGTTGGGATTGATCCCAGTCAAAGATGCCTCCTCAGCAGTCCGAGGGACTGCTTGATGTCATCCACAAGCTTTGTGGTTTCGGCGCGCATGATACTGATTGATTCCTGTGAATTGGAAGGCGTGTCGTAGCGGTCAATAGAGGCCGTCGCCCGGTTGCGTCAACCCGGCACCGGAATCACCTGTCGACGCGGATCCGGCCTGCGACGGACTGACAAGCACGACACCACCACCCTCCTCGGCACTCGCTGTCTTCTTGCTCTGGCCGATGATGCTGGTGGCAGACGGTGGTTCATCGCCCGGCTTGAAGGCTTCGAGGATCGTATCTTTTTCGCCAAAGATGGCACGGCGGCCGTTGATGGCATTGATGGGCATGAGTTCAATGGCGCGCGGCACGCGGAACGGTGCGGCGGCCTTGTTCTTCAGGGCCATTTGCATGAAGTCGGCAACAAAAGGTGCAGCAAGTTCGCCACCGGTACGCTTCTTGCCCATAGGCCTTGGGTTGTCGTAGCCGACATAAACGCCAACCGCGAGGTCAGGTGTATAGCCGATGAACCAGGCGTCGCGCTCGTCATTGGACGTGCCAGTCTTGCCGGCCACCGGCTTGCCGAGCACCTGCATCTTGTGGCCGGTGCCGCGCTCCACCACACCTTCCAGCATGGAGGTAATCTGATAAGCGGTGTAGGGGCTCATCACCTGTTCGCGGACATCAAGCAGTTCCGGCTCGGCAAGATCGGGGGCGAATTCGGCCTGCTGGCAGGCGGTGCAGTCGCGCTTGTCGTGGCGCCAAATGGTTCTGCCACGGCGATCCTGGATACGGTCAATGAGTGTCGCCTCAACTTTCTTTCCGCCGTTGGCGAAAATGGAATAGGCGGTGGTCATGCGTAGCAGTGTGGTTTCGGCTGAGCCGAGTGAATTGGCAAGATGGCGCGGCATTTGATCATAGATGCCGAGGCGCTGGGCGAGGTCGGCGATCTTGGTCATGCCGAGATCATCGGCGAGGCGCACCGTCATGGCGTTGCGTGACTGTTCGATGCCCCGGCGCAGCGTCGAGGGGCCATAGAACCTGTCAGTGTAATTCTTTGGGCGCCATACCTTGCCGTTGGAGAGCCGGAATTCAACAGGTGCATCAAGCACCACGGAGGCCGGTGAGTAACCGTTGTCGAGCGCGGCGGCATAGACGATGGGTTTGAAGGATGAGCCGGGCTGACGCATGGCTTGGGTAGCGCGGTTGAACTGGCTGCCGCTGTAGGAGAAGCCGCCAACCATGGCGAGCACGCGGCCGGTGTGCGGGTCCATCGCCACCATGGCTGCCTCGACATCCGGTGTCTGCACCAGATGCCATTGGCCCTTGTCCTTGGCGGGCGCGACATAAACAACATCTCCGGGCTGCAGAACCTGTGTTGCCTTCTTGACTTCCTTGCCGAGCTTGCTGCCATCCACGTAGGCACGGGCCCAGGTCATCAGGGCAACAGGAATGGTCCCGGTTTCGCGGCCCTCGGTCAACTTGCCATCTGGAGTCCTGGTCGGCTGCACGCCGATCTCGGCGTGATCTTCGGCGACATCAAGGACTATGGCGATCTGCCAGGGGGCCACGTCGGGAGGTACTTTGAAGTCGGCAATGTATTGCGCCCAATCACCGCCCAGCACATCGACGTGCTTGACCGGGCCGCGCCAGCCGCGCTTGCGGTCAAAGCCGATGAGACCACGGGCCAAGGCCTGCCGGGCCATGATCTGCAGCTTGGGTTCAATGGTGGTTCGCACTGAATAGCCGCCCTTGCTCACACCCTCCTTGCCATAGAGCGTGACGAGATCACGGCGCACTTCTTCAGCAAAACCCTCGGCCGCAAAAAGCTGGGCACCGAAGGGACGCGGATTGACCTTAAGGGGACGGGCCTGAGCCTCAGTCATTTCCTCTTCGGTAATCTTGTCATTCTCATACATCTGCAGAAGCACCCAGTTGCGCCGTTCGAGGGCGCGCTGGGGGTGACGGAAGGGGTGATAGTTGTTGGGGCCCTTGGGAAGTGCAGCGAGATAAGCCATCTCGTCCACTGTCAACTCATCCAGCGACTTGCCGAAATAGTTCAAGGCGGCGGCGGCGATGCCATAGGAGTTGAGGCCGAGGAAAATCTCGTTGAGATAAAGTTCGAGAATTTGGTCTTTCGAGAATGACGCCTCGATGCGCTGAACGATCAGTGCTTCCTTCAGTTTGCGCGAAATCGTCTGCTCGCTGGACAGCAGGAAGTTCTTGGCCACCTGTTGGGTGATGGTTGATGCGCCGACGATCTGTCCGCGGCCTGTGGCCTTGACCTGCAGATAGCGGATGCCGGCAGCAAAGATGCCACGATAGTCAAGACCGGCGTGGGTATAGAATGTCTTGTCTTCGGCGGAGAGATAGGCGTCGACCAATTTCTGCGGCACGTTCTGGATTGGCACGAAGAGCCGGCGTTGTTCGGCATACTCGGCCAGCAGAGATCCGTCGGCGGCGTGCATGCGGGTCATCACCGGCGGCTCATAGGCTGCCAACTGCTTGTAGTCCGGCAAGTCCTTGGAGACGTCATAAATAATATAGAGGGCCGCGGCGGCAACGCCAATCACGACCATGAAGCCTGCTGCAAAGAGCCAGCCCAGAAATTTCAACATCTAATCAGCCACCCGGATCAAACCTGCCGTTGCAAATAGCATAAATTCCGCCTTGCCCAAGCCGGATTTATACGACTCCGGACTAGGCGCGGATTGTGGCGCTGGGGAGGCGCGCGGATTAGCGGCTTACGGCAACGTCAGACGGGAAATGACTGTCAATTGCGGCAGCCAGGGCTTTGGCCAACGACTTGCGCCATGCTTCTGTCTTCAGACGCTCTTCATCCTTGGCGTTCGAGAGGAAACCAAGTTCGATGAGAATTGACGGAACATCCGGAGCTTTCAAAACCGTAAAACCTGCCGAACGGATGGGCTTTCCAGTCATCTTGGTCACATCCTTGAAACGGCGCAGCGTGGCACGTGAAAACATGGAGGCCTGATTACGGGAGTCACGCTGTGCCAAGTCGATCAGAATACCTGCGACGTCTTCACTTTGCTCACCCAAATCAATACCGGCAATGGTGTCGGCACGGTTTTCACGCTGCGCCAATTCTTCAGCCTCGGCGTCAGAGGCATTTTCGGACAATGTGTAGATCGTCGTACCCGTCACTGTCTTGCCACGCAGAACATCGGCGTGGATGGCGATGAAGAGATCGGCACCTTCCCTGCGTGCAAAAGCCACACGATCCTTCAGAGAAACAAATTTGTCACTGTCGCGGGTGAGCACGGCATGGTGGCGGCCATCGGCATCGAGAATGTCTTTCAATGTCTTGCCAAAGGCAAGAACGACATCCTTCTCCAAAGTCTTCGACGGTGAGAGGGCGCCCGGATCAACGCCACCGTGGCCAGGATCGATGACGATGACTTTCTTGCCGTCGGCGCGGCGTGGCTTCACATAAGCCTGTTTCTGTTTCAATTCGCCGGGCAACGGCTTCAAAGTGGGTTTGAGCACGGGTGCAAGTGTGACCGAGCCTACAACGTCACCCGGCTCAGCAGCAGTTTCCTGCACCGCTTGGGGTTTCTTTTTGGATGCCGGCTCAACTGCAGTTGCTGGTTCTGCAGCAGCAACGGTCTCGTTTTCCTCCGATTCAGCCTCGGCCAACGATGGTGGCACCTCAGGTTGTGCGTTGTCGATGGCATAGGCAGCGGCAAAGACATCCTTGGGGATGGACATGAGCTGAATGCTGATGCGAGCTGGCTTCTTGCCTTTGGCGGGAAGCAGAGTCGACTTGGTGATCAGCACCGGACCATTGGTGTCTATGACGATGCGCGATTTTCCTTCCTCGATCACGCCATAGCGGATGGACTTGACCAGTCCCTTGGGCTTGCGCCCTGCCCCCGGCGGCAGGTCAAAGCCGACATGTGCCATGTCAATAATGACCCGATACGGATCGGGCAATACCGATGCCGTGTAGCCCACGTCACCCGTCAAAATGGCAGCAAATGCGGTGGTCTTGTTGTCACCGGTAATATCAAAACCAGTGGCCACAATGCCACCGGCCTGGGCGGCAGAAACATGAGCAAGTGCCAGAATCAGGCTTACCGCGACAGCAATGACCTTCAGGCCTGCGGTCAGCGGCGCCCAAAAGCTCGCAATTGGATTCACAATTCTATTATAACGCATTGAATTCACTTAATTAACAGTCCAAATCACCAGCTGCGAACGGGCAGGTTAGTTGCCCTTGGTTAACTCTCTGTTGCCCGCAAGCTTCAAAGGCTGCTTGCACTTGCTGGGGATGGTCCCTACAAAGGGTCGTCTCGGGAACCTGACTCGTCAAATTGACGCACAGGTTGTACGGGCGAGAGTTTCGCAAATGGGTTGGCGTCCGGTCCGCTTTGACAAGCAACCAGCCCTCTGCGTTTGGCAGGGCCCTTGTTGGTCCACTACACCGCCGCGATGGACGGAACCATCAGGTGGGCCGAAAGAGTATCACCGCCTGCCGCGCAAGCGCGGGCACCGAATGTCAACGAGGGTCATGAACCAGCACCCGCACACATCTGCCGCGATGACAGGCCTGAGGGCCGCGGCTGCGTTGCATGCTGGGCTGACCCACTTCGCAGGCAGGCCCGCCTGCACATCCAATGTCTCCGGTCCGGACAGACCGCTGGATGTGCCGCGCCGCCCTGCCGCGTCAAGGAAACACGACCATGGGCAGCAAAATGCTCGTCGATGCCTCTCATCCCGAGGAAACCAGGGTTGTAGTGGCCCGCGGAAGCCGGATTGAAGAATTCGATTTCGAAAGCGCCTCCCGCAAGCCCCTGAAGGGCAACATTTATCTGGCGAAAGTTACACGCGTTGAACCGTCTTTGCAGGCGGCCTTCGTTGAGTATGGCGGCAATCGCCATGGCTTCCTCGCCTTCGCCGAAATTCATCCAGACTATTATCAAATTCCCGTCGCTGACCGTCTTGCGCTCCTCAAGGAGCAGGAAGAAGAAGACGCTGCTGAAGCCGAAGAAGAAAACGGCAACGGCCACCGTGACCATGACAATCACGACACTGAAAGTCACAGTGAGGATGATCACGATGATGGCGAGAGCCACGACAGTGAACACGAGCATGATGATCACACGGCCGAACTTCAGGCAGCACCGGAACGTGAGTCATCTGATGCTGCGGCCAAGGATGCTGGCGGCAGCACCGATGAACCGCCAACCCACATGGCGCTCGCCGCCGACGCTGGCGAAAGCATTTCATCGGAACCAGGCGAGATTCATGAGCCTGCCGCAGAACGCGAAACACCTCCTGTGGCAGCCAGCAAGGGCGACCTCGTAAGCATCGAGGAAGATGCCGAAAGCCAGAAGATTGAATCGATTGGCGCTGAAGACGCACTTGAAGAAGTACCGCAGCGCCGCCCGCGCCGCCAGCCGCGCCGCCGCGTCTACAAGATTCAGGAAGTAATCAAGCGCCGCCAGATCCTGCTGGTGCAGGTGGTCAAGGAAGAGCGTGGCAACAAAGGTGCTGCGCTCACGACCTATCTCTCGCTCGCCGGCCGCTATTGTGTGCTCATGCCCAACACCGCGCGCGGTGGTGGCATTTCCCGCAAGATCACCGATGCCGGCGATCGCCGCCGGCTCAAGGAAGTGGCACGCGACGTGGAAGTGCCGCAAGGCATGGGCCTTATCGTGCGGACCGCAGGTGCCCAGCGCACCCGCCCCGAGATCAAGCGCGACTTCGATTATCTCATCCGCCTGTGGGAAAGCGTGCGTGACCTGACACTGCAATCGCAAGCTCCCAGCCTCGTTTACGAGGAAGGTAGTTTGATCAAGCGTTCGATCCGCGACCTCTACACCAAGGATGTCGATGAGGTGATCGTGGAAGGCGACGAGGCCTATCGCGAGGCCAAGGACTTCATGAAGATGCTCATGCCGTCCCACGCCAAGAACGTGAAGCTCTACAAGGATGCGCGCCCGCTCTTCTCGCGTTTCCAGGTCGAAGCGCCCCTTGATGGATTGTTGTCTCCGACGGTGACGCTGCCATCAGGTGGTTATCTGGTCATCAACCAGACCGAAGCCTTGGTCGCCATTGACATCAACTCCGGCAAGGCAACGCGCGAACATTCGATTGAGGATACTGCCGTCAAGACCAACCTTGAGGCCTGCGATGAAATCGGCCGCCAGCTTCGTCTGCGCGACTTGGCCGGCCTCATCGTCGTTGACTTCATCGACATGGAAGAAAGCCGCAACAACCGTGCGGTGGAACGGCGCATCAAGGATGCCCTGAAAAATGACCGCGCGCGCATTCAGGTGGGCCGCATCAGCCATTTCGGCTTGCTCGAAATGTCACGCCAGCGCCTGCGCCCCGGCATCATCGAAGGCACCTTCCGTCCCTGCCCGCATTGCGAAGGCAAGGGCATCGTGCGCTCGGTCTCAAGCTGTGGCCTTGGTGTGCTTCGCAACATTGAAGACCACCTGCTCAAGCGCCCGGAGAACCTGACGGTTCGTTGTTCTCGTGATGTGGCTTTCTATCTGCTCAACGAGAAGCGTGACAGCGTTCTGGCGCTGGAACAGGCCCATGGCATTACCGTTTTTGTGGTGCCAGGCGGCGAAGAGTTGAAGGGTACCCAGGCTGCCATCGAGAAGGCCCACGACCGCGATATCGCGCCGCGCCGCTTGCCGGCCGCTGCACCGGTCCGGATGGATTCAGCCTACGAAGATGATCCCGTCAGTGAAGAAGCTGAGGCCGAGGCCGAGTCAGAAGCAGATGTCGAGCAAGACGGTGAAGTTGATGTCGAAGCCCGCGAAGGTGAAGAACGGGGCGAACGGTCTGAACGCGGCGACGATGATCGTCCGCGTGACGGCGTGCGCCGCCGCCGCCGCAGGGGCCGCCGTGGTGGCCGCCGTGGCGAGCGGGACTTTGCCGCCAACGGCACGGGCGAAGGCAATGGCGAAGCGGGTGATGACAACCGCGCCGACGCCGACAGCCCGGATGACGAAGCTGGTGAGCGCGGCGACAATGGCGTCGAGACGATATCCGCTGGCGATGATGCACCAGCGCGCGAGGAAAAAAACGGCGCCGATGCCTCATCCGAGGGCGGCGGTGAACGCGACTCTCGGCGTGGACGCTTTGGCCGGGGCCGAGGACGTGGCCGCCGAGGTGAACGTGGTGAACGCACTGAGCGCACCGAACGCGTGACAACAGGTGACGAAGCGGTTCCGTTTGAAGCAGCGGTCGCTGGTGATGAAGCGCCGCGCGAAGAACTACCGCGCGAGGATCGACCAGAACGTGGTGAACGTGGTGAACGCCGCGACCGTGGCAATCGTGGTGAATTCCGCCGCAACCGCGAGGACCGGCCACGCCGTGAATCTTCGGGTCCCGAATTGACTGCTCCGCCACCCGCGCCAAAGATTGAAATTCCAGATCACATTCCAGATCCGGAGCCTCGCAAATGGCAGCCGCCCGCACCGACCGTGGCAGTTGAAGCCGTCGCCCGCAAGAGCGGCTGGTGGAGTAAAAAGACAACCTGATCCGGGTATCGCACCGGGGAAACAATTGCCTCAGGGGCGGGCCTCAAACCCGCCCCAATTGCGCGCAAAACGGAGCCGCTCCGGAGAATCCTGTCTAATGCGCCTGTTCACCCGTCTTGCTGCCCTGTTGCTGGCCACGTGTCTTGCCATGCCGTCGCTTGCGCCGCTGGCCCAGGCGGCAGGAAAGCCGGCGAAAACCGGACCAGCACTGATCCGCGATGCCGAGATTGAGGGCTTGCTGCGCAATATGACGCGGCCCATCTTCAAGGCTGCAGGCATCAATCCGGCGTCAGTCAAAGTCTATGTGATTGCAGATGACCGCATCAACGCTTTTGTCGCTGGCGGGCAGCGTATCTTTATCCACACAGGATTGCTCACCAAGGCGCGCACGCCCAGCGAAGTGATCGGTGTGATGGCACATGAATCAGGCCACATTGCCGGCGGTCATCTCGCCCGCCTCAACAATGAACTGGAACAGGCGAGCACCGAGCGCATCATCGGCATGTTGATTGGTGCTGCCGCCATGGTGGGAGCTGCAGCAGCAGGCAACGCCGATGCGGCCAAGGCGGGCAGCGGCATCATGGCCGGCACCCAGGGAATCGCACAGCGCAATTTCCTTTCCTACCAGCGCTCAATGGAAGCCGCAGCCGACCAGGCAGCACTCAAATATCTTGCGGCAACCAAGCAGAGTGCATCGGGCATGCTTTCGCTTTTCAACAAGTTGGCCAATGACAGTCTTGCCTCGCTGGCCAATGCCGACCCATACCTGTTCTCACACCCTATGCCGTTTGACCGGATCAACACCCTGGAACAGGAGGCCAAGCGTTCACCCTATTGGGACAAGGCCGATGACCCGGGCATGGTGCTGCGCCTCGATCTCGCCAAGGCCAAGCTTGCGGGCTTCATGAACCCGCCACAACGCGTGTTCCAGAAGTATCCCTCCTCCGACAGATCAATGCCATCGCGCTATGCCCGCGCCATCGCCATGTTCCGGCGTGGTGACATCAAGAATGCCTTGCCGCTCATCGATAGCCTGACCGACGAATTGCCAGAGAACCCCTACTTCTGGGAATTGAAGGCGCAGGCGCTGCTTGAAAACGGCCAGGCCAGCAAAGGCATTCCTGCGATCAAGAAGGCCCGCCAGCTGTCGCCAAACAACGGCTTGCTGGTGCATCTCCATGCCACGATTCTGCTGAGCACGGACAATCCGGCGATTGCCGATGAAGCCCTTTCGCTGTTGCGACTGGCCAAGAAGACAGAGCCCGACATGCCCGTCATCTACAAGGATATGGCCAGGGCCTATCAGTTGAAGGGCGATCCGGCCCGCGCCGATCTCGCTGCCGCAGAATTCGCCTGGTCGACGGGAGACAAGGAACTGGCGGTGAAAAAAGCCAAGCTGGCGCAAGACCGATTCAAGCACGGTACGCCAGAATGGCTCAGGGCCAATGACCTGCTGACTTTCGCCAGCGGCAAGAAGAGCTGACACTTCACAGAAATGTCGTTTGATGCAATTGGGCAAATCAGCCAAACACGGGTTTTCATGAGGATTCACATGCGCAAGCTTTTCTCACTTCTGGCCGTGACGGCACTCTCCACGATGCTTGTCGCTGGTCCTGCTCCGGCGGCATCACTTGATGACCAGCAGAAGAACGAGATTGAAACCCTCATCCGCGAGTATTTGCTGGCCCATCCCGAGATCCTCCGCGAAATGGCGGCCACATTGGAGACCAGGGAACGCATTGCCGAGGAAGAAGCCCGCATCAATTCCCTCACTGAAAATGCCGCCATTATTTTCAAGTCGCCGACAGATCCCGTGGCGGGCAATCCCAAGGGTGACGTCACCGTGATTGAATTCATGGACTACAATTGCAGCTGGTGCAAAAAGGGCATGGCGGAAATTGCGGGTATTGTCGAAGCCGACAAGAACGTGAAGGTGATCTTCAAGGAATTCCCCATCTTCGGTGCTGGCTCGGAATTCGCCGCACGTGCGGCCATGGCCGCGACCAAGCAAGGCAAATATTGGGAACTGCATCAGGCCCTTTTCAAGAATGAAGGTCCGGTGACGCAGGACGTGACGCTGCAGCTCGCCGCTGACCTCGGTCTCGACATCGCCAAGCTTGAGACAGACATGAAAGACGAGGCAATCACCAAAGCGCTCGGTGAAACGCAGGCGCTTGCCTCCTCCATGAAAATCAACGGAACACCGGCCTTCATCGTCGATGACAAGGTCTTTCCCGGCTATGTGCCGAAGGATCAATTGATTGCAGCCATTGCCGCGGTGCGGTCCAATGGCGGCTGCAAGCTCTGCTGACAATCTGGTCAGTTCCCTCCCCATGTTGATGGTGCATTGCCGTTGTTTACAAAGGCCTCGGTTTCGGCCATTTCTGGTCTGCTGAGCGGGCCGGTGTGCCCCCAGGTCAAACACGAAAAAGAGCCGATCATGCCAGCCAAAAAGCCATCTAAAAAAATTGTTGCCGTCCCGACCAAACAGTCGCCTGAACTGGCCCTCATCAACAATCTCGCCGATATCCTCAATGCCACCGGCCTGACGGAGATCGAGTTGGAACAGAAGGGTGTCCGGGTTCGCGTCTCCAAGGGCGTGATGGCCACGGCCCATACCACTGGTCATCACATGGCGGCTCCTGCTCCGTCACCGGTTGCGGTGGCGGCCCCTGTCGTCGCA
Organism: uncultured Alphaproteobacteria bacterium; assembly: GCA_963754625.1. Lineage (GTDB taxonomy): Bacteria > Pseudomonadota > Alphaproteobacteria > Rhizobiales > Aestuariivirgaceae > Aestuariivirga. The sequence continues at coordinate 1,136,622 of CAVWGR010000005.1, read as the reverse complement.
ACAGTTGCAGCCGAGTCACCCGGAACAGTGAAGTCACCCATGGTGGGCACGATCTACATGTCTTCGGCACCGGGAGCGGCGCCGTTCATCACGGTGGGCGCGCAAGTGAAGGAAGGCCAAACCGTCGTCATCATTGAAGCAATGAAAACCATGAACCAGATTCCGGCTCCGAAGTCCGGCACCGTCACCAGCATTCTGGTGGAAAATGGCCAGCCGGTTGAATTTGGCGAAGCGATGCTGGTGATTGAATAAGCGATGTTTGAAAAAATCCTCATTGCGAACCGCGGCGAGATTGCGCTGCGCGTCTTGCGTGCCTGCCGCGAGCTTGGCATTCACACGGTGGCGGTCCATTCCACTGCCGACGCCGATGCGATGCATGTGCGGCTGGCCGACGAGAGTGTCTGCATCGGACCGCCTGCGGCAAAGGACAGCTATCTCAATATTCCGTCGATCGTTGCAGCTTGCGAGATCACCGGCGCGGAAGCGGTGCATCCTGGCTATGGATTTCTCTCGGAGAATGCCAGGTTCGCGGAAATCCTGACCGAACATAACATCAAGTTTATTGGCCCCTCGGCCGACAACATCCGCACCATGGGCGACAAGATCGAAGCCAAACGCACTGCAAAGGCACTTGGCATTCCGGTTGTTCCGGGTTCGGAAGGTGGTGTGAGCGCATTCGAAGACGCCCGCTCCGTCGCCAAGGACATCGGCTATCCCGTCATCATCAAGGCGACAGCCGGTGGCGGTGGACGCGGCATGAAGGTGGCGCGCAACGAATCCGAACTCGAGATGGCCGTTTCCACGGCCCAGACCGAAGCCAAGGCGGCCTTTGGCAATGGCGAAGTCTATGTTGAGAAGTATCTCGAGAAGCCGCGCCACATCGAAATCCAGGTGTTGGGTGATGGCAAGGGCAATGCCGTGCATCTCGGTGAGCGCGACTGCTCATTGCAACGCCGCCACCAGAAAGTCTGGGAAGAGGCACACTCCCCTGCCCTCAATGCGCAGCAACGTGACCAAATTGGTGGCCGCGTGGCGACGGCCATGGCCAACCTGGGTTACGAAGGCGTCGGCACCATCGAATTCCTGTACGAGAACGGTGAATTCTATTTCATTGAAATGAACACCCGCCTGCAAGTCGAACATCCGGTGACGGAAATGATCACCGGGCTTGACCTGGTACAGGAGCAGATCCGCGTCGCATCCGGTGCGCCACTGGCGTTCCGGCAGGAAGATATCCAGTTTTCCGGTCACGCCATCGAATGCCGCATCAATGCGGAAAACGCGCAAACTTTCACGCCTTCTCCGGGCCGAGTGGATGCCGTGCATTTCCCCGGCGGCCTTGGGGTGCGCATCGATAGCGCGTTGTATTCCGGTTACCGCATCCCACCATACTACGACAGCCTCATCGGCAAGCTCATTGTCTTCGGCAAAACACGCACCGAATGCATGATGCGGCTCAAGCGGGCCTTGTCGGAATTTGTCGTCGAAGGTGTCGAGACAACCATACCGTTGTTCCAGCGGCTGCTCGCGGAGAATGACATCATCGATGGCAACTACGACATTCACTGGCTTGAGAAGTTCCTGGCGCGCACTGCGCCCTGATCCTGCTGTGCTGCCGTGAGCACCATTACACCCCAGATTCTGCTCAAGGCCTATGCCGCCGGCGTCTTTCCCATGGCAGAGAGTGCCACCGATCCCGCCCTCTATTGGGTGGAGCCGGAAGAGCGCGGCATCATTCCGCTTGATGGCCTGATTGTGTCGCGCTCGCTGCGCAAGGTGGTGCGGCGGCGGCGCTACGAAATCAGGATCGACACCCGCTTTGATGAAGTGATGCAGCTGTGCGCCCAGCGCACCAATGATCGCAAGGAAACCTGGATCAACGACCGCATCTTCCGGCTCTATGGCGAGTTGCATCGCATGGGCCACTGTCATTGCGTGGAAGCGTGGCAGGATGGAAAGCTGGTGGGCGGGCTCTATGGCCTGCGCATGGGGGCGGCATTCTTCGGCGAGAGCATGTTCAGCCGCGCAACGGATGCAAGCAAGGTCGCGCTTGTGCATCTGGTGGCGCGTCTCAATGCAGGTGGCTTCCGGTTGCTCGACGCGCAATTCATGAACCCACATCTCGAAACGCTGGGTGCCGTGCCGATCAAAAAGTCGGACTATCTGAAGCTGCTGCAGCCGGCCATCGCCACGGCAGCGGATTTCTACAATTTCAAGGAAGATGACGATCCCGAAGCCGTATTGCGTCTCGCTTGCGGGGTTTAATCAGCCGGTCCTTCGGTGGTGCCGTCGTCTTCAGCTTCGGTCTCAGGTTCGGGCTTCGGCGGTAGTTCCACCGGTGGCGGTGGTGCATTGGGATCGCGGCATCCGGTCAGCCAGACATCAAAGGTCGGATGTTCAACAGCGCTGAGGCCGGGACTTTCCGCGAACATCCAGCCGGAGAAGACACGCTTGCGCTTTTCCGCCAGTTCCACTTCGTCCACCTGCACAAAACTGGTGGTCTTCGGTTCTTCGGTGACGGGGCGGGTATAACAGACGAATGCCTTGACAATGAGGCCACCGAATTTGTGCTCCTCACCGGTCTTCACTTCAAAGCTGGTGGTAACGCCGGTGATCTTGTCGAGGCCGTTGAACAACGCGATGGGATTGCTGATACGCTCGGCTGCTGCTGGTGCCGCCAGGCCGCAGAGCACCAATGCGGTGGCGTACGGGAAGGCAGACCGCATTGCTACGGCTGTCCCGTCGCGGGCGCTGCGTCCGGTGCCGGTGCAGTGTCAGGTGCCGGAGCCGTTTCTGGTGCTGCTCCCTTGTTGGCCGAACCAGTCATTGCAGAGCCAATCAGGGCCCACAGATCAACCGAGCCCTGCGTGTAGGAAAACTGACCGCCAGCCTCCAGCTTGGCATCAGAACCGCCTGGTTCAAGGGCGATGAACTTGCCGCCCAGCAAACCTTCGCTGGTGATTTTTGCAGACGAGTTGTCGGCAAGCGACACAGACTTGTCTACCGTCATCTCGATGCGGGCCTGATAGCTTTCGGTGTTGAGATTCTGGGCCGTGACGCTGCCCACCTTGATACCTGCCAGACGCACATCGGTACCAACATTGATGCCCTCGGCATTGTCGAATTCCGCAATCAGCGTATAGCCGCCCGAGGCTGCGCCACTGCCCAGACCTGCGGTCTGGTAGGCATAGCCAAAGAAGCCGACGGCCAGCGCCACCACGGCGGCACCAACCAGAGTTTCCAGGGTGTTTGAGCTTGCTGACACTGGCGCCCTCTCGATCTGTCGCTGTTATTCCGGCCGCCAGGCCTGATAGTCAGGGGCCGCCACAAGCGGCTTGCCGCCAACGGCAATTGAGCCCGGCGGATGATACGCCTTGACCGTGCCGGTGAAATTTTCCTGGTGCGGCCTTTCCCATTCGCGAGGCGCGTAGTCGCCGTCCTTGGGTGGTTGATCGTCGCGGTGGTGCATCCAGCCGTGCCAGCCCGGCGGTACTTGCGAGGCTTCCGAGTAGTTGGAGTAGATCACCCAGCGACGCTCCGGGATTGAATCCGGAAGGGCCGACTTGGCGCGATAGTAGTGGTTGCCGTAGTGGTCCGAGCCGACATGCTCTCCCTTCCGCCACGTGTAAAAACGGGTGTTCCAGGTGGCGCCATTCCACCAGGTGAAGAACTGTTTGACGATTCGCATGTCAGGCTTCCAATGATCTCAAAATCGCGGCGGAATATGGCTTAAGGTTCCCGCAAAATCCAGTTGGAATTTGGGCAAACCGCCGCAGGTTTGTGGCAGTTGCGCTCAGGGTGCCGCGACGATGACCGGTCCCGCGGTCGCCGTCGCCGGGATCAGCACAGATCCTGCAAGTCCGGAAATCAGCTTGTTCACAGCTGCATCACCTGCCGGAGTGGAACGCGGCAAGGTAAAGAGCTTGAAGCGCGGCATGTTTTCTTCGTGCAGCAGGCTGATGAGATAAACCGGTTCGTCCTTGCCGGCCAGTCGCACGGCACTGTTGGTCTTGAAGGCGCGCAGTACAACGCGTTCGTCTGGCCGGGCCGCGTCCTGCAGCGCAGCTGTCAGCTTGGCAAGCAGGCCCTCGTGCAACAGGGGGCGCGGAGGCACAGCTGCAAACGGGGCGTGTGGATCGGAATAGACCAGTGCTGCCGACCAGCTCCAAGGTGGAAGAACGTCAAAGCCCTGAACCTTCAATTGTGTTTCCAATCGATCCAACGGTCCCACCCATTGCGCAATGAAGGGATCACCTGATTTGCCGGAGAGATCGACCCGGCGGCCTGGTTCCGCATGCCAGGCATTGGCCACCCAAGTGGACGCATCATACGTGGTCACTTCAACGATCGGTGCGTAGTCCACTTCCCGCTTTTCAAAATTCATGGCGACATTCAGGCTTGATGACACGAACCAGGCGGACAGGGCCACGGCGATCATCCCAAGTGGGCGAATGCGCCGCGCCGGCCAGGCTTCGAGGGCGACGCCAAAGGCTGTGGTCACCACAGCGGCGAAGGCGATGCCGGCAAGTACATCGCCGAGCCAGTGCACCCCAAGATAAAGACGCGAAAATGCGATCAGAAAGACCGCCATGCCAGCCAATGCATAGACCAGCGCCTTGGCCCAGCGCCCCATGGCATGGCCAGCAATGACCGCCAGCAGTCCAAATGTCAGCATGGCCAGTGCAGCGTGTCCGCTTGGGAAACTGTAGGCTGTCTCATAGGCTTCGGGCGGCAGGGCAATGGGCCGGGGACGTTCGAAAGCAAACTTCATTGCGTTGACGATGGCTTGTTCGGCAGCGAGGGCGACGATAATGCCGAGCGCTGTGCGCCAGGCGCGGTGGAGCAGCAGCCAGGCCACCATGGCCGCGCACAACACCAGAAGATTTACCAGATCACCCATCATGGAAATCTTGATCATCAGGCTGTCGGCGGGGGCGTTGCGCAACTCCTTGAGCAGACCAAAAACGGATTGATCGAGATTCGAGGCAACTTCCAGCGTGCCGACGCGGATGATCAGGTAGCCCGCCACAAGCGCTGCAATGATCAACGATATGGCCATGGCAACAATGCGCGCCGCCTTGGGATGGTCGGGAGAAAGGGCACGGCCGAGCCGGTAAAATGGCCGCGAACGTTGCGCCTTGGCCAGTCGCGACAGTCCCACCAGGGCCCGGCGGATCATCGGCGAGAATACACCCGACGACAGCAGGCGGATTACCCATCCGAGTACACCCAATGTGACCAGCAAGATCACAAGCAGGAACGTCAATCGGCCACTGAACTCGCCCGCCAGCGCCAACCCCTGCCCGATCAGAATACCGGGAAACACGTGGGCAGCACCCCAGAAGATGCCGCTGGTGACATTGACGAACAGGAAAAACACCTGGCTCATGCCGAGCATTCCGACGATGCCGGGAACCACGGCCTTGACGCCCGGAACAAAGCGCCCAACTGCGATGGACTTGCCACCGTGATTGCGCACGAAGTCCTCGCCCTTGGCGACGAGTGCAGGATAACGGCTCAGGGGCCAGTAAGATTTCAGGCGCTCGCCGAACAGACGGCCCGCCCAATAGGAAATCTGGTCACCGGCAATGGCGCCGATCACCGTGGCCAGAAATACCGGCCAGAATGGCAAGTGGCCGGTGCCTACCAGTGTACCTGCGCCGACCAGCACCACAGTCGAAGGCACGAAGAGGCCGATGATCAACAACGCTTCGCCAAAGGCGATGAGAAAGATGATGACAATGGCCCAGCCCGGATGGGCGGAAAAGTAGTCGAGATAGGGCTGGATATGGTCCATGGTCAGGCGCTACATCGCACGAAATTCTTTAACAAATCAAAGACTGCTAACACATGACTTGGCATATCACCGGGCAAATTGCGCTGCTCTTGTTTTCAGCGGGCGTTCTCGGCGGAGCAATCAACGCAGTGGCCGGTGGTGCGACGCTTTTCACGTTCCCGGCTTTCATGGCAGCAGGCCTTTCTCCCGTCATGGCCAACGCCTCAAGTTCAGTTGCGCTGACGCCCGGCCACTTGAGTGGCGTGCTTTCGGAATTGAAACAGCTGCCGCCCTTTGATGGGAAATTGTGGCTGCATGTGGTCATCGCTGCCGTCGGCGGAGGTGCCGGTGCCGTACTTTTGCTGGCCACGCCAGACCGGGTGTTCACGGCACTGGTGCCCGCCCTCATCGGAATCGCCACATTGATTTTTGCATTCTCCAGGCAACTCCAATTGATGTTCAGGCCGACCGACCTCAACAAACCTCATGACAGCGCCCTGGCGCGGCAACTCATCCTCGTACCCACCACCATCTACGGCGGCTATTTCGGAGCCGGCATGGGCGTGATGCTGATGGCCGTGTTCAGCATGACCAGTGATTGGGCGGTGCGTTCCGCCAACGCCGTCAAGAACATGCTTGGGGCTGCCGCCAACTGGGCGGCCATCGTCATCTTCGCGGTGCAGGGCGTCATCGCCTGGCAGGAAACCCTGATCATGCTGTGCGGCGCAATCATCGGTGGCTTCACTGGCGGCAAGCTTTTGTCAGTCGTACCCGTGCTGTGGATCCGTCGCTTCGTCATCGCCATGGGCGTAGTGATGACGGCGGTTTACGCCTATCGCTACTGGCTGTAATTCACACCAGCCACAGTCGGCCATATGGAGCGACGGGGATTGCCTCGCCATCCGCTGATATCATACCTCCGCCGAGAAGGTCGCGGAAGTCGCTGATCCCGAGTTCACGCAGCGCGGCGGCGGAGACTGAGGTCCAGTCTTCCGTCATGTTGAAGAGGCCTAGCAGCGGACCTTCATCCGACAGCCGCAGAAACGCGAATACCGAAAGGTTGCCAAGATTGACAATGCGTGTCGGCGCATCGGCTGCCAGGTGGCGCACGGCCTTGCGGCGGGCCAGAATGTGTTTGACGCCTGCGAAAAGGGTCGCTTCGTGGCCTTCGCCCTTGCGGGCCCGGGCAACCGCTTTCCAATCCATGATCGGGCGGTGGAGCCAGCGGTTGTCATGGGCGTGTTCCTTGACGGCGGTGAAGCTGTAGTCGTTCAGCAAGCCAATCTCATCACCCATGTAAAGCAGAGGCAGACCACCGAACGACGCGATCAGTGCAAATCCCATGAGCATGCGTTGGATCGACAAGTCCACGAGTGCCACGTCGCCTGCTTGCAAGGCCGCCTCAAGTCCGGCGAGGCTGGCGAAGCTGCCACTGTTGCGGCGATCGCCAGTGGCGGCATTTTCCTGGAATATGGCACCGCGGGCGAAAGAGCCGGCGAATTTTCCGGAGTAGAAATCTGCGAGAAAGTTGCGGTGGCCAGGGCCGGAGACGCCGGCAATGGCAGCCCCATCTTCTTCGGTGATGGCCCAGCCGATATCATCGTGACAGCGGATGTAGGTTGCCCAACTGGCGTGGCGGAAGCTTTCGGGGAAATGTGTTCCGAGCACATGGGTCATCAGGGCCGTATCGCGGCTGGCCAGCGACGACCAGTACTGCACCATAAGATTGTTGTGATAGGCCAGATTGGCCTCGCGGCCTGCATGGCGTCCCTGCCCCAGATACGGCACGAGATCACGCGGTGCCACGATGGCTTCGGCCTTGTGAATAAGAGACGGCGCGGCAATGCGCGTCGCTGATCGCAACGCTTGCAGGATGTCGTGCACCTCGGGCTGGTTCTGGCAATTGCTGCCAAGGCGCTTCCACATGAAAGCCACGGCATCGAGCCGCAACACATCCACGCCACGGTTGGCGAGGTTCAGCATGACGTCGACGATTTCGAGAAAGACTTGCGGGTTCGACCAATTCAAGTCCCATTGATGTTCGTTGAACGTGGTCCAGACCCATTTCTTCATGTCAGGATACCAGGTAAAATTGCCCGGAGCATCGGCGGGGAATATCTCCACCAGAGTTTTCTCGTATGCCTTTGGTTCGGCGTCACTGTCGAACATCCAGTAATAGGCTTGGTATTTCTTGTCGCCCCGCTTGGCCTTCTCGGCCCATTCGTGCTCCTTGGCCGTGTGGTTGAGTACGAGGTCAACGCAGATGCTCATGCCGCGGTGACGCATGGCGATCGCCACTGCCTCGAAGTCATCCATGGTACCGAGGCGTGGGTCGGTGGCGCGATAGTCCATCACCGAATAGCCGCCGTCATTGGGTGCCGGGCGCGGCTTCAGGCACGGCATGAAGTGCACATATGTCGCGCCCAATTCTTCAAGATATTCAAGGTGTTCCAGCACACCTCTGAAGTTTCCCGCGAAGCGGTCGACGTAGAATACATAGCCGATGTTCTGTTCCGACAGAAACCAGTCGGGCGTGATGTCGCGGGCGAGGTCGAGGTCCTTCAACGCTCTCGGCCTTTCCGCCCAACGTGCCGCCAGCAGTGCCTTGAGACGGGATACAAATTCTGGCTGCTCGCCATAGAGCCGCGTCAGCGCCGACACGAGATCGTGCGCGCTGCGTTGCCAGCGCAATTCAAAAAGCCGTGTGTCCTGGGTTTCCGCCATGCTCAGCGCTCAAAGCAAATCGGGGCGGTGGTGGCAAGGCTTTCCATCAATCGAGGCGCAAGGCATCAGCCGTCAGGACCGCCAGGCTGGTGTTGCGCAGTGTCACGCGGCCACCTGCGGCCAGTGGAATGACGATATCCGCGCCGTCCTGCCGGGCAGCGGCAAGAACCGCCTCGGACTGCGGGAAACCGGATCCAGCCACCAGCTGCAGCGCGTCACCCATGGCAAAGTCGGTGATCACATCGGCACCCGACCCTGCCGCCAGCACAAACACATCATTGCCGCTGCCGCCTGCCAGCACATCGTCACCCGGACCGCCATCAAGTGTGTCGCGGCCGGCACCGCCGTTCAGCACGTCACTGCCGGGGCCGCCGCTCAGCGTGTTGCGGTTGCCATTGCCGCTGATTTCGTTGTCGAGCGTGTTGCCGGTGCCATCAATTGGTTTGGAACTGTCGAGCAGCAGGTCTTCCACATTCTGCGGCAAAACTGCAATGGTGACGCGTGACACGATGCGGTCACGGCCTTGGTCTACTGCTTCCACAACGGTGTCGGCGGCGTCATTGATCACGAAGGTATCATTGCCATTTCCGCCCGTCATACGGTCAGCGCCACGGCCGCCATCGATCAAATCGTCGCCATCCGTTGCCATCAGATCATCGGCAGATGGTGTTCCTGACGTCAGGTGTGCAGGCGCGCGGCCAAAGGCAATCGTGCGGTCGCCCTGCAAAATGTGGAAGTTGGCAGCAGAGAGTTGCTCACGTTTCACCCCTGTGAGAATGACGCTGGCACCATTGTCGGCGAAGGTCAGGCGCACGCCGCCGGACTCATCATGCGCCAGTTGCGGATAGAGTGTGGTGTTCAAGAGATCAGCCACGCGATAGCCGCCGGTGATCAGCAGCTTGTCTTCGGCGACGTTGAAATCGGTGATGGTGTCATGGCCCGAGAAGCCGCTGCCCTCCGAGGCATAAGCCGCAAAGACAAAATGATCCGCCCCTGCCCCGCCCGTCAGCGTGTCATCGCCGGTATCCCCTTTCAGTTTGTCTGCCCCGGCACCGCCGTCGAGCGTATCATTGTCCGCGCCGCCGTAGAGCCGGTCATAGCCATCTCCGCCCGTCAATGAATCGCCGCCAGCTCCGCCAAAGACAACGTCGTCGCCCGCTTCCGCCAAAAATTCGTCCGCACCATCGCGCAGCAGCACCAGTTCGTGGGCAGCGGGGTCACGCTTCGCGTCGTTGAAACTGCCAGTAACCCCGGCTGCAGCAATGTGAATGTCGACGCCGATGTTGCCTTCAACAGCGGAAATGTCAGTCAGGTGAAGTTCATGACCCAAGAGATAGGCCTGAAAGGCAAGTCCCGCCGGCTTCCAGTCTGGCAGCCCTTGTGCATTCAGACCGCGCGCGAGACCAAATTCACCTTCGTACTCATGCATTTTCTGGTCGAAGACTTCATAGACCGATGCCGTTTCAACAAAGCTCCAGCTTTCGATCAGCCCCACCGTTTGCATGATCGTTTCAGCCTGCAGGTTTTCGGCAATCGGCTTGGGCAGCACGCTGCCCGGGTTGATCACGCCGTATTTGTACGGGTCGGCGAAGGCTGTATTCCACAGCGATTGCGCTCCCTCAGCGGCATTGCCGCTGTAGGTCGTGTGGCCCCATTCGGTAAAATGCACGCGCACATGCCCGTAACCGTTTTGTGCCAGTTGCGCCATGGTCTGTTCGGTGCCCTGCTCGCTGTTGCGGTCAAAGTAACCTTCCGCCGGATTGGCAAAGGCCGAATAGAGTGACAGGCCAAGAGCCTTGCTTTGCATCGGGTCACGCGCCAGCAGCGCTTGCCATGTCAGCCGGTCATCGGTGGGCCGGAGGATGCGATGATAGATCAGCGTGTCCCTGGTGGCATCGCCCAACAACTCATCAGTCAGTGGATCAAGCCACGGTTCAATGCGCTGGCCGTAGGGGTGGAAGGCAATTTCCTCGATCGCCAGTCCGCCATCGCGTTGCGCCACGCTCTTGTCTTGCACTTCGTGGTCAAACAGTGCGTCGAAAAAGAGCGGATTGTAGGCACCTCCAAGCGAAGGAAGGAGCACGGGTGGTGGTGGCTGCTTGCTTTTTTTGGTCCAGCCAATAGCGGCATAGGCCTGGCGCACGAGGGCAAGGGTCTTCTCACCAATGGCGAGATAGTCCGCAACCGGATGCTGTTCCGGACGCTCACCATAGACGCCATTGACCTCGTTGAAAATCTGCCAGCCCGCCATGTTCTCCAGCGTTGCGAGGCCGTCCTTCTGGCGTGCGGTGTAGATGATGAAGTCATGCAGGAATTGTCCTGGCGTTGAGGGATCACCAACCGATGTCTCCCAGCGCCGCTCGCCGATGGCATCGGCGGGAAATGTGCTGCGCGGTGCCATGGCCCAGTCGCGCAACACGCCGAAATTGAAGACCGGGCGGATGTTTTTGCGGCGCGCCTCGTTTAAATCCGCAAAGGGCTCGGCAAGGTTGACGCCCCTTTTGCCATAGCCCCGCGCTTCCAGATATTTTGCATACTTCGCCGCGGAATACCCCGCTGCCCTGCTGCTGAATGATTTTGGCTGCGGCGGTGCCTGATACTGACTCCAGTTCGTGTCATAACGCGCCGCACCACCTCCCATCAATTGCAGCCACAACATCATGGTGCTGACCGTCACGTCCGCCGGGGCGGAATGAAGATGCAATCCAAGAAGGCTCATATGAGATCAGCCCTTGCCGTCGCGCGGTTTGTCGATCGTGCAGTTCACGCCCGGGATTGGCGTTTGTTCATAGCGATTGGCGTCATGCTGGCGACGGCGTTCCTCGCAGGTGGGCTTGGGCTTCACAATGGGCCCGGGAATGCCATCATAGAACGCGCGAAACGGTGCCGTGTCGTGGAACCAGTCATCATGTCCTTCCCAGTTCATTGCCTGGGCCTTCTCCACACCTGAGAACACCGCTGGTGAGAATAGCGCTGGCAGAAGCAGCAGCACCCGGCCAAACTGCCGGACATGACCGCCGACTCTCTTGAGATCACACCACATCATGACTTGCCGCGGCTTCGGCGCTGGGCCGGATATGTGGCGTTGTGTGTCGGCATGTTCATGGCCATCTTGGACATTCAGGTTGTCGTCACATCCCTCAAGACCATCGAGGAAGCACTGGGCATCGGTGCTGACCGGATGAGTTGGGTACAGACTTCTTATCTGATTGCGGAAGTCGTCGCCATCCCGATCATCGGCTTGCTCATGCGTGTATTTGGAATGCGCAAGCTTTTCGTTGGCGCGCTGGGACTGTTCACGCTTGCCTCCATCGGCTGCGCGCTCAGCATCGGCTTCTGGGACCTAATGGCCTGGCGGGTCATTCAGGGGTTTGCGGGCGGCGTTCTCATTCCTCTGGTGTTTTCGGCGATCTTCCTGTTGTTCCCGAGGGGGACCGAGCAGACGCTGGCCACCACAACGGGCGGCTTTCTCGCTGTGCTGGCGCCAACGCTCGGGCCAGTAACGGGCGGCTGGCTCACCGAACATTTCTCTTGGCACTGGCTGTTCCTCATCAATGTTGTGCCTGGCATCGTGGCGTTGCTTACGGGCTTGCTGTGCCTGCCGACGGGCCGCCTGCAAAGCACACTGCTGGCGAAGCTGGACTGGCTGTCGCTTGTGGCCTTTGGCTGTTCGCTCGGCTTTCTCATCATTGGTTTGAAGGAAGCACCGGAACAAGGCTGGCTTTCACCTTGGGTAGCTGGGGTTGTTCCTGGCGTCGGGGTTGGGCCTGTGGACGTCGGTGCGGCGGCCGCAACCGGCCATCATGTTCCACTTGCTGCAGGATCGTGCCCTGGGGTTCGGCTGTGCCATCAGCTTCATTCTTGGCTTTCTGTTGTTCGCAGGCGTCTATGTGCTGCCGGTGTTCCTTGCCTTTGTGCGCGGTCACGGCCCTCTCGCCATTGGACTTGTCACCATCGTGATGGGGCTGACGCAGATCATCGCCGCTCCGGTGACCGTGCAGTTGGACCGCTATTTTGATGCCCGCCTGCTGACGGCCATTGGCTTTGGTATCTTCGGCGTGGGATTGGCGATGAATGCCAACCTCACCATTGACTCTGATTACAACGAAGTGTTCTGGCCACAGGTGGTGCGCGGCAGCGCCATCGCACTGTGCATCTTGCCGTCGGTGCGCATGGCGCTGGCGTTACAGCCCATAGCCGTGGTGAGCGATGCCTCTGGCCTGTTCAATGTGGTGCGCAATATTGGCGGTGCCATTGGCATTGCCGTCATGGACACAGTGATGTTCACGCGCGGGCCAACTCATGCCGATACGATCATGACGATGATGACGGATAACCCGCCAGCTGCGGCGAGAATCCTCGGCATCACACTCGACAGCCTTCCCGCTCCAGATGACGCCATGAGTCTCATGGGCATCATGGATCTGATTCAGAATGCCAGCCTGACGATGGCGATCAATGACTGTTGGTGGGTGCTGGGAGCGGTCGCTGCCGTGGCCCTGCCGCTGCTGTGGTGGCTGGGACCGGTGCCAAGTGCGCGGCCGGTTAAGGCGCTTAAGCCCAATTGATCACGGATCACTGAACATCGCGTGATTGACGCGCTCGTGTGTCGCAAGTGATTGCGCGGTCAGGTGAAGATGGCAGCCGGGAATGGTCCCGAAAAATCTCACTTGCAAGGATACTGCCATGTTGAAACTCAGCACAGCCGCCGCCCTCATCGCCCTTTTCGCCATTACGCCAGCCTTGGCTGCCGACAAGCTGGCTTGCGACGACGCCTCGATGAAGAAAGTCGAGATGATGATGAAGGAGAAGATGGGCATGAAGGTCAACACTGACATGGCCATGAAGGAAAGTGACATGGCCATGATGTCGAAGAAGGACGGCAAGATGGACGACTGCGCCATGCACCTGAACATGGCCCAGGAAGAACTGATGAAGGCGAAGTAAGCCGAACTGCAATTGGGGCGCGTGGTTCGTTTGCCATGCGCCCCTTCGTTTTGAGCCGCTTCACTGCCTGATTCTGCTTCTTGCCGGAAAGTCTGTGATGCCTGCCACCGGGAATCTGCGTTTTAGGCCAGTATTTCAATCTTTGCGAGATTTATTTGTTTTTACTCGCCATAATGTCTGACGGCTTCCGCCAACTATATTTTTGCAGCTGCCCCTTTTACCCCCTTGACGCGAGTCAAGCGTCATCACTCTCCACTCCACAAGAAGTGACATGCCTGTGACCTAACCCACAGATTTTCTTGAGCCCGATGGCAGAATCGGATGATCTTGCAGTCGTCCACAGGAAAGACAGACCTGTGGACACAATATCTGGTATTAACTTCTCGTTAACACACTAGGTATTGACGGAAATTGGGGGGCGGCCTACTATCAGCGTCCAAGGTCACGAGGCCAAAAGGTCTGTATCCGAGTGGATTTTGCGGGAAACCGCGTCGTCCTGCGTCGTGACATTGGAGGCGTAACAATCGCCAATCAGGGACGTTGCGTGAAACACGGGTGAACAACTTCGTGGGTGCGTTTTTGCGCGTTTGCGTGGTCCAAATACTGAATTTGAATGCGGCAGAAGAACATTTCTAGGGGCACTGAATTATGAAGATCGACAGGCGCTACACGACAGCTGGCAAGGATGCATATGATGGCATCGACTTCCGCAATGCTGTGAGTGAAATCAAGAATCCCGATGGCAGCATCGTCTTCCGTCTGGATGGCATTGAAGTGCCCGCGTCTTGGTCACAGGTGGCGACTGATATTCTGGCGCAGAAGTATTTCCGCAAGGCTGGCATACCCAAGGCGCTGAAGCGCTTTGAGGAATTGACTGTTCCGTCGTGGCTGTGGCGCTCGGTGGCCGATGAAGTTGCCCTTGAAGGCGTGCCCGAGAAGGACCGCAACACGGGTGAACGTTCGGCCAAGCAGGTATTCAACCGCCTCGCAGGCACCTGGACCTATTGGGGTTGGAAGGGCAATTACTTTGACACTGAAGAGGATGCCCGCGCTTTCTATGACGAGCATTGCGCCATGCTGGCCCGCCAGATGTGTGCGCCGAACTCGCCACAGTGGTTCAACACCGGCCTGCACTGGGCCTATGGCATTGATGGCCCTGCCCAGGGCCACCACTATGTTGACCATGAAACCGGCAAGCTCACCAAGTCGAAGTCGGCCTATGAACACCCGCAGCCCCACGCTTGCTTCATCCAGTCGATCGCCGACGACCTCGTGAACGAAGGCGGCATCATGGACCTGTGGGTGCGTGAGGCCCGCCTGTTCAAATACGGTTCTGGCACCGGTTCCAACTTCTCGTACCTGCGCGGCGAAGGTGAAAAACTGGCCGGCGGCGGCAAGTCGTCGGGCCTGATGAGTTTCCTCAAGATCGGTGACCGCGCAGCCGGTGCCATCAAATCGGGCGGCACCACGCGCCGCGCCGCCAAGATGGTCGTCGTTGACGTCGATCATCCGGATATCGAGCAATATGTAGACTGGAAGGTGAAGGAAGAGGAGAAGGTTGCCTCGCTCGTCACCGGTTCAAAGATCGTCAAGAAGCATCTCGGCGCCATCATGAAGGCTTGCGTCAACTGCGAAGGCCCGGGCGGAGACTGCTACGAAATCGAAAAGAACCCTGCCCTGAAGCGCGCCGTCAAGGATGCGCGCCGCAACATGGTGCCGGACAACTATATCAAGCGCGTCATCCAGTTCGCCCGCCAGGGCTACAGTGACATTGCCTTCGACACCTACGACACGGATTGGGATGGCGAAGCCTACCGCACGGTGTCAGGCCAGAACTCCAACAACTCGGTGCGAGTCACCGACGACTTCCTCAAGGCTGTCGAGGCCGATGGCGACTGGAACCTCACCGCCCGCAAGAACGGCAAGGTGATGAAGACCATGAAGGCGCGCAGCCTGTGGGACAAGATCGGCTATGCCGCTTGGGCCTCCGCCGATCCCGGCATCCAGTTCCACTCCACCATCAACGACTGGCACACGTGCAAGGCATCCGGCGACATTCGTGCGTCGAACCCGTGCTCGGAATACATGTTCCTGGACGACACGGCCTGCAATCTCGCCTCGCTGAACCTGATCCAGTTCAAGAAGGCCGATGGTTCGTTTGACATCGCGTCCTATGAACATGCGACGCGCCTGTGGACCATTGTGCTCGAAATCTCGGTCTTGATGGCGCAATTCCCGTCCAAGGAAATTGCCAAGCTGTCCTACGAGTACCGCACGCTGGGCCTCGGCTTTGCCAACATCGGTGGCCTGCTGATGACCGCCGGCATTCCCTATGACAGCCACGAAGGCCGCGCCATCTGCGCCGCCATCTCGGCCATCATGACCGGAATTTCCTATGCCACTTCGGCTGAAATGGCCAAGGAGCGCGGCCCCTTCGCAGGCTTTGCCAAGAACCGCGAGCATATGCTCCGCGTCATGCGCAACCATCGCCGCGCTGCCTATGGCGCTGCCGTTGGTTATGAACATGTTGCCACGGCACCCGTGCCGCTTGACGAGAACGATCTCAAGGACAAGTCGCTGGCCCATGCAGCCCGCCGCGCCTGGGATCTTGCCGTCGAGTTGGGCGAAGCTCATGGCTATCGCAATGCCCAGGCCACGGTTGTTGCCCCCACGGGCACCATCGGTCTGGTCATGGATTGCGATACAACTGGCATTGAACCCGATTTCGCGTTGGTCAAGTTCAAGAAGCTCGCCGGTGGCGGCTACTTCAAGATCATCAACCAGGCGGTGCCGGAGGCTCTGCGCTTCCTCGGCTACCAGCCGGAGCAGATCGAACTGATCATCAACTACGCCGTGGGCCACGGCTCACTGGCTGATGCGCCTGCCCTCAACCACGCCCAACTCAAGGCCAAGGGTTTTGGTGACGAGCAGATTGCCAAGGTTGAGGCCGGTCTGGCTTCGGCCTTCGACATCAAGTTCGTGTTCAACAAGTGGACCCTGGGCGAAGACTTCTGCAAGACCACGCTGAAGATCAGCGATGCGCAGTTGAACGACTTCTCCTTCGACCTCCTCGCCCATGTCGGCTTCTCCAAGGCTGACATCGACAAGGCCAACATCCACGTCTGCGGTGCCATGACCTTGGAAGGCGCACCTGGCTTGAAGGACGAGCATCTGCCCGTCTTCGATTGTGCCAATCCGTGTGGCCGCATCGGCAAGCGCTTCCTGTCAGTCGAAAGCCACATCCGCATGATGGCGGCTTCGCAGCCCTTCATCTCTGGTGCGATTTCCAAGACCATCAACATGCCGAATGATGCGGCGGTGGATGATTGCGCCGCTTCCTACATGCTGTCGTGGAAGCTCGGCATCAAGGCCAACGCACTCTACCGCGATGGCTCCAAGCTGTCGCAGCCGCTGTCTTCACAGCTTATCGCTGATGAAGATGACTTCGCCGAAGACGCAGTGGAAACCCTTCTCGCCAAGCCGCAGGCTGCCCGCGTTGAAACGGTCGTCGAGCGCATTGTCGAGAAGATCATCGAGCGCCAGCAGGCGCGCGACAAGCTGCCGGGCCGCCGCAAGGGTTACACCCAGAAGGCCGTCGTGGGTGGCCACAAGGTCTATCTCCGCACCGGTGAATATGATGACGGCAAGCTCGGCGAAATCTTCATCGACATGCACAAGGAGGGCGCAGCCCTTCGTGCGATGATGAACAACTTCGCCATCGCGGTGTCAGTCGGCCTGCAATATGGCGTGCCGCTGGAAGAATTCGTGGATGCCTTCACCTTCACGAAGTTCGAACCCGCCGGCATGGTGCAGGGCAATGACTCGATCAAGAATGCCACGTCCATTCTGGACTACGTGTTCCGTGAGTTGGCCGTGTCCTATCTCGGCCGCAACGACCTCGCACACGTGGAACCCTCGGAACTCGGCTTCGACAGCCTGGGCAAGGGCGAGACCGAAAAGCCTGCCGTATCGGCCCAGAAGGTCATGTCGTCGGGTTTTGTCAGGAAGCAGAACCTGTCGAACGTTGTCATGATCCCGCAGACTGCGGCCATGGCAACCTCTGCCGCCCATGCCCTGCAACTTCGCGCCGCCGAATCTCTCGGCTCTCTGGCCATGGCCATGGAGACCGTGCAGGTCTCCGTCGCAATGCCGGAACCCGTCGTCATGCACCAGATGGACCGCCGCACCGAAGCCAAGCTCAAGGGCTACGAAGGCGATTGCTGCGGAGAGTGCGGCAACTACACCATGGTGCGCAACGGCACCTGCATGAAATGCGATACCTGCGGCTCGACGAGTGGGTGCTCGTAAACCTCTCGTGGATTGCAACGGACAAGGCCGGAGCGAGAGCTCCGGCCTTTTTGTTTTCTGCGTCTGATACGCATGGCACAGTTGCGGCACACACCACACCTGTTGAACCATGGGTGCTTCGCCTTCGCGGAGCATGACGGCAAACGGTGTGGAACGGATTTCATACTCAACCCCCACTCCATCACCCTCTGCGCAAGCGGAGGGTCCATCTTTGCGGCATGATCGCATTGCGATCATCAAGAGCGGCTTTGCATTCGCCTGTCTTGCTGATTTCGTCGGAGCATTTCGTGATTGGATTCGCGTTTCGATGTGCGTTCTGAAGACGCTCAACATCATCTCCATGCGGGTTCGTGACAAAAAAATTGTGGATAAGCATTTCCGCGCAGGCAAGCGGCAAGAAATCCGATGGCCGATTGGCACTTCAAACACCACTTTATCCGTGTACGGAGCATGCCCGTAAAACATTGCATTTCCGGCCTTCCGTGCGAGTCACCCATATCGTCAGTATACGGAGCATCCGGCCTGATGCCTGAACATTTACCAGTTGTTAGGCAGTTTCATGAGACACACAAGATGTGGTCGGCATATTGCCGAATCACACAAACGGGTTCAGTAAGTGCACAGTGACAAGCGCGTGAACGGCAATAGTGCCATGCAACAGCTTGCATCACGAGTGTAGAGCCTGCGTTGTGGGGCATTAACAACCAAATCTCTAGGAGATGACTATGGCTGCGAAGAAAGCAAAGAAGGCCGCTAAGAAGGCCGTGAAAAAGGTCGCCAAGAAGGCCAAGAAGGCCAAGAAGGCCGCCAAGAAGTAAGCTACTTCTATCAAGAGCTTTCTCTTCAATCGGCTCCGGTCTGGCAATGCCAACCGGAGCCGATTTGTTTTTGAAAGCGCATTCACTTCTTCTTCAAAACAAAAAGGCCGCCAGAACTGGCGGCCTTTGTTGTTCGGGGGTTCATCCCCTTATTGGCCCTTATTGGTAAACGTATATCCTGGAGCCGACCTTGACGCGCTCGTAGAGGTCGATCACATCAGCGTTCATCATGCGGATGCAGCCTGATGATACTGCGCCGCCGATCGAGGCCTCATTGTTGGTGCCGTGCACGCGGTACATGCCGCCACCGATATACATGGCGCGCGCGCCCAGTGGATTGCCCGGTCCACCTTCCATGAAAGGCGGAATGATGTGGCCCTTGGCAGCCTCACGTTCGATCATCACCTGGGGCGGCGTCCATGATGGCCATTCCTGCTTGCGCACGATCGACGAATTGCCGCTCCACTGCATGCCTTCCTTGCCGACGCCAACGGAATAGCGGATCGCTTCGCCATCACCGAGCACGTAATAGAGGGCGCGCTCCGGCGTCTTCACCACCAGCGAGCCAGCCGGATACCGGGTTTCATTCCAGTCCACCGTCTTGCGGGTCTTCTTCATCGACAGGCCGCTGCCGGCAGAGAAAGATGCGGTCTGAAAGTTGCCATTGCGGGTGACGCGCACATTGCGCTTGCCGAAAAGGCAATTCATGAAGCCACCGCAGTCACTCTTGCGGGAGACGCGGCGGTCGGCGGCGGGCTCAACACGCAGGCGGGCGACCTTGCGCTTGGCCAAGATCTTGTCGTCATTCTTGGCAGCAGTCTTCTTGGAGCGCGCGAAAATGCTGACCTGCTTGGTGGTCTTCTTTTTCTTCAGCGCTGCTGCTTCGGCATCGGCCTCAGCCAGGGCCTTCTCGGCGGCGCGCTTGGCGGCCATGGCCTTTTTCTTCTTCAGAAGAATGACATCTTCCTGCTGTGACGTTGCTGCCTGAACCGGCGTAACCGCCGTCAATGCAACACCGGCGCCCAGCGCCAATGCCAATAAAATCCGCTTCATGATGACCTCGTTCGAAAGCCCCCGCTTCCTACATGAGTCCCAGAGGGTCCGACAAGTCAGTTAATGTCCGGTTACCTCAGGTTTCCGGTAAATTCAGGCGAATGTGGAGTTCGCGCAACTGTTTTGGCGAAACATCCGACGGCGCGCCCATCAACAGGTCCTGGGCCTGCTGATTCATTGGGAAAAGCGTGATTTCGCGGAGGTTGGTGGCCCCCACCAGCAGCATCACGATTCGGTCGACGCCGAAGGCCATGCCGCCATGGGGCGGTGCGCCATACTGGAAGGCACGGTACATGCCGCCGAACTTCTCCTCGACCACCGCCTTGGACATGCCGGCGATCTCGAAGGCCTTGACCATGGTTTCAGGGGAATGGTTGCGGATTGAACCCGAGGCAATCTCGAAGCCGTTGCACACCATGTCGTACTGGTAGGCCTTGATGGTCAGCGGGTCGCTGGGTTTGCAACGCCTCCATCCCACCCTGCGGCATGGAGAACGGGTTGTGGCAGAAGTCGACCTTCTTTTCCTCATCGCTCCATTCATAGAACGGGAAGTCGACGATCCAGGCCAAGGCGAATTCAGTCTCGTTGGTCAGGCTCAGTTCCTTGCCGATGCGGGTGCGCGCGTCACCGGCGAACTTCACAAACTTCTCCGGACGGCCCGCCACGAAGAAGCAGGCGTCACCAACGCCAAGCCCGAGCTGGGTGCGGATGGCTTCGGTGCGTTCGGGGCCGATATTCTTGGCAATGGGGCCAGCGCCACCCTCTTCGCCTTCGCGCCAGAACACATAACCCAAACCCGGCTGTCCCTCACCTTGCGCCCACGAGTTCATGCGGTCGCAGAAAGCGCGGGAGCCGCCCTTGGGTGCGGGCACGGCCCACACTTCCACCTTGGGGTCATTGGCGATCATGCCAGCGAAGACCTTGAAGCCTGATCCGGCGAACTGTTCGGTCACCGCCTGCATTTCGATGGGGTTGCGCAGGTCCGGCTTGTCGGTGCCGTATTTGCGCATCGACACCTCGTGGGGAATGCGGGGAACATCCTTGCGCACCGTCTTGCCATTGGCGAAGGCCGCGAAGGTGTCGAGGATCACCGGCTCCATGGTCTGGAACAGGTCTTCCTGGGTCACGAAGCTCATTTCAAGATCGAGCTGGTAGAACTCGCCCGGCAACCTGTCGGCGCGGGGGTCTTCGTCGCGGAAGCACGGTGCGATCTGGAAGTAGCGGTCAAAGCCCGCCACCATCAAGAGCTGCTTGTACTGCTGCGGCGCCTGCGGCAGCGCAAAGAACTTGCCGGGATGAATGCGCGAGGGAACAAGAAAGTCGCGCGCGCCCTCGGGTGAGGACGCGGTGAGGATCGGCGTCGAGAATTCATTGAAGCCGATGTCGTTCATGCGGTTGCGCAAGCTGGCCACAACCTTGGTGCGCGTCATGATGTTCTTGTGCAGCGTCTCGCGGCGCAGATCGAGGAAGCGGTACTTGAGGCGCGTGTCTTCGGGATAGTCGGGCTCACCGAACACCGGCAGCGGCAATTCAGCGGCCTGGCTCAGCACTTCGATTTCGCTGGCGTAGACTTCGATCAGGCCCGTCGGCATGTCGGCGTTTTCGGTGCCGGCGGGGCGCGGACGGACCTTGCCATCAACGCGGATGACCCATTCCGAGCGCACTTTTTCTGCCGACGAGAAGGCGGGAGAATCGGGATCGGCCACCACCTGAGTGATGCCGTAATGGTCGCGCAGATCGATGAACAGCACGCCGCCGTGGTCACGTACGCGGTGCACCCAGCCGGAAATGCGGGTGTCTGCGCCTGCGTGTTCAGCACGAAGCCCGCCACAGGTGTGGCTGCGATAGCGATGGGTCATGAAAACCTCTGGAAAACCTTGAAATTCACGCGCTAAAGCGCATGGAGACCCCGATTTGTCAAGTTTTTGGCCGGGCGTAAAGTGCGACTCCGTACAGGATCAGCGCATGACGACGTTCTTGATCAGCCAGAAATATGCCCCGTAGGGCAAGAGCCTCCCGAACTTGAGAATGGCCGCCAAACGGGCCGGGTAAGTGATCTCGAATTTTCCCCGTTCAAGGCCCTTGAGCGTTCGCCTGGCAGCGTCCTGGGGCTGCATCAGGAACGGCATGGCAAAATCATTGCCTGCCGTCATCGGCGTTGCCACGAAGCCGGGGTTGATGACGCTCACCGTGATACCTTTCTGATCCAGTTCCGGCTTGAGACTTTCTGCGAGACTGATCAAGGCTGCCTTGCTGGGGCCATAGGCTGCGGCCTTTGGCAGTCCGCGATAACCGGTGAGGGAAGCAACCCATGACACGTGGCCCTGCCCTCGCGCCAGCATCCCCGGCAACACGGCGGCAAGGCAATTGACGGTGCCCATGTAGTTTGTGGTCATGATCTTGGCGAAGACTGCTTCGTCAATTTGTGCTGCAGTCACCTCCGAATAGGTTCCGGCAGCGCATATCACCAGATCGACCGGACCCAGTTCACGTTCAATCCTCGCCAGGGTGACGCGCGCGGCCTGCGCATCCGTGACATCCAAGGGATACGGAAAGGTGTTGCGGCCAATGCTTTGCAGTTTGTCGGCACTGCGGGCAGAAACCGCCACTTTGGCGCCGGTTGCCGCCAACTGAAGTGCGATTTCCCGGCCAATGCCCGTTGATGCCCCGGTAATCCATACGGTCCGCCATTTTGGGCTTCGAGCGCCACTCATTTCAATTTTCCCGTCGCTGTGCACATGAGCAATACGCACAAGAGTGTCCGTCAGATGACAAGCGCGCGGTGAACCGTGCGTGCCGACCGTACGTAAGAGGACCAGATCAAAATTTGAAAGTTTCTCTTTCCTATGCAAGCCCTGAAAATTGCTGTTGTCGGTTCCGGAATTTCAGGCTTGTCGGCTGCATGGCAGTTGTCCAAAGGCCACGACGTCACACTGATTGAAGCAGATCAGCGATTTGGCGGGCACTCCAACACAGTGGAGTGTGACCTCGCCGACGGGACAGTGGCGGTGGATACCGGGTTCATTGTCTACAACGACGTGACCTATCCCAACCTGGCGGCGCTCTTCAGTTACCTATCAGTTCCTACCGCGCAATCCAGCATGGGCTTTGGCGTCTCGTTCCATGGCGGCGACTATGAGTATTCGGGCGAAGGGCTTCTGCAGTTGCTCGGCCATGCCCGCAATATCGCGAACCTGTCGCACTGGCGGATGATCGTGGGATTGACGCAATTTTTTCGCACGGCCAGCCAGAGTGCGGAAGACATCGGCGAGGACGTTTCGCTGGCGGAATACCTGCAGGCACACAAGTACAGCCCGGACTTCGTCAACCTGCACCTGCTTCCGGTGGCGGCAGCAATCTGGTCGGCAGAGCCGCAACAGATGCTGCTCTATCCCGCCCGGGCCTTTCTGCGGTTTTTCGAAAACCATGGCCTTCTGAATTTTACCAACCGGCCACAATGGCGCACCGTCAGAGGTGGCTCGCGCGAATATGTCAGACGCATTCTCGAAGACAGCATGATGCGGGTGATCAAGGGCTGTGCGGTTCACTCCATCAGCCGTTCAAGAGCCAGTGTCCAAGTGCGCGGTTCGCAAGGGTTTGACGAACAGTTTGATCACGTGGTGATCGCCACTCACGCCGATACGGCGTTGGCCATGCTTGAAACTCCAAGCCAAGCGGAAACGCAGTTGCTGTCAACATTCAAGTATTCGCAGAACCTCGCCACACTGCACCGCGACGAACGCTTCATGCCAAGGCGCAAGCGAATTTGGTCAAGCTGGAATTGTGTTTCGGATGGTGACGTGATCAGCAATCAGGCATCGGTAACCTATTGGATGAATGCCTTGCAGCCGCTGCAAACCAAGACCAACCTGTTCGTGTCGATCAATGCCCGCAAGCCCCCGGCTGCACATCTGATTGAGCAGGAGATCAACTACACCCATCCGATCTTCACCACGCAAACACGCAAGGCCCAGAAGGACTTGTGGACATTGCAGGGGCAGAACCGGACCTGGTATTGCGGGGCGCATTTTGGTGCAGGATTTCATGAGGATGGATTGCAGGCAGGCCTTGCTGTGGCGGAACAATTGGGTGGCTATTCGCGGCCATGGGCAGTGACCGGAAAGAGCGACCGCATCTTTGTGTCCGAATTGGAGGCTGCCGAATGAGCACATCGGCGTCATGTCTCTACGTGGGTGAGGTCACGCACAAGCGTGTGCGGCCCGTTCAGCATCAACTGCGCTACACGGTCTACAACATGTTTGTCGATGTCGCGGAGTTGCCTGAACTGTCCAGGCGCCTCGCCTTTTTCAGCTACAACAGGTTCAACGTGTTCAGCATCTCGGACCGCCAGTTCGGCCCCGGAGATGGTACGTCCATTGCTGATCACGTGTGGTCGCTGGTGCGGTCCGCAGGTCATGAAACTGAGGTGAAACGCATCTTCATGCTGTGCTTTCCCGCCGTTTTTGGCCGGGTATTCAACCCGCTGACGACTTACTACTGCCTCGACGCAGAGGGCCACGCGAGCCTGATGATTTATGACGTGCGAAACACCTTTGGTGAGCGCCATACCTATGTCATCCCGGCGGGGAAATCCGGCCATCAGTCCCATGCCAAGGCGTTTTATGTGTCTCCCTTCAATGCGGTCGAAGGCCGCTATGCGTTCACGGCGGAAATGCCGGGTGAAGGCATGTTCCTCGGTGTCACCTTGCACGTTGATGATGCGCCGGTGTTGCAGGCATGGTTCAAGGGCGCGCGCATTGCACTCAAAGACGCAACGTTGATCCGTTCTTTTTTCAGTTTGCCGTTGCAGCCTTTAAAGGTGGTGGCTGGCATTCACCTCGAAGCCCTCAAACTCTGGTGGAAAGGGCTGCGGCTTTCTCCCCGGCCCGTGGCGCTGCAACCCAATGTCAGTATCGCCGATGGACCCCATGGCGGAGAAAAGAAATGATGATGAAACTGATTGCTCCCTACGCCACAAGTCTGGTGATCTTTCTCGCCATCGACATGGTGTGGCTGCGGCTGATCGCAAAAAACCTGTACGCAACTGAGATGGGAGCGCTCATTCGCCCCGACATTGACCTGCGGGCTGCCGTGGCGTTCTACCTGTTGTACGCAGCGGGCCTCACATACTTTGCCATTCTGCCAGCCCTGGACGGCAAGGCGGTTCTGCATGCCTTGGCACTGGGAGCTGGATTGGGCCTGGTGGCCTATGGCACCTACGACTTGACCAGTTTGGCGGTCGTCAAAGGCTTCGGCGTCAAGATTGCATTGATTGACATGGCGTGGGGTGCAGTGCTGTCAGGCATCACCGCAGCTGCAACGGTGGCTCTTCTGGGCCGCACCTCCTGATCCAGTCCCCAAGTTCGGCTAGACGCGGCGTTACTCAGCGCTTTGGTGAGGCCATGTATGATGTCGCCTCACCTGCGGTCAGCCCCCGCGTGGCAAACCCGAAGGTGCCGTAGTCACGCACCTCGGTTGCTGCCCTGACCAATTCGCCCAATGCAGCACGGGCAAACGCTCCGCCTACGCTGATTCGCTTGACACCGATTTCGGCCAATTGCGCCACAGTCAGATCTGCTGTCACCAGGCCCATGACAACATTCACGGGTTTGGAAACGGCGTCACACACGGCCCGGATTTCCTCGATCGTCCGAAGACCTGGCGCATAGAGGACGTCGGCGCCAGCCCTCTCAAACGCCTGCAGGCGCAGAACCGTGTCCTCAATGTTGGGCCTGCCCCACAGATAATTTTCTGCTCGCGCGGTCAGCACAAAACCGTGTTTGCGTGCTTCCTCTGCGGCGGCGGCAACGCGTTCGACGGCGTGGTTGAAGGCAAAAACCGGATTGGCTTTGTCGCCTGTGGCATCTTCAATGGACCCGCCAGCCAGGCCAATTTCTGCAGCCAACTTGATGGTTGCCGCACAAGTTGAAGGTGCGGCACCAAATCCATCTTCCAAATCTGCCGAGACTGGCAAGTCGGTCGCTTCGACAATCTGCCGGGCATTTTCAAGTAGGCTTTCGCGGCTCAGGCTGGCGGTGGAGTCCGTCAGGCCCTTGGAAAAAGCATATCCGGCGCTTGTTGTCGCCAGGGCTTCAAAGCCAAGCGCCGTCAAAATGCGCGCAGTGCCAGCGTCCCATGGATTGGGAATGACAAAAGTCCCGGGCCGTTGGTGGAGTTTGCGAAATGCCTCGCGCTTGTCCCGCGCTCCGGCAACGTTGTCCGGGTTCACCCAGGCGTGCCGCCAAACAGCACGAATGGCCTCTTGCAAACTTTTTTGCCCTTCACGGTGGTGCATTTCATGGCAACCTTTTTGGGCTTCTTCTTGGCGTCAGACTTCTTGATTGTCTTGTCGATGTCGCTGCCGACAGAGGCGAAGCTGCGCTTCAGCTTGAGGGTCTCGCGGGTTGACTTGGCATTGCGGTTCCACCACGGCGCAATGCTGCTCTTGGCGCTTGCCGTGCGGGTGCCGAAATCGAACAATCCGCCACGCAGCGTGACGCTGGTGTTGCTCATGCCGGCGTCGCGCACCAGACTAAAGAGGATCTTGGCATTGTCAGGCGCCAAGCGCACGCAGCCATGGGAGGCGCGGCGGCCGAGACTTTTGACATGGAAGCTGCCGTGAATGGCGTGGCCCCGGCTGGTAAAGAAGATGGAATGCGGCATGGGGGCGTCGTCCCATTCCTTGGAGAAGTGCTCGGCTTCCATGCGGAAAGGCCTGTAGGTACCGCCGGGCGTTTCGTAGCCCGCAGCACCGGTCGAAACCGGCCAGACATATTCGGTGTCACCGTCAACCTTGACGGTCATTTTCTGCGATACTTTGTTGATGACGATCTCGACCTTCTTGGCGAAGGCGCTTTCACCTGCTGCGGCAAATCCCACAACGGCAGCAACGAGGGCAATGATAAGGTGGCGCAGCCGCATGTCGGGGTTCCCATCTGAAATGTGCTAGGGTTGCAAGATAGGCGAAGCCGCCCTGTCCGTCGAGGGGGTTTCGCGCCCTTGCGCGTGGCAGGATCAAACACCTATTGTCGTGTGACTCTGGAGCCACATGATGTCTCATGCACTGTTTCATTCCTCGTTCAAGGCCAAACCCTATTGGTGGGACGCATATGAGCCCACGGCATTGCCGGAAATGCCATTGCCAAAGGATATTCCCGTAGCGATTGTCGGAGGCGGTTACGCCGGCATGAGCGCGGCGCTGGAACTCGCACGCAACGGCATTGAATCGATTGTCCTTGATGCTGCCGAGCCGGGTTTTGGCGGCTCGACGCGCAATGGCGGGCTGGTTTCGGGAGGCGTCAATGTCGGCAAGCGCATCATCAACCGGGCCCTGACGCCGGAACAAGCCAGGCCCTTTCTCAATGACGCCGTTGATGCCTTCAGCAACATCGAGAACCTGATCACTGACAACAAGATCGCCTGCGGCTGGACCAAGAGCGGATATTTTCTAGGGGCGTGGTGCCAATCACACTACGACGCCATGACCAAGAAGATTGACCTGCTCAATACAGAGGCACAGTCCGGTGCCTTGATGATCAGTCGCGATGAGCAGCGTGCAGAGATCGGCTCGGACTACTATTGCGGCGGCATGGTGGTGGGGCGTGCCGCGCACATTCATCCGGCGCTTTACTACAAGGGTCTGCTCGGTCTGGTGCAAAAAGCCGGTGTGGCCATCGCCTCGCGCACGCCGGTTGCAGGCCTGACCCAGGAAGCAGGCGGCACCTGGCTGGTGAAAACGCCACGCGGTTCATTCCGCGCTGGCCAGGTGGTCATCGCCACCAATGGCTACACGGGTGACGTCACGCCACAGTTCAAGCGCCGCGTCGTTCCCGTCGGCTCCTATATCATTGCGACGGAGGAACTGCCGCCGGACCTGGCGCTTTCGCTGTCACCAAAGAACCGCAGCTTTGCCGATACGCGCCGGGTGCTGACCTACTATCGCCTGTCGCCAGATGGCAAGCGCATGATCTTCGGGGGCCGCGCCAAGTTCGGCTTTACCGATCCAACCGAGACGGCGCCCTTGCTCTATCGCTTCATGACTGACCGCTTCCCGCAACTGAAAGGCACCAGGATCACCCATGCGTGGACTGGCAACGTGGCCTTCACCATGGATGAGTTGCCGCACATGGGCAAACAGGATGGCATGCATTTCGCACTGGGTTGCAACGGCTCGGGCATTGCCATGATGAGCTATCTCGGCCGCGAGACGGCACGCAAGATCGCAGGAAAATCGAACCGCAAAATCGCCTATGACATGCCGGAATTTCCCACCCATCCGCTGTACCACGGAAATCCCTGGTTCCTGCCCGTGGTTGGCGCCTGTTTCCGCGCCGCCGACTGGTGGGACCGGCGTTTTCATTGACACCGTGAATGCCAATGGTGATTGTGACGTGCAGTCGGTCGCCCGGCATATCGTGTGAGGATACAAGTGAGTTCTGACATTCTCAGTTTCGGCAACGTATTCGTTTTGCTGTTTCATCTCTCCAACTTGCTGGCGTTTCTGGCCTTCCTGCTGCGTGACCAGTTGCAGCTGCGCTTGCTCATGGCCATCAGCCTGTTTCTGCAGGCGATGTACTATTACGCAGTTCCCGGCGGGCCACTGTTTGATCCGCTGTTCTGGAAAGTTGTTTCGTTCCTGGCCAACATGGTGATGATCGTGCTGGTCTTTGGCGGGCGGTTGGACTTTGGCATTCCACAGGATCTGCGCGCCCTCTTCGACAAGATGGCGGTGCTCACCCCAGGCCAGTTTCGCAAACTCACGGCGCGCACCGTGCGCGTCACTGGCGGTGGATCGGCCATACTCACCGAGGGCATGAAACCGGACCGGCTCTACTATTTGCTCAAGGGTGATGTGCAGATCATCAAGAACCGCCAGACAGTCAAATTGGAAGCAGGCGCGTTTCTCGGAGAGATCGCATTTCTCAGCGAACTTCCCGCTTCAGCCACCGTGGTATTGAATGAAGGCGCGGAGTGCATTGCCTGGAACCGTGCCGCCTTGTTGCAGATGATGAAGAAGGACGCCGCCCTCGACATCGCCATGCGCGGATTCTTCAATCATGACCTTGCCTACAAGGTGGCCCGCAGTGTGCCGATCGCTCCGGCACCGGAAGCACCCAAGCGCAGTCCGGTTGCTCATCCCGAATGAAACCCGCGCGAAGTCAGGGGCCTGCTGGTCCGAGCAGCGCCTTGAAGCTGACCGCATCTCCGCAATAGGAATTGAGATCAACCGGCCCGCTGATGCCATCGACCAGACCTTGTGCGGCATACTGCCAGAAGCTCCATTGCGCGCAGTTGTCCTGTTTCGGCTCGCCATAGATGTTGCGCCGCCAAATCAGGTGCTCGGGATATTTCGCTTCCTGGCCCTTCATGTAGGCATCGAAGAATTCTGGCGTGACGTAGAACAACGGCGCACGGTCATCACGGGTCCGTAGCAGGGTCACGAAGTCGTGCAATTCCCTGGCCATTTCCTCAACCGTCGGCCGCTTGTTGCAATTGCCGCCAAATTCAAGATCGATGGCTGCGGGCAACGTGCCCGTTTCACTTGGCATGGAACCAAGCAGGTTTTGCGCCTGTTCGGCACCAGATTTGCAGAAAGTGAAGAAGTGATAGGCACCACGCGCCAGCCGCGTGTCTTTCAGTGCCAGCCAATTGTCCTGGAACAGACGGTCCTTGTGGTCTCCGCCTTCGGTAGCTTTGAGATAGGCGAAGCTCAGCCGCTTGTCGCCGGCCACTTTCTGCCAATCAATCTTGCCTTGATGGTGACTGACGTCAACGCCATGAACCGGATATTGCGCGAGCGATGGATAGTTCATGCGCCACCATCCCAGAAGATAAGTTTCATAAGCTGCAAAGGCGAACACCATCGCAATGGCACAGGTTACCACTCCACCAATGAACCACTTGAGCACGGTTTCAACCCCAACCCGTTATGCCCCTGCCCGGTCAAACCGGAACCTGTGACGCTTATTATCGTTGTTTGATGCGGCCCAGGACTTTCACGTCGTTCACGCCTTTGTCCTGCAGAAATGCCGAAACGTCAGCGGCAATGGTGGTCTGTGGCACGTCAATGCGTTTGGCATCCTTGAAGGCCGCGTAGCCCTCGCCACCTGCCGCCAGTACCTCGGTTGTGGCAACTTTATAGACCCTCGCGAAGTCGAGCGCCGTTCCATTCACCGTCAGTCTGTTGATGCGCGCGCCGGCTGGTTTCCGCAGATCAATTTCCATGCGGATGCCGGAGATTTGCGGAAATGAACTCGACGCAGCAGGCAGCGTTGCCACGGCCTGTTCCAGGGCATCAAGCAATTGCGTGCCGGTCACTTCGATCAGGGCCAGTGTCTGCTCGGGAGCAAGTTCAGCTGCGACCTGCGCTTCGCCAAAGGTGGTGCCCGCCGTATAGATCGTGTTGCCCCGGATGATGGCGCAATTCACCAGACCCACATCCACGTTGTGGCGCTTCCTGAGAGCATCCGTCACGAAGTTGCCGAAAGCCGTTTCCACTGTGCAGGACATGTCGCTGCGGGTATCGAGTTCGCGCTTCAGCACGAGGTCGGCCCGAGCCCAGGTGGAAAAGCTGGCGCATGCGCCAGCACAAAGTGCGACCCGGAAGAGCTTTGAAAATGCCATCATATGGTGTCTCGTTTCGTGCGCTCGTTTCATTGCCTGCGCGCGGAAGACACCCCCGCAACCTTGGCTTGCTGTCAGGCTTTTCGCCCGTCCAGAAGCCGCCACGCGCCTGTTGCCGCCGCCATACCAGCTAGTTGGGCGACAATAAAGGGCAGAACCGACGCAGGCTGAATGCCCGCAAATGTGTCCGAGAACATCCGGGCCACAGTCACCGCCGGGTTGGCGAAGGAGGTGGATGAGGTAAACCAGTAGGCTCCGGTAATATACAAAGGCCACGGCTGCCGCCACGCCGTCTGGCCGGTGCCGGAGGGTCCCGGCAATGGTGAGGATCAAACCGAAGGTGGCGACCGCCTCACCAAGCCACTGCCCGCTGCCGCCGCGCATCTTTTCCGAAATCTGCAGGGCTGGCAGGTCGAACATCACATTGGCAATGATCGCGCCCGCAATTCCGCCAACCACTTGCACAGCGCCGAACGACACTGTTTGCGCCACGGTTTGCTTGCCCGTGATTGTCAGCCAAAGGCCAACCGCAGGATTGAACTGGGCACCCGAAATCGGACCGAAAACCGTGATCAGCACATAGAGTGCCGCACCTGTGGCTATGGCATTGGCCAGCAATGCCACGCCAACGTTTCCACCCGACAAGCGCTCGGCCATGATGCCTGAACCCACAACTGCAATGATGAGCAGTGCAGTCCCCAGTCCCTCGGCGAAGAGTTTGCGAATGTCCATCATGCGGCCCCTTCCAATTTACCAATGACATGCAACGCGGCGCGCAGTTCGGCCTTGTCCATGGCGGCATGATCAAGTGCCAGAAAGGCATCAATCCGCAAGCTCAGCAAACGGTAAGCTTCTTCGAAAGCGGCGCGGATTTCGGAAGGCGTTCCCGTTGCATCTGCGGGATCAGCAATGCCCCAATGGGCAGACACCGGCGCACCAATCCATACCGGACAGGTTTCACCCGCCGCATTGCCACACACAGTGATGACATAGTCCATGGCCGGGGCACCGGGGACAGCAAACTCGTCCCACGACTTGGATCGCAAGTCCTGCGTGGGCAGCCCCTTCGCCATCAGCACTGCGAGCGCGTTGGCATTGACGCGGCCTGCGGGTTTGCTCCCGGCACTGAAGGCTTTGAAACGGCCCGCAGCGTTGGCATTGACCTGGGCGTTGATGATGGCTTCCGCCATGATGGAGCGGCAGGAATTTCCGGTGCACAGGATCAAGATATTCTGGGTCATGGCCGTCCGTGGCAAATGTTTGTTTCAGTTTTGTGACAAGACATCAACTCAACGCAAGTGCCTGCACCAACACCTTGCCCTCGAAGCTCATCACCGGTTCGCCCTTGGCGTTGTGGCCTTCACTGAGAAACGTCACCATCCCCCAACCTGGCCGCGAGGCAAGGCTGCGTTTGGCGATGACAGTCGCCTGATAGGTGATTGCTTCACCCGCATGCACCGGGCGCGGCCAGCGCAGATTGGCGATGCCGGGCGATGGGCCGATGTCCGGCAATGTCTTGCCCCCCTCAGCACTGGCGGCGCGGGCGACTGAATTGGTGGCAACAAAACAGGCCATCCAGCCGGAACACGTGTGGAAACCCGCCGCCGCCGTCTTGCCGAACAGACCTCGCGCGGCTTGATCGGCATTCATATGGAAACCGACGGGCGCGAATGCCGTGCTGTAGTCGCGGATGTTCTCAGCCGTGAACAGATACTGACCCAGCGGAAAAACCCGGCCAGTGTCGAACTCCTCGAGGTAAAGCCCCATCATGATTTCCGGCTCCGCATGAAGAACATGCCGGTCAACGCGATTCTGGGCCTGCCATCAGCGCCCGCGAGTTGAGATGTGAAATTGACAATGCCAATACCGGGACGTGACGCTGAGGTGCGCGTGCTGGTAATCGTGAACGTGCCCGTCAGCATGTCATCGACAAGCACGGGAGCCAGCCACTTCACTTCGTCCATGCCGCTGGAACCAAGGATCGCCGAGCGGCTGAGGCAGGCATCGCACATCAATCGCATCAGCATGGCGGTTGAATGCCAACCACTGGCCGCCAGACCGCCAAGGACCGACGCCTTGGCCGCCACGTCATCAAGGTGAAACGGCTGCGGATCAAACTCGCGGGCAAAGGCAATGATGGCTTCGCGCGAGACGGTGTGCGGGCCAAGTGCGAAAGCCTGGCCTTGGTGGAAGTCTTCGAAATAGAGCGTCGCGGTCACGTGTTGAATCTGAAATGCATCACGTCACCATCTTCCACAACATATTCCTTGCCTTCAAGGCGGAATTTGCCCGCCACCTTTGCGCCTGACTCACCGTTGTTGCCGATGTAGTCGTTGTAGGCGATGGTTTCGGAACGGATGAAGCCCTTCTCGAAGTCGGTGTGGATGACGCCCGCCGCCGCCGGTGCCTTGGTGCCTTTGGTGATGGTCCAGGCACGTGCTTCCTTCGGCCCCACGGTGAAATAGGTCAGCAGACCCAGCAACGCATAGCCCTCACGGATGACGCGGTTGAGGCCCGGCTCGGCCAAACCCACGGCGTCGAGATAATCCTTCTGGTCGGCGAGCGGCAGAATGGCGATTTCGGATTCAATCTTGGCTGACACGACAACGGCTTTGTTGCCCTCCTTGGCAGCAAAGGCTTTGACGCGTTCGGAGAATTCATTGCCCTTGTCGGCAGCACTTTCTTCGACGTTGCAGACATAGAGCACCGGCTTCGACGACAACAGGCCAAGGCCGCGAAAGGTCATTTCTTCATCTTCAGTGCGTTCAACCAAACGGGCTGGCTTGCCTTCGCGCAGCAACACCAGAGCGCGCAGCATCAAGTCAGCCAATTCCTTCTGTTCCTTGTCACCCTGCTTGCCCTTTTTCTCGGCAGCGGGCTGACGCTTTTCGAGCGCATCAAGATCCGCCAGCATCAATTCGGTTTCGATCACTTCGATATCCGACACCGGGTCAATTTTGCCCGACACATGCGTAATGTCGCCGTCTTCAAAGCAGCGCACCACATGGGCAATGGCATCAGTCTCGCGGATGTTGGCGAGGAACTGGTTGCCGAGACCTTCACCCTTGGAAGCGCCCTTCACTAGGCCTGCGATATCGACAAAGGTCAGGCGTGTCGGGATGATCGCTTGCGAACCGGCGATGGCGGCCAATTTGTCCAGCCGCTCATCCGGCACGCCGACATCGCCGACATTGGGTTCAATAGTGCAAAACGGATAGTTCGCCGCCTGCGCTGCGCTGGTCTGCGTCAACGCATTGAAAAGCGTGGATTTGCCGACATTTGGCAAGCCCACAATACCACACTTGAAACCCATGAATTTGGCGTCCTTGATTCAAACCGAAGAGTTGCGGGGTTACTGCGACGGCGGGCTTGGAGAAGCAAGGGGGAAATGGGAGAGCGCTGTTGAGGCGCGG
Organism: uncultured Alphaproteobacteria bacterium; assembly: GCA_963754625.1. Classification (GTDB taxonomy): domain Bacteria; phylum Pseudomonadota; class Alphaproteobacteria; order Rhizobiales; family Aestuariivirgaceae; genus Aestuariivirga. The sequence goes on along the minus strand of CAVWGR010000005.1, from coordinate 1,102,960 downwards.
CAATACCTCGCCGCCCTACTCCATTTTCCTCGGCGCGTTTGGCCGTGACGGATAGACCGCGAGGTGCACCTTGCTCTGGTATTTCTCATCTTCCCCCGCCACCAGCAACGGCGCTTCAACTGCAACCGCTTCCAGCAGCAGTTTCAGCCACTCGCGGTCCTGTTTGGCGAAGTCGCTCAACACATGAGGTTGCACCAATTCTTTCACACCGGGGTGGCCGATGCCCAGGCGCACGCGCTTGTAGTCCGGCGTGATGTGGGCCGAGATCGAGCGGATGCCGTTGTGTCCGGCAGCACCGCCGCCGGTCTTCACCCGCACCTTGCCAGGCTCCAGATCGAGTTCATCATAAAACACATAAACGCGGTCGAGGTCGATGTTGTGGAAGCGCACCGCCTCGCCCACGGCGCGGCCGCTCTCGTTCATGTAGGTCTGCGGTTTCAGCACCAGCACCTTCTCGCCGGCAATCGTACCCTCCGACATGTCGGAGTGGAATTTCTTGCGCCAGCTTGAAAAAGAATGGCGGCGGACAATTTCGTCCACCGCCATGAAACCGATATTGTGCCGGTTGTGGGCATACTTCGCGCCGGGATTGCCAAGGCCTGCGAACAGGAACATGGAGCCTCCCCGGCGCTGATGCGCGTCTTACTTCTTCTTTGCGGCGGGTGCAGCGGCGGCAGGTGCAGCACCCTTGGCAGGGGCGGCGCCCTTGGCCGGAGCCGCGCCCTTGGCAGGTGCCGCTGCAGCGCCCGGTGCAGCGACCGGAGCCTTCTGCGCCGTGGCCGGAACGTCAGCCGTTGCAGCTTCCGCCACAACTTCTTCTTCCTTGGCCTGGGCCGAGATCGAGCAGATGGTCAGGTCTTCGCGCGAGACTGCGGTCACGCGGTCCGGCAGCTTGAGCTGCGAGAGATGGATGTTCTGGCCAATCTGCATGCCGGTCAAATCGACGATGACATCGTCGGGAATGAAATCGGCCGGGCAGTACAGGTTGACGGAGTGCGATACGACGTTGAGCACGCCACCGGCCTTGAGGCCCGGTGCTGCTTCCTGGTTCTTGAAGTGAACCGGAATTTCAACGGCGATGCGGGCGTCCTTGCCGAGGCGCAGGAAGTCGACATGGATGATGCGGTCACGGACCGGCTCAAACTGCACGTCGCGCGGAATGGCGCGAATGGTCTTGCCATCAATTTCGAGGTCAACGAGGGTGGACAGGAAGCGGCCCGTCTCGACGTGCGGCTGCACGTTCTTGTAGGTCAGCGAAATCAGCTGTGGGTCCTGCTTGTCACCATACACCACGCCCGGAACGTCTCCGGTACGGCGGACGGAACGAGAGGCCCCCTTGCCTGCCTTGCTGCGCGCGGCAGCTGTGATCGTCACGATTTTCGACATAAGTCTTCTCCAAACAACGAAAGGCCCGGCCTTCCTCCAGGGGTGAACGACGCCGGGCGAACCGGCGGGGCTATAGGGGATTTACCCGCATTGCGCAAGTTTCGGGGTCACTGCGTGGTGGCATCACGTGGCGTTGAAAATAAATGCGAGAATTCACGGCCAATGCCTGAAAATTAACATGAGGATCGTAAAATTTTCTGGCGACTCTTGATATGTCGTGCATAAAGAGTTGCTAGTTTGAACGCGAATTCTACTTCCGGTGGCATTGACGTGTGTTTCGGGGTGGTTTTGAAACTTTTTGAACTGAACCTGAACTGTGGGCGGCCGGAAAACATTGAAATCATGCCCGAATCGCGGACCCTGCTGAAATACGGCCTGCTCATCACCACCATTGGCGGACTGTTGTTCACCCTCGACCTGCCCTTGCTGCGGCTGGCCGGGGCCGAAAAATGGGCGATGATCATCGCTCGCGGCCTCCTGCTCTTTACCTCCATCACCATCAGCTGGCTGGTGATCCGCCTGTTTCGCGGCGGCAGCAGCCCGTTTATTGCTGGCTGGGCCGGCATTGCCGTCATCGGCACCAACACCATCGCCAACATCTCCTTCATCAGTGCGGCAGTCGAAACCAACATCGCCAATGTCGTCTTCATACTGGCGCTGGTTCCGATCCTGACGGCGATATTCTCGCGCGTATTTCTGGGTGAAGAGGTTCACCCATTTACATGGCTGGCCTCCGTTCTGGCTTTTGTCGGAGTCTTTATCATCATCAAGGACGGCCTGGAGACCAACAAGTACGTCGGTGACCTCCTCGCGCTCGTCTGTGCCTGTTGCACGGCAGCAGCCTTCACTATCATTCGCGGCAGCGGCAAGAATGTCGCGACCAGCCTTGGGCTCGGCAGTCTGTTGTCAGCCCTGATCGCCATGTACTTCTATCCCGCTCAACTTGACACGATCTTCGCCACCGCGAGCTTCGGCATGCCCAGCTGGTTCTGGTTGGCACTCAATGGTCTCATTATCATTCCGCTGTCATCAACGCTGATTGCCAATGGTCCGCGTTTTCTGCCGAGCGTTGATGTCAGCATGTTCTTCCTTCTCGAAACAGTCCTTACGCCTGTGTGGATTTGGATGCTCTTCGGTGAAGTACCCAGCATTGCGGTGATGTGGGGCGGCCTCATCATTGTGCTCACGTTGGTGGCGCACAGTTTTTGGCGGCTGCGTGTGGGCTACCTGGCCACGCCCAGGACGCTGCCGGGCTAGCCTGCACAGACCTTGGCGCGTCGTCGGGCGCGTCCCGGCTCAGGCGCCTTCCAGTTCCTCGCGCAACATTTCAAGTTCCAGCCATTGTTCTTCCGCTGCGGCCTTTTCCCTGGCGGCGGCAGCATGGCGCGATGTTGCGGCGGCAAAGGCCTTGGGGTCACGGGCAAACAGGTTGGCATCCGCCAGTTTCACTTCCAACACTGCCAACTCCCGGTTCAAGGCGTCAATCTTGCCCGGCAACGTTTCCAGCGCATGTTTTTCCTTGAAGTTGAGTTTGCGTCTGGCGGCGGATTCATTGCGTACGGCGGGTAGCATTTCCGGCACCGCAACAGGCTTCGCCGCTTCCTTTTTGCGCGCCGATACGCCAGCGCCGCGCTGCGCCACCATGTCGGAGTAACCACCGGCATATTCGATCCAGCGGCCATCGCCTTCGTGCATCAGCACCGAGGTGGCGATCCGGTCGACGAAATCGCGGTCGTGGCTCACCAGCAGCAGTGTGCCGGGATAGTCGGCCAGCAGTTCCTGCAACAGGTCAAGCGTTTCGAGATCGAGGTCGTTCGTCGGTTCGTCGAGGATGAGAAAATTGGACGGCTTGGCCAATTCGCGCGCCAGAATGAGACGGGCGCGTTCCCCTCCCGACAACACCGACACCGGTGTGCGCGCTTGCTCTGGCCTGAACAGGAAGTCCTGCATGTAGGTGATCACATGCTTGGTCTCGCCATTGATGGTGACGGAAGATCCCCTGCCCCCGGTGATCACATCAGCGAGTGTATCATCTGGATCGAGACTTTGCCGGCTTTGGTCGAGGGCGACGATCTGCAGGTTGGTGCCGCGCTTGATGGTGCCGCTGTCGGGTTCCAGCGCCCCGGTGATGAGTTTGATCAATGTCGTCTTGCCGGCCCCGTTCGGCCCGACAATTGCCAGGCGGTCACCACGCAGCAGCATCAGATCGAGGTTGGTGACGATCCTGCGGTCGCCAAAGGCCTTGCTGACTTTGGTGGCTTCAACAACCAGTTTGCCGGAGGTCTCGCCGCTCGACGCTTGCAGCGTCACATTGCCAAGGCGGCCCACGTGTTCCTTGCGTTCGCTGCGCAGTGTCGAGAGCAGCGCCACGCGGCGCATGTTGCGCTTGCGCCGCGCCGTCACACCATAGCGCATCCAGTGTTCTTCCGTCGCAATGCGCAGTGCCAGGCGCGATTGCTCCTTTTCTTCCTCTTCGATCACCTGGTCACGCCATTCCTCAAAATAGGCAAAGCCGCGATCCATGCGCCGCGCCATGCCGCGGTCGAGCCAGATGACGGTGTTGGACAGGCTTTCAAGAAAGCGCCGGTCATGGCTGATCATGATCATCGCGGCGCGCGACGACTTCAAGGTTGCTTCCAGCCATTCAATCACCGGCAGATCGAGATGGTTGGTTGGCTCATCAAGCAACAGCACGTCGGGGTCGGGAGCCAAGGTGCGGGCCAGCGCGCCCGCGTCGTGCCTCGCCGCCCGACAGGCGCTGCGGATCTTCGTCGCCCTCAAGACCCAGTTCATTGAGAACCTGGCGGGCGCGATATGGGTTGTCAGTGGGCCCGAGTCCGGCCTCGACATAGTCGAGAATGGTCGCAAAGCCCGCGAAGTCCGGTTCTTGCGGCAAATAGCGCAGCGTGGTGCCGGGCTGGAAAAAGCGTTCGCCCTTGTCCTGCTCAATCATGGCGGCGGCGATCTTGAGCAGCGTCGATTTTCCGGTGCCGTTGCGGCCGACCAGGCTGATGCGCTCACCTTCCGACACCATCAGGTCCACACCCTCGAGGACGGGCTTGCCGCCGAAGGTCAGGTGGATGTCTTTGAGATTGAGAAGCAGGCGCGCCATGGTGCGCGGGGCTTAGCCTGCTTCGCCATACCATTCCACAATCAAGATATTGAGGTCATCGCGCGGTTCAAAATTCTGCTTGCGCACCTCGAATTGCGTGGGCGCTATTTTCTTCACGCCGTCGGCGCAGAAACTGACCAGGTTCTCGGGCTTGCCCTTGTCGATGACGAGGCGGAAATCCTTGATCGGGCCTTTCCAGTTGGCACCGGATTTCAACACATAGCCGAGCCAGACCTCGCTATAGGGAGATGGATTGTCAGCCGTCTTGCGCTGGGCCAGGGCCTTGTCGAGCGCCGGGTACCAGTCATCCTCGATGCAGTACCTGGCGGCGTGTTCCTTGCTCCAGTCCTCACCACGATACTGCGCGTTGAGATTGCCGCCAACGCTGCCACCGGCCAGCGGCTTGTAGCTGTGAGAGACAGCAATGGTCTTGCCCGCCGGAAACAGCTGTTTGCGGGTGATGCTGGTGCGCAACGTCCAGACCGGCTGATAGAACGCATCACCCTGCGTCGCGGCGTTGATGATGATGGCCTCATCCAGCAACGCCTGCCGGTCAGTTTCGTTAAGGGCCTTGATCCGGGCATTGAAGGCTTCCCAGTTCAACGTACTGTTCAACGCAATGCCGAGACCATTCAGGCGCGCCGTCACATCCTTGTTGTTTACCAGAGCCTGCTCGACGAGTTCGAACGTGACCGGAGCACCGTCCACCAGGGTCTTGAACTGCAGGTCGGCCTTGATGTCGGTGTAAACATTTTCGGCGTTCTCGTCGTAGACCTGGTCAGGCATGGGAAAGGCCACCAGCGTTTCCACGTCCTTGTCCGACGTATTGGTGAAGCGGTAGTCCACCCGCACTTCATCCTTGGAAATGTAAAGCTCTTCACTGTCGAGCGAGATCGCCTGCGATGGCACCAGCGTCAAACCACCCAAAGCCGTCTCCGCCGCGCTGTCATTGGCGCGGGCCGGAAGCATGGAAGCGAGAAGCAAAAGGATGGAAAACAAAAATCTCATTGGCAACTCCTTGCGAATGTATACCTAGCAATCGCCAGTCCGCCTGTCAAGGATTTAATTCTTAAGTCGGTATCCCGTCCGGAATATCCAGGAGATTGCCAAGAGGCAGGCGGCGAGGAACAGCATGGTCATGCCGAGGCTCACCCAGATCGAAACATCCGAGACTTCGTTGAAACTCCAGCGGAAGCCACTGACCAGATAGACCACCGGATTGAACAGCGAAACCGTATGCCAGAACGGTGGCAGGACGCTGATGGGATAGAAGCTGCCACCCAGGAATGTCAGCGGCGTGATCACCAGCAGCGGAATGATCTGCAGCTTCTCAAAACCATCCGCCCACAGCCCGATGATGAAGCCGAAGAGGCTGAAGGTAATCGCCGTCAGCAGCAGGAAGAGCACCATCCAGAACGGGTGCGCCACATGCAGCGGCACGAAGAAAATCGACGTGACGAAAATGATGAAGCCGATCAAGAGTGACTTGGCTGCGGCCGCTCCGACAAACCCCAGAACCAGTTCCATCGCCGAGATGGGAGCCGAGAGATATTCGTAGATCGTTCCGGTGAAGCGCGGAAAATAGATGGCGAAGGACGCGTTGCTGATTGACTGGGTGAGCAGTGACAGCATGATCAGCCCCGGCACGATGAAGGCGCCATAGCTCACGCCTTCAATGTTCTGGATGCGCGAGCCGATGGCAGCACCGAAGACCACGAAATACAGCACGGTTGAAATCACCGGCGAGATCAGGCTCTGCCCCAGCGTGCGGAAGAAGCGCGCCATCTCGCTGGTGAATATTGCCCAGACACCACGCAAGTTCATGACTTCACCAGCCCCATGAAAATATCCTCGAGCGAATTCTGCTCGGTATGCAGATCACCGAAGGCGATCTTCGCCTTGGTCACCGATTGCAACACATCGGCAATCGAATGCCTGGCGGCACGCATGTCGTATTTGTACACCAGTTCGCGGCCATCCTTGCCGATGGCCAGGCCCATTGCCGCAAGTGGCTTGGGCAGTTTGGCCAGCGGTTTCAGCAGTTCCAGTGTCAGCTGTTTCTGGCCCATCTTTTTCATCAGCGCCGCCTTGTCCTCCACCAGGATGAGTTCACCCTTGGCGATGACACCGACACGGTCGGCCATTTCCTCGGCCTCTTCGATGTAGTGGGTGGTGAGAATGATGGTGGTGCCGGCGGCCCGCAAGTCGCGCACCACACGCCACATGTCCTGGCGCAGCTCCACGTCCACACCCGCTGAGGGCTCATCCAGAAACAGGATGCGTGGCTGGTGTGAGAGCGCCTTGGCGATCAGGACGCGCCGCTTCATGCCGCCTGACAGCGTCATGATTTTCGCGTCCTTCTTGTCCCACAGGGACAGTTGTTTCAGGATTTTTTCAAGATAGGCATCATCACGCGGTTTGCCGAAGAGGGCGCGGGAGAAAGCCACCGTAGCCCACACTGTCTCGAAGATCGGCAGGTGCAGCTCTTGCGGCACAAGGCCGATCTGGCTGCGGGCGGCGCGATAGTCGGTGACATTGTCGTGGCCGTTGACGGTGACGCTGCCCGTCGACTTGGTGACGATGCCGCAGATCAGGCTGATGAGCGTGGTCTTGCCGGCACCATTGGGTCCGAGCAGGGCAAAAATTTCGCCGGGATGAATATCGAGGTTCACGGACTTGAGGGCCGTGAGGCCGGTGGCGTAGGTTTTGGAAACGTCGCGAACGGCGATGACGGGTTGCATCGCGGCTATGTAGGGTATTTTGTCCGGTTATTCAAACAGGCTGGAAACGCTTTCCTCGCGCGAGGTCCGGCCGATGGCTTCACCGATCAGCGAGGCAATCGAAGTGACCCGGATATTGCGGGCGACGCGCACCGCTTCGGTCGGCTGGATTGAATCGGTGATCACCAGATTTTTCAGTTTCGAAGAGGTGATCCGGGCCACAGCACCGCCGGAGAGAACACCGTGGGTGATGTAGGCGGAAACGTCTTTGGCACCCTGGTCGAGCAGCGCTTCGGCCGCGTTGCAGAGTGTTCCGCCCGAGTTGACGATGTCATCGATGAGGATGCAGGACTTGCCCTTCACTTCACCGATGATGTTCATCACTTCTGAATCACCAGCGCGTTCGCGGCGTTTGTCGACAATGGCGAGCGGGCAATCAAGCCGCTTGGCCAGTGCCCGGGCACGCACCACGCCGCCCACGTCAGGTGATACGACCACGGTGTTGGCAACGTCGTTGTGCTGTTTGATGTCGCGCACGAAAACCGGGCCGGCGAAAAGATTGTCTGTCGGGATATCGAAGAACCCCTGAATTTGTCCGGCATGCAGATCCATGGTCAGGACGCGGTCAGCACCAGCGTGGGTGATGAGGTTGGCGACCAGCTTCGCCGAAATCGGCGTGCGCGGTCCGGGTTTGCGGTCCTGGCGGGCGTAACCGAAATACGGGATCACCGCGGTGATGCGCTTGGCGGAGGCGCGGCGCAGGGCGTCGGTGATGATCAGCAGTTCCATCAGGTGGTCGTTTGCCGGGAAGCTGGTGGACTGGACGATGAACATGTCCTGGCCGCGCACGTTCTCCTGGATTTCAACGAAGATTTCCATGTCGTTGAAGCGCCGCACCACGGCCTTGGTCAGCGGCATGTGGAGGTAGGAGCAGATCTGTTCGGCCAGCGGCTTGTTGCTGTTGCCGGAAATGATTTTCATCATGCCTGTGGAATCCCCTGCTCGCCCCGCTAGCCTGTGGCCGGGTCTATAACGGTCACCGGGCTGATAAAAAAGGGCCTCACTGCCGCAGTGCACAAGTTTGGTGAATTGGGGGCGCTGCAATGCCGGTTTTGCACATTTCCCGATCCTGGTTTAGATGCGGGCGGGAAATCGAGAAGGAACCTGTTGCGTGCCGGAAAATGATCAAACCGCCAAACCTGCCCTGCCAGACCATCTGAGCATTGACCCCAAAAGCCCGCACTTCCACAAGGACGTGCTGCAATTTGCCGTGGGCATCAGGTTCAACGGCACGGAAAAGACCAACGTCGAAGAATACTGCGTCTCGGAAGGCTGGGTGCGAATCCCCGCCGGCGGAAAATCCAAAGACCGCTACGGCAACCCGATGACGGTCAAGGTCACTGGCAAGGTGGAAGCGTTTTACAAGGAGGAGTGAGGGGGCAGATATCCATATATGCTGTCAAAGATTGCCCCAAAGTCTACTTGGGCGAACACGCCATCTCCGTAGACCGAGTTGGGGGTTAAGACATGCGATAAGGAATGCAATTGCGCTCTACAAGCTTGCAGCCAGATATCTCTACTCTGGTCCATAGGCCTTTTTCAAAAATTCTTGAATGTAGTGTGATTTGAGTATGTGCAAGTATTGTCGTCCACCTCTGACAACTATCCCTGCGAAATAAGCCTTGGGACCACTATTCGTCATTACAATTACAAAGGCTGATCCTCCACTCATTCCATCTGGATCGCCATCGAGCGTTTGGACAGGGCGAACACTTAGCAGGGCCTGATCACTTAGCTGAGAATCCGGCTCACAAACGATAGTTCTACGCACCGAGCCTAGGTGATTGTTTGCCTGAACGTCATAATTCTGTTCGCACGAAAAGTAGCCCGCCGCCACTATGCCAAGTATCATGTTGCTTGGAGTATTTGGTGGGGCTCCATGAAAATGAAAAAATCGCTTCTTCAGTTCAGGTAATTCCTTGCAAGGTTCAGTAAAATCGAATGCAACAATGTCATGTGCGTCTGTCGAAGTAGTCGCAACAAATTTTCGAGACCCTCCGGATGTGATGATGTGACTGCCTGTGTCAGTCATCATTGCCACGTGAGATTCATCAAAGTTCTTGAGTTGATGTTGAGTGGCCAGAAGGAGTTCGTGACCCCTGTAGCAAATTGCTGTTGCCGATCCGGGTATTGCTATCTTATAACTTTCGTCTTCAATATGGACAATTAGATTGTGGCTATGCCTTGCTAGAACACGCTCCAATTGGCGAGCTGGAACAATCAGCCCATTTACATCGACAGATAACTTTAGCAGTTGTTCCAATATTGAGTTTTCTCTTGCCATAAAATTCCGCTCGCGACCATGCATTCAACTTGGAACTTGCAAGTTTGAATGCCCCCCGTCACCGGTACTTCTGGATCAGCTTGAATATTCCTTCCGCCGCGGCATCGGCGGCGTATTGGGCGTTGTCGCCCCAGGATTGATCGAGCGAGCCTGCCGCCACGGCGTTGTCCTGCTTGAGGTCGCCGAGGCGTTTGCCTTCCGGGGTGAGCACGTCCCAGACGATCTTGACGCTCTGGTTGGGTCCCTGCGCTTTTCCAATCTCGACCCTGCCCCGCACTGTGAGGGCATCCTTGCGTGGGGCATTGAGCACCGGCCAGCCTGCCTCCTTGAGGGCCTTGCGCATGGCCGCCGTCAATTCAGCATTGCCCTCACCGCGCGCTCCCTCCACGGCGGGAACGGCGACGGCCTTGATCACCACGTCTCCAGGTTTGACGGCCTTTGCAGGTTGACTTTGGCGCGGGTTGATCCGGCGCTGGTTGTTCTGCTTCGGCTGGCAGGTCCGGCGTGGTGACGGCCACGCGCTGGTCTGGATTGGCAGCTGCATCGGCGGTCTGCAACTCGGGCGGAATCTTGCCGGGGCCATAGAGCGTTTCGAGATCGAGTTCCTCATTGGCATTGGGGCCCGCCTCCATGAAGACTTCCCAGGGCGGCCGCACCAGCGGATTGTCAACAGGAATGGGTTCGGGAATCTGGTCGTGCGGCCCCGGTGGCATGGCGGGCCCGGCTTGCGCCGCCCGGTTCTGGCGCAGGCGTTCAAAAAGATTGGGTGCGGGCTTCGCCGACTGTGGCGCAACGGGAGCCGGTTCAACCGCTGCTGTGGCGGTTTCAGGCGGCGGCGCGGCGACCGTGGCATCGCCCTTGGCTCGGTTCTGGCGCAGGCGTTCAAAAAAATTGGGCGCAGTTTTTGCCGGTTGTTGCACGACTGGTGCTGGCTGTTCTGCCGTCGCCGTCGCGACCTCGGGTTGGGCCGTGACAGGTGCCGTGTCCTGTGGTGCGGCTGGTTCGGTCACGGCAGCCGTCGTCTGGTGCTGGCCAGTTGACCGCTCTTTCACGAAGGCGTCAAAGCGCTGCAGGTCGCGTTGCAAGGGCAGCAGCTCCGTCCCGGTGCAGCCTGCAAGCAGTCCCAATAGGGTTATGGCAGCAAGCCGTTTCAACGGATGATCATCTCCAATGGGTGTTGCGAAACCGGTTCGGGCTTGTTGTGCGACAGAATATAGGTGCGACCAAGGCAATAGGCATTGGACGACTTTGAATCCATCAGGATCATGTGGGCAAAGAACACCATCCCTGCGGCCAGCGGTGCCGGATTGCCGGCATAGAACATCGGCATGTCCATCCAGCTTGGGGTGAACTTCGCACCCAGGGAATAGCCGCAGGCATTGAGGCGGTGTTCCGCCATGCCGTGCTCATCCATGACCCGGGCGTGAGCGGCGAAGACATCACCAGCGGTGTTGCCGGGGCGGAGCTTGTCTTCGACGGCGGCGAGGGCGGCCTGGCACGCCGTGTCCATCGCCTCGTGATGTTTGCTCGGCTTGCCAATGATCAGGGTGCGCATGAAGGCGGCATGATAGTGCCGGTATACGCCCGCCCACTCGAGGGTGAGTTGATCGCGTTTGCCCAGCTTGCGGCGGCCAGCCTTGTAGCGGCAAAGCAGCGCGTCAGCCCCTGAGCCGATGATGAATTCATTGGCGGGATAGTCGCCACCGCCAGCAAAGATCGCACCCTGTTGGGCGGCCAGAATATCACCCTCGTCCGCACCTGCTTTGGTCTTGCGGATCGCCGCCTTCAGGGCAGCGTCGCCCAGTGCACCAGCCTTGCGAACGTACTTCAGTTCGGCGGGAGATTTGATGAGTCGCAGATTGTCGATGAGACCGGTTGCTTCCTGCAGCATGCAGAAACCATTGAGGGCAGCATCCACGGCCTTGCCGTTGAAGTGGGTCAGGCCATATGATTTTGTTTCGATGCCAAGATTGTGGGTCCGGCAGCCGAGGCTTTCCAACATGTCCTTCAACTGTGCGGCCGGTTGTGCACCAGCTGCATCGGTCCAGATGCGGATGTCTTCGATGATCGAGGTGTGTTGGGCCTGGCGCAAATCTGCCGAGCGGGTCAGCAACGCCATGCGGCCATCGGCGCCAACATACAGGCACTGGAAAAAACAGAAGCCAAAGGTGTCGTAGCCGGTCAGCCAATACATGCTCTCCTGCTGGAAGAGCAGCATGCCGTCGAGCCCGCGCGCCGCCATGGCCGCCGTGGCTTTGGCCATGCGCGCCTTGAATTCATCACGGGTGAAATGCAACGCCATGTTTGGTCAGACCAGTGCAATGACCGACATCAGGCGGCCATAGTCCTGCTCGCCGCGATGGGTGGCGCGGCGATAGCTGTAGAAGCGGGCTTCGTCGGTATAGGTGCACAGTCCGAGATTGTGCACCTGTCCGACCCCTTCGCGTTTCAGCCGGTCGCAGATGAAACGCGGCAGATCAAACATGTGGTGACCTTCCTTCAGACTGGGCGTGAAGTACTGGGCGTGGGTTGCATCCTGATCGAGGAAGGGTTTGGGGAATTCCGGCCCCACTTCGTAGGCCTCCTGCGAAATCGTCGGCCCGAGAACGGCGGTGATGCGCTCCCGCGCTGCTCCGAGTTCTTCCATGGCGAGGAGGGTCGACCCGGTCACGCCGGTGAGGGCACCTTTCCATCCGGCATGGCAGGCGCCAATGACACCCGCCTCCGCGTCGGAAAACAGTACCGGGCCACAATCGGCCGTGAGCACGCCAAGACCAATGCCCTTTTGTCTGGTGACGAGACCATCGACCTTGGGCCGGGCGTCGATGCTCCACGGCACGATGACTTCAATTGCGGAGGCGCTGTGGACCTGATGCGCGGTCACGAGATTGGCCACGTCAATGCCGACCATGCGCGCCACCGTCTCGCGGTTCTTGCTCACCAGTTCGGGATCATCGCCGGAACCCAGACCGCAATTGAGCGAGGCGAAAATGCCAGTGGAATGGCCGCCGCCACGGGTGAAAAACCCGTGTGCCACGCCAGGTTGGGTCAGGGCCTCGCTCTCAATCATCACGCACCAAATGGATAAGGCGGGGGGAGCCCCGCGCTGGTGACCGCCATCACCTTGAAAAGGTGGCCCATCTGAGCCGGATGTGCAAGCCGTTCTGTGGCCGCGACAAGTTCCGTGCGCGCCGCCCCCTCAATTGTACGGGACAGGACCTCGGTTCGCGCTTCAAGTCCCATGGCGTTGAGGAAATCGCCTTGCGGCATCAATCCCACCGGCCTTGCACCGCCTTCGGCGAAGGCGCGGCCAAGGGCCTCAAAGTCCACATGCGAGGTTATATCGGCCTCGCCCGGGCGCTCGGTGACCGGGCAGAAGCGATGCTGGATCATCGCCTGTAAGGTATCACCAAGGGCGGTTCTGGCGTGACCATAGTCAATGATCAGAGCAGCCCCGCCCTGCGTAGCCAGAAGGTCGGCCACCTGGCGCGCCACGGTGTTGCGAATGGCCGGGTCTTCATAGATGCCTTCGCCGCGCACTGGCAGGGCAACCGGTGAAGGTGCAAGGCCGATGTCCAATGCACCCTCCTTGACACCGATGCAGCGCTCAAAGACGCGGCCATCCTTGCGCTCAAACTGGCGGATCGGCAGGGCGTCGAAAAATTCGTTGGCGATGACAATCGATGGCCGGGCCGGCAGCGAAGCCACTGTGTGGTGCCAGGTGGCCGTGGGCACGCGCTCTGCCTGCGCCGCGCGCAAGGCCGGGCTGGTCTCGACGAATTGAACCTCTGCGGCCTTGCGGCAGTTTTCCACCTTGCCCAGGACGCGCAGGATATCGGCCATCAGTGTGCCACGGCCCGGACCCAGTTCCACCAGGGCAAAGTGCCGGGGTGATCCCATGGTCTGCCAGACCTGCGCCACCCAGACACCAATCAACTCGCCGAAGACTTGCGAAATTTCAGGTGACGTCGTGAAGTCACCCGCTGCCCCCAGGGGATCGCGCGTCATGTAGTAGCCATGCTCGGGATGACCAAGGCAAAGCGCCATGTAACGGTCGAGCGGCATGGGCCCCTCCTCCGCTATCATGCCGGTGATGATCCGGCCGAGCGCTGTCATTGAGTACGCCGGGAGCGGTACAGAAGCCAGATCCCCACTGCAAGCAGCGGCAGCGTCAGAATCATGCCCATGGTGATCGGACCGAGAAGGTAGCCCAAATGAGCATCTGGCTCGCGGACGAATTCAACGAGAATGCGGGACAGTGCATAGCCCGTGGCGAAGATGCCGGAGGCTCGGCCGGGATATTTGAGTGCGCCGTAGCGATGAGTTGCGACTCGCACGGCGATGAAGAGGAACAGGCCCTCGAGCAGTGCCTCATAAAGCTGGCTGGGGTGGCGGGCGAAGGTTTCGCCGGGAAAGACCACGGCCCACGGCAGCTGGCTTGGCGCGCCCCAAAGCTCGGCATTGATGAAGTTGGCAATGCGGCCCAGGCCCAGGCCCACCGGAACGGAGGCTGCACCAAGGTCGAGCATGCGGTCGAGCGTCTTGCCGCGCGGGTGGCCATAGATCAGGCAAGCGAGAACGACACCCAGAAACCCGCCATGAAATGACATGCCACCATCCCATGTCTTGAGGATGTCCAACGGGTTGGCGAGATAATAGAGCGGCTTGTAAAACAGCACATAGCCCAGCCTGCCGCCGAGGATGACGCCAAGCAGTGCATAGAGGAAGAATTCGTCAGCTTCGGTCACCGAAAGGGTCGGTGGGTTTGCCCCCCATAGGCGGGGCTGGCCAGCCAGATATTTGATGTACCAGACGGCAAACAGGATGCCCACAACATAGGCCAGCGCATACCAGTGCACGGCCAAAGGGCCGAAGCTGATGGCGACAGGATCAATACCGGGATGGATGACGACCACAAAGGACTGGATGGACAGCATGGAGCTGCTCTTATGCGTTAATCCCGTTTCCGCCAAGCGTGGTGGCAGGACATTGCCACCCTTGAAGATCGTCGGCAAAATCCCTAGGTGTTGCGGCAACAAGGAGCCCTGCCCATGGTCACCACCAATTCCAAGTTCTTCGATGAACTGGCCAAGCTGATGAGCAACGCCGCAGGCGCCGCCCAGGGCGTGCGCAAGGAAGTCGATACGCTGGTGCAGAACCAGGTCGAACGGGTGCTCAACAACCTCAATGTGGTGAAGCGCGAGGAGTTCGACGTCGTCAAGGAGATGGCGGAGAAGGCGCGCACTGAAAATGAGGCGCTCGCACTGCGAATCGCAGAACTTAAGTCGCGCCTCGGCAAGAGCGAAAACACCTGAGACTCTTCCGGTAGATATATGTGTGGAGGAATCAGCGGCATTCTTGCTGCAACTCGCGCGCATCCGCATGTTGCCTCCAGCCAGCGCGTGATTCTTCCGTTGGCGGAGGATTTTGATGAGCCTTTCGGCCAGCTACGAACCCATTCTCGCCAACCCGCTTGACCGGGTGGAGCGCCTTGCCGAACGCCGCTCTTGGACACTGGACCGCCCGAGCAGCGATGAACTGGTGATGGCGGTGGATGGTGGCTGGTGCGCCTTGTCGCTGACCATGACATGGCAGGATGACGTTGAGTCGCTGTTCGTTGCCTCGGCCTACGAATTGAAGGTGCCGGAGAAGCGCCGCGAGGAAGTGGCCCGCCTCATGGCCCTGATCAACAGTCAGCTCATCCACGGCCATTTTGATTTCTGGGACAAGGACGGCACCATCCTGTTTCGCAATGGCTTGCTGCTGGCTGGCGGTGCAGAAGCCAATGACGCGCAGTGCGAAGGCATGATTGGCCTCGCGGTTGATACCTGCCAGCGCTATTACCCCGCCATCCAGTTCGTCATCTGGGCCGGGCATTCGGCGGCGCAGGCGCTTGACAGTGCCCTTCTCGAAACGCACGGTGAGGCCTGAGGACAAAGATGACGATTTCCCTGACAGGAACGCTGGTGCTGATTGGTGCCGGCAAAATGGGCGGAGCCATGCTCGAAGGCTGGCTCAAGGCGGGCGTTGACGCAAGGCAGGTGGTGGCGCTTGATCCCTCTCCTCCCGCCGAAGTGGCCGCACTGCTGGCCAGGCACGGCGTACGGCATAATCCGCCGATTGCCTCCATTGCTGATGCCGAAGTCTTGCTCGCTGCGGTCAAGCCGCAGGTGATGGACGAAGTTCTGGCACCTCTGGTGCCGCTCGGAAAATCGAAACCGCTTATTCTCTCGATTGCGGCCGGAAAGACCATCGCTTCCTTCGAACGTCATTTCGGCAGTGACGCTGCTGTCATACGCACCATTCCCAATACGCCTGCTGCCGTCGGCCAGGGCATCACGGCCATGGCAGCGAACCGCAACGTCTCGCCAGCCCAGATGCAATTGGCGGAACAGTTGCTGCAATCGATCGGTGAAGTGGTGCGCGTCGATGATGAAGCGCTGATCGACGCTGCAACCGCCGTCTCTGGTTCGGGACCGGCCTATGTGTTCTATCTCACCGAATGCCTGACGGCGGCGGCGGAAGCAGCTGGCTTGCCGCCTGACGTGGCGGAGAAGCTGGCGCGCGCCACAGTCGCCGGGTCAGGTGCCCTGATGCGCTCAACCGGCATTGATGCGGAAACGCTGCGCAAGAACGTCACCTCGCCCAAGGGCACGACCCATGAAGCGCTGCAGGTGCTGATGGCAGACAACGGATTGAAACCGCTGATGATCGCGGCAGTTAAAGCGGCCGCCCGGCGGTCAAGGGAACTGGCGAGTTAGGGCCCTTGCAATGGAGCATACATGACCACCATCACATTTGCCGATTTTGAAAAAGTCGATATCCGGGTTGGCACCATTGTTGGTGTCGAGGCGTTTCCGGAAGCGAAGAAACCAGCGTTCAAACTGCGCATCGATTTCGGACCGGAGATCGGCGTCAGGCGATCCTCGGCGCAGATCACCAAGCACTACATCATCGAGACCCTACTGGGCCGTCAGGTGGCGGCGGTCGTCAATTTCCCGCCGCGTCAAATTGGACCTTTCATGTCAGAAGTGCTCACCCTCGGCTTCCCCGACGCAGAGGGCGGCGTGGTGATGATCGGGCCAGACCTCGACGTCCCGAACGGTGGCAAGCTGTTCTGATTTTCAGACCGGCAGCTTCACAATCGCCCGAAGACCGCCGAGGGGTGCGTCTTCCAGCATGATTTCGCCACCATGGGCGTGGGCGATGTCGAGCGCGATGGCGAGGCCGAGACCCGTTCCCGTTTCATCAAGATTGCGGGCGTTATCGAGGCGCACAAAGGGGCGGAAAACTTCCTCGCGCTGTTCGGCAGGAATTCCCGGCCCGTTGTCGTCAACATAGAGCCACAGACGCTGATCGCGGATTTCGCCTGAAATCTCGACACGGTGGCCATAGCGCACGGCATTGCTGATGAGGTTGGCAAGGAGCCGCTTGAAGGCATTGGCCTTGAGATGAACCGGGCCCTGCGGCAGATCGTGAAGCGATATCTGCGCATCGGAGTCGGGGCGGTCGCGCTCGACGTTGTCCACTGTGGCACGCACGGCTTCTTCGACATTCACATCCGACACCTGCTCGCCGCCATCGCCTTTCACAAAGGCCATGTAGTCTTCCAGCATGTGCTGCATTTCATCCACGTCTTCCTTCAGCGGATGGACTTTGGGATTGTCTCCCAATACGGCCAGCTCCAGCTTGAAGCGGGTGAGAATGGTGCGCAGGTCATGTGACACGCCTGCCAGCATGGCGGTGCGCTGTTCAACGTGGCGGGCGATGCGGCGGCGCATGTCAAGAAATGCCGTGCCGGCCTCGCGGATTTCACTGGCACCGCGCGGATGGAACTTCGACGTGTCGCGGCCGAGACCAAAATTCTTGGCCACGTCAGCAAGTTCGAGGATCGGATAGATCTGCTTCCTGAGGAAGATCATGGCAATGCCGAGGAGGATGCCAGACGACGCCAGCATCAGGGCGAGGAGTGTTCCCGTACCGCTGGCCTGGGCGCGATCCGAATCCGTCATGATGCGGAAAATGGTGCCCTTCTCCACTTCCACCTGTACCTCGACCTGATCATCGGGTGCGTTGCTGTTGACCCAGAAGGGCCGGCCAGTATCGCGCGTCAGGTACTTCTGCATCTTGCGGTCGAAGAGTGCATAAAATGGTGGTTCGATGGGCGGCGGCAAATCGGCACCGCGAACCACATTCATGTCGAGGCGCAGCCGTTCGCGCGCGGTTTTCTCGATTTCGGCAATGGCTGGCGCTGACTTGTCAGACTTCTGGTAGTTGTCCACCAGCATGCCGATTTCCATTGAAAGCGAACGGCCCAGAGCTTTGGTCACGTTGTCCCAGTGGCGGTCAAGGATGATGCCTGCCATGATCGTTTGCAGCAGCACCACCGGCGCAATGAGTATGATCAGCGCGCGTTGATAGAGACCGCCCGGCAAATGGCGCTCAAGGAAGCGGTTGAAACGGTCAACGAGCGTCTGGTTCTGCGGCATTCAGTCAAAACTTTCCACGTAAAGGATGTAGCCTTCGCCGCGCACCGTCTGCAGCAGCGCCGGATTGGCGGGGTCTTTCTCGATCTTCTGGCGCAGCCGATTGATTTGCACATCGACGGCGCGGGCCGATTCATCCTGGCCCTCGGAACGCAGTGCCTGGCGCGAAACAGAGGTGCCCGCACCTTGCACAAGAATGCGCAGCATATCCTTTTCGCGGCCCGTGAGGTGGACAATCTCGCCACCCTGCCACAACTCTCCCTTCACCATGTCGAAGATGCAATCGCCGAATTGCGCCTCGGTGATGGCCGGTTTTGGTGGTGCCACGCGGCGCAGCAGGTTGCGCACGCGCAGCAGAAGTTCTTCCGGCTCGAAGGGTTTGATCAGGTAGTCATCGCTGCCCGCCGCAAGTCCCTTGATGCGGTCGGTACTGTCGGCGAGAGCCGAAAGCATCAGGATCGGAATCGTCTGTCTCTGGCTGCGCAAATCGGCAGCGAGGCTGACGCCGGTTTCACCGGGCATCATCACATCGAGCACGATCATGTCGAACACCAGGCCACGCAGGCGTTCACGCGCCTCCCTGGCGTTGGCAGCAACAGAGACGCGGTAGCCATTGGTCTGCAGAAACGTTTCGAGCAACGCCCGGATGCGGCGGTCGTCATCGACGACGAGGATGTGGGCAGGCTCGCTCACACTTGCCTCACGAGGACTTGGGCCGCTGGCGAGCGACCCAGTTTTCAGCCGCCTCACGATTTTCCGGATTGATCAATTGCAGCAGTAGCTCGCGATAATTGGCGACACTGCCCTGCTCCAGTTCGGCGGCGGCGCGGCGGAAGCGCCTGGTCTGCGGCGCCACCAGATCGCGCCACAGGGCTTCACCCTTGTCGGTGAGATAGAGCAGACGCTGGCGGCGGTCTTCTTCACCGGCCCTCTGGTAAACGTAGCCCTGCTCCAACAGGTCCTTGAGCACGCGGCTCAGCGACTGCTTGGTAATGCGCAGGATGTCGAGCAACTGCGCCACCGTCATGCCAGGATCACGGCCGACAAAATGCAGCACCCGGTGATGGGCCCGGCCAAAGCCAAGGCCTTCCAGAATACCGTCAGGATCAGCCACGAAATCGCGGTAAGCGAAAAAGAGCAGTTCCACCAATGCCACTGCGTCTTCGTCTGGCAGGGGCGGATTCGAAATTATGTCAGTCATATTGACATATATACCACTTATGTTAGCGTCTGCATGAATTTCGAGCAGATGCACCTGATCGCGAGTCATGCGTTCTCGCAATATGACATGTGCATTTTGCAATGCAAAATCTTTGGAGACGTGAGACCATGGCCCTTATTCCTTTCGATGACCGCGACGGCGTGATCTGGTTCAACGGCAAGATCATCCCGTGGCGCGAGGCTAAGGTGCATGTGCTCACCCATGGTCTGCACTATGGCTCCTCGGTGTTTGAAGGTGAGCGCGCCTACAACGGCAAGATCTTCAAGTCACAGCAACATACCGAACGCTTCCGCAAGTCAGCGAACATCCTCGATTTCGACCTCCCCTTCAGCGATGCCGAGATCAATGCAGCCAAGGACGAAGTGGTGGCGCGCAGCGGTGGCGGCGACCAGTATGTTCGGCCCGTCGCCTTCCGTGGCTCGGAAATGATGGCGGTGGCGGCGCAGAACAACAAGATCCACGTGGCCATCGCCACCTGGGCCTGGCCATCCATGTTTGATCCGGAAACCAAGATGAAGGGCATCCGGCTCGACATCGCGGACTATCGGCGGCCTGATCCGCAGTGCGCGCCGGTTCACGCCAAAGCCGCAGGGCTCTACATGATTTGCACCATCTCCAAGCACAAGGCGGAGAAGAAGGGCTATGCCGACGCCATGATGCTGGATTGGCAAGGCCGCGTTGCCGAATGCACCGGAGCAAACATCTTCTTCATTCGCGATGGCGCGATCCACACCCCGATTGCCGATTGTTTCCTCAATGGTCTCACCCGCCAAACGGTGATCACCTTGGCGAAAAAGGAAGGCCTCGAAGTCATCGAATCCCGCATCATGCCGGATGAACTGCCGACATTTAACGAGTGCTTCATTGTCGGCTCAGCCGCCGAAGTCACCCCCGTCGCAGAAATCGGCCCCTACACCTTCAAACCCGGCAACATGAGCCGGACGATGATGGATGCGTATTCCAATCTCGTGAGGGCGTGAGGGCGGTCTGCGAAGCCGAGATTTTGAGCGGCGCGAATCGCCTTAAACTCCCACCATGGCCGAGACTGACCTTTATCTCCCTGTGAAGCGCCACCTGGAAGCGCAAGGCTACGCTGTGAAGGCGGAAGTGCGGGGCTGCGATGTGATGGCGGTGCGTGGCAATGAGCCGCCGGTGATTGTCGAGTTGAAGACTGGCCTCACCTTGAAGCTTCTCTATCAGGCGATGGAGCGGCTCACTGTCACTGAGCATGTGTACGTGGCCGTGGCGCGGCCCAAGCGCGGCGTCGGAGCATCGGCGCTCAAGCTGTGCCGGAGGCTGGGCATCGGTCTCATCGTGGTCACGGCGGCGGGGTCGCTGGAGGTGCTGGCTGATCCATTGCCTTACGCGCCGCGCGCCAACACCAGGAAGCGCGGGCTGCTGCTCAAGGAGTTCAATGCCCGCAGCGGTGATCCCAACACCGGCGGAAGCACGCGCAAGCCGTTGATGACAGCCTACCGGCAGGATGCGCTCAAATGTGCCGGGCATCTGGTGAACCACGGCCCGGCCCGTATTCGCGATGTGAAAGCAGCGACGGCGGTTGACCGGGCAGCGGGAATATTCCGTGACAATGTCTATGGCTGGTTTGCCAAGGTCGAGCGCGGCGTCTATGGCCTCAGCGAAGTTGGCCGCGCTGCAGTTGCCGGTCATAGCGTGTGATGAACATTCTCACGCCTTGATCTTGATGGCATCTTCCTGCAACTCGTCCATGAAGCGCTTGACCGAACCTGGCGGCACTTCCTTGACCTCGCCAGACTTCATGGTGCCGAGATGGAAGGGCCCGTATTGAACGCGGATGAGACGGTTCACCACGCAATTGAAATGCTCGAAAAGTTTGCGGATTTCGCGGTTCTTGCCTTCGGTCAAAACCATCCGGTACCAGGTGTTGGTGCGGCCGGTGTGATCGGTTTCCTCGGTGACATCGACACCGCGATAGCGGATGCCCTCAACCGTCACGCCCTTGCGCAGATGTTCAATCTGTCCGTCACTCAAGCGGCCATAAACGCGCACGCGATAGACCCGGGGCAAGGCTGTTTGCGGTGACATCATGGTCTGGGCCAGCGGACCGTCAGTTGACAGCACCAGCAAGCCTTCACTGTTGACGTCAAGGCGGCCGACATAGATCACCCGTGGCATGTCCGCCCCCCACAGCGGCGGCTTCAATGCATCAAGGTCGTAGATCGTCGGGCGGCCCTGCTTGTCAAAGGCCGTCACCAGAATATCGAGCGGCTTGTGGAGCAGAAATAGCCGTGGCTGGGAACGTGTCGATGGCGACAGCGGTTTGCCGTCCAGTTCGACCTTGTCGCCGTCATTGACCGGGATCGTCGGCGTGGCGCGAACGCCGTTCACCTTGATACGGCCCTGCTCCACCATGCGTTCGGCTTCGCGACGCGAGCCGACGCCGGCTTGCTGCAAAAACACGTTGAGGCGCATCAGCCGCCCGTGACCGGTGGGAAGAATGCCACCTCGCTGGCGCCGACAATCGAATGGTCCATTTTCACATGCACCTGATCGACGGCGGCGCGGATGATCTTGTGATTGGTAAAGGCGGCTGCGCAGCCGTTGTCGGTCCGCACCAGATAGTCGAGCAACTGGCCGACGGTGATAACGTCCGGCGGCAAGGTCACATCATCTGAGTTGCGGCCAATCAGCTGGCGAAAGCGGGCGAAATATAAAACCTTCATGCCTCATCCACGACGTGCCGGAGACCGGCACGGAAATAATCGTAACCCGTGTAGAGCGTCAGGCCGGCCGCGACCCACAGGCCAATGATACCGATCCAGGTGACGCCCGGCACAACCGTATCACCTGCCGGACCGGCAATCAGGAATCCGATGGCCACCAACTGCACGGTGGTTTTCCACTTGGCAATTTGCGTCACGGGAACGGACACCTGCAACTGCCCGAGATATTCGCGCAGTCCAGAGACGAGCACTTCGCGTGCCAGAATGATGATGGCAGCCCATACATGCCCACCACGGAGAATCTGGTCGCCGCACAGAACCAGCAGAATGACAGCTACAAGAACCTTGTCAGCAATAGGGTCCAGCATCTTGCCGAGCGAGGATTGCTGCCCCCACTTGCGGGCGAGATAGCCATCAAAGAAATCGGTGATGGCGGCGAGGACATAAATGAACAGGGCGATCCACCGCGCTGATGCCACGCCGAGCCCGACAATGGCCTCAGCCCGCTCGTTCCACAGCAACAGTCCCGCCACCAGCGGTACCGCCACGATGCGGCCATAGGTCAGCAGGTTCGGGAGGTTCCAAACCTTCGAGACGCCGACCGATTGGTTGCTCTTCACATTCATCATTGCACCGCTCATGTGGTTCCCTCTCCTCACTTGGAGTCCGGATGGAAATAGTCGAAAATTGCCTGGGCCAGCTGCTTGCTCACCCCGTCAACTGCCGCCAAATCAGCCACATTTGCCTTACCAACTGCTTTCGCCGATCCGAAGCTTTGGAGCAAGGCCTTCTTGCGCGTGGGTCCAATGCCCGCAATCTCGTCGAGTGGATTGACGCCAATGGCGCGGGAACGGCGGGCGCGGTGGGTGCCGATGGCAAAACGATGGGCTTCATCACGCAAACGTTGAACATAATAGAGAACCGGGTCGCGCGCTTCGAGCATAAAACTTGCTTTACCCTGTTGGTAAAAATGCTCGCGACCGGCGTCCCGGTCCGGCCCTTTGGCAACGCCGACGAGGGGGACATTGTGAATTCCCAATTCAGTCATCACGGTTTGAGCCGCCGAAAGCTGGCCCTGTCCGCCATCGATCAGCACCAGGTCGGGCCATTGCGGCGTGTCAGATTCGGGCACTTCCGCGCCTTCGCCCGCCTCTTTCAGCAAACGTGAGAATCGCCGGGTCAACACCTCACGCATCATGCCGAAATCGTCTCCTGCCACTTCTGTCTGGCGGATGTTGAACTTGCGGTATTGCGACTTCATGAAGCCGTCCGGGCCGGCCACCACCATGCCGCCCACGGCCTCGGCACCCTGGATGTGGGAGTTGTCATAGATCTCGATGCGGCGCGGCGGCGCATCCAGACCGAAGGCCTTGCTTACGCCGTCCAACAATTTCTCTTGCGAGGATGATTCGGCGAGCTTGCGGCCGTTGGCTTCGCGGGCGTTGGTGACGGCGTGGTCAACCAGCATCTTTTTCTCGCCGCGCTGGGGCACGAGGATTTCCACTTTGTGTCCGGCGTGCGTGGTGAAGGCCTCTTCCAGCAAGGCGCGCTCCTCGACCTCGTGCGACAGCAGGATGAGCGGCGGCAAAGGCTTGTCGTCGTAGAACTGACCGAGAAAGGCGGCGAGAATCTCGCCATCGCTGAGGTACTTCTCGGCACGCGGGAAATAAGCGCGGTTGCCCCAGTTCTGGCCGGAGCGGAAGAAGAATACCTGCACGCAGGTCTGGCCACCTTCCTGCGCCAAGGCAAAAACATCGGCCTCGTCTATCCCTTGCGGGTTGATACCTTGCGATTGGGTGACAAAACTCATGGCCTGGATGCGGTCACGGAAGCGCGCCGCCGTTTCAAAGTCGAGCGCGTTGGAGGCCTCTTCCATCTTGCGCGCCAGTTCGGTTTTCACTGGCCCGCCGCCACGCGACAGGAATGTTTCTGCCTCCGTCACCAGTGCGGCATAGTCTTCAGGCGTGATGTAGTTGACGCAAGGTGCCGAGCAGCGCTTGATCTGGTGCAACAGGCAAGGGCGGCTGCGGTTGGCAAAGGTGGCATCGCTGCAGGTGCGGATGAGGAAGGCCTTCTGCAGCGTGTTGATGGCATGGTTCACCGCACCCGCCGAAGCGAATGGTCCGTAGTAGCTGCCTTTGCGGTTGCGCGCGCCGCGATGTTTCACCAGTTGCGGAACGGCGTGGTCCTTGGCGATCAGGATATAGGGAAAGCTCTTGTCGTCACGCAGGATGACATTGAAGCGCGGCTTCAATTTCTTGATCAGGTTCGATTCCAGCAGCAAGGCTTCCGCCTCGCTGGCCGTGGTCACAAACTCCATATGGGTGGTGAGCGAGATCATCAGGGCGATGCGGTTGTTGTGACCCTGCCCCCGCGCATAATTCGAAACCCGGTTCTTGAGGTTGCGCGCCTTGCCGACATAGAGCACAGCCCCCTTGCCGTCATACATGCGGTACACGCCAGGCTTGCCGGGTAGCCGGGTGCAGAAATCCCGGATCAGGTCGGCGCCTTCCAGCGTCGCGGGCAATGTCGTGGCCGGGGTTTCGGGTGAGGATTCGGGCATGCCCTGTATTTAAGCCGTTTGTTGTGCCGGACAATGGCAGGAACGGCCGGAATTGCCCCCCTTCCCGGCTGCCCCCTTTCCCTGTTAGCGTCCACTCCAATCAAGAACCAACAGGGAGAAATGAACCATGACCTTCAAGAGCGTATTGCGCGGGGCAGTTGCGGCTGCTGCCGTGGTGGCGAGCGCCACCATGGCATTGGCTGACAAGGTTGTCGTGTCCAACTGGGATGGTTACATGCCCAAGGACATGGCGGAAAAGTTCAAGGCCGCAACCGGGCTTGACCTTGAAGTTGCCGTTCATGCCACCAATGAAGAAATCATGGGCAAGGTCACGGCGTCGGGCGGGGAAGGTTTTGACGTGCTGTTTGTGTCGTCGCCGTTTGCCGAGGCGCTGAACAAGCTCGGCTTGCTGTCGCCCATCGATGCGGCCAAGATTCCCAACCTCAAGAACCTCTATCCGGAAGCCACGCAACTCTCGCATGATCCCGGCAACGCCTACTCAGTGCCCTATACTTGGGGTACGACTGGAATTTGTTATCGCTCCGACGTGGTCAAGGAAGCGCCAGACAGTTGGGCCGATCTGCTGACACCCGCTGATGACCTGAAGGGCAAGACCACCATGCTGGCCACTGACCGCTGGCTGATGGCGCCGGCCTTCCTGCTCAATGGACAGTCGGTCAACACCACCGACCAGGCCAGCCTCGACAAGGCCCGCGACCAACTTGTCGCCACCAAGAAGACGCTGCTCGCCTATGACGACACAACCTTTTACTCCAAGCTGGTGTCTGGAGAGGCCGCCTTGGTCGAGGCCTGGGACGGCTGGTGCAACTACGGAATCGCCGAAAAGCCCGAGATCAAATACGTGATCCCCAAGGAAGGTTCTGACCTGTGGGTCGACACCATGGTGATCACCAAGGCTGCCAAGAACCCGGATGGAGCGGCAAAATTCATCGACTTCGTGATGAACGCCGACAATGGCAAGTGGATGGTCGAGAACATCATGTACAAGTCGCCCAACAAGGCGGCGATGGAAACCATCGACCAGACCATGCTGACAAAATATCCCAACATGGCGATCACCCCGGCCGAACTGCTGAAGTATGAACAACTGCGCGATCTGGGCGATGGCATGAAAGCTTTCTCCAAAACCGTATCGGAAATCATGGCGGCCAAGTGAACAGACAATCCTCGCGCTGAGGCGCTCTCCCGGACGCGTCCGGGGGAATCTCGAAGCGCAGGCCCAGGCCCCGCTTCGCGTGGCACCTCAGGGTGAGGAGTTTAGCCATGGCACCCAACCGCACCCCATTCCTCCTCATGGCACCTGGCCTGCTTTGGCTGATGGCGCTGATGGTGGTGCCATGCCTGTTGATCTTTGTCCTGATCTTCTTTGAGCGAGGCACCTATGGCGGCATCGACTGGTCGGCGATGACGCTGGACAATATCCGCCGCGCTTTCGATCCGCTGTATGCAACAATCCTGTGGGACTCGTTTCGCATAGCCGGGCTGGCAACGATATTTGCCCTGCTCATCGGCTATCCCGCCGCCTACGCCATTTCAAAGGCGCCGGAAAAACTACAGACGTCCCTGCTCTTTCTCGCCATCCTTCCGTTCTGGACCAATTATCTGATCCGCACCTACGCGTGGATCGTGTTGCTGAACCCGGCGGGACTGATCAATACGGCGTTGCAGGCGCTGGGCTTGCCGCCCTTGGCCCTGCTCTACAACGAGTTCGCCGTGGTGCTCGGCCTCACTTACAATTACACACCGTTTGTGATCCTCGCGATTTACGCAGCGTTGCAGCGGCTCGATCCTGCCTATGCCGAAGCGTCGCGTGATCTCGGGGCCACCGCCGCGATGACGTTCTGGCGCATCACCCTGCCGCTGACTGCACCCGGCGTTGCAGCAGGCGCGGTGTTCGTATTCGTGCTCTCGATCGGCAATTTCATCACGCCGGACTTGCTCGGTGGCGGCAAGCTGCAGATGGCTGGCAACCTGATCTATGACCAGTTCCTGACGGCGCGCGACTGGCCTTTTGGTGCCACTCTGTCTGCCATTCTCATTGCCATCATGCTGGTTCTGCTCGTCGCCCAGGCACTGTTCTCGCGCCGTGCGCTGGGAGAGCGTGCATGAACCGCTGGTTGAAGTTACATCTCACAAGCACGTTTGCCTTTCTCTACCTCCCTATCATTGGTGTTGATGGTCTTGTCCTTCAACAAGGCCGGTTTGCCCACTGCCTGGGGCGGGTTTTCGGTGGAGTGGTACGGCAAGCTGTTCGCCAATCCGAAAATTCAGGCATCAGCCGTGAATTCCGTCATCGTTGCAACCATCGCCACGCTGATCGCCACAGTGATCGGGACACTGCTGGCATTGGGTGTGGAGCGGGCGAAACCATCGGCCGCGCGTGAGGCGCTGCTGTTTGCGCCGATGATCATTCCCGACATTGTGCTGGCGATTGCACTGCTCTCATTCTTCACGCTGATGAAGTTTTCGCTGGGTCTTCATTCCATCATCATGTCGCATGTGGTGTTCAACATTGCCTTTGTCGCGGCGGTGGTGCGGGCCAGACTCAAGAGTTTTGACTGGTCGCTGACAGAGGTGTCACGCGATCTCGGTGCCGGCGCCTGTTGCCACGTTCTGGCATATCACCCTGCCGTTGATCTTTCCGTCGGTTGTAGCGGCAGCGTTGCTGTCGTTCACCCTGTCGATTGATGAATTCATCATCGCCTATTTCACCGCCGGTGCGGGGCAGTCGTCGACCACTTTGCCGATGCAGATTTATTCGATGATCCGCTTTGGCGTGACCCCGGAAATCAACGCCATGGCGTCCATCGTCATGCTGGTGAGTTTCGCCGCCCTGTTCGCCGCCCAGCGCTTGAACAGTGGCAAGGTTCCGGGCATGTAACTTTTACAATCGAGGAGGCAACCATGGCAAAGGCAACGGCAAAGAAGAAGGTGGCGAAGAAACCAGCCAAGCGGAAAAAGGTCATTGCCTTGTTCCCCGAGGCGGCATTCGGCCCGGCACTCAACTCGGTTGGCATCGGCCAGGCGCTGGAGAAGCTCGGCCACAAGGTGGTGTTTCTGTCCGATCCCGGCTTTCTCGATGTCTACAAGGGCTATGGCTTTGAGGCCCATCCGGTCAATCTGTCGGAGCCGCTGCCACCCGAAGAGATGGCCAAATTCTGGGTTGATTTCATCAACGGCCACATCCCCAATTTCCGCAAATCCCCCTACGATCAGATCGACAACTACGTGAAGGGTTGCTGGGAGATGATCGTCGAGACCGCAAAATGGGCGGAGAAGGATTTGCCGGGCGTCCTCGCCGCAGTGAAGCCGGATGTCGTCTGCGTTGACAATGTCATCCTGTTTCCGGCGATCAAGCGTTACGCCAAACAGAACAAGAAGCCCTGGGTGCGGGTCATCTCGTGTTCGGAAAACGAAATCGAAGACCCGAACATTCCGCCACACCTTTCAGGCTGTGGCGAGAACGACAAGAAGGGTCACGCCGCTTATCGCAAACACTTCAATGAGGTGATCAAGCCGATCCACGACAACTTCAATGCCTTCCTGAAATCGGTTGGCGAGAAGAAATATCCGATCGGGCAGTTCTTTGAAGCCAGCCCACACATGAACATCCTGCTCTATCCCAGCGCGGTGAAGTTCAAGCGCAAGCACAAGCTTTCGCCGAAACAGTTCCAGTATCTCGAAGGCTGCGTGCGCAAGGATGCGGCCTACAAGGTGCCAACCTTCAAGGCCAACAACGACAAGCCGTTGCTCTATGTCAGCTTTGGTTCGCTCGGTTCCGGCGACACGGACCTGTTGCAACGGCTGATCGCGGCGATCGGCAAGATGCCGGTGCGCGCGCTGGTCAATGTCGGCGACTACATGGACCAGTACACGGACATTCCGGACAACGTCCTCATCGACAAGTGGTATCCGCAGCCATCGGTCATTCCGAAAGTCGATGGTGTCATTCATCACGGTGGCAACAACAGCTTCACCGAGTGCCTGTATTTCGGCAAGCCCGCCATCATCATGCCCTATGTCTGGGATGGCCATGACAACGCCACGCGTGTGCAGGAAACCGGCCATGGCTTCAAGATGGATCGCTATGCGTGGACCGAAGATGAGATGCAGGCCAAGATCATGGCCATGCTGACCGACAAGAAGATGAAGGCGAAACTCAAGAAGACCAGCCAATCCATGCGCGCCAAGCACGGCCCGACCAAGGCCGCCAAGGTGATCGACGGGTTGCTGAAACGCAAGATCAAGTGATGCCCACAAACTTCACGTCATCAGCACCACACTTGCATGGTCCGGCAACATATGCCGGCCCTCTCAAGGACTGGGGCCATCAACCCGACCCGATTTCCGGCAACTCCAAATCGGATGGCGTGCTGCTCTACAAGGGACCAAACAACCAGCCGGAATGCGGACTTTGGCAGGTCACACCCGGCACTTGGCCACTTGACATTCCTCGCGATGAAATCTGCCACTTCGTCTCGGGTCGCGCCACCTACACGCATGAAAGCGGCGAAGTGATCGAGATTGTTCCCGGCACCGTGGTGCTGTTCAAGGCCGGATGGAAAGGCACCTGCACGGTGCACCAAACCCTGCGCAATGTTTACATGTTGAATTGAGAGAGACATGACCCTGAAACTGGATTCCTCCGCCCCCCATCTCCTCCATCCGGAAAGCTATGCCGGACCGTTCAAGGATTGGGGCGTCATTCCCACCATGATCGAAGGCGAGAGCCGCACCTCGGGCCTTGTCATGTTCAAGGGGCCAAACGGCGCGAGCGAAACCGGGATATGGATTTGCACGCCGGGTTACTGGAACTGCCATGTCACAAGTGATGAGTTCTGCCACTTCCTGCTGGGCCGCTGCACCTACACCCACGAGAGTGGCGAAGTGATCGAGATCAAGCCGGATACGGTAGCGTTTTTTCCGAAAGACTGGAAAGGCACCTGCCGCGTCCATGAAACGATCCGCAAGGTTTATATGATCCGCTAACGCGTCCGCTCGATCTCCACGCCGACGCTGCGCGCATTCGGGATGATGTCGGGTTTTTCGACGCGGACGCGGGCGGCCATGACGCGCTGGTCCTTCAAGCAAGAAGCCGCAATTTTTTCGCACAGGGTTTCAACAAGATTTGTATGACCCTCGGCGATGATGGCTTCGACCTTCTTGACGATGATCTCGTAAGACACCACGTGGCCGATGTCGTCGTCGCCTGAACCCTCCTGCACCGAGAGGTCGATGTTGACGACGATGCGCTGCGGCTTCACCTTTTCCTGGTCGTAGATACCAATCAGGGCTTGCAGGTCGAGATCGCGCACGAAGACATGGCGCAGGCGCGCTGCGGCGCTGGCCACGTGATGCGAGATCATTGCTTTCTTAGTCATGGAGGTTCTTAATCATAGGGCTTTCCTGGTCATTCCGTCACCTCAACTATGTCAGGCGTTTGCCAGACGAGATGCTGGCCGCCATCAAGGGCAATCATCTGTCCGGTCAGTGCTGGTTGTGACAGTATGAACTTTGCAGCGGCAGAGATTTCCTTGGGCGACGTGCCAAGCCCCAGAAGCGTCAGGCGAGCCTGCTTGTCGAATTCGGCCTGATCCATGCGAATGCTGGGCAGCGCTGGGCCGGGACCAATGGCATTGACACGGATGCGCGGCGCCAGGGCCTGCGCCAGCGTGCGGGTTGCGGTCCACAATCCGGTCTTCGACATGGTGTAGGAGAAGAAGCGCGGGTTCAACTTCCAGACGCGCTGATCGATGATGTTGATGATGTTGCCATGGGCGCGCGCCGGCAATTGCCGGGCGAAGGCCTGCGCCAGCATGATGGGGGCGCGCAGGTTGGTATCCTGATGTGCTGTCCAACTCGCTTGCGTGATTGCTCCCACTTCATCAGGCTCGAACAGCGAGGCGTTGTTGATCAACACACTGACGGGTCCAAGCCCCGCCACAGCATCACGGATCAGGCGTTCGGGCACATCAACATCAGCAAGATTGCCCTGCACAACGATGGCGCGGCGACCCTTGCCATGAACAAGATCGGCCACCTCTTCCGCTTCCGGGCGCGACGTATTGCAGTGAATGACAATGTCATGTCCGTCATCGGCAAAATCAAGCGCCAACTGCTTGCCAATGCGCTTGGCCGCGCCGGTGATCAGGATGGTTTCAGGCATCCGCTCCATCAGCTTTTCGGCAACAAGATCACATAGTGCTTCCTGACCTTCTTGACGGTCTCCCAGGTGCCCTTGAAGCCCGGTGGAATGATGAAGCCATCACCTTTCTTGAAGCGATGACCTTTCTTCTTGCCATCTTCGGTGAGGATCACCTCGCCGGAAATGATGTGGCAGAATTCCCACTCGGCATATTCGCATGTGACCTTGCCAGGTGAACATTCCCAGATACCGCAATGGAGGCGGCTGTCTTCGCCAGTCCAGTGGTTCCACGCCTTGGTGACGTATTTGCCCTTGATGAGTTTGGCTGGATCGGGCTTGGCCTTTTCCACCTTGGGGGACTTCTTGCCCTTGGTGGTCATCAGAATTGGTTCAGGCATGACTCATCCTCGTTTTGGCTCGGACCAGAAGTTCCTCGCGCGTGGGTTTGAAATCGCTGGCAATCCACCAATCTTCAAGGGCGCTCAAAACCTCCCCCATCACCGGTCCCGGCTCAAGGCCAATTGACTTGAGGTCGCTGCCGGTGACCGGGAAGGTCGGCACTGACCAATACTTCGAGGTCGCTGCCAGGATTTTCCAGGGAACTTCGTCTTCGGCGTCGCCGGTGCGGGCCTTGCTCATGGCAACGGCATCAATGAAGGTGCGTTCACCCAGCGCGTAGAGTACGCGCCGGCGTTCCCCAGTGGTGAGTTCGGGCGTGACGTCAGGCGCATCCAGGACTGCGAGCAGGCGCTTGTTCTGTTCATTTGAAAGGCGCAGCCGGTCTTGCAGCCCTTCGCCTGACCGGGTCAAAGCGGCGAGGCGGAGAATGGCATCTTCCGGCAGGCGGTCGATGACTTGCCATTGCGGCACAAAGTCCAGCACGTGGTGCAAAATCCCGGCGTTGGCCATCAGCTTCAGTGTTCCAGCGGGGCGTGGTGCCACGAGCAACTTCAGAAGCTCCTGGCGAATGCGCTCAGCTGACAATCCATCGATGCCGGCCCGCAAGCTGGTGCAGGCGGCGAGGCCCTCAGCATCGGGGGCGTCTTTGCCGTAGTGAGCATGGAAGCGAAAAAAGCGGAGAATGCGCAGAAAATCTTCGCGAATGCGCTTCTCCGGGTCACCCACGAACTTTACAAGATGCTTGCGGATGTCCTCGTAACCATTTGTAAAATCAAAAATATTTCCATGTGCATCGCAATACATTGCATTCATGGTGAAGTCACGGCGGGCGGCGTCTTCGGCCCAATCGTCGCTGAAAGCCACAGTAGCCCGCCGGCCATCGGTGGTGACATCGTTGCGCAACGTGGTCACTTCAAACGGCATGTACTGGTTCACGATTGTCACCGTGCCATGTTCAATGCCGGTGGGATGAACGCC
Source organism: uncultured Alphaproteobacteria bacterium (assembly GCA_963754625.1). Classification (GTDB taxonomy): domain Bacteria; phylum Pseudomonadota; class Alphaproteobacteria; order Rhizobiales; family Aestuariivirgaceae; genus Aestuariivirga. The sequence goes on along the minus strand of CAVWGR010000005.1, from coordinate 1,070,882 downwards.
AAATCCCGCAGCCGTGCAGCGCGCTATCACGTCGTGTGGCGTCAGGGTCGTCGCGATGTCGACGTCGGCCACGGGTACGCCGAGTAGCGCATTTCGTACCGCCCCTCCGGCGACTCTGGCTGCACCCCCGGCGTCATTGAGGACTGCAAGTACGGCCTGCAATCGCAACTCACTGAGCCAACTGGCATTTGCCAACGAGGGCAGTGTTGCACTCATGTCGTCACGTTTCGCCATAGAGCCGATCGCCCAAATTCTTGATTATGCCTGCAGTTGCACCCCAGATATAGCGCTCTCCGTAGGGGTAAGCATAGTAGTGGCGGGTGAGCCCCTGCCATTCGCGCGTATGGGTCTCGCGGTTTGCCGGCGTCATCAGGAACGGCAGCGGCACCTCGAATATGTCGGCAACCTCTCCGGCTTCGGCCTGCAGTTCAAATCCATCGCGTAGCAGTGCCACCACCGGCGTGACGAGATAGCCCGTCACCGTCAAGTAGCCATCGAGATAACCCAGAGGTTCGACGTAGCGCGGGTCGAGTCCGGTTTCCTCATGAGCCTCGCGCAGCGCAGCTTTCAGCGCCGTCTCGCCATCATCGCGGCGCCCTCCGGGAAAAGCAATCTGGCCAGCGTGATTGGAGAGGTGCGCCGTACGCCGGGTGAGCAACACGCTAAGCCCGTCACCGTGACTAAGCACAGGCACAAGCACTGCGGCAGGCTTGGGCTTGATGCCATCGGGAATCATGCGGGCCTTCATGTTCATGTCATCGTCGCTGATGTCCCACGAGACCGGCGCCTCAGCCAGAAGGCCATGGCCCGCCCGCGCCAGAAATTCCGGCTTTGAAAAGATCGTGTTCATGGCGCAATACCGATTTCGCTGGCGCGCTGCATGGGAAAGAATGTGCCAGAGGACCAGACACCAAACCATTCGCCATGGCGTGCACCAACGCCAACCAGATCATAGAACAGGGCACGCACGACCAAGGCCTCCAAATTGGCGCGCACCAACACATATGGCTTGAGGCCGCCGGTGCCTGTTTCAGTGGCAAAGCGCAGGGCATGTGCAGCATCAACCGTCACCTCGTCATCACAATTTGTCTCGAATGTGATTATCTGTGATGGGCCTTCGCCCGCCACCTGCATGCGGATGGCGGTAAACGGAGCATCGTCAACGCGAATGCCGCATTTTTCAACCGGCGTGACGAGGAAATATTTGTCGTCATCCTTGCGCAACACCCGGGAAAACAGGGTGTAGAGTGGCTTTCTGCCGATCGGCGAGTTCAAGTAGAACCAGGTGCCATCGGCGGCAATGCGCATATCGATGTCACCGCAGAACGGCGGATTCCACAGGTGCACCGGCGGTAACTTTGCCCCCGCCACCTGAACATCTTTTAACCCTGCCAAGGGATTGCTTGCATCGTGGCTTGCGGCCATTGTTCACCCGGTTATCCAGAATCAGTTCGCAGTCAGTTCGGCCCGCCTCTTTTGCGCCATTCTATGACGTGAAAGACACAATCCGGGCAGCCGGAACAGACGACGTAAGTTCACCCAAGAGATAGTGGAACATATGGCCAGCATCAATGACGCCGGAAAGCAGGCAATCAAGAACCTCGAAAGTGCCAGCAGCATGCTGGGGCGGGCGCGCACTGCCCTGAAAGAGGTGATTTTCGGGCAGGACGAGGTAATCGATCTCTGCCTCACAACCATCGTTGCCGGTGGGCATGGCTTGATCGTCGGCGCGCCGGGCCTCGCCAAGACCAAACTGGCCTCGGCGCTGGGCCGGGTGCTCGGTCTTGACGAGAAACGCGTGCAATTCACCCCAGACTTGATGCCGGCTGACATTCTGGGCTCGGAAGTTCTGGAAGAAAATGAGCGTGGCCAGAAATCATTCCGCTTCGTGCCGGGTCCGGTGTTCTGCCAGTTGCTGATGGCGGACGAAATCAACCGCGCCTCGCCACGCACCCAATCCGCCCTGCTGCAGGCCATGCAGGAACATCACGTCACGGTCGCCGGTGTGCGCCATGACTTGCCCCGGCCCTTCCATGTGCTGGCGACGCAGAACCCCATTGAGCAGGAAGGCACCTACCCACTTCCCGAGGCCCAGCTTGACCGCTTCATCATGCAGATCGATATTTCCTATCCACCGTTGGAAGCCGAGCGCCGCATGTTGTTCTCGACCACCGGTGTGGATGAGGCACCACCTGCCACCGCCATGAGTGCTGTTGAACTGATGCAGGCGCAGAAGCTTGCCCGCACCATTCCCGTGGGCGAACAAGTGGCCGACGCCATCCTGCGCGTAGTGCGTGCCGCCCGTCCCGGAGCTGATGCCGATGCCATGATCAATGACAACGTAGCGTGGGGACCAAGCCCGCGCGCCAGTCAGGCGTTGATGCTGGGAGCCCGCGCCAAGGCACTGCTCGAAGGGCGGCTGTCACCGTCGATCGAAGATGTCGCGGCGCTGCTCGAACCGGTGTTCAAGCACCGCATGGCGCTCAACTTCACGGCCCGCGCCGATGGCAAGACGGTGGCTGACGTCATCAATCATCTCAGGGGTATGCTCGCCTGATGTCGCAAGCCTCGGCCACAACGCACAAGCTGACCCAACGTGGCGAAGGTGCGAGCCTTGCCTTGCCGCCCATGCTGGTGCGCGCCGAGAAAATTGCTGCGACTGTTATTCTCGGGGTGCATGGCCGCCGCGCTGCGGGTCCGGGGGAAACATTCTGGCAGTACCGGCCCTATGGCTCGGGCGATTCCACCCAGCGCATCGACTGGCACAAGTCGGCCCAGTCGGACCGCGTCTTCATTCGCGAGAATGAATGGGAGAGCGCCAACACGCTGTGGGTCTGGTGCAACACCGGCCCGCGCATGGTTTTCAAGTCGCATCTGGCACAGGACACGAAACTCGACCGGGCGCAGCTTCTGGCACTGGCGCTCGCCAGTCTGGCAGCGCGCGCCCACGAACGCGTCGGCGCCTTGGGCTCACCACGCCAGCCGGGCTACGGCCGGCTTGCCTTGTTGCGCGCAGCGGAATGGCTGGGTGAACGCCACCCCGATGGACTGCCCACTGCCGGTGTGCGCCAACGCCGCGCCGCTGCCGTGATGGTGTCGGATTTTCTCGAACCGCTGGACGATATCAGGCGCGCCATGTCCGCCATTGCATCAGCGGGGGTCAGCGGCCATCTCGTCCAGATCGCCGACCCGGCGGAAGAAACCCTGCCCTATGACGGACGCATTGAATTCCTTGGATTGGATAGTCCGCTCAAATACTTGGCGAAGAAAACCGAGACCCTGCGTGAAGACTACAAGCAGGCCTACCAGGCCCACCGTGACGGCCTCCGACAATTGGCCCGCGCCCTTGGCTGGTCGTTCACCCTGCACCGCACCGATGAGGCCCCGACGCGCACACTTTTGCCGCTGCATCTGCTGGTCAGTGGTGCCGCTGATCGCCAGTTCCGTGGCGCGGGTGGCGGGCGGTTCAGCGCATGATTGAACTTCTGCAAGGCCTGGGCTTCGGCACGCCACTTGCCCTGTACGGATTGCTGGCCTTGCCGGTGATCTGGTGGCTGTTGCGTTTCACGCCGCCGCGGCCGCGGCCGCAAGCCTTCCCGCCAGTGCGCATTCTTCTCGATCTGCCAAAGCAGGATGAAACCCCGGACAAGACGCCGTGGTGGCTGTTGCTGTTGCGCCTGTTGCTTGCGGCAATCGTGATCTTCCTGGTGGCACAACCGTTTTTCCAGCCGCCCGGTGGCGGTGGCCTGCCACGCGGCCAGCGCCTGATCGTCGTCGATGATGGTTGGGCAGGCGCGCAGAACTGGAGCGAGAGCAAGCGCATTCTCGCCGATCTCCTGGAAGATGCTCACGGCAAGGGCGAACAGGTTGTCTTTGCCGGAACTGCGCCGCGTCCGCAGGCGAGTGAACTCGCGCCGGAGGCGGCCCGCAGCGTGCAGGACCGTGTTCGCATCGCCAGCCCATCGCCCCTTGCGACAGACCGCTTGGCGTTGCTGGAGCGCTTGAAGTCCGCGCAACTGGGCGACACCAAAAGCGTGCTCTGGCTGGCTGATGGCCTGGAGAGCAGCAGCGCTGAAGCGTTTGTTGCCGGCCTCAAGGCATTGGCACCATCGGCAACTGTTCGCATCATAGCGCCCGCCGCATCAAGGTTACCGCTTGGCCTCGGCCTGCCGCGGCTCGACAAAAGCGAAATTTCAGTCGATGTCTTTGCGCCGGCCTCAGCATCTCCCAGTGCAACACTTGCAGTGAAGGCGAGCAACGGCCGCACGTTGCTGGACGTTCCCGTGGCATTGAAGCCCGGTGCCGCCGCCACCGCAACCTTCACACTGCCAACGACGCTGCGCAATGAAATCCAGTCCATCGCAATCGTGGGGCAAGCCCATGCCGGGGCGCGGCAGTTGCTTGATGACCGCTGGCGCCGCCGGGTCATTGCACTCGTTGCCACATCTTCCAGCGAACAGGCGCAACCCCTGCTCTCGCCCCTGCACTATGTGTCGCGCGGGCTTGAACCCTATGCCGAACTGTTCACGCCGGAAACGCCTGCTGATATTTCCAACCTCATTGACGCCGGACTGTCCATGCTGGTGCTTGCCGATGTCGGAACACTGCCCGATGAGTTGCAGCCGAAAGTTTCCGAATGGGTCGACAAGGGCGGCATTCTCCTGCGCTTTGCCGGGCCTCGCCTTGCCGCCGCACATGATACGCTGATCCCGGTCAACCTGCGCGAAGGTGATCGCACCCTGGGCAGCTCGCTGTCGTGGGAGACACCGCAAGCCCTGCAAGAGTTTCCGCCGAATTCGCCCTTTGCGGGTTTGATGATTGATCCCCGCATCACGGTGTCGCGCCAGGTGCTGGCCGAACCTGATGCCGAACTTGCGGCCAAGACCTGGGCCAGCCTCGCCGACGGCACGCCCCTGGTCACTGCTGAACAACGCGGCAAAGGACTGATTGTGCTCTTCCATGTCACCGCCAATGCCAATTGGTCCAACCTGCCGCTCTCGGGCCTGTTCGTCGAGATGATGGCGCGCGTGGCCGGGCTTGATCCGGCGCAAGCCGCCATCACTGCCGCCAGTGATGCACCGTCAGCCTTTGCGCCACGTCTGGTGATGAACGGTGAGGGCGATCTCGTTTCGCCTGATGGAACGGCTCAAGCCATCGCCAGCCGAGGACTTCGATGCGGCACAAGTCTCACCCGTCCACCCGCCCGGGCTCTATGCGCAGGGCGGCAAGGAACGGGCGCTCAACCACGTGCTGACGCCAGCCATGTTCGCGCCGCTGCCCGCCACGCTTTCTGGCGTATGCCGTATCGGGCTATGTGCCGCAGACAAGGACCACGCTGGTGCCGCCATTTGCACTTGCCGCCTTTGCGATCTTCCTGCTCGATTGCCTTGCCACCGTGTGGATCGGTGGCGGCTTGTCGCGCTTCAAGGCAGCCCCTGCCCTCGTTCTCCTTGGCCTCATGTTGCTGCCGCCGCCTGACGCCATGGCCCAGGATGCGGCCCAGGACGCCACTTTGCAGGCCGCACTCAATCCCCGGATTGCCTATGTAAAGACGGGCAACGAGGAAGTCGACAAGACCAGCGCCGAAGGTCTGGCAGGTCTCACTCTCATTCTGTCAGACCGCACCTCGGCCAATCTTGCTGCGCCCCAGGGCGTGAGTGTCGAGGCTGATGACCTCACTCTTTTTCCGCTCATCTATTGGCCCGTCCTTGAAGATGCCCAGGCACCCGCCGACCAGACCCGCGACAAGATCTCGTCCTACATGAAGAACGGCGGCACCATTTTCTTTGACCTGCGCAACGGCGGACTTGAAGGCGACGGTACGGGAGCTGCACTGCGCCGCATTCTCGACAAGCTCGATGTGCCACCGCTTGAACCGGTGCCGGACAAGCATGTGCTGACGCGGAGTTTCTATCTGCTCTCCACTTTTCCCGGTCGCTATGAGGGGGGGCCGCTCTGGGTCGAGTCAGCACTTGGGCGAGGCATCTACTGATCCCGGCACGGCGGACGGTGTATCCGCCATCATCATCGGCTCCAACGACTATGCCGCCGCCTGGGCCCTCGATGCCCAGGGCAACCCGGTCTATGCGGTGGTGCCAGGTTCCGACCGGCAGCGTGAGTTCGCTTTCCGCACCGGCATCAATATCGTGATGTATGCCTTGACCGGCAACTACAAGGCCGATCAGGTGCATGTGCCGGCACTGCTGGAAAGGCTCGGCCAATGAGTTGGCAGGTTGGCAGTTGGACTCTCACTTTCCTGCCGCATGTGCCGTGGCTCTATTTCTGGGCGCTGTGCACGCTGGGAGCACTTGCCGTGGCAGCCATGCTCTATGCCCGCATGCGCGGCGGCCTGCTGCGCGTGGCAGGGCTTCTGTTGCTGCTTGCCGCCGTAGCCAATCCGCATCTGGCGCAGGATGATCGCGAGCAATTGCCTGATATCGCCGCCATCATCATCGATGAAAGCGACAGCCAGACGTTTGGCAACCGCAAGGACCAAACCGAACAGGCCTTGCAGGAATTGCGGACGCGCGTGGCAGCACTGGGAAACACTGAATTGCGCATTGGCCGCACGGTGACTGGCACAACGCGCGACAGCGATGGCACGCGCGTTTTCGCCGCCCTGCAACGCATCACCGCCGACATTCCGCCAGACCGCTATGCCGGTGCCGTCATCATCAGCGATGGCCAGGTTCATGACGTGCCTGCCGCTGCTGATATCGCCAGGCTCAAGGGCCCAATTCACACGCTGCTCTCGGGCAGCAAGACGTGAAATTGACCGCCGCGTGGTGATTGAACAGGCACCACGCTTTGCCATCGCCGGGCAGTCGCATGAGGTCCGCTTCAGGGTCAGTGAAATGCCTGCCGGGAGCGAGCCGGTGGCTGTCACCATCCGCCTGCCCAATGGCGAGGAACGCACGTTGACGTTGGCACCCAACACCACTGAAAGCCTGGTCGTGCCGATTGAGCGCGCCGGACAGAACATCGTCGAGATCACGGCGGCAGAACGGGCCGGTGAAATCACCGCCATCAACAACCGCGCCATGGCGGTCATCGAAGGGATTCGCGACCGCCTGCGGGTGCTCCTGGTTTCGGGTGAGCCGCATCCCGGTGAGCGCACCTGGCGCAACATGCTGAAAGCTGATGCCTCGGTTGATCTCGTGCACTTCACCATTCTGCGGCCACCGGAAAAGCAGGATGGCACGCCGACGCGGGAACTTTCGCTCATCGCCTTCCCGACCCGGGAATTGTTCCTCGAAAAGCTCGACGAGTTTGATCTGGTGATCTTTGACCGCTACCAGCGCCAGACGATTTTGCCGGATGTCTATCTCAGCAATGTCGCCGAATATGTGCAGCGCGGCGGTGCCGTGCTGATTTCGTCCGGGCCTGATTTTGCCAGCGCCGATGGCCTCGCCGTGACGCCCTTGCGCGATGTGCTTGCCGCACTTCCGACTGGTGCCATCACCGAGGAAGGCTTCAAGCCCAAAGTCACATTGACGGGCCAGCGCCATCCGGTCAGCCGCGGACTGCCCGGCGATGGTGCCGTACCGGCATGGGGCCGCTGGTTCCGGCTGATCGACACCGCCACACAGAATGACGCACAGGAACTGATGTCAGGTCCCGGTGACAAGCCGTTGCTGGCTCTCGCCCATGTTGGTAACGGCCGCGTGGCGCAGTTCCTTTCGGACCAGGGCTGGCTCTGGGCCCGCGGCTTTGAAGGTGGCGGACCGCAGGTGGAACTGTTGCGGCGCATTTCGCACTGGCTGATGAAGGAGCCGGACCTCGAAGAAGAAGCTCTGCGGGCCCGTCAGGAGTCCCGCAGTCTGGTGGTCGAACGCCAGACGCTTGCCGATGCCGCCAAGGATGTTGACGTCACGTCGCCATCCGGCAAGATCAGCAAGGTTCCGCTGAAGCTGGCGCGCCCCGGGGTTTTTTCCGGCAGCATCGCGGCAGAAGAAACCGGTCTCTACGTGTTGCGTGACGGCGCGCTCACCGCCTTTGCCATCATGGGCACGCCAGACCGCAAGGAATTTGCCGATGTGCGCGCCACCGGCGATGTGATGGCGCCTGTCGCCAGCGCCACGCGCGGCACCATCGCCTGGCTGGAAGACGGCCTGCCCCGCATCTCCAAGGCAAGGCAGGCAATCTGATGGGTGGTTCGGGCTGGCTGGCGTTGACCGACAATCAGCAATTCCGGGTGCTTTCGGTGCGTGAAACGCCACTGTTCTCCACCCTGGCCAGCCTTGCCGTGCTGCTGCTGGCATTGTCCTTCATGTGGTACCGCGAAGGGCGCTAGGCAGCGTTCTCAAGAAAGCGGTTCTCACCCAGCACCAGACCTTGGGCGGCTGAGAGGGCACCGGCGCGCAGTTCGAGGAACATCAGCCGTTTGGGATCGACCGGACCCGGCAGCAACAGTTGCCCGTCTGGTACATGCATGAAACCGAGACGCGCATAATACGGTGCATCGCCCACCAGAATGACGAGCGCGTGGCCTTGCTCTGCGGCCTTGGCCAACGTGGTGCGCATCAGCGCCATGCCGATGCCGCGGTTCTGGCGGTCGGGATGAATGGCGAGGGGACCAAGGAGAATGGCTCTGGTACCTTCGGTGCCAATACGCAGCGGCCAATAGCTGATGGTGCCGGAGATCATCAGGCCGGGCTCACGTACCACCATGGAGAGGCCGGGAACCGCGTGGTTGCCCTCGCGCAGGCGATAACTCGTCTTGGCCCGCCGGGACAGACCGAAGGCAAGATCAAGCAGGTTTTCAATGGCAGGTTCATCAGCGGCTGTTGCCGCCACAGGGGTGTAAGGAGATGTCATGTCAGGACCGGTTCATGAGAGGGAACAACGACCCTGCCCCGGTCAAGTAGCGCGGAGGCAGGCGTCAGCGAGGCTTGCGAGGAAAGCTGGTTCCTCGTCGCAGGCGCAGCGCTGTGTTCCGAAGCATGGACATGGGGGCGGCGCATAGCGGCGGCAAACTGCGCCGTCAAGCCTTACCAGTCGCGCGAGACCGGTGCGTTGCCAAGGATCTCGTCGATGCGGCGGCGGGTGGAGGCCATCGTATCGGGCGGCAGGGCATCGGGCGCAAAGAACTCCGCCGCCACGATTTCGCTGGTCGGCGCAAAGCCGTTCCATGAGAATTGCCGAAGGATGTAGATCACCAGATGGTCGCCGGCGAACTTGGTGTGATTCGAAAAGACACCATGCAACTGCAATGGACCTGTAGGAGTTACCTCGGCCTCTTCGTGCAATTCGCGCAGCGCTGCCTCCTCGCAGGTTTCACCGAATTCCACGCCACCGCCCGGAAACAGCCAGCCCGGTGTGTAGCTCTGCTTGACCAGCAGGAAGCGCCCATCGGCGTCAATCACGGCCACCCGCGCACCCAGCGTCAGGCTGCGCTTCCAGCGCAACAGGCGCTGTCCCAGCGAGCGCTGAAAAAGTCCGAATATAAGGTACCGTGCATTCATGTTGAGTCTCTCTTGCCGGGGCTTTATGGGAGAGCCCACAGAAAACGTCCAGCCGGAACCCCCCGCCAACATGTGGCAAGTCTTCCAAATCTTCTTCAAGGCCGAAGGCACCCGGCCGACGCTCGTTCTGCTCAGCCTGCTGGTTGGCGGCACACTGGAGGCAATCGGTGTCGGCACGCTTTTACCAGTCATCGGTACGTTGCTCAATTCATCAGGTGGCGGTCAAAGTTCTTTTGAGAATTATCTCCGCCAGGCGATGGATTGGTTCGGCCTCACCCCGAGTTTCGGAACCCTGCTGACTGTTTCCGTCAGCTTCCTGCTGCTGCGGGCGCTGCTGCTGTTTGGTGCCATGACCTATTCCGGCATCATCGGGGCGCGTGTTGCCAACAACCTGCGCAAACGCCTGATCAAGGCCGTGTTTGATGCACGCTGGAGCTACTACGCCGACCAGAGCAGCGGGCGCATTGCCAGTGTCATCAGCAACGACGCCACGCGTGCGGGTGATGCCTACAATCTCTCGGCCATTGCCGCCACCAACAGTGTGCAGATCGTTACGTACACTTTGGTTGCCCTGATGATCAATTGGCGGGTGGCTCTGGTCGCCATTCTCGGCGGGCTGGTGATTGCGGCGGCGTCACACAAGATCATCATGATTTCGCGTAACGCCGGCTACAAGCAATCCGACCGCACCGCGACGCTGACGTCCGACATGGTTGATCTGGTGCAAAACATGAAATCGTTGAAGGCGATGCACCGTTACGATCCGATGATCGAAAGCCTTTCGGCATTGGTGAAGCGCCTGCGCCGGGCACTCTATGTGCAGAACGTGGCGCGTTTTGGCCTTGTCTACGGCAACGACATCCTGATGGTGACCATCCTCGCCACTGCCGCGTGGTTCGCCGTCAAGGTGGCAGGCATACCCGTGGAGCAATTGCTGGTCATCGGCATCCTGTTCTTTCAGGTCATGTCCTACATGTCGAAATTCCTGAAGCAATTGCAGGGCGCCAGCCTGGTCGAAGCCTCGTACACACGCACCCAGGAAATGATTGCGGAAGCAGAGGCGCAGAAGGAGCCGCGTTTTGGTGCACTGGCACCACCGGCCAAGGCCACGCTGCATTTTTCACACGTCACTTTTGCCCATGGTGACAAGTCCATCCTGCGCGATGTGACGCTCGACATTCCCGCCAGCAAGATCACCGTGCTGCAGGGTCCATCGGGTGCCGGAAAGACTACTCTCATCGACCTGTTGATCGGCCTGCACCGGCCGCAATCCGGCAGCATTCGCATTGGTGCACAAGCCTTGCAGGACACTGACATTACGGCCTTCCGCCGCAGGCTTGGCTACGTTCCCCAGGAGTTGGCACTGTTTCACGATACGATCCGCGAAAACATCTCGCTGTCAGAGGAAGGCATTTCTGATTCCGCCATTCTGGAAGCGCTGCACCTGGCGGGTGCTGATGGATTTCATCGCATCCCTGCCGCACGGTCTTGACACTGATGTTGGCGAGTTTGGTGGCAAGTTGTCAGGCGGGCAGAGGCAACGCATTTCGCTGGCCCGCGCGTTGGTGCGAAAGCCGGAAATTCTCATTCTTGATGAAGTGACAAGTGCGCTTGATCCGGAAACCGAAGCAGCGATTGTCGACAAGATCGCCTCCCTGCGCGGGCAATACACCATCATCACCATCACACACCGTCCAGCATGGACGCGCATTGCCGATGTTCTCTACAGCTTCTCAGCTGGCCGGGTGAACAAGTCCGTCAAGGCGAAGACGAAAGCTGCGAAAGGCAGACACACATGAGCCCCGTCACCATCAGGCCGGTCAGCGACAAGATGGGTACGCGTGATTTTCTGGACGTACCATTCCCGCTGTATGCGCACGACAGAAACTGGGTGGCACCGCTCTATCTCGAGCGCCTTGACCACTTGAACCCGAAGAAAAACCCGTACTTCGAACATGCCGATGTGCAGCTTTTCGTGGCCTACCGTGATGGCAAGCCGGTTGGCCGGATTTCGGCCCAGCATGACCGGCTGCGTCTCGAACACCACAAGGACAACACCGGGCAGTTCGGCTTTTTTGAAAGTGTGGATGACGCCACTGTAGCGGCGGCGCTGTTTGATGCGGCGGAAAGCTGGCTCAGGGCGCGCGGCCTGTCGCGCCTGCAAGGTCCGTTCAACTTTTCCATCAATGACGAGATCGGCTTGTTGGTAAAGGGCTTCGACCACAAGCCCAACATGATGATGGGGCATGCCCTGCCCTATTACCAGGAGCTCCTCGCAACCCTTGGCCTGCGCAAGGCCAAGGATGTCATCGCCTACCACACCGAGGACCTTGGGCCATTTCCACCGGTGTTGGCGCGCGTCTCGAAGCGGGCCATGGCCAAGGGCGACATTGTCATCCGTCCCCTCGACAAGAAGAACATCAAGCGCGACATCACCATCATCATGGACATCTTCAATGATGCGTGGTCGCATAATTGGGGATATGTGCCGTTCACCGCAGCGGAACTGGACAAGCTCAGCAGCGACCTCAAAATGTTGGTTCATGGTGAGTATGTGGCGATTGCCACCTACAAGGGCGAAGCTGCTGCCATGGCGGTGACGCTACCCAACCTCAATGACTGGATCGACGGTTTCAATGGCCGGCTCCTGCCCTTCAATTGGCTGAAGCTGGCGAAGTCGGTGCTTGCCAAGCGGCCGCCTTCGATCCGCATGCCACTGCTCGGCGTGCGAAAGAAATTCCAGGACAGCCTGGTCGGTTCGGCACTTGCCATTTCCGTCATCGACAAGGTGCGCGACTATCACATCTCGCGCGGTACCACGTCGTGTGAAATGTCCTGGGTTCTCGAAGACAACACGGCCATGCGCCACATCATCGAGGAACTCAACGTCAAGCCCTACAAGACCTATCGCATCTACGAGAAAGACCTGTGAGCAACTGGCGGGCTGTCGTGCTGGCTGCCGGGCGCGGACCAGATGATGCCATGGCCAAGGGCTTTGGCGTGGCGCACAAATGCACCATTCCGGTTGCCGGCGTACCGATGTTGCAGCGGGTGCTGATGGCAGTGGCGGCCGCGCACATCACGCCTCCGATACTCGTTTCGATTGATGATGCGGCTGCAGGCCTTGCCGCCTCGGGGCCACTGGCTGCAGCGGCGTACATGCTGGCGTCGGGCACATCTGCACCTGCATCGGCGCGTGCTGGCGTTGTTGCGGCGGCCCAGTATCCGGTCCTGATCACCACCGGCGATCATCCCTTGCTCACTGGCGAGATGGTGGCAGATTTCCTGGCGCGGGCAGAAGAATCGGAAGCCGATTTTGTCGTCGGTCTGGCCAGTGCCGAAACAATCCTCTCGGCCTATCCCGACACCAAGCGCACCTTTTTCCGGCTTGGACCCGATCGCGTCTCGGGCTGCAATCTCTTCGCCGTTTTGTCGCCCAAGGGTCTGGGCCTGTTCGATGTCTGGCATGAGCTTGAGAAGAACCGCAAGAAGCCGTGGAAGCTTGTGGCGGCCTTTGGCGTCCGGCCGCTATTCTCATTCCTGCTCGGACGGCTGACCCTGCAATCGGCATTCAGCGAAATGTCGCGGCGTCTGGGCTTCACCATAGTGCCCGTACTGTTGCCGTTCGCCGAGGCCGCAATTGACGTCGACAAGCCCGGCGATCACGCGCTGGCGGAAAAAATCATCCGTTCACGGATGACATCCCAATCCTAGTCCCAGTCGGCGACCAACTGCCGGGCGTGGGCGAGGTCGGCGGGGAAGTCCACTTCGGCCCAACGCAGGCCGGTGATCTCAATCGTCGAAATCGCAATCTTCTTGGCCAGTGACCCGACGGCAGACGGGAACCAGCGCTTCAAACCCTGCGGGTCGCGCATGGCAAGCTCCAGTTCATCGCGGTAGGCTTTGGTGCCCTCGCCGCGGAACATGTAAAAGCCAATGGCCTCGGCGTTGACGGTATCGACGGGCAGCGTCTTGCCCACTTCGGTGAGGCGGCCGCGGTCCATCATCACCTTCATGTCGTCGGCGTCGTAACTGGCCTTGACGTTGATGACGACACTGGCGGGGTCTTTCGGTGCGGCCAAAATCCGTGCCACGAGGTCACTGCGGAATACATTGTCGCCATTCACCTGAATGAAGTCTTCGGTCATGGCGCTGCGGGCGAGCCAGCAACTCGCCAGATTGTCGGCCACCGCATAGAAGGGATTGTAGATGCAGGTCATGGTTGCACCAAGACGCGAGGCAATGGCGTTCACCGCATCTTCCATGCGCGCTGAGGCATAACCCGTGATCACCGAGAAATCCTTGACGCCACAAGCCGCAAAAGCCTCCATCTGGCGTTCGATCAGCGGTTTGCCACCGATATCGAGAAGCGCCTTGGGAACGTCTGCCGTGAGCGGCAGGAGCCGCTTGCCTTGGCCGGCGGCAAGAATGATGACTCGCACGAGACTTGAACCTGCAGAGTTGAAAGGAATAAGGAAGGGGCTCCTTCGCACCCGATTCACGGGAAGTCAACGGAAGCCCGCAACGACCCCATGTCCTTTGTCCTGGCCCATTTTTCCGACGTCCATCTGGGCCCACTCAGTCTGGGCGACGTGCTGGCCGATTTCCGCCCGAAACGGATCATCGGCGGTTTGTCGTGGCAGTACCGGCGCAAGCATATTCACCACAACAGTCACGCCGACCTGTTGCGCGAGGACGTGCTGGCGGCGAAGACCAACCACATTTGCTTTACCGGCGATCTCGTCAACATTTCAGCCAGAAGCGAATTCAGTCGCGGTGCCTCTTGGCTGGCTGAGTTGGGCACTGCGCACAATGTCAGCATGGTGCCGGGCAACCACGATGCCTATGTGCATGCCCCCTACGACACCGGCCTTGGCCTGTTCGGTGACTACAAGCGTGGCGATGGTCAGGACGCCGATAGCAGCTTTCCCTTTGTGCGCCTGCGCCGCAACGTCGCCATCATCGGTCTCAGCAGTGCCGTGCCGCAGTCCTGGCGCAAGGCGGGCGGTACCTTGGGTGAGGTCCAGCGCACGGCGCTTGCCGCACGGCTTGCCGATCTCGGGGCGCGCGGCTTTTACCGCGTGGTGATGATCCATCATCCGCCGCTGCCGGGCCAGACCAAGCCACGCAAGGCACTGACCGATGCCCTGCCGTTGCAGCGCATACTGGAAGAATTTGGTGCCGAACTGGTCATTCACGGGCACAATCACAAGACCATGATCAACCGCCTCAAGACGGCCACAGGCACGGCCCATGTCATCGGCGTGCCATCGGCCAGTGTTGCGGATGCCCCGGGCCACGAAAGTGCGCAATGGCACTCTTATGCGATTGGCCGGGCCAAGGGCCAGTGGCAGACGCGACTCTCGATCCGCCGGCTCGATGGCGTGAGCGGGCGGTTTGTCGATGGCCGTTCGGGCATTCTGGGCGAAGACTTGTGAGGACGGCATGCACGCGACGCTGCGTAAGTTCGGATATCCGCAAAACCTGGTGCATGAAGGTGAACACTGGTGCGTGCTCTTGCGCCCGCAACAGGTGACTCTGGCGGCACTGGTGCTCTGTGCCAGGAGCGAGGCGGCAGCGTTTTCCACATTGCCCGCAGCCGCCTTCGCGGAACTCGCCGCGATGACGCAACACATTGAAACTTCGCTCAAGCGATTTCTGCCATATGACAAGATCAACTATCTCGCGCTCATGATGGTGGACCCGCACGTGCATTTCCATGTGTTGCCGCGCTATGCTGAACCACTGGCCTTTGCCGGAGTGAGCTTTGCCGATCCCGGCTGGCCGGGGGTGCCTGACCTGAAACAGGCAGCCAATTTGACTCCGGAGCAGTTCTCCAGCCTCCATGCCGAACTTCTGGACGCCTTCCGCCATGGCGGCTAAACCCGGTTCCCAGAGAAACGCGTGCTGACAATCATTGACAGATATGTGCTGCGGCAGGTGCTCATGCCCCTGGGCGCGAGCTTGGCCATCGGCCTCCTGATGCTGCTGGCCGAGCGGCTGGTGCGGCTGCTTGACACCACTATGGGCAAGAACAATTCGTTTGGCGCGGTTTTTGAACTGCTGGCCTACCTGGTGCCACACTATCTTGGAACTGCTGTTCCCGCTGCGCTGTTCATCGGACTTCTTTTTGGCTTCAGCAAACTGTCCAAGAACAACGAACTCGATGCCATGCTGGCCTCAGGAGTTGGCTTGCACCGGCTCGCCTGGCCGGTGTTTCTGCTGGCCATCATCTTCAGCCTCGCCTCGGTCGCCATCTTCGGCTGGCTGCAACCGATGACGCGCTATGCCTACCGCTCGGTGGTCTTCGACATTCTGAGTGTTGATGCCTTCTATCTCGCCGAAGAAGGTGTGTTCATGCAGTCGGGCTCGCGCACTTTCATTCTCGACAAGCTTGACCGCAGCAACAGCACGTTCAGCCGCATCTTCCTGTTTGACTATCAGGGCCCCAATGGTGCGGAAACACTGACGGCGTCGAACGGTGTGCTCATTCCCGTACCCGGACAGACACGTCCGGTGTTGCGCCTCAACAATGGGCACCGGCTGGTGGTGGAACGCTGGCCAACGATTTCCAAGGGCATCGAACCTGTACCCGCCGGCGTGGCGGAATTCACCACAACGGATACGCCACTCGGCAAAGTCTCAAAGGACCTTTTCCGTCCCCGCGGTGCTGATGAGCAGGAACTTTTCATCACCGAGTTGTTCAGCACACCTAACACCAAGGAGACGCAGAATACGGAAGTGGGCATGCGGGCGGAGTTTCATCGCCGGGTCGTCAGCATCCTGTCGATGCTGTTGTTGCCCTTCCTCGCGCTGCCCTTTGCCATTGGGCGGGCGCGCAGTCCGCGGGCCTACCGTATCGTCGTGGCGTTGGCGCTACTGGTCGCTTTTCACGAAATTGTACAGCAAGGGGCGTTGGCAACAAAATCGAGTGGCTATTCACCGTGGCTCACGCAATGGCTGCCACTTAGCATCCTTGCCGCCTTCGCGTTTTACCGGTTCTATGTCGCCAGCTTCAAACTGGGCGCAGATGGGCTCGACCGCGTGTTGATCCCGGTGCAGGAGTTCTTCTCGAGCATCGCGCAATGGGTGATGACGCGGCTCGGCCTCAGGAGCGGCACATGAAGGTGGTCGCACTGATGATCAGCCGCATGGTATTCATGCGTTTCATTGCCATTCTGTTTGGCCTCTCACTGTTCGTGCTGACGCTGGAAGTGGCGGCTTACTCCAAGGACGTGCTGGCGCTCACTGAGGCGACTGGCGGTGGCAGCCTTTCCGTGGTGGCGAACTACGTGCTTCACCGCCTGCCCCTCACGCTGGCGACATTCATGCCCATGTGCCTGCTCATGGCACTTCTGCTCACATTGACGGAGCTGAGTTACCGCAACGAACTTGTGGCGATCTGGACCAGCGGCGTGTCGCCCGGCCGTCTCATCTTCATGCTGATGCCACTCGCCGTGGTGATCGGATTGGCGCACTTTGCGCTCCTCGACCGTGGAGTACCTGCCGCCGCACCAACGCTGCGCACCTGGGGAATTGGGGATTACGGTGAGAAGAAGCTCAAAGTTGGCGAGCGCGATCCCATCTGGCTGCGCTCCGGCAACGACATTCTGCGGGCAGCGGGTGCCAGCCGCGATTCACGCAAGCTCGAAGATGTGGTGATCTTCAAGCGGGATGCCGATGGCCTGCTGCTCGAGCAGATTTTTGCCGAGCATGCGGAATTGCGCAACGGCGTGTGGGAATTGAAAAACGCGACCACATATTTCCGCGGCAATATCCCACCCGAGAAGTTGGCCAACAAGCGCTATGCTGGCAACATGCGACCTGCTGCGGCAGGTTCACGTTCGGGCGATCCCGAGGAGATGACGTTCTCGGACCTCAACTACTTCATTGCCAATGATGGCTTCGGCATCCGCCCCACTTATGTTTACGAAACCTGGCGTCACAAGCGTCTCACGCCTGTGATTATCGCCATCGTCATGGTTGCGCTTTGTGTGCCGCTGGCGGCGCGCTTCCGGCGCGGAGGCGGCCTTGGACTGCTCTTTGCCTTTGGCATCGGTATGGGTTTTGCCTTCTTCGTATTGGATGGCATCGCCCAATCGGTCGGGGAATTGGGCTTCATTTCACCCTGGCTAGCGGCCTGGACACCGGTGCTGGTTTTTGCAGCAATAGCGGCCTATCTGACGCTGCAGACAGAACGAGTCTGAGGTTCGATACCGCCCACATGGCCAAGCCTTCCAAGAAAAAACCTGCTGTCCGCACAGCTGCTGCCCGCAAGCAACCTGCGGCTCCTGCACCGGTTTCAGCACCACCGCCCCAGTCCACAACTGAGTTTGGGGCCGAGCCTGTGCTGTGCATCCTTGGCAATTGCGATATCCGCCTGTTCGGCAAGACTCTGCCGGAGCGCATTGCCGTGCAGTTCGCGCGCGAAGGGTTGAGCAAGCGTGTGACCGCCACAGAGGCAAGGCAACACGATGGCCCGATCATTTTCGTGCGCGCCGATGCAGTGCTTGATCCGCCACTCATCGCCGGGTTGATCAAGCGGCCCAATCTGCTACTGCTGGCCAGCGATGCCGCCACACCCACCCTCATTGCCGGCAATATCCGCAGGCGTGATCTCGCTGCAATCGAGACGGCCATTGCTGCCAACACAGTTCCTGTTGTTGCTGGCCTTCTGGCGCGTGCACCCGCTGACCTGGACATCAGTTTCTGGAAGGCCTTGCGCAAGCGCGAGACGCCCTATGCCCTGCAAGTGACCTCGGGCAACACTGCAACGATTGCCTGGCGCATGTTCATGGGCACTTACAAAGGTGCTACTGATCTCGTCACCAAACATGTCTGGCCAGTACCTGCTTTTCACGCCACACAATATCTGGCGGCACGCGGTGTCACGCCCAACATGGTGACCACCGTTGCCGCTGCCGCCACCGTCGCCGCGTTCTTTCTGTTCCTCAATGGCCACTATGGCTGGGGGCTGCTTGCGGCCTGGTTGATGACCTTTCTGGACACAGTCGACGGCAAGCTGGCCCGCACCACGCTGACCTCCAGCAAGTGGGGTGACATCTTTGATCACGGCATTGATCTCGTGCATCCACCATTCTGGTATGTGGCGTGGGCGCTCGGGCTGTCGGCATGGGGGCTCACACTCAGCGATCAAACGTTCTGGTGGGTGATAGCTGTCATCTTCGGCGGCTATGTGGTGCAGCGGATCATGGAAGGCATCAGCATCAAGTGGCTGGGTCTTGAAATTCACATCTGGCGGCGGATCGACACGTTTTTCCGCCAGATCACGGCGCGGCGCAATCCCAACCTCATACTTCTCAGCGCGTCGTGGCTTGCCGGGCGTCCGGATTGGGGGCTCTATGCGGTCGCCGCTTGGACCGCCATCTGCCTCGTGCTGCATGGCCTGCAACTGATGCAGGGACTTGCGGCAAAGCGCGCTGCCGATGGCACACTGACATCTTGGATGGCCCAACCGGGACGTGGCCCATGACCGTTGCAGGCGTTCTCATCAATCCCAAGTCCGGACGCGGCAATGGCAAGGGCATGGCGTTGGCCGATGCACTGGCAAAACAAGGCGGCATTCATCTGCACGTGCTCCTGGCATTTGGTGAACTTGAAGGAGCCTTGCGAAAGTTCGCGGCGGCGGGAGTCACTGATCTCTTCGTTTCGTCTGGTGATGGCACAGTGCAGGCGATCCAGACACTTCTGGCCGAGAAGAAAATATTCGCGCAGCTGCCGCGCATCTGTTTGCTGCCCCATGGCACCACCAACATGACGGCAGCGGACATCGGCTACAAGACACGCTCGATTGCCGCCCAAGCCGCCTTCATTGTCAATCCTGAAGCACGGGAGTTGCACACCCGGCCAACACTGCGCGTCATCAATCCGCGCGATGGCCAGCCGCGCCATGGCATGTTCCTCGGCACAGGAGCGTTGAGTGCGGCGACGCGCTACACGCAAGTATCGCTCAACGACCGCGGCGTGAAGGGCAACCTCGCGACATTGACGGCGTTGACGGGAGCAGTGAGCAAGAGCCTGTTCCGCAAACCCAACCCGCAAGACCCCGGGCGTTTCGACCGGCCCTTCCCCCTCACAGTTCGTGCCAACGGCCAGATCATCGCCACAGGACAACAGCTCATGGCACTGGCCACAACGCTGGATAAACTTATTCTCGGAACACGGCCCTTCTGGGCTGGCAAGACGGGTCCGATCCGCCTCACCACCTTCCCCTATCCCATCCCCAATATTGCGCGATGGTTCATCCCCGCCATAGCAGGTGGGGAAAACCGCACACCGCCGCCGGGCGCTGTCAGCGTTGCGGTCTCATCTTGCAGCATCGAAACACCAGTGGAATATGTGATCGACGGCGAGTTTTTCGATGCGCCGGCGGGCGAGGCCTTGCGCATTGAGGCAGGCCCAGAATTCACCTACATCATTCGCTGATGGATGATCTCTCAACCTTCCTGACCGAAACGACAAGCCGCGCAGTGCATCCGCTGGTGACGGCGTTTGCAACGGAATTGGTGCAACGTCAGCCGGGTGCCCTGGCCGTATTGGCCTATGGTTCGGCGCTGCGGGACTCGTCTCCTGCCGACACGTTGATTGACTATTATGTGTTGGTGGAACGGCCTGGAGATGTCAGTGGCAATGGCCTTCTCCGCTGGTTTGGTGCACGCGTTCCACCCAACGTGTATTATTCGGAACGCAGGCAAGACGGCGTTGTGGCGCGCGCAAAGTATGCCGTCATGACACTCGACAGATTTGAAGAGCTGGTTTCGCGCGACACTGCCAATCCCTATCTCTGGGCCCGCTTTGCCCAACCGAGCCGGATTGTCTGGCTGCGCCACGAAAGCCTGCGTGGCCGCGTCGTCGAAGCGTTGCGCGTGGCCGCGCGCACGGCATTCGGGCATGGGCTGTTTCTGTCACCCGCCACGCCATGGCAGAGCCTGTTTGAAAATACCTATCGCACCGAATTGCGGCCAGAGGGCAACGCGCGCGCGGCGCTGATCGTGCAGGCCGATAGTGAATATTACCAACGTTTGGCAACCCTGTTGGCGGGCACGCAGGCCATTGCTTCGTCGTGGGCGGCAAAACGCTTCCTCGGCAAGATCTGGTCGGTGGCGCGGCTGGCGAAAGCCGCGTTCACCTTTCAGGGTGGGGCGGATTATGCCGCATGGAAAATCGCCCGCCATTCCGGCGTCAAGATCGAAGTCACCGACTGGCATCGCCGCCACCCCATCCTCGCCGGCATCATGCTGCTGCCGAAGCTGCTGAGGACGAAGGGATTGCGCTAGCCGCTCACCTTGCGCAGCAGAGGGGTCTTGCGTTCGACTTTGCGCAGCCGCTCTTCTTCACCCATGATGTAGTCACGGGTCATCGGCAGGATGTGCTGATTGAGGCCGAACTGGATCTGGAAATTGTTCATGCCGCCAAAGCGGAAAGCACACTCCGATCCGGCCAGATAGAACTCCCACATGCGACAGAAGCGTTCATCATAAAGTTCCCTGGCGCGGGCGCGGTTGTTGGCAAAGCGCATGGCCCAGTGGCGCAGTGTCTCGGCATAGTGCAGGCGGAGGATCTCGATGTCGGTGACATACAGCCCATGTTGCTCCAGATGCGGCATCACTTCCGAAAGTGCCGGGATATAACCGCCGGGGAAGATGTAGCGGTTGATCCAGGCGCTGGTGACGCCGGGGCCATCAGAGCGGTTGATGGAGTGCAGGACCGCCACGGCATCATCCTTCAACAGGCGCGCCACCTGGGCGAAGAATTCCGGGAAGTGGCCGACACCAACATGCTCGAACATGCCGACAGAAACGATGCGGTCATACTGTGTGTCGAGGTGGCGGTAATCCTTGAGCAGAAACTTGACGCGGTCTGACACGCCACGCTGTCCGGCACGTTCGTTGGAGAGTTTGAACTGTTCTTCCGAAAGCGTGACGCCCGTGACTTCGGCACCACAGACCTCGGCGAGATAGAGCCCCAGCCCGCCCCAGCCAGAACCGATATCCAGCACCTTCATGCCGGGTTTGATGCCGAGCTTGGCGGCGAGGTGGCGCTTTTTTGCCAACTGCGCTTCTTCCAATGTTGCCTTCGGACTTTCGAAATAGGCACAGGAATATTGCCGGTCGACGTCGAGGAAGAGATCGTAGAGACTGCCCGAGAGATCATAGTGGTGGGCGACGTTGCTCTTGGCTTTGGCGACCGGATTGTGCTGGGTCAGGCGGCGCGTCGCGAGACGGCCCTTGTGCATGACATTGTGGAGCCAGTGGCTGCGACCACTGCCCTCGGTGTTTTGCATGGCGAGCGCCAGAAAATCATAGATCGTGCCGGAGAGCAGCTGCAGGCTGCCGTCCATGTAGCATTCACCGAGGTGACGGTCAGGATCGAGGGCAATCTTGCGCGAGGTTCCCGCGCCATTGATCTTGATGTGGACTGATGGTGCTGTGCCGTCGCCATACTTGACCGTGCGCCCGGCCCAGTCGGTGACACTGAGATCGCCTTTTCGAATTAGGTTCCGCAATACCGCATCGAACAGCATTTCAACCTCCCAATACGCGAGATGCGTGGGAAGTGCAGAACCCTCTGGCCCCTGCCGTCCTGGACCGCCACAGGGTTCACATCCCTACGACTAGGCCAAAAAGCTAAGCACAATGAATTGCTTGGTGCAAGTTGGGGTGGCTCCTCGGCCCGGTCCGGGCCACGTCAGCCAGGTCATCTCACCCGCAGCGGGCCTGCATTTTCCAGGTGCTGCCGGCATAGGCTGGTTTGTTGGTGAGCTTGCCGGTCTTGCCGTCCGGGCAGGCGAAGTAGCGCAGCGATGAGGTGGCGACGGCGACGGCGTCTTTCTCCTGCCTGGCGCTCATGCCCGCCACTGCCATGGCAAAGCCGCCGCCAGCTTGTGGGGCAAAATCAAGCTGATACGTCTTGCCATTGTAGAAAATCGGCTCGGAGCGCGGCTTCGCAATGACCGGGGCCGGCGGTGCTGCCTTCTCGGCAGAAATGCGAACGCCATTGGCCTCGTTGTTGCACGCGGCAAGCGGCAGGGCGAGGCAGAGGATGGCGGCGGTGACGAACAGATTCTTCATGGCGCAGCATCTAGCGGCCCGCCCTCGACGGAGCAAGGAGAAGCTGGCATAGCAGCCCCCCATCATGACAGCCCATCCCCTGCCCGCCTTCAATCCTGCCGCCCAGCTTTCATCGCGCGCCAATGCGGCCGATGAAGGGGCCATCATCCGCATGGCCCAGCGCACGCGCGACCTGCGCGCCAAAGGCCGCGACGTGGTGGCGCTGACCGTGGGGGAACCGGATTTCGATACGCCCCTCAACATCCGCAATGCCGCCAAAGACGCCCTCGACTCTGGCTTCACACATTATTCGCCGGTGCCGGGCATTCCTGAATTGCGCGAAGCCATTTCGGCCAAGCTGAAAAGCGAGAATGGCCTCGCCTACCCACCGTCCGGCATCGTACTCGCCAACGGCACCAAGCAGGCGATCAGCAATGCCATCCTGTCGGTGATCGGGCCGGGCGACGAAGTGATCATCCTCGCGCCCTATTGGGTGTCCTATGAGGCGACTGTCGTATTGGCGGGAGGAACCCCGGTGATATTGCCGTCCACTGTGGCGGAAAACTACAAGGTGCCGGCAGAGCGTATCGCAGCTGCCGTGACGGACAAGACCAAACTTCTCATTCTCAACTCACCATGCAACCCGACGGGTGCGGTGTGGAACCGCGCCGAGCTTCAGGCCATTGCTGGTATTGTGGCCAGGCACCCGCGCATGATGGTGCTGGCGGACGAGATCTATGAATACATCATCTTCGACGGCGAGATGGTGTCGTTCGGATCGCTGCCTGGCATGCTGGAGCGTACAATCACGCTCAACGGTTTTTCCAAAGGCTTCGCCATGACAGGCTGGCGTCTGGGTTATGCTGCAGCGGCCGAGCCCATCGCCAAGGCCATGGCCCGCATGCAGAGTGTGATTTCGGCTGGCTCCAACCAGTTTGTGCAGCGGGCCGCTGTTGCCGCGTTGCAAGGCCCGCGCGATGAGGTGAAAGCCATGTGCGCGGCCTACCGCCACCGCCGTGATCTGGTGCTCGCAGGGTTACGCGCCATCCCCGGTCTCAAGATCGCGGACATTCCCGGCACCTTCTATGCCTTCCCCGATGTATCATTCTATCTCGGCAAGAAGGCAGGCAATCACGTGATCAATTCATCCGATGACTTGTGCGACTGGTTGCTGGAAGAGCATGGCGTGGCCACAGTGCCGGGCTCAGCTTTCGGCGCGCCAAACTCCATCCGGTTGTCTTTTGCGACGGGCGAGGTCGAAATTGAAAAAGCCCTGACGCGGATTGCATCAGGGCTTTCACAATTGTCGTGAGACGCGAGACTTACTCAGCCGCTTCCTTCACCTCGTCACGATAGTCGTCATTCGCAGGCACATCGGTGACCTGCTTGGTCTGCTTCTTGGCCAGCCTGGCTGCCTTGCGGGCGGCGCGGCGTTGCTGGCGCTCGTGACGGCCCTGGCGCCAGACTTCCGGCGCGGCCAGAAGGATCGGCGTCAGGATCAGGGTGAGGATCGTTGCCAGCAACAGACCGAACACCATGGCGGTGGACAAATGCACCCACCAGGCACTGGTCTGGCTGCCGATGAAGACGTGGCGCTGGAAGAAATCCACGTTCAACTCGAACATCAGCGGCAAGAGGCCAAGCATGGCGGTGACCGAGGTCAGCAGCACCGGCCGCATGCGCTGGGCGCAGGTGCGGATGGCTGCTTCAATCGGGTTCTGCCCTGCCTCGGACAGGCGGTGATAGGTATCGATCAGCACGATCGAGTGACTGACCACCACGCCTCCCAGTGAGATGACGCCAGTACCGGTCATGATCATCGAGAAGTACTGCCCCGTGATCGACATGCCAAGCAGCACACCGACGGTGGACATCACCACCGCCGAGAGCGTGATCATGACATGATAGAACGAGTTGTATTCGATGATCAGGATCATGAACATCATGAAGATCGAGGCCAGCATGGCGCGGCCAAGGAAGGCACCGAATTCAGCCTGGTCCTCATCGGCACCACGGAACCGGAAGTTCAGACCTTCGGGCCACTTCTGGCCATTGAGCCACGTCTGCAACTCGTTGACCTTGTCGGTGGCAAACATGCCCTCGCCGACGTTGGCCTTGATGAACACCGACGGTACGCCGTCATAGCGGTAGAGCACGTTGACTTGTGGCTCGACCTTGGCAGTGAGAAAGTTCGACATCGGCACCAGACCCAGCGCAGTCGGCACACGCATGTTCTCGATGGTTGATATTGAGCGCTGTTCTTCCGGCAGGCGGACACGGATATCGATTTCATCATCCGAGTCATCAGGACGGAAAGTCCCGACCTTGGCACCCGTCGTCGCCAATTGGATCAGCGTTCCGGCGGAGAGAATATCCGTGCCGAAACGGCCCGCCTCTTCGCGGTCGATGGTCATGGTGTATTCATAACCGGGCAGCGGCAGGTCATCATCCACATCTCGGAAGCTCTTCTTGTCGGCTTCGAGGTGCGCACGGATCTTCTTGGCCGCAGCCGTGATGTCCTCACGATTTGTGGACGTGACTTGCAGCTTGATGTCCTTGCCGGATGGCGGACCACCAGCCAATTCGCGAACCTCGACGATGACGCCGGACATGTCGGCGACAGCTGCTTCCAGTTGTGGCTTCAGGACTTTCCAGGGAGGACGCTGGCCAATCATCGCGGGTTCAAGCTGGACCTGGCCGATCACGTCGGCGGGAACATCCTGGTTGCCCATGATGCCACCACCCGAGCTGCTGTTGCCGGCATAGGTGGAATAGCTGTCAAAGCCCGCTACCTTGATCACGCGCTGTTCAACTTCGCGCACGATTGCCAGCTTCTGCTCGTTCGACATGTTGCCGCGACCGCGGACATAGACGTTGACCATTTCCGGTTCGACTTCGACGAAGAATTCAACGCCGGTGGGGTGCGTGGCGTACCAGACCGTGATGCCGCCCATGAGCAACAAGACCGCAGCGATGACTTTCGCCGGGTGATAGATGATGCGTTCGATGAAGCGCAGGTAGGTACCGGTCAGGCCCTTCATGGCGCGGAAGTCGGCATGTTCGTCATCGGCAAAGTGGCTGAACTGCTCAGCATTGTCGGCATCGGTCTTGCCGATGAAGAATCCAACAGCCGGAACGAACACCATCGCGGTGAGTAGCGAAGCTGCCAGCACCGTAATCACCGTGACTGGCAGATAGCTCATGAATTCGCCTGCAATGCCGGGCGCAAAGAGCAGCGGCAAGAAGGCGGCAATGGTCGTCGCCATCGACGCGACGATGGGCCAGAACATGCGCTTGGCGGCAGCAATGTAGGCTTCCTTTGCCGTTTGCCCTTCCGACATTTTTCTGTCGGCATACTCACCGAGCACAATGGCACCGTCGACGAGAATACCCACCGAGAGGATGAGGCCGAACATCACCATCACGTTGACGGTGTAGCCCATGGTCCACAGTGCCAGATAACCGATAAGGAATGATGTCGGGATCGAGATGCCTACCAGGATGCCGGAGCGCACGCCAAGTGAGGCAACAACAAGCACCATCACCAGCACGATGGCCAGAATGACGGCGTCCTGCAAGGCTTGCAGCACGTCCTTGATGGTCACTGACTGATCAAGCGAATAGTCGATGTGCATGGACTCGGGCCAGGTGGCCTTCACCTCTGCTGCGACACGCTTAACCTCGTCGTTGGTTTCAATGATGTTGGTCCCCTGACGCTTCACCACTTCAAGGGTGATGGCGGGGCGGCCGTTGTATAATGCGTAGCGCTCGCGCTCCTTGAAGGTGCGGCGCACGTCGGCCACGTCCTGGAGCGTCACGACCGTGCCATTGCTGGCGCGCAATGGCAGGGACAGCAAATCCTGGGGCGATGAGACAAGTCCCGGCACCTTGACGCTGAAACGGCCTTTTTCACTCTGCACCGCACCCGCCGCGACCAGCAGATTGTTGCGGGTCACGACATTGAACACGTCAAACTGCGAGAGTTTGTAGGCTTCCAGCTTCTGGGTGTTGATGATGATGTCGAGGACTTCTTCGCGCTGGCCGGTGATCTTAGCTTCCAGCACCGAGGGGATGCGTTCGATGGCGTCCTGCAAATCCTTGGCCCGGCTGTCGAGCGTACGTTCGGGGACATCGCCGGACACAGCTACCAATATTGTCGGCTGGAGGGCAAAATTGATTTCGTTGACCACCGGTTCCATGGCGTCGTCGGGCAGATCAGGTTTGGCCGCGTCAACCTTTTCCTTGACGTCGATCGCTGCCTCGTTGGTATCAACACCCGATTCAAATTCGACGAGAATGCCGGCATGGCCTTCAGACGCAATGCCAGTGACCTGCTTCAGACCCTCAAGTCCGCGCAGCTTGGTTTCCACCGGTTTGATCAGCAGACTTTCGGCATCCTCCGGCGCAATGCCGGGATGGGAAATCGAAATGTAGTAGACCGGTATGGTGATGTCCGGGTTGGCTTCCTTCGGAATGGTCACATAGGCATAGAGCCCGGTGAGAAGGAGCACGAACATGGCCGCGAGCACGGCCCGCGGCCGCCGGAGAATTTTGTCAAGAGCTTGTATCATTGGGCAGCATCCGCAGTATCAATGACGGCTTCCACTTTCTCGCCGTCCTTCACGAAATCCTGGCCGACAGTGACAACGGTCGCGGTGGCTGGAAGGCCAGTCACCCACATGCCATCGGCAGCCTGTTCGATCACGGTCACGGGCACAAATTCAGTTGTCTTGTCATCCTTGACGATGCGCACTCCAAACTGGCCGGCATCATTAAGGCTCATGACCGAGCCCGGCAGCTTGTGAGCCGGCACGGGTGGCATTTCGGCGCGCAGTTCGGCCGACACGCCCTGGCGCAGCTTGCCGCCGGGATTGGGCACTTCCAATTCCACCCGGAATGTGCGGGTGGCGACATCGGACGACTTGGCGATGAACCTGACGGTTCCGCGCACATCTTCACCGGTGGCAAGGTGAGCAGTAGCTGGATAGCCTTCAATCAAATAGGGGATGAAACGTTCGCCCACCTGCACAACGATCAACAAGGGATCGAGTGCAGCAACTGTGGCGCACAGTTCACCGGGTTGCAGCAGCGTGCCGCTTTCTGCCGGTTTCAGGATCAGCACACCATCTGCCGGTGCCTTGATTTCCTTGTATTGGCGGGTCAGCTTGAGGGCAGCGATGGTGGCATCAGCGGCTTCCTTACGCGCGCGCAGCGACATCAACTGGGCTTCCGTGGCATAACGCTGGCGGGCGAGCTTTTCGGTTGCAGCAAGATCGCGTCCAGCACTCACGGCATCGGCTTCGGCCCGCAGCATATCTGCTTCCCATGAGCCGAGATCAATTTCGCAAAGCAGGTCGCCCTTCTTCACGGACTGGCCCTGCTTCACAGGGGTATTGAGAACGATGCCGGTGGTGCGCGAACGGGCCTCGACGTTGGATGACGCTTCAGTCGCACCTTGGGCGGTGACCGCAGCCATGTACACCTGCGCCTTCATCACACGCGTGCGCACACGGAAGAGTTTTTCCGGGGCCGCCGCAGCGCCTTCTGCACCTGTCACACCGGCAGTCTCGCCCGCTTCCTCATGGGGAGCGCCGGATACAACAGACATGATATATGGCGAGGCCATCCACAGGCTTAAAACGCCCGCAATGCCCACGGCCCAGAGATAGGATTTACGCATGGTCTTTGGTTCCCGATAATCTTGTGTGGTCACTCAGCCGCGCTCTGCGCACGCGGCTTCAGTTCATTCAGTTTTAGCTCAAGGTAACTGACACTGGCTGTCAGTACCGCTTCGCCGTAACCGAGCACGAAGCCCGGTCCTCCTGCCAGCGCGGCGGGATCAAGCCCCTCGCCCTTGCAGTGCCGGATGTTTTCGAGGTCGGTTCTCAGGTCATTCAGCTGTTTTTCAACAGCGACCACGATGTGTTGCGGAGAAAGATAATGTTGCAGGAACATCTCGAAAAGAAACTCAGACTTGTATTTGTCGCGGGCCGGAATCACTGAGAGCCATGTCGACAACGCGGCATGCCCGCTCTGGGTGATGTGATAGACCTTCTTGTCAGGCTTGCCGGACTGTTCTTCCTCACGCACTGTCACCAGACCATCTGCCGCCAGATGATTGAGCGCAGGATAGATCGAGCCGTAGCTGGCTTCGATAAAGTGGCTGAAAAAGCCCTCTTCGAACTCTTTCTTGATCTCATAGCCAGTGGCCTCTTTGGTTGACAGAAAGCCGAGGCACAGGGTTTTGACGTTCACCACAACACTCCGATATATGACGGACAGATATATATCGGTTTTGCACGAAGTTGACCAACCGGTCAATGGCTTTCAGGCCAAAGCTGGGGTCTTCACGCCATGCTGGCATGGCAGCCAAGATCATCACCAAAAAGAATTGCCATGGCGAACTTCGCTATCGCCGTTCGAAATTCCAATACTTTTCCCCACGTAGCGTTGGCGAATAAGAGTTTGGAGCTATTTGTTACACTTGTCTTTATGTTGGGGCTTCACTAAAACCCAGCCCAACCGGAGCCATCATGAGCTCCGGGCATACGAGACGCGCGTCAAATTCATAGGGGGGCCAATGGGGAATTTCCTCCAGCTGTTTGTGAATGAATATTTTCTGCAACAGCTGATCAACGGTCTGACACTCGGTTCAATCTACGGCCTGATCGCCATCGGTTACACGATGGTCTACGGCATCATCGGCATGATCAACTTCGCCCACGGCGACGTCTTCATGATCGGCTCCATGGTGGCCTTCATCGTCATTCTCGCCCTCGGTGTGACCGGCGGGTCCGGGGCGTTCATCATCATCCTCACGCTGGCACTGGTGGTCGTTCTCGCGATGCTGATTGCCTCGGTCTACAACTGGACCATTGAGCGGGTCGCTTACAAACCATTGCGCGGTTCGTTCCGGCTTGCACCCCTCATTTCAGCCATCGGCATGTCAATCGTGCTGCAGGAATTCGTGCGCATTGCGCAGGAAGGCCGCCCCAAGCCGATCCAGCCCATGATCACCGGCAAGTATGTGATCATGGAGCGCGCGCTCGCTGACGGTGAGTTCGCAGTCACCATTTCCAACATGCAGATCATCATCATCCTTTCGACCTTTGCCGTGATGGTGGCTTTCACCCAGATGATCAACCGCACGCCGCTGGGACGCGCCCAACGCGCCTGCGAGCAAGACCAGAAAATGGCCGCGCTGCTTGGCATTGACGTGGACAAGACGATTTCAGTCACCTTCATTTTAGGTGCCATGCTCGCCGCCTTCGCCGGTTTGATGTTCTTCATGTACTACAATGTCACTGGCTTCTCGGTGGGCTTCCTTGCCGGCATCAAGGCCTTCACGGCGGCGGTGCTTGGCGGCATCGGTTCCATTCCCGGCGCCATGCTCGGTGGCATGGTCATCGGCCTCGTCGAGGTCTTCTGGTCGGCCTACTTCTCGGTCGAGTACAAGGACGTCGCCGCCTTCACCATCCTCATCATTGTTCTCATTTTCATGCCCCAAGGTTTGCTCGGCAGACCCGAGGTTGAAAAGGTCTGATCATGGCTGCCCCAGCAAAAGACACCAGTTTCAAGGCCGAGTCACGCTCACTGAGCAGCTCGGAAATCATCAAGGATCTTGTTGGCACCGGCCTCATCACGCTGTTGCTGCTGGTTCCCATCGTTTTCTATCGTACCGTGATGAACCAGGGTACGCTGACCCTGCAGAAACGCTACCTGCTAGTCCCTCTCCTGATTGCGGTCGTGGTTGGCGGGCGTCTGCTGTTGCATCTGTTCGTCTGGCAGCGCGCCCCGAGCCCGACACGGGCTGTGGCCGCACCCGCCGCAAGTCAACATGACTGGCGCGAAAATGCAGGCAGGTGGGTTGGTCCGGTCATGCTTGTGCTGGCAATTCTGTTGCCTTGGGTCGTGCAATTCATTCCCGGTTGGGAACGCCGCGGCCTCGGCATCGCCATCTACATCCTGTCCTACATCATGTTGGCCTGGGGCTTGAATATCGTCGTTGGTCTCGCTGGCCTGCTCGACCTTGGCTATGTCGCGTTCTATGCCGTCGGTGCCTATGCCTATGCGCTGTTGACCACGGTGTATTTCCCCATGTGGTTTGGCGATGGCATCATCCCCTGGACCTTCTATCTGGTCTTGCCATTGGCAGGCCTGCTGGCCGCCTTGTGGGGCGTGATCCTCGGTTTCCCGGTGTTGCGCCTGCGCGGCGACTATCTCGCCATCGTGACGTTGGCTTTCGGTGAAATCATCCGTCTTGTGCTGATCAACTGGTTTTCGTTCACCAAGGGTCCACAGGGTATCAGCGTACCCAAGGCCACGTTCTTCGGTCTGCCATTTGAAGACGCACCAGGGAGTTTCGCCGATTTCTTCGGACTCGAATACAACCGACTGCACTTCTTCTTCTTCCTTTACTACGTCATCCTTGCGCTGGCGCTGGTGACCTATGTGGCGACCAACCGCTTGCGCCGCCTGCCCATCGGCCGCGCCTGGGAAGCGTTGCGCGAAGATGAAACGGCCTGCCGAGCCCTTGGCATCAACACCACCAGCACCAAGCTCACCGCCTTCGCCATCGGTGCCATGTTCGGCGGCTTTGCTGGTTCGTTCTTCGCGGCCCGCCAAGGTTTTGTGTCGCCTGAAAGCTTCGTCTACATCGAGTCAGCGCTCATCCTCGCCATCGTGGTGCTGGGCGGCCTTGGCTCGCAACTCGGCATCGTCTTTGCTGCCATCCTGATCATGGGATCATTTGAACTGTTCCGCGAACTGGGCTTCCTTGAGGCAATCCTGCCGGACAACGTCGAGCCCATCCAGTTCCGCATGTTGTTCGTGGGACTTGGCATGGTGTTGATGATGCGCTGGCGGCCGCGCGGCCTTGTCACCCGGAGAGATCCAACCGTGTTCCTGAAAGAGAAAAAGCCCGTGTCATCTGATCTTGTTTCGCAGGGGCACGGCTGATGTCGAATTGGTCACATGACCCGGAATTGCGGGTCGAACATCTCACCATGCGCTTTGGCGGCCTTGTCGCCATCGGTGACCTGTCGTTTGAAGCAGGCCGCAAGCAGATCACGGCGCTGATCGGCCCCAACGGTGCCGGCAAAACCACTGTCTTCAACTGCATCACCGGCTTCTACAAGCCGACCGAAGGCACGATCAAACACCGCCACCCCGACGGCAAGGAATTCCTGCTCGAACGCATGGATGACTTCCGCATCACGCAACACTCCAAGGTGGCGCGTACTTTTCAGAACATCCGCTTGTTTGGCGGCATGACGGTGCTGGAAAACCTGATGGTGGCGCAGCACAACGAGTTGATGAAGGCGTCCGGCTGGACGGTTGCAGGCTTGCTCGGCTCAGGCCATTTCCGCCGCCGCGAAAAGGAAGCCATCGAGACCGCCAAGTTCTGGCTGGAGCGCACTGGCCTCGTGGACCGGGCTGACGATCCTGCTGGTGATCTGCCTTATGGTGCCCAGCGCCGCCTCGAAATTGCGCGCGCCATGTGCACCAATCCGCGCCTGCTCTGTCTTGACGAACCGGCCGCCGGTTTGAACCCGCGTGAGTCAGAAGAGTTGAACAAGTTGTTGCTGTCGATCCGCGACAAGCAGGACGTGGCAATCCTCCTCATCGAACATGACATGAGCGTGGTCATGGGCATTTCCGACCACATCGTGGTTCTGGATTACGGCCGCAAGATTTCGGATGGCAATCCGAACCATGTGAAGAATGATCCAGCCGTGATCCGCGCCTATCTGGGTGTCGATGACGATGCCGAAGACCTCAATCCTGCCCGGATGGGTGTGGCCAAGGGCGAAGAAATCCGCAGCAAGGCCGCTGCCGTCACCTCCTTCGAGAAGGCGGAGCGCATCACGGTGCCGCCACCACCGGTTCTGAAATTGCCGGACACACCGGGCATGCCGGTAGCCAGGCAGGCAGCTGCCGCAGTTGCGGTCCCTGTCCAGGCTGCCACCAAGAAGGCAGCCGCCAAGAAAGTGGCACCGGCTAAAACGGCCAGAAAAGTGGCCAAGAAACCCGTCACGACAACCACCCGGAAAGGAGGCCGCAAATGACTGAGGCACTCCTGACGGGCACCGGCGTCGAAACGTTCTACGGCAAGATCCAAGCGCTGAAGGGCATCGATTTCGAAGTCCGCAAAGGCGAGATCGCCACCATCATCGGCTCCAACGGTGCCGGCAAAAGCACCCTGATGATGACCATCTGCGGCACACCGCAGGCCCGCAAGGGTTCAATCGTTTTTGACGGCAAGGACATCACCCGGCTGCCGACCCACGAAATCGCCCGTCTCGGCATTTCGCAGTCGCCTGAAGGGCGGCGCATTTTCCCGCGCATGTCGGTGTTGGAAAACCTGCAGATGGGGGCCACAGTCAACGGGCTCGCCTATTTTGCCGAGGACGTGGCCAAGGTCTACAAGCTCTTCCCCATTCTGGAGCAACGCTCAACGCAGCGGGCTGGCACCTTGTCAGGTGGCGAGCAACAGATGCTGGCCATTGGCCGGGCTCTTATGGCGCGTCCGCGCCTGCTGCTGCTGGACGAACCTTCGCTTGGTCTGGCGCCGATCATCGTCAAGCAGATTTTCGAGGCAATCCGGGCCCTTAACGCCAAGGATGGCCTGACCGTCTTCCTCGTCGAACAGAACGCTTTCCACGCCCTCAAACTGGCCCACCGGGCCTACGTGATGGTCAACGGCAAGATCACCTTGACCGGCACGGGCAAGGAACTCCTGTCGCGGCCGGAAGTGCGCGCCGCCTATCTCGAGGGAGGTCACTGATGTCCTTTTTGATGGAGCATGGCGGAACCGCCGGCATGGTGCAGTTCTGGGTCTTCACCGTCATCATGGGTGGCGGAGCCGCCTTCATGGCGGGCCGGGCCCTGGCCCAGGGCTGGAAATCGGTGCCGTTGCTGGTCTTCTACATGCTGATCTTCACGGCGGGCCTGCGCTTCCTGGATTTCGCGCTGTTCGAAAGCGAGCTCCTGTCGCTCAAGTATTTTATCAGCCACGGCATCATCGTCATGGCCATCGCCCTCCTCGGCTACCGCCTGAAGCGGGTGAGCCAGATGGTGACCCAATACCCATGGCTTTACGAGCGCGCCGGCCCTTTGGCCTGGCGGAGTAAAGCATAACCCCATTGCGAGGGGACAATCGATGCATTGCCCCTTCCCAATCCTGCGCCTTTGGGCTTGAATGAGCTCCAAGGGGCAAGGACCCCGAAACGGAAAAGTATTCTCAGGGAGAATGTGAATGAAGAAGATCATCCTGTCCGGCATTGCGCTCAGCTTTGCTGCTGCGCTGAACGCCTCTACGGCGCTCGCCGACTTTACGGTTGCAACGGTTGGCCCGATCACGGGTGACCTCGCTGCACTCGGCGAACAGTACAAGCAGGGCGCCACGATGGCGGTCAATGACATCAATGCCGCCGGTGGCATCAACGGCGAAAAGCTTGTCCTCGAAATCGGTGACGACGCTTGCGTTCCAGAACAAGCCACGCGCGTTGCTGAACAGATGGCCTCCAAGGGCGTGAAGTTCGTTGCCGGTCACCTGTGCTCGGGTTCTTCGATCCCGGCCTCCAAGGTTTATGCCGAAGAAGGCATCCTGCAGATCAGCCCAGCCTCGACGAACCCCAAGTTCACCGACGAAGGTACATGGAACGTGGCCCGCGTTTGCGGCCGTGACGACGCCCAGGGCGCCGTTGCCGGTGCTTACCTCGCCAAGACATTTGCTGGCAAGAAAGTCGCCATCGTTGACGACAAGTCGGCCTACGGCAAGGGTCTCGCTGACGAAACCAACAAGGCCATGAAGGCCGCTGGTCTCGAAGCCGCCATCACCGAATCGATCAACCCCGGTGAAAAGGACTATTCGGCTCTCGTTTCGAAGCTGAAGGACGCTGGCATCGAAGCCATCTACTTCGGTGGCTACCATCCTGAAGGCGCGCTCATCCTGAAGCAGATGCGCGAACAGGGCTCCAAGGCCCAGATGCTGTCGGGTGACTCGATGAACAACGTCGAGTTCTGGACGATCGCTGGTGAAGCTGCCGACGGCATGATCTTCACCTTCGCTCCTGAACCCCGCAACTTCCCGGAAGCCAAGGAAATCGTCGCCAAGTTCAAGGCTGGCGGCTTCGATCCGGAAGGCTACACGCTGTACACCTACGCATCCTTCCAGATGTACCAGCAGGCTGCCACGGCTGTCGGTTCGACCGACTCCAAGAAGATCGCTGAATGGCTCCGCGCCAGCAACCCGGTCAAGACCGTTCTCGGTGAGCTCAAGCTCGATGCCAAGGGTGACCTGATCGGCGCCAAGTATGTCTGGTACAAGTTCCACGGCGGCACCTATGCCGAGGATCTGTCGATCCAGTAAGAACTTCGTTCTTGCCTGAATGGGGTCCGCGCAATAGCCTTGCGCGGACCCTTTCATTTCGGAGTTGCCCTTGCGCGTCATTCCCCTGCTTGCTGCTGTCGTGCTCTTGTCCGTTTCCGCCCGGGCCGACATTCTGGTGGGCGTGGCGGGGCCGATGACAGGTCAAAACGGAATTTTCGGCAAGCAGATGCAGGCCGGTGTCGAAGCCGCAATCAACACCATCAACGCTGGCGGCGGCATCAATGGTGAACCGCTGCGGGCAATCACTGCTGATGATGGTTGCGACACGCGCCGCGCCTTTGATGTTTCGCAAGATCTGGCCCGGCAGGATGTGCGCGTGGTAATCGGCCACTTCTGCTCCGGCTCGATGATTGCTGCCACCAAGACCTATCTGGAAGCCGGTATTCTCGCCATCACGCCGTCAGCCACCCTGCCCGCCGTCACCGAACAGCAGGCCTGGAATGTGTTGCGTCTGGCGGCGCGCGATGATGCCCAGGCCGACGCCGCGGCTACGCGCATTCTCGCTGATGATCCCGCCGCCAAGGTCGCCATTGTCGGTGATGGCCAGTCGCTGATGCGCAGCCTGGTGCAGCGCCTCAAGGGTAAACTCAGTGCCGGTAGCGAACTCGCGGTGAAGCCGGGCAGCAGCGATTTCAGTTCCGTGGTGAACGCCATCAATACGGCGGGCAGCAGCGTTGTTTACATGGCTCTCTCGGCCACCGATGCAGGCAATCTTGCCAAGGCGCTACGCCAGGCCAAGGTGGCGGCGCGACTCTATGGCCCTGACCTGCTCCTCAATGAGGTGTACTGGGAGCGCGCTGGCGAAGCTGCCGAGGGCACGCGCGTCACCTTTGCGATTGATCCCAATACGCTGGCAAACCGCTTCCGCGTGTCAGAGACCCTGCCCGCCAACACCAGTTCCGATGGTGCCACGCTGCCCTCATATGCGGCGGTTGAAGTCTTTGCCGCCGCCGCCAAATCGAGCGATGTCAACAATGGCCGCGCCATGGCTGACTGGCTGAAGGGGGGCTCGAAGGTGGCCACGATCATCGGCGATGTGCAGTTTGATGGCCGGGGCGATCTCGCGCTGCAACGCTTCACCTGGTACCGCTGGAGTGCGGGACAATTTGCCGAAGACCCGCAACAGCAGTAAGGCCAAGGAAAACAGGAATTGTAAATGCGCGCCTATTTCGTCCAGATCAAATGTGAGCTCGGCAAATCCTACGATGTGGCATCCGCCATCGCCGATTCCGAAATCGCCTCCGAGATTTATTCAACCGCCGGTGGCTTTGATCTGCTGGTGAAACTCTATCTCGAGGAAGAACAGGACGTGGGCCGCTTCATTGCCGACCGCATCCAGACCGTGCCGGGCATCCGCGACACCTACACCCTCGTCACTTTCAAGGCATTCTGATGCGCCGGCTGATTCCAGCGCTGTGCGCCCTGTTGTGGACAACGGTGGCACAAGCCGCAGATGGGGCGCAGACCCGCGCTATCGGTTTCTCGCCCGATGCCCGCTATTTCGCCTTCGAGGAATACGGCATACAGGATGGTTCAGGCTCAGCCTATTCAACGATCTTCATCCTCGACACGGAAAAGGACGCGTGGGTAAAGGGCACGCCCATTCGCATGCAGGGCGAAGAAGGCGAAGGTGACATTGCAGTGACACGCAGCAAGGCCATGGGCCAGGCAGCGCCAATGATTGATACGCTGAAACTGACCGGCGCCTACGACACGCTCGTTCACATGCCTTTTACCGAAATCATTGCCGACCGCCGCAAGGTCCGGTTCTCGCGCTACTATGCCTCGAGTGGGCGGGTCGAAGATTATGATGCGCTGGGTTCATTCCAATTGGAGGTGAAAGATGTTGCCGTGCCACAAACAGCTGATTGCCCTGATGCCGATTTCATCACCGTGACCGGCATGGAACTGACCTTGGCCAACGTCAAGACGGGCATTGCCAAGACCCTGGCCAAGGATAGCGCCGTTCCGAAATCGCGCTGGTGCCCACACGCCTATGATCTGGAAGCAATCTACGCCCCCACAGCGCAGGGCCTGAAGCGCGACCCGCTGGTCGCCCTGATCGGCGTCTACAGCCGTGGCTTCGAGGGCTCCAACCGCAGCTTCATCGCCGTGCCGTTTGAGTTGTTTGAGTAGGGCGACGGGAGGGTAAGGGTCCCGCAGTCTAATTGACTTCCAGCTAGCCCTGACCCTCCACATTTGTTAAGGGGCGGCAACACCAAAGGCATGCAATGATCCCGCGCTACTCCCGCAAAGAAATGGCCCAAATCTGGGCACCCGAAACCCGCTTCAAGATCTGGTTTGAAATCGAGGCCCATGCCGCTGACCGGATGGCAGAATTGGGTATCGTGCCCAAGGAGGCCGCAGCCAAGATCTGGGCCAAAGGCAAGGACGCGGAGTTCAACGCCGACCGCATCGATGAAATCGAGGCGGTCACCAAACATGACGTCATCGCCTTTCTCACACATCTCTCGGAAATTGTCGGGCCAGAGGCGCGCTTCGTCCACCAGGGCATGACCTCATCAGATGTGCTCGACACCTGCTTCAATGTCCAGCTCACCCGGGCAGCCGATCTGCTCCTGAAGGACCTTGATGAAGTGCTTGCAGCGCTCGAGCGCCGCGCCTTTGAACACAAGATGACCGCCTGCATCGGCCGCAGCCATGGCATTCATGCCGAACCCATCACGTTTGGTCTCAAGCTCGCCTATGCCCACGCCGAGTTCCAGAGAGCCCGCGAGCGTCTCGTCTTTGCCCGCAAGGATGTCGCCACCTGTGCCATCTCGGGTGCAGTCGGAACCTTCGCCAATATCGATCCGTCGGTTGAGGCGCATGTGGCTGAGAAGCTTGGTCTCGCCGTTGAGCCCATCTCCACGCAGGTCATTCCACGCGACCGTCATGCCATGTTCTTCGCCGTGCTTGGGGTCATCGCCAGTTCGGTCGAGCGCCTCGCCACCGAAATCCGCCACCTGCAACGCACCGAAGTTCTGGAGGCCGAAGAATTCTTTTCGCCCGGCCAGAAGGGTTCCTCGGCGATGCCACACAAGCGCAATCCCGTGCTGACGGAAAACCTCACCGGTCTGGCGCGTCTGGTGCGCTCTGCCGTGACACCGGCACTGGAAAATGTGGCGCTGTGGCATGAGCGCGATATTTCGCACTCGTCAGTCGAGCGCGGCATTGGTCCTGATGCCACTGTGCATCTCGACTTCGCGCTGAAACGTCTCGCCGGGGTCATTGAAAAGCTGGTCGTCTATCCTGAAAACATGCAGAAGAATCTTGACCGTCTTGGTGGCCTTGTACATTCGCAGCGCGTGCTGTTGGCTCTGACGCAGAAAGGCATGAGCCGCGAAGACTCCTATGCCGCCGTACAACGCAACGCCATGCCAGTGTGGCGTGGCGAGGGCCAGTTCCTCGACCTGCTGAAAGCTGACAAAGAGATTGCAACCCATCTCACAGCCTGGGAGATCGAAAGCCTGTTTGACCTCGGCTATCATACCAAGCATGTTGACACCATCTTTGCACGGGTGTTTGGACATGCCTGATCGCGCGCCCCAAATCGACGTTCCGAACATCACCACGACGGAAGCGCTGTCAGCCTTTTGTGCCAGTCTTGCCAACGAACGCTACGTCACGGTCGATACCGAGTTCCTGCGTGAAACGACCTATTATCCCAAGCTCTGTCTCATCCAGATTGCCGGCAGCACGGACGCTGCGCTGGTTGATCCCCTCGCCAAGGGGCTCGACCTTGCACCCTTCTACGAGCTCATGGCCAATACACGCGTTCTCAAGGTCTTCCATGCAGCACGCCAGGATGTTGAAATCCTGCTCAAGCTGGCGAATGCCGTGCCAACACCCATCTTCGACACGCAGATTGCGGCGATGGTCTGTGGCTTTGGCGACCAGGTCGGATACGAAGCCATCGTGCGCAAACTCGTCGGCGCACAAATTGACAAGTCCTCGCAGTTCACTGACTGGTCGCGCCGTCCGCTGACCCACAAGCAGATGTCGTACGCGTTGTCAGACGTCACGCACCTGCGCACCGTCTATGAAAAGCTGATGGAGCAGATTGAGCGCGAAAGCCGCAGTGATTGGCTGGAAGGCGAACTTGGAAGATCTGGCCAACCCCGCAGCCTACCGGGTCGATCCTGAAGAGACATGGCGGCGCATCAAGGCGCGCATCCAGAACAAGAAGCAGCAGGCCACTCTGATGGCCGTCGCAGCTTGGCGCGAGCGTCAGGCTCAGTTGAAGGACGTGCCGCGCGGGCGCATTCTCAAGGACGAAGCGATCGGCGAAATCGCCATTCAGGTGCCGCAAACCACTGAGGCGTTGCAGCAATTGCGTTTGCTGCCACGCGGCTCCGCTGACTCGGTCATCGGCAAGGGTATTCTTGAAGCCGTGGCCGAAGGCCTGGCCCGGGATCCGTCCACCATTCCGGCTCCAAAGGGCCGCGGCGAGGAAATGACGGGTGCGCAGGAAGCCGCTGCCGAAATTCTCAAGCTGGCGCTCAAGATCGTCAGTGACCGCGACGGCATTGCGCCCAAGCTCATTGCGTCCAGTTCTGACATTGACGCCATTGCCGTTGACGACAACGCCAGTGTTCCAGCCATGCAGGGCTGGCGGCGCGACATTTTCGGCGCCCTGGCGCTCGATCTGAAACATGGCCGCGCCGCCATTGCCATGGAAAAGGGCCGGGCGCAAATTGTAACGCGTTAACCGATCGTGACACGCGGTGTGCGGCCCATTTCGAAGGCCAGGCTGGCGAGGCGTTTTTCGACGCGTTCGCCCATCAGGTCGGAGAATTTCTTGGGCATCGTCAACACCAGTTCCTTGTTGCCCGACAACTTGAGCCCGATGCGCGGCAACATGCCAGGCATTGCAGCAGACAGGATATAGGCCAGCCGGAATACCGAACTCAGCAGGTGGGCACGCTCCATGTGGCGCTCATCCAGCAGGCGGGTGAGATCATCCTTCATGACCTCGCCCTCGTAACGATAGAAGACCGTGAGCGCGAGAAAGACGCGGCCGGGATGATCGACACCGACAAAGGCCGCCTGTGAAATCATGCTGAGCGAACGGTCGGCGCGATAATCGGGATGGGCCTTCCAGCCGATATCGGCGAGCAGGCAGGCGGCATAGCGCAGACGCTGTTCCACCGGCGATTCCTTCATCTTGCCATCGGCAAAAAGCTGGTCCGTCCAGTCGCACAATTCCAGTTCATGTTCCGGCGAGCGGGCGTAGCGGCGGGCAAAATCCCAGCATGACGCGAGCAGTGCATCAGACTTCATCTTCTTGCGCGGCAGCTTGGCGTAGAGGTAACCCTCGCGCACGCCATAGACAGAACACACAACCTCGTCTGCCTTGCTGTGATGCAGCAACCGCTCCAGCACCATGGCACCATAGGGCAGTGTTTCGGAACGCGACTTCGAGACGTCCTTCACGTCCTTCAGCGCAGTTGCCGAAAGCCCTGAAACCAGTTCGGCAATGCCAGCCGCCTGCGAGCGCGTCATGGTGTACTGATGCAACACGTGCAGCGGATAATGCGCATGCGCCATGTGGACGCGCGCCAGGTTACGCCAGTTGCCGCCCACGGCGTAAAAGCTGCGGCCCTTGAGCTTGGCGAGAATGTCCGTCTTGGCAAGATACTCGTCAACGATCTCGCGGGCCCGGTCCATGTTGTTGCCCGACATGTCGATGAGGCGCAGCGGCCCCAACGGCAAGGTCACGCCATCATTGAGCTTGCCATCCTTGATGTCGATCAGTTCGAGCGAACCGCCACCCAGATCACCGGCGATGCCATCGGCATCCGGGATGCCGGCAATGACGCCTAGTGCGGCGAAGCGCGCCTCTTCCTTGCCGGTGAGAACAGATATCCCTGCCCCCAATGCTTTCTCGGCCTTGTCGATGAATTCTTCACCATTGGACGCTTCGCGCGCGGCGGCGGTGGCAACCGCAAACACTTCCCTGCAACCGATCTGGCGGGCCAGCGCACGGAAACGGCGCAAGCCAGACAGCGCGCGCACAATCGCGGCTTCGTTCAGTTTGCCAGTGATCGCCACACCCTTGCCGAGGCCACAGAGGATCTTCTCATTGAAAACCGGCGCTGGTGAGCGGCGCAGTCCATCATAGACAACCAGGCGTACCGAATTCGAGCCAATGTCGACCACCGCGACAGGGCGGTAACGCGGCGGCTCAGTCTGGAATCCGGTGTGCCAACTCACTTGTGCTTCGCCGCCCGCTTCTTGCGTGGAATAGGTTTGGGAACATTACCCGCGAGAGAACGTCCACGTCCAGAGAGCGACGGGTTATTCATGAAATATTGGTGGGCATTGAAGGCCTCTTCCGGGGTCGGCGGCGCGAGGCGGCGCGAAGACCCATCGGACTGAAGTTCCCAGCTTTGCTCATTGTCCTGCAGGTTCGCAACCATGATCTGGTCGAGGATCTGGTCGTGGACTGTCGGGTTCTCAATGGGGATCAGCGTTTCCACGCGGCGGTGCAAGTTGCGCGGCATCCAGTCGGCAGAGCCTATGTAAATTCTGGCGTTCTCGTGCGGCAGCGCCTTGCCCGCGCCGAAACAGACGATGCGTGAATGTTCAAGGAAACGGCCAATGATGCTCTTGACGCGGATGTTTTCGGAGAGCCCTGGCAATCCGGGGCGCAAACAACTGATGCCGCGTACCACGAGATCAATTTGCACGCCGGCCTGGCTGGCGCGGTAGAGAGCATCGATGATGCCAGGATCAACCAGTGAATTCACCTTGGCCCAGATTTGGCCGGGCCGGCCGGCCTTGGCGTGGGCGATTTCCTCGTCAATATGCTGCAAGAGCCGGGTCTTAAGGTTGATCGGCGACAGCGAGATGCGCTCCAAATCTTCCGGCTGGGCATAGCCTGAAATGAAGTTGAAAAGGCGTGCGGCGTCACGGGCAAGTGCCGGGTCGCAGGTGAAGAATGAGAGATCGGTATAGATCTTTGCGGTAATCGGGTGATAGTTGCCGGTCCCGAAGTGCACATAGGTTCGCATGCCGCCCGACTCGCGACGGACCACCATAGAGACCTTGGCGTGGGTTTTCAGTTCAATGAAACCAAAGACCACTTGCACTCCGGCACGCTCAAGGTCGCGAGCCCACTGAATGTTGGCTTCCTCGTCGAAGCGGGCTTTCAATTCGACCAGCGCCATCACTGTTTTTCCAGCTTCGGCAGCCTTGGCCAGCGCTGCCACCACTGGCGAATTGCGCGAGGTGCGGTAGAGCGTTTGCTTGATCGCCACCACATCGGGGTCGGCCGCCGCCTGGCGTATGAACTGCACCACAACGTCGAAGGATTCGTAGGGGTGATGCACCACGAAATCTTTCTGGCGGATGGCCGCGAATATGTCGCCGCCATGGTCGCGCA
Source organism: uncultured Alphaproteobacteria bacterium (assembly GCA_963754625.1). Lineage (GTDB taxonomy): Bacteria > Pseudomonadota > Alphaproteobacteria > Rhizobiales > Aestuariivirgaceae > Aestuariivirga. The sequence continues at coordinate 1,028,567 of CAVWGR010000005.1, read as the reverse complement.
CGCGTTCGGGGAAGCGCGCGACATAGGGCTTGAACTTGAGGTCGGGGCGCTCGTCGAGGATCAACTGAGAGGTATCGGAGTAGCCGACAAGGCCGTCGCTGACCACCACCGCCTCGGCAGTAACTTCCATCTCTGCGGCGATGAAGTCGGTCAGGTTGCGGGGGCTTGCGGCATCCACTTCCATGCGGATCACCGAACCACGGCGGCGCAGCTTCAGGGCCGACTCGAACACGCGCACCAGGTCTTCAGCTTCTTCTTCAATTTCAATGTCGCTGTCGCGGATGATGCGGAACAGACCCTTGCCAAGCACAGTGTAACCCGGGAAGAGACGTGGCAGGAACAGCCCCAGCATGTTTTCAATCGAGATGAAGCGCACGGCCTCGCCCGGCAGTCGAATGAAGCGCTCAAGTTGCGGGGGAATGGGCAGCAAGGCGCGCATGACATTGCCATCGCTCTTGCGGCGCAGTTCCACCGCGATGACGAAACCGCGATTCAGGATGAAAGGAAACGGGTGTGCCGGGTCAATGGCGATGGGTGTCACGACCGGCAGGATTTGCTCCAGAAACCGATGATCGAGGAAGGTCATGTCGGCAGCGTGGACTTCGGCATCTTCGACCAAGACGATGCCGTTCTCGCGCATTTCCTGACGCAATTGCCGCCAGCGCAGATCCTGTTCAATCATCAGGGCCTGGGTCTTCTCCCGGATCAAGAGCAACTGTTCTTGTGGGGTGCGGCCATCCTGGCTGACTTCAACCACCTGTTCGCGCATCTGGCCCACCAGACCGGCAACGCGGACCATGAAGAATTCATCGAGGTTGTTGCCCGAGATCGACAGGAAACGCAGCCGCTCGAGCAGCGGATGGTGGGGATTGCGGGCCTCCTCCAAAACACGGGAATTGAAGCCCAACCAGGACAGCTCCCGGTTGAAGAACCGCAGGGGATTTTCGAGAGTGATCCTCTCGATGGCCGGTTCGGCGTGAGGCACGTTCATCAGGCTTGGTCCATTGATCAGGGAGGCCACTATTGCAGATGTGTGACGGTTCCGTGAAGCACCCTCAGTCATCGTGGTGAAACATGTCGGGCGATGAGTATGCGGCAAGAATGCGGGCCACAAATGGCCGGGTCACTTCTGCCCCCTCCTCGAGCGCACGGACGTCAATCTCGCGCACAATCTGTCTCAGGGCATCCATCGAGCGTGGCATGCGCAACACGATGTAACCGACGACCTGCTCGGACACGGCAATCTGCCGGTCGGTGAAATGCTTGACCAGAACACCGCGCAACAGCGTATCATCTGGAGGCAGGATTGCCGCTTCCGGTAGCGCTTTCAGACGCGAGATCAGGTCGGGTAGCCCGAGCTGCCACTGCGCGACTGGCGTCGCAGCGGTCAACAGGATGTAGCCACCCTGCTGGCGCGCCAGATTGAGAGTGTGAAAGAGTGCCCGTTCATCAAGACCGGGTTGGTCCGCGTCCTCGACCACCATTGCGCCGCTGGCAAAATCGGAGGGAACGTCTTCAAGTGTGAGGCTGGAGGCAATACACAGCTTGGCGTTGGCGCGGTGCTGCCAGACGGAGGCGAGATGGCTCTTGCCGCTTCCCGGTGGGCCTACGATCACAGCGCCATGGGTCGGCCAATTTGGCCATTGGTCGACAAGAGCTACTGCGGTGGCATTTGAAGGCGACACCAGAAAATCTTCGCGCGCCAATGCCGGCCGATGAGCCAGATCCAAAATCAGTTGGCGGCCATTCATGGGAGCGCAATCATCGTTGCATCAGGCTTTGCGCCGGGTCAAGGTTTTGACGGGCCGCGGTTCGATCATGGTTTGGCCGACACCAGTATAAAGCCTGGAGCGGAGATAGCGCGACAAGGCATAGCGCACCAAGACACCCGCCGCTGCTGCCATTGGCACGGCGAGCAGCAAACCGACGAAACCAAAAACATAACTGAAAGCGAAGAGCGCAAACATCAGCCAAACGGGATGCAGGCCGATGGAACCGCCCACCAGCTTGGGTGAGAGGAAGTTGCCCTCAATGAATTGCCCAGCGACGAAAATGCCAACAATGATGGCAATACTGCTGACGTCTGGCCAGAATTGCACGAGGCCCACGCCAATTGCCACGACTCCGCCGATCAACGCACCGATGTAGGGAATGAAACTCAGAAGACCGGCACCAAAGCCGATGGCGAGGCCGAATTTCAATCCTGCCAGTGAGAGAGCGACTGCATAGAATATGCCCAGCAACAAGCAGACAGTGCCCTGCCCGCGGATGAACCCTGCCATGGCCCCATTGATATCGCGGGCGATGGCTCGCACTTCTTCCACGTGGTCGCGCGGCAGCAGGCCATCAATCTTGGCGACGATGCGATCCCAGTCGGCGAGAAGGTAGAACGCCACGATCGGCGTAACCACCAGGAGCGAGAGCACATTGACCAGCGCCATGCCGCCTGACCAGATCGAACCGATGAGTGTTGCAAGCCAACCTGCGGCACGGCCAGCAATGTCTCCGACCGAGCCTTGGATATCGGTGCCGTTGCGGGCAATCATGTCCTTGATCACCTGTGGTGCCAAGGTATCAAATCTTGCAATCAAGGCCTTGAGAAGTGCTGGCAAGTCTTGCGCCAGCTTCAACGCCTGGTCGCCAAGTATCGGCACGACCAGCAGCACAATGAAGACCACTGCCAAAACGGCCAGAACGATGATGAGCAACGTGGCCAGTGTGCGGTTGAGGCCGAGGCGCTCCAAGGCGTCGGCGACGGGATCAAGGAAATAGGCGAGTACAAATCCGGCGATGAAGGGCAGCAGGATGGCCTGCATGGCCCAGAGGAAAAAGATCATCACTGCCAGTGCGGCCAGCCAAAAGCCCACCTGCTTCTGCAACGTCATGGCGTTTCACCTTCTTCTTCATCGTGGCTATTCATGTGGCGCACCCAATTGCGCATGTAAATGGCACCGGAAACAGTTGTCAGGACTGCAACCAGCACTGTTCCCAGTGTCAAAAGGTTGTCCAGATGCAGGCCAGTGGCAAGTACCAGAAGCAATGCGCCGGCAAAGGCAATCTGCGCCACAGTATTCACCTTGCTGATCCACAGCGGCTTCATGGCCATGGGCCGGTCCATCACGCCAGCGAGCAATACTGCACCCACAATCAAGACGTCGCGGGTCACCACGAGAATTGCCAGCCAAGCGGGCAGGACCTGCATACTGGCCAAGGCCACAAAAATCGAAACCAGAAGCGCCTTATCAGCAATGGGATCGAGATAGCCACCGAGCTCGGATTGCAGGTTGAAGCGCCGGGCAATGAAGCCATCGATGCCGTCGCTGATTCCAGCAACGAGAAAAGCGAGGAAGGCCAAGCCATATTGATGACCGATGATCAGCCAAACCGTCAACGGCACAAGAAGAATGCGGGTGATGGTGATGATATTGGGAAGGCTCACCGGCATGGGTGCCGTCCCGCAGACAAGCTGCGTCTTAGAGCGGCTGGATGACCCATGCCCCACCTGCCCGCGACAACTGCAAGCCACTGGACCGGAACTTGCTTTCAATTTCTTCCATGCCACCCATGACGACGAGTTTTACCACTGCACCGTCGCCGCCCAAAGATGACACATCGAGCCCGACAACGCCGGGTGTCGAGAGAATGCGTGACCGCAAGCGGTTCCATTCAGAAGGTCCGGCAAATGGCACAGCGACGGATAGCGACTGACGGCGATTGGCTGCCGACTTGGCATCTGCCGCGTCAGCCTGCCGCGAAGTGTCGGAGCGGAACTTCTCGATCATCACGACGTGAAAGCGCTTGGTGGCGAGTTCTGCAGATTCGCGCAGATCACCGCTGTCGGCCCGGTAAATCTTGTCGAACGTGATTTTACCCAATGGAGTAGTGCCATTCATTGTGGCCTTGATGCCGCCGTCGGGTGTTGGTTCGGCGAAGGCAACGAGCACGGTCCTGACATCGTATCGCCGGCGGATGGCTTCAAGCTTGACCTGATCTTCAGCCATCACGTCTTGAGCTGATATGATCTCACTGTCATCGAGGTCACCCAGCGGCACGATGACCGGCACTTGTGACTGTTCAGCGCGCAAGTTGATCCAAGCCTGACGCCAGGGGTTATCTTCCCACAGCTGCGGGCCATTTGAGGATTTCCACATGGGCAGAACAAGGAAAGCCGGACCCTGCGCAGAGGACACGCGGATGCCGTGGCTGCTGTAGAGTGATTTGATCTTGTCGGGCAGGAAGCGGACCGTGAGCTTGCCCTGATAGCGCCCCGGGCTGATGCTTTCCTGCTCGATCGACAGCGACCGCAGATAGGGGAGAATGTCTTTCTCTTCCATAACTTCCACGGCCGCTACGATTTCGGGGGAACCCAGCCGATTGGCCAGTTCCCGGAAAGCCTTGACCTGCACCTCGATGAGGGCCTTGTTCTTGGCCGTGGAAGCATCTGTGTCGGTCACGTCGACGGCAACGCCCTGCACTGCGAAAACACTGGTTTCCACAGGTCCGGCAGCCCAGGCAGCAGGCAGGGCAGCAGGCAATTGAAGCAGGGCAAACAAGGCCGCCAGAAGCAGCAAGCGTGATCGTTTCAGAATTGTCCCCATATCGTCCATTCGGGCTTTATTCACCCGGCCGTTTCGGGCTATTTGGCCACGTCATTTCCTTGGCAAATCACCAAGCACAAGAATTGGGGCAAACTAGCGGCATGAGCGGCAGCAAACAAGCACTTCGGAACAACCCAAAAAGCGGGTTGACCTATGCCGACGCGGGCGTCGACATCAGTGCAGGCAATGACCTTGTCACGGCAATCAAACCCTTGGCAAAATCAACCCGGCGCAAGGGGGCAGACGCTTCCCTTGGCGGCTTTGGCGGATTGTTCGACCTCAAGGCCTGTGGCTACCGCGACCCGGTTCTGGTGGCCGCCAATGACGGCGTCGGCACCAAACTGAAACTCGCCATTGATTCCGGCCGTCACCACGAGGTCGGCATTGACCTCGTGGCCATGTCAGTCAACGACCTTGTGGTGCAGGGGGCCGAACCACTGTTCTTCCTCGACTACTACGCGACTGGCAAACTGGATGTGGCAGCGGCAAGCGCGGTGATCGCAGGTATTGCCGATGGCTGCAGACAGGCAGGATGTGCCCTGATCGGCGGCGAAACGGCGGAAATGCCGGGCATGTATCATGGCGACGACTACGATCTCGCGGGTTTTGCCGTGGGCGCTGTCGAGCGCAAAAAGATTCTTCCCGCCAAGACAGTGAAGGCGGGCGATGTCATACTCGGCTTGGCCTCCACCGGACCACACTCCAATGGCTATTCGCTGATCCGTCGCATTGTGGAGAAAAGCGGGTTGGCCCTCACAGACCCCGCCCCCTTCGCTGCAGGCAAGTCGGTCGCTGAGGCGCTCCTGACTCCGACCCGCATCTATGTGAAGTCGCTGCTGAAGGTGCTGCGCAAGGGCGCAGCCGTGAAGGCGCTTGCTCACATCACGGGCGGTGGCTTTACCGAGAATATTCCGCGTGTGTTGCCGAAAGCGACCGTGGCAGAAATTGATCTCGATGCAGTGCCCTTCCCGCCTGTGTTCCGCTGGCTGGCTGATACAGGTGGCGTTGCCGAGCGTGAAATGTTGCGCACCTTCAACTGCGGCATCGGCATGATTGTTGTGGTTGCGGCCAAGGATGCCAAGACGGTAGCAGCGCAATTGAAGCGGAGTGGTGAAAAGGTCGTGACTCTCGGCCACATTCGCAAGCGCAAAGGCAAGGAAGAACAAGTCGCCTACTCGGGCACGCTTTCTGCATGAGGCGCAAGCGCGTCGGGGTCCTGATTTCCGGGCGCGGTTCCAACCTGCGCGCCTTGGTGGAAGCGGCACGCGACCCCGCCTATCCTGCCGAGATTGTGCATGTGGTCTCGAACGTTGCCGAGGCGCCGGGACTTGCCTATGCGCAGGCGCAGGGAATTTCCACACATGTGATCAGCCACAAGGATTTCGCCACACGCGAGGCATTTGACGTCGCACTCAATGATCACCTGCAGCGGCAAGACCTGGACCTCATCTGCTGTGCCGGTTTCATGCGCATCATGACGCCGGTGCTGATTGCTCCGTGGGAAGGCCGGATGCTCAATATCCACCCTTCGCTGCTGCCGGCTTACAGGGGACTGCACACGCATGAGCGGGCGCTTGCAGACCATGCCAAAGCGCACGGTGCCACGGTGCATTTTGTCACCGTAGCGCTGGATGATGGACCAATCGTGGCACAAACGATCGTGCCTGTTCTTTCCGATGATACGGCGGAAACTTTGGCCGCACGCGTGCTTGCCGTGGAGCATCCACTTTACGTAACCGCCCTGGACAAGGTGGCGCGTTCATTGGCTTGAGCCTTTACACCAACATTTCGTCGAAATTTGCCATGCCATGGGTGTTGCGTTCCTCTGTCCAGCGTTTGAGCAGCACGGCGCGGCGTTCCTTGTATTTCTCAGGCAAGACGTCCGCTGTCACCATGCGATCGGTGCGAAAGGTACGGAAGCCCTGACGCAATTCACACCAGCTGACAATCAGGCGCTGGGCATCGAAATAGGAAATGGCAAATGGCCAGATTGTGCGCTCGCTCGCGACACCTTCTTCGTCGCGATAAGACACTCTGACTTTTCGCTGCTCGCGAATGGCACCACGCAAAGTTGCCACATCAACAACGTCAGTGACGGCGCGCCATGACGGTGGCACGATGAGACCGGTGTCATAGAGCACCGGCCGCAGTTCGCTGGGCAGGACCGTGCCCACTTTTGCCACTGCATCATGTGCAGCCCGCACCAAATCCTTGTCACCGCGGCGCATCACCCAACGGAGGCCAAGCATCACGGCTTCCACTTCATCGGTCGAGAACATCAGTGGCGGCAAGTCGTAGCCCTGCCCGAGAACATAGCCCACGCCCGCCTCGCCTCGAATTGGTACACCATCGGTGATGAGATCGGCAATGTCGCGGTAGAGGGTGCGCAGCGAGACTTCCAGCTCCTCGGCCATGGTCTGGCCCTTCACCGGGCGGCGGTGGCGGCGAAGAATCTGGATGATGCGAAGCAATCGGTCAGCACGTCTCATGAATGCACCCTACAGCATTGCTGCTGACACCATGTTGTCAGCAGTGTGGCAGCAGGGCAAGTGCCACTTCCATGGCCGCTGCTGCGGTTGCCGAAGGCCGAGCCATGCCTGACCGGCATGCGAGACCTGTACTTTGCCAGTTTTCAGGTTCGGGAACGAACAGCTAGTGTCACCGGACATCAAGAGGGCGACACGTGGCACTTCCCATCATCATCGATACCGATCCGGGCCAAGACGATGCATTGGCCATCATGTTGGCATTGGCCTCACCCGAGTTCGAGGTTCTGGGCATCACGGCGGTTGCCGGAAATGTGCCGCTGGCGTTGACAGAGAAAAATGCACGCAAAATCTGTGAGTTGGCGGGAAAGCCCGAAACGAAGGTTTATGCCGGTGCGATACGCCCGATGGTGCGGCAACTGGTGACGGCTGAACATGTGCATGGCCGCACCGGCCTTGACGGCCCCGTGCTGGCAGAACCCACCATGCCGTTGCAAAAACAGCATGGCGTAGATTTCATCATCGAAACCCTGATGAACCGGCCAGCTGGCACCGTCACACTGTGCACTTTGGGACCGCTCACCAACATTGCGTTGGCGCTGGTCAAGGAGCCGCAGATCGCCTCGCGCATCAGACGTATCGTGGCCATGGGCGGAGGATTTTTCGAAGGTGGCAATGTCACCCCCACGGCCGAGTTCAATATCTATGTCGACCCGCACGCGGCGCGCATCTGCCTTGCCTCCGACATTCCCTTCACCCTCATTCCGCTGGATTGCACCCACCAGGCCCTGACCTCCGCCAAGCGCATCGCCCGTTTCCGCAAGATGAACAACAAGTCAGGCCCAGCCTCAGCTGATCTGCTGGAGTTTTTCGAACGTTTTGACGAACAGAAGTACGGGACAGATGGCGGGCCATTGCATGACCCTTGCGTCATGGCATGGCTGTTGCAACCTGAACTGTTTACCGTGCGTGACGTCAATGTGTCGGTGGAGTGCGAAAGCGAACTCACCATGGGCATGACCGTGATCGACTGGTGGAAAGTGACCAATCGGCCAGCCAATGCGACGGTTTGCCGGGGCATCAATGCCGAAGGATTCTTCAACCTGCTGGCTGAGCGGATTGAAACCCTGGCTTAACCGGCGAGCACGGCCATTGGCGCAACTGTTGCCGCGGCGATGGCCAAAGCCATCAACAAGAGCAGCAGGCGGGCTTTGCGGCGGGACTTCTCGTTTGCAGCAGAAGAATGCATGGGCGAACTTGTCGCCCGATTCTGGTGACCCGGAAAATGATTCTTTTCAATTACTTGTGCGCCGTAGGACATCTTAACAACCTGTTAATGCGGCGTATATCTGCCGCTCCGATTCAACCGTATACGGAGCATTTCCGGCCTGCGAATGGCCGGATTGCGCCCAAATCATGAACTTATCGGCTGATTTATCAGGGTACGGATGAGTGCGGGCTGAAGGACGCGTTCAGATTCGATTCACACAGCAGAGCCTTTGCACGGCTTCATCCACACAGCGATGTCGTGAAAAACGCCGCCGCCTGCCGGTGCTGGTTGGTCGGCACCCGTCAGCGAATTGATGCCACAGCCATTCTCGTGCAGGTCGTTGGGCCACAGGCCCTCGGCGATAAGCACGCCGGTTTCCTGACCATCATGATCCTTCACATGCAGGATAACTTCGCCACGGCCATTGCCGACCACCACCTTGTCACCCTCGCTCAACCCAAGGGTCTGCAAGTCCGTGGGGTGAACGAGAACACTCGGCCTGCCCTCGCGCTTGCGTGAGCCTGGCGTTTCGTTGAACGACGAGTTGAGGAATGTACGGGCCGGGCTGGTGGTGAGGCGGAAAGGAGTCTCTTCCGTTGCCTTTTCCGTGACGTCCCAATGATCAGGCCACGCGGGCATGTCTCGCCATGGCCCGAGGGCACCCATTGTCGAGACAATGCCAGCGGCCAGCTTCCAGTCAGCCCTGAAATGGAACTTGCCATCCGCATGAGCGAAGCCATTGAGGAAATGCGCAGTCTCGAAATCCGGCATGACGTCGAACCAGTTTTCGTCGTCGAGTTCGGCCAGGCTGCGGCGGCCAGAATCCTTGAGCATGCCATCGATCAATTGGCGCGGGTTCATGGCGAAGCCCTTGATGTTGGGCGCCAACACGGCCCGCGAGATCACACAGTACGTCATGGTTGCTGCGGCACTCACCCGGAGCCTCAACCAACTTGCGGCCAAACATGATGTGGCTGTGGCCGCCGCCCTGATAGACGTCATCATGCTCAAGGAACATGGTGGCCGGCAGCACGATGTCGGCATAGCGCGCCGTCTCGGTGAGAAATTGCTCGTGCACCACCGTGAACAGGTCTTCGCGGGCGAAGCCCTGCTTCACCTTGTTCTGATCCGGGGCGACGGAAACCGGGTTGGTGTTCTGGATGAAGAGCGCCTTCACCGGTGGCCCGCCTTGCAGGTCGAACGGGTTGCCTGTCAGCACATCGCCGATGCGCGATTGGTCCATGGTGCGGATGCCGGGTTTGGCTGCGTCCTTGCCAGCAACAACCGTCTTGTTCCACTTGTACATGCCGCTGTTGGAATGCAGCGCGCCACCACCTTCATATTTCCACGCACCCGTCACGGCAGCAATTGAGGTGACGGCATGCATGTTGGCAGAGCCATTGCGCGAACGCGAGAAGCCATAGCCGATACGGAAGAAGGTGCGGCGCGTCGTGCCAATCAGCTTGGCCAGTTCCTCGATCTGCTGTGTGGTGAGGCCAGTAATTTCGGCAGCCCATTCAGGTGTCTTGGCCTTCAGGTGCTGTTCCAGTCCCTTGGGATCATCGGTGTACTGGTGGAGATAGTCCCGGTCGGCATGGCCGTCGCGGAAGAGAATGTGCATCACGGCGCAGGCCAGCGCTCCATCGGTGCCGGGACGAAGGATGTAGCCGTAGTCGGCCTGCTTCATGGTGCCGGTGTTGTAGACATCAATCACTGCCAACTTGGCGCCTCGGGTCTTTCTGGCAACGCCAACATGGGTCATCACGTTCACTTGCGTGTTCACTGGATTGCCGCCCCACACCACAATCAAGTCCGACTGCTGCATTTCGCGCGGATCGACGCCGCGAATTGCGCCAACGCCTGCAGCATAGCCAGGCCAGCTCAGGGCAATGCAGAACGTCCCGTACATGCGTGAGTAGTTCTTGGCATGGGTCAGGCGGTCAATGCCATCGCGCATGACAAGGCCCATAGTGCCGGCATACCAATAGGGCCAGATCGCCTCGCTGCCATGTTCCTTTTCGATGGCGTTGAACCTCTCTCCCACTTCGGCCATGGCCTCGTCCCAGGAGATGCGCGCGAACGTGCCGCTGCCCTTGGGTCCGACCCGCTTCAAGGGATGCAACAGCCGTTCCGGATGGTGGATGCGTTCAGAATAGCGCGCCACCTTCTCGCAGATGACGCCGCGGGTGTAGCTGTTGTCTTTGGCACCATGAACACGGCCGATAGTACGCTCATCAAGCAATTCCACTTCCAGTGCGCAGGCGCTTGGGCAATCATGCGGGCAGACGGAAATTCCGGTCTTGATATTGGGCTTGGCGTGAATGTTCATGGATGATGCTTTCCTGCCCTGCTACATAGCATACCATGCAGCCGATTTCCTCCCTCCAGAATCCCGTTATCAAGACCATCCGCACGCTGACCGACAAGAAGGGCCGCCGCGAGGCCGGGCTTTTCATGGCGGAGGGACTGGCTATGCTGGAACGGGCCATGGACCTCGGTTGGCGCCCCGATACGCTGGTTTCAACAAAACCCGTGCAGCTATGGGAGGATGTGCAACCGCTCATCGTCACTGAGAAAATCATGGGCGAACTTTCGGCACAGAACAACCCGCATGAAGTGCTGGCCACCTTCAAGCCGCGCCTTCAACCGCATCCGGGCAAGACGGGGTTGTGGCTGGCGCTGGAAGAAATCCGCGATCCGGGCAATCTCGGCACAATCATCCGCACGGCAGATGCAGCGGATGTGGCAGGCATCATTCTGGTTGGTGAATGCTGCGACGCCTACGCGCCGGAATGCGTTCGTGCCTCCACCGGTTCGATCTTCGCCGTGCCGCTGGTCAAGATGAAGGCGGATAGTTTTGTCGATTATGCCAAGGCCTTCCCGGGGGACGTGGTGGGAACAGCGATGGCTGCGTCGGCCGATTTTCGCCGTCCCTATGGTGCCGGGACGCTGCTTGTGTTAGGGTCAGAGTCACGCGGGCTTTCCCAAGCTATTTCAAGTTCTTGCAAGACATTGGTGAGAATTCCCATGAAGCCCGGAGTTGAGAGCCTGAACGTCGCCACGGCAGCGGCCTTGATGCTCTACCAGGCCCGCGCCTGAACCAGCATCCCACTCAGACAGTCTGGCTCACCAGCCCAACGGGTTTTGAGCCTTGTCAGTCGCCGGCCCGTTCGACCATTGTGGTGCAAATCGGGAGTTCTTCATGAAGTCGCAGGCGCGGGTGGTCATTATCGGGGGTGGCATCATGGGCGTGGGTTTGCTCTATCACCTCGCGCTGGAGGGCTGGACCGACATCGTACTACTGGAGAAAGGCGAACTGACCTCAGGCTCCACTTGGCATGCGGCAGGCCAGTGTCCGCATTTCAACGGCTCCCTCAATATGACCAAGGTGCACGTCTATGGTACTGAGCTCTATCCGAAGTTGGAAAAGCTGACGGGACAAGCCGTGTCCTGGCATGGTTGCGGCGGGCTTCGTCTTGCCACCACCGATGAGGAAGTGAACTGGCTCAAGTACGTCTACGGCATCTCGAAACTGGCTGGCTATGAAGGTGAGGTCATCGGGCCGTCCGAGATCAAACAGTATCATCCATTCCTCGAGACCTTTGGCATCAAGGCCGCCTTTCGCACGGTGAGTGACGGCCATGTGGCACCAGCCGACGTGACCAACGCCATGGCAACGGGCGCACGCAATCTCGGTGCCACCATCTACCGTCGCACCCAGGTGACTGACGTCAAGCTGTTGCCCAATGGCGAGTGGCGGGTGTTCACGGATCAAGGCAACATTGATTGCGAACACGTGGTGAACAGCGCCGGTTCCTATTGCGATGTCGTGGCGGGCTGGACTGGCCATCTCGCTCCCATTGCCAACATGCTGCATCAGTATGTGATCACCGAACCGTTGCAGGAATTGATCGACCTGAAGATGGAACTGCCGGTGGTGCGCGATCCCTATTCGCACGCCTATCTGCGCGAGGAAACCAACGGCATTCTTGTCGGACCCTATGAAACGGCAACGGCCCACACCTGCTGGGATGGCAAGGCACCCCGCTGGGACTATGAAAGCGAACTTGAGCCCAACGAATTGGACCGCATCATGCCATGGCTGGAAAAAGCCACTGAGCGCCTGCCCTTGTTTGGCAAGACTGGTGTGAAATCAATCATCTCCGGCGCCATCACCCACACACCAGATGGTGTCTACCTCTCCGGTCCTGCCCATGGACCCAAGAACTATTGGATGCATTGTGGTGCTTCGATCGGCATTTGCCAGGGTGGCGGTGCGGGCAAGTATCTGGCGCAGTGGATGGTGCATGGCCAGGCCGAGATCAACATGCGCGAATTTGATCCGCGCCGCTTTGGACCATGGGCGACGAAGGATTATACGGCAGAAGTTTCGGTCGCCGACTATCACCACATGTATTATTGCTACAAACCCGCCGAGCAACATTCCGTGGGGCGCAATCTGCGCACGTCGGCGCTGCATGACACCTTGGCCAAGCATGGTGCGCAGTTCGCGCAAATCTTTGGCTGGGAGCGGGCGCGCTGGTATGACAGCACCGGTCAAGGCGAACACTATTCATTCCGCCGCTCCAATTGGTGGAACGCAGTGAAAAATGAGGCGCTGGCAGTGCGCGAGCGTGTCGGCCTCATGGACCTTTCAACATTCTCCAAGTTCGAGGTGAAGGGTGGCGATGCCTTCGCTTTCCTCAATCGCATCTGTGCCAACAAAGTGCCGGAAAAGGACGGCGGTATCATTCTCACCCATCTTCTGAATGAGAACGGCTTTATCGAAAGCGAACTCACCATTACGAGGCTGGCTGCAGATCATTTCTACGTGCTCTCGGCGGCGGCGGCGCAGATGTATGACATGGACCAGCTGTCCTGGCGCAAGCACGAAGTAGAAAATGCCGACATCAGCGATGTGACCGACGACTATGGCGTGCTTATTCTGGCAGGACCGAAATCGCGTGATGTGTTGCAGGCCTGCACCGATACGGATTTGACTTCGCCGTCTTTCCGCTGGCTCACGGCCAAAACCAGAACCGTGGCAGGGGTTGCGAATGTCCGGCTCCTGCGCATGACTTATGTCGGTGAATTGGGTTGGGAGCTGCATGTGCCGCGCGCCGGAATGCAGGCAGTGTTCGATGCGCTGATGACAGCGGGTGTGCCACATGGCCTCAGCCTCTTTGGAACCTATGCCATGAACTCCTTGCGCATGGAAAAAGGCTATCGCGGCTGGGGCTCGGAGCTCACGGCAGAGATCGACATGTTTGAAGCTTCCATGGAACGCTTCATCCGTCTCGACAAGGCTGACTTCACCGGCAAGGCCGCCAGCCTGTCACGCAAACAACAGGGCCCACGCATGAAGCTCGTCTACATGAGCGTCGACAACACTGATTCTGATTGTGTGGGCAACGAACCTGTTTATCAGAGCGGCAAGGTGGTTGGCGTCACCACGTCGGGTGGTTTTGGGCACTCCACAGACAAGTCGTTGGCCTTCGCCTATGTGCCGCCTGGCTCCACGGCCGAAGGCACGGAGTTCGAGGTCATGGTTTTCGGTGAATTGCGCAAGGCGCGGATCATTCCCGAAAGCATCTGGGATCCGGACAACACGCGGATCAAAGTTTGAAGACGACACCCCACGCCCTCAAGGGCATCAGCCTTGTCCTCTGCGCCATGGCGGTTCTGCCGCTCATTGACGTTTGTGCCAAATTTCTCGTGCAACAAGGTGTTCCGGTGGCGCAGATGGTGTGGGCACGGTTCTTTTTTGGCGCTCTCTTTACCTTGCCCTTCGCTTTCGGAGTGGCAGGAACAGGTGCCTTCCTGCCGGTGAACCCGCTTCTCAATGCAGGCCGTGCGGCATTCCTGATCTTGGGAACGGCGTTCTTTTTTCTCGCACTCAAATATCTGCCGATTGCCGATACGCTGGCAATTTTTTTCGTTCAACCCATCCTGATTACTGCGCTCTCGCCGCTGTTGTTGCGCGAGCACGTGGGAATCAGGCGCTGGATCAGCGTGATGATTGGATTCATAGGCGTGATGATCATCATTCGGCCCGGATTTCAGGCTTTCAATCTTGGTGTGATCTTCGCCTTGTTGGCCGGCATGAGTTCAGCTTTTTACATTCTCGTTACCCGCCATCTCACCGGCAAAGCCCACGCCATGGTGACCACTTTCCAGACCAGCGTGATGGGAGCCGTCGCATTGTCAGCCGCCCTGCCCCTGTTCTGGTTTGAGGTATCACGGGATCAGTGGCTGTTGCTTGTGTTGCTGGGAGCTATCGCAATCGCCGGGCACTATCTCATCACCAAGGCTTACGACTATGCCGAGGCGTCGCTGCTTTCACCCTTCGGCTACACAGAGATGATCATGGCCGTCTTTGCGGGTTGGTATTTCTTTGGAGATTTTCCAGATGCGTGGACGTTCGCAGGCGTGACGATCCTCATCGCTTGCGCAATATACATTTCGTTACGTGAACGGCAATTGGCTATCGCCCCGCGCACTGAACTCTTAGAGTGACGTCAGATTCTTGGGCGGCGGCCCCAGTGCCTCCCAATCCTGTCCCGCAGCAATGATACAGCTGAGACCATTGGCCCGCGTCGCAATAATTGTGAATGTGCCTGTCTCCGAGGCAAAAACTTCAACCACGGCCTTGCCGTTGGCAGTGCCGAAACTGACGGGACCTTCCTTGTACTTGCTCGCGAGCAATTTCACCAGGTCATCGCGCATGGTGCAGGGCGCCTGTGCGGCACTTTCGGCGGTGAAGGCTGCGAGACACAGCACTGCCATTCCAGTTTTGATTGTAAACATGGTTCCTCCAAGCGCCACCCGGGGCTGCGCGAGGAACAATCGTCAGGCAGACCCCGGAGCGGCTATGTCAACTAAGTCAGACATTCCTGCTCCAATTTTGCAGACTAACAACTTGGAGTGTGCGCCGGAGAAGTTAACAAATGCAAAAGACCTACGACAGCGTGAGCTCGATACGGCGGTCAGGGACAAGCCACATCAGTGCGACCAGAACGCATGGGACGATTGCGAGCAATGGTGACCAGACCGAGAGAGCCATGGCAAGGACATAGCCCACCATCGAGATTTGCCCCTTGCGATCCGCTCCCACGGCCTTGCCCAATTCCGATTCACTTCCGTGGACACTGATGATGATGCGGGACAGGACAAAATAAGCCAGACCCGCCATCAACAAATTGAGCGCATAGAAAAATACCGGCCACTGGCCGAAATGGTTTTCGCCCATCCAGCCGGTGGTGAAGGGGATGAGGGACAACCAGAAAAGAAGATGCAAGTTAGCCCACAGAATTCCGCCGCTCACCTTCTTCACGGTGTGCAGCATGTGGTGATGGTTGTTCCAGTAAATGCCGATATAGATGAAGCTGAGCACATAACTGAG
The DNA here is from genome assembly GCA_963754625.1 of uncultured Alphaproteobacteria bacterium. Classification (GTDB taxonomy): domain Bacteria; phylum Pseudomonadota; class Alphaproteobacteria; order Rhizobiales; family Aestuariivirgaceae; genus Aestuariivirga. Next base: position 1,012,811 of record CAVWGR010000005.1, on the reverse strand, counting down.
GAACACTGGTGCCAAGGCCAGCACATCAGCCAAGGCCTCACCGTGTGGCACTTTCAGTTCCAGAACCATGATGGTGATGATGATGGCAATGACGCCATCACTGAAAGCCTCAAGCCGGGATTTTCCCATCATGCGCGCCTCAATGAGCCAGTGCAGGTGTTTCGCCATCGCCGGAACGCAGGCGCAGAAGATACCAGACGATCAGTACACCGACGGCTTTGCTCAGCACTTCCATACTAAACGCAGCTGGCGACAGGTAGCCAGCGAGATACTGGAAAGCAAAAGTATCCAACGGTACGGCAATCAGGCTGGAGAACAGAATGCGTTGCTGCAATGGCTTCTTCCAGAATGAATACACACCCCAATCTGCCATTTCCGAAAGGATGAAGGCGATAATGGATGCCACGGCAATAGCCGGATCAACCATGGAATATGTGATGGCTCCTGCCACCAGTGTGGCCAACAGGACCTTGTGGCCAATGGCGCGCTGGGCGTAGTCACGCAGCACAAAGACAAAGCCGACAACGAGATTGGCAAGATAGAGATCGCCAAACGAAGTGCTCCACACGGTCACGCCCGGCACAAGCTGGGCGGGCGCGAACAACCAGTTCACCAGAACGATCGAGGCCACATAGGCCCCGACCGAAATGAGCGTGCGCGCGGAGCCGGACATCAACCGACGATCTCGCTGGCCTTGAAGTTCATCTTGATTTCCTTCTTGGCGTTCTCGAGGCTGTCTGAGCCATGCACAGAATTGGCTTCAATCGATTCAGCGAATTCCTTGCGGATGGTACCCGGTTCGGCGTTGGCTGGGTTGGTGGCACCCATGACTTCGCGATACTTGGCGACGGCGTTGTTGCCTTCCAGCACCTGCAGCACAACCGGGCCGGAGGTCATGAACTTTACCAGATCCTTGTAAAACGGACGCTTGGCATGGACGGCATAGAACTTCTTGGCATCGGTCTGCTTCCACTTGACGCGCTTCTGGGCGACGATGCGAAGACCGGCCTTCTCGATGACGGCATTGATGGCGCCGGTCAGATTGCGGCGCGTTGCGTCAGGCTTGATGATGGAGAAGGTACGTTCAATGGCCATTTTGGTCCTCTTGGTGTGGAAATGCGAATGGGGCGCCGTTTAACAGCGCCCCATCAAAGCTGCAAGGGTCTCCCCGAAGCGGCCTACTCTTCCAGTTCACCCACCAGCGGAGTTGCGCGGCTGATCGAAACGCGGCGGTTTTCGCCTTCCGGTTCCGCCGTCGGGATCTTGAGGTAGCGTTCCCCCAGGCCCACGGTCTGCATGTTGCGGGACGGAATGACATAGTAGGTCGTCAACGCCTTCTTGATCGCTTCCGCACGGGCGCGTGACAGTTTGAGGTTATAGGCATCAGAGCCCACCGCATCGGTGTGGCCTTCGATCAGGAACACCTCGCGTGGGTTCTTGCGCAACACGCGCTCAACGATGGCGGCGATGCGGTCCAGGTTCTCCACTTCCTCTTCGCGGACAAAGGCTTCATTGAAGCCGAAGCGGATGGTATCGATTTCGATGCGCGGCATGGTATCGCGCAGGTCCTCGTTGTCGGAAATTTCTTCCACCGTATAGCGCTGGCGAACTTTCTTCGCTGGCGCTGCTACCAGGATATCTTCCAGTTCGCTGTCATCTGCCTCGGCCTCGAAGACATTGCGCAGACGCTTGCGGCCAGGCTGGAATTCATCCTCTACGTCGAGACCCTCGTCGTCAGCACTCATGGCGAGCTCGTCCTGACGCAGGCGGCGTTCTTCAGCCATCCGGCGGCGCAGAAGTTCGCGGTCGCGGCGCATCGACTCGCGCCAGAAGAGGCGATCCTCTTCGTCAAAATCTTCCCAATCGTTTCGGCTTTGCGCGTCACGGAAAACCCTGGTGCGGCGGCGCAATTCACTATCGCTCAGTTCTTCGGAGCGGCGGCGGTCGCGCAACACTTCGACAATGGGCGTGTTGATGGTGATCTGCGGAACGATGACGATGCGCGGCTTCTTGCCGGCCTGTGGTGCAGCACCTCCGGCATCAGATTTGGCGGCATCGTTCGCAGCCTTTTCGGCTTCGGCCTTGGCCTTTTCCTGTTCAGCAGCAGCTTCCTTGGCTGCGATGCGCTGGCGCAATACAAGGCGTTCGGTCTGCAACTTCTTGCGCAACGCACGTTCGCTCTTCTGCGACAATTCGTTGGTGGCCATCAGGTCGCGCATGCCATCAAGCCGGGCCTTGAGTTCATCATCAGACAACTGCTCGGCAGGCGTGGTATCACCGAGGAAGGCCGTGGCCTTCTTTTCGGCTTCTGGTGTGCCGGCATTGGCGTCCAATTCCTGCACTTCCTTCTTGTCGACAGCTGGTGCGGGCGTCTCCACCGCTTTGGCAGCGGGCTGATCTGCAGGCTGTTCAACCGGGGCCGCCTGTTCGACGGGTGGTTCGGCGGGCTGCTCTGCTGCATTGGCCGGTGGTTGCTCGACAGGTTGCTCAACCGGTTGTTCAACTGGGGCGGCCTGCTCAACAGGTGGTTCGGCGGGCTGTTCTGCCGGGGCCGGCGGCTCCTCGACTGGAGCGGCCTGCTCGACAGGTGGTTCAGCAGGCTGTTCTGCCGGAGCTGGCGGTTCTTCAACCGGGGCGGCTTGCTCGGCTGGCTGCTCTGCGGGAGCGGGCGGCTGTTCGCCTGCGGGTTCTTCGGCCTTCTTGGGCTGGGTGCCACGGGCATCAAGTTCAGCACGGGCTGCCTTGGCGATGTCCTGCAACTTGGCGCGAACGTCTTCCGGCAAACCCTGTTGCTTGGCAAAATTGCGCGCATTACGGGCGCGGTCACGCAGATCGCCTGGCTCCATTTCCGAGAGCGGGCGAGGATCATCAAGGATAGCCTGCACATCCGCAGGCACCACAACGGCTTCCGTTGCCACCTCACCAGGAGCGGGTTCGCCCTCTTGGGCCAGTGCCACACCAGTCACCAGGCTCAAAGCCAAAAGGCTTACAGCCCCAAATTTCATAATCATACGCCATCCTCCGATTTCACGTTCAGAGTGCATACATGGGGATGAGATGGGGCAGATTTAAGAAGGGAATGTGGGGAGCTTGCCACAAGCCTGAACCGGGGATGAACGGTTCAGAGCCGCCCAGCCTCGATAATCCGCCTCAGGAAGGCGCGCGTGCGTTCCTCTCTGGGGTCACCGAATATCTGCTCGGGTGGCCCCTCTTCGTGCACCACCCCCTGATTGAGGAAGCACACTTTGGAGGCAACTTCGCGGGCAAAGCCCATTTCGTGGGTGGCGAGCAGCATGGTCATGCCCTGGGTGGCCAGATCGCGGACGATGTTGAGAACTTCCGAGACCAGTTCCGGATCCAGCGCTGAGGTGATCTCGTCGAGCAGCATGACCCGCGGTTCCATCGCGAGCGCGCGCACGATGGCAACGCGCTGCTGCTGGCCACCGGAAAGCCTGTCGGGAAATTCGCCTGCCTTGTGGTCCATGCCGATGCGTTTCAGCAGTGCCATGGCTTTGTCTTCAGCCTCGGCCTTCGATACCTTGAGAACCTTGGTGGGTGCCAGGGTCACGTTTTCCAGAACGCTCATATGCGGGAACAGGTTGAAACTCTGGAAAACGATGCCGACTTTCTGGCGCAGCAAGTTCACATCAACACCAGGACCAGAGACGCGGTCACCCTCAAGCCGGATTTCCCCGCCCTGAATTTGTTCCAGTTGGTTGATGCAACGGAGCAACGTGGACTTGCCACATCCTGATGGGCCAATGAGGCACACCACCTGATGTTCGTTCACGCTCATGTTCAGGCCGCGCAACACTGGCACGGGACCAAAGTGCTTTTCGACGTTGATCATGTCGAGGAAGGCCATGGCGGTTACCCCCCGGCTTTCATGCGCTGGGCATCTTTTTCGACCAGATGATCGACAAGGCGCGCTTGCGGAATGGTGACGAGTACAAACAGAATTGCAACGATGGTGACCGCCGAAAGATTGAAAGCGTTGGCGGCAATGCCACGCGAGGCGTTGAAGGCATCGACAAGTCCAAGAATTTGCACCAGCGCTGTATCCTTTTGCAGGCCGATGAAGTCGTTGAGCAGCGGTGCAATCACACGGCGTATGGCTTGCGGTACGACAACATAACGCATCGTCTGGAGGTAACTGAGACCAAGCGAGCGGGCGGCCGAAATCTGACTCCAGTGAATGCTTTCAATACCGGCACGGTAAACTTCCGCCACGTAGGCGCCATAGGTCAGGGTGAGCGCGAGGATACACCACCAGGCCACGGGTATGCGTGAGAGGTCGCGCAGTTCCTGCACCGACATGGCGCTGGTGTCATGGAAGATGCCGTAGAACCAAGGGATCACCATTTCCGGCAGGCCACTGGTGGGGATGCCGAAGCCAATCAGATACAGCGTCACGATCGCCGGAAGACCGCGGAAGACATCGCAATAGAACGTTGCAAGTGCTCGAATTGGCCGTCCTGCGGGACCAGGCATCATTCGGGCAAGAGCCACGACAAGGCCCCAAACCAGCACGATGATTTCGGCGACCACAAAAACGAAAATGTTCACAGTAATAAACTTGGCCAAGACCTGCGGCCACTTCGCAGCAAGCAGCGGCAACAGGAAGAATGTGCGGCCCACGGCCGAGTCATTCATGAAGACAAAAGCGAGGAAGCCGAGGACGAGCAAAGCAAAAATGCCCCAGCCGTAGGTCAATGAAGAATTCTCGCGCGAGGCTGCAGTGGCAATGCGGTTTTCAATGGCATCACCGCGAACACGAGCGGCTGCAGCCATGCGAGCGAGGTTGAGGCCCCGCAGAGCCGGCCAGAACAATGCGGCTGTAGCGGCGATCCCACCCCAATATAGAATTTCATAGATTGCCTTGGTGCCGCCAAGGCTCGCGACTGACGCGCGTACCAGGGAGGCCGTTGCGAAGGCCACAAGCACACACAGGGCAGCAAAGACAAGTGCCCCGAAGGCGAAGCCGTCAGCAGGTTTGGGCAAGTGTGTCTCGGGGGATGTCATGGTCCGGTGTCACTCCGGCGTGGAGCACGTCCACGCTGAACTTCTAGACTGGCTTATTTCTAGACTGGCTTATCATGTGGAGGGGGGCCATACCTTGCGGCATGGCCCCCATCGCATTCAGGGATCAGGGATTGAAGTAAGGAATGGAGGCCGGATCCTTGCCCCAACCAGCAGCGAGATACTTTGCCCCGAGTTTCGCCAGCGTGCCGTCATCGACCATCGACTGGATGATCTTGCTTACGGCTTCGTTGTTGGCGTTGCCCTTCTGCATGATGCCACCGTAAGTCTCGCCAGTCTTGTATTGGCCGACAACAATGGATTTGCCACCCGTGGCTTTTTCTTCAGCCAGGGTAATCGAAGTATCGGTGATGGCCGCGTCGATCTGTCCGGCGCGCAGTGCGGCGAACATTTCCGGCTGATCACCGAAAATCTGTGCGTCCTTCAGACCAAGCGTTTCCTGGGCGAAGGTGGCACCCGTGGTGCCCTGCTGGATGCCGACCTTGACCGTCTTGATGGACTTCTCGTCCACGGGAGCATCGGCGCGGGCAATCACGCCCATGTCGGAACTGAAGTATGGCGTGGTGAAGTCAAACACCTTCTTGCGTTCCTCGGTAATGGACGTCTGGGCAAAGCCGACGTCATATCCGGAGACCTGGTTGCCGATGAAGGCTTCCCACGAGGTGTTGATCAATTCCAGCTTGTCGTAGCCGGCACGCCAGGCAATTTCGGCGGACATGCAGTATTCCATGCCGTCCTTGACGTTCTCGACGGCGTCACCATTCCACCAGATCGGTGCAGGCAAAGACGTGAGGACAGTGAATTGCCCGGCCTTGGCCGGTGTTCCGATGGGGATTGAGCCCTTTGGGCCGGTCACTTCGCAATTGCCGATCATGTCAGCAGCCACAGCAGGGGCCGCAAGGGCCATGGCCGCAACGGCTGCGAGTAGTATACGTTTGGTAATCGCCATGATGATTTGCTCCCAGTTGGCGTTGACTGGCGGTACTAGAGCCAATTCGCGAGCGTGTTGCAAGTGCGGCCATCGGGGATTATCTGCAGCGTCATGAGCATCACTGTCGCAGCCTTCTACCGGTTTCACCCGCTCCCCCACTACCGGGATTTGCAGGGCCCCCTGCTCACTGCCTTGAAGGCGCTGGGAGCAAAGGGTTCAGTGCTGATCGCGGCTGAGGGTGTGAATGGCACGATTGCAGCCGCTTCGCCAAACATCGCTGCGGCAGTTTCGGCGATTGGCAAGGTCACAGGTGTCACCGGATTCGAGCTGAAGTTTTCACCTGCTGCCGAAATGCCCTTCAAGCGCATGAAGGTTCGGCTGAAGAAGGAAATCGTTACCATCGGCAATGTGAAGGCCGATCCCCATGAACTGGTGGGCGGGTATGTGACGCCGCTGGACTGGAATGCGCTTATATCGGACCCGGACGTCATCGTTGTCGATACACGCAATGACTATGAGATCCAGGTCGGAAGCTTCCGCAATGCCATAGACCCCGAGATCAAGAGTTTCAGCCAGTTCCCGGTTTGGGTTGAAAAGCACCTGCACAACATGAAGGGCAAGAAGATCGCGACGTTTTGCACTGGAGGCATTCGCTGCGAGAAAGCGACGAGCTACATGCGCTTTGCCGGTTTTGAGAAAGTCTATCACCTCAAGGGCGGCATCCTGAAATATCTGGAGGAGATTCCTCCGGAGCAAAGCCTGTGGAATGGTGCCTGCTACGTGTTCGATGAGCGTGTCGCCGTGGGCCATGGCCTTGTGCAGTCAGACTTCACCACTTGCCATGGCTGCCTCATGCCGGTTTCGGCGGAGCAGCGGCACTCGCCCAAATACGAGGAAGGCGTGTGTTGCCCGCAATGCGCCGATCACCTGACAGAGGAGCAAAAGGCCTCCAATCGCGAGAGACAAAAGCAGTTTGTGCTGGCGCAGAAACGTGGGGCCCGGCATCTGGGCCCGGTGGAAGGATAGTCGATGTTCCTTTACGTCACACTTGGCAGCAATGACCTGGATCGCTCGCGGCGATTTTATGATCCGGTGCTGGCAGCGTTGAACATGGTGCGTTCAGTCGCGGACGAGAACGAGATTGGCTATGGCACAGCAAATCCAGCACCCGGAACGCGACAGCGCTTCTTCTATGTGACGCGGCCTTTCCTTGAATACCCGGCGACCTGGGGTAACGGCACACTGGTGGCGTTGCAGGCTCCATCACGGCAGGCGGTACGCGATTTTCATGCTGCTGCACTGGCAAACGGCGGAAGAGACGATGGCGCACCGGGGCTTCGCCCGTACCACGCCAATTTCTATTCCTGCTACGTGCGCGATCCCGACGGTAACAAGTTGAGTGCGGTGTGTGAGGTGGCGGTGTAGCCCTCACCCCGTCCAGCCCAGCCCCGCGGCCACACAGTTCATGGTCATCAGCAGTGGCATATTGAGTGCATCCCTGCCCTTTTCGTTGCGCGTCTGTTTGAGCAACTGCACTTGCCAGAGATTTGCCTGGTCGACCATCGGTCCGACCCGTTCGAAGCGGCGGCGGAAGCCCTGGAAGCGTTCACAGAGGACCTTTCCACCTGAGAGTTCCAACACCACCTTCGCGGTGCGGCGGTGCTCGTGGCGTATGAGAGCAAACAGGCGTTCGGCATCGTTGCGGTTGGGGACGAGTTCGGCGTAGCGCTCCGCCACCTCCATGTTGGCGAGGAAGAGGGATTTCTCCACTTCATCTACGGCCAGGCGGAAGCCTGCTGATTTTACAAACATCTGACGCAGCAGACGGAGGCCTTCATCACCGCGCGCCGAAAGAAAATCATCCAGTGCATAGCCAAGACCATACCAGCCGGTGAGAAGATGACGATTTTGACTCCAGGCGAAGACCCACGGAATGGCGCGCAAATCGGAAATGCCCTTGGCACCAAAACGGCGCGAGGGACGCGAACCGATTTTCAGCAATGCCAGTTCCTCCACCGGGCTTGCCGATTGGAAATAGGTGATGAGGCCGGGATCCTCAGCCAACTTTCGGTAGGCCTTGAAGGACAAACGGGCGATATCTTCCACGGCACTTTGCTGCTCGGGGACAACGCGCAACTCTGGTTCATCGGCAGATTTCAAAGTGTGCAGCAGCACGCTTGATGTCAGAATTTCGAGATTGTTGAGAGCCGTTCCGCGGTTGGCGAATTTGGACGAGACGACCTCGCCCTGCTCGGTCACCCGCATGTGGCCACCGATGGTGCCTGCAGGTTGGGCGGCAATGGCACGGCCGGTGGGCGCGCCGCCGCGTGAAACAGAACCACCACGGCCGTGGAAGAAGCTGACTGGCACACCCCGCTCGCGGGCAACGCGGATCAAGCTGCGCTGGGCTTCAAACAATTCAAAACTCGCGGCAAAGAAGCCGCCGTCCTTGTTCGAGTCGGAGTAGCCGAGCATGATTTCCTGTGTGCCGCCATTGGCAGACACTGACTTGCGCACCATGGACTTGGCCAACAGGTTTGCCATGATGGCAGGTGCGGCGCGCAAGTCATCAATGGTTTCAAACAGTGGTACGATGCGGATGCGGCAGGTTTCCCGCGCCGTCGCGTCGGCAAAGAGACCGCAATACTTGGCGAGTAAATACAGGCCGAGCACATCATCGGCCGTCTGCGTCATGGACAGAATGAACGTGCCGATTGAAGCCGGATCGGGTCCCTCCAGTGTCTCGCGCACCAGAACCAATAGTCCAATCAGTTCAGCGGCTTCTTCGGATAAATTCATGAATTGCGGGAGGAACCCCAGGGGCTTTTCCAACTCACTGGCCAGCCACTGACTCCAGGCCGGCGTACCAGGCGTGGGCGCTGTCGTTTCCAGAGGATTGAGCTTCTGCCAGATTTCGCCAAGTACGCGGTTGATCACAGTGGTGTTTTGGCGGAGATCAAGGCTGGCGGTGCGGAAACCGAAAATCTCGGCCTCCCAGCGCACCGGGCGGACGAGGCCAGATGCGAGTCCGCCACCCTTCATGTCGGCGAGTGCCTGCTCGCAGAGTTGCAGCAAGTCGATCAGTTCGGCAACCGAAGTGAAGGGCTTTGCCGCAACATTTTCACCGACTGTAGCAGCAAGTCTTTTCCGTAGTGCAGTGAAGAACTGCCGGAAAGGCTCAGACGGATTGCGCGTTATGATGTCAGTCTTGCTGCCGGAAACTTCAAGTTGATGGTCAATTGCCAACTGGAACGCGCCGGGTACGGCAATTTCATAGGCACTGATGGAGATCAGGCGGGCAACATCCTGCAATCGCGCATCCAAACGTTCCACCGCCGCGAGCCGGTTTTCGCGGAGTGCTGCACGTGTGGTCGATATGGTGACGAATGGATTGCCATCGCGGTCACCACCAATCCACGAGGAATAGCGCAGCGGTGGAACAATGCCGGTGTTGGGCAATTCCGGATAGTGCCGCGTGATTGCAGCCTGCAACAATTCGCAAAGCACAGGTGTACGCTCAAACAGCGCCTCACGAAAGAAGTGCAGGCCCCACGACACTTCACTTTCAACCGTTGGCTTTTCGATACGGATTTCACCGGTAAGCCAGAGCAGATCAATCTCGTTCTTGAGTGCCGCCAGCAGATTTTCGCGTTCACGCGGCGTCCAGCGCGGGCTTTCGAGTTCATACAGTTTCAAATAAATCCGGCGGTGAATTTCCAGCACGGTGACGCGCTTGGCTTCTGTTGGATGGGCCGTGATGGTGGGGCCTACGTTGAGGTTCTCCAGAACGCGGGCGACGGTTTCCGGTGGCACACCTGCGGCTGCGACTTGTGCCACGGCATGGGAGAACGAGCCGATGACATGATCCGGACCGCCCTGCTTTTCAATATCGCGGCGATTGCGGATCGCATTATTTTCTTCCGCGATGTTCATCAGCTGCAACCAGATACCGATGGCCTGCAAGGCATGCTCAACGAGGTGCTCGGGGATCGCGGCTGACGCACCGGAATCGTCCAGGATTGCCAGAACCTCAGGTTCGCGGGACCGGATCACCTGGCGCAGAAGATCGCGCAGGATACCGGTGATCTCGACAATGTAGGTGGCGTCTTCGATCTGGGCCGGACTTGATTTAGGCTGGCTTGATTTGAGCATGCGGTCGTTCACGGACAATTGGTTCCTGATGGGCGTACCTCAACTTTGTGCAACGCAACATGACCGGAGTCAACGGGTTTGCGGCGCAGCAGGTCCTTGGCTATGGGAGGCGCCATGTTGAATGTTCAGGGCCTGACTTATCGGATTGGTGGACGCGTCTTGCTGGAGGATGCGAGCCTGACCGTGCCTACGGGCCACCGGGCCGGGCTGATCGGCCGCAACGGCATCGGCAAGTCCACCCTGTTCAAGATCGTGTTGGGTGAATTGTCACCAGAGTCAGGTTCGACCAGTGTGCCCCGCAACGCCCGCGTCGGCACCGTGGCGCAAGAAGCGCCAGGTGGCAGCGAGAGTTTGCTTGATACCGTACTGGCCGGTGATGTCGAACGCCACGAGTTGCTCGAAGAAGCTCACTCGGCCCATGATCCGCATCGCATTTCGGAAATCCAGATGCGCCTTGCCGACATCGGTTCACACACTGCACCTGCACGGGCCTCGGCCATTCTGGCGGGACTGGGTTTCACCGAAGCGCAAATCAATGGTCCCTGCTCTGCCCTTTCGGGCGGTTGGCGCATGCGGGTTGCGCTGGCGGCGGCACTGTTTGGTCAGCCTGACGTGCTGCTGCTTGACGAGCCGACAAACTATCTCGATCTCGAAGGCACAATCTGGCTCAAGTCCTTTCTCAAGGTCTATCCGCACACCATCGTACTCATCAGCCATGACCGCGACTTGTTGAACGAGGTGGTGACCTGCATCGTTCACCTTGATGGCGCGAAGCTGACAATCTACCAGGGCAATTATGATGGCTTTGACCGGCAGCGCCGCGAAAAGCAGGCGCTGAGTGTCAAACTGCGCAAGAAGCAGCAGGACCAGCGCGACCACATGCAGGCCTATGTTGACCGCTTTCGCTTCAAGGCTTCCAAGGCACGTCAAGCGCAAAGCCGCTTGAAGGCACTGTCCAAACTCGAACCGATTGCCGACATTGTCGATGACCGGGTGGTCCCCTTCCGTTTTCCCAATCCCGAAAAGGTGCTGGCACCACCGCTCGTTTCGATGGACAAAGTGTCAGTTGGTTATGCGCCCGGAAAGCCTGTACTGCGCAACCTGACGCTGCGTATTGATCCCGATGACCGCATTGCGCTGTTGGGAGCGAACGGCAACGGCAAGTCAACCTTTGCCAAACTGTTGAACGGAAAGCTGCAGCCGCAGGGTGGCAGCATCGTCGTGGCACCGCGCATGAACATCGGTTTCTTCGCCCAGCACCAGATGGATGAGCTGGCCGATTCATTGACGCCTTTCGACTACGCGACCAAACTGATGCCAGGCCGTACCGTGGCAGAGCGACGGGCCAAGTTGGGGGGTGCCGGATTCGGCGCAACGCTGGCAGATTCAAAATGCTCCACATTGTCGGGTGGCGAAAAGGCGCGGCTGCTGTTCATGCTCGCAACATTCAATGGCCCGCACGTGCTCATTCTTGACGAACCAACCAATCATCTCGACATGGATTCCCGGGAAGCCCTGATCCGCGCCATCAACGACTACGAAGGTGCAGTCATCCTCATCGCCCATGACCGCCACATCATTGAAACCTGTGCCGACAGGTTGCTGCTGGTCGATGGCGGCACCATCCGCACCTTCGAAGGCGACCTCGATGACTACACTGAATTCATCTTGTCCAAAGGCCGCAGCATGGCTCAGGAAAAACCACCAGCAGTACAGCGTGCTGAAATTGCCGCAATCAAGGCGTCGGCGCGACCGGTCAAATCAGTTCAGAAACTGATTCAGGACTTGAACGCAAAGATGCTGAAACTGCAGGATAAAATATCGATTCTTGATCAGGCACTGGCGGATGGATCACTGTACAGCGAAAATCCGCAAAAGGCGGCGGACTTTGCCCGGTTGCGGACGCGCTTGGCCGAAGAACTGACCCAGAATGAAGATAGCTGGCTGGAGCTGAATGAGGAATTGAGCAATGCCTGAAGCCCATGCAGCGCTGGATCTGACGCGCTCATGGGTGGGATATGCTGCCCTTTTCATTTTTGTGACGGCCTATGCTTTCGTGATCTTTGAGGAAAGCCTCGAGCTTCGAAAATCCAAGCCTGTGCTCTTGGCGGCAGGACTGATCTGGGCCCTGATCGGAATCGCCAACACGGCAGCAGGCACGCCTGAATTGGCCAAGCTCGCAGCCGAAAAAACGATCTATGAATACGGCGAATTGTTTCTCTTTCTGCTCGTGGCCATTACCTATGTGAATACTCTCGAAGAGCGGCGGGTGTTTGAGGTATTGCGCGCCAGGATGACGGCACGTCAATTCAGCTACAAGCAATTGTTCTGGATCACTGGTATCAGCGCATTCTTGCTTTCGGGCGTGTTGGACAATCTGACGACAGCATTGGTGATGGGGTCGGTTGTGCTGGCCATTGGGGCAGATTCACCCCGCTTCATTGCCATCACCTGCATTAGCATCGTTGTGGCTGCCAACGCGGGTGGTGCATTCACGCCATTCGGAGACATCACCACACTGATGGTATGGCAGAAGGGCAAAGTTTCGTTCTTCGAGTTTTTCGACATCTTCGTGCCTTCGCTGGTGAATTGGCTGGTGCCTGCGGTGATCATGCATTTTTCCCTGCCCGGCGGAAAACCATCGCAGGTTGGTGAGCGGGTTGCACTGAAGCCTGGGGCTGTTGGTGTCATCGTGCTTTTTGCGCTCACCATTGCCACTGCTGTGGCGTTCAGGAATTTTCTCGGACTACAGCCTGCTCTCGGCATGATGTTGGGACTGGGCTACTTGCAGATGTGGTCATACTTCCTGCAACAGAAAGGCAAGCGGGCGCAGAACACTGACATGGTGCTCAATTCCTTCCGTCAGATCGAACGAGTTGAATGGGACACGCTGCTGTTCTTCTTCGGCATCATATTTGCCGTGGGCGGGCTTGGTGTCATGGGTTACCTGACTTTGGCAAATGAGTACCTCTATGGCGCATGGGGACCGACAACCGCCAACATTGCCGTGGGTGTATTGTCCTCGATCGTCGACAATATCCCCATCATGTTTGCCATTCTCACCATGGACCCGGAGATGAGTCACGGGCAGTGGCTCCTCGTCACGCTTACCGCAGGTGTCGGCGGCAGCCTGCTGTCTATCGGCTCGGCCGCTGGTGTTGCCCTGATGGGAATCTCCAACGGCAAGTACACGTTCGCCAGCCACTTCAAATGGACGTGGGCGGTGGCTCTCGGTTATGCTGCATCCATAGCAGTTCATCTGGTGATCAATGCGGCCAAGTTCTGACAGCCAATCCGCGCTGAAGCGCTTCATTGACCACGAGGCCACCGGCGGCATTGTCCTCACCCTGGCGGCGGCATTTGCCATTGTGCTGGTCAACTTCGGCCTCGGTGATGAGTATCAGCATTTTCTGTCACTTCCAGTCAGCATCGGTGTCGGTCCGTTGACCTTGGAGAAGTCGCTGCACCATTTCATCAATGACGGCTTGATGGCAGTGTTCTTCTTTCTCGTTGGTCTCGAAATCAAGCGCGAGGTGCTGGAGGGAAATCTTGCAACTCCTTCCCAGATTGTCCTGCCTGCTGCCGCAGCGGTGGGTGGCATTGCCGTGCCTTCCGGCCTCTATGCGTGGATCAACTGGGACAACGCGGCAACGATCGGCGGCTGGGCCATTCCGGCAGCCACTGATATTGCATTTGCACTTGGAGCGCTTGCCTTGCTGGGTCGCCGTGCCCCGCTGTCCCTCAAAATATTCCTGCTGACGCTTGCCACCTTTGATGATCTGGCGGCGATCGTCATCATTGCCCTGTTCTATACCAGCCAGCTTTCGATATTTGCACTTACTGGCGCACTTGCCTGCCTCGTGGCCCTTGTCGCCTACAACCGCCTGGGCGGTGAGAGAGTCGCGATCTACATCATGGTTGGCTTTGTCATATGGCTGTTCGTGCTGAAATCCGGTGTCCACGCAACACTGGCCGGTGTGGCACTCGGACTGCTGATCCCGTTGCGGCGTAAGGATCTCTCTTCGCCAGTCCACGAGTTGGAACATGGCATCCACACATATGTGAAGTTTGCAATTCTGCCGCTCTTTGCATTTGCCAACGCCGGCTTGCCGCTTGATGGATTCTCGTTGGCGAATTTGTCCCAACAGGTGCCGCTTGGCATCATTGCCGGACTTGCCATCGGCAAACCTGTGGGGATCATGGCTGCCGTGGTGCTGCTGATTGCCACTGGTCTCGCCAAGCTTCCTGCCGGTGTGAACTGGCGTTACATGATTGGAGTGTCGTGCATGGCGGGCATCGGCTTCACCATGAGCCTGTTCATCGGTTCACTCGCCTTCAAGGAAGCAAATATGGATGCCCAGGTGCGTGTTGGAGTTGTGGCCGGATCACTGATCTCGATGATACTGGGGTTCACCATCATGTGGCCGGGCAAAGTTCAACGCGACACGTGATCCAATTTGGTTTTTGGCTTTTGGCGGAGCAACGTCCGCACCTCCTTGATGACAGCCGGCGACTTGGCTTTGACGTTCAGTTTGACGACCTTGACATCCGAAACCTGAATGCCGTGCCTGCCGGATACCGCACCATGGAGAGCATGAAAACCCAAAGCGCGGTAGACTTCAAATTGTTCCTCGCTGAAGTTCTGATCGCCCGTGGTCTCGTGGGGGAAATCATAGTTGCGGCGGTTATAGTCCCGAATGTAGTCGTTCTCATCACCAGAAAGTGAGGATTTGACATAGAACAGGATGCCACGACCACCACCTTCGTAGAAAATTTGCCCAATTGCGCAATGCGGTCCATCCGAGGCCTTGACAGCGGGACTGCTCTCAACACCCTTCGTGCCGGAGGGCGCTGAATTACCTTTCTGGATGGCCAGGGACTGCTGTCTGATCCGGCTCCAATCCAGTTCGATCCGGCAGCCAAAATCAATGCGGGCATACCGCTGCAAGGTGATCAAGGATGAGAAGTTCATATCCCGATCTGCCTCGGCATCTACTGCAACAATCAACTTGCAGCGCCGGCGCAGCAATTCATAGACGCCGAGATTTTCTATGTGTCCGCCGTCCGTAAGGTAGATCATGCTGCGATTTTCCTTCAGTCGTCCCGCAAGTTCGGCCAAAAAGTAGAAGGGCTCCCTTGACCAGGTTCTGCCACCGGCAATCATCGGATTGCGCAACCAACCTCCCAACCTGATGTTCAGCAGTGCCAAAGTAAAGGTCAGCGGCCGAATGGATTGCGCGCCCATGTTGGAGGACGCGGCGGCACCTGAGATCGCCATGGCCGTGGGGTAGTCCAAGCGTTTTTCAAGTTCTTCATAGCGCGAGGTTGCGGCATAACCAGTCGCCGCGCTTCCGACATAACTGTTTGAGAAGGCAAAGAAATCGGCATTGCGGCCACGTTGGTTGACTGCTTCCGAGGCCTGCACATTCAAGGCCGCATTGATCAGGTGGATCGGCGAATGACAAGTGTTGACATGCGAGAGTTTCAAAATCCCTGCATTGCCGTTGGCCCAAGGAACGCAAAATGCGTTTCCCAGCCTGCCACGATAGAGACCATGCAGGGAGTTGGCATTTGGGTGCATCCCGGACGCCAACAACCAGATCAACGCCAGGACCAGCGCGACAAGACCATATAACTGAGCAAATGAGTAAGGCTCGTCGGCGGCAAAAATGAGTGGTGGAATTCCACGCAAGAACGCCGGCGCGAACATCGCCGTCGCCACTCCCTTGTTGACAACCACGACACCCCAATAAAACAGGCCCAAATAGGCAACCCAAAGCACCACCGGCAATGCAAGGCCTGCGGCCCACACGATTGACCGCCCGATGAGGCGCTTTACCGCTGGCCTCCACCCTTCCCCTTCCGATCCCGCCTTCAACAAATCCCCGACATAGCGTGAGGCCAAAGCGGTGAAGGCCAGGGCCGGCGCCAGTATCGTTTGCAGCCATTCAACCAATCTTTTGAAGCCACTGCTTTCCTCAAGCTTTGTATCTTCAAGTACTGATTTGCCGCCATCCCTGCCATCTATTGCCTGATCGGATGATACCTGGACCTTGCGGGCTTCATCCGCTTCGACCTTTTTCTCCGCTGCTGTCTTACAGTCGTACTGGGTTTCTTGGCCGGGCAGAATCAGAATCCCGCGGGCGGGTTGAGGTGCAATGCAATCGCCAATCTTGTCTGCTATCTTCAGCTCCCGTTCCGAGATCATCTGCTTGACGAGCACCGGTTGCAGCTCGAAAAACACCGAAACAACCGAAAGCACCAGCAAGACCGATGACACCTTGAGCAAAATGCTGTTGAAATTTTCGACGGTTCCAAACAATCCGGCATAGACAGCCCAGCACATCGACACAAGAAATCCCAAACCAATCAGCGGGATTGATACACCAAACTTCAGTTCTCTCAGGACCGCAGGCAGTGCACGCTCGATCGGCTCAAGGCCGGCCACATCAAGGCTGGCAATCGTCGGATTGGCCCACAATGTCAGTGCTGCGAGAAACAGCAATACCGCAATAGTCAAAATGATGTTGGTCGCCACACCTTTGCAAACGATGGCGAGGTTCTGCAACATCGGCCAAAACTTACCGAACTTCAGGTAGTTGGCGTTGTTGCGCAGTGTACGCATCTCCGGCGTGTCTTTGAGGTCATCATTGCCGCCAGCAAACGGAAATTTGCCCTGTTGGGCATTGGCAGCCAAAGTGGCCGCAATACTGGAATAGCCGCCGCCTGATACGGAAGAAACGTAGTCAAATTTTTTCAAGAGGTCCTTGACCGCCAAGGCCTGCATAGCACCAAGGCAAAATGCCGCTGATCGAATGCCGCCACCAGAAAGGGCCAGACCCAATGTTGGGTGCACGCCCGAGGTGGCATAGCTTGCGGTCACGTCGTGTGGCTCTTCTCCGCGCTCTGGTTTTGGCATCTTGAGCCAATCGCCGTAGGATTTCGTCCACTGTTCAAATTCGGGAACGCGCCGCTTCTGCTCGGCCAGGGCTCTTTCACGCAAGGCCGTTCCACCAGGCTCATTGTTGAATGTTCGCCGTTCCGCTATCTGCAGATGTTCGGCAATCAGGACATCGTCAAAATTCTTCGTGTAACTTGGCGGATAGCTTCCGGCCGTTGCACCGATATCTATACCGGTGTTTGTAGAGGTGTCCCGCGTCTTGACCATGCGCTTTGCCCCCTGAGCAAATCACGCCCCCAGTCAGTTGATCATAACACAACCACAACTAGTGCAAAGCTTCATTCATTTCTGATCAGTCGCCGCCTGGTCTTTCCAACGGCCGTGCTCGTCCTGTTTCCAATAGCTGATGGCATGACCTTCTGATTTGAAACGCCTCCACAGTGCGCGGGCCAGGTTGATGGCGGTGGCATCAGTTCCATCGAACAAGATACTGGCCCGGCTGAGGTTTCCGATTTCGGCGGGTTCAGCGCCTTCGATAAAGAATCTGAAAGCGGCGGCGTTGGGATTTTCATCGCCAGCAGCGAGATAAACCGGTTGAGCCTCAGGCAGCGGAGTTGCGGCGTCGCCGTGGGCCAGGAAGGCCACATCTTCCAAGGCCCAAAGCTTGTCCGAGAGGATTTTCAGACGCTCGGCATTGCCTGACTGCACGGCCATGCGCAGGCCTCGTTGCAACCCGCGCGCCAGCAGGCCCGGCAGTACGTCTTCCACCGGTTCACGCTCAAGGTGATAAAACCAGACCTCCGCCATTACGTCTCGTAGTGTTGCTCGACGAGATTGTTCAACAGGCGCACGCCCCAGCCTGAGGCCCAGCCCTGACTGAGGGGCGACTTGCTCGAGTCCATGGCTGTTCCAGCCACATCGAGATGGGCCCACGGCACGCCATTGACAAAGCGCTGCAGGAATTGCGCAGCTGTGATGGCGCCACCAAAACGGCCACCGATGTTTTTCATGTCAGCCACATCATGATCGATGAGCTTGTCGTATTCGGGGGCGAGCGGCATGCGCCATACTTTTTCGCCTGTTGCCGTACCGCTGGCGAAGAGGTGGTTCGCCAGTTCATCGTTGTTGGAAAACATGCCAGCATATTCCTTGCCGAGCGCTACCACCATTGCGCCGGTCAATGTTGCCAGATTGACCATGAACTTGGGCTTGAATTTATCCTGGATGTACCAGAGCACGTCGGCCAACACGAGACGGCCTTCGGCATCGGTATTGAGAACAGCAATGGTCTGACCCGACATGGACCTGACGATGTCGCCAGGGCGTTGGGCATTTCCGTCAACGGCATTCTCGACAATGCCGATGGCGCCGACAACGTTGCATTTGGCCTTGCGCTTCGCGAGGGCTAACATGAGTCCCGTCACGGCAGCGGCACCTGCCATGTCGCCTTTCATGTCCTCCATGCCTGCCGCCGGCTTGATCGAAATGCCGCCAGTATCAAAAGTCACACCCTTGCCGATGAAGGCCAAGGGGGCAGTTCCCTTCTTGCCACCGTTCCAGCGCATGACGACAAGACGCGCTTCATGCACGGAGCCCTGCGCGACGCCGAGGAGTGCATGCATGCCGAGCTTGCGCATTTGAACAGGCGTGAGGATGTCAACCTGCACACCGGCTTTCGCCAGCGCTTTTGCCCGGCTTGCAAATTCGGTGGGAAAGAGAATGTTCGCCGGTTCATTCACCAGGGTGCGGGCCAAGTGGTTGCCTTCACGGATCGCGTCCAGTGGAGCAAAAGCCTTCTTCGCAGCGGCGGCATCGGCGGACTGGAAGCTGACGCTTTCCAAGGCAACGCTCTTGCCGTTCTTCTTCGTTTTGTATGAGTCGAATGAGTAGACGCGCAATGTTGCGCCGGAGGCGAGCAAGGCAGCGGCAGCGGACTCGCTCATGTCCTTGAGACCGTGCACTGCCGCCACAGTAGCGGATTTGGTTTTGGTCGCCTGCAGCGTTCCGGCGATGGCACCGCCGAGCAGTTCGAGCTCGCGGCGCTGCAGCGACTCAGTCTTGCCCAATCCCATGAGAATCAGCCGGTCAAGTCCGTTTCCCGGCGCGACCAGATCGAGGACCTGTTCCTTCTTGCCGTCGAAGCCGGCGGCTTTCATGGCGCGACTCACCTGGCCCTTGGAGGCCTTATCCAGCAGTTTGGCCAAGGGGCCAAGGCTTGCGCCCTCCCCAGCAAAGGCCACCAAGACACCAGTCTTGGGCAGTGCAGACCGTTCAAAGGCCGCTTTCAGGTTTGAATTCATGGGGGTTTCCGCAAAAATGAGAATCTCAGATGATCGCCTTTGGCCTTAGCCCTTTGCCGAAGCAGCGGCAACATTGGCCAATCTGATCGGCGGTAACGGCCCGTTAACCATTGCCTTGGGCTGCCGCATTGTGGCCACGACTTGGCCCGACGGAATAGTTATCCCCCTTCACGGGACGGAAAACGCTGAGGAATTCTACGCTTCCCTGGGCCGAGGAATTCCGTTAATACTTTGTAACTGTTCGTGAATGGCTGGGATATTGGCGTTGCTTAAACCATTGGCTCCTCAGGTTGACCTGACGGACCTCCGGGCATCATTGCACCGGGGCACGGTTTTCGCTGGCGTATGTGCCGCAGCCATCGCCGCTTTGGTGATCGCGACCAGTCCTTCCGCCTACGCTTTGGAAGAAAAACCCTTCATCAAACCCGTACTGCAAGAACCTGCTGCTGGCTCTGCTGCGAACTTCACAGCCAATCGCGTAACCTACGATCCACGCACCAAGGTGGCGACGGCCGAAGGCGCAGTGCGCATCCTCTACGGGCCCTATGTGCTCAACGCAACGAAGGTCACCTACAACGAAAATACGGGTGTCTTCACCGCCAATGGTTCGGTCGAACTGCGCGAACCCAATGGCAACGTGATGAAGTCTGCCACGCTAGAACTGCGCGAGAAGTTCAAGCTTGCCTTTGCCGAACACGTGCGCGCCCTGCTGACCAACAACGTCACCATCACGGCGCGTTATGCGCTGCGCCAGACCAACGGTATTTCGATCTTTGAAGACGCGACCTACACGGCCTGCGTCGATTGCAGTACCAAGAACGGCCACCCGCTGTGGGAACTCGCGTCAGACCAAACCACGCATGACAGCAACGAAAAGATGCTGCACCACGTGAACCCAAAGCTGAAGATTGCCGGACACACGGTTCTGGCAGCGCCGCGTTGGTCACATCCCGACCCAAGCGTGAAACGCAAGACTGGCTTCCTGCAACCGAGTTTCACCCACGGCAGAGCCTACGGCATTGGTCTCGTTGTGCCCTACTTCATTGCAACGGCACCAAACCACGACCTTACGCTGCGTCCCAACTTCACGACAAAGCAGGGTCCTGTTGCCGATGTGGAATGGCGCCACCGCCTCGCCAACGGCCAGTACAATGTGCGCGGTTATGGCGTTCATCAGATGAACCCGGAAGAGGCATCGGATGATTCAACGTGGCGTGGCGCAGTGCGGTCGGCTGGCGAATTCAGCATCAATGACGATTGGTCATGGGGTTGGGATGGCACGGCGACCAGCGACAAGGAATTCCTCGACGACTACGACTACGATCAACGCGAAATCGCCCAGAGTGATGTCCATGTGCGTGGCCTTTGGGACCGCACCTATGTGAATGCCCAGGCTCTGAACTTCCAGTCGTTGAGCGACGAGATCAGTCAGGATCATTTGCCGTCCCTGCCCTATGTGACAGGTGAGACATACTTTGGCGAGCAGTTGTTTGGCGGCGAACTCAGTTTCAAGTGGAGCAGCTACGCCATCTGGCGCGATGATCCGAACACGCCGTTTGCAACTGTCAATCACGGATCACAGCAGACCCGCGCCGTGGGGGAAATGCGATGGAGGACTCAGTTAATCAGTGATGCCGGTCTGGTGATGACGCCATTTGCCCGCCTGCGCACCGATGTAACCCATTCGGAAGACTTGCCGGGTGCGGTTTCGACCTCAGACACCACGGGCCGGGTGCTGCCATCAGCCGGATTTGACATGCGCTATCCATTCATGGCCAGCTACGGTTACGGTCAAAGCATCATCTCGCCAGTATTTCAAATCATCGCGGCAACCGATGAAACAGAGACAGCGAGCATTGGCAACGAAGACGCCATCACCCTCAATTTTGACCACAGCAGCCTGTTCCTGGAAGACCGTTTCACCGGTCTCGACCGCTATGAAGGCGGTACACGTGCAAATGTGGGCCTCACCTATTCGTTCCTTGGAGCCAACGGCGGCTTCGTGCGTGCCAGTGCCGGCGAGTCCTTCCACATTGCGGGCGAGAACAGTTTCGTTGCCGGCTCCGGACTTGATGGCAGCCAGTCCGATCTCGTTGGCGCGATTACCTTTCAACCGTGGGACGAACTCAGCCTGAGCTATGAAATCCGGGCAGAAGAAGATCTCTCGCGGATCAACCGCCAGGAAGCGCAATTCAGTCTCACTTTGGACAGGTTTGCAGGCAATGTCGGCTACCTGTTCATCAATCGGGAACCAGCCTACGGCCGGATTGTGGATGAAGAATGGGTGGAGGCCGATGCCCGTGTCGGACTCACCGAAGGTTGGTATCTGTTTGGCGGTTTGCGTTATGATATCCAGAATACGGACGTGGACTGGCGGACGGTTGGTGTCGAATTTGATTGTCAGTGCATGAACTTCAAACTCGCATATACAGGTCGGGACGACGACACGATTGATAAGGTGGATCACCGCGTGATGATGTCGATTGATTTTGCGACCCTTGGTGGAACCAGCCTGTCCACGGGCTTCTGATCGTTTTATTGCGGAAAGCCTGATGACGCGCGCGTTCATGTTCTTCTTGTTGTTGCTGTGCCTCACTGCCGGCGTCGTGTCCCATGCTTCGGCGCAGGACCAAAAGGTCTTGGTCACAGTCAATGATTTGCCGATTACCAGCTTTGACGTAGATGCCCGTTTGAACTTGTGGAAGCTGATGGGTCTGCAGGCGCGGCCGCGCAAGGCAGCTCTCAATTCGATCATTGATGATATCGCCAAGATCGAGGAAGCAAAAAAATACCGCGCCGAACCCAGTGAGAAGGATATTGACGAACGCCTCGACCGCGTTGCCAAGAACCTGAATACAGACTCTGCGGGACTCAAGGGCAAGTTGAAGGCGCAGGGTATTTCAATGTCGGCCATGCGCCAGTATCTCGCGGCGCAAATTGCTTTCAGCCGGCTGCTTAGTGGCAAGTTCAAGGAAAAAGTTGAAGTCAGCGAAATTGAGATTGACGCCAAGTTCAGCGACATCAAATCGCAGGTAAATGGCCAATTGGCAAAGATCAAGGCTGATCCCCGCATGCAGCCGATCACGGTCATGGAAATCCTCAATATCGACTTCCCGGTCGACAGCCCGGACATGGTGCAATCACGGCTTGCCGAGATCGGCCAGTTTGCATCCCGCTTCAAGGGCTGCAAGTCAGCGCGATCT
Organism: uncultured Alphaproteobacteria bacterium; assembly: GCA_963754625.1. GTDB lineage: Bacteria > Pseudomonadota > Alphaproteobacteria > Rhizobiales > Aestuariivirgaceae > Aestuariivirga. The sequence goes on along the minus strand of CAVWGR010000005.1, from coordinate 990,284 downwards.
GCGGCATCAGGCATCTTCAACGTGAAGGTTGGCAAAGTGATCGAGGCTGATTCTCGCAAGGTGCCAGCACAAATGAAATCAGCTTTTGGCAAATCGGGCGTGGGCAAACTCATTGGCCCATTCCGCTATCAGAAGGGTTTGCAGATGTGGGGCTACTGCGGATCGCGCAAGATCTCGCCAAAACTGCCCAAGGCACAGATGCCATCGCGTGAGCAGGTCAAAGCCAGCTTGCTGAACCAGAAATATGATGCGATCGAAGAGAAATACAGCCAGCAACTGCGCAAGGGAATGATGATCGAATTCCGCGATCCGACCTATGGCGAATAAGCCACTTGCGTTGACGCCGGGCGAACCTGGTGGCGTGGGGCCGGAGATAACGGCGAAAGCCTGGGCCAGCCTGAAGCAAGCGGGGGGGCCCTGTTTCTTCCTCATAGGTGACGCGAACTATGTGCAGGCACGCTGCACGCAAGCCGGACTACCGATTACGGCGCACGAGATTGCCACACCAGCGGAAGCGGCACGTGTATTTGCATCAGCATTGCCTGTGTTGCATAGGCCGCTCATCACAGCGCCGATAACAGGGACATTTTCACCCGCGGCCGCGGCTTGGGTATTGGCGGCGATTGATGAAGCCGTTGCGTTATGTCTTGCTGGTGAAGCAGCTGCAATGGTCACCTGTCCAATCCAGAAGGAAGCACTTTATGCGGCGGGCTTCAAGCATCAGGGACATACCGACTATCTCGCTCATCTTGCACGGCAACATGGTCATGAAGCCAAAGATGTAATGATGTTGGTGGGTGGCGGGCTGCGCGCCGTGCCAGTTACAGTGCATATCGCGCTCAAGGATGTGCCTGCAGCTCTCACCGGGTCTGCCATTGAGGCACAGGCCGTTGTCGTGGTGAATGCCTTGCGCACAAATTTCGGCATCAAGCATCCACGCATTGCTGTCACTGGTCTCAATCCGCATGCGGGTGAAAACGGTGCCATGGGCCGCGAAGAAATCGAAATCATTGCACCGGCGATTGCGCGGCTGCGCCAAATGGGCCTCGATGTGCGCGGCCCCCTGCCTGCTGATACTGCGTTCTTTGCGCAGGAACGCGCCCGCTATGACGCAATTCTCTGCATGTATCACGACCAGGCGCTGATCCCGGTCAAGACCTTGGATTTCCATGGCGGTGTCAACGTCACGCTTGGCCTGCCGTTTGTGCGCACGTCCCCGGATCACGGTACGGCACTTGGGCTTGCGGGCACGGGGAAAGCCAGTCCCGACAGCCTGATTGCAGCACTGCGTCTGGCCCGCGACATGACCAGTACCCAGTCATGACCGCCGACAACAAGTTTGGCGAAGACAGCCTTCCGCCGCTGCGCGACGTCATCGAGCGCCATGGCCTCGCACCCAAGAAATCGCTGGGGCAGAACTTTCTTTTTGATCTCAATTTGACGCGGCGCATTGCCCGTGCGGCTCAGCCACTGGTTGGCTTCACAATCGTCGAAGTGGGGCCAGGACCGGGCGGCCTGACGCGGGCATTATTGGCTGAGGGCGCAGAACACGTCATTGCCGTGGAGCGCGACGAACGTGCACTGGCTGCCCTCGCCGAAGTGCAGGCCGCATATCCCGGCAAGCTCGCGGTGATTTCTGGCGATGCGTTGGAAACGGACTGGGGAAGTCTCATTTCAGGTCCGGCCAAGATCGTGGCCAACCTTCCTTACAATGTTGGAACGCCGCTGCTCACGGGATGGCTGACGCAGGCACAATGGCCGCCTTGGTTCTCGTCACTCACGCTGATGTTCCAGAAAGAAGTGGCGGAACGCATCGTGGCACGACCCGGTACGGAACATTTTGGCCGGCTTTCCGTGCTGTGCCAGTGGCGTTGCCAGACGGTGAAGGTGTTCGACGTGCATCGCAGTGCCTTCACACCGCCACCGAAAGTCACGTCGGCCATCGTGCAACTGACGCCGAAGCCGCCAGAGATTGCATGTGATGTGAAAGTGTTGGAACGCGTGACCGCTGCGGCCTTCGGACAGCGCCGCAAGATGCTGCGGCAAAGTTTGAAAAGCGTGTTCGATCAACCGGAGGCGCTGCTGGAGCAACTTGGCATTGCGCCTACACGGCGGGCCGAAGAGCTTTCAATCGCGGACTTCGCCCGGCTTGCCGTGGCGGCTGGGTAGAGCTTACAGCTTTTTTGTCAAGGCACGAACGAAGTCGGTGAGGCCGAGTTGGCGGCGGCGGCGCAAGCGTTCGGCTGTGAGAATGGCCATGACCATGCGGTGACTTTCTTCAATTTCGTCGTTGACAACGACATAGTCATATTCTGGCCAGTGGCTGATTTCGTGGCTCGCTTCGGCCATGCGCTTGGCAATTACTGCGGAGGAATCCTGGGCCCGCTTGATCAAGCGCTGGCGCAAGGCATCTGCCGTGGGAGGCAGAATGAAGAGCCGTACCAGATCATCCTTCATGTTCTGGGCCAGTTGCTGGGTGCCCTGCCAGTCAATGTCGAAGAGCACATCGCGTCCGGCCACCAGTGCATCTTCCACCGGCTTGCGTGGTGTACCGTATGAATTACCGAAAACAATCGCCCATTCCAGAAGTTCGCTCTTCTCAACCATCGCATCAAATTCAGCCTGGGTGATGAAGTGGTAATCCTTGCCGTCGACTTCCCCCGGCCGCGCCTTGCGGGTTGTGACCGAGACCGACATGGTGATGTTACCGTCGGCGGCGAGAAGTTTGCGCGACAGCGTGGTTTTTCCGGCGCCCGAGGGCGAGGACATGACAAAGAGGAGACCGCGGCGGGGAACTTTTGTAAGCGTGCTCATGGTGTCACTCGATGTTCTGGACTTGCTCGCGCATCTGGTCGATCACGGTCTTCAGGTCAAGCCCGATAGCCGTCAGGCTTTTGTCAATCGCCTTGGAACACAGCGTGTTGGCCTCACGGTTGAATTCCTGGGCGAGGAAGTCGAACTTGCGGCCTACCGGCTCCTTCGAGACGAGGAGCGCTTGCGCGGCCTCGATGTGTGACGTGAGCCGGTCGAGTTCTTCCTGAATATCACTGCGGGTTGCGACCATGATTGCTTCCTGATGCAGACGTACTTCATCAAAGGCGGCACCCGTTTCGAGGAGGCGTGCAATCTGATCTTGCAGGCGCCTGCGGATGGCGTCGGGTGCGCGGGCGGGATTATCACGAACAGCGACGGCACATGAGGAGATGCGCTGCAATTGGTCGCGCAGCACGGCAAGGAGTCGCGCTCCCTCCTCTGCCCGCGCTTTCAGCAGGGCCTCCAGCGCGCGGTCAAAGCTCTTGAGTATGGCGGCATCGCGGGCGGCGGCTTCGGCTTCGCTCACTTCGCTGCGTACCGGCTCCAACACGCCCCGCAGTGCCAACAATGATTCGGCCTGCAACGGTGGTGCCTTGATCTCTTGCCGCAAGCGTTCGGCCAAGACAGTCAACTCGCGGAGAAGGGTCTGGTTCACGCTAACAGTTTCGCGGGTATTGCTGTTGGCGAGTGTGAGGGCGACCTGCAAATTGCCGCGCTTCAACACTTTCTGCAGGCGCTGGCGAGCGTCTCCCTCAAGATGTTCCATACCCGGTGGCAGGCGCAAACGCAGGTCCAGCGCCTTGCCGTTCACACTCTTGAATTCCCATTGCCAAGTCCAATCGCCAAGGCTGCCGGAGTCCCGGGCAAAGCCGGTCATGCTGTTGATGGTCATGGTTGGTCGCACGCCTGAATCAGGTGAATTTCAGTACCGTGCTAGCACAGGCGCACGAACAGCAACACAGAGGCCATGGAACCTGATCGGTTATTGGCCGATTTTGGCATTCAGGCAGCGGGTACTATAGCTGGTTTTTGCTTCGGCTGCGCCAGCAAGAGCCCGGCAAATATGAAAATGAGGGCACTCCAGATCCAAATCGAATAACTTTCGCCCAACAGTATCATCGACCACAGGACACCGAACCCCGTCACCAAATAAGCAACCTGAGAGGCAAATACCGCCCCGCCGCTGCCAATCATCCAGACAAAGCCAACATAGGCCGCGGTATTTGCCAAGCCTGACAGGACAACCGCAAAGTCTGCCTTGCTGAACGGCAATACGGGAATGATGAATGTTCCAGTCGCCAAGGCAATAGGGAGTGTTGCAAACGCGGAAACAATGGACGCGCCCAGCAGCAGCTGGATGGGATCGAGCCCTGCACGACCCATACGGTCCAAACCCACGCCTTCAATGGCGTAGAACAGTACGGCGAGCATGGCGAGCAGAACATAGACCGCCTGCGCTGGATCGGGCAGGCTCGTATCCGGCAGCGTAATCAGCAGAACACCCAACAGACCGAGAGCCAGCCCAAGAAGCCTGCCCGGAGTTGCGCTGTCCAGGCCCATGCCGATGGCAAGAGGAAGAGACAGTAGCGGTATCATGGGCATACAGACAGAAATCACGCCAGCAGGCAGATGTTCTGCGGCGGTATAGGATAATGCGCTCGGCAACACTGTCCCAAAAAAAGCTACAAAGAAATACCGAAGAAGCGCGGCAGGTTGAATGTGTACGACCAATCCACGCATTGCGGCAACAACGCCAAGAACGAATACGGTGATGGTGGAACTCCAAAATATGATCCCGAAATTCCGGTAGCCACCAAGTACGGCAATCTTCGTAAGCGGGAAAGTCAGCGCCCAAATGCATGCGATCAGCACCAAGGCTGCAATCAAGATAAAGTTCCGTTTCACGACATGCCCTCTTGGAATAACCAATGCTCAAGCCATTGCTACAGGTTTCACAAAGTTCTTGCTACAGGCGCAGAATTGCTGCGGCTTTTGCCATTCATGGGCCGTTCGCACTGGTTGCTCGCGGTACAAATAAAACAACACAGCACATATGATTGACGGTACAGGAGTTGGATTCTGGCCCTTTGCGGCATAAGGGTCGAGCGAACTTTGAGCCTGCAACTGAGCCCAAAGCAGACTAAGTTGAGCTGAAATTCGTTACTCGCCACCGCATTTCAAAATGACCCCCTGCCCACGCCGGATCAGGGCTTCGCTTTTTTGAGGGCGGGAATGGGCACCAGCGTCTTGCCCACTTTCACCAGCGTACCGGGCTTGAGCTTGGTTGTCTTTTCAGCAGATGGGTCAGCTGGCGGAGCTGCCAGGTCGGCAGCGGCAGTTGCGGCGGCAGGTTTTGTTGGCGTTGCTAGCGGCACATCGCCCGCGGCAACAGGAGCCGAGACGGCCTTTTTCTTGTCGGCAGTGGCGGTATCAACTGTGCTGGCAGCTGCTTCCTCTTCAGCCACGTTGGGCAACTGGACTTGCGGCGCGACAATCACTTCCGGGACTGCGGGTGCAGCGGCGGCGCTGTCAGGGGTTTTCCCAGGGTCAGCTGTTGCGGCCGGCTGGGCCGTTCCGGCCTCGATGGCGCGCCACTTCTTCACATTGGCGTTGTGTTCTTCGAGAGTGGTGGCGAAGACGTGCCCCCCAGTACCATCGGCAACAAAATAGAGGTCGGAGGTGGGTGCCGGAGCGATCACCGCTTCAAGGGCATCCTTGCCTGGCGTGGCAATTGGGCCCGGCGGCAGGCCATCAATGCGATAGGTGTTGAATGGTGTTTCGGCTTCGATGTCGGCCTGGCTGATCGGGCGGTCGAGTTTGCCCTTGCCGCCGGCGATGCCATAGATGATCGTTGGATCAGACTGCAGGCGCATGCCGGCCTTGAGCCGGTTGATGAAGACAGCAGCAACGCGCGGTCGTTCGTCGGCCTTGGCGGTTTCCTTCTCCACGATCGAGGCCAGCGTCACCAGCTCTTCCTTGCTCTTGACGATCGAGTCGGCAGGGCGCCTGGACCAGACTTCATCGACGAGCTTCACCTGTGCTGCCGTCATTTCATCAAGCAACTGTTGACGGTCCTTGCCACGGGCGAAGAGGTAGGTGTTGGCAATGACGGCGCCTTCCGGCGGTACTGTTGGTGATCTCTCCCGACATTGCTTCGAGTTCACGCAAGCGGCCGACCGCCATTTCGCTGGTCCACCCCTCGGGTACCGTCATCTTGTACATGACGACACGGCCAGAGGCGATGATGTTGAAAACCTCGGCCATGGTTGCAGCAGGCGGGAATTCATATTCGCCATACTTCAGAGTGGCGCCACGGTAGCCCTGTGCAAGGGTGGCAAACCCCATCACCAAGGGGTCACCCACGACGCCCTTGTCATGCAACAAATTGGCGATTTGCATGCGATCAAGGCCGTTGGGAATGTTGACGATCACCGCTTCGCGCAACGGCCCGGGAGAGGTATAGTTGGCGTAGAGCCAGCCACCCAGTGCGACAGTCGCGAGTGCGGCCAATACAGCCAGGGCTACAAGCCAGCCCAATACGCGGACAACGGCAGACCGGCGTGGCTTGCGCTTGTCCGAATCCGGCAATCTGATCGGCTGGTCGCTATTCAAGTTCCGTGGCCCTCTCGCCGCTGCACCTTACGCCGCTACGCGGCGGAAAATCAACGAGGCGTTGGTGCCACCAAAACCAAAGGAATTGGACAGAACTGTGTTGATTTCCTTTTTCTTTGCCACGTGTGGCACAAGATCCATGGCCGTTTCCACGGACGGATTGTCGAGGTTCAACGTCGGAGGGCAAATATTGTCGCGCATGGCGAGTAGGGAAAAGACCGCTTCCACCGCCCCGGCAGCGCCGAGCAAATGGCCGACGGCAGATTTGGTGGAGGACATGGCAACGCGGGCGGCATTGTTGCCGATCAGGCGTTCCACGGCGCGCAATTCTATTTCGTCACCGAGCGGCGTCGATGTGCCATGGGCATTGATGTAGTCGATTTCGCCCGCCGAAATGCCGGCACGTTTCAAGGCGGCCTGCATGCAGCGGAAGGCACCGTCGCCATCCTCAGATGGAGCCGTGATATGATAGGCATCACCCGACATGCCGTACCCGATCACCTCGCCATACATCTTGGCGCCGCGTGCCTTGGCGTGTTCGTATTCTTCGAGAACGACTATGCCTGCACCCTCTCCCATGACGAAACCATCACGGTCCTTGTCGTAGGGGCGCGAGGCCTTCTCAGGTGAATCATTGAAGGCAGAAGAAAGCGCCTTGCAGGCAATGAAGCCGGCAATGCCGATACGGCAAATGGCGGATTCGGCACCGCCCGCAACCATGACATCTGCATCACCAACTGAAATGATGCGCGCTGCATCGCCAATTGCGTGGGTGCCAGTGGCACAGGCGGTAACCACCGCATGGTTCGGGCCCTTGAGGCCGAAATTGATGGAGATGAGGCCGCCCGCGAGATTGATCAGCGAGCCCGGAATGAAGAAGGGCGAGACGCGGCGTGGACCCTTTTCCTTCATCAGCAGGGTTGTATCCTGAATGCCAGTGAGCCCACCGATGCCGGAGCCCACGAGGACTCCAGCGCGGTATTTTTCATCTTCGGTTTTCAGCTCGAGGCCGGAATCCTTCATCGCCTGCTTGGCCGCAATGAGGGCAAACTGGATGAAGTCATCGTAGCGGCGCTGGTCTTTGGAATCGATCCAGTCGTCACGCTTGAGGGTATTGTTGCTGCCGTCGCCTTCCTTCACTTCGAAGGCGATTCGGCTCGGAAGGTCCGAGGCATCAAAACGGGTGATCTGGCCTGCGCCTGATTCTCCGGCCAACATTCTGGACCAGGTGTTTTCAATGCCTGTGCCCAAAGGTGAAACGATTCCCATACCGGTGACAACCACACGCCGCATGTCATTCCCTCATCTTGAAAGTGTCGAACTGGAAGATTCAAACAGGAAAACGCGGGGCTACAGGATTTTCAGGCCCTGCCCCCGCGTTCCGCAAATTCTTGATCCCGCACGTTGCGCGCGGAATGTCGATCGGGCCAAAGCTCAGGCTTGGGCCTTCTCGATGAACTTAACCGCGTCGCCGACGGTCTGGATAGTTTCAGCGGCATCATCCGGAATTTCAATTCCGAACTCTTCCTCGAAAGCCATCACGAGTTCCACGGTGTCCAAGCTGTCGGCACCGAGATCGTCGATGAAGCTGGCTTCAGCCTTCACCTTGTCGCCGTCCACGCTCAGGTGTTCGACAACGATCTTCTTAACCCGTTCAGCGATATCGCTCATGTGCAATTGTCCTAGTTTCTGTTCTTACGCCCTGGCGGTCCGGACACCTTGCTTCGGGTCCCCCTCAAGCCGCGGGGCGGTTCCTAGCACAGTTCTGGTAGCCATCAAAAGGGGGAATAATTGCACAATGATTATCGGGTTTTGGGGGCGGAATCACACCGATTCCGCCCCCCTTGTTCGGTACAGATGCAACATCAGCGGGTAATCACGGCCTCAAGGTACTCGCTCGGCACAACCAGGTTGTCCTTGCCGCCGCGGTTCATGCGGTACAACAAGTCCAGAATCTCGCCTTCCAGTTCAGCTTGGTGGCTTGCTTCCAGTACCAGGAAGGCGCGATGGGTGGGGCCATAATAGGTTTTGAAAACCTGCAAGAAATGTTCTGCCGAGCGGTACCGGAAATGGAAGAGGCGGTTCGTGCTGCTCAACCGGTGACCGGGGAACAATTCTTCCAGACGCTCCGGCGTACCCCAGAGCGATGGCGGTCGAAGTCCCGCCGGGGGCGGCAGGTGGCGACCCAGCACCTTGAAAAGCTGACCGATGAAGCCTGCAGGCGTCCAGTTGGCCAAACCGATGCGGCCACCTTTGCGCACCACACGGCTCATCTCCGATGCTGCTTTTTCCTGATCGGGCGTGAACATCACACCAAAGACCGAGAGTGCCACATCGAAACTGGCATCGCCAAATGGCAAGGCTTCGGCATCGGCGACCTTGAAGGCGACGGTGAGGCGCTCGGCCACGGCCCGTTCCTCGCCGCGCTGCAGAAGCTCTGGCACATAGTCGGTTGACGTCACGTCGGCGAAGTGGCGTGCCGCAGCGAGCGTGGCATTGCCATTGCCTGCTGCGATGTCGATGACCTTGTCGGTGGAACGGATATCCACCGCCTCGCAGAGCCGCTCGCCGACGAGCTGCAAGGTCGTGCCAACAACGGCATAATCTCCGGAAGCCCAGGTGGCCTGCTGCTTCTTCTTGATGGCAAGGTAGTCTGGTTGTGCAATCATGGTGTTCATTTGCTTTTTCCTCATACCCTCGCCAGGCCCTAGTGTTGGCCGGTGGCGCTCCATAGGCAATGAAGGGGGCAGGTAGAATGACCGGAACTCCAGATCACCCTGCCATTCGTCCAAATTGAAGGGCAGACCTTGCAGGGCCATGGAAAATGCAATTGCATGTTGTGGCGAATGGCTGGACGCCTATCCAGTCGTGGTTCTGGCTTTCGATGCGCGCTGGACCATGCGCGCAACTTCGGCAAGGGCAACAACACCAAGAAGACCTATGATGGCGAATGCCACCGCAGCCGTCCCGGCAGTAGCTATCTCACTCACATAAGCGAAGACAAAGGGGGCAAGTGCACCCAAGGCATAGCGGAACGAAGCCATGAAGCCCAATCGTGCACCAAAGCCACTTGCACCGAAGAGTGTCAGTGGCACCGTTCCTTGCACGATGCTCTTTAGCCCCGATGCCAATCCGATGAGCACGACAAAAAGCACACCACCTGCATAGTATGGTGCCGACGCGGCAACGGTGAGCAGCGCTATCGGCAGCAACAATAGAGCGATGATCGCAATGGTAAGCGGATGGCGCTTCGCCCCGAACATGAGGTTGCTGAAGCGCACCGCAACCTGGGCCGGACCAAAGAGTGTCGACACAGCGAGGGCACTTGCACCGAAGCCGAGGGCCGTCAGCATCGGCACCATCTGCGAGAGCACGGCGGAAAGTGCGAAACTCGAGAGTGCAAAGCCGAGGGTGACGAGCACCATGGCGCGGCGCAGCTGATCGACAGGCAAGGAGGCATGTGCCTGCACCGGTCTAGCGTCTGATTGGGGCAACGGCGCGGGATGATCAGACTCCCGAGCCCAACGCGCTGCCAGTCCATGCAGAGGCATGCAAAGCACAAGGTTGGCGGCCGCATAAAGTCCCAGAACGGCGCGCCAGCCGAACGCCTCATCCAGAACACTGGTGAGCGGCCAGAAGATCGAAGATGCAAAACCTGCAAGCAGTGTCAGATGAACGATGCGGCGCGCGCCGTCACCCGGTGACACCGCAACAATGGCCGCGAAGGCTGCATCATAAAGCACCAGAGCCGAGGCCATTTGCATGACGATGAGCGCGACGGTGAACACGATGATATTTGGCGAGAACGCGGCAATGGCCACCGCGACTGCGCATGCGGCAGAACCATAGGTCATCACGCTGGCGGGGCCAAAACGGTCAAGCGCGCGGCCTGCGTGTGGTGCGGCCAGCGCTCCGGCGAGCAGCGACAACGAGAAGACACCAAAGAATCCGGCGTGGGTGACACCGAGGCTCGCGGCGATGTCTGCGGCCAGAATGGCGAAGCTGTAATAGAGTGTGCCGTAGCCGACAATCTGCGTCAGGCCGAGCAACCAAACTGTCCTCGTCTGGCGGTTCACCATCGTGCGGCTGACAGGCATGAGTTGACTTGGGAGCGGATCAACACCGTCGATTGTCCTTGATTGCATGTCTACATAACCCAATTTTCCTGACTGCCGCGAGCCACATTTGCGAATGCCCGGGCGGCAAAAAGGTGGCTTGCCCGGATGTTCGGGACAGGCTTACTGCCTACATGTTCATCCCCATTTTGCGATTCTCCGCCTGTGCAGGCCGCCTGATAGAGGCGCGATGACCGACGCTGCCCACGCCGTTCTGCGCAGCGTCTTTGGCTATGATTCGTTTCGCCCCGGACAGCAGGAGATCGTTGCTGCGCTGACGGATGGACTGTCGGTTCTCGCCGTCATGCCCACAGGTGCGGGCAAGTCGCTGTGCTACCAAGTGCCGGCACTGGTACGGCGTGGCCTGACCATCGTTGTTTCACCGTTGGTGGCGTTGATGCAGGATCAGGTGGCGGCGCTGAAACTTGCAGGCGTGGCAGCAGAGTCAATCAATTCATCGGCCCAACGCGACGACAACGTGTCAGTGTGGAAGGCTGTGGCGGCGGGCGAGACGCGCATCCTGTACCTTGCTCCCGAACGGCTGATGACTGAACGGATGATTGCCGCCTTGCAAAAATTGGACATCGCTCTCATCGCCGTCGATGAAGTGCATTGCATGTCACAGTGGGGAGCATCATTCCGTCCCGAATACGAGTCACTTGGAACATTGCGCAGTGCTTTTCCCGGCGTTCCGATCGGAGCCTTTACTGCCACGGCAGACGAAGTGACGCGCAATGACATTCGCGCCAAATTGTTCGGCGGAAAAGTTGCGGAATTTGTCTCCGGCTTTGACCGGCCCAACATCCAGTTGACCGTCAAACCCAAGGCCCAGGCCAAGAAGCAGTTGCTAATTTTTCTCGATGAGCACCGCGGCGAGAGCGGCATCGTCTATGCCCTGTCGCGCAAGAGTGTCGAGGAGTTGGCAACTCACCTGACTGCCGCGGGCCATCGTGCCGTCGCCTATCACGCCGGCTTGTCGCCAGCTGCGCGCAACGATGCGCAAAACCTCTTCATGTCCGAGAAGGGGGTTATCGTTTGTGCCACCATTGCGTTTGGCATGGGCATTGACAAACCAGATGTACGTTTCGTTTTCCATGCCGACTTGCCGGGCACACTTGATGCCTACTACCAGGAGATCGGACGGGCTGGCCGTGATGGTCAACCTGCGGAGGCGCACATGGTCTTCGGATTGGACGACATTCGCATGCGCAGGCGCTTCATCGATCAGGAGGAAGCGGGTCCAGAGCGGGCCAGACGCGAGCACAAGCGGCTTGATGCATTGGTGGCCTATTGCGAAACACCCGATTGCCGGCGCCAGGCGCTGCTCGCATACTTTGGCGAATTTTCAGAACCCTGCGGCAATTGCGATGTCTGTCTTGATCCCGCTGATACCGTTGATGGCACGCCGGAAGCGAAGCTGATTTTTGAAGCCATCGCGCAAACCGGTGACCGGTTTGGTGCCGTGCATGTGACGGATATACTTCTTGGCAAGGCCAATGAAAAAGCGCTGGCGCTTGGACACGACCGTCTCGGCGCATTTGGACTTGGCAAGGCGCGGACACGCTCGGCCTGGCAGTCGCTGATCCGGCAGTTGGTGGGGGCTGGTTTTCTGCGTCTCGATGTGGCGGGCTTTGGTGGCATATCAGTGACAGCCAAAGGACGGCAGTTGCAGGCTGATGAATCTGTCTTCCGTTACCGGCCGGACCTCGTACCCACTTCAAAGAAGGCTGAGCGCGCGGCACGCACAGCTGCCGTTGCCATCGATCCGCGGGCGGATGCCTTGCTGGTGCGGCTCAAGGCGCTGCGACTGAAACTCGCCAAGGCGCGCGGTGTCGCCGCCTATATCATTTTCTCTGATCGCAGTCTCATCGACATGGCGCAGCGCGTACCGTTGACCAAGTGGGACTTTGGCGAAGTGAGCGGGGTCGGGGCCAGCAAACAGGAACAATTCGGTGCCATTTTCCTCACCGAGATAAAGACTTTCGTCAATGACAACCGTTTGCCTTAGAGCAGGTTTACAGACTAGATCATCGCCATGCCACCGTTGACGTGCAAAGTCTGGCCGGTGACGTAGCCCGCCTCTTGGGAGGCGAGATAAAGCACGGCGGCGGCGATGTCATCGGACGAGCCCATGCGTCCAGCTGGGATCTTGGCGAGGATCATTTCCTTCTGCTTGTCATTCAGCGCTTCCGTCATGGCGGTGGCGATGAAACCGGGCGCAACGCAATTCACAGTCACGTTGCGGCTGGCGAGTTCCTGCGCCAGGGATTTGGAAAGTCCAATGAGGCCAGCCTTCGAAGCCACATAATTGGCCTGGCCGGGATTGCCGGTGACACCAACAACCGATGTAATCGAGACGATGCGGCCCCAGCGCTTCTTCATCATCAGTTTCATGGCGGCGCGGGCCAGGCGGAAGGATGACGTGAGGTTGACGTCCAGCACGGCCTGCCAGTCGTCGTCCTTCATGCGCATGGCGAGGCCATCGCGGGTGATGCCGGCATTGTTGACGAGAATGTCGAGGCCGCCGAGGGCTGCTTCTGCCGCTGGCACAAGCTTCTCCACTTCTTCGGCCAGCGAAAGATTGCAGGGCACGACATGAACGCGTTCGCCGCCGAGTGCAGCTTTCAGTTCTTCCAGCACATTGGCGCGCGTGCCGGAAATGGCGACTGCTGCCCCTGCCCCGTGCAACGCCGTGGCTACAGCAGCGCCGATGCCACCCGAGGCGCCGGTGATGAGGGCGGTTTTTCCAGTGAGAGAAAACATTGGCTCAGCCTTTCAACAGGGGAAGTGCGGTGGCGAAATCATCGGCTGTGCCAATGGCGATGGCTTGGGCGCTGGGCGCATTTTTCTTGGCGAGGCCCGTCAACACCTTGCCGGAACCGAGCTCGACGAAAAGCGTCACACCGCTTGCCGTCATGTGGGCCACGCATTCGCGCCACCGCACGGTGCCGGTCACCTGCTCCACAAGGGCGGCGCGGATGGCGGCAGCGTCGGTGAGAGGGCCCGCCTTGACGTTGGCAATGACTGGCACTGCCGGAGCGTGCATTGTCACCTCGGCCAAAGCTTTGGCCATGGCGTCGGCAGCGGGCTGCATCAAAGCGCAATGGAACGGTGCCGACACGGGCAGCATGATGGCCCGCTTGGCTCCCTTGGCCTTGGCGATTTCGGAGGCGCGCTCCACCGCCGCCTTGTGACCGGAGATCACCACCTGGCCGTCGCTGTTGTCGTTGGCTGCCTGGCAGACGTCTCCCTGCGCGCCTTCGGCAGCGGCAGCAGCAGCGGTGGCGAAGTCCAAACCGAGTAGAGCAGCCATGGCGCCGGTGCCGACAGGCGTTGCCGCCTGCATGGCCTGCCCGCGGATTTTCAGCAGGCGCGCGGTATCGGCAACCGAGAAGGTACCAGCGGCGGCGAGGGCGGAATATTCGCCGAGGGAATGACCCGCGACACAGGCCGCCGTCCTGGCAATGGAAATGCCGTACTCGGCTTCGAGAACACGCACGACCGCCATGCTCACCGCCATCAACGCAGGCTGGGCGTTTTCGGTGAGTGTAAGTTCGGTTTCGGGACCTTCCCAGATGATCTTCGAAAGGTTCTGGGACAGTGCGTCATCGACTTCGGCGAAAACCGCGCGGGCGGCGGCAAAATTGTCAGCGAGTGTCTTGCCCATGCCGACTGCCTGGCTGCCTTGCCCCGGAAACACAAATGCGATGCTCATGCCTGATCCGTACCCATGATGATTGTGCGTCTCGTGTCATGCCGGGGGCGGTCGAGTCAAGCGGTCAGCCGAGCCGCCCCATAGCTCACTTGCCGCCGCTGTTTTTCACCATCATGTCAATGAGGCGCGGCACATAGCGGTCGCTGTAACCTAGTGTTTCGGCCAATACATAGATCTGGTGAATGGTTTCGGCGATGGGTGATGCGACCGGCATGTTCTCGGTCATGTTGGTGTAGTAGCGCAGATCCTTGCGGGCATTGCGGATGGCGAATTTGGCGTGACTGTCGTCATCATGCAGCGGTACGTTGATGAGCCGGCCGAACATGGTGGACTGTGCGCCACCGGCCATGATGATGTCTTTGAGCGCATTCATGTCCACACCTGCCTTGCTGGCAACGGTGATGGCTTCTGCCGCAATCGCAGCATGACCCAGGGCCAGGAAGTTGTTGATCAGCTTCACCTGGTGGGCAGTGCCCACCGCTCCCGTGCGGATGATGGTATCTGCAAAGGTGCTGAGTACGGGGTTGATCTTGTCGAGCACGGCTGTGTCACCACCGACCATCAGGCAGAGCGTTCCAGCCTCCGCTTCCTTGGGTGTGCGGCTCATCGGGGTGTCGACAAATGTGATTCCCCGGGCGGCGCAGTCCTCAGCGATCTTCTTGGTCGAGTCAGGTATGGCAGTGGAACAGTCGGCGACGATCAGGCCTTGCCTGGCACCGGCCAACAATCCCTGTGCGCCATAAACGGTTTCTTCCACCTGTGGGGTTCCGGTGACACAGAGAATGACCAGATCGGATGCGGCAGCGATTTCAGCTGGTGTCTTCAGTTCTTTGGCACCGCGCTTCACCAGATCATCCACCGTCTCACGGCTCCGGTGCGCCATGACATTGAGGGCAAAGCCCTTCTCAACAACGTTTTTGCCAATGCCATGCCCCATGAGGCCGGCACCAATCAGTCCAACGGTCTTGATGGTCATGTTTTTTCTCCTTTGAGAAGGTCGGCGAATGCGTCTGGTTCAAGGGCGTAGTAACGGTCGTCGGTCTTGTGTTTGAAGCCAAGCCGCTCATAAAAACGGGCGGCTCCATCGTTGGATTTGTCCACTTCCATCTTGATGAAACCGGCGCCGCGCTTTGTTGCGGCCACCATCACGCCACGCAACAACGCATCACCGATGCCACGGCCGCGGGCATGGCCCAGCACGAACAGGTCACAAATGTAGATGCCTGGCATGGCACGCTGGGTGGAATAGGTCATGACCCAGGAGCACACACCGAGCATCAGGCCGGAATCTTCGGCGATGGAAATTTCAGCAAGGCCTGCCGCTTCCGCCAATGCTTCTCCGGTGATGGCGAATTCGATCCCGAGATCGAGGTCTCGCGGGAGCTGCCGCAGCAGGGCCGCTACGGCGGCTTCCTCGCCCTTGCGCATAGGGCGGATTCTCAGGCTCATGCACCGAGGCCCTTCAACAGCGAGGCAAGATTGTCACCAAGCGTATCGGACGGATAACCACCCTCCTGCACAACCACCGTGGGCAAACGCATTTGCGCAATGCGAGCGCCAATCTGTGCGAAATCCTCCGTTCGTATGGCAAAGCCCTTGAATGGATCATCAATGGCGATGTCGAGCCCCGATGCCAACACCAGATGTGTCGGTGCAAAGTCCACAATGCGCTGCAAGGCGATTTCGAGGGCAGCGAGGTAGATGTTGATATCGGCGCCACGTTCCAGCGGCAGGTTGAGGTTGAAGCCTTCGCCCGCCCCTCTGCCGCGTTCTTCGGCATATCCCCAGAAGAACGGATAGAAACGGCGGGGATGACAATGAATGGAAACGGTGAGGACATCGGCACGGTCATAGAAGATTGCCTCCGTGCCGTTGCCGTGATGCACGTCAATATCCAGAATTGCGGCGCGGTGCCCGGCGCGGGTCAAGACTTCGGCAGCAAGCGCGGCATTGTTGAAGAAGCAGAAGCCAGCGGCAAGATCGGAGGCGGCATGATGACCGGGTGGGCGGCAGAGCGCATAGATCAGCCGCGTGCCAGCGGCGATGCGGCGGGCACCTTCAACGGCACAGGCGGCGCTCGCCGTGGCGGCGGCAAGAGTTGTTGCCGTCACCGGGCAGGCGCCGTCGCCCAGGTGATAACCCGCCTGCCCCACTACCGCTTCGGGATAGCCGATTGGCGGAAGGCTGGTGCGCTGGATTGCGTAGACGTTAGGCAGCGGAATATCGCTCGCGTCCGGCACGTGGGCCCAGCGTTCGCGCAGTGTTTCAAGAAAACTGAGATAGCGGCGGTCATGCACCAACGCCACGGTATCGAGGTCAATCGGCGGGGGCACTTCAACCTGGCTTCCGATGTAACCGACACCTTTCATCAGCATGTCGATACGGACGGGTTTTTCGGGAATCGGTTGCGGGCGTCCCGCCACAAGGAATGTCTCGGGAGCGTGGCTGCGTTGAATGTCGTCGTAGAGCGTGATCATGGATTTTCTTTTTCTGGCATGCCAGTCTAGCAGTACCATCACAGCAAGAAACAGATAAATGCCATGAACGCACCCGCAAAACTGCCGCCCAATATCCATTCCACCGGCCAGTTGCCGAAAGTTGTTTGGGCCAAGGGCAGCTATCTCCATGATGTTGACGGCAAGGTTTACATCGATGGTTCGGGTGGGCCTGCCGTTTATTGTATCGGACACGCCAATGAGGAGGTGAATGCGGCGATCAGCGAACAACTGGATCGCATCGCCCATGGCTATCGCTACAATTTCACCACTGATGCGCTGGAAGAGCTGACTGGCATCATCCGCCAGCGCTGTGGCGGCACGCTCAATCACATGGTTTATGTGACTGGTGGTTCAGAAGCGGTGGAAAGCTGCCTGAAACTTGCTCTACAATATCAAACCGCCGTTGGCCAGAAAAGCCGCCGCAAGTTCATCGCGCGAGAGCGGAGCTGGCATGGCAACACGCTGGGCGCGCTTGGTGTATCAGGCTTCATTGAACGCCGTGCAGCTTACGAAGGCGCCTTCATTGATGCAGTACGCGTGTCGCCCGCCAATGCTTACCGGCCCATCGCTGGCGCGACTGCCGAGACTGTTGGCGAAGCCTGTGCCGCGGAACTGGAAGCCGCGATCCTGCGCGAAGGGCCAGAGACAATTGCGGCGTTCATCTTTGAACCAGTAGTGGGAGCTGCCGGTGGATGTGTGCCCGCCCCCGCCGGATATTCGAAGCGCGTGCGTGACATCTGCAACACGTATGGCGTGGTGATGATCGCCGATGAAGTGATGTGCGGGGCTGGCCGTGTTGGAACGTGGCGGGCGCTAGAGTTTGAAGGCGTGGAGCCAGACATCATGTCGGTCGCCAAGGGATTGGCGGCGGGTTATTTGCCGCTCGGTGCTGCCATCTATTCCGACCGGATTTCAAATGCCATCATGGCGGCTCATGGCGCGCCGATGACGGGCCACACGTTCACCGGACATACCGCCTGCTGTGCGGCTGGCATTGCTGTTCAAAAAATCGTGGCCCGGGAAAACCTCGTGGCGCGGGTCGCCGCCAACGAGCCGAAGATCAAGGCGATGATCGCCGATGCTTTGGCAGGTGTTGAGGCCATCGGCGACATTCGTGGCCGCGGGCATTTCATTGCCACAGAACTCGTTGCCGACCGCAAGACCAGGAAACCCTTCGATGCTTCGCGCAAGATTTTCATGCAGGTGCGGCAGCAGGCCTTGGCCAATGGCCTGATCTGTTATCCCGTCGGCGGCAATGTCGATGGCGTGAACGGCGACGTCGTCATTCTCGCCCCCCCATACAATGCCAGCGATGCAGAACTCGCTGAAATTGTGGACAAGATGGCGACCAGCGTCAAACAAGTGTTGAAAGCTGAGGGTCTCGCGTAGAGATTGCTTAAATGTGGACTTGCGCCAGGTGGCAAATCACGGCAAATATTTGCGCGGCGACAGCGAACTACCTGTGCATGGGGCAAATATGCAAGGGCATTGGCAGTTGATTTACGGCAAAGTTCTACCCAGTGCGGCAGTCCTTCTGGCGCTGATTTTGGCTGGCTGCACGTCCGGTGGCCGCAATTCCGTGAGCTTCCTTCTGGAACAGGAAAAAGCTCAGTTCCGCAAGGCCGTGGCCAAGCAGATTGGCACCTCGCCGAAGGAGTTGCAGCGTGCCTTTGACGCTTCCCCGGAAGCGGAAAGACGCCATGCCGAGGAACTCAGCAAATTGTGGGTGGCGCGTCTCGGGCAGTCGCCGGACAAAGCCATGCAATCGCACCTGCAACGCGTGGTCGAACGTCTTGTCAAGCCGCTCAATACGCAAGGGGTGAGCTACAAGGTTCTGTTGGTGAAGGACGAGCAGATCAATGCCTTCACGCCAGGGGCGGGCATCATCGTGGTGCAGGAAGGTCTGCTCATGTACTGCGATACCGAAGGCCAGATCGCTTCCGTACTGGCCCATGAAATTGCCCATGTGCTGCGCCGTCATCCCTTGCGGCAGCGCCAATACAGCATCGCCCGCAAGGCTGGCCGTAGTCTCACCGATGCCATTACGCCTGACTCCATGGATCAAAGTATTGGCAAATTGCTGCGGGTGGGCGGCGGCGCAACCATCAATGCTGCAATCCGTTCCCAGGAAAAAGAAGCTGACACGATCGCCATCGATATCCTCGTGGCGGCGGGATATGATCCCAACGAGATGGTGAGTGTGCAACGCGTCTTCCGGCAGTATGCGCCACAAGGTTCACGCCTTGCCAATCTCATTTATGGCAGCCATCCCCTGAGCAAGGACCGTGAAGCAGCGGCGCAGAAGAAGATTTCCGAATCTTATTCCGGCGTACGTGGCGATGTGACGAGCAAGGCCTTCGAAAAACTCATCCGTGGCTATCACGAACGGCGCATGAAGAAACTGGCTTCCAAATTGTAGTTCGGTTCGCCTATCCCACTGGCACCCACTGAATTTGGTCTATGCGTGTGGCGCCCGTTGCCAACATGATGACGCGATCAAGCCCCAGTGCCACACCGGAGGCAGGCGGCATCGTTGCCAAAGCGGTCAGCAACTCTTCATCGATGGGATAACGTTCGCCATAGACACGCGCCTTGACTTCCATTTCACTTTCGAAGCGGCGGCGCTGTTCCACGGGATCTGTGAGTTCCCCAAACCCGTTGGCAAGTTCGACGCCACAGGCATAGAGCTCGAAGCGCTCGGCAACGCGGCCATCGTGTGGGCAAACGCGGGCGAGAGCGGCTTCACACGAAGGATACTCGTAGAGAACCGTAATATGACCGTTGCCGAGATGTGGCTCAACTTTTTCCACAAGAATGCGGCTGAAGATATCTGACCAACTCTCACCCTCTCCGAAAGTGACGGGTGAGATCGCAGCAAGGGAATCACGGTCGGGCGCGCCGTCCTTGCGCAACGTGGCAAGAAGGTCAACGCCAGCATGGCGCTTGAAGGCGTCGTTGACAGTTAACCATTCCGCTTCGGCATGGACTTCGCAATTGCGGTCACGCCAATGCCAGACACTATGCCCGGTTGTTTCTGCCGCCAGTCGTACCAGCGCCAGTGTGTCGTCAATGATGGTTCGGTAAGGGACATTGGCACGATACCACTCCAACATGGTGAACTCAGGCGCGTGAGTTGGCGTGCGTTCGCGGTTGCGGAAAACATGGCCAAGCGAAAATATCCGCGTCTCACCAGCCGCCAGAAGCTTCTTGCAGGCGAATTCGGGAGAGGTGTGGAGATAGCGCTCTTCGCGCGTGCCGTCGTTGTTGATCAACTCAGTTGCAAAAGCATGGAGATGCGCCTCGTTGCCCGGCGAGATTGCCAATGACGGAACGTCCACTTCGTTAAAGTGCCGCCGGGCAAACCACTTCCTCAGTGCCGCAATGATACGATTGCGCGATAGCAGCAAGCCGCGCCGGTCCTGGTGCCGGTCCGGAGCATACCATGGTGACGTGGTCGGTGGATTGTTGTTCACGTCAGACTTTCCTGCTGCGGTAAACACTGGCCCGGCTTGCAAATGGCCGGGGGTTGGCTTTCGTCATGCCCCCTGCTATGAGCGCGCCAGCTTTCATACACAATTGCAAATCAAGAGAGAACAACCGTGGTCAAAGTCATCGCCAGCGGCGTGCGTAAAGGTAACGTGATCGAACATGAGGACGGTAAGCTTTATGTCGTACTCAAGGCCGAAAGCATGCATCCCGGCAAAGGCACTCCAACGACAACCATCGACATGCGCCGCATTTCGGACGGTGTGAAGACCGTCGTGCGTTACAAGACGACCGATGCGATGGAGCGCGCTTTCGTTGAAACCATCACCCACACCTATCTCTACCAAGATGGTGACAACTATGTATTCATGAACCCGTCCAACTACGAACAGATCAACGTGCCTGCAGACATGCTTGGTGATAGCGCGGCATTTCTTCAGGAAGGCATGGAATGCCAGGTGGCACTGTTCAATGATGCGCCAATCTCGATCGAAATCCAGCAGCGCGTGACACTCGAAATCACTGAAACGGAACCGGCAATCAAGAACCAGACGGCTTCCTCGTCTTTCAAGCCCGCCGTGCTTTCCAATGGCGTGCGCACCATGGTGCCGCCACACATCACCGCAGGTACGCGCATTGTCGTTGACACGTCGGATTCGTCCTATGTGGAACGCGCCAAGGATTGATCATCACCTCTGTACGTATGAGAGAAACGAATGTCCCCCTCCCAAGGAGCGGGGACATTTTCATTTGGCGTGATCACTTGCGTTGGAAAACGCCCACAAGCTCCACATGTGGTGTCCACTTGAATTGATCGACGGGCGACACAGTCACCAGCTTGAAACCGTTTTCGTCGAGAATGCGGGCATCGCGGATAAATGTCTGCACATCGCAGGAAACATAGGTCACGTGCTGCAGTGAAGACTTCGCGAGCATGCGAACTTGCGCCTCGGCACCCGAGCGCGGCGGATCCAACACTACCCAGTCAAACTCCTTCAATTCGTTGAGCGTCAATGGCGCGTTGAACAGATTGCGGGCCACGGCACTGACAGGGCGCAGGCCTTGCGTGTTGCGCGTTGCCTTGTTCAGCGCCTCGATGGCGGGCTTGTCGGAATCGAATGCTGTCACCGAAAATTCTTGCGCCAGGCGCAACGCGAAGGTGCCCAAACCAGAGAACAGATCAGCCACATGGCGGACCTTCTTGGGACGTGCCGCGAGGACGAGGGCATAGAGTTCCTCTTCACCTGCAAGAGTGGCCTGCAGAAATGATGTGACCGGCAGGTTTACGGTCGCGGCGCCCAATTGCACCACGGGTGGTGCGGCCATCGCGAAGACTTCGCCGTTGATCGAGAGGCGCAAAATCTTGCGGGCGTTAAAAAGCGCCGAAAGCGCAGGCAGGCGCTTTTCCACCGCCTTGCGTTCGGCCCTGATTGACACATCAATGCCGTTGACCGCCGCAGTGATGGCCACATCGCAAGCGCCGAGATGCGGACCGAATTCGGCAGCGAGCCTCGCGCTGTCCTGCAACTGCGGCACAAGCACGGGGCATTGATCCAACGCCACAAGATCGTGCGTCTTCTGCTCCATGAAGCCGGCGCGCCAGACGCCATCCATCTGGCGCACATGCAACGACACACGGCGGCGGCCCGCGCCATGTGCATCGCGCATTTCCGCCAGTATGGGCTTCAGGCCATAGGCATTCAAGGCATCGGCAACCAGTGCCTGCTTCCAGGTGCGATAGGCCGCCTCGCGCCAGTGCTGGAACTTGCAGCCGCCGCAGTCATCGTAGTGGGCGCAGAAGGGTTGAACACGGTCCGGTGATGCCTGCGTCACCCGCAGCAACCTGTTGCCAGCCATTTCCACAACTTCACCAGCCAGGACCTTGGGCACATGCAGCACACCTTGTGGTGTTTCGACGATACCGTCGCCGCGCTGGCCGAGACGGGAAATCTTGTGCAACATCTTCATGGGTAGATCACCACCAGTGCGTCGCCGCCGGTCAATCCCAAGGCGGTGCGGCCGCCGGTGCATTCATTTGACAGCGTCAGAGTGGAACCGCGCGGCACATCGCGTTCCTGCAAGGGCCAACGCACGCCGGATATCGTGAGGCCCTTCACATCGGTCATGGGAATGAGGGAGAGGCGCGTGCCGGGCTTGAGGTCGACGAACAGCAGCAGCTGGATGAGTGCATGAGCTTCCTCGTTGCCGCTGGTGAGTACAGCACCGATACCGCGGCGGGCGAGTGCGATGAGCAACATCGCGTGGGCAAGCACGTGATCGAACTGGCCGCCGAAGCCCCCGACGAGGACAAGTTCAGTTGCGCCCCGCTTCAGCGCTTCGCTGATGGCAATTTCACCATCAGTGGCATTTTTGGCAGCGGGAAAGACATGGCGCGGTACGTGGGCGAAAGCTGTTTCCAGTGCAGTTCCGGCCGAGTCAAAATCACCGACCCAGAGTTCCGGGGTGAGCCCCAACACATTTGCGTGGGCCATGCCGCTGTCTGCGGCGATGACACGGGTGTCCTTTACCTGGGCGCGCAGGCGATCGGTGGGGGTCACGTCACCGCCCAGAAGTATGGTGAATTTGCTCGTCATGGCTGCCATGTAACAGGTCCGCCTTGCCAGCGCGAGGGTGCTGGACTAAATCCAACGCTGCTCTCAACGGGGTGCTCTGCCGCAAGGCGGGGCTGAGAGGCCCGCAAGGCCAACTCGCTGAACCTGATCTGGATTATGCCAGCGTAGGGATTGCGAGCGGGTCCGGCATCATTGCCCCCTCCTCCATGTCTCGATCCCTGGCGAATGGAGGACTTATGAAGAAACTCGTTCTTTCACTCGCCACGTTGCTTTTGCTCGCAATCACTGCCCAAGCAAAGAGCGTGCTCACCGTCTACACCTACGAGAGTTTTGTCTCGGAATGGGGGCCTGGTCCCGCCATCAAGGCAAACTTCGAAAAATCCTGCGCGTGCAGCGTGGAGTGGGTGGCGCTCGCCGATGGTGTGGCGATGCTCAACAGGTTGAAATTGGAGGGCGCCAAGACCAGCGCCGATGTCGTGCTTGGTCTTGATACCAACCTGACCGATGAAGCGCGAGGCACGGGCTTGTTCGCGCCGCATAACGTCTCCGCTCCCACCACCAACGTACCCGGTGGCTGGACCGACACCGAATTCCTGCCTTTTGACTATGGCCATTTCGCCATCGTGTACGACAGCGAGAAAATGCCGTTGCCGCCAAAGTCGCTGGACGAACTGGTCAATGGCGATCCGGCGCAGAAAATCATTCTGCAGGACCCGCGTTCGTCAACGCCGGGGCTTGGCTTCCTGTTGTGGATGAAGTCTGTCTATGGCGACAAGGCTGCCGTTGCATGGGCCAAACTGCGTGGGCGCATTCTGACCACGACTCCCGGTTGGTCGGAAGCCTATGGTCTTTTCACCAAGGGCGAGGCGCCCATGGTGTTCTCCTACGTCACATCTCCCGCCTATCATATTGAGATAGACAAAACCGAGCGTTACAAGGCTGCCGCATTTGCCGAAGGACACTACCTGCAAGTGGAAGTCGCGGGAGCCATTGCGGGTTCACCGGAATTGCCGCTGGCCAGAAAGTTCCTCGATTTCATGCTGACGCCTGGTTTCCAGAATGAAATTCCGGCCACCAACTGGATGTTGCCTGCCGGAAAAACAGACAAACCCCTGCCTGCTGCCTTCGAAAAAATCGTCAAACCGGAAAAAACCTTCTTGTTCACGCCAGCGGAGGTGAACGCGAGGCGCCGTGAATGGATTGACGAATGGCTCAATGCGGTGACCGGGTGAGACACGCCAGCACATTCGGCAGTGCACTGCTGGCAGCACCTGCCGTGGTGATTGTAGCGGTGGCGGCCGGGTTTGTGCCGCTCATCGGCTTTGCTCTTGCACAAGGGGGCGGCGTATCGATCGATGCCTACATCTGGCGCGTTCTCATATTCACGCTGTTGCAGGCTGGCTTGTCCACGGTGATCTCGATTGCATTGGCCGTACCGGCGGCGCGGGCGCTGGCCTTGCGGCGCTTTGCAGGGCGCGACACGCTGATGGCGGTCTTCGCTGTGCCGCAAGCTCTTCCTGCCATCGTTGTGGTTCTGGCACTGGTGGAGCTGTACGGTCAGGCGGGCTGGTTCGGTGGGCTGTTCAGTCTCTATGGCCTGGCAGGAATTCTGCTGGCCCATGTGTTCTTCAACCTGCCGCTTGCCATTCGTTTTATTGTCGAGGCGCTTGAAGCGGTTCAGCCGGAGAACGTGCGGCTGGCGCAGCAACTGGGATTTTCGGCGGGCGCGACATGGCGGCATGTGGAGTGGCCGGCGCTGAGGCCCGTGCTGCCTCGCCTTGCAGCACTCATATTCCTGCTGTGTGCCGCAAGCTTCGTCATAGTTTTGACGCTTGGCGGGCCGTCGGCCACGACACTGGAAGTGGCGATCTATCAATCATTGCGGCTCGACTTTGACGTTACACGGGCGGTCACCCTGTCGCTCCTGCAGATCGTGTTGTGCCTCGCTCTGGTCCTGGCCGCGGGTCAAATGGCTGCACCGGTGGCCATGGGTGCACGGTTGCGTGAGGTACCGCTGCGCTTGGGGACCATGGGCATACCGGGTGTGGCCTCGCTTCTCCTCGCAGCTATGTTGGTTGTGCCACCCTTGCTGGCTCTTGTGACTGCTGGTGTCGCGCAGCTGTCAATGCGCCCGGCACTGTTCCACGCCTTGGGGCTCAGCGTCTTGATCGCCATCTTGAGTGCCTGCATCGCCCTGGTTCTGGCCTGGCCACTGGCCCTGTTGCAGGTGCGGCATCCGCGCTGGCGTGGCGCGTTGATCGCGACGGGTCTTCTCGGGTTGATCTTGCCGCCTGCTGTCTTGGCGACGGGGTGGTTCATCCTGTTGCGTGGTACGGGTCCAGGCCAGGCTTCCAGCATTTTCTTGATTTCGTCCCTCAATGCCTTGATGGCACTGCCTTTTTCAGTGACAATTTTGTCTGCCGCCATGGCTGGCGTGATGCCCCATCATGATCGGCTCTGTGCTGAGTTGGGGCTTTCCGGTTGGTCGCGTTTCCGGCGCATCGATGCGCCAGCGCTGATCCGCCCCGTTGCACAGGCCTTTCTGCTGGCGTTCGTGCTGTCTTTCGGTGATCTCACGGCGGTCATGCTGCTCGGCTCCCAGGGGTTGGTCACGCTGCCCACTCTCATCGCCTCCGAGATGGGGCAGTATCGCAGCGCCAACGCACAAGGGACGGCGCTTGTGCTGGCGGCGCTCTGCCTTGCCATAACTCTTGTGGCAAACTGCATTGGCCGACGCCGGGACGCCCACACATGAATCCGGCAAAGCAACACCCCATGATCAAAATTGAATCGGGCCGCTATGCGCGCGATGGTTTTCATCTCGGCATCGATATGGCTGTGCAACCTGGTTGCTTTGCTGCCGTGCTTGGGCCCAGTGGATCGGGCAAATCGACCTTGCTCAATGTCATTGCCGGTTTTGATGAGTCTGGCCTCGGGTCGCGTGGTGTTGGCGGACCAGGACGTTACACATGCACCACCCTCGGCGCGCCCGGTGAGTGCCGTGTTTCAAGACAACAACAGCTTTGCCCATCTTGATGCCTGGACCAATGTGGCGCTCGGGCTATCGCCGTCGTTGTCACTGACAGATGAACAGCAGACGCAGATTGATGACGCGTTGGCAGCGGTGGGACTTTCCCATCTGGCGCGACGCCTTCCCGGCGACATGTCGGGTGGTGAGCGCCAACGCATTGCCATTGCGCGGGTGCTGGTACGCAAGCGGCCAATCCTGCTGCTCGATGAGGCGTTCGCGGCACTGGGCCCTGCCCTGCGGCGCGACATGATGGCACTGGTGAAAGACCTGCATGGTGCCCGTGGCCTCACCACGTTGATGGTGACGCACCAGCCAGAAGATGCGCGTGGCTTTGCCGATCAGGTGATCTTCGTTGATGGCGGCGTGGTGCGCCCACCGGTTGATACGGCTGCATTCTTTGCCACAACGGATGAACAGGTGACGCGCTATCTCGGCGAGTGGCAGTAGGCCTACCAGCCCGAACCGCCGCCGCCGCCGCCGCCACCACCGGAGGAACCACCACCGCCCGAGCCGGATGAACTGCCGGGTGCAACCGAAGCGGATGAGATTGACGACGCGAGACCAGAACTGAGATCCCTGCCAAAATTGCGCGAGTTGAATCCACCGCTGCCGTGATACCAGGTCCCGACTGTTGCCGCTCCCACGCCCGCTGCAGCGGCGGCGGCGAGGACGCTGGCAAACTTCGCATTCCACTCGTTTTCACAATCCAGCGCCATCGCATAGGGGAGATAGCGTTCGAACAGTTCCGGCGTTTTCTCCGGCGGATGCAGCACCTTCAGGCGTTCCTCTTCCGCCGTGGTCATATACATGCGGAAGCCCTCGATTTGATCGAGCACGGCACGGCCCTTGGGCGTTGGCGCTTTCAGCAGCCAGAAGAATACGAGATTGTAGAGGGCCAACAGTACCGCTCCGCCCATGAACAACATCATCGGCCATGAGGCCCCAGAGCCGAACAATGTCGCCACCGGTACGGCGATGCCGGCGCCTGCGAATGGCAGAAGGAAAATCACTCCCATCAACGACCGCAGCTTTGTGAAGAAGCCGCGCCCCGACATCAGGCCCTTCACCACGGCCCAGCCCACGGTGAGAACAACGCCCCACCAGATTGACGAGAAGATGGTCGTGAAGAAGACAATTGCGCCCTCCCCTGAGGGCATGAGGAAGCCAGCGACCAGCAAGCCCAGAGCAGACAGGACTGCTCCCAATACGAACCAGCGCAGGTTCTTCAGGAAAATGGTGCCATCGAACTCATCATCAATGGCATCGGAAATTGCACTTCGGGCCGAACCCACTGCGATGTGGTTGCCGCGCTTCAGGTGCAACGTACCTTGTGGCAGAGCATTGAGCAAAACCTGTTCGGTGCGGGTCAGCGCATCGCGGCCGCCGGGCAAACGCGTGATCGAATATTCCCCATCGTCATCGTCAATGCGCAGGCGCTTCTTGACCGCCAGTCCCACCACAGCTGCGGCGAAACCCTGATCATCGAAGCCTTCCTTCCAGATATAGCGCACGCCCGCAGGCCCCATACCCTCGGGCGGATGGAACAATGGCACAATGGTGCCACCCGGCGGATCGCGACCGACCTTGTTCCAGGCCCAGAGATAGTAAAATCCAACACCCAGCATGGTGAGGCCAAGCAGGAAATAACCCATGTTGTCGGCGATCCACCACCATCGCTGCTGGCTGGCACTGGGAGGTGCAACAATGCCCTTCTGCCAGGCCACTGCAACGGTGAAGCCCTCGTTGGTTTCCAGCCTGCGTGTGGTTTGCGCGGCGAAGACATTTCCGCCTGTGTTGGTGATCCTTGCGTCACTGCCCTTCTCGCCAAAACGGCCGGTGTAGACAGATGGACGCGATGTCACAGCTTCTTGCGGCAACCGGATGATGACTTGTGCGCGTTCAATCGGAAAGGTCCAACCGTTGCCAGTGACGTTCCAGTAGAGTTCGTCGAAGCCATCAAAAAAGCCAATCTGGCGCGTGGTCTGATAAGTGATCTTGTAGGTATGATCGCCGGTGTTGAGGAAAACGTCCTTGTCGCCGATACGGATAGAGACTCCGTTCTGCACATAACTGGTGCTCCACGGTTCACTGCGACCGTCCCGTTGCACCTCGACGACGTCGAACCCGACTTGCACTTTCTGGCCGTAGCGATCGACGTAGGTGGTGGGAAAATCACGCAGGATGCCGCGTCTGATCTCGTTACCCTCGGCGCGTACCGTGATGGTTTCGCGAACCGTGAGTGAACCGTCAGCCTGAACCGTGACGTCGCTCACAAAGTTGCGGATAACTTCGTCGGCCAAGGCCGCATGGCCCAGGCTGAACAATACGATCAGAACGGCAGCGAGGGCACGCAGCATGGCGGTCAGCGCGTCTTGAAATCCACTTTCGGCGTGTCGCGCTGGGCGGCATCGCCGATTTCAAAGAACTCTGCCTTGGTGAAGTGGAAGAAGTTGGCTACCACATTCGAAGGGAAGGACTCGATCATGGTATTGAGGTTGCGCACGGCACCATTGTAGTAGCGGCGCGACAACTGGATTTCATCCTCGACACCGGAGAGCTTGTCCTGCAGATCGCGGAAGTTGGCGTCGGCTTTCAGTTCGGGATAGGCTTCGGCGATGGCGAAAAGCCTGCCAAGGGCCGCAGACATGGCCTGCCCCACCGCAGACTGGTCGGTGACGCTGCCGCCAGCAATCGACTTGGCGCGCAGCTCGGCGATATCGCGGAAGAGCTTGTCTTCGTGCGTGGCATAGCCCTTCACGGTTTCCACCAGATTTGGAATCAAGTCAGCACGGCGCTTCAATTGTACGTCAATGCCACTCCAGCCTTCGGCCACCAGGTTCTTGTTCGAAACAAGGGCGTTATAGGCATAGACCAAATAGCCAGCCACGGCGACAATGAGCGCCAGGATAGTGTAACCGATCGTCATGTTGGAAACTCCCGCAAAGCAGTGGCATTATGGGGCAGTTCTGCAATCCCGCAAGGGGCGATTTGAGACTATGAATTGCATCTTGACTCGGTCAAAATGGCAGGCTGTTGCATTGTCTGCCTTGGAAGATTTTACATGAACACGACCTACTATGTGCCACCTCGCTTCAAAGGTCCGTCCGGCCAGGAGGACATGCCTTATCTCTTGACGGCAGGTCCGCTCACAACATCGCGGGGGGTGAAGCTCGCCATGCTGGTAGACTACGGTGCCCAGGACACGGAGTTCCGCACTCTCGTGGCCGACGTCCGTCGCGAAGTGAAACGCCTCGCTGGCGGCGATGAAAGCCATGAATGCATATTGCTGCAGGGGCCTGGAACGTATGCAGTTGAAGCAGCACTCGGCTGCCTCACACCAGACAAGCGCAGGAAAACTCTTGTCATCAGCAATGGAGTATCCGGCGCCCGAGCCGCCATCATACTCGAGAAGCTTGACCGCCATGTCGTGAGGCTCACAAAAGATGATCGCGCCGCAGTGACAGCGGCTGATGTCGAGGCTGCACTTGAAGCCGACAAGGAGATCAGCCACGTTTGGCTCACCCATTGCGAGACCGGCTCCGGGATCATCAATCCTGTTGCGGAGATTGGCAAGTTGGTGAAGGACCGTGGCAAAGTCTTCATGGTTGATGCCATCGCCTCGTTTGGTGCGCTGCCGATCGACCTCGTGAACGACCAGATTGATGTGATGATTTCTGCCGGGTACATGTGCCTGGAAAGTGTGCCGGGAGTTTCCTTTGTGGTGGTGAAGCGCGACATGCTTATCGCCAGTGAAGGCAAGAGCCAATCGGTTGTACTCGACCTTCATGACCAGTGGAAGGAGTTGGAAGGCAATGGCGGTTTCCGTTTCACACCACCAACACACGCGATGGCAGCCCTGCGCCAGGCTTTGCGCGAACTGGAAGCCGAAGGCGGCATCGGCATGCGCCGCGCCCGCTATCAGCGCAATGCCGAAGAGCTGATCACGCGGATGCGCGCCATGGGCTTTACACCACTCGTGGCCGACACCGAAGCGGGACCGATTACTCAGTGCTTCCTCGCGCCCGGCGATGCCAAGTTTGACTATTCCGTCTTCCACGAAGGGCTGCGGCAGCGCGGCTTCGTAATTGCGCCGGGCCTGTTGGGCAAACCAACGACCTTCCGCATCGGCACTATCGGTCAAGTCAACGACAAGGTGATCAAGGAATTGGCCAAAGCGATAGAAGCGGTTCTGAAAGAAATGGACGTGCAGGAATTCGGCCCTGGTGCAAGTTAATGCCAAAGGTCGTGAAATCAATGCAACTGGTTGAAAACAATAAACAATATTCACTGTTTCGTGAGTTTTCGGCGTGAACCCAGGCACTGCCATTATCGTCAATTTGCTGGGTGGTGTGGCGCTGCTGCTGTGGGGCGTACGCATGGTTCGTACTGGTGTGACGCGCGGTTGGGGCGAACAGTTGAAGCTGTTTTTGCAGCACCGCCTGAGCAGCCGCATCTCGGCGTTCTTCGCCGGCGCTGCAGCAACCACGGTCCTGGGAAGCGGCACCGCCACAGGATTGATCGTATCCAACATCGCAGCGGCGGGCGGGCTTCCGCTCATGCTGGGCATTGCCGTCTTGCTCGGCGCGGATGTAGGTTCGGCTGTTGCCACAACGCTGTTTGCTTCCGGTGCCAGCGCCGTCAAGTCGCTATCTCCACTGCTGGTTTTTGCTGGTTACATGGTTTTTTCCTTCACCCGGGAAAGCCGGCCACACAGTTTCGGCCGGATCCTGATCGGTGTGGGTCTCATGCTCATGGCGCTGCAACTGATTTCGCAATCCACTCGGCCACTCAATGATGCGTCGCTTTTCCATGATGTGCTTGCAGCACTGGGCCATGAACCAGTGCTGGCCTTCATCGTCGGTGCCATACTTGCCTGGGCATTTCATTCAACACTGGCTGCCATCCTGGTGATTGGCTCGCTCGCCTCCAACAACAGCATGGGGATGGAGAGTGCTGCCGCCTTCATTCTCGGCATCAATCTTGGGGGCGGTCTGCCGGCACTTCTCGGATCCATGTCCATGCCTGTGGCTGCGCGGCGACTGCCTGTGGCCAATCTCTTGGCGCGTGGTGTGTTGTGTGTCGCAGCCTTGCCGCTCCTGCCGTGGATTGTCCGGGTGCAGGCACAATTCGGCCTGCCGGGTCTCACTGCATCGCTGGCCCTGCATCTCAGCCTCAACCTCGTTGTCGGAATAGTGTGGTTACCGCTCACACGTTTTGTTGCTGCGGTGACGAAAAGGTTGCTGCCGGATGAATCTGTTGTGAGTGATCACCTCGCCGCACCGCGCTATATATTGCTTGGAACTTCGAACACCGCTGCAGCGCTTGCCAATGCTGTGCTGGAAACCGGTCGCATGAGCGAGGTGTTGGAACACATGTTTTCAACCGCTCTCGAGGCCATGCGCGGCAACAGCCTTGAAAAGCTCAAGGAGTTGCGCATGCTGGATGAGCGCCTTAACCGTTATCACACTGACATCCAGACATTCCTTGCAGACATCGCCGAGCGCACGGTGGAACCGGAGGATGGGCGCCGCGCCCTCGAGATCGTGCTTTATGTCAGCAATCTCGAGCATGCCGGCGACATCGTGCAACTGAATATTGGTGACCGCATCAAGGCCAAGGTACGCGAGAACCATGATTTCAGCGCGGCGGAAACGCAAGCGCTGGAGTCTCTGTGCGAGATGATCCGCAACAATATCCGCAATGCCACAGCTGTGTTGAGTTCCCGTGATGTGACGGCGGCGCAGGCCCTCATCGCCCAGAAGGATGCCTTCCGAACCTTGGAAAACAGGGTGATCCGGGAACACTTTTCACGCAAGAATGGCGACCGGGGCAAAGCGCTGCGGCGCAGTGCGCTTTTCGTCGATTTGATCCGCGACCTGCATCGCCTCAACTCCCACGTGGTGGCTGCCGGTTACCCCATCGTTGATGCGGCTGGCCTCTTGCGCAGCAGCCGCCTTCGCGCCAAAGCCAAATGATGAATCGCAGCCTGCAGGAAATTGAAGCCCACGCCCACGCGGCTTTGGTGCGCCTTGGCCATGCTGCAACGGCTAGATTTCGCCGCACCCGCCTGTGCCTTTCTGGAAGGCGTATCCTATCCTGGCCTCAAGCTTCTGTCCGAGGCGCTGGCTGATCATGAGCAAAGCCTGACACTTGAGCCGGATGCGCTGGGACTTGATCTCAAGTTGATCTCCTGTGTGTTCATCGGCGCCGAAGTTGCCGCCATCACCCGCCAGCATGGCCGCCTGTTCCTGCGCAATGTGCGGCACGGGCTCTATCTGTTGCCTGATAGTGTCATGAATAACTACGGCATTGGCTGCCCGGTTGATCCCGGATTTGCGCTCGGCGGTGAACGCAGCAAGAATCCCTATGCCGAGAAGCTGGAACTGGCCCAGCGCGATGGCGTTGCCGTCGATGAAGCTCTTTGGACTGCTTTGAAGTGAGGCGTGTGATGGCTGGTCCTCTTTCCGGAATTCGTGTTCTTGATCTCACCCGTGTGCTGGCCGGGCCGTGGGCCACGCAGATGCTGGCTGACCTTGGCGCCGAGATCATCAAAATCGAAAAGCCCGGTGAAGGCGACGACACGCGCGGTTGGGGCCCCCCCTTTCTGACCAACCCTGACGGGTCGCGCGGTGATGCGGCCTATTTCCAGTCCGCCAACCGCGGCAAATGGTCGGTCTGCATTGATATGGCGACCCCTGAAGGGCAGGCTCTGATCCGCGCGCTTGCAGTGCAATCCGATGTGGTGATCGAAAACTTCAAAGTGGGCGGGCTCAGCAAATACGGCCTCGACTATGACAACCTGAAAGCCGTCAACCCGCGCCTGATCTATTGTTCGATCACCGGCTTTGGCCAGAACGGCCCTTATGCCCAGCGGGCAGGCTATGACTTCATGATCCAGGGCATGGCAGGGCTCATGTCGATTACCGGCCAGCCGGATGGCACGCCCGGTGCCGAGCCCATGAAAGTGGGCGTAGCCTTTGCCGATATCTTTACCGGATTGCATGCGGTGATCGGTATTGAGGCAGCTCTCTTCCATCGCGAGCGCACGGGTACCGGTCAATTTCTCGATCTGGCGCTGCTCGATTCACAGGTCGCCGTACTCGCCAACCAGGCCCTCAACTATCTCGTGGGTGGCAAGGTGCCCACGCGACTGGGCAATGCGCATCCCAATATCGTGCCGTATCAAACCTTCGAGACCCGGGATGGCTATATCATCATGGCGGTGGGTTCTGATCGTCAGTATGCGGAGTATTGCAGCATCATCGGCGCGCCGCACCTCGCCAGTGACGAGCGCTTCACGTCGAACCGGGGCCGGGTGGAAAACCGCACCACGCTCATCCCCCTGCTCCGGCCCTTCATGCTGGCGCGCAGCACGGCGGAATGGACCGCAGCATTCGAAGCGGCTGCGGTGCCATGTGGTCCGATCAACAGCATTGATCAGGTCTTTGCCAACGAGCAGGTTCTGGCGCGTGGCTTGCAGATCGGCCTGACGCGTGACGACGGCGTGCAGGTACCGGGTGTCGCCAATCCGATCGTCTTTTCAGAAACAACTGTCGCGTACGACAAGCCGCCGCCACGGCTCGGCGACGGCACAGACAAAGTTTTGCGCGAGGCGCTGGGCAAGTCAGAGGCCGAGATTGCGCGTCTGCGTGCCGCTGGCGTTGTGGGCTAGGACAGTCCGGCATGGCAGAACGCCAGGGCATCACATGCGAACAGATCTATGCCATGCTCATGCAAAGCCAGTATTGGCCGCCTGAGCAGTTGCTTGCATTTCAACGCTCGCAACTCGAGCAGCTTCTGCGCCACGCCAAGGCCCAGGTGCCATTCTATGCGACGCGGCTTGACTGCATGTTTCGCAGCGATGGCTCGATCAACTGGGAACGCTGGCCGGATATCCCCATCATCAGCCGCGCCGATCTTTATGCCCACGGGCAGGACATGATGGCCTCGCAGATGCCGCCGGGGCATGGTCATAGTGCAGACTTCAGCAGTTCAGGATCAACCGGCCTGCCGGTTTCAGTGCGGCAGAATTTGCTCATGGGCGAAGTCGCACGGGCCGCAACATTCCGGGCCTTCACTTGGCACAATGTCGACCTCACCTTGAACAACTGTTTCTTGACCGGCGGCAGTGACAATCTCGCCGACGTGCCCGATGGCGGCGTGTTTGGAAATTGGACTCCTGCCTGGCTGCCTCACCCCGGAGCATCGATCAAGATGGATCGCAGCAATTCCGCGGAAATGGTCGTCGAATATCTGATGACGCATGAAACGGGATATGTGACGGCGCGACCCAACACGTTGCACGCGCTGGCGGCTGCAGCCTTGCACATGGGCTGCCGGCCGCGGCTTTCCGGTCTTTTTGCCTATGGTGAACGGATCACGCAGGCAGCACAGGTGGATTGCCAGCGCGCCTTCGGGGCCAAAATCATCGGTGTGTACAGCACGACTGAATGCCACAAGATCGCCCATCCCTGTCCGGACGGAACCGGCTGGCACGTCAATTCTGAACTTCTGTTGCTGGAGACTATTGGTCCGGATGGCAGGATCGGCGCACCATCTACCGTCGGCCGTTCCATCATCACGCCGTTCTTCAACACGGCTCAACCACTCATCCGCTACGATCAGGGCGATGCACTGCACTGGGGTGAACCGTGCGGTTGCGGCAGGACGCTTCCCATCATCACGCAAATCGACGGTCGTTATAACGACCTTTTCGCGCTGCCGGATGGCCGGCGCGTTTCACTCCACATTCCAAAAGAACTCTATGACGCAATCGCGACCGACGTCATCCAGCTGGCGCAGACCGGTCCCATCGATTTTGAAGTTCGCCATGTGCCATTGGGGACACCACAGCCTGGAGGCCAACAGATATTCGCGGATTACATGCGCACTTTCTTCGGCTGCAATGTGAATGTCACGTTTCCCCAACTCGTGGCCCCGGGCTTTGATCGGCTGCGTAAACTCACGGAATGCGTGAATGAATATACGCCGGAGGCAGCAGCGCTCACCCCGCGAGCCTGATCAGTTCCCGTGCCACCCGGTGCGACGGCCGCAGCGTGGTGAACGGCTTGTAGCGTTCAGCCAGTGCGGTCGCATAGGTTCGGAAGTGTGGTTCGGAGGTCACGCGGTGGATAGCCTCCGCAATTTGATCGGGGCCTGATGATTTCAGCGGCAGGCCAAGTCCGATCTGTGCCATGTGCAGGGCGCGAGCATGTGACCAGTGCTCATCATGCATGAAAAGGATCACTTGCGGCGTACCGGCATGAACGGCGGCTGCGGCAAAACCCAACCCACCGGAGTGGACGGCGAGGGCCGCACCAGACAGGTCCGTTTGCAGATCAAATGGCGTATCGCGCAGTGTCACGTTGGTGTTGTGGAAAACCTGGCGCCAGTGTTCCGGGCGATCAGCGATGAGGGCCTCGATCGGCAGCTTCACACGGCCCAACCCTTTCAGGCCTTCCACGCCGCCAAGTAGCTGACTGAAATACGCGCAACCACTGTTTCTCGGCGTCGCCACGTGGGGTGCCCCGGCAGGCATTTCTGTTCCCAGATATTCCTGCCGGCGAATCTGCCAGTAGGGATCAAACAACGGGATCGTCACCATCGCGACGAAATCAGCTGAATTGAGTTGCGGCAACGCATCGAGACGTCGCGCGCCTGCTGCGACGAGGCCGCGATTGAGAATGGCGAGGCACTCGTCTTCGCTTTGCGCGATCCCAGCAACGTCTTCGCGGAAAATCGGAAACTGCGGCAGTTCGGGTGGCGGTACCGAGTAACCCGTTCCACTGACCACACACGGCATGCGCCTCCTGGCAAACGTCGACAGGCCCGGCGCGTATTCGGCCAGGATCACATCTGGCTCAAATGCCGCGATGGCGGCCTGCCAGTATTGCAAGCGGGCTGGCCATGACTCTGGTCCTGCAACCAGGGCCTCAAAGACCATCTGCCCGAATGTCTGCCGGGATGCTGATTGTTTGG
Organism: uncultured Alphaproteobacteria bacterium; assembly: GCA_963754625.1. Taxonomy (GTDB): domain Bacteria; phylum Pseudomonadota; class Alphaproteobacteria; order Rhizobiales; family Aestuariivirgaceae; genus Aestuariivirga. The sequence continues at coordinate 954,462 of CAVWGR010000005.1, read as the reverse complement.
CGCTGCCAAGCGGCCTGAAATCAGGCAGCACATGGACATTCGTCAGACCCGCTTGGCGAGCCCAGTGATCGTCATAGAGGTGGAACTGAAGTTGCGCGTCGGGATGTTGATTCGAGATCGCGTCCCGCACGGCCTTCACAAACGTAATGTGGCCACGGCCTCCGCCAAACTCACATCCGATCAGGATGCGCATGGCGCTATTTCATATCGTCAACGAAGGCAAACGAATGGGCGGCACTGCTGCCAATTCGATGCGAATGTCACGTAAAGATTAGAACGCAATATCCATAGCCATTGAGCGCTTCGCCGGGAGGGCACGTGGTTCCGGGAGGCGCGTTGAAGGCCAGCGCCAAAGATATCCGTGCCGGATTGGCCGACGAAGCCACGGATTGGCGGATCATCTTCGCGGTGGCGGCGGATCAGGCTCTTGCCTGGATCATTGCCGCCGAAATAGAACGTCACGCCAGCCTTGGCTGCAACAAAGTCATCCTCGCCAAAACGCACGTCGGCCTTGAGCGCCACCGGCATGTTCAGCGCGTCCTGCATCAGCCATTCGAAGCCAACGCCGCCGCTGCTGAAACCACCTGCCGTGCTGCCGCCAGCGATGAAGCGCAGATTTTCCGTGGCGTAGTAGGACAGATCAATGGTGCCAAGGAAGTCGGTATGGCTGGAAGCGATGCCCGACGGGTCTACATGGCTCACACCGAGCACCGACTGGATGGAGATATTGTCGAGATAGAATTCGGCTTCGCCACCGCCCCAGACCATGTTGCCGTTGCCAAGGTCGGCGACGCCGCCAATGGCACCCAGGAGGTAGGAGTTGGGATCGCGGGTGAAGAAATGAAGAGCACCACCGACTGCAGTTTCACTGTTGCCGTTGAGGGCGGCAATGTCTGCCTGCAGACCAAAGGTATCGCCCAGCGGCACACTCAGCGCTGCGCCAGCGTAAAACAGGGCGTCGCTGGAACCGGGATCGATATCTGACCAGCCACCGGCGAAGTCGACCTTGCCGTTCACCGCCGATACGGCGGGGAGTGAGGTTTCAATATCCGCTGCCATCGCCCAGGAACTGAAGGCTCCCGAAATGATCGTGCCGGTGAGGAGTGCGCCGTAAAAATAACTGGTCTTTGTCATGTGATTCCCACCAGACGCCCCCGCGTCAGGCTTCAACTTGTAATCTGTGGCGTCGAGAGCGGCAAGTCTCAACTGCTGCCAGATCCGAGCTCGGCTGAATTTAGTGCTTAAACTGCGGCGTTTTGGCAACAGGTCACACCGAATTTGCCTGAGTATTCTTCAGTTCTTTTCGCTTCTGCGGGAACCGGCAAAAAAATGCGCCACTGGGTTGAGCGGCGCATTTGCTATTGCCTGAATTTACATCATTCAGCGGACGGAACGCAGGTGCAGGCTGCCAATGCCGGCCGCTACGTTCAGCCCAGACTGGGCCTGCAGGCTCAGTGGCTGCAAGTTGATTCCCTTCTTGAAACCACCCACCAGCACATTGGCACCCACGCCAATGCCAATGGTCGCTTCGGCACTGGCACCCGTATAGCTGCCTTTCAACGCGCCCCGGTTGATCTTGCCGGGAGCAAAGACGGCCCAGCCCAGAACTGTCTGGTCTGTCACGCCGATGTCGACGCCGAGTTTGCCGACGGAACCGCGATAATGCTCGGTGCCACCGCCAGAACGCTGGAACACGCAGTCTGCGTCTTTGGACGAGCCGATCAGGAAACCGACGCCGCCTTCGATGTGGCACTTGAGAACGCCGACTTTAACGCCTGAGCTTCCGGCCTCGGCGGGTGCGGCCAGCAAAAGCGCAGAAAGGGCCGCCAGGGCTGCAAACTTGGTCTTCATGTTTATCTCCTTTGAAACTGTGTCTCTCCTGTCGCCCTGAATCTGGACGGCAATGAGGCACAACCGGGAATCAGGTCAGATATTGCGCCCGAGGAAGTCGCCCTTGCCCAGTTCGACGCCATTGTGGCGCAGGATGTTATAGGCCGTGGTCATGTGGAAATAGAAATTCGGGAGGGCGTAACGGTTGAAGTATTCCGCTCCTGTCATCTCCTTTTCCACGTCGCGTGACACGCGGACCTTGGTGAGCCGGGTTGCCGCATCTGCAAATGAGTTGCGATCAAGCGATTCGAGGAAGGAAATGGTCTTGGCGATGCGGGCCTGCAGGTCGGCAAAGCTCTTCTCGTCATCAGTGTAGCTTGGAATGGCCGTGCCGGAGAGCCGCGCACCCGCACCTTTGGCAAAGTCGGAAACCAGTTGCACCTGATGAATAAACGGAAACATGTCCGGGAACAGCCGGAACTGCAGCAGCGCTTCCGGCTTGATCTTTTTCGCCGTGCAGTGATCTTCGGCCTTCTTGAGCAGATAGGCCGTGGTTTTCAGGCCGTGAATGATCACGGGTACGGAAACGTCGTACATGGCTTTACCTCAATGATGCGCAGAAGCGCTGAATGCGCTGACAGGCATCTTCCAGCGTTTTGGTGGCGGTAGCATAGGAGATGCGAAAAAACGGCGAGGTGCCAAAGGCGGCACCATGCACAGCGGCAACACCCTCAGCCGCCAACAGTTCGGTCACGAAAACTTCGTCATTGCTGATGACCGTGCCAGACGGCGCGGTCTTGCCGATCAGGGCGGCGCAGGACGGATAGACATAGAATGCTCCTTCCGGCGTGGCGCAGGTGAGGCCTTTGGCCTGGTTCAGCATCGAAACCACCAGATCGCGGCGTTCCTTGAATACCGTGTTGTTGGCGGCGATGAAATCCTGCGGGCCGTTCAGTGCTTCCACGGCGGCCCACTGGGCAATCGACGATGGGTTGGAAGTTGACTGGGACTGCAACTTGGCCATTGCCTTGATCAGGTTTTCCGGCCCTGCCCCATAGCCGATACGCCAGCCCGTCATGCAATAGGATTTGGACACGCCGTTCATGGTCAGCGTGCGGTCATAGAGCTTCGGCTCCACCTGCGCGATCGTGGTGAAAGCAAAATCGTCATAAACCAGATGCTCGTACATGTCGTCGGTCAGCACCCAGACTTGGGGATGCTGCAGCAACACATCGGCCAGGGCGCGCAATTCATCGCGAGAATAGGCGGCCCCAGAGGGATTGGACGGCGAGTTCAGGATCAACCATTTGGTCTTGGGCGTGATTGCCTTTGCGAGGTCAGCGGCTTGCAGCTTGAAGCCATTGGCCGGAGGTCCCTGGACGATGACCGGTGTGCCCCCTGCGAGCATGACGATATCAGGATAGCTCACCCAGTAGGGTGCGGGCACGATCACTTCGTCGCCGGGGTTCACGGTGGCCATCAGGGCATTGAACAGCACCTGCTTGCCGCCGGTGCCAACGCTCACTTGGCTGGTTTTGTAGTCGAGGTCATTCTCGCGCTTGAACTTGGCAACAATGGCCTTCTTCAATTCGGCGATGCCATCCACCGCAGTGTACTTGGTCTTGCCTGCCTTGATGGCGGCAATGGCAGCGTCCTTGATGTTGTCAGGCGTATCGAAGTCAGGTTCGCCGGCGGCGAGGCCAATGACGTTCTTGCCTTCGGCCTGCATGGCCATTGCCTTGTTCGAAATGGCAATGGTCGCCGATGGCTGGATGCGGTTCAGGGAGTCAGAAATAAAGCCCATTGTGGTCCTCGTTTGTCGGGGTGGGAATAAGGCCTGGCGCCAAGCCCCGCAAGCATCAATCCGCCGCAGGAATTTCTGCGGGAATTCCGGCCTGCGCCGTGCCACAAGGGGGAGGTGATACAGGATCGCCTTCTCATCGCTGGTGGTGGAATTGCCGGACTTGCCGCTGCCCTCGCCGCCGCCCGAGCTGGCCGGGAGGCGCTGGTGCTCGAACGCGCGCCGGCATTCGAAGAAATCGGCGCTGGATTGCAGCTTGGCCCCAACGCGGTGCGTGCGCTGCAGGCAATTGGCGCCTGGGACGAAGTCTCGACCATCGCCACAGCCCCGCCCGCCATCCTGATGCGCGATGCGGTTTCTGGCGCAGTGGTGCGGCGCATTGCACTGGCGGGTGTTTTCGAGAAGATGTTCGCAGGCCCATACCGTGTGGCTCACCGTGCGCATTTGCATGCGGCACTCTTGCACGCGGCGCAACGGCAAAGCGCTATTCGTATCGAGACCGGACAAGAGGTGACGGCGGTCCAGCAGGACGCATCGCAGGTGCGGATTGCAATGGCCGATGGATCATCGCGCACGGCGGGCGGCATGATCGCAGCCGATGGCATGAATTCTTCGGTGCGGCAGAAGCTGTGGCCCGAAAGTGCGGCCATGAGTGCAGGCCCGATCATGCACCGGACGCTTGTAGATTTGCCACAGTCTTTGCCAGACGGCGACTGTGTGAACCTGTGGATGGGTGCGGGCTTTCATGTGGTGCACTATCCTGTTGGCGTTCCAGCGCGCCTCAACATTGTATGTGTGGCACATGCCGGACAAACACCTGGTGGCATTGCGTTGTTGTGTAGCGAAAAACTACAACAACTTTTTGCTTCAGTGCCTCAGTGGCTGCCATGGGAGGCCAAGCATGTTCCGGCGCTTCCTTCGTGGAGCAACGGCCGCATTCTGCTACTCGGAGATGCAGCTCATGGAACGGTGCCATTTTTTGCCCAGGGAGCGGCAATGGCGTTGGAAGATGCGGCCCTGCTTGCCAAATTGTTGCAGGAAAAAGTCTCGCTGACCGATGTCTTTGCGGCTGTGAACAGCCGCATTCCCCGCTTGGCGAAGGTGCATGCTGCAAGTGTGCGGCAAGGGCGCATCTATTCTGCTGCGGGGCCAGTTGCCGTGGCGCGCAACATCGCCTTGCGTCTCCTGCCGGAGCGCAGCTTCCTCAACCAGTTGGCCTGGCTTTACCAGCATTGAGATTCTCAAGGGAAAGAGGCCGGGTGAATTCAAACCCGGCCCCAATTTACTCACACTTACAGACAGGTAAATTCAGTGGGACTTACTGGGGTACGTTGCGGCCGACACCTGGCGTTTGCGGTGTTGAGTTACCGCCCTCATTGTCGCCGCCGCCATCTTCGTTGTTCTCGCCGCCATCGCGGGCGGGCGGTGTGCGGAGCCTGGTAATGCGGATGAAACAATACTTTGATTTGGAATCGGCCTTGCTGCATTCGGTAGCAGCCTGGCAGTTTGAGCGTTCTGACGTGACGACACCCAAGAGGTTGCGGTAGGTGCGCACCACATCAACGCAGCAGGCAACAGTCGCACTGGAGTAGCCAGACGAGCAATTTCTCAGTTCGCTCGTCATGCTGGCAGAGGCGGAGCCGGCGAAAAGCGTGGAAGCCAGCAATGCACTGCCAAACAACGTGGCTGTTAGCGAAAGAGCGGTTTTCTGAGCATTCATAGACATTCTCCATCAATAGGCATGTTGAGATCGTGCTCGATCCATGACTGCAACTTGCCAATTTGAACCTGCATCATTCTTGAACAGTCCCTTCATCTTTCATTCACACTTGTGACTCTTGCCCGGGACACGGTGGTCCAACGTCGGGATCCAAATAGCGCAGGCCCGAGCACAAGATCGTGAACATCGGCGAGGCGAAATGAGATGGTCCGCGGGGTGTTTTCCGGCGTACATTGACCGAGGGCAAATACAGGAGACTCCCCCATGTTCATGACGCGTTCCATTTCCCGCACATTGCTTCTTGCAGCCGGGCTTTCGCTCGCTGCCCTGCCGGCCTGGTCGGCGCCGAGTGGTGGGAGCAGTGGCGCCAATACCACGCCAACGGTCTCGCCCAAGAAGCTGAAATGCAAGAGGGGACAGGTCATCCGGACCGTGACAGTCGGTGGCGTCAAGAAGCGCAAATGCGTGACGCGGACTGCCCAATTGCTGCCAGATGACGAGTTGTTCGAGCAAGGCAATGCGCTCGCCCTTGAAGGCGAATATGAATGGGCTCTGGATGTGCTGGCACTCGTGCAGAATCAGAATGATCCGCGCGTGCTCAACATGCAGGGCTACAGCAACCGCAAGTCTGGCCGCCTCGATGTCGCGATCACCTACTATCGCAAGGCGTTGGACATCAATCCGGATTTCGTGCGGGCGCGCGAGTATCTTGGTGAAGGCTATGTAGCCGCCGGGCGCATCGACCTCGCACAGGCAGAACTTGCACAAATCAAATCCCGTTGCGGCGAAACCTGCGACGAGTTCAAGGATCTCGCAAAGGCCATCGCCACAGCGAATAACTAGTATGCTCAGCGGGGCGGTGTGAGTTCACTCACGCTGCCCCTGCCCCAACGCCCGACCCCGAGGCGCACGGCAAGCACGGGCATGATCACATCTAGTTCGGCCTTCAGTGTGTAAGGCGGATTGATGACCAGTACGCCTGATCCAGCGAGACCACCTTCGGCAAATCCTTCGCGTACCAGCAGCTCTGCATTCAACGTACCGGGACGATTCAGCGCTGTCACGGCATCGAGCAAGGTTTTCGCATCACCTGGCGCTTTCAACGGATACCAGACCAGTATCACAGTGTTCTGCATGCGCGCGAGAATGTCATGCAGCATCCGGATCAGCTTTGCCAATTCATCGGCAACTTCAAATGCAGGATCGAGCAGCACGAGGCCACGCTTCTGGCTGAACGGCAATTCAGCCTTGACGGCAATCGCTGCGTCGAGCCGTGTCACCTTCACGCGCTTGTCGACGGCATAACGCGTGGCAATCATGTCGGCATCCTGTGGATGCAATTCGTTGAGAATGATCGTGTCTTCACGGCGCAGCATGCGCGTCACAATTTCCGGCGAGCCCGGATAGGTCCGCAGCAGACCATCGCGATTGAGGTCGCGGATGATGTTGAGATAGTGTGCCAGTAGCGCGCGCGCGTCACCGACCAGCGGCTCGGCGAGCAGCTTGGCGATGCCGTCTTTCCACTCACCCGTCTTGTGGGCTTCGGCACCTTTGAGGTCATAGCGGCCGATGCCGGCATGAGCATCGAGAACGGTGAACGGCTTGTCCTTTTGGCGCAAGTAGTCGAGGGCGCGCGCCAGCACGATGTGTTTCAGCACATCAGCGTGATTTCCTGCGTGATAGGCGTGGCGGTAGTTCACGCGCGAAACACAATTGCCGCGCCAAGGGCAATGACGCCAAACCCGATGACATGCTGCAAAGTGATCGCCTCATTCAAAAAGAACACCGAAAAAATGATGAACACTGCAAAGGTGATGACCTCCTGAATCGTCTTCAACTCGGCAGCGCTATAGACATTGTGGCCGATGCGATTGGCGGGAACAGCAAGCCAGTACTCGAAGAAGGCAATGCCCCAACTTGCCAGCACCACAATCCACAATGCCTTTTGCTTGAAGGCGAGATGGCCATACCATGCAAATGTCATGAATACGTTGGAGGCAATGAGAAGCAAGATCGGGAAAACGTGGGCGGAAGTTAAGGAATTCATGGTCTGGCAATCGTGCAAGAGTTTCGCCGTATAGGCCCCAATCGGCGAGTCCGGTCAATGGGCCATTAACAGTGCGGTAACCATACCTGAGCGACAATGGCCGCAAGGTGTGCGCTGTGTCACGGAGTTTGACATGATCAGGTTTGCAAGTGTGGTACTGGTGTTGGTGGTTGGTCTGGTGTTCCCGGTCCTGGCACTGGCAGATGAGGTTTCGCCCTGGTTCGGTGGCGAGGGGCAAGTGCCGTTTCATGTAGCAGCTGACGGTGTTGTCAGTTTGGAAGCTGGTCACGCCAAAGAAAAGGCACCAGCCCGGATGGCCGAAGCCTGCGCAATTGAAGGTTGTTCGACCGCAGATGGTTCTGCTAAAGTTCTGAACGCTGGCATGGTTTCTCCCTAATCCTGACACAGGATATGGGTACCGGGCTGGTGTTTTGGGGGATTTGAATGATGAAGTTTAAGACGGTGATTGCAGTTGCCAGCCTGGTGGTTCTCACGGGCTGCACGAACATGAACATTTTCAAGGACAATCCGGGTCCGGCTGCCCCCGCAGAGCCGGACGTCGACCTGACGCCTGAACTATCTAACCCTGGCGGCATGAGTGCTACCGAAATCAAACGCGTTCTGTCCGGCAAGAGCTGGAAATGGGCGAGCCCCAAGAACAGTGGCGTCACACTTTACGCCGACGATGGCAGTTCGCTTGTGGAAGTAACAGGAAAAGGCACCACCACGGGTAAATGGTCAGTCAAGGATGGCCAGCTTTGCGAAAGCTTCTCGCCAGCCCCCTTCCTGCCGAAGGGTGTGCCGATGACCTGCCAGCCGTTCTCCGGTTCTGGCAACACCTACAAAGTGGGTCAGGCGACTTTCACCCTCGCGTAAACGTTACCGATTTCACAAGTTTGCCGCATTGTCACCTTGGCTCTGCCGTGGCGAATTCCTACATATTGCCCATCGATCCCCCTGCAAACGGATCAAAGGCAACAAAAAATGAGAAACTTTTCACGGCGCGCGACGCTTCTCGGCCTGCTTGCGATGACATCGCACGCAGCGCTTGGGAGCGTGGCCCATGCCGCGCCCCATCCGCTCTATGGCGGAGAGGCCGAATCTTTCGGCCGCGATCCTGCGTTATTGCCACCGCCAGAATCGCCTGTTGATTTCCCTGTCGAGCGCTCTGACCTCGGCAAGATTCCCACCCGTTTCCACCGCCAGCTGGTGCCCTATCACGGTTTTGAAAATACCGGCACATTGATCGTCGATCCGGCGCAGCGTTTCCTCTATCTGGTGCTCGAGGACGGCATGGCGCTTCGTTATGGCGTGGGTGTTGGCCGCGCCGGTTTTGCCTGGTCCGGTGAAGCCAGCATTGGCATGAAGCGGCGCTGGCCGCGTTGGCTGCCGCCGGAGGAGATGGTTTACCGCGATGCCAAGGCCGCTGAATGGGCCAACGGCATGCCGGGCGGGCCTGAAAATCCGCTGGGTGCGCGCGCGCTGTATCTCTTCAACGGCAATGAAGATACGCTCTACCGCATCCACGGCACCAACGATCCGTCTTCCATCGGCAAAGCCATGTCATCGGGTTGCATTCGCATGCTGAACGAAGATGTCGCCGACCTTTTTGAACGCGTGCCCAAGGGTGCCAAGGTGATCGTGCTCGGCGCCGAAATTTGATGCAGGACTTGCGGCGGGCGGGGTGATCTGGCACATGGCGCTGCGGGGCGCGTTGAGCTTGCCTACAGGAACGAGTACCGGATGCGTTCGACGAAATTGACTTTGACTATCTTGGCAGCCGTGGTGCTGGCGGCTTGTGCAACCGGCCCGAAGGGCGTGCGCGTCGTCAATGGCGGTTCCTCTGCCGTTCCTGAAAAGGATGGCGCTGCCATCCGCGATTTTTCGGCCAGTGAAATCCAAGCGGCCATTGTCGGCAAGACATTTCAATACACGCGTTCCGATGGCAATGGCTTTGTGTCTTACAACGCCGATGGCACGTTTGATTTCCAGGACGACAACAAGGGTGAAGGTTCCGGCCGCTGGACGGCCTCGGGCTCGCAGTTCTGCGAAAGCTTCGGGGCGGGCAAGGCGATGGAGTGCGGTGTGTTCAAGAACACAGGCGATGCCTATTTCGCAGCAAACTCCCGCCTGGTGGAAATGAAGGTCTAGGCCAATCCGTCCCTATGCCTTTCCGGTCAGGAAGGGATTGTTGGCGCGCTCATTTCCGATGCTGCTGGCACTGCCGTGACCCGGCAGGAACACGACATCATCACCCATCGGCAATACCTTGTCGCGAATCGACGTCAGCAGCGTCTCATGGCTGCCGCCGGGCAGATCGGTCCGACCGATGGAACCCTGGAACAGCACATCTCCCATCAAGGCAAATTTGTTTTCAACATTGAAGAAGACGACCGAGCCTGGCGAATGGCCAGGCGCGTGGACAATGGCAAAGCGAAAGTCTGCAACGGTTACTTCATCACCATCGGAAAGCCAGCGATCAGGCCTCACCGGGCGGGCCGTCAACTCGCCGTAGCGCGCACCGGACTCGGGGAGACTTTCAAGCAAGAAGGTATCAGCCTCGTGCGGTCCTTCGATCTTCACGTTCAACTTCTCGCGCAATTCAGCGGCACCGCCAGCATGATCAATGTGGCCGTGGGTGAGGAGGATTTTTTCAATCTTCACGCCTATCTTGGTGATGGCCTCCATGATCACTTCGACGTCTCCTCCGGGATCAACGACGGCTCCCACCTTGCTTGAATCATCATAGACAATCGAGCAATTCTGCTGGAACCGGGTGACCGGAATAACGGCGACACGGAAGGTGGTTAGTTGATTTGGGGGATTGTTCGACATGGCCCTGGCGCATAGCCGCCTTGGCGGCCACGCGCAACTCCGCCCCCTGCCCTTGCCCCGCTACGCCGCCGCAGCTACAGGCCACGCATGACCACGGCCAGCACCAGCATTCTCAGCGGAACATTGCTCGCAGCCCTCGCGACCGTGGGTGTGTGCGACGTGGCCTTTGGCTTGTCGCTGCAATTGCAGCCGTTGATCATGGAAGCGCGCGGCATTCCGGCCTGGCTGATTGGCCTGAATTCGGCGGCGGGTGCCTTGGGAGTACTGATTGCTGGGCCACTGTTGCCGCGCATCATTGCAAAATTCGGCGGGCGGCGCGTCGCCTTCACGGCAATCGTTGCCATTGCCATATGCCTGGCCGCGATGGCGCTTTTGTCACCGCCCTGGTGGTGGCTGCCATTGCGGCTGGTCTTTGGTGCCGCAGTCGGCACGTTGTTCACGGTGAGTGAAACCTGGGTGCTGACAGTCGCCACCAACGAGAACCGGGGCCGCATGATGGGCATCTATACGGCAATGCTGTCCGTGACCTTTGCTGTCGGGCCCATCATTGTACCCTTCACCGGCATCCACGGCTTTATGCCATGGGGCATCGGCATTTGCTTCATGCTTCTGGGGCTGGTGGCCCTGCTCTTCGTCCGCATCCGCGACGTCAGCGAGGATGGCGGACATGGCAATATTTTCGCCGTGCTGGGCCGCGCGCCAGTGCTATTTGCCTGCATTGCCGCTGCCACCATCTTCGACAGCGTGATCATTTCATTTTTCTCGATTTTTGCCACGCGCAATGGCGTCACCCTGGGAGCGGCCAGCTTCATGCTGGCGGCGGGCATTGTCGCAGGTGTCGTGTTCTTCTATCCGCTTGGTCTGTGGGCCGACCGCTGGAGCAAGAACGGCGTCGTCGTGATCTGTACCGTCGGCACTGTCCTGTCCTGTTTGTTGCTGGTGCCGCTCATCAACACCCTTTTCATTTGGCCTCTGGTGATATTGATCTTCACGGCGGCGTTTGGGGTTTACGTGGTGGCGCTGGCAATCATCGGTGATGTGTTCAAGGGCCGAGACATGGTCGCAGCCTCGGCGGCAGTGGCGGCGATGTGGGGTTTGGGTGGCATTGTCGGCCCGCCGATTGCCGGCTGGATGATCGACAACTTCGGCATCAACAGTTTCCCGCTCACGCTCTCCGGATTCTACAGCGTGTTGCTGTTGGGCCTGCTTTTGCAAGGTGGCCGGGTCACCAGGCCAGCCTGAACACCACCATGGAATTCCAGCGCATCATCAACCTCATTGCGGCCATATCGGCCGTCACGGTCTTCGGCTTCACGCTGGGGCTGATGTTCCCGCTCTTGTCGCTGATCATGGAAGCGCGTGGCATCAGTCCCGACGTGATCGGCTACAATGCTGCCATGCAGCCGCTCGGCATCACGCTGTCGCTGTTTTTCATTCCGGCGGCGGTGCGTTTGTTTGGCACCAAACGCACGGTGATCGGGGCTGCCATCATGACGGCACTGGTGATCACACTTTATCCCTTCACACCAATTTTCTGGGCCTGGTTCGGTATCCGCGTACTGCACGGCTTTTTTGTCTCCACGCTCTTTGCCATCAGTGAGGCATGGATCGTGAAGTTCGCCGAGGGAACGTGGCGATCACGTATCCTCGCCCTTTATACCAGCGTGCTCGCACTGAGTTTCGGTGGCGGTCCCCTGCTCATTTCCGTTACCGGAATCGATGGCGCACTGCCCTTCATCATCGGCGCTGTAGTGCTCGCCTCTGCCACGATCCCCATACTCTTCGTCAAGGACGAGGTTGTGGATGAGGAAGATGAAAGAGCACTTTCGGTGCTGGGCTTTGTCAACAAGGCGCCGATCCTCATTCTATCGGTCATGGCCTTCGCCATCATTGATGCAGCCTTCCTTTCATTTCTGCCGGTGTTCGGCGTGAAAAAGGGCATGAGCCAGGAAACCGCTGCCCTGGCGTTGACCTTCTTCATACTCGGCAACACTGTTTTGCAGTTCCCCATCGGCTGGGTGGCGGACCACATGAACAAGCGTGTGGTGATTGCAGCTTGCGCGGCGGCGACGGCGCTCTGCACCGCACTCCTTCCTGTCAGCTTTGGGACGCCTGTTTTCTGGAGTTTGTTGCTTGTGGGCGGTGCGGCGTCGGCGGGCATGTATACGGTGGCGTTGGGTGAACTGGGCGACCGCTTTTCGGGCCATGAGTTGACCACAGGCACGGCTTGTTTTTCCACCACCTGGGGTGTTGGCGCATTGATCGGGGCACTTGGAACTGGGCTGGCCTTCGACACCTACGGGGCCAACGGCATGCCCTATGCGCTGGCCCTGGTCATGACCTTGTTCTTCATGGTCATGCTTCTCGGCTTGCAGACGGCGCGCCGGCGCGCTTAGAAGGCGGCATGTCCACAACCGAACTCACTACCGTCCGCGATTTTCTCCGCCAAGCCGTCAGCAGCTTTCGGGCCGCCAAAATCGTCCATGGCCACGGCACCAGCAGCGTGGTCGACGAAGCGGCCTATATCATCCTGGAAACGCTGCACCTGCCGGTGGATGACATCAACCCATGGCTCGATGCCAAACTATTGAAAGCTGAGCGCGCGGCCCTGACCAAGATCATCACGGCGCGTGTGAAGACCCGCAAGCCCGCTGCATATTTGCTCAAGAAGACCTATATGCATGGCATACCCTTCCACGTTGACGAGCGGGTGATTGTACCGCGCTCCTTCATCGGTGACCTGCTGATGAATGGCGTGCTGGGGCCAGATGGCATGGCGCTCTACGAAACGCCAACGGCGATCAAATCAGTGCTCGACCTGTGCACGGGATCAGGGTGCCTGGCGATACTCGCTGCCATGACCTTCGAAGATGCCGCAGTTGATGGCGTGGAACTGTCCAAGGATGCGTTGGCTGTGGCCCGGATCAACGTCAAAGAGCACGCCATGACCGCGCGCGTGAACCTGTTGCAGGGTAATCTTTTCGCTCCTGTGAAGGGCAAGCGCTACGACCTCATACTCACCAATCCGCCATATGTGACCAAGGCCGAGGTGAAAGCGTTTCCGCCGGAGTACAAGCATGAACCCGTCATGGCGCATTTGGGGGGCGATGACGGCTTCGATATCGTCAGGCGTATCCTGCAAGAAGCTCCAAAGCATCTGACGGAAGACGGTGTTCTGGTCTGCGAAATCGGCGCGGGCCGTGACTTGCTGGAGGCAGATTTCCCCCGGCTACCGTTCATTTGGATGGATACCGACGAAAGCGAAGGCGAAGTGTTCGCGCTGCGGGCACGGGACCTACTTCAGTAAGCCAGATGCTCTCTTGAAGTTGTCCCATATCTGGCGCGTGGCGCGGTGCATGGCGGGCATCAGCGGATAACTTTCCGCCACCAGCTGTTGATAGGCGCCCGGACCATTGTGCTGTGCCAGCGTCTCAACATAGTTCGGAAGCGATGACCAACCCGCCACGGTCTGTGGGCTGAACTCACAATGGAACTGGGTGGAGAGGGCATGATCATCAATCGCCAATGACTGCACCGCGGTGTTCTTCGATTGTGCCAGCACTTTGCCACTCTGGGGCACGCGCTTCACTTCGGCGTGGTGCCACTGCATCACCGGCATGGTCTGCGGCACGCCAGCGAACGCGCGGGCCTTTTGCCCATCCTCGGTCAGTGTAACATCGAACACCCCAACTTCGCCTGTGTCTGCCGCTGCCACCTCGCCTCCCAGTGCGGTGGCCAGTAACTGATGGCCGAGACAGACGCCGAAATAGGGCTTGGCGCGGTCCCATACCCACTCACGGATCGCTGCCTTTTCAGCAGCAAGGTAGGGATAATCCGCTTCCTGCCAAGTGTCCTGCGCGCCACCGAGCACGAACATGAAGTCATAGTCCCTGAGCGCAGGGATCTCGTCGCCTTCGAAAATGCGCACCGGCACCGGCAGAATGCCATCTTCGGCAAACCAGTCGAGGAAGCGGCCGGGATGATCGTGATTCATGTGCTGGAGGATGAGGGCTTTTTTCATGATGGCTTTCAACGCACGTGCGGCATGATCAGGGACCTGGCCCGGCAACTGCGGGCTTCGTTAGTGCCACAAGCAGCAAATCGCCCGCGCCTGTCGAGACAGATGCGCAGTTCCGAAAGGCGGGCGCGGTCGCGGGCATTGCCACATTGGACGGAGATCATTTCGGTTGTCAGTTCGCGGTTGGTCTTGACGAAGTCGGTGACGAGTTGCTCTGGCGTGGTGATGACATCGGCTGTGGGCGAGAGATAGCGTGCCGGAATCCTCACCTTCTCGAAGAGCAGCCGGGTGGCGCGGAAATAATCTGATTGCGAGACGCCAGCACAACTGCCGTGCTTTTTCCATTCGTGGATGATCAGCTTCTTTGACGGCATGACGGGCATCATGGCGTCGATTTCCTTCTGCTCCACCCAACTTTCTCTGGTTTCGCAATTCTCGGGCCAGCCGTTTTGATATTGCGGCCAGAGGCCATGCACCACGAAGGCGAAGCGGCGGCCGGGCGAGCATTGCGAGGTGTCACGTTGTCCGGCATCGCTGGCGCAATAGGTTGGCGACCATGACAGTGCGAGGACGAAGTAGTCGAACACTCCGCTTTGCGGCGCACGCGCCGTTGCCGGAAATGTGGCGCAGATCAGAAACAGGAAACCGACAAGTGCGCGCATAGTGCGGAACTATTCGATTTGCAGATTGACGGCCTGGGGGCCGCGGCCGCGGGAATCATCTTGGGTGTCGAATGACAGCCGCATGCCATCCTCTAGCCAGGGGATGCCGGCACGCTGTACGGTGGAAATGTGGACAAAGATGTCGCGCCCGCCGTCGTCCGGCGAGACGAAGCCGAAACCTTTGTCCTTGTTGAAGAATTTCACGTATCCGGCGCGTCGCATTAATGGCTTCCTGGTGCCGTTATGGGCAAAGCCATTGCCTGGCGCAAGCCTTGAACAGCGGTTGACAGGGCGCGCGCTCCACAGCATGTGAGGGCATGTTCCGTCCGATATTCCTGCTCCTCGCCGCAGCGCTGCTCGTTGTGCCCGCAATCGCCAAATCGGGGGAACGCTCACTCGTCATTGGCTATCCGGTCAAGGGAACCAGCGCCAAGGCAATCTATGATGACATCAAGGCGCAGTCGCCACGCATTGCCGCCAATGCAACCTTCTCTTTCATGGCCATGGCCACCAAGACCGACAAGACGGAAAGGAAGAGCAAGGACAGTTGCGGCTACTCCCGCTTTCGCACCTCTGTTGTGTACTCCTTCATCCTGCCGAAACTGTCGAGCAGCAAAGGTGTCAAACCTGCACTCGCCGCGCAGTGGCTGAACTTTTACGACTATCTGAAAACCCATGAAGAAGGCCATCGCAGCATCTGGCGTGTATGCTTTGCCGAGTATGACCAGCTGGCGCTGGACCTGTCGGCGCGCGATTGTGGAGTCGTTGGACAAGAAGCGCGAAAAGCTCTTCACCGCCATCAAGCACAAGTGCATACGCCAGGACGAAGCCTATGACGTAGGCTTCCGCAAAGATGTGCGCAAACAGCCTTTCGTGGTCCAAGGGCTCGGTGAAAAACCGCGGAACGGCGGAATGTTGTCCCTGTTCAAGAAGAAGTAATCACAACACCCTGCCCGCTACGGCATCAAGTTTTGCCAGCAGTGTGGCGTCACGCTTTTCTGGTGCTGTCATGATCGCAAATTCAAGCGCGCGGTCAGAACCAATGGGACAGGGCATATGCTGGCGCGGAAAGTCTGTTGCCAACCGCAGCACGAAGCGCTTGGCCATGGTGCTGTTGGCCTGCATTGTGTGCATGACCTGGGCCACATCCACGGCTTCGTGGGTTGGGTGCCAGGCATCAAAGTCCGTGACCATGGCGATGCTGGCATAGCAGAGCTCAGCCTCGCGGGCGAGCTTGGCCTCCGGCATGTTGGTCATGCCGATGACCGAGGCGCCCCACGAGCGGTGCAATTCGGATTCTGCCAGAGTGGAAAACTGTGGGCCTTCCATGACCACGTAAGTGCCGCCAGACGCGTGAGGAATATCCTCGTCTTTCAATGCTTTGACGGCAGACGTTACGAGATTGGGTGAAACCGGATGGGCGAAGGGCACATGGCCGACCAGTCCGGTTCCGAAGAAGGAACTGGCCCGCAGGTGGGTGCGGTCAATGAATTGATCGACCACCACAAAGGTGCCGGGAGGCAGTTCTTCCTTCAGTGAGCCCACTGCGGAAAGGGAAATCAGGTCCGTCACCCCGGCCCGCTTCATCACGTCGATGTTGGCGCGGTAATTGATGGTGGAGGGAGAATGGACATGGCCGCGGCCATGACGCGGCAGGAAGACCACCGGGAGCCCCGCAATCTCACCGCGACGGACTTGATCCGATGGTGGCCCCCACGGGCTTGCAATCGCTTCCCAGCGGGCATTGTCCATGGGCACGTCATAGACACCAGAACCGCCGATGATGCCGAGGATGGATTGGGTCATGCCAGTAGCTCCGGGAATAGCGAGTAACGAGTAGAAATGAAAAGGGGCCGCCGAAGCAACCCCTATTCGCTATTCGTCAAGTACTGACTTGGAGCTAGTGCGCGGCGGACCAGATGCGCTTCTTCACCAGATAGAGCATGATGCTGAGAGCGGCGAGATAGATCATGACCATGAAGCCAGTCTGCTTGCGCTCTTCCATCTTGGGCTCTGCCGTCCAGGCAAGGAACGCGGCAACGTCCTTGGCCATGGCATCAACCGTGTTGGGTGAGCCATCATCAAACGTCACCTGGCCATCGGCAATCGGCTGAGCCATGCCAATCCAGTGGCCGCCACCGAAGTAAGGATTGTAATGCTTTCCTTCCGGCATTTCAGCCGCCAGTTCTGCTGGTGCTGTTTCGTAGCCGGTCAACACCGAATAGACATACTGCGGGCCACCAATGCCATTCAGCAACTGGTTGAAAGTGCCATACCAACCAGCACGCGCCTTGGTAATCAGCGAGAGGTCGGGCGGGTTGGCGCCGCCGTTGGCGGCACGGGCCGCTTCTTCGTTTGCAAACGGTGAGGGGAAGCGGTCTGACGGCAGGCGCGGACGCTCCTTTACGTCTCCGCTGGTGTCCGGATCTGCCATGATGGTGTATTGCGCCGCCAGCGCTTTGACCTGTTCGTCAGTGAAGATGCCACCTTCCGCAAGATTGCGGAACGACACAAGCCGCATCGAATGGCAGCTGGAACAGACTTCCTTGTAGACCTTGTAGCCGCGCTGCAACTGGGTGCGGTCAAAGGTACCGAACGGTCCTTCAAACGAGAAGCTGATGCCCTTGGCTGGCTTCTGCCCTTCTGCGGCGAGGGCCGTGCCGCCAGCGAGCAGCAGTCCGGTGATTGCGAGTGATGCAAGTTTCTTCATGACGTTTCTCCGGATCACTCTGCAGGTGCCAGCTTGTGCTTGGACTTCGACAGCACATCATCTGAAATCGATGCCGGCAGCGGCTTGGGGCTTTCCAGAAGGCCCAGAAGCGGCAGGATGATGAAGAAGTGAGCGAAGTAATAGGCGGTGAGAATGCGAGCCCAGGTCACGTAAGACCCTTCTGCCGGCTTGGAGCCAAGATAGCCCAGCGCCACACAGACGATCGCAAAGATCCAGAAGAAGCCCTTGAAGATCGGGCGGTAGGAGCCCGAACGCACCCGTGACGTATCGAGCCACGGCAACACAAAGAGCACCAGGATCGAGCCGAACATGGCGATGACGCCGCCGAGCTTCGAAGGAATAGCACGCAGGATCGCGTAAAATGGCAGGTAGTACCATTCCGGCACGATGTGGGCGGGCGTCACCAACGGGTTGGCGGGTTCGTAGTTGATGGCGTGGCCGAGATAGTTCGGGCCAAAGAACATCCATGCCGAGAAGAACAGCATGAACACCATGATCGCGAAGAGGTCCTTCATCGTATAGTAGGGATGGAAGGGCAGCGTGTCCTGGCCGCTCTTCACCTCAACGCCAGTGGGGTTGGCATTGCCCGGAACATGCAGGGCCCAGATGTGCAAGCCGATGACACCGGCAAGCACGAAGGGCAGCAGATAGTGCAGCGAGAAGAAGCGGTTCAGCGTCGGATTATCGACCGAGAAGCCGCCCCACAGCCAGGTGGTGATAGATTCTCCGACCAAAGGAATAGCCGAGAACAGGTTGGTGATGACCTTGGCACCCCAGAAACTCATCTGGCCCCAGGGCAGCACATAACCCATGAAGGCGGTTGCCATCATGATGAGATAGATGACGACGCCGAGGATCCACAGAACTTCGCGCGGAGCCTTGTAAGACCCGTAATACATGCCACGGAACATGTGGATGTATACGGCAATGAAGAACATCGAAGCGCCGTTGGCGTGCATGTAGCGCAGCAGCCAGCCATAGTTCACGTCACGCATGATGTGCTCGACGCTGTCAAAAGCCATGGAGGTGTGCGGCGTGTAATGCATCACCAACACGATGCCGGTGATGATCTGGATCACCAACATGGTCGCGAGGATGCCGCCGAAGGTCCACCAGTAGTTCAGATTTTTTGGCGTCGGGAAGTCCAGCGCCGTTTCCTTGACCAGCGCATAGATGGGAAGGCGCTGATGCATCCATTTTCCGAATGCGCTTGAAGGCGTGTAAGTCGAATGTCCGGCCATGTTGTTGTTTCCTGTCAGCCGATCTTGATCTTGGTGTCAGTCAGGTAGCCATAAGGCGGGACCGGAAGGTTCTCCGGTGCGGGCCCCCTGCGGATGCGGCCCGCCGTGTCATAGTCGGAGCCGTGACAAGGGCAGAACCAGCCACCCTTTTTCTGCGAACCTTCGACGACAGCGAATTCCTTGAGCGGATTGTCACCTTGCGGCACGCAGCCGAGATGGGTGCAAACGCCCATCATGACGATGAACTGTTCGTGCCCCTTGATGACGCGATTTTCGTCCGTGGCAGCATCACCGTCCTTGACGTTGGCGCTGCGGGCAACGGGATCCTTCAGATCTTCCATCTTGACGGCCTTGGCCGCCTCGATTTCGGCGGCAGAGCGGTGACGCACGATCACCGGATTGCCACGCCACTTGATGGTGACTTCCTGACCTTCAGCCAATGGCGCCAGGTCAAATTCGATCGAGGCCATCGCCTTGACCGATGCGTCTGGGTTCATCTGGCTGATAAATGGCCAAGCGCTGAGTGCGGCACCAACTGCGCCGACGGCCCCTGTTGCGATATATAAAAAGTCACGCCGTGTGACGTCCGCATGTGTTGCTGTGGACACGTCCCTGTTCCCTCGTGTTGCAAGACGAGCCGCTTGAGTGAGCCCAAGCGGTTCAAATCGGAGGCGTTTTGGCATTGGATGCTTGCGAAGTCCAGCCATAGGATGTCGCAGTGAACAGGCTCTTTTGCCGTGCTGGCCCTGCCCGGCTGTTTCGGGCTAAATGCCCGATAAGATGATTGAAATCGCCCTCTTCCAGCCCGACATTGCAGCTAATACCGGCACGATCGCCCGGATGGCAGCGTGTTTTGGTCTGCCGCTCACCATCATCGAGCCTGCGGGCTTTGCCTGGAGCGATTCTTCGCTGCGCCGTTCGGGTATGGATTATCTTGCACTGGCGGACCTCCGGCGTGCTGCTAGCTGGGCCGATTTTCAGGCTGCGAAAACCGGCCAGAGAGTGATCCTGCTCACCACAAAAGCTGAGACATCGCACGCGGAGTTCCGATTTGCGGCAGGTGATGTTCTGCTGTTCGGGCGAGAGTTGTCGGGTGTTCCCGAGAATGTCCATGCTGCCTGCGAACGGGTGACCATTGCCATGCGGCCCGGGATGCGGTCGCTCAACGTGGCAGTGGCCTCGGCCATTGTCGCGGCGGAAGCCATGCGACAGCTCGGCATGTTTTCGCGCCCTACTTGGTGAGCCTGGTGGCCATGAGAGATTGAGCGATGTCGTTGAAGGCCTGGTTCAATGCGGCGGAATCATCAGCTGTGAATGCCTTGGTCGGATCGGAGGCGCATTTTGACAGCATGTCTTTTGCAGTGCCATTGGTCACCATGAATGCAACAGTGTAGACCGTGATGCCATCCGATTTCACGTTGTCGCAAAGCTCTGCCGTCTTGGCGTTGGCAGCCACGACATTGTTGCCCCAGTGGTACGGATAGTCAGCGGACAGCGTGTTTTCGCCGTCAGTCATGATGACCATGGACTTGGTGCCGCCGCTGGACTTCATCCAACTCTTGGTCTTGGCTGAGGCAAGCGGGGCGCTTGAGTCGAGAAGATTCCAACCCCACAGGATGCCCGCCGGAATGTAGGTGTTGCCGCTGCCGACCATGGCATCGATCTTGCCGTCAAGTGCCGACTCGTTGTCGTCAAACAGCGTGACTTCCTGTGGACACCAGGTGTTTTGCAGCCCGGGATATTTCGTCCCGAGGCCGGTGATCTTGGTGTCTAGCGCCGCACTGCGCGAACCGACACAGCCGTTCCAAGTGTTTTTCCAGGATTGGTCGGCGCAAGTCGTGACTGGATCGCCATACGCCCAATCGCAGACCTGATAGGTATAGGGCGTCGGCACGCCGTCGTTGTTCCATGTGCCCTTTTCCATGTGACAGTTTGAACTGGTGGCATTTGGATAAGTGGTGTTGCAGACATTCTGGGTGGTGGTGGAATCTGCCGGAACATCGATCCATGGCTCGCTACGGTTAGACATGCCGACATTCACATAGTCGGAGAACGGCACAATGCCCACTTTCACATATGCGCTTGTTGCCTTGGCTGAAAGCACTTCCTTGACGAGACTCTTTGCCGCGACTTTCAGTGCATCTAGCCGTCCACCGCTGTTCATCGACGCGGTATTGTCGAGCACCAGCGCCACTTCAAGCGCGTTGCCGCCAACCGATACCTCTGCGCGTGCGCCAATATCGAGCTCATCGATGCCGGCAATAAACATGAAACTTGTATTGAGCTTGCCGTCGATCGAGACTTCAAATGTACGGGTAGTCTTATCCAGTTTTTGCTTGATCTTCTTGACCGAAGTCAGCGCTTCTATGGCACCATTGGTCTCAAGGTAATCTTTGACTATCTTGTTCAATGCTGCTTCGCCGGTTTTGCCGGAGGTGGCACCCGCAATTGCGGCAGAATCGGCTGCTGCCTGCAGGATCGCGCGAGTCTGGCTGGCGCGCACCATGTCCACAGCAGCGCCCACGCCCAGCATCAATGGCACGGCAGCGAGAGAGAACATGATCGCCGTGTTGCCAGCGGTGTTCTGAAAAAACTTTGAGAGTGGACGTGTTTGCACGATGGCCAGACTCCATTGCAATCTGGCCTTGAAATTAGGGTCTAATTGATAACTTTGCGTTGGGGAACAGGGTTAAGCCTTCGTTGCTGACCGGCAGGCAAATGCAGGGTTCGCGATCACTGGGTAATACGGATGGCAGAAAGCGAGTCGCCGATTGCCTTGAAGGCTGCCGAAAGCTGTGCCGAATTGCCAGCATCAAAATACTTGTCTTTGTCGGAAGCACATTGCACCAGAAGATTCTTGATGCTGGGTGAGGCAACCATAAACGACACGGTGAAGACTTCGATGTCGTCGTCCTTCACATCCTTGCAGATCTTCCTGAGTTTCTTGTTCGAAACATTGACGTCACTACCCCTATGATAGGGATAGGTGGGCGAGATGGTGTTCTCGCCGTCTGTCATCAACACGAGCACCTTGCGGCCTTGCTTGCTGTTGAGCTCGGCTTTCGTCATCCCTTCACTGAAAGGCTGGGCGCTGTCGAGAACATTCCAGCCCCAGAGCAGACCAGCCGGAATATATGTGTATCCCGTTGCCATCATTGCATCGATCTTGGATCGGACGGCATTGAAATCGGATGTGAGTGGCAAGAGCTGCGAAATGCAGCTCGGGTGGGACACCATCGGATATTTGCTGACCGTGCCAAAGCCGGACTGTTCGTCATCCGGGTCGTTGCGGGAGCCGACACATCCCTCCCACGACGTGATGCCAGGATTTGGCTCCAACCAGTTGGCACCGGAATAGCCCGTTCCCACGTTCACGTACTCCGAAAATGGCACGACAGCAATTTTTGCCGAGCTGTAGCCTGCTCTTGAATCACCGACAATTGAGATCAGATTTTTCGCTGCGGATTTGAGATTGTCGAGTTTGCTGCCCCTCATTGAGCCAGTGTTATCCAGGACGAGCGCCACTTCGATGTCCTGCAAACTCATACTGACCTGCGAGGTGACACTGATATTCGAGGACCTGAGTCCCGCTACCGCCATAAGGCTTGTGCCCAGATAGCCTTCGATCTTCACGTTGAATGTTGCATCGGCGGTATTCGTCCATTGCGTCATGGACGTGACCTTGCTCAGCACGTCTTCCGAACCATTGGCAACGAGATAGTCTTTGACGATCTTGTTCAACTCGGCATTGTCATCGGATTTGGATGCTGCACCGGCTATGGCAGCTGCGTCGGCGGCGCCCTGCAGCGTCGTACGCGTGCTGCTGATGCGCACCATGTCAATTCCGGCACCAGCCGCCAGCAACATTGGAACTGCGGCCAAGGCAGCCATTGTCCCGACGTTCCCGCCAGCATGCCGGAAGAATTGCAATGTCCACATTGCCGCCTCCAACCGAATTCTTGAGTAGCGGCTTAAAGAGCAAGTGCTAACAAAGTATTTTGCACAACCACACGGAGTACTCCCTTGCCGGCACACCAATTCGATGTGCAGACTGCGCCCCTTGACCCCAAGGGGTGATTGTTCGATGGGAGGCGCCCATCTTGTTTGGACCTTGTATTTGCCCATGACTGCAGCACTCGACAGAATACAGGCGCGAACATGGTTCGAAAGCCTGCAAGACCGCATCATTGCTGATCTCGAGGATATTGAACGCGAAGCGGGCACTTGTGGACGGTTTGTGAAAACAGCCTGGCAGCGCGGAGAAGATCAAGGCGGTGGCTGCATGGCCATGCTGCATGGATCGGTTTTTGAGAAGGCCGGCGTGCACTGCTCCACCGTCTGGGGAGAATTTTCACCCGAGTTTCGCAAGCAGATTCCGGGAGCCGAAGATGACCCGAGCTTCTGGGCATCAGGCATTTCGCTGATCGTTCACCCGCGCAATCCCAACATTCCAGCGGTGCACTTGAACACGCGCCATGTGGTTACCGGCAAAACATGGTTCGGTGGCGGCGCAGATCTGACGCCGGTGCTGATCAAGCGGCGCACACAGGAAGACCCGGACAGCGTTGATTTTCACGCCGCCATGAAAGCCGCCTGCACGGCCCATCCGGTAGCTGACTATGATCGTTACAAAACCTGGTGCGATGAATACTTTTACCTGCCTCACCGCAAGGAACCGCGCGGTATCGGTGGTATTTTCTTTGACTACCTGGAGCCCAACGAACAAACATTTGCATTCGTGCAAGAGGTGGGTGAGGCCTTCCGCAAGGTTTACCCGGCACTCGTCCGCCGCAACATGCACACACCGTGGGGCGAGGCCGAGCGCGAGGAGCAATTGATCCGGCGTGGGCGCTATGTGGAATTCAATCTGCTCTATGACCGGGGCACTATTTTTGGTCTCAAGACTGGCGGCAACGTTGACAGCATCCTCTCGTCAATGCCACCAGAGGTGAAGTGGCCCTGACAACACGGACAAAACCCATGGACCTTCGCAACGGCTTCGATATCAAACGCTACATCCGCACCATTCCGGACTATCCCAAGCCCGGCATCTTGTTCCGCGACATCACCACGCTGCTTTCCAATCTCCACGGTTTCCGGGCCGCGGTGGATGAACTGGCCTGGCCCTTTCTGCGCGGCGGTATAGACTACGTCGCCGGGATCGAAGCGCGCGGCTTCATTCTCGGTGGAGCCGTGGCGCATTCTCTGGGGCGCGGCTTCATTCCCATCCGCAAGAAAGGGAAATTGCCTGCAAGAGTCATTGGTCAGGAATACGCGCTGGAATACGGCGTCGACACAATTGAGATCCATGCCGATGCGATCAAGGACGGTGACCGCATTCTCCTCGTCGATGATCTCATTGCAACAGGCGGAACGGCAGGGGCCGCAATTGACTTGATCCGAAAGTCAGGTGGTCAGGTGGTCGCCGCTGCCTTCGTGATCGACTTGCCAGACTTGGGCGGCGCCGAGAAACTCAAGGCCAAGGGTGTGAAAGTGCACACGCTTGTGAATTTTGACGGGCACTGAGCCCCCTGCTCACTTGCCTGCAACGACTTTGGCGAATGTAGCGATGACGGTGTCGATCTCTTCGTCAGTGTGTGCGGCTGACACTGAGCAGCGCAACAGGCAGAGGCGGTTCGGTGTGCCGGGTGGAAGGGCGATGTTGACATAAACACCGGCCTCAAGCAGCGCGTTCCACATCATGATGGTGGAAGGCTCGTCCTGGCACTTGACGGCGATGACCGGGCTGACCACTTCGCAACCCATGTCAAGGCCAAGTGCGCGCAAGCCATTGAACAGGCGTTCGGAGTTGCGGCGCAGTGCATCGCGGCGTTCGGGTTCGCGGGCCAGCGTTTTTACGGCGGCAATTGAAGTGGCAATTGTAGCTGGCGACGATGAGGCCGTGAACATGTAGGGCCGCATGGCATAGCGCAGTGTTTCAAACAGCGGATGATCTCCCGCCCCAAAGCCACCGATGGAGCCAAGGCTCTTGGAGAATGTGCCGACAACAAAGTCCGCTTCTGCTTCGAGGCCCGCTTCATCGGCGAGGCCGCGGCCATGGGGGCCGAGAACGCCGAAGGAATGAGCCTCATCGACGAGAAGCTGGAACTGGTGTTTTTTCTTCAGTTCCACGAAATCCTTGAGTGGCGCACGATCGCCGATCATCGAATAAATGCCTTCCAGCACCACAAGCTTGCCGCCTTCCTCGCCTTCCGAGCGTGAAAGCCGCTTGTCGAGATCGGCGGCATCGTTGTGACGGAAACGCACCAGCTTGGCGCCCGAAAGTGTGCAACCATCGTAGATCGAAGAATGCGAATCTGCATCGAGGTAGACCGTGTCGCGCGGGCCGGCGAGGCCGGCGATCATTCCGAGATTGGCCTGATAGCCTGTGGTGAAAACGATGCAGTGTTTGCGCTGCAAGAAATTCGCCAGTTCCTGTTCCAGTTCCTTGTGCATTGCAAAGGAACCGTTGGCGATGCGCGAACCCGTGGTGCCGGTGCCAAATTCGTCGAGCGCCTTCTTGCCTGCGGCGATGGCGGAAGCATCGAAGGTAATGCCCATGTAGTTGTTGGTGCCGGCGAGAATTGTCTCACGGCCCTGGATCATGGCGCGTGTCGGAGAGATGAGCTTGTCATTGGTGATGCCGACGGCATTGACGCCCATTGCCATCATGCGCTCGAAGCGCTCGACGATGGGGCGATGCTTGTCGAGGAGATCGGTCATTGTCAGACTTTCTTAATGCGCGCTGCGACGACGTTCACGAGGTCGCCGATTGTATGGGTTTCGGCCACCACGTTCATGGGGATTTCAATGTCGAACGTGTCTTCGACTTCCATGATGAAATCGAGAACGCCAACGGAGTCGATGTTGAGCTCTGCCGGAATGTCTGTTGCAGCCGAGAGCGCAATGTTCTTTGGGTTGTGCGGTGCCAGAAGCCTGCAGATTTCGTCGATGATATGGGTATCTGTGGTCATGATGTGGGGCTTCTATCGGCAAGGGGAAGGTGCCGCAACAGGCCATGCACCATGGCGTGCTTAAGGGTGCGATGCAGTCCGGCATCCAGTGGAATGGCATGGGCGCGTGGCCACCCCGGGGCACGCGCCACCCAGTCGGGGTGATAGAGTTCGCGCATCTTGCCTGCCGAGATCATGCCGGGCCTGCGCATGATGGCAGACACGCCGTCGGCACCATGGCCGAGCAGCAGGGCGGCAGACTTCGGCACAAAGAGCAGGCGTTGTGGTCTTCCGCTCAGCCCGCGCATGACTTCGGCCACTTGCGGCCCATGTATAAGCTCCGTGGCCGTCGTCCACTTCGCGCAGGCCCTCAACTGTATCGTCTACAGCCGCCACAAGTATGCGCGCCAGGTCTTCGCCATGAATGAGTGAGAAGTGCGCTGTGGCCAACCCCGGCAAAATGGCTGTCCTGGCGAGCAACGCCTTGAGCAATGGCAGAGTGGCGGCATCGCCTTCGCCATAGACTGCAGGTGGACGGATGATGAGCGTTTGCAAGGAACGTGACGCCGCGTGCACCGCTTGTTCGCCACGCGCCTTGCTCAAGCCATACGGCGACAGGTCCGGTTCCCGCGCTGCAAGCGATGAGACATGCACCACACGCCGCACACCCGCCCGGTCAGCGGCATTCAGCAGGGCAGCTGTTCCCTCGGCATTGACGCGCAGCATGTCAGTGGCGCTGCCGCTGATGGCGCCCGCAATATGCAACACGGCAGAAGCTCCCTTGCAGAGTTCCGCCAAGGCATTCCGGTCATTTAGATCGCCTTGCACTGGCGTTACGCTGGCAGCGACCGGAAGTTTCGCAGGATCGCGCGCCAATGCACGCACGTTGCGGCCAGCTTGGATGAACTGTTGCATGACATGACGGCCAACAAAGCCCGTCGCACCTGTGACGGCGATGATCATTGTTGCAGATTAGTGCGCCGCGTCCGGCGCGACTTCGGAAATATCACCGGCGAGAAAGCGGTCGCGGGCTCCGGCGCGGGAGAGCTTGCCAGACGAGGTGAAGGGCAGGCTGCGCGGCGGCACCAGCACAATGGTGCAATCCACCCCCGACGTCTGGTTCACTTTCATGTGCACGTTCTTGCGCAGCTCTTCCTGTTGCAGGGGATCGGCAAGCTTGCATTCCACGAGCACCACGACTTCATCATCACCATCGGCGCCTTCGATGGCGAAGGCCGCGACATCGCCTGATTTCAACGGGGCAATTGTTTCGGCAGCCCATTCTATGTCCTGCGGCCAGATGTTGCGGCCATTATGTAGAATCAAATCCTTGGCCCGGCCGGTGATGACAATTTCGCCATTCAGCAGATAACCCATGTCGCCGGTATCGAGGAAGCCATCGGTGCCAAGGGCTTGGGCGGTTGCTTCCTCAGACTTGAAGTAACCTGCCATGATCGAGGGGCCTTTGACGAAAATGCGGCCCACGTCGCGTTCCCCGAGTGCCCTGCCCTTGTCGTCGCGCACTTCGATCACGTGGTCCGGCAAGGCGGCGCCGCAAATCACGAAGCCGCGTACGCGGTCCATGCCGCTCTTGGCAGGCACGGCGCGCTGCTTGGTCTTGAGTGCTGCAAGGTCCACCGTGTCAATCTTGATCGGGGCATCCACGTCGCTGAAGGAAACTGCAAGAGTTGATTCTGCCATGCCATAGCTCGGCACAAAGGCGCGTGGGTTGAAACCCGCAAGTGACAGGGCCTTGGCAAATTCGTTGAGCACTTCAGGGCGCACCATGTCGCCACCGATGCCAGCGGCACGCCACTGCGAAAGGTCAAGGGTGATCGCTTCGCCGTTGATGCGACGGCCGGCGAGTTCATAGCCGAAGGTGGGCGAATAAGAGACCGTCGAGCGGTTCTCCGACATCAACTTCAGCCACAACGTTGGGCGGCGGGCAAAGGCCGTGGTCGGCAGATAATCCACCGTCACCTGACCCAGCATGGGGGCCAGGCAGAAACCGACAAGGCCCATGTCATGATAGAGTGGCAACCACGAAAATGCACGGTCTTCGGGCTTCACCCGCAGACCATGGCGCAACATGCCCTCGGCGTTGGCCATGATCGAGCGCTGCATGATCAACACGCCCTTGGGCGATGAGGTGGAGCCGGAGGAATACTGAATGTAAGCGACGTCGTCAGGGCCAAAGCCATCGAGCCGCGTCATCGATTCCGGGCAAGCATCGAGTTCAGTGTGGGAGAAGACCACGCTCACACCAGCATTGGCAGCACCTTCGCGAATATGGTCCTTCACGTCTTCCGACGTAATGACGGCAGCGACATCAGCGGCGCGAAACATGCCAGCGATGCGTTGCACGTAAGCATCGCGGCCACCAATGTACATGCTGTAGGGCACCGGGCATGGCACCAGACCCGCATATTGGCAGCCAAAGAATACACTCATGAACTCGCCGCCGGTTTCGGCAACGACGGCAACACGATCACCGCGTTTAAGACCAAGCGACAGAAGCTTGCGAGCGGTGGAGATGGCGCGGTGGCGCAGGTCGGCATAGGGCAAGACATCGGCGAGCGCGCCGCGGCCACCATAGAAATTGAATCCGGTCACTCCGCGTGCGGCGTAGTCGAGGCCGTCGGCAATGGTCTTGAATCCGCCCAGCTGTTGGGGAAGCGTAGCGCTGCTGCGCGGCGTGCGGGCCAGCACGGCGGCTTGCTGCGGTCTTGGTGATTCAAAGTTCATTACGCTGACGTTTTCCCGGTCTTGAGGTGCGTTCCCCAACAGGTTCCTAACAAGGCTTCGGGGGAAAGCTGAAATCAAAAGACATTTCAGAATGTAACAGTGGGAAACAGTCTAAAACTTCAATATTCCCATGAGGATAGCAAGGATCAACACGGCCAGTGTGCCAAGCGCCGCGCCGGTAAACCAGACATAGATCATTTCTGCCATGCCGTAGCCGGAAGGTGAGTCTGGGGCTTTGCCTGCAATATGAGCTGCGGCCTTCTCGCGGGCGATCACGCGGTGGGCAATGTGTTTAAGCACTTCACGCGCCATGTCCTCGAGGTTGCTGGTCTCATGCAGCACCTCGCGGCGGCCGTCGCGTTCCTGCTCAAGGCGGAAGTTGCGCGTGTCGGGTTCCATCGCCACCGAGGTAATGAGATCGATCCACAGACGTGGGGTATCGCCCGGCTGAATGGCGAGTTCAGTGAAGCCTTGTGCCATGGGGTGACCTTGCAGCTGCGGCAACAGCAATTCACGCAAGGCGGCAAGGCGGAGCGAGCGCGCTTCCTTCACGTTCAACAGGGCATCGACTTGCGCGGCCTCAGCCAGGCGGGCCTTCTTCAGTGCTTCGGTGAACTGGTCGTGTTTTGCCACGAACCCTGCCCCTGTTTCAGAATGACACACATCCGGACGAACCCGGACGGTTGTTCAAGTGTGCTGCACGAACGGTGCCAGCTGGTCTAGCGGCAGCTTGCCGGAAGCGAGGCACTGCCAAACCAGAGTTCAAAACTGTTGGGCCGGACCTTGGCAGAAGCACCTTCAACTGCCGACATGTCTTTCACCGTCACTGGCAGGCCGACATTGGTGAAGAGCCGTGAAATGTCTTCACCGCGGGCCAAGTCGGTGGTGTGGAAGATGCGCAGTTCATGGTTGCCGCCAGCCCAGGTGGCGCGGCCATAGCCGGGAATGACCATGCCGGAACTGTCTGTATCCTTCATCTTGGTGACAAGATTGCGCACACAGCTGCGCTGCTTCTCATCGCTCGTATGAACGAACAGGCGGCTCGGCATGCGCTCCAGCGCCTCGCGGAAGGTCACTTCAACCTTGGTGTTTTCAGCAGACGCCTTGATCAGCGCCTGCTCCATCAGCGGCAACAGTTCCTTGTCGGCGGAGGAATTGGCGTAGGCCAGCTGGGCCGCAACGAACTCCACCGGCACCTTGTCGTTTTTCAACAGGTACTCGAACATGGCGACACCGTACTTGCGCTTCTCGGCGTTGGTGTCGCTGACCAGTTCAATCATGGTCTTGAGGTCATTCAGGTTCTGCTGCCAGCGCGTGTAGTAAAGGCCGGTGCCTGCCACGCTGAGTGGAATCATCACGGTGGCCAGAAGCTGCACGAGAGTTTCGCGGAATGGTCTGGAAGTAGCCGACATTGTGGTCCTTTTGATCGTCGCCGCTGGAGCGCCGCTCAGACACGCGGATCAAGGCGGCATTGCGGCGCTTTAGCCTCCCGGCCGATTCGCCGCTATCGCCGACGGAAAGGCCGCACCACCAATTGCACCCCAGTGTTTGTCGCGCACGCCCTCAACACCTATCGGCATGTCTGGCGTGCGTATAGTGCTGCTGCTCGAACCAAATAGCCGGTCCCAGAGAGAGAGGATTGAAGCATAGTTTGAATCCGTGTCGCGGCGAATGGCGTGATGATGCACCCAATGGATCGACGGTGTGACAATGAACCAGGAGAGCGGCCGTTCCAGCCACGTTGGTAGACGAAGATTGGAATGCTGGAAAATTGCCGACACCGCCACGCACACTTCAAACAGCACAACGCTGGTGAAGGGAATGTTGAGCACGATGATCACACCTGCGCGCACCAGCGACGACAACAGCACCTCGCCGAAATGGAAACGCACTGCCGAGCTTGCGTCCAGCGTTTCATCGAGGTGGTGCACTTCGTGGAAGCGCCAGAGAACCGGCAGCGCGTGATTGAGCCGGTGCCACCAATAGATCCAACAGTCGAGCAGCAAGAGATCAAGCAGAATGAAGCCTACCCCTGTCCACGCGTCGGGCCGCCATGGCAAGGCATGACCGGACGCGAACAGCGTCAGCGGCAATACGATCAGTGGCGAAAGAACGGCATTGAAACCGGCGAGGCCAAAATTCTTGAGCACACGCCACAGCCCGCCTACCCACTTCGCCACTGGAAAGAGGCGTTCAAGTATCAGAAACGTGAGCAAGGCCGACAGAATGAGACCTGACTTGCTGGCGACCATGGTGAGAAGTTGGTCCACGGCGGTCTCGTCAGCCCTTCGCTTTCAGCACTGCTTCGGCAAATTCCGCAAATCCCAAGCCACCTTCGCCATCGGTCACATAGGCTGGCAGATGGTCCATGAGATGAGCCAGCGGTTTGATGTTGGCGACGCCGATGCCGAGCGGGAAGCCGGCATACATGGGTGCGTCGTTGGGACTGTCACCACAATAGGCCACGCAGACCTTGGCCTGCTCATGCGACAGCTCAAGTTTGTCTCGCAAGAGTTTGAGCGACATGGATAATTTGTCGTGAGTACCGAACCAGGCGTTGACGTGGATGGAACTCACTTTGGCTGCCGCGCCGGCGGCATGGAAGCGCTCGGCAATGGCCTGGGCGGTGGCGAACGGCAATGGAGGAACGTCTTCGCAGAAATCAATCGCCACATCGATTTCGCGATACGCCTGATCGGAGGCTATCGCTGTACCGGGAAATTCGGTGAGGACAGCGTTGGCGATGTCCCACAGCTTCGCCGTGTTGGCGGTGCGCGTTTCCGCAGGCTGGGCGTAGACGCGCTCCATGCGCCGGGCCTTTTCATCATAGGTGAAATAGAATGCGCCGTTCTCGCCGACGACAGCATCAACCGGCCACATGCGGGCAATGTGATCGCACCAACCTGCTGGCCGGCCGGTAATCGGAATGATCTTCAATCCTGCACCGCGCAGCCGCTCAAGCGCGTCATAAGCGGTGGCCGGAAGCCTTCCGTGCAAAGTAAGCGTGTCATCAATATCGGTGAGTATGGCCTTGAGGCCGCGCAAGTCGGCAGCCGGAATTGCAGAAATCGGCTTCATGTGCGGCTCAACAATCGTCCCGGGGCAAATGACGCAAGCAGGGGATGACGCCCCTTGCCGATGATCTCATCTGCACCAAAAGAGCCAAGGGCGGGGGCCAGGGTCACGCCGGAATGGGTGACACAGAGGTAGAGGCCATCAAACGCCGGCACCGGGCCAATGGCGGGACACCATCACGCGGTGTCGGGCGATTGCCAATGGTGTAACGCTCCAAGACCAGTTTCTCACCACCAGTCACGAAGGCCTGCACTTTGGCGAAGAGTTCATTGGCGGCTTTCTGCGCGTCGTCGCCGGGATCCGTGCCGCCGAAATCAGTACCCGCCACGAGGCGGCCATCGGCTGTTTGCCGAACGTGCAGTTCAGGTGCCATGACGAGACCATTGAGCAACTCTGGTGCAGGCGCGGAGTGTACAAGCAGACCTGGCGGCTCATCCATTGCCAGATCCAGACCGACATCCTTGAGCAGTGGTTTACAAGAGACACCCGCTGCCAGGACAACCGTGTCGGCTGCCAGCGGCCCCTCCTCCGTCATCACGCCAGTGATGCGGCCCTTTTCGGCAATGAGCCAGCGTACACTTGTGCCGGGCAAGATTTCGGCACCACGCTCCCTGGCTGCGGCAAGCAGTCGTTCCACGGCATGAACAGGCTCCACCACACCCTCCTCGCTTGCGTGCACGGCGACCTCAGGAGGATTGGCAAGATTTGGCTCAAGGCGCCGGGCTTCGGACGCGTTGACGATGCGTATGGCATAACCCTGTGCGGCGCGTTCGGCAGCAAAGGCTTTCAGGTCAGCGTCGGCCAAGTCCCACAAAAGGCCGCCGCACCAATTGATGTTGAGGCCGGGCACGCGCGTGTCGAGGGTGCGCCATTTCATCATTGAGTTATGGCGCAGGCGAAAATATTCCGGCGCATTGCCCCAACTGGCGTTGATCCATGCCCACGAATTTGGTGTCGCCACGCCCCCTGCGATACGATTGGCATCAAGCACGCGGACGTCGGCTCCGGCCTCCGTCAAGTGGAATGCAAGAGAGGCACCAATGATGCCGGCACCAATGATGAGAACGCGTTGAGTCATGGATTCCTTCTAGCGTAAGCCCACTGATTTGCCACATCGGGTTCGCAGTGCGCCTGGGCACTCTTGCGGGCTGGCGGTCAGAACAGATCGGTGTATTTGTCGAGAGAAGCAGGATCGATGGTGATAAGTTCGGCTACAGGAGCAATCCCCGCTTCATCCACCATCACCTGTCCCAGCCGGCCGGCTTGCAGTGGTGCGTTGGCCAGAACAACGGCTTCATTCTTGGCGAGTGAAATGGCAATACGCGTGGCTGCATATCCGACGTCAACTGGACTCCAGGTCACGAAACCTGGCACGACACCGGCCTGCACCGCTGCCACGAGGCGCGACGGCAGTCCGATCCCTGTTACCTTGATTACATTGCCGCGTCCCATGTCCATCACGGCGCGGGCTGCTCCTGCAACCCCGCCCAGCGCCGGGGCGATGATGCCGCGCAAGTTGGGATAGGCTTGGATGATGGCTAGTGTCTCGGCATAGCTTTTCTGCGTGTCTCCTTCTCCGAAGACAGTGGTGACGAGTACGAGCTCGGCATAGTCAGGTTTTTGCCATTCCTTTTGCAGCGCCTTGACCATGGCCAGATGATCGCCACCAGTTGGGCTCGTTGAGAGCAGCGCCACTTCGCCGGTTTTTCCCAGGGCGGTATTGAGTATCTGCAGCAATCCGGGTCCCGCCAATGAGAGGTCCGGAGAAGCGAGATGCAGGTTGCGGGCATCAGGCGGCAGTGGGCGGTCAATCGATATCACTTTGATGCCGGACTGAAGGGCGCGAACGCAGGCAGCGATCACCACATCAGACGCCACGGGCGCAACAATGATGGCATCGTAACGCTGGGTGATGAGGTCGTTGATGAGCTTGGCTTGCAAGGTGGCGTCTTCGCTGGCGGGGCTGGTGTAGCTAAGCTGCACGCCATCCACCTCGGCGGCCGCCTCCAGCGCTCCCTGACGCGCCGCATTATAATAGTCGTCTCCGGGATGTGGTGCGACCAGTGCCACCTTCACTGGTGCCAATGCCTCTGTCTGGGCAAGAGCCGGAGCGGCAATTAAACAACTTGTGGCAGACAGGAAGATTCGTCGGGTGAACATCTGACCCATTTGTGTTGCAGCACCCCCGGCGTTGATCGATTGCCCCTTGGAAGGGGATGGTAGCGGGAGAGGGAGTTGAACCCCCGACCCCAGGATTATGATTCCCGTGCTCTAACCAACTGAGCTACCCCGCCATCGATCGGGAGCCGTATAGGAGCCTCTCACGGCTCCCGTCAAGCCGGGGATTGTGGCTCTGGTTTGGCATCGGGTTGGTCTTCTTCATCCTCGCCCTTGTCGCCCAGAATAAAAGTGCGCCACAGTGAAATTGCCGCGAAATAAAGTGACGACAGACCGAAGAGCCAGACCTCGATTTTTTCGACTACGCCGTCATTCTCGGGAAATTTCTTGGCGATGATGAGACTGATGGTCATCGCCGCCCAAAGCACCGTGATCGGAATAGTCCACGAGCGCCAGTGGGTGACACGCAAGGGATGCACGAATTTCACTGGAACGAAAGTCAGCACGGACAGTGCCAGTACGGTGATGAGATTGGTGATTGCGCCTGTATTCAGAAGGTAGAAATACAGTACAACAATGTTCCACAACGCCGGGAAGCCGACGAAATAATAGTCCGAGGATTTCATGCCGACATTGGCGAAAGTGTAGCACGACACAGCCATGATGGTGACGGCGGCAATCAGGCTCCAGGTGCTGCCGGAGAAGAAGACATCGAGCGGCACCATGTTGAACCAGTAGACCATCAAGGCGGGCACCGCGACATAAGTGAAATAGTCGATCACCAGGTCAAGTGATGCACCATCGAAGTTCGGGGTGTACTCAGTGACACGCGCCTTGCGGGCGAGGGAACCATCAACACCATCGACAAACAGCGCCACTCCGAGCCAGATGAAGGCGGTGAATGGATCATTCTTGAGAACGGCAACCAGGGCGAGGAAGCCAGCAACAATGCCGAAGGTGGTGAAGGCATGAACCGACCAGGCGATGCCCTTCTTGATGTCCTTGTCGAGTTGCGGATTGATGTGGAGTTTCGCCACGGCTGCACGGTGTCCTTTTTTCCGACTATAGGAAACCCGGCCCTGCCCCGCAATCTCCGTCTGTGCTGGTCACTCTTGCCTGCGGAATTCCAGCAAGGTGAAGAAACCCCACGGTTTGATTGGTTTCAGGCTGACAAGGCGGAGTTTTTGGCTCACCAGTACCGTATCGATGGGAAAGTCGGGGCGCCAACCGAGCTTCGGGGCCTGCTTGGCCAGGCCGCGCTCGATGGCACCGGTCAACCCTTGCGTCGAAAAATGACTGGCGAGCAGAACGGTTCCGCCGGGTTTCACCACGCGCGCCATTTCATGCACGACAGCGGCGGGATCGGGAACAACGGTGATCACGTACATCGCAGTGGCGACATCAAAGGAAGCATCGGGAAAAGTCAACGCCGTCGCATCCATATGCTGCAGTGATTCAATGGTGGTCAGATTTTCCTGCTCCACCCGCTTGCGCGCCTTGGCCAGCATGTCGGCAGAGAGGTCAATACCGGTGACCTGCAGCTGATTGCCATAGTGTGGCAAAGCAAGACCGGTGCCGACGCCCACCTCCAGCAGGCGGCCTGCGAAACTGTTGGCGCGGTCTACTGTTTGCTGCACGCCCGCCTCGACGATCTTGCCGAAAGTCTGATCATAAAACGGTGCCCAACGGCGATAGGCCGTTTGTACATCCGTGTTGTTCATGGCCTGCAAGTTGGACGGCATCAAACGCGACTCCCTCAGTTTTCAAACTTTGGATTTCACCAGTGTTTGGCGCGTGACTATGTCAATTCAGTGAAATGAAGCCACCGCCCAACACGCGCGCGCCCGGTCCGGTACCATCATAGAGTACACAAGCCTGGCCAGGAGACACGCCATATTCACCTGTCATGATCGAGACAGTGGCGCCCCCGTTGGTGGCGCGCACAGCGGCTTCGACCGGAGGCCGTGTTGATCTGATCCTGGCGAAGGCCCTCTGGGGCGCAGCGGTGAGCGGCATCTCCCCCAGCCAGTTGACATTCTCGATGGCGATGTCGTGCTGCAACAATGCCTCGCGCGGCCCGACGATGACGCGGCGCTGCTGTGCGTCAAGCTTGACCACATAGAGCGGCTCACCACCGGCAATGGCGAGGCCGCGGCGCTGGCCGATGGTGAAATTGATGATGCCATCATGCTGGCCGAGCAAGCGGCCGTCGACATGTACGATCTCGCCGCGTTCGGCCGCATCAGGCCGCAGCCGCAGGATGAGATCGGCATAGCGGCCGTCAGGCACAAAGCAGATGTCCTGGCTGTCGGGCTTGTCGGCCACAACCAACCCGAGTTCGGCAGCAAGCGCCCGCGTCTCGCTTTTGGGCAGCCGGCCCAGGGGAAAGCGCAAATAATCCACCTGCTCCTGTGTCGTCGCAAAAAGGAAGTAGCTCTGGTCGCGGGCCATGTCTTGCGGTGTCACCAGTTCGCGGCGGCCATCGGCGCGCCGACGGCTTTCGATGTAGTGCCCGGTGACCAGCGCGCTGGCATCAAGCTCGCGCGCGCGCCACAGAAGATCGGCAAACTTTACAGTCTGATTGCACTTCACACAGGGAATGGGCGTTGCGCCGTGGACATAGGCATTGACGAAATCATCAATCACGGCCTCGCGGAAACGCGATTCAAAATCCAGCACATAGTGCGGAATGCCATAGGCAGCCGCAACGCGACGGGCGTCGTGGATATCCTGGCCGGCACAGCAGGCGCCCTTGCGGCGGATGGCTTCGCCATGGTCGTAGAGCTGCAATGTGATGCCGACGACATCGTAACCCGCAGCCTTGAGAAGCGCCGCCGCCACGGAGCTGTCGACGCCGCCCGACATGGCACACACGACCCGGTGCTGGGCCGGGTCTCCGGGCAGCGCCATCGCTTCGTGCACCAAGGCAAGGATGTCAGGCTTCAGCTTCATGACGCCTCATTGGCGGCTTGGCGCTGGAAAGGCAACAGCCGCACCTGTCCCACGGAACGGCCCA
Organism: uncultured Alphaproteobacteria bacterium; assembly: GCA_963754625.1. Lineage (GTDB taxonomy): Bacteria > Pseudomonadota > Alphaproteobacteria > Rhizobiales > Aestuariivirgaceae > Aestuariivirga. The sequence goes on along the minus strand of CAVWGR010000005.1, from coordinate 917,670 downwards.
TTCACCCAATATCAACCCTGAGGCGCAGGCAAAGGGCCAACCTGTTTCAAAATGCACCACCGCATTGGGCCAAATTTGGACTTTCTTCATAACAGCTTAGGTCAAAATTAAGTGGAGACACGTAGGGTGAATGTCAGTTGGGTCGTTTGAGCGCCAGTCGCGCAGACCCAGTGGTGTGTGAGTGAGTTTGCGTATGAACGGTCAGTTGCGTCCCCGCGTTAATTACGTCATCGGTCCCGATGGGAGCCCTTTGACGATCGCCGATCTGCCACCGCCCGGCAGCCACCGCTGGGTTATCCGGCGAAAGGCTGAGGTTGTTGCAGCGGTGCGCGGGGGCCTACTCTCCCTTGAGGAAGCGTGCGAGCGTTACACCCTCACCACTGAAGAATATCTCAGCTGGCAACGTGCCCTCGACAAGAACGGCCTCGCAGGCCTGCGCACCACGCGCATCCAGCAGTACCGGCAGTAAGTCAGCCACGCGTACAGTTCAAGCAAGTTTCAAACCGCCCGCTGGCCCATGGCTCGGGCGGTTTATTTGTATTCCGGCTTGGCGCAGACACTGCGACGGCGTGTCATCGTCCTTGGAGTGAGCGCTGCCTTCGCCTACATGTAGCGAGAGAGCAATAGCGGGAAGCAGGATCGCATGACTGCACCAACAGACGTTGCGGCTGGTCTCAGCCAGACGGAGGCAGCGGCGCGGTTCAAGGCAGATGGTCCCAATGAACTGCCGCGAGCAGAACGGCGCACACCACTGCGAATCGTACTGGAAGTCTTGCGCGAGCCCATGCTGGCGCTGCTGCTGGGCGCGGGGTTGATCTATCTTCTCATCGGAAGTCTTGAAGAAGCGCTGATCCTGCTGGCCTTTGCCAGCCTTTCCATTCTCATCACTGTCGTTCAGGAAGCCCGCACCGAGCGTGTGCTGGAGGCGTTGCGCGATCTCACCAGTCCGCGTGCGCTGGTGATCCGGGACGGTACGCGCCAGCGCATTGCTGGCCGCGATGTGGTGCGCGGTGACATTCTCCTGCTCGGCGAAGGCGACCGGGTGGCCGCTGATGCGCAGCTCCTGAAAGCCACGGACATGTTGTCGGATGAGTCTTTGCTCACAGGCGAGTTGGTGCCGGTGCGAAAAGTAGCGGCCGCCAACGCGGTGAGCGCACGGCCTGGTGGCGATGACTTGCCCAATGTCTTCGCGGGCTCACTCATTGTGCGCGGCAACGGTGTGGCAGAGGTGACCGCGACAGGGTCCACGAGTGAGATCGGCAAGATCGGGCAATCGCTGAGCAATGTCGAAATTGAAGCACCGCGCTTGCAGGTGCAGACGCGCCGGCTGGTACATCTTTTTGCGCTGTTGGGCATTTCGGTCAGCCTCGTGCTGGTGTTGCTGTATGGCCTTCTGCGCGGCAACTGGCTGGAGGGTGCATTGGCCGGCATTGCACTCGGCATGTCGATGCTGCCGGAAGAATTCCCTGTGGTGCTCACTGTCTTCATGGCCATGGGGGCGTGGCGCATGTCGAAGGTGCGCGTACTGACACGCCGGGCCACGGCCATCGAAGCGCTGGGGTCGGCCACTGTTCTGTGTACGGACAAAACCGGTACCCTGACCGAAAACCGCATGGCCATCGCCAAGATTTGGCTGCCAGTTGGCAAGATGTTCGATGTGACAGCCCATGCGAACTCGAAGCCCCTCAGTGCATTGCTCGCATCAGGCGCACTCGCCTCTTCGCCACAAGGCTTTGATCCCATGGACCGCGCCTTTCTCGACATCTCCGAGGGTGCGGCCCAAGGGTTCATTCTGTCCAAGAGTTACGGCCTTCGCCCTGATCTTCTGGCGGTCACGCAAGTCTGGCAACCGGAAACCGGAAAGGCTCACTTCACTGTCGCCGCCAAGGGTGCACCAGAAGCCATAGCCAAACTCTGCGCATTGTCGAAAGCCGAGAAGACCAGGATGGCCGCTGCCGTTGAAGAGATGGCGGCACAGGGATTGCGCGTGTTGGGCATTGCTGCCGGGACGCACCGCCGAGGCTCCCTGCCCGCTTCACCCTCGGGTTTCTCGTTCGACTTGCAGGGTCTCGTGGGTCTGGCGGATCCGCTGCGCACCAGTGTGCCACAGGCCGTTCGCCAATGCCGTCAAGCGGGTATCCGCATCATCATGATCACGGGTGACTATCCGGCAACTGCCAAGGCCATCGCAACGCAGGCGGGATTGGACTCAGTTCACGTGCTGACTGGCGATGATGTGGCCGCGCTTGACGACAGCGCGCTGCAAGAGTCAGTCAAGAACACATCAATCTTCGCGCGTGTCATGCCGCAACAAAAGCTTCGCATTGTCAATGCACTCAAGGGCAATGGCGAGATTGTGGCGATGACAGGTGATGGCGTCAATGATGCACCGTCACTGAAGGCCGCCCATATCGGCATTGCCATGGGAGGGCGTGGCACAGATGTTGCGCGCGAAGCATCGGCCATCGTGTTGCTGGATGATGACTTCGGGTCCATCGTCAAGGCGGTCACTCTGGGCCGGCGCATCTACGACAATCTGCGCAAGGCCATGGGCTTCATTCTGGCTGTGCATGTGCCGATTGCCGGGCTGGCTCTGGCGCCTTTGGTGTTCGGACTGCCGGTACTGTTCGCGCCGATCCACATTGCCTTCCTGGAAATGGTCATTGATCCGGTGTGCTCGCTTGCCTTTGAAGCCGAGGAGGAAGAGGGCGACGTCATGAAACGACCTCCGCGGAATTCCGATGAGGCGTTGTTCAATTGGCCGATGATCGGCTGGAGTGTCGTGCAGGGGTTGCTGGCTCTCATGGTTGTCGGAGGTGTCTACTATTTTGCCCATGGCCGGGGCATGCCGGAAGGCGAGATACGAGCGCTCAGCTTCTTCACCCTTGTCCTTGCAATCATCAGCCTCATTTTTGTTGATCGCACGTTCAGTGCGTCACTTCTGCAGGCTTTCACCCGGGGCAACTTCGCCCTCACGGCCGTGCTGATGGCAGTCTTTTCCATCATGGCACTGACACTCTATGTGCCACAGGCAGCGGCGTTGTTCCGCTTCGGGCCGCTGCACCCGGATGACCTTTTCATCAGTGCTGTGGCGGCTGCAGGCCTGTTGCTGATGCTCGAAGCGTTGAAGGCGGTCTGGGGGCGTACGACGTCGCGAACGCGAGCTGCGGAAAGTTAGGCGGAAGCTGCCCTTTCCAAGTCGCGGTCGCTGCCCCATATTTGGCATCACATGCAAATTCTTGTCCTCGCCGCTCATCCCAAACACTCTCAGTCCATTGCCCAGAAGGCGCTGACGGCGGCGGCGCAGGCGGTCCGGGGGGTGACCTTCCGCGACCTCTATGCCCTTTATCCCGGCTTCAACATTGACGCTGCAGCCGAACAGGCGCTGCTGCGCACGCATGACCTCATTGTATTGCAGCATCCCTTTTACTGGTATTCATCGCCGGCGCTGATCAAGGAGTGGCTCGACATTGTGCTCGAGTCCGGCTGGGCCTATGGACCCGGCGGCGACATGATGCATGGCAAGTACATGATGACGGCGTTGAGTACTGGCGGGGCCGAGAATTTTTATCATCATGATGGACGCAACCGCTTCACCATCGAAGAACTGCTCTCGCCATTCAACCAGACGGCCTATCTTTGCGGCATGGCCTATCTCAAGCCCTTCGTTGTTTTTCAGGGGCGCAAGCTGATGGCAACGCACCTTGAAAATGAAGCAGCGCGCTATGGCACCCTGCTGGATGGTCTGGCCCATGGCCGCATTGATCCCACCAAGCATCTCGCCGCTGACTATCAGTTGCCAGACGGTTTCAAGAGGAGGCACGCACTATGAGCCTCAATGAGTTCCTTCTCGGGGCGCTGCTCTACCTTGCCGCCGCGGTGATTTCTGCTCCCGTTGCCAAACGTTTTGGGCTTGGCTCGGTGTTGGGATTTCTGGCGGCCGGTGCCATCATCGGACCATCGGTGCTTGGGTTGGTTGGCAACGAAGGTGAAACTGTTCAGCATTTCGCCGAATTTGGCGTCATCGTCATGCTGTTCCTCGTGGGGCTTGAACTCGAACCGGCGAAGCTCTGGCAGCTGCGCAAGCAGATTTTCGGCTTGGGATTGTTGCAGGTGGCAGGCACGGCACTGGTCGTAGGTTGTGCCTCGATGCTTGTCAGTTCTGGCTGGCGCGAGAGTCTGGCGATCGGTCTGGTGCTTGCCCTGTCATCGACGGCCATCATCATGCAGACCATGTCGGAAAAGGGAACATTGAAAACACCCGTCGGGCAGTCCGTGTTCTCGGTGCTGCTGTTCCAGGATATTTCGGTGATCCCCATGTTGGCGCTACTGCCGCTGCTCGCGGTCGCTGCGGCTCACGGTGATAATGGTCACTCCGCTTCGTTGATCGGGCAGTATCCGGTCTGGGCGCAGGCACTGCTCACCATTGCAGCGGTGGCGCTGGTGCTGGTGGCGGGGCGCTATCTCATGCGGCCATTGTTCCGCATCGTGGCGGATACGGGCACCCGGGAAATATTTGTCGCTTTCGCGCTGCTCATCGTGGTGGGCATCACATTGCTCATGGGGCTTCGTCGGGCTGTCGGCAGCGCTGGGCACATTTCTCGCCGGTGTTGTGCTCGCCGACAGTGAATACCGCCATGAACTTGAGATGGACTTGCAGCCCTTCAAGGGGCTGTTGCTGGCGATCTTCTTCATTGCTGTTGGGGCAGGTATCGATTTCTCGCTGTTGGCGACGGCACCGGTGCTGCTGGTCGGCGGACTGGTGGTATTCATTGCGCTGAAGCTTGCCGCCCATTTCGGCATGGCACGCATCTTCGGCATGACCGGGCCGGACCAGTCGCGCTTTTCATTTGCACTGGCGCAAGGTTCGGAGTTCGGATTCGTGCTCATCACGTTGTGTACCGGGCTTGGCCTTCTGGTTGGCGACATGCCGGGCCTGCTTACCGCCGTTGTAGCGCTCTCCATGGCAGCTTCGCCCTTGCTCATGATGTTTGACGAAAAGGTGCTGCAGCCGCGCTTTGCAGATGGTGATTTCCTGCGCGAGCACGATGTGATCGAACATTCCGGTGTTGATGTCATCATCGCGGGTCACGGCCGTTTCGGTATGACCATCGGCCGCGTCCTCAATGCCCAGGGCAAGCGCAGTGTGGTGCTCGATCTCGATTCCTCTCAGGTTGATGCACTGCGCAAGTTTGGCTTCAAGGTGTTCTATGGCGATGCCCTGCGCCTCGACCTGCTCGAGTCCGCCGGGGCCAAGGAAGCCAAACTCATGGTTATTGCGATTGACGACCGCGAGAAAGTGACGGAACTCGTCAAGATCGCAAGGCAGCACTTTCCGCATCTCAAGCTGCTGGTGCGGGTCTATGACCGCTCCCACGCCTATGAGGTCTTGCGCGAAGGCGTTGACGAGATTTACCGCGAGGTCTTCGGGTCCTCAATGGACATGGCAGAAGACGCGCTTGTGGCACTCGGCAAGCATCCATATGAGGCCAAGCGCGCCATCACCCGTTTTCGCACCCATGATGAGCGCACCCTGCGCAAATCTGCGGCCCACGCCGGTGATGAAAGCAAGTTGATCGACATTGCCCGCCAGTCCCGCGCCGAAATTGCCCGCGTATTTGCAGCGGACCGCAGTGGCGAGGCAGCAACGCCGGACACAGCCTGGCACGATGATGATGAGGCCAAGCATTGAAGGCTTGAGGCTGTTAACTCATGTGAACGACTGCTGAACTCGCGCTTCAGCGCCAGTTCACGGTGTCCCTGTCATCATTCTCCACAAGCGGTCAGGCTCATCGTTCGCTTGGAACTCCGCAACGACTGTTCGCACGTGGAGTATTTCAATGTACAAAACTGTTCTCTGTGTTGTTGCCATCTTGGCAGCAACAATGCTGCCTGCAGAAGCTGCCAAAAGGCGCAATGCAACCAGCACCAGTGATGCTTACCCCTCTTCACAAACCGCGCCGCTCACTGCTGCTGAATGCAACAGGTCACAAGGCTCCGTCGTCACGGATACGGGCTGCGGAACAGGCGCCGCCTGCATCAAGGACGGACCCAACGGACCGAGTAAAATCTGCCTCAGTTTTTCACAGTAACCAGCGTCAACTTCACAAGGAACCACAACAATGAAAACCCTCGCAACGCTTTCAATCGCCGCCACGCTCTGCGCCTTCAGCGCCTTCATTCCGGCCCAGGCCGCACAGAAGGCAGGCTCAACCGTCCCAGTGCAACAGTTTCCCAATTCCCAGGTCGCCGATCTCACGGCCCAGGAGTGCCGGAACCTTGGTGGCACAGTGAAACGGGACAAGGTCTGCAGTGCTGGAAAGACCTGCAAGATGGAAAACGCCAACGGCGACACTCACACTGTCTGCCTCGAAGTTGCACAGTAACTCCACGCGCAAGGTAGACAACATGATCAAGTCCCAATTGCTTCCCGCGACTTTTGCCGCCCTTTGCCTACTGGTTCCCATGCAGGCTGCGCAAGCCGCAAAGAAGGGCAATGCTGTCAGTCATCAGCAACTGCCATCTTCGCAAGTGGCCGACCTTACGGCGAGTGAATGCAAACGCCTTGGAGGGTTCACCGAAGCGAACAACCGGTGCCGGTCGGGAACGACCTGCATCACCATCACCCGAGACCTTGTCGAACACTCAAGCTGCATCAACGAAGTGGAATAGGAAACATGACGAGAATCACCTTGTCGGCAGCACTCACCGCACTGGCGGTGGCCACGCTGCCCCATCTGGCAACGGACGCCCTGGCCAAGACCAAGAACGTCGCGGGCGGAGCGAACCTGCCGAAATCGACGATGATCCCATTGACTGTCAGTGAGTGCGAACGCCTCGGCGGCGACGTTGTTCCAGATGGTCAATGCAAGGGCACAGGCAAATCCTGCTTTGTCAATACCTTGAACAACGGCTCCCACATGACCTGCATCAACGAAGCAAACTAGCCCAACCGGAAACGGGGCAGCACGACTGCCCCCTTTTCATTTGCCACAGCTCCACGCTAAATGCGGGGATGCAACAGTCCAACATCCACGACGTCAAGATCGACCCCCGCAACCAATCCATCTTGATCTCGGTAAACGGGCAGCTTTTCCGCGCGCCGAGGCCATGGTGTCGGTATTCGATTCCGGCTTCATCCTGGGGGACGGCGTGTGGGAAGGTTTGCGCCTGGTCAATGGCGGAGTGCCTTTCCTGCGCGCCCACATTGAACGGCTCTATGAAGGGGCCAAGGCCATTTTCATGGATATTGGCTTATCGCCCGATGAACTGGTCAATCGCCTCTTCGCCTGCGTTGACGCCAACAAGATGACCGACGGCGTGCACATTCGCCTGATGGTCACGCGCGGCGTCAAGGCGACACCCTATCAGGACCCGCGCGTCACCATCTCGCCTGCCACCATCGTCATCATTCCCGAATACAAGGAACCCAACCCGAAGAAATTCGCAGAGGGACTGGTGCTGCACACAGTAAATGTGCGGCGCGGTGCGCCTGATGTGCAGGACCAGAAACTCAACTCCCATTCCAAGCTCAATTGCATCACTGCCTGTGTGCAGGCTTCCAATGCGGGCGCCGACGAAGCGCTGATGCTTGATCCACTGGGCTTTGTGGCGACATGCAACTCCACGCACTTCTTCATCGTGCGGAGAGGCGAGCTATGGACCTCGAGTGGGCAATACTGCATTCCCGGCATTACCCGTGGCAACTTGTTGCGGGTGGCGAAGTCGCTCGGCATTGCGGCATTTGAAAAGCAGTTCTCGTTGTATGATGTCTATGGAGCTGATGAAGCCTTCGTCACCGGAACATTCGCCGGACTCATTCCCGTGCGGGTGATTGATGGCCGGCCGGTACGTCATCCGCTGTCAAACGCGGCGTGGTCCGGTGCCGGACCGATCTCGCGGCAGCTGTCGCAATCATACAAGGAACTCGCCAAGGCAGAGAGCAGCCGGTCGCTGTGATGCTGTGGTCTTTCGTGCTGGCATCGATCCTGATTGAATTGACGCCCGGCCCGAACATGACCTGGCTTGCCGTACTGGGAGCAAGCCGGGGGCGTGGTACGGCGCTTGCTGCTGTCGCCGGCATATGTCTCGGCCTGGCCGTTGCAGCGGCTGTCGCCGGGTTGGGGCTCACCGCCCTGCTTTTGCAGTTCCCGGTCTTGTTCCAAGTGCTGCGATGGGCAGGAACGCTCTATCTTTTCTATCTTGCGTGGGATGCCTGGCGCGATGGTGATGAAGAATTCTTGCATACCAACACCAACGCCAATGCCACGCGCGCCGTCGCCTTTCGCCAGGGCCTGATCAGCAATATTCTCAATCCGAAAGCCTATCTGTTCTACGCGGCGATGTTGCCGCAATTCATTTCGGACAGCATGAGTCTCGTTCTTGAAGTGGCGATGCTCTCAGCCATTTATGTTGCCGTAGCGACGATCATCCATGCAGGCATTGCGCTGCTCTCCGGGTCGCTGGCCACATTTCTCGAAACGTCGCCCCATGCCATAACCATCCGCCGGGGACTGGCGCTGCTCATCGCGGCGGCTGCGATCTGGTTCTTTTACTCAACGCAGGTTTCAACATGACGACACTGGCCCCGAGAATCCTGGCTATGTGGTCCGGCCCCCGCAACATCTCTACCGCCATGATGTATTCCTTCGGCAACCGTGCCGATTGCGAGGCGTGGGATGAACCATTCTATGGCTTCTCGCTCACCACCAAGGGCAACGACCATCCGATGCGGGATGCGATCATCACCTCCATGGAAACAGATTGGGGCAAACTCGTCCTGAAATGCACCACGCCATCGCCGAAGCCCCTGCTCTACCAGAAGCACATGACACACCATATGCTGGACGGATATGACCGCAGCTTCATCCACCAGTTGACCAACGCGTTCCTGATCCGCGATCCAGGCCGGGTGCTGGCGAGCTACGCCAAGAAGTGGGCCGACGTTGATTTGCGCGCCATCGGCTTCATCGAACAAGCCGAGATTTTCGACATGGTGGCGCAGAAGCTCGGCCAGGCCCCACCGGTCATTGATGCCGACGATGTGCTGGCCAATCCGCGCGCTGTATTGACGAAATTGTGCACCGCATGTGGCATTTCATTTGACGAAGCGATGCTGCATTGGCCCAAGGGTCCGAAGAGCTTTGACGGCGTATGGGCACCACACTGGTATAATGCCGCCTGGCAATCAGACAGCTTTGCGGCTCCACCCGAAGGCAGCTTCACACTTCCGCCGCACCTGCAGCATATCGCCGACGAAGCACTACCTATTTATGACCGCTTGAAGGCCCACGTCATCCGTGCCTGATTGGCACAATTGGAGGATGCCACAATGCTCTGGTTCATCGTTCTGCTCATCGTCGCGGCATTCCTGTTTTGGGTTTGGCGCAAGCCCAGTCAGTTTGAACTGTCACGCAGCATCGACATCAACGCACCACCAGTGGCTGTTCACCCGCATATCGACAATCTCAAGGCCATGAACCAGTGGAACCCATGGGCGACTTACAATCCCAAGTCTGTCATCGCTTATGAGGGGCCGGAGTCAGGACCTGGAGCCATTTACACGTGGTCCGGCAGCAAGATGGGTGAGGGACGCTTCAAGATCACCGATAGCACACTGCGTGCGGTCAAGGCTGACCTCACAATGATCAAGCCCATGAAAGCCGACAACAAGGTAACGTTCTTGCTCGAGCCTGCGGATAGTGGCACCCGTGTGACTTGGGCCATGGCAGGCAACAGCAGCTTTGTTCACAAGCTCATGCAGACTGTCATGAGCATGGACAAGATGGTCGGCAAGGAATTCGAGAGGGGCCTCGCCGGACTGAAAGCATCCGTCGAAAGCAAGAAGCTGTCGTAAAAGGCCAAAGGCCGGGTTGCCCCGGCCTTTTTCAAATCTGATTTCCGTCGCGGCTTAACGCGCGATGGCGTGACCGATCATGGCACCCGGCGGCGGAGCGAGCGGAGCGGGCTTCAGCGAGCCACCTTCCTTCTCGACCAGCATTTCGACCTTGCGCAGTTCGGACTCTTCGTCCTTCAACTTGTCTTTCATCGACTCGTGCTGGTCGCGCAACTCGGCGACGGTGCGCAAGATGTTGTCACGGCGCGAACGCACTGACTTTGCAGCCATGGAATAGTTGACATTGTTGGGATCGCTGATGCCGGTCCGCGCTTCTTCCGCCTTGACGTGGGCATCCAGATCATCGTGCTTGCGCATGAGGTCCTGGATCATCAGATCCATATCAGCCACCTGGCGGCGGATATCCTCGGTGCGGAAGCGGTGAAGCCTCAGAAGGCTGTCGCGTGAACGCATGTTTTCCTCACTCTACTCAAACTCACTGACTTGCTGACCCCAGCAGTTTTTTGATGCCCTGACTCGTCGTGACTTTATTCACGAGTCACCGAATCAACTAGCTCTGTCCGGGTCAGTCCAATCGCGTTCATCATGAACAATCAGGTTTAAGACGGGGTAAACCAGATCGCCATGTACGGGTATTGCGAGCAAATTTTCGCCGTTCACGAGACTTCACTACATGTTGTGGAGATTTCTGGCGCGGCACAAGATGTTGTGTTGGTTTCGATCAAAAGTGTCCCCGTGGGCTTAGGTTTTGTTAACCTTTCTGAGGTTATCTTAACGTTCACAGTTAATGTTTCGTAGCGCGCGCCGTCCGGTCGCGCGTTGTTGAATTGGGTTCCGCGGGAGAGCGGGACGGGATCGATAGGGGATTCGCATGAGAGTGTTGCTGATCGAGGATGATACCGCGACGGCCCAGAGCATTGAGCTGATGCTCAAGTCTGAAGGGTTCAACGTCTATACAACGGACCTTGGCGAAGAGGGCGTCGATCTCGGCAAGCTCTACGACTACGACATCATCCTTCTCGACATCAACCTGCCGGACATGTCCGGATACGAAGTGTTGAAAGCGCTGCGGGTCTCGAAAGTCGGCACGCCGATCCTCATTCTCTCCGGCCTCGCGGCCATCGAAGACAAGGTCAAGGGCCTCGGCTTCGGCGCTGACGACTACATGACCAAGCCCTTCCACAAGGACGAGCTCGTCGCCCGCATCCACGCCGTGGTGCGCCGCTCCAAGGGCCATGCCCAATCGGTCATTCACACCGGCGAACTGCTGGTCAATCTCGATACCAAGACGGTCGAAGTGGGTGGCCAGCGCGTTCACCTCACCGGCAAGGAATACCAGATGCTGGAGCTGCTCTCGCTGCGCAAGGGCACCACGCTCACCAAGGAAATGTTCCTCAACCACCTCTACGGCGGCATGGACGAACCGGAACTCAAGATCATCGACGTGTTCATCTGCAAGCTCAGGAAGAAGCTCGCTGTTGCAGCCCAGGGCAAGAACTTCATCGAAACCGTGTGGGGCCGCGGCTATGTGCTGCGCGATGGCGCACCGCCGATGGGCGGCGAAGAAGACCTTCGCGAAATCGCCTGAGCCACCCCAATCAACCGATCAAGAATGCAAAGGCACCCGAAGGGGTGCCTTTTGTTTTGGGGATGGGGGCATTGATTGCGGTAGTCACACCGGCGAACAAATGAAAATTCTGCCGTGACCAGAAATTCTTTTCGAACATTCATGTGCTGCGATAGATCGCGGCGGCATCAGACACCAGTTCCGCATTGTTTCTTGCCAAGGTTCCGTCGGCACGAAACTTGCCATCTTCAAGGCCGACGCGCGTTGACCAGCGGTGCTGGCGCGCCAGCCTCACGAGCGGCCACATGGTGACGTCGATACCGTGCAACAATATGGGCCTTCTGAAACCGCCATGGTTGAGAATGGAGGCAATGCTGCGCACGCTCTGCAGCGCTTCATCAAGCTCCTGTTCCGCGATCTCAATGAGAATTCGCCAGACCAGCGTGTGCCCCGATATGTCGAGAAATCGTTTGGTATCAGCCACCGTTGCAAGCCCGGCTTCCACGCCTACGCCACGGGTCTGCAGCAGGTTCATGATCGCTGGTGCATCCGGTTCCGACAGGTTGACCGACGCATAGTCCGGCAACGCCTGCCACTGGGCGATGGCGCGCCTGGTCCGGGAAACGTCATTCTCAATCCAGCTTCCCGTTGATACGCCAACAAATGTTCCCGGGCATTTCTTGCGAACCGCCGGGAGAGCGTCATCCACGGCTGCGAGGCTTTCCCTGCCATCGGCACCACGCGGATGAATGTGGAGTTCGGCTGCACCGCTGGTCACGCAGACTTCAGCATCCTGTGCCAGTTCCGCCGCCGACAGCGGGAGATTGGCATGAAATGCCCTGCTGCGATTGCCGTTGAGACAGGCTTGCACGATCATTTCGTAGTCCAGTTCTTCCGGCTGGCCAATTCCGCCGGATGAATTTATTGCCCGGCCATAGGGAGGAATTGCGGCGGCGGACGCCGGAGTGAGGCCCTTGCATGACACGCGCGCGCGTCCCACACTGGTCGCACCTCAGCATGGAAGGAATTCCCCATGGCGCTTGAAGAATTGAAAGCCCAGATCGCGTATCTCATGACCTCGATTGAGGACAATCCCGAAGACGCACACGAACTTCACGAACTGATCCGTCAGAAGTTGGCGCAGTTTCGCGCCCAGGGCCTGCCCCTGCCCGCCGATCTCGTAGAACTGCAAGAGAATCTTGAAGCCGATTTCAAGGCGCGCGACTCATAATTCTCCTCTGCCAAAAATGTGGGCACCCTTTCGGGTGCCCTTGAGTTTGGCTTGTTGCTGATCGGGAAATGCTCAACCGAAAATGAAATCGTCGACCTGGAGTTGAGAAACGGTGACACCGGAGAGTGTGAGCGAGCCATGTCCCGCAACAGTGATCACGGCGCCAGCGGCGCTGTCTACGATGCTCCAATCGGTATCGGCGAAGCTGGTGACGTCGATGCCCTTCACCCAGATGCGGTCGGTGCGGCCAGCGCCCGCCCAGAAATCGGTGATGGTGTCGTTGCCAAAACCTGCCTCGAATACGAATACGTCAGCTTCGCTGCCACCGGTCATCTTGTCGTTGCCGGCGCTGCCATAAAGATAGTCAATGCCGGCCATGCCGTTCAGTGTATCGTCGCCCATTCCACCCGTGAGGCGGTTTGCGGCTGCATCACCTGTGATGGTATCGTTGAAACCCGAACCGACGATGTTTTCGACGTTGACGAGCACATCACGCGAGGCCTCGCCATATTGGTTCTTGCCCGTCGTGAGGTTGATGACAACGCGATCCCATGAGTTTTCGTAGGTGACGGTGTCGATACCGTCGCCGCCGTCGACATAGTCGTAGCCGCCGCCAGTGGCGAAGTAGTCATTGCCGCCCATGCCGTAGAGCTTGTCTTCACCCGACATGCCGGTGATGCGGTTGGCAGTATTGTCGCCCGTCAATGTGTCGGCGTAGGCCGTGCCCGAAAGATTTTCAAAGCCGAAGAATGTGTCGCCGTCGGCGTCACCACCAGAAGCCTTACCTGTGAGCAGATCGACAACTACAGCTACCGTCGACTTGCGATAATCGAGTGTGTCGATGCCTTCGCCGCCGTTGATCACGTCGGCACCCGCATCGCCGGTCACACGGTCGTTGCCTTTGCCGCCGTCCAGCGTGTCGTTGCCCAGGCCACCGTACATGGTGTCGTTGTCGTCACCGCCGGAGAGGTTGTCGTTGCCCGCGCCGCCATCGAGATAGTCGGCACCAGCGCCGCCGATGAGCGTGTCGTCGCCATTCTCGCCGTAGAGTTTGTCGATACCGCCACGACCGTCGAGCAAATCGTTGCCGTCCTTGCCCCAAAGACTGTTGTCGCCGTCGTTGCCCCACAACTTGTCATTGACCGTACCGCCAACCAGATTCTCGATCGAGACGAACTTGTCACCCCAGTTGTTGGTGCCAGTGGCAAGGTCGATTTCCTGGGCATAGCCCTGCACTTCCGTGCCATCGGCCTTGAACGTGTCAACGCCATCACCGCCATCATATTCGTCATGGGTTGTCGACCATTCGGCAAGGAACATGTCGTTGCCTTCGTCGCCGAACAACTTGTCGTCGCCACGGCCACCGGTCAAAACGTCATTGCCAGTGCCACCATGTATGAGGTCAGTGCCGTCGCCGCCGTCAATGGTGTCGTTGTCGGCGTCGCCGTTCAGCGTATCATTGCCGCCGTGACCATAAATCTTGTCATTGCCATCGCCACCATTGATGGTGTCATCGCCTTCACTCTGCACCGCAACTGCGGTGGTATTGTTGAAAACGCTTGAGGTTGCAGATTTGTTGTCGATGAGCTTGTTGTTGTAGGAGAGCTTGTGGTTTCCGGTCTTGCTGCTGGTCACCAGATAATCGGAATGCGCCGGCACGACGATGGTCTGAACCACCTGGTTGTTGCCTTGGCCTACAGATTCCAGAACGACGGTCTTGGCCGTATCGCTGGTATTGCGGATGCGCCAGACCGACTGTGCGCCGCTCAACCCCATGGCGGTCAGCTGCAGGCCGGTCAAACTGAGAGCCGTACCAGTATAGTTCAGAACAGCCCTGCCCTCATTCTGAATGCCGTCATTGGCGGTGTAGACGCCATCGCCGTTCAGCACGTCATCACCGGCACCACCGTCGATCAGATCATTGCCGGCAAAACCCCACAGGGTGTCGGCAGCGGCACTTCCGCTAATTGAATCGGCGGAAGCCGAGCCGCGAACTGTACCGCCGGAAACTGGAGCCGTGAAAATAGACATTGTTGACCTCTTGTCGTGTGGCTCTCCACTACAAGGTCTCACCTTTTCCGGCGCTTACCGGGCTCCGTAAACTTTTTCGCAATCCATGCTTCGCGTCACAATGGTTAATGGGGCATGCCCAACTCTGTTAAACAGCCGAAACCACCACAGTATCTTCGCCTTCCATGCCCATGCTGATAGCCAGTCCAGCGGATTGCGCGAGGAGGCGCGAATAGTAGGGTTGTACCAATCGGGCATCCAAGGTTTCGAGCGGTGTAACGCCCAGAAGTACATCGGCCATGGCTTGTGGCACCTTGGCGCGCTCACCTTTGGCGGACACCTTGAAGCGGCGGTCTTCCACCGAGACGGTGACAACGCCACCACGGGGAATTCCAGCAATGCCCAGCAACAACATGTTCAACAAAAGCTTTACTTCCGCCTTGGGACGATTTTCGCGCGGCGCCTGCCAATCGAGCTTGGTCTTTTCCTCGCCGACGAAAGCCCTGGCGGTTTCTCCGGCTTCACCGAGATCAATATGGGCACCTGCCGATCCCGATGCCCCAAAGGCGATGCGGCAGAACTTGAGCTTGGCGGTGGCTGTCTTTGCCGAATTGCGCACCATGTCGAGTGCGGTTGCCTTCATGGCACTGTCAGTCTCGGGATCGTCCATCAATTCCAGGCCGTTGGCGATAGCTCCGACGGGCGAGATGATGTCGTGACAGACGCGCGAGCAAAGAAGCGATGCAAGATCAAGGTCGGTAAGGCGTGTTGTGGTTGCGGTCATGATGGCCCCTGAAAATTGAGTCCGTGAGTGATTCGGTCACAAAGCTATATCAAATCCACGTCGCCAGTACCGCATTGACGAGAGCCATTGGCAGGGCCATAGAGCGGCCAACTTTGGTGTTGTTTCCGTAATGTCCACTTGCTCCCCCTCTTCAGATATGCTGGTTTTGTTGCAGTTGGCGCGTGCTGCCGCGCGTGAGATCATGGCCATATATGGCAGCGATTTTGCCGTGCGCGACAAGGCGGATCTCTCACCGGTGACAGAGGCCGACGAGAAGGCCGAGAGGGTCATCCTGGCGGGCTTGCGCGAGCATTTTCCGGACGTGCCAGTGGTTGCCGAAGAGCAGGCAGCAGCGGGCATCGTGCCGTTGACGGCGGAAGATTTCTTCCTTGTTGATCCGCTTGATGGCACCAAGGAATTTGTCTCCCGCAACGGCGAATTCACCGTCAACATCGCGCGTATCCGTAATGGGGTGCCGGTGACAGGGGTGGTTTATGCACCGGCCTGCAAGATGTTGTACTGGGGCGAGGCCGGGCGTGCGGCCGTTGCCGAATTCGGCGTGGAAGACAGTTTCGCATCAGTGCAATGGAAAGTGTGCAGCGTTCGCCAGGCACCAGCCTCAGGCCTCACGGTCATCGCCAGCCGCTCGCACCGTGATGCAGAGACTGACGCCTATCTGGCCAAGGTGAAAGTGGCGAAGCTCATATCTGCCGGGTCCTCGCTCAAATTCTGCAAGGTTGCCTGCGGAGCAGCTGATCTCTATCCGCGCTTTGGCCGCACCATGGAGTGGGATACGGCGGCCGGCCAGGCCGTCCTGGAAGCGGCTGGCGGCAAGGTTGTCGACGTGTCAGGCGCGCCCCTTCGCTACGGCAAACGCCAGCGCGGCTTCGACAATCCGGGCTTCATTGCCTCGGCCTGATGGGAAATTTCTCTTTCAGCTTTGTTAACCAAGCTGAAACGGGACTGCCATTAAGACTCCAAAAGGACGGAATTCGGCCTCACCGCTGCCCAAGGCAGGGTGTTGAAGGCCAACCTGAAACGACTTTGGGGACTTGCCATGAACCTTTCACGCCGCCGCTTTGCCGCACTTGCTGCCGCTTGCCTTACGCTTTCGACCGCCGCCCTGGCCCAGACCACTGGCAGCGTTTCGCGCTCGCAGCATAGCGAAACCTACTCAACCGAGGAAATCGTTGGCAAGGGCCACGAGTTCTTTGGCAAAGCCAGCCGCGGCGTTGGCCAGGCAGTGGAATTCGTCTTCCAGAACCAGGGTGAACCGACGGCCTATATCGTAGGCGAGGAAGCCGCTGGCGCTTTCGTCGGCGGGCTGCGCTACGGGGAAGGTACGATTTATTACAAGAACGGCACCACCGAGAAGATCTACTGGCAGGGTCCCTCGCTTGGCTTTGACTTCGGCGGCAATGGTTCGCGTACCATGACGCTGGTCTACAACTCGGCATCGCCCGAAGATCTCTATGACCGCTTTGGCGGGGTCGAAGGTGCAGCTTACCTGGTCGGCGGTCTGGGCGTGAATTTCCAGCGCAAGGACAACATCATCCTGGCCCCCATCCGCACCGGAGTGGGTGCCCGTCTTGGTGCCAATGTGGGCTATCTCAAATATTCGCCAAAACCACGTTGGAATCCCTTCTGAGGCCCCGCGAGGCGGGCATTTTCCCGATCAGCAGATGACAGTCGCCAAGCCCGCCAAGACGGGCTAAACAGCCATCTGGTTCGTTGAGATGCTGGTAGGCTGATGTCGCAAACTGAAACTCTGTTGCTGGTAGCCTTGGGCTTTGCCTTTGCGCTGGTGCTGGCGATGATCTTCGGCTTCGGCATCTGGTCGGCTGCCAACCGTTGGGCCAGCTACAAGCGCAAGCGCGAGGTTCCAACCACGATTCTCGACATGGTGGCCGAACGCGATGGCCTTCGGGCTCAGAACGCCATGACGGCGCGGCGGCTGGAGTTTCAGCTCGATGAGGCGCGCGCCCAGGCAGCCGAGAAAACCGCACAAGTCACGCGCCACCGCAACCGCGCCATCGTCATGTCCAAAGACCTGATTGCCAAGGACGCCGAGATTGCCTCGTTGCGTGCACTGGCCGCAGAACTCACTGCCGAAACCAACAAGCGCGCCCGCATTATCGCCAAGCTGACCGGCCACGAGGTAACCAAGTTGCGGAGCTTCGATCTGCCGGTGCCGCCAGGCGTCAAACCCTTCACGGTGCCCAAGCCGCTTGCACAGGCACCGACTCTGGCCAGTACCGAACTCCCGGCGGATGCGGCACCCCTTGACCGTATCAAGGCCAAGATTGCCGAACTCAATGCGCTCTCAGCACAGATTGCCGATCAGCAGAGTGCCGAATCCCGCGCCGTGGATGCAACACTCGCCGCGCGCGAGGCCCGTGAGGCTCCACCCGAGCCGATGACGTTGTCAGCGCTACGCGAAGACGGGGATGAAACACCAGCAACGCCCGGAGACGGCGAGTCCGTCTCTGTCGCAGTTGAACCTGCAGAAGCCGGCGAAGTTCCAGCCGAGCATGTTTCAGCGCCGGAGCCGCAACATCAGCCACCGCCCGAACCGCCTCGGCGCATGACGCTCGCAGAAAAATTCCGCGCACTCAAAGACGGCGTGAGCAGCTAACCAGCGGGCCGCCGGCTGAAAGCACTTCCTTCATGAACAGCGGACACGGCAGGCTCACAGGTTTCAAGTCGCGAGCCCTGCGCGTTGCCACGTATGTGGTTCTTGTTGGCTGGTCGCTTGTCTGCATCATCCCGGTCTACTGGCTCCTGGCAACGTCTTTGAAATCGGAAACAGCGATCACCGATGGCCCATATTTTTTGCCTTTCGTGGATTTTCAACCGGTCCTTGACGCATGGTATTTCGTTCTCGCCGATGCCAATGAGAACCTGCGCCAGGCATTCATCAATTCCCTGCTGATCAGCGCCACATCAACCCTTGTTTCAGTCCTGGCTGCCGGTCTCGCCATTTATGCAGCAACCCGCAACATGGGTGGGTCGCGCACGGCAATGGACAGATGCGAACATGTTCTCACGCTCACTCTGGTGACGCGCATACTGCCACCCATCGTGCTGGTTCTGCCGCTCTATGTGATGGCACAGGCTGTTTCGCTGGTCGACAGTCAGCTGGTGCTCATTTTCATCTATGCGGCCGTCAACCTGCCCGTGGCCGTTTGGCTCCTGCGGCCCATACTTGGCGCTCGGGCAACGGAGCAGGAAGAAGCAGCCCAGCTTGACGGCGCATCGCACGCCTTGATTTTTCGCACGGTTCTGTTTCCCATGTGCATTGGCGGTTTTCTCACCGTGGCGCTGCTGGTCTTCATTTTGTGCTGGAACGAATATCTGTTCGCTGGATTCCTGGCCACCGACACGTCGATGACACTCGCCCCATGGATGGCTGGACAACTCTCCATCAAGGAGGCGCAAATTGCCGGAGAAGCAGAAGAATGGGCGCACATGTCGGCAGTGGCAACACTGATGCTGCTGCCATTGCTGTTGAGCACACGGGCCATCCAGCGCCACTTGGCGTGGGCCGTGGCATGGCGGATGTGAAGCGGACCGTTGGCGTTGACACTTGAACCATCGATTGCAGATTGGTTCACTGCCCGTTACACGGTAATGACCTCATTTCGATGGATTTCCCGCTTCGGCTTGGTATTTTGCAGAACTGGTGCCGCCACGCGTCCGTGCCAACGGATGATTTCAAACCGGCCGTCGTGATGTTCGGCAAGTGCCGTACAACTTTCGACCCAATCGCCGTCATTGAGATAGTGAATGCCGTCGATCACCCGATCGTCCGGTGTGTGGATATGGCCGCAAATGACGCCCTGGCAATTTCGTGACTTGGCATCGCGCACAACCGCTTCCTCAAAACGCGATACGAATTCGACTGCTTTTTTCACTTTGTACTTGAGATAGGCCGATAGCGACCAATAGGGCAGCTTGAAAAAGCGCCTGACTTTGTTGACACCCGCATTGAGTGACATCGAAATCTCATAAGCCTTGTCCCCCAGTTTGGCGAGCCAAGGCGCGAAGCAAACAACACCGTCGAATTTGTCGCCGTGCAGAACGAGATAGCGCTTGCCGTTGGCGGACGTATGCACTGCCTCCTCGAGAACCGCAACTTTGCCGAAGCGCAGGTTCACGAAGTCCCTGAAATTTTCATCATGGTTACCGGGAATGTAGATTAGCTTGGTGCCCTTGCGGGCTTTGCGCAACAGTTTCTGCATCACGTCATTGTGGCTTTGCTGCCAGTGCCAGTGCTGGCGCAACGACCACGAGTTGATGATGTCGCCAACGAGATACAAGTATTCCGACTCAGTGTGGCTCAGGAAATCCAGAAACGCTTCCGCCTGGGCACGACGGGTTCCCAGGTGAATGTCCGAGATGAAAATGGAACGATAATGCTGGATGGACTGGGGTTTCTGAAACATGAGGTGTCCTGCTTGTCTATGGGCAAGCGCTCAATGATTTTCGTGAACTCTTGATGACGGCGCACAACCTGCACCTGATCCCCGAGACAGTACTGTCATATGACGAATTTATTCTCGTCTGATCGCAACCGATTCCCGGGACCGCAATGACATTGACACTGACACTTGAACAGCCCCGCAAACACGCACAACAATTGCTGAACAATGCTGTTCACAAAAGCAGCAGGTACTCAGTTGATGGCATGTTGGAACGCCTGTTCACCAAGGTATTCAACGGCCTCGTCTACTCCCAAATATGGGAAGACCCGGACGTGGACATGAAGGCCATGGCACTGGAATCTCACCATCATGTGGTTGCCATCTCATCGGGTGGTTGCAACGTGTTGAGCTATCTCACTGCAAATCCGGCCAAGATCACGGCCGTCGATCTCAGTCCCGCCCATGTGGCACTGGTCAAGCTCAAGATCGCCGGTTTGAAATATCTGCCTGACTGGCAGACATTCTATCGCTTTTTTGGTGAAGCAAAATCCAGCAAAAACTACTCTGACTACGATGAATACCTGCGCGAAAACATCGACGTACAAACGCAACTCTATTGGGAAAGCCGTCTGCCCAACGGCCGCCGCCGGCTGTCTCGCTTCGCACGCAACATCTACCGTCAGGGGCTACTGGGACGTTTCATTGGCGCTGGACATTTGCTGTCGCGCCTCGTCGGCACGGACTTGAACCGCTTGACGCTCTGCGAAACACTTGCTGAACAACACGCCTTTTTTGATGCTGAAATTGCGCCCCTGTTTGACAAGTCCATTGTCAAATGGCTGACCAACTACCGTGCTTCGCTGTTCGGTTTGGGTATTCCGCCCACGCAATATGACGCGCTGTCAGACGGCAAACCAATGGCGGAAGTTCTGCGCGACCGCCTTGAAAAACTTGCCTGCGGTTTCCCCATGTCCGACAACTATTTTGCCTGGCAAGCGTTCAATCGTGGCTACGCGCCAAATGCTTCTGGTCCCCTGCCGCCCTACTTGCAATCCAAGCAGTTTGACGTTCTGCGCCAGCGTGTTGATCGCGTAAGTATTTTGCACGCTTCCCTCACCGACACGATTGCGGCAATGCCCGCCGCTTCGGCCCATCGGTTCGTTTTGCTTGATGCGCAAGACTGGATGAACGATGAACAGTTGAATGCCCTGTGGTCGGCGATCACGGCCGCCGCCGCTCCAGGTGCCCGGGTGATCTTCCGCACTGCCGGAGAACAGACCATTTTGCCGGGCCGCGTGATTGACGGTGTGCTCCGTCAATGGACCTATCTTTCGGCGTTGTCCTCGTCGCTCAATGCGGAAGATCGTTCCTCAATTTATGGCGGTTTTCATGTTTATCAACTCAACGGCTGAAGCATCTGAGACGCTCGATCCTCACAAGTCGGCGATGGACAGAATGTATCGCTTGCAGCGGCATATCTATGATGCAACGCGTGCCTACTACTTGCTGGGCCGCGACCGCTTGATCGAACAACTCGATCCACCTGACGGCTGTTCCGTCCTTGAAATCGGTTGTGGCACGGGACGAAACATTGTCAAAGCTGCGCAGCGCTATCCGGGCGTCACTTTTTATGGCGTCGACATATCGGATGAGATGCTGAAGTCAGCAACAGCAAGCGTGAGCCGGTACCAACTTGTCGGCCGGGTCAAGCTGGCCCAAGCCGATGCATTGACGGTCAATGGCCAATCAACTTTCGGTCACGCGACGTTCGACCGAATCTACTTCTCCTACACTTTGTCTATGATACCGGATTGGCAGGGCGCGTTGGCGCGCGCGGTGCAGTTGCTCGCCCCTCAAGGTGAATTGCATATTGTCGACTTCGGCCAGTGCGAACGGTTGCCATATCCAAGCCGCTCACTGCTGCAATTTTGGCTCAGCAGCTTTCATGTCTCGCCGCGAAAAGAGTTGCCCAATGTGCTTCTCAAGGTCTGCAATCAGTCTGACAAGACCGTGCAATTTGAATCGTCCCACCGCGGTTATGTCTGGCGTTTTGTGATCAAGCCAGCAAAACACCATCGTCATAAAACTGACATTCAACCGTCACAACACTCCGCTTGACGCGGAAACCCTCCCGAAGTTTAAAATATTCAGTCAAGATATTGAAGCGATGGAGGTTTGTTGTGGGTGATCCGAATTCGAATGCAATTTCACCGGAGGCACCTGAAACTTCAGGCGCAGTCGTGGCAGACGCGAAGCCACAAGCCAAGCCAGCCAAGAAAAGCAAGAAAAAGCCAAACAAGAAAAAAGACCTGCAGGCTGAAATGACGCCGCGTCAGACCGGCCGAATTGCCAGCCTGGATTGCAAGGTGGACGGGGCCGGAAAGTCTCTGGTTACATTCAGCCTCAAGGCCAAGAAGGGCAAAGCCCGAACATTTGCTGTGCCGTCGGCTGATATGCAGCGCTTGGCTGCGATCACATCGATCCTGGCCGCTGCATTTTCAAGCGGCAGCAAAGTTCAGGTCGAATATGTGGCTGTCGCGGATGCGCCCGGCACTGTCAGCCGCATTGAAATCCACGCCAAGAACTGAAGCCGCACAGCAACTTCGCGCAATCGTGGAATTTGGCGCTCCCTGCGGGAATCGAACCCGCCTTTGCAACGTGAGAGGCTGCCGTCCTAACCGATAGACGAAGGGAGCTCTCAGGGGCTGCTATATCGTGGCGGGTATCGGAAAAGCAAGCTCAGGGTGCGCACTTATGGTCGCCCGCCAAAGCGCCCAAGAAAGAACGGTACGAGGACATTGCCCATGATATAGACCAGCCGCAGCATTCAATCCGGCCAGCTGCGGCCTCATCGCCCAGTATGGGCGTATTTTTGTTGGTCTTGTCTTTTGTCCCAAACTCTTACCTTTCATATTGAACATGCCGACCGGCTGGACCGGGCCTTGGCACAAGCCCATCCGGAGATCAGCCGGGCCCGCTTTCAGCGGCTGATCGCGGAGGGTGCGGTTCAAGTCGAAGGACAGCCCGTCAGCGATGGTGGTCACAAGGTCAAGCCCGGCCAGACGCTGACTGTCGTGGTGCCGCCACCGGTTGCGGCAGAACCATCGCCCGAAAACATTGCGCTCGATGTGGTCTTCGAAGACAAATACCTCATCGTCATCGACAAGCCGGCGGGCCTCGTCGTGCATCCGGCGGCCGGCCATGAGGGAGGCACGCTGGTCAATGCGCTGCTGGCCCATTGCGGCGACTCGCTGTCGGGCATTGGCGGCGTGAAGCGGCCGGGTATTGTGCACCGGCTCGACAAGGATACTTCGGGACTGCTGGTCGTGGCCAAAACCGATGCCGCGCACCAGGCGCTGTCCGAGCAGTTTGCCTCCCATGGCCGCGACGGGCGGCTGGAACGGGCCTACCTCGCCTTTGTCTGGGGGGTGCCAGTGCGCCCCAACGGCATGATCACCACGGGAATTGGCCGCAGTACCACCAACCGGCAGAAACAGGCGGTCAGCAACCGGGCCGATGCCCGCGAGGCGATTACCCATTACGAATTGGTGGAGAGCTTTGGCACGGCGGCAAGTCTGGTGCGCTGCAACCTGGAAACCGGGCGAACCCACCAGATACGTGTGCATATGGCGCATATCGGCCATCCGCTGCTGGGGGACGGGGTTTACGGCGCGGGCTTCAAATCGGCCTCCGCGCGCCTGGGTGATAAGGCAAAATCTGCCGTCAAGTCTTTGAAAGGTCAGGCTTTACACGCTGCCGTCCTGGGTTTTGAGCATCCCAAGACTGGTAAGCAGATGCGCTTCGAAGCGCCGCTGCCAGACGAGCTGTCACAGTTGCACCATGCTTTAAAGGCATAAACCACCCATCGGGGATCCGCGTAAGGATCATTACAAATTGTTACTGTTCCGGTGTCTTTTAATTCCGCGGAGCCTTCCTATATGGTTCTGCAAGATGGGGTAAAGACCATCGGGGAAAGGGAACCAATGGCCAAATCTGCGTCACTTCCAATGATTGCTTCCGGCGAAGGCAGCCTCTCGCGCTACCTGCAGGAGATCCGTCAGTTTCCGATGCTGGCACCGGAAGAAGAATACATGCTGGCCAAGCGCTACAAAGAACATGGCGACCGCGATGCGGCGCATCGCATGATCACCAGCCATTTGCGCCTCGTGGCCAAGATTGCCATGGGCTATCGCGGCTATGGCTTGCCGATCGGCGAAGTCATTTCCGAAGGCAACATCGGCCTCATGCAGGCGGTGAAGAAGTTTGAACCCGACAAGGGTTTCAAGCTCGCCACCTATGCCATGTGGTGGATCAAGGCCTCGATCCAGGAATTCGTCCTGCGGTCGTGGTCGCTGGTGAAAATGGGTACCACTGCCAACCAGAAGAAGCTGTTCTTCAACCTGCGCAAGATCAAGGGCCAGATTCAGGCTCTCGAGGAAGGCGATCTCAAGCCTGAACAGGTGAAGTACATCGCCAAGCGCCTGGGTGTGCACGAAGCCGAAGTCATCTCGATGAACCGCCGTCTGGGTGGCGATACCTCGCTCAACGCGCCACTGCGTTCGGATGGTGATGGCGACGGTGAATGGCAGGACTGGCTGGTTGACGGCAACGACAGCCAGGAAACCGTTCTGGTGCGCAACGAAGAAAGCGACATGCGCAATTCCTATCTCAAGGAAGCGCTGTCAAAGCTCACCGAGCGCGAACGCCGCGTCATCGAAGCGCGCAAGCTGCAGGACGATCCCGCCACGCTGGACGATCTCTCCAAGGAGTTCGAAGTGTCGCGTGAGCGCATCCGGCAGATCGAAGTGCGCGCGTTTGAAAAGCTGCAGAAGGCGGTGAAGAACGCCGCCCAACGGGCCATGGCGCCGAAGTCACAGCCGCTGCTTGAAACGGCCTGACCAGCGCCAGATAAAGTGAATTGAAAAGGCCGCCAGAGATGGCGGCCTTTTTTGTGTTCTGATGTGCCCGCAACGAAGGCGCTTTAGAACTTGCAGCGTCAGCAGTGATTTCGAAGACGGAAAGACAGTTGCCGCTCTGCGTCCGGAGTCACGCTGCGAGCTGAGTACCGGGTTTACTGTAGCTGCCTCCGGTGATGGACTGTCAGATCACTTTCTAGTTAACAACTTCAGGTGGGTGAGCAGAAATTTGGTCAGGGAACCAGCAATGGAATGTGTCAGTCGAGACATACCTCTTGCATCTGTTTCTGCTCGCCATTATTGTTTCTACGGTGGTGTTGGCACTGGTCATGTTGGTACGCAAGTCAATGGGAGGCAGAATGTCGAAGTTTCGACATTCACCTGACAATCACGTATCTGTCATGTGGATTTGGCCTGGAGCTAAGCTAGCTCCCTGAGCTCGCCACCCGCTAATTTCGCCTCTTTCGAGCCAAGCACCAGTGATCAAAACTTGAGGCCAATGTAAGTGCCATGGCGGCCGTGATCGTTGGCACGATCCTCGCAAGTGTCATCTATCGCCGCAGTAAGGCTTCAGCCACTGACCCGCGCCTCCACTGCTGTGAGGAGCCTCTTTCTTCGCGCATGGCTTCTCCATCATGATGCCTGTTGTTCAATGCCATTTGCAGCGATCACTGGCACAGAGCATATGTTCACTGTGTACGCAGCGGCAAGAATCACACTCTCTCAATCGCAATCCTTGCTGTCGATGCTCTTTGCCTCCGCAACAACGAGACGGTTTGCATTCAAATTCTGTTCGGCGACAATGCACGCGATGCACTGGGATCCGAGCCACGGATAGTGAGCAACTGTGTTCAGGAGTCTGCTGCTCGCACCCTGCTTGAATCTGTGAACTACGTGAATTTCGGTGACTACGGATTTCGGTGACAGTGCAATTTCGGTGACAGTGCATTTATTTTTCCTCTGACGCCCTTGCCCCTTCTCAACAAGAAAAAGGCCGCCATTGCTGGCGGCCTTTGAACTTTTTAGATCCGTCAACCAGTGTCAGTTGCCGTCGTTGTCCTCGGCGGCGCGTTCGGCTTCGGCTTCTTCGAAGAGAGCTTCGGCGGCGGCGCGGACTTCGGCGCGGTCTGAGGCTGGTCCGGTGAGGACATCACCACGGGCCTGGGCTGCGGCTTCGTCCTCGGAGCGGGCGACGTTGACCGTCACCTTGACCGTCACTTCCGGATGGAGCGACACGTCGACCGTGTGCAGGCCGATGGTCTTGATCGGGTGCACCAGTTCCACGTGGTTGCGGTGCACGTCGATGCCGGCTGCTGCTGCTGCTGCATCAGCGATGTCACGCGGCGAAACCGAGCCATAGAGGTGGCCCGATTCACCCGCCTGGCGGATGATGACAAAGGTCTTGCCGTCGAGCTTCTTGGCTTCGACTTCCGACTTGCCACGCGCTTCGGCGTTGCGGGTCTCGAGTTCGGCACGGCGCGATTCAAACTTGGCCTTGTTGGCTTCGTTGGCGCGCAGGGCCTTGCCGCGAGGCAGCAGGAAGTTGCGGCCATAGCCGTCCTTGACCTTGACGGTTTCGCCCATGTGGCCAAGCTTGGCGACGCGTTCGAGAAGAATGACTTCCATGTTCGTTACTCCTTAGCCGATCACGTACGGCAAGAGGCCGAGGAAGCGCGAGCGCTTGATGGCACGGGCCAGTTCGCGCTGCTTCTTGGTTGAAACAGCCGAAATGCGGGCGGGAATGATCTTGCCGCGCTCGGAAATGTAGCGCTGCAGCAAACGCACGTCCTTGTAGTCGATCTTGGGCGCGTTCGGACCGGTGAAGGGGCACGACTTCCGGCGACGGAAGAAGGGCCGGCGGGCTTGTTGTTCGGCCATCAGTTGAAATCCTCTGTATCTTCGCCATCTTCACGGCGGCGGTCTTCGCGGCGGCGCATCTGGGCCGACGGACCGGCTTCCAGTTCTTCAACCGAAACAGTCATGAAACGAATGACGTCTTCGGAGAGCAGCATCTGGCGCTCCATTTCCTTCACGGCCGGAGCCGGTGAAGCAAGATTGAGCAGCGTGAAATGCGCCTTGCGGTTCTTCTTGATGCGATAGGTCAGGGACTTGATGCCCCAGCTTTCGACCTTCTCGACCTTGCCACCACCGGCGGTGATGACACCCTTGTACTGCTCGACCAGCGCTTCAACCTGCGCCGGCGTTGCATCCTGGCGGACCAGGAATACGTGTTCATAAAGACCCATTGGGACCCTTTCTCTGTTTCGTCTGCCAAAGCACCGGCGCAAAGCCTCCTTCAAACCAGGAGAGAAGGTTTGAAAGACCGGTCACGAAAGAGCGGAGACACGGGAAAACGGTATCTTGCGATACCTAACTTGTTGATTTCTCAAAAAGTCTTTCCGTTCAGCCACCAGCCTGTGCTTCGAACTGGGCGGCTTATGGCTGATGTGGGCGGCAAAGGCAAGGGCGGCCGTTTCCGGGTCACGTCTCGTGTGAAGCCGGATCGCCAGCTGGCAGCACATCACAGGCCCAGTCGGCGCGCTTCCAGCCCGGTATGGGCGTTGCCACTGCGGGCTTCGGCACAAACACCGACCGTTCCAGCAATTGCATTTTGTGGATGTAGCGCGGGCAATTCGGAAACACCTCCCGAATGCTGACGCGCACCACAAATTGTGCCTCCGGGTAAGGCGGTGAAACGGACTGCGCGGGCTCGATGCGTGCCGTGCCGTTGATGCGCATGCGCCTGCGGTTCTCAAAATCGATGAACAGCAAGCCCACGTCCGGGTTTTCCAGCGTGTTGCCCATGGAGAGATACATGCCGTTGCCGTCGTAGTTCGGAAACACCAGTGTTTCAGAATCGATGACACGCACAAAGCCGGGATCACCCCCCTTGTATGAACAGTTGGGCCGCCCAGCCTTGTCTGCAGTCGCCAGAAAAAACATGTCCAGGCGCTCGATGAACGCGCGGTCTTCAGCCGTCAGGCGGTCGTGGACCAAACGCTCTTCAATCCGGTCAGCGAGACGTTCGGTATCGAACTCCTGCTGCAACTTGCGATGACTGCCGCCATACAGCTTCGACATTTCAGTTGCCCTTCACCACTGGAAAGCAATGTCCCGTGCACTTCTACCAAGCTAGGAGCAATCACCCCTGCGGACAAGGGCGTGGCGGGAGGTGGAGATTCAGTAGGTCGCCCTCCCCCCGGTCAGGTCAAAGGCAAAGCCTGATGTGAACGTGCATTCCGGCCCGGCAATCCAACTCACCATCCGGGCAACTTCCTCGACTTGCAGGATACGGCCCATGGGTATCTTGGCACGCATGTTGGCGATGTGCTCTGGCGTCATTTCGGCAAAGAGTTCCGTTTCCACCAATGATGGCGCGATGCAATTGACGAGAATGCCTTCGGTCACCACTTCCTTGGCCACTGCCTTGGTGAAGGCAATAACGCCGCCCTTGGCGGCCGAGTAGGCGGCAATTCCGGGAACGCCTTCCTTGCCGGCGATGGAGGCGACATTGATGATGCGTCCGGACTTTCGTTGCCGCATGTGTTTCAGCACCACTCTGGTGCAATAGAACACGCCGGTGAGATCAATGGCAATCACCCGGTCCCAGTCCGCAAGTTCATAGTCGGTTATCGGCACCACCGGGCCATTGATGCCGGCGTTGTTCACCAGAATATCGGCTCCGCCAAGCTGCGCGCATGTTTGCGCAAAGGCGGCTTCAACTGATGCATAGTCAGCGACGTTGGTCTTGATGTTCAGGGCCGGGATGAATTGCGCGCTTGCTTCATCCCACGGTGCATCCGACCAATCCCATACGGCGATGCGTGCGCCCCTCAGGTGCAGTTGCCGGGCAATGCCAAGGCCAATGCCGCGCGCGCCCCCGGTGACGATCGCAACCTTGCCTTCAAGATATCGCTCAATCGTGCTCATCCCTCGTACCCAAAATAGCGTGGCAACCAGAGCACCAACTCCGGAAACACCACAATGGCAATCAATGAAATCAACAGGACAAAGAAGAACGGCACGCCTTCCCTGACAATGTCCTTGATGGGGATTCCGGTGGTTCCATTCACCACGAACAACAGGATGCCGTAAGGTGGCGTGATCAGGCCGATCATGCAGTTGACCACCGAAACAACGCCGAAATGAACAGGGTCAACACCCAGCGCTGTTGCCGTCGGCAGGAACAGCGGGATGACAACGAGGATGATGGTCGTTGCATCGAGCACACACCCGAGAAGGAGGAACAGCACCATGGTGAAGGTGAGAAAGCCGCCACGCGTCAGTTCAAGTCCGGTCATGAAGTGTGACAGGCTCTGGGGAATTTGTTCGGTGGCGATGATGTAGTTGAAGATCAGCGCCGAACCAATCACCAGGCCAACCGAAGCAGACGAGCGCGAAGACTCGACAAAGACATTGTAGAGCGTCTGCAACGACAGCGAACGGTAAAGCAAGGCAGCCACCAGCAGCGCGTAGAACGCCGCAACCGCTGCCGCTTCCGTTGGAGTTGTCGCACCGCCATAGATGCCACCCAGCAAGATGACGGGCATCATCAACGCGGGCAGTGCCCGGAACGTCACTCCGGGAATTTCACGCAACGGCACGGCCTCTTCGGCGGGAATGTTGCGGCGGTGGGCAATGACCGTGGTCATCACCATCAGCATCAAGGTCATCAGCAGGCCGGGAACGACTCCGCCCAGAAACAGGTAGCCAATCGATGTATTCGAGACCAGCGCGTAGAGCACCATGGGTATGGAGGGCGGGATGATGGGGCCGATGGTGGCAGACGCGGCGACCACTGCGCCGGCAAAGCCCGGTGTATAGTGCCCCGTCTTCAACATCATCTTGATGGTGACCTGGCCCACGCCTGCGGCATCAGCCACCGCCGAACCCGACATGCCGGAGAAGATCAAACTCACGAGAATGTCGACCTGCGCCATGCCACCCTTGAAGCGGCCCACCATCGCCTTGCAAAACTCGAGCAGGCGGTCGCTGATGGCACCGACGTTCATGATGTTGGCGGCAACGATGAACAGCGGCACAGCCAGCAACAGGGTGCTGTCATAAACGGCTTGAATGAATTGTTCCGACGCCAATGACAAATCCTGACCTGACACCAGCAGGTAAGCGACAGCGGAGACGACCATGGACAGTGCAATTGGCGCACCAATGGCGGCCATGCCAGCCAGAATGACCAGCGCCAGCATGAATGCATTGCTCATTTTATGCTGCCTTCATCGATGCGGGCGTAGCTCACGATGGGGCCTTCGACCTCTTCCTTGCCACGCAGGAAATTCCACAGGATGTAGCCATAGCGGGCCATGATGACGGCCATGAAGATCAGATAGACGCCGAATATGTAATGCAGGCGGATGCCCAGGGTGTTGGAGCGCTTGATCTTGTAGAACCACACGTAATCAACTGTCGGCAGGAACGAGATGGCAAAGGCGGTGATGATCAGCACCGCCGCCATGGCACCAAAGATGCGCTGCGTCGGACGCGCCACAGACAAATACAGCATGTCAAAGCGGATGTGATCGGACGCGCGCAAACAGAACCCGCCACCCCAGAACACCAGCCACAGCCAAAGTGTCAGGCTGACTTCGACGGTCCAGCCAATGGGGAAATTGAACAGGTAGCGCGCGGCGATCTGCACCAGAAACACACCGAAGATCGTGGCGAGCATCAATGCCGCCACGCCTTCGGTGAAATGGCGCAGCCCCGTGAGGAGCTGCTTCATTCGTTCCGGGCCTTACTTGGCCAACGCGTTGATGGCGTCCACCACACCGGCGGGCCAGGTCTTGGAGAATTCCGACTCGAGATAGGCTTTCTGCACGGTGGTGCGGAAGGCATTGACGTCGGGTTCATAGACCTTGAGGCCCTTGGCCTTCAGGCCTTCCACCAGTTCCGCTTCCTTGGCGAGCTGGTTCTGGCGGCCGAATTCGGCAGCCTCGTCAGCAGCCTTTTGCAGCTTCACCTGGTTCTCGGGCGAAAGGCTGTCCCAGGTCTTCTTGGAGATGGTGAGGTAGTTCAAGTCAACCAGATGCGAGGTCAGCACGATCTGCTTCGTCACTTCATAGAACTTGGCATCCATCACGGTCGGCAGCGGGTTGTCCTGGCCATCCACAGCGCCGGTCTGGAGCGCGGTGTAGAGTTCAGCGAAAGGCACCGGAACCGG
This sequence comes from uncultured Alphaproteobacteria bacterium, assembly GCA_963754625.1. Taxonomy (GTDB): domain Bacteria; phylum Pseudomonadota; class Alphaproteobacteria; order Rhizobiales; family Aestuariivirgaceae; genus Aestuariivirga. Next base: position 886,704 of record CAVWGR010000005.1, on the reverse strand, counting down.
GTTGGCGCCCAGCGCCTTGCCGAGGAATTGCCAGGCATCGGATGGCGGCATGCGCAGCTTGAAACCGGCCATGTCGGCGGGTGTCTTGATTTCCTTGTCCGAGGTCAGGTTGATCTGGCGGCGGCCGAGATACATCACCGTCAACAGTTTCACGCCCAGTTCGTTTTCAACCTTGTCCTTGAACGGCTGCATCAGCGGATCATTGAACACGGCCACCTGATGGGCGGCATCGCGGTGCAGATAGCCGGCCGAGAACACCGAGAATTCCGGATAGAAGTTGGCCAGTTCCTGGGCCGAGGCAATCGACATTTCCAGGTTGCCGCGCGAGATCGCTTCAAGTTCGGTGCCCTGCTTGAACAGCGTGCCGCCCCAGGTGGGCTGGAAGGTGGCGAAATCGGCGATGGCCGGGCCAAACTTGGTGTCGAGCGCCACGGCGCGCTGGTCGGTCGCCGAGTTGACTGACGAGAGGCGCAGAACCGGCTTGTCCTGTGCCATGCTGGAAAGTGACGTCGCGGCCAGCACGACTGAGGCAGTTGCCGCCATGAGCGTGCGACGGGTGATGGAAATGGTCATGGGTGGTCCTCCCTTGGAACTGATGTGGCCAATATTTTGGTCCGGGAAATTCACTGACAGGGAATTTACATTCTGTCCAGTCCGCCCATGGAACGATTTTACCGCGCAACACGTCCCCCTCCCCAATCCTTGGGGAAGGGCTGGGGTGTGGCCTTCCCCCTATTTCACATTCAGCGCCACCGCCGCACGGATCAGCGCCTTGAAAGCCTTCTCGTCAATGGTGCCGCCCTCGGGGAGATCAATGGCACGGCGCACCTTGCCCTCCAGGCTTGAGGTAAAAAGCCCCGCCGGGTCCGGCAGCGACGCCCCCTTGGCAAAGGTCAGCTTCACGTTCTTCTTGTAAGTCTCGCCAGTGCAAATGATGCCCGCATGCGACCACACCGGAAGATCCCACTTCCACTCCTCAGTCACCTCCGGGTCAGCCTCCTTGATCAGCGCACGGACGCGGGAAAGAGTCTCGCCACGCCAGTCAGCAAGTGAGGTGATGCGGGCGGAGATGAGGGCGGATGAATTGGTCGTGGGCACCTGCTTCTTCATGACCGTCAAGCGGCAGACTTGAGTGTGCGGCGGACAATCTCCGGGTCGTGAGCATGGCAGAGCACGCTTGCCGCCATAGTTCGGCTCATGGTCCAATTTAGTTGCTTTGATTGAGCAAGCCATCGTCGTCAGACACTTCCTTCACAAGCGATTTCGGATCCGCACGCTTCGGCAGTTGCCATAGTCCTTGAAACAGCATGAAGATGCAAGATCGTCATTGTCGGTCTCACTGACAGAGAATTTGGCTTCGTTTCGTGGCGTCTAATCTTTCACGAAGCGCCAAGTTCTTTGCCTGCTTCGTACTTGACCACCAGCACAGTTAGCGTCAGTGTTTGACGACAGAGACAAACATTCGCGACGTATACGCCATTGGCATATATACGTCAATCGCTTATACATTTGCTATCAGCGGGATAGTGAATGGTTAACTGGTACCATCTAGCGCACTATGTTCAATGTAGCTAGGATCAAACTCGGCGATTGCAATCAGCTGGCATCAATAGATTTCCTCCACAACCTACTTCTATCTTTGTCCGCCAGAGACCAGAATGCAGCACAGTGCGTCGTATTCGCGAAATGTTGCGATATCGTCGGATTCTCAATAATCCGACTGATCGATGTGCGTACGATGTATTCAACGATTGCTTCCTTTTTTAGGATATCCAAACGCTCCCTTCGGTCAAAATTCTCCAAGTTCTGTTCTCATACAGATGTTCTACTGCGCTGCGCACGTCATATATTTCTCCCATCAAATCGCGATGACTTGGTCCGATAAAAAGCTCGGTTCGGCTCTTGAAATGCCTTTTTGTTTTACCAACACTTGGCAAAATCAACCCGTCAATGCAGCGCGAGTACTGATGAATCCGCTCAAGAATGTCACTCTTGGTACGCGTCTCCCTATAAGATGAAGCACGCGGAAAAAACGCCATCCTCACCTGGAGGAGACGCCACTTCCAGCGCTTTTGTCATTCCCCCAATCCGCTGCGCCAGTTTCTATGTTCTCAGCTGTCAATGTTGCATCGGGCTTGAATTCACAGGGTACGGAACTTTGAACACTCTGAGTTGCCGAATGTTCATTGCCTCATTGCGGCGTGCACCAGAAACGACGATGGGCTTGTGCACCGTCGAAAACGACTCGCAAGCAGGAGGCCCAGGTAGAAAAGCGACACCACATGACGAGTGATCCATTCTCACCATCCAGAACGTCGAGGCCGTTCGGAATTGATCTTGCTTATGAGAAAGAGACTTGCACTTTCTCCTGTCTTCGGCGCGTACCGTGCCAAGCCATTCATTCCAGTGTGACTGCATTCGGAGTAGTGCCCCGGTTACAACCCAAAGCCCAGGCGCTATCAGACCCTGCGGTACGCTCTGTTCAACGTCCACACTGACGGCCTAGGAAATTTTTCACCGTCAACGATCCAATCCATTTGCCCTCAACTCAACCTTCCTGTTCCTCATCGAAGCGGCTAGTCCTCGGCGATCGCTCCCTATTCACACCTTCTCCCCCGGCAACTTGCTCGCCTGTTTCACCCAATCCCCAAACTGCATTTCGTCCAGCGCCTCGCCCTCATGGATATCGAGATAGCGCACATCTTTCTGCTTTGATGTCCCGGGTGGCATCGGCACCAGCTCCGCCCCCTTGAAGAACGCCACCTTCACGTATTTCTCGAAGCAGTGGAAACTCAGGAACCACGCCCCCTCCTCCATGCCGTAGAGGGGCGAGTTGTATTTCACCGCTTTTTTCACGCCGGGGATCGTGCGCGTGATGAGTGCGTCGATGCGCTCACCCACCTGCCGCTTCCAGCCCGGCATTGCGGCGATGTAGGCTTGCACGGGCGCATCGCCATAAGCCTTGGCAATCTTTGGGTTGCCGCCGGAGAGAAGCTTTGGCTTCGCCGCCGCCACGCTTATCCAAACCGCTCCGGCACATAGCCTTCGCGCACCAGGTTCTGGAACTTGGTCAGGGCCGCGTTGAATTGCAGTTCGACGATGCCGGTGGGGCCGTGGCGCTGTTTGCCGATGATGACTTCGGCGACGCCTTCGGCTTTCGCCATCTCATCCTGCCAGGTGATGTGTTCGGCCGTGCCGGGGCGCGGCTCCTTGCGCAGCAGGTAATATTCCTCGCGGTAGATGAACATCACCACGTCGGCGTCCTGTTCAATCGACCCTGATTCACGCAAGTCGGCCAGTTGCGGGCGCTTGTCGTCGCGGTTTTCAACCTGACGCGACAGCTGCGAGAGCGCAATCACCGGCACCGCCAGTTCCTTGGCCAGCGCTTTCAGGCCGACGGTGATTTCCGTCACTTCCTGCACCCGGCCTTCCGATGCTTTCTTCGATGACCCGGCGAGCAGTTGCAGATAGTCAACGACGATGAGGCCAAGTCCGCGCTGGCGCTTGAGGCGGCGCGCGCGCGCCGAAAGTTGGGCAATGGTCAGGCCGCCGGTGGCGTCGATGTAAAGCGGCAGCTTCTGCAATTCCTGGCTCACCTCAACGAGGCGGGCAAATTCGTCTTCGCTGATCTTGCCACGGCGGATTTTTTCCGAGCCGATGCCCGATTGCTCGGCGATGATACGTGTGGCCAATTGCTCGGCTGACATTTCCAGCGAGAACAGCGCGACAATGCCGCCATCAATGACCTTGTTGGAGCCATCGGTCTGGTACTCGGCCTTGTACGACTTGGCGATGTGGTAGGCGATGTTGGTGGCGAGAGCGGACTTTCCCATGGCGGGGCGGCCAGCCAGAATGATGAGATCGGAGTTCTGCAAGCCGCCCATCTTTTCGTCGAGATCGCGCAGGCCCGTGGACATGCCGGAGAGATGGCCATCGCGCTGGTAGGCGGCAGAGGCCATGTCGATGGCATCGGTCAGGGCGCGGCCAAAGGGCATGAAGCCCTTGCCGTACTTGTCCACTTCGGCCAGCGAGTAGAGCGTGGTCTCGGCCCGCTCGATCAGACTGCGCACACTGTCTTCGACACTGGCATCGAAGGCTTCGTTGACGATGTCGGTGCCGACCGTGATGAGTTTGCGGCGTTGCGCCAGCTCGTGGATGGTGCGGCCATATTCTTCGGCGTTGATGATGGTCGTCGCAGACCCGGCAAGGCGCGCCAGATAGGCCGGTCCGCCAACGTCCTTCATGGTGGCGTCGTTTTCGAAGAACGAGCGCAGCGTCACCGGGCTGGCGAGCTTGCCCATCCTGATCAGGCTGGCGGCCGCATCGAATATGCGGGCGTGCAACGGCTCGAAGAAATGCTCCGGCTGGAGGAATTGCGTGACCCGGTCGCAGGCTTCGTTGTTGGTGAGCACGGCGCCCAGCAGCGCCATCTCCGCCTCGATGTTGTGGGGCGGCTGGCGGTAGGTGTCGGGCGCAGGCGTGGCATCTGCGGGGCGAAGCGGAGTGACGGTGTTCATGATGACCAATTGTGTAGCAGGCTGACGCCGGGGGCAGCGATTTGAATCAAATTCTACGCGCTATCCACAGGCCGGAAAAGCGCTCTCTAAGCCATTGAACAGGCGCGTTTTATTCCGCGAATCATCAATAGAGAGAAGCATCCCCACCGGTTTTTGGCGGAGGTGTGGCGGTGGCACCACTCCCCATCATGTTGGTCTTCAGGGGCGGTCCCTGGAAAATCTGCACGGCGTACAGTTTGCCGTCCTTTTCCACCACGCCGGTGGCCACGCTGGTGTAGTCGCGGCTGCGCATGGTTTTGGCATGGGCCGCGCTTTTTACCCATTGCTGGAACAGGCGCTGGGCCTTGGCCGCGTCGGGCGGTCCCTTGCTGCGTTCGCGGGCCGCATTCTCGGCCATGCGCGGCAGCATCAAGACGCCTGGATTGAGGGCGCGGATGCGTGACTCAAATCCCGACCCTGACGTGGATGTGTGACCGACGAAGTCATTCTGCATCATGTCGGCGGCATGGGCGCGGGCTGCGGCGGCCAGCGTGTCATCGCCTTCGGCCAGCGGTTTCAGGCCCTTGCTGCCGCGATAGGCATTGGCCGCCTGACGCAGGGCGGCCTCCAGATCTTCGCGATAGGCCGCACCTTTGGGCAGGTGGGCCGTGATCCGGGCAACATAGGCGGCATAGGTTTCGCGCGCTTCAGCCACCGGCCCATGACCCAACGGGCCAAACAGGACCAACAGTGTTGCAAAAGCCGCAAAGACCCTGACCGGGGACAACCCCATACACCTGTTCTCCCGCATTGCGCGAATGAGTTACGTGAAGTTTTTCCACGCCATGAGCGTACAAATCATTTATTGCTAGGGCTCGAATCAGGCGCCCATGGGGCAAGTTGTTGCGGCGCCCGTGTGACGACGCTTGCCCAGTGAAGCGTTCCGGGTTTTTCCAGGAAGAGTCAATGGTGCGCCGCGCGCGCCAAAACCTGGCTGAGGGGGTTATGGAGACTGAGGCCAACGAACTATTGGAGCTGCGCCGCAAGGTGAGCGTGCTGGAACAGGATGTGCAGCATCTTGTCAGTCACGATCAACTCACCGGCCTGCTGATCCGTTCGGCGTTTCTCAAGCGGGTAGACCAACAACTGGCGGTGGCGCGCAGCAATGGTCAGCAGTCGGCCATCATTGAAATCGGCATTCGCGGCATTCCCCGCATTACCGGCGCACTTGGCCGCCATGTCAGCGACTACGTCATTTCGGCATTGGCGGCACGGCTGTCGGCGATTGTCGCCAGCGATCATCTGGTCTGCCGGCTCGACTATTGGAGTTTTGCCATCTGCGTGCCGTTGATCAGCGACGCGCTGGAAGCCCTGACCTACGCCAAGAGAGTGATCACCGAGCTCTCCGAACCTATCGACTGGGTGGAACGTACGCTGTCTGTCGATGCCGGTGCCGGCGTGGCCCTGGCGGCCAAGCAGGACGCCGATGCCATGACATTGCTGCATCGCGCCGGACTGGCGCTCAAGGCTGCAACTGAAAAAGGCGGACCCGGCTACGCCTTCTTCAATCCGGCACTGGAACAGGCGGCCAGACGCAAGCAGGATGTCCAGGGCGCTTTGCACGATGCGCTCGAACACCAGTATTTCACCTTGAACTACCAACCCTATTTTCATGCCACGACAGGCGAACTGGCGGGTTTCGAGGCGCTTCTGCGTCTCACCCATCCGGTCATGGGCTTTATTTCGCCGGTCGAGTTCATTCCGGTGGCGGAAGAGACTGGCACCATTCACAAGATCGGTGCCTGGGCGCTGGCAGAAGCCTGCCGGGTGGCGTCCAACTGGCCAGCCCACCTGATTATCTCGGTCAATTTCTCGCCAGAACAATTCATGAGCGGGCAGCTTCTCACCGACGTGCACAATGCACTCGAGCTCTATTCTTTCCCGGCCTACCGGCTGGAAGTTGAAATCACCGAATCCACCATGCTGGGCGACACGGAAGTTGTCTTGTCGCAGATTGGTGCGCTGCGCGAATTGGGCTGTCAGATCGTTCTCGACGATTTCGGCACCGGCTATTCCAGTCTGAGCTATCTGTGGAAGTTCCCGTTCTCCAAGCTGAAGATTGACCGCTCTTTTGTGCAGGCCATGGAAACCAAGCCGCAGGTCAAAGGCATGTTGCGCACCATCGTCGATCTCGCCCGCAATCTCGGCCTCAAGGTCACGGCAGAGGGAATTGAAACCAGCGAACAGGCGGAGATGCTGCGCGGCAACGGCTGCGATTTCATTCAGGGCTATCTCAGCGGCAGGCCAGTGCCAGAGGCAGACGTGGCTGCCGTCATCCTCACGCGCTTTGCCAAGAGCCTCAAGGACCTGAAAAACGAGGTGGTAGACTCCGCCCGCGCCGCTGCTTCGCGCTTCGAGTTTTGAACCCTACCAATCGCGCGTCAGGCCCACCGACACGATATCGAGGTGTTGCTCGAAATTGGCGGTCAATGCCGGCAAGGGTGGCGAGGCCGCAAGATTGATGCCGCCGTCTTCGATGAAGACGTGGCTGTAGGCGAAATGCGCCGTCATGTTTTCAGCGAATTTATAGGAGGCTCCCACCGACAACCAGTAGCGGTCATTGTCAGGCACGCGTGGTGTGCGCGTGGCATCCGGCACCGGCGATTTTTCGTAGGCCACGCCGGCACGCAATTGCAAGGCATCGCTGTAGTCATATTCGGCACCGGCTGAAACGAACCAGCCATCAGTCCAGTTTTCCGTCGTCACCAGCGGCACGGTTGGTGTGGTGATGCGAAGTTCCTTGAAGCGGCTCCAGTTCGACCATTCCACCCCGGCCAGAAGTGTCAGTTGGTCATTCACGTCCTGGCGCAGTCCCAGCGTCACGATTTCGGGGGAGTCAAACTCGCCTTTCATGCGGGTGCCGGGCGCATGAAACGGACTGAAGCCTTTGCCCTTCAATGTGTGGCTGATGGAAGAGCGGAAACCGAGACCGATTTCGGTGCCTTCCATGGGCGTCATCAATACGCCAGCGGTAAAACCCACGCCGATCGAATCCGCCTCGATATCGAGGAACTTGGCACCGCTCACCGGCAGTCGCGAGTTGATGTCAATTGACATGTATTCAAGCTGGGCGCCAAGGCCGAACGCCAGCCAGTCATTCAGCTTGTAGGATGCCGACGGGCTGAAGTTGTAAGTTGCGACAGCCGATCGGTCACCGTGCGGCGAGCCGGCCCAGCCATTGTTGGCATTAGTCGTCAACCCGATGGGCGCTGTCAATGAAGCGCCCAGCGTCAGCTGCTCATTGACGGCGTAGGAATAGTAGGAGGCCGGAACAACCGCCCATTCACCGATGTTGCCGCTGTCGTTGAAGGCACCGGGCAGCTCCGATTCTGAATAGGGCAGGATCAGCGACGCGTTGGATTCCGAAATGAATCCGAACTCATTGTACTGGGAGGATGTTGCAGGGTTCCAAAACATGGAGGACAAACCACCACTGCCCGCCGCCACGCCGGCAAAAGAGGTGCCCTGCCCGATGGCTGACTGTTCGCGAATGGCGAACCCTCCGGCCTGAGCCAATGATGTGTGCATCAACAGTGCGCCAGCCAGCGCTGAACACAAGCGTGTAAGTCTAGTCTGCATGGTCCCCCCGGTCCGGCTCATTGGCGCAGAATATTTTCTGGCCGCATTCATGGGCTGAATCTGGGACGCATGGCAACTGGAAATTGGTAGAACGCGGGGGTTACTCAATCCTGGAATGGATCACGCATCAATATGGTGTCGTCGCGTTCGGGGGAGGTGGAGAGCAGAGCCACCGGGCATTCGATCAACTCTTCCAGATAGCGCACGTACTTGACCGCCTGGGCCGGAAGCTCGTTCCAAGAGCGCGCCCCTGCGGACGTTCCGCTCCAGCCCTCGAAGCTTTCAAAGACTGGCTCGACGCGCTTCTGCGCTTCTTCCGCCGCCGGGAACATGTCAATACGTTTGCCGTCGAGCATGTAGCCAACGCCGACTTTGATCTCCTCCATACCATCGAGAATGTCGAGCTTGGTGAGTGCAATGCCCTGAATGCCGGACGTCTTGATGGCCTGGCGCACCAGCACGGCGTCAAACCAGCCGCAGCGGCGCTTGCGTCCGGTCACGGTGCCGAACTCGCGGCCACGCTGGCCAATCAACTCGCCAATCGCGTTGTCCTGCTCGGTCGGGAACGGGCCAGAGCCAACGCGCGTCGTGTAGGCCTTGGCGATCCCCAGCACATAGTTGACGGACGATGGACCCATGCCGGTGCCGCTTGCTGCCTGCGCCGCCACCGTGTTGGACGAGGTAACGTAGGGATAGGTGCCGTGGTCGATGTCGAGGAGAATGCCTTGGGCCCCTTCAAAAAGGATGCGCTTGCCAGCCCGCTTTTGTTCGTCGAGCAAGGCCCAGACGGCATCGGCATAAGGCAAGACCTTTGGTGCGATTTCAGCCAGGTCCTTGAGCACGTCAGCCGCTTTAAGTTCAGGCTGGCCCATGCCGCGGCGCAGCGCATTGTGGTGCGCCAGCAACCGATCGATCTTCATGCCAATTGTTGAAAGATCGGCGAGGTCGTTGACGCGGATGGCGCGGCGGCCAACCTTGTCTTCGTAGGCCGGGCCAATGCCACGGCCCGTGGTGCCAATCTTGCCCGCACCGGCAGCGGCCTCGCGCAACTGGTCCAACTCACGATGCACCGGCAGAATCAAGGTGGCGTTGTTGGCGATGCGCAGATTGTCCCGCGAGATCGAAACACCCTGCCCCCGCAGCTTGTCAATTTCGGCGATCAGCGCCCAGGGATCGATCACGACGCCATTGCCGATGACCGAAAGTTTGCCGGGGCGAAGGATGCCGGATGGCAAGAGGGAAAGCTTGTAAGTGACGCCATTGATGACCAGCGTATGGCCAGCATTATGACCGCCCTGGAACCGGGCAACGCAGTCGGCGCGCTCCGACAGCCAATCGACAATCTTGCCCTTGCCTTCATCGCCCCACTGGGCGCCCACCACGGCCACATTTGCCATTCGCCTGATCCTTCAAAACGCGAAAACGGCCCCACGGGACTGATTGGTCCCGGGGGCCGTTGCTGGCTCATACATGAATCCTCCAGCGGTGCAACTGGGCTTTCTCCAGTGTGGAAGAACGAGCATCTCGTTGAAAATTGCGCCACAATACAAGGCAGCAGAAAGTGGTTGAAATTCTGCAAGATAACCCCAAGGTGGCAATTTATGACCCGTGCAACCGGCACACATTCCACGTTTGCGCCCAACCTGCGGATGCTCTGCGCGGGAGCCACGTCCATTGCGGACGTTTGCCGTGACACGGGCATCAACAGGCAGCAATTCAACAAATACCTGGCAGGCAAAGCCATTCCCAGTGCGCGGGTGTTGCGCAAGATATGCCTGCGGTTGAACGTCAGTGAAGATGCACTGCTGGGCCCTGCCGGTGCGGGCCCCAAAAGTGTCCACGCCAGCAACACCAACGACCCAATGATCACCCCCACGCGGTTCGGCAAGGAACTGGACCGGTTGTTCAGTCTGTTCCTGCCAGGACACAAGTCGATTGCCCCCATTTCGGGTACAGAGTTCAGCGCCGGAGGCTATTATGTCTATTTCCCCTTTGGCGGTGTGGAAGGGTACCTGATCAGAACCTATGTCGAGGCTTGGTGGCACAATGACACAATGTTGTTCACCCGGCTCACCCGTATCCAAGGCAATGGAGGCCAGAAGGGCTTCGTCGTTCGTGCCCGGCATTTTGGCGTGGCCATCGCGTCCCAGGGTGAAATCACCCTGTTGGCCCGCAACCGCCACCCGCCTTTCCAGGTCAGTACAATCAACTTCAGCACTGCGGCCGTGCTGCAAAGGTTTTTCGTTGGCCTGACGATGACGCGGTCTGCCGGCCCGCCAATTGCCTGCCGCTGCGTCCTGCAGAAAATTGAACCTGGGACAACGCGCCGGCAGCGCATGTCGATTTGCGGATCCGTGCCCCGGGACGATCCGTCAGTTCCCGCCTACGTAAAGGCCGTCATGAATTCGGACGAACGCCGAGGCCCGTTTTTGCAGTTGCCCGACCCTGATCACATCATCGGTTCAGTCTTGCTTGGCCCGCACTGATTTCTGTTGTGGGCGCAGGTTTGTCAGATTCTTCGGCAGCATCGAAAAAGGCCTGCGTATACAGCAGTTCGCCAATACACTTGCAGTTCGCCAAACCGCCACTTTCAGCCACCGCAGTCGCCAGGGTAGCAAGATCAGCCACGAAAGCTGCCGCAGCCTCGCGCTCCAGCGCAATGCCCGCCAAATCCGAGGCATCAAATTCACCGAGCGCCATTTGCTGAAGTAATGTCCGGCTACGTTCGCAAGTCAACCCGGCCGCCCCAAAGCCGGCCGTCTTGAAGTCATGATTTATTTATCTATCGGCCCAGAAACCGCCCCTAATCAATTTGCCGACCTTATGCGACAGATTTACAAAACCAATTTGGGCAAGTGGCGTACAGCTAAACCCCCGGTCTTTCGCTAACTGGCTTTTCCCGCTTTCGTTGCTTTCGAAGCTGTGTTGCGGCGTGCCATAGCTCGCTTGCCGGTAAGCCGGAATTGCCGTGCCGAAAGGCAATCGCGCCAATTCACTTTGTTGGTGCATGTCCCGGACGCCAAACCGCTTCGCACTTGGGCGGGACATGCACTAACATCATTCAGATTGAGTTCAGACGTTGCAACTTACTCATGCTGCATCAACGAGCCCGTTGAAGGAGAATACAACCATGACTGTACGTCCTGCCCTGCTTGCGTCCCTTGCTGCTGCCGCCACCCTTTTGCTGGCCCCTGCGGCACTGGCTGCCGAGGTTGTGGCCTTCACCATGAAGGCGTCGATGCCATCGCTGCGCGATCCCGAGAACAAGGACAGCTTTACCGTCGGCCTCTCCGACAAGCAGGTCGAGAGCAGCCTGAAGATCACCTGTCAGGCGGCCCAGGCTGGCATCGTTTCTGGCCAGGCAGAATCATGCGCTGTCACTGGCAACGGTGCCCTGATCAATCCGGCCAATGGCCAGAAGCTGCAGCGCACACAATATTCCGGCGGCTGGGTGGTGAAGTCCGATGGTTTTACCGATGGTGCCAATCTCGCCGCCAATTATCTGGCCGTTGGCAAGGTACCTGCTTCAAACATGCGCTTTGCCGGATCAATGATGTTGAAGCCGGATGTACCGAGCACTGGGGCAAGCCTGCTGCGTGATACCATTCTCAAGCGCATGAAGACGACCGAGTCCGGTCTCATCGATGAGCGTGTCGATACGGTTCAACTCAACAACTTTACTGTTCCGTCGGCTGGTCTTCCCTCCGACAAGGGCTGCGTCTGGAATGGCGACATGATCTATTCCTACCAGACCGAGTCCTGGTTCATCGACATCAAGGCCAAATGCGGAGCCAAGGAATATCCGCTCAAGGGCAATATGCCCTTTACCCTCACTCCGAACGTCGGCAACCAGCATCAGTATGACCTGACGATGACATTGCCCACTGTCGATGCAGCAAGTGATGATGCGTTATTTGCGGCACCTGAAGGTGATGCAGATCTCTTCGCCGCCGCCGATGGCATCACTGGCCAGATCATCATGAAGGAAAGCGGTTACGTTGATGTTGAAGTCGATGGTGTGATGGACAAGCTGGCCACAGAAATCGACGCATCAGGTTCATTCAGCGGACAGAATATACCGCTTGAGGCTGTACGTTCCTTCAGCACTATCGTCGGCATCATGGCCCGCACATTCTTCGGCGCTTGAGGAGGTCCGTCCGTGGGGATTGTCTGGACCATTATCATCGGCTTTGTGGCGGGTATCGTCGCCAAACTGCTGATGCCCGGCACGAATGAACCAAGAGGCTTCATACTCACGGTCTTGCTCGGCATCGCCGGGGCATTCGTTGCAAGTTTCCTCGGCCAGGCATTCGGTTTCTATGCACCGGGCGAACAGGCCGGCTTCATTGGCTCCATCATCGGTGCCATCGTCATCCTGTTCCTGTGGGGCTGGTTGGCCAAGCCCAAACAAGTGCAATAACCACGCAAAAAAAATGCCCCGGAAAACCGGGGCATTCTCATTTCAGATCGGTGCGGAAATCAGCCCGGCAGCCTGCCCGACGGCGTCATCTTGTCGACCATGCCGGGGAGCACTTCGGCGAGGCGCTTCAACAATTCCTCACGCGACAAGCCGGTCTGTGCGGCAAGCGCGTCAATTGTATCGCCGCCCACACCCTTTTCGATTTCAGGCGCAGAGACGGTCTTGTTTTCACCGGTTGAAACCCAGCTATCAGCCTTGTCGCCGAGGCCGGCCTTCTTGAAGCTGTCGATGAGGCCACCAAGGCCGCCAGCCGGGTTTTCGCCCTTGCCTGTCCCAGCCTGTCCGCCCATGTTCTTGACGAAATCGCCAATCTTGTCGCGGTTCTGCCAGCCCGCTACAACGGCCAGGCCCAAAAGGGCTTTCAACATGGTATTGGTCTTCGCCATCATCATCTCCTCTGATTGGTTGCCTCCATATCGGGAGACATCGTGACGATTGCAAGGCGCAGGTTGGGGCGCAGGTTGGGGCATTGCCGGGGGCTTTGGGCAATGTTAGATTGCGGCCAGCTCAACATCGGAGGGATTCATGGGCATTATCTGGACCATCATCATCGGCGCCATCGTCGGTGCACTTGCCAAGTTCATCATGCCGGGATCGAACGAGCCCAAGGGTTTCATTCTCACGGCGGCGCTGGGCATCGTGGGTGCATTGCTTGCCACCTTCGGCGGCCAGGCGCTGGGTCTCTATGGTGACAACCAGAGCGCCGGCTTCATCGGTTCGCTCGTCGGTGCCATCATCGTTCTGGTGATCTACGGCCAGGTGTTCAAGCCCAAGGTCTGATTGCGACTGCTCTGAAATTGACGCGGCCCGGGCATTCCCGGGCCGTTTTTTGTGGGCAGTGTCGTTTTTTCACTACCCGTCGTTTTTGAGCCGGGGCATAAGTCTGCCCAAGGATACCACATGGCCAATCTTGTGATCACCTACTGGCGTGACATTCCCTCTGCCGTTTCCGTGAAGCTGGGACGCAAGGAGGAAAAGCGCATGCTCGACAATCGCTTCATGGAAGCCATCGACATGGCCGCCATGCGCGATGGCGCAACCAACACCGACGACTATCTGGCAGACTGGCGGCGCGGCGAGCCGCAGCCCGTGTCGGATGATCTCGCCACCGAAGCCGACAAGGCCAAGGCCAACCTCGAAGCCACCTTCACTCACGAACGCATCAAGCAAATGATCGGCAACGGAGGCCGAAACGCATCATGACCCATACTCTCGTTGCCTCGGCCACGCGCACCCACATCATCGGTTTCGACAAACCCTTCACCGTCATCGGTGAGCGCATCAACCCGACGGGACGCAAGAAGCTTGCCGCCGAAATGCAGGCCGGCAACTTTGAAACCGTGATCAAGGATGCTCTGGCCCAGATGGCCGCAGGCGCACACATCCTCGACGTCAACGCCGGTGTCACAGCCGTCAACCCCAACGAAACCGAACCGCCGCTGATGCGTCAAACCATCGAGATCGTCATGTCGGTCTGCGACATGCCACTGTGCATCGACTCGTCGGTATCATCCGCCCTCAAGGTTGGTCTCGAAACGGCCAAGGGCCGGCCTCTCGTCAACTCCGTCACCGGTGAAGAAGAGAAGCTGGAGGCCATCCTGCCGCTCGTTGCCAAGTACAACGTGCCGGTGGTTGCCATCTCCAACGACGAAACCGGAATTTCGGAAGACCCGGACGTGCGTTTCGCTGTGGCCAAGAAGATCGTCGAGCGCGCCGCTGATTACGGCATCAAGCCGCATGACATCGTGGTGGACCCGCTGGTCATGCCCATCGGTGCCATGGGCACGGCAGGCCAGCAGGTGTTCCGCCTGGTGCGCCGCCTGCGTGAAGAGTTGAAGGTCAACACCACGTGCGGTGCGTCGAACGTGTCCTTCGGCATGCCGAACCGCCGCGCCCTCACCGGCTACTTCCTCGCCATGGCCGCCAGCCACGGCATGACCTCAGCCATCATGAACCCGCTGCACGATGAAGACATGCATGCCATATTCGGCGCCAACGTCTTGAATGGCACGGACGCACATTGCCGGTTCTGGACCAACAAGTTCCGCGAAATGACGGCAGGCCCTTCTGCTGCCGCACAGGCCGCAGGTCTGCAATCGTCCAACGAAGACATTGAAGCCCGCCGCGCTGCGCGTGAAGCGCGCCGCCGGAGGTAATCATGTTGCCCGCTGGCGTCGTCATTGATCCGGCCACCGGTGCCGTTTCGCCCAGCACGGGTGAATACACCAAGCGGCTCAGCGAATTTCGCGGCATCTATCGTGACACCGCCGCGCTCGACGCCATGCTGGCTGCCAAGGGCGACATCGTCACCTACACGGTGGCGGAATTCCGTGAACCCGGCGCTGACATCTTCTTCGGCACCACCACCATGTCACCCGGAACCGTCGGTGATGAGTACTTCATGACTCGGGGTCATTTTCATGCCCGGCGTGACCGTGGCGAAATCTACTATACCCAGAGTGGCGAAGGCCTGCTGTTGTTGCAGGCACGTGACGGCGAGACACGCACCGTCGCCATGAAGCCCGGTGTCTGTGCCTTCATCCCGCCGGACTGGGCCCATCGCTCCATCAATACCGGTGATACGCCACTGGTCTTTGTGTGGTGTTGCAATCAGGATGCAGGCCACGACTACGACGGGATCGTGACCAAGGGCATGCGCCAACTCGTGGTCAGGAAAAATGGCGCGGCGCAGTGCGTTGCCAATCCGGCTTTTGCTGGTGCGTGAGGCCGTCGCGGCCGTAAACTACAGAAACCGATGGCCCGGCCATCAAGCACTCTTCAGGGTAACATGACCGAGCAGAATCCCCTCATCGTCTTCACACCGTCCGGCAAGCGCGGGCGTTTTGCCGTGGGCACACCGGTGCTCACAGCGGCGCGCTCTCTTGGTGTCGATATTGACTCGGTCTGCGGTGGCCGCGCCATATGCGGGCGTTGCCAGATCACCGTCGGCGAAGGCGAGTTCGCCAAGCACGGCATCACCTCGGCCAAGGGCCATGTCAGCGGCATCACGCAAGTCGAGCAGCGCTACGACAAATTGCGGGGACTGTCAGCTGATCGCCGCCTTTCCTGCCAGACAAAAATTCTCGGCGATCTCGTCATCGACGTTCCGGCGGAAAGCCAGGTGCACAAGCAGGTGGTGCGCAAGGAGGCCGACACCCGCGTCATCGAACTCGATCCCGCCACCAAGCTCTACTACATTGAGGTGGAAGAGCCCGACATGCACAAACCGTCCTCTGACCTGGAGCGCGTCTATCTGGCGCTCAAGGACCAGTGGGGCGTGGAACATCTCAGCTGCGAATTGCCGATCATCACCGACCTGCAGAAAACCCTGCGCAAGGGCGACTGGAAAATCACCTGCGCGGTTTATTCGCGCGCCCCCGGTGGCGGCAACCGCCTCACCGCCATCTGGCCGGGCTTCCATGACTCTGCCTTTGGCCTCGCCATTGACGTTGGCTCGACCACCGTTGCGGCCCATCTCACCAATCTCTCGACGGGAGAAGTCGTGTCATCGGCAGGCCTGATGAATCCGCAGATCCGTTTCGGCGAAGACCTGATGAGCCGGGTCTCCTACATCATGATGAATCCGGGTGGCGAAAAAGAACTGACCAGCGCCATCCGCCAGGCCCTGCAGCAACTGGCAGAAGAAGTGGCAACGCGCGCCAATCTTCCGCTCACCGACATTCTGGAAGTGGTGCTGGTGGGAAATCCGGTCATGCATCATCTCTTCCTCGGTGTGGACCCGACGGAGCTGGGTGGTGCGCCCTTTGCGCTGGCCACCGGCCTGCCCCTCACCTTCCCGGCCCGCGAGATGGGGTTCAAACTGAACGCCGGGGCTTACGCCTATGTGCTGCCGTGCATCGCCGGCCACGTCGGTGCCGATGCCGCAGGCGTGGTGTTGTCGGAAGCGCCGCATACCCAGGATGAATACATGCTCTGCGTTGACGTCGGCACCAATGCCGAAATCGTCTTGGGCTCCAAGGCGCGGCTGCTGGCGTGTTCATCGCCCACCGGGCCTGCCTTTGAAGGGGCGCAGATTTCGAGCGGCCAGCGCGCAGCACCCGGCGCCATCGAGCGCATCCGCATCAACCCTGAAACCCTGGAGCCACGCTACAAGGTGATCGGCAGCGACCTGTGGTCGGATGAACCGGGCTTCGAAGAGGCTATCGTCAGCACCGGCGTCACCGGCATTTGCGGCTCGGGCATCATCGAGGCAATTGCGGAGATGTATCTCGCCGGCATCATCAGCCAGGACGGCCTCGTCGATGGTGCCTTCGCCGCGCGCTCACCGCGCATCGAACCCTACAAGCGCACCTTCAACTATGTCATCCGCACCCCGAAGGACGACAGCAACGCACCCGCCATCCGCGTGACCCAGAACGACGTGCGCGCCATCCAGATGGCGAAAGCCGCGCTCTATGCCGGTGTGCGCCTGCTGATGGACAAGCTCAACATCGACCACGTCGACAAGATCAGACTGGCGGGCGCGTTCGGTTCCCACATCGACATGAAATACGCGATGATCCTGGGGCTGATTCCGGATTGCGATCTGGCCCGCGTGCAAAGTGCCGGCAACGCCGCAGGCACGGGTGCCCGCATCGCGTTGCTCAACAAAAAAGCCCGCGATGAAATCGAAGCGGTGGTGCGGCGGATTGAGAAGATTGAAACAGCAGTCGAACCCAAGTTCCAACAACACTTCGTCGAAGCCATGGCACTGCCGCACAAGACAGCGGAGTTCGCGAATTTGAAAAAGGTGGTGACGCTGCCACCGATCAAGGTGGTGGAGACACTGGGCGATGATGGTGGGGCGCGACGGGTGAGGCGGAGGGGGTGAAAACTGGCATTGACTAGCTCTTAACCTTTTCCCACGATGCGAGCAATGAGATCGTTGCTAATGAAGCCTCCAGCTCACTGGTTCATGAAAATTGCGTCGACTAATCGGCGTTTCAGAATGACCTATACTGTGCCGAATGCCGCCTTCATCATTGGTGTACCATATAGCTTTAACAGACCATCGCGAATACGCGGGGTAGAATGTCATGAGACTTCTCCAGTTTCTTCAACGCATCTCCTAAGGTGGCACTGTATCATTTACGGAAATGACATCAGAGTTGCTGAGCTTCTACTGACTAATTGCCTCTTTGATTGCGTGTAGATAGTCAGCGTTCCTCTCCGTCCAAATACGCAGAATTGCTGTTCTGTCATAGGGCTGCCAACAGCTTTGAATTTCGCAGTGGCATCAGATGCATCGTTCACTGCGCTGAAGTTCATTGCGAACTGCGTAATTGAAGTGCTTCGACAGACCTGACAGGACAAATCGACGAACTAATACCTTTACGGAAGTCATCAAGCCAATCAGGTAGATTTGTCGTAGTTGATAAGAAAAATTCAAAAAATGTTGCACTCTTAAATCTATGAAACTCTGTCGAATTGCTCACCGAAGGACTGACTAAGCGTTTCTTGCATCACGTTTGACAAATGTATCTGAAACACCCGCGTATCCTTCAACAGGAATTGTTTCTACTTTGTATTCCTTCAGGTATTCTATTCTCCGCTTTAGCTTTTCAATTGCCTTCTCGGCATCACGCTCGGTTTTTATACGAGTTGTCCGAGAGGAGCTCTATTGGTGCTCTGGCCATTGCGTCACTCCACAATGTCTGTGTGTAGAGACTTAGAATAGTCAGACTGACTTGAATATCAAATCGGTAACAATACGTTGCCCACAGTCGATAGTTACAAGTGGCCTTTTATCCACCTGAATTGGGCGAAGACCTTGTGTATCCACCAAACTCTATGCACATCCGTCATTCCGTGCACGCGCCGAGCCGCGTCAGCCGAGAGTGTTGCGTCAGCAACACGTTGCGCACGACACGGAATCCCGCTTTGGCGGCGGCACGCGCGGTGTCCAAAGCGGGATTGCGTGTCGCAGCCCAAACCTGCCTCACGGCAGGCTCACCCGCGGACAAGGCCAGGGCTCGAGGCTTTGCACGGAATGACGGTGATGGGAGACAACTCTCCCCTCCCTTCCAGGGAGGGGAGAAGAGATTTCTCCCCCTTACCCCGCGGCCAACCTCTGCGCCGGATGCCGCATGCGTTCTGGCACCAGTCTTTCGGCGAAGCCTGCTGCGAAGGCCCACAGACACAGCCTTGCATAATGCACGGCGTCGACCGGGCCATAATGCGCGACGATGTCGGTGAAAGCCAAACAACTGGCGCCCGGCGCGCAGCCGAAGCGCGGGAAGAAGGCCCCGCCCTCCATCACGCCGGTGGCAAAGACGATCATCACGAAGCCCGCTGATATCGCCCCCACCAGCGGCGGCACGATGGCATAAACAGCCCGGTCGAGAAGCGAGGGCTGCACGGCCCACGCGGGCTGTCTCCGCCCTGCACCGTATTGGACATGCGCAGCACGACGCTGAAGAACGCGCCCAGCGCCCCTGCGACGAGCGCCACCTGCGTGGCCGCAACGCCGGTGCGATAGGCCAGCGTGACCACGGCCGCTGCAATGACCGCCGTTGCCACCAGGGTCCAGCGCAAGGCCTGGGCGTAGCCATCCACGGGCTTTCGTGCCGCCACTGTCTTGGCCTTCGCCGCACGCTGTTCTGCAACCGGAAGGGAAGCCATGTTTTGTTGCTGGCTGCGCACCCGCTCTTCAAAAGAGTATTTCGGCTTGCTGACCTCAACCTCGTCAGCCGGATTTTCATGCGTCATTGTTGCCTCCAGTACCGTCCAGAGACCGCCCCGATTCGAAGGCTAGCGACTGAGTGGCGCCCTTGCAAAAGGCCGTGAAATCTTTGCTGCGCTGTGGCCGCAGTGCATCAGTCGTGCTGAGACGTGTGTCGCGCCAATGGTGAGAGTATTGCGCGAGCAACACGTTGCGCACGACACGGAATGACGATTGTGTGGACATGGTGTGGCTGTTGATGCCTCTTGATTTGCATCAAGGCTGACTACGGTTTTCGGGTGCATCCTTTCACCAGTTGGCGGCAGCGCGCCTGCTCACTCAACTGTCATGGAGGACATCATGTCCCTGCACCGCATCCTGAAAACCAGCCTTGCCACGCTTGCTCTCACTGCCGCGCTCGCGGCACCCGCCTTCGCCGATGCCACGGTCAATGTCTCCCTGTGGAGCAAGGACGGCATGACCGACATGAGCACGAACATGATGCTCGGCATGGGCATGAAACACCACATGGAAGGCCACATGAAGGCGATGGCCATGATGGGCATCACCACCGATGTGCAAGCCGTGCCTGCGGGCAAGGTGACATTTGCCGTCACCAACACGGCCAAGGACATGCAGCACGAAATGCTGGTTGCGCCGATCAAGGATGAAAACACCGTGTTGCCCTTTGTGGAGAACGAAAACCGCGTTGATGAGGAGGCCTCCGGCGATCTCGGCGAAGTGTCTGAACTCGATGCAGGAAAGTCCGGGGCACTGACACTTGATCTCAAGCCCGGACTTTACATTCTGTACTGCAATATCCCCGGACATTACGCTTGGGGCATGTGGACCACGATCAAGGTGGAATAGCCCGCCTGCGAATGTTTTCTGCGTGCTCACCCACCCCGGAAACCCAGTCAACGCCATCACCCCGATGTGTCTTGGCCTCCCTGCCTAGTGGCGCTAGGCTCCGGCTGGGCCGGGTTTCACTTCAAGGAGTACGTGCATGAAAAAGATCATTCTCGCAGCCGCTCTTGCCACAGGTCTGATGGGTGGGCTCGCCGCGCCCGCTTTTGCCAACCAGTGCCCGGCCATCATGGCCAAGATTGACGAGGCCATGAAGACCGCCAAAGTCGATGAGGCCACCATGACCCAGGTGAAGGCGCTCTATGACAAGGGCAAGAGCGAACACGAAAGCGGCAGCCATGCCGCCTCCGTCGCTTCGCTCAACGAAGCACTGAAGCTGCTCGGCATGTAAATTCACAGAACCCAATTCGCACCCCCGGACTTGCCGGGGGTGCATCACGTGCCCGCCTATTGTGGCGGGTCGGGGCACCAGACGCCCCAGTCACCGCAGTCGGCGCCGCAACAGACCAGACTATGGCCGCTGGCTTCCATGGTGGTCTCATCCAGCATCAGCTTCAAACCGTGGCTGCCGTCACTGCGCGTCGAGATGCGGGTGCGGATTTTGCCACCCTTGTCCACATGCGCAAATGCGGCGTCGATTTGCGCCTGGACGGCCTTTGAATCGCTGTCTGAGGCCCGCGAGATCGCTCCCTTTTGTTCGGGCGTCAGTTCAAAGGCCTGGTCAAGGATATCTTGCCATTTGCCCTTCAGCAGGTTCTTGTTGGCATTGGCTTCACGCACGAATGCGCCGTAGCTGCGCAATGAGAAAGATGTTTTCGAAAGTGCCATGGTCTTGCTCCTGATCAAAGTGTGACAGTGCGGTCACCGCTGCGGATCCAGGCGGTGATGTTGGCCGTGCTCCACCCGGACTGTGAGGGCCGGGTGGGCCAATCTTGCTGAGTCAATCTTGGCAAATCAGTCTTGGTAAGTCAGACCGCGCTGCTCTTTTGCGGCATTTCGCACACAGCGCTGCCCACGCCATATCCTTCCGGCAGCCGGTCGAGCGGAATATTACGCGACAGTGCAATGCTCTGCAGGGCAACCGGCAGCGGTGGACGCCACGCCATGGCCGGATCACGCGAAACCTCACTGTCATCATAGGGATTGTCGAAAGTGATGTTCACATTTTCCCATGTTGCGTGGAATCGTTTGGGGAGAAATTTCTTGATGACATAGAGCGTAGGGCGACGGTCACCGAAGGCCGAGGTCTGAAACATGATACCCTCTGGTGTTTCAACGCCGCGTTTGCGACGCTCTTCATCGGAGAGGATCACCTCCAGTACAAATGCCATTCGTTCCTCTTTGGGTTTGCCCATCAATTCCAGATGAAGGTTGCGAAAAGCCGGAGTCGCAGAAAACGCGATGAGCTCATCATACGTTTTACGCATGATCGCGCCAAGTTCCTCAGGCCCAAAGTCCAGTCCGGGATAGTGATTGTTCATGACATCCTCCTACATGAGGTGGACGCCAGCACCACCGCAGGCGGTGCTGGTGAAAGGAGGAATGGGAATATGCGTGCCGCCACATGTGCAGCCACCGAATGCTGCCATGGTCAGGTCGTCACCACCTCCGGCCATGCTCTCATCACTCATGAGCAGAGCGTCGAAGGCGGGCAGGTTATTGGCCCGCAATTCGTCCAGCAATTCCGGATTCTTCTTGAGCAATTCCACCAGCACGTTGGCTTTGCCCTCGGACGCGCTGTCGCCCAGAGAGAGAGGCTGCGGCATTCCGGATTCGAAATACCGGCTGGAAATCCGCATGTTCTCGGGAAGTTTCACGCCCTGTTTGCGCAATGCATCAGGCGTCAGACGCTTGCTGGCCTCTTGCAGGCGCTTTTCAAGAGGTGCCGCCTTCACTGCACGCAACGCGGCCACGTAGGCCGGCGAAATCATGGCATCAATGATTTTCTGGGTTTCGTCACGCAGATGCGCGGTGACCGCGTCATCCTTTGGCTGTCCGCCTTCGTGGCGCAAAACGGTCGCTATCACAGTCCGTTCCATGTGGGTCTCCTGAAGATGCCGTCCCTCAGTTGAGCCCCCGGCTCGAGTGCAGTGGCCGTTGATCTGCGCTGAACCCTATATACGAAAACAGACAACCCGACAAGCCGCCGACCGACGCGTGGGTCCGGGATTTTCTTTCGAAGGCAACATTCGCTTCACGTCAGGCAGGGAGAAACGAGCGCAAATGCTCGGCGCGGCAGCTATTTCACCGCTACCAGTTTCATTTTCGCCGGTGCGGCAGATTTTTCCAGCGCCTTGAATTCCGCCAAGGAAAAATCATTTGGGGCAAAACAGTCGTCACCTGCAAAGCGCAGGCGCTTGGCTGCTGCGGCATTTGACTTCAGGTCTTCGCACAGCAAGGTTTGCAACAGCAGCGCGTCGCCGTCCTGACGGGCCAGAAGGTAAGCCGATGGTTTGTCCGGCTCATCCACCTGCATCACCCAGGTGCTGTTTTCCAGCGCGACAAAAGTGACGCTGACCATGTCGCCGTCAGTCAGGGCCTCGTAATGTTTGCCCTTGCGGGTGAACGTGATGCCATCCTTTTCCTGCTGCCACTTGCCGTCAACCAGATTGTGGGTGGCGAAGGTGAGACCCAGGTGCTGGAGCGCTGCCACGCCATCGTCGTCCTTGAACAGCGGCTCCTCCGATTGCAGCACGCAACCGGCGAGGGTGAAGACTGACAGGAGAACGGTGAGGAAGCGGAGAAGCATTTGAAGTTTCCTTGCAACAGATGAATTGCCGATATAGCGGAACAAATTCTCCGTGTCAAGCATTTTAATCCTATGGGATTTCAGTCACATACCTAGCTTGGCCCTAGCTCGGCTTGTCCTCGATATGGCGCGAGGTCACGTAGAGGTGCCAGGTGGCGTGGCCCAGAACCGGCAAAATGACGATGAGACCCAGAAACATCGGCAGAAGTGCCACGAAGGTGAGAACCGCAATGACAATGCCAAAGAATATCATGGCCGGCAAATTCTCAAATACTGTATGCCAACTGTTGATCAGTGCACTGATGAAATCAATATCACGGTGCAGCAACATTGGCATGGCAACCACGGTGGAACAAAACAGCACGAAGGACAGCGCCGCGCCCAACGCCGTGCCAATCACCAGGAACTTGATGCCGTCGGCTTGTGACAGTGCCACGATAAAACCATCGAGGCTGGCAAAGCCCTTGTATCCCATGAGGAAGGCAACGAGCAGGCGCACCTGGTACATCCAAATCCACAGGATGAAGAGCACGACAAAAGCCATCCAGCCGAATTCGCGGCGGCTCTGGCGGATGGTGACGGTGAGGATTTCACCCCACCACAGTTGCTCGCCGCGGGCCAGCCTGCGGCTGATTTCGTATAGTCCCGCCGCCACGAAGGGTCCGATCAGCGGAAATCCGATAGCCAGTGGCAGGATCAGCCAGACACTGCGGTAGTGGGCGAGCAGCAGGTAGAGCAGGATGCCCGCCAATGCATAAACGCCGCCGAAAAAAATGCCCATCTGCGGGGCCCTGGTGAAATCGTGCCAACCCATGCGCAGGGCAGCAAAAACATCGGTGATAGTGACGGGGTGAGACACGCGGGCAGGCTTTATCATGGGTGCAAGCTATGGGGCGTGCAGCCGCGTCGCTTTGATGCAGATCAAGAAGCGATGCAGCAGGTGAGCGGTGCTATTTCGCTCCGGCCCGCAAGGCCAGCAGGCCAGCCAAAGCGATGAGGCCCATGCCGATGAACGTCGTCAGGCGCGGCACTTCTGCGAAAAAGAGGAAGCCCCACAGGCTGCCCCATACCATGCCGAGATATTCGAACGGCGCGACGATGTTGGCTGCACCCTTGCGATAGGCCTGCGCCAGAAAGTTGGAACCAAAAGCGGCGATGATGCCGCACACTCCCATCAGCGCCATGTCACGCGGTGACGGCACGGCCCAGGGGCGCACGAGGAAATCGAGGCTCGGGTGGCCAGGCGGTTCCACCCGCAGTGCCATCATGACGGTGGCAAAGGCCAGTGCGCCCACCAGATAGGCGGCATTGAGATAGAAGGTCATGACGGCGGCAGGAACTGTCGCACCATGCTTGCGCGCCAGGATCATGGCGTAGGCATAGGTCGCGGCACTGACCAGCGAGAGCAACGCAGCCGGTTCAAAAATGCCGAAGCCCGGACGCAGGATCACCAGCACCCCGGCAAGCCCCACCGCCACAGCGGCCCAGGCCAAGGAGGACACACGTTCACCCAGAAGCGGACCGGACATCATGGTCACCAGCAACGGCACCATGAAGTAGAGCGCAATCGCTTCCGCCAGAGGCAATGCCGGAAAGGCCATGAAATAGGTCGTGTAGGCGGTCAGCAGAATGAAACCACGCACCACGAGGATCGGCCAGTGCGGTGTGTCCAGTTGTTTCAAGCCGCCGCCGAAAGCCACCATGACGGCGAGGATCGGAAAGGCTACGACGGCGCGCAGCACAATGGCCAGCGTCACCGATTGGTCGCCACTGATCGACTTGATCACCGTATCCTGCAACGAAAAGACCAGCGAGCCCGCTGCCAGCGAGGCGATGCCAATCAAATTGTTACGGCGGGTGAGGAGTGACATGCGGGCATTGCAGATATCCGGCGGCAGAGAGTCGGGCAATGCGCGGCGTACTCACCTGCCCTGCCCTTTGCTC
This sequence comes from uncultured Alphaproteobacteria bacterium, assembly GCA_963754625.1. Taxonomy (GTDB): domain Bacteria; phylum Pseudomonadota; class Alphaproteobacteria; order Rhizobiales; family Aestuariivirgaceae; genus Aestuariivirga. The sequence goes on along the minus strand of CAVWGR010000005.1, from coordinate 861,868 downwards.
ACCGCTGGTGGCTCGACGGCAATGCCGGAGATGGCTAGAAAGCACGCCATGACACTTCTTGATCCCGTCCACGCCATCCTCGCCCGCACTGGCCTTGATGCCATCGCGCTGGTGCCCGGTGCCAATTTCCTGCGCGTCTTCGGCAAGGATTTCCACCAGATGGAACGGCCACTGGTGGCAATCGTTCCGTGCAAAGGTTCACCTGTGGCAATCGTGCCCAATCTGGAAATGGGTTCGTTTGCGCCCTTGGGATTTCCCGGAGAGGTTTTCGATTGGCGCGATGAAGCGGGATTCATGACTGCCTTCCTGGCAGCGGGTGCGGCCCTGCCACAGCTTGGCCAAGGTTCACGCATCGGTGTCGAAGGCCAGCGCATGCGGGTTTTTGATTTTCAGGCACTGCAGAAAGCCCTGCCACTGGCCACACTGATTGATGCCCATGCCGAAATTTCGGCACTCCGCCTGCACAAGACCGCAGATGAAATCGCTGCGCTGCGCGAAGCAATCAGGCGTTCAGAGGCGGCCCTTGAGGCAACCTTGCAACAGGTGAAAGCCGGCATGACCGAAAAGCAGGTGGAGGCAATCCTGCTCGGTGAATTGTTCAAGGCCGGTTGTGATGGTCTGTCCTTCGATCCCATCGTCGCCGCTGGCGACAATGCAGCACGTCCGCACGCATCAGCCCGCGCCGACTATGTCATCAAGACTGGCGATGCCCTGCTGCTTGATTTTGGCGGACGCTATCAGCACTTCAGCGCCGATATCACGCGCACCTTCTTTGTGGGTCATGTGAGCGAGCATGACCGCGCCTTCTACGACACGGTGCTGGCCGCCAACATTGAGGGGCACCGCGTGTCGAAGCCAGGCATCACCGCGTCGGCCGTTGACGATGCAGTGTGCAAAGTACTGGAAAACTCGCAGTTCGCCGCCTTCAAACGTCACAAGACCGGCCATGGCCTGGGACTTGATGTGCATGAATCACCGCAGATCATGCGCGGCAACATGCAAGTACTGGAACCGGGCATGGTTTTCACGATAGAGCCGGGTCTCTACCGCGATGGCGAGGCTGGTGTGCGCATCGAGGATGATGTGGTGGTCACCGCAAATGGCATTGAAAGCCTGACGACATTCCCGAAGGAACTGCGGGTGATCGGTTAGCGCTTGGCGTAGGCAACCGCGATTTCTGCGGCGAGGCGGGCATTGTTCATCACCAGCGCGATGTTGGCGGTGAGCGAGCGGCCAGCGGTGATTTCGCCGATGCGTTTCAAGAGAAATGGGGTCACGGATTTTCCGGCAACCCCTCCAGACTTTGCTTCCTGAAGAACCCGCGCGATGTGCGGTGCAATCTCCGCCGCCGGTATCTCGTCAGCCGCCGCAATGGGATTGGCCACCACGATGCCGCCGCGCAATCCCAGCGCCCATTTCGCCCGCATCATGGCCGCAACTTCTGCAACCGTGTCGAGGCGCATGGGTGCGGCGAGGCCGCTTTGCCGGGAATAGAAGGCCGGAAATTCATCGGTGCCAAATCCCACCACGGGAACGCCATAGGTTTCCAGAATTTCCAGCGTCAGCGGCAGGTCGAGAATGGCCTTGGCACCTGCCGTCACGACCGCCACATCACTGATGGCGAATTCATGCAGGTCGTTGGAAATGTCGAAGGTCGTATCGGCTTGGCGATGGGCACCACCAATGCCGCCCGTGGCGAACACATGAATGCCCGCCAGTGCCGCGATGCGCATGGTCGAGGCAACTGTCGTTGCCCCGGTGATGCCCTTGGCCATGACGAAGGGAATATCGCGTGTCGAGACCTTGAGTATTGAGGGGCCGGTGCTGGCGAAATGTTTCAATTCGGCATCGCTCAGGCCTGCGCGCAGCGCGCCGTCGACGATGGCGATGGTCGCAGGAACTGCGCCATGTGTGCGCACAACCTGTTCGACCTGGCGGGCCATTGCCAAATTCTGCGGATAGGGCATGCCATGAGCGATGATGGTAGACTCAAGCGCCACGACCGGCGCGCCAGAGACGACGGCCTTGCGCACCTCGTCAGTGAATGTGACCTTCATGACCTACTCCAGCGTCGATGCGGCCCGCGCAATGACGCGGCCTGCCAGCATTTGCCCCCTGGCTGCTGCCTGAGCAAGGGGCTCGCCGCGCAAAAGACCGAAAACAAGTCCCGCCACGGCGGCATCCCCTGCTCCTGTCACGTCGACAATTTTTCCGGGGGGGTGAGCTTCAACATGTTCAATGTCGTTGCCATCTGAAACAAAGGCTCCCTCGGCGCCTGCGTGGATCACCACATTTTGCAAGCCCTTGCCGTGCATGAAGGCAAACGCCGCTTCTATGTCGCGGGTGTTTGCCAGTTGATCGATCTGGTCGAAGTTCGGCGAGGCAAGGAATACGGGAGCGATTTTCAGTACCTCGATCAACTTGCGGGATTTCGGCACGGAGACGGGTTCGATGACCAGGCGATCACCCACAAGGGTTGCAAGCATATTAAGTGTCGGCTGCGGCAAGTTGCAATCGGCCACCACCAGTTTCGCCGCAGTGATGGCATCGGCATGGGCTTGCACAACATCAGCCGTGATTTCTTCCACACAGCGCATGTCACTCAGGGCCGAGATCAATTCACCGTCGTGATCAAGCAGGGCGACGTAAGATCCGGTCGTGACGCCTGACCGCGCCACGCGTGAAACATCCACCCCGGCGCGGGCGGTTTCATCCAGCACGGCATTGCCATGGGCATCATTGCCGACGACCGAAATCAGTGCCACGTTTGCACCCAGTCTGGCGAGGTTGTGCGCGATGTTGCGGCCAACGCCTCCGGCTGATGTGGACACCACACCGGGATTGGACGTGCCGAGGCGATTGGGTTCGGTGACCTTGGCTTTGATATCGATGTTGGCACCGCCGATGACGGCGATATCCAGCATGATCAGAAGTCCGTTTTCACGCCGCCTTCGCGTACGCGGCGGTCAACGAATTCATCAAGTCTGCCGCGCACGTCTGATGGCATCGGGGGTTCCACATAGTTTTCGAGCGCCATTTTGTAGACTTGATTCGCCTTCTTGTATGCATCGGGACTGCCTGCCGCCTGCCACTGTGGATTGTTGCGCCAATCGGAAATGATCGGCTGATAGAATGCGGTGGAATAGCGTTCGAGGGTATGCTTCGCGCCAAAGAAGTGACCACCGGGGCCGACTTCGCGGATGGCATCGAGTGCCAGCGCGTCCTCGCTGGTATCAATCGGCTGCAAGAAGGATTTGACCATCTGGATCAGGTCGCAGTCGATCACAAATTTCTCGAAGGACGCAACCAGTCCTCCTTCCATCCAGCCAGCGCCATGCATGATGTAGTTGCCGCCACCCATGGTGACGCCCCACAGCGAGAAGACGCTTTCATAGGCGGCCTGCGCATCCACCGTGTTGGCGGCGCAGGTGTTGGAGGTGCGATAGGGCAAACCATAGCGGCGCGCCATCTGGCCCCCGAGCAATGTGGACTTCATGTATTCCGGCGTGCCGAAAGCGGGTGCACCGGACTTCATGTCGACATTGGAGGTGAAGCCACCGTAGACAACGGGCGCGCCCTTGCGCACCAACTGGCAAAAGGCGAGACCAGCCAAAGCTTCGGCGTTCTGCAGTGACACGGCACCGGCGATGGTGACAGGTGCCATGGCACCAGCGAGCGTGAAAGGCGTGACACAGACGATCTGGCCGCGCGACGAAAGCTCCATCATGCCCATCAGCATGTTGTTGTCGAGCTTCAAGGGCGAGTTGGTGTTGACGATGGTCATCAGCGAGGGACGGTTCAGCATCTCCTCTTCGCTCAGGTTGTGGGCGAGGCGGACGATCTCGATGGCGTCCAGCACATTCTGGCGGCCGAGCGAATAGCATTTCATCGGCTTGTCGATGAGGATGGCCTTGTCACGCAGGGCTTCGAGATGGCGGATCGAGGGATGCAGATCGATGGGCTCGACGCTGTAGCCGCTCGAGGCATCGATGCAGTTGAAGTACTGCGTGAGCTTGAGGAACTTGCGGTAGTCAGCCCGGGTGCCGGGACGGCGGCCGTTGTCCATGTCATGGCAGTTGGGCGGACTGCCGACAGCGACAAAGGCAATGTTGTCACCGCCGATGGGTATGCTCTTTTCCGGATTGCGGCCATGGAAGGTGAAGTTCGACGGCGCGTAACTGACCATCTCTTCGATGAAGCCGGGATCAAAACGCACCCGCTCGCCATCCACCTTGCAGCCTGCCTTCTTCAACAGGTCGCGGGCCTCGGGCAGCAGGAAATCCATGCCGATTTCAGAAAGGATTTGCAGCGATGCGCGGTGGATGGTTTCCACCTGATCATCGGAGACAATACGCGTTGGCGGAAACGGCCGCTTGGCGACGCCGGCGGGAAGCTGCGGAATGACCGAGCCTGCGGGACCGCGGCGGGCGTTGTCGCGGCGGTTGCGGCGGCTGCTTCGGGGACAATTTCGGTCATGCTGCTTTGCCTGTATCTTTCGTTGTTTCTTTCAGTGCTTCGAGAGCGGGATCGGCAGCCACCTGTTTGGCCAGCCAGTCCTCGAAGCGCTTGATCTTGGGCTTGTTGCGATGCTCGCTGTGGCAGGCGAAGTACCACTGGTTCTTGTTGGGTGCACGCAAGGGGAAAGGCAGTGCCAGGCGGCCCAGCTTGATTTCTTCGGAGGCGAACGGGCCGATCGTCATGGCGATACCCCTGCCCTCGATTGCCGCCTCCTGGGCCAGAATGTAACTGTCGACGGCAAGGCGGTTGGTGGGCTTGATACCCTTCACGCCGGCGGCTTCGAGCCAGAGCTGCCAGTCTTCCTCTGCGGTATAAACGTCAATCAACTTGTGCTTCTTCAAGTCTTCGGGTTTTTTCAATGGCAGGTCACCCTTCAGCAGTTTCGGGGAACAGACCGGCACGAGATAGGACTTGAAGAGCGGGCGGTAGTAGTGCCCGGGTGACTTGTTGCGGGCGAGAATGATGCCGACATCGACATTGCGGTCATCGAAATCCCAGTCGAAGTAGGAGGTGGACAACCTGACTTTGGTGTCTGGAAAGCGGCGCTCGAAATCATGCAGGCGCGGGATCAGCCATTTCAGCGCGACGGTCACGTAAACCTGCACGGTCAATTCATTGTCGGTAACAGAAGGGCGGATGGCACGGGTCTGGGCTTCGATCTGGTCGAAGGCTTCGCGGATCATGGGGAAATAGGCCTGGCCGGACTGGGTCAGTTCAGCGCGGCGGGCATCGCGGCGAAAAAGCTGTATGCCGAGGCGGTCTTCCAGCAGTTTTACCTGATGGCTCACGGCAGAGCGGGTAATGCCCAACTCATTGGCGGCCATGCGGAAAGAGCCGAGCCGTGCGGCGGCTTCAAAAGCGGTCAGGGCACGGAGTGGCGGAAGGTCACGTCTGGGCAAGGTGGCTCACCATGGGCTGAAGATGAGGCAATCTAGCAGTCCTGTTTTCAATGTGTTAGGGGGCAGAATGCCGATCCGCAGGGAAGCCAGCGTGAATTTTCTTCACCACCAGTCAGTCGAAAAGCTGCCTTCCGGCCAAAGCGGAAACGGGGCATCTTCAACACGAAGGCAGGATACCTGAAGATGAGCACAGTTGAAGACCTGAGCAAGCGGCGTGGCGGGCGTGACGCCAGGCGTGCGCTGCGCTCGCGCGCCATTCCCATGGATGAGGCGGCTGTCCGCCCCGGCATGATCGGTGGGCAATACAAACCACTCAAGGACAGCGACCTGCCGCGCATCCACGAGGCCGCCCTCAAGCTTCTCGAAACTGTGGGCTTCGGCAGCGCCATCCCTTCGTGCATCGAAGCCATGACGGCGCGTGGCTGCTGGGTGAACGAGAGGGGCCGCCTGTGCATTCCGCGCGGCCTCGTTGAAGAAGTGATTGCCACGGCAGCGCGCAACTTCATTTTGCCGGCGCGCAATCCACAATACGACATGGAGCCATCGGGCAAGCGGGTTTATTTCGGCACGGCGGGTGCTGCCGTGCATGTGGTCGAGCCATCGACGCGGGAATACCGCGAGTCGGTTCTGGTTGATCTCTATGATGCTGCCCGCATCGTTGATACGTGCGAGCACATTCACTTCTTCCAGCGGCCCTTGACGGCGCGCGACATGATTACCGGTCATGACCTCGACATCAACACCATGTATGCCTGCCTCGCTGGCACACAGAAACACGTTGGCACCTCGATGGTGGATCCGGCCCACGTCGAAGAGTGTTTGAAAATCCTGCACGTGATTGCCGGTGGCGAAGACAAATGGCGCGAGCGGCCATTCGTGTCGCAATCCAATTGCTTCGTGGTTCCGCCGATGAAATTTGCTGAAGATGCCTGCCGCTGTCTCGAAGTTGCGGCCCGTGGAGGCATGCCGGTGTTGTTGCTGTCTGCGGCACAGGCGGGAGCAACGTCACCCGCTGCGCTCGCTGGCACGGTCGTTCAGGCCGTGGCGGAATGTCTTTGTGGCCTCGTTTACATCAACTGCATTGTGCCGGGTGCACTGGCGATATGGGGGCCGTGGCCATTTGTTTCGGATTTGCGCACCGGTGCCATGTCTGGTGGTTCCGGTGAGCAGGCGCTGATCACGTCCGGCTGCGCCCAGATGGGCCACTACTATGATCTCACTGTCGGCTCGGCAGCGGGCATGTGCGATTCAAAACTGCCAGACATGCAAGCCGGATATGAAAAGGGCGTGACAGCCGGCATCTCCGCCATGACTGGTGTCAACATGATGTATGAAAGCGCTGGCATGCATGCCTCGCTCCTCGGCTTCTGCCTTGAGAGCCTGCTCATCGACAATGACATGCTGGGATCGATCAATCGCAATGTGCGCGGCATCGAAGTGACGGAAGACTCACTTTCCATAGATGTCATCGCCGATACCTGCCTCAATGGGCCGGGCCACTATCTCGGCAGTGACCAAACATTGACGCTGATGCAGAAGGACTATGTCTATCCCTCGATCAGCAATCGCATGAGCCCGAAGGAGTGGGTGGAAGCGGGGAAACCCGACATCGTGGAACGGGCGGCGGCACGCAAGCGCGAGATTCTCTCGACCTATTATCCCGACTACATCCCCCGCGAGATCGATGACGTGATCCGCGCCAGCCATGACATCAAGCTGCCGCGCCAGGTCATGGAACCGGGTGATCCACGCTGGGCCAAGTAGACGATGGAACATCCGATTCTGAGCCGCATCCGGCGCGAGGGCTTTGCCGTCCTCGGCTGGTTCGCGCCGGCGACTACTGACCAGATTCCGGATTCCACGCGTTTCGTCATTCTCATTGGCAACGCCGGAACGGACATGTTCCGGCGCTTTGCCAACGAATGCACACCGCGAGACTCGATGGACGAATGGACGCGCGCCACTGTTGACCCTCTCGCTGCTGATCTTCATGCGCAAGCTGTCTATCCGTTTGATTCACCGCCGCTGCCATTCCTCACCTGGGCCCGTAAGGCGGGCGCTGGTCACACCTCACCTCTGGGTCTCAATATTCATCCCACCTTTGGTTTGTGGCATGCCTATCGCGCGGCCCTGCTGTTTCCGGTGGCGTTCGATTTGCCCCGACATTCCAGCGGCGCCCATCCGTGCGAGAGCTGTGCAGAAAAGCCCTGCCTCTCGGCATGCCCAGTCTCGGCCTTTGACGGAACGTCCTATGACGTAGCTGCGTGTGGACGGCACGTGCTTTCCGATGCAGGCGAGGCTTGCATGACGGGCGGCTGTCTGGCACGGCGGGCCTGTCCTGTTGGCAAGGCTTTCATATATCATCCCGTGCAAATGCAATTCCACATGAAAGCCTTCGCGGCGGCACGCAGGAAGAACCTTGATGGTCGGGACACTTGAGTCCCGGCGGGTAGCACACCTGCCAGTGGTGCCATTGTGTTCGCGGCGGTCGTCGTTTTTCTCTGGACACAAAGCAGGCAAATTCGCATCAAGGCACCATGACCTACACAGCCATCTCCAAGAAATTGTCCCGTGGTGACGTGATCATCCTTGATGGAGGCACGGGCACGGATATCCAGCGGCGCGGCGCACCGATGAGTGCCGAGACCTGGTGCGCCGACGTGAACGCCACCCACCCCCACATCGTGCAACAGGTGCATGAAGACTATATCGCAGCGGGTGCCGATATCATTGCCGCCAACACCTTCGCGACAAGTGCGCTGGCCTTCAATTATCGCGGACGTGACGATGATGTGATCACCCTGGACCGGGCCGCGGTCGCCGCAGCCAAGGCAGCGGCCAAGGGTACACCTGTCGCCATTGCCGGGTCAGTGTCGACACAGCGCCCGGTCATTCCTGGCACGGACCGCACGGATTTAAGTTTCAACTGGTCGCGGGACGAGGCGATGGCGCTTTTTCGCCGCAAGGTTGGCAATCTCAAGGATTGCGGCGTTGATCTCATCATGATGGAGATGATGCGGGATTGCGACTACTCGGTCTGGGCAACCGAGGCCGCGATGGAAACAGGTTTGCCGGTCTGGGTTGGCATTTCCGTGGAACGGCGGGCGGATGGTGCATTGGTGGGATTTGGCAGACAGGACCAGACGTTTGACGACGTGGTTGTTGCGCTCGCGGCGCTCAAGCCTGCCGTCATTTCAATCATGCATTCATCTCCACCTGACACCGATGCAGCACTGGACACGCTCAAGACTCATTGGGCCGGACCCATTGGCACCTATCCGGAAAGTGGCCACTTCAAGTCGCCGGACTGGGTGTTTGGGGAGACCTCACCAGAGGAATTGCTGGCAAAGTCCCTGCAGTGGCGCGCTGCGGGTGCCACGATTTTTGGCGGCTGCTGCGGCATTGGTCCTGACCACATTCAGTTGCTCGGCAAGGAACTCAAATCATGAAAACCGGATCCTGTCTATGCGGTGGTGTGGCCTTCGAGCTGCGCGGGCCCCTTGATGACGTGATCGCCTGCCACTGCGGCCAGTGCCGCAAGCAGACGGGAAACTATTGGTCCTCCACCCACACCGCCGATGCTGATTTGACATTTCATCCGGAAGGATACACTTGCCTGGTACCGGGCCAGTGAAAAGGCGCAGCGCGGTTTCTGCAGAGCCGTGTGGTTCAACCCTGTTCTGGAAAGCTGACGGCAGCGCAAACACATCTGTCTGCGTTGGTAGCATAGATGGTGCTTCGGGACTTACATCTGGCCGGGCCACATCTATGTGGATGATGCGGGCGACTATTATGAGATCGCCGGAGGCGCGTACCGCAAACCGCAATGGTGATATGACTCACGCGCGTTTGGCCATTTCGCTGGCCAGTTCGCCGTAGCCGGTGAAGCGGTATTCAAAGCCGAGGCCGAGTTTCCCTGCCGCCGCCTTTGCCTTGGTCAACAGGTCTCCGTCTTCAACCTGTGCCAAGTAGACGATCTTCGTGTAGTTCCCAAAATACATTGGCAACAGTTCCGGATGACGGTCCAGTCCCAGTCCCTGCCAGACAAGCTTGTCAAAATGGCGCGCCAGATAGTCGGTAAGGAAGAATGCGGTCACATCCTCTTCGACGGTTTCAGTGAAACGCTGGTTGCCGCTGAAGAAAGCGTAGCAGTGCGGGCCCTGAATGCGTTCCACGCCCTCTTCCGCCAGCATGGCGTCGAGCATGCCACCCGTGCCGCAATCGCCATAGAGAACGAAGAGCGTTTCATAACGGCCGCGGTTGGTGCGAATTTTTTCGCGCAGAGCGGGAACGATGTGCTCCGGCGTATTGTGCCATTTCGCCGGCAGGCACTGGATATCGAAGGCTGTCCAGCCATTGACATCAACAAGATCTACAATCTCGCGGGCCAGCGCGCCGCAGGCCAAGAGCAGCACTCTGGCGCGGCCAGATGTTCGTTCAAGCTCGTCAGACGGGGCCAAATCAATTGTTGCGCGTTCAATCATGATGCTTCGGTTCTGGCCTTGCCAGCGTTTGCCAATCCTTAACCATGCTAGCCTGGAGAATACTTGGGCCATCACACACTACACACACGGTGCCGTTCTTCGGTGCCGATTCCGGCGCAACCGCCTTTGAATACGGCCATACTTCCGCTGACTTGGGTGTTGCCCTTACCATTAACCTGCCGTTCAGCATGTTACACAAGCTTTCCTGAATTTCATGAACTCCGTTTAATGTTGAGCTAGGGATTCAGTTCTCGTTAAAAACTGTCGCGTACTTTGAACCTCATATTCACGAGGCGACAGCTTCCGCTGCTGACCGTGAATAGGTGCAGTCAGTAACAAGTTGGAGTTTACAAATGAAGAAGTTTTTCAAAGACGAATCCGGTGCAACCGCCATTGAATATGGCCTGATCGCCGCTGCCATGGGCCTTGCCCTTTCTGTCGTGATGCCGACGCTTGCTTCGGCCATCACTGGCTCGTTTACGTCCATCGCCGGCCACATCTCGTCTGGCCAGTAATACCGCCGATCGCAGTTCGCGATCTGCAAGGAAAAGCGCCCCTTACCGGGCGCTTTTTTCGTTTGTGTGGATTTGCATCAAATCGCGTTTACCCGGCATTCACCACGTGCAACGGCATTTCTGATTTATGTGAACTGGATTTAATGTTCACGACTGGATTCAGTCATCGTTAAACCGCGCCTCGTAGTGTTGGTCCATGTTCACGAGGCAGCAAGCACGACGCGGGTTGCAGAATGTGGACGGTGCAGTACTAACAGTTGGAGTTTTCAAATGAAGAAGTTTTTCAAGGACGAATCCGGTGCAACTGCCATTGAATATGGCCTGATTGCCGCTGCCATGGGCCTTGCCCTGTCGGTTGTCATGCCGACGCTTGCTTCCGCAATCACCGGTTCGTTCACTTCGCTCGCCGGCCACATTTCGACCGGTCAGTGATGGAATTTGGTGCAGGTGGCTCGCGCCGCCTGCACCACAAACAAAAAAGGCGCCCCTCTCCGGGCGCCTTTTTCCGTTTCAGCGCTTGGCTGAAGATCACGTCATCTGGTTGTGCCTGCGGGCCATGAAGCTCTTTGCCGTTTCCACGGCGACAGCTGCGTCGCGGCAATAGGCGTCGGCGCCGATGGCCTTGGCAAAATCTTCGTTCAAAGGCGCGCCACCGACAAGAACAGTGTAATCGTCGCGGATGCCTTTTTCCTTCATCGTGTCGATCACGACTTTCATGTAGGGCATCGTCGTGGTCAGCAGTGCCGACATGCCGAGGATGTCAGGCTTGTGTTCTTCCATGGCGGCAAGGTATTTTTCCACCGGATTGTTGATGCCGAGATCAATGACCTCAAAGCCGGCACCTTCCATCATCATGCCCACCAGGTTCTTGCCAATGTCGTGGATGTCACCCTTGACGGTGCCGATCACCATCTTGCCGAGGCGCGGTGCACCGGTGGCAATGAGCAGCGGCCGCAAAATGAACATGCCAGCCTTCATGGAGTTGGCGGCCAGCAACACTTCGGGCACGAAAAGAATGCCGTCGCGGAAGTCCACACCGACGATTCGCATACCTTCGACCAAGGCTTCCGTCAGCACCTTGTAAGGGGCCCAGCCGCGGCCAAGCAGGATATGAACCGCCGTTTCGACCTCCTCTTTCAGGCCGTCGTAAAGGTCGTCATGGACCTGTTGCACCAGTTCTTCGTTATTCAGGGTGTTGAGGTCAAGATCGCCAGCGTCGCTCATGGGGCACTCCAGTTTCGGCCTTGAAAGAATATCGCAGCGGGCAAAATAACCCCGCCCTTGCACGACCACCCCATGCCGGAAAGCGACGGTTGAGACAAGTCCCCGTGCGGGCTAAGAGGGCTTGGACAAAGGAAATTCACCATGCCGTTTGACTTCGACTTGGCTGCCGTGCGCCGCCAGTTCCCTGCCCTTGCCCTTGCTGACAACGGCAAACCCCGCATCTACCTCGACAATCCCGCTGGCACACAGGTTCCCCAACGCGTCATCGACCGAACGGTAGAAGCGCTCACGGCGATGAATGCAAACCTGGGCGGGTATTTCCGCACCACTGTCGACGCCGAAGCGATGGTGGCGGAGGCTCATCAGGCGGTGGCTGATTTTTACGGCGCGGCAACGGCCGAGGAAATCGTCTTTGGCCAGAACATGACAACCTTGACGCTGCACATGTCGCGTTGTCTTGGCCGTCAGCTGAAGGCTGGAGACGAAATTGTGCTGTCGCGCATGGACCATGATGCCAATGTGGCGCCATGGTTGCTGTTGGCCGACGATCTCGGCCTTGTGGTGCGCTGGATGGATTTCGATGCCGGGACGTACGAGTTTGCCGATGACGCGTTGAGCAAGGTCTTGACATCGCGCACCAAGCTGCTGGCGATTGGCTATGCCTCCAATTGCACGGGCACAATCAATGATGTGAAGCGCTTCTGCCAACAGGCGCGCGCAGCTGGCGTCATCTCCTATGTCGATGCGGTGCAATTCGCGCCCCATGGGCTGCTTGATGTTCAGGCCATTGGCTGCGATTTCCTGGTGTCATCTGCATACAAGTGGTTCGGCCCACACATGGGAATTCTGTGGGGCCGAAAGGACCGGCTGCAAGACACTTTCGGATACAAGGTGCGACCGGTGGGCGAAGACCTGCCGCACAAGTTTGAAACGGGAACGCTCTCGCATGAGGGCATGGCGGGTTGCCTCGCCGCGGTTGAGTATCTGGCATCGCTGGGCCACGGAGATGACCGGCGCAGCCAACTGGTTTCGGCGTGGAAAGCAATGGAGAGTTTTGAACAATCTCTGACTCTGCGGCTTATTGAAGGTTTGCGGCCCTTCAAGGGACTGAAGGTGCGCGGCATTACATCAGCCAATGCCATGCATCGCCGCGTGCCCACAGTATCCTTCACCATGGAGGGTGTGGAACCGGCGAAACTGGCCAAGCATTTTGCGGGCGAAAACATCTTCGTCTGGTCGGGCCACAACTACGCCATCGAGCCCTGCACACAGATGGGGCTAATGGACAAGGGTGGCGTGCTGCGCGTTGGCTTGGCGCACTACAACACGACCGAAGAGGTTGACCAATTCATCGCGTCGCTGCGGCGCGCCGTTTCGTGAGGACAGATATGGCTTCCAGAATCGCCGTCGTCGGCATTGGCAAGATCGCTCGGGATCAGCACCTGCCCTGCATTGCCAAGAACAAGAAGTTTGAACTGGTCGCCGCCGTCAGCCGCCATGGTAAGGTGGATGGGATTGCCAACTTTGAAAGTATCGCCGCCCTGAAAGCCAGCAAACTAAAGGTGGATTGCGTGGCGCTGTGCACGCCACCCGCCGTGCGCCTCGCCATGGCGCGGGAATGCCTGGATGCTGGCTGGCACTTGCTGATCGAAAAACCGCCGACACCGACAGTGGGCGAGTTGTTGGCAATGGAAGCCTACGCCGCCAAAAAGAAGCGTGTGCTCTATGCGACTTGGCACTCGCGCTACAACGCCTCCGTTGATGAGGCAAAGAAGCTGTTGAAAGGAAAGCATGTAGATTTCCTGCGCGTTACCTGGAAGGAGGATGTGGAGAAATGGCATCCCGGTCAGGCGTGGATCTGGCAGCCGGGCGGCTTTGGCGTATTTGATCCCGGCATCAACGCGCTCTCCATCGTCACCAAGATTTTGCCTGATGCGATTTTTGTCGAGGGGGCGACGATTGAAGTTCCGTCCAATGCCGCTACCCCCATTGGAGCCGATATCCGCTTCAAGCGCGGCGATGGTGCGGCGGCGGATTTATCTGCGGTGTTCGACTGGCGGCAGAAAACCGGCGAAACGTGGGAAATTGAAGTGGGCACAAGCGATGGTTTGCGCCTTCACCTCAAGAACGGCGGCTCGGTTCTGGTGGTCAATGGCAAGACGGTGCGCGAGGCTGTGCTGCACGAGTACGAAGACATCTACGCCAAGTTTGCAAGACTGCTGAAAGCCAAGAAAAGCGATGTTGATCAATCCCCGCTACAACTGGTGTCGGACTGCTTCATGCTGGGCAAGCCGGTAGTGGTGGACAAAGTTTGAAGGATCAGACCGACAACATCTGAAGTTTCTTCAATGCTGCCATAGCCCGGTCTGCGTCGGCGACTGGCACAAAGATATGATCGTGAAATGCGGCTGCAACGACATTGCTGCTGATCTGCTCATCCGCCAAAGCCTTGGCAAATGCCGCCGTTAGCCCGAATGCCTCCAGCGCTGAATGCACGGTCAAGGTAATCCAGGCAGCGCGCATAAGGACGGTGAGTTTCAAGTCTTCGGCCGCTTGCAGTTCTATGAACAGGGTTGTTCCTTCCGGTTCGACGAAAGAGCCGATGAGGCTCCCTTCACTGAGTTTCGAGACAATTGCGATCGGGGCCTGCGTTGTCACATAGGCAACATGCTTTTCATTCAGTCGCGGCGACATTGTCGCCAACAGCGTCTTGATATCCGAAACAGCCGTCGTCATCTCCAATCACCCCCGCCTTCTTTCCCTTTTCGCCGCGCCATCGGCTGCCTTGTCGATGCCCTTTGCCAGTTCCGATACGGGGCCGAGTTTGGTTTCGACGAGGTCGAGTGTCGGGCGCGGGCCTTTGGCGTGGCCTTCGAGGGCGCGGCGCATGGAGGCCAGATGTTCCGGTGACGTGCCACAGCAGCCGCCGATGATCTTGGCACCGGCATCCCTGGCGATGCGGGCGTAGTCGGCCATCAGTTCGGGCGTACCGGTGTAGTGGATGGCGCCATTGACGTATTGCGGAATGCCGCAATTGCCCTTGGCCACCACGTTGGCATCGGGCCGCGCTTCGGTGATGCCCATGACGGTAGCGATCAGTTCCGAAGCGCCGACACCACAGTTGGCACCGATGGCGACAGGTTGGTGCGACAGCGATGCTGTGAGCGCGCCAAAGGCCTTGGGCGTGATGCCCATCATGGTGCGGCCGTTGGTGTCGAAGCTCATGGTGGTGACGATGGGAAGGCCCGCTGTCGCTGCACCATCTACTGCGGCGCGCAGTTCTTCTTCCGATGACATGGTCTCGATCCACAGCACATCGGCCCCGCCATCTTTGAGCGCGGCGGCCTGTTCGGCGAAGGCGGCGACACCTTCTTCATAGGGCAGCATGCCAACGGGCATGAAGATTTCGCCCGTTGGCCCCATGGAGCCCGCCACATAGACATCGCGTCCCGCCACGTCAGCCTCGGCTCTGGCGTTCTGCACGGCAGCAACATTGATCTCATGCACACGGTCCTGATCACCGTGCAATTTCAGGCGATGGCGATTGCCACCAAAGGTGTTGGTGAGGATGATGTCGGCACCCGCTTCGATAAAGCGGCGATGCAGGTCGCGGACGCGCTCGGGATGCTGAAAGTTCCACAGCTCTGGCGCATCACCGGAGATCAGACCCATCTGGAAATAATTGGTGCCCGTGGCGCCATCGGCCAACAACCAGGGGCGCGTGGCGAGAGCTTCGGTGAAGGACTGCTTGGGCATGGGATGGAACCTCTGAAACTATATAAAGATTTCTTTATATAGACTGGCCGGGCTGCTGCCAAGCCTCATATGCGTGCTGGCCGATGAGGAGATACATGTGTTCGTTGACTTCGATGCGGGTTGGCCGCTCGCCGGAATTCCTTAGTTTTTTCAATATAGTTATCAGCGCCTGTAAATCCGAAACCTGAAGCTGTGGGGCGTCGTGCTGGCCCTTGCCGTCGGGTTGACCGTGGGCACCAAAGATCAATGTTCCTGCCGACAACCGCGCCAAGAGAGCTGTGGCCGCACTCAAATACTCAGACAGATTTGACCCTGGCACCTGGGCATAGAGCGCGCCAAGATAGAGGAAGTCCGCCGCCAACAGAACATTGTTGGCCTCATCAAACAACGCCACGTGATCTGGCGCGTGGCCGGGCGTGGCAATAATCTCAAGGCTGCGGCCACCGAGTTCAATGTGATGCCCCACCGGCCACCAGTGTTTCACCGCCTGCGGTATCCACTTCATGCCTTCATAATGCCCGAGGAAAAGTTTGCCCGGCTCCTGCAACACGCCGTTCGTCTCGAAGGCGCGGAGGACCGGCAGGTCGGCCACCGCCACATCGTCGAAGCGGTGAAGATTTCCCGTGTGGTCAAAATGCATGTGTGAGGCCATGGCGGTGACGGGCAAAGAGGTCAGTGCTTTCACCACGACCGAGATGTCGCGCACACCAGGCCCGGTATCAAACAACAGCGCCCGCATTTCACCCACAACGAGATAGTTCCAGTTGATCTGGTGAAAGCGCGGCTCACCGATGGCATGGATTCCGGGCGCAACCTCGCGGACCGCAAACCAGTCATCAAACCAGCGGACGCCGGGCAGCAGCATGTCAGGCATGATCAAACCTCACTTCCATAATGTGAAACATATGGTGTCGTGACGGTTTGACCAAGCCCGCAATGCGGATTGACTACTTTGGCAGGTCCAGCGAGATACGCATGGTCGAGATGGCCTTGCGCCGTTCGACCTTCACGTGCACGGCCTCAGCCGGTACGCTGATGTGGCGCTTGATGGCATTCAGCACATCTTCCTTGATGAGACCGAGAAGGTTGGACTGCCCCGCAGATGTCCGCTCATGGGACAGCAGCACCTGAAGTCTTTCGCGCGCCACCGGCGCTGACGACGCTTCGGTGTTGCGCGGCTTCCACCATCGCAACAACAAGTTCATGCAGCCCTCCCGCCGAAGATGCGCGCAATGAGGTTATAGCGCTCGTGCGGAACATTCATGGCGACGCTGTCTCCCAGCAAGCGCCGTGCAGCATCGGAATAGGCCCGCGCCGGAGCCGACAAGGGATTGGCCAGTGTGACGGGTTGACCGATGTTGGAAGCGCGCAGCACCTGATCGCTTTCGGGGATGACACCAAGCAGCGGAACGAGAAGGATTTCAAGAACATCTTCGATCTTGAGCATATCGCCACGCCCTGCCCTGGCCTGGTCAAAGCGTGTGATCAAGAGATGTTTTTCGACCTTGGAACCCTTCTCTGCCCGCTCGGTTTTGCTGTCGAGAAGCCCGATGATGCGATCTGAATCGCGCACCGACGAGACTTCAGGGTTGGTGACTATGACGGCCTCATCGGCATGACGCATGGCCAGAACGGCACCACGCTCGATGCCTGCGGGACTGTCACAGAGAATGTAGTCGAACTGGGCGCGCAATTCCTTCATCAGGCGGGCGAGGCCTTTTTCGTTGAGCGAATCCTTGTCGCGGGTTTGTGAGGCCGGCAGCAGCCAGAGATTTTCCACGCGTTTGTCGCGGATCAGGGCCTGGTGGAGTTTGGCCTGGTTCTGCGTCACGTTGATGAGGTCATAAACGACACGCCGCTCAGCCCCCATGATGAGGTCGAGGTTGCGCAGGCCCACATCGAAATCGACGACGACAACGGACTTTCCGTTGAGGGCCAGGGCTGACCCCAGCGCGGCCGTTGATGTGGTTTTTCCGACGCCACCTTTTCCTGACGTGACGACGATAACTTTGGACATGATGCTCACTCCTGGCGTTGATCAGTGAAAGACTTCGACATTCAGCACGTCGCGGTCGAGGCGCGCTTGCACCTGTGCGCCGCGGAGGGCCGGATCGAAATCGTCTGCCGTCTTGTAGAGCCCGTCGATGACCAGCAATTCAGCATCAAACTTGTTGCAGAAAATGCGGGCCTGGGCGTTGCCGTTGGTACCTGCGAAGGCGCGCCCACGAAGCGCGCCGTAGACATGGATGGAGCCGCCGGCGACCACTTCCGAGCCCGAGGCTACGGACCCAATCACCGTCACATCACCTTGTGGAAAAATCAGGGATTGGCCAGACCGCAAAGGTTCTTCCACAAGTAGGCTTGCAGCAGGCTTTGGCTCGGGCCTCTCGGCGAGACCGAAGCGGTTTTGTTTGGGTGGCGCGCGCGGCGTTTCCTCGCGCGGGTTGAACATGCCGATGGGCATGGGCGTTCCCGGCAAGGGCGCAAGGCGCGGGCCGACCCAGTCAGTGTCGACGCCTTCGACAGCAACGAGACGCAAGCCCCTGCTCTCGACGGCATCGATCACGTACGCTGTGACCGCCTTGGATGGGCAGAGCGGCGCGAGATCGAGAATGACCGGGCGGTTGTTGAAGAAGCCGGATTGATGCAGCAATCGCGCATCGAGTTCGGCGAGCCATTCATCAAATGGCGATTCGGGCGCCAGTACAAAAGCCAGGTAAGACCGGCCCAACAAGCGCAACGACATACGGGACGAAGCAATGACTGACACTTGAAACACCCTCTTACGCAACGCACCCCAGCACGCTCCCATAAGGCCGCATCATGGTTAACAACCGGTTAACGGGCTGTTGCGAATTGGGGCAGGAATGTGGCAGTCAGGCTTTGCCGAGACCGTAGTAGAGGTTCACGACGTGAGTTGCTTCCGCGAAGAAGAGCCAGCGTTCCGTGACAACTGCTATCGCGGAAAATATAACTGCGAGCCAACTCGCATAGGGCCACGCAAGAGCCAGCATCATCGCGACGGCCGCAAGACCAAAGCCAAATGCCGAGATGAGGCGCAGCTTCCGAGCGTGCTTGCGGACCACCACGAACCCCATCTCCTTCTGGATGAAGTTGACGTTGGTGTGCGGCACCTCCCATTGCCGAACGTCGCCCTTGAGGCCGGTGGCGGCAGAAATGGTGTGGCGGCGTTGTAGCTGCCATCGATTGTGAACCAGTAGATTTCCTTCAGGATGAGCCCGATGAGCAGCAACGCCGTGGCAAGGGCGGCCTGGAACCACTGGAACCGGGCGAAGAGTGTGGCGACTGCCGCAAGGATCACCGCACCGGTTGCTGCTGCCAGCACCAGATAGACCGGCACTGTCAGCATCTGGTGCCACTGCCTGATCGTCGGCAACGAGGCATAGATCATGCCGGTGCAGATGACGGTAAGCGCTGACATGACCGCAGTGGCGATGCCAAGGGGACTGATCCAGTTCGGAGCATCTACAATGCCAGTCCACGCCAGCCCGAAAGCCAACGCCACGGGATAAGTCACGACCGCCGCTACGCCCTCGCGCGACAGCCAGGACGAACGCCACTGCGACAACGCCCGCCAGGCGCGTTCAGGATGGCCGAGATGGAAGGTGGAGGAAAGAAGCCCGATCGTGATGAGGGCAAGCGCAACGACCATCGCGGTGAGGCCGAAGGCCAGCGATGATGACTGTCCATGTTGCAGGCCAACCAGGCCGAGCAATGCCAGCATGCCGTAACCAGCGCCGGATGCCGTGGTGAAAAGGATGACGGAATAGGCGGGGTTCATCGCGTCACCCCTCCAACTTGTCGGCATTGTCTGCTTCGTTGGCACGGGCCGAGGCTTTTGATGAAGTCATCAATTTGTCGGCCCAGGCAAAGAGGCGCTCCATGGCCGAACCATCGGACTTGGGCAGCGCTTCGATGTGGGCCAGCGCTGTGTCGCGGCGGGCGCGCGGCGGCAGATATTTGTTGGTGGGCTTGTAGCCCATCTCTGGCAACAGATCATAACCGCCGCGCTCTTTCACCAGTTGCGAAACTGCGGAGTTGGCATCACCCAGATCACCGAAACTGCGCGCACCGGTGGGGCAGGCCTTGACGCAAGCCGGAACGCGGTCTTCGGGTGCGAAGTTTTCGTTGTAGATGCGGTCGACACAGAGCGTGCATTTCTTCATCACGCCCGTCGGGTAATCATACTCGCGCGCACCATAGGGGCAGGCCCATGAGCACAGCTTGCAGCCGATGCACATGTCAGGATCGACCAGCACGATGCCATCTTCGGCGCGCTTGTAAGAGGCACCTGTCGGACAGACGGTGACGCAGGCCGGGGTTTCACAATGCAGGCACGAGCGCGGGAAATGCACAATACGGGCGTCGTCCCTGCCCTCTTCATGAACCTCATAGCTGTGGACGCGGTTGAGCCAGGTGCCCATCGGTTCGGCGCTGCGCGGCTTGTCGTCGGACAGTGGTGCCGAGACGCCTTGCGAGTTCCACTCCTTGCACGACGTGGCACACGCCTGGCAGCCGACGCAGGTATCAAGATCGATGACGAGACCGAGTTTTTTTTGCGTTGTGGCTGGGAGTGAGGTCATTTTCGCACTCCCACGTTCTTCAACTCTGCAAACTGCGGCGCACTTTCCACCGACTGATCAACTGCTTTCTCAACCCGCACTTTCAGGTCATACCATGCCGCCTGGCCGGTCACCGGGTCACTGTTGGAATAGCGGTAGCCACCTTCACGTTCCGGCAGAAGATCGCTGATCAAGTGATTGAGCAGGAATCCTTTTTTGCCTTCCGGTGCGTCGGTGTCGAGCGCCCAGGCACCCTTGCGTTTGCCGATGGCATTCCATGTCCACACCGTGTCTTCGTTCTGACCGTCCATGAGCTTCGCCTGGCACTTGATGACGCCATGGTGCGACGTCACCGTGACCCAATCGCCTTCGGCAATGCCAAGTTTCGCGGCGCGCTTCTGGTGCATGTAAAGCCAGTTGCGGCCAATGATCTGGCGGAGCCAGGTGTTCTGCGAACCCCACGAATGATACATCGCCATGGGCCGCTGGGTGATCGCATGCATGGGGAATTCATCGGCACTGACCTGCTCACCTTCAAAGGGCGCATACCAGAATGGGATGGGGTCGAAGTAGGTTTCGATGCGGCTGCGGTGATGCGCTGGTGGCGTCACCGCACCATAGCCACGCGCGGCAAGACGGAATTTCTGCAGTGGCTCGGAATAGAGTTGGTGGATGATCGGTTCTGGCCGCGCCAGAAAACCCATGAAGGTGGCCCAGTCGAGATAATCCCAATTGACGTGGCGATAGTATTTGGCGCGATCGGGAATTTCCTGAAACCAGTAGCAGCCGTTCTTGATGTATTGTTCAAGCTGGTTGGGATTGATGGGGCCACGGCCTGACATGCGGCCCTCGGGGCCACGGAAACCGGCCAGTGGTCCAAGCCCCGGTGCGCGTTCATGATTGACGATGTAGTCGGGATAGCCACCGGGATAGCGCGGCGTGCCATCCTGTTTCACCAGAGCAGGCAATCCCAAACGTGCCCCGAGATCGAGCAACACGTCCTGAAAGGGGCGCACATCGCGGTCGGGCTTCACCACCGGCTGGCGGATGGAATTTGCCGGGCCGTCGGCTTCCGATATCGGCCGGTCGAGCATGGAGATACAATCCCAGCGCTCGAGATAGGTCGTGTCAGGGAAAATGAGATCGGCGTAGTGCACCATCTCGCTGGCGTAGGCATCAGAATAGATGATGCGGGGGATAACGTATTCGCCGTCACCGCGTCTTGCCGTCAGGGCCGCAATTGTATCGGGCACATTCATCGCCGAATTCCAGCTCATGTTGGCCATGTACATGAACAGCACGTCGACGGTGTACGGATCGCCCTTGGCGGCGTTGTTGATGACCATGTGCATCATGCCGTGGGCGGCCAACGGCGCATCCCACGAGAAGGCCTTGTCGATGCGCAGCGGCGTGCCGAATTCATCGACCAGCAAGTCATCAGGCGACGTGACAAAGCCCAGCGGCGGGCCGGGCAATGGCGTGTTGGGTTTCACCTGTCCCATCTTGCCCGCCGGTTTTACACCCGGTGGAATGGGCTTGGGGAATGGCGGCTTGTAGCGCGTGCCACCGGGGCAATCGATGGTGCCGAGCATGATTTGCAGAATGTGAATGGTGCGGCAGGTATGAAAGCCGTTGGAGTGGGCGGAGATGCCGCGCATGGCATGCATGGCGACGGGCCGGCCGCGGGTCTTCTCGTACTGCCGGCCGAGATAATCCGTCCACGGAATATCAAGCTCGATGGTTTCTTCGAATGCCGTGTGGGCGAGTTCGGCAGCGACGCGGCGGATGGTTTCGGCAGGCACACCGCAGCGCTCCGCCACCTGTTCCGGCGCATACTCGGATCCGAGGAAACGTTCGGCAATCAGGGTGAAAGACGTCACCACCTTCTTGCCATCAGCCAGGGTGAAGCGGCCCATGAGCGGCGGGTTGATGCCATAGGTGCCCGAGACCTTGGTACCGTTGGTCTGCGGATCATAGACCAGCGCCGTGCCAGCGGCATTGCGCAGGACGAGGCCATCGTCGGCACCGCCCTTGTTTTCAATCACCAACCACGGCGCATTGGTGAAGCGCACCAGATATTCGCCATCGATGCGCTGCGATTCCAGCAGCGTGTGAATAAGCCCGCCGACGAACAGGCCATCAGTGCCGGGGCGAATGCCGATCCATTCATCGGCGATGGCCGAGTACCCGGTCTTCACCGGGTTGACCGAAACGATCTTGGCACCGCGCTGTTTCAGTTTGCCAAGGCCTGCCTTGATCGGGTTGGAGGCATGGTCTTCAGCGACACCGAAGAGCAGGAAATATTTGGTGTGGCTCCAGTCCGGTTCGCCAAATTCCCAGAACGAGCCGCCATAGGTATAGAGCCCGGCGGCAGCCATGTTGACGGAACAAAATCCGCCGTGGGCGGCGTAGTTGGGCGTGCCGAACTGCGAGGCCCACCAGCCGGTCAGGCCTTGCGACTGGTCGCGCCCGGTGAAGAACGCAAGCTTGCGCGGATCGGTGTTGCGCACTTCCGACAGCCACAGCGTGGCGGTGCGCAGTGCTTCTTCCCATTCAATTTCGCGGAACTCGCCCGCACCGCGCTCGCCGACGCGGATGAGCGGCTTTGACAGTCGGGCCTGCGAATAGTGCTGTTGAATGCCCGATGCACCCTTTGCCGCAGATGATGCCCTTGTTGACGGGGTGGTCCTTGTTGCCCTCGATGTATTTGACTGTGCCATCCTTGAGGTAAACCTTGATGCCGCAGCGGCAGGCGCACATGTAGCATGTGGTGGTCTTGATTTCGTCCCAGGTCTTGATCTGGGTATCAACGGCGGGTTGGCTCATCGCGGTGATTTGGCCTCTCAGGTGCCAGCTTACATGCATGCGGGATTCGCGCACGTGCCAGAACCACTCGACGGATGGATTTACGGTTCAAATTGGCCCTATGATAGGACCAGACACATCCAACCACGGAACCAACATCTTGCGCGACTGGCTGATACACCTGAAAAGAACCGAGTTTTCCAGCCTGCAGTCGCAAATTCGCGAGGCGCTGGTGTCGGCCATTCTGGACCGGAAACTGGACCAGTCCGAGCCCATTCCCTCGACCCGCAAGATGGCCAAGTCGCTCGGCGTATCACGCAACACGGTGGTTCTGGCCTATCAGGGATTGCTTGATGACGGCTATCTCGTGGCCCGCGAGCGTTCGGGTTACTACGTCGCCGACAAGGCCATTGAGGATACCGCCACCATCGTGCGGCCGGTCGTCACCAGATCGAAGGCCACCGTCGCCACAGACATTGCGCGGCAGTTCAAGACCCGGCCCTCGCTGCAGGAGAACCAGTCAAAGCCACTCAACTGGCAGGAATTCACCTACCCCTTCATCTATGGCCAGGTTGACCACACGTTGTTTCCCCTGGCCGAGTGGCGCGAATGCACGCGCCAGGCTTTGGGCAAAAAATGGCTGGGGGCATGGACCAATGATTCCTGGGAGCACGATGATCCGCTGCTCGTCGAACAGATCCGGCGCCGCATTTTGCCACGCCGTGGCATCATGGCGAGCGACAATGAAATCCTCATCACGCTTGGAGCCCAGAACGCGCTCTATATCCTCACGAGCCTGCTCATTGACCGGGACAGCAAAGTGGGCATGGAAGACCCGGGCTACACCGATGCGCGCAACATGTTCCGGCTGCGCTCGGATCATGTGAAGTTGCTGCCGGTTGATGACAAGGGGCTGGTCGTCAGTTCAGCGCTGGATGATCTTGATCTGGTTTTCACCACGCCCAGCCATCAGTTTCCGACCACGGTGACGATGCCGTTGGAGCGGCGCATGGCGTTGCTGAAGAAGGCGCAGGAGCAGGACTTCCTCGTCATCGAGGACGACTATGAATTTGAGACCAACTATGTGAACGAGCCCTGCCCGGCTCTGAAGTCACTCGATGATGATGGCCGCGTCATTTACGTGGGATCGCTCTCCAAGACATTGTTCCCCGGCCTGCGGCTTGGCTTCATGGTCGGGCCGAAGGAGTTGATTGCCGAAGCGCGGTCATTGCGCCGCCTCATGGTGCGCCATGCACCAAACAACAACCAGCGCGCCGCCGCCTTGTTCCTGTCACTGGGCCACCACGACACGCTCATCCGCCGTCTGCACAAATCCTATCGGGCGCGCTGGGAGGTCATGGGCAAGGCGCTGGGCGATCACTTCCCCAAGTCGTCGCGCAACCCCTCGTTTGGCGGCACGGCCTATTGGGTCAAGGGTCCGCCAAAACTGGACAGCGAGGCTCTCTATCGCGCGGCACTGCTCAAGGGGCTGTTCATTGAACCAGGTCGCATCACGTTCGGCGCGGCCAAGCCACCCGCCAATTTCTTCCGTCTGGCATTTTCATCCATTGATGAAAGCAAGATTGAACCGGGCATCAAGTTGCTTGCCGACACCATTCACTCCCTCGGCTGATCCATGAACAGCGCGGCGGCACCGCAAGAACGCGTCAAGGCTGCGCTCTATGCAGTGTTTGCCGTTGGCCTCGCCTCCATGCAGGACGCGGTGGTCAAAGGTGTGAGCGCTGATCTGCCAGCCTATGAAACCATCATCTTCCGCACCGTGTCGTCACTGCCGTTGCTGTTGGGCTGGTTGTGGTGGAGCGGTTCGTTCTCCAACCTGTTTCCGGGAAAGCTGTTGCCGCTGTTGCTGGCACGCTCACTCATTCTGTGTTCGGCCTATTTCGCTTTCGTATTGTCGATTGCGGCGCTTCCCATAGCGACGTCAGTGTCGATCTACTTCACCATGCCGTTCATCGTTGCGGCACTTGCTGGCTGGTCTCTGGGTGAGCGGGTGCCGGGCTATCGCTGGTTTGCCATCTGCATCGGCTTTGCCGGTGTCCTTCTCATGGTGCGGCCGGGATCGGAAGCCTTTCAGCCCGCTGCCTTCCTGGCCCTGTTTTCTGCCTTCGGATATGCCATCGGCCAGATGATGGGGCGGCATCTTTCCATGCGCATCGCTCCGGTGGTCATCATCAATTGGCAGAATATCACATACTTCGCCGTGGCCGTTGTGGTCGGCCTGGTGGCGCCATTGTTCAGCGGCATGGCCATTGAAGACAAGTCGCTGGCCTTCCTCTTGCGGGCGTGGACATGGCCCGATCAACAACAATTGCTGTTGCTCATAATCGTCGGCGTGCTCAGCACGTTTGCAGCCACAAGTTTCCTTCTGGCCTATCGCCATGCCGAGGCCAATTTCGTTGCGCCCTTCGAATACACGGCTTTGCTGTGGGCGGTCATGAACGGCATGATATTCTTCGGCGACTTCCCGGATGGATATACTTGGGCAGGAGCTGCAATCGTCGTTTGCGCCGGCATCTGGATGTTGAGGAAAGAACGCAAGCCAGAGTTGTGATCGAGGCATTGCTCACTTTGCAAAGTGCAGTTGGAGTGTGATCAGTCCGCCACAAATGCCAGTTCAATTGTGAGATTTCAAATCAGCCGGTTGTTTTCCACGCGACTTCGCAATATCAATGCCACCGGGCGGGGGTATAGATTCCGATAGGCGGGCGGGCTGGGCATGCGCAATAATCTCTCCTTTTCTGTTTCGGTTTCAGCCTTGTTTCTGGGGGCAATGTCCCCTGCCATGGCAGCCGACGCGTTGGCCCCGCCGCCAGCCACTGATTCGTACATCAGTATTTTCGGCGGTTACAACTTGGCCCGCGCGCACATGGCCTACAACACGTCACAGTATTCTTATGACTTGAAGGACGGCTTCACTGTCGGTGCAGCTTATGGCCGACACATCGGCAATGGATTCAGGGCGGAGTCGGAACTGTCCTATGTGGCTAATGACATGTCGAGCACATCAGACGGATTTGGTGATTTCCATCTCACCTCCGGCCATGTGCGCTCGCTGTTCCTTCTGGGAAATATCTGGAAAGACTTCCGGCTCACTGACACTGTGCAGCCCTATATTGGCGTTGGCTTGGGAACGGCTTATTTGGATTTCAAGGATGTTGACTACAACTCCGTCAATGATACCGGCTTCGCATTTGCCGGGCAAATTGGCGCTGGTGTACGTGTGGCTCTGTCAGAGAAGCTGGCCCTTGATGCCAGCTACCGGCTGCGGGCCGCAATGGATGCGTCACTGGAAAATCTAGGCACTGATGACAACGCCGAAGCATCGCATTTCAGCCATACCGCTCAACTGGGCGTAACTTATGCCTTGGGCGATGGTCAGGTCATGCCCCAGGGGTCGGGCGACCCGTCGGACTGGTATGTGAGCCTGTTTGCGGGCGGTGTTCAGAACCGAACGGTGTTTAACTACTCTGATGGCGGCGAAACTTATCTCATTGATCACAAGCGTGGCTTCACCGTGGGCGGCGCTGCGGGCACCCATTTGGCGCCGGGACTTCGCGCCGAATTGGAGCTTTCCTATCTTCGCTCGGCTCTCAAGAGCTACAGTTCAGAAGGTGGCCCCAGCGATGTTGCCACGGGCGATTTGAACCAGACGTATTTGCTGTTCAACCTCTGGAAAGATTTCGATGTCGGCATGCTGACGCCATACGTGGGCGGTGGCTTCGGCATTGGTTCATTGCAGTTTGACAATGCAGAACTTGATGGCAGCCTACTCAGCGGTGAAAGGGGATATGGCTTTGCCGGGCAGTTCGGTTTTGGTGCCCGCATGGCGGTCGCAGACAATGTGTCGGTGGACCTCGGTTACCGTTTCAAGAGCATATTTGATGTCCTGGTGGAAGGCGATGCGGCCGCAAATTTGGATGACAATGCCGACGTGGCGACGACCAATCACGTCATACAGCTGGGGTTGAACTACGGGCTTGGTGCCGGTGATGGCAATGCCGGTTTGCCGGATACACGGTATGTCAGCCTGTTTGGCGGATTTGTCATGCCGGTGGACACACGTGCGTCGTATAACAGCAGCGACTATATGGTCAGCTTCAAGAACGGCTACAGTGTGGGCGCAGCCGTGGGCGTCAACGTCACGGACCATTTGCGCACCGAACTTGAAGCCTCGATACAATCCTATGACGTCGACAGCGTCCAACAAGAGGGTTCCTTGACCGGCGGCTACGGTGGCGACGTTACCGGTTATTTCCTGATGGCCAATCTGTGGCGCGACATGGATATTGGCGGCTTCAAGTTCTACGGCGGTGGTGGTGTTGGCGTCGGATTCATGGACGTGGACATTGACTATTGTTGCAATGGCGACGGTGTTGATAGCGTAGATGCGGCCTTTGTTGGCCAAGTTGGTTCGGGCATTCGCTTCGATGTTTCCGAAAACATGACCCTGGATTTGGGTTACCGTATCAAGGCCGCCATGGCCGTCGGTTCGAATGGACTCATCAACGATGACCACAATGTCTCGAGCTACTTCACCCAGACAGGCCAATTGGGCGTGACCTGGAAGTTCTGAGCCGTCCTTGGCATTCTCACGCAAGCCTGTCACGCAACGCCAATCGGCGCTTATCGAACAGGGAATTGCACTGCAAAACCAGAGGCGCTTCGTCGATGCGGAGCGCCTGTACCAATCAGTTTTGCGAGAAAATCCGCAACACCCGGATGCCCTCAATCTCATGGGCGTGCTTGCCATTGAGGCGGGTCAGAACAAGATCGCGTTTGACTATCACAGCAAGGCCGTCGCCCTCGAGCCCGGCATTGCCATGTACCGAAACAACCTGGGCAACACACTCATCATCTGTTCACGCAGTGAAGAAGCCGTTCCGCACTTGCGCAAGGCGGTGCAAATAGATCCACGTTATGCCGAGGCGTGGTGCAATCTCGGCAAGGCTTTTCGCATGCTGGGCGACACTGAGGAGGCCGCGAAGAATTTTTCAAGGGCCCTGGCCATTGATCCGGCTTTTGTGCGCGCCAAAACGGGTATGGCAGAAATTGCATCCGAGACCGGCCTGTTTGAAGAGGCCATGGCGCAGTTCCAGAATATTTTATCCCTTGAACCGCGCAATGTGGAAGCTCTGTGTGGCCTTGCGCAGTGCAAGAAATTCGCTGCCGATGACCCGGAAATTGTTACCTTTGAACTTCTGCTCCGTGACCCCGTGTTGC
The DNA here is from genome assembly GCA_963754625.1 of uncultured Alphaproteobacteria bacterium. Classification (GTDB taxonomy): domain Bacteria; phylum Pseudomonadota; class Alphaproteobacteria; order Rhizobiales; family Aestuariivirgaceae; genus Aestuariivirga. Next base: position 833,843 of record CAVWGR010000005.1, on the reverse strand, counting down.
GCGATGACGAAAGAGCCCCTCTGCATCACGCCTTTGCCAAAATCTGCAATGACGTTGGCCGCTATGATGATGCGATGATTCACTTCTCCCAGGGCAAAAAGCTCAAGAAGCTCATGTTCCATATGGAGCTTCACCAAAAAACCTATGCTGCCCAAAAGGCGATGTTCACACGGGCATTCTTCGTTGAGCGGAAAGATTTTGGCGTGCCGGATGAACGCCCTGTTTTTGTTGTCGGTCTGCCCAGGTCAGGAACAACTCTGACGGAACAGTTTCTTTCGGCCCATGATGAGGTGGCAGGGCTCGGTGAACTCAACGACATGCGAAAGATCGCCTATGGCCTGGGCTATGGCAGGCCCAATCCTGCCGAATTCACGAGCCAGGTCGCCAAGCTCTCGAAGTCAGATGTCAGCACGCTGGCCGAACGCTATATGAGTGCCTATTCGCGCGCGCCACAAGATGTGGCCCGGCTCATCGACAAGAGTCCGCATAACTATGAACTGCTCGGCCTGATCGCCCTGATGTTTCCCAAGTCCCACATCATTCACTGCCGCCGCGACCCCATGGACAATTGCGTCGCGATCTACATGCAAAACTTCAACGAGGCCCATGGTTACAACGGCGACCTTGCCACACTTGGTTCCTATCATCGCGAGTACCAGGGCTTGATAGAACACTGGCGCTTGTTCTTGCCGCTGCCGATCCACGACAACATCTATGAACAGACCGTGGCCGAATTCGAACCATCGGCGCGCGCCATGGTCGACTTCTTGGGATTGCCGTGGGATGCAAACTGCCTGAACTATCACCAGTCAGAGCGGCAGGTCCGCACCCCGTCACGCTGGCAAGTGCGGCAGCCGATCTACACCACATCGGTGCAACGCTGGCGGCGCTACGAAAAGCACCTTGGTCCCTTGAAAGCTGCACTCGGCATTTCCTGATCACTCGATGGGAAAACCACTGCTGGCTTTCACTGTGCGCAACGCCAGTGACGACTGGATGCGTTGCACGCCGGGAAGTCTCGCCAAGCGGGTGCGGTGAATGCGTTCGTAGTCCTCGGAATCACGGGCCACCACGCGCAACAAATAATCGAACTGGCCACTCATCAGGTGGCATTCGAGAATTTCCGGGACACGCTGCACCGCCTTCTCAAATTTTTCGAAGGCCTCTTCAGTCTGTGCGGCGAGCGACACTTCGACAAAAAATTCATTGGCCAGACCGAGGAGCTTGCGGTTGAGCGTCGCGGTGTAACCAAGAATGAGTTCGTGCTCCTCCATGGCCTTGATGCGGCGGTGACAGGTTGAGGGCGAAAGGCCGGCCTTGGCGGCAATTTCCGAGAGCGGTTGCTGCGCGCCGGCCTGCAGCATTTTCAGGATGATTTTGTCTGATTTGTCGATATCTGTGTGTTTCATTCCACTTTTATGGCACATCTTGAAATATTATTCCATACGTGCCAGTCGCTCCGATCGCCTTTGCAAAAACATTTCGAGCCAGTGCGCCTATTCTCAGGCCTTCAGACGGAGGAAACATAAAAATGCTCATCGGCGTACCGAAAGAAATCAAGAATCATGAATACCGCGTTGGCATGACACCCATCTCGGTGCGCGAAGCGGTGCGCAATGGCCACACGGTTTTGGCCCAGGCCAACGCCGGTGCCGGCATTGGTGCCAGCAATGCCGACTATGAAAAGGCCGGTGCCAAGATCATCGCCACGGCCGAGGAAATTTTCGCCAAGGCCGACATGATCGTCAAGGTGAAGGAACCGCAGGCGGCCGAGCGCAAAATGCTGCGCGAAGGCCAGATCCTCTATACCTATCTCCATCTCGCACCCGATCCGGAGCAGACCAAGGACCTCGTCGCATCCGGTGCCATTTGCATTGCCTATGAAACCGTGACGTCAGCGCGTGGCGGCCTGCCGCTGCTCGCCCCCATGAGCCAGGTTGCGGGCCGCATGTCGGTGCAGTCTGGCGCCCATGCCCTGGAAAAAGCCCAGGGCGGACGCGGTGTGTTGCTTGGCGGTGTACCGGGCGTGGCACCGGGCAAAGTTGTCATTCTCGGTGGTGGCGTTGTCGGCACCAACGCGGCGGCCATGGCGCTTGGTCTTGGTGCGGATGTCACCATTCTCGAGAAGTCCACCGACCGCATGGAAGAACTGGTGGCGCGCTTCGGCACCCAGCTGAAGACGATCTACTCGACCATGGGAGCCGTTGAAGATGAATGCGCCGAAGCTGATCTGGTCATCGGTGGCGTCTTGATTCCAGGCGCTGCTGCACCCAAGCTGGTAACCCGCAAGATGCTGTCATCCTGGAAGAAGGGTGCTGTGCTGGTTGACGTCGCCATTGACCAGGGCGGTTGTGCGGAAACATCCAAGGCCACAACCCACGCCAATCCGACGTATGAAGTTGATGGTGTCATTCACTATTGCGTCGCCAACATGCCAGGCGGCGTGGCGCGCACATCAACTTATGCACTCAACAACGTCACGCTGCCATTTGGTCTCGCCATTGCCAACAAGGGCTGGAAGAAAGCGCTGGCAGATGACGTGCATCTGCGCAACGGCCTGAACGTCGCTGGCGGCAAGGTCACCTACAAGGCGGTGGCTGACGATCTCGGCTATGCCTATGTGCCGGCGGAGAAGGTGATCGCATAACGGCTGTTACGCGCCTTGCTTCGGCTTGGTCTCGAGATAGTAGTTGGCCTGCTTGCCGTAAATCAGCCCGCGCAGGAAGTTGCGCATCTTTTCTGATTTGCGCAGCGGGTCGAGTACGGCGTGAACGACATCATGCAAAACGACCTTTGTGGCATCGAGAACCGGTACTGCACCGGGTGGGTGTTGAGCGAGGCCGAACCGGCGCAACGTGCCGTTCATGGTGCGGATCTTGTTGAGGCGCAGGACTTCCGGCGTCTTCCAGGTCATGGCCATGGAGATGGAATAGGTTTTGCCTGTCGATACCCAATGCGGGATCATGTAGGGCATGTGCAAGGCATCGCCAGCTTTCAAGGTGTGCAGCGTGGCACGGCTTTCAAACCAGTCTTCATATGGCAGGTTGCGGTGCTTCGCCGGAGAGATTTCCATGAGCTCTTCCGAAATCAGGCCGCGGTCTGAGTTGTCGAACGTACGGACGAACTTGTCACCCCTGATCTGGATCAGGATGTTTTCTTCGTTGTCGTTGTGAAATGGCGTCGTGGCGTTGGCTGACGATACGAAGATGAAGCCCTGAATGTCAGTAAAGTCTTCCGGCTTGCGCCCCGCAGCGAGGTTTGCTTCGCGCACAAAAGTTTCGAGAATGGAGCGATAGGCAGGGTGGGTCTCAACGCGCTTCAATACCATCCAGGCGTTGTCCACTTCGATCGAGCGAATCACCTCTTCCGGGGACTTGTCGATCTTCGGCACGTTCTCCGGTTTCACATCAACGGCGACCTTGCCAGAGTTGTACTCAATGCGGTCGCGCGGCATGGACTTTGCCAGTTCGACCAGCCGCGGCAGGGTAAAGAGTGGGTGATCTGCCAGGCTGTGTTTCAGCGTGAAGGCTTCCTTGAGGAATTTTGCCGCCGCAGTTTTAGCGTCAATGCTGACAAGGCTCATGATGGTCTCCGTCCGGTCAAGTGCAGATAGATTTTCTTTGCCAGTCCACGCGATGCATCTTTCATGCCGTGGAAGTGGGCGACAATGGCGAAGGTCGCGGCGTTGACTGCCGGACCTGCGATCACCACGTCCGTGCAGGTGATGCGGTCGCGCCAGATGCGGTCAATCATCGGGTGGCCGGGAATAGCGTTGGCATCGGCAAGGCGAATGCCCGCTTCGGCGAAAAGCCCACGGGTGGCCTCGATGATCAGCAACACGCCGGGTGAGTATTTGCTGAAGGCTTCATCATAGCCAATTTTGCCGAGCACCGCCTCGCCACTTTCCACCAAGGCGAACAGCGAAGCCACCGGCCTGCCATCCAGTGTCATGGTCCAGAAGCGCACCTTGCCTTGCGCATGCATGGCGGCAAGGCCGGCTGCGAGACCCTTGGCGGTGCCAGCATCGCTGTTGATCGCCGTGCCGCGCCTGCCTTTCCAGCCGGATGCTTCAAGTCCAAGAAAGGCATTCAGGTGTGGTGTCAGGCTGTCTGCTGATTCGAGTTGCAGAATGTCCAGCGCCCCCTGCTCGGCCAACCGGGCCTTGAGGCGCTTCAATTCCTTGCGGCGTTTATGGTCAAAATTTGCCATCAGCCAATCATCGAAGCTGCCTTCGACGCCGAGTGCGGCGCGCTGCCAGGTCTTGAGAACCTTCACGTGAGCGGCGGCCTTGAGAAGTGTTGTGGTGACGGGATGGTCAACTGGCACGCTGCGCAACACAAGCGGCACGCCTAGATGATCGAGAAAAGCCTTGGCCTCAGCGTGCGTCGGCTTTCCCGAAACAGTGGGCAACGGCGATGGTGTCAGGCCGGACGAGGCCGATTCGATGTGGGCCAGCGGCACCATCCTGCGGCGGGCTGCGAACAACCGGAACGCTCCACTGTGTGGCTCGTTCACAAGGGCAAGTGTGCCGGGCACGTGTGCCAGAACGGCACGCATCCATGCGTCGTTTGAGAAGGCAGAGGCGGAGGGCATCATCACTGGCATGGCGATGCAATATGCCCGCCAAGAGACGACGTTTGGTTAATCCCGGCGCAAACAAAAAAGGCCGGGCAAGCCCGGCCTTTTCAATTCAATTCGAGAACCGGTTACGCGTCGGTCTTGGCTGCCAGAACCTGGCGGCCGCGATAGGTGCCGGACTTCAGGTCGATGTGGTGCGGACGGCGCAGTTCGCCCGAGGCCTTGTCTTCGACATAGGTGACGGTCTGCATCTTTTGGCCCGAACGGCGCATGCCGATGCGGCTCTTGGTCATTTTCTTGCGTGGAACAGCCATGATATAAACCTCTGAAATCGCTTTGAAATAATGAATCGCCCCAGACGGGGCGGGAAATCTTGGGCGGTCTATAGCCACTTCTTTCGCTGGAGGCAAGTGAGGTAGGGTCCCATGATGCGGGACCGGCGTTCGATCAGACTGGCGATCAGGCGCACCCGCTTTGAAGGTTTTCCCGCCTTGCGTTTGATGGGATTGGGCAAAACTGCTGCCAAGAGGGCCGCCTCGCGGCGTGTCAGTTTCGATGCCGGCTTGTTGAAATGGTGTTGGGCCGCAGCTTCGGCGCCATAAACACCTGGCGCCCATTCCACGATGTTGAGATAAACCTCGATCATGCGGCGCTTGGTCCAGACATTGTCCATCCACAAGGCGACGGGGACTTCGAGAACCTTGCGCAGCGCGCCCAATGGTCCGCGTCCATCCCACAAGAACATGTTCTTGGCGGTTTGCATGGAGATGGTGGAGGCACCGCGCACGGGCCCCTCATCATCATCAAACACTTCACCGACAACCTCCTGAAACTCTGTCCAGTCGACGCCGTAATGGGCACAGAAGCGCGCGTCTTCCGACGTTATGACCGAGGCCGCCAGTACAGGTGCCATGTTGTCGAGACTCACCCAGTCCTTGGAAATGCCATTGCCCGTGAATAGCCGCAGGATCATCAGGTTGGAGACAGGCGGTGGCACCACGCCGTAAACAATCGTCATCACGAAAGGCCAGGCGATGACGGCAGCCAGACCCATCAGCAGGCGGCGTTGCCACAGGCTGCGCTTCTCCCAAAACACCGCCAGCCGCGGAAAACGCCGGGCGAAGAGCCCCGGATGTTTCCCAGGGGACTTCTCCTCAGGCTTCCGCCTGGGAGCCCACGGGGACCTGCCCTGCGGCCGCTGCTGGGCCTTCTGTTGAGATTTCGTTGCCATCTGCGTATGTGAACCCGTATCGCGGAATTGAACACGAGGCACAAGAGCGGGACATGGCCTTCGAAAAAGCCCTTTCGGAATCGGCACTGGCAGTAGAACTTGCTCTTGGCGAGTTGTTGCCTGATCGCGCCAATGATCGTCTGCGCGCCGCCATGCGTCATGCAACACTGGGCCAGGGCAAGCGTTTGAGGCCGTTCCTGGTGATGCAGTCGGCATCACTGTTTGATGCGGCGGGAATTGCAGCCTTGCGCGTGGCGGCAGCATTGGAATGCGTGCACTGCTATTCGCTTGTCCATGATGATCTGCCCGCCATGGACAATGACGACCTCCGGCGCGGCCAGCCCACCACCCACCGCAAGTTCGATGAGGCCACGGCCATTCTGGCGGGCGATGGTTTGCTGACGTTCGCATTCGAGATATTGGCTGATCCGGCCACGCATGACGATGCTGGTGTACGCAGTGCATTGGTGCTGGAACTGGCACGGGCTTCGGGCGAGGCCGGCATGGTCGGTGGCCAGATGAAGGACATCGAGGCAGAGTCAGGCGGCTTTGCCTCCTATAGCGCCATCGCCGCCATGCAGGGCATGAAGACAGGCGCGCTGTTTCGTTTTGCTTGCGAGGCCGGTGCAATCATGGCGTCAGCGGACCGCACGCCATTTCGTCAGTATGCGGAGCATATTGGCCTCGCCTTCCAGATTGCCGATGACATTCTCGATGTTGAGGCCGATGCCGCGACGCTCGGCAAGGCCAGCGGCAAGGACAAGGGCCGCGGCAAGGCGACCTTCGTGGATTTCCTCGGACTAGCCGGTGCCAAGGTGGAAGCGGCTCGCCTTGCCGATGCAGCGATTGCAGTGCTTGAGCCCTACGGTAGCAAGGCCGAACTGTTGCGGGATGCGGCACGGTTTATCGTGACACGCAGGAAGTAGGTCACCGCCCCAGCACTTTCAGCGCTGCATCGTAGCCTCCGACCTCGTACACCCAGCCCCGGCGGATGGCGTAGCGCCAGGTAAGGCGGGACGAGCGGGCGACATCTTCGGGCGTGACAGCAAGAATGGCATTGCGGTCATCGGGAGAAACACCGTCCTTCAACATGACATCGGTGGTGATGCCCTCCAATTCCGCTGCCTTGGCCAATCCATATTGAATGAAGCCGGAGCAGATGAATTGCGGCGGCACCCATTTGTGCAGGCGGCGGCGCGTGCGGGTGACAGCGTCCTCCATGGAACGGTGCGAGCCCTTCTGGATTTTCGAACCGACCAGTTGGAACCGGAACAACGTCGCCAATCCCATCCGCATGACACGGCCATAGTCATAGCCCGACTTCACATGGTCCAGCATGAGGCCACGCACCTTGCGGAAGTAAACTTCTCCCAGACCTTCGCCGTCCAACCGCAGCACCACGATTTCTGAATGGGGATGCTTGCCGCCAATGTAATCGCGCAGGTTTGCCAAGCCCACGCCAGCCTGCACGCTTTCCAGCAGGAAGCTGCTGGTGAAGCCTTCATCCGGCTTGGCCACCAGAAACACCAGCGCGGCGTGGCTGAAGGCGCTGCCTGTGGCCCAGCGGATGAGCCAACTGGTGAACGTGGGGCTGCGCGAAAGAATGATGTCGCCGACGCGCAGATGCATCTCGGCCTCAGTCAGGAAGGTTCTGACAGTGATGGCCTCAGCCACGAGCGGCTCCCGCGCCCCAGCGTTGTTTCACGTAGTCCTCGACGATGTTCTTGAATTGACCTGACAGGTTTTCACCGCGCAGCGTCTTCACCTTCTTGCCGTCAATGTAGATGGGAGCAGCGGGAAGCTCACCCGTTCCGGGGAGCGAAATGCCGATGTCGGCATATTTCGATTCACCTGGACCATTGACGATGCAACCCATGACGGCGAGCGACAGGTTTTCAAATCCGGGATAGGCGACGCGCCATTCCGGCATCCGCCCGCGCACGTAAGTTTGGATGTCTTGCGCCAGTTCCTGAAACACCGTTGACGTGGTGCGGCCACAGCCTGGGCAGGCAATGACCATTGGAGCGAAAGCGCGCATGCCCATGGTCTGGAGAATTTCCTGGGCCACGACAACTTCGCGGGTGCGGTCACCGCCGGGTTCAGGTGTCAGGGAAATGCGGATGGTATCGCCGATGCCCTCCTGCAACAGCACCGATAAAGCCGCCGTCGAAGCAACGATGCCCTTCGATCCCATGCCTGCTTCCGTGAGGCCCAGGTGGAGTGCATGGTCACTGCGTTTGGCCAACAGGCGATAGACGGCAATGAGGTCCTGCACGTCCGAGCATTTGGCTGAAATGACGATTCTGTTGCGTGCCAGACCCAGTTCTTCGGCGCGATTGGCGGAGAGAATGCCCGACTGCACGACGGCCTCATGCATCACGCTGCGGGCTGGCATGGGCGCTGCCAACTTGGCATTTTCATCCATCAGCCTGGTCAGCAATGACTGATCAAGCGAACCCCAGTTGACACCGATGCGCACCGGCTTGCCATGGGCAATGGCGATCTCGATCATCTGGGCGAAGTTGCGGTCCTGCTTTTCCTTGAAGCCGACGTTGCCTGGGTTGATGCGGTACTTGTCGAGTGCCTCGGCGCAGGCCGGGAATTGTGCCAGCAGCTGATGGCCATTGTAGTGGAAATCTCCCACCAGGGGCACGGACACGCCCATCTGTACAAGGCGGTCGCGGATCTGAGGCACAGCTGCTGCCGATTCTTCACGGTCAACCGTGATGCGCACAAGCTCTGACCCGGCGCGGGCCAGTTCGGCCACTTGCACGGCGGTTGCTTCCGCGTCTGCAGTATCGGTGTTGGTCATGGATTGGACCACCACCGGTGCGCCACCGCCGAGCCTGACGGTACCCACCATGACTGGAACAGAAGTCCGGCGCGGATGGGTGGCAGTGAATGTCATCTCGTCTTCCTTTGGCCCGCTAGTTGCGACGTCCGAGCGGCAAGGTCAAGATGAAGAGAAGTCCTGCCGAGAGCACGATCGAAGGCCCTGCCACGGTGCCCCAGGTGGCCGACATCATCAGCCCCGCCACGACGGCGATGGCAGCAAGCACAATGCTGAGAACGGCCATCGTTTCAGGCGTTGTCGCGAGCCGGCGGGCTGCTGCTGCGGGAATGACGGTCAAGGCGGTGATCAGCAGCAGTCCCACAATCTTCATGGAGATTGCCGTCACAAAGGCAATCAACAGCGTGAAGAGCAATTCGGCGCGCTGTACATTGATGCCTTCGGCGCGGGCCAGGTCTTCGTGCACTGATATGGCGATCATGTTGCGCCAGAGCAAGGCCAGCAGGCCCATCGCCAGGGCAGCAACCGCCCACACCATCCAGACGTCCTGCGTTGAAACCGTGAGGACATCACCAAAAAGAATATCGAGATGCCCCGTCACAGCACCTGTCACCAAACCAATCACCACGATGCCGAGTGCCAAGGCAGTGTGCGACAGAATGCCGAGGATGGTATCGACGGCAAGTTGTTGCTGGCGCTTCAGGGCGATCAGCACCAGCGCCACGATCATTGCAACGGCGATGGCGCCGAGCGCGATATTGACATTGAAGAGCAGCCCCAGCCCTGCCCCCAACAAGCCCGCATGCGCCAGCGTCTCACCAAAATAGGCCATGCGGCGCCAGACGATAAAGCAGCCAATGGGGCCGGCCACCAGCGCCACGGCCAGTCCTGCCAGCAACGCGCGCTGGAAAAAGGGTTCAGAGAGAATGTCCCACATCAGGTGTGCCTGTGACCGGAATGATCGTGATGATGCCCGTGGCCACCATGCTCACCGTGACCGTGATGGCCATGGCTTTCATGATCGTGGTCGTGGTGGTGGGTGTAGGCAGCTATCATGCGGGCTGCCGACGGGCCGAAGAGCTTGGCAAATTCCGGATCTTTCTGCACAGCGGTGGGTCCACCCTCACAACAGACATGACCGTTGAGGCAGACGACGTGGTCGCTCTCCGCCATCACCATGTGCAGGTCGTGGCTGACCATGAGGATGCCGCAGCCACGGCTTTTGCGGATGGTGGAAATCAGTTCATAGAGTTTCACTTCGCCATGAAAATCGACGGCCTGCACCGGTTCGTCGAGGACCAGCAGTTCCGGCTTGCGCAACAGGGCGCGGGCCAGCAGCACGCGCTGCAGTTCACCGCCCGAGAGTTCCGCCACACGCGCATCGATCAGGTGTGCAACACCGGTTTCTTCGAGTGCCGTATGAATGTCCTCGGCGCTGGCTTTCAACGTCAGTGTCATCAGGCGCCGCACATCAAGTGGTACGTTGGGCAGAACCGGAAAACGTTGCGGCACATAGCCTATGCGCAAGCCCGGCTTCAACTCGACTTTGCCAGAGGTCATCGGCACGAGTGCGAGCAGCACTTTCACCAGCGTCGACTTGCCCGCCCCATTGGGGCCAATGATGGTGACGATTTCGCCTGACCGTACCGCAAGATTGACGTGATCGAGGATGACGCGCGGTCCCACCTTCAGCGTCAGGTCATGACACGATACCAGTGCGTTGTTCACTTTCAGCATCAGGCGGCCTTGCAATGGGCACAGGTGCCCGACAATTCGACGACGGCATGGCGAATGGCGAAGCCTTGGGCGCGGGCGGCGTCGGCCAGTCCTTCGGCCGCCTTGCGTTCCAGCACTTCCGAAACATTGCCACAGGTTTCGCAGATCAACAGCGCCGTGGGTTCGCCGTCATGGTGTTCGGCGCAGGCGACATAGGCATTGCGGCTCTCGATCTTGTGCACGAGATTTTGCGTCTGCAGAAATTCGAGTGCGCGATAAACCGTAATCGGCGCTGGCCGCGGCCCGTGCACCGCCATGCGCTCGATGATTTCATAGGCTCCCACCGCCTGATGACTTTCGGCGACACAGACCAAAACCTCGCGGCGCTGACCGGTCAGGCGTGCGCCCGTCCGGCTGCACACCTGTTCGGCATGGGCGACGATGCTTTGCGTGCAGTGCCGGTGATCATGCTGCGGGGTGGGGAAGCTCATAGCTGTTATATTATAACATTTCACCGAACTTTCAATCCATCCGTTGCGGCTCCCGGCTGGCCGTGGTCTGAAGCTTGGTCATGGCCATTCTCGTTCTGAACGCAGGTTCTTCTTCTCTCAAGTTTGCCGTCTTTGATCTGCCAACGCTGTCCGAACGTCTGCGCGGCCAGGTCAGCGGCATCGGCACCTCGCCGCGATTGGTGTGTGGTGCCACCGACATGGCACTGACCGTGGGGACCACTTATCGCGATGCCCTGGCGCTGCTGCTTGACTGGCTGGAGAAGCAGGGAGTCACGCCCGCCACACTTACCGGCATTGGCCACCGCATTGTCCATGGTGGTTCCACCTTCATCACGCCAACGGTGCTGACTGAAGACGTGCTGGCCAGGCTCGATGAGTTGCGCAGTCTGGCTCCGTTGCATCTGCCCTTCGGTTTGGGTGTGGCGCGCGATACGCTGGCGTTGCGACCCAACCTCATGCATGTCGCCTGTTTCGACACGGCCTTTCATGCAACCCAGCCGGAACTGGCGACACGGCTTCCCATTCCGCGCCACTACTTCGACAAAGGTTACCGGCGCTATGGCTTCCATGGCCTGAGCTACGAACACCTCGTCGCAGCACTGCCCAAGCTTACCGGCAGACCGCTGCCACGGCGTATTCTGGCGGCGCATCTGGGTTCGGGTGCTTCGATGTGCGCGATCCTCGATGGCAGAAGCGTTGCCACCACCATGGGTTTTTCCACCGCCGACGGCTTGGTCATGGGTACGCGCACCGGTTCCATCGACCCTGGCGTGCTGGTGGCGCTGATGCGAGATGAAAAGCTTTCGCTCGAACAGCTGGAAGATCTGCTCTACCGGCGCAGCGGATTGTTGGGCCTCTCGGGAATTTCATCCGACATGCGCGTGTTGCTGGCCAGCGACCGCGTGGAGGCGGCAGAGGCCATCGACTATTACTGTTATTCCGCTGCCCGCCATGCCGCGTCACTGGTTCCGGCACTGGGCGGACTGGACGCGATCATTTTCACGGGCGGCGTTGGAGAAAATGCCGGGGAGGTACGATCACGCATTCTCTCGCACCTCAAGTGGCTCAGCGTGCCGGATGAGAACGTGCATGTGGTGCCCGCCAACGAGGAACTTACCATGGCGCGGCATGTGTCAACTGTCGTCGCGTGCTGACATCGACAACAACAGCGCTGCCGTATCAACAATGTCGTCCACCGTGGCGCCGCGCGACAGATCGGAGACCGGCTTGTTGAAGCCCTGCAGGATCGGGCCAATGGCCTGCGCACCAGCGAGATATTGCGTAAGTTTGTAAGCGATGTTGCCAGCATCCAGATCGGGAAAGACCAGCACATTGGCGCGCCCCGCCACCTCGCCCGGCTCCTTCACCTTGCGGGCGGCAACGGCTTGCGAGAGTGCCGTATCACCCTGGAATTCACCATCGATGAACAGCCCGGGCGCGCGGGTCTTTACCATTGCCAAGGCGTCGCGCACCTTTTCCGAGTCAGGATGATCGCCAGACCCCTTGGTGGAAAATGACAGCAACGCGACGCGCGGTGTTTCATTCAAAATGCGTTCGGCACTGGCGTGTGAGGAGAGCGCAATGTCGGCCAATTGTGCCGCCGTTGGCTGCACGTTCGCCGCGCAATCGGCAAAGATCAGGCAACGTTGCGGCCACTGCATCAGCATGAAGCTCGACGGCGTGGCAATGCCGGGTGCCGGACCAATGGTCATCAACGCCGCTTCAATGACGCGTGCCGTGGCATTGGCAGCGCCGGCCAACATAGCATCAGCATCCCCGGTAGAGACCAGACCGCCTGCCGCATAGAGAGGCTTGTGCAGGAACTTCCGGGCGAGCGTGTCAGAGATCTTGGGGCGCAAAACCATCAGCCGGGCTACTGCGGCGGCAGAAGGTTCAGGCACGCTTGCCTGCCCAAACAGCAATACTTCGGCCAGTTCATCAGTGACGATGCGGCGTGCGGCTTCGGCGATGCGGCCGTCTTCCACCTCGGGCATGGCCAATTTCAGGCCCCTGCCCCTGATCTTCGCCTTGGCTGCTGCAACCACTGACATCACGCCATCTCCCAGAATTAATCATTGCAATTAATCATAGCGCCCAAGACAAGTCTGATGGTTGTTTTGAATGCCCCAGCAGCACCTTTGTCACGGAGAAGAGCCCCAAACAACCGCAGAACTCCATCTTCGGCCGCGCGTTAACCATTGCGACAGACCCAAGCCAAGAGCCAAATGGCCGATCTGGCAGCCGGCCTGACTCAACAAGATTCCGCATTTCTGCCCCGCCAGCGCCACAAATGATAACGAGAAACAATCCCGCGGGCGTCTGTGCCCACCCGGGACGGCACATCGTGGGGAGAGTGAATGGGCGCGTTCAAGCCCTTGATGGTGTTTTCTATCGCCGCCGGCCTTGCCGTCGCGGCAGTTTCGGCTGAATCCAAAGCCGACTCACGCACCAACAAGATCAACCAGAACACCCTCGGTCTCCTTGCCGCTGATCCACAATGGCTGACGCAGGCTGTCACCATTGCTGCTGCCGTTCAACATGATCAGGGTTTGCGCGTCTTGCCCATTTCCGGCGCGGGTACCATGCAGGCCGTCACCGATCTCGCATTCCTTGACAGCGTGGATGCCGCACTCCTTCCGCTCGACACACTGACCTATGCCCAGGCGCAAGGTCTGTTGGATGGACTGGATGGCAAGATCACATATCTGGCGCGGCTGCAACCGGTGCGCTGGGCTCTGGTGACGACGCGTTCAGTTGAAAATCTTACCGGCCTCGCGGGCAAACGCATTGCCACTGGCCCTACGGGAAGCATGGGCTTTGTGGCCGGTGAGTTGCTTTTCAATGCCTATGAAATCCCCTTCGCCCGCGTACCGCGCCAGAACGGCGATGCGCTGGCTGTGCTTACTCAAGGTGCTGCTGATGCGGCGCTGGTTGATGCCTCGGTGCTGCGGGCAGCGCGTCTTGATGGCAAGCGCTACAAGGTATTGCCCCTCACCCTGCCATCTCCATTGGCGTCCACCTATGCACCGGTCATGCTGACAAGTGGCGATGTGCCTTCGCTCATCGCCGCAAATGCGGATGTGGAAACGGTTGCTGCGCCGCTAGCCGTCATGGTCTTCAGCAGGGCCAAGGGCGGGGCCAGCGACAAGCTCAATGACGAGCGTCTCAAGACATTTGCAACGGCACTTTTCCGCAATGCCGCCGAACTCAAGATCAATACCAATATCGCCGCCGAAATTCCCGGCTGGACACGCCATCGCGCAGCGCAAGCGGCTCTGAGCCAACTTGCGGCCGAAGCCAGCATGTCCACCACAAGTGAACTGCAACAAGGAGATGGGCAATGACAAAGAACAGGCGCACCTCGCCAAATGACACTCCGGGCAAGAAACACGAAGTGATATCCGAGGAATTTGAGGCCGTCCCGACCGAGGATCAGTCCGATGCCCAGTCCGAAAGCAATGAGCCTTACGGCGAAGACGTGACGCCAAGCTGGTTCGCCACAGGTTTCAGCGCGGACGATTCTGACGAATTGGCAGATCGCTATCGTTCGGCGCGGGCCAATCATCTGGTATTCGAACAGCCCGGGCCGGAAGCCTATGAAGCTTACCGCCGCCGCCTCGAAGAGCGCTTCCAATCAGCCAAGCGCAATGCAACGGGGCCGCAGTCGCCGATCAATACCATGGCCAACGAAAAGCCAGCAATGCGCCCAGTTCTGGCTGCTGAAGATGAAGGCAGCCAGCGCTTCCGCGAATGGCAGAAGAAGATGAACAATCGCAACGGTCGCGCCGCAGCCGAACCAGGCGACCGCTCGCGGCTGACGCCCCTGCGCATGGCCGGGCTACTTGTCACTGCCTGCGCCATCGGTGGCCTGGCCGGTCTTGGCAGCGCCAACATGGATATGGTTCGCAGTGGCTATCAGGCAGTTGTTGGCACTGCGTCTGCCGGTGCCGCGGCAATCTTCGCCCAATTGCCGGACCGGACGGAAAAATCCACGACCGGAGGCGGCAACACCGTTCTGACCAAGAAGCCTGTAAAAATTGCGCGCGTCGATGTGGCTGATGCCAGCGGCGCGCTCAACAATCCCATTCCGCTTGATCTCTCGGCCATTCCCGCCGAGCCGGAAATTCCCTTGGCGCTCAAAATCACGGGGCTGCCAACTGATGCCTATCTGACCCAGGGCAAGAAAGTGGCCGAAGGCGAGTGGATGCTGAAGGCCGCAGAAATTGCAGGCGTGATGCTGGTGGTGCCGCAGGCACAATCGCCGCAGCTTGATCTTGCTGTCGCTGCTGTTGAAGAAAAGACCGGCGTACAGGCCGCACCGCCGCGCGAAATGACCGTCGAGCTTGATCTCGGAACCGTGAAGGTGCAGCCAGCCGCCGCGCCTCCGGAAGTGCAGAACATTGTCGGGCTCGCGGCAACGCCGCTGCCACAAGCCATTCCGATGCCGCAGGAGGAGGAGTCTGGCGAGGCCCGTGCCCTTCTCGCCAAGGGCGAAGCGCTGCTCAAGACCGGTGACCTCGTGTCAGCGCGCCAGTTCTTCGTCAAGGCGCATGGATTGGGTCTTGCAGAAGCGGCCTTTGGTGCTGGCCAGACATATGATCCTGCTGTTTACGCGGCCATGAATGTGCATGGCCTGCAGCCGGACCAGGCAAAGGCGCTGGAGTGGTACACCAAGGCGGCGGCGGCGGGTCATCCCGAAGCGCAAAAGTCAATCGAAACGCTCAACGCCGCAGTGCAGCCATAGCTATCGACAGACAGGGCCCGTTTCGGGCAAGAGGGGCCGCAATCCCCACTTGCCCGGAATCGACATGCGCGCTGCTGACCTTATCGTCCAATCCCTGAAAGCCCACGGCGTTTCGCGCATCTATTGCGTGCCGGGTGAAAGTTATCTTGCGCTGCTTGATGCCTTGCATGAGAGCGGCATCGAGGTGATCGTCTGCCGCCATGAGGGCGGAGCCGGTTTCATGGCTTGTGCCGAAGCCAAGCTTACCGGAAGACCCGCGGTCTTCATGGTGAGCCGAGGCCCCGGTGCCACCAATGCCTCGATCGCCGTGCACATGGCCGACCAGGATGCACTGCCGGTCATTCTGCTGGTGGGCCAGGTGGCCCGCGAGGAGCGCAGCCGCGCCGTGTTTCAGGAAGTGGACTACGAACGCTTCTTCGGCGGCATGGCCAAAGGCGTCTATGAAGTGAATGACGGCCGCAAGCTGCATGAACTTCTGCCACGCAGTTTCAGGCTGGCGCAGCAAGGCACGCCGGGTCCGGTCGTGTTGTCATTGCCCGAGGATATGCTCAATGACGAAGTGCCAGTGAGCGAACCCGTGGTCTTCCCGCTTGCTGAAGTCAGTTTCAATCCGGCCGATCTCGGGCGCATTCAGGCACTCATCGACGGCAGCGAACGTCCCGTTTTGGTGGCAGGTGGCATGTTGCGGTCGGCAGAAGGCAAGGCAGCACTGCAGCGCTTTGCCGAGGCACAGCGGGTTCCGGTTGCAGTCACCTGGAAGAACCAGGACATTTTCGACAACACCTCACCCCTCTATGCCGGGCACCTGGGTTTTGGCGCGCTGGCGGTGCACAAGGCGGCACTGGCCGATGCCGATCTCATCATTGCAGTTGGAACCCGCCTTGGTGACGTCGCCAGCCTCGGTTTCACCTTTCCGCAAGCGCCCTCCCCCAAGCAAACACTGGTGCACGTCTATCCCGACGGCAAACCGATTGGCTTTGTTTTCCGCACCGACCTTGGGCTGGTGGCGGATCCGGTGAGCGTGCTTTCCGGCCTTGCCAACACGGCGCGCGTGGTCAATGCCGCGCGCGAAAGCTGGATTTCAAAACTCAACGGCGTGGTGCGTGGGTTGCAGGTGTTCACACCGGTTGAGGCGGAAGATGGCGTCGACTTTGGCGTCGTCGTTGAAGCCCTGTCGCGGCTCGCACCAAGTGACACGATCATCGTTACCGACGCCGGGAACATTTCAACCTGGGTCCACCGGCACTGGAAGATGACAGCGGAGAACACATTGATCGGCGGCATAGTCGGGGCCATGGGGCTCGGTGTGCCCGGTGCCGTCGCGGCGTCACTGGAACAGCCCAAGCGTACGGCGTTGTGTTTTGTCGGTGATGGTGGCGTGTTGATGACGGGCCAGGAAATTGCCACCGCGATGGCGCACGGTGCCGCGCCGAAGATCGTCATTTCCAACAACGGCATCTATGGCACCATCCGCACGCACCAGGAGCGCGAGTTCCCGGGCCGGGTCTCTGGCACGATGTTGAAGAATCCGGATTTCACCAGCTGGGCCGAGTCGTTTGGCGCGAAGGCCTTCACACTGGTGCGCGGCGACAATGATGTCGATGGCACCGTTGCAGCATTCCTTGCCGCAGAAGGCCCGGCCGTGCTGCATGTCAAGTCGAGCCGCGTGGCGCTTTCTTCCAACGGACAACTGCGTCCATGAATGTTCTGCTGATCGGCTCCGGGGGCCGCGAACACGCGCTGGCCTGGGCGATCTCGGCCAGTCCATTGTGCGACAAACTCTATTGCGCGCCCGGCAATCCCGGCATCGCTAAAGTTGCTGAACTGGTGGCGCTGGAAGTGACTGACCACGCCGCCGTCATCGCATTCTGCAAGGCACATGCGATCGGGTTTGTCGTCGTCGGGCCGGAGGCACCGCTGGTTGCGGGTCTCGTTGATGATCTGAATGCGGCCGGCCTCAAGGCCTTCGGACCGTCGCGCTTTGCCGCGCAGCTGGAAGGTTCCAAGGGCTTCACCAAGGACATCTGCCGCGACTGGAACATTCCCACTGCCGCCTACGAACGCTGCACCGATCTGGCGTCGGCGCGCGCGTACCTGCACAAAACCGGAGCGCCCATCGTCATCAAGGCGGATGGATTGGCAGCGGGCAAAGGCGTGACCGTGGCCATGACCATGGATGAGGCTGAAGCGGCGCTGGTTGATATTTTCGATGGCCGGTTTGGTGACGCTGCCTGCGTCATCGAAGAATTTCTGGAAGGCGAGGAAGCCAGCTTCTTCGTGCTTTCGGATGGCGTGAATGTTCTGCCGCTCACCACGGCGCAAGACCACAAGCGTGTTGGTGATGGCGACACCGGGCCAAATACCGGCGGCATGGGTGCGTATTCACCGGCGCCCTGCATGACGCAGGCACTGTGCGACGAGGCGCTTGAGAAAATCGTCAAGCCCACCGTGACTGCACTGGCGGCGCTTGGCCATCCCTACAAGGGTGTGCTTTACGCCGGTCTGATGCTGACCAAATCGGGTCCGCAACTCATCGAATACAATGCCCGATTTGGTGATCCGGAAACGCAAGTGCTGATGCCGCGATTGAAGAGTGACATCCTGTTGTTGTTGCTGGCATCCGCTGAAGGCACGCTCGACAAAATGAGCGTGCGGTGGAAAGACGACGTGGCGCTCACCGTATGCCTGTGCGCCAAAGGCTATCCCGGAACTGTCACAAAAGGAAATCCGATCAAGGGCCTGGACCGGGATTTTAGTGCAGAGGTGGAAGTCTTTCACGCGGGCACGGCACTGCGTGATGGCCAGCTTGTTTCAAATGGCGGCCGCGTTCTCAATGTCACCGCGCTTGGCACGACGGTGAGGGAAGCGCAGGCACGCGCTTATGCCGTTGTCGCGGCAATCGACTTCGCGGACGGTTTCTGCCGCCGTGACATTGGTTGGCGGGCCCTGTGATAACGGCAACCCGCATCGGTCTTGCCTTGGGTGGCGGCGGCGCGCGCGGCCTTGCCCACATCACGATGCTGGAGGTGTTCGACGAGATGGGCATCACACCGGCCGTCATTGCCGGGTGCAGCATGGGGGCGTTGGTCGGTGCCTGCTATGCTGGCGGTATGTCGGCCAAGGAATTGCGCACCCATGCCGAAGCGCTGCTCAGCAACCGGGTGGACTTTGCGCGCTATGTTTTCGGCGCGCGCAAGACCAGGCCTCTCGAACTGCTGTCGTTGCGGGGCCTGGCGTCGATGAACATGGACGGCGAGAAACTCGCCGATCTTGGCATGCCGGACCATTTGCCGCGCAATATCGAAGACACCCCCATCCCGCTCAAGATCATCGCCACCGACTATGAACGCATGGAGGAGGCTGTCTTGACGACCGGCCTGATGACGACTGCGGTCGGAGCATCGATCGCCATTCCCGGCCTCATCGCCGCTCCACGCATCAATGGCCGCATCCATGTCGATGGTGGCGTGGTCAATCCGGTGCCTTTCGATCACGTGCGCGAAAATGTTGATCTGGTGGTCGCCATTGATGTTACCGGACGTCCGCGCCCCACCGTTGATGGCAAGGCCAGCAACATGGACATTGCTGTAGGCTCACTGCTCATCATGTTCAATCGCATGGCGGAATTGAAGCGGGCGTTGTCGCCGCCGGACATCTATGTCGTGCCAAAGGTCGACCAGTTCGGCTCGGCGGATTTTTTCCGGGTCCGCGAGATATTGGCCGCAGCAGAACCCGCCAAGGACGATTTGCGCCGCAAGCTGGAGAAGGTGATGGCGGCAAGTACGGTCGAGCCGTCAGCGCCGTGACTTGAAGAAATCCTTGAGCATCGTTACCGCTTCCGTCTCACCGATCCCGCCGTAGACCTCGGGGGCGTGGTGGCAGGTGGGCTGGTGGAAGAAGCGGGGGCCATGTTCCACGGCACCCATCTTCTCATCAGCCGCACCAAAATAGACACGTCTGATGCGGGCAAACGAGATCGCACCTGCACACATGGCGCAGGGCTCCAGCGTCACATGGAGATCGCAGCCGGTCAGGCGCTCGCTGCCGAGCTTGTGTGCTGCCTCGCGGATCACCAGCAGTTCGGCGTGCGCCGTGGGGTCTTTGAGTTCGAGTGTCCGGTTGCCGGCAACGGCCAATACTTCACCATCATCAGCCACCAGGGCAGCTCCAACCGGTACCTCGCCCCGCTCAGCGGCGGCATAGGCTTCTGCCAGCGCAAGGCGCATGGGGTCTGGCAGTTTCTGCTTCATCGTGCCAGATGACCACAGCGCGGGACACAGATTCAAGTCTGAATTCATGAGCGCGGTTGGGGAGAGGTGATGCGGATCGTCGGTGGCAAATTCAAGGGACACGGGCTTTTCGGCCCGGCATCCGGCATCACGCGTCCCACTTCGGATCGGGTACGAGAATCGCTGTTCAATATTCTCGCCCACGGCATTGAGGGATTCGAACTGGATGGCGCGCGGGTCATGGACCTGTTTGCCGGCACAGGAGCGCTCGGCCTGGAAGCCCTGTCGCGTGGCGCGAAGTTTTGTCAGTTCATTGACGAAGAAACAGAAGCGCGCAGTGTCATCCGCCGCAATGCCGATGCGCTCGGTGCCATCGGCCTGTGCAAGATCTGGCGGCGCGACGCGACGAAACTTGGACCCTGCGCACCGCAATCGCCCTTCGATCTGGTGTTTGTCGATCCACCCTACAACAAGGGGTTTGGCGAAAAGGCGCTGGCGGCCCTGATCGATGGCCAGTGGCTGGCACCCGGCGCTGTCGTGGTGTTGGAAGAGTCGGAACGTGCAAGCGTCGGTGAGGTCGCCGGGCTTACCCGCATTGACCAACGCACCTATGGTGACACGGTAGTGTATTTTTTCCGATTGGGCTAATCTCGCAGCGTTCGCGCGAGGATGAGATCATCACCCAGTCCAACTTTGCCGTCCGGCCTTTCAATCACGTCCGCGTCGCTGCAGGCATCACGGCGGCAGTTGCGTGGGCGGCCCTCGTCCTGCAATTTGGCATCATCGTTGCGGCAAAGCCCGCAAGCCTGAGCGGTGTTCTCGCGGCGCTGTGGCTCTTCCTCGGATATTTCACAATCCTGACCAATCTTGTGGTGGCCATTGTGGCGCTGGCCCTGGCGCTGGGGCGAGACAATTTCTGGATTTCTGCGCGTCTGCGCTTCGTCGCCCTGACTGCGATTGTGCTGGTGGGCCTTGTCTACAGTTTCGCGCTCCGCAGTACATGGCAGCCGCAGGGCTGGCAGGCTGTCGCGGATCATGCACTGCATGATGCAACGCCGGTGTTGTTTAGTCTGACGTGGCTGTTGCACCGCCACGGCGGACTGGACCGGCGCGATGTCGTTGCGGCGCTCGCCTGGCCAAGCGCCTACTGTGCCTATGCGCTGGCGCGTGGTGCGATCGATGACTGGTATGCCTATTGGTTTCTCAATCCCAATGAGATGACTTTCGCGGAGCTTGCCGTGTCCATCGCACTGATGCTCGCTGCATTCCTGACTATTGCGGCGGCGCTACTGGTGCTTGACCGCTGGCTGGCCCGCAAGACGGGTTAGCTGCGGCCGAACAACCGTTCAATATCGCCGAGCTTCAACTCGATGAACGTAGGCCTGCCATGGTTGCATTGACCAGCATTGGGGGTCACTTCCATCTGGCGCAGCAGGGCATTCATTTCTTCGACCCGCAACGTGCGTCCCGAACGGACCGAGTGATGACAGGCGAAGGTGGCAAGCACGTGATTGGTTTTTTCGGCCAACGATTGCAGCGTGCCAAGTTCGGAAACCTCATCGGCAATGGCGCGCAGCACATGCGGCCAATCGGCTGACGACAAGGCTGCGGGCACCTCGCGCACCACCAGGGCATTGTCGCCAAAGCCATCGATCACCAACCCTGCCGTTGCCAGCAATTCCTGCACCGACAGTACGGCGGCGAAGGTCGAGGTATCCGTCTCGATCACCTGCGGTACCAACAACGGCTGGGTGATGACGCCCCTGCCCTCGCGTTCACGTTTCAGGCGTTCATAGACGATGCGTTCGTGGGCAGCGTGCTGGTCGATGAGGATCATGCCGCTGGCGGTTTGGGCCACGATATAGTTGCCGTGAAGCTGGGCGCGTGCATGACCCAGCGGATAATCGCCCAGTTCATCAGCAGTGCCGTTTGCCATAGCGGCAGGCGGCATTTGCATGCCGAGGGCTGCTTGCGTTGCTTCGGCAAATTGTGGTGCGGATGCGGCAGGTGAGGTCCAGCCGCCACTGTTCCAGCGCGGTGTATCGTTTCGAAATGCAGCGAGTGTATCGCTGGCAATGCCGGTGTCGGCGACGGCCCGGCTCGCCGCCAAGGCACGGCGTATGGCCGATACGATCAGTCCACGGACGAACCCCTGGTCACGGAAGCGCACTTCGGTCTTGGCGGGGTGGACGTTGACGTCAACGCGTTCGGCAGCACACGTGATATAGAGCGCCACGGCAGGATAACGGCCGGGCGGCAACACATCGGCGTATGCACCGCGAATGGCACCAGAGATCAGCTTGTCGCGCACCGGCCTGCCATTGACGAAGGCAAATTGCTGGCTGGCCTGGGCCCGTGCGGCGGTTGGCAGTCCGGCGAACCCCTCCACCATCACATCCTCGCCGCCATGGGAAATGGCAACGGCATTGTCCATGAAATCCTTGGACATGATGCGGGCAACGCGGGCTTCGCGTGTTTCGCCCGGCGGGCAATCGAGCCAGCGCCGGTCTTCACTGGCAAAGGAAAAGCCCACCGCCGGGTTGGCCAGTGCCAAACGGCGCACCACGTCGAGTGCTTCTGTGGTCTCGCTGCGATCGGTCTTGAGGAATTTGAGGCGCGCCGGCGTGGCATAGAATAGGTCACGGATTTCGGCTTCAGTACCGAGCTTCAGGCTGGCGGGGCGCACGTCGCTTTTGTGTCCGCCATCCACTTCGATTGCGTGGGCCGCATCGCCGCCGCGGGCTCGCGACGTGAGGATGAAGCGGGCGACGCTGCCAATTGATGGCAGCGCCTCACCACGAAAACCCATGGTTCGGATATTGCCGAGATCATCTTCAGCGAGCTTCGAGGTGGCGTGGCGCTCGATTGCCAGCAGCAAATCATCGGCTGACATGCCGATGCCGTCATCGCTGACCCGGATCAGTGTCTTGCCGCCACCACGAAACACCACGTCGACGCGCGACGCACCAGCATCAATGGCGTTCTCCACCAGTTCCTTGACGGCACTGGCAGGACGCTCGATCACTTCACCAGCGGCGATGCGGTTGATGGTGCCTTCGGAGAGGCGGCGGATTCTCATGGACGTGAGGTTAGCTGGCAGACCCGCCAGCCTCAAGTTCAGTTGAAGAGCTCGCCCCAGTTCCCAATGGTGCCGTAGCGCGGGTTGGCGCGGCGCTTCTCCGCCAACACGGCTGTGCGCATTTCAATGTTCAGTTCGGCAGGGTTCTTTTTTGTGCCGTCAGGCTTCAGCTTGTTGATGCCGTAGCACTCGAACATGTCGGCGGCCTGGGTGCCGTTGGTGCAGGTTACACCGCCAACACGGCGGCGGGGCGCTGGTGTTGCGCCGGGCTCGGTACCGTAGACGCCAGCACTGCTTCCCGCACCAGATTGGACAGCAGCTGTGCGGGTGACGCCAGAACCTGGCGCAGGCAGTTGCAGATCAGGTGGCAAGGCCAGGTTTCCGCCGGACGGCGCGCTGACCGCTGCCTGGGGCGTGGCCGGGCCGCGGCCAAGCAAGCCGGTTGCGCAACCTGCCAGCAGCGGGCTGGCAAGCAAAAGGGCAATGGTTATCTGGGCGTATTTCATGCTGCGTCCAACTTGCTGCCGGAATCCGGCAAAACCATGGCTTTACGCCGCTTCGGACGGCGAGGCCGGGCCGGGCGGTTTGGACCAGAAACCATCATAAACCAGCAAGGTCACTCCGGCAACGATGGCGATATCGGAGACGTTGAAGATGTACCAGCCCCAGCTGCCCCAGTGCAGATAGACAAAGTCAGCAACCGCACCATGCAAGATCCGGTCGAGGGCATTGCCCAGCGCGCCGCCGATGACCAGACCCAGCGCTGCTGCCGCCACGGTCGTCCCGGCC
Organism: uncultured Alphaproteobacteria bacterium; assembly: GCA_963754625.1. Lineage (GTDB taxonomy): Bacteria > Pseudomonadota > Alphaproteobacteria > Rhizobiales > Aestuariivirgaceae > Aestuariivirga. The sequence continues at coordinate 810,174 of CAVWGR010000005.1, read as the reverse complement.
CGGGCCAACCATAGCCACAACATGGCGCAGATGAAAAGGCTCATGACCACCAGAATGCCCTGCATGTGGGTGGTCAGCAGGCCGTAGGACACGCCCCTGTTCCAGGCCATGGCGAGGTCGGCGAAGGGCGTGAGCTGGATGGGCGGGCGCTCATCAAGATTGATGACCTTCAGCACCCAGAACTTGCTGATCTGGTCGAAGGCAAAGACCATCACCGCGAGCATCAGGCCGAGGCGTGACAGCGGGCCCCAGACTTTGGCCTTCGCCATCACACTGTTTTCCCGAACCGCGTCTGCCATTCGCGCACCGCTTCGGCGTCGCGTGGCGTGATGTCGGGGAAGTCCTTGTCGCTGCCGATGTCGGTGGAGATTTTCCACGAGCGGGCGCATTTGGCACCCTCTGCCTTGGCGAAAACGACGCCCACATCTTTCACGCTATCAATCACGAAGGCATCCACCGGGGCGACACCAGCGATGATCTCGATTGCCGACGTGATGCAGATTTCCGCGAAGTCGCCGGACCGCAGCGCCGCAACCTCAGCCGCATCGCGGGCCACGTAAACCTTGGGCGCTGCTTCCAGCGACGAGCCGATCGTCTTGTTGGCGCGTTCGATTTCGAGTGCGCCGGTCACGACGCTGCGTACGGCGCGGATATTCTCCCACTTGGCGGCCAGCGCATCATCGCGCCAATCTGCCGGAGCTTGGGCGAAGGGCATCAAGTGCACCGATGAGCCCTCGCCATTGAAGCGAGTGGTCCACACTTCTTCCATGGTGAAGACAAGGATCGGTGCCCACCAGGTGGTCAGGCAATGGAACAACTGGTCAATGACCGAACGGCATGACTTGCGCTTCAGGCTCGACCACGGATCACAATAGAGCGCGTCTTTGCGGATGTCGAAATAGAAGGCTGACAGGTCCGTGTTCATGAACTGCGTCAATGCCGAGAAGATGCGCTTGTAGTCATAGACCTTGTAGGCGGCGCGCACGGTCTGATCGAGCTCCCACAGCTTGTGCAGGATGTAGCGCTCAAGCTCGGGCATGTCCTTGTGATGGACCTGCTCCCAATCCTTCAGACCATCCAAGGCACCCAGCATGTAGCGGAAGGTGTTGCGCAGCTTGCGATAGGCCTCGACGTTGGACTTGATGATCTCCGGACCAATCCGCATGTCGTCGGAATAGTCCACCGAAGCGACCCAGAGCCGCAATATGTCTGCGCCCGACGTCTTGATCACGTCTTGCGGGGCCACCACGTTGCCCAGCGACTTCGACATCTTGTGGCCGTCCTCGCCCATGATGAAGCCGTGGGTGAGAACCTGATTGTAGGGCGCGCGTCCGCGTGTGCCGCACGATTCCAGCAGCGAGGAATGGAACCAGCCACGATGCTGGTCCGAACCTTCGAGATAAAGGTCGGCGGGCCACTTCAAATCGGGGTTGCCTTCCAGCGTGAAGGCGTGAGTGCAGCCTGAGTCGAACCAGACATCGAGAATGTCGCGCACCTGCTCGAAGTCTTGTGAGTTGTAGTCTGGTGCGAGGAAGCGGGTGGCGGCGCCATCGGCGAACCAGGCATCTGCCCCTTCCTCAACAAAGGAGTCAAAAATCCGCTGGTTCACCTTGGAATCGTTGAGGATTTCGCCAGTCGCCTTGTTCACGAACACGGTGATGGGCACGCCCCAGGCGCGCTGTCTGGATATCACCCAATCTGGCCGCTGCTCGATCATGCCACGCAGGCGGTTCTGTCCGGCGGGTGGGAAGAACTGGGTCTGCTCGATGGCAGCGAGGGCCTTGTCACGGAGCGAGTTCGGTTTGCCGTCGCCCATGGAGATGAACCACTGCGGCGTATTGCGGAAGATGATCGGCTTCTTGGAGCGCCACGAATGGGGATACTGATGCTTGAGGCGTTCGCGGCCCACGATCATGCCCGCAGCCTTCAATGCAGAGATGACCGCCTCGTTGGCATCGCCCTTTTCACCCTTGTCGGTGATGACGCGCTTGCCGGTGAAGCCCGGTGCTTCTGCGGTGAAGAAACCGTCGGCATCCACTGTGGTGGGGATGTGCGTGTCAATGCCACGCTCCTTCAGTTCCTTCTGGTACTTGGTCCAGATGATGTAGTCATCAGCACCATGGCCGGGCGCGGTGTGGACGAAACCCGTGCCTGCATCATCAGTGACGTGGTCGCCGTCGAGGAGTGGGACACTAAATTCGTAGCCGAGAATTTTACGTCGAAGGTGGTGACGACAGCCACCAATGTTTTTTGGTGTTGGCATCCTGAATACGCTCGATACTCTAAAACCTTTGCTGACTTTGAATACGTGTCAGCGAGTTTGTCAGCGAGAAGTCAGTTTTTCTCCAGCTTCAACCCAATTGCCGGTAGGCGCTCATAGTACTTCGTACAGTCCATAGTTAATTCTTGGCGAATAACTGATGTGCCCGATTGCCAGGAATGGTCCACGGAGTTGTCGTCCAGATCACAATACATTTGCGCCTAGTCAGCGCGATCAGCATCTGCTGCCGACAATCTGGTGGTCGCACTTCTGACTTGTCATCCAAACCGGAAACTTCACATAGATCGCATCACTCGTGTAATCCTGATACTCCACCTCAGCCTCCGCCAGCGCGGTCTTTTCCACCACCGCCACATCACCGGCTTTGAGCCGCGATAGAGTTGGCCCGTCTCGGCGAACTTCATCAGCTCGCGGGCGATCACGGCTTCGCTTTCGAACTTCATCGTGGTGTAGGGGTTGTCCCAGTTGCCTTCGCACCCCTAGCCGCTTGAATTCCTCGCGCTGCACGTTGATCCAGCCTTGCGCGAATTCACGGCACTCCTTGCGGAATTCGTTCACTGGCACCGCGTCCTTGTTCTTGCCCTTGGCGCGGTATTGTTCCTCGATCTTCCATTCGATCGGCAGGCCGTGGCAATCCCAGCCCGGCACATAGTGCGAGTCATATCCCGCCATCTGGGCCGAGCGCGACACCAGATCCTTGAGGATCTTGTTCAGCGCATGGCCGATGTGGATGTTGCCGTTGGCGTAGGGCGGGCCATCGTGGAGCACGAATTTCTCGCGGCCCTTGGACTGCGCCCGCAACTGGCCAAACAGGTCCATGTCCTGCCAGCGCTTCAAGAGCGCCGGTTCCTTGTCCGGCAGCCCCGCCCGCATGGGGAAGTCGGTGGCGGGAAGGAAAACGGTGTCGCGATAGCGATCGGTCTTTTGGTCGTTCTTTTGGGCAGGCTTCTTGGGAGCATCGGTCATGGTGGCGGGCTTGTAACTGCTTTGCGGGCATGAATAAAGTACTCTCAGGAGAAAGCACATGCGCCACACGATTCCCGCCCGGGCCGGAAAAGCCCACCGTCTGGCCAAGGGCCAGTCAGTCAAGGTCATCAATACCCACGGCAACCAGATCGTCGATTTCTGGGCCTTCAACGGCAATGACTTCCGCGAATACCTGGGCATGGAACACAGCCGGGCCTTCTGGTCGCGGCTTTTTCCCATCGCTGGCGACAAGATGATCACCAACCACCGCCGCCCCATCCTGACCATGGTGGAGGACAATTCCCCCGGCCGCCATGACACGCTGATTGCGCCATGCGACAACGAACGCTACGGCCTTCTTGGCTGCACCCACTACCACGACAATTGCCGCGACAACCTGCATGCAGGGCTCGCCGCACTGGGCATCACCATCCCCTACACGCCCGACAGCCTCAACCTGTTCATGAACATTCCGTGGCGCCAGGATGGTTCACTGGAATGGGGCAACTGCCTGTGCAAGCCCGGCGACAACGTGCTGTTCAAAGCCGAAATGGATTGCATCGTGGCCTTTTCCGCCTGCCCGCAAGACTTGCTGCCGATCAACAACGGCGTGACAGTGGAAGCGCACTACGAGGTTATCGACTAACGAGATTTAGCGCGCATCGTCACCAATTCTTCTGACGCTGTCGGATGCACAGCCATGGTTGCGTCAAACTGCGCTTTCGTTGCACCACAGGTGACGGCGATGCCGAGGAGTTGCGCCATTTCGCCCGCGTCGGGTCCGGCGATGTGACAGCCGAGCACGCGGTCGGTTTCGCCATCGACCACCAGCTTCATCATCATGCGCTCATCGCGGCCCGAAAGCGTGTTTTTCATCGGGCGGAAACTGGATTTGTAGATGTCGATCTTCTTGTGGCTCTCGCGGGCCTGCGCTTCAGTGAGGCCTACGGTGCCCAGTTCCGGCTGCGAAAACACGGCTGTGGGAATCATCGAGTGATTGACCGTCGTGGGCTTGCCGCCAAACACCGTGTCGGCAAAGGCGTGGCCTTCGCGGATCGCCACGGGAGTCAAATTCACACGGTTGGTGACATCACCGATGGCATAGATCGAATCCACTTTGGTCCATGAGTGGTCATCAACATCGATGGCCCCGTGAGGTGTGCCATGCAATCCGACGTTCTCGAGGCCCAGGTCAAAGGTGTTGGGGATGCGGCCAGTGGCGAACATCACCTGCCCGGCACCAAATGACGATCCATCAGTCAGCGTCAGGCGCACGCCATCGCCGGAACGCTGGATTTCATGGACATCGACGCCGGTGCGGATTTCAATGCCCTTCTTTTCCATTTCGGCAGCGAGATGGTTGCGCAGGTCATCGTCAAAACCGCGCAGAATCTGCTCGCCGCGGTACAACAGAACCGTTTCGACACCGAGACCATTGAAGATGCCGGCGAACTCGACCGCAATATACCCTCCGCCAACGATGACGATGCGGCGCGGCAAGCGCTCCAGATGGAAGGCCTCATTTGACGTGATGGCCAGTTCGCGGCCCGGCAAATGCTGCGGCACGAAAGGTGCCGCACCCGTGGCGATGAGAATGTATTTCGCCGTCACCTTGCGGCCAGAGGCCAATTGCACCGTGTGCGGATCAACAATGGTGGCGCGTTCAAGGATCAGTTCCGCCCCTGCGCCTTCGAGGTTGCGGACGTAGATCTTGCTCAGGCGGTCAATTTCCCGGTCCTTGTTGTCGATCAGGGTTGCCCAATCGAAGGATACCTTTTCCGTGGTCCAACCGAAGCCAATGGCGTCTTCAAACTCTTCGGAGAATTTCGAGGCGTAGACCAGCAGCTTCTTCGGTACGCAGCCGCGAATGACACAGGTGCCGCCGACACGGTATTCCTCGGCCACGGCAACTTTCGCACCATGCTTCGCCGCAATGCGCCCGGCCCGGACACCGCCCGAACCTGCGCCTATGACGAAAAGGTCGTAGTCAAAATGGGTCACGCGCGGTTGATTTCCTCAATGCCCTTTGAGGTGGCGATGATGATCTTGGTAGCAATGTGGTTGAAGAGACCGTTGTTCACCACACCTGGAATATTGTTGAGCACAAATTCCAGACGATCCGGATCCTTGATCTCGCCACAGGCAGCATCGATGATGATATTGCCCATGTCGGTGCGGAAGGTCTGGCCATCTTTTACGCGCAGCGTCATCTTCGGTGACATGCCAAACGAGCGGAATGCGCGCTCCAGCTTCCAGGCGGTGGCTTTTACGCCCATGTTCACCACTTCGATGGGCAACGGGAATTGCCCCAGTTTCTTCACGCGCTTGGTCTCGTCGGTGATGATGACGACCTGCCTTGCTGATGAAGCAACAATCTTCTCAATGAGCAACGCACCGCCGCCGCCCTTGATCAGTCGCAGCTCCGGATCAAACTCATCGGCACCATCGACACAGAGATCAAGAAAGGGGTGGTCACCCAGCGTGGTCAGGGGAATACCAAGTTCTTTCGCCAAGTCAGCGGTGGCCTTGGAGGTGGGAACGCCCTTGACGTCAAGTCCTGCCTTCACCTTGGCACCCAGGGCCCGAATGAAATGGTTGGCGGTTGAACCCGTGCCAAGGCCGAGGTTCATTCCGGATTTCACCAATTCGAGGGCGGCGAGAGCGGCGGCTTTCTTTTGCGCGTCGGCGTCGACAACTTTCTTGGCACTCATTTACCCAAACCACCCATCAACATGTATTTCACTTCGAGGTACTCTTCCATGCCATGGCTTGAACCTTCGCGGCCCAGGCCTGATTCCTTGACGCCACCAAACGGCGCTTCCGCCGTTGAGATGATGCCTTCGTTGATACCGATCATGCCGTATTCCAGCGCCTCGCCGACGCGCCAGACACGGCCGATATCGCGGGTATAGAAGTAGCATGCAAGGCCAAACTCGGTGGCGTTGGCGAGAGCAATCACTTCTTCCTCGGTCTTGAACCTGAACAACGGTGCCACCGGGCCGAAGGTTTCTTCGCGGGCCACTGCCATGTCCGAGGTCACGCCAGTGATGATCGTCGGCTCAAAGAAATTGCCGCCCAGGTGCTTGCCGCCAGTGGCGAGCTTGCCGCCCTTGGCGAGAGCGTCAGCGATATGTTCCTCGACCTTCTTGATGGCAGCGGCGTTGATCAACGGACCGGTGGTCACGCCATCGGCAGCGCCGTTGCCCACGTTCAGCTTTTCGACTGCAACCGCGAGTTTCTTGGCGAAGGCATCATAGACACCGTCCTGTACATAAAGGCGATTGGCGCAGACGCAGGTTTGTCCGGCATTGCGGTATTTGGACGCCATGGCACCTGCCACAGCGGCATCAAGGTCAGCATCATCAAAGACGATGAAGGGGGCGTTGCCGCCCAGTTCCAGTCCCATCTTCTTGATGGTTGGCGCGCACTGCTGCATGAGCAGACGGCCGATTTCAGTTGAACCCGTGAACGTCAGTCCACGGACGATCGGGTTGGCCGTCATTTCCGCGCCAATCTCGCGGGCCGAGCCGGTTATGACCGAGAAGACGCCTGAGGGAATTCCGGCGCGCTCGGCAAGTTCGGCAATGGCGAGTGCCGAAAGTGGTGTTTCACTGGCGGGTTTCACCACCATGGCGCAACCGGCTGCAAGTGCTGCACCAGCCTTGCGGGTGATCATGGCGTTGGGGAAATTCCACGGCGTGATAGCGGCGACAACGCCGACCGGCTGCTTGATCACCACGGCGCGGCCGTTGGGGAACGGCACCGGCACCACTTCGCCGTAGACGCGCTTGGCTTCCTCGGCGAACCATTCGATGAAGGAGGCACCGTAGGCAATTTCACCGCGCGATTCGAGCAGCGGCTTGCCCTGCTCTGCGGTGAGGATCTGGGCCAGGTCCTCCTGGTTTTCCATCATCAGGGCGAACCACTTGCGCATGATGCCGGCGCGGTCCTTGGCGGTGCGCCTGGCCCACAGTTTCTGCGCCTTTTCGGCGGCTTCGATGGCGATCCGGGTTTCATTCCCGCCGAGCTTCGGCACCGAGCCCACCACGCGTTCGTCCACCGGGTTGGTGACATCGATGGTGGCGGCCCCGCCAACCCATTTGCCATCAATGTAGCATTTGTCCCTGAGCAGCGATTTGTCTTTCAAAATGTCGCGCAGGGCTTGGGTCTTGGCGATGTCCATGGCATATCTCCTGAATTCTGCGGGGGGCTTAGCATGGGGAATAGCGTGGCACAAACGGGCCAGAAGATGGATAAGACAATGCCAGTTGACGCACTGATTTTTGATCTTGATGGCACGCTGGTGGATACGGCACCTGACTTGCACGCCGCCACCAACCATGTCCTGGCCACGCTAAAACGGCGTCCGATCACGCTGGAAGAAGTGCGCGCCTTCGTCGGCCATGGGGCGAAGGCATTGATTGCGCGGGGCTGTGAAGCAACCGGCGAGCCTGTCGAGGGCCGCGCCATTGAAACGCTCTACCAGGAATTCATCATTTACTATTCCCACAACATCGCGGCGAACAGCAGACCCTATCCCGGACTGATTGCGCTGCTCAATCAGGCGCGGGACCAGGGCCTCGCCATGGCGGTTTGTACCAACAAGCTGGAGAGCCTTTCGACCCGGCTGCTCGATGCTCTCGACATGTCAAAATACTTTGGTGCCATCGTCGGGCCAGATACCATCGGTGTCGCCAAGCCAGACCCCCGCCCCTATTTCGAGGCGGCAAAACGTATCGGCCATGATCCTGCCCGTTCCATCATGCTGGGCGACAGTGAAACCGACATCCGCACCGGGCAGAACGCCGGGGTGCCGGTCATTGCCGTCACCTTCGGCTACACCGCCCGGCACGTGCGCGAATTCAATCCCACACACATGATTGACCATTTCGACGAGGCCTGGCCGATCGTGCAGCGCTATCTCTGAAAGAAAGTGACGACATCTTCGAGCACCGGGGCACGGCCACGCAGCGGTTTCGCCAGCACCAGCATCAGTTCAGCATGACCGATGCCAGAATATTCCCTGTGCACGCTGTCTCGCCCGGCGCGCATGAGTGAAGCATGAAGGTTGCGGCTGTTGTGCAGTCCAACCGTTGTATCGTCCGAGCCGTGGAGCAGCAGCAACGGCGGCATTCGCGAGAGATCGAGATTGACCGGCTGGGTTGCCGCAAGGTCCGCTGTCCGGGCGAAGGCGGCAATGCTCTTGGGCGAATCGAGGGGCAGGAAATCAAACGGTCCCGAAAGTGAGGCCATTGCCTTCACGCGTTCCTCCAAGCGTTGTTGCAGCACGGCCTGCACGGCATTGTAGGCACCAGCCGAATGACCAACGACGAACAGGTGGTCGGCCATGCCACGATGATGCGTTGCATGTTCGCCGGCCCAGCGGATGACGCTGGCAGTGTCATCGACAAATGCCGGATAGTGAATCTCGGGGACCAACCGGTAGTCGGCGATGACCGTCAGGAATCCCCGGGCGGCGAAAGCATGACCAACGAAACCATAGTCGGACTTGCGGCCTGAATCCCACGAGCCACCATAGACAAACACCAGCACCGGAAACGGCCCCTGGCCTTTTGGTGTGTAGATGTCGAGGCGCTGACGGGAATGGCTGCCATAGGCGATGTTGCCTGTCACACTTGCGGTGGCGCCGTCCTTGGGAACCAGCGCGTTGAAAACAGCAAGCGCCGCGAAATGGTAAAGCAGTCCCAGCACCATCAACCCGCCACCAAGGCTATAGAAAAACATGCGCATGTCGGTCATACGGGCACGCGCCGCAACCGGATGCAAGTGCCTTGGCGCACAGTAAACAAAGGCACAATTTCACGCCATTGACTTTCGCCCCGACAGGCCCCTATAGCCTCGCTACCCCAATCGGATACGGGCGATTAGCTCAGTTGGTAGAGCACTGTGTTCACATCGCAGGGGTCACTGGTTCGAGTCCAGTATCGCCCACCATTTCCCATTCTCATGATTGGATTACGGCAAGTCCCGCACTTCACACATTGTCAACCTTGCCACGCAAGTGCTTCTTCACCACCGCCCCAGTCGGTGCCGTGGTGTTAGCATTTCCTCATCACCCACCTGCCAAGCGGGATGGTGGATGAGTGGGTGAAGACCCATGTTGATCCGGGGATGCGACATGAAGACAAAAACCATTGATGCAGAAGTGGTGCAACGGCTGGCCAAGAGTCTTGATCTTGTGGCGCTTACCGGTATCACCCTCTTCCTCACCTTGCAGGCGGCCAAGACAGCGCACCAGGTTTCGGTTGCCGGATTTTTCGCGCTGCTCATTGCCTTTGCAGCGCTGCGCCTGACGCGCGGGCTGAAGCTCTATGCCATCACTGCCTGGTTCAACGGCCTTGCCACCGCAACCAAGACCTTCGCTGTCGTTGCCCTGATTGGCTTGTCGGCGTGGTGGTTGTCGCCGCTTTTTGATCTGGCCCTGACACCCCATTGGGCCGTGTCGTTCCTGGTGTTGACTGCCTCCTACCTCTCGCTCACCCGGCTGGCCACGCATCTGTGGTCGCTGCCGTTGTCCAGGCAGGGATCGCTCAAGCAGCGCATTGCCATCGTTGGCGGCGGCAAGGCGGCGGAAGATGCTGTTCATCTCATCGAGCAGTCGCAGAACCTCGATGCCGAAGTCGTCGGCCTGTTCGACGACCGCTATGACAACCGCAGCCCCGAATCCATTCGCAAGCACAGGAAGCTCGGCAAGATTTCCGATCTGGCGGAGTTCACCCGCAATCACACCGTTGATCTCATCGTCGTGGCAATCCCGATGACGGCTGAGCAGCGCCTGTTGCAAATCCTCAAGCGCCTGTGGGAGTTGCCGGTTGATATCCGAATCAGTGCTGCGGCAGCCGAACTCAAGCTGTCACCGCGCGCCTATACCTATCTCGGTGACTTGCCGCTGCTCAATGTCTTCGAACGCCCGCTCTCGGGCTGGGATGCATTCCTCAAGGCCGGCATGGACAAGGTCATCGCCGTGCTCGCCATCATCGGCCTGGCACCGGTGATGCTGGCAACGGCGCTCGCGGTGAAGTTCGAAAGCAAGGGCCCGGTGATTTTCCGGCAGAAGCGTTTCGGCTTCAACAACGAGCTCGTCGAAGTGTTCAAGTTCCGCTCGATGTATACCGACATGAGTGATGCCGCAGCAGCAAAGCTGGTGACCAAAGATGATCCACGCGTGACCCGCGTCGGCCGCCTCATCCGCAAGACGTCGCTTGACGAATTACCGCAGCTTTTCAATGTTCTGCTGGGCACCATCTCGCTCGTCGGCCCGCGTCCCCATGCCACCCAGGCGAAAGCTGCCGGCACGCTCTATGACCAGGTTGTCGATGGTTATTTCGCCCGCCACAAGGTGAAGCCCGGCATCACCGGCTGGGCCCAGGTCAATGGCTGGCGCGGTGAAACCGATACGCGCGAGAAACTGGAACAGCGCGTCAAGCACGATCTCGAATACATTGACCGCTGGTCGCTGGGCTTTGATCTCTACATCCTCGCCAAGACGCCGCTGGCCTTGCTGAAGAACGAAAACGCGTACTGAGATTCTTCTCCTCCACCTCCTCCACAGGCACCGCGCCGCGCAAACTACGACTTTGTGATGAGGGCGAATAATGGTAACCCGCTGGTTAACCCGCCATCGGGGGCGGGCCTAAAAACCAATGGGAGTCCAATTATGGAAACACTTCTTCCGATCATTCTGCAACTCGTGGCGGGTGCAGTGGGCGGCAATGTCGGCGGCGCGGCGATGAAGAACGCCAGCCTCGGAACCGCAGGCAATACCATTGCCGGCGCACTCGGTGGCCTCGGCGGCGGCTCGCTGCTTGGCCCGCTGCTGGGCATGGCCTCGGCAGGCGGCTTTGACATCGGCAACATCGCCGTGTCCGGCGTCGGCGGCATCGTGCTGCAGATCGTTGCGGGCCTGATCAAGGCCCAGATGAACAAGAGCGCCTGAGCGCAACAGTTTCAAAGAAACAAGAAACCCCGCCAGCGATGGCGGGGTTTTTTGTTGGGGAGACTACGAGTTGAAACTAGTTCGATGGGCCTGTTCAGGACTATTGTTCCCTCACAGGTTCTCCGCCGCGAAGGTGTCGCAGTCGCGTACTGACTTTGCCTGCATGCCCTGCTTGAACCAGCGCACGCGCTGTTCTGACGAGCCGTGGGTGAAGCTTTCCGGCACCACGTAGCCCTGGCTGCGTTTCTGCAGGCGGTCGTCGCCGATGGCTGAGGCGGCATTGAGGCCTTCCTCCACGTCGCCCTCTTCAAGGATGTTGGCGCGGGCGTTGGCTTCCTGGGCCCAGATGCCGGCGAAGCAGTCCGCCTGCAATTCGGTACGCACCTGCAGCGCGTTGCCTTCTTCTTCCGACAACCGTGAGCGCGCCTGCATCACCTTGTCGAGAATGCCGAAGGTGTTCTGCACGTGGTGGCCAACCTCATGGGCGACGACGTAGGCTTGCGCGAAGTCTCCCGGTGCACCGAGCTTGTTCTTCATGTCCTGATAGAACGACAGGTCGATGTAGACCTTCTGGTCGCGCGGGCAATAGAACGGTCCCATGGCCGACTGCGCCATGCCGCAGGCCGATTGCGTGAAGCCCGAGAACATCACCAGCGTGGGCTTGGGATATTGCTGGTTCATCTTGGTGAAGATGCCATCCCAGGTGCGCTCGGTGGAGCCGAGCACGCGGGAGACGAAATCCTTGCCGGCGTCGGTGGTCACATCGGCCGAGCCGGTGCCGGTGCCGGGCAGTTGCGCGTCGGTCACGTCGGTGTTGGCGTCGGGAATCTGGTATTCGGTTGAAGAGCCGCCGCCCGGAACGGGCAGGCCACCACCGCCACCGTTCATCATCGACAGCAGGTCAATGCCGAAGAGAAACTTGAGGGCGAGATAGGCCACGACCAGCAGCACGATCGTGGAGATCGACATGCCACCGCGGCTGCCACCGCCCATCGGAATGTTGATGCGGCCACCGCGGCCACCCGGCAAGCCGAATCCGCCGCCGCCGCCAGAGCCACGCTGATCCTGCACATTGTCGCTTGGACGTTCATTGTCGAGACGCATGGTGACCTCCTGAATTTCCCCCGCAATTGCGGATGCATCACTGGAGCGGGAATTTGGCGACTGGGAGGGGGAATTGCAAGACGATTTGAAAAGAGTTTCTGATCGTCTAGAAGCGCGCCATGAGCCAGTCCCTGACCATCGCGCTTGCGCAACTGAACGCCACTGTCGGTGCGGTGGCAGCCAACGCCGAAAAAGCGCGCAGCGTGATTGCGGCCCACGCTGCCGTTGATCTCGTGGTCTTTCCGGAACTGTTCATCGCCGGCTATCCGCCCGAGGATCTGGTGCTGCGGCCATCTTTCGTGGCGGCCTGCAAGGCGGCGGCAGAGAGTCTGGCGCGGGAATTTGCCAGTGGTCCGGCGGTGCTCATCGGCCTGCCGTGGCGTGAGGGCGAGAAATTGCACAATTCAGTGGCGCTGCTGAATGGCGGGCGAATCGAGGCCGTGCGCCACAAATTCGATCTGCCGAACTATGGCGTGTTCGATGAAAAGCGCGTCTTCCAGCCCGGCCCGGCACCTGGACCCTTTGTAGTGAAGGGTGTTCGAATTGGCGTTCCCATCTGTGAGGATATCTGGACCGAGGAAGTGTGCGAAACGCTGGCCGAAACCGGCGCCGAAATTCTGCTCTCACCCAATGGCTCGCCGTTCGAGCGCAACAAGGATGATGTGCGGCTCAACCTGGTTGTGGCGCGCGTCACCGAAACCGGCTTGCCGCTGGCCTATCTCAATCAGGTTGGCGGTCAGGATGAGTTGGTGTTTGATGGCGCAAGCTTTGTGCTCAACGCCGATCACTCGTTGGCCCTGCAGATGCCGATGTTCGAGGAGGCCGTGGCCATTACAACATGGCGGCGCAACGGTGAGCGCTGGCACATGGAGAAGGGCGACATCGCCCGGCTGCCGGAACGTGAGGAAGAAACCTGGAAGGCCTGCGTGCTCGGCCTGCGCGATTATGTGCAGAAGAACCGGTTTCCGGGAATTGTGCTCGGCATGTCAGGCGGCATTGACTCTGCTGTTGTCGCGACCATGGCCGTTGATGCGCTGGGCGCCGACAAAGTCCACTGCGTCATGCTGCCCTACTCCTATACCTCGAAGGATTCGCTTGCTGATGCCGAGGACTGCGCCAAGCGTTTGGGCGTGCGCTACGATGTAATCCCGATCAAGGAGCCGGTGGAAGGCTTCATCTCCGCTCTTGCCCCCATGTTTGCAGGCCGCAAGGCCGACGTCACCGAAGAGAATATCCAGTCGCGCACGCGTGGTGTCATCCTCATGGCGATTTCGAACAAGATGGGCGCGATGGTTCTCACCACTGGCAACAAGAGCGAGATGAGTGTTGGCTATGCCACGCTCTATGGCGACATGAACGGTGGCTACAATCCGATCAAGGATGTCTACAAGACCGAAGTCTACCGGCTCGCTGCCTGGCGCAACACGCAAGGCGAGGTCATCCCCACGCGCATCATCACCAAGGCACCAACAGCGGAATTGCGCGAAAACCAGAAGGACCAGGATTCACTGCCACCGTATGAGGTGCTTGATGACATTCTCGACGGGCTGGTGGAGCGCGAACAATCCGTGGCGGACATCGTGGCACGTGGTCATGACGCGGCGCTGGTCAAGCGCATCCAGCACATGCTCTACGTCGCCGAATACAAGCGCCGGCAAGCGGCACCGGGTGTGAAGATCACGCGGCGCAACTTTGGCCGTGACCGCCGGTATCCGATCACGAATGGATTCAGGGATCCGCAGACTTAACAATACAATTCCGAACTCTTCTGCTGTTCCTCGGAATAGCGGTTGCCTTGCGCCCAGCCGGGCGGGAGGATGCGGGCAATGTGCGCTAAATCATCCGTGGACAGATGAATATCCGAAGCCTTGGCGTCCTCGGCCAGATGCTCCGCCGTACGTGTGCCGGGAATGGGAATGATGTGTGACCCCTGATGCAATACCCAGGCTATGGCCAGAGCTGATGCCGTCCAGCCGCGCGCGCGGGCAAAGCGGCGGATGGCTTCCACGTAGTGCATGTTCCAGGCAAATGCCTCCGGCTGGAAGCGCGGCATGGGCTTGCGGAAATCGCCATCGGCAAAGTTCTCCGGCACAAGTGTCACATCACTCAAGATTCCGCGGGCCACGGGTGAGAACGCCACCAGTGCTGCACCGTGGCGTTGGGAGGCTTGCACCATGCCGAGTTCGGGCAGGCGCGACCACAGGGAGTATTCGCTCTGCACGGCGGCGACGGGATGAACTTTGACGGCGCGCTCCAGCGAAGCTGGTGAAATTTCCGAGAAGCCGATGCCCCCGATCTTGCCCTCTTTCACAAACTGCGCCAGCGTTCCTGTGACATCTTCGATGGGGATGCTCTGGTCGCGGCGGTGGATGTAGTAGAGGTCGACATGATCGACGCCCAACCGGCGCAATGAGCTTTCCAGACATTCGCGCATAAAGCCAGCCTCGTTGCTGATGCCGCGCGGATTGACCCGGAAACCGCCCTTGGTGGCGATGGAAAAGCGCTTCTTTGCCGTGGGGTGCTTGGCAAGGTATTTGCCGATCAATGTTTCGGAAACATGAGGCCCATAGATCAAGGCCGTGTCGATATGGGTGACGCCGAGATCAAGCGCGGCATCCAGGGTGCGGTGAGCGGTTGCTTCGTCCGTTGCCCCAAATGCGCCAGCGATGCTCATGGCGCCGAAGCCCACTTCACCTACCATGGGGCCGCCCCTGCCCAACTGCCTCAATTTCATCTGACACCTCTTTTGTGTTCCCATATCAGATCAGGTTGCGAGGCACCATTCTTGACGCCATTATTGACGATTGGGCGCGCGCCGGGTAGCGCTTGCCCATGACCACTGTTCGCTTCGCGCCCTCGCCCACTGGCCGCATCCACATCGGCAATGCCCGCACCGCCATCCTCAACTGGCTTTTTGCCAAGAAGAGCGAGGGGCAATTCATCCTGCGCTACGACGACACGGATACGGCACGTTCAACCGCGGAATACGCGAGCGGCATTGCCACAGACCTCGATTGGCTGGGCATCAAGCCGGCCCGCATCGAATGGCAGTCGAAGCGCTTTGCCCGCTATGACGCGGTGGCCGATGACCTGCGCCAGCACGGTTTCCTGTACCCCTGCTACGAAACCGCAGACGAGCTCGACCGCCGCCGCAAGCGCCAGCAGGCCCGCGGCCTGCCGCCGATCTATGATCGCGCCGCACTGAAGTTGAGTGAAGACGAGTTGCAAACCTATCTGGCGCAGGGGCGCAAGCCGCACTGGCGTTTCAAGCTGGCGCACAAGCAGGTGGAGTGGACCGACCTCATTCGCGGACCAGTGCATATCGATACGGCGACGCTCTCCGATCCGGTGCTGGTCCGCGAGGATGGTTCATATCTCTACACCCTGCCCTCGGTCATTGATGATGTGGACTTTGCTGTCAGCCATGTCATTCGTGGCGAGGACCACGTGGTCAACACCGCCGTGCAGATCGAGATCACGCAAGCGATGCGCGGCACTGTTCCCACCTATGCACACCACTCGCTGCTGACTGGTGCTGATGGCAAGGGACTGTCGAAGCGGCTGGGGTCTCTCTCCATCGGGCAGATGCGCGAAGACGGATTTGAAGCGATGGCTGTGGTCAGCCATGCCGCCCTGCTCGGCACGTCTGACAACATTCATCCGTGCACGGATTATACAGAGTTGATCGAAGGCTTTGATCTCGCCAAGCTGTCGCGTTCTCCGGCCCGCTTTGACGAAGCGGAGTTGGTGGCGCTCAATGCCAAGCTCCTGCACATGACGCCTTTTGCGGTGGTGAAAGACCGACTGGCAGCACAGTCGCCGGGGCTGTCTGAGGCTTTCTGGCTGGCGGTGCGCGGCAACATCACGAAACTATCGGACACGTCATTGTGGGATGACGTCATCCGTCGGGATCTGAAAATCGAACCCGCCGCTGAGGACGCCGACTTTATCCGTGTCGCCAGTGACCTGCTGCCGCCCGAACCGTGGGACGGCACAACGTGGAAAATCTGGACCGAGGCTGTCAAAACCGCCACCGGCCGCAAAGGCAAACCGCTGTTCATGCCGTTGCGTCTCGCCCTCACCGGCCTCGACCATGGCCCGGAACTGGCATCACTCCTGCCCCTGATCGGGCGGCAAAGGGTGCTTGATCGGCTGGGATAAGCGCGCCATCATGACGGCATGATCCTGGTCGGCCAATTCGACTCGCCCTTTGTGCGCCGTGTGGCGGTGACACTCAATCACTACCACATGCCGTTCAAGCGCAATCCCCTGTCGATCTTCCGCAATGCCGCCGAAGTGCAAAAGATCAATCCTTTGCTGCGCGTGCCTGCACTCATTCTCGAGACAGGTGAGACAATGATCGACTCGCACGCCATCATTGACCATCTCGACGAGATGGCGGGACCAGCGCGGGCCCTGACGCCGCGCCACGGGCCTGAACGCCGTCATGTGTTGCAGTCGGTATACCTTGCCGCTGGCCTCGCCGAGAAAGTGGTGCAGATCTTTTTCGAGCGCTACAACCATCCCGACAAGATGCTGGCGAAAACCTGGGAGAAGCGTTTGCTCTCGCAGATCAACACCAGCCTTGAAAAACTTGAGTATGACTGCGGCACGCCGTGGTTCTTCGACAACAAGCTGACCCAGGCCGATGTCACTGCTGCGTGCATGATCATGCACATGAAGCTCCGCGTGCCGGAGTGCTTCCCGGCCAGCAAGTACCCGAAGCTCCATGCCATGGCGCTGCATTGTGAAACGCTTGAGGCCTTTGCCAATGCCCGGCCCGGCGCGGATGAAACTGTTCCCCAGCACAAGTCGTAACAGCCGGGTGAGATACTTCTCTGTCATTATTCCCACCTGCAACCGACCGCAGTTTCTGGCGGAGGCGATTGCATCCGTGCTGGTTCAGCAGGACGTGACGCTGGAACTTCTCGTCGTCAATGATGGCGAGGCATTGCTGCCGCTGCCGCCCGATCCGCGAATCCGTCATTTTGAAAACGCCGGGCGTGGTGCCGTGGCGGCGCGCTCACTTGGAGTTCAATCGGCACGCGGCGATGTCATTGCCTTTCTCGATGATGACGACCGCTGGATCGACCAGAGGCACCTCGCCAGAGCGGCAGCGGCGTTTGACGCGGGGGCTGATTTCACGTTCGGCGACGGTATGATGGAATATGCCGATGGCCGGCCGCCCCAGCCCTTCACCCACAACGCCACGGTGGAGAGCCTGGCGCGTGACAACACCATTCTCGTTTCTGCCGTGTGCTACGCCCGCAACCTGCACAACACCTTGGGCAACTTTGATGCGACACTTCCCTACTATTGGGATTGGGACTGGTATCTCCGCGTCGCCCACTCCGGTGCGGTGTTGCAACATATACCTTCACCTGTCGTGGCGATTCGCGTTCATGCCGCCAATATGTCGGGTGAGTTGCAGCGCCAGGCCCGTCTGGCCAATCTTTTGGCACTTTCCGAAAAGCATGGTCTGGGCCCACTTGAACTCAAAAATCACGTGGATTTTGTCTGATCTGACAACCGATTTTAATCTTAACCATCTGTATTTTCAAGGTAATTCCAGAAGCCACAATCATTAACAAGAAGTTAACTGCGAAATCCTTGGGCTTTTTGGATTCTGATTCAAAAGAGGCCCGGAAAATAAGGGTTTTCACGAATCATCTGCTGTTGTAACCAATCGTTCATCTACGATTCGCCACCAGCAAGGGAGATGACACATGGCTGACGAAAAGGTTGTTACGGTTGCTTTGTCCAAGATCGCAGCAGAACTTGCTGAGACCCACGAAATGTCGAAGAAGGCCATGGGCGAACTGCTCGCGAACTTCGTCGAGCTCACGGTCAAGAACTTGAAGAAGGGCCACAAGGTCCGCGTCACCGGTCTTGGCATTTTCCAGGTCCGCAAGCGCCCTGCCCGCCTCGGCCGCAATCCGCTGACGGGTGAGCAAATCAAAATCAAGGCGTCCAAGAAGCTGGCCTTCCGCGCCGCCAAGGAAGTCAAGGAAGCGATCTAACCGTTTCCGGTTTTCGTTTTCTGTCGAGCCCCGCGCAACCCGCGGGGCTTTTTTGTTGGGTGATTTCCCAAAGCACCATTCTGCAGTGCAGTCTGAATGATGCGAGAACTGCGTGCCAAATCTCCGTGGCCTGCAGATGGCGGCCCTCGATTCACAGGTCACCAATACAGTTTCATCAGGAACACGCTTCAGACGAACGCCGCTGGCAGCAATCTTGGTCTGCCTGGTCCTCAGACGATTTGTCCGTCCACATCAGTTGGAAATCATTGCAAACTGGGCAACGACAGGTACAGCGGCATCGGACTCGACCGTCGTTGAAGCGACTTCCTTTTCATCCTTGAATACTCTGATGGCATGCTGTCCAGGTGCCGCAAAGGTACCTTGAGGCATTTGTATCCACGCCTTGTCCCAGTCGGCCGCAATGTCGAAGATAAATTCTTTGCTTTCGCCAGTTGGTCCAGTCACGGTAGCAAAAAATCCTGTATTGGCTGGATAGGGCAGCAGGCCGACCAAGAGCGTCACTGCTTGTTGCGGGTTGACGTTGTCCACGACTTGCGTTTCGTCACCAAAAACGAGCGCCGTTTCGATGAAGCGCACCCCAGGCTTTAGATCAATTGCAGACCAGGTCAGCGGCGCATCATTGACTACTTGAAATTGAGTCTCGATAAGTGGTTTGCCAGCCACTTGCAATTCCAGTTTCCACGTGCCTGGTTCGCGCTTCTTTGCCAGCGCTTCGTTGTAGGTCACGCTAACCCAACCCGCTTCATGCATAAACGACTGCCGCGTTGTTTCGCCTGATGGAGAAGTGAAAACGTACTCAACTGACGTGTTCTCGGCAAACCCAGAGCCATAACTCCAAATGCTCAATTTCTCTTCCGGATTGACTTTGCCAAGCTTGTGGAAGGGCAATGGATCGATTGCCGTGCCGACCGCCACTTCGGTGAACCCCTGTTTGGCAATGTCAGCTAGCGCAAGCCTGGCCACGGATGAATCATCCGCCATTCCGAGATTGGCGATGAATGTGTTGTTGAGCATGACGTACCAGTTGGACGCGAGTTTCTGGTAGGACTTGAGACGTTCTGGATATAATCCGGCGAGATTGACTTTCTCGTCGGGGTCTTCAGTCAGATTGTAAAGCTCAAACTCGTCTTCGTCGTAGCGTTTGGTGATGAATTTCCACTCGCCGTCGCGGATGCCCCACTGCTCGGGATGAGAGCTCTTGAAATAGAAAGCGTTTCGTTCCTGGTAATGCGGTGACAACAGATCTTGCCCCGGCAGACCGGGTGAAGGCTCCAGTCCTTGCAAACCAATGAGCGTGGGCATGACGTCGGCAATTGTAGCGCGGCGATGCGATGCGAGAGGAATGATCTCTTTTTTCAAATCGACAATCATCAGAAAGTTGCCGATGTTTTCCTGGAAGAGGTAGTTCTTGTGGGCGAAGTTGTCGGAGTGAACATCACCAAATGCCTCACCGTGATCACCCATGACGGCAATGATGGTGTCGTCCTTGCCCATGTCAATCAATTGCGCGGCCATGTCGCGAAGCACGTCATCGGTGAATCGCAACGTGTCTTCATACTTCTCCAGGTTGTTCTGGCCCGCGTTCCGGGCCGCATGACCAGGTGGCACGGTATAGGGATGGTGGGTCGAAATCGTCAGAAACTGCATGAAGAACGGAGATTGCGACTGCTTCGCCCAGTCCATGGCCCTGGAAAGCACAGGATACTCGTCTATGCCCCAACCATCAGGATTTGCGTAGGCGGCAAGTCCGCTATCCTTGTCATCTGGCATCAACACGGTGTCAAAGCCCAGCCGGTCATAGAATGACTTCAGGTTCTCGTAATCGAGGTAAGCAGCCGAGAACAGTCCCGTCTTTCGGCCATCTGACCTGAAGGCTGAAACAAGAGATTGACCCTTGTAGGGATGAACAAGGCTGGATGATACCGAGGCCCAAGTTGGTATCAGGCCGCCAGTATTCATGGCCACATGCGAACGTGTTGAGGCCGGAAACTGGTTGGTCACCGTGTCAAACACCATGGAATGCTTGGCTGCGGCGTGGAGGAACGGCGCTACATCAGCCCTTGGGACGCCATCGCGAAGCAGTTGCTTGCTGCCAACTGACTCCAGCACCACAAACACGACGTTGCGCCGTGACGATGCGAGAATTGACTTGTTCTTGCGCAGAACGTCCAGCTCTCCCGGCACCTCCAAAGCGGTGCCATTTTGCAGGCTGAAAAGTTCGGGAGGCTGAATTGCATCTTCATCGCTCAGACAGCTTGCGCATCTGCACTGCCGCCTGTCCACAATGTCAGGAGCAGATGAGAGCTCGCACGGCGGGTCTGTTCGGAGGGTGACTGGAGCAGCGCCGCGACCAGAACGGCCGTACCCAACGCTGCGCCTCCCGCCGCGAAGGCAATATTGCGCTTTGCAACCAGAGCGATGTACTTTGACCGCCAGCGCTTCTCAGCAAAAGCGAGTGTTGTGGCAGCACACAAGAGCGCCACCAAATTCAAAATCTGGTAGCGTCCAATTTCGGATTGCATTGAAACTGAGAGGACGCCGGCATCTGCCACCTTGAATTCGTCGAGGTGTGAAAGCGTCAAGGAATCCTGGAATATTTGATAGAACAGCTGGTTGCCGACGAGGCCAACAAGTATCAAAAAATAGATCGGGTAGAAGATCAGCAGGAGAATCCGCCGCCGACTCATCAACTCATATGCCAACACTATCAAGAGACCAATCGCAACGTGGGCCAAGCCAAACTGCAGAACATCTGCTGCGGTCACATTCGTGCTGATGGACGCGTTTTGCATTTGCAGCAGCACAGCCAAGAGCGAGTGGATGGCAAAAAGCAACAATGATACCGGTGAAATTCTGGGGATCATTCGATCATACTCAAACAACTGGCGACCTCTGATTAGAACGCTTTGCTTCCGAAGCAACAAGTATGCCAAGCATTCGGCCCAAGCAGGCTTGCGCCTGAAGCCTTGGTTTTATGGTGAACCACGAGTGCACAAGTGATTGCCATGTTGGGTGATTGCCATGTTGGGCCGTATTCCACGACTTTGGCCGGGCGGTCCCAATTCCAGGCGAAGGCCGGAACGAAAGCCGGAGCAACCTCTCCGGCCTCCAGAATGGTGGTGTTGGGTTAGTGACCGCCCAATCACATGTCGGTTGGATCGCTCCCCGATCCAGATTCTGAACCGGAACCACTACCGGACCCCGAGCCCGACCCGCTGCCTGAGCCAGATCCGCTACCCGAACCTGAACCACTGCCGTAACCGCCAGACCCGGATCCATAGCTTCCGTCGTGGTGGCGATGACGATGCTTCGTTTTGCCGTTGTTGGTCGCCTGAAGAACGGTCGCGCCAGCCGGGTTGCCACCAAAATTAGTAGTCGTGCCACAGGCACCATTGACCCAATTTACCTTGCATTTGATGGCGGCTTGGGTTTCTGCCGAAGTTATCAGCCCAGCGCTGAAAACGCCGAGACCGCCAATCCCAGCAAGAAGTGACGCAGTTGTTACTAACCTACAAATCGTACTCATGGAAAACACCTTTCGGTTGCAAACCCCCGGTCGAGTTTTCCACATCTTTTTGGCCTACTCTCAGTAGTTACCAAGGAACTAACAAGGAGCAAGCAAATTGAGGAAAATTTCCTAGTAATGGTTAATGCACCGCACCTGCTGTTTATGATTCTGCCCGGCAGTTGGGAACATATCCCCCAGAACCATCGACCTTCGCATTTCACCAACTGGTATGGGGGCACATGCAAAATCGCTGCATGAACTGAAAGTACCTGGCGACCACACCCACCTCGGCGTCACCGTGTTCCAAACCATAGTCAGCATCTGGCGGACCGTATCGGCACCAGGTGCCCCGGTGAAGGCTTCTCACCCGCTGGCGGATTGCGGGCACTTGTTGAGGCGGCTATGCCTTGGTCTCTTGGCAATACACAAAGGTTTGGCAGATGAAGACTTCGGCACAGGTGGTGGTGATTGGCGGCGGCGTGGTCGGGTGCTCGGTGCTCTATCACCTCACAAAGGCGGGTTGGAAAGATGTGGTGCTGGTCGAGCGCGACATTCTCACCTCCGGTTCCACCTGGCATGCGGCGGGCGGCTTCCATACCTTGAACGGCGATCCGAATGTGGCGAAGCTGCAAGGCTATACCATCGGCCTCTATGACGAATTGGAGAAAATTTCCGGACAGGCTTGTGGTCTGCATCGCTCCGGTGGCCTCATTCTCGCCGACACCAAGGACCGCATGGACTGGCTGAAGATGGCCCATGCGCGGGCGCGCTATCTCGGCCTTGAATGTGAACTTCTCACCATGGCGGAAGCCAAGAAGCTGAACCCCCTGCTTGAGGAACAATACTTCGTTGGTGCCATGCTCGATGCCGCAGATGGTAATCTCGATCCGGAAGGAACGACCCATGCCTATGCCAAATCGGCGCGCATCGGTGGCGCTGAAATCTATCAGGGCACGCGCGTTCAGGAACTCAAACACCGTGCCGATGGCTCGTGGGATGTCATCACAGACAAGGGCAACATCCACGCCGAACATGTGGTGAACTGCGGTGGCTTGTGGGCCCGCGAAGTGGGCCGCATGGTCGAACTCGAACTTCCCGTTCTGGCCATGGAACACATGTATCTGGTCACCGAAGAAGTGCCGGAAGTTGTCGCCTTCAACAAGGAGTTCGGCAAGGAAGTCTCGCACATCATCGACTTCAAGGCCGAGATCTATATGCGCCAGGAGCGCACCGGTCTGGTGCTTGGAACCTATGAACAGGATTGCCGTCCATGGCAGCCGCGGCAGACGCCGTGGGGCTTTGGCCGCGAGTTGCTACAGCCCGACCTCGACCGCATCTCGCCCAATCTCGAGCTAGGCTACAAGCATTTCCCGGTGCTCCAGAAGGCCGGCATCAAGCGCGTCATCAATGGTCCCTTTACCTTCACTCCTGACGGCAATCCGCTGGTGGGCCCGGTGCACGGCGTCAAGAATTACTGGGTGGCCTGTGGTGTCATGGCCGGCTTCTCGCAAGGCGGCGGCGTCGGCCTGGCGCTGTCGCAGTGGATGATCAACGGTGATCCGGGCTTTGATGTCTGGGCCATGGATGTGGCGCGATTTGGTGAATGGGCAACGCGCAGCTACACCAACGAGAAAGTGCGCGAGAATTATTCCAGGCGCTTCTCCATCCGCTTTCCCAACGAGGAACTCCCCGCCGCACGCCCACAGCAAACCACCCCGATCTATGATGTCATGCGTGAGGAAGGCGCCGTCATGGGTGACTCATGGGGTCTTGAAACACCGCTGTGGTTTGCGCCCAAGGGCGTTGAACCCAAGGACGTTGTCTCGTTCCGCCGTTCCAATGACTTCAAGCACGTGAAGGCTGAAGTGCACGGCACCCGCAATGCCGTGGGTGTCACCGAAATCGCCAACTTCGCCAAGTATCGTTTCACCGGTGCGGGGGCGGAATCATTCCTGTCACGGCTGATGACAAACAAGATGCCCAAGACCGGCCGCATCATTCTCACGCCCATGCTCAATCCCGGCGGCAAACTCATCGGCGACTTCACCATCGCCAAGCTGAAGGACGAGGTCTACTACATGTGGGGCTCGTCGCAGGCGCAGAAGTATCACATGCGCTGGTTCGAGCAGCATCTGCCCACTGATGGATCGGTGCGGATCGAGCGTCTCGACATGAACATGGTCGGCCTCTCGATTGCCGGGCCAAAGGCACGCGACGTGTTGCAGGCGATGACCGATGAAGACGTCTCCAACGCCGCCTTCAAGTTCATGGATGTGCGCACCATGGACATTGCCAATTGCCCCACCATCATCAACCGCGTCACCTATTCCGGCGACCTTGGCTACGAAATCTGGGTGGCGCCAGAATATCAGCGCCGCCTTTATGCCGCGATCAAGGCAGAGGGCAAGGCGCACGGTCTGGTGACATTTGGCATGCGGGCGCTTCTCTCCATGCGTCTCGAGAAAAACTTCCCGACTTGGTACCGCGAGTTGCGCCCCATCTATGGGCCGTTTGAGGCGGGCATGGACCGCTTCATTGACCTGACCAAGAACGACTTCATCGGTCGTGAAGCGGCGATGGAGGAAAAGCGCACGGGCGGAAAATTGCGCCGCGTTTCCATGATCGTTGATGCTGCCGATGCCGACGTGCTCGGCGATGAACCGATCTTCCACAAGGGCAAGGTCATCGGCTGGGTCACATCTGGCGGCTATGCCCACTTCGTCGAGAAATCGATGGCCCAAGGCTATGTTCCGAAAGAACTCGCTGGCGAATTTGGCAATGGCGTCTTCGAGATCGAAATTCTCGGCGAAATGCGCAAGGCCAGCATCATCTTCGACCCGCCATTCGATCCGGAAGGCAAGAAGATGCGGTCATAAATTGGCATGAAGACTGCCACGCAACCCTCGGCCTTGCGCGTGCAATCCTTGCTCGGTGAGCGTTTTCAGGTCGTCGAGTTTGACGCCAGCACCAAGACATCGGCAGACGCAGCTGCTGCGATAGGCTGTACAGTGGCACAGATCGCCAAGTCGGTGATCTTTCACGCTGCAGACAGTGGCCGCGCCGTGTTGGTGGTGACGTCGGGTAGCAACCGCGTCGACGAGAAAAAGGTCGCGACCCTGATCGGCGAGAAACTGAAATCGGCCGACGCAGAATTCGTGCGCGAGAAAACAGGCTTTGTGATCGGCGGTGTGCCACCCGTGGGGCATGCGACGCCGCCAGTCACAATTCTGGATCAGGACTTGCAGCAATTTTCGACAATTTGGGCCGCTGGCGGCACTCCCAATGCAGTATTTCAATTGACCTGGGATGATCTGGTGACACTCACCGGCGGCCAGATTGCCGATGTTGCGAAAGCTCAGGCGGTCCGCCCGTAGAATCCGCGTTGCTCGTCGGGCGTGAACACCACGCCCGGCTTTGGATAATACGAGAACACGGCTATGAGGCGGTCGCGTTTGCCTTCGACTGTGGCGACCTTGTGGGCAGTGTTCTTGCCGCGGAAGACATTGAGCGTGCCCGCCGACAGTGTCAGCGTCTTCACTTCTGGGTCTTGTCCACGCATCAGCTTGGCCACACCCTCATAGTTGGGGTCGGTTTCGCTGCGCAAATCATTGCGATAGACGAACTCGCCGCCCTTGTCGGGAGCCTGCAACAGCAGTGTTGTGGTGAATTCGCTGCGGTCAAAATGCCAGTTCAGCGCTTCACCCTCGCGGTAAGCCATCACATTCACGCGCGCCAAGGGATCGCGCATGGGGTAGAGCGCATCCTTGCCCATGGTCTCCTGCAGGAACAACACCATCGGCGCCCATTCATAGATGTACATCACCACGCCCTGGGAAATCTGATCGGCGCAGACGGTATGATTGATTGTCTTGGTCTTGAGCAATGCCGGATGATCCTCCGGCAGGCCCGGAATGGTCTTGAGGAAATAGATGTTGTGGTCGCGGGTGTGGGTGAAGGACAGCGTGTTCATGACAGGCATGATTTCGCCGACACATTTCGTCAGCGCTGCAGGCCGCACCAGCCCTTCGAGATTGTACATGCCGTTGGCCGTGAGATCGGCCTTGCAACGGTCCACCAGCGACTGCCACTGGGGCGAACCAACCTTGTCGAGCGGGTAACGGTCGAGATCAAGAATGTCGCGCATGGTTGTCACCTCATTGGCCAGAAGACGGTACTTGAGCGGGAAATTCTTTTCCTGCAACGAAGAAAATGTTAGTTTGGCTTAGTTTAACTAGGTCAAAGCCATGCGTGACATTCTTCCTCCACTCAATGCCCTCAAGGCTTTTGAAGCCGCCGCCCGTTGCGGCAGCTTTGCGTTGGCGGCTGAGGAACAAGGCGTGACGCCC
The DNA here is from genome assembly GCA_963754625.1 of uncultured Alphaproteobacteria bacterium. GTDB lineage: Bacteria > Pseudomonadota > Alphaproteobacteria > Rhizobiales > Aestuariivirgaceae > Aestuariivirga. The sequence goes on along the minus strand of CAVWGR010000005.1, from coordinate 783,971 downwards.
GCCGCAATCAGCCAACTGGTCAAAAAGCTCGAGAACTTCCTGGGCAAAACCCTGTTCACGCGGTTCAACAATCGCATTCAGCTCACTGATGCCGGGCAGTCGGTTTTTGCAGGCGTGACACCTGCCCTGCATGAGATTGCCGAAACCATTACACGTGTGTCGCGGTCGCCGTCGCGTCGCAAACTTGCCATCAGTGTCATTCCCTCAGTGGCGGAATGCTGGCTCTTGCCTGCCCTGCCGCGCTTCCTCGCCAAGCATCCACGCCTGCGTGTCGATGTGCGGATTGAGGAAGAAACTGCTGATATCCTGATGCAAGGCGTCGATATCCGCATCGGCTATGGCCGCAGCGCACTCTCAGAGGCGACAGTGCACGAACTTTTCACTGACCATGTGCAGCCGATGTGTTCACCTTCATTTCTCGCCAGCAAGGGTGGCCGCATCACCTTTACCTCGAGTTTGTCGAATGACCTGATCCACACCAACTGGGGAAGTTCCTTTGGCTCCAATCCGGGCTGGCGCGACTGGTTTGCGGTTCACGTGCCGGGGCAAAGAGTGGAATTGGCCGCAGGGCACGCTGTCAACGCGTCACGCATCGCCCTGCAGTTGGCACGTGACGGATTGGGGATCGCGCTTGGGCAGCAATTTCTGGCGCAGCGCGAAATCGCCTCTGGGGAACTTGTGGTCCTGTCGGAGAAGTCGCTCCCACTGGGACAAAGCCACACAATGGCATATCCGCCTGCCAAGGCGAGGCAACCGGACGTAATGGCTGTCCGCGATTGGTTGATTGACGAAGTCAGACTGAAACGCTGAGCCCCTCAGCGGCGTCGACTAGCCATTCCCAAACTCCGAGTGCGAAGGTGCGCAGTGCGTAGACGTGGAAGGTGTCGGGGCCAGTGCAGTGTATGAGCACTGGCGTGTGGTGAATTCCAGTCATGGCGAAATGCCCGGATTTGAATGCCTTGATACCGAAATCGATGGGAGCGGCGCGCGACAGCACGGTTCTGGCCTTTGCTCCTTGCAACGTGATGCGGCAGCGGCCAGACGACAATGGCGTCACGAGGCACGAAGACGGAAGCGCTGGCAGCGCTGCTTCCCCTATGCACCAGAACTGTTGTGGCGAGATGCGCAGCACGGTGAAGGCACCATTGCTCTGCGCCACGCCCACCTTCGCGGGCAACTTTCCTGCAACCGCCGTGAGGTCTTTCTCGAAGGCCTTGCCGAAGCCCGCGACCTGCGTGAGCACGAAGCCCCCATCTTCAGCAATGGCAATGCCCGGCGCGGCGAATGCCGACACGGTGGCGAGTGGCGAAACCACTTTCAGCATCACGTCAGGCATGGAGGCGTGCTCCTTCCTTATCGATGAAATGCGGCGACACGATCTTCAACCGCGCCTGTTCGTTCTTCAGCGGGAAGGCGGCAATGATTTCTTCGCCCTCGTGTTTCAATCCACCGTGGTAGAGACCGAGTGCAATGAATTTGTTCAACTCGGTCGACCATGTGACGGAGGTAATGTAGCCGCGGCCGTGCCCCTTGATCTCGTCGCTTGCCGCAAAGAGGATCGACCCACCACGCAATTTCTTCTCTGGTTCGAGCAATTCGAGCCCCACCAGCGACCAACGCTCCGGTGCCTGATAAGCCTCGCGCAGGCGCAGCTCTTTGCCGATGAAGGCCTTTTCCTTCGCAGCCATCTTGCCGAGACCCAAATCATCCAGCGTGTTGCGGTGATCAAGCTCAAGGCCCGCCACATGGCCCTTTTCGATGCGCAGGCTGGCCAGCGCCTCAAGACCATAAGGCTTGATGCCGAGTGTTTCAGCCGCCCGCAAAATGTGCTCCCACAGCGCGATGGCAAAATTCGCCGGGCAATGGACTTCATAGGCCAGTTCACCGGAGAACGAGAGGCGCAACAGCCGCACCGTGGTGCCGCCGAATGTAATGTCCTTCACACCCATGTAGGGCAAGGCTTCGTTCGACACGTCGACATCCGGGAACGCGAGTTCCAAGGCTTTGCGCGAGTCCGGACCCGACACGGCCATCCCTCCCCATTCATCGGTGAGCGAGGTGACATGAACCCGCAATTCCGGCCAGTAGCATTGCAACAGGTATTCGAGCCAGCTCATCACCTCACCCGCTTGGGCAGTTGTGGTGGTCAAGTAGAATTGTGTGTCGGAGATGCGCGATGTCGTGCCGTCGTCAAGCACCACACCATCGTCATTCAACATTACGCCGTAGCGCGCCTTGCCCACCGGCAATTTTGCAAATCCGTTGACATAGACACGGTTGAGGAATTCGGCAGCGTCCGGCCCTTGCACGTCAATCTTGCCGAGGGTGGAGACGTCGGCGATGCCAACGCCCTTGCGCACCAGTTCCATTTCCTTGACGTAGGCTGTCTCTGGTGCGTCACCGGCCCAGTCATAATACCAGGCACGCATCCACAAGCCTGCTTCGATAAATGTGCAGCCGTTGTTGGCGTGCCAGTCATGCAATGGCGAGCGGCGCACGGCGCGGAAATGCTTGCCGACGCTGCGGCCCGCCAATGCGCCCACGGTGAGCGGTGTATAGGGCGGGCGGAATGTCGTGGTTCCCGCAGCCTCCATGGCGAGACCATGCAGATCTGCAATCATGGCGATGGCATTGGTGCTCGAGGTCTTGCCCTGATCGGTCGCCATGCCAAGCGTGGTGTAGCGCTTCAGGTGTTCGACCGAATGGAAGCCTTCCTGATGAGCCAGTTTGATGTCTTTGGCCGTTACGTCATGCTGGAAATCGACGAAGGCTTTGCCGGGCGTTGCGATGTCAGATGGCGTCGCCGTCATGGCAATCTTATAGAGACGGTCCTCACGAACGGCTGGTGGATCGAGCTCGGCGACCTTGCTGCTGTTGCCACAGTGGGCAAGTGCCTTGTGTGCCATTTCTTCACCATCGCGCACCGCCGCCATGATGCCGAAATGACCCAGCGCCGCACCTGCCGCGAAATGCCCTGCAGCAAAACCGCCGGGTACAAAGGCGGCAATCGCTTCATCGTAACGCGGACGGATGCCGCCGTGCGAGGTCAGATGGACGTTGGGACTCCAGCCGCCGGAGACGGCGAGCACGTCGCAATCAATGGTGACGCTGTGGCGGCCCTGCAATTTCACCTGACGCAGCTGTTTATCACCGACGGTGTCGGCTATTCCGGTATTGGGGAAAATGGCGATGCCCAATGCAGCGGCTTGTGCCAGCATATCACCAGAGGGCACGGCGCGGGCCTCCGCCACGGTCACGGCGACGCCGGCATCGGCAAGCGCAAAGGCCGTCTGATAGGCGCTGTCGTTGTTGGTGCTGACAACGGCGCGTGAGGTGGGTGCCAAGGCAAAGCGATGGAGATAGGTTTTGACGGCGGAAGCCAGCATCACACCGGGACGGTCGTTGTTGGCGAAGACCAGCGGACGCTCGGTGGCACCAGCAGCGATGATCACCGTGTGGGCGCGGATGACTTGCAGCACCATGCCACCTGTCACGTGCTGCGCGATTGTCACTTGCGTACCGTCATAGAGGCCCTGAACCGTGCTGCGCGCCAAGAGCCGCACATTGGCGAGGCTGCGCAACTCACTGAGCACGTCGCTGCGCCAGCGCTCCAGCGGGCTGCTGCTTTCCGACAGCAAGCCGCCACCGAAATCGCAATCCTGTTCAGCGAGAATGACAGCAGCACCAGCGCGGCCTGCAGTCAGGGCCGCAGCCAAACCAGCCGGACCAGAGCCCACGACGACAACATCGCAGAAACCGTACTGCACATCATAACGCGCAGTATCTTTGGTGGCATCCACCTTGCCCATGCCAGCGGCCCGGCGGATGAAGGGCTCGTAGAACATCCATGACTTTTTGAACGGGCCCATGAAGGTCTTGTAGTAGAAGCCCGCTCCGAAGATGGGGGCGGCGAGGCTGTTGACTGCCATCACATCGAAGTGGGGTGATGGCCAAGAGTTCTGGGACTTTGCGGTCAGGCCTTCAACCAGCGGCACCATGGTACCGGGAATATTGGGTTCACTGCGACCGCCCTCACCAAGGGTGAACAAGCCGTTGGGTTCTTCAACGCCGGCCGACAGGAAGCCGCGCGGCCGGTGGTATTTGAAGCTGCGGCCCACTAGCGTCTTGCCATTGGCGAGCAACGCTGATGCCAGCGTGTCGCCGTCTTGGCCAAACAAGCGTCCGCCATCATAGGTGAACGCAATGGTCTTGCTGCGGTCGATGCGGCCACCACTGGCAAGGCGCTTGAAGGCAGTCATTCCACCACCCCCTTGATGTCGTTGGTTGCGGTGTTTCGGGCGAGTTTGAACCACTGGCGGCAGCCCAGCACATGTTGCCAATATTCCGTGTGCGGACCTTTTGGATTGTTGAAGGTGAAAGTGTAGTCGTGCCACGCCTTCTGGTCACCGGTACCGTGGGCCGGGCGCTGCCGCGTGGCATCACCGCCGTAGCGGAACTCGCTCACGTCTCTCTCACCGCAATGGGGACAAGGTATCTTCATTGCTTGTAGGTCCAGTTGCCGATGCCGTAGTCGTCAATCTCGCGGCCTTTCTCAAAACGATCGAGACCGTAGCAGCGGTTCAATTCATGTTCGGCATCGTGGGCGATCGTGTGGGCGAACGTCCAGCCTGACGCAGGCGTGGCCTTGAAGCCCTGGTAACACCAGCCACCATTGAGATAAAGCTCGCGCACCGGCGTGCGGCAAATGAAGGGTGAGCCATCGGGTGTCATGTCCACAATGCCGCCCCAGTGCCGCAACAGCCGCGTGCGCGACATGAAGGGCATGAGTGAAACGGCACATTGCATCACGTCCTGGATTTTGAAGAGTTGGCCACGCTGGGTGTAGGTGTTGAAACCGTCGATGTGTCCACCGAAAACCATGCCGCCCTTGTCGGACTGCGAGAGATAAAACAACTCCGCACCCCAAGACACGACATGATGCACCATGGGCTTCACTGCTTCGGTGACGAAAGCCTGCAGGACGTGACTTTCGACCGGCAGCTTGAGGCCTGCCATGCGCGCCACTTCAGACGTATGGCCAGCAACTGCAATGCCGACCTTGCCAGCGTTGATGCGGCCACGCGAGGTTTCAACACCGGTGATGCGACCGTTGTCGATCACCATGCCGGTCACTTCACAATTCTCGATGATGTGGACACCAAGTTGCGAGGCGGCCCGGGCATAGCCCCAGGCCACGGCGTCGTGGCGCACGGTTCCGGCGCGCGGCTGGTGGATTGCACCCCAAATGGGAAAGCGCGCGTCCTGCGAATAATCGAGGTAGGGCAGGAGTTTTTGCACCTCGCCACGGTCGAGCAATTCGGCGTCGATGCCGTTGAGGCGCATGATGTTGCCACGCCGGGCAAACACATCCATCTGTACAGGGTTTACCGCCAACACGACCTGGCCGCGGTGCGAAACCATGCAGTTGTAGTTGAGCTCGTGGCTCAACCCTTCCCACAGTTTCATCGAGTGTTCGAAGAACTGGGTGTTGCCGTCGATCACATAATTGGAGCGGATCAGCGTGGTGTTACGTCCGACATTGCCGGAGCCGATGTAACTGCGCTCGAGCACCGCCACGTTGGTGATGCCATGGTTCTTGGCCAGGTAATAGGCGGTGGCAAGACCGTGGCCACCACCCCCAATGATGACCACGTCATAGGATGATTTCGGCTCAGGCTTCTCCCAGACTTGCGGCCAGGGCGCATCGGGCTTCAGCGCATGTTTGAGGAGTGAGAAGACGGAGTAGCCCTTTGCCATGCCTTCTCAATATGAAGCGCGGGACCATTGATCAAGCGCCAGTTTTTTGAGCCATCCGGATACTGAGATGGGCCCGCGCCGCCCACTCGGCAAAAACCATCGCCAGCACCCCGAAGATCAGGAACGCGAAGGATACCGGGTACATCGTACCATCATAGAGCCGTCCAGCTATGGCGCCGAATACCACACCGATGAGCGACGAGATGGCCCCGGTCACGGCTGCGGCCATGCCGGCGATGTGCCCCATGGGTTCCATCGCCATGGCATTGTAGTTGCCGAACAGCAGGCCGCTGCAGAAGAACGAGAGGAAGAACAAGGCACCAACAGCCGGAAGCGGGGGGTGGCCAGCATAGGCGACCGTCAGCAGCGACAGCATTGCCCAGGTGGCAATGAACCCCCAGATCGCCCATTTTGTGATTTGGCGCATACCCAACTGCATGACGACGCGGCCATTGACGATCATTGCGAGTGCTATGGCCACGGCAAGGCCACCGAACCAGAGTGCGAAATATGGGCCTTGCTGATACTGCTCGGCGAAGATCTGTTGCGAGGTGCCGAGGTAGGCGGTGAAGGCCGCAAAGATGAAGCCCACAGCCAGCGTGTGGCCAAGTGAAACCGGGTGACGCATCACTTCCCTGGCGCTGTTGTAAAGCTTTGCCGCCGAGAACGGCAGGCGCTTGTCGGGTGCCAGGGTCTCCTCCTGGCGCAGCGCCAGCCACAGGCCTGCCAGCAAGGCCATGGCTATGAAACCGGCGAAGATCCAGCGCCAGTCCACGTAGTACAGCGCCACCTGGCCAATGCTGGGGGCGAGGATGGGCACCAGCATGAAAACCGACATGACGAATGACATGATGCGCGCCATGGCGGCACCGTGGGATCCGTCACGCACCATGGCCATGCAGACAACGCGCGGACTCGATGCACCGAAACCCTGCAGCATGCGACCAGCAATAAGCATGGGGAAACTCGTCGAGAACATGCAGACAAGGCAGCCAACAATGAACAGCACGATGCCGATATTGATCGTCGGCTTGCGGCCAATCGAATCTGAAATCGGTCCGAAGATCAGGGTGCCGAACATCAATCCGGCGAAGAATCCCAGGATGATGAGCTGGCGGTCATTGGGGTTGGGTGCTCCCAATTCTTTCGCCATGATGCCAATCGCTGGCAGCATGGTGTCAATCGACATCGCCACCATGGCGGTCAACAGGGCAACCAGGGCAATGAATTCGGCGGGTCGGGACTTTTGCATTCTTCTGGTGCTCGTGGGAGAGTTGGGGCGCGAGGCATACCCCTGATGAAGATCAACACCAACACCCGTTCCGTCGACCTAGACCCGCGTGACGCGCAATTCGTGCAGAACCCCTATTCTGCCTACCACGCGATCCGCGCGGAGCTGCCGGTCTTCAAGTGGGAGCAGTACGGCCACTGGTGTTGCGCCGCCTACGCCGACGTCAACGGCCTGCTGCGTGACCGCCGCTTTGGCCGCCAGATCCTGCATGTGGCGACACGCGAGGAACTCGGTTGGGCGGATACGCCAGAACACTTGAAACCGTTCTACGCCTTCGAGCAACACTCGCTGTTGGAACTTGAACCACCGGTGCACACCCGTCTGCGCGGTCTCGTCAGCCGCGCCTTTCTGTCCCGCCAGGTGGAGCGGCTCCGGCCGGAAATTGCGAATCTTTGCAATCGCTTGATCGACCAGTTTGAAGCGAAACGCGAAGTTGATCTGCTGCCCGCCTATGCCACGCCCATTCCCGTGGCCGTGATCTGCGATCTCCTCGGTGCGCCGATCGCCATGGCCAACCAATTCCTCGACTGGTCACACGACATGGTGGCGATGTACATGGCCAAGCGCGACCGTGCCATTGAGGACAAGGCGGTGGCGGCCACCCTCGCCTTTTCAACTTGCATGCGCGATCTGGTCCGCGAACGCCGCGGCAAAGGTGGGGAAGACCTGTTGTCGGAACTGACCCGCGCCGAGAGCGAGCACGGCAAACTTTCGGAAGACGAACTCGTCACCACGGCCATCCTGCTGCTCAATGCCGGGCACGAGGCCACGGTGCATGGCCTCGGCAACGGCATCAAGGTCCCTGCTCGAACAGGAAGCCACGCAAGCCATCGGCGCAGGCCATGTCGAGGAGATCATGCGTTTCGATGCGCCGCTCCACATGTTCACCCGCTACGCACTCGAAGACCTGGAGTGGAATGGGCTGAAGCTGAAAAAAGGTGAAGTGATGGGCCTGCTGCTGGGTGCCGCCAATCGCGACCTGGCCCGGTTTCCAGACCCGGACCGCTTCATCCCTTCGCGCGAGAATGCCGCAAGCAACGTCAGCTTTGGTGCCGGCATCCATTTCTGCATCGGCGCTCCATTGGCGCGGCTGGAAATGGAAGTGGCCCTGCCGATACTGTTCGACAGATTGCCGGGGCTAAGGCTGGCGGAGGTTTCGCACTATCGCGATACCTATCATTTCCACGGATTGGAGAAGCTGCAGGTCGCGTGGTGATCCGCGGAACGCACGACCCACACCTTCCGTGAGGGCCTGGCGGCTCATTGGACAAGAGAGCGCAATTCATGTCTGCACCACCGTCGTTTCTGCGCCATCCCCTGACGCTTGCCGCCACCTGCCCCATGGACAATCGCCTAAACCAGACGTGACAAATTCTCACCAGAGGCCAAATCCCATGACCGATGAACAGCCAGCCGCCGCATCAACCGGACGCCGCGCCCGTGGTGGCGCTGACGCGCGCCGCGCCGCCCGCACCTCGATTGTCGTAAAACAGGCCGGCTATATTCGCCGCAACATCAAACTTTATGAGCCCTTCTCCGACGATCAACTCGAACTGATCGAGCACAATGCCGAAACCGTGCTGCAGGAAACCGGCATTGATTTCTATGAAGACGAAGAAGCAGTGCAGATGTGGAAAGAGGCGGGTGCCGACGTCAAGGCCTCGGCCACCGACACCAAACGCTTCCGGGTGCGCTTTCCGCGCGGCCTGGTGCGGAAGTTGATCAAGACGGCACCGCGCGAATATGTGCAGCACGCCCGCAACCCTGCCAACAGCGTCGTCATCGGGGGCAACAACACGGTGTTCGCACCAGTCTATGGCCCTCCCTTCATCCGCAATCTCGATGAAGGACGGCGCTATGCCACCATTGAAGACTTCCGCAACATCGTAAAGCTGGTCTACAGCCTGCCGAGCCTGCATCATTCCGGCGGCACGGTCTGCGAGCCTGTCGACATTCCGGTGGCCAAGCGCCACCTCGACATGACTTACACGCACATCAAATATTCCGACAAGCCCTTCATGTCGTCGGTCACCGCTGGCGAGCGCTCGGCCGATTCCGTTGCCATGTGCGAGATATTGTTTGGCAAGGACTACGTCGACCAGAACTGCGTGATGACGTCGCTGATCAACGCCAATTCGCCGATGGTCTGGGATGGCGTCATGCTGGGTGCGTTGAAAGTGCTGGCCCGGGCCAACCAGGCGTGCGTGATTTCGCCCTTCATCGTGGCAGGCGCCATGTCACCGACCACAACAGTTGGCACGCTGACACAAATCCTGGCCGAAGCTTCTGTCGGCATCGCCTTCACGCAATTGTGCCGCCCCGGTGCGCCGGTGGTATTCGGCACCTTCGCGGCCTCAATGTCGATGCAGTCAGGCGCGCCGACATTCGGTACGCCGGAACCTGCTCATGTCACGTTTGGTGCAGCTCAGTTGGCGCGGCGCATGGGTGTGCCGTTCCGTTCCGGTGGCGGTCTGTGCGGATCGAAAATTCCAGACGCCCAGGCAGCTTACGAAAGCGCCAATACGCTGTGGTCGACGATTTTGTCCGGTGTCAATTTCTGCCTTCATTCGGCTGGGTGGCTGGAGGGCGGGTTGGCTTCGAGCTACGAAAAGCTGATCATGGATGCCGACCAGCTCACCATGTTCCAGAAATTCGCCGAAGGCGTGGACTTCTCTGAGAACGGCCAGGCCATGGATGCCATCCGCGAAGTGGGACCTGGCTCGCACTATCTCGGTTCCAAGCATACACAGGCCAATTTCGAGCATGCCTTCTGGCGTTCTGGTCTTGCCGACAACAACTCTTTCGAGCAATGGCGAGATGGCGGCGAACGCGACATCGTTTCCCGCGCCAATGACACGTGGAAGAAGCTGTTGCGCGACTACGAAGCGCCGCCGCTCGACCCCGGCATCGACGAAGCCCTGCAATCCTTCATGGCCAAGCGCAAGGAAGTGCTGCCTGACAGCGTGAGCTGATCACTCGCTCACATCTCTGGCTGCTACCAATGCATTGCGCTTGCGTGAATCCGCCCAAGTGAAATAGCCGACCCCGGCGAGCACCAGTGCCGAGCCGATCGCGTCGGCAGTGGAAAACGGTTCGCCAAGAATTGCAACTGCGAGAACGATCGTCACCAGCGGCGAAATCGTCGAGATCATCGCCACGGCCTGCGGATTGGTGCGGGCCATGCCGGCGTTGATCAGAAAAGACGGCAAAACCGTTGCGAAGATGGCGCAGCCGAAGGACATCAGCAAAAAGAAACTGCTGGCCGTGAAGTCACCATCGAAAATGTAATGGTGCAGGATGCAGGCCACGCCAGATGACGACAACGCCACAGATGTGAAAAGCACACTGCCCATCAGCGTCACGAAATTCTTGGCGAGCAATTGATAGATCGCAAAGAGCACAGCGCAGGCCAAGACCCAGGCTGTTCCGATGATTGTGTTGCGGCCGCCCTCGGGCAGGTCGAGCCCGAAGACGATTGCGAGGCCGATATAGCTGACTGCAGCGGCGATGATGCCATGGCGAGTGACGGGTTGTTTCCAAACAATTGCGCCAATAAGCATGACAAAGATCGGATAGGTGAAGAGCACCAGCCGCTCCAGTTGGGCGCTGATATATTCCAGCCCCTTGAAATCGGTGAAGCTCGACAGATAGTAACCGATGCAACCGGTTGCGATGGCACTCAGTACGGTATTGCCCGACGGCAAAGCCTCACCCTTGGCGCGCTTCTGACGCACGGCCCACAGTCCTGCCGCAATGAAGAAGGGCAAAGCGAAAGCCATACGATAAGCCAGGATCAAAGTGGCGTTGAGATCATCCTGGTAGGCCAGCTTGATGAAGATGGCCTTGGTCGAGAACAGCGACGCCCCCGCCGCCACCAGCCAATAGCCTGTGTATCTCGCCTGAAACATGGCGCTGCCTTACACGGTCAATGCCGGGAAGTCGCGCCATGCCCGCTATGAGCTTTGGGCATGGCTTGACGTCAGCGGCGCGTCAGGCCACCCAATATACCACGCACAAGCGCATTGCCGATCGAGCGGGCTACCGAGGTTCCAAGCTGGCGTCCGACGGAACCGGCAACATTCTTGACGAACCGGTCAGTGGCAGAATCTTTTGGACGAGGCGCGGCGCGCTCAGCCTTGGCCGCTGTTTTGGCCTGTTTCTCCGCAGCTTGTGCCGTGGCGCGCTCCTTGGCCCGGCCGGACAGTTTTTCGTAGGCCGAGTCGCGGTCGACCATCTCCTCATACTGGCCATAGACCGGCGAGGCCTTGATGAGCTTTGAGCGTTCCGCTGGCGTGATGGGACCAAGGCGCGAGGACGGCGGGCGGATCAGTGTGCGTTCCACAATGGTAGGTACACCCTTCAGATCAAGCACCGAGACCAGCGCCTCGCCCTTGCCCAATTCGGTGATCGCCACTTCAGTCTTGAACTTGGGGTTGGGGCGGAAAGTGGTTGCAGCGGTCTGCACCGCTTTCTGCTCGCGCGGTGTATAAGCGCGCAACGCGTGCTGCACGCGGTTGCCCATTTGAGCCAATACGGATTCCGGAATATCGAGGGGGTTCTGGGTGACGAAGTAAATGCCAACCCCCTTGGAACGGATGAGCTTTACCGTCTGCTCAATTTTCTGCAGCAGGCCCGGAGGAGCATCTGCAAACAACAGATGGGCTTCGTCGAAGAAGAACACCATCTTGGGCTTCTCGGGATCGCCCACTTCCGGCATTTCTTCGAAGAGTTCTGACATGAGCCACAACAGGAATGTGGCGTAAAGCTGCGGGCTGTTGATTAGTTTGTCGGCGGCCAACACATTCATGAAGCCGCGGCCATCGCGCGTGGTGCGCATCAGGTCCTTGATGTCGAGTGCCGGTTCGCCAAAAAACTTGTCGCCGCCCTGCTCGTCGATCACCACCAGGCGACGCTGGATCGCACCGATGGTCTGGTCGTTGACATTGCCATAGTCGGTGGTGATTTCCTTGCCGCGGTCGGCGAGGTCTTTCAGCAGGGCACGCAAGTCCTTGAGATCGAGAATGGCGAGGCCTTCCTCATCCGCGATCTTGAAGGCGATGTTGAGAGCGCCTTCCTGTGCCTCCGTCAGCCCCATGAGGCGCGAGAGCATGAGCGGTCCCATTTCCGAAACTGTGGTGCGGATGGGATGACCCGCTTCACCGAAGAGGTCCCAAAAGATCGTTGGAACTGCTTCGAAGCCGTATTCATCAAAGCCGATCTTCTTGGCGCGCTCGATGAGAAAGTCCTTGGGTTCGCCTTTCATGCAGATACCGGACAGATCGCCCTTCACGTCTGCTGCGAATACGGGAACACCCGCGGCACAAAATCCTTCGGCCATGATCTGAAGGGTCACGGTCTTGCCGGTACCGGTTGCACCGGTCACCAAGCCATGGCGATTGGCCAACGGCAAGAACAGTTCTTCACGCTTGTCGCTCTTGCCCAGAAAAATCGAATTGTCGGCCATGGCCCCGTATTCCCCTATGAATCTCTTTGGTGCGCGCCTATCTGCTCCAATTCGAGTAGCAACGCAAACGGGGCCGGGTATGCAGGAGTTGGTGAGCGCCATTGTGGCAGAGACCGGTGTGGCACCTGAAAAGGTCGAGGAAGCATTGGGCGTGATTTTCAATCTTCTCAAGACCCAAGGCAACCAGACCCGGATGCCGGAACTGATGGCCAAGCTGCCTGGGGCTGAAGATTTGATCAGCCGGTACGCCGGACGACTGACCGGGATGTTGGCTGGCGGCATGATGGGTGGGCCGCTGGCCGCGATCAGCAAGCTGCAATCAATCGGGCTCACGACCGATCAGATGAAAAAGGTGGGAACTGCTGCCCTGTCCCATGCCCGCGCCAAAGCGGGTGATGATCTGGTGCGCCAATGCGCCTCCAACATACCCGGTGTTGGCGGCTTCCTCTGAGCCAAAAGGCGGAATTGCGGGCGTGGCAGAGCGAGGCTATGGTCTTCGCACATGCACAATTTCCCTGAAGCGACCTCCGAAGACTGGCTGCAGCGTGTTTCCAAGGCGACCAAAGGCGCTGCCTTTGATGCAGACGCCGTATTGTTCCAGCGCCGCGAGGGACCGCGCGCCGAACGCGCCGTGCAAGCGCCATGGGCGGTGTTTGCGCGGGTTGATTTTCACGACACCAACAAGGCCCGCGCCCAAGCGGAAGACGATGTCGGGAATGGCGTCAGCGGGCTAATCGTGCCGTCTTCGGCGCAGGTTTCGGCGCTTGAACACTTGCAACTCCACAAGATTGCGCTCCGCAACGAAGCGGGTGACCTGGGTGCCGAGGCGCTGCGTCATCTGATTGCGCGCCAGCCGCTCGATCCTGCTCGCCTTTCCGTCGACCATGGCGTCAACGATGCCGATTTGGCGCGGCTGTTAGTGAAGCAGGGCTTCACCGGCCCATTGATGCGCGCTGATGGGCGGGCATTCCATGGCGACGGGCTTGATGATGCGGCAGAGCTGGGCGTGACACTGGCCAAGGCCATTGCCGCGTTGCGCCAACTGGAATTTCTTGATGATGTGGCATTGGCCCATTCGGTGAGCATGACACTTTCCGCAACGCAAGACATGTTCGCAACCATGGCGAAGTTCCGCGCCGCGCGCATACTTTGGCGCGAGGTGTTGAGGACGTGCAAGTTGCCGGAAACACCGCTAGCCCTGCACGGGGAGACATCCCGCGTGATGATGGCAACAACGGATGCGCACACGAATATCCTGCGCTGCGCCGCTGCCGTGTTTGGCGCCGGACTTGGCGGAGCAGACTCGCTGTCGGTGCTGCCCTTCTCCTTCAACCAGGGTGTTCCCAACGCCTTTTCGCGGCGCGTGGCGCGCAATGTGCAGAACCTGCTGTTGCATGAGTCTCACCTGTGGAGGGTCGCCGATCCGGCTGCCGGTGCTGGTGCCATTGAGGCGAAGACGCAACAAATTTGCGATGAAGCTTGGCGCGTGATGCAAAGGGCGGAGGCAGGATCGTGGCCCGTTGCAAGATCTGACGCAGCCAAGGCGATGCCGTCGGTTGGTGTCACGGCTTACAAACCTCCCAAAGAACTCCCAGCCGAAGTGGAGGCCGTGTGATGGGCCGCATTCCAGATTTCAGCTGCATTGCACGGAAAGCCGTTTCAACCGCCAGGGCTTCACCAACTGACTCCACCTGGCTGACACCGGAAGGCATTGCCATTGCGCCTTCATATGCTGCAGAGGATACGTCTGATTACGCGCCGGCCTATCCCGGTGTCGCGCCATTCCTGCGCGGGCCCTACCCCACCATGTATCTGACCCAGCCGTGGACGATCAGGCAATACGCCGGCTTCTCCACCGCAGAAGATTCCAACGCGTTTTACCGCCGCAATCTTGCGGCGGGTCAGATGGGCCTCTCCATTGCCTTCGATCTTGCCACGCACCGGGGATATGACTCGGACCACCCCCGTGTCTCAGGTGACGTCGGCATGGCTGGCGTGGCGATTGACTCCATTTACGACATGCGCACATTGTTTGATGGCATCCCCCTCGACAAGATGACCGTGTCGATGACCATGAACGGCGCCGTGCTGCCGATCCTGGCGCTCTATATCGTGGCGGGTGAGGAACAGGGCGTACCGCCGGAGAAGCTGGCAGGCACTATCCAGAATGACATTCTGAAAGAGTTCATGGTGCGGAACACTTACATCTACCCGCCGCGCCCATCGATGCGCATCGTCTCCGACATATTCGCCTTTACCTCGCAGAAGATGCCAAAATTCAATTCGATCTCGATCTCCGGCTATCACATGCAGGAAGCGGGCGCATCGGCAGATCTTGAACTCGCCTACACGCTGGCTGACGGATTTGAGTATGCGAAGTCCGGCATTGCCGCTGGACTGCCCATCGATACTTTTGCGCCACGGCTGTCCTTCTTTTTCGGCATTGGCATGAACTTCTTCATGGAAGTGGCGAAGCTGCGCGCGGCGCGGGTGCTGTGGGCCGAGATGATGCAGTCACTTGGGGCCCAAGATGAAAAGTCACTGATGTTGCGTACCCATTGCCAGACCAGTGGCTGGAGTCTTGCGGCGCAGGATGTATTCAATAACGTGACCCGTACCTGCATTGAGGCCATGGCGGCGACCCAAGGCGGCACGCAGTCCCTGCACACCAATTCACTCGATGAGGCTTTGGCTCTGCCGACCGATTTCTCGGCACGCATTGCCCGCAACACGCAGTTATTCCTGCAACAAGAGGCCGGCACCTGCGACGTTATCGATCCTTGGGGTGGTTCGTATTTTGTTGAGAAGCTGACAGAAGACTTGATGGCGCGGGTGCGCGATCATTTGGGCGAAATCGAAAAGCTGGGCGGCATGTCGAGCGCCATTGAAGCAGGCATCCCCAAGCAGCGCATCGAAGAGGCGGCTGCCCGGACGCAGGCCCGGATCGATTCAGGCGAGCAAATTGTCGTTGGCGTCAACAGTTTCAAGGCCGCAGACGACCAGCCCATCGACATTCTGACTGTCGACAATTCGAAGGTCCGTGCCACGCAGATTGAAAAATTGCAGCGTCTGCGGGCGGAACGCGATGGCAAGGCAGTTGAGGCGGCACTGGCCGCATTGGCCGAGGTGGCGCGTACTGGTATCGGCAACTTGCTGGAAGCCGCCGTCAATGCAGCCCGCGTCAAGGCCACGGTTGGCGAAATTTCTGCTGCTCTCGAAACAGTTTGGGGCCGCCACCAGGCAACTCCCAAGGCGGTGAAAGGCATCTATGCCGCAACACCACGCGACCTGCACAAGGTTGATGCGGCGCGACACGCCGTGAAGGACTTTGCCGAGGCCGAGGGCCGCGCACCCGCCGTGCTGGTGGCCAAGATCGGCCAGGATGGCCATGACCGTGGCCAGAAAGTCATCGCTTCGGCATTTGATGATCTGGGCTTTGATGTCACCATCGGGCCGCTCTTTGCCACGCCGGAAGAAGTGGCGAAACTTGCAGTCGAGCAGAATGTCCATGTGGTGGGCGTATCGTCACTCGCAGCTGGTCATCTCACCCATGTTCCGGAACTGAAATCGGCGCTGGCCAAGCTGGGACGGAGCGATATTTTGATTGTGGCGGGCGGCGTCATTCCGCCGGAGGATGTGCAGAAGCTGATCGACATGGGAGCAGCCGCGGTCTTCCCGCCTGGAACCGTCATCCCGGAAGCAGCTGAGACGCTGCTCGATACCCTTGCAGCACATCTAGGATATGCGCAGCGGCGGCCAGAATAGGTAATTGCTGATTTTCTACGGCCGGAATCGGACACTTGTGAAAGCATTTCCCCCGCCCTAATAGGTTCCAACCTCAGATCGCGGGTGTGCTCAATTGTTCGACTTCCTCTTCTCCTCCGAAGCCCTTATTGCCCTTGGCCAAGTCATCATGATCGATCTTGGTGCTGGCGGGTGACAATGCCATCGTCATTGGCCTTGCCGCAGCAGGTCTGCCGAAGGAACAACGGGCCAAGGCCATTCTTGTCGGCATTATCGCTGCAACGGTTCTTCGCATCATTTTTGCACTGGCAACCACTTGGCTGTTGGCACTCGGCGGAGCGCTGCTTGTCGGTGGTGGTCTGTTGTTGATTTGGGTATGCTGGAAGATGTGGCGCGAACTCCGAGACAGCGGCCAGCACAACGAAGGCGCAGAAGCCATCACTGGCGAAGATCTCGACAAAGATCAAAATATTGCTGGCGACGCACCACGCAAGACTTTTTCCCAGGCCGCTTGGCAAATCGTCATTGCAGACGTTTCGATGTCACTCGACAACGTGTTGGCCGTCGCTGGTGCTGCCAAGGCAGCATCCTGAAGTTCTGGTTTTTGGATTGGTGCTCTCCATCGCTCTTATGGGCCTTGCCGCGTCATTTGTGGCACGCCTTCTGAACAAGTATCGCTGGATCGCCTACATTGGCCTGTCTGATCATCCTCTATGTCGCCATCATTATGGTTTGGGAAGGGTGGCCATCATGGTTCGGCCAGACATGATCTCTGCGCCGTTCTCACTCGCATCACTGTTTGGGCATTGACAGCGAACTGTCTGCCGCTAACAGATTTGCACCGGCAAAAGCCCGCCTGAGCCAAGGCACGTCAGGGGCTTCCCAGTTCGGCTCTTTGCCGCAGACGAGGTCAAAGAAGGCGATGGCCGCTGCCGGGTTTTCTGCCACGTTTTCCTTGAAGGAAGCCCAGAAGGCCGGGTCGTCGGAGGCTTTGGCGGTATCAGGTTCCTCCTCGCCGATTTCGTTGAGAATGGCGGCCGCGACCGACAGGCAGAAGCTGGTATAGGCATAACCTTCCGGCCAGCGGGCCAGTGCATGATTGGTCTTGGCCCGGACAACGGCTGGCAGGGTCTCAGGCCGTGGTTCGGTCTTGAGAGGGTCGGCAGCGACAAGTTCCTTGAGCATCAGGCCAGCCGAATAAATGGTGAAATCCCGGCGATCGACGTTGGCCAAATGTTTAGTCGCATCAAAGCGTTGCCGCCAATTGCTAAAGGCAGTTGCGAGGGCGGCATGGTCGACGTGGGGGGCGAGCGCAGTGTCGCGAAACAGCAGGTCGAGATTGCGCTCGAAGGACTTGAGGATGGTGCGGAAACGCCGCGCCTCATGGGTGAGGTCAGTCGCTTCATTCAGTTCCGGTTTCAGGGGCGTCAACATGGCATCATACTGTTACAGCAAGTTGGCTTGACGAACACTATCCCGCAAGGTTCTATTTGTACTGGAGGATTTGAGATCATGAGCAGTGCCACCCGAACCGCCGACTCACTTACCGACCATGCCGTATGCATGGCTGCGGGGGTGCGCGACGGTTTGCGTACAGCACAGTACTATGTCCGGGACATGTCGCAAGCCGATCAGGCCGCCGACGGGGGTCGGGCCACGGTTTTGTCGCGCTCCGTCGGGGTGATTGCGCGGTTGGCTGATCGCTTTCTTTCCACTGCGGCGGATTGGTCGATCCGCCTGTTGTTGCCACAATGGCGGAACCTGCCGTCGCCCTTTGCCCCGCACATGGTCGAGGAAGTAACCCATGCCATCCGTGAAAACCGGCTGGCCATGACGTCGCTGTTCACGGCCTATTTCTTCCGGGCGACACGGCACATTCTGGAGCGTTGCGCGGAACCCCCCTTTTTGGTTCTGGAGCACCGTATTGATGCAGCCCGGCGGGCGCTTGCGGCAGAGTCCGTACCCGCCGCAGACCGCAGTGCGGCGTTGGGCGCGGTGCTGCTCGCCTTGGTGGAGGCACGCGCCATCGCCCGCATTGGCAAGGGCAAGCGCGGCTTTGCCTTTCTCAACACGACGGACCCCAATCTCGGCGTCATGGCCACGGCTTGCCTCGCACTGCTTCTGGCTGAGGAGGGCAAACCCATCGAGACGCTGGATGAGGATGAATTTTTCGGAATTGCCGGCGCGCTGATGGCACCGCGGCTCCCGGCCATGGAACGAGCAGTGGTGGCACGTGATACTGCGGCCTTGTCGCGTGAACTGGCAGCGGTGCGCGAGCTCTATTGAGCTTCACGTCACCTGGTAGCCGAACTCCAACGACATTTCCGTCAGCCATTCCCAAAAGCTTTGAGCAAAGCCACGGAAGACCGATATCTCATAGGTATCCTCAGCCGTGCGCGTGAGATGAATGCCGACATGGGCCATTTGCGTGACGGCGGATTGTCCAACTGGAAATTCTGCGGGGTGAAGATCAACCGGCGTTCCCTTGGCGAGAACAGCGCGGGCCTTGTCGCCAGCGATGCGGATCGTCACGCGGCCATGGCTCTGATCAACTGACAGAGGCAGTTCCAACCAGCTTCTTCTTGAGGTCGGCAATGAGAGCCCCCTCAGCGGTGTTGGCACTCTTCACATAGTATTGCTCAGCACCCGCCCACATGACAGTGACGCCGCGCAAGGCAGCGAGAGCATCCTTGGTGGCCTTGGCCTTGCCGCTGCGGGCAATGACAATGGCCAGAGAATAGGGATGTATGACTGTAAGCACGACGCCAGGGACACCCCGGTCTGCGCCGAAGCGACCCGGCAATGCGACGCCTGCGAGCGGTGAAAGCCGCGTAAACGTGACAGGAGACTTAGACATGGAGCCTCCGGTTTTCCCGGTCAAAATGTACCGGATCGCAGATCTCGGCCAGCATGTGGATGTTGCGCAAGCCATCGAAGACCTGGATGATTTCGCCATGGCGGGCACGGCCATTGCAGAGCAATGCGAGGCCAAGCCACTGGTTCAGCATCGGCGACCATGCCACGGACGTGATATAGCCCTGGTCATTGGCCAATGACGGCTGTTCGCCGCGCTTGAGCAAATGTGAGCCGGACCGGAGCTTGTCGGATTTGTCGACGGGGCGAATGCCAACAACGGCTTGGCGCGTCGGGTCCACAAGGCCTTCGCGGGTCGCCATCATGCGGCCGATGTAGTCCTTTTTGTTGGACATCATTTTACCGAGGCCAAGATCAGCCGCCGTCGTCGTACCGTTCAATTCGCCACCTGCCACGTGACCCTTTTCGATGCGCATGATGGAGAGTGCTTCAACACCATAGGGAACCATTCCAAATTCGGCGCCGGCCTGCATCAAGGCGCGCGCCACCATATTGCCGTGGTCGGCCGGCACGGCCAGTTCGTAGGCATGCTCGCCGGAAAAAGAGAGGCGGAAGAGGCGCGCTGGCATGCCGCCGAGGATACTGACCTCACGGGCGGCCATGTATGGCGTGTTTTCATCGTTCAGCTTGGCGCCATCAATGATCTTGTTCAGCGTAGCGCGCGAGTGCGGACCAGCTATGGCCATTTGAGCCCACTGTTCGGTCACCGAGGTGTATGTCACATCGAGCGCCGGCCACAGCGCCTGATGGCAAAATTCCATGTGCGTCATGATCTTGGCGGCATTGGCCGTTGTCGTGGTCATGACGAAGTGATCATCGGCAAAGCGCGAGGTGGTTCCGTCATCCATCACGATACCGTCTTCACGCAGCATCAAGCCATAGCGGGCGCGGCCCACCGCCAATGTGGAAAAGGTATTGCAATAGAGACGGTCAAGGAATGCTGCAGCATCCTTGCCTTGCACATCAATCTTGCCGAGCGTTGAGACATCGCACAGGCCGACGCTGTTGCGCGTCGCCAACACTTCACGCGATGCCGAGGCGAGCCAGTCCTCATCCGCCCTGGGGAACCAGGAGGACCGCATCCACAGTCCGGTTTCGACAAAGACAGCACCCTGCTCTTCGGCCCATTCATGAAGAGGTGTCCGGCGCACCGGCTGGAAATGATGCCCCGTGAATGGGCCAGCAAAAGCGCCGAACGAAACTGGAGTGTAGAACGGACGGAAGGTTGTGGTGCCTATCTCAGGGATCGACTTGCCGGTTGCTTCGGCGAGAATTGCAATGGCATTGACATTGCCGAGCTTGCCCTGGTCTGTCGCCATGCCTGCCGTGGTGTAGCGCTTGGCCAGTTCGATGTGGTTGTAGCCTTCGCGTGCTGCGAGCGGCAAATCCTTGGAGGTGGCGTCGTTCTGATAATCGACGAAGGCCTTGCCGGTTGATTCCTTTACCCACCACAACGGTGTTATGGCGAAGGCTTCGTCACGGCACTTGGGTACTGCGGGAACGCGACCTTTCAACGTGCCTTTGGCGGCACCATCCGCCAAACATTCGGAGAGCAGCATCTTGCCAGCGGCTGAGCCTGCCGCAACAAATGCCGGGCCGACGTCAGGCGGCAGGAATGCAGCGAGGCCGTCGTTCCAAACGGGACGCGCGCCGCGGTGACACATAAGATTGACGACAGGTGACCAGCCACCAGACATGGCGAGCGCCTGACAGGGCAAGGATGCGTGCAAATAGTCCGCCCCGGACACGGCCAGTCTGGCAACTGTCTTGCCACCCATGACATTTGCCACCACATGGCCACGCAGGACGGGAATTCCCGCAGCGTCGGCTTTGCTGGCCTCGCGCGAGTCGATGATTGCTTCGACGTGAACACCATTGGCGGACATGTCGCGCGCAGTGCGATAGCCACTGTCATTGTTGGTGAACACGGCAATCGATTGGCCAGCGGCGGCGGCATAGCGATTGGCATAGTGGCGCATGGCGGAAGCAGTCATGACCCCCGGCACATCATTGCCACCAAAGACGATGGGACGCTCTTCCGCGCCTGCGGCCAACACGGCCTTTTTGGCAATCACGCGCCAATAGCGCTGGCGAGGTTCGTTGTGCGAGGGCGCTGAGACGTGATCATTGACGCGCTCAACCGCGCCAAAGATGTTGCCATCAAACCAGCCGAATACTGTGGTGCGCGGCATGAGCGTGACATTGGGCATGGACGCCAATTCAGCGATGACGCTCCGGGCCCAGTCGAATCCCGATTGCCCGCCAATTTCTTCTCGCTCGAACAATAGCGAGCCACCAAGTTCCGATCCTTCGTCGGCGAGAATGACGCGACCGCCGGAGCGGGCTGCAGTGAGAGCTGCCATCAGACCGGCAGGACCCGACCCAATCACCAGCAGGTCACAATGCGCGTAGGCCTTTTCATTGCGGTCAGGATCAGCTTCGCGTGACGCAGTGCCTAATCCCGCTGCCTTGCGGATAATCGGTTCGTAGATCTTTTCCCAGAACGACTTCGGCCACATGAAGGTCTTGTAGTAAAAGCCCGCCACGAAAACCGATGCCGCCAGCGAATTCAGCGCGCCGATGTCGAAGTTGAGTGAAGGCCAGCGATTCTGGCTGCGCGCCGACAATCCCTCATAGAGTTCCACCATGGTGGCGCGGGTGTTGGCTTCCTTGCGGCCACCTTCACGCAATTCAACGAGAGCGTTGGGTTCGGCGGCACCTGCGGTGATCACACCGCGTGGGCGGTGGTACTTGAACGAGCGTCCCATCAGATGTGTGCCGCTGGCGATCAAAGCCGATGCCAGGGTATCACCAGCCAGACCACTCAACAATTTGCCATCAAAGCTGAAGTTCAGAGGCTGACTGCGATCAACACGTCCACCCTTGGCGAGACGGAAGCCGCTCATGAACTACGCCCTTCCGATTTTACTTTGTGTCGTTTGGCGGCATAGTCACGGGCCGTCATCACCCCAGCAATTTCATGAGTTTCGGTATTGCGCGTGACCACGAGCCAGGCCCGGCAACCGCCTGAGTGATGGGTGTATTCGTCGATCAGACCGCGCGGATTGTCGCGCAAGTACACGTAGTCGAACCACTGTTCCATGGTGGCGGGATCATTGGATTCGGGGCGTAGCGGTTTGGCATCACCGTTAAAGGTGAACTCTTCGACCGGGCGTAGCCCACAATGGGGACAAGAGATCAGCATGGTTTCATCAATGCAGGTTCGGCGTTGCGCCCTGCCCCTTTTCGTCGATCATGTAACCGCGGCGGAAACGATCGAGGCGATAGTGGGCAGCGACGTCCCTTGGGTTCATCGCGGGCAATCAAATGGGCGAAGCAGAAACCCGATGCTGGCGTCGCCTTGAAGCCGCCATAGCACCAGCCAGCATTGAGATATAAGCCGTCGACGGATGTTTTGTCGATGATCGGTGAGCCGTCCATGCTCATGTCCATGATGCCACCCCACGAACGCAGCACGCGCACGCGGGAAATCGCGGGGATCATGGCGACGCCGGCTTCGATGACGTGTTCGACCATCGGCAGGTTGCCGCGCCGGGCATAAGAATTGTAGCCATCAATGTCGCCGCCAAAAACGAGCCCCCCCTTGTCGGATTGCGAGACGTAGAAATGTCCGGCTCCAAAAGTGACAACGCCATCAATGAAAGGCTTCAGGCCTTCCGAAACGAAGGCCTGCAATACATGGCTCTCCATCGGCAGCTTCAAGCCCGCCATAGCCGCCGTCTCGGATGAATTGCCTGCCGTGGCCAACGCCAATTTCTTGCACCGGATGCGGCCGCGCGATGTTTCGACGCCGATGATCTTGCCTTTTTCGGTCTTGATGCCGGTCACTTCGCAATGCTGGATGATGTCAACGCCAAGGCTGTCGGCACCGCGGGCATAGCCCCAGGCAACCGCGTCGTGGCGCACGGTGCCACCTCGGCGCTGCAGCAGGCCGCCTTTGATGGGAAAGCGCGGGTTCTCGTAATCGAAGAATGGATACATCTCGCGCACTGCATGAGCGTCGAGCAGTTCTGCGTCGACGCCATCTATGCGCATGGCATTGCCGCGCCGCGCGAAAGCATCGCGCTGCGGGTCGGTGTGGCAGAGATTGAGTACGCCGCGCTGGGAGACCATGGCGTTGAAATTGAAATCCTGTTCCAGGCCCTCCCACAGCTTCATCGACAGCTCGTAGAAGGGGTTGTTCCCCGGCAACATGTAGTTGGAGCGGATGATGGTGGTGTTGCGGCCGATGTTTCCGGAGCCGAGCCAGCCCTTTTCCAGGACGGCAATGTTCTTCAGACCAAACTCCTTGGCGAGGTAGTAAGCCGTGGCAAGGCCATGGCCGCCGCCGCCAACGATGATGACATCGTATTCCGGCTTGGGTGCAGGATCACGCCACGCTGGCTGCCAGTGCTTATGGCCTGACAGCGAATGACGAAAAAGTGAAAAGGCTGAGTACTTCATTAATTGTGCGGTTCTCGGTACAGTTTGCTATCTTTCGTTGAAAGACAGGGACAGGAGTGAGGTTTAGTTTAGGGAACACGACCTCACCCCTGCCATCCTTGGCCCCCACCCATCTGGGCGGGTAAGGGCCTTTGGATCTAGCAATCCAGTGTCGTGTCGCGCTCCCACTGTGTGAGGTGGCGGCAGAACTGGTTCCACTCATTATGCTTCAACTTGAGGTAGGCTGAAGATACCTCTGTACCGATTGCATTGCGAAGATACTCGTTTTTCTCAAAGTTCCGCAATGCGTCGAGGAGGTTGAGTGGCAGCTTCTTGGCGTCCTTGATGGTGTGTCCCTGGGCGTACATGTCAATATCCAGACGTTTGCCTGGATTGAGCTTCCTCTCCACTCCATCCATGCCGGCGGCGAGGATACCGGCCATCAGCAAGTACGGATTGGCGGCGGGGTCGGGCAAGCGGAATTCGCAGCGACCGGCATCGGGGATGCGCACCATGTGGGTGCGGTTGTTGCCGCCATAGGTGATCGTGTTGGGGGACCAGGTGGCACCAGACAAGGTTCGCGGTGCGTTAATGCGCTTGTAGGAGTTCACTGTCGGGTTGGTGAGCGCGACAAGAGAGTCACCGTGATGGATGAGGCCGCCGATAAAGTTGTAGGCCAATTGCGACAGGCCCATGCCTTCCTTGTCACTGTCATCACTGAACAAGTTCTTCTTTCCGGCCTTGTCCCACACCGAAAGATGGACGTGGCAACCGTTGCCCGAAAGATTGATGAAGGGCTTGGGCATGAAGGTGGCACGCAGCCCGTGCTTCTCGGCGATCTGCTTCACCATGAACTTGAAGAAGGCGAGTTGGTCGGCCGTGGTCAGCGCATCGGCGAAATTCCAGTTGATCTCGAACTGGCCATTGGCATCTTCATGGTCGTTCTGGTACGGGCCCCAGCCCAATTGCGTCATCGTCGTGCAGATTTCGGTGATGACATCGAGGCGGCGCATGATGGCTGCCTGATCATAACACGGCTTTTCCTGGGTATCGCGCGGATCCGAGGGAGCCGAACCATCGGGGGTGACGATGTGGAATTCCGGCTCGACACCGGCCATCAGCTTGAGATTGCTCTTGCCATGCTTTTCCATCATGCGCTTCAGGGCGAGACGCGGTGCCTGCTCCAGCGGCTTGCCGCTCATCCATGGATCGCCAGCGACCCAGGCCACGCCCGGCTTCCACGGCAGGGGAATGATCGAGTCCGGATCGGGCATCACCAGAATATCGGGATGGGCGGGTGTCTGATCGAGCCAGGTGGCAAAGCCGGCAAAGCCAGCGCCGGCCTTCTGCATTTTGGTGGCGGCTTCTGCGGGCACGAGCTTGGCGCGTTGCGTGCCGAACAAGTCGGTGAAGTTGAACAAGAAGTAGTTGATCTTGTTTTTCTTGGCATAGTCAGCCAGTTCGCCCGCCATGTTTTCACTCCCTCAATTGTCTTTGTTGTTTCTTTGAACTTAGAACGGGCTCTTGCCCGGAATCCAGCTGGTCCCGGCCAACGGTACCTGGGCCATGGCGGCTGCTTCGATGGTCAGCGCGCAAAGATCTTCTGGTTCAAGGTTGTGGAGGTGGCTCTTGCCGCAGGCCCGGGCAACAGTCTGTGCTTCCAGTGTCATGACCTTCAGATAATTGGAGAGCCTGCGCCCGGCCTTCACCGGATCGAGGCGTTTCATCAACTCGGGGTCCTGCGTGGTAATGCCGGCCGGGTCTTTGCCCTCGTGCCAATCATCATAGGCGCCTGCTGTGGTGCCGAGCTTCTGATACTCTTCTTCGTAGTGAGGGTCATTGTCGCCCAGCGCCACGAGAGCGGCGGTGCCAATTGCCACTGCGTCCGCACCCAGCGCCAGCGCCTTCGCCACATCAGCGCCGGAACGGATACCGCCGGAGATGATAAGCTGAACCTTGCGGTGCATGCCCAGATCCTGCAGCGCCTTCACGGCGGGCCGCAAGCAGGCAAGTGTGGGAATTCCGACATGTTCGATGAACACATCCTGCGTGGCCGCAGTACCACCCTGCATGCCGTCGAGCACCACGACATCAGCACCGGCCTTCACGGCGAGAGCCACATCGTAATACGGACGGGTGCCACCAACCTTCACGTAGATCGGTTTTTCCCAGTTGGTGATTTCGCGCAATTCGTGAATCTTGATTTCGAGATCATCCGGACCCGTCCAGTCGGGATGACGGCAGGCCGAACGTTGATCAATGCCCTTGGGCAGGCAGCGCATGGCGGCGACGCGATCAGAAATCTTTTGTCCCAGCAACATGCCACCACCGCCTGGCTTGGCACCCTGCCCCACCACCACTTCAATGGCGTCGGCCTTGCGCAAATCATCGGGGTTCATGCCGTAACGTGACGGCAGGTATTGATAGACGAGGTACTTGGACTGGCCGCGCTCTTCCGGGGTCATGCCACCGTCGCCTGTCGTTGTCGACGTGCCTGCTGCGGAGGCGCCACGCCCCAGCGCCTCCTTCGCATTGGCAGACAGCGAGCCGAAGCTCATGCCAGCAATGGTGATCGGAATTTTCAGTTCGATGGGTTTCTTGGCAAAGCGCGTGCCGAGCACCACGTCGGTACCGCACTTCTCGCGATAACCTTCGAGCGGATAACGCGAGATTGACGCGCCGAGGAACAGCAGGTCATCGAAATGCGGAACCTTGCGTTTCGTACCGGCGCCCCTGATGTCGTAGATGCCGGTGGTTGCGGCGCGGCGGATTTCAGCCAGCGTATAGTCGTCGAAAGTCGCAGACTTGCGCGGCGGTGTGCGGGGAACATTCGGATCCATGAAACGGCCTCAGTAACTGTCGGCGTGATCGACGTTGAAATTGTAAAGCTTGCGGGCCGAACCGTAGCGGCGGAAATCCTGTGGACGTTCCTTGCGCTTGGCGCGCTCAAGGAGCTTGGCCAGTTCCTCCACGTGCTCGGTGCGCAGCTCTTTTTCTATGCAGTCGGCGCCGAGATTGGCAACCTTGCCCTTCACATAGAGGTGGGCCTCGTAGATCGAGTCGCCCAGGGCTTCGCCCGCATCACCGCAGACCACGAGACAACCGCGCTGGGCCATGAAGGCCGACATGTGGCCGACAGAACCGCCAACGACAATATCAATGCCCTTCATGGAAATGCCGCAGCGCGACGAGGCGTCGCCATCGATGACGAGAAGTCCGCCATTGCCGGTGGCGCCGGCGGACTCCGACGCGTTGCCCTTGATCCAGACCAGACCGGACATCATGTTTTCGGCAACACCGACACCAGCATGACCATGCACGATGATCTCGCTCTCCTTGTTCATGCCGGCACAATAGAAACCGACGTGGCCGTGTATCTCCACATGCAGGGGGGCATCGAGTCCGACTGCGATGGCATGTTGGCCCATGGGATTGCGCACCAGCCAGTGGCGCTGGTTGGTGTTCTTGGCCAAGCCCTGGAGGCTCTGGTTGATGCCGCGAACGCCGACCTTCTTCAGGTCGAGTTCATTCAGTGCTGTGTTGCTCATGCCCAACTTGCTCACGCGTTGCCGCCCCAGGTGTAGATCTTGCTTGGTTCCGGTTCCCAAATTTTGGCATCGTCGGCACCCGGAAGATGGGCGATCGCGCGATATTCGGTGGCCATCGCAACATAGTCATCCGTCTCGGCGATGACGGCATGCTTGCAGGCGATGGGATCGCGCACCACGGCAAAACCGTCGTGGGTGCCAACCAGGAATGTGTAGAAGCCATCAAGATCGCGCAGGCCATCGGTCAGCGCTTCCTTGAGTGTGGCGCCGCTGCGCAACTTCCAGGTCATGTAAGCGGCGGCGACTTCGGTATCGTTCTCGGTCTGGAATTCCATGCCTTCGCGGCGCAGGTTCTCGCGCAGCCGATTGTGATTGGAGAGTGAGCCATTGTGCACGAGGCAGAGATCGGCCCCGGTGGCAAATGGATGTGAGCCCGCCGTTGTCACCGCAGACTCGGTGGCCATGCGGGTATGGCCGATGATGTGGGTGCCTGCGGCTTCGTCGAGGTTGAACTTGTCATAGACGTTGGCGGGCAAACCGGTTTCCTTGAAGATTTCGATCGTATGGCCCGAGCCGACGATGCGCACTTCCGGATGATGGGTGCGCAGCCAATCCACCACTGGCTTTTCCTTGGCCGTAGTCACGAGGATGCAGTGATTGCCGACCTTGCTGATGCGGCAGTCGCACTTGAGCGCCCTTTCCAGACCCACATCAATCTTCTTCCAGTCGTAGGACGCATCATTGTGGGCCAACGAGAATTTGGTTTCGTTCTTCTTGACGGGATTGCGGTAGATCGCGACGCCCGCAGAATCAGGTCCACGGTTGGTCATTTCAATCAGCATGGGCTTGAACATCTTGCCCAGTTTCGGTTTGAGCTTGGGGTTCTTCAAGTAAAGTCCGACAATACCACACATGGGAGCCACCTTTTCCTTTGCATGGGAGCATAACAGGGCAAAAATCTGCGTCAACTGTGAGGAACTAATTTTTCATGCCGTGAACTGGGACTCAGGCGACACTGGTGCCGAAAACCCAGCCAATGCCATAGGTCAGAGCCATCGCGATGGCGCCCCAGAACGTCACACGCCATGCACCTTTGACCATTCCTGCCCCACCAGCGCGTGCGCCAATGGCACCCAACAGCGCGAGGAATGCAAGCGACGCAACAGAGACTATCCATGGCAGCTGGGCAACCGGGGCAAGCACAGCACAGGCGAGCGGCAAAGCTGCCCCTACGGCAAAGGTCGCGGCCGAGGTGAGCGCTGCCTGGATGGGTTGGGCCGCTGTCATTTCCGATAAGCCGAGTTCGTCGCGCGCATGAATGGCAAGCGCATCTTTCTGCATCATCTGGCGGGCGACTTCCTGCGCGAGGTCTGGCTGCACACCACGGGCCTCATAAATGCCTGCGAGTTCGGCAAGCTCGGACTCGGGCTGTTCCGCCAACTCCTTGCGCTCGCGCATCAAATCGGCCTGCTCGGTATCCGACTGCGAACTCACTGACACGTACTCTCCAGCTGCCATGGACATGGCGCCAGCCACAAGGCCTGCGATTCCAGCGGTGAGGACTGCGGCGTGACCAGCGGACGTGGCGGCCACGCCGACGATCAAGCTTGCAGTGGAGACGATGCCATCATTCGCACCAAGGACGCCAGCACGCAGCCAACCGATATTCTGAACCAGATGGCGTTCATCATGGATGTGCAGACGGCTCATGTGATTGCTTCTCTCTATTCGTCGCGGCGATAGCTGATCACTGAAATGTATCGGGCCGGGAGTTTCTTCAATTCTTCTGGCCCGTGGGGGGCTTCGGCGTCGAAAAACAAGGCGTCGCCGGGATGCATGTCAAAGGTCTTGTCGCCATGGCGATAGACCACGTTGCCTTCGATCATGTAGAGGAACTCCACGCCCGCATGCTGGAATGTC
The DNA here is from genome assembly GCA_963754625.1 of uncultured Alphaproteobacteria bacterium. Classification (GTDB taxonomy): domain Bacteria; phylum Pseudomonadota; class Alphaproteobacteria; order Rhizobiales; family Aestuariivirgaceae; genus Aestuariivirga. The sequence goes on along the minus strand of CAVWGR010000005.1, from coordinate 754,930 downwards.
GGGAAGACGTCCGTCTCCTTGGTCAGCGTGATCATATAGGGCTCGACCATGACAGGACCATGCGGGCTGTGGCCAAGCAATTGGTACTGATGGCCAGCGCGGGTGCCACGCCGCTCAATGGTCAGACCCTGGCCCGCTTTGACGAATGAGGCATCACGGAACTCCTCGTAGCTCTTGAAGAGAGTGGTTACAGCGATCTGCAGCGCCTTGCTGAGGGCTTGCAGTGTGGCGAGTGAGGGTGAGGTAGCGCCGTTCTCGATCTTGGACAGCATTCCAGCCGAGAGGTCGGCAGACTTCGCCAATTCTGAAATTGTCAGTCCCATCTTCTCACGATGGCGCTTTACTTCCTGGCCAATCGCTTCTTCGAGAAAGCGTGCACCGGTGGCACCGGTCTGGTGCGGATTCTGAAACGGGCCGCTCTTGCCGGATTTTGCTTTCAAGTTTTTGGCCATGGTGATTCTTCCAGTTGCATCGCTACTCGCTTAGTCATTTCACAAGCCTTGTCACTAGCATGGCACACCGGCTTTGTGGTGCAGCGCACCACAATTGAAACAGGAGCATTCTTGACTTTCGCAAGAGAAGGTCGTTTCCTGACATCAAATAAAGTTGCCCCGCAGCAATTAAAACATCAAGGGGCGGGCGCGCCGGTGTGGGGAAAAAAGGCGTTGCCTGCGGGAGGAAACACAATGTCAGACCTCAATCAGAGGATTGAGGCCATGTATCGTGCGGATGTGCGCGGTGCATGGGCCTTCGTGGCGGTCCTGTGGATCGTCGTCCTCTTTGTTCTCTTCATGTCATGGCCCCACATTCCCGATGGTGGCGTTCGCATCGTTGCCTTGCTGGCGGCTGCGGCCGTCCTGATTTTCAATACGGCGTCGATCGCGGCCATGGTCAGGAACTATGCCGCCGACAAGGAATTCATCTACGGTCTTGATATCAAGATGCTGGATGAGTCCCGGAAATACAAAAGCTGAGAGGGCACCATGGCAAAATACAATCCCCCCGAACAATCCAAGGCGATGCAGTGGGTAGACATCGTATTCGTCGTCGCGGCGATCTTCCTCGCGCTCTGGCTTCCTCTGCAAGCTGGTTGGGCCGGTGTTTCCCGGTCGATCGAAAAGATCGACAACCCGACCTGGGAAGCACTGAAGCAAACACCGGCGCAGGTCGAGCAATGGGTCAAGCTCGGTTTCGCCGACGCTGCGGCCGCGCACGACATCATCCAGAACAAGTTCGACTACAGCATTGACTGGTTGCAGCTCATCATCATGACGGCCGTGCTCATTGGTTACTTTGTCTTTCTCTTCAAGGCCTCCGACAAGGAGTACCGCGACGTGATCGACGAAAAATTCAACGGCAAGTGAGGAGAGAAGATCATGTGGATTACTCTCGCAAATGCCGGCTGGGTCATCTCCGCAGTGCTTGGCCTGTGGATGCTTTATGACTGGTACAAGACTGACACGACCTATTCCGAAGCAACGCTGACTTCATCTCGCGAAGGCGAGATTGAAGCGGTTGCCGAAAAGCACAAAGTCTGAGGAGGCGAACATGGCAAACACATCAACAGCCGGTTCGGCTCCGCAAAGAGTATCACTTTCCCGGGTCCTGGGTCCGGCACACGTCTGGGCTCTCGGCGTCGGCATCGTTCTGGTCGGTGAATACACCGGCTGGAACTTCGCCGCCGACAAGGGTGGCACGCTTGCTGCCCTGATCATCTGCTGGGTCATTGGCCTGCTCTATACGGCAGTCGCCATGATTGATTCGGAGGTGACCTCGACGGTTGCCGCCGCCGGTGGCCAATATGCCCAGGCCAAACACATTGTGGGGCCACTAATGGCCTTCAACGTGGCGCTCTACCTGGTCTTTGCCTACACCATGCTGGAAGTGTCCAATGCGATCCTGATCGCGGACACCATCAAATCCTATGCTGGCGAAGGTTTTGGCGACTGGCACTACCGAGGCATCATCGCCACAGTTATCGTGGTACTTGCGACACTCAACTATCGCGGCGTGCTGATGACGTTGAATGTCAACTTCGTCATCACAGCCATTGCCTATCTTGCCATCATCATCCTGTTCTTCTCGGTGCAGCCGTGGAGCCAGGGTGCCGTGCTCAAGTTGGGTGACATGGTGACGCCAGAAAATGCACTGCCCTATGGCTGGATCGGCGTCATTGCCGCGTTCCATTGGGGCGTATGGTATTATCTCGGCATTGAAGGCACCACGCAGGCGGCCGAAGAAGTGCGTTCGCCTGCCCGTTCACTGCCCTATGGCACCATGGCCGGCATGATCACGCTGCTCATCGGTGCCTCATTGACCTGGTATATCTGCGCCTCACTGATGCCGTGGCAATATCTTGGCTTCACCTACTTCCCTCTCCTTGATGCAGGCAAACTGACCGGCAGCAAGGGCCTGGAAATGCTGATGTTTGCCGCCACCATCCTGGCTGGTTTGGCTTCGGCAAACGGCTGCATCAATGATGCGGCACGTGCCTGGTTCTCGCTGGGACGTGACCGCTATCTGCCGACGTGGTTCTCGGCAGTGCATCCCACGTATCGCACGCCGTACAGGTCGATCGTGTTCCTGGTGCCGATTGCGCTTGCATTTGCCTTCATTGCAAACCTCGGTCAGGCAATTACCTTCTCGATCTTGTCTGGCGTGTTGCACTATACATTCATGGCCGTGAACGTGATCATGTTCCGCAACAAGTGGCCGCTTGGGTCTATCCGCCGTGGATATACCCATCCGTTCCACCCGCTGCCGGCGATCGTGCTGTTCATCCTGTGTGTGGTGACCTACTTCGCCATCTTCCTCGGGTATGGCGCACAGCTTACTGCCATGGTGGTGTTCTACGTTATCATGTCACTGTGGTTCCACTTCTACAGGTACCAGTATGTGCGGCGTGGCGAGCAATTCACCATGCCGTGGCCCAAACCCAAGGGCTACTGATATCCACCAAACCTAACAGTGGCCCGCCACCCCGGTGACGGGCCATAGCTTTGAATCTGGTGCATCTTCCGCTTCGCAAATGATTCCATTTGCTCGCCCGATGCACGCGTCATTTCAGAAACATGTTCACGCCACTCAACATTTTCCTCGGTTGCCTTGCTGCCATTGTTCTTGCCGTTCTGTTTGTGCGCCGGACACGACAGCAGGCTCAACGCAGGCTGGCTTCGGCAGACACACTGTTTGCAGATGTCGAACCACTCCTCGGAAATCCAACGCGTGTGCAGGGAGAAAGTTTTGGAAGCTGGAAGCTCACGGGCAGCTACCAAGGTCAAACTTTCCAATTCACCACGCTGGTGGACACGTTGGCGGTACGGAAACTGCCGAGCCTGTGGCTGCTGGTCACGCTGCCCAAACCGCAACGCTTCAGTTCCACGATTGACATGATGATGCGGCCTGCCGGACCGACCACCTTCTCCAATTTTGACTTTCTGCCTCACACGCTGATGCTTCCTCCGGGCTTTCCCGCAGATGCCGTGATCCGCAGTGATCAGGCCAAGGCCAGCCTGCCATTGTCAGCCATGAGCGCTGCATTGGACTTGTTTCACTCTGGCCGTGGCAAGGAACTATTGCTTTCGCCCAAGGGCTTGCGCCTTGTCTTGCAAGTGGCGGAGGCCGACCGGGCACGCTATGGCGTTTTGCGCGAAGCGCGCTTTGAAAGCGCCAGGATTGAGCCTGCATTGGCGGCGCACGTCATGAACACGTTACTGCAACTCGACAATGACCTGGCCAAGCCCCATGACTGAGCTCCCCCCGCACCCCTACAAGATTCTCGCCATGTCGGTCCTGCTGCCAGGATCTGGTCATGTCTGGCTTGGTCAGGCACAGCGCGGCATGATGTTCCTGTTCTTCATGATCATACTCGGCTGGTCCAGCAGCAAGCTGATGCCAGAGACGGCCAGCATCATCGGTCGTCACATCGGCGGTGTTTTCATCTACGGAATGTGCATTCTTGATGCCTACAAGACAGCGAGGCTGCACTATGAAACGTGGCGAAAACAGTTGTCGATACACGAAAACCAATGACCCGCGTCCTTGCCATCGGCGAATGCATGGTGGAATTGGCTGACATAGGCAATGGCTTGTTCAAACAAGGCTTCGCTGGTGATACGTTCAATACCGCTTGGTACATGCGCAAGCTTTTGCCGTCATCTTGGCAAGTCGCTTATTTCACTACGGTTGGTGATGACGCGCTGTCGACCGAGATGCTGGCATTCATGGAAGCCAGCGGCATTGCAACGAGCCACATCCAGCGCATCGCCGGAGCGGCGCCGGGTCTTTACATGATCACGCTCAAGGACGGTGAGCGCAGCTTCTCCTATTGGCGTGACTCATCAGCAGCAAAACAATTGATGCGGGACGAGAAATGCTTGCAGGGCGCAATGGCAGAAGCTGACATTGTTTATTTTTCCGGCATCACGCTGGCCATTCTGAGTGCTGAAGATGGTGCCCGGCTCATTGGTGAAGCAAGTACGGCCAAGGCCAGAGGTGCCATAGTCGCCTTCGACACGAACTATCGCGCCAGGCTTTGGCAAGGCCGCACAGATGCGCGCGACATGATGCGGGCTGCTGCAGGGGCAGCAACAATTGTATTGCCGGGACTTGATGATGAGCAAGCGCTGTTTGGGCGTTGCGATGTTACCGCCGTTGCCAAGCGCTATGCCGTTGCCGAAGTCATCGTCGTGAAGGATGGTGCCAATGGTGCAACGGTATTTGAAGGTACACGTGCAACACATGTGCCTGCTATCTCACCCAAGGAAGTGGTCGACACGACTGCTGCAGGTGACAGTTTCAACGCCGGGTTCCTGTCACGGCTTGCCATGGGCGACGACGCTGTGACCGCGGCAACATATGCAGCGCGCATTGCATCACAAGTCGTTGGTGCACGCGGTGCACTGGTGGATGTTTCTATTTCTTCTTCCGATTGATGAAATCAGCCACCTTCGATTTTAATTCATCGTGTGAGGCAGCCGCGATTCCGGCCATGGCTTCAAGCGCTGCCTCCAATTCTTCACTTTCGGCTGCGTTGATGAGCAATTTGGTTGCGCCCGTTGCAAAGCTGCCGCGTGCAGCAATCTTGGCCGCCATTTCATGCGCGGCGGCAAGGGAACCGCCCTTGGTCACGACCTGATCCACGAGCCCCAGCGCCATAGCAGCGCTTGCATCAAAGACCTCACCGGCGAGCGCCATGCGCCGTACCACTTGCGCGCCAAAGCGGCGCACCGCTCGCTGTGTGCCTGACCATCCCGGGATGATGCCGATGCCGGTTTCTGGTTGGCCAAATTTGCAGTGTTCTTCTGCAATCCGGAAATCAGCGCAGGCCGCCACCTCCAGTCCACCACCAAGTGCATGGCCATTCAAGGCCGCAATCAGCGGCTGGCGCATGCGCGCCAGGGCATCAAATGCGCGGTGGCCCTGCTTGACCCACGCCATGCCGAACTCATGCGGACTTTCCTTCGACCAGGCCTCAATGTCGCCACCAGAGCAGAACGATTTTTCGCCTGCCCCGGTGATGATGCAGACTCGAATCGTTGGGTCGGCATCAACTTCCTGTGCCATGCGCTCGAGTGCGGCTACCATGCCGGCATCCAGTGCATTCAACTTTTCTGGCCGTTGAAAGGTAATGACAGCAGTTGCACCGGTGCGGGTGAGCGAAAGTCGTGTGTCGGCCATCAGATCACCATACCCATTTTCTGCGGCAGGAAGAGCCGGGCATCCATCAGCTTCAAATCAGGCGCGACGATCAACGGGAATTCCGCCTGATCAAGGATGTTGGCTTGCAGGTTTACTCCCGGCGCGATCTCGGTGACGACGATGCCGTCATTGGTGAGCTTCAAGACACAACGTTCAGTGACATATGTTACGTCCTGCCCCTGCGCCGTGCCGCGACGGCCAGAAAAGGAAACGTGTTCCACCTCCTTCACCAGCTTCTTGATCTTGCCTTCCTTCTCAATGACCAGTTTGCCATCCCGTACATCCATCTTGGCACCGGCGTTATAGTAGCCGGAATAGACAATTCGCCGGGCCCGCGTGGTGATATCAACAAAACCACCAGCACCTGCTGTCACATGAGGCCGGGCACTCAGCCACGAGACATTCACTGAACCATGGCTGTCGATCTGCAGGAAGGACAGGAGTGCAACATCAAATCCCGCTGCCTGAAAATAGGTGAATTGGTAGGCTGAAGGCACGAATGCCTCAGCATTGGCGGCACAGCCGAACTGGAAATCAAGCAGTGGCACGCCGCCCACCGCTCCCTGCTCGATCACCCAGGTAGCCTTGCCGTGTTGGCCCTCTTCGATGAAGATGCGCGGCACGTTGGCCGAGACGCCAAATCCGAGGTTGACATTCCAGCCGGCCTCAATGTCCTGGGCCACGCGGCGCGCAATCACCTTGCCGGTGCCAAACTCCATCAACGCAAATGAACTGATATCGCGTTGCTCCTCGCCGGATATGGCAGCGTCATAGGGCGTTTGCGTCGTTTGCCATTGGTCCGGAACTTCCACGACGACATCGACCAGCGTTGATGGCACCCGCACTTGATGAGGTTTCAACTCGCCCAGTTTCACCACACGCTTCACTTGCGCAATGACCTTGCCACCGTTGTTGTGGGCGGCAAGCGCCACTTCCATGGCACCGAGATAGGCACCTTCCTGATCGAAGGCGATGTTGCCATTTTCATCAGCGACACTGCCGCGGATGATGCCAATGTCGGGCGCAATGGCGGGAAAATAAAGCCACTCCTCACCTTCAAACTCCATCTTGCGGACAATGGGTGCGGATGCGGCTTTGGCATTCATGGCGCAGCCGTTGAGGTCGGGATCAACGAAGGTATCAAGTCCCACTTTGGTGATGACGCCAGGACGCTTGGCAGCCGCTTCGCGCAGCATGTCGAGCATGAGGCCCGAGGGCACGTTGTAGGCGGGCATCTCGTTGGCGAGCAGCAACTGCCAGATCAGTGGTGGCTCTGAGGAGGATGGGCCGGACGGATAAGAGCCGCCAATGATGCGGCCAAGCAACCCCTTCTTTGCAATATGGTCCACGCCCTTGATGCCGAACATGTCGCCAGCAGCAATCGGGTGCAGCGTGGTGATGTTGCGAGGATGCCCTTCGCGATCAAAGCGCTCGCCAATTGCCTGCATCGTCGCATCGGGACAGTTGAGTCCAGATGAGGAATTGATGGCAACCACCGCACCATCAGCAATAAGCTTCACCGCTTCGGCGGCCGTTCTGACTTTCGACATTCTTCACCTGTTGCCGCGGATCAAATCAGCGGCCTTTTCTGCAATCGCAATGGTTGGCGCGTTGGTATTGGATGACACGACGGCGGGCATGATGGAACTGTCGCAGACACGCAATCCCTCCAGTCCATGTACGCGGCACTTCGGGTCAACCACCGCCATGGCATCGCGGCCCATCTTGCACGTTCCGACAGGATGATAGGACGAACGGGCGTTGGCGCGGGCAGCGTCTTCATAGTCCTTGCGGGTTTTCACATCAGGCCCGGGAAAATGTTCACCCTCCACGAATTTCCGCATGCTGCGGGTGCGACCGACCTCCTGGGTAATCTTGATGCCGTCGATGTGACGGTCGAGATCATATGGCTCAGCGAAGGAGTTGGGGTCGATGAGTGGAGCATCATGTGGTTTGTCGGAGGCGAGCGTGACGCTGCCGCGTGAGCGGGGCCGTGTGTGATAGGAATTGCAAGTCGCGCCGTTGCCACCGGGCACGGTGCCAACGCCCTCCTCCACACCCGCGCCGGCGAGGAAGTGAAACTGCAGGTCGGGCGTCGGCTCAGTGCGGTCACCCCACCAGAAAGCCCCGGCCTCGACGATGTTCGAGGCCACCGGACCAGAACGGAACATCATGTATTGCAGACCTGCCCAAAGCTTCCAGTGCGTCTTCTTGTACTTGTCATAGGAATGCGGGCCGTTCAGCACCCAGGTCACGTCGGTCGAGAAGTGATCATGAAAATTCTGGCCAACGCCCGGCAGATCATGGCGCGAATCAACGCCGACGGATTGCAGGTGTGCGGCCGGGCCAATGCCCGAGAGCATCAGCAACTTGGGCGAACCAATGGCACCTGCCGTGACAATGACTTCGGAAGTTGCATCAATGCGCCGCGTCACGCCATTTTCCTCTACGTCCACGCCAACGGCGCGGTTGCCTTCGAGTATAATGCGGCTGACAAACAAGTCGGTACGCACCGTGAGGTTGCGACGACTGAGTACCGGCTTCAAATACCCCACGGCGGCACTACAACGACGACCATTCAATGTTGTCGTCTGATACAAGCCTGCGCCCGCCTGTTTGCCGGAATTGAAATCCGGATTGTGCGGCATGCCGAAATCCATGCAGCCCTGCACATACGCCATGGAGACGCGATTGTATTCTTTCAGGTCTGACACCGCGAGTGGCCCATCAATGCCGTGTTCCGTGCCGCCCAGCCTGGTGTTGCCTTCCGACTTGATGAAATACGGCTTCAGTGAATTCCAGCCCCAGCCCGCGCAGCCATGGTCGCGTTCCCAGCCATCGTAGTCCTCCGGAATGCCACGGGTATAGATTTCCGCGTTGATCGATGAACCGCCACCGAGCACCCGCGCCTGGGGGTAGACGGCGGTGCGGTTGTTGGCGTGTATCAAAGGCTTGGTGTTGTAGCCCCAGATCAGAGGACCGCTGGTCATCTTGAAGAAGCCCACGGGCATGTGGATAAAGGGATTTGTGTCACGCGGGCCGGCCTCAATCATCAGCACGCGGCAGGCATCGTTCTCGGTGAGGCGGGCGGCCAGCACGCAGCCAGCAGAACCGCCTCCCACGATCACATAGTCATAGCCTTCCGTCATGGTTGCATCTGGTCCTTTGACACGGCTTGCGGATTTCCCGGCTTCCACTTATAAATAACCAGTTGGTTATTTCAAGAGGTCGCTTTGAGCCCGAGGATCGACAGACAACTGCGGGATCCCGCAGCCACCCAGAGGCGCATTCTGGCGGCGGCAAAACACGAGTTTGCAAAGTACGGTCTGGGTGGTGCGCGCGTCGACCGGATCGCGGCGCGAGCCAAGAGCAACAAGCGCATGCTTTATCACTACTTCGGCAACAAGGAGGATCTATTCGCACGTACGCTGGAAGACGCCTACGGTGCGTTTCGCATTGCCGAGGCCGCGCTTGAACTTGAAAAAGACGAACCGATATCGGCTTTCCGACGGTTGATGGCATTCACTTTCGACTATTATCTGGCAAACCCGGAGTTCATCACACTGGTCAACAGCGAGAACCTGCACAAGGCCAAACACATCAAGACGTCGCGCGTCATGGACGACATGAACAAACCATTTGTTGCGCGGATGAAGAACCTTCTGGCGCGTGGCGTCAGAGATGGCCTGTTCAGGCGTGACCTCGACGCAATACAAGTGCTGGTCACGGTTTCGGGTCTTGGGTTTCACTATCTCAACAACCGGCACACTGGCGCCATCGTCTATGGCCGAGACATGATGAGTGCAGAGGCGCTGAAAGCGCGTGCGCAATTCAATGTCAGCGCAATCCTGAGAATTGTATGCACACCAGACACGCTCTTGCGGACAAAGGACTGAACATGGGACAGGTTTTGGTGACGGGGGCACGGCGCGGCATCGGCAAAGCCATCGCGTTGGCACTTGCACGCGCCAATTTTGATGTTGCTGTGACTGATGTGGCAGGCTCAGAGGAACTGGACAACGTGGCAGCTGAAATCCGTGCCATGGGCATGAAATCTGTGGCGATTGCAGCCGACATCGCCAAACTTTCTGACCATGAGCGCCTGCTTGATGAGGCCGAAGCTGCACTTGGCCCCCTCACCTCACTCGTCAACAGTGCCGGAGTTTCAGTGTTGTCGCGCGGAGATTTGCTTGACGTGACGCCGGAAAGCTTCGACCGTTGCATCAACGTCAACACCCGCGGCACATTCTTCCTGACCCAGGCATTTTCCCGCCGCTTGCGTGATGTCACCAGCCATTGTCATCGTTGCATCATCTCGATCACATCGGCCAATGCCCAAGCCGTCTCCATCGCCCGTGGCGAGTATTGCATTTCCAAGGCAGGAGCTTCGATGATGTCCAAGCTGTTTGCCTCCCGGCTGTCAGATGAAGACATTGGCGTATACGAAATCCAGCCGGGTTTTATTGAAACGGACATGACGGCGCCGTCTAAGGCCAAATATGACGCACTCATCGACAATGGCCTTACCGTGATCAAACGCTTCGGCACACCTGATGAGGTCGCCCGCATCGCTGTTACCATGGCGCAGGGCCTGCTTCCCTACACCTGCGGCCAGGCGATCCTCGCTGACGGCGGACTTATGACAGTGAGATACTGACATGAAACTCAACCTTCCCAATGCTCACGGCCGCATGGTGTCTTACACCCTGCAAGGCAAACCGATTCCGGTACGTGTGCCGAAGACACCATTTACCCGGGCCGCACTGGCAGCAGCGCATGTGGTTGCCAATCCCTTCGCCGCAAGTGATCCCACCGGCTCACCGGCCATCGATTGGGACAAGACGCTGGCGTTCCGCGATCATCTCCTCAATCTGGGTTTTGGAATTGCCGAGGCCATGGACACTTCGCAGCGTGGCATGGGTCTGGACTGGGCCAAGGCGCATGAGTTGATCAGGCGATCGCTCAAGGCGGCGGGCAAGAGGGCGAAGCTCATCGCATCAGGGTGTGGCACCGACCACTTGAACCCTGGCGATGCCCGCTCACTCGATGACGTGGTGCGGGCCTATCTCGAACAGTTGCATGCCATTCAGAAACTCGACGGCCGCATCATCCTGATGGCCAGCCGGGCACTGGTGCGCGTGGCGAAGTCCCCAGATGACTATGTGAAAGTTTATTCTCGCGTTCTCGCTGAAGCCGACCAGCCAGTGGTTCTGCATTGGTTGGGCGAAATGTTTGATCCTGCACTGAAGGGCTATTGGGGAGCAGAAAGTTTTACGCAGACGATGGCGACAGCACTCGCCGCCATTGATGCAAGTGTGAACAAGGTTGATGGCATAAAGATTTCGCTGCTGGACGCCCAAAAGGAAGTGTTGATGCGGCGCAAGTTGCCTGCATCCGTCAAAATGTACACCGGCGATGACTTCAATTATCCCGCCCTGATCAAGGGCGACAGTCACGGCCATTCGCATGCGTTGCTCGGCATTTTCGACGCAATCGCACCTGCGGCTTCGGCTGCACTTGAAGCGTTGGCCAAGGGTGACACGGCAACCTACAACAAGTTGATGAATCCGACGGTGCCCCTGTCGCGGCTCATCTTCCGCTCGCCGACGCAGTTTTACAAAACCGGCATTGTCTTCCTTGCCTGGCTCAATGGCCATCAAGATCATTTCGTCATGGTAGGTGGAGCACAAAGCACCAGACCCCTTCCGTATTTCGTCGAGGCTTTCAAACTGGCGGACAAGGCCGGACTGTTGTGCAAGCCTGACCTCGCAGTGCGGCGGATGAAACAGCTATTGGCCCTCTATGGTGCGTGATCTTTCGCAAAACTACCGCGTCTGCGCTGTCAACACGGCAACGCTGGGCTTTCAGGCGCCCATCGGCGAGGTGATAGATGCCATCGCCCGGGCGGGTTTCGGTGCACTGGCACCATGGCGGCGCGAAATCGAGGGCGCCGATGTTCCGGCAATTGCCAAACAGATCCGCGATTCTGGACTGAAAGTGAGCGGCTATTGCCGCAGCACTTTCATTCCGGCCAACACGCGCGCCGGCTTTCGCGCCAATGTGGAGGCCAACAAACGCGCCATCATGGATGCCGCCGTACTGGGGGCGGAAGCATTCGTCATGGTCGTTGGCGGATTGCCGGAACACTCAAAAGACATCGCCGGAGCGCGCCAACAGGCGAAGGAAGCAACGGCGGAATTGTTGCACCATGGCAGAGAGCTGGGTGTGCGACTTTCACTCGAACCGCTGCATCCGGTCTATGCCGCTGAACGGAGTTGCTTGACGCTCATGTCGGAAGCTCTCGACTGGTGTGTCGAGATCGAAGGAGCCACGACTGATCCATGGCTTGGCACTTGCATCGATGTCTATCATTGTTGGTGGGATCCCCAGGTGCTGGCGTCGATTGCGCGAGCCGGTGCGTCACGGCGCATTTTCAATTTCCATGTCTGTGACTGGCTGGTGCCAACGGAAGACGTGCTCAATGACCGCGGCATGATGGGAGATGGTGTCATCGATGTTAAGGCGTTGCGCACTGCCGTGGAAGCGGCTGGCTATCGCGGTTTTGTTGAAACCGAAATTTTCTCGGCACGCAATTGGTGGACACGACCCATGGATGAGACCCTTGCCATCACCAGGGAACGCTTCGCCACGTCGACCTAGCGCGCTTCCCGGCTTGATGGAATCATCAAGCCGAAAAGGAATCGCGCCAAATCAATATGTCAGTGCATGTCCCGGCCGCCAAACCGCTGCGCACTTTGGCGGGACATGCACTAGAAGCGGTTCACGCGAAACGGGGTCATATCCATGTTCGATGCCTTGCCAGTGAAAATTTCCGCGACCAGGCGGCCGGTGGTTGGCCCCCAAGTCAGCCCCATATGGCCATGACCGAAACCATAGACAACGTTGCGCATGGTCTGCGAGCGCCCGATCACCGGGAGTGAATCCGGTGTGCCGGGGCGGCGGCCCATCCAGCGGGTGGCATGCTGATCTGGTGCGTTAAGTCCTGGCAGTATCTTTTTGAAAACGTGGAACAATGAATCAGCGCGCGCGTAGTTTGGCTCAGCCTCAAGACCAGCAAATTCATCGGTGCCAGCCAAGCGCAATCCCATGTCCATTGGCGTTGCCGCACCGGGCGTGCGGGCATATGTGAGTGAGCGCGACAGCTTGATGCCGGGATTGGGCAACACGATGTGATAACCGCGTTCTGCTTCCAACAGCACGTGTTCGCCCAGTTGCCGCGCAAGTTGGTGCGAATAGGCCCCGGCACAAATGACGAGATTCTGGACGCGGTGCAAACCGGCGCCCGCCAAGGTCAATGCCGTCACCACGCCATCCTGATGGACGATGCCGCGCACGTCATCGCTGATGATCTTGCCGCCATTGCGCACCACATGTTTGGCCAGAGCCTTCACCACGCCTTCCGGATTGGTGACGAAAAACCAACCACCATGTGAAGCCGCCCTGATGACGTTCTTGCCGATGGCTGGTTCCATTTCGCGCGCTTCGTCGCCGGTGAATGTTTCCACCGGGAATCCGTGGTGCTTCTTGATGTCGCGTTCTGCAGCTTCAGCAGTGAATTGTCCCTCTTCGTCGTAAAGGCGCAGGGTCTCGCGATAGACCAGCAAGTCCTTGCAGTCCGCCTCACCCAGCAGTGTTTCGAAATCGGCGACAACGCGCAGGCCAAGGGCAGCACGCGCCTGGACAATAGCCTCCACTTTCGCTGGTGTTGTGTTGCGCGCCGCCGCGAGAAACCACGGCAACGCTTTGGGTAGATAAGACCAGCGAATTGTCAGGGGGCCGAGGGGATCGATCAGCCAGCCCGGCAGTTTGCGGAAAATCCGCGGATGAATTGTCGGCATGATCTCGGCAAAGGCCACGCCGCCAGCATTGCCGAAGGAGCAACCTTCGCCCGGTCCGACCCGGTCAACCACCGTCACCTGGTGTCCGGCACGCTGCAAGAAGGCTGCCGTTGACATGCCGATGATCCCCGCCCCGATGATGGTGGTATGCGGCGTCATGGCGGGCTCCTGGTTGAACTGGCTGGCTGGGCGCAAAATGCGTTGCCCGCGACAACATACCCAGCTCCGCATCTTCCGCAATGGGCCGGGCTGCCACTCGCAGTTCCTTGAGGCTCGACAATTGCGCAGTTGATATGGCAGAGATGGAAACCACATGTTCAGCAAACTGCCGCAATCCGCCCGCGAGAAGGGAAACCGATGAATGCTGCCACTCCGCCAACGGCTGGGAGTATTGCGGTGAATTCCGGGGATTTCACCCTCGCCATGGGTGCTGCCGCCACCGGTGTCACCGTTGTCACCACGCATGGCGTTGCAGGCCGTTTTGGCATCACTGTCAGTGCCATCTCGTCGGTCTCGGCGGAACCGCCGCTACTGCTTGTCTGTGTTCACCGGCGCAATCCTTCAGTTGCGGCCATCACGCAGAATGGGCGCTTTGCGGTCAACATTCTTGGCGAACAACAGTCGGATGTGGCACGAACATTTTCCGGGCGCCCCGTGGCTGGCGAGCCCTACGACTTCACCCGACATGGCTGGCACGATGGCGCTCACGGAATGCCGCTGGTGGTGGGTGCGGCAGCGCACTTCGAATGTGAAATTGAATCGATTCACGATGCCGGCACACATCGCATTTTCATCGGCCGCGTCATTGCTGCGGCACGCGGAAAATCGCCGCCACTGATTTATTCCAACCGCACGTTTGGACGCATTTCCGGCTTTGAAGGCGACGACACGTGATCGCGACCGGACCCAACACAAGAGCACAAGGGCAAGCATGACAGCACACAAGCGCATCCGTCCGTTCAACACCAAGGACACCTACCCCGAACAGAAACTCGACAACGACCTGTGCCAGGCTGTTGTGGCCAAGGGCACCATGGTGTTTGTGCGTGGACAAATCTCCCAGGATCTCGACACGCGCGAGTCATTGCATGTGGGTGATGCCACTGCGCAGACAGCCAAGGCCATGTCCAACATCAAGTTGCTGATGGAAGAGTCAGGCGGCTCGATGGACCACGTCTGCCGCGTCGTCATCTATCTGACCGATATTCGCTACCGGCAGGATGTCTATCGCGAAATGGGCAGATGGCTGAAGGGCGTATTCCCCTGCTCCACCGGACTTGTGATCACAGCGCTGGCGCGGCCTGAGTGGTTGGTTGAAATCGAAGTAACTGCTGTCATTCCGGACTGATGCGATGACATTTTCCATTGCCGGTCGCTGCGCAAAGTCTGGTGCCTTTGGGGTCGCAATCACCACCTCGTCGATTGCCGTCGGGGCGCGCTGTCCACATGCACGTGCTGGTGTAGGTGCAGTTGCAACGCAAAATGTGACAGATCCGAACCTCGGCCCCTTGTTGCTTGACAAAATGAGCGAGGGGATGAGTGCAAGCGACGCAATTTATTCAATAATTTCTGACCAACCTCACATCGAATACCGCCAGCTCACGGCCGTGGACCGGTTCGGCAACAGCGCCAGCTTTTCGGGCAAGCATATTCTCGGAACTCATGCGGTTTCCGAACAACGGGACTGTGTGGCGGCGGGAAATCTGTTAAAGTCGGCGCAGTTGCCGAAGGTTATGACCGACGCTTTTGCGGAACATGCAACGGAACATCTGGCGGAGCGCTTGTTGCTTTCGCTGGAGGCGGGCCTCTTCTCAGGGGGCGAGGAGGGGCCCGTCCATTCTGCGGCGTTGATCGTTTATCACACCGAGACATTTCCGCTGGTGTCGTTGCGTGTCGATTGGGATGATGGCGACCCTATCGCCCGTTTGCGCAAGTTGTGGGAAGACTACAAGCCGCAGATGGGTGCTTATCTGCAGCGGGCCATCGACCCCACGCAGGCACCCAGCTATGGTGTTCCGGGTGATCCCTGAGGCGACTTGCCGAGGCAGCCAATGACGACAACACTTCTGAAGAACGCCCTCGTGCTGGTGACGATGGATCAGGCGCGGCGCGAGCTGGCTGGGGGCTCCGTGCTGGTGCGCGGAAAGAAAATTGTTTCAGTCCATGCGGCAGGCGAAAGTCTTCCGGCTGCCGATGACGTCATAGACTGCACCGGCCATGTGGTCATGCCAGGCCTCGTCAACACCCATCACCACATGTACCAGTCGTTGACCCGCGCCGTGCCTGCCGCCCAGAATGCCGATCTCTTCGCCTGGCTCAAGGCGCTCTATCCGATCTGGGCGAGGCTCACGCCTGAGATGATCCATGTCTCGACGCAAACGGCCATGGCGGAGTTGATGCTCTCGGGGTGCACCACGTCGAGTGATCATCTCTACATCTACCCCAACGGCTGCACTCTCGATGATTCCATTGCTGCGGCCCAGGACATCGGGATGCGTTTCCACGCGGCGCGCGGCGCCATGAGCGTGGGGGAAAGCATGGGCGGACTGCCGCCGGACCGTGTGGTCGAAGACGAAGGCGCCATCCTCAAGGACATGCAGCGGCTCGTCGAGGCGCACCATGATCCGGCGGACTGCAGCATGTGCCGCGTGGTGCTGGCACCGTGCTCGCCGTTTTCCGTATCGACCGACCTGATGCGCGAGAGCGCGAAGATGGCGCGGGCGCTTGGCGTATCGTTGCACACCCATCTGGCCGAAAATGATGATGACGTCGCCTACAGCCTGGAAAAATTCGGCTGCTCTCCGGCGCAATATGCCGAAGACCTGGGGTGGACGGGGCCTGACGCTTGGCACGCCCATTGCGTCAAGCTGGATGATGACGGCATCGCGCGTTTTGCCCGCACCGGAACGGGTGTTGCGCACTGCCCCTGTTCCAACATGCGGCTTGCATCGGGCATTGCGCCCGTCGGCAAGATGCGCGCCGCTGGCGTGAACGTCGGTCTCGGTGTCGACGGTTCTGCCTCCAATGATGGTGCCCACATGCTCGGCGAAGCGCGGCAGGCATTGCTGTTGCAGCGCGTCGGCTTTGGCCCGGCAGCCATGACAGCGCGGCAGTCGCTGGAGATGGCGACGCGCGGTGGTGCCGCCGTGCTCAATCGCACTGACATCGGCCACATCGCGCCCAACATGGCGGCGGACATCGTCAGTTTTGACATGGGCGGGCTTGACCACGCCGGTGCCTTGCATGATCCGGTGGCGGCGCTTTTGTTTTCCTCACCTGTTGGCGCATCGTTCAGCATGATCAATGGCCGGGTCGTGGTGCGCGGCGGCCGGTTGCAAACGCTCGACCTGCGCAAACTGGTGACGCGGCACAATGCACTTGCTGCCGATTTGGTCAATGGTTAGGCACTTCTGAGGAACCGGCTGATCGGCTAGACGGTCAGTTTACGGGAGTGACCAGATGCAGACCGAAACGCCGCGCGCCATTTACCTCAAGGACTACCAACCGACAGCGCAAGCCATCCGGCATGTCTCCCTGCTGGTTGACCTTCATCCCACAGCAACCCGCATCACGTCGGAGATGCAGATCGAACCAAGGGTACATGCCCCACTGGTTCTGCACGGTGAAGGGCTTGACCTTGTTTCCGTTGCCATTGATGACGTGGCGCTTGATCAGGGCGGCTTCAGCTACGACGGCGATGTGCTGACGATTGCGGAGGTGCCAGCGAAAGCCTTCACCTTGCGCATTGTGCAAGTCTGCAACCCGCAAGCCAATACCGCACTCTCCGGCCTCTATCTTTCGAATGGCATTTACTGCACGCAGATGGAGGCCGAAGGTTTCCGCCGCTTTGCCTTCTTCCATGACCGTCCCGATGTGATGGCAACCTATGATGTCCGCATTGAAGCGCCGCTGGCGCTGCCGGTTCTGTTGTCCAACGGAAATCCCGTGCGGTCTGGTGCGATCGCGGGCACTGACCGTCACTTCGCCGAATGGCACGATCCGCACCCCAAGCCTTCCTATCTGTTCGCGCTGGTGGCGGGCGATCTCGCGGTGGTGCATGACAGCTTCACCACACTGTCGGGCAACAGAGTTGCACTTGGAATTTATGTTGAGAAAGGCAAGGAAGACCGTTGCGCCTGGGCGATGGAGTCGCTCAAGACATCCATGCGTTGGGATGAGACGGCGTATGGCCGCGAGTATGATCTTGATGTCTTCAATATCGTCGCCGTGCCGGATTTCAACATGGGTGCGATGGAGAACAAGGGTCTCAATGTCTTCAATGACAAATACATCCTGGCGCGGCCTGATACTGCGACTGATACCGACCATGTGAACATCGAGCGCATCATCGCGCATGAATATTTCCACAACTGGACCGGCAATCGCATCACCTGCCGTGATTGGTTCCAGCTTTGCCTGAAGGAAGGTCTCACCGTCTTCCGCGATCAGGAGTTCACCTCGGATGTTCGCTCGAGGGCAGTCAAGCGCATCGAAGACGTGCGGACGTTGCGGGCTCGGCAATATCCGGAAGATCAGGGGCCACTGGCCCATCCGGTGCGTCCATCAAGCTATATCGAGATCAACAATTTCTACACCCCGACAGTCTACGAGAAAGGCGCTGAACTGTGCCGGATGATGCTGACGCTGATCGGCAGACCTGCCTTCCGCAAAGCGATGGACCTCTATTTCGAGCGTCACGATGGCGAGGCCGCAACGGTTGAAGATTTCGTGCGCTGCATGGCTGATGCCTCAGGCCGCGATTTCACGCAGTTTTTCCGGTGGTATGAGCAAGCCGGAACACCGGTTGTAACGGTGCAAACGAAACATGATGCGGCCACGCAGGTATTCGAGGTCGCGCTCACACAATCACTGCCGCCGACCCCCGGACAGACCGGGCAACTGCCACAGCATATTCCGTTGGCACTCGGCCTCGTTGGTGCGGAAGGGCAAGACTTGCCCTTGCATCTGGAAGGCACAGGTGCACTGAACGCACCGCTGATCGAGTTGACGAGAGCGCGACAGGTGTTCCGCTTTGCCGGCATTGCAAGCCGTCCTGTCCTGTCACTCAATCGCGGGTTTTCCGCTCCTGTTGTCATCAAGAGTGATGCGACTGATGACTGATCACCTTTTCCTCATGGGGCACGACAGTGACAGCTTCAACCGTTGGGAGGCAGTACAGACGCTGGCCCGCGATTTGTTCGTCACGGCGGCAGATGCCTTGCGTCACGGCTCGCCCCTGCCCGATGCCAAACCGTTTGCCCATGCGCTGGGCCGCACGCTGGCCGACGCCAAGGCCGACATGGCATTCAAGGCGCTGATGCTGGAATTGCCGTCGGAAGCCGACATCGCAGCGCGCATTGGTACGGATGTTGACAGCGATCATGTCCGCAATGGCCGCACTGCTGTTCGTGGCAACATGGCGCGCCTGTTAATGCCAGCATTGGAACAAGGCTTTGCGGCAACAGTGGAGACTGGTAGTTACCAGCCTGATATCGCAAGTACCGGGCGGCGCAGCCTGCGTTTCGCCGCACTCTCACTCATTGCCGCAGCCGATGAGGCACGTGGCCTTGCTCTGGCCGAAGCGGAGCTTGCAACGCCGCACAGCATGACGTCCGAAATCGGTGCGCTGGTCGCGGTTCTTGCAACACCGGGTGCGGGTGAGTTGCTGGAGCAGTTCCTCGAGCGCCATCGCGATGATCCACTGCTTGTCGACAAGTGGCTGATGTTGTCGGCGCAGGTCCCCTTGCCTGGCGCTGCTGCACGCGTGGAAGCGTTGACCTCGCATCCGCTGTTCACGTGGACCACGCCGAACCGAGTCTATGCCCTGATTGGCGGCCTGAGCGGCAATCTGGCAGGCTTCCATGCCGACGACGGCGAGGGCTATCGTGTCGTTGCAGATGCGATCATCCGGCTGAACCACATCAACCCGCAGGTGGCCTCGCGCTTGGCTACGGGCTTCCGCAGTTGGCAGCAATTTGATGAGGCGCGTCGCAACCACGCCGAAGCCGCCATGCGCCGCGTATTGGTCACGCCGGGTCTGTCGCGCGATGTTTTCGAGATCATAACGAGAACATTGACGGTATAGTGTGTCACATGGGGCCTGCAACCCCTTCGCAACTCTTGGCAAATCAGATTCAGGCACGTTATTCCCGGTAGATCAGCTGCGGGTCCGATTCGTGTGAGTCGGCGTTGCAAGTGCGACCCGCTGCAGTCTTGATTCACAGGTTGGATTTTGCAGCGAGCATTGATCAGGGAGTGGTTTACGCGAGACCGGAGCTTGCGGTTGCGTTTGCCGCTGCCGGGTCTGCCAGCGGTTCGCATTTCCGAAAAGGCCCTGCGCCGGCTCATTCTGGTGCTGACCGCACTGTTCCTCCTGTCGCTTGCCGGCGCGCTTCTTTCCAAGCTCATGGAATACCGGCGCAACCACATGGCCGACCAAAGCACCATGACGCTGCTGCATGCCAACATCACGGCAAAAAGCTTGCGGTTGCGGGCCTTTGAAGAACCTGCCGCCAGCGTCAATTCAGAAACCTTGCTGGCCAGTCTCGCAAGCAGTGCCACAGCTGATGGCCGGCGCTTCGTCATCGTCGACAGCGCCGGATTGGTCGTTGCATCGGAGCCGGTTGACTTTGCGGCAACTGGCAAGCCGTTCACCAACGTCATGAGGCCCGATTTCTTTGCCACCGTGCCAGTCAACGGCAATGCGTTGACGTTGGTCAGCACCTCTGATGGCGATGCCATGCATGTGGTGACGCGAGACCTTGGCCGCATGGGTGGCAGTCTGATCGTGGCACAGGCTGATGCTGGCTTTCTTGGCCGCTGGAACCAGAACGCAAACCAGTTGGCGCTGCTCTTTGGCGTCACGCTTCTGATCCTCACCATGTTGGCGGGCTCATTCCACTGGCAATCCGCAAAGGCTGCCGAAGCCGACGATCTTCTGGCGCTGGCAACACTTCGTCTCGACAAGGCGCTGGATGGTGGCCAGTGCGGCTTGTGGGACTGGGACATTTCATCTGGCTGCATTTTCTGGTCGGCGTCGATGTTCAGCATTCTCGGTCTCGAAGGCCGCAGCGAAATGCTGACATACGGCGAAGTATCGAAGCTCATGCACCCGCATGATGCACCGCTGGATCAATTGACCGATGATCTTCTGAAACGCCGCCGGGCCGATTTCGACCACGAGTTCCGCATGAAACACGCTACCGGCCACTGGGTTTGGCTCCGGGCGCGCGCTGCGCTGGCGCCGGGTCATCTTTCAAATGAGGTGGAAGCTCCGCATCTCGTCGGCATCGTCTTTGACATATCCCGGCAAAAAGAATTGGACAAGCTGAACCAGGATGCTGAAGTGCGTCTCAAGGATGCGATTGAAAATATCTCTGAGGCCTTCGTGTTGTGGGACACAGAGAGCCGCCTTGTACTATGCAACAGCAAGTATCAGCAGTTCCATTCCCTGCCCGCTTCGGTGTGCGTGCCTGGCACACACTACAATGTGGTGGCGCAGTCTTCGCGCGAGCCGGTGGTGAAGCAATATGTGCCGGGGCAGATCATCGACAAGTCAGGCGCCCGTTCGGTCGAGGTTCAGCTGGCGGACAGCCGCTGGCTGCAAATCAACGAGCGTCGCACCAAGGATGGTGGCTTTGTTTCAGTGGGCACCGACATCACGGCATTGAAGAAGCAGGAGGAGAACCTTCTTTCGTCTGAAAAGACGTTGATGGAAACGGTACGAGATCTGCAAAAGGAGCGCCAGACCGCCGAAGAGCAATCGCAACGGCTGGCCGAACTTGCCGACAAATACGCCAGCGAGAAAGCCCGTGCCGAGGCAGCCAACCGCTCCAAGTCAGAATTCCTCGCCAATATGAGCCATGAGCTGCGCACGCCGCTCAATGCCATCATCGGTTTCAGCGAGGTCATGACCAACGAGTTCTTCGGTCCCATAGGCACGCCGAAATACATTGAATATGCCAATGACATTCGCCGCAGCGGTCAGTTTCTGCTGGATGTCATCAACGACATTCTCGACATGTCGAAGATCGAGGCCGGCCGGCTTGATCTCGAGGTTGAGCAAGTTTCATTCCCGTTGCTGATCGACGAGGTGATGCGGCTGGTGGGACCACGCGCTGCCGAGGGGCGCATTACCGTGGTGCAGGAAACAAAGGACGCCAAGCCCTTCTCTGCCGACCGCCGGGCGCTGAAGCAGGTGATGATCAACCTCATGTCCAATGCCGTGAAGTTCACGCCCGAAGGCGGCAAGGTGACGATCACCGGACGCAGCAGCGATATGGGCTTTTCCTTCTCCATCAAGGATACGGGCATCGGCATTCCACAGCGCGATATCCAGAAACTCGGGCGGCCGTTTGAACAGCTGGAAAACCAGTTCACCAAGAGCCGCGGGGGCTCTGGCCTCGGGCTGGCGATTTCGCGCTCACTGGTGGAATTGCACCAGGGTCAGCTCGACATTTCCAGCGTCGTCGGCAAGGGCACAACTGTGACGGTGACGCTGCCGACATTGTGATCAATCGCGCTTGCGGCGGTTGGCCCGCTCGGCGCGGGTGCGGATCGAGGCGGCCAGGAGTTTGCGCTCGTCGGGCGAAAGCTTGCCCACGATTTCCATCACGACAGCACCACCGCCGGCGGCCAGACTTTCCGATCCGGTGGTGAATGCATCAACGGCCAGCTTGATATCCGCATCGGTGGCGCCGTCCTTCTCCAATGCATCAGCGAGCTTCAGTGGCGATGACTGCGACATGGCGCGCAAGTCACGAAGCTGGTGCGAACGCTGATGAACGATGCCCATTAATTCAACCCGGCGCTCGCGCGGCAGGCGGTGCATGAAGTCGCGGGGAATGAGCTGGATGTAACTGGCACCGGCCAGACGCTCGGCGCGGCGCTCATCGAAGCCAACGCCAATGGCAAGCCCTGCCACGAGGAGATTGATCATCAGCGACAGGCCGAGCAGCAGCGTCCACCAACGGGAACGCAGCTGCGGCAACCAGTTTCTGCGGCGTAGAGCCGGGGTTGGTGTCACGTCACTCATGTGAGGTCGTCCTCATTGATGCTTTCAACTTCGTCTATGCCAGTCAGGGGTTCGCTGCCGGTTGACCCGGCGAGAAGATCGTAGGCCACGCTGGGCAAATAGCTTTCCGCTCCGCCGCCAGCCCCCAGATAGATGCCCAACGCCAGAGATGCAGCCAGCGGCAGGCCAGCCAGCCAGCCAAGGCGCGAACCCGAGGCTTCAGATTGGCGCACAGGCACAATTTTCCCCGCCGCATCTTCTTTTGCCAGTCTTGCCAAGAGGCGTGACTTGGCCCCAAGCGGCAGGGGCGGCTTGCTGGCGTGGGCCAGCAATGCATCCAGTTCACCGTCCGTCATCAGTTCCGGTTCGTTGCTCATCTCAGGTCCTTTCTGCGGCAAGACTTGCCAGCAGCTCTCTTTTGGCCGGGGCCAGGTGTTCTTTCAGGCTGCGGCGGGCGCGCGCCAGAAGCGATTCCAAGGCGTCAACACTCACCTCCATGATGCTGGCGGCGGCGCTGTTGCTCAAATGCTCGAAATGAACAAGGGTGAGCGCCAGCTTCTGGCGGTCGGGCAGGCTCGCTATGGCGCTGTCCACTGTGCGCACGGCACGGCTGCGATCCAGCTGTTCTTCGGCGTTGTCACGGCCATCGGCGACATCGAAATCATCGTCCATGGCCTGCATCGGCTTGGCCCGGAAGCGATCGGTTACCATGTTGGTGGCAACGCGCATCAGCCAACCCCGCAATGCCGCACCCTCACGCACCTGGGCGGGATCACGCCAGAGGCGGAGAAATGCTTCCTGGGCCACGTCTTCAGCATCAGCATGTCCATTCATCATGCGCCACACCACCCGGTGCACGACCGGGAAATGCCGGTCGACCAATTGCGCGAAGGCATTTGCATCACGCTTGCCCGCGCGCGCCAACAGGTCCGCATCAGTTGCCTGATCCAGACCCGCCGGAATGCTGCGCAAGGTTCGAACTGGTTGCAATCAGCGGCCTTCAGTTGCCGCCACTTGCGGCGGGCTGCCCTTGCAGCAGATAGGCCTTGCGCCACTGCCCGCGCTTGAAACCCTTCACTTCGGCCATGCTGACGCCTCCATCCTTGTCGCTGTCGGCACCATTGAACATCGCCGCCACTACATTGTCGAGTTCGCTTTCGGTGATCGTGCCATTCTTGTCCGCATCCATGATCGCCATGATGGCGTCGCGGCGGCGCTTCAGCCTTTCCTGCAGGCGGGCTTCGATTTCCGCTGCGGTCACGGACTTGTCGCCGTTCACGTCCATGCGGGCCAGGCGCCTGCCTGCAACTGGCAGGAACTCTGATTTCTCCAGCTTGCCGTCCTTATTGGTGTCGATGCGGTCAAATGTCTTCTGGCCGCGGGGCAAATAGGGTTCGTTGGCTTGGGCCGGGGCCGCCGCCAGCAGGCCAAGGCCCGCCAAGATGAGAATGGTCTTTTTCACGTTTCGCTCCATCTGGTTCATTGGGCTGGTTCCTGGGGTTTTGAACGCTTGGAACCGGCTTGCATAGATTCAGACGGGGCAGACGGCGGAATCCGTCGCTGTTAATTTTGTTCCTCAGGCGGGCCGGCCCACCAGGGCATCAAACAGGGCTGCGACGTCGGTTTCGTGGTCGCGGAGCAGGTCTTCGGCGATGCGCACGTCCGGCACCTGGGCGGCCTGGGCAATGGCGCGATTGAGGCCAAGTAATGCCCCATCTGGCTCGAATGTGCCGTCGAGGCACAGGCGCAACACCTGGGTCAGGCGGTGGTAGAGGCGTGACGCCTCCAGTAATCGTTCAGCCGTCTCGCGGGGCAAAATGCCTGCCTCCGCGAGGGCCTCGAAGGCCGCCATTGTATTGGTATTCAAGACGCCGGGGTGAACATGGGCATGCAACAGTTGCAGAAACTGGGCAATGAATTCCAGTTCAACCAGTCCGCCACGGCTGCGCTTGATGTCCCATGTACTCTTGGGATTGTGTTCACGCAGCATGAGGCCGCGCATGTTCACCACGTCCTTGCGGGTTTGCGCTTCGTTGCGCGGTGAGGTCAGCGAAGCAGCGATGGTCCGCGCCACGTCCGCCATCAGGCTGGCGTCGCCCGCCACGACCCTGGCACGGGTCAGCGCCAGTTTCTCCCAGGTCCAGGCGCTTTCGGCGTGATAAGCCTTGAAACTGCTGAAGCTCGCAGCCACCGGGCCTTTGCTGCCGGACGGGCGCAGCCGCATGTCCACTTCATAGAGCGGTCCTTCGGCTGTCGGGGCCGTCAGTGCTGATACAAACCGTTGCGTCAGCCGCTGATAATATTGCGCCGCGCTGACTGGGCGCGTCCCCGACGACTGCAACACGTCTTCGGGATGATCATAAACCAGAATGAGATCAAGATCAGAGGATGCTGTCATCTCGCGGCCCCCAAGCTTGCCCATGGCAATCACGGCGACGTGGCCAAACTCCACAGCGCCGTATCGTGCCGCCATGTCGTGGCTGCACGCGGCCAGCAATTTGCCGATCAGCACGTCGGCGATGTTGGCAAAGCCGGTGCCGGCTTCCTCGGCGGAAACCGTGTCGGACAATACGCGCACACCCACGCGGAATTGTTGTTCGCGGCCGAGTACGCGGGCCCGGTCCATGGCCTCCTCGAGGGAGAGATCGGCAGGCAGAATGGCATCGGCAGCCGCTTGCAGTTGAGCGCGCGCCGGCATGGCGTCAAAGAAACCTGGCTCCAGCACCGCTTCGAGCACCCGTGGACGGCGGCTGAGGCCTTCGGCGAGGCGCGGTGCCGTGCCGAGAATGCGCGCAATCAGGTCAAGCACACTGGGGTTGGCCTTGAGCATGGCAAAGAGCTGCACACCTGATCCCAACCCGGACAGGAAGCGATCGAAGTCAGTGAAGGCACGGTCGGGATCACCATCGCGGGCCAGGGCATTGAGCAACGCCGGCATCAATTGCGTCAGGTCCTCGCGGGCGCGACGGGTGCGGGTTGCCGCATAGCGGCCAAAGTGCCAGCCGCGGATGGTGGCGGAGACTTCCGAGGGTTGGCGAAAGCCCATGCGGGTGAGAGTTTCAATGGTGTCAGGATCATCCTCGCCACCGGTAAAGACCAGGCTGCCACCTTCACCTCCCAAAGTGTCGGAGGTTTCAAACAGGCGGGAGGAGTGGCGCTGTACCGTTTCCAGCGTGGTCCTGAGATCACGCGCGAGCAGTGCTCCCGAAGCATAGCCGCAGAGCCTGGCATAATTCTCGAAGGCGTCAGGCTTTTGCGGTACGTGATGGGTTTGTTGGTCGTCAACCATCTGGGCGCGATGTTCGAGCTGGCGCAATTCGGCATAGCATCGCTTCATGTCCGCAGCAGTTTCAGGCGCGATCCATTGCGCCTCAGCCAAGGCGTCGAGCATGGCGACAGTTGAGCGTCCCCGGAGGTTTGGGTTGCGGCCACCAGCAATCAGCTGCTGGGTCTGGACAAAGAATTCAATCTCGCGAATGCCGCCACGGCCGAGTTTCAGATTGTGGCCTTCAACGGCAATTTCACCATGGCCCTTGACGGCATGGATCTGCCGGATCAGCGATTGCACATCGGCGATGGAAGCAAAGTCGAGGTACTTACGCCAAATATATGGGCGCAGGCGCTGCAGGAACTCGTCACCAAGGGCAATATCGCCAGCCACGGCGCGGGCCTTGATGAAGGCGGCGCGCTCCCAGTTCTGGCCGAGGTACTCATAATAGTGGGCCGCCGCTTCCATGGCGATGGCAACTTGCGTCGCGCGCGGGTCTGGGCGCAGGCGGAGATCGGTGCGAAAGACGTAGCCGTATTCGTTGGTGTCTTGCAGCAAGGCCACGAGTTTGCGCGTCATGCGGATTGCGAGCGTGGCGGCGTCCTGACCTTGCACCAAAGGCATGATGCCGGGGTCGAAGAGGACAATGAGATCAATATCGCTGGAGTAGTTCAGTTCATGAGCACCGTGCTTGCCCATGGCGAGAACGACATAGCCACAGTTTTCAGCGGGCGCGGTGGGGTTTGCCAAGGCAAGCTTGCCCGTGGACTGCAAATCGAGCAGCAGCGCATTCACCGCCGCAGACACTGCCGCGTCAGCAAAACGCGTGAGACCCGCGGTGACTTCGGCCACCGTCCAGACACGGCCAATGTCGGCCAGCGCCAGCAACAGCGCCACTTCAGCCTTCACCAATCGGAGACTCTTGCCGACCTCCTCCACATCCCCCAAGAAAGCTGATTTTTCCGTTTCAGAACAAAGCTTAAACAAGACATGTTCAGGTTCTGCTTCAAGACACTCAGCGGCGAAATCGGCATGATGTTCGAGCAACCGGCGCAAATACGGTGCCGTTGTGATGAGGCCATCCAGCAATGACTTTGCAGGTTGAAGGCGTGCTGAAAGATCGGCGGGAAGGCCCGTCCAGAAATGCCCGGCAGCGGTGGTGTCGAGGCCTAGCGGCCATGGTCCGGCCAAGCGATCGATCAGGCGAGATGTCATGGCGTTGTGATAGCGCAAGGTTCGCGCAAGTCGAGCCGATTTGCGGGCTTGCTGCTGCGGCAAGCAGGCTCAGGTCAGGCGTTCGACTCTACCAGCAAAGGCAGCTCAAGCGTGGCGATCAGCCCAGGGGTGGCGTCACCCAGTTTCAGTGTTCCGCCATGCAACTTCATCACCGACGACACCAGGCTGAGACCAAGGCCGTTGCCTGGCTTGTTGCGGCTTTCATCAAGGCGGACGAACCGGTCGAGCACCCGGCTGCGGTCTTCCAGAGCGATGCCCTCGCCCCTGTCGGCCACAGTGATCACGGCCTTGCCAGCTTCAGTCCGCGCCGTCACGGTGATGGCTGTATTGGTGCTCGCGGCACCGCCACCATATTTCAGGGCATTGTCGAGCAGGTTGCTCATGGCTTGGGCCAGAAGCTGGCGGTCGGCGCGCACCGGAATGGTTTCGGCAACATCATGGGAGAGTGTGCCGCCAGCGTCCTCGATGATCGGTTCGTAGAGTTCCACGACATCATTGACGATGCTCGCAGCATCGGTGGCAACCAGACCTTCGCGGGAATTGCCTGCCTCGGCCCGGGCGATGGAGAGCAGTGCATTGAAGGTATTGAGAAGGTTGTCACTGTCCTCGATGGTGCGTTCAAGCGCGGCACGGTGATTGGCTGGATCGTCATCACGTAATGCGGATTCAATACGGGCGCGCATGCGCGTGAGGGGGGTGCGGAGATCATGGGCGACGTTGCTCGAGACCTCCTTCATGCCGGTCATCAGGCGTTCGATTTGGCCCAGCATGTCGTTGAGCGACTGCGCCAACCTGTCGAGTTCGTCGCCCGATCCTGAAACCGGCATGCGCTGGGTAAGATCACCCGCCATGATGGTTTTGCTGGTGTGGGTGATGGCATCGACGCGACGGAGAAAATTGCGGCTCAATAGCCAGCCGCCGCCAAGGCCGAGCACAAGCGCAAGCCCGAGAGCCCAACTCACGGCGCGGCGGATGGTGCCGCCAAAAGTGCGCAATTCTTCGACGTCGCGCCCCACCAGCAAGACATAGCCCCCGGCCAGATTGGTGTGATAGGCGCGGCCAGTGTGGCGTATACGGTTCTGGCCCTTGCCAACGGTGATGGGAAAGTCAGCCCAGCCAGGCTCACCCTTGGCATCGGCTGGCAGCAGATCCATGTTGCCGACAATGCGTTCCTGCCTGTTGTTGACCAGCAAGTAGATCGACCCGCCACCCTCCTCGATGCGCCGCTTTACGACGTCGACGACACCACCCAGACTGAGCAGACGGTACTGGTCGGCAAGGCCCTGGACTTCGGCGCGGATGGTTTCATCGGTCTGGCGTTCCAGAATGCCGATGGTGTTCCAGTAGACGTATCCCAGAATGGTGGAGACCGAGATGGCAAAGAAGATCAGATAGATCGCCGCCAGACGAAAGGTCGACGTCCGGAAGATTGTCGGATTAATTGTCACGGATCATGTATCCGGCACCCCGCACCGTCTGCAGCAGCGGTTCCTCGAAGCCCTTGTCGATCTTGGAGCGCAGGCGCGAAACATGGACGTCGATCACATTGGTCTGCGGATCGAAGTGATAGTCCCAGACATTTTCCAGAAGCATGGTGCGAGTCACAATGTGCCCGGCGTTGCGGACGAGGTATTCCAACAGCTTGAATTCTCGTGGTTGCAGGATGATGGGCTTGCCGCTGCGGCTCACGGTGCGTGACAGCAGGTCCATTTCGAGATCGGCAGCCTTGAGTTTGGTGTCGTGACTGGCATCGCTTCCGCGGCGCAACATGCCCTCCACGCGGGCGAGGAGTTCGGCAAAGGCATAGGGCTTGGCCAGGTAGTCATCACCACCTGCGCGCAGGCCACGGACGCGTTCGTCGACGTCAGAAAGCGCGCTCAGGATCAATACCGGTGTCGTGTTGCCTTCAGCCCGAATGGTCTTGATGATCGTCAGACCGTCAAGCTTCGGCAACATGCGGTCAACAATGAGGACGTCATGGACGCCTTCGCGGGCCAGCGTCAGGCCTTGTTCGCCATCGGTGGCGAGGTCGGCCACGTGTCCCGATTCCTGCAAGCCCTTGACCAGCCAGGAACCCGATTCACGATCGTCTTCAATTACCAATACCCGCATTGCTTGTCCCCGGGCCGACTTGCCCTGGCGAGTCGCAGCATCGCCTGTTGTTACTTGCATGGGATTTGCCTTTTTGAAAAGGGGCGGCGCGGAGACAGTTCAGGGGAACGTCGGGGGATGCCTGTCTCCGCGCCTTAGAGCGCTATCGCTGAGCGGGGAAGCGTCTGGCGCTCTATTGGTTATTATACGGTGGGTATGGTGCTCCTGGTTTTCAACTCTTTTCACGTGGAAGTGCGATGTAGCGCTGGTTGTCGCCAGAGCGGACCAGCATCAACACGCGCTTTCCAGCTTCAGTCCGGACCGCCTCGCTGACGTCAGCAGGTGTTGCCACCTCCTTGCCGGCCACTTCCAGGATCACATCACCAGTCTTGAGACCGCGCTCGGCGGCTGGCGAGTTGGGAGCAACAGCCGTGATCTTGACGCCCGCGCCATCATCGGCAGGAGCCACATCAAGGCCCAGACTGGAGAGATCAAAACCGTCATCCGGCTTTGTTACTCCAGCCATTTTCGGCATTTCTCCGGGCATGGCCCCAATCTTGACCGTCACTGTCTGGGCCTTGCGATTGCGGATGATATCAACTGCAATGTCGCTGCCCGGCTTGACCTTGGCGATGGTGCGGGCAAGGTCACGGGCGTCGTCAATATCTTCGCCATTGGCCTTGAGGATGGTGTCACCCTGCCGCAATCCTGCCGTCAAGGCCGGGGAATTCTCGGTGAGGTTGGAGATGATGGCACCCTTGGGCTTATCGAGGCCGAGGCTTTCCGCCAGATCCGCCGTCACGGGCTGAATTTGCACACCTAACCAGCCGCGCGTCACCGCACCGTCAGACTTGAGGCTGGCGATCACGTCCTTCACAATCGCCGCCGGAATGGCAAAGCCGATGCCCACCGAACCACCAGATGGCGAGAAGATGGCGGTATTCACACCCACAACCTCACCGTTGAGGTTGAAGGCGGGGCCACCTGAGTTGCCCTTGTTGATCGA
This sequence comes from uncultured Alphaproteobacteria bacterium, assembly GCA_963754625.1. Taxonomy (GTDB): domain Bacteria; phylum Pseudomonadota; class Alphaproteobacteria; order Rhizobiales; family Aestuariivirgaceae; genus Aestuariivirga. The sequence continues at coordinate 724,757 of CAVWGR010000005.1, read as the reverse complement.
GGCATCAATCTGCAGGAAGTCGTCGTAAGGACCGTTGCCGATGTCGCGGCCACGGGCTGAGACAATACCCGCCGTCACCGTGCCACCGAGGCCAAAAGGATTGCCAACAGCCATCACCCAATCGCCGACTTTGGCGTCAACCTCCGACAGCTTCACGGCCGGGAAGGTCTTGTCCGACTTGATTTTCAGCAGTGCCAGGTCAGTCTTGGGATCTGTCCCTACCACTGTTGCGTCATACTCATCGCCAGTCTGGAAGACGATCTGCACCGTCTTGGAGTTGTCCACCACATGGTTGTTGGTCACCACGTAACCATCAGCCGAAACGACGAAACCAGACCCTTGCGCCATGCCTTCACGGCGCGGTGGGCGGCCCTGGCCCTGGCCCTGGCCGGGCAACTGATCGCGGAACTGTGGAAATTGCTCAAAAAATTCGCGGAACTGCTCCGGCATCTGCTGCAGGTTTCCGCCGCTTTCATTGGCGGCTGCTTCGATCTTGACCTGCACACTCACGACTGATGGCATGACTTTTTCCACCAGTGGGGCAAAGCTGCGGGTCGGATCAATGGTGACTTGCGCCTGCTCCTGCGCCAACACAGGGAGAGGTGCCAGCATGGCTGAGGTCAGGATGGTCGAGCCCAACAAACCGGCGGCGACAAGGCCGAAAACCTTCTTGCGGGTGGTCAGAATATTTGCGGACATTTTTCCATCTCCATGAATTTGTTCGATGTCAGAGAGATAGGAGTGCTGAGCTTACGCCGCCATTACGGGTTAATGAAACTTCCGTAAGACTTGCGGCAAGTTGGAGGCAAACAGATCTTATTTGCGGAGAATGGCGTCCAATGCGGCTTTTTCGGCGTCGCTCAACTGATCGTGAACCGCTTCGGTCCGTTTGCGGCCCCAGAGCAGCGCACCTCCGCCCACCAGGAGAATCACAAATGGCGTGAGCCACAGCACCAGTGTACGGGCTCCAAAGCGTGGCTTCAGGAGCACGTACTCTCCGTAACGGTCGACGACAAAGGCCACAACTTCGTCGTCAGACTTCTTCTGCTGCAATTGTTCGCGGATGAGGATACGGAGATCGCGGGCCACCGAAGCATCGGAATCATCAATCGACTGATTTTGGCAGACGAGACAGCGCAACCCGGCCGAAATGCCTCGGGCGCGGGCTTCGAGCACCGGATCTTGCAGAATTTCATCGGGCTGCACAGCCAGTGCCGGTGAAGCAAACAGGATGAAACCAAGGACAGCCGCGCAACGCATTGCTGCAATGAGCCTGCCTGATACCTGACATGACATCGAACCTGACATCGCCCTACTCCGCCGCCTGCGGCAGTCCAACGGCAGCTCGCTTGGCAATACCGATGCGCAAACGCCGGTCCGTCAGAGACAAAAGCCCACCGAGGAACATGATGAAAGCACCGATCCAGATGAAGCTTGCCATGGGGTTGAAACTTGCACGCACAACGTGGGCACCGTCAGCGGCTTCGTCGCCCAGCACCACGTAGACGTCACCCCAGAACGCTTGCAGCAATCCCACCTCGGTTGTCGGCATGCCGCGTGGACGGAACAAGCGCTTCTCCGAGACAACCTCACTGACGAGTGCACCATTTTTCAGGATTTCAAAACGGCCAAGGCGGCCATCATAATTTGGGCCGTGTAACGGCTCGATACCCTTGAACACAACCGTGTAACCCGCAACCGGAATGTCCGACCCGGGCTTGATGGCAACGATGTGCTCCTCCTTCCACAGCGACAGGATTATGACGCCAATGACGGTCAGGCCCAGTCCGCCATGTGCCAGTGCCATGCCGAAGGCACTGCGCGGCAGTCCCCTGAAGCGGGCCCAGGCAATATTCATGGGTTGGCTGCCGAGGCCCGATCGCTGCATGATTTCAGCGGCAGCACCCAACATCAGCCAGAATCCTCCGGCGATGCCGAGCAGCGCAAGCCAAGGCCCGCGCAAGGTAACTGTGAGCACCAAAAGGGTAAAAGCAAGCGCTGCCGCTGCGGCCCACCACAGGCGGCGTGAAGCGGTTAGCAGATCAGCGCGCTTCCACGTCAACATCGGTCCGAGCGGCACCAGCAACAGCAGCGGCATCATGATCGGGCCAAAGGTGAGATTGAAATACGGAGCACCCACTGAGATTTTCTCACCAGTCAGCGATTCCAATGCCAATGGATAGAGCGTGCCGATGAAAACAGAGGCGCAGGCGGCGGTGAGCAACAAGTTGTTCAGCACCAGGCCGCCCTCGCGGCTGACAGTGGCAAACAGCCCGCCGGCCTTGAGTTGCGGGGCCCGCAGTGCAAACAACGTCAGACTGCCGCCGACAAAAATACCGAGAATGGCGAGAATAAAGACGCCGCGCGCCGGATCAACGGCAAAGGCATGCACCGAAGTCAGCACGCCGGACCGCACCAGGAAGGTGCCCACCAACGACAACGAGAAGGCCAGGATCGAGAGCAGAATGGTCCAGATTTTCAGCGCGCCGCGCTTTTCAACGACGATGGCCGAATGCAGCAGTGCTGTGGCGATCAGCCAGGGCATGAAGCTGGCGTTTTCGACCGGATCCCAGAACCAGAAGCCGCCCCAACCCAGTTCATAGTACGCCCACCAGGCGCCCATGCCGATGCCGATGGTCAGCAAGGCCCACGACACCAGCGTCCAAGGCCTCACCCAGCGCGCCCAGGCGGCGTCAACCCGGCCTTCAATCAGTGCCGCAACGGCGAAGGAAAATGCAATCGAAAGCCCGACATAGCCAGCATACAGAAATGGTGGATGGAAGGCGAGTGCCGGGTCTTGGAGAATGGGATTGAGACCATTGCCCTCAACCGGTGCAGGTGAAAGCCGCACGAACGGGTTGCTCGCGGATACGATGAAAATGAGGAAAGCCAGGCCAATTGATCCTTGTACGGACAATATGCGGGCCTTCAACGTGGCCGGCAGGTTGTTGCCAAACGCGGCGACAGCGGCACCGAAGACCGCAAGGATGAACACCCAGAGCAGCATGGAGCCCTCGTGGTTTCCCCACACGCCGGATATCTTGTAGATCAGTGGTTTGGCGGAGTGCGAATTCTCGGCGACATTCAAGACCGAGAAATCAGAAGTGAGATAGGCGTGGGTCAGCGTTCCGAATGATATTCCGATCAGCAACAGTTGCAGGAGCGCCGCAACACTCCCCGAGGCCATCAATGGTCCATCGTGGCGCCAGGCACCCCATTGTGGCACAATTGTCTGATAGACCGCGACAGCGAGCGCCAACACCAGGGCAAAATGTCCGATCTCGATGATCACGGACTGGTTCCCTTGGCGCCCTCTTGCCAGACGCCTTTTTCACGCAGCTTGTCGGCCACTTCTTTCGGCATGTATTTTTCGTCGTGCTTGGCGAGAACAGTATCAGCCACAAAGCTGCCGTCAGATTGCAACACGCCTTCTGCGATCACGCCCTGCCCCTCACGGAACAGGTCAGGCAATTGTCCCTTGTAGCTGACGTTCATGTTGGCCACGGTATCGGTCACGGAGAACGTGAAGACAGCGTTGTCTCCCTGTTTGAAGGAACCAGTTTCCACCAGACCACCAAGCCGCATGCGGGTGCCGGGTTGCACGGCCTTCTCGCTGATCTCACTCGGTGTATAGAAAAACACGATGGTGTCGCGGATGGCATAGAGGATCAATCCTGTCGCCAGTCCAAGGACGGCAAGCGAGGCGAGAATGATGGCAGTACGGGTCTGTTTGCGGGTCATTTCAATTCCAATTCCTCAGCCAGTGCCGCAAGCTGGCCCAAAGCACCTTGATCTCCATCAAAAATGCTGCGGGCCTTGTCCAGCGACGTCTTGGCAATATCCGTGTCTTTCAACACCACGCGGGCGCGAATAAGGCGAAGCCAACCGTCAAGGTTCCGGGGGTCGGCCTCGAGTTTGGCCGCAAGTCCATCGACCATGCCACGGATCATGGCTTGCTGGTCACCGGCACTCATGGCACCGGCGGCATTGATTTCGTCCTGCGTTGGTCCCGGCTGCTTGGCTATCGACGGCTTGGCCATCGCAGTCTTCACGTCGGTAATCTGCTTTTCGACGGCGGTGCGCCAAGGCGCGTCGGCAGGGGAATCGGCCAACAGGCTTTCAAACCTGGCGAGCGCTTCGGCGCTCTTGCCATCCTGAAAAATCCCGAGCGCCTCATAGTAGCGGGCTTTGCCGTGCTTCGGATCGAGCTTCAGTGCTTCCTGTGCCGCTGCAGCTCCTTCTGCGGGTATCAATCCATTTCCTGCAAAGACCAGCATTTCTGCAAGGTTGGCATAGAGATCTGCGCTAGGGCCTTTGATGACAATCAGCCGGCGATAGGCCGCCGCTGCATCATTGAACCGGCCCATGGCCTGATAGGTCGGCAGCAGCACTTCCCAACCGGTGGCATCACCCGGGTTCTTGGCGAGATGTTGTTCCACCTTGTAGACCATTGCTTCGAGGTCGCCGGTCTTTTCGGCCAAGGCCAGGCGTTGGGCTTGTGGCAGGTCGGGCAAAGCCGGTGTGCCGACCCGCCCATAAACGGCGAAAGCAACAAGCGGCACCAGCAATGCTGGGACTAGAACAAACCAGCGCCGGCCTTTGGCGGCAGGTTGATCCGCCGTGGACGCGGCTGCCAACAGGCGGCGGGCCACTTCGGTGCGGTGGGCCTCGGCATCAGCCGGCTCAATCACCCCACGGGCCAGATCGGCGTCAATTTCGGCCAGTTGATCCTTGTAAATGGCGACTTGCGCCGCGCCTGCTCCAGTGCGCGCACGTGCTGAAATCACCTGCGCGCCCAAAACCAGAGCGGCGCTCGCGGAGGCAGCAAGAAGTGCAATTATGAACCAGATTTCCATGACACCTGAGCGAAGTTTGTTTCGGCGCATACATATAGCCGGGTGGCGGCATTCCGCCATGGCCCATTGTCGCATGGGCAACCCCGCCTGTCGGAAAACAATGGAGGCGCTCGCTCCACTTTGTTACAAGGTCAGCACAAACCGGAATCCCCCTACATGAAGAGCCGCTATTCCATTTTCTCACTGGCCCGTAATGCCTTCTCCTATCACAAGGATTGGGAAAAGGCCTGGCGTTCGCCTGCGCCCAAGGCCGAGTACGATGCCGTCATCGTAGGAGCTGGCGGTCACGGTCTCGCCACCGCCTATTATCTCGCCAAGAACCACGGCATGACCAATATCGCAGTGGTGGAAAAAGGCTGGCTCGGTGGCGGCAACACTGGCCGCAACACCACCATCATCCGCTCCAACTACCTGCAGGACCCATCGATCGCGATTTATGAGCTGTCACGTTCGCTGTACGAGGGTCTGTCACAGGAACTGAACTACAACATGATGTTCAGTCCGCGCGGCCTGATGATGTTGTGCCAGACCGAACATGAATTCCGCGCCATGAAGCGCACCTCACACGCCAACCGGCTGGCGGGCCTTGACTGCCGGATGATCACGCCGGCGGAAGTGAAAGAGATCGTGCCCATCGTCAATGACGATGCCACATGCCGCTATCCCATTCTCGGTGCCTATTATCAGCCGCGCGGCGGCACGGGCCGTCACGACGCCGTCGCCTGGGGCTATGCGCGCGGTGCTGATGCCATGGGCGTCGACATCATCCAGAATTGCGAAGTCACCAACATCCTGCGTGAAGGTGGCAAGGTCACCGGCCTCGAAACCACCAAGGGCACAATCAAGACCAGGAAGATCGGTGTTGTCACCGCAGGCCATGTCTCCACCATCATGGACATGGCGGGTGTGCGCATGCCGATTGAAAGTCTGTGCCTGCAGGCGCTGGTCTCAGAACCGATAAAGCCGGTCATTGATTGCGTTGTCATGGCCAACACCGTTCATGGTTACATCAGCCAATCGGACAAGGGTGAACTGGTTGTTGGTGGCGGCACCGACCCCTACAACAACTATTCGCAGCGTGGTTCATTCACGGCGCTGGAACATACCATCACCGCGCTCGTTGAAACTTTCCCGATCATTTCGCGGTTGCGCATGTTGCGGCAGTGGGGTGGCATCGTTGACATGACCGGCGACCGCTCACCGATCCTGTCCAAGACCGACATTGATGGGCTGTTCGTGAATTGCGGCTGGGGCACCGGTGGCTTCAAGGCCATTCCCGGCTCCGGCTGGGTTTTTGCCGACACCATGGCCAACGACCGTCCACACCCGATTGCGGCACCGTTTTCGCTCAACCGTTTCCTCGAAGGCCGGCTCATCGACGAAAGCGTCGCTGCCGCCGTGGCGCACTGAGAGAGGTCCAAAATGATTGTTGTCACCTGCCCTGTCTGCGGCGCCAAAGGCGATGAAACGGATTTTCACTATGGCGGCCAGGCCCATGTGGCCCGGCCCGCCACCACTGATCCCGTCAACATCACGGATGAGCAGCAGCGCGACTATCTCTTCATCCGCCACAATCCCAAGGGCCTGCATTTCGAGCGCTGGCGCTGCGACCGCGGGTGCGGAAAATGGTTCCATGCAGCGCGCGATACGATGACGCTGGATTTCAAGGCCTTCTACGGCATCACCGAACTGCCTCCGGTTGAATTGCAACAGCAGGCAAAAGGTCCGTGGGCTGATTATTTCAAAGCAAGAGCGAAAGCCAAGTGATGCCAGGTTCAAAATCCGCAAAACCCTATCGTCTTGCCGGTGGCGGCAGCCGCATTGACCGCAGCAAACCTGTGCCCTTCAGCTTTGACGGAAAATCTCTCGTCGGTTTCGCGGGCGACACTGTTGCCTCTGCGGTGATGGCTGCTGGGCAGCGCGTCTTTGGCCGCAGCTTCAAGTATCACCGTCCGCGCGGCGTCGTTGGCCTGGGATCGGAGGAAATGAACGCCCTGGTGGGTGTGGGCGTTGGTCCGCGCCACGAACCCAACCTGCGCGCCACGCAGGTTGAATTGTTCGACGGCCTTTCAGCCATCTCACAAAATCGCTGGCCATCACTGACCTTCGACATCGGAGCGATCAACAGCAAGTTCTCGCGCTTCATTCCCGGCGGATTTTACTACAAGACCTTCATGTGGCCAAAGAGCTTCTGGAAGCATGTCTACGAGCCGATCATCCGCAAATCGGCCGGTCTCGGCAAAGCAGCAGAAGAACGCGATCCCGATACCTACGAGCACATGCATATCCACGCCGACGTTGTTGTCGTGGGTGGTGGCATCGCTGGATTGACCGCAGCGGAAGCAGCTGCCGCGTCCGGCGCCCGCGTTTTGCTCATCGATGAAAACCCCACGCTCGGAGGCATTGCCGATCTCACTGCAGGAAAAATCGGTGACGGCAGCGTTGCCGACTATGCAACAGCAATTGCAGCGCGCGTCTCGGCCGTGGCCAATGTCCACGTGCTTTCGCGCACCACTGCCGTTGGCCATTTCCATCACAACTACATGATGGCCTGTGAACGCGTTGCTGACCACGATCCGGCCCGGCTCGCCGCTGGCACGCCGCGTCATCGGTTGTGGAAAATCCGCGCCGGCCATGTGATCCTCGCGACGGGAGCGCTGGAACGTCCCATCGCCTTTGCCAACAATGACCGCCCCGGCATCATGTTGGCCTCCGCCGTACGCGGCCTGTTGGAACGTCAGGCCATCGCGCCGGGCAGCAATGGTGTGGTCTTCACCAACAATGATGACGCTTATCTAACCGCGTTGGCCTTGAAAAAAGCGGGCGTGAACGTGCAGATGGTTGACAGCCGGGCCCGTCCTGATGGCGAGCTTGTGCAGATCGCCAAGGCCGCAGGCATCGACGTGTCAGCCAGCTCTGTCGTCTCAAAAGTCGATGGCACACTCAACATCAAGTCGGTGAAAATCGCCGCCTACCGCAAGGGCCAGGGCCGCGTCATCACCGAAAAGAAGGTGGATTGCGATTTCATCGCCATGTCGGGTGGGTGGAATCCGGTTCTGCACCTGTGGTGCCACAACGGTGGCAAGATCAAATTCGATGAGGCGCTGGCAGGCTTCCGCCCCAACACCCATACCGATGCCATGTCAGCAATCGGCGGTGCCAACGGCACCATGAGCGTAGCCGAAACCTTGAGCGAAGCGCTGGCGGTTGGCGAGGCCGCAGCCAAGGCGATCAATGGCAAGGCCAAGGCTTCCAAGATCAAGTTGCCCGCTGTCGATGAACCAAAGCGCGGTGCGCTTGAAGCCCTGTGGTTTGCACCGGCAACGGGTGGCTACAATGAAGGCAACAAGCACTTCATCGACTTCCAGAACGACGTGACCGCGGCCGACCTCGAACTGGCCCAGCGTGAAGGCTACGAGTCGGTCGAGCATACCAAGCGCTACACCACCTTCGGCATGGCAACCGATCAGGGCAAAACGTCGAACCTCAATGGTCTCGGTGTCTTGGCAGAAGCGACCGGCAAATCGATTCCCGAAATCGGCGTCACCACGTTCCGCCCTCCCTACACGCCTTACTCATTTGGTGCCATCGCTGGCGCGCTGACCAAAGACCTGTTCTTGCCGGTGCGCCGTACGCCAATTTTCCAGTGGCATACGGACAAGGAAGCAATGTTTGAACCTGTCGGTCAATGGCGCCGCGCCTACACCTATCCCGGTCCCGGCGAAGACAAGCACGCCGCCATCAACCGTGAAATTCTCGCCGTACGCAACAGGGTTGGCCTGCTTGATGCTTCGACCCTCGGCAAGATCGAGATCAAGGGGCCGGATGCGGCGGAATTCCTCGACCGCATGTACACCAACATGTTCAGTACACTGAAGGTCGGCAAATGCCGCTATGGCCTGATGATGAACGAACTTGGTTTCCTCACCGATGACGGCGTCACTGTTCGCCTCGCCGATGATCACTTCCTGATGCACACCACGTCGGGCGGTGCCGATCGCATTTCCGCATGGCTGGAGGAATGGCTGCAAACGGAATGGACGCAGTACAAAGTATTTGTCACGCCCGTCACCGAGCAGTGGGCGCAGTTCGCCATCGCCGGACCGAAAGCCCGTGATGTGCTCGCCAAGCTGGAGCCGGATTTCGATCTCGCCAACGAAGCCTTCCCGCACATGTCGTTCAAGGTGGGACGCCTTGGCGGCTATCCGGTGCGGGTTTACCGCATCAGCTTCTCGGGCGAGCTTTCCTACGAAGTCGCAACTCCGGCCAATCTCGGCCGCGGTTTGTGGGAGGCAATCCTCGCCGCCGGCGAAGAGCATGGCATCGAGCCCTATGGCACGGAAGCGCTGCACGTGTTGCGCGCCGAAAAAGGCTACATCGTCGTTGGTGACGAAACCGACGGCACGACGACGCCCTATGATGTCGGCCTTGATGGTTTGGTGTCCAAGAAAAAGGCTGACTTCCTTGGCAAGCGCTCGCTGGAACAGTCCTTTCTCAAGGGGCCGAACCGCAAGCAGCTTGTCGGTCTTCTCACCGAGGACCCCAATGATGTGTTGCCCGATGGTGCCTACGCGGTGCGCGAGGTGAAGGACAAGCCGCCGATGGAAATGATCGGCCAGGTGACATCCACATATATGTCACCAACGCTGGGTCGTTCCATTGCCATGGCCTTGATCGAAAATGGCCGTGCCCGCATGGGCGAAACGATTTCCTTCCCTCTGGAAGGCGGCAAGGTGATGAAGGCCAAAATCACCACAACGGTTTTCTATGACAAGGAAGGCGGACGCATCCATGCTTGAGGCCCGTTTTGAATCACCGCTGGCCCGGCACAGCGCCGCCACAGACACATCCGTCACCATCCGCGAGATCAGTGAACGCGGCATGATAGACCTGCGCGGTCTTGCCAGTGACAAGAAGTTCATGGCCGCAGCGAAAGCCGCGCTGGGTGTTGACCTGCCGAAGACCCTCGCAGCTCTGCCACCTGGGGCGACATCAAGATTCTGTGGCTTGCGCCCGACCAGTGGCTCGTCACATGTCCGCGCGCCAAAGCGCAGGAGCTGGCTGATACGCTGGCTGGGGATCTCGCAGGCATTCACGCGCTCGTGGTCAACGTGTCAGACATGCGCGCCATCATCCGCCTCGAAGGCGAGGGTTGCCGCGAAGTGGTGATGAAAGGTTCAACGCTTGATCTCACCGATGGTGATTACACTCCGGGCACAGTGCGGCGCATGCGGTTTGCCGAAATCGCCGCCCTGTTGTCGGTTGTCGAACACAACATCATCGACATCTACGTCTTCCGCTCCTACGCCGACTACACGTGGAACTTCCTGGTGAAGGCAGCGCGGATGGGGAGTGAAGTGCGGCTGTTTCCGAACGCAGGCTGAGCTCAACCCTTCTGCGTCTTCAACCAGGTGAACAATTTGTCGAAGCCGCCGAACGGATAGAGATGTGGCGCAGCAATGTTCAGGTCCGGCTTGTCGAAATGCAGTTTGGCCAGTTGATCGACGAATTCTGTCGGTTCTGACACGGTCAGCAACTTGGTGATATTCAAGGCCTGTTTGCGGATGAAGCGGGCGGAATTGCCGACGCCGCACATGGCGGCATACTTGACCAGCGTCTTGATGGTGGCAGGGCCGGGAACGCCGACATTGATTGGCAGATTGATGCCGTTGTCGCGCAGTTGCGAGGCCCACAGCGCCAGCGGACCCGCTTCAAACAGGAACTGCGTGGCAATGAAGCCTTCGATTTTGTTGGCCGTGAGCCAGTCGCTCTTGTCTTTCAAGGCCTGCAGCAGGGAGGCTTCGCCGTGCTTCCTGGTGATGTCGGGATTGCCTTCCGGGTGGCCAGCAATGCCGATGCGCGTGATGCCGACTTTCTGGAACACACCAGTGTTCATCAGTTGAATGGCAGCATCAAACTTGCCCACCGGTTCCGGCGCACCGCCGCCGAGCGCCAGGACTGTGGTGACGCCTGCCCTTTCGGCAAATGCGGCCATGCGCTGATTGAGGTCGGCCTCGTCGCGCACAAAGCGGGCGGGAACATGGGGAATGGGTTCAAAGCCAAGCTTGCGCAATTCTGCGGCAGCAGCGATCTGCGGGTCCAGATCCTGGGCTTCGATGAGGGCGATGAAAACCTTTGTGCCCGCTGGCAGATTGTCCTTCAGCAACGGAAACTTTTCGATCTGTTTTCCCGTCACCTCAATGGTCGCATGGGCGAGGAATGCCCCCACACGATTGGCCATGGTGGCAGACGTTGCAGGCGGAAAAGTCACGCTCGTATCCATGAAAAACCTCAGTTGGATTGTGTCGCTATCGTGCCATTGCCGTCGCCTGCTGCTTCCAAAATTGCGACATGCGCAGCCTATTCCCGACGTATTCAAGCGCTTGTCGTCGCAAACAGACGAGTCCATGACGCCCATAGACAAAATGACGGAATTAGACCATAGTGTCGCAAACGGAGTATCCGCAATGTTCGGAGACAAGCCCAAGTCGTTGCCGCAATCCATCGCCCTCGTGCTTCTGCCCGAGTTCACGATGATGCCGGTGACGGCTGCCATTGAACCCTTGCGCCAGGCCAACCGCTTTGCCGAGAAAGCATTGTACCGCTGGACCATGCATTCCATCGATGGCCAGCCGGTGGCTGCGTCCAACAACATCCTCACCATGGTCAACGGCGATCTCGAGGCTGTGCCGCAGGATGCTGCGATCATCATCTGTGGTGGACTCAATGTGCAGAAGCACTCAGACAAACGCTTGATCAGCTGGCTGCGCAAGGTGGCACGCCGGGGCGTTGATATTGGTGCGGTGTGCACCGGCGCACACGTACTGGCCGAAGCCGGTTTGCTCGATGGCCACAAATGCACCATCCACTGGGAAAACCTGCCGGGTTTTGCTGAAGCGTTTCCCGATATCGATGCAACAGGTGGACTGTTCGAAATCGATCGAGACCGCTTTTCGAGTGCCGGCGGCACGACGGCCATCGACATGATGCTCACGTTGATTGCCAGCCAGCACGGGCCAGACCTTGCCGCGCAAGTGGCCGAAGCCATCCTGCATTCACCGATCCGCCATCACAGCGAAAACCAACGCATGTCGTTGCCGGCGCGCATCGGCGCTCGTCATCCAAAACTCGTGGCGATCATTGAGAAAATGGAAGGGTGTCTGGAAGACCCGCTGTCGCCCAGCATTCTGGCCAAGCAGGCCGGACTTTCAACGCGGCAGCTGGAACGCCTGTTCCGGCGCTATCTCGACCGTTCACCCAAGCGCTACTACCTTGAGCTACGCCTCAAGAAAGCGCGTTCGCTGCTGTTGCAAACGGATATGTCGGTCATCAACGTGGCGCTGGCGTGCGGTTTCTCTTCACCCTCGCACTTTTCCAAATGCTACCGCTCGTTTTATGGCCGCACACCTTACCGGGAGCGCGGCCTGCCGACCCCGGCAATGACCGAAAGCCCAAAATTTATCGGGGAGCGAGTCTGACGACTCGCTCCCCCTCCTCCGACAGGCAACCCGCGACCGGGGGCAGTAAACGGACTGCTGTCTGAGACTGTTCGATCTGAACTTAAGGTTGCGCCCGCTCTTGCGTTTACAATTGAACGACAATCTTGCCCAAATAGTGACTTAGCGACCGCTCTGGTTTGAATCAAGTGTTGTGGGATTATTCCACATTGTTTCAATTTCAATCGTCAACAGGCGCTAACAGAATGAGCGCAATTTAGCTAAAATTTTAAGTTGAGATTTGCGGTCATTCTGATCCACCGAAAGTGCCGTAGAGTTGCATATATGGCGTCAGATCACCAATCCTGGCGCACCAGAGAGTGCAGGCAACTTGAGAATGGCGCGTAGACCACCGATTTCGGCTTCGGCAAGATCAGCAGCACCGCCGTACATGGCGGCCGTTTCCGAAACAATGTTCAGGCCCAGACCTGATCCCGGCTTCGACTCGTCAAGGCGCTGGCCACGTTTCATGGCTATGGCACGTTTTTCTGGCGGAAGCCCCGGACCATCATCGTCAACCTCGACAATCATCCACGGGCGGCCATCTTCGCCCATCTGAGGCAATATCCGGGCGCGCACCTGCACCTTCGACTTGCTCCATTTGCAAGCATTGTCCATGAGGTTGCCAACCATCTCCTCCAGATCCTGGCGTTCACCGCGGAACTTGATGGGTGGAAACGGTTCGACCTGAACTGACAGCCCGCGGTCGCGGTTGATGCGCTGCAGGGTGCGCGCCAGAGCCTGCAAGACCGGTTCCACATCAGTGGCAGAACCTACGGTTTGGGCGCGGGCGGCGCGGCGGGCGCGGTCGAGATAAAGGTTCACCTGTTCGCGCATGACGCCGACCTGTTCCGTCACCTTGTCGGAAAGCGGACCCTTGTGATCGCGCGCTTCATTCGTCAGCACACTGATTGGTGTCTTGAGGGCATGTGCTAGGTTCCCCACTTGCATGCGGGCCCGGTCAATGATGGCGAAGTTGGATTGCACAAGCAGATTGAGCTCATCGGCAATAGGTTGCATTTCGGAAGGAAAATCTCCTTCCAGCATTTCCACCTTGCCGGCGCGGATGTCGTTGAGCTTGCGCTCCATCAGCTTCATGGGCTGCAGGCCATATCGCACCTGAAAGAAGATGGCACCGAGAAGTCCGCTGCCAAGCAGAGCCATGGATACATAGAGTGTGCGACGGAAGGCTTCGACTTCGTCGCGCAACTCATCGAAGTTTCCGGTCACCACAAACGAATAGTCTTCGCTGCTACCGAAAATCTTCAGGCGTTGTTCGATGCCACGCAGCTGGTTGCCGGCCGGATCTGACATCGAGAAGCGGGCGTAACCCTCGGCATCGCGGCCGGTGATGGCATTTTCCGGCAGCAGAAGCGGTGGCTCAAGAAGCGAGGCCGATGCTGCCGGCTTCTTGCCGGGCACAAGTGGTGCCACCTGCCAATACCAGCCGGAATCCTGCAGTTGGAATCGCGTGTCAGCAAAATTGCCCAGCACCCGTGGCGATCCGTCTTCGGCGAGTTCGATGTTGCCTTGCAAGCCATCCATGATGGCCCGCAGGCGGCCATCAAAGTTTCGTTGCACGGCTTGCTGGAACAACTCGGTGAGAACGAATATCGCGGCAATCAGCAATACGACGGCCGTCACGGCCGCCGACACAGTCAGGCGGAAGGAAAGTGAATTAGTCCGCATTGCCGGGCGGCTGGATGCAATAGCCCATGCCGCGAATGGTGTGCAGCACGTCCACGCCCAGCTTCTTGCGCAAGCGGCCGACGAAGACTTCCACGGTGTTTGAATCGCGATCGAAATCCTGATCGTAGAGATGCTCGACAAGTTCGGTGCGGGAGACGACCTTGCCCATGTGCATCATCAGGTATTCGAGCAGCCGGTATTCGAGCGACGTGAGTTTCACCGGCATGCCGGTCACCATCACCTTGGCTCCCTTGGTGTCGAGGGTCACCGGTCCGCAGGTGAGTTCTGATGACGCTTGTCCGGCACTGCGCCGGACCAGGGCGCGCACCCGGGCGAGGATTTCTTCCATGTGAAAGGGCTTGGTGACGTAATCATCGGCGCCAGCGTCGAAGCCGGCCACCTTGTCACTCCAGCGGTCGCGGGCGGTGAGGATAAGCACCGGCATCTTGCGTCCGGCACGGCGCCATTTTTCGAGAACACTCACACCATCAAGAATTGGCAGGCCAAGGTCGAGGATAATGGCGTCATAGGGTGACGTCTCACCGAGATAGTGGCCTTCCTCACCGTCCAGTGCCTTGTCCACAACATAGCCAGCGTCGGCCAGGGCGGTGGAAATCTGACGGTTCAGGTCAGCATCATCTTCAACAACGAGAACGCGCATGTCTTGGCCGGCTCCACTTGCAGGTCAGCCGCGCAGGTCTCAGTTGATGCTGCCGTCGCTTGCATCGACAATGACTCTTGTCAGCCTACCATCTCCCCGCAAGGTGACAGCATATGCGCCGGAGGGCAAGAGTTTGACATTCAAGACCTTTGTGCCGGGATAAGCCTGACGCGCGATCCGGGCCGCCTGGCGGGGGCGAATCCTTACGTCTGCGCCCACGTCTGCGTCCTGACCCGCGTCAACGTTCTCGTCGCTGTAGTCCTGCACCAGTTCGACATTGTTGTTGGGAAGCCGGCGAATGGGCCGTCTGGCTGCGTAGGGCATGAATTGGGTGTCGTTGAAGGCACGCTTCAAGCGGCCAGCTTCGGCAGGGGCTGACATGAATACCGGACCCACAATCAGGCTGGCCAGCAAGGTCAATGCCATTCCAATTTTTAAATAGGTCGTCTTCACGTCACTTTGCTCCCCGTTACAGACCTGCAGATATGACTTTGAACCTGAATGGCACATGAACAGTGCTGCACCTGCGAAATGATAGGTAAATTCGGTTATTTCAATGGTTTACAAATCCATAACCAGACACAGTCATTCAGCCTTTCCGGCGGCTTTGTGGCGCTGGCAGCTGACTTGCGATCTTTTCTAGCGAACGGCCGCCGATGTAGCCGCCCACCCCCACCGACAGAAAGTCCCAAAAGCCGTCCGGAAGGGCATTCCAGCGCGGGGTGAAAGGCAATGTGTGGCCCGCGATCAGGTCGGCCAGTGGCAGAATCAGGCCGACAAAACCAAGAAATCCAAGCAAAGACAGCATCAGCAGCGGGCGCCACGACCGCGTAATCCAGCCATCAGACTGGATTTCGGCCAGTATGATCGACTGTTCCAGGCCCTGTTCCCGGCCGAGGTGGGCAATGATCTGCGTCTGGAGGTCGGCTTCCAGCTTGCGGCGCAACTCTGTGTCCTTGATGTAGGCATCGAGAATCTTGCTCACAGGTCCGCCCATCAGGCCGGCAACAATGTTGGTGATCATGGCAACTGGAATGACCATCACAGTCCCTCCTCTTTGAGTTTGCGGATACGTTCAACGATGATGAATGCGGCGGCGGCAAGAATGACCAGGCCGAGCAACGATGGCGATCAGGCGCGGTGCCAGCACAGCTTGCGTGGCTGCCGCCACTGTTGCCGCAACCGCTGCCCAAATGGTCCTGCTCTGCAGCAGCGGTTTTGCAACCTGTTGGCTCAACAGGTGCGAATTCCTGCTGTGGGCGTTACATCACCCAGAAACAGTGCCCCTTCGGCAGCACGGCGCTTCACCAACCCTGGCAGGATCGCGTCCGCCCGCCTTCACCCACAGGTTCAGGCGGCGCGGCACTGCGGCAAAATCATTGTCATTCACGGCCCGCAAGACACTCGACTTGCTGAAATTGCCGAGACCAATGTTGTAGGCGAAGGAAACCAGTGCCGAAAATTGTGCGTCATTCAACGGCACTGCAACGGCCGCAGCAACGCCGCGGGCAAACATGTCGACATCGCGCGCCAGGATCACCGCTGCCTCAGCCTTGCTGATCTGCATGCCGGCCTTCACGTGTGGCGGACCAGCCATCGACGTGTGACCATAGCCGATGGTCCACACACCCACAGCATCCCGGTAGGCCAAACTGCGAAATCCCTCGAAGTGGCGCAGCAGGGCCAGGCCTTGTTCGGTCATCTTCATGGCTGGCCTCCGATGACGAATTGACTGAGCTTCGCAGCCCAGGCGCCAAGTGACGCCGCCGCCGAAAAAATCAGCAACAAGGCCATCCAGCCGCCTTTGGCGCTGACCAGCGCGTCGCGGATTTCGCGGACGTCGTTGCGGATGGCATGGAGTTCCTGCTCCACTGTTTCCATGCGGGCCTGAAGTCCGCCGATTTCACGTTCAAGATCGCTCATGCGAGTTTCTTCCAGGTCATGACAGTGCCCGCTACCGTGGCATTTCCGGCCTTCAGCACCGTATTGCTGGCCGCCACTTCCGAGCGCTGGCGCAACTGCACCGTGCCGCCGGTGGCGTCGATCTTGACCAGCCACTTGCCGGTGACCGGATAGTTGGTGTTGATCACCGCAACGCCAGTGGTTGCGGCCAGCACGGCGTCGTCGGCCACCTGATGCGCCAGGCTGATTGTGGTGTTGGACAGAAACGCCGCCACTTGTCCCATAATGCTTCCCGAAGGAATATTGAGCGCGAAGCCAATACCTGTTGTGGTTGCCGCCGTCTGGAAGGTGCCGATCAGTTCGACCACATAGGTTGTGTTGGCCGCCGCCGTGAAGCTCATGCCGGTCACATCAGCCAAGGCAGTTGTCGATACCGTGTTGTCGGCGGCCAACACCGCCGTGCCCTCAAACAGGCTGCGCACATCATCGCCGCTCAGTTCCTCCACATCGCCGGCGCCCGCTGTCTTGCGGCCAAGCACGCGGGCGGTGGCCGAGACATTCTGCAATTTCGCATAAGTCACGGCACTGTTGTCGATGGTCCAGGTGGCACCGGAACCAGCCACGGTGATGTCACCTTTGTCGCCATCGGAAACACCGCCGCCGCCGGTGGCATCGGCCTGATTGGTCCAGTTTGTGCCATCGAATTTGATCACCTGACTTACCGATGGCGCTGTGATCACCACATCAGAGAGCGCATTGATCGACGCGGCAGCGATGCGGGCATCGGTGGCAGCGTTGAAATCGGAGATGGAAGATGCGGCCTGCGTGCCGGTGTGGTTGGCGCGCGCCCGGTCTGCATCATGAAAGTGCAGCGCCGTGTTGGCGCCATCGTCGAGGGCATCCAAGTTGGCGGCTGAGATCGAAACATTGCTGACGTCGGCGAGAACATGGCCATGGCTGGCAGCAGCCTTGCCGTTCAACGCCGATTGCAAATCGGTTTGCGTCGACAGTGTTCCGGTGATGGCACCCCAGTTGGAAGAACCGCCGCCGCTGAAATCAGACGTCGCGCCGTTCTGGCGTTTGCGGAATGTTGCTGTCGTTGAATTGTACCACAGTTGACCGTCAGTTGGTGAGGCTGGATCGGCGGCTTGCGGTTCGAGGCGAATGGTATTCTTCGCCGTCACCACACCGGATGCCGCCGCAACGACAAGTGCTTCGTAAAACGCAGTCCCATCGTTGCTGACCTTGACGTGGAAATCGTCATCGCCGGTGGTGCCAAATTCAGCCCGGCCGGAGAAACTGGTTTGAAAGAGGAACGACGCTGTATCAGCCGTGGCATTCTTGTTGAGTTTGATTTGGTGGCCATTGCCGACGTGATTGAACAATGTCGCCGCGCTGGCAACGGACAACTTGTTGGCGGCGTCGGCCGTGGCGTTGACGCCCAGCAGGGCAAGATTTTGCAGTTCCGATGGCACCCCGGCGCTCGACCAGGTGGAACCATCGAAGGCCACGAGCACATCCTCGTTATCTATCCACAGTGTCCAACCTTCGTGTGGCGTCAGAAAGCGCCATGCACCATCCATACGCAGGGCGAGCGTTCCCTCCTGCCCCGTCCACGCGCCAGTCGCGGTTGTGGCCACAAGATAGCGGTCGCCGTCACTTGGTGTTGCGGGCGGCGTTGCCAGCACCCGTGATTTCACGGCCCCCTGCACCAGACCATCCAGCAGGCTCAAGGCCTCGTTGTGGGTCACATGCTTCTGCGCTTGCGCGGCAGCGAGATAGGGCAATCCCAGATGGATTGTGTCAGACATGAATGATCCTTTCGAGTGCTGTGCCGGCGCCGGTGGCGGTGCTCACTTGCGCGATACGGGCCGTGAATGTTGTGGGCATCACACCGAAATCAGCGAGCATGTCCGCGGTGCTGTAGAGCCAGGTGGGTAAGGTGACATCAATGCTGCGCTTCACCACGGTACCATCGAGTATGATGAGGCGATAGGCTTCGGACTCTTCGCCAAGCGGCACATCAACGATATCCCAGCTATCGCCACCGGTTCGCGTCTGGCGAATCCATGACAGCATCACGCCGTTAGCATCAGCCATGCTTGCCAATCGGACTGGCGGCAGCGGTCGCAGTGCATTCATCGCGCCAGGGATGGTTGTCTCGACGTATGAACCGCGGCCATGGTCATGCTGTTGCGGCCCGATGCGCCAGGTCGACACCAGGCCGATTTCAGATACTGATACACTCGGCTGCACCACAGCAGCGTTCAGCAGGATGAGGCGTGCGCCGCTGGCCCTGAGCGGCAGCATTTCGGCTTCTGATCCTCCGAGGCCGCGCAGCAATCCCGTCAGGCGGTAGGTATCGGGCGCAATCAGTTCTGCCGACAGGAACTGGACGATCTCGAAGCCTGTGGCGGTTGTTCCGATGGCCGCGATGTTGGCACCGTTGAGGAGTTCGGTCTCGGTCACTGATGCCAGCGCACCGTGGCTCATCACCACGTCAATGGCATATGTGTAATCAATCCGCGCTTGCTTGCCCTGCGGCAACGCCGTCAGCGTCACGCCCATGGTGGCCTGCTGCTCTATGAAGCGATTGAACACGAAGGACGCAGCGCCAGTCTTGCGCACTACAGCGAGGCGGCCGGGCCAGGGTGCGGACTGCGCTGCCATCCATGGTGCTGCCGGTTGGCTCGCATTGACCAGCGCCAGATCCATCAACACCACATCCGGCTGGCCATAGACCGGTGCGGCAACTCCGGCATTGATGCGCAAGACGGCGGGCGGCGGTTCATAGAGACCGGACTCGTGATGCAGCGCTTCAGCCTTGCGCGCCACACCATCGACAAGGGACGACAGCCGGTAGCGCTGCGCCTCGATTTCAATCACATCACCCGGTTCAAGTGCCAGCAGCGATGGCGGCAGGATAAATTCGGCAGACGTGCGTTGCGCCCAAGCTTCCTCCAGCGCCACATCGCAGCGTGCCTGCGCCAGAGACTGGTTGACGGCAGCGGGCAGCGACAAGCCGATTTCACGCGAACTTGCACTCCCGGTGCGGCGCTGCAACACTGCGGCGGACCGGTAGTCCAAACCAGATTCCACGTAACCGATGCGCACCGCTGCAGGCAGGTCGGTCTCCTGGGCGCGGTGTTCGGTGAGGATGGCCTTGCCTGCACCCTGCTCCACCAGGTCATCGCGTGCCACTGCAACAGCCTGCAACACCTTCCGTGTACGAATTTTCAGGATGCCATCTGATTCGACCGCATCCAGCGCAAAAACGCGCAACAGGTTCTCCAGTGCGTCCCGGCCAGACATGGGCCGGTCCAGCAGGAAGCCATCGACGAGCCCCGTCACTTCGCTTGCGTCGATGTCGTCAAGACCAAAACGCCGTGCCACGTCCACCACCAATTCACCGAGCGCTACAGCTCCCAATCTGCCGTTGAGCCAGTGCCCGCGGGCGTGGTTCACGCCATCGCCCCAGATATCGGTGCGCACTGGAAAAGCCGGATAGGGCCTCGCATCCCAGGTCCACAGGAAGATGCGTTCGGGATCAACCATCGCCGTCCCGGTGACGGTTGAAACAGGATTGTGCGCACCAGCTGCCGACCAGTATCCGCACACCGCCTGTAGATGGCGGTTCTGCATCATGTCGTCGGGCTGGCCGCCGGAATAGGGCGGAACCGCGCTTTCTGATGACTTGGCATCGTAGAAGACATTGGGGCCGTTGCTGCCCTTGTCGATGGTGGGGCAGCCAAGCTCGGTAAACCAGACTGGTTTGGACTGTGGCTGCCAAGGTGTCGGGCTCGCACTCTCGACGCCACCGGTGCGATCGTAGTGCTGATTCAGCCACCATGATTTCACATCTTTCGGACGGAACACCCACGGTTTGCCATAGGTGCCATCGCTGATCGGCGTGCGCACTTGCCCATCACGGTCCCCCTGCGAGGCGTAGTACCAGTCGAAGCCCTCGCCTCCGGCAATACCGGCGCGCAGATAGTCGATGTCATGGATCGACGTACTTCCCGCCAGCGCATCAAGATGTGAGGCACCATCGCGCCAGTCGGAGAGCGGCATGTAATTGTCGATGCCGATGAAGTCGACGGCACTCGCGGCCCACAGCGGATCGAGATGAAAATGCACATCGTTGCTGCCATCGGCGGGTTGATGACCGAAATACTCCGACCAGTCTGCGGCATAGGAAATCTTGGCGGTTGGCAGAATGGTATTGACGTCGGCGGCAAGTGTCTGCAGGGCCGCCACAAACGGATAGGTCGAAACTGCCGACCGCAATGTCGTCAACCCGCGAAATTCACTGCCAATGAGGAAGGCATCAACGCCACCTGCTTGAGCGCAGAGTTTCGCATAGTGCAGGATCATGCGGCGGTATGACCACTCGGGCACACCGGAGAATGTGATGGTTTCATTGCCACTGGCAAAGTCAGCGGCACTGGCGCTGCCCACGAAAGTCGCAACTTGCGTTGCTGCGGCTGGTGTCTTGTCGGTAGATCCGGGCAAGCCCGGTGCAATTGCCGCCGTGATACGGCCGCGCCACGGATAGGCCCCTTGTGCAGCACCGCCATAGGGATCGGGCAGCGTGTTGCCCTGCGCCACATCCATCAGCAGGAAGGGATAGAACATCACCTTCAGTCCACGGGCCTTGAGATCTGCGATGGCGCGTAACACCGAGGCATCCGATGGTGTGCCACCATAGGCTGGCACTCCCGCAACCTGGCTCACCACATGGGCTTCGCTCCGTTCAATGCCGGAAACTGTCCAGACGTGGCTCAGCGTGTCCTTCACGGCATTGTCGACACCGGGCTTGATCTCACACACGCCACAGCGCAAATCATTGCCGAACCACGCCACCACGAGAGATGCCATGCCAAGATTGGTGCAGGTCTCCTGCAATTGGTCGATTGCCACGCTCCAGTCGCTGCGTTCGGCAGAAACATGGGCGTTCTCGCTTTCGATCTGACCCAGTCCGACCTGCCGTTGCACGATCTCGGTGTCGTAGCCGAACTCGGTGGATCCGGGGATGATGCTCACCGCCTTCACCAATTCCGCTGTGCTGTTGCCCCGGCGGATCACTTCAAAGGCGAATTGCGGAATGCGGTTGCCGAAATTTTCCAGGGCCAGGCGGTCAAACACGAGATAGGCGAGACCGCGATAGGCAGGCGCTGCGCCAACACCTTCCACCGCTTCGATCAGACTGTCGGGGTCTTGTGTTTCACTGCCGGGATACAGGCGATACGGCAGGCCCGCGATATCGATTTCATGGCCATCAGCCCAGACCCGGCCAATGCCGTCGATCTCGCCCTCACACAAGCCCACCGCAAAGTTGGCGAAGTAGGCATAAGATGTCGTGCTTGATTTTGGTCCGCCCTTGCCGGAGGCACTTTGGGTGGATGTCGATGCCTCTTCGATCAAGTTGGTGGCCCAGATCACCTGTCCGGAAATGCGCATCCGTCCCCACAAGGCGGGAATGGCTGCTCCCTCCTCCGAGGCCATGACGCGCAAATCATTGAGGCGCGGGCCCTCCGAGTGCTTCTTGCCGCCGGCCATCAGCTGCTGATCGATCATGTTGCCGATCACGGCACCAGCGGCGCGGCCAATCATGCCGCCCACGGGTCCGCCGATCAGCGTGCCAACGGCAGCACCGGCATATTGAAGAACGACTGTGGCCATGATCAGCAAACTTCCGGAAAGCGGAACACAAAGGCGAGACGCTTCAGCCACCAGGGCGAAAGCGAGACTTCACACACGGCAAGCCCATCATGGGCGTGCACCATGCGGGTTGTGGAAACTGCAATGCCTGCGTGTTTGGCTGGCAGGTGATTTTTCCAGCGGAACAGCAACACGTCACCGGGCTGTGTGTCTTGCAACTGCTGCGGCACGAGATGGCGCAAAGCGGCATCAGCCAGTGCTTCACCCGCAGAGGATTCAGCCCAGCCCGGAGAATAGGCCGGTGGTGCTTCCGGCTCTGCGCCGTAAACATCGCGCCACACGCCGCGCACCAGGCCAAGGCAATCGGCACCCGCTCCCTTCAGGCTTGCCTGATGGCGGTAGGGCGTGCCGATCCAGCCGCGCGTTGCGGTGATGATGTCGTCTTGTGTGGGCATGGTGGCTCTCAGCTGCGCCGTCCGCCATCGTTGGCGGGGTCGCCGGCGTGGGCGAATGTGGTCACGAAGTCATTGCCGGGCATGTGCGGGAAGCCACGGAAATTGGCGCTGTTGAGAAATCGGTTGTGACACGTGTCGAAAAGTTTGTCGCAGCCCGCGATCAGGCGCAGCTGCTCGCCCGCCAACACGGCAAAGGGCGGCGTCTGCCAGAGTTCGATGCGCGTCTCGCCACCGATATTGCGTTGCCGTTTCACTTGCAGCGTGCGGCCTGTCCCGGCGCCTGATAGCCAGGTGGCAGTGCCACGGGTGAACCAGTCATCAGCGAATGACAATCCGGACAGCCGCAGGATCGGTCCGTCCTGCGCGAGAACAATGCCGGTGCCGCGAAAACTTGCGTTGCTTGTGTCCACGCCGCAGCGTTGATCGCCAAGAATTGCATCGCAGCCGTGCTGGTAAATGCGGCCATTGCTTTGGCCAAGAAGGTGGGCAAGGCCGCGCACTTCGGCAGTGAATGTACCATCACCATAGGTCACTTCGCCGAGGTGGCCCTTGCGCATCAAGGCGCGCTGGGCAACGTCGGTCCAGTTGACGCGCCAGATTTCGATCGATGCATGGTCGAAGTCGCCAGCGCGCAGCCGCGCTTCATCAAGGCGGCCCGATTCCAGTGCACCGGTGGCTTCAAGGTTGTCGATGGACAAGCCGAGCGAGGATTCAATTTCACTGCCGGTGAAACCCGCCGCCGCTTCGAAGTCAGTGCCCTCAAAGGCCAGTGCCGCATCATGATCGGTGAAGCCGAGCCTCTCGCCACTCTTCAGCGTCAACCGCCAGCAGTGGCACAGCGTCGTCACGCCGCTGTCGAGATGACTTTGCAATCCTGCCGGAAGCGTTCTCATGGCCGCACCTCAATCAGGGGAATGTCGGGAATTTCACCTGCCTCGAAATGCGAGAGATTGATGGTGATGGCGTCAGTATCGAAACGCACCGGCACATCGAACTCAAATCCGGCTGTGATCGTTGCGCCCACGGCGGGAATGTATCCGGCATTCAAGGACACGACACCGGTCGCGGTATTGAGAGTGAAATCCGTTGTGAGTGCGCCGTTGACCGCGACAAGAACTGTGCCCGTCACCGGAGCTGTGATCTCACGCACATAGGTGCGCGCTCCTGATCCATAGCGTTTCACCAATTGAAAGCCTGCCGTCACGGCATCACCGGTACCGATCACTTGGTCAGTCGCAGCGGGCGTCGCGGTGCTGGCGCACGACTTGTAGTCGGCGTGATCCTTGAAGCGGAATGCATGCAGGCGGCCACGCCGTTCCTCAAAGAAGGCGATGACGGCATGGACATCGGCCAGGGTCTTCACGCCAAAACCGACATTGTATCTGCGGCGCGAATGGGCCCAGCGGCTGTTGCGCTGTTCGCGGCCAGATGCCGTTGTCACCACATCGGTGCGCCGTTCCGGGCCACCATTGGCACCGCGCGCGATGGCGGTTGGAAATTTCACATCATCAAAAGGCATGTCCGGTCCGTCCCATCAGGCATTGCGTTGGCCGCGCGCCAGGGCACGGCTCATTTGTGCAGCGATCTGTCCCTGCGATTGCCGGAACGACTGCACGTCAGGCGTGGAGATATTGATGGTGACGTGCTGGCCACCGCCGCCGCCACGCACGCCGAGCTTGCCGTCAGCACCGCGCGCCAGTGGCATGATTGCTTCCGGGCCCGCCTCCCCCATCATGCCTGTGCCGCCACGCAGCGGAAACAGCACTGGCGAATTGACGATGCCGCCATTGGCAAAGGGCGTCACCCGGCCCGCCGCAATGACGTTGCCATTGGCATTGGCAACCAGCCCGCCGAGCAGGTTGCCCACCATGTTGCCAAGCGGCTTCAAGGCTTGCGACAGCGCCTGGTTGGCGAGCGAGAGCGCAAGGCCGCGAAACACATCCGACAATTTGCGGCCGTGGATCACCGCGCCTGCGAGCGAGGTCACCAGCTTGTTGCCGAAGCTGTCAGCAAGACGTGAGAGGTCTTGCATCTCGCTGCGCAATTCTGCGGTTCGCAGGGAAATCTGGGTGTCGCTGGTCTCTGTCATGTCATCTCATCCGGCCACCTGGCCATCATCTCGTTGAAGCTCTGGCGCAGCACCGTGGCAGGAGGGGAACCCGTTACGAGAACGAGTTCGCGCAGGGTGCTGCGCCAGAAGTGTTCGGGCGGAAGGTGCATGTCCCTCAGCCCAAGCTGCATGAGTGCGCGCCACGGAAAAGCAATTCCCGCGGCGCCTACTGATTTTTTGTTGGCGAATCCTCAACCGCAAAAGTCGCCTTCAGGAGGTCAGCGACGATGCGGAGATATCCCGCTGCACCGCCGTTCACTTGCAGGGAGGAAACCGTGGTGTCGTCAATGTCGTTTCCGGCCCCGCGCAGGCCTGCGCCAATGACGCGGATGGCGTCCGTTGCCTTGATACGGCCCTGCTCGAAACGTTCAGCGATGGCGAGAAGATCTTCGCCACCATAGGCATGTTCGATTTCAGCGAGCGCCCCCAGCGTCAGGCAGAGCGTGTAGCGCTTGCCACCCAGTTCAGCTTCGATCTCGCCGCGATGACGGTTCACCATCAGAGCGCCGTGAAGGTGAGGACGCCAGCCGAAGCCAGTGCCAGTTCGAACGTCACTTCGCCGTCGTGGCGTCCGGCGAACTCCAGGGCCGTCACCTGAAATGGCCCCTCCAACGTGCCGAAATCCGGAATGACGATCTGCCAATTGACGATGCTTGCGGCAAAGAAAATTCCGCGCACCGTTGCATCGCTGGCGGCGTCCTTGAAGATGCCCTGGCCACGGATGCTGGCTGTTTTCAGTCCAGCTCCGGCCAGCAACTCGCGCCAGGCGCCAGCGCTTTCCTGCGATGTCGTGTCGACACTTTCGGCGTTGAAGGCGAGTGTGGTGGCGCGAAGTCCGGCCACGGTTTGAAATGTTCCCGCCGCATCGACCTTCAAGAGAAGGTCGCGGCCTTTTTGTGCAGACATGAATTGTACTCCTTAAAGCGGTTCGGTGGCGGCGCGAAAGCGAATGGTGGCGCCGAAGGTCTGGTCGCTGCGGCTGCGGGCCACACTCCAGAAGATCAAACGCAAGTTGATCAGCGTGTGTCCCGCCAGCGTCAGCGCGGCATTGTCGAGCACACGCTCGATTGCATCACAGATTGCCTGGGCCTGGGCCCGGCCCCGCTCTGCCGTTGTCACCTGCAATTGCAGGAAGTGTTCATGCGCCTTGGCGTCCGCCACACTCCAGTCACGGGTTTCGATGGCGTCGAAACTCACATGTGGCGGCTTGGCGCCGCGTGGTGCTTCATCATGAACATGGGCACCGCCGAGCAGCGCTAGAAGTGCCGCATCACCGAGCAGTGCTGCGCGCATCGCCTGTTGAACGGAAAGGGCGGCGTTCATGCGAGCCTCACTGGCCGCTGCGGTTCCAGCAGTTCGACAGCCGCCAGTGGCAGGCTGCCGCCCTTCTCGTCCCCACGATGGTCAAACCAGTGCGCCAGCGTGATCAGAACAGCCTGGCGGATGTCGGCTGGCACGTCATCACCGGTCAGCCCGAAACCGGCGGTGAAGCGGATCTCGATGGCGTTCACCGGCCGTCCGCCACGCGGCGGGGTGCGGCCATCACGCAGAACAGCACGGGCCGGACGTGATGCCGAATCTAGATAGTAGTGCGCCGGATCAACGGTCGCGGGCGTGTCGTCCTCGCCGAAGACAATGATATCGGCAATCGCCGAAACCGGTCCCAGCTGCAGCGAGGCCGCCGGACTGGCGGGCCAGCAGTCGAGAAACAGCGACCATCCCTGCGCAATGAAACGCAGGCCGGTGCGCTGTTCGATGGCGCGGCGCGCGGCGGTGATCAGCTTGCTGATATAGGCATCATCGTCGGCGTGCGTGACACGCAAGTGCGCCTTGGCGTCGGCCAGCGAAACAGGCTCCGCTGCCGGAGGTGTGGTCAAAATGAGGGGCATGGGATCTCACAAGTTTGGGCGAATAGCGAATGGTGAGTAGCGAATAGGGTTGCCCCCGTTCGCCCTGCCCTATTCGCTATTCGCTATTCGCTGACTTACGACACGCCGAACTTCAGCGTCTTGATCGCTTCGAAGTTCTGGATGCCACCGCCCACGCGCTTGGTGGTGTAGAACAGCACGTAAGGTTTGGAGGAGTAGGGATCGCGCAGCATGCGCACGCCGACGCGGTCAACGATCAGGTAACCGCGCTTGAAATCACCAAAGGCCAACGCATGGGCGTCGGTGGCGATGTCAGGCATGTGCTCGCTTTCGCTGATGGCGAAGTTGAGCAGCGTGGCGTTGCCGTCGGCGGTTGCTGCCGGTTGCCACAGGTAGTTGCCGTTGGCGTCCTTGAACTTGCGGATCGCCGCTTGCGTCGAACGGTTCATCACCCAGGTGCCATTCTGGCGATGCCCGGCCTTCAGCGCGTAGATGAGATCGACCAGCTTGTCGCTCGGGTTCGAGGCGGCGAATGCGCCGGCAACACCGGTGGCAATGTAGCCGGTCGAGCCCCAGGTCCATGAGGCGTTGGCAACCTTGGTGTAGTCCATGAAGCCCTTGGGCTTGTTGGTGCCGTTGCCAGTAACGAAGGCCTCCGATTCCTGTTCGGCAAAAACCGTCTCGACTTCCTGGGCGATCCACTGGTCGAGATTGACGGCGGCATCATCAAGCAGCGCCTGGGTTGCCGCCGGCATGGCGTAGAGTTCCATGGCGGGGAACTGCAATTCAGCCAGCGTGTTGCCAGCTGTTTCCGGGCGCACCGCGGTTTCACCAACCCAGCCTGATGCCGCCCCCGTCACGGCGAACGGCTTCTTGTACACCGACGATGACACCTGGCGCACATCGGCGATCTGGCGCATCGGCGAAACCTTGGAGAGAATGCGGCCAATTTCCGCTTCGGTTTCCTGCGGCACGAGATAGCCGCCATCCGGGTTTGAAGAGATCGACATGGACTTCGCCTCGATGTCGAACAGGCCTTGCGTCTCACCCTTGCGCACATAGCCGTCGAAGGCCTTCTTGTGCTCGCTCGGTTCGGCGCGGGTTTCACCCGAGAGGACCGGGCGCTTGGCCTTCAACGACAGTTCGTCGATGGCGCGGCTGATGCGCTCCACCTTCTCTGCCGTCACGGCATCAGCACTCATGCGCTTTTCGATTTGCCCGAGGCGTTCATCATTGGCGTCCTTGAAGGCTTCGAAGGCGATGAGCACATCGTCCTGCGTGGCGCTCTGCCGCCACCTTGGTTTCAAGCGGGTTCAGATAATCCATTGTTCAAATCACTCCGTGTTGGATTGCGGTCGGGCTCTTGTTGAAAAGCTGGTCTGCCAGAGCCCGTGACGCAGACTTCACTTCATTGACCCGTGCACCCTCCAGCATTGGGAAGGTGACGAGCGAAATTTCCCAGAGATCAACCGCCAGCAGGCGGCGCGCCTTCAGTGTCTTGTCGCTGCGGGCCATCACCGTGCGAAAGCCGATGGACAGGCCATCAAGGCCGCCGCTCTCGAGCAGCGACAGCAATTCACGGCCACGCTGCACATTGCGATCCAGCCGTCCCAGCACATAGAGTCCGCGCGGCGTTTCGTGGATGTCGAGCCAGGTGCCCACCGGTTCCGCCGGATTGTGCTGGAACAACATGCGCACACCATCGGTGCCGCGCTGTTTCAGCGAACCGGCAAAGGCCCCGGGCATGACGATGTCACCCTGCTGGTCGCGGCGTCCGAATAGGCTGGCGTAGCCTGCAAAAACGCCGTGGGCCGAGAGCGCCTGCAAAGGCTTCTCGATCCCCCGCCGCGTCTGGCGTTGGGTCATGGATTTTTCCTCAGATGTTTGGGAAGCGAATAGGGAGTAGCGAATAGTGAAGAACTTCCATTCGCTATTCGCTATTCGCTATTCGCTTCTCGCTTCTCTTCCCCACCCCACGGCCTGGCGCTTCTCGTCAGCCGTCAGGAACGTTGCATCATTGACGCGCTTCCACAGCGCATCGCGGTCGGACGAGAGTGCTTCCACCTGATCGAGATCGGGCTTCAGCGCGAGGGCACCACCGGCGTGGGGTTCAAGCCACATCGCCAGCGCGTCGGCAATGCGCAGCACCAGCGGCACCACCGTCTGGCGCCAGAACACCCGGTTGGCTTCGGCATAGTTGGCAAAGGTATTGTCGCCGGGAATGCCCAGCAGCATGGGCGGCACGCCAAAGGCCAGCGCCACTTCGCGCGCCGCCATGTTCTTTGATTCAATGAAATCCATGTCCTTGGGGCTGAAGCCCATTTCCTTCCAGTCGAGGCCGCCTTCCAGCACCAGCGGGCGTCCGGCATTGGCCGCACCCTGGTAGGCGGATTGCAGTTCCGACTTCAGGCGTTCGAATTGTTCGCCGGTGAGGTGGCCGTCATTGGCGGCGAAGACCAGCGCGCCGGAGGGGCGTGCCGCATTGTCGAGCATCGCCTTGTTCCAGGCCCCGGCGGCGTTGTGGGTGTCGATGGCGCGGCCCGCCACATCGAGTGGCGAAAGGCCATAGTGATCGTCAACCGGATTGAAGAGCTTCAGGTGCAAAACGCTTTCTCGCGGCAGGCGCACCGATGCTCCGCCCACGGAGTATTCATAGCCTTCCGGCCAGCCAGCCTTCGATGGCACCACGGCCATGCGGTCAGGGCGCAGGGTGAAGATTTCGCGGGCGGCACCGTCGAGCAATACGAGTTCGGCATAGGCATTGCCCGCCACCATCAACTGCGCCGCCAACTGGTCGATGAAGTCGCGGCCAGACTGCGCCGGGTTGGGCCGCGCCAGCAACGCCCGCAGCGGATGCGCCTCGGTTTCAGCACCGTCGATATAGTGCAACAGCGGCACCGACGCCGCAGCCTCTGCAATCATCCGCACACAGCGGTAACCGATGACATTTCCGGCAAAACCCTCACGCGCAATGGCCGCATAGTTGCGCGGAGTCCACTGCGGCCGCCCCGCCGAATGCAACGCAATCAGCGAGCCAGTGGCAGAGGACTTGGTGGCAAGAAGGGATTTCAGTTTGTTGAACATGATTATTTTTTTCCGTTGTTACTGGAGGTCCCCCTCCGCCCTACGGGCACCTCCCCCGAAGTGGGGGAGGACAGGAAGGTGACACTTGCTCGACTTTTGCTTATCCTCCCCCACTTCGGGGGAGGTGCCGATGCGCAGCATCGGCGGAGGGGGCCAGGTGCCAAACACATCGCGACACCTTCGCAACAGCGCCCGGCGCTTGCGGCAGTCGATGACGCCCGAGGAAGTGAAGCTCTGGGTTCAACTTCGTCATTTCAATGCCCGCGGCTTTCACTTCCGCAGGCAAGTGCCGCTGGATGGCTACATTCTTGATTTCGCCGAGTTCAGCCACCGGCTGATCATTGAAGTTGATGGTTCACAGCACGCAGAGCCTGCCGGTATTCAACGGGACGCAGTGCGCGATGCCCATTTCGCCCAGCACGGTTTTCGCGTGTTGCGCTTCTGGAATATCGACATCAACACGGCGCTGGATGGCGTCATGTTGAAGATCGAAGATGTATTGCGACAGGCCCCCTCCGGCGCTGCGCGCCACCTCTCCCGTGAAGGGGGAGGATAGAAGAAGAGACATCTCTTGCTTATCCTCCCCCACTTCGGGGGAGGTGGCGCGCAGCGCCGGAGGGGGACCTTGCCAATCTCACACCGCCCGCACCCGCGGTTCCGCCACCTTCTTCAGCAGCAATTCCGTCACCGCCCAGACCAACGCGTCCATGCGGTCTGGGCTTTCACCGTCGCCGATGGAGCTGCACATTTCGTCTTCCAGTTCGCGGAACACACCCAGGTGCGAGACGCGGCCTTGTTCATAAAGTGCCGCCACCGGTTCAGCCCGGGCCCGTTTGCCGCGCGAGGCGTGCACGGTTTTCAGCGGCACCGCGCCATCGACCTGGGCAATCACTTCGCGCACCATTTCGCCGCCCTGGTTGACCTCAACGACGATGCGGTCGGCAGAACGTGTGTGGAACAGGTCCACCACCCGGGCCGCCCATTGCAAGGGGCGCAGGCGCTTGCAACTGGCGTCATCGAGCACATAGACGCGGCCATCGACACCCACTCCGGCGCAGACAATGCCGCAGGCGTTGGCGCGTTCACCGCTGGTGGCTGGCGGGTCTACCGCCACCACGATGCGCTGCAGTTCAGGCACACGGCGCACCCGGTTGCGTTCGATGACGTCGCGTGACCACAGGGCGTCCGGATCATCGGTGATGAGTTCGCCGTCCAGTTCCTGCCGTCCCAGATTGGTGTTGCCGTACTTGGCCAGCACATCGGTGAGGAAGGCCGAGGCCAGGTTGCTGCGGTTGTCCAGGGTTTTGGACCTTGTCACCACGGTAGCTGCATCATTCATCAGTGAACGGATCAATTTCGTCGGACGCGGTGTGGTGGTGATGATTGCCTGCGGGCATTCCCCCAGGCGCAGCGCCATCTGCAAGTTCATCCACGCCGTCTCAGCCTTTTTCCATTTCGCCATTTCGTCGCACCAGGCGGCATCAAACTGCGGCCCGCGCAGGCCTTCCGGCTCTTCCGCCGAGAAGATCTGCGCCACCGAGCCATTGCCCCAGGTGATGGTGCGCTTCGATGGTTCGTAGCGCGGCCGTTCGCGGTCGTGGTGCACGGCCAACAAACCGGATGCACCTTCGATCATTACCAACCGCGCCTCGTCAAAGGTTGGCGCAACGATGGCAATGCGCGAGCAGCGGCGGATCACCGGATGCAGAATGCCGAGAGCCAGAAATTTCACCCATTCGGCACCGGCGCGAGTTTTGCCCGCACCGCGTCCGCCCAGCACCAGCCAGTTGCGGAAGTCATGTCCCTCCGGTGGCAGTTGCTGGCCCGGTCTCGCCCAGTAGAGCCACTGGTTGTTCAGTTCCACCACCTCCTCCGCCAGCAGGGTCTGCGACAGCCACGCCGCTGTCCCGCTCCGCTTCGAGTCGGTCAATTTTTTCCGCAAGCTGGCGACGTTGCTCGTCATCAAAATACTTGAAGTCGCGGATGGCCTGCTTGCGTTTGAGCTTGTCTTTGCGTTCAAGGTCGAGAACCTTTTCGAGTGTGCGAACCAAAGTGTTGACCGACTTGATGCCGCGTTCGGTGTTGAGCGCGTTGACCTCGCTGCCGAGCTGGCGCAGCTCTTCCTCCAATTGCGTGACACGCTGCTGCAACATGTCCTTGAGGCGCAGAATGGTGTCGCGGGTCGATTCCGGCTTGTCTTTGGCATCGGCCTTTTTGGCCGGCCGGGCGGTGGACTTGCGCTTCTTGGCGCCGCGCATTTTCCAACCCTCCTTGAGAGCCTTGAGCGACAACGTGATACGGGCGATGCCGATGGACCTGGCGATGGCATCAACGCGTTCTTCACCCTGTTCGTAGCGGGCGCGAATATCCGGCCACGCCACGTGCGAAAGCGGCGCGTCCGGCGGAGGAGCCGGGATGTTCATGGATTGATCTCTGTATGGGGGACGGTCTGCAGGACCACTTGCCCTGCCCCATTTCTGGGATGTTGCCGAAACTACGGGAAAGACCGCGCAGTGTCAAGTACTTTTTTCCTAGTCTGTGCTTTTTCTTTTTAGACCGTGCCTCAAGCTGGTCCCTAAGTTATTGTCCGCACATGGACATTCGGCAGTTGCAGTATCTGGCGGCGCTGGCCCGCGAGAAGCATTTCACCCGTGCGGCGCAGGCCTGCAACATCACCCAGCCCACACTTTCGGGCCGCATCCGGCAACTGGAGCAAGAGCTTGGCGTGCCGCTGCTGGAACGTGGCCAGCGCTATATCGGCCTCACGCCGGAAGGCGAGCGGGTGTTGAAGTGGGCCCACAGCATTCTCGACAACTGGCACTCCCTGCAATCGGAATTGCAGCAGATCAAGGGCAAGAAGGGCCAATTGGTCGGGCCGTCTTGTGCTCGGCGTAATACCCTCGGCTCTGCCCAAGGCTTCGCTGCTGACGCGGGCCATGAATGCGGCGCACCCCGCTGTTGATTTCACCATCCTGTCGCATTCGTCAGAAGATATCATCCGTGCACTGAATGATTTCTCCATTGAAGCTGGCATCACCTATCTCGACAATGAGCCGGTGGAAGGCCTGTTGCAGGTTGAGCTCTATCGCGAAAACTATTGCCTCTTTGTCTCGGTCGAGAACGAGTTGGCGGCGCGGCCGAGCGTCACCTGGTTCGAAGCGGCGCAACAGCCGCTCTGCCTCCTGACCCCCAACATGCAGAACCGCCGCATCATTGACCGCGCCTTCGCGGTGGCCAAGGTGCAGCCCACGGCGCGACTAGAAACCAATTCAATCATGAACCTGATTTCGTCGGTGCGCAGCATGGGGCTGTGCTCGATCATGCCGGACTACTTCAAGAATGCTCTGGGCGCTCTGGAAGGTGTTGTTGCTGTGCCGCTGGCCGAACCGACGCTCAGCCACAAGGTCGGCCTCGTGGCGGTGGACCGCGAGCCAATGTCACCACTGGTCGCGGCCCTGTTTGTCGCAGCGCGGGCAATCAAGCCGGACAAGTAGCTCTCAGAATATTTTGTCAACCGGCAATCCCAGGGCCATGGCACCGGCATATTCGGCTTGTTGGCCCTGCTGCATCGGGTGGTAGCGGGCACCCTGAATGTCGCGGAAACAACGCTCGAGACCGGCAGCCCTGAAGTATGCCGCACCTCCAGCCGCCTCCATGGCGAGCTCAACAGCGCGGATGGCATGATCGGCGATCAGTCTTCGTCCCTTCATCACATCATTCACACTCGCAGCCGAAGGCGCATTGCGCGCCGCCACATCGAGCGTGTACTGCAGGGCGAGTTGCGCTCCGCACAGCTCCGTATCCATCTGGCCAACCAGCCGGGTGATGTTCGAGTCGGTGCGCCGCTTCTTTGCCAGTTCAAGAGCAATGGCGCGCGCCTGTTCCGCCACCCCGACATAGACGCTGTAGATCAGAGGCAGTGCGATCGTCGCAATGATATGGAAAAGCGGATGCCATTCCCCGGCCTTGCGCTTCAGTGCCACTGCGGCCTCGGGAACCACGTGGCCTTCGATCACGACGTCATGTGAGGAGGTGCCACGCATGCCCATGGTGCGCCACACCGGATCGATGCGGACCTGGGGTGAGTTCATGGGAATGCCGAAATGCAGCACCATCGGGTCCGCGCCGGGTTCGGCCAGCACCGCGCTGGTCATCAGCAGGCTGCCCACCGGTGAGGCCGACGCAAAGACTTTGCGCGCGGTGATCTTGAAGCCGCCATCGACGCGCTCGGCTTTGCCCGATCCTGCGACCCAATCCGAGCCACCACTGGTCATCACGATGATGCGCTCGCTGGCGATGCGTTTGAGCAGCGGTTCGACAGCGGCCACCTTCTGGTGTTGCCAGCGCCAGGCCGGAATGGCCACTTGCTGGGTGTGCATGGCAAAGGCAAGTGCTGTCGAGCCGCAGTAGTGGGCCATGGTGCGCAGCATGGCGGAGAGTTCGGCCACATCGGCACCACCGCCACCGAATTCAAGCGGCACGCCTGCCTCGATGAGACCCGCGCTCTTGATGGCCGCATAATTCTCGGTCACGAAACTATCTGTGGCATCGGCATGGCTGGCACGCGCGGCAAATTCCGGGCCGAGTTCATCAACAATGGCGACGAGATCGCGCTTTGCAGTTTTCAGTTTGGTCATGGTGGTCATGGACTGGGTCTCCTATCGGGAGTGTCAGGGTGCCCCTCAGCCGCAAGCGTCTCTAGTCCTGCGAATGTACTACAGCTTGGCCAACACTTGAATTGGAAACACGGCGCGGTACAAGTTCTGTACTTCCGCTTCTAGGGAAGCAATGATAGGTTTTGGACCAGTGGAGTGAGGAAAAATGCCAAACCCTGCAAGCTACGGTCAGTTCTGCCCCATCTCCATGGCAGCCGAGGTTTTCTGCACCCGCTGGACCGCGCTTGTCATGCGCGAGCTCTTGAGCGGCACCACCCGGTTCAACGACTTGCGCCGGGGTGTTCCGCGCATGTCACCGACACTGTTGTCAAAGCGGCTCAGGGAACTGGAGCAGGCCGGAGTCATCCGGACCGTCGCCGTCAGCAAAGGCGTATTGGACTATCGCCTCACCGAAGCCGGTGAAGACTTGCGGCCGATTGTGATGGGACTTGGCATGTGGGGGCAGCGCTGGGTTGAAACGAAACAGTCACTCCGAAATCTCGACCCGTCGCTGTTGATGTGGGACATGCGCCGCTGCCTTAATCCGAAGCCACTGCCCAAGCGGCAGTGCTGCATTCATTTCCACTATGACGATGCCGCTGCCAAACAGCAGGACTGGTGGCTTGTCGTCTCATCGACCGGTGTGGTCGACCTCTGCAACAGTGACCCGGGCCATGAGATTGATCTGCTGGTCGACGGCTCACTGCGCGCCATGACCTCTATCTGGATGGGGCTCAGCACCATCAGCGCCGAGGTCAAGAGCGGCACCCTGGATTTGAGCGGAGATCCTGCTATCGCGTCGGCGATGCAGGAGTGGCTGGGGCTCAGCCCATTTTCCCATGAAAAAAACCGGCTGGCAGCCTGATCGCTCCGCCATCGACACCACCTATGACACTATAGCCCCGGACAATTGGCTCCCTGCCCCGGCTTCTGGCATACTGTGGCATGACCGGAAAAACCACCCTCCTCGACTTCGCGGGCCTCGACTTCGCGGGCAAGGCCCCCAACAACGCGGGCGACCCGGCCCATGCCATTTGCGCGCACCATGGCAACCGGCCCGATGCCTTGCTCGAAATCCTTCATGACGTGCAACATCAGGTCGGCCATGTGCCTGAATCTTCGCTGCCAGTCATTGCCAAGGCGTTGAACCTGTCACGCGCGGAAGTTTACGGCGTCACCACCTTCTACCACGACTTTCACCTGAAGCCGCAGGGCAAGCACACGATCAAAATCTGCCGCGCCGAGTCCTGCCAATCCATGGGGGCACGCGCGTTGCAGACCATGGCGGAGAGGTTCCTCAATGTGCGCATGGGCGGTACCACCGCCGACCACAAAATAACCTTGGAGGCGACCTATTGTCTGGGGCTGTGCGCATCCTCGCCCGCCATGATGGTTGACGGCAAGCTGGTGGCGCGAGTCACCGCTGCGAAGTTTGAAAAGATTGTTGCGGAGCTTGGATCATGATCCGGATTTTCGTTCCCCGCGATTCCGCTGCCAAGGCGGTTGGTGCCGATGAGGTGGCAACAGCCATCGCGGCAGAGGCCGAACGTCAAAACATCAGTGTACAGATCATCCGCAACTCGTCGCGCGGCATGCTGTGGCTGGAACCTTTCGTTGAGGTGGAAACTGCATCGGGCCGCATCGGCTATGGCCCGGTCAGCGCCGATGACGTGCAGCGCCTCTTCGCCGCGAAATTCCATGACGGAGGCAAGCACGCGCTTTGCCATGGCCGCGTTGATGACATCGGCTGGCTGAAGAACCAGGAGCGCCTGACCTTCGTCCGCGCCGGCATCACCGATCCGGTATCGGTTTCCGACTATGTTGCGCATGGTGGATTTGAAGGCCTGGCCAAGGCGCTCAAGTTGCCGGGCGCCGCTGTCGTTGCGGAAGTGACAGAGTCCGGCCTGCGTGGCCGTGGTGGTGCGGGCTTTCCCACTGGCATCAAGTGGAAGACTGTTCACGACGCCAAGGCTGACCAGAAATATGTCTGCTGCAACGCCGATGAAGGTGACAGTGGCACCTTCGCCGACCGCATGGTGATGGAGGGTGATCCCTTCATGCTGATCGAAGGCATGACCATTGCAGGCCTCGCCGCCGGCGCCACGAAAGGCTTCATCTACATCCGCTCGGAATATCCCGATGCCATTGCCACCATGAAGGAAGCCATCACAGCCGCCACAACGGCCGGCTACCTCGGCCAGAATATTCAAGGTACGGGCAAAACTTTCAGTCTCGAAGTCCGCCGCGGTGCGGGTGCCTACATTTGCGGTGAAGAAACGGCCATGCTGGAATCGCTCGAAGGCAAGCGCGGCATGGTACGGGCCAAGCCACCGATCCCGGCGCTGCAGGGACTTTTCAATCAACCGACGATCATCAACAACGTGCTCTCGTTTGCTGCCGTGCCATTTATCCTCGCCCAGGGTGGTGCCGCCTACAAGAACCACGGCATGGGCCGGTCGCGCGGCACGCTGCCGTTCCAGCTTGCAGGCAACATCAAGCAAGGCGGCCTCGTCGAGAAGGCTTTCGGCATCACACTCGGGCAACTGGTCAATGATTTTGGTGGCGGCACATTCTCGGGCCGTCCCATCCGCGCCATCCAGGTTGGCGGCCCGCTTGGCTCATACGTTCCTGCCTCGCAACTTGACCTGCCGATGGACTACGAAGCGTTCGCGGCGAAGGGTGCCATGGTCGGTCACGGCGGCATTGTGGTGTTTGATGATTCAGTTGATATGGCACAGCAGGCCCGCTTTGCCATGGAGTTCTGTGCAATTGAATCCTGCGGCAAGTGCACCCCCTGCCGCATCGGCTCGGTTCGCGGCATGGAGGTGATCGACAAGATTGTCGCCGATGATGATCGCACCAACAATCTCGCCCTGCTGGAAGACCTGTGCCAGACCATGACTGATGGTTCGCTGTGCGCCATGGGCGGCCTCACCCCGATGCCAGTCCTGAGTGCAGTCAAATATTTTCCCGAAGATTTTTCGCGCACCAAGCGCCTCGCTGCGGAGTAGCTCCCATGCTGATCAAGGATATCGACTACGGTACGCCCGTTTCCAAGGCGCAAGCCATGGTCACGCTGGAGATCGATGGTTATGAAATCACGGTGCCGGAGGGCACGTCCATCATGCGCGCTGCCATGGAGATGGGCACACAAATTCCCAAACTCTGCGCCACTGACTCGCTGAACAGTTTCGGTTCGTGCAGGTTGTGCCTCGTGGAAATCGAGGGGCGCAAGGGCACTCCCGCCTCCTGCACCACACCAGTTGCTCCCGGCATCAAAGTCCGGACACAGACTGATCGTCTTGCCAGCCTGCGCAAGGGTGTGATGGAGCTTTACATCTCCGACCACCCGCTCGACTGTCTGACCTGTGCCGCCAACGGTGATTGCGAATTGCAGGACATGGCAGGTGCCGTGGGCCTGCGCGACGTGCGCTATGGTTACGCTGGTGAAAATCACATCGCTCCATGCAAGGCCAATGGCGAAGAGAATTTCCGCTACAAGCCCAAGGATGAGAGCAATCCCTATT
The DNA here is from genome assembly GCA_963754625.1 of uncultured Alphaproteobacteria bacterium. Classification (GTDB taxonomy): domain Bacteria; phylum Pseudomonadota; class Alphaproteobacteria; order Rhizobiales; family Aestuariivirgaceae; genus Aestuariivirga. Next base: position 686,793 of record CAVWGR010000005.1, on the reverse strand, counting down.
TCACCTTCGACCCGGCGAAGTGCATTGTCTGCTCACGCTGCGTGCGCGCCTGTGAAGAAGTGCAAGGCACTTTCGCGCTGACCATTGATGGCCGTGGCTTTGCCAGCCACGTATCCGCTGGCATGGACGAAGACTTTCTCGCTTCGGAGTGTGTGTCGTGTGGTGCCTGCGTGCAGGCCTGCCCCACCGCCACGTTGACAGAGAAGACCGTCATCGCCAAAGGCCAGGCCGAACACTCGGTCGTCACCACGTGCGCCTATTGCGGCGTCGGCTGTTCCTTCAAGGCCGAAATGCAGGGCGATGATGTTGTCCGCATGGTGCCTGACAAGGATGGCGGTGCCAATGAAGGGCATTCCTGCGTCAAGGGCCGTTTCGCCTGGGGCTATGCCACTCACAAGGACCGGGTCACGTCGCCGATGGTGCGCGACAAGATCACCGATCCATGGCGCGAAGTCAGCTGGGCGGAGGCGATCGGCCACGCGGCCACGCGCTTCAAGGACATCCAGACAAAATATGGCCGTGGTTCCATCGGTGGCATCACCTCGTCGCGTTGCACCAATGAAGAAGTCTATGTGGTGCAGAAAATGATCCGTGCTGCATTCCACAACAACAACGTCGACACCTGCGCCCGCGTTTGCCACTCACCCACTGGCTATGGCTTGTCGAAAACCTTCGGCACTTCGGCTGGCACGCAGGACTTCGCCTCGGTCGATGAGGCTGACGTGATCATGGTGATCGGCGCCAACCCTACCGACGGCCATCCGGTCTTTGCCTCGCGCATGAAGAAGCGGTTGCGTGCCGGCGCGCGCCTGATCGTTGTTGATCCGCGCAAGACCGACTCGGTCAGAAGTCCGCATGTGAAGGCCGATGTCCATCTGCCGCTGATGCCGGGCACCAACGTTGCCATCATCAATGCCATCGCCCACACCATTCTCACTGAAGGGCTGGAGAACACGTCATTCATTGCCGAGCGCTGCGATCCGGTAGAATTTGCCCGCTGGTCGGACTTCATCCGTGAACAGAGGAATTCGCCGGAAGTTCTTGGCCCTGTCGCTGGTGTTGATCCGCAGGCCATCCGCGTTGCCGCCCGCCTTTATGCCACCGGTGGCAATGGCGCGATCTATTATGGTCTTGGTGTCACCGAGCACAGCCAGGGCTCCACCATGGTCATGGGTATGGCCAATCTTGCAATGCTCACCGGCAACATCGGACGGCGCGGTGTCGGCGTAAACCCGTTGCGCGGCCAGAACAATGTGCAGGGTTCCTGTGACATGGGTTCTTTCCCGCACGAGTTCCCCGGCTATCGTCACGTCGGCGACGACACGGTGCGGCAGCTTTTTGAAACCGTGTGGCAGGCTTCGCTTGATTCAGAACCTGGCTTGCGCATCCCCAACATGTTTGACGCCGCCATTGAAGGCAGCTTCAAGGGCCTTTACGTGCAAGGTGAGGACATTGCCCAATCGGACCCCAATACCAATCATGTGACGCACGCATTGGAAAGCCTGGAGTTCGTGGTGGTGCAGGATTTGTTTCTCAATGAAACCGCCGCCTTCGCGCACGTTTTCTTTCCGGGCACGTCCTTCCTTGAAAAAGACGGCACCTTCACCAATGCCGAACGCCGCATCAACCGCGTGCGCCAGGTCAAGAAGCCGATGCAAGGCAAGGATGAGTGGCAAGTGGTATGCGAACTGGCGCAGGCCATGGGCTATGACATGCGCTACAACAATGCGTCCGAAATCATGGACGAGATTGCGCGCGTGACGCCGACCTTCAAGGGCGTGTCTTTCGCCAAGCTCGATGAGATCGGCTCGGTGCAATGGCCGTGCAACGATGCTGCTCCCGATGGTACGCCGATCATGCACATCGACAAGTTCGTGCGCGGCCTTGGCCGCTTCATGGTGACGGACTATGTGCCGACCCATGAGCGCACCAACCGCGAATTCCCGCTCATCCTCACCACCGGCCGCATTCTCTCGCAGTATAATGTGGGTGCACAGACACGGCGCACCGAGAATGTCGCCTGGCATCCTGAGGACGTACTTGAAATCCATCCCCATGATGCTGAAGTTCGCGGCATTCAAGATGGGCAGATGGTTTCAATCGCATCGCGCATGGGTGCCACGACACTGCGCGCCGATGTCAACGAGCGCATGCCGCAGGGTGTCGTCTACACCACCTTCCATCACCCGGTATCAGGCGCCAACGTCATTACCACCGAATATTCCGACTGGGCCACCAACTGCCCTGAGTACAAGGTGACGGCGGTGCAGGTCACGTTGTCCAACCGCCAGTCTGATTGGCAAGAGGAATGGGAAACACGCGAGCGCGAAAACAAGCGCGTGGCAGCGGAGTGAGAGTGACGTCACCCACCGTTGCTGCGCAACGGTCCCCCCGCTCCAGAGGTGAGGGGACGGTTTCTCTTGTCCCTTCTCCCTTGGAGAAGGTAGATCGCGCGCGGCGCGAGACAGATGAGGTTCCTTCCCTCGCCTCCATCGCGGTGCAAGGCACGTTGAATGGCAAATCCACCACCTGGCTGCTTCCGGAAGAAGTGCCGGTGGCGGTGCAGATCAATTCCAATCCCTATGCCGTGATGATGGCGACACCTGCTGATCTTGATGATTTCGCGCTGGGGTTCGCGCTTTCGGAAGGGTTGGTACAGCGCGCAAGTGACGTCTCTCAGGTGCTGGCCTTTCCATCCGGACAAGGTTTCACCGCCGACATTGCCATCCCCGAAGCAAAATTGATCCGTGAGCGGATGGTTTCGCGTTCACTTGAGGGCCGCGTGGGTTGTGGCCTTTGCGGTGTCACGGACATGGAAGATGCCATTCGCATGCCTGATGGGCGGCTCGCTCCGGTTGAACTTGATGAAAAGTCCGTGGCGCGCGCTTTCGAGGCCCTGCCCCGGCACCAGCCGATGAACGCCGCCAATCGCACGGTCCATGCGGCGGCTTGGTGCTCGGCCGGCGGCGACATTCATTTTGCCCGCGAAGATGTGGGACGCCACAATGCGCTCGACAAGCTGATCGGTGCCATGGCGCGGGCCGGCACGAATCCGCGCTCGGGCTTTGTGCTGATGTCATCGCGCTGTTCATTTGAACTGGTGCAGAAGTGTGCGCTGGCCGGCATCGCTGCGCTGGCAACTGTTTCAGCGCCGACCGCCCTTGCCTTCAGGCTGGCGCGTGAGGCTGGGCTTTCGCTTGCCGCACTGTCGCGGCAGGGTGTGATGATCTTTGATGGAGTGACCGATGGAAACCCGTGACATGGTGCGCATGGCGAACCAGATCAGCGATTTTTTCAAGAGCTATGGCGAAGACAATGCCAAGAAGGAAATCGCCACGCACATCAACTCGTTCTGGGAACCTCGCATGCGCCGCGACTTCTTCGCCCATCTCGACAAGGGTGGTGAGGGCCTGAATGCTCTGGTCAAGGCCGCTGCCAGCACCATCAAGCGCCCGAAGGAAGCCGCCTGACCTACTCCGGCTGCAACACCACGAAGGGTTCGTTGATGCAGCGGCGCAGAAGTTTCTCATAGGCGGCATACTCGCCATCTTCAGGCTTGATCAGGCCGAAGCGTGTACTTTCGCCAAATATCCGCAGCGGGCAAAGGACGATGGGAATGGCGATGGGCATCAGCGTGGCGCCCTTGCCCGATTGCAGCGTGGCCAACAGCCCGAACATTTCACCACCGATCATCGGCCGTGAGAGTGTCGCCATGCGATGCTGGCCGTGCTTGTTGGTGACGAGATAAATGTAGCCCGACTGGTGCGGCACCGAAACGGCACCATCCTGCTTGTAAGCGGTGTCGAGGCGTTCGCTCTCCTGAAAGACAAGATGGGACAGCGTGTGATCCCAGGTGATTTCGGTGCGATAGGCGTAGATGGCTTTCGCCACACTGAACGACGGACGCAGCGTCAGGTAACTGCCCTCCAACCACTTTACAGCAGGCCGCGAATAGGACCCGAGCGATTCAGGCGCGAGCGTTGCCTCCGATTGCTTGGCGTGGCCATTCTTGCGCAGCGGATGGCCCAGCGCATCCTCCAATCGAACCACTGTCGCCAAGGTGAAGGGCCGTTGCCCGGCCAGCGCCTTTTCCAAGGTGGACAATGAAATCTTGGCCTTGTCGGCGAGGCCCGCCCGCGTCATCCGGCGTTTGGCCAGTTCTTCGCGAATGATGCTGCTGATGGCCCGGCTTTCGTCCGGTTGAAGATCTTCGTCCGACATGCTTTCCCGATCCGTACAATTGCGTACAATTCCACATCCAACCGCACAGGTCCAGAAACTTGCGGCGGATTCCGGTGATTTCCTGCAGAACAAAGATGGACTTCACGTTGGCGGCGCAGGGCGAATGTCCGTACATGAACTCTCCGAGGGACGCTCAACTCGGAGGAACAATCAATGCAGAGCAAGACGCTGACCGGTGGCGATAACAGCCGGATCAAATTACAAATCGACACACTCGTGGCATGGTTCTTGTTGGTGGTTATCGCGTTGGCCGCTTTCATCGGCAGTGCTGGCGCAACGCAGGTGGCAGGCCTCGTTACCCCCAATGAGATGACCAGCGGCAGCCTGCTGCTCAAATCAAAGGACGGAAAATATCTCGAGGCACCCCGCCTCGGGTCGGACTACTCCGTCAGCATCTCCGGCCCCACCGGCCGCACCATCCTGACCCAACGCTTCGCCAACCCGGCCAACGGCTGGGTGGAAGGCGTCTATGTGTTCCCGTTGCCGGAAACGGCGGCCGTCGATACGCTCAAAATCGTATCGGGCAACCGTGTCATCGTCGGTGAAGTGAAGGAAAAGCAGGAAGCAAAGATCATTTACGAACAGGCCAAGCGCGAGGGCCAGACGGCATCGCTGCTTGAGCAGGAACGCCCCAACATCTTCACCAACTCGGTCGCCAACATTGGCCCCCATGAAACTGTGGTGGTGCAGATCGAGTACCAAGAGGCCATTCGCCAGACGAACGGCATCTATACACTGCGCCTGCCGCTGGTTGTGGCACCGCGCTACAATCCTGCGCCCATCGTGCAGACGGTTGATTTCAATGCCGATGGGTCAGGTTTTGGCGCAACGGTGAATGATCCGGTGCCGGACCGCGACCGCATCGAACCGCCAGTGCTCAATCCGGCGGAGTACGCTCTCGTCAATCCTGTAACCGTGAATATTGATCTCGCCGCCGGCTTCGCGCTGGCCGACGTGACCAGCCATCATCATGCCGTGAAGATTGTCACCATGGGTGCAGATCGCCGCGTCATCACACTTGATGCCGCGATCATTGCCGCCGACCGTGATTTCGAACTGACCTGGAGCGCCAAGGGCAATGCACCCCAGGTGGGTCTGTTCCGCGAACACGTCAACGGCAAGGATTATCTCCTCGCCACCGTCACGCCGCCATCGGTTGCCTCGCTTGCGCCAGCACGGCCACGCGAGACGGTCTTTGTCATCGACAATTCCGGTTCCATGGACGGCCCATCGATGCAGCAGGCGAAGGACGCCCTTCTCCTCGGCCTCGACACACTGAAGCCTGCGGACCGCTTCAACGTCATCCGCTTTGACGACACCTATGATGTGCTGTTCCGTGATGCGGTGCCTGCAAGCGCCGAGATGATCGGACAAGCCAAAGCGTTCGTTTCCGCTCTCACCGCCAACGGCGGCACCGAAATGGTTCCGCCGCTCAAGGCCGCGCTCATCGACAACATGACCTCGGCCAAGACGCATCTGCGCCAGGTGGTATTCATCACCGATGGTGCCATCGGCAATGAGCAGGAACTCTTTGCCACCATTGGCCAACAGCGCGGCCGTTCCAGCCTCTTCATGGTTGGCATCGGCTCGGCACCGAACACCTACCTGATGACACGGGCGGCCGAGATGGGCCGTGGTACCTTCACTCTCATCAGTGAAGTAGACCAGGTGAAGTCCCGCATGGAGGAACTCTTCAACAAGATCGGTCAGCCGGTGGTAACGAGCCTTGCTGCAACCGTGTCGGGTTCTGCCGCCGTGCTTTCGCCAGCCCAGCTGCCTGACCTCTATCGCGGTGAGCCGGTGTTGATGATGGCAGAAGCCAAGGCGCTTTCAGGCAACCTCCAGGTTTCCGGCGTTATTGGCGAAACGCCTTGGTCGGTCACCCTTCCGGTATCTTCTGCGGCACAGGGCAAGGGTATTTCCAAGCTCTGGGCGCACCGCAAGGTGGCCGAGATTGAAACTGCCGCAACGCTGGGCCAGATCACCCCGGAACAGTCGAACTCCCAAGTTCTGGCGGTCGCCCTCACCCACCAGATCGTGTCGTCACAAACCAGCCTGATCGCCGTGGACAAATCTCCCAAGCGTCCGCTCGATCAGCCACTGACCCGTGCCGACGTGCCACTCAACCTGCCCGCTGGCTGGACCTTCGAGAAGGTCTTCGGCAAGGACATCCCTGACCAATTGCTGAAGCCGAGGAACCAGCGTGATGCTGCTGCTGATCCCTTCGTGCAGTTGGCCGTGGTGGAAAAGCCGGTGCCTGTCGCCACCAACCTGCAACAGCAGGTGGACCTGCCGCAGACGGCAACACCCGCTGGCCTGCTGGCCATCCTCGGCGCGCTGCTTGCACTCCTTGGTGTGGTGTTCCACCTGCTCGGCAATCGCCTGAAACCGATTGAGGCCTGAAGTGACGGCGCTTCAAACCTCGATGAGTGATGGACCGGCCAACCCCCGCCGCCGGTCCATCCTCAAACTCCTCACAGTTCTGTGTGTCGTTGGAGCAATGCTCATGTTGGGCAAGTCGAGCTGGATCATGCTGAAAGCCGAAGTGAGCCAGGTGTTGCTGGCTCGCGCTTTCGCACAAACAGTATCCACCGGTACACCGGTCAAGCCGTGGAACTGGGCTGATACCTGGCCCGTGGCAGAGGTGCGCATTCCGCGCATCGGTGCCTCGGCCATTGTGCTCAACGGAGCCACACCAGAAGCGCTGGCCTTCGGGCCGGCGCTGCTGGCGGAAACACCACGGCCCGGCGAGCGCGGCACCAGCGTCATCGCCGCGCACCGCGATACGCATTTCAGTTTCCTGAAGGATGTTGTGATGGGCGACGTTGTGTCGATCACACGCGATGACGGGCTGACCTTCCGCTATGCCGTGACCAACATGCGCGTCGCCGACTGGAACAGCAGCGGCATCGACGCCCACGCCCCCGGCCACCGCCTCGTGCTCGCCACCTGCTTTCCGTTCGGCAGCGTGGTGCACGGCCGCGAACGCTACATCGTCGAGGCAGTGATGGTGAAGTAGCGCCGCATCTGGCCTCCCCCACTCGTTCCAAAACTTTTTTCACAGGTGTTTGTCATGACCATTCTCTGGAATGCCGCGCGCTGGGCATGCCCGCTCTTCTGGCTTGGAATTTCGTCTGCCGCCTTCTTCACGTTCCACTTTCTGGGAGGGAACGGCGAGACTGCAGGGCAGCTGCGTCAACCCGTATTCCTCCTGCCGCTGGGCTGGGCATCACTTGTGCTGTCCCTGGTTTTTACGGCGCTCAACACGCTGTGGCGGAGGTGAGTCCATCATGCGCATTGTTCTCGTCAACGTGCCCCATCCGTCCATCGGCAGCCGTGTTCCAAGGGAGCAACTCACGCCGCTTGGCCTGCTCTGCATCGGCGGACCGCTGATTGATGACGGCCATGACGTTTCGCTCATTGATGGTGAATTCGGGCCAATGCCAATCGATACGTTGATTGCGCAGGTTGCAGCGCGCACGCCGGAGATTGTGATGTTCGGGCATTCGGGATCGTCTTCGGCGCAACCAATCATTTCCGCTGTGGCGGCAGACGTGAAGGCCAAACTGCCGGACTGCATCATCGTCTATGGCGGCGTTCATCCCACCTACCATTGGCGCGACCTGTTGCGCGATGATGCATCTGTCGATGTGATCGTGCGCGGCGAAGGCGAGGAAACCGTGGTGGCGCTGGCCGCTGCCTTGCGCGATGGCCAGAGCTTTCACGACATTCCCGGCCTCGCTTTCCGCAGATCAGGAAAGGCCTGTTGCCACACAGAAGGCGCGCGCCATTCCTGATCTCGATGCCCAGCGCATCGGCTGGGAACTGGTCGATCTCAAGCGCTACAGTTACTGGGGCAACAAGCAGGCAGTAGTGATTCAATTCTCACGTGGCTGCCCGCATCTTTGCAATTACTGTGGCCAGCGCGGCTTCTGGACGAAATGGCGGCACCGTGACCCGGTGAAGCTGGCCGGTGAAATGGCCTGGCTGCACCGGGTGCATGGTGTCGACGTCTTCAACTTCGCCGATGAGAATCCGAGTGCGGGCCGCAAACCGTGGAGAGCCTTCCTCGATGCGTTGATCGCCGAGAACATCAAGGTCACGCTGGTGGGGTCAACACGGGCGGGCGACATTGTTCGTGATGCCGATATTCTCCATCTTTACCGCAAGGCAGGTTTTGAACGCTTTCTCATGGGCATGGAACAAACCGATGACGCCACGCTCCGCATGATCAAGAAAGGTGCCACCGAGGTCATTGACCGCCAGGCCATCCAACTGCTTCGTCAGCGCGGCATACTCGCGATGATGACCTGGGTTTCCGGTTTTGCCGAACAAACCCATGCTGACATGTGGCGTGGTCTCCGCCAAATCATCTCCTATGATCCTGACCAGATTCAAACCCTGCAAGTGACACCGCACCGCTGGACACCCTACTATCGCTTGGCGCGGGACCGCCGTGTCATCCAGACTGATCGCAGCAAGTGGGACTACAAACATCAGGTGCTGGCGATGCGTGCCATGCGGCCTTGGCAATTGTTCCTCTGGGTAAAGCTGATCGAGGTTGTGGCGCAAACCCGGCCCCGTGCCCTCCTACGCCTTTTCTTTCCGCCAGCGCACCTCAGGCACGCAATCCGCTGGTACTATCGCATGGGGCGGCGCGTCTACTTCCGCGAGATCTGGCATTTCCTGTTCAAGGACAGGTTCTTGCGCGAGGGCATTCCACTCACGGCCTTCAACGGAGAACCACAGGATGAAGAAGAATATGCGATGACTGTGGAGCGCAAACTCCGCACCGTCACGACCTTGATTTGCGCTTCGCCTTCGGCAACTTCCACAGATGATCGATCAGGTCGTCAACCTTGATGCCTTCTTCGGTGTAGGCCATGCCGGCGACGGAGATGCCGGCTTCCTTCACCGTGGCCTGCGTGCCTGACACCAGCGGGTGCCACCATGGCAACGTGTGGCCTTCATCGAGCAAACGATAAGCGCAGGTTTCAGGCAACCAGCCGAGGCCATCAATCACTTCGGGCGTGAGGGTTACGCAATCAGGGACGCGGCTGGCGCGGTTGGGATAATCCATGCAGCGGCAGGTCTTGAGATCGAGCAGCTTGCAGGCAGCGCGGGTGTAGAGAAAATGTCCTGTGTCTTCGTCTTCCAGCTTGTTGAGGCAGCAGCGGCCGCAGCCATCGCACAGGCTTTCCCATTCGGCACGCGACATCTCGTCGAGGGATTTGCTTTTCCAGAAAGGCTCGTTCATGCCGCCGTGCTAGAACTAGCGCGTGGCAATTGCAACGGCTGCGCCAGTCATGGCGGTAGCGCTGGCACGATTGGCCATGCGTATGGCGCGCGGACTCTTGAGCCAGGTCCGCGCCCATGACGCAGCGACGGCCCAGGCGAGATCGACAAACATCATCACGGCAAGTGCGGTCAGCACCAGTTCTGCAAGGCCCAAGGGTGAGACGGCGTTGAGATCAATCAATGAGGGCAAGAGCGCCAGGTAGAAGACCATGATCTTGGGATTGCCGATTGTCAGCGCCATGCCGGTGAAGAAGAGCTGCAGGGCGGAACGATTTTCTGGCACGTTGCCCTCTTGTACCGCCACAGGGGCGTTCCACATGTTCCAGGCGAGCAAAAAAAGATAGGCAATGCCAGCGTACTTGATGACTGAAAAGAGCAGATAAAATTTCTGCGCCAGGAACCCCAGACCCAGAACTGCCGCGACAAGCCACATGCATTCGCCGATCCACATGGCAGCGAGGAAGGGCAGCACGCTGCCCAGGCCCCGGCTGATGACGCGCGCCACCAGTGCGGCAATGGACGGACCTGGTGAACCGGCGTTCACCAGCAGTGCTGCGGCAAAGAGCGTCAAGGCAGAGAGTTCCATGGCGTGGCCTTTCATGGGTGGTGCTGACCATCCATAGCAAACGGACAGTCTTGCACCACGCCACTTCGCATTGCGGTCAGGGAACCACTTCGCCATGGAGGCCAAGGTCGAGGCCTTCGATTTCGATTTCGCGGGTCACGCGCAAACCCTGCACCATCTCAATGACCTTGAGGATGCCGAATGTCATGGCACCGCACCACAGTGTGACGATGATGCAACCTGCCAACTGGATGCCGAGTTGCGCCACATTGCCTTCGATGAGGCCGGACGTGCCGCCCCAGGCGGCGGATCCAAACACGCCGATGCCAATGGTGCCGACATAGCCGCCGATGCCATGGACGCCGAAGACATCAAGCGAATCATCATAGCCAAGCCTGCGCTTGAGGCTGGTGGAGGCGAAGAAACAGGCGATGCCTGCAAGAATGCCGATGGCAAGTGCGCCCATGGGCGAGACAAATCCACACGATGGCGTGATCGCCACCATGCCCGACACGGCCCCTGAAATGATGCCAAGCACTGAGGGTCTGCGGTGGCGTTGCCATTCCACCACCATCCAGGCGAGCGCACCAGCCGCACCGGCAATCTGTGTATTCATCAGGGCGAAGGCAGCGGTGGCATTTGCCGCCAACGCCGAACCTCCGTTGAAGGCGAGCCAGCCGACCCAGAGCAGTGCTGCTCCGGTGACCGAGAGCACCAGATTGTGCGGCACCATCGCCTCGGTGGGATAACCCTTGCGCTTGCCCAGCATGATGGCGGCGACGAGACCCGCAACGCCGGAATTGATTTCAACCACCGTGCCGCCGGCAAAATCCTTCAGTCCCATCTGCGCCAGGAAGCCGCCACCCCACACCCAATGGGCAACCGGCACGTAGACAAGCAGCAGCCAGGCCCCGAGGAACCACAGCAGCGCCGAGAATTTCATGCGGTCGGCGAAAGCACCGCAGATCAATGCCGGGGTGATGATGGCAAAGGTCATCTGAAATACCATGAAGAGGCTTTCAGGAATGGTGCCGGTCAAACCGTCAACCGTCAGTCCACGGAGGAACAGGCGGTCGAAGCCACCGATCAGTGCACCGGTTCCGGTGAAGGCAAGGGAATAGCCGAGGAGTATCCACAGCAGGGCCACAAGGCAGGTGGCAGCGAAGCTTTGCATCATGGTGGAGAGCACGTTCTTCTTGCGCACCAGGCCGGCATAAAACAGCGCCAGTCCCGGCACCGTCATCATCAGCACGAGGCAGCTCGCCACCAGGATCCAAGCGGTGTCGGCACCATTGAGTGTCGCGGGGGACGTTACTGTCTGGGCGTAGGCGCTATGGCTCGCAAGTGTGGTGGCGAGAGCCGCTGCTACGGCCCACTTGATGATGGTCTGCATAATTTTTTCCCATTCTGCCGGATTTTTGGTGTTTTTCGGCAGTCCGGCGGAACACAAGGCAAAGGCTGTGCCATTTGGCTTTTACTGCCCAAACCCTTGAAAGGGCGGGGTTTGCGCTTTGTTTTGCGTCTCTTCTTGGACGAATTCGCCTGAATTTTGCGCAAACCTGCCTTTGTCTGCCTACTTTTGCAGCAGCGTACTTGTCCGAAGACCTGCGCCATAATACTGCCACCGCCAAAGCGTCATTTGCCATCATGAAGTTCGGTCTCCTTGCCCTTGCAGCAGGGGGGCGAAAGAACTAATTCCACACTTTCGCATTCCAAGCGTTCGCATTCCAAGACGTTACCTGGGACACCATTCAACTTGGCCAAGCTGCCGACCCGATTCATGATCATCCGCTCGGTTTGGAAGGGCGACGCCGCCTTTTCCAGCCTGATGTTCGAGATCTGGGACGGATTGAAGCGGGCTGCCTCGGCCTATTCCTCATTTCTCTATCGCTATTTCAAACCGCCACGCATTCTGCGTCCGGTGATCGATATTGTTGATGACCTGGCCACGTTCGGCACGGTGTTCGCCTTCGTGCTGCTGGCCTATGCGATGCCGCCTTTCTCCGGCACCGGCGACTGGTGGAACCGCGGCCGCGAATATGCCGTCACCTTCACCGACGCCAATGGCGAGATCGTCGGCCAGCGTGGCATCCGCCAAGACGACGCCATTCCGCTGGACGAGATTCCGCCGCAGCTGATCAAGGCCGTGCTGGCAACGGAGGACGCACGCTTTTTTGAACATTTTGGCGTCGATGTATTCGGCACCTTGCGTGCCATTGTTCGCAACGCCCGCGCCGACAGTGTCAAGCAGGGTGGCTCGTCGATCACCCAGCAGGTGGCAAAGAACCTCTTCCTCTCGCCAGAGCGCACCATGCGCCGCAAGGTCCATGAAGCGTTCCTGTCAATCTGGATCGAGGCGCGCATGAGCAAGGAAGACATCCTCAAGCTCTACCTCGACCGCTCCTATCTTGGTGGTGGTGCCTATGGCGTCGAGGCGGCCTCGCAGTTCTATTTCGGAAAGTCGGTGCGTGACATCAACATGGTGGAAGCGGCCACACTTGCGGGCTTGTTCAAGGCACCAACGAGTTATGCCCCACATGTCAATCCGGAAGCATCGAAGGCGCGCACCAACGTGGTGCTTTACCGGATGCTTGATGCCGGCTTCATCACCCAGGGCGAAATGCTGCAGGCCCGGCGCATCACACCTGCCATCATGGCCAAGCGTGGTGGTGCGGCACCCGACTGGTATCTCGACTGGGCTTATGAAGACACGCTCGCAGTCCTCGCAGAGCACCGCCTCACCAGTGAATTTGTCATCGAAGTGAAGACCACGATTGACCGCAAGCTGCAGGACGAAAGCCAGAAGATCATCAACGAGTTCATCACGCTGGAGGGCACCGCCGGACGATTTGCGCAAGGCGCTTCGGTGACCATGGCGCCCGATGGTGCGGTGCGCGCCATCATTGGTGGACGTGACTATGATGAAAGCCAGTTCAACCGCGCCACTTCGGCCAAGCGGCAAACCGGTTCGGCGTTCAAGCCATTTGTATACCTCGCCGCCTTGCTCGATGGCTTCAAGCCGGATGATCCGATCGTCGACGGCCCCGTGTCGATTGGTGGCTGGGCGCCGAAAAACTACAAGGGTGGCTGGGTCGGGCGCACCACGTTGATCAGCGCCCTGGCGCATTCGTACAATTCGGTTCCGGTGAAACTGTCGATCATCACCGGACGGCCCGCCATTATCAAGGCAGCCCATGATGTGGGCTTGCAGGGCGAGCTTGAAACCTGGCCACCCATGGTGCTGGGTACGAGTGCGCTGACGCTTCTCGACCTGACCACCGGCTACGCCACCTTCGCGGCAGGCGGCAAGCGCGCCAAACCCTATTCGGTTCTGGAGATCCGCAGGCCAACAGGTGATGTGATCTATTCGCGTGCCCGCAGTGGCACGGAAGCCCCGCAAACTGTGCCAGTCGACAAGATTGCCGATCTCAATCGCATGCTGGCGCAGGTGGTGAAGAATGGCACCGCCCGCAGAGCAGACCTTCTGACTGAGCCGCAGGGCGGCAAGACCGGCACCAATCAGAGTTACCGCGATGCCTGGTATGTGGGCTTCACAGCCCACAATGTCACCGGCGTGTGGGTCGGCAATGATGACTTCACGCCGATGAACAACATCACTGGCGGTGTTGTGCCAGCACCGATCTGGAAGCGCATCATGGAAGTGGCCGATTTTGGCAAACGGCCCACCGGCCTCGCCGGCATTCCGCTTGATGCCTCCTTCGTGCAGGTGGCAGCGGCAGAACCCAATGCCGACGCGCCAGCCATCGAAGAAGCTCCCGACGTCACACCAGAATCACTGCCGGAGCAGCCGGACGAAGTGAAAGACGTGCTCAACGGCATGTTTGAACTGTTCGAAAAGAAAAAATCTGGCCCGATCACGGGTCAGCTTGGCAAGAAAGCCAACCCTGAAACGATCAAGGGAGCCAAGGCTCCAAAATTGCCTAGCCTCAACACCACGGCGGCCAAGGCCACTCCGGAGGTGGAGCGCAAGACCCTGTTTGACCGGTTGTTCAATGCCAAGAACCGGGACGACAAGACCAAGAAAAAGAAATCCCTGTTCAATTTCTGAGGCGCTGTTGCGTGCAGCACTTTGAACAGTGTATCTGGGTAATCAATGCGCAGCTTTCTTCATATGGTGTTTGCACTCATCGCAGGCGTGGCGGCGGGCTGGATCAGCGCTGTAAGCCTCATCGAGAACTACGGCTTCGAACCTGCCGTTGGCCAGCCCATGTGGAAAGAGCGGCGCAACGCCAGTGATCATCCGGCAGCACCTTATGCCTTTGGCTTTTTCATCAACCAGGGCCAGGTACCGCCGCCCCTCACCTCGCGGCATTTCGTGCGCAGCGTCGATGACAATGGATCGGCCCTCCGCTCCGACTGCATCTATGACGTCAGCGGCACACTTCCTCCAGCACGGCGTTGGTCGATGGCCATTTCCACGTCAGAAGGCACACTGTCCACGCTCGGAGCGGGTGAAACTGTTTTCGAAGCTGATGGCAGCGTCCGCGTGGCCCTTGCCAGCCAACCCGTACCCGGCAATCGCCTGGTTTTGCCACCGAGCAGTGTACCCATTCTTTCGCTCACGATTCACGATCCAACCGAAAGCGATGCACCGTTGACGTTGCCTGGCGTGAAACGGGTGAGGTGCTGAGATGGGGCGCTTGTACTGGTTGCTGCTCTTTGTGGCCTCGGCCATCGCGACACATGCGGCCTATGTGCTGTACTATCCGGGCTACAACTTCGACAGCAAGGTCGAAACAGTGCTGGGGCCAAACAGCAGCAACAAGCTGCTGCTGCTTGATCCTCCGCAGATTGCAAAGCTGTTTCCGGCCTACGCCACGTCGGACATCGTGGCGTTGTGCCGCTATGACCTTTCGCAAGGGCCAATGGAAATTTCGGCCAAGCTGCCGCGCGGATACTGGACCTTCTCGATCTTCACAGTGAAGGGACGGCAAGTGTATTCGTTGACTGATGCGCAGGCGGGAGAAAGCAATTTCACCGTGGCGTTGTCGCAATCGCCCGATCTCATAGCCAAGCTCAAGGGTGCGCTTGATGATGGTGGCGAAGCCGAAGCAATCGGCGAGGCTGGCTGGCGGGTGGAGACACCTGAAATAAAAGGTCTTGCGGTCATCTGGGTGCCGGTGGCTGATGCCATTTTCCGCAGCACGACATTGGCTGCCGTGCGCGACAGCCGCTGCGCGCGAAAGTCATAGGGCTTCCGGCGCCGAGGCCGATACGCAGTCGAGTTTTGCGTCTATGCACCGTTGATATGAGCAGCCGAAATGACCGACATCAAGCCAACAGTCGACAAGGGCGTGAAGGCAAGCAAGGCGCAGGCCGTTGTGGCTTTGCTGATGACCATGGTGTTCTGGGGCACATCGGCAGTGTTCATGCGAACAACAGCGCTGACGCTTGCTCCCGAGAATGCACTGGCGCTGCGCTACGTTGTATTGGTGGCTGATGGTGGTGCCGGGACTGTTGCTCATCGGTGGCGGGGCTATCGCGCGGCAACACTGGCCGCGCCTGATCCTCACGGCGATCGGCATGTTTGGCTCCAGCTGGTTCACGATACAAGGGTTTGCACGTGTCGCTGCCGGCCTCGGCACGGTGATTTCCATGGTCGAGCCAATCATCATCGCACTTCTGTTCTGGGTGGTTCTGCGCGAACCACTGTCACCCCGGATTTGGGCAGGGCTGTTGGTATCGCTGACTGGTGCCGCAATTCTGTTCTGGCCGGACATCACTGCCTCGGCTGCAAACCCGGTTGACGGTATGGGGATCGTGTTTCTGCTGGCTGCCCCGACCTGCTGGGCGGTTTACACCATTGGCGCCAAGCCGCTGCTTCAGCACTATTCCGGTTTCGCCATCACGGGTTGGTCGATGCTGCTGTCGGCCCCGTTCATCTTGCTCATGGCCAGCACACCCTATGCAGAACTTTTTGCGACCACTTCAGCACAAACCTGGGCTGAACTCGTGTACCTCGCGGCATTCAACTCGCTGCTGGGTGCGGTGCTGTGGAACTACGGCACACGGCATCTGCCGGGAGCCGTCGCGGGCGCGTTCCTTTATCTGCTTCCCGTTATTGCCGTGGTGGCGGGATACCTGATCCTGGGCGAACCGGTTACCGTTTCGCTGGTCATCGGCGGTATCATCATGTTGGCAGGAGTGGTGGTGGCGCAATCATCGCGGGCCCACTGAACAGCACGCGATCAGGATTTGGCAGCGCGGCGGCGTGTGATGTTCTGGCCAGTCTCAGGAGATTGGGGTTCATCAGGTTCAAATATGTCATCCGCAAATTCGAGGCGTTCAAAGCGCACACCCGGAAATATGATGACCTCTGCCCCACCCTCAAGTGATCGCGCAGTGATTTTGCCCCGTGGACGCAACACGAATTCCAGTACCGACGACATGACGAGAACCTCATTCCCCAGGTTGATTGGTTCACCCCGTTGCCCCGATTAAGGCCAGTCATGGTTAACAATTAGCTAAGCGAATTCACTCTTCAACCACAAGCCCGGCAAGCCCGGTGCGGTCCTCGACTTCAATGAGCCAGAGGTCAGGATCAGCACGCTTGCGCTTTTCCATGCGGGCAGCAACTTCACCCCATGGCACGGGTGCGGAAAAGTCCCTGACGAAGCGGCGTTCGCCATCTTCCGCATAGGCCGAGCCCGGAGCTGGTGAAAGAAGATCATTGTTGCCGTCAAGATGATTGACCACGACATAGAGTGCGCCAGCTTCTTCTGCGCCTCTTTTCAGCACAGCGCCAAAATGACCTTGTGATTCGCGGGCGCGCAAGAACGCCTGCACCCAAAATGCTGTCTGGAGGCGCGGCACCATGGTGGAATTGTTCGCGCTACTGCGCCGAAGCCGATTGGCCGGCAGCGGCAACCTTCAAGGCAGCAAAGAGTTCCTTGCTGATGACACCATCCATGGCAAGTCCGAAGTCCATCTGGAACTTCAGGATTGCTGCACGGGTTTCCTCATCGGGCTCGCCGCTGACGAAAGTGATATCATAGCCAAGTTTCTTCAGGCGCTGCTGCACGTCGCGCACTTGCGCAATGCCCTTCAGTTTCGGAGCAGCCGGTTTTTCCAACGTTTTTGCAACAGATTTGGGAGTAAGTTTTGCCAGCGGCTTGGGCATTGGCACGTCTTGCGGTTCCGCCACGCCGACAACTGGCGGTGAAACCGAACCGGTGAATTCTGAAGCGGCCGCGACGGTGCGCCGGTAGCGGATTTGATCGATGAGTTGACGTGTCACACTGCCGGTGACCGGCAAATCATTGTCCTGCTGGTAACGGCGGATGGCGAGCACCGTCTGCTTGCCTGTCACGCCATCGACAAGACCACGGTAATGACCGGTTGCCAGCAACTCACGCTGAATGTCTTCAACCTGCGGATCGTAGCTGATGGTGACGCTGGTAATATTGCGGGACGGTGCCGCAACTTCCACACGGGTGGTTGCGCCTGCAGGAATTTTTGAAATGGCACCGCGGGACTGGTCATGGGTACCGTAAAATGCATTCCAGATGATCATGCCGCCGAGACCAAGGGCAAACACTGACAACGCAGCCGCACCGGGGCTGACGCCACCTTGGTGCTCGTCCAACACATCACGAACCCTGGCTTTTGATGATCGACCCATACGCAACCCACTACTCTCGCCGCCACCTTGCCCCCAGTCTGGTTAATGCCGTCTTTCCTGCAGGGTGTTGATCGCTGCAATCATGGTCAACAACTGGTTAAAATCATGTCCGGCATTTGTCTCAAATCCTGCGCCGCCACTTCAACGGCTGGCAACGTGGAACTGCTAGACCGTCCCCTGGATGGAACACCGGACACTTCAATACGGTGACAAACAACGGGGTCGCAAATGGGGATCTTGAGAAACACGATTATTCTGGGTGCAGCGGTTTTGGCCATGCCAAGTCCGCCTGCCCAGGTGCAACCAGATGGCGTGGTGCCGCCGACGGCCAGCAGCTTTGCCTATATCACAGCCGCAACCGAGACTTTCGCTGATGTGCGTGCCTTCTGTCAGCGGCGTCCTGCCGTTTGTGATACTGCGGGCGTCATCGCCGTGAATGTCGAAGCCAAGGCCAAGTACAGTGCCAGGCTCATTTATGAGTGGGCGAATGAAGCCGGTGCGGAGCAGCCGCGCAGCAGCGCCTTGACGCAAGACCTCGCAACCGCCGATCCGATTGCCACCGGAACGGCCGATGCCAAGGCTGGTGTTGCTGTGTCGCAATCCACCCTTACGCTCGCCGACCTGATCCCGGAGTGGAAGGTACCACAGAAACCCAAGAAGGGTTGAACCCCGGCCCACTTGCGCTATGTGACGTGGAGCATGAGCAATGATCTGCAGTCCCTGCGCGAAGACTTCTCGGTTCTTGATGACTGGGAGGACCGCTACCGCCATGTCATTGAACTGGGCAAGGCCCTGCCCGACATGGATGTGGCGCTCAAGACACCTGCAACCAAGGTGAGTGGCTGTGCCAGCCAGGTCTGGATCCATTCCCGCGTCATCGAACGCAATGGCGAAAAATATCTCGCAATGGTTGGTGACAGTGACGCGCTGATCGTCAAGGGCCTCATTGCCATCGCGTTCATGATCTTCGAACCCCTGCCCTTGCACGCCATCCCTGGAGCCGATGCAGCAGTGGTATTTTCCGAACTCGGCTTGCGCGACCATCTCACGCCGCAACGTTCCAATGGACTTGCCTCCATGGTGGCGCGCATCAAGACTGATGCGGCGCGGGCTCTTCAGCAGGAATAGCCCGTGGAATGGCTGGCCGGTAATCGGTGACGGCCCAATGTCCGATCCGTGACGGACCGGCGTGACGCAACTGCGGCTTCAATCCATAATGGCGCGCCAGCCGCGTCAATCCGAGCAGCAACACAACCCGGGCAGAGCGCCGGGGCAGTGAAAGGACACGTTCTGCTTCCTCCAATCCGGTGGTCAGACAACAGATTTGCATCAGCAGGCCGGACAATTCCGGCCCCACCGCATCAAGCGCCTCGTGCAGCCGTTGCCGTGCGGCCAAGGCGGTATCGGTCAAGCGGGCCACAGCATTGTCGCTCATCTGCCAGTGGCGCGAACCAAATCCTTCGACCGGCGTGTAACTGGCCGTCACACGCGGGGCGAGATGGGCCTTCTCATAGTCGGCCGCGCAAACGCTCGCCGGCCCGCAGGTGTTCAGGTTCAAATGGCGTTTCGCGGCCATCCTGGCCAGCACCGAGAAGGCGGTGCAACGGGCATTCGCGCAAATTTCGCACTGCCGCCATCGACGCGGTGCCGGGGCGCAACAGGCCATCGTCGCCGGCGACCAAGGCTCCGGCCTTCACCAGCACGGCAATCACAGCGTCAGTCTTGAGCGGCAGAACCCGCTGGCCTTCACCCTCCGGAGACAACAAATGCCAGCGGCCGTTGCGCTTGAGCAGTGCGGCGCGGCGCATCCGAAGCCGTTTCAACAGTGTTTTATCAGGCGATTGACCACTTGCTGTATCGGGATTTTTTTTCGCTGGCTGACGATCAGGCATGACGCACTCCTTCATTGGGAGCACATCCTAGCATTTCCTATAATAGGAATCAATGCATTTTTTCAGGCGGTGGCTGCAACATCCTCGTCGAGGCAATCCGCCGCCGACATGAAGTAGTCAAAACACAGCACCATGCCCACGCCATTGCTCGTCGTGCGCAGCGGCATGCGCAACCAGTATTGCACCATGTGTTCCTTGTGCAGGCGCGGTCCGCGCACCACGCCCTGGGTCGGCAAACAGTCCTTGATGGTCCGCTCGAAGGCCGCCAGCCAGTAGTCACGCTTGTCGCCCCAATCGAGATCGGCCAGCGTCAGGCC
This sequence comes from uncultured Alphaproteobacteria bacterium, assembly GCA_963754625.1. Lineage (GTDB taxonomy): Bacteria > Pseudomonadota > Alphaproteobacteria > Rhizobiales > Aestuariivirgaceae > Aestuariivirga. Next base: position 666,837 of record CAVWGR010000005.1, on the reverse strand, counting down.
GGTGATTTCGCGGTCGTAGATTTCGCGCAGCCGCGTTCCGGCGAGGCGCACCCGCGATTGGCCGATGTCATCACGCACCTCAATCAAGCTGATCCCGGAAAGCATCCGGGGGATTTCGCAAGGTACAATGTCACCACGGCCCGGCATGCGGGACGTACCCGCCTTTGCAAGCCAATAATCGTATAGCTGGCGCTGCTCAGGCACAACAAGCTGCGCCCTGAACGCCCTACCGTCCTGACCCCAATCCACTGCCGCCCCTTAAAAAATCGAATCGGTCGTCCAACCGATTCACCAGTGTATGAATCGGCGACTCGTCCAGCGCAAGAGTCAGGCTGTAACAGCGATCAAATATTATTTTCGCTTCTTGCTCTTGCGGCCAAGGCCCATGGACTTGGCAAGCTTGGAACGCGTTTCCGCATAGCGCGGCGCAACCATCGGATAATCGGCAGCAAGGCCCCACTTGGTGCGGTATTGTTCCGGTGTGAGACTGTACTTCACACGCAAGTGCCGCTTCAGCGACTTGAAGCGCTTGCCGTCTTCGAGACAGACGAGGTATTCCGGGAACACCGACTTCTTGATTGATGATTTCTGCGGCGTGATGTCCGGCACAACAGAAATTGCGGTGCCACTGCCGACCGCCTGAAGCGCAGCATGTACTTCGGAGACAAGACGGGCAACTTCTCCCCGTGGAACCTCATTGCGCGAAACATAGGCGGCGACAATTTGCGTCGTTAGCGAGAGAAGCGAAGTATCGGTCATGTTGAAACCCTCAAACTTGAGGCATGGCGATAGCGCTGTGCAACAAACAGTGCAATATGCAACGCGGTTCCTGACTCAACTGTAATGCGAACTGCGGTGATTTTGATTTGGCACGGCAAAGATCACGCGCCAGGTTGCCGTCTCAATCCCCGGTCAGTGAACCGGTGCGTACGGTCCGGATTTGAGTACGGCCCAGTTCCAGTAAGTGAGCAAGATGCGTGCCTTGTTGATCGACAGCGTGTCGAACAATGTCTGCAATTCTGTCACGTCACGGTCTGGAGCGATCAGGGCGATGTCGCCACGCTTCAACGCGGGCAACAGGTCATTGACGCTGCCACGCGGATAGCCAGCGGTCTTCAGCAGCACCACAAGCGGTTCGCCTTCGCGGTCAAGCAGGATACGGTGAACGGTCGCACCATCAACACCGAGGGCCTCGCCCAAACGCTCTGCTGCGGTTTCGATGCGGCCCTTGCAGGCAAGGTCGAGCAACTCCATCACTTCGCCCGGGCTCGGCAAGTTCTGTTCCTTGCTGTCATCACCATCCTGCGTCGACAGTGTGATCTTGAGTATCTTGGTCAAGGTTTCCGAATCAGTGAGGAAGCGATGCAACAGGTAGCGGCGCAGCTGCGCAGGTGCTGCCCAGAACAGTTCAAAAGCATGAGGTGCCGCGAGATCGGCGCGCGTGGAAAGCGGTGCCATGATGTCAGGATGGCGCGTGGCGGCAAGCGTGAGTGCGACAAATCCATCATGGGAAATTTCGGCATTGGCATTGCGCACCAGGGTGAGCAGCACCGATGAATCGTCTGTGGCAATCAGCAGGTCACTGATGGCACGCGAGAGTTTGCGGCGGCGGGCCAGCATGCGGCGCTTGCCGGGATGATTTTCTGCCACCACTGTTGTCAGGTCCTGATCAGTGATGTGCATGCAATCTTCCAGCAAGGGACCGGAGACTTCGACGCGCTCGTCGCGGATCAGTTTGGCCACCAGCAATTGCGGCGGGTTGTCCATCATTGCCAGCCGTTGGGCCAACATCGCCAGCGGCTTGGCGGCGAGTTTGGGCAGGAGACGCAGAAGGGTATCTGCCGCCAGGGCACGTTCATGCGGCAGACCGGAATTGGAGCCAGACGCCATCATGTCGAGGAGCGAGCGGGCAAGTTCTGCTGTATCGACCTGTTCTTCACTTTGGAAATCGCTCTTCGCCACGGTAGCGGGCGCGACCTCCAAGGTCCCACCTGTCGCGCTTTCGATCCGCGACAAGTCATATTCTGCCGGCATTGCAAGGGCTGGCACTACGCCACCATTTTCAGCCGCGGCAATCTCGGCCGCTTCGCGCAGATAGTCGGCGCGCTCTTCGAGTGTCGGGCTGGCCAGGACTTGGCGCCAGATATTCTCGATGTCGAGCTGCTGCAAGCGGACAGTGGCGTCTCCGCGCAAGCGCTCCTGTACCACTTCCATGGTGGGTGCTTCGACGGTGAATCTCTCGCCATTCTCTTCAAAGACCAGAGGTGGCGGTGGTGGCGGTGGTGGCGGCAGGATCTCCGGCAGAACTGGCGCTGCCGTAGACTTATGTTGGGCAGCGAGGACACGCTGCAGCGGCGACAATACAGGCTGCGCAGGCACCGCCAGCGTTGGTTCGGGAGCAACAAAAGGCGCAATCGCCGGGGCCGCAAGAATAACCGGCTCCGATGCGGCGACAGGTTCTGGCGCGGCAGCAATTTGCGGCTCAAGCAGTACTGGCTCGGGAACCGTAAAGGCGGGCACCTCAAAGGTGGGCACCTCAAACGGAGGAATTACAAGGTCAACTGGCTCGACCGTCTCGACCGCGGGTGATTGTGCAAGAACCGGTTCTGCAACCTGAGCAATCACAGGAATGGGTGGCGCGATATCAATTGTCTCGAAAGCTGGCGCGGGAGGTGCTGCCTGAATGTCGAGAACTGGCAAAGCAGCTGCGGGCTTCTTCAGCCGGTCGGTCAGGGCCCGGAACCGGTCGGCACCAATGCGGGGCCGGGCGGGTTCTGCAACCGCCGTGAACGCTGCCATCGCTGCGCCGCCCTCGCCTATGCCCATCTGATCCGTCATCGTGCCCAGAAAGTTCTTTCCCCAAACCAATCCATGACGGAGACAGTTTCAAACTTGCTTAATTGCAACCAATCGTGGGCGCGCACGTGGTTAAGGTTTGAGGTTATGGTGAATGCTTGGTAAATTTTCCGCGAAGTGCCGGGAGAAGTCTGGCAATTGCACTGGCGACCTCTCACATACGGGGCCTGAGGATGAAACAATGAGCAAAATCAACAAGACCGACGCTGAGTGGAAACAGCAGCTTTCAACCGAAGCCTACCGGGTGGCGCGCCAGCATGGCACGGAGCGGGCCTTCACCAGTGCCCTCAATGACGAGAAGCGCAAGGGCATGTTCACGTGTGTCTGTTGCGGCAAGCCGGTGTTTGCGTCCTCGACAAAATTCGATTCCGGTACAGGCTGGCCGAGCTTTTTTGAACCGGCCCAACAGGATGCCATTGGCACCAGTCAGGACGGGGCCTTCTTCATGCGGCGCACCGAGGTGCATTGCGCTGATTGCGAAGCCCATCTCGGCCACGTTTTTCCGGATGGGCCCAAGCCCACTGGGCTGCGATACTGCATCAATGGCGTGGCGCTGGGTTTCAAACCTGATACAGAGACGGAATGAACACAGTAAGAGCGACGCCGCCCCGGGCAGACAAGCACCCCGTGGCAGAAACCTGGCATGGCTACACCAAGCAGGACGACTACAAGTGGATGAAGGCCGAAAACTGGCAGGCGGTGATGGAAGATCCATCCCTGCTGCCGCAGGACATCCGTGCCTACCTCGAAGCTGAGAATGCCTTTACCAAAGCAGAGATGGCCGATACGGAAACATTTCAGGCTGCCCTCTTTGACGAGCTCAAGGGCCGCATCAAGGAGGATGACCAGTCGGTACCGACACCTGACGGTCCATTTATCTATTCCACATCCTTTGTCATTGGCGGGCAGTATCCACTGTTGAAGCGCCAGCCAAAGTCTGGTGGCGCAGAAGAGCTTCTCTTCGACTGCAACGCATTGGCCAAGGACAAGGCCTACTTCAGCCTCGGTGGCGTCACTCGCTCGCCTGATCACAAACTCGCGGCCTGGTCTCAGGATGACAAGGGTTCGGAATTCTACGAGATGCGCATTCGCGATCTTGCTGCGGGCACGGATCATGATGATCTCATCACCCATACATCTGGCGGGGCCGTGTGGTCAGCCGATGGCAAGCACATCTTCTACACCCTGCAAGACGACAACCATCGCCCGCTGAAGACCTTTCGTCACACTTTGGGGACAGCACAAGGTGAAGACGTTCTGGTGTATGAAGAGCAGGACAAGGGCATGTTCACTGGCGTCGGTGCCACGCATTCGGAACGCTTCATCATCATCAATGTGCATGATCACGATACGTCCGAGTGCTGGATCATCGACGCGCTCAATCCGCTTGCGCCTCCGCGCTGTGTGGCGCCGCGCGTTGTTGGTGTGGAATATGAAGTTGAACACCATGGTGAGCGGTTCATCATCAAGACCAACATCAACGGTGCAGAGGACTACAAACTGGTGACTGCACCAGTGTCTGATCCCTCGCCCGCCAACTGGGTTGATCTCGTGCCTCATCGTCCTGGCATTTTTCTTGTCGGCTATGCCGTGTTCAAGGAATGGCTGGTGCGGCTGGAGCGGGAGAATGCGCTGCCGCGCATCATCGTGCGTCATTTGCCGTCAGGTGAGGAACATGCCATCGCTTTTGCCGAAGAGGCCTATTCGCTGGGCTTCGGTGACATGCGTGAATACGCCACGGACACGTTGCGCTTCTCTTATTCTTCGCCAACAACGCCATCACAGGTTTTTGACTACAACATGTGGAAGCGGGTGCGCACCTTGCGCAAAACCCAGGAAGTTCCATCCGGCCACAATCCCTCGCAATATGTGGCGAGGCGGCTGTTGGCACCGGCCCATGATGGCGAGCAAATTCCATTGACGCTGCTCTATCGCAAGGACACGCCGCTTGATGGCTCGGCACCGGTGTGGCTCTATGGCTATGGCTCCTACGGTATCTCCATGCCGTCTGGATTCAGCACCAGCATTCTGTCACTGGTCAACCGCGGATTCATCTATGCCACCGCCCATATTCGCGGCGGGCAGGAAAAAGGCCGGCGCTGGTACAAGACCGGAAAACTTGGCCACAAGGCCAACAGCTTCAAGGATTTCATTTCCTGCGGCGAACATCTGGTGAAGGAAGGTCTCACCCAGCGGGGAGAAATTGTCGCCCAGGGTGGCAGTGCCGGTGGCCTGCTGATGGGTGCTGTTGCCAACATGGCGCCTGATCTTTTCAAGGCGATCGTGGCGGAAGTGCCGTTTGTCGACGCACTCACCACCATGCTGGACGACACGCTGCCACTGACGCCGCCGGAGTGGCCGGAGTGGGGCAACCCGATTGCAGACAAGAAGGCCTATGAAACCATCGCCTCCTATGCCCCATACGAGAACGTGAAGGCGCAGGCCTATCCCCACATCTTTGCGCTCGGTGGCTTGACGGATCCGCGCGTGACGTATTGGGAACCGGCGAAATGGGTGGCAAAACTCCGTACACGGAATACATCGGCAAATCTGCTGCTGCTCAAGATCAACATGGGTGCCGGCCACGGCGGTGCTTCGGGCCGCTTCGACCGGCTGAAGGAAGTGGCGGAGGTCTATGCGTTCGGGCTCAAGGTGACAGGGAAACTTGATGCTGCTTGATGCTGCCAAGGCTTCGCTGCTGTTGATTGATATTCAGGAACGCCTGCTTCCGGTCATGGCGGAACCGCAGCAGGTTGTTGCAAAGTCTACGATCCTGATGACGGCGGCGCGGGAGTTGGGTTTGCCGATCGCGGCGTCCGAGCAATATCCCAAGGGTCTTGGTCATACCGTGCCGGAACTTGCCGCGAATGACGCGCGCGTGTTCGAAAAGCTGACATTCTCCTGTTGGCGCGACCCTGCCATGAAAGCGCACTTGATCGAACTGCACGATGGCGGTCGGCCGCAGGTGGTGGTGGCCGGGATTGAGGCGCATGTCTGTGTGTTGCAGACGTGCATAGACCTCTCAGCCTCGGGCTTTGCTGTCTTTGCCGTCATGGACGCCATGTCGTCACGCAAGACAGATTCCGCCAATTTGGCCTTCGAGCGGATGCGTGCCTTCGGCATTGAAGTGGTAAACACGGAAATGGCGGTGTTTGAATTGCTGGAACGGGCTGGAACGGCGCAGTTCAAAACGCTGTCGGCGCTGATCAAATAGAGCAACTGGCGCAACGTTTTCACGCCTCTGGCGATTTGACATCTGTGCGCCGGAGGGCTTCACTTGGCACATCACAAATTCAGGACTTATCATGGCCAAATCAGCCGATTTCAACTGGGAAGACCCGCTCGATCTCGAAAGCCAGCTCACTGACGAAGAACGCATGATCCGGGATTCGGCCCGGGCGTTCTGTGACGACAAATTGGCACCCCGGGTGAAGTCAGCCTTTCGCGACGAGCGCTTTGACCGCGAGATCATGACCGAATTGGGCGAGATGGGCTTTCTCGGGGTGATGACGTCGGAGCAGTATGGTGGCTCCGGCCTTGGCTATGTTGCCTATGGTCTGGTGGCGCGCGAAGTGGAGCGGGTCGACTCCGGCTATCGCTCGGCCATGAGCGTGCAGAACTCACTGGTCATGCATCCAATTGAGGAATTTGGCAGCGACGAACAGAAGAAGAAATATTTGCCGCGCCTCGCCACGGGCGAGATCATCGGCTGCTTTGGCCTGACGGAACCGGATGCGGGCTCTGATCCCGGCGGCATGAAGACCAAGGCCACCAAGGTGCAAGGCGGCTTCGTGCTCAATGGTGCCAAGATGTGGATCACCAATTCACCGATCGCCGACATTGCGATCATCTGGTGCAAGGATGAAGCGGGAGATATTCGCGGCTTTGTCGTCGAACGCGGCATGAAGGGATTCTCCACGCCTGAGATCAAGGGCAAGATTTCACTGCGCGCCTCGATCACCGGCGAGATCGTGCTCGACAATGTGGAAGTGCCTGAGAGTGCCATGTTGCCCAAGGCCAAAGGGCTGGGCGGTCCGTTCTCGTGTCTGAACAAGGCACGCTTCGGCATCGCCTGGGGTGTCATGGGGGCGGCAGAGGATTGCTGGCACCGGGCCCGCCAATACACGCTTGACCGCAAGCAGTTCGGCAAGCCGCTCGCCGCCAATCAGCTGGTGCAGAAAAAGCTCGCCGACATGCAGACGGAAATCACGTTGGGCCTGCATGGGTGTCTGGCGCTGGGGCGCGGGCTTGAGCGCGGTACCATTGCACCGCCGGCCATTTCCCTGATGAAGCGCAACAACTGCGGCAAGTCGCTCGACGTGGCCCGCATGGCGCGCGACATGCACGGTGGCAACGGCATCTCCGAAGAATACCATGTCATCCGCCACATGGTGAATCTGGAAACGGTCAACACCTACGAAGGCACGCACGATGTCCATGCACTGATCCTGGGCCGGGCGCAAACCGGCATCCAGGCGTTTGGGTAAGCTGCCTTAGAAATACGCCCGCAGCGGATTTGCCGGATCGAAGATCAGCCTGATGGCCATCAGGATGCAGACCAGCACGAGCAGCGGGCGAATGATCCTGGCACCGTTTTTGATGGCGACGCGGGCACCCAGTTGCGCGCCCGCCACTTGCGCCACACCCATCACCAGGCCAATGATCCAGGCGAATTTCGCGGTGAACAGGAAAAACAGCAACGCGGCGATGTTCGAGGTGAAGTTGAACAGCTTGGTGCGGGCCGTGGCTTCAATGATGCCAAGGCCGAACACCGAAACCAATGCCAGCATGAAGAACGAACCGGTGCCGGGGCCAAAGAAGCCGTCATAAAATCCAATCGCCGGGGCCAGGCCAAAAGCAAAAGCGGCCATTGGGAATACCGGCTCCGATGCGTCATCAGTGAGGCGCGGCGACAGCGCAAAATAGAGCGCCACCGCGAGCAGCAGAATGGGGATGATGATCGACAGCAAGGCTTTTGGCGCGGCCGACACCATGAGCACACCCAGCGCCGCACCCGCAAAGACCACAGCAACGGTTTTCCAATGGGTGCGCGGATCGAGCAGGCCTTTCTGCCAGAAGGTGTAGGTGGCGGATGCCGTACCGAAGCTGCCTTGCAACTTGTTGGTGGCCAGCGCCGTCAAGGGATCAAGCCCTGCCAGCAGCAGTGATGGCAGGGCCAGCATGCCACCACCGCCAGCGATTGAGTCAATGAAGCCCGCGGCGAAACCCACGAGTGCCAACAGCAGCAGAACCGTCAGTTCAATTTCCATCCCGGATCTCTGGCTCAGGTTTCTGGCGGCATGAGGATGCAGTAAATCTTGCGCAAAGTTCCCTCGCAGACCCAGGCATTGGGGGTTCCCAATGGCACGAAGAAGGTATCGCCTGCCGAGAAGGTCTGGGCGGTGCCCTGATCGTCCGTCAATGTCACTCTGCCTTCGACCAAATGCATCAGCTCATGACGGGGAAAATCGATGAGCCTGCGGGCATAGGCTGAGGTTTCCCACACACCAACGGTGAAGCGCCCGGCAAGTGCCGCAAAGACATCCAGCGATTTCTGCTGCGGCGGAGGCGCTGTCAGCAGCACGGCTGGAGACGGCGGCTCGGACGGCAAAAGCTCCGTCCTCGGATCAATTTTCAAAACATGGCGCGCGCTGCTGACGGCCGCTTCTGTCGCATCATCGAGGATGACAAAATACTTGCGCACTTTGCCCGGTTGAAGCCAGCGGCAGTGCAGGCCCTTGGGGATCAAAAAGCAATCACCGGTACGGAAGGTGGTGCTGCGGCCTTCCTCGGCAATGGTTACTTCGCCTGCAATGATGATGATGAATTCATGGACGGGATAATCCATCCAGTGCGTCTCGTTGGCGTCCGCTTCCCAGACTCCGGCGGAGAGGCCCTGCTTCACATCCTCGAGATAGAAATGGCCTTTGCAAGCGCGGGAGCCGCTGGCGATTTCATCTTCGGGATAGTCAGGCCAGCGCTGCAGCGCGACATTCGCATCAAAACGGATGATGTGAGGTTTCTCCATGCTTCTTCATGGCATGGGGCGCACCCACACGGAAGTGCTGACTGGTTCTAGCCGTTACCCTCGGCGCGCAGCCCTGCAATCAGCATGCGGGTGACAGCTTCTATGGCGCGCGGCGGATCGATGTGGGGTGGCATGCGCTTTTCCAGCATCAGCATGGCCATGCCGTGACAGGTGGACCATACCAATAGCGAGCCATTGATGGCTTGTTGCGGACCGACAACGGAGGCAACAGCATTTTCCAACTGGCTCCAGGCCGCGACAGCCGCAGTGGCGAAGTGCGGCGACGGCTCAAGTTCCACGCGTTTGCCAAACATCAGGCCATAGGCAGCAGGGTTGGCGGCGGCAAAGCGGAGATAAGCCCGCGCCATGGCCTGCATGCGGGCGGGTGGCGACTGGTCGGATTGGCGGTTGGCAGCAGTGTCGAGATCGGTCACGAAGCGCTCAAAGCCCTGGGCCGCCAGTTCGGCAAAGAGGCCACCCAAGGTTCCGAAATGGTGCTTGGGCGCGGCGTGGGAAACACCGGCGCGGCGGGCAATTTCGCGCAGGGAGACGTTTTCAACCGGCAGCTCCACCAGGGCAGCTTCGGCCGCAGCCAGCAGCGCTTCGCGCAAATCGCCGTGGTGATAGGGCTTTTTCGGTGTCTCCAACATGGGACAAGCGTACCTGAGATGAACCATCTTGACAACGGAAACATTTTTTGCCTAATCTTTCCGCTGTCAAATTGGAGGCCGATATGACCGCTGAACTGATTTTCTCCCTCGCCAACGTCTTCGCCCTGGCCGGCTGGCTGGTGCTGGGACTTGCCATCTTCCGCCGCAGCGATTTCCTGCGCGACGACATCGCCGGCCGCGCCTTCCCCCTGGTGCTGGCGGCGCTTTACAGCGTCCTCATCCTCTTCTTCTTCGCCAAGGCCGATGGCGGCTTCGGCTCGCTTGCCGATGTGAAGCTGCTGTTCACCTCGGATTGGGCAGCGCTGGCGGGCTGGGTGCATTACCTCGCCTTTGATCTCTTCATCGGCGCGTGGATTGCCCGGCGGGTGATGCAGCAAGGCCTGCCGCGATGGACCTTGCTGCTGGTGTTGCCCGCCACTTTCCTGTTCGGTCCCATTGGCCTGCTGCTGTTCGAAGTCACGCAATTTTTGCTGCGCCGCGCCGAGCGCCCGCAAACCTGAGGAGACAGACATGACCGATGCCACCCTGGCCACGACTGAAGGACCGATTTCCCAGTCGCGACTGGCGCAGTTCATGCGCGATTGCTTCGCCGGTTCGCGCAGCCTCAGTTTGCATGCGCTGGTGCTGCTCGCTTGTTTTGTGATCACGCTGCTGCTGCAACTGATTGATGATCGGACATTGTACGGGGCCAATGTCTGGCACAAGCCGGCGAAGTTCTTCTTTTCGCTTGCGGTCCAGCTTGCGACCGTCGCTTGGGCGCTGTCACTTGTTCCAGCAGCGGTGCGGGTGAAACGCAGAGTGCGCTGGGCCAGCGCCGCAATGATTGGTGCGGCCTGGTTTGAGCAGGCCTACATGGTGTTCCGTGCGGCACGCGGCGAGGCCTCGCATTTCAACAACAGCGATGTCTTCGCGCAAGTTGCCTATGCCCTGATGGGTTTGGGAGCACTCACCCTGACCGCGACAGCTGCATGGATAGGCGTCGTCATCTGGCGCAATCGCAGTGGCGACATCTGGCGCGAAGCGGCGGGGGCAGGCCTGATTGTTGGTTCTGTGCTGGCGACACTCGCTGGCGGGTACATGGCGCAGGGAACGGGCCACTGGGTCGGCGGTGAACTCAGCGACGCATCGGGTCTGCCCCTGTTCCTGTGGTCGACCACGGGTGGGGATTTGCGGGTGGCACATTTCGTCGGCCAGCATGCGGCACAGGCCGTGCCTTTTGCAGCACTTTCCGGGCGGCGTTGGGCGGTTTACGGCATGGCAGCCGTGGTCATTTTCGCCAGCGCTGCGGCGTTCCTGCAGGCCATCATGGGGATCCCGATTTTCAAGGTTTGAGATGCCTTTCCTTGCAGGCCGCCGGTTCAAAGACTACATAGACGGTCCACAAGCAATGGAGAGAACCTATGGCCCTTGAACTTCCCGCCCTGCCCTATGCCTATGATGCGCTCGGCCCCTACATGTCCAAGGAGACGCTCGAGTTCCACCACGACAAGCACCACCAGGCCTATGTCACCAACGGCAACAACCTGCTGAAGGATTCTCCGCTGGCTTCGGCGTCGATCGAAAACATCTGCAAGGCAGCCTTTGCCGAAAAGAACCAGGGCCTCATCAACAACGTCGGCCAGCACTACAACCACATCCACTTCTGGAACTGGATGAAGCCCAATGGCGGCGGCAAGAAAATTCCCGGCAAGCTGGAAAAGGCAATCGAGTCTGATCTCGGCGGCTATGACAAGTTCCGCACCGATTTCGTCCAAGCTGGCATGACGCAATTTGGCTCGGGCTGGGCCTGGCTGGCGGTGAAAGACGGCAAACTTGCCATCTCGAAGACGCCGAACGGCGAGAACCCGCTGATGCACGGCGCATCACCCATTCTCGGTGTCGACGTGTGGGAGCACAGCTACTACATCGACTATCGCAACGCCCGGCAGAAATACCTCGAAGCCTTTGTCGACAACCTGATCAACTGGGATCACGTCGCCGAGATGCATTCCAAGGCTTGATTGGGGCCTGAGCAAAACTTTGAAGACGCCCCCCTTTGCCAAATGGGGGGCGTTTTGTTTTCAGCCTGCCGTTGTCGGATCGATCATTGACGTGACCGCGGTGATCTTGTTGGCGGGGAAGCCACTCAGCTTCGCGTGGCGGTGAATGGCTGCCTCATCTTCTGCCAGATAGATACAAAACGTCTTGTCAGCCGTGACGAATGATTCAATCCATTGCACCTGCGTGCCGATCTTGTTCAGTGCGTCACATGACTTGGCGGCTGCGCCTTGCAGCTGATCGTCGTTGAGCTTGCCGATGCCGGCGACTTCGCGTTCAATCACATATTTCTTCATGATATTCTCCGCAGTGGTGGCACATCGCATCTTGCGATTGCCCACCCACATTGGTCGGCAACTGAAATTCTCATGCGTACCGATTTGGCTCGATTGGTGGCAAACCAGCCAACCCGATCGCTTTGGACGTGGCAGAATGGCCAGTTTGGTGCCAGAATGCGATATTGGTGAAAATCGATGAGCGACGTCGTCAAGGTTTCTATCTTGGTCCCATCAGAAGCCGAACCCTCTGTGGTGATCGGCATCCATGATGCATTTTGGGCAGCGGGTAGGTTGTGGAATCGCATCATGGACGTTCCCGAAACGCCCTGCTTTCTGCCGGAGCTCGTTGGCACCACCATGGCCCCGGTGGAAACCGCCACCGGCATAAGAATAACGCCTCACCGGACCCTGAGCGACGGGCCACCTGGGCAGATCGTTCTCGTTCCGACCTTGTTTATTGCATCAGGCCGTGAGTTCGGGCGGACCAACAGGACCATGGTTGACTGGGTCAGGTCGGCCCACAAAAATGGCTCGCAGATTTTTTCGACATGCACAGGTTCGTTTCTGTTGGCCGAGGCTGGACTGTTGGACCACCGCGATGCCACAACCCATTGGGCGTTTGCAGACCAACTGAAGGCCGAATATCCGAAAGTCAGGGTGCACAAGGACCGGGTCCTCGTGGCAGCAGCCGAAAACGACAGCATTGTCACGTGCGGCGGTGCTGCCTCTTGGATGGATATGGCACTCTATCTTGTGGGAAGGTTTAGCGGACCCAATATTGCGATGCTGTTGGCCAAGGTGCAGCTCTATGACTGGCACCACGCCGGACAAATGCCCTACACCCGCCTGACGACGAAACCACAATCAACCGACCGTACCATCCACGAATGCCAGGAATGGCTGGCGGATCACTATGCTGAAGCCGATCCGGTCAATGAAATGGTGAGGAAAAGCGGGCTGCCGCAACGTACTTTCGGGCGCCGGTTCCGGTCTGCGACAGGGTATTCCCCAATTGACTATGTGCAGCGTGTGCGCATTGAAGAAGCCAAGCAATTGCTCGAAAGAGGAATTGGCACCGTTGAGTCGGTGGCGTTGCAGGTCGGCTATCACGATGCCGTTTCATTCAGACGATTGTTCAAGCGCATGGTCAATGAAACGCCAGCCGAATACCGCAGGCGCCAGTCCGTTTCGGAAGCGGCACGTGAAATATCCCACCTCGGCAACCATGGCTTTGGCGCTGCGCCCGTGTAATCTGCCGTCATCGTGAACATGATTCCAATCATTGACGGCCACAACGACACGCTGCTTCGCTTGTGGGAGAAGAAAAATGATGACCCGGCGCGCGACTTTGTCGAGGGCGACGGTCTTGGCCACATTGACATGCCGCGCCTCAAAGCCGGCAACATGGTGGGTGGTTTTTTTGCCATCTTCTCCCCCGACAGCCACGGTGGCCTGCCGGACGATGAAGACCTGAACCCGCCCTACGCCGGAGCTTTGCCACAGCGCGCCGCCGAGCGCGCCGCCATTGGCATGCTGGATATCCGGGATGCCATTGTGGCGCGGGCCAAGGGTGGCGTATCAGCCTGCCATACAGCAGCCGACATTCGCGCGGCGATGGCCAGAGGTTCACTCGCCTTCATCACCCACATCGAAGGGGCAGAGGCGATCAAGGCCGATCTCTCCAACCTGCAATATTTTTACGATCGTGGTCTGCGTTCCGTTGGTCCGGTATGGTCGCGGCCCAATGTTTTTGGCGTCGGCGTGCCGTTTCGGTTTCCGTCATCGCCTGACACGGGCCGCGGTCTGACGCCCGAAGGTGTGGCGCTGGTGAAAGCCTGCAACCGTCTGCGCATCATGGTCGATTGTTCACACATCACCGAGCGCGGCTTCTGGGATGTGGCGGAGGCCACGGATGCACCGCTCGTTGCCACCCATTCAAATGCCCACGCCGTCGCAGCATCTTCACGCAACCTCACCGACACACAACTCGAGGCCATTGGCGAGAGTGGCGGCATGGTGGGTCTCAACTATGCAACCGGGTTCCTGCGTTCCGACGGGCAGTGGTCGGCCGATACCGGTGCCGAGGTGATGATCCGTCATCTGTCACACATGATAGCTGTTGCGGGCGAGGACTGTGTTGGTCTTGGTTCTGATTTCGATGGCGCGCGCATACCAAGATTCATCAAGGATGCCAGTGGTTTGCCAAACCTCGTTGAAGCGATGCATCAGGCCGGATTCGGCGCCGGACTGGTCGCCAAGATCACCCATGGCAACTGGTTGCGCGTACTGGAAAAGACCTGGGGAGCGTAGGGCACTCATCCGTGCCGGCTGTCGAATTCCCGGAATGAAATGAGCTTGCGGGTCTTTTCATCCCAAAGCGCGAGATGTGCCGTGCGAATGGCGGTGCCCAAGGTGAGCTTCGGTGAAATCGTTTGCAGGTCGGGCACGGCGTTGAGACATTCGCGCAGGCGATAGTTGGGAATGCGGCTCGACAGGTGATGCACGTGGTGGATGCCAATATCACAGGTGAGCCAATCCAAGAATGGATTGAGCACCAGATGTGAACTGCCCTTGAGAGCTGCGACTTTCACGTCCCACTCATCGGACCCATCCCAGAGAGTTTCCTCGAATTGGTGCTGCACATAGAACAGTGATCCGCCAATCCAGGCACCTACCAGAATACAGGGCAGCACCACCGAAATCACCAACCCCAGGCCGAGTGCATATACGAGTGCGCCATAGAACAGCACGAGCACAACATCATGGGCCAGCACACTCTTCAGACTCTCCTTCAGTCCGAGACGGCGGCTGATCATCCATCTTTGCAACACGAGAAAATAGAGCGGAGGACCGATCAGCAGCGAAACAACCGGATGACGGAGGATACGGTATCGAAGCCGCCCCCAAAACCCGCGCCCGGCGAATTCGCGCACGGTGAGCGTGTCAATGTCGCCGACACCCCGGCGATCAAGATTGCCGGAAGCGGCATGATGAAATGCATGCGAGCGCCGCCAGTAGTCATAAGGCGTAAAGGTCAGTACACTGATCATCCGTCCGACGGCTTCATTGGCGGACTTTTCCGGGAAAAGCGAGCCATGGCCGCAATCATGCTGGAGCGCAAAGTAACGGGTAAGCAGGGCACCAGCCGGAAGGGCGAGGAGCAACGTGATGGCATAGTAGTCAGCTGCCAGCACGAACATCAGTGCCACGATCGGAAAAAAGATCAACGAGGTTGTCACCAGTTGCGTGATGGCGCGGCGGTTGTCGGCGTGGGCAAAGGGTTTGCTGGCTTCCGAGAGTTCGCGTGCCAGTGCCCTCAATGCTGGCGAAAATTGCGCCTGCATGTGCCGTCCGTCTGCAAGTCTGTCCAAAATGTCCCCGATTCGAGCCGATTGTCTATAGCTTTGCCCAAGCCCTGTAGCATCTGGCAACGCAGAAACCTAGCGCGCCGAGGGTGCAATCGACATGAAAAACGACCGCTTTTGCGGCAGTCTGCGCGCAAATAGCGGGCCGTCCTCCTTGACGGATGCAGCACGGCAATTGCAGGCTGCCATAGCCCCAAGGAGAAACGGAAATGCGCGCTGTTTTTTATGAACAATTCAAGGTGCCTGCCGTTGTGACCACGGTGCCGGACCCGACACCATCAAACTCCGGTGTTGTGGTGAAAGTGGAAGCCACAGGTTTGTGCCGCAGCGATTGGCATGGCTGGATGGGGCATGACGCTGACGTCAAGTTGCCGCATGTGCCCGGCCATGAACTTGCAGGCAAAATTGCCGCTGTTGGCCGCGACGTCAGGAACTGGAAGGTCGGCGAGCGGGTTACAGTGCCCTTCGTGGCGGGATGCGGGCGCTGCCATGAGTGCCACACCGGCCATCACCACATCTGCGAGAACAATTTTCAACCCGGCTTCACGGCGTGGGGCTCATTTTCCGAATACGTCGCCCTTGAATTTGCCGACATCAACCTCGTGCGTCTGCCTGATGAGATGGAATTCACCACGGCAGCTGCCCTGGGCTGCCGCTTCGTCACCTCTTTCAGCGCCGTCATCGACAAGGGCCGGTGTGCGCCTGGCGAATGGGTGGCAGTGCACGGCTGCGGCGGCGTCGGACTTTCGGCGATCATGGTGGCCAGCGCCATGGGAGCGAATGTGGTGGCCATTGATCTCACCGATGAGAAGCTGGCTGTGGCCAGGGCGCTGGGTGCCGTCGAGGTCATCAATGCCTCTGGCGGAGTCAAGGTGGCGCAAGCGGTGCGCGACCTCACCGGCGGTGGTGCCCATCTTTCCATCGACGCGTTGGGCCACTCCATCACCGCACTGAATTCCGTTCGCTGCCTCAGGCGGCGGGGCCGGCACATACAAGTTGGCCTGATGCTTGAAGAGCATGCCCGAGCCGCAATGCCGATGGACCGGGTGATCGCTTACGAACTCGAAATCAAGGGCAGCCATGGCATGCAGGCGCACCGCTACCCCGAGATGTTGCGCTTGATCGAACGCGGCGTGTTGCAACCGCAGAAACTGATTGGAAAACACATTGTGCTCGCCGACGCGCCTGCTGCACTTGCCGCCATGGACAAGTTTGAAGGCACGGGAATTACGATCATCAAACCGTAGCAGCGCTGCTCTGTGGTCAAGCTCCCGCACCTGTTGTAAGCACCAGCCATGCCTTTGCCCGCCCGCCCCACATTGTTCCTCTTGCCGCTCGCCGGCTGGAAGGAGCACGTGCGATTGCCGAAGTTGAAGATCGGTCCGATCGTCGCAAAACTCGATACCGGCGCGCGCTCTGCAGCGCTGCATGCCGACGAAATCCACGTGAGTGGGCGGCGGGTGATCTTCACCCTCACAAACGAGGGCCGCAAACACATCTACAAGGCCCCGCTC
Source organism: uncultured Alphaproteobacteria bacterium (assembly GCA_963754625.1). Lineage (GTDB taxonomy): Bacteria > Pseudomonadota > Alphaproteobacteria > Rhizobiales > Aestuariivirgaceae > Aestuariivirga. The sequence continues at coordinate 650,088 of CAVWGR010000005.1, read as the reverse complement.
GTCACCCAAAAACGCATTAAAAGTTCCAATGGAATCAGCGAGATGCGCGTCGTCATTCGCGCAACACTGGAAGTTGGGTCACAACTCTTCAAGACCGAAATCACGCTCACAGACCGCACCGACATGGATGTGGCCATGTTGCTCGGTCGCAATGCCTTGAAGGGCCGCTTTCTGGTCGATCCAGCCCGCAGTTTTCTTCTCGATCGCAAGTCCCGACGCTCCAAGACGGTATCATTGGCACCATGAAAATCGCCCTGCTCACCCGCAACCCGAAGCTCTATTCGCACCAGCGCATCATCGAGGTGGCGTTACAGCGTGGCCACGAGATCGTGCCCATCGACTACCTGCGCTGCTACATGAACATCTCGTCGCGCCGGCCCGAACTGCGCTTCATGGGTGAAAAACTGGAAGGCTTCGATGCCGTCATTCCGCGCATCGCGGCGTCGCACACCTTTTATGGTCTTGCGGTGTTGCGGCAATTCGAGATGATGGGGGTCTACCCGCTGAACGAGAGTGTTGCCATCGGCCGCAGCCGCGACAAGTTGCGCTCACTGCAACTGCTGTCGCGCGATGGCGTGGGGCTACCGGTCACGGCGTTCGCCAACTCAACCGGGCGCACCGATGACATTCTGCAAATGGTGGGCGGAGCGCCGGTTGTCATCAAGCTGCTGGAAGGCACGCAAGGGATCGGCGTTGTGCTCGGTGAAACCCACAAGTCAGCGAAGTCGGTGATCGAGGCATTTCATGGCGCGCAGATCAACATTCTGGTGCAGGAGTTTATCGCCGAAGCCGAGGGACACGACATCCGCGCCTTCGTGGTGGGACGGAAAATAGTCGCCACCATGGAACGCGCCGGGCCGCAAGGCGAGTTCCGCTCCAACCTCCATCGTGGTGGTTCGGCGGTGAAGGCTGAACTGTCAGCGGCGGAAAAAGCGGCAGCATTGCGGGCGGCACGCAGCATGGGCCTCAACGTGGCGGGTGTGGACATGCTGCGGTCGAAACGCGGGCCAGTTGTGATGGAGGTCAACTCCTCGCCCGGTCTCGAAGGCATTGAGGGGGCAACCGGCAAGGACGTGGCCAAGGCCATCATCGCCTTCCTCGAAAAGAACGCCAAGCCGGGCAGGACCAAGACGCGGGGAAAAGGATGAGTGGCTTTGAAATCGGCGCGCGCGTTGTCGCCGCCGGTACGCGCGAAACGGTGAACCTGGAAGTCTCGACGCTCGCCAATGCCATGCCGATGACGCTTCCGGTGCATGTGGTGCATGGCGGCGCGGGCCCGGTGCTGTTTCTTTCAGGTGTCGTGCACGGCGATGAAATCCAGGGGCTGGAGATCGTGCGCCGCGTGCTGGCCCATGAGGCGCTGAAAATGTTGCGCGGCACGTTGCTGGCCATTCCCATCGTCAACGCCTTCGGCTTTCTCAACCACTCCCGCTACATGCCGGACCGGCGCGATCTCAACCGTTCGTTCCCGGGTTCGGATCAAGGCTCGCTGGCCAGCCTGCTGGCCGACTTGTTTTTCCGCGAGGTGGTGAAACGCTCGCAGTATGGCATTGACTTGCATACCGCTGCTCTCCACCGCACCAATCTGCCGCAAATCCGCATCGCTCCGGGTGATCCGGACCTGATGAAGCTGGCAGAGGCTTTTGCGCCGCCGGTGATCATGACATCAAAATTGCGCGAAGGCTCACTCAGGCAATCGGCGAAGGACGCGGGCGTGAAGGTGGTCCTCTATGAAGGCGGCGAAGCGCTGCGTTTTGACGAACAGGCTATTGAGGCGGGCGTCAAGGGCACGCTGCGGGTGATGCAGATGATTGGCATGACCGACAAGTCGCCAGCAGTTCCGACCCACGCGACGCCGGTGCATTCGACGTCCAGCACATGGACGCGGGCGCCTGAGGGCGGCATCCTGCATTCGGTGCGTCAGGTTGGCGACAAGGTTGGCCGGCGCGAACCCATCGGCATCATCACCGACCCGCTGGGGCAAGTGACCGTGCCCGTTTTCGCCGAAGACGATGGCATCATCATCGGCAAGACCAACCTGCCCATCGTCAACCGTGGTGATGCGCTGTTCCACGTGGCACGGATCAAGGCCAAGACCTCCACCAAGGTGGACGCGATGCCAGACGAGGACGAGATTATCTGAGGGGCAGTTGAAGGCACTGTCACCGCAATCGCAGTCAATTCTTCTGCGCGGCCGGGCTTGACCCATGACAGTGGCGGAACCTGCATCTTACCTCCCGCGCCATTCCGTCAAATCTATCAGGTCCGGAATGTCGATGTCGTCGCAGATTGTCATGCGGCCGGAATCACTTGGCTCCCATTGCCCAAGGTGCGCCGCTCCGTTTCGTTCCACCGCCAGCCGGACCAGGATGTGGCTGTTGTGTGATGTGGACAGGCCGGGTCTCAAGTGCGGTTCTTCTTGCTCCGATTCAAGTGTACGGTGAACAGGTGTCGTTGTCTGTGCCATGGTCATGACCTCCCAAAAAGGAAAGTGACGTCATTGACCCCCAGACAACAGACTTAGGCGCGACGCAATGAGTCTGCCAGTGCGCAGAACGGGCTCTGCCGGAAATGCACAACTTGAGATTATTTGCCCCGGCTATTTGCGCGACCGGCAAAATTTCATCCCCGCAGCAACAATGCCTTCGCCGTGTCCTCATTGGTGATCAGCACATTTGCGGCAGAGAGTTTCAAACCACCCAGCAAGGCGTCTACCTTGTCGTTGCCGCCGGAGATCATGACACGGCGCGGCACGTGACGGATTTTTTCGATGGGCGTGGACATGACGCGTTCGTTGATCGGGTGATCGACAATTTTTCCATCGAGATCATAGAAATTGTAGAGCAGGTCGCCGACGGCGCCGGCGCGTGTCAGGGACAGGCGCTCTTCCTCGCTGAAGAAACCAAAACGGAAGGATGTCGACATGGCCTCCATGGTGCCGACGCTGAGCAAGGCCATGTCCATTTTTTCGACGCGTGACAGCACGCCATCAAGTCCGCAGTGTTCGATCAGGGTGCGCTTGGTGGCAGCGCTATCAACCACAGCCGGGGCTGTCAGCAGATAACAGTCGGCGCCCACGGTGTTGGCAAACTGCCAGGCGAACTCCGCCGGGTTGAAGCGCCTCGCCTGGACTATACCGCCAAGCATCGAGACGACTTCAACGTTGTTCAGTTCCTTGGGGGAAAGCGTCTGCAAGCTGGCATGGAGTGTTGCGCCCCAACCGACGCCAAGGCAGAAATTGTCTGTGAGCTGATCAGTGATGTAAATGCCCGCAGCAAAGCCAATGGCCTTGCCGATGTTTGCAGGTTCTGCCGGTTCGGGCACGACCACCGCGTCAACAAGACCAAAGCGCGTTTTCAACTGCGCCTCAAGGTCAAGGCAATCGGCCACGCCGCCGGTGATCCAGATCTTCACTTCGCGCTGCTTCAGCGCCTCGTTGATGTTGCGCACCACAGTGACGCGGCCAATACCCAGGCGATCGGCGATGTCGTTCTGGGTCAGGCCCTCCACATAATACATCCAGGCGATGCGCATGCGGTTGCGGGCGACACGGCCTGACGTGCGTTCTGGTTGCAATTCGGCGATGGGAGGTTGGTGTTTGGTCTCGGGCACGATAGCTATCCCTGCTGCGGCGATGTGAGGGTCCGCTTTAGATACATCTGGATTCCAATAGCACATTTGTTTCGGATTACCGAGACCGCAGCGGCTCTTTCAGCCAAAGAAAGGCCCGGATCCGGTCTCAATGTGACTAATCCAACTCGTCAAACGAAACATTTGCATCCTGAGAATACATTTAGTAGTCTAATTGCAACGAGAACAAAATCTGGCTCCCATGTCGGGCCAGATCGGGAGGAATGCCGCGATGCCCCACTTTGGCATCTCCATCAAAGGCCTTCGCATGCGCCCGTTTGGTGCCTTGTCTTTGCCGTGGCCGGGTTGCGCTGTTTCATTTTCACTGTTTCGTGCCGGCCCGTACTCCCTGCGGATTCCGGCTCTGAAAAAACCGTGCTGTGGCTGGCCTGCCGCAACGCATGGTTTGCACAATCTAGGCCACACAAACGGAGGAAACACATGAAGTCCAAGACATCGGGTCTCGTTACCCGCCGCTCGCTGCTCAAGAGTACGGCCGCGACGGGTGCGGCGCTCAGCATCGGCGGCGTCAACATGTTCAACATCAATTCGGCTTTTGCTGCCATGGCAAACCCGGCTGACGTGCTGAAAGACATCAGCGTCGGCAAGATGGTGAAAAAGGAATATCGCGAACAGTACAAGCTCGGTGACAATGACGAGTTGTGGGATTCGTCCAAGGACTGGATCCGCACCGCTGACTGGGAAGGCATCCGCAAGGAACATGCCGGCAAGACAGTGCGCTTCGCCATCGGCGCTGCTGACCGTGAATTTGCAGCCGATCAGGTTGCGCCGTTCGAAGCCCTGTCCGGCATCAAGATCGAGCTTGTGGCCATTCCTGATGACTCCTTATACGACAAGATTGTGGCTGAATTCCTCGGCGGTAACGCGTGGTTTCGACGCCATGCAGTACTTCTCTCCGTGGATGGGAGATTTCGGTGCCCAAGGCTTCCTGAAGCCAATGGATGACTATATCGCCAAGTGGAAAGTGCCGTTTGACGACTTCTATCCGACTTATCAGGCCAACTACGGCAATTGGGCCGACAAGGGTGTTCTCGGTTTGCCGTTCGACTGCGACATCCAGCAGGTGCACATCCGGCCGTCGCTGTTCAAGAAGATCGGCATTGAAGCAGATCGCGTCAACGCCATCCCGACCTACGACGACATGATGCGCATCGCGCCGGAACTGAACAAGGCGGAAAAGGGCGTCAACGCCATCGGCATGATGTGCGGCCGGGGCTTCTGGGCCACCTATACCTGGCAGCACATTGCCGCCCAGTATGGCCTCGAACTGTTCAATGACAAGTGGGAACCGACCTTCAACAATGACGCTGGCGTCAAAGGTCTCGAAACCATCGTGGCGCTTTCCAAGCATGCCATTGAAGGTGTTGCGGCAGCTGACTGGCCAACCAACCGTGCTGCATGGCTCGGTGGTCAAGTGGCCTGCAACATTTCGTGGCAGGACTCAGGTACCCAGGCTACACGCCCTGACCAGTCAAAAATTGGTGATGACGTGATGACGATCTACGAACCCCGCGTCGCCGGCGGTCGCTATGCGCCACCGAACATTGCTGGTTCGACAAGCAGCGTAGCTGTGACCTCGCCAGAGCCAGAAGCTGCATTCCTGATGCTGGCCTATCTGACGACGGCCTCGATCATGGCGATGAACGAAGCCAATGCCAACGGTGTGGCACCGGGCTATCGCTCGGTTCTGACCAACGCCAAGATGCAGGCCGTCTCGCAGCCAGCCAAGGTCTGGGGTGAAGCCCTTGACTACGCCTGGTGTGCCCCACGCTTGCCACAGGGCTTCCAGATCGATCAGGAAATCGGTTTCCTGATCAACAAGGTTGTCGTTGGTGAATTGCAGCCGAAGGCAGCACTCGATGAGGCTGCCGTGAAGGTGAAGGCGATCATGGAGAAGAACGGCTTCTACAAGGGAGCCGATCCGATGAACTATGCCGCAACTGAACCAGGATTCTGGATGGGCAAAGACAAGAAGGCCCCGTTCTGAGACCAATCCCTGTAACTTGGGCCGGAGGAAACTCCGGCCCTTTTTCATACGTGCGTGGAAAATGGATTCCCGCCTTCGCTTGCATGACGAGCGTTGTGATTTTGAAGATTTAAGAACAGACTGACATCACCATGACCGCCGTACTCCCAGCGATTCCGCGCCGCCGCCGCTCTCCTGCGATGCGCAAGGCGTTTCCGTATTTTCTGGTGGCGCCAGCTGTCATCTACCTTTTGGGCATCACGCTCTGGCCCGGCATCTATGCGATCAAGCGCAGCCTGCAGACAGGAAAATTCAAGCTCGAATGGGTGGGCTTGCAAAATTACAAAGAACTGCTGGTCGATAACGCTTTCTGGACGTCGATCTGGAACACCCTGTTTCTGGGTTCGATCACGCTGGTCATCGAAGCCGTCATCGCCATGACGCTGGCTGCCCTGGTCTATCGCCACGCATGGGCCCGCAGTTGGCGCATTCTTTTCACGTTGCCAATGTTGTTCATGCCATCGGCGGTTTCATACTTGTGGAAGCTGCTGTTCAATGACGGCCGGGTAATTGCCGATCTCATCCGCCGGGTCGGCTTCGACTATGGCAACATTGACTGGATGGCCACTGTCTTCAATGCCAGGTTTGTGCTGGTGGTCACCGATGTCTGGCAATGGACACCCTTTCTGTTCATTATTTTCGTGGCGGGCCTGCAAGGCCAGGACAAGGAAATCGAAGAGGCGGCCCGGCTCGATGGTGCCTCGTGGACCAGAATATTCTTCAACATCTCGTTGCCGATGATGCAACCGGTCATCGCCATTGCGCTCGTCCTGCGCGGTGTCGACATTCTCAACAACCTCGCAGCCGTCAATATCATTACCCAAGGCACACCCGGCGGGGCCACCGAAACGCTGAGCTACTTCATCTACCGCACCGCCTTCCGCAGTTTTGAGCAGGGCTATGCCTCGGCGGCTTCCGTCATTGTGTTGATTGCCACGATCATTTTGGCGCAGACTTTGGTGCGCCGCTTCTTCCGGTCGGGAACTGATTCATGAAAAAGCGTTTCGACATCTCGCGCGGCAGTTCAATTGTTCTTTGGCTTTGGGGGGCGATCTGCTTCCTGCCCATTGCCTATTTCGCGTCCATTGCACTGCGCCCGCGCAACGAGATCATCGCGCCCTATCCGATTTATTTTCCGACCATTTCCATGGAAACATGGGCCAAGATTTTTGCCGAATGGCCAATCATGGGATATTTCAAGAACTCAATGATCGCGGTGTCGGGGAGCGTGTTCATTTGCCTGCTGCTCGGCATTCCGGCTGCCTATGGCCTGGCGCGCTACCAGTTCAAGGGCCGTGAAGACATTGGCTTTTATATCCTGTCGACAAAATTCATGGCTCCGGCTGCAGTGGCCATTCCGATCTTCGTCCTGTTCGGGCAATTGAAGATGCTCGATACGGTATGGGCGCTGATGTTCGTGTATGCTGCCATGAACCTGTCGATCGTGGTGTGGATCATCCGCAGTTACATGGTTGACATCCCTGCGGCGATTGAAGACGCCGCGCGCACAGATGGGGCATCAGACCTGCGTATCCTGTGGGAGATCATCATACCCATGTGCCTGCCGGGCATCATCACGGCGGCTGTCATTGCGGCAATTTTCTCCATGAACGAATATCTCTTCACACTCATCATCGCATCCAAGAACGCCTATCCGCTGTCGGTGGCGCTGGCCAATTTTTCCGGCGGATCGGACGGCATCATCTACAACGCCATCGCGCTCGTCGGTTTCCTCGCCTTCTTGCCGGCGCTGCTGCTGGTGGTGCTGATCCAGAACCATCTGTCGCGCGGACTGACCATGGGTGCAGTAAAGGGCTAAGTGCACACTCACGTCCGCTCACAGGCTTGTGCGCCGAAGTGATGACCGGGAATTGCCGGATTGGCGTATATGGGGATCAAGGAGTTGTCATGAAACACGCTGCATCCATCCTGTTCGCCACTTTTGCCGTCTGCGCGCCAGCCGCCGCCGAAACCGCGATTTTCGCAGGTGGCTGCTTCTGGTGTGTGGAAAAGGACATGGACCACATCAAGGGCGTGACCGAGACGACGTCGGGTTACGCCGGCGGCACCCGCGCCGACCTCAACTACCAGGACCATGAGGGTGCCCAGGAGGCCGTTCGGGTGGAATTCGATTCCAAGGTCATCGACTACAAGTCGCTGGTCGCACGTTTCCTGCGCACTATTGACGTGACCGATGATGGTGGCCAGTTTTGTGACCGTGGCAACGCCTATTCCACCGGCATATTCCCGACCTCTGATGCCCAGCGCAAGGCAGCTACCGAGGCCATCGCCGAGGCTGAAAAATCCCTCGGCCAGAAAATCGTCACGCCAGTCAAGGAGCGCGACAGTTTTGTTGTCGCCGAAGACTATCACCAGAATTACTATCAGGGCGAGAACCGCGTGCTCACCCGCTTTGGTTATGTGAAGCAGTCTGACGCCTATGCCGGCTATCGCAAAGGCTGTGGCCGCGATGCCCGTGTGAAGGACGTATGGGGCAAGCAGGCCTATACCGATGGCATGGGTGGCAATAGTTAGACTTGGAGCAACCCTCGTCCAGCAAGATTTCGCATCAGGTCGGAAATGCCGAATGTCCATGGCGGGCAGTCGGCGGTTGAGCGCACGGTGTTGATGAGAGCACCCAATTGCGGGTTGGCCACTGAAACCACGTCACCGTGTTTGTGGGTGAAGCCGGACCCGGGAGCGTCACGATCCTGCGTTGGCGCAAAGACGGTACCGCAGAAAATCACAAAGCCATCCGGGTATTGATGATGCGCGCCGATCGTTGCCTCCACCAGTTTTAATGGTGGCCGGCTGATCTTCGTCATGTTGCTGCCCCCGCGCAGGGTGAAGCCATCAGGTCCATCAACTTCCAACGCCACGTCCATGCGATTGACATCGTCAATGGTGTAGCTGTCGTCGAGCAGGCGGATGAAGGGCCCAAGCGCGCAGGAGGCATTGTTGTCCTTGGCCTTGCCGAGCAACAGGGCCGAGCGTCCTTCGACATCGCGGAGGTTCACGTCATTGCCGAGGCTGGCACCGACAATTCGCCCGCGGCTGTTCACCACCAGCACGCATTCAGGCTCGGGGTTGTTCCATTTGGAAACGGGGTGGATGCCAACATCGGCAGAGAAACCCACCGCACTCAGCACTTGTGACTTGGTGAAAATTTCAGCATCGGGACCAATGCCGACTTCCAGATATTGCGACCATGCGCCCTTCTCCATCAGGGCCTGCTTCAACGCCATGGCTTCAGGTGAGCCGGGCACCAGCTTGGAAAGGTCATCACCAATCAGCCGGGTGATGTCTTTGCGGATTCCCTCGGCCAGCGCGGCATTGCCGCGGGCCTTCTCCTCGATCACCCGCTCCAGCATGGAACTGGCAAAGGTGACACCCGCAGCCTTGATGGCCTGAAGATCAATGGGTGCCAGCAGTTTCACTGGTGCCGCAGTTGCTGACGCTGTCGCTGTGAGCACTTGCGCAAGTGAACCGATGTCTTCGCCCTTGGCGCTTCGGACCACGCGGGCTGGCGCATCGCTCTCGCACAGGTCGCGCATCGTCGCGGTGGATTTTGAGGTGATGTCAATGACGCGGCCATTGCGCACTGTCGCGATGGACGGTCCGCGACCCTCGCGCCAGACGCGACCGACAAAGGTGCCGTCTTGTGCTGCAATTTCAGTCAGACGCTTGGCTTCGGTATGGTTCATGGTGCTGTTCCCGGCGTTGGACGGAAGGAAATTCCTTGTGTGCAGTGCACAGTGCCTCCCCCCTCAGACGCAAGTCAATCATTCAGGTCTTTCAACTTGTTGATTGCCCTTTACGACCTCCAGAAAATGCGCAATGATTTGCGCCAATCAAAAGCTGCCGTGAACACCCGCGCCGAGACGGGTGCATGAGCAGGACAGGAATTCGTGGACGGATCCAAGCGGAACAACCGCGCAAACTGGCCATCGGATAAGTTAACCAACGGGAGGAACTACCAATGAAGAAGTTGCTGATCGGCGCGCTCGCTGCCGGTACTGCACTCTGCGGCATCGCGGTCACCGCGTCTGCCGGAGAGTTTGACGGTGTCACTATCAATATCCTGACACGTCCGGGTCCGGTCATCGCTGGCCGTCTTGCCGAGCGTGGCAAGGAATTCGAAGCTGCCACAGGTGCCAAGATCGTCGTGACGGAAGTGCCGTTTGCGGAAATCTTCCCGAAGATCCAGGCAGATTGGTCGACGGGCACGAACTCCATCGACGTCGGTGTATTCGCAGCTGGTTGGGGCGTTGAACTTGACGCTGCCGGCCTTCTCGAAGACATGGACCCCTATATCGCCAAGGACACCAAGATCGACCTTGCTGACGTTGCGGGCTACTTCCGTGAATTCGGCCAGAAGATCGGCGGCAAGACCAAGATGCTGATGGTCGATGGCGACTTCCAGATGGTTTACTATCGCAAGGACATTCTTGAAGCCAACGGCCAGACCGTACCCAAGACCTGGGATGACTACCTGAAAGTGGCCGCTGCCATCCATGGCAAGGACATGAACGGCGACGGTGCAGCGGATTACGGCTCATGCATCTTCAAGAAGCGTAACGCCCAGTCGTACTTCGCCATTCAAACGATGGCCGCTGCCTTTGTGCAGACCCAGGGCACAGCCCAGGGTTTCCACTTCGACAACGCCACCATGAAGCCGATCATGAACAACGAAGCCTGGAAGAAGGCTTTCGAATTGTACAAGGAAACCGGCAAGTATGGTCCACCCGAAGAACTCAACATGGACATCGGCGACACCCGTGGCCTGTTCAAGGCCGGTCGTTGCGGTCTGATTGATTGAATGGGGTGATCCAGGCCCGATGTCGATCGAAAAAGACGCCGGTGCCATCAAGGACAAGCTCTATGCCATCGCCGCACTCGGCACCACGGAAGTGCTTGATCGCGCCACTGGCAAACTTGTCCCGGTGACCAAGGAAAGCGCCCCGCACGCGATTGATGGCATCAACTACGCTCCGTTCGCCGCCTTCGGTGGCTGGGCGGGTGCAATCAACGCCAAGGCCGACCAGAAAAAGAAGGACGCCTCGTACGCGTTCCTCTCCTACATGAACCAGGCTGCCCAATCGAACGTCGACGTGACGCTCGGCTGGACCGGCTACAACGCCTACCGCAACTCGCAACTGGCGAGCACCGAGAATTGGGTGAAGGCCGGTTTCTCGGAAGATGCAGCCAAGAACTACCTGGATGCCATCAACGGTGCCTTGAACAATCCGAACATGGCTTCGGACTTCAAGATCCCCGGTGCCAATGGTTACTCGTCGGTCGTTCTTGACCGTGAACTCGCCCGCTATCTCGCTGGCGAAATCACGGTTGATGAGGCCCTCAAGAACATTGAAGCCGGCTGGGAAGAAATCACGGAAGACTTTGGCCGTGACGCCCAGATCAAGGCCCAGGGCCTGGCGCTTGGCACCGGCCAGTAACACCGAATATTGCGGGGCCGGAGTTGTTCCGGCCCTGCTCCACAAAATTGCACCCCCGGCGCAAGCCGGGGTCTTCATCTAGAATGCCGCGCGGTTGCGTGTCGGCGAGCAACAGAGTGGTGATACGGTGAACACTGCGACAGAGACCTATCGCGAATCCTGGGGCGAATGGATGGACCGCCATTCGCGGACCTATTTCATCGCGCCTGCGGTCATCCTCATTCTCATCTTCGCCATTTTTCCAACCTTCTATTCAGTGGTTTTTGCATTGAGCCGGGTGAAGTTTTCGCCCACGGGTCTGCAATTCCGCTTCGTCTGGTTCCAGAATTTCGCCAAACAGTTCGTCGGCAATGAACAGGTCACCTTGTTGGGCAGGCTTGAGGGCCTGAGCGCACTTGGCTGGATTTTCAGTTTGGCGGTGACGGGCCTCATGTTGTGGTGGTTGTGGCGCTCGGTCGGCAAGTCCAGCTGGGTGGGCATGATCGGCCGGGGCATTTCGGCTGCGTCCGCCATCGCCATTGCGTTTCTGCTCGGGGCGACATTGCTGTCCGGCAACGCCTGGGGCTTCCTGCTGACGACGTTGTTCTACGTGGTGGTGGGGTGCAGCTTGCAGTTCGTCATCGGTACCGCGTTGGCTTTCCTGTGCTCGCAACCGATTTCGGGCAAGAACTTCTTCCGTGTCCTGTTCTTCATTCCGTTGATGATCACGCCGTTGGGTGTCGGGTACGCCTTCAAGATGTTGCTCGACATCACCAAGGGTCCGTTCCAACCGGTGTGGGAATGGATTGGATTGCGCGATTGGGCTTGGTCAACCGACGCCTGGGCAGCCCGCTGGTTCGTGGTGCTGGGCGACTCGTGGCAATGGATTCCCTTCATCTTCATCTGCATGCTTGCCGCCCTTGAGAATGTGCCGCGGGACCATGTGGAAGCAGCTCAGGTTGATGGTGCATCGAGTGTGCAGATTTTCCGCGAGATCACCTGGCCACAGATTGTGCCCGTTGCCGCTACCGTTCTGCTCATCCGCATGATCGAAGCCTTCAAGATCGTCGATCTGCCCAACATCATGACTTCGGGCGGTCCTGGCATCGCAACCGAGTCAATCACGCTGCATTCGATGTTCCTGTGGCGCGCCAATGACATGGGGTCTTCGGCGGCGGTGGCTTATCTGCTGTTGATCCTCACGGTTGTCGTGTGCTCGTCCTTCTTCAACTACGTGGTTCTCAAGCAACTGCGGAAGGCGCACGCATGAGCGAGGCATCCTACAAATTCGAAAAATCAAACCGCGGCCTGATGGAGCGGTTGTTCGAACCGCCGGCAGTGGGAAAGATGTCGCCGGTGGCGAAGATCGTCGCCTATACCATCCTGGCGTTCTGGTCGCTGTTCGTTCTGTTCCCGCTGTATTGGGTGGTCATCACCGCCTTCAAGAATGGCCAGATCGTCAACGAGGGCCCCTACTACATTCCATTCGTCGACTTTCAGCCGACGCTGGACGGCTGGCGGGCGCAATTTGCCACCGATCCATTCTGTGACCTGCAGTCGGTTGGACGGCAGTTCGTGCTGTACTTCTACAATTCTGTGGCCTTCCTGATTTCGCCAGTGGTGACAATCACGCCCATGGAACCGCAGATCTGCAAGGTTTGGCTGGCGTTCTCCAATTCGATCGTCATCAACGTATTTGCGACGGCCTTATGCATGGTTATCGGGAGCATGGCGGCTTATGCGCTGGCACGCATCCAGTACAAGCCGAAGTTCGGCAACATCATGGTGTTTGTGCTGCTGTCAGTGCTTGCCATCGTGGCGTCCTATTTCATTCACTGGATGATTGCGTCTGCCGTCGCGCTCGCGATGTTCTTCCTGCTGGTGCGGGCCTACGGCAAGCACTTCACCAACCAGCTGGGCAATGGCGACATCCTGTTCTGGATCATCTCGCAACGCATCCTGCCACCAATCGTTGTGATCATTCCCATCTACATGATGTTTCAGGCCGTGGGCTTGCTTGATACACATCTGGCCCTGATCATTGCCTATGCTGTGGCCAACCTGCCAATCGTGGTCTGGCTGATGCATGACTTTTTTGCAGGATTGCCGATCGAGCTTGAGGAATCCGCACAGCTCGACGGCGCCACCCGGTTTGGCATTTTCTGGGATATTGTCTTGCCGCTCACCCGGCCGGGCTTTGCTGCCACAACACTGCTCACCCTCATTCTGAACTGGAATGAATATCTGTTGGCGGTGTTTCTGGCTCTCGCCAAGTCGCAGACCATGCCGTTCATGGTGGCTGCGAAAAATGCCGGCGAGCGCGGCATCCTGTGGTGGGAAATGTGCGCCATCATCGTGGTCATGATCATTCCGGTGATCATCATGGCCATTCTACTGCAACGATTCATTTCCAAGGGCGTGCTGCTTGGCGCGGTCAAGGGTTAAACTGGGGCCAAGCTGGGGCGAGTTCAACATATGGCAAAATCAAATATCTCTGGAAACCCGGGCGTTCCCGTCACTTTCGAGAAGGTGGCGAAATCCTTCGGCAACGTGCTGGTGCTGCAGGAATTCGATATCCAGATCAAGCCGGGCGAATTCCTGGTGCTGCTGGGGGCATCGGGCTCGGGCAAGACAACGGCGCTCCGCATTCTCTCGGGGCTTGAGACTGCAAGTTCGGGACGCGTCCGCATCGGTGACCGCGACGTGACAGACATCCTGCCGAAGTACCGCGACATCTCCATGGTGTTCCAGTCATATGCACTTTACCCCCACAAGACGGTAGGCGAGAACATCGGCTTTCCGCTCAAGGTGCGCGGCGTCAACAAGGCGGAAATGGAAGTCGCTATCCGCGAGGCGGCGGCACAGGTTCAGCTTGAAACCTTGCTGCACCGCTATCCGCGTGAACTTTCCGGTGGCCAGCGGCAGCGCGTGGCACTGGCCCGCGCCATCATTCGCCGTCCCTCGGTATTCCTGATGGACGAACCGCTGTCCAACCTTGATGCAAAGCTCCGCGGCCACATGCGTGCCGAACTGAAACACATGCAGGAAACGCTGGGCATCACGACAATTTATGTGACCCATGACCAGATCGAGGCCATGACGCTCGCACACCGCGTCGCCATTCTGGAAAAGGGCGTATTGCAACAGCTCGCCACACCGGCCGAGATTTACAACAATCCGGCCAATCTGTTCGTGGCGCAGTTCATCGGATCACCGCCAATGAACATCATGCATGGTGCCTTGCAGGGCGACACGTTTGTGGCCGAGGGACACAAGGTGAAGGTGCCGGTCAAGGGCAAACTGGACAAGGCCATACTCGGGGTGCGACCCGAAGACTGCGCTGTGACTACCTCTGCAAAGGGTGATGTGGTTGGCGCAATCTTCACCAACGAATTGATCGGCGATCACACCCTCATCACGGTCAAGACAGACAAGGACATGATCACGGTAAAGGCTCCAAAAGATTATCGCGGCAAGACCGGCGACAAGATCGGCGTGGCGATGGCCAAGAGCGGCCTTTACGTCTTCGACGGCAATGGCGGCGCACGGGTCCGGTGAGCCGTGACGGCTTGGGACAAACGCTTCTCGCTGACGGGCCGCCGCGCCCTGGTCACCGGAGCCAGCAAGGGCATTGGTTCTGAAATCTGCCGCGTGCTGGCCGATGCGGGTGCCGACATTGCCGCCGTGGGCCGCGATGCCCAGGGACTGGCGGATGTGAAATCAACCATCGAAGCCATGGGCCGCACATGCATCGCCATCACAGCTGATCTGGCCACCGTGGAAGGTCCGCAAAGTGCGGCGCGGCAAGCGCTCGCCGCATTCGGCACGATTGATATTCTCGTCAACAACGCGGGCGTCACCACCGTCAAGTCGATCATCGACACGCCGGTTGAAGATTGGGAGTGGGTCAATGCCGTCAACCTGCGGGCGCCCTTTCTGCTGGCGCAGGCACTGGCCCCCAACATGATCAAGCAGCAGATGGGCAAGGTCATCAACGTGTCGTCGCAATCGGGTGTCGTTGCGCTGGCCGATCACGCTGCCTACGGCGCGTCAAAGGGCGGCCTCAACATGCTGACCAAGGTGATGACAGTGGAATGGGCCAAGCACAACATCCAGTGCAACACAGTGTGCCCGACGGTCATACTCACGCCGATGGGTGAAATGGTATGGGGCGACCCGGACAAGGGCGGACCGATGATGGCAAAAATTCCAGCGGGTCGCTTTGGCAAGACAACAGAAGTCGCCGACCTTGTTCTTTTCCTCGCGTCCTCAGCCTCCGACCTGATCAACGGCCAGGACATCCTGATCGACGGCGGCTTCACAGCGCAGTAAAACGCCGATTCACACAATGAGGTCGATGAGGAACGGACCTTCGCGGGAGAAGGATAGCCGCATCAGGTTGGCGCAGTCTTCCAGCGTTTCGGCCCGGGCCGCTTCGACGCCAAGACCGTTGGCAATCTTCACGAAATCCATATCGGGATTGCCGAGATCAAGCATGTTCAGTGCCGTGGGTCCGGGACTGGCCCCGACGCCAGCGTATTCACCGATGAGAATCTGGTATTTGCGGTTGTTCATGATGACCGTGGTGACCGGCAGCTTTTCGCGCGCCTGCGTCCACAGCGACTGAATGGTGTACATGGCCGAGCCATCGGCCTCGAGGTTGACGACACGCCGGCCCTTGCCGGCGACAGCCGCACCCGTAGCGGCAGGCATGCCGTAGCCGATCGCTCCACCCGTCACCATCATCCAGTCATGGGGCAGCGCTGCATATGATCCCGGAAAGAAATCGCGCCCAAACGTAATTGCTTCATCCACAACAATGCCATTCTCCGGCAGCACGGCACCCAGCAACTGGCCGAAACCATCCGACGTTGGCTTGCCCTTCGGCACGTCGGGTCTGCGGCCGGAATTGAAAATGGCCGTGCGCGGCGCTCCGATTTCCTGGGCAAGTGCGTCCAGTGCCTCGGTGAGATCCTGGCCAGGTTCGGCAAGCATCGTAATGGTGGCGGTTTCTGGCGCGTGGTGGCTGGGCAAGCCGGGATACGCAAAAAAACCCAACGGTGGACGCGACCCCACACAGATGATGTGTTCCACATTCTTCAGAAGATCGATTGCTGATACCGCCGGATAGGGCACGCGTTCCAGTGGCAAACGCCCCTGCCCGCGGGCCTGCAATCCATTGATTGATTCCGCCATGACACGGCAACCCGTCTTGGCCTGGATGCGCGCTGCATGTTGCTGTGGGGTGTGATCAAGGGCGCGTTCGCCGAGAAGCAGCAGCACATTGTTCTTGTCGCGGAGGATGGCCGCCGCGGCGCGCAGGCGCGCCATGTCAAAAGGCCGGGACAGTGCCGGTTGCAAACGGCCCGCCACCACGCCGCTCTCGTCCCATGACGCGTCTGACGGCAGGATGAGCGTGGCGATCTGGCCGGCGCCAGTGCGCGCCGCCTGCACGGCCTCTGCCGCATCCTTGCCTACATTGCCGGGGCGGGTTGACGTTCGTACCCAATGAGACACGGTGTCGGCCAGTTTGTGAGTGTTCATGGCCAGCGGCGGTTCGAAGCCCACGTGGTAAGTCGCCTGATCGCCCACAATGTTGACAATCGGAGAATGGGCCTTGCGGGCGTTGTGCAAGTTGGCAAGACCATTGGCGAGACCGGGGCCACAATGAAGCAGCGTCACCGCCGGATCACGGGCGATCCTGCCATAGCCATCGGCCATTCCGGTGACGACATTTTCCTGCTGACCGGGAATGCAGCGGAGCCCCGGGATACGGTCCAGCGCTGCCACAAAATGCATTTCGCTGGTGCCGGGATTGGCGAAGCAGACCGAAAGACCGTTGCCCACCAGGGTGTGGACGAGACTTTCGGCACCGTTCATGGATTTTGGGGAGGAGATCATGAAGGTGTTTTGAATCGTTGCGGGCGCGTTGGCAAGTGACGTGTTTTGGCGTCAAAGGATGTTGCCTTGTGTGCCAGAATCTGGGCCTTCAGGTCGCTTGCGGAAAACTGATCGCGCCAGTCCCAGGCGGATCACCAGTTCGGATCGCGGCCTTCCAGGTCAGCGTCAGGTGCCATCGGCAACTCACCCCGCATGGCGCTGTATGGCGCCACAAACGCCATTTCGAAGGCTCTCATTACGGCTCCGGACAACGCTGTCACAGCGAGGCCTATGGCAAATTTGGGCAGCCGCAAATGACGCAGGCTCGGGCGGCGTATGGTTGTCAAAGCATTGGTGAGGGTGAAATCGGTCATGGTGTCCTCCTGTGCGTGTCAGAATGACAAAGGAAGCCGCTCAAGTCCTTGGCGAGAACCTGAAGAGTTCTGAACTATTCTGAAAATCGCATTTCCTGTATCCTGCCCCGAAGAGCATCGGAACCTTGCAGATGGACTTGCAATTCGGGCATTACTTGTTGAAACGCGCGGAGCGACAGCTGCTGGGCCCCACGGGACCGGTCGATCTTTCAGCGCGGTCCTTTGACATCCTTGCCGTGCTGCTGAACAGACCAGACGAAGTCATCAGCAAGTCTGAGCTTTTCGATGCAGTCTGGCCCGGCTTGGTGGTGGAGGAAAACACGCTTCAGGTCCATGTCTCGGCACTGCGCAAGTCGTTGTCCTCCGGCATGATTACGACGATCCACGGCCGGGGCTACAAGTATGCCGGACCGCGACCCACCGACGCCAAGGCCGACGGGCCGGACGGTCCAATCGTGCATGACGGTCTGGCCGGGAAAGTCACTTCGACTGACTACAAACCGGTTATTGCTGTTCTGCCTTTCACCAACCTGAGTGGCGATGTCGAACAGGATTATTTCAGTGATGGTATCACGGAAGATATCATCATCGAGTTGTCTCGCTATCGCCCCCTCAATGTCGTTTCACGGCACTCTTCGTCCCGCTTCAAAGGAGCGGCGGTTGATATCAAGGAGGTGGGGAGAAGACTTGGGGCGCAATACCTGGTCGAGGGCAGCATCCGCAAAGTAGACGGCAGTATAAGAGTGACAGCGCAGCTCTTGGAGGCCGCGACGGCCAATCACGTATGGGCCGAGCGTTATGACCAGGAGCTTGGCAACGTGTTCTCAATGCAGGATGAACTGGTTCGAAGGCTTGTCAGTACCATAGCCGGGCACGTGGAAAAACACACCTATGGCCGCGCCCAAACGAAAGTCACTGAAAACCTTGATGCATACGACTGTTGGCTCCGCGCGAACCATGGGTTTGACCTTTGGACGCGTGATGGCAACATGTCCTGCAAGCGGCTTCTTGAGGAAGCGATCAAGCGTGATCCTCTGTTTGCACGTGCGCATGCAAGCCTTGCCTTCTGCAATATACGCGCGGCAATCATGAGCCCCGGTTCTCCGGAAATTCCCTGGCTTGATGCAGCAGCAGTCCAGAGCGCCGAACTCGCTGTCCGCCTCGATCCGTCCGAAGCGCGCGCCCACAACGCCTTGGGCTGGAGCCAGATGTATTTTCGGGAGTTTGAACGCGCCAGGTCAGAGTTCAAGATATCAGCCTCGTTGAATCCAAACGATGGCAGCGCCTGTATTGACCGGGCGTTCGCATGGTCCCTTCTCGGTGAACAAAGCATCGCCGATGAAACAGCCAATATTGCTGCGGCCCTCAACCCACTTGGCGGAGAGTGGTTCTTCTCCATGCAGGCAACAGTCCATTTTACGGCCGGGCGATATGAGGCTGCTGAAGAGTATTTCGCATTGATACCCCGAAACTTGTCTGACATGCAGGCGTGGCGTGCCGCAAACCTGACCTATCTGGGCCGGCAGCAACAGGCGTCAGAGGCCATGCTGCAGGCCCTGGAAAGTTTGAGACTTCAATGGTGTGGGCCTGTGCCAATGCAAACCGAAGACTTCGTCGCCTGGTTTCGCCATAACAACATGTTCCAGAGGAACGCTGACTGGGAACATTTGTTTGATGGCATGCTGAAAGCCGGATTGCCGCAAAAATAGCAGCGCCGACGTATTCCATTTTTTCTTCAACCGAGCCGCAACCGCCTACCCCAGCACCATGTCAGCGCATTTCTCGGCGATCATCATGGCGGTGGCGTTGGTGTTGGATGAAATGATTGTGGGTTGAATGGAGCTGTCAGCGATGCGCAGAGCCTCGATGCCGTGCACTTTCAATTGCGGTGTGACAACCGACATGGACCCGATGCCCATGGCACAGGTACTGGAGGGATGATGGTCTGTCTTGGCCATGCGGCAGGCATAGTCGAGAAGATCATTCTTGCCGTCCACGCCCACCCCCGGCAGACGTTCGGCAAGAATGAAGGGTTGCAGGGCGGGCTGGCGCAGGATGGTGCGCGACAGTTCCAGCGCCTTCATGTTGTTGGCCCGGTCAATGGGATCGGCCCAGAAATTGGGATCAATGTAGGGATGGTCGTCGGGCTTTGCCGAGCGCAGCCGCACCGTACCGCGAGAATGCGGGCGCATGGGTGCCGCGTTGAGGGTGACGCCGGAATTCTTCAACTTGGCAATGCCCGCCTCGATTCCGCTGCCAAGGCCGAAGTGGAACTGCACATCAGGATGTGCAGCTGCCTTGTCGGCATACCAGAAGCCGCCACTGTTGAAGAGTGAGGAAGCCACTGGCCCATCACGGGTGAAGAGATATTGCAAGCCAGCCAGTGCCGCCCACCAGGGCTTGCCGTACTTGTCGAAAGAGTGATCACCGGTGCATTCGGCAATGGCGCAGACATCGAGATGGTCTTGCAGGTTGGAGCCCACGCCCTTCAGGTCATGCACGGGATTGATGCCGACCGATTTCAAGTGATCGGCGGGGCCGATGCCCGACAGCAACATCAGTTTCGGAGATCCGATGGCACCCGATGTGATGATGACTTCGGCGGCAGCGTGGATGGCGCGCGGTCTGTCCTTGTCGATGATCTCGATGCCGATGGCGCGGCCCTGCTCGACGATCACCCGCGTGGTCATGGTATTGAGGACGACAGTCAGGTTGGTGCGCGACATCACCGGTTTCAAAAACCCGGTGGCGGCAGACGAACGGCGGGCGTTGCGTTGCGTCACCTGATAGATGCCCATGCCTTCTGGCTTCGCGCCAGAGAGATCATCGCAACGGGGAATACCGGCCTGCTCGGCCGCCTTGATGAAGGCCTCCATGATCGGAAGTTGGGCCTTGGGTTGCGCCACGCCGATCGGTCCGCCGCGGCCATGCTCTTCATTGTTGAAGGTATCGTTGTCCTCGGATTGGCGGAAGTATTTGACGATGTCGTCATAGCCCCAGCCGGTGCAGCCTTGCTGGGCCCAGGCATCGAAATCCATGCGGTGGCCGCGCGTGTAGATTTGTGCGTTGATGGTGGAGCCGCCACCAATGACCTTGGCCTGGGTGTACCAGAAGACGCGGCCCTGCATGTGTTTCTGTGGCACGGTGGAGTAGCCCCAGGAGGCAATGCCCTTGGTCATCTTGGCAAAGCCGGCTGGCCAGTGGAACAGGAAGTTCCGGTCGTTGCCGCCTGCTTCCACCAGCAATACGCGGTTGGACGCCACTGCCGACAATCGGTTGGCCAACACGCAACCCGCCGTGCCGCCGCCGACGATGATGTAGTCATACTCGTTGAGAATTTCGGGCATCCCGCAACGCCTCAGTGATTGAACCAGTTGGTTACTTGTGCGATAGTGTCATGGAAACATTGCGCGAGGCAACAGGTTTGTCCACACCAACTACGCCTACCATTCATGGCATTCCGGCCATCGGCCTTGGCACCTACCCCCTGATGCACCAACAGTGTGTCGATACCGTGCAAATGGCCATTGAAATTGGCTATCGGCACATCGACACGGCGCAAATGTACGGCAACGAAAAGGCCGTGGGAAAGGCCATCGCAAGTTGCGGCCTGACGCGGGACAAACTGTTTGTCACCACCAAGGTTGACCCGTCCAATCTCGACCGGTCGCGCTTTGCTGGTTCCGTCGAACGCTCCATTGCAGAGCTTGGCGGCCCGGTTGACCTGCTGCTCATCCACTGGCCGCCGGCTGATGGCGCACTTGATGCCACGCTTGACCTGCTGAGGGCGGAACAGGACCGGGGCATGACAAAACGTATAGGCGTATCCAATTTTTCCGTACCCATGTTGCAGAAGGCGGCCAAACGGCTTGGTGATGTGGCCTGCAACCAGGTGGAATTTCATCCCCTCATTGACCAGCGCAAACTCAAAGCCGCTGCGGATGAGCTCGGTCTGCCCCTTGTCGCCTACAGTCCGATCGCGCGGGGCAAGGCACTGGAGCATCCTGTGGTGCGCGAAATTGCTGCGCGGCTGGACCGGCCACCATCCGAGATCGTGTTGCGCTGGATTGTGCAGCAGGGCGTGGTTGTCATTCCCATGACGACGAAGCGCGAAAACGCGGCGTCGAACCTGCGCATCTTCGGGTTCACCTTGGCGGACGCCGACATGGCGGAACTATCGGCCATCGGCACGGCAACGGGCCGCACCATTTCACCCTCATGGATGGCAGGACGCTGGGATGACTGAGACCCTGAACCTCAAAGCCGAACCGTTGACAGCTGTCGCATTCAAACCCTATGGCCAGGTGATCGAGGCGGCGGGCACCGCGCCCAAGATCATCAACCAGGGTTTTGCCCAGCGTTTCAATGATCTCTGCACGGTGGATGTGGCCACTGACGGTGGCACCGTGAATGTCAGCCTCTTTACCGCGAGCCCAAGACCCACCCCCATCGCCATCACGTTGATGGAGCGGCATCCTTTGGGCTCGCAGGCCTTTGTCCCGATGCAAGACCGGCCTTGGCTGGTGTTGGTGTGTGATGATCCACGTGAGCTGACAAGTTATCACCTCTTTGCTGCCACCGGGCGACAAGGCGTGAACTATGGCCGCAATGTCTGGCATCATCCCTTGCTGGTTTTCGATTCAGCCAGCCACTTCCTCATTGTTGACCGAAAGGGGCCGGACACAAATCTTGAAGAGTTTTGGCTGCCAGCGGATTGTCATGTTGAAATTTCGGTCTGATTTGCAACGAATCCCTGGCCTGACTAGGGTGAGGGCAGAACAACAATGGTGCCCATGATGTCCAAAGCTCCCACCTACTTTGCCCCCCATGGCGGCCAGCCACCGCAGACGGATTTGCTGACAGGACGGGCCATTTTCACGACCGCGTATGCCGTCATTCCCAAGGGTGTGATGCGCGACATCGTCACCAGCTATCTGCCGGGCTGGGAGCGCACACGCTGCTGGATCATCGCACGGCCCATGTCAGGGTTCGCCGAAACCTTCTCGCAATACATCATGGAAGTGTCAGGTGGTGGTGGCAGCAATTCCCCTGAACCAGACCCGGCAGGCGGAAGGTGTGCTCTTCGTCGTCGAAGGCACTTTCTCGCTGATGCTGCACGGCAAGCTGCATGTGATGAAGCCGGGCGCCTACGCATTCATTCCGCCTGGTGCCACCTGGTCAGTGCGCAACGAGGGCGTTGAGCCAGCGCGCTTCCACTGGATCCGCAAGCGTTATGAAGCAGCACCTGGCCTTGCCACGCCGGAAGCTTTCGTCATCAACGAAAAGGACGTGGCGCCCAGCGTCATGCCGGACTGCAATGGAGTGTGGTCAACCACGCGCTTTGTTGATCCCAATGACCTGCGCCATGACATGCACGTGACCATCGTCAACTTTGAGCCTGGCGGTGTCATTCCGTTCCTCGAAACCCATGTGATGGAACACGGGCTCTACGTATTGGAAGGCAAGGCAGTCTATCGCCTGAACGGTGACTGGGTTGAAGTGGAAGCCGGCGACTTCATGTGGCTGCGCGCCTTCTGCCCACAAGCCTGTTACGCTGGTGGTCCGGGTCGCTTCCGTTACCTGCTCTACAAGGACGTGAACCGCCACGCGCGGCTGGATGTTTTTGGCGGGCGCTAGACCGCCTCACTCGCCTTGTATTGCGCCTTGTCAAGCCAGGCGGGATTGATGGTGATGCCCCAACCAGGTTTGCTTGACACGGTGACGTGGCCATCTTCCACTTTGTAGGGCTCACCCAAGAACAGGCCGTCCTGCCATGGATAATAGTCCAATCCCTCGATCGACAGTTCGAGATATTTGCCGGGGTTGGGAATGACCTTGAGCAGGTGCATGGTGCACATGGTGACGAGCGACAGGTTGGCGGCATGCGGTGTGCATGGCAGTCCCGCTGCATGGCCCATCTTCGCCACTTCAATCGTTCGCATCATGCCACCCATGTACATCACGTCTGGCTGGATGATGTCGACGGCACGCATGCCGATCATGGTTTTCCAGGCGGTGAACTCGCAATCCTGTTCGCCGCCCGTCACATCAATTGCAAGCGCATCGGTGACCTGCTTGGTCTGCTCGAATTCCCAGTAAGGGCATGGTTCTTCAAAATGGCCGATGCCGTTCTGTTCCAGCACGCGGCCGACTTCGATGGCGCGCCTTGGGGAATAACAGGAATTGCCATCAACCAGCTTGTCCATGCCGTCACCGAGCGCCTTTGACACAACCGGAATGACTGCTTCGGTGCGGCCCGGCCACTCGTCCTTGTCACGGCCACACTCGGACCCGACGCGCCACTTGAAGGCCGTAAAGCCGAGCTTGTCGCGCATCGGCAGAAAGCGTTTGGCCTCATCTTCCGGTGTGATGTCGCGCCGCATGGAGGACGCATAGGCGCGCAGTTTGCCGGACTTGCCACCAAGCACTTCACAGACTGGTTTTCCCTCCAGTTGCCCCCGCAAATCCAGCAGTGCCGTATCCAGTCCGGTCATGGCGCGGCGGAGATAGGAGCCCGGATATTTGTGTTCGCGCTCACTGATCAGGTTCAGCGTGTCAACAAAATCGAGCGCATCAGTGCCGAGCGCATGGCGCGCCACCTGGCGGTGAAAAATCTCGGCCGTGAGGTCGGCATTGTAAGTCGAGAGCTGGCCCCAGCCCTGGGCACCGGTCTCAGACGTAGCGCGAACAAAGCCGACGTATTCGTTGCAGAATGTTTCAAGTTTGGTGATTTTCATGATGCACCAACCTAACTTGACTTTGAGCAGTCTGCCAGCCACATCTGCAAAATGTCCAAGCCAGACCTCAAGATCCTGCTCGCGGCACCCCGCGGATTCTGCGCCGGGGTGGTGCGCGCCATTGATATCGTGGAGCGTGCGCTGGAGGTATTCGGGGCACCGGTTTATGTACGCCACGAGATTGTGCACAACAAATTCGTTGTTGATGGCCTCAAGGCCAAGGGCGCGATTTTCGTCAAGGAACTGGACGAGATTCCGCCGGGTGATCATCCCGTGGTATTCTCCGCCCATGGCGTGCCCAAGGTCATTCCGGCGGAAGCTGAGCGACGCCGCATGTTCCAGTTGGATGCCACGTGTCCACTGGTCACCAAAGTGCATCTGGAAGCGCAACGCCACCATGACGATGGCATGGAGATCATCCTCATTGGTCATGCCGGGCATCCGGAGGTGATTGGCACGATGGGACAATTGCCCAAGGACGCGGTGACGTTGATCGAAACACCACAGGACGCAGAAGCCTTGCAGGTGCGCGATCCATTGCAGTTGGCCTACATCACGCAGACGACGCTCTCCGTTGATGACACTGCGGACGTGATTGCCGTATTGCGCCGCCGCTTCCCTGGCATTCGCGGACCGGTGAAGGAGGACATTTGCTACGCCACCACAAACCGCCAGGAAGCGGTGAAATCCATCGCCGGGCAAATTGACCTGCTGCTGGTTGTCGGTGCACCCAACTCATCCAACTCCAAGCGGCTTGTTGAAGTGGGTGTCAAGAACGGTTGCCCGCGTGGCCTGCTGGTACAGCGGGCAGCAGAGCTGGATTGGTCAACGTTGCATGATCTCACGACCATCGGCCTCACAGCAGGAGCATCGGCTCCGGAAGTGCTGGTCAATGAGATCATTGATGCATTCCGTGCCCACTACGACGTGACAGTCGAGAAGGTGACGCTGCGCGAGGAAAACGTTTCCTTCAAACTGCCGAAAGAATTGCGCGACGGCGCGGCCACGCAATGAGTGCAGTCAAGGCCGGAGGAAAGGTTGTCATCCACACCGATGGGGCTTGTTCCGGCAATCCCGGTCCCGGCGGCTGGGGCGCGATCCTCGACTACAATGGCACGCGGCGCGAACTTTTTGGCGGCGAGCCCCAAACCACCAACAATCGCATGGAACTGAAAGCGGCCATCGAGGCACTCAATGCGCTGAAGCGCTCGTGCGCGGTCGAGATGCATGTCGATTTACAATATGTGAAGGACGGCATCAGCAAGTGGATCCACGGCTGGAAGAAAAACGGCTGGAAAACCGCCGACAAGAAGCCGGTCAAGAACGTCGAGTTGTGGCAGGCACTCGATGAAGCGGTACAACGCCACGAGATTTCCTGGCACTGGGTCAAAGGCCACGACGGCCACCCCGAAAACGAACGCGCAGACGAACTGGCGCGCATGGGGATTGCAAGCCTCCGCAATAACGCCTGAGAAGTGCGTTGCAACTGTATCGTTTTGGAACAGTTGTTAACTCAACCTTAAATGTACTAGCATCGCCCAACGGGTGAACGGCCAGTTCATGGACCAGTTCTTGGAGTTGTGTCATGGCGAGACTCACGGGCAGTAACAGGAATGATGTTTTCACGCTCGCCGCGAGTCAGTTGCCAGACCTGCAGCTGCGGGCTGGCAGGGGTTATGACACGTTGCGCGTTAGTGGCAGCAGCAACACCACCATCACAACGGCAACGACATCGCTGTGGCGGGAACTGGAAGCCATCGACCTGTCGGCAGCCACGGGAGTGCTGAACCTTGCAATCAGTTCCGCCCTCCTCTCCTCAAGCAACACGCACGCACTCGACATTACCATAGTCGAGTCTTCGCAGCTCACACTGGCCAGCAGCAGTGCAGGCGTTTCACTGCATGGCAGCGGCCACGTGCAACTCGCAAACACCAGCAACAACATTGTCGCCCTGGCGTCGGGCAGCGTGCTGGTGACGGGCGGTAGTGGCGCCGACCAGATCACGGCCAGCATCTTTGGAAACCGTCTTGATGGCGGCGGCGGCAATGACAGGCTCATTGGCAATACGGGCGCAGACGTATTTGTGCATGGCGCCGGAAGTGGCGCTGATACGATCATCAACTTCATTGCCGCACAGGATGTTGTTGATCTCTCGGGCCATGCGTCCTTGAACTTCTGGGACTTGCAAAAGGCCATAGTGTCCAGCAACGGTGGCACACAGATCACCCTACCAGGTGGATCGCTGTTCCTGGTGGGCGTTTCTCCTGCTGACCTGTCACGGGACGATTTCCAGCAGCATGGTGCGCCGGTTGCGGAATTCGGCGATGTGGTGAAAATTGAACTGGGCACGAGTGTCGCCGTCATCAACGACATTCTGGCGCGTGTGCCCAATGGTACCACGGTTGTCTTTGCCGATGGCCTGCATGTGCTGGACGCACCTCTTGTCCTGAGCCGTGACAACATCACCATTGCCGGTGAAACAGCAAATGGCGTGACGCTGGAGTTTGCCTTTGCACCTGGCACCGGTGGTGACTTCATCAGCATCGGTGCAGGCGAAAAGACCTACCTCACCGTCACGTCCGGGTCTGCCAGCGTCGGGGCGACAACTCTGACCGTTGAAAATGCAGCGGGTCTCCAGGTCGGAAGCACCATCTATCTCTACCAACCCAACACAGCGGAGTATCTGCTCGCCAATGGCTGGACGAATGTCTCGATGGACGAGGCAGCATCACTACCCTTCCGCGAATTCATGACCACCGTCACGGCAGTCAACGGCACTGACGTGACGCTGGCGGACGCCCTGCCCTATGAATTTGCAGGCGGAGAAACGCGGCTCTTCACCATGGATTCCCTTGAAGGTGTGGTGCTGCGAGATCTTTCCATCACTTCGGCGCTGGGAGAAGCCAATCCCTTCAGCTTCAGCAATGATCATCCCGAGTTCGACGGAGCCAGTGTCATTTCGGTGAGTGGTACCACTGGCCTGCACCTCTCGAACATCAGCATTAGCAACAGCCCGAGCACGGCGCTGACACTGCATGCCAGCATTCATGCCGTGATCAATGACATTTCAGTGTCAGGCAGCCACAACAAGGGCAGCGACGGCAACGGTTATGGCATCCTGCTCTCGGAAGCCTTCAACAATTCGCTGTCAGGACTGACGGTCACAGACACACGCCATTCAATCGTCTTTTCTGCCTGGAGTGCAGAAACCGGAAACACTGTCTCGGCCGATTTCGTCAACCGCGATGTCAATTTCCACGGTGGTCCGGACTGGGGAAATTCGGTCAGCGTGACCGAAGCGATCCTCTCCTATGACACGGCCATTGATCCCACTGTATGGTCTCTTGTCAGCCGCGGCGGCAGCAATCACGCGGCAACTGACATCTGGGGCGCCAACTCTGTGCGCTTTGGCCATGGCGAAGGTGCCAGCAATGTGGATACCATCTATGGCGCGGATGGCGGCAGCTACCTCAACGGCCACGGCAGCAATGACATTCTCGTGGGCGGCACCGGTGATGACATGATCGTGGGTGGACTGCGGCGCGATATACTCACGGGCGGGGCCGGCAGCGATACGTTCCTGTTCAAGATGGGCGATGACCTTGACACTGTAACCGACATGGACTTCAGCACCAGCGGTGACAGGATTGTCATCATGGGCAACGCGGCAGTGGATGGCGTTGAAGACCTGGTCTTCACCCAGGATGGTGCAGACGTGCGCGTACGCTATGGCAGCAACTCAACCTTCATCCTGAAGGATACTGAGCTTGCCGAGGTCGATGCGTCGCACTTCGTCTTCGACCCCACCAGCACGGCGTTTGCCGATGACTGGAATGGCGGCTTGTAAACACTACTTCTTCGCCAGATCGCGCAGCTTGAATTTTTGAATCTTGCCGGTGCTGGTCTTTGGTATCTCGGTGAAGATGACGTGGCGGGGCACCTTGTAACCCGCCAGTTTCTCCTTGCACCAGGCGATGATCTCTTCCGCCGTGGCGGTCTTGCCGGGCTTGAGTTCGATGAATGCGCAAGGCGTTTCGCCCCACTTTTCATCTGGTCTTGCCACCACACCTGCGGCCTGTACAGCGGGGTGCTTGTAGAGCGCGTCTTCCACTTCAATCGATGAGATGTTTTCGCCGCCGGAGATGATGATGTCCTTGGAGCGGTCCTTGAGCTGGATGTAGCCATCGGGATGCAGCACACCAAGATCACCAGAATGGAACCATCCTCCGGCGAATGCTTCGGCGCTGGCCTTGGGGTTCCTGAGATAGCCCTTCATGACAACATTGCCGCGGAACATGACTTCGCCCATGGTTTCACCATCGGCCGGTACGCGTTGCATGGTTTCAGGGTCCATCACGGTCAGGTCTTCGAGCGCATGATAGCGCACGCCTTGACGCGCCTTGCGAGTGGCGCGGGCCGGGCCTTCGAGATCATCCCAGGCGGATTGCCAATCGTTGACCACGGCAGGGCCGTAGGTTTCGGTGAGACCATAGAGATGGGTGACGTTGAAGCCGGCATCGGCCATGGCGGCGAGAACGGCTTCAGGTGGCGGGGCGGCGGCGGTGAAAAACTCGACCTGTTGCGAGAGGATGCGCTTGTCCTCTTCGGGCGCATTGAGGATCGTCGACATGACAATCGGCGCGCCACAAAGATGTGTCACCTTGTGATCATCAAGTGCGGCCCAGATCGCCTTGGCGCGGACCCAACGCAACGTGACGTGGGTGCCGCCAATGACTGACATTGACCACGGAAAGCACCAGCCATTGCAGTGGAACATGGGCAACGTCCAGAGATAGACGGCGTGCTTCTTGATGTTGGCGGTGAGCACGTTGCCCTGCCCCAGCAACGAAGCACCGCGATGATGATAAACCACGCCCTTGGGATTGCCTGTCGTGCCCGAGGTGTAGTTGAGCGAGATCGCATCCCATTCGTCATCAGGCCACGACCACGCATATTCAGGATCGCCGGATTGCACCAGGGTTTCATAATCCTCTGCTCCGATGAGGCGACCCTCGACCTCGAATTCGGGATCGACATAGTCGACGACCAGCGGCTTCACCTTGCACAGTTGCAGTGCTGCTTCAGCAAGGCCTGAGAACTCCTTGTCAACAATCAGGATTTTCGCATCAGCATGGTCGAGTGAAAAGGCAATGGTCGCGGCATCGAGGCGGGTATTCAGGGTGTTCAAAACACCCTTGGTCATCGGCACGCCGTAGTGGCATTCGAGCATGGCGGGCGTGTTGGCGAGCAGCACCGAGACCGTATCACCCTTGCCGATGCCGCGGTTTGCCAGCGCCGCAGCCAACTGGCGGCAGCGGCCATAGAACGACTTGTAGTCGGTCCTGCTATTGCCATGGATGATGGCGGGGTGATCAGGATAAACGGCGGCCGAGCGCTGCAGAAATGACAGCGGTGTCAGCGGCTGGAAATTGGCGGCATTCTTGTCGAGGTCGTGATCGTATACAGACATGAGGGGCACCCGTTTTGGCCGCCCCTCTTTAGCAAGCTGGCGAATTAAAGCGAGGCCAGACCTTGGTTGAGTTTCGCCGTGGCGGGCCGGCCGTGGTGCCAGCGGGCAACGAAGCCGGCGAGCCACCAGCAGACGGCAGCAAGGGCCAGGCCGGCATAGCCATCAACAGCATAATGCCATCCCAAATGCACAGAACCCACCAGGATGATGGCGGAGTAGATCGCAAAGGCTATTCCCAGACCGCGCGAGCGGCGCACCGCGGCCATTGCAAACAACAGCGTCGAGGCATTGTGCATGGAGGGGAAGGCGGAGATGCCGATCGGCGCGGTCTTGCCGGTATAGCCATCCCAGAGAAGTTGTTGGGCATCGAGCGACCAGATGGGCAGACGCAAATCAACATCGCGCAAATAGGTCATGAGCGGTGCAAAGGGATCGGGCGAGAGGCCGAGATTGCTGTAGTACACAGGGCCTGCCGACGAGAAAGCCACGGCCAGGAGGCCGCCACCGATCCACCAGGTCAACATGTAGGCGAGGAAGAACTGGCTGCGATTGACCGACGATCTGGTGGCAAAGCCAAACCACATGAAGCAGCCGAAGAGCGCCAGGAACCAGAAGTTATAGAAGATGTTGATGACAAATGTGACGCTGTCGAAGCCAAGTACCGGCTGAAGCAACGTCCAGGGCTCAAAGCCGCCATGCAGGCTGCGGTCGATCTCCATCATCGCCACATCCCATGAGAACGGTTTTATCACCGGGATCATTGGTTTCAGTTCCAGCATGCCCTTGTTGAAGACAACCATGGCAGCAAGCAGCGGCAGCCCGAGGATGAAGGCGGCTGGCTTGCGGAAGAGTCCGGCCAGGTCGGTGATCATCTGCCGCGTCGGGCTTTCCGGTTTCAACACCGTTGCGTATTGCGCAAGGCGGAAGACGAAAATGGCAAAGAGGCCGGCAGGGATCGTCAACGTGATCATGCCCATGACCAGACCCTTGACTGAGGCAACGCCACGGTCCGGCAGGCCACTCAACAGCCATGTGGTGGTGGCGACGTAGAGCACTGGAATGACAAAAAAGATCCACTGGCTGCGCAAGCTTTGCCACAACAGGTTTGTTACCGTGTGGCTGCGGGCTGAAACGCCAGCGCTCAATTGGTCAGTCATGGCCCACCACCTTGTTGAAGTTCTGCACGTGCGGGCGCGCCTCCCACCACGTGCTCAATCGGCCCGCGCACCACCAAAGGGCAGCGGCGATGGGCCAGGCCACATAGCTGTCGACGGCATAGTGCCAGCCGAGATGTACCGACGCGAGGAAGATGAGGATCGCATGAACAACCATGATCCAGCGCAACACCGGTGCTTTCTTCCAGACCGCGAGAACGAAGAGCAGCGCCGTGGCGTTGTGGATCGATGGCATGGCGGAAATGCCGCCGAAAACCGAACCTTCCTGCTTGTAGTTCCAGAGCATGTCCTGCGTGTCCAGGGCCCAGAGCGGATAGGACTGGTTGACCTGTTGCAGGTAAGCCATCAGGTCCGCATAGGGATCAGGCGAAATGCCAAGGCGGGTCATATAAGCAGGGCCGGCCGAGGAGAATACGGTCGCAGCCAGCGTGCCGAGCACGGCGGTGATGAGCATGAAAGCCAGAAAGAAGCGGGTGCGCTCTTTGCCGGGTGCAGAGACGAAGGCATAGTGCACCCAGAAGATGTTCATGGTGAAGAACCACAGATTGTAGTTCACATTCAGTGCCCAGGTGAGTGGAGCAAAGCCGAAGACGGGTTGCATCAGTTCCCAGGGGCGATGGCCGAAGTGAATGGCCGTATCCCACTGGTCGAAGGTCACATCCCAGGAGTACGGCACAAGCACAGGGATGTTGGCCTTGAAAGCGGTGAAGGCGAACATGAAAATGATGAGGCTGAAGAACAGCGGCAGACCGGCAGCCATTTTCCTGGGATTGCCCAGTACTGCCTTCATGCGCTGCCACAGCACTTTCGCGGGTTTGTCCGGCCGGTCGCCCAGCACCATGTTGCCAAAGGTGTAGAGCGTGAATGCCAGAAAGGCAGCGGGAATGGAGAAGGTCAAAATGCCGATTGCCAGTTCCAGCATGGAGCTGTTGGCGACCTCTGGTAGGAGCAGTCCCGTAACCCGAAGGGCGGCGAGATAGCCAATGGCAATGACAAAGAATATCGCGTGGGCCGACAGCCCCTGACGCAAGAGTCCGGCAACGCTGCCCTGATTGCGGTCCCGTGTCTCGACCAATGGCTCGAAGTGTGCCGTCATGTCCCTGCCCTGTGAAGCTGGCGACATTGCCCGGGAAGGTCTTAAATCGGGTTAAGAGACATGCGACGAAAGACTGTTGCGCCCGCCCTTGATCTGGTGACAATCGGCCTGCGAAACTGAAAGTTAACGCAGTCTTAAAAATCAGGATGCCCGTTCATGAGCCGCTACTCCGAAATCTATCAGGGCTGGATGAAAAACCGCGACGGGTTCTGGGCCGATGCGGCCAAAGATATTGATTGGGTCAAGGGTTGGGACACTGTGCAGGCCACCGTCGATGGTCTTGACCGCTGGTTCGTGGGGGCGGAATGCAACACCTGCTGGAATGCCGTCGACCGGCATGTGAAGGCCGGACATGGCGAGCGTGTGGCGATCATCTACGACAGCGCCATGACTCAGACGAAGCAGCGCTTCACCTATCGTCAGGTTCTGGATGAAGTGGCGCGCCTCGGCGGAGCGTTGCAAGATCTTGGAGTTGGCAAAGGCGACCGCGTCATCCTGTACATGCCAATGATTCCGCAGGCGCTGTTCGGCATGCTGGCGTGCGCCCGCATCGGCGCCATTCACTCGGTGGTCTTTGGCGGCTTTGCGGCGGCAGAACTGGCAACCCGCATCAATGATGCCAAGCCCAAGGTCATCCTCACGGCGTCGTGCGGACTGGAGCCGGGCCGGGTCATTGCCTACAAGCCACTCATTGATCAGGCAATCGAGCTGTCACATCACAAGCCCGAAAGCGTTGTGTTGTTTCAACGTCCGGAAATGACGGCCACGATGGGTGGGCGCGACCGTGATTGGCAGGAACTGGTCGCACACCAGACACGCAAGGCTGATTGCGTTGCTGTGGCTGCCACCGATCCGCTTTACATTCTCTACACCTCGGGCACGACGGGCCAGCCCAAGGGCGTGGTGCGCGACAATGGCGGACACATGGTGGCGCTGCGCTGGTCGATGGAGAACATCTACGACATCAAACCAGGCGAAGTGTTCTGGTCAGCCTCGGACGTGGGCTGGGTGGTGGGCCACTCCTATATCTGCTACGCGCCGCTGCTGATGGGAGCAACGACGCTGATTTTTGAAGGAAAGCCCGTGGGCACACCAGATGCCGGTGCCTTCTGGCGCGTGATCAGCGAGCACAACGTGGTGGCCTTGTTTACTGCCCCCACCGCGTTCCGCGCCATCAAGAAGGAAGATCCCGAAGGCACGTTCATCGGCAAGTATGACCTGTCGTCTTTCCGCACGCTGTTCCTTGCAGGGGAACGCGCCGATCCCGACACGGTGAAGTGGGCCGAAAGCAAGCTTGGTGTTCCGGTTGTCGATCACTGGTGGCAGACGGAAACAGGCTGGGCCATTGCTGCAAATCCCGTGGGGCTTGGCATGCTGCCGGTCAAGTACGGTTCGCCGACAGTGGCCATGCCGGGCTATGAAATCCATGTACTCGATGAAGGTGGCCACGAGGTGAAGCCAGGCGTGCTGGGTGCCATCTGCGTGAAGCTGCCGTTGCCGCCCTCATGCCTGCCAACGTTGTGGAATGCCAATGACCGTTTCCGCGCCAGCTATCTCTCGCACTTCCCCGGCTATTACGAGACGGCGGATGCGGGCTACGTCGATGACGACGGCTATCTCTACATCATGGCCCGCACCGACGACATCATCAACGTCGCCGGGCATCGCCTATCCACAGGCGGCATGGAGGAAGTGCTGTCGTCACACCCCAACGTGGCGGAATGCGCCGTGCTCGGAATTGCTGACGCATTGAAGGGACAGTTGCCGCTGGGTCTCATCGTGCTCAAGGCTGGCGTGACCAAGGCACCAACTGATGTGGAAACGGAATGCGTTGCGATGGTGCGTCAACAGATTGGCGCTGTGGCAGCGCTCAAGACTGTCATCACCATTTCCCGCCTGCCGAAAACACGCTCGGGCAAAATCCTGCGTGCCACCATGCGCAAGATTGCCGACAAGGAAGAGTTCAAGATGCCGGCAACAATTGATGATCCCGCCATCCTGACGGAAATTGCAGCGGCCATGAAGGCGCATGGCATTGGCGTCTAGGCTGGTTGTGCCTGGCGCTGACGCACAGCGATGAACAGCAGCAATGTCCCCGCCAGCAGTGCGGCAGCGATGAAGAAGGCCATGTCCGGCGAGACGATTGGCGCAGTCGGCTGCATGAAATAGCCGAAGGCCTGGGCAAAGAAGACCGTTCCCAGCAACATCGACACGCTCATGATGGATGAAATGCCGCCCTGCAATTCTCCCTGGGCGTTTTCCGGCACCGCCTTGGACATGATGGCCGAGAGCATGGGATGCACGAAACCTTCTGGCCCATGGATGACAAAAAAGATGATGACGACGAGCAGGCTTGGAGCGAGGCCATAGCCAACGGCAGCGATCACTGATGAAACCAGACCGATCAGGGCCACCTTGCTTTCACCCCAGCGCTTGACCGCCGGGCCTGTCAGGGCTCCTTGGAAAATGGCGGTGATGATGCCGAAGGCCGCGAGTGACACACCGATCAGCCAGGCGCTCCAGCCAAACTTGGCAATGCCCCAGAAGGCCCAGATGGCGGGATAGACCGAGGAGGCGAAAAAGAAGACAAACATCACGATCGAGAGTGGCACCACGCCGTGATAGGTGGCGAAGACCTTGAAGGTGCCGAACGGGTTGGCGCGCCGCCAGTCGAAGGACCGGCGATTGGCGGCCGCCAAAGTCTCGGGCAGAACGAACCAGCCATAGATGAAGTTGAGGGCCGAGACGCCTGCGGCCACATAGAAGGGCATGCGTGGACCATATTCACCAATCAGGCCACCGAGTGCCGGGCCGACAACAAAACCAAGCCCGAAGGCTGCGCCCATTTTGCCGAAGGCCTTGGCGCGTTCCTCAGGTGCCGTCACATCGGCGATGTAGGCATTGGCGATGACGTAGGAGGCGCCACACAGGCCGGCGATGGCGCGCCCGACAAAGAGCCAGAACAAGTTCGGTGCGAACGACATCAGCAGGTAGTCGATGAACAAGCCGAAGACCGCCAGCAACAACAGCGGTCTCCTGCCAAAGGCGTCGGAGAGATTGCCCATGGTCGGGCCAAAGACAAACTGCATGAGCGAGAAGGCAAAGAACAGCCAGCCGCCGATGCGTGCGGCGTCCGAGATGTCCATGTGCCCGACATCCTGAATGAGGGCGGGCAAGACCGGCATGATGATGCCAAAGCCCACCATGTCGAGAAACACGGTGATGAAGACGAAGGTGACGGCGTGCTTGCTGGTGGCGGAGGCGGTCATGACCGGGTTTGAAACCAATTCGGCATGAAGGGCAACTGCCAGAAATTGACAGCTGACAGGTCCGTTCCAGCACAATTGCGGGCTGAAATTCACATGGCCCCTCCTTGAAAATTGCATTGGTGGTTCGGACGCCGTCGCCTAAACAGGCCAGCCCAATATCTGGAATTCCCTCAGCCATGCCGCGCCCAACTTCGCCTTCCGCCGCCCGCTGGGCCATCCTGTCACTGTTCATCATTCACGGCTCACTGTTTGGCATCTGGGCCACTCAAATTCCGCTGGCCAAGGCGCGGCTCGACGTCAGCCTCAGCGTGTTCGGCATCGCGCTGTTGTGCGTGGCTGGTGGTGCAGTTGTTGCCATGCCCGTTGCTGGGGCCTTGGTGAACAAGTTTGGCAGTGCCCGGCTCACCTGGCTGATGGGTCTGAGCTTTGCGGTGGCCGTGATTGGCCCTTCGCTGGCACCCAACGTGACACTATTCATGATTTCGGGTGCGTTTCTCGGTGCTTCCATCGGCTCCATGGACGTCGGCATGAATGCCCATGGGCTGCTGGTGGAGCGGGCGTTGAGAAAACCTGTCATGTCCGGCTTTCATGGTGGCTTCAGCGTGGGGGCCGCCACCGGCACCATTCTCGGAGCCTACGTGCTCGGCAAGTTTGGGCCACACGTTCAGTTGGCGCTGTTCTGTGGATTTGGCGTCATCGGTGTTTTGATCGCTTCGCGCTTCCTCATGCCTACGGCGCTTGACCGCGGGCTTTCCGGCGAACATTTCGCCTGGCCTACCAAGGCTACGCTGGGTCTTGGTGTACTCTGCTTCCTCGCGTTGATGATCGAAGGGTCGGTTGCCGACTGGGGAGCCTTGATGCTCGAGGAGCGCTTCGTTGTTGAAGCAGCAACAGCGGCAACAGCCTTCGGCTTCTACCAGACGGGCATGGCCTTTGCGCGCTTCACCGGCGACTGGCTGCGTCTCAAGTTTGGTGCCGTACAACTCGTCGCTGTCAGTGCGGTGCTCACGGCGATCGGCACCGCCGTGGCGTTGCTGGCACCGTCCGTGACCTTGTCACTTGCAGCCTTCGCCATCGGCGGCATTGGCATCGGCAACGTCGCGCCGGTGCTCTTTGCCGGCGGTGGCCGGCTTGAACCCGACGCACCGGGGCGCGGCATCGCTGCGGTCACGGCCATGGGCTATTCCGGTTTCCTCGCCGGGCCGCCACTCATCGGAATCGTGGGTGACTTCACCTCGCTGCAGGTCAGCCTTTTCGTCACGGTCGCGGCTGCCTTGATCATCGCCGCCTACGCGCGCATGGTCAAAGCTGCTGATACCTACTGAGGACGGAACATGGATCACATAAAGGGAAAGCGCATTTTCATAACGGGTGCCAGCCGTGGGCTGGGTGCAGCGCTTGCCGTGGTATTTGCTGACATGGGGGCCAAACTCTTCCTCACGGCACGAAATATCGAGCCTCTTTCGGCGCTGGTAGAATCGATTCGGCTGCGAACCGGAACGGCACCGGAATACCGTGCCCTTGACCTCGCCGACATTTCGCAGGTGACGCTCTTTGCAAAGTCCTGGCGCGATGAAAAGCAGCCGCTCGACATTCTCATCAACAACGGGGCGATGTGGTTGTCAGGCAACATGGACAGCCACGATGCCTACTCCATCCAGCAAACGATCACCGCCAATATAACGGGAACGCTGCTGCTGACCCGGGGACTGTTGCCGCTGCTCAAGGCGTCACCCGCTGCCGACATCGTCAACATGGTATCAGTCAGCGGCATGAGCAACGTGCCGTTGCAGGGTGCATCGGTCGCCTATATTGCATCCAAGCACGGGCAGGCTGGCCTCACCGATGCACTGCGCCAGGAGTTGCGTGGCACTGGCGTTCGCATCACCGCCATTTACCCACCCAACATCGAAGACATTTCGCCGCTCAACGAGGCGGCGTGGACGGCGGAACGCGACGGCACCAGTTGGCTCACCAACAAGGATGTCGCGGGCACGGTGGTTGGTGCCCTGTCGCGGGCCCGGCATGTGCATTTCATGTCGGTGCTGCTCGAAACCACCACCAGCAATTTCCACGCAAATTAGGAGCTGATTTTGAAGTTGAAAGATCGCATCGCCATCGTCACCGGGTCGGCGCGTGGCATCGGGCTGGCCATCGCCGAGCGCTTCAGGGCAGAAGGGGCGCGCGTCATCATGTGTGATGTGCTCGATGAAATCGGTGTGCGAGAGGCGAGCCGTATCGGTGCCAACTTTCATCATTGTGATGTGTCGAAATCTGCCGAGGTGAAGTCACTGGTTTCGGCCACAGTCAAAAACCATGGTGCCATCGACATTCTGGTCAACAACGCAGCCATCTCCATCGCCAAAGATTTTCTCGACATCACGGAAGAAGATTTTGACCGGGTGATCGGCATCAACCTCAAGGGCTCGTTCCTGATGTTGCAGGAGGTGGCGCGCCACATGGTTGGCCAGGTGGCGGCGGGCCGCAAGGCCGGCGCCATCATCAACATGTCATCGGTCAACGACACGCTCGCCATTCCGTCAATCGCGCCCTACACCATGTCCAAGGGCGGCGTGAAACAACTGACCGCCGTTTCGGCACTGGCACTGGCGCCACATGGCATTCGGGTCAATGGTATCGGACCCGGATCGATCCGCACCGACATGCTGACAGGGACACTTCAGGACAAGGCCGCCATGACCCGCGCCCTGTCGCGCACGCCTCTTGGCCGGGTCGGAGAACCATCGGAGATCGCCAGCGTGGCGGCGTTCCTCGCCTCGGATGACGCCAGCTACATTTCGGGTCAGATCATCTACGTCGATGGCGCGCGCATGCCACTCAACTACACGGTGCCAGTCAAGGAATGATCCGCCTTGCGCACATCGAAGACCTGTCCGCCATAACGCAGGTTAGGACTTCGGTCCGCGAAAATCATCTCACTGTCGAGCAAATGGCCGCGCGCGGCATTACTGAAGCGTCAGTCTCTGAAGCCATGTGCAATGGCAAGTTTGTGGCATGGGTCGCTGACATCACGCGAGACATCGTGGCCTTTGCAATGGTGGAACCTGCTACAGGCAAGCTCTTCGCTCTGTTCACCCGTCCGGATCATCAGCGCCATGGCCACGGCGTGGCGCTCTTGAGGGAAGCAGAGAAGCACCTTCGCGCAGCAGGTTGTCGCGAAATTGTGCTCGATACTGGCGAGGGAACGTCGGCAGTTGCGTTCTATGAAAAGCGCGGATTTGCGATTGTCACAGTCAACATCCCATGGCAATGTGTTCATGGCGAAGGTGATTGCTTGAGGTACGTCCAGCCAGGCTCAGCGCTTACCAGAGCGCTGTGTTCGCAGCAAGACCCTCATCCGGCCGCGGGGCACCTTCCCCCAACGGGGGAAGGGTGTGTGCGGAGTCCGTCATATCCTTCCCCCGTTGGGGGAAGGTGGCCGGATGCGCCGGTGGGGCCTGACGGGCAAATTGGAACAGATGCGCTCTATCCCTCAATCGACGGCAATCACCTGGCCGTTGATGCCGCCTTCCACGCATTTGGTGAAGGCCATGCCGACACGGGTGGCCGAAACCGGAACATGGCCGGGGAAAAATCCGTCGTACTTGGTGACGGAGTCTTCCAGAAGTCCGGGACTCACCACATTGATGCGCAGGCCACGTGGCATTTCGATTGCGGCACTGCGCACAAAGTCGTCAAGCGCACCATTCATGGACGCGGCGTTTGATCCCTTGCGGATGAAGTCACGGTTGGTGACGCCGCTGGTCAGCGTGATCGAGCCGCCATCCTTGAGGTAGCGCAGGCCGATCAAGGCAACGTTGATCTGGCCCATCAGCTTGTCTTCAACGCCCTTGCGGAACTGCTGCGGGGTCATGTCGGCGACGGGGCCGAAGTGGCCGTGGCCTGTGGTCACGACAACAGCATCAATCGCCCCTGACGCCTTGAACATGGCCTCGACGGAAGCTTCGTCCATGACGTCGACCTTGATGGAACCGCTGTTGCGGCCAGCCGTCACGATGTCATGGCGCTTGCGCAGGTCGCTGATGGCAGCCTTGCCAACCGTGCCTTCGCCGCCCACTGCAAGAATGCGCATGATCTATTCCTGGTCTTCGACAACAACGCCCTTGAGTTTGGCGAAAACGGAATCGGCCGTCATGTCGGATTCCTTCATCGGAGCGTTGGCAGCTTCGTCGGCTTCGCGCTGCTCTTTGGCCATGCGGTGGGCCGTTGTGCCCTCGACCTCGGATGCGGGAATAAGGGTGCGCGGTGCAGCTGCATCGCCCATCGGCTTCTTGCTGCGGCTGGCCGCCTTCTGCACGGCGAAATCCAGCGCGATCTGCGAGCAGAGGCCGAGAGATACGGGATCAACCGGCTTGATGGTGCTGATGTTCCAATGGCTGCGGTCGCGCACCGAATTGATGGTGTGCTTGGTGGTGCCGACGAGTTTCATGATCGCGGCATCGGGGAGTTCGGGGTGATAGCGCAACAGCCAGGCGATGGCGTCAGGGCGGTCGCCACGGCGCGACACTGGCGTGTAGCGCGGCCCGCTTGTGGCCTTCTTGATCTGCACATCAACCTTGGATTCGAGAATGACCAGGGCGTGGCTGGTGTCGGCTTCACCCCTGGCGATTTCTTCGCGCGTCAACTGGCCGCCAGTCACGGGGTCAAGGCCTTTCACGCCCGATGCAACATCGCCGTCGGCGATGCCCTTCACTTCCAATTCGTGAAGGTGGCAGAACTCGGCGATCTGACGGAAGGTCAGCGTGGTGTTCTCAACCAGCCAGACTGCGGTCGCTTTGGCCATCAGGGGTGCACGTGACATAATATTTCGCTCCTTCGGAGCCTTTCCACAGGCTCCAATTGTTTGGACATAACTTGTCGGGGATGGCGGTGATATAGGCGAAAGCTGCCGCCAAAGCAATCAGCTTCCGACCTTCAGGATAATCTTGCCGATATGGCTCGAGCTTTCCATCAGGGCATGGGCGTTGGCCGCCCCGGCCAGCGGGAAAGTGGCGTGGATCGTCGGCTTGCAGCGCCCGGCCGCCAGCAGCGGCCATACCTTGGCCTCCAGAGTCCGGGCGATTTCGGCCTTTTCAGCCACCGTGCGAGGGCGGAGCGTCGAGCCCGTAAAGGTGAGTCGTTTCAGCATGATCGGCAGCAAGTCGGCGGTGACACGCGAACCCTTCTGGAAGGCAATCTGGACAATGCGGCCCAAAGGGGCGGCGGCCTTAAGGTTCCGCTCGACATAATCACCTCCCACCATGTCGAGGATGACGTTGGCGGCAAGGCCCTCTTCCTTCATCACGGCGACGAAATCCCGGGTTCGGTAATTGATGGCGAGTTCAGCACCGAAATTGCGGCAAGCCTCGCATTTTTGATCGGAACCGGCTGTGGCGATGACCCGGGCACCGAAGGCCTTGGCCAACATGATGGCCGTCGAGCCAATGCCGCTGGTGCCGCCATGCACGAGAAAAATCTCTCCCGACTTGAGGGCACCGCGTTCAAAGACATTCTTCCACACGGTGAAATACGTTTCCGGCAATCCCGCCGCTTCGATGAGCGAGAGACCCAGCGGTACCGGCAAACAGTTGTCGGCTGCGGCCACGCAATATTCTGCATAACCGCCGCCCGGCACGAGCGCGCATACGGCATCGCCGATCTTGAAGCGCGCAACATTGGCACCCACACGCACAACTTCACCGGCGATTTCAAGACCCGGAGTTTCCGGCGCACCCGGCGGTGGCGGATAGCCACCCTGGCGCTGCAATATGTCCGGTCGATTGACGCCGGCAGCTGCAACCTTGACCAGTACTTGGCCCTCGCCAGGCTCCGGACGCGGTATCACCACGGGCACCAGTACCTTTGGTCCACCCGGCTCGCGGATGGCAATGGCATTCATTGTTTTTGGCAGGTTGATCATGGTCGTTCCTTACACTTGCCCAAGGTCAAAGTCTGGTCCAGATTCAACCCTCGCGACGGAGGAAAAGATGAACCTCGAAGACCTGCCAAAACCGAAACCGCAATTTGTCATTGGTGAACCGTTGGACTCTGTTTCCATTGCCGAATTGCAATTGCGCATCACAGCATTTCAAGACGAAATCGAGCGCTTGAAAGCCGATATTGCCAAGAAGCAGGCTTCCAAAGCTGCGGCAGATGCCTTTTTCAAATCGTAAAGATTTGCGCCGGATTGGCCCAGAATGGCTACAAAAACAGCAATTCCATTAACCATTCAGTAAATCTTTGCGTTTACCTTAACACTCAATCCGGAGCGATCCGGGTTACTCTGAGTGGTTCTGTCCACTCTGTTTGACGCCTCCCTGTTAGAACTCAAGCCGCGGTTTCCGCGGCTTTTTTTTGTTTTGTTGCGAGGCCGTGAATGGCCCCGGACTTGCTCCCCTTGTTACTCAACAGCAGTTGTCCGCCCCAGAATGAACCAACCTCAACGGTGGACATGTCAGGCGGGAATGCTAAAAACAGAAACGTGTGAGTAAGAGGTTGTTCACCATGGGGCATGTTACGGGGTCAGGTTCGGGGCGCGGCACAGTGGATTTCTTGACGAAATTCACGAGCTCGGACCAGTTTGACAAGGTCTTCAAGGAAGGCATGGGGCTGGTCGAAGAAACTGCCAACTACCTGGATGGAACGGGGCGCGCTGACAGCAAGCTTCTGGATCGTGCCGGTGCCATTGCCTATGCCACCGAAAGCATGCGCCTGACGACACGCCTCATGCAGTTGGCCTCGTGGCTGCTGCTGCAACGCGCCATTGCCGCCGGAGAACTCGGCAGCGACGAAGCACGCAAGGAAAAGAACCGCATCAGCCTCAATGACATTGGCCGCGGCAATGAGATCCCCGGCTCCGAAACCATGCCGCAAGGGCTGACCGAACTGGCCGACCGTTCGTTGCGTTTGCTTGAGCGCATCAAGACACTCGACATCATGATCGCGCGGCAGAAGTCTGCCGAAGTGGTCAGCGACAATCCGGTGGGCTCGCAACTTGACCAGTTGGCACGCGCCTTCGGGACGCGATAGTCTTCGTACATCATGACTGAAGGAGAGGCCCCGCAATTCGAACCAAGGCGGGCCAGCTTGCCGCTCGCGCCACGAGCCAAGGCACGCCCGCGCCAACGAACTTCCATCGGCAACCAGCTTGATGAATGGCGCAAGATCATTCTCAATGCCACCTTCTTTGCAATTTTCGGTATCCTGATTTTCACAGCGGCCAAAGTGTTGCGCTCAAACGATATGGTGATTGAGGCCATCGGCCTGCCCAAAAACATCAAGGACCTGGGATACACCGAGGATGGTGCTGCACTGCTGCTCTCGGAAAACATTCGCCGCATCGCCGCCAAGGCGAATTCCAATGAGGCCCTCCTCGCCATCAAAGCCAAGTTTGAGGACCGTGACATCACGGTTCCGGTCGAAGGTCTCTCGTTTGATTCGATCATCCGGCTGCTGCGCCAGACATTCGGACTACCGCAAAACCGGCTGATCGGTGATTTCGTCTGCGTCAGCGATCCCTGCCTGTCGACAAACCTGGAACTGCGCTTGCGGCTTTTGCAGGGCACGGCCCCTCCCAAAGCGTTGGCGGCAGTGAAAGGCGCATCGCATGACGCCATTCTGCAGGCCGCCGCCGAACGCTTCATGGAAACAACCTCTCCCATTTCATTGGCGCTTTACCTCTACAGCGATGAAGCAGGTCCGGGACGCAGGGCGGATGCTATTGCATTGGCTCAACGCATCACAACGTCCGATACCGTTGACCGCCTTGCGGCCTTGAACCTCATCGGCGCAGAGCTCCTTGAGCGGCCGGAAAAGCGACCGGAGGATCTCAACGCCGCCATTGTCTACTTCCGGCAAATGATCGAAAGCGATCCCTCGGTCGCCATGGCATATACCAACTGGGGGGCGGCACTCAGTGCACTGGGTGACAAGGCTGGTGCCATCGAGAAATACAAGCAAGCCATCGCGCTTGATCCCGGCGAGGCCATGCAACAGCATAACCTTGGCGTTGTGTTCGCCAGCCAGGGCCAAAATGCCGATGCCGCAGCGGCATTTGAAAAGGCGATTGCACTCGATCCCAACTATGCCGACAGTTACCTCGGTCTCGGCAGTGCGCAGATGAGCGGCGGCAACGCTGCGGCGGCACTGGCGGCCTTTGCGAAGGCTGGGACAATT
Organism: uncultured Alphaproteobacteria bacterium; assembly: GCA_963754625.1. Classification (GTDB taxonomy): domain Bacteria; phylum Pseudomonadota; class Alphaproteobacteria; order Rhizobiales; family Aestuariivirgaceae; genus Aestuariivirga. The sequence continues at coordinate 606,800 of CAVWGR010000005.1, read as the reverse complement.
GCTCCTGACAATGCTGACATCCAATACAACATCGGTATTGCGGCCAGAGGAGACGGAAAGCCGTTGATGGCGCGTCAGGCTTTTGAGTCCTACCTCCGCCTCAAGCCCGATGCAGCCGACGCAGTGGCAGTGCAAGGATTCATCACCGAACTCAGCAAGGAATAGTGCGCTTGCTGTAAAAATAAAACCCGGCCTCGTGAGCCGGGTTTTTGCATTCAGCCTGAGCTTCAGCCCAAGTTTCAGCCAATTCACCTGGGCTGATGAATTACTTCTTGAGGAAGCCAAATTTCTGGTTGAAGCGCGAGACGCGGCCGCCACGGTCTACCAGGCCCTGCTGGCCGCCGGTCCATGCCGGGTGCGACTTCGGATCGATGTCGAGGTTCAGCGTGTCGCCAGACTTGCCATAGGTGGAGCGGGTCACGAATTTGGTGCCATCGGTCATCACAACGGTGATCGGATGGTAATCGGGATGGGTGCCGGACTTCATGGAACTTCTCTTCAAAAACAACGCGGCATTTCGGCACAAACTGCGTGAAACACCGCCGGGTGACAATGGATGGTGCGGTCCTATATAGGAGGGAACGAGCGCCCGCAAGGCCCTCCAGGCAGCAGGGTCAAAGCAGGGGTTTTCATGAGTAATGTGTACGAACAGGAAGCCAAAAGGCGTGGCAAATCAAGGAATTTGCGTCCTCTTGCGCGGTTGATGCCATTTCTGTCGCGCTACAAGCCACAAGTCGCAATGGCCTTTGTGGCGTTGCTGGTGGCGTCGGTCGCAACACTGGTAATCCCGGTGGCGGTCAGGCGCGTGTTTGACCACGGCTTCACCGGCGAGAATGCCGGGTTGGTGGACCAGTATTTTGCTGTCATGCTGGCGGTTGTGGGACTGCTCGCCGTGGGCTCATCGGTGCGGTTCTATTTCGTTACCTGGATCGGCGAGCGTGTGGTGGCGGATGTGCGCGACCACCTGTTCCGCCATCTCACCCTGCTCACACCTTCGTTCTACGAAACCCAGAAGACCGGCGAAGTCATCTCGCGGCTGACGGCGGATACCACGCAGATCAAGAGCGCCTTCTCGTCCACGGCCTCAATCGCGTTACGCAACATCGTCATGTTGACGGGCGCGCTGGTGATGATGGTCTACACCAGCCCGCGCTTGTCCGGGCTTGCAGCGCTGGCCATTCCGCTCATTGTTCTGCCGCTGGTGATCTATGGGCGGCGCGTGCGTTCACTGTCGCGGCTGGCGCAGGATACGCTGGCTGACAGTGCTGCCTTTGCACAGGAACGGCTTGCGGCAATTTCAACCGTGCAAGCCAACACGCAGGAACGCGGCACCATGGAGGCCTTTGCCGCCGCGACGCGCACGGCCTTTGGCGCGGCCTCGAAGCGTACATTGGCACGCGCCTTCCTGACCTTCGCCATCATCCTCGTCTCGCTCGGAGCCATCGTCGCGCTGTTGTGGTTTGGTGCGCGCGATGTCATGTCAGGCACCATGAGTGGCGGCACGCTTAGCCAGTTCGTGCTCTATGCAGTGTTCGCGGCAAGCTCGCTCGGGCAACTGTCGGAGGTCTGGGGCGAGGTGCAGTTGGCGGCAGGTGCGGCCGAACGCATTTCAGAACTGCTGGACGAAATGCCCAGCATTGCTTCGCCAGCCAATGCCACGGTGTTGCCCGCAGATGCCAAGGGGCTCATCAGTTTCAAGGGTGTCAGTTTCCACTATCCCTCACGGCCCGGCACCGAGGTTGTACGCAACCTGTCATTCACGGCGAAGCCGGGTGAGGTTGTTGCCATCGTCGGGCCTTCGGGCGCCGGCAAGACCACGATCTTCGCGCTGGTCCAGCGCTTCCATGATCCGCAAAGTGGCACGATCTCGGTTGATGGCGTGCCCTTGCATAAGGTTGATCTCGAAAGTTTGCGCAACGCCATCGCCACTGTGCCGCAAGACCCGGTCATCTTTTCCGGATCGATCGCCGAAAACATCCGTTTCGGCAAGCCTGCGGCCAGCAGTACCGAAATCGAAGCCGCAGCCAAGGCAGCACGGGCTGATGGCTTCATCCGTGCCTTGCCACAGGGCTATGACACGCAGCTCGGCGAACGCGGCGTCACACTCTCCGGTGGGCAACGCCAACGCATCGCCATTGCGCGCGCCATCGTCCGCCAGGCTCCGATCCTGTTGCTGGACGAAGCCACCAGCGCACTTGATGCCGAGAGCGAAGCGCTGATCCAGCAGGCACTCGAACATGTAACGCGAGACCGGACAACACTGGTGATCGCACATCGTCTTGCCACCGTGCGCAATGCCGATCGCATTCTGGTGCTCGATGCGGGCAAGCTCGTGGCCCATGGCACACATGGCGAATTGATGAAGAAGAGTGCGCTTTACGCGAAGCTCGCCAAGTTGCAGTTCACCGCTCCGTCAGCTTGAGCTCGATCCGGCGGTTTTCCGATTTGGCATCCTCGCTGTCGCCTTCGACCAGCGGCTGGAATTCACCAAAGCCTGCCGCCACGAGATGACGCGGAGCCACACCTTGGGTCGAGAGGAACTTCACCACGTTGATGGCACGGCTGGAGGAGAGCTCCCAGTTTGACTTGAACTCGGGAGACTGGATGGGATCGATGTCGGTGTGACCATCGACGCGCAGCACCCAGGCAATGTCTTCAGGAATCTCTCGTTCCAGCTGGCGCAGCGCGTCGGCAAGTTTCAACATCTCGACCTTGCCCGCCTCATTCAAGTCAGCGCTGCCCTTGGGAAAGAGAACTTCAGCCTGAAAGACGAAACGGTCGCCGACCACCAGAATATCAGAGCGTTGCGACAGGATCTGGCGCAGGCGGCCAAAAAACTCAGAACGGTATTTCGAAAGTTCCTGCACCTTTTGTGCCAGTGCCGTGTTCAAACGTTTGCCGAGATCGGCAACCTGCGCCTCGGAGGCCTTGTTGCGCTCTTCGGCGGCATCAAGCAGGGCATTGATTTGCGAAAGCTGGCGGCGCATGGCAGCGATCTGCTGGTTCAGCAGTTCGACCTTGGCCAGCGCATCCGATGAAATCTTCTTCTCGGAATCAAGTGACGTTTGCAGTCCCGAAACGATCGAGCCGGCGGATTGGCCTTTTTCGTTTTCGGCCTGCAAATCGGCCAACAGGTTCGCCGCCTTGGCCTTCTCGGCATTCAGGTCATCGGTCAGTGTCAGAAGCTGCGCCTCGACTTCGGCCTTGGCGGATTTTTCCAGGTTCAGCAGTTCGGTCAGCTCGGCGATCTGCGAACGCAATTGCCCAAGTGCGGAATCCTGCCCGGTGATTTCCCGCGCCAGGAGGAACTGGGCAATCATGAATACCGACAAGAGGAAGGTGATGACCAGCAACAACTGCGCCATGGCATCGACGAAGCCCGGCCAATAGGGTGCATCTTCCTGGCGTTTGCGGCGCGAGAGCGATGAGGGCATGGCCTGCTATTCCCGGGCGCGTCCGCCGCTTTGGCGGATGAGGAGTCGCTGGATTTCGCTCTGCTGCACCTGCTGGGTCTGGATCCAGTTGCGCACCATCTTCTGCTCGTCGCGCATCTGCGCCACAAGGCTTGCGACTGCATCGGCCAGTTGCTCGATGGTTTCGTTGTTGCCGCTGCCGTTCATCGCGACGACGCTGCCACCGCCCTGCTCCACGTGCTGGGCCAAACGGTCGATTGAGCGCTGCAGGCCTTGCATGTCGATCCGCATGAAGGCGGGAATGCCGCCCGCCGATGCGCTTGAGTCTCCCGAGCCGGCTTGCAAGTCCGTGATGGTGGAAAGCCAGTCTTCCAGGTCATGATAGAAGCGGTTCTGCGCCTGCGAGGCCTTGAGATCCATGAAGCCGAGGATCAGCGACCCGGCAAGTCCGAAGAGCGAAGATGAAAATGAAATTCCCATGCCGGCGAGCGGGCGCTGCAAGCCGTTCTTCAACTCCTCGAAGACGGAACTTGATTGTGCCGACGTCACATCAAGGCCGCGGATGGCTTCACCCACCGAGGTCACGGTTTCGAGCAGGCCCCAGAACGTTCCGAGGAGGCCGAGAAAGATGAGCAGGCCCACCAAATAGCGGATCAAGTCACGCGATTCATCAAGGCGCGAGGCCAGCGAATTGAGCAGCGAACGCATGGTCGATGGCGACAGCACAGTGCGGCGTGAGGCATCACCCAACATGGTAGCCATGGGGCCAAGAAGTGTCGGCAGCGGCTGATCAGAGTTTTCGCCCAAGCGGAAATTGTTGATCCAGTTCACTTCCGGCATGAGCCTCCAAACCATGCGGTAGGCATAGAGCATGCCGAGGATCAGGGTGGCGAGAATGAGCCCGTTGAGAAACGGATTGGCCATGAAGGCGCCTTTGATGCCGGAATAAAGCACCGCCCCCAGGACCGCCACAACCAGTGTAAACACCGCCATGTGCACCAAGTGCACCATGGGTTGTTCCAGTTGCGGAGATTCCTGCGCCATCGCGTCCACCCTTGTTTCCCGCCAGCTATGACTGCTGTGTTAAGAAGCAAGTTAGACGAGAAAACGGCGATGGGGAAAGAGATTCAATCCTCTGCCCACATGCGCGTAAGCATATTGCGCACTTTGAACACACGGTCGCTGACGGAACGTTCAACCCCTGCGCCCTGCAGCCCTGCTATTGCAATGTCCATGTCAAACAGCGTCTCACGTTGCTCTGGATTGCGGATGAAGCTGCGGACCCAGCCAACGATGGCCAGGCGCTCGCCCTTGGTCACTTCATTGACACGGTGCAGGCTGGTGGTGGGATAGAGCACCAGACTGCCCGGTGATAGCTTGATGGCGCTGTCACCATCGTTGCCTTCAATCACCAGTTCCCCACCGGCGCAGCTTTCTGGTTCACTGAGAAAAAGTGTAAACGACATGTCGGTGCGCACGCCGCCCATCAGGGCATCATCGACATGGGTGCCATAGGACATGCCCGGACGATAGCGCGATACCAGTATCCTGACGAAGTCCTTGGGGCGGGCCGCCGACCGGAAAATCGCATTGGCCAGCAAGGCCTGTTTGACTGCAGCAACGGCTGCGTCTGCGGCTGGGCCCGCAGCCTGGTCATTGTGCTTGATGTCCTTGACGTACCACCCAGCAGTGGCCTTTCCGGAGGAAAAGCCTGCTGCGTCCTGGTTGAGTGTGGCGCGCAAATTCGCCGCTTGTTCGGCAGTCAATACGTCAGCGATTTGAAGAATCATCCCGCCCTCAAAAAATACCTGATTATTTTAATCGGCTATTGTCAAAGTCCGATGAACTTGTTATCCCGACTGTATTGCTCGGAATGAGGAATTGCAATGACAAAAGTACTGAAGACCTGGACTGCGCTTGGTGTTGCCCTGATCGGAACGGCACAACTCACCCAGGCAACACCATTCGGCAAAGCACCTCAATTCGCCAATCCAGCCTTTATACTGTCTGAGGGTGAAGGGGGCGAAGGCGGAGAGGGCGGCGGCGCGGCATTGCCCAGCTACAAACTGGAATCGACCGATCCAAACGCCTACGCCTTTGATGCCAAGCCCCAGGTAACCGCCTATGCCACGTTGGTCCACGACAGTTATGCCGGGGCCAAGGCCGCAGCAGATCGCATGGCTGCAGCCATTGACGCCATGCTGGATGCGCCGTCAGCGGAATCGCTGGCCGCTGCGCGCAAAGCCTGGGTGGCAGCGCGGCCTGCCTATCTGCACACCGAGACATTCCGTTTCTATGATGGCCCAATTGAAGCCATCGAAGGAGAAATCAATGCCTGGCCGATGAATGAGGCCTACATCGACTATGTCGAGGGCAAACCCGATTCAGGTCTGATCAATGACGGCAAGATTTCACTCTCCGCCATTGACCTGACCACGCTCAATCAGAAATCCGATGAGGCCGATGTCACCACGGGCTGGCATGCCATCGAATTCCTTTTGTGGGGCCAGGACCTGTCGTTGGATGGCCCGGGAAACCGTCCGCATACGGATTATGTTGCAGGCAAAAGCAGCAATGAGCGGCGCCGCGCCTACCTGAAAGCAGTGACAGAAAAACTTGTGGGCGATCTGCAAACGCTGGAACAGGCTTGGGCTCCCGGTGTCGCCGGAAATTACCGCAGTACTTTCGAAAAACTCGACCAGCGCGACGCGTTGGGCCGCATCGTCAACGGCATGGCCATACTGGCAGGTTTTGAGTTCATGTCGGAACGGCTGGCTGTGGCACTCGATTCGGGCGACCAGGAAGACGAACATTCCTGTTTTTCCGACACGACCAAGCAGGATTTCGTCCATGATCTCGAAGGTATCAAACGGGTGTGGACCGGGGCCAGGCTCAACGAATTGATCAAGTCCCGTGATCCGGAATTGGCAAATCAGGTTGATCGCCTGCTCGCCGAAACGGAGGTCAAGATCGCGGCACTGGGTGATCCCTGGGACAAGGTGTTGCGTGCCGGTCCGGGGTCACCCGAGCGCAAGGTGGCTGAGGATGTAGTCGCCAGTCTGCAGGGTCTCGCCGATGGCATGAAGAAGGTGGGCAACAGTCTCGGCATCCTCGTTCTCATTCCGACCGGGTAACCACTTGCGCATGCTGCCTGCCATATGTCTTGCGGTGAGCTTGACGCTTGCCAGCCTTGCTGGTTTTGCCAGCGAGGACGCGGCTGTTGGCGTGCGGAAGGCGCTGCTTGCCCTGCCCTTCACCACCAGACTCGGGGGCGAAACAACCCGCCCACTCGCGGCGCAGAATGCCTTTTCCTTTCAGGCCGCAAACGCGCCACGCCATCACCAGCGCGACTTTTCATTCGGCAATCGTCTGTTCAACACCAATTGGGTGGAGGCTCCGGCCTCCGTCAAATCCTTTGACGGACTGGGACCATTGTTCAATCGCGTCTCCTGCTCCGGTTGCCATACCAAGGATGGCCGGGGCCGACCGCCTGAATCGGGTGCTGGCCCGATGGATTCGATGTTGCTGCGGATCAGTATTCCGGGGACTGATGTGCATGGCGGTCCCAAACCCGTGCCCGGTTACGGCGATCAGTTGAGCGAACGTGGCCTTCCCGGCATTTCCGCAGAGGGCGTGGCACGGATCACCTATACCGACGTACCGGGCCATTACGGTGACGGCGAGCCCTATGTGCTGCGCAGGCCGCACGTTGTGGTGGATGACCCAGCGTACGGACTTTTGCCCGCCGCCACGATGATGTCGGCACGCGTTGCTCCACAGATGATCGGGCTTGGACTGCTGGAGGCCGTTCCGGACGCCACGCTGGCTGCCCTTGCTGATCCGCAGGATCACGACGGCGATGGTATTTCAGGTCGACCCAACCACGTGTGGAATGCCGGTTCACAAAAGATGGAGACCGGCCGCTTTGGCTGGAAAGCGGGGCAGCCGGACCTTTTGAACCAGAATGCTGGCGCGGCTCTTGGCGACATCGGACTGACCAGCCAGATCCGGAGCCAGGAAAATTGCGAAGCCGTTCAAGCGGCCTGCAGCGCAGCACTTGTGGGTGGCACGCCTGACATCGACGGCAGATTTCTGGCCAAGCTCACGCTCTATACACAGTCCCTGGCCGTTCCCGCGCAACGCCATGCTGATGACCCGGCAGTGCGGCGGGGAGCGGAGATGTTCCGGTCGATCGGATGCGCCTCCTGTCATATGCCCAGCCTGCAAACCGCAGGTGCTGCGCTGCCCGAGCTTGCAAACCAGACATTTCATCCGTTCACGGATTTGTTGTTGCATGACATGGGTGAAGGCCTTGCTGACAACCGTCCGGAGTTCGACGCGACGGGCCGCGAATGGCGAACCCCACCGCTCTGGGGCCTCGGACTGGTGCCGCTGGTGAACGGCCACGACCTGCTGCTGCATGATGGCCGGGCGCGCGGATTTGCCGAAGCCATTCTCTGGCATGGCGGCGAGTCGGAGACAGCGAAGGAAGCCTTCCGCACTGCCCCCAAAGACCAGCGCGATGCCCTCATCGCCTTTCTCAAGTCATTGTGAGCAAAACCCATGAGCGCCAGATCACACGGCAATCACCTGTTTGACCATCGTCCCGAGCGGGTCGTCATCAATGGCTGCCGGTGTGCCATGGCCGGCTATGATCTGGGCGACCCGTCTTGCTGGGACCAGTTCTGGAGCGATCTTGTCAGTGAATGTGGTGTTGAAACTGCCTGTGACATCTCGGGTACCCTGCAGAATTATGTGCGGGCACTGAGGTCACATTGCCAGCGTCCACTCAACTTCTTTCCCCGCGCCTGCCGCTGGGCCTGTGTCGACGAGTGCCTGGCGCTGTCACTGATTTCAGCCTGCCAGAATTCTGATGTTTCCGTCCGGGACTATTGCCTTCAGGCACTGCATGTTGACGCTGTTCACAGTGCCGCCGACCTCACCAAGGCTGCTGAAATACTCTCGCGCCGCATGAGTATGTCGAGCCTGCAATTGATGCCAATACCGCTTGACGTTGTCACCATGGCCATTGACCGCAATTGCGCCACCTGCCCGGTCGCCACACATTGCAAGCACTAATGCAATTTCACTCCGTGAACTGCAACGGAGGTTGGGACGGTGACTGCTCCGCAAGTGCCCGTTCCTGTGATTCTTCCGGAACGTCGCCAGCGATCTCGAGGATGAGCTTGCGCTTGACGGCGAGGCTGAAGCGGGCGGGATCATCGGCTGAGACAACGAAACTGTCGGAGCCGCCGATGATCGTGGTTTCAAAGGCTTTCTCGAGGTCATAAGATACTGGCCTGCCGCTGATGCAGGTGCGGCAGAGCACGGCGAGCCCATTGATGGTGATACCCATGTCCAGCACTTTCTGGCGCGACAGGGCAAGGTTGGGACCACTAAAGCTGTTCACGCTGTCAGCCGACAGGTCGATGACCTTGCGCGTGCCCTCATGATCATTGCCGCTGATCGCCGCCGCACCATAGAGAAGGGCGCTGCCGATGGCGTTGCGGCCACGAGCTGTGCGCGGCGCCGCCAGCAACGCCGTGTTGAAGGCATTGGCATCTGCCTTGCCCGCGATCACCGTCCACGGTACCACCGTCACTTGTGCGTCAGACTGGCCCCATTCCACATAGGTCACGGCAATTTTCTGATAGCGGCCAGTCAGACGAATGGCATCGAGCGTGTCGGCGTCGGCGAGTGCGTCAGCATAGCCCTGACGTTGGTAGCGGATTTCATCATTGCCGATGGAACCAGAGGCATCGGCGAGAAGTACAAGTTCGAGATCAACCGGCTCGGCGCGGGACACCGCAGGCAGTGCAGCCAGACTGAGTATCGTTGCAATGACAGCAAGCGCGCGCATTTCACAGCCCTCCACCCCTCGCAAGGGGAGCAAGCTTCCAGACCAAAAGCGGCAAAATCATGCGCGGGGGAATGCACCCCGCGCTTTTTTACCCCAGCGCCTTGTTGATTTATTCCGTCATCTTCTTGAAGAGGGAATAGCGTAATAATCTGACCCGACATTACGGCTGGGAATCGGGGACGAATGGCGGAGATTCTCTCTGGAATACGCTAGCTCTCCATTGCAGTGATCCGGCGGTGGCTTGACAGAGCTGAGTATTCCTGCGGAGGTGTTGATCAGACTATCAAGGATAAGGGCAGAGTGAATAACATAGCGGAAATCAGGGAGGAATTTCGTCTATGGGTTCAGCATGCCGCTGAACTTGAATTCCTTGATTTCATATCTCCGGAAGATGGGTTTGCGACAGAAATTTTGAGCGGAACTATTTGGACCAATGCATCCTCAACCGGGATATACACTTGGGTAACGGAGAATGGGCAGGCATATGTTGGGCAGGCCGTGAACGTTCGCAACCGACTACGTCAGCACTGGAAGAACTATCGTGATATAGCCTATGCCGCGTTTCAAATAGTGCCTGAGACAAGTCTTGATGCTTTTGAAGTAAGGCTCGTCAAGAAGATGGAAGCCAAATTTCCTGTCCTCAATATCAAGTTGGCGCAATCGTCCGCGAAATTAGTCCCATTCGACCGAGTGATTGACTCAACGTCGGCTGAGGAATTTCTTCGCGGAAAATCGATTGCCAAATCCGTCATTTGGCAAAAATGGCCACTTCTTGAAAACAAGCAACTGAGAAAATTTTCTTCATTCAGAGGGAAAGCCGTCTACCCCTCAACCCTAACGGCACTTCGCACATACATCGAGCTGTGCATTCCCTTCCCGTCTGCCACAGAAGTAAAATTCTGGTCTGCGACGTTATTGCACTCCAATTCGTTGTTGGTCCGAATCAATGTTGGACAACAGGAAGTATTCACTTTGCACATCTACGAGAACGAAATTGTTGCAACGATATTTGCACGTCGCCAACTGGATGATAGTGGCCAAAAGCCACAATATGAAACTCGATCAATAGCGCACACCGTGTTTGCAGACGATCTAGAAACTTGGCTGACGAAAATGCGAATAGTTGAGTGCCGAGAACTGGTAGTTTGGCTTATGCGCCACACTGTTCCAATGAACAGCGGCTCTCATTGCCCACAGTTAGTGCGGGCGACGTTTGCAAACTAATCACTACCCCAGCGCCTTGTTGATTTCTTCCGTCATCTTCTTGGCATCGCCGAAGAGCATCAAGGTGTTGTCGCGCCAGAACAGGCCGTTGTCGATGCCGGCGTAGCCTGAGGACATGCCGCGCTTGATGAACATCACGGTCTTGGCCTTCCACACTTCCAACACCGGCATGCCATAGATCGGCGATGTCGGGTCTTCCTTGGCGGCGGGATTGGTGACGTCGTTGGCACCGATGACGAAGGCGATGTCGGCCTGGGCAAATTCACTGTTGATGTCTTCGAGTTCGAAGACTTCGTCATAAGGCACGTTGGCTTCTGCGAGCAGCACGTTCATGTGGCCGGGCATGCGGCCAGCCACCGGGTGAATGGCGTATTTCACGGTGACGCCGGATTTCTTCAAGTGGTCTGCCATTTCGCGCAGCGCGTGCTGGGCCTGGGCCACGGCCATGCCGTAGCCCGGCACGATGACAACCGTTTCGGCGTTCTTCATCATGAAGGCGGCGTCTTCGGCACTGCCCTGTTTCACCGGTTTGGTCTCGCCCTTGGCTGATGGCCCGGCACTCTCGCCACCAAAGCCGCCGAGGATGACCGAGATGAAGCTGCGGTTCATGCCCTTGCACATGATGTAAGACAGGATGGCACCCGATGAACCAACCAGTGCACCCGTGATGATGAGTGCCGTGTTGGCAAGCGTAAAGCCGATGCCTGCCGCAGCCCAGCCGGAATAGGAGTTCAGCATCGAGACAACGACGGGCATGTCGGCACCACCGATGGGGACGATGAGCAGGAAGCCGAGGGCAAGGCTGATGATGACAATGGCCCAGAAATCGATGGGGCTCTGGCTGTCATAGAAGCCATAAACGAAGAACAACAGTGCCAGCGCCAGAGCGATGTTGATGACATGACGCATGGGCAACATGATGGGTGAGCCGGACATGCGGCCATCGAGTTTCAGGAAGGCGATGATGGAGCCGGTAAAGGTGACAGCGCCAATGGCGGCACCGAGCGCCATTTCGATGAGGCTCTGTTTGTGGATAATGCCATCCGTGGCAATACCGAAAGCATCGGGCGCGTAAAATGCGGCAGCAGCCACAAAAACGGCGGCAAGGCCGACGAGTGAGTGGAAGGCCGCAACGAGCTGCGGCATGGCGGTCATCGGAATACGCTTGGCGGTGATACCACCGATCACGGCGCCGATGCCGAGACCCGCGACAATCAGGATCCACGGCAGAACCCCAACCGGCTTGGCCAGCGCCAGTGTCGTCAACACGGCGATGGCCATGCCGATCATGCCGAACATGTTGCCCTGGCGCGATGAAGCAGGCGAGGACAAGCCCCGCAGCGCCATGATGAAAAGTGCCCCTGCGACGAGATAGAGAAGGGCTGCGAGGTTGGCGCTCATCTTACTTTTCTTTCTTCTTGTACATGGCGAGCATGCGCGCGGTGACCATGAAGCCACCGAAAATGTTGATCGACGCCAGCACCAGCGCGAGGAAACCAAAGATCATCGCAAGCGTCGAGCCAGACGCGATAGCTCCTGCTCCAACCGCAAGCAGAGCACCAACGACGATCACCGATGAAATGGCGTTGGTCACGCTCATCAATGGCGTGTGCAGCGCGGGTGTCACGTTCCAGACCACGTAGTAGCCGACAAACACCGCGAGCACGAAAATGCCGAGCAGCGAAATGAACGGATCGATTGTGTGTGCGAGTTGTTCCATTACGTCTTCGCCCCATAAATCTTGTGCACCAGCTTGCCGCCCTTGGCGATCAGTGTGCCGGAGATGCATTCGTCGGTTTCGTCGATTTTCAGCGTGCCGTCCTTCTGGATCATCAGATCGAGGAAGTTGGCGATGTTCTTGGCAAACAGCGGTGCGGCATTGCCGGCGAGCTTACCGGCAAGGTTCACCGTGCCGATGATCTTGACGCCCTTGTGTTCGACGATCTGGTCGGGCTTCGACAGCGGACAGTTGCCACCGCGCTCCACCGCAAGATCAACGATGATCGAACCAGGCTTCATGCTCTCCACCATTTCCCTGGTGATGAGGGTTGGCGCGGGACGACCGGGAATGAGCGCTGTGGTGATGACGATGTCCTGGCCCTTGACGTGGCCTGCGACCAGTTCAGCCTGCTTGGCCTTTTCCTCCGCCGTCAACTCGCGGGCGTAACCTGCCGCGGTGGCGGCTTCGGCGAGATCGACATAAACGAATTTGGCACCCAGCGACTTCACCTGCTCTTCTGTTGCCTTGCGCACGTCGGTGGCTGAGACAATCGCGCCCAGACGGCGCGCCGTGGCGATGGCCTGGAGCCCTGCCACACCCACGCCCATGATAAAGACCTTGGTCGCTGGCACGGTGCCTGCCGCCGTCATCATCATCGGAAAGGCACGGCCAAAGGTGGCGGCGGCATCGATCACCGCCTTGTAGCCCGCGAGGTTGGCCTGGGATGACAGGATATCCATGGACTGGGCGCGGGTGATGCGCGGCATCAACTCCAGGGCAAATGCTGTAACGCCGGACATGGCGAAGGCGTCGAGCGCCTTGCGGTCGCCGTAAGGCTCTAGTCCGCCAGCAACAATGGTACCGGCTTTCATGCATTCAAGAAGTTTGCCATTGGGGCGGCGGATGGTGAGGACGAGATCGGCGTCCTTGACCACGGCCTCGCCCTTGACGATGGCTGCACCAGCCGCCTTGAATTCATCGTCGGAATAGTTTGCGCCAAGGCCCGCACCAGACTGGACGGAAACCTTGGCGCCTTTTTTGACATAGGCCTTCACCGTGTCGGGCGAGGCCGCAACGCGCGCCTCCCCCGGATTGCTTTCGGCGGGAATCGCGATTTTCATGATGCTGTCAGGTCAGAGGTTGATGGCCACGAAGAGACCGAAGAGGACCAGCAGGCCCCCGGAGAGGTACCACTTGCCGCCGGAGCGGACGTCAATCAGGGTCGCCAGGACGCCAAGGATGAGGCCTGCAAAACCAGTGAATACGTTGAGGTAGTCCATGAAGCGGAAGGCAACCAGCGCCACCAGGACGAAACCACAAATCATCCCCAGCGCAACTGAACCGGTGAGGAATCCCTCATAGGTTTCCTTGTGGTCCTGGAAGCCGCGCGGCGTATGGGAAGGTGTATGATCGGCCATGGTGGTCCCCTCAAAACGGAATCTGTTGCCCTAGGCTTTAGCCAAGGGAATGGAGTGGTGCAAGGTGGCGATTGCCGGGCCATTTGGCGCAGGGGGGAACTGCCTGGGCTTGTCAATCCACAGCCAAGGCTGGAGAAGAGGTGCATGAACGAGACAACGTCCGACATTGGAAAATATGCCGTTGCGCAGAAATTCCATGACAGCCTGATGCGCTCGCAATGGCTGCCGCAGGACCGCATCGTTGCCTATCAGGAACGGCAGTTGCAACAGATGCTTAGCCATGCCCATGCCAAGGTAGCGTACTACGAAGTGCCGCTGGGGCGCATTCGCCTGTCAGATGGTTCATTCGATCTCAGGCGCTGGCAGGAGCTCCCCATCCTGACGCGTGAGACAGTCGTTGCGAATTGGGAGGCGCTTCAGGCCCATGACCTGCCAGCCGGGCATGAAGAAGTGCTGCAGATGGCTACATCGGGCTCTGCGGGCAGTGCCCTGTCCATTCGCACGACCCGTTTCGATCACGCCGGAACGGCATGTGCCTCCTATCGTTATGCAGACTGGTTCGACTACGACTTTGCAGTGCCGCTCGCCATGATCCGGGCCGGCTTCATCCGACCTCAGGATCCGACCTCGATTGAAGACACACGTTGGGGTCCGCCCTGGCGAGACCCTGCGACACGCGGCAGTCGCCACAGGCTGCACATTTCAACGCCCGCCGGGGAACAGCTGGAGTGGCTCGCCACACTCGGCCGCGTTTATCTCAACACGTTGCCCTCAAATGCCATGACGCTCGTCCAACTCAGTGAGGAACGCGGAATCAAACTGCAGATCGCAGGCTTGATGACCGTCGGCGAAAGTCTGACACAAGATGTGCGCGACGAAGTTCGACGCGTATGGGGTTGCCGCGTCAGTGATGTCTATTCAACGGCTGAAACAGGTCTGGTTGCGATCGAATGTCCTGACACCGGGACCTATCACTTACAAACAGAAATCAGCCGCACCGAAGTCATTGATCAAAATGGCATGCCCTGCCCACCTGGCGGAGTTGGACATATCGTCTGCACATCGCTTTACAATTTTGCCATGCCGCTGATCCGCTATCGCTCCGGTGACCTCGCCGAGGTCGGCCAGACGTGTTCATGCGGACGCAATCTGCCTGTCATCAGCCGCATTCTTGGCCGGGAGCAGAACCTCATTCAGCGTCACGATGGCGTGCTGTACGCACCTGAGCTGTCAACACGGCAGCTCCATGAGATTGCGGGGGTCAGGCAATGGCAGCTCGAACAATGCGATGTCCACCGCTTCATTTTTCGCATGATCCAATCGAGTGATCTGGAAAAAACCACTGCTGACAAGCTGCGCAGCTATTTGCGTGCCGTGCTTGGACCAGACTCGGCGATTGTCCTCGAGCCGGTGGAAAAGTTCCCCCGCACCTCAGGCGGCAAATTTTACCCGTTCATCAGGAATTTTTCCGGCAGCAGGTTGTGGCCAGATTTCACGGGATTTGTATGATGATTTCACAATTTCCGCATACGCCGTCCAGAACAGGAGGTGCGGCGGCCGGGGCAGCAGCACCAGCTGCGGCGGCACCACCAATGAAATCAAACAATCCATCTTCCGGATCGTCCTGGCGGTGACGGTCGATCAGCGCTTTCTGGTCGCCGCCGAAATAGAATTTTACGCCAGCCGAGAGCGACATGAAATCATCTTCGCCAAATTCGGCCTCCGCTGTCAGTGACAACGGCATCTCCGGCACCTGCCACTCTGCCCCGAAGACGCCTGAGGTAAAGTCGTGAGCGTGGCGCACGCCAACTGCGAAGCGCAGGTCCGGCGTGGCATAAAATGCTGCCGTCAACCTGCCAAAGGCGTCAGCATTCGACCTGCTTGTATCTTGCACGCCTGCCCATGCTTCCAGACTGATATTGCCGAGATAGAGTTCGCCTTCAACGCCGAGGTTCACAAGCGAGACGTCCCGCATCGGCGTATCAAAGCTCCAGTCCTCGTAGGTGGCGTGCACACCGAGAAGATAGCTGTTGGGATCGCGAGTGAAGAAATGGCCGCCAATGCCAACGGCATCAGCCTCACCAAAAGTTCCGGCACCCGCATCGAACTGCAAACCAAAGGCGCAGCCCAGCGGCAGGCTCAGCGAGGCGACACCCTGAAACTGTCCGTTTGAGCCGATACCATCTGCATCCCAAACGCCGCCTTCTGCGGCCAGTTTGCCGTTCACGCCCGAAACAGCGCAGAGGTCGACGGCTGTAACATCAGCGGCCCACGCTGGAACCGACACCAACAGCGCAATGCCCAAGCTTGCAAATAAACCTGTAATCCGCATGACCCACCTGAATCAGATTAACACCCCGTTAATTTAGGCTAAGCGGGACGAACACCGGGGGCAATGCAATTCAGCCAGTATTCCACCTAATGCTCGGCATCGTGGCGATCCAGCAACACACAGCACTCAACTATAGAGAGTGCAATTCAGGTCAATTCGCCAACTATTCCATCTTCTCCAGCTCATCAATCATGCCGGAAATCACGCTCAGCCCCTTCTGCCAAAACGCAGGATCGCTTGCATCCAAGCCAAATGGCTTGAGCAATTCGGCGTGGTGTTTGGTGCCGCCGGCTTTCAGCATTTCGAAATACTTGTCTTGAAAACCGGCGCTGCTCTCCTGGTAGCGGGCGTAGAGCGAGTTCACCAGACAATCACCGAAGGCATAAGCGTAGACATAGAAGGGTGAGTGGATGAAGTGCGGGATGTAGGTCCAGAACACTTCATAGCCGGGGCCAAACTCAATGGCATCGCCGAGGCTTTCGGCCTGCACGCTCATCCAGATTTCATTGACTTGATCTGGAGTTAGCTCGCCTTCCTTGCGTGCTGCATGAATCTTGCGCTCAAACGTATAGAAGGCAATCTGGCGCACCACAGTGTTGATCATGTCCTCGACTTTGGAGGCGAGCAGTGCCTTGCGCTTCTTGGCGTCGGTGGTGTTCTTGAGCAATCGCTGGAAGGTCAGCATTTCACCGAACACGCTGGCCGTTTCAGCCAACGTGAGTGGTGTTGACGACATGAGCGCGCCCTGCTTGGCGGCGAGTACCTGATGTACGCCGTGGCCCAGTTCGTGGGCGAGCGTCATCACGTCGCGCGGCTTGCCGAGATAATTGAGCAGCACAAAGGGATGCGCTGATGGCACTGTCGGATGCGCAAACGCACCTGGCGATTTTCCAGGCCGCGAGGGCGCATCAATCCAGCGCTTGTCGAAAAACGTTTCAGCGATCTTCGCCATCTCGGGGGCGAACTCGCCATAGGCATCAAGCACCGTGGCTTTGGCTTCGGCCCAGGGAATGTCGCGCGTGTCTTCCTGTGGCAGTGGCGCATTGCGGTCCCAGTGCATGAGCTTGTCCTTGCCCATCCACTTGGCTTTCATGCGATAGTAGCGATGCGAGAGCTTCGGGTAGGCGGCGCGCACGGCTTCGACCAGTGCTGCAACCACTTCCGGTTCGACGCGATTGGAGAGATGGCGGGCGTCAGCGATATCCTTGAAGCCACGCCACTTGTCAGAGATGTCCTTGTCCTTGGCCAACGTATTGGTGATGTGGGTAAAGAGGCGGAGGTTGGCCTTGAAGGTCTTGGCGAGGGCTTCCGCACCCGCCTTGCGCTTGGCTTCGTCGGGTGACTGCATGAAATTCAGCGTCGGCTCGAGTGTCAGGCTTTCTCCGTTCACCTCAAAGCGCAGGTCGGCCATGGTTTCATCGAAGAGGCGGTTGAAGGCACCGGCGGCGGTTTGTGATTTTTCGAGGAAGAGTTGCTCCAGCTTGTCGTCAAGTTGATAGGGCTTCTCCATGCGCAGGTTGTCGATCCAAGGCTTCCAATGGGCGAGCGCGGGCTCGGTCATTGATTTCGTCAATGCAGCATCATCGATCTTGTTCAGTTCAAGTTCGAAGAAGAGGAGTTGGGTCGATATTTCGGTGAGCGCGTTGGAGACATCGCCATAGAACTTGGCGCGCGCCGAATCCGTGGTATCGCCGACATAATGCAATTGTGCATAGGACCCGATGCGGCCGATGAGATCGGAGAGTGCATCATATTCCGCGATGGCTTTGGCCAAATCCTTAGCAGAAATATCTGTAAGCTTGCCCGCCCAGGCAGCGGCAAAAGCCGCGACGACTTCGCGTGCCCTGGTCATGTCGGCTGCAAATGCCGGAGAATCAGGGGCAGGATACAAGTCGGCAAGGTTCCATTCTGGCAGATTGACGAGTGCGGTCATTATGGCTGGTCCTTTTGTCTTCCCCGCATATGGCTGAGGTGCCCCGACACTTCAACTGCCGCATGCTTTCTGCATTCCGCGTACCATTCATGCGGCGAAAACCCCGTTTTGTCTCCAAATGGGCAAGGGCGTTAAGGGGGAATTTACCCTTCGCTGTCACAAATCACCCCTGTCCTTCCAAGCGGACACAGAAACCGCACGCAATCTAGTCAGTGAGATGTAATCACGTAATGACCGCACGCGTTCTTATCGTCGAAGACGAACCTGCCCAGCGCCGCATCCTTGAAGAGATGGTGAAGCGCTTCGGCTTTGAAACCACCCCGGTTGACAGTGGCATGCGCGCCCTCGAAGCGTTGCGCGGTCCGCAAGGCGGAACCTACGAACTCATCATCCTCGATCTGGTGATGCCGGAAATGGACGGCATTGAATTCCTTGAAAAATTGCAAAGCGTGCGCGGCGATGTGCCGGTGATTGTGCAGACCTCGCAGGGCTCCATTGAAACCGTCATCAAGGCGATGCGTGCCGGGGCCGATGATTTTGTAGTCAAACCGGTGTCACCGGAGCGCCTCAAGGTCTCGATCCAGAACCTCCTCAAGGTCAATGCGCTCACTGAAGAAGTAAAACGCCTCAACAAGAAAGTCAGCGGCTCGCTGACCTTTGGCGACCTGATCGCCGCTTCGCCCAACATGGCCAATGTCATGCGGCTCGGCAAGCGCGGGGCCGCCTCGAACATTCCGGTCCTGATCGAAGGTGAATCAGGTGTCGGCAAGGAAATGATCGCCCGAGCCATCCAGGGCGAAAGCGAACGCGCCGGCCGCGCCTTTGTCACAGTCAACTGCGGTGCCATTCCCGAAAATCTCGTGGAGTCGATTCTGTTCGGCCATGAGAAGGGTTCATTCACCGGTGCCACGTCCAAACACGTCGGCAAATTCCAGGAAGCCGATGGCGGCACGCTGTTCCTCGATGAGGTGGCTGACCTTCCTCTCGACATTCAGGTGAAGCTGTTGCGCGCCATCCAGGAAGGCGAGATTGATCCCGTCGGCTCGCGCAAACCGGTCAAGGTCAGTGTGCGCATCATTTCGGCCACCAACCGCAACATGATCGAGATGGTGAAAGCCGGACAGTTCCGCGAAGACCTATACTATCGTCTCAATGTATTCCCCATCATGCTGCCGCCCATCCGCGAGCGCAGGGATGACATTCCCGCCCTGGTCAATCATTTCATCACCAAGCTTGCCGCCGAAGAAGGCCGCAAGGTGCGCGGCATCAGGCCGGAGGCCCTTGGCATGCTCATGGCCTACCAATGGCCGGGCAACGTGCGCCAACTTGAGAACACCGTGTTCCGCGCCATCGTGTTGTGCGAGGGCGACCAGCTCGGGGTCGAAGACTTCCCGCAGATCGCTTCGCTCGTGGATGGCTATGAAGTCATGGTCCCGGCCGCGCAGCTCATGCCACAGCCAGCCGTCCCCAGTGCCTCCGTCATCCGCAAAGGTGGCACGGAAGTGAGCGATGGCACGGCCCTTGGCATTCCCGCCGTCACCGATGGCGGACATATCCGCAAACTGGAAGACGTGGAAGCCGACATGATCAAGCTGGCGCTGCATCGCTATCGCGGCCAAATGTCGGAAGTTGCCCGAAAACTGGGCATTGGGCGCTCAACCTTGTACCGCAAGATGCGTGACCTCGGCCTCGAAGAAGTGGCAAGTTGATAACTGCAATTTGAAGGGCACTGTTGCAGCCTGGTCATTGCAAAGCCACAACCGTGAGTCTATGAAGCTTGGCCGCCGGGAGTCGCCATGGACACGCGTTTATTCAGAGTAACAACAGCCCTTGCAGTTTTGACCTTGCTGCACTCACCCGTGAGCGCAGATGACTATAAGTTTGGCCGCAAGTCATTTTTTGAAAGTCTGTTTGGCAGCAGGGCCGACCGCGCCGCGAAAGCCGAGCGCCGCAGGCAAAGGGCTGAACAGCGGCGGAATTGGTGGCTTCTCGACAATGGTTTTGACGATCGCGCCAGCAATAAGCGTTACGCCGTAAAATCCAAGAAGCGGGCAATGCCCATTTACGACGATCCAGAGCCGATTCCGGGCTTTGGCATGGGAAATGTGGCGTTTGTCCTGCCACGTCTGCAACCGGTGGCAGATTCCGCGCTTTCCACGCTGCCAGCCGAAGGCTTGGCTGGTGAATCCGTCCGCCTTGTTCTGGCTGACAAGTCCACCCCTGTGAAGGCCGATCAGAAAACGCGTGAAGCGGTTCTGGCCCACTACAAGGACAGCAAGTTCAAGCCGCTGTGGCTGCAGAATGGTGTGCCCTCGGAGCGCGCCAAGGCAGCGCTGGCTGTTCTCAAGTCGTCGAATGAGGACGGTCTTGAACCGGCGCGCTATATGCCCGCGGGCTTCACCTCTTTTGACAATATCGACACACAAATTGCCGGCAGCAGCCTGGCTGCGGCGCAGTTTGACGTGGCACTGTCCGTGGCATTGTCTACTTACGCCCAGCACATGAGTGGCGGTGCCTACGATCCGGGCAAGCTGTCGCTTTATCATGATGTGAAGCCCGAGAGCGTGGTGCCGTCGGTTGCGCTCAAAGTGCTGGCTTTCACGCCATACCCTGCCGAATATCTGAAATCCCTCGCCCCAAAACATCCTGCCTATGCCCTGCTCAAGGCGGAATTGGCCAAGCTGTCGGGCACCGGAACTGTGGAAAAAGCTGTTCCCTTCCCGGCTGGCAAGCGCGTGAAGCCGGGCCAGAAGGACACCCGTATTCCCGAATTGCGCGCCCGCATGGTGGCCTTGGGCCATCTCACGGCAGAAGATGCTGATGTCGAACCGGATAAAATTGAGGTGCTCGACAAAGCCTTGTCCAAAAGCATCAAGGCCTATCAGGCAACGGTCGGCGTCTCGCAGACTGGGGCGCTGGACCAGGCAACTGCCAAGTCATTCAACGCCGACGTCAGTGGCAATGAGCGCGAGAAACTGATCTCCAGCCTTGAGCGCGTGCGCTGGTTGCCCAAGAATTTGGGCGAACGCCATGTGTTCGTCAATCAGGCGGGCTTTGACGTCAACGTCATGGACAAGGGTCAATCGATCTGGACCAGCCGTGTCATCGTCGGTCGTCCGACCACCCAGACCTCGCTCTTTCACGACGAAATGGAAACTGTGGTGTTCAATCCCACTTGGGGAATGCCAGCGTCAATCCTGATCAATGAGTATCTTGGCAAACTGCGCCGCGATCCCGGCTATTTTGACCGCATCGGCTATCAGGTGGTCAATGCCAAGGGCAAGAAAGTTTCTTCGCGCTCTGTCAGTTGGGGCAGTGTCGGGCCAAATTCGGGGATCGGTGTTGTGCAACCGGCAGGCGACGGCAATGCCCTTGGCGAATTGAAGTTCCTCTTCCCCAACAGCCATTCCATCTACATGCACGATACCCCGAATCGGGACTTGTTCGCGGAAAACCGCCGGGCCTTCAGTCATGGCTGCGTACGCGTCCAGAATCCGCGGGAATTCGCCAAGGTTCTGCTCGGCATCACAGACGATGAGATCGAATCGCGCCTTGCAGGCGGCGAAACCCAGAATGTGAAGTTGGCCCAGAAAGTGCCTGTGCACCTCACCTATTTCACGGCCTGGCCCGACAATACGGGAAAAATCCGTTATTTTACAGACCTTTACGAGCGCGACAAAACACTCGAAGGGGCCCGGACCATTGTTGCAAGAGCCTACGGCAATGATTCCACTGTCAAGATCGTCGAAGCTGCGGCAAAATCGACCTCCACTGTGACTGACTAAGAATTTGAATCAAAGTCTCTTAATCCCCAATTAATCATAATCGGGCAATGTTTATCCTCAGCTGGGGTCGCCTCATGGAGGCCTCAATCTTGTTCGATGTCGGGAATAGTACTAGAGTGGGCCTGTAGCTCTCTTCAGTTCTGCCCTGAGTTAGTGTGGGAGCCAGGCCGGGGCCTGGGGTGAGTTGCGTGAAAAATGAACGGGTAACGGACGTCGGACATCGCATTCAATTGACCAAACGATTTGCCAAAGCCTTGGCCTCAATGGCCATTGCAGGGACGCTCGCACTGGGCGCGTGGACGTTTGTCGATGCGACGCCGACAGTGGCTGGTGGCGAAAACAGAACGATTTCGCTCTATCACATTCACACCAAAGAGACCTTGACGGTCACTTACATGCAGAATGGCCGCTACGTGCCGTCTGCGATGAAACAAATCAATTACCTGATGCGTGACTGGCGACGCAACGAACCCATTCAAATTGATCCCAAGACTCTCGACCTGATGTGGGAGCTGCATGCCGATCTTGGATCGCGCAAGCCCATCAGCATTGTCTGTGGCTATCGCAGCCCGCGCACCAATGCATTCCTGAAAAAGATTGGCCGCAAGGTTGCTGGCAAGAGCCAGCACATGCGGGGCAAGGCAATCGACTTCTTCTTCCCCGACGTGTCAACCGCCAAGATCCGCAACAGTGCTCTGGTGCGCAAGGTCGGTGGCGTTGGCTATTACCGTTCCGCTGGCGGCCCGACGGGCTTCCTGCACATTGACACAGGCAACGTCCGCCATTGGGGTCCTGGCATGGCGCCGTCGCAAATGGCTTCGCTGTTGCGTGACGGTCAGAAGTATGTTGGCAAGCGCCTGACAAGCAAGGTGCCACAGCCTGAATCGATTGAAGTTGCATCCGAGGATGACGACGAAGAAAAGTCGGGTGGCCTCTGGGGCCTTGTCACCGGCAAGAAGGGCAAGAAGCAACAGCTTGCCGATCCGACAGCTCCGCTTGATGCCTACGCCGGTTCCGGCAATGAACTGGCACAGTGGAGCGAAGATGCCGCTGCCGTTGGAGCTGACACTGTCAGCGCTGCAGCGCCACTTGATGCCGCGATTGTCGACCAGCCAGCCATGACAGCCAAGGCCAAGCAGCCGAAGCTCATTGATCCCGATACCCAAGGCCTCGCCTCAATGGCGCAGACCGCTGCCGTGGAAGCGCTCGCTGACGGTTCGGCTGAGGTCGTTCCCGCCAACGGCGAACCTGCTGCTACTGCCCTTGCGTCAATCGTAAAGCCGCGCCTCAAGCCGCGTGAAGTGATGCAGCTGGCCGCCGCATCCAGTGATCTCGGCGATGGTGTGACCATCCAGCCAGCCAACGCACCACCAGAATCGCAGGTCTTCAAGCGCAAGCCGACGCCGGTTGTGGATGCACTTGGTACAGTGGCTGAGGCAGATACCCTGCTTGAAGACGACTCGATTGAAGTCATCTCCAACATGGAGACCAAGACCAACTTTGCAGCCGAACTGCGCGATACCACGACGCAGGATGCGCCAGTCATTGAACCCGCCATTGCCTCTATCGATGGTGGCGATGTGAGCTGGTGGAACCGCTTGTTCTCCAGTGCTGAAGAATTGCAGCGCAATGACGAGACGGCTGCCAGTGTTGATACCAACATCGCAGACGTCATGCCGCAGGTTGCCGTGCTTGGGCCCGACGGCAGTGGCATTGTCGGTCACCAGCCGCTCCAGTCTGCCGAAGGCAAGGGCAACATGCTGACGGTAAACCGCGAGGGCAAGGGCAACCTGCCGCCGATCAAGCTGCGCCTGTCGCAGAACACCGTGCTCGGCGACGCGACGGAATAATCACCATCCTGCTACAGAATTGAAGAAGCCCCGGTTGTGCCGGGGCTTTCTTGTTTGCGAATGTATGGTGCGTGAAGATCTTATTCGGCGGCTTCGCGTGCTGTTTCCGGCATGCCAAGCGCTGCGAGATAAACCTCCAGCATGGCTTCTTCTTCCTGACGCTCGTCGGCATCCTTCTTGCGCAGTGAAATCACCTTCCGCAGAATCTTGACGTCAAAGCCGTTGCCCTTGGCTTCGGCGTAAACTTCCTTGATGTCTCCGGCGATAGTCTTCTTTTCTTCCTCAAGACGCTCGATGCGTTCAACGATGGTGCGCAGTTGCCCCTGTGCGAATGTGGTCTTGGTCTTCTCGGCCATGATTGAATGCTTCCTCGTGGATCAATGGGATTTGGGTTTGGCGTTTTCGAAGGCCTGCTTCTGGCCGGGCGACGCTTCAGATTGGTGCTTGGCCTTCCAGTCCTCGTAGGACATGCCATAGATATGCTTGCGGGCGTCATCGCGGCTCAGCGGTTCGCCCTGCGCCCTGGCGGCATCCTCAAGCCAGTTCGACAGGCAATTGCGGCAGAAGCCCGCGAGGTTCATCAGGTCGATGTTCTGCACATCGGTGCGTTGGCGCAGATGTTCAACGAGGCGGCGGAACACGGCTGCCTCCAGTTCGGTCTGGCGGGATTTGTCCCGGGATTTGTCCATGGGGCTTTCTCTCTTCCCCTCTACATAGGAAGCCGGAGCACGGCACACAAAGGGCGTCATGCCGTCATCCACAACCAATCACCTTGCTGGGCAGCGGAGGCACTGAAAGAATGTGCCGTTTTAAGTTGACGGGTATACCTTCAAAATGAAATGTAGGGCTGATTCGGATGACAATTTCCGGGAGGACGGGCATGGTGCGACATTTGGCGGGTATCCTGGGGGCGACGTTGCTCCTCGGGCTTGCTGCCGTGCCGGCCAAGGCTGACCTGAAGCTGTGCAATAACACCACAAGCCGTGTCGGCGTGGCCATCGGCTACAAGGACAAGGAAGGCTGGGCGACTGAGGGTTGGTGGACTTTTGATCCCGGCAAGTGCCTGCCGCTGCTCAAGGGCGACCTGATTGCCAAGTTCTATTATGTTTATGCCGTGGACTACGACAAGGGCGGATCATGGGGCGGCAAGGCCATGATGTGCATCCGCGACAAGATCTTTACCATCCGGGGCTTCGACAACTGCAAGGAACGCGAGTTCACGCAAGTCGGCTTCTTCGAGGTTGATACCGGCGAGGAATCGGATTGGACCATCTCGCTGTCTGGCGAAAAATCAACCCAGGCCCCATGACAGGTTTTTCCTGGTCAGGCCACATGAAGGGCCTCCAATTCCGTGCGTCGCAATCGTAAAGTCAAAATCCTGGCAACGCTGGGCCCGGCCTCCTCAACCCCGGAGATGATCGAGAAGCTGTTCATTGCCGGTGTGGACGTGTTCCGCATCAACATGAGCCACACTTCGCATGAAATGCTGGCCACGCTCTATGGGCACATTCGCGCCGTGGAAAAGAAAGTGGGCCGGCCCATTGGCGTGCTCGCCGACTTGCAAGGCCCGAAGATCCGCATCGACACCTTCGCCGAGAAGGAAGTCCGCATCAACGCCGGCGACACCTTTATCTTCGACACTGACCCGACGCCAGGCAATGCGAGCCGCGTCTACCTTCCACATCCGGAAATTTTTGCAGCCGCAAAAGTGGGTGACAGCCTGCTGCTGAACGATGGGCGATTGCGCGTCGAGATCATGGCGGCAACACCAACGTCCCTCACCACGACGGTGATATTCGGCGGCGTCCTGTCGAACCGCAAGGGCGTCAACCTGCCTGATACGGTGATCCCCATTCCCGCCCTCACCAAGAAAGACCGTGCCGATCTCGAGGCCGCAGCCAACATCGGTGCCGACTGGATTGCGCTGTCATTCGTGCAGCGCCCGGAAGACGTGGCCGAGGCCCGCAAACTGATCAATGGCCGTGCCGCTGTCATGGCCAAGATCGAGAAGCCGTCAGCGCTGACGTGTCTCGACGAGATCCTGAAATATGCCGACGGCATCATGGTGGCACGCGGTGACCTTGGTGTTGAATTGCCGATTGAATTGGTTCCGGCCCGGCAGAAACAGATTACCCGCGCAGCACGGCGCTATGGCCGGCCAGTTGTCGTGGCGACGCAGATGCTCGAGTCGATGATTGAAGAACCAGTGCCGACCCGCGCGGAAGTTTCTGACGTCGCCACCGCCGTCTATGAAGGTGCCGATGCCGTCATGCTGTCGGCGGAAAGTGCCAGCGGCAAGTGGCCGGAAAAAGCCGTGCAGACCATGGATCGCGTGGCGCTCTCAGTCGAGAGCGACAGCCACTACGAAGGCATCATTCACGCCCAGCGCACCGAACCGGAAGCAACTGTTGCCGATGCCATCTCGGCCGCCGCCCGCACCATTGCCGAAACGCTGAAAGTCCCCGCGATTGTCTGTTACACCGGATCGGGCTCCACCGGGCTTCGCATTGCGCGCGAGCGGCCCAACATGCCGATCCTGGCGTTGACACCGGTAGCGGGCACGGCGCGCCGCCTGGCGCTGGCCTGGGGCACGCACTGTGTGCTGACCGAAGACGCCCAGAACATCGACGAAATGTTTTCGAAGGCCGGCGAAATCGCCTCGCGCGAAGGCTTCGTCAAACCCGGTGACCGCATTCTGATATCCGCCGGCATTCCCATCGGTACGCCGGGCACCACCAACATGCTGCGCGTCGCCATCATCGGTAAGGACGGCAAGGGCGTGTAAACGCCCTGATGCCCTAAATCTCTGGGCGCTGCTTTTCCAGCAGCTTCACCTTGTCCTTGACGCCCTGCATGTGGGGATTGACCGCCAGAGCTTCGCGGTATGCGGCGAGTGCCTGGTCAGGTTTTCCCTGCGCCTCATAGATCATGCCGCGGCCAGCCAAGGCGCCGAAATGGCGAGGCTCCAGTTCCAGCACCTTTTCAATGTCCGCCAGTGACTTGTCATGGCGCTGGGCCAGGAAATTCAAGGTGGCGCGGCGGTTCCAGGCTTCGGTGTATTCGGGCCGCGCGGTGAGAAGGCGATCCAGAATTTCCTCCGCCACCGGGAATTCCTGGGCGTTCATGGCCTTGGTGGCCTGGCCCAGCAACACTTCGGCCGTGATTGAATCATTGCGGCCCCAATTGGCCCAGATCTTCTGCTCGACGCTGCTGGCGCGGGCTTCCGCACCTTCGGTGTGAAGCTGGGCAAACAGGCGGTCCAGTTCTTCGGCCCGCACAACGGCAGGTGCCTGCGGTTTTGTCGTCACCGTGGCCGAGGCAGATGCTGTGGGCGCAGCGGGCGGCGCGCTGTCCTGCGCCATGACGTCGGGGGCAGCGATGAGTGTGGCCAGAATCGCGGAGGTGAACAGCAAGCGCATGCTTGGACTATGGCACAGAAATCTGGCCACAAAAACGGCAACCGCGCCGGGTGGAGCCCAGCGCGGCGTCAAATCGACGTGATAGTTGACTTAACCCGGGACTTAACCTTGGCGCGCCTTGAAGCGCGGGTTGGTCTTGTTGATGATGTAGACGCGGCCCTTGCGACGGATCAGCTTGTTGTCGCGGTGGCGCTTCATCAGGCCCTTGAGCGAATTGCGGACTTTCATGGAAATCACCTATAGGGGTGGAACATCCACCCGACTTGAAATTCGGGGTTCTCCTTAGTCAGGCCCCAAGGGCCTGTCAACCACTGCCATCCAGACCTTCCGAACCATGCCCACGCACCTGCTAAATCCCGAATTTATCGTCACTTTCCTGGTTTTCGCGGCCTGCGCGGCGGGCATCGGTGGCCTGGTCTGGCTGGAGAAGCGGCCGCGGGACTCACTCACGCCGCACCTGCTGCCCACAACCCCGCTGATGCTGGCCGCCGGCTTTGTGGCGATTCTCGCCCTCGTCCACATGTTGAACCTGGCCGGGGTGCATACGGGGCAGTGAGGCGATCATCACACGTGGCCACCCCACTTCTCTCGCAATACGGCTTTCTGCACCTTGCCCATGGCATTGCGGGGGAGTTCTTCCACGATCAGGATACGCTTGGGGCACTTGAACGTTGCGAGTTCCATCTTGAGGCTTGCGAGCATGGTGGCTTCGTCCAGCTTTGCCTCCCGGCTTCGCCACCACTGCTGCCGTCACCGCCTCGCCAAAATCCGGATGCGGAACACCAAACACCGCGCTTTCCAGCACACCGGGCATGGCGTCGATCAAGAGTTCCACTTCCTTGGGGTAGACGTTGAAGCCGCCAGTGATGACGAGGTCCTTGGCCCGGCCCGAGATCGTCACATAGCCATCGCTCGAGACGCGGCCCATGTCGCCGGTGATGAACCACCCATCGCCAGTGAAGTCCTCCGCCGTTTTCTGTGGATTGCGCCAGTAGCCCTTGAAGACATTGGGGCCTTGCACTTCGATCATGCCATCGTTTTCGGCAGGCAGTTCCTCATGCGTCAAAGGATCGGCGACGCGCACTGAAATGAAGGGCAGCGGCTTGCCCACAGTGCCGGCGCGCCGGTCGCCGGCATAGGGGTTGGACGTGTTCATGCTGGTTTCGGTCATGCCGTAGCGTTCGAGAATGGCGTGGCCGGTGCGCGCGGAAAATTCGCGATGTGTTTCAGCCAACAATGGTGCTGATCCGGAAATGAACAGGCGCATATGGGCCGTCGCGGCGCGCGTCAGGCCACTGTGCTGCAAGAGACGCGTATAGAATGTCGGCACGCCCATCAGGCTGGTGGCCCGTGGCATCAGGCGCATGACATCATCAGCATCGAATTTGCGGCGGAAGAAAATCTGGCCGCCACAGAGCAGCAGCGTGTTCGTGGCGGTGAACAGTCCGTGGGTGTGATAGACGGGCAGAGCATGGATCAAACGATCATCGGGCGTGAATTGCCACGCCTCGACCAGTGCCAGCGCGTTCGACGCCAGATTGCCGTGGCTCAACATCGCGCCCTTGGAGCGCCCCGTGGTGCCGGAGGTGTAGAGGATTGCGGCGAGATCATCCCACGACGATGGATGATCGCTGATCGCACCCGTTGCGCCAGCAATCAGCGTGCCGCCGCCCACATCATCGAGTGTCAGCACCGCCCTGCACATGGCCTTGGCGGCGACAGCGGAAAGTTCAGCGTGGCGGTGTGGCGATATCACCATCACGGCAGGCTCCGCGTCCTCCGCGAAGTAGGAGACCTCGGCGGAAGTATAGGCCGTGTTCAACGGCAGGAACACAAAACCGGCGCGCGCGCAGGCCCAGAACAAGGCAATTGCCTCCGGGCTTTTCTCCACTTGCACGGCGATACGGTCACCAGGATTTGCCCCTGAAGACTTTAACGCAAAGGCAAGCCGTCCGGCCAACTCCCAAAACTGTGCGAAGGTAAAGTCACGGCCATCATCGCAGACCAGCAACGGGCGATCATGGGAACCACCCCGCGATGTTGCGAGATCGGCGAGATTGCGAGCGCTGAGGCCGTCGTTCCACATGTGCCCGTTCAAAGCTGGGTCAGAATGGTTTCCGAACCTGACACATTGACACCGGATTTGTCTTCGATGTTGAGCGCCTTCACCACGCCGTCTTCGACAATCATGGAATAGCGCGATGAACGCAGCCCCATGGTGGCGGACGACAAGTCCTTGGCAAGGCCGCAGGCCTTGGCGAAGTCACCGTTGCCATCAGACAGCATCATGATCTTGTCTTCCGCACCGGTTGCCTTGGCCCAGGCCTTCAAGACATGGACGTCATTGACTGCCGTGCAGGCGATGACGGCAACGCCCTTCGCCAGGATGGCGTCATGATCCATCACATAGCCGGGAATATGATTGAGATTGCAAGTCGGGGTGAAGGCTCCAGGTACGGCAAAGAGCACGACCTTGCGGCCTGCAAAGAAATCTGCAGTGGAAACCTTTTTCTGGCCATCTGGCGTCATGGTGTTGAATTCGACCTGCGGCAGGCGGTCGCCGATGTTGATCTTCATGGTCATTCCACTTGTGTTGAAGAGAAGGCCTTATACGACCCTCAGCATCTGCTCAAGACCCCGGCCCTCGTCGTCGATGGTGATACGCAGGTCATGGCCCAGTAGATCGGCAACGGACTTGGCTCCGTGAACTGCGATTGTTGCGGCAAGACCATCGGCGTGAAATCGCGGTGCGGCGAAGAAGTGCAGTGCGCTGCCCTCAACGAAGATGTCACGCAGGGGGCGAGCGAGCTTGAGATCAACAAAGCGTGCTTCGTGTGCTTCTCCTGCTGTCGCAGAGAGGATGGGACCTGCTTCAGTCACCTGCGGCACGCGGGCGCGCCATTGCAGCAACACAGCGGCATCACGGGTCGCCATGGCCACGGGCTTCAACTCAACCTGCTCTTGTGCCTGCACTGGGATGCAGATGGTTTCGCAAACACCGACAAAGGCCGACAGGGTGACGGCAACCGGGGCCGTGGCATCCACCGGTGTCAATTCGAAGGGGAAGATCACCTCGTCCTTGTAGCCAATGCTTTCGCCATCAGCTCCGCTCAGGCGATATGGCAACGGACAGTCAAAACGGAAACTGCCGAGATTTGTGCCGGTGGCTTCGATCACTGGCGGAATGCCGCCCGCACCGGGCACGCGCCAGTAGGTTTTCCAGCCCGGCAACATGCGGATCATCAGTCCACCCTGATAGCGGGCACCGTCAAAACCGCCGTGCAGGAAGCGTACCTGATGTGGTGTATCTGCCTTGGCGGTGCTGCTCAAAATCAAGGCTGGCGTTGCCAGCAAAAGGTTCCGCCTGGACAATCGAATTTTTCTCATGGGCAACAGATAGCGCCTGCGTCAATCACGTTCCAGTCACCTGCGCGTCACCCCTTTGCGGGGGCGTTGCGGCGGACTATCCTCGCACCATGACCCCGGCCACGACCCTTGAAGGCAAGCTGCTGATTGCGATGCCCAGCATCCGCGATCCCAATTTCGAGCGTTCGGTGGTGTTTCTTTGTGCTCATACCGAGCAGGGTGCGATGGGCTTTGTCATCAACAAGCCGGCACCCCTGACGGTGTTCTCTGATCTTCTGGAAAAGACCGAACTGGCCAAACGTCTGGAAGACGTGCCGGAAGAGGTGTTGCGCATTCCGGTGCGGCTCGGCGGTCCAGTCGAAACCTTCCGTGGCTTTGTCCTGCACACCACGGACTACCCGGCCGACGAAACCAGCCTCAAGGTAGGGCAGAGCTACGTCGTCTCTGCGACGCTTGATGTGTTGCGTGACATCGCCAACGGCAAGGGGCCGGAACAACGGCTCGTCGCACTCGGTTATGCGGGATGGTCACCGGGGCAGCTTGAAAACGAAATCATGCACAATGGCTGGCTGCACTGTGACGCCGATGCCGACATTCTCTTTGCCCACGACCTGGAGCGCAAACACGCGCAGGCCCTGGCAAAACTCGGTGTCGACCCGCGCATGCTCTCGAGTGAAGCCGGACACGGTTAGGACGCCAACTGATCGCAAACGCGTTGCCTTATCGCCCTGACTTGCGCGGCTTCTTGCGCGGTGGTGGCTTTTTCTTCAGCTTGGCCTTGGTGGCAGGTTTGGTTTTGGCCGCCTTTGCAGTTGTCCGGGGTGGCGTTCGCGTTGCTGGCCTGGGCGTCGGCATACCGAAGATCGAAGGCAGCTCTTCTGGCTCGGATTCTGGTTCTGGTTCAGCTTCAGCCTCGAACATGGTTTCGTCAGGTGGCAATTGCTCGAAGAGTTCCTCTTCCACGGCGCGCTGCGAGCGTGGTGCCATGGGTGCAGATCCCGCTTGTGGTGACTGTGCATACGGGTCTTCTTCTTCACCACTGTAGTCAGCGGTGCGGAATTCGTGCGGCAGCGGCGCGTGGGTGCGCGGCAAGACCACCAGCAACTTCTCCACTTGGCGCGGCTCCAGCGGTTCGCTGAAATGATAGCCCTGCCCCAGGTCGCAACCCAACGCCAGAAGCCGCGAGGCCTGGGCTTCGTTCTCGATTCCCTCTGCCACCACCAGCATGCCAAGGCCGTGGGCGAGAGTAACCACCGTGTCGAGAATGACACCACCGCGGCCTTCCATGGCCTCCGCCACCAGGAACGAGCGATCAATCTTCAAGGTGTCGAAGGGCAGATCACGCAGACTCGCAAGGCTTGAGAAACCGGTGCCGAAATCATCGCAGGCAACGCCCACTCCCAAGGCCTGCAACCGCTGCAGGAACTGGCGCGCCCGGTCCGGGTAGCGCATGGCCATTGACTCGGTGATTTCAATCTTCACCGTGTTGGCCCGCACGCCCTCGCGAACAATGAGGGCACGCAGGCGGTCGACGAAGGCAAGTTCGTTCAACTCATCAGCCGAGAGATTGATGGCGACATAGATGGGGCGCTCGCGGGTCAGCACCCGTTGCCAGATACCCATCTGGCGCAGCGCTGCCGACATCACGGCCATGGTGAGGACGGGCATCAGGCCAGCCTGCTCGGCCAGGCCGAGGAACTTTGATGGCGGCAACAGGCCCTGCACCGGATGACGCCAGCGGGTGAGAGCTTCCAACCCTACGACTTGACGCAACTCGAGACTGACAATCGGCTGGTAAAGCACTTCGATTTCGCCGTTGTCGATAGCGTGGCGCAATTCCTGCTCGAGATCAACGCGGGCACTGCGTTCGTCCTGCAATCCCTCTTCATAAACGCGCACGCCGGCCTTTCCTTCCTTCTGGGCGTCATGCAACGCGGCGGCAGCCTGGGCCTGAAGGTCTTCGGCGGAAAAGCCATCGGCACTGGCGCGCGATATGCCAATGACAGCGGAGAGATAGACGTTGCGTTCGCCCAGCGGCACCGGTGCCGACACGGCGCGGCGAATGTCTTCGGCAAGTTGCAGGGCGTGGCGATTGTCGATGGTTTCAAGATGCATCACGGCAAACTGGCTGCCGGTGATGCGCGCCGCCGTTTCATCACCAATCAGGCAATCGGCGATACGCTGCCCCGCCACCATCAGCAACTGGTCGCCGAGATCATGGCCAAGGCCATCGTTCAATGTCTTGAACCGCTCCAGCGCAATCAGCAGAACCCGCACCGGCACAGCCAAAGGCTTTTCAATCTCGCGTGACAGCCGGTCAGCAAAGATTGCACGGCTGGGCAGGCCCGTCACCGGATCATGCACGGCATCGGTGATGAGGCGGTCTTCGGTCACCTTGTTGCGGGTGATATCAGTGAGCGTGCCGATGCAGCGGGCAGTGCGGCGGTTGGGCCCGGGCAGTGCCCGCACGCGCAGGGCAAACCAGCGGTAATTGCCCGACGCCTCTTTCAGGCGCAGTTCCAGTTCATGGAAGCCGCCAGCTTCAATCTCGCGCTCGTCAAGCAACGTCTGATAGATTGGCACATCATCTGGATGCATGATGGAGCGGAATGCAATCGCCGATGCCTTCTGCCAACTTGCCGTGTCGTAGCCCAGCGCCACAGCCAGGTCGGTGCTGATATCGAGGCGATCCGCATAAGGCTGCCAATCCCAGACGAAATGTTCGGCCCCCGCCAGTGCCAGACTGCGGCGACTGGAATCGGTGAGCAATGGTTTGGCCAGGAAGCCTTGCGAGAAGGCGAAGCTCACCAGGGTGAACGACATCAGTGCCAGCACCAAGGCAAGGCCTACCATCAGCGCAATGTGCTGGGTGGAGTTTGAAGTCGAATGGGCGGCAAATACACCAGCAACGACGGCCCAGCTGGCCAGCGCTGCCCACAGCAGAAGCGACTGCCGCACCGTGCCGTAGTCAGACTTGCGCACCAGGAACCCGAGCAACAATCCGAAAAGGGACAGCAGTGCAAATCCAAATCGGGCAGAGACTGTGGCCTTGAGTGGATCAACCGTCGCATATCCGACATTGGCCGCCGCGACGGCCAGAATTGCAACGACGCTGAGGGCGGCGAGGATGCCGCGCTGGCGCAGTGCGCTGAAGGCAACGAGGCAGGAGGCCAGTGCCAGCAGGAACAGGCTCTCGATGACGGCACGCAGCATGTCGAGTGGCATGCCGGCGATGGGCAGGCGCGGAAGAAGCTTGACCAGTTGTCCACTTTCCAAAGCCATGAAGCCCGCAGCAGCAAGCGCAAACAGTGATCCCGCCACGAAGGCTGCGTGGGCGCGGATGCCATAGAGTGCCAGCATGGCGAAGGCGAGCAGAAGGGCGATGGCAATGACGCCCCCATTGATGAAAGACAGCATCGCCTCGCGGGCGGTGAAGTCTTGCTGCGTCAGGATCTGCACGGATTGGCCGGGGCTGCCACCCTCGAGGGCCAGCGTCACACTGGCCATCGGCTTGATGCGAAAGGTAGCAGCCACGCCGGATTGGGCCAGGGTGCGTTCCAGTGTGTCTTGGCCGCTTGAAAGCACCACGCCATATGGGCGTTCAGCGAAGGATTTGAGCTTGAACAAACCCGAGGCGGCAAAGCGCTGGTCGTCCACCACCAACACCAGCTTGCGCTCGCTTGGCGATGAATTGCGGATGTTGAAGATGCTCCAGGTGTAGTCCGGCCCCGGCCCGCGGGCGCGCAATTCCAGCACGACGCGCGAGCCTTCGGTGTCGCCGGGCACTTCAATCGCAAGGTTCTGGCGTTGCGCGGCAATGGGCGTGCTGCGTCCGGTGAGATCAACGCTTGAAAAGTTTGCCGGAATTTCGATGACTTCCTGGGCCAAGACGGGTTGCGCCAGTGCCAAGCACAACAACGCCAAATACGGGGCCACCAGCCCCAGCAGAATCCGAACTGTCAGCGCCCCGCGAATCATCGTCCTATCGTAGCCCGCGAGGCAGTGGCCTGTCGCCGCCAAGCTTAATCCCGCACTTTGCCAAAAAGCAGATGGTCTTCCCATGTTCCGGCGATTTGCAGATAGGCCCGGGCCTGGCCTTCGCGCGCAAATCCGGCGCGTTCCAGCAGACAAATGGACGCCGCATTGCGGGGCAGGCAGGCGGCTTCCACGCGGTGCAGATTGAGACCTCCGAAGGCGTGCGGCAGCAGCACGGAGAGGGCACGGCCCATATGACCCCGGCGGGCATGAGGTTCGCCGATCCAGTAGCCGAGAGTGGCCGTCTGGGCGACACCGCGGCGGACATTGGACAGTGTCACGGCACCGAGCAGTTTCTCGCCGTGGAGAATGAAATAGGGATAGCACACGTCCTCGGCAATCAGCTCACGGTAGCGGCGGATGCGATGACGGAAAGACGCGAGAGCCAATTCATCGTCGGGCCAGCGCGGTTCCCATGGCTCGAGAAAGGCGCGGCTCCGGGCCCGCAGTTCACACCACTGGGCAAAGTCTTCCATGACTGGAAAACGCAGCGCAAGGCCCTGCCCTGCCAGCGCACTGGGGTCGGAACTCCTGCGGAAAGACATGAGAAAGGCCATGGCCCTGCTCCGTCACGCCTTCTTGAACCGGGCGGCAATGGTGTTGTGGCTTTCCAGCGCCGACAACTGGCCGACGGCGCTGAGTGATGGCGGCTTGCTGGTGAAGATGTTGTAGGCGAGTGCCTTCACATCGTCAGGGGTCACGGCACTGATGCGTTCCACCAATGTCGACATTTCGGGAATGCTGCCGAAGGCGAGGTATTGCCGGGCGATCTGGTCGGCGCGCGATGAGGCACTCTCGAGGTTCATGACGAGGCTGGCCTTGAGCTGGGCCTTGGCACGGTCCACTTCCTTGGCTGTCACCTGCTCGCCCATGGACATCATCACCTTTGAGGAAACGTCGATCAGTTCAGAGGTATGTTCCGGTGACGTGGCGGCGTAGATACCGAGCTGGCCGACGTCCTCATAAGAGGTACCGTACGAAAAAACGCTGTAGCAGAGGCCGCGTTTTTCACGCACCTCCTGGAACAGGCGCGATGACATGCCGCCGCCCAGGATCGCCGACAGGACTTGCATCTGATAGATGCGCGGGTCGCGGTAGTTGGGGGCGCTGAAATTAAGAACGATGTGGGTCTGGTCGAGCGGCTTCTGTTCGGTTGCGGCCCCGGCCGAGAACACGGGCGAATGGCGCTGCGGCTCGTGGCCCTGCGAAAGATGGCCAAAGTGCTTTTCGGTTTCACGGTTGAACGCGGCGTGGTCGATGTTGCCCGCTGCGCAGACGACAATGCGAGACGCCCAGTAGTTGCGGTCACGCCAAGCTTTCATCTGGTCGCGGGTCACGGTCTCGACCAGTGCGGCAGGGCCGAGGATGGAGCGGCCAAGGGGATGATCGCCATAACTGGCAGCCTGGGCCAGATCGAAAACCAGATCGTCCGGCTGGTCCTTGGAGGCGGCAATTTCCTGCAGGATGACATCACGCTCGCGGTCGAGTTCGCCTTCATCCAGTGTCGAG
This sequence comes from uncultured Alphaproteobacteria bacterium, assembly GCA_963754625.1. Classification (GTDB taxonomy): domain Bacteria; phylum Pseudomonadota; class Alphaproteobacteria; order Rhizobiales; family Aestuariivirgaceae; genus Aestuariivirga. The sequence goes on along the minus strand of CAVWGR010000005.1, from coordinate 570,936 downwards.
TTCAAAAAGATGTCAGAGAGAATGTCGAGGGCGAGCTGCCAGTCATTCTTGAGGACACGGGCATAGTAGGTGGTTGTTTCCATGCCGGTTGCAGCATTGATTTCGCCACCGGCACTTTCGATCTCCTCGGCGATGCCTTGTGCGGTACGGCGCTTGGTCCCCTTGAAAGCCATGTGTTCGAGGAAATGGGCAATGCCGTTTTCTTCCGGCAATTCGTCACGCGCACCAGCCTTGACCCAGATGCCCAACGCCACGGTTTCGAGGTGGGGCATATTGTGGGTGACAACATGCAGCCCGTTGTCAAGGCGCGACACTTCTACTGACATAGACCCTCCCCTTACAGTGCGGTGTGGGTCTTGATGTGATCCTTCACCACGTCCGCGCTGTTTGGAAGCACTGTGAAACTTTCTTGGGCCGTCATCAAGTGTTGAAGTCGTTGAGGTAAACGGGGCCTGACCCCGGCAGCCTGCTCGACGGCGTCGGGGAACTTGGCGGGATGGGCCGTGGCCAGCGTGACCATGGGGGCGGCCCCCAGGTGTTTGCGGGCGACGGCCACGCCAACAGCCGTATGCGGATCAAGCAATTCCCCGGTTTCCGCAAGCATGGCACGAATGGTGGCGGCGGTTTCGGCCTCGCCGGTTGCACCCGAGTCAAATTCGTTGCGGATAGTCTGCAAGGCCTCGGTGGCGAGCGCGAAGGCGTTTGACTGCTTGAGACCGTCCATGGCCCGGACCACGGCGGCGCTGTCGCGGTCGTTGGCGAGGTAAACGAGACGCTCGAAGTTGCTCGACACCTGGATGTCCATCGACGGGCTTGAGGTGGCGTGGACGCCCTTCACCTCGTAGCGGCCGGACTTGATGGTGCGGTCGAGAATGTCGTTGGCGTTGGTGGCGACGACCAGGCGGTCAATGGGAAGACCCATGCGCTTGGCCATCAAGCCTGCAAAGACATTGCCGAAATTGCCGGTGGGAACGGTGAAGGAAATGGCCCGGTCGGGCGCACCCAGGGCAAGGCCGGCGTAGATGTAATAGGAAATCTGGGCCATGACGCGGACCCAGTTGATGGAGTTGACGCCGGCAAGACGCGAGGCATCACGGAAGGCATGGTCGTTGAACAGCGCCTTTACGATGGCCTGGCAATCATCAAAGCTGCCTTCCAGCGCAATGTTGTGGATGTGGGACGCGTTGACCGTGGTCATCTGGCGGCGCTGCACATCGGACACTTTGCCATGGGGATGGAGAATGAAGACCGAGGCGTTCTGGTTGTGACGGAAAGCCTCGATCGCAGCACCGCCGGTATCACCCGACGTGGCACCGATGATCGTGGCACGGGATTTCGTGCGCTCCAGCGACCAGTCCATGAGGCGGGCGAGCAACTGCATGGCCACGTCCTTGAAGGCGATGGTGGGGCCGTGGAACAGCTCCAGCAGGAAGTGGTTGGCGTCGAGTTGCTTCAGCGGCGTCACCGCCTTGTGGGAGAAGGTGGCATAGGCCTCGTCCACCATGCGGCGCAGGTCAGCATCCGGAATCGACCCCGCCGAGAAGCGGCTGGCCACGGCGAAGGCGACATCGGCGAAAGGCTTGCCGCGCAGTGCCTTCAGTTCAACAACGGAAAAGACCGGAACCTGCTCGGGCACGTACAATCCGCCGTCCCGGGCCAGACCGGAAATCATCGCATCCTCAAAAGAGAGGACGGGGGCGGAACCACGGGTGGAGACGTATTTCATCATCAAGTCCTGAGACTACGGTGGCGCGGCTTTAGGGAATCGCGGGCGAGCCCGCAAGCATGATTGAAGGCCGCGGCCCGTGGCATCACCCACCCCTGCCCCTCCCTTACAGGGAGGGGAAAGAATGAGAGTTTTCCCCCTCCCTGTAAGGGAGGGGTCGGGGGTGGGTGGAGGCTACAGGCACAAACCCTCAAACACCCCTCGCCCGCCCCCACAAAAACACCCCCGTCACCACCACCAGCGCCGCCGCCAGCCCAAACCAGGTGATGGCGTAGCCGAGATGGTTGTTGCGCAACGTGGCCTTCGGTTGCTCGACGAAAAGCCCTTCGGTACCGGGTGAACCCGGGATGAGGTCAAGCACCACATAATTCGGATCAAGATGGGTTGCCGAGAATTGCTGGCTCATGGCCACCACATCCCACCAGTACCAGCGGTTTTCGTCTGGCTTGTTGTCGACGTCGAAGGGGCCACGGCCCTTGTCGTGCCAATGGATCAGGCCGACGATCTCGACGTCCCGGGCAGGTGGTGGCGGCAACGGTTGGCCATCCGGCAGGCGACCGCGATTGACCAACACGGGCGAGCCGTTGAGCTGCTCAAAACCGTGCACCAACTGCCACGCCGGACCGCCCTGCAGCGTCGCAATGACGCGCAGCGGATCGCGCGGTCCAAAGTGGCCGTTGGCTTTTACCTTGCGATATTCGATCGCCTCGCCGCTCAGGAAGTCGTTCAGTGCTTCATCGAGCGGAATCGCCGGGCCAGCGACACTGGCATCAATCGCAGCGATCATCTTCTGCTTCTGGGCCAGTCGCTGCACCTGCCAAACTCCAAGCGACAGCAGGATGGCGAGGCCAATCGCGGCGGCAAGAAGAACCGGCCAGGCGCGCGGCTTCATTTTTGCAAGCGCCCTTCATGAGCGTTGGTTTTCCATTGCTGGGCCAGCAGCACGCCCTTCATGGGGCGTAACAGGATGATGGGCAGGATCACCAGCACCGGAATGGCAATCAACACGTGCACCCACCAGTCAGGCGAATAGGCCACCTCGATGCCGAGGATGGAGCCGACGCCGACCACGCTGGCAAGCAGCATCACGAACCAGGCAGCACCATCGCCATTGTCGGCAAAGGAATAGTCGAGGCCACAAGATTGGCAGGACTTCGCCACGGTGAGATAGCCCGAGAAGAACTTGCCCCGCCCACAACGCGGGCATTTTCCGGCAAGGCCAGATTTCAGCGGCGAGATGTCAGGATAGTAGTTTTCAGTCATGTGCCCCTCTTAAAGCAAAAATGGCCGGGAAACCCGGCCATTTTCAGAACGATTTCCTGTCGCCTCAATGCGTCGGGATTTCGACGCCAGCCGAGCCCCAGATATAGATGCAGGCAAAGAGGAAAAGCCAGACCACGTCGACGAAGTGCCAATACCAGGCAGCAGCTTCAAAGCCGAAGTGTTGCTGCGGAGTGAAGTGGCCCTTCAAGGCCCGGAACAGACAGACGGCCAGGAAGATCGTGCCGATCAACACATGGAAGCCATGGAAGCCCGTCGCCATGAAGAAGGTCGAGCCATAGATGTTGCCGCCGTTGGCGCGGCTGAAGGCGAATGCGGCATGGGCATATTCGTAGGCCTGAACGCAGGTGAAGAGCGCACCCAGGACGATGGTCAGGATCAAGCCATTGATGAGGCCCTTGCGATCATTTTGCAAAAGGGCGTGGTGGGCCCAGGTGACGGTCGTGCCCGACGTCAGCAGGATCAGCGTGTTGACCAGCGGCAGGTGCCATGGATCGAAGATCTTGGTGGCTTCGCCGCCGACGGGCGCCGGTGGCCAGACGCCGCCGGTGGCCAGAGTGCGGGCCTGTTGGATGGCTTCACCGGAAAACAGCGAGGCGTCGAAGTAGGCCCAGAACCAGGCGACGAAGAACATCACTTCCGAGGCGATGAACATCAACATGCCATAGCGCAGGTGCAGTGATACCACTGGTGTGTGGTCGCCCTTGTCGGCCTCGGAGATGATGTCGCGCCACCACATGAACATGGTGTAGAGAACCAGCGCCAGCCCGATGAGCACCACGATCGAGTTGCCGCCATGCATCCAGACAATGGCACCCACGGCCATGATGAAGGCCGATGCGGCACCGATAACGGGCCACGGTGACGGATCAACGAGATGATAGTCGTGGTTCTTGGCGTGTGCATCTGCCATGGGATTTCTCCTTAGTTGGTGGAAGCGGCCGCGTGCGCGTCAGCGGCCTTCTTGTTGGCGGGATAGAATGTGTAGGACAGCGTGATCTCGGCAATGCCACGGGTGTCGGCATCTTCCAGAATGGCCGGATCAACGAAAAACTGCACGGGCATCTCGACGCGCTGGCCGGGCGCCAGGGTCTGCTCGGTGAAGCAGAAGCACTGGATCTTGTTGAAGAAGATGCCAGCCTCCGCCGGCGTCACATTGAACACGGCGGTGCCGGTGCTTTCATGACCCGTGTTGTTCACCGCGACATAGTTGGCCAGTGTCGGTTCGCCGATCTTGACCTGCATGGTGGTGACAGCGGGATGGAACGACCAGCCGAGTTCATTCGCGGTATTGGCGTCAAAGCGCACTGAAATGATTTTGTCGCCTGTTGTTGCAGGGGCTTGTTCAGCACGCTGGGTGGTGCCGCCAAAGCCCGTTGCCTGGCAGAACAGTGCGTAGAGCGGCACGGAAGCGTAGGCGAGACCAAGCATGCCCGCAGCGACACTGGCCGCAATCAAGGCGACGCGGCGGTTGCTGCGTGCGTGGTCAGTGGGCGCGCTCACAGGCCGCGCTCCGCAACACTGCCGCCGAGGCGCACCAGTGTTGTCACAAAGAAGAGAACCATCAGTCCCACGAGCACCAGGGCCGTGACAATGCTGCGCTTGCGGCGGCGCTTCATGTCTTCGGCTGAAAAGGGCTGGACTGGCTGAACCATCACAGCAGGCCTCCGACGGGTGCGAAGCCCACGAGCTTTTCGGCGAGGATCAGCGCAAAGATGGCAAAGAGCCAGAGAATGGAAAACCCGAACAGGCGCTTGCAGGCCCTGTCTTCCAATTCAGGTGACGAGGCGCGGTAGACTGCAAAGGCATCGGCCAGGAACTTGAGGGTCAGAACGGCAGCGCCTGCCGCATAGACGAGCCCGGACGTGCCTGTGGCCAGCGGGACGGCAATGGTGGGAACCAGCAGCACGGAATAAATCAGGATCTGCTTCTTGGTTTCGGCACGGCCCGCCACGTTGGGCAGCATTGGCACTCCGGCCTTTTCGTAATCGCCTTCGCGGAACAGTGCCAGCGCCCAGAAGTGCGGCGGCGTCCACATGAAGATCAGCAGGAAGAGTGCGATGGAGCCTGGATCGATTGACCCGGTGACCGCGGTCCATGCGATCATCGGCGGGAAGGCACCGGCAGCTCCGCCGATCACAATGTTCTGCGCCGTGCGGCGCTTCAGGCCCATGGTGTAGACCACGACATAAAAGAAAATGGTGAAGGCGAGGAGTGCAGCCGACGCCACGTTGACAAAAAGTCCGAGCATGAGCACCGAGGCAACCGCGAGGGCAAGGCCGAAGCCCAATGCTTCACCAGGCTCAATGGCGCCGGCCGGCACGGGACGCTTGGCAGTGCGCTTCATCAGGGCGTCGATGTCGGCATCGTACCACATGTTGAGAGCGCCAGAGGCACCGGCTCCCAACGCGATGCAAAGAATTGTCACAAAACCGAGCCACGGATGGATGGTGCCGGGGGCGGCAAACAGCCCGACGACCGCCGTGAATATGACGAGCGACATGACGCGCGGCTTCAACAGCGCGAAATAATCGCCAGCCGTGCCTTGGCCGCCAGATGCGGCCAGGCTGGTTGTTGTATGGGCGGTGCCCGTGGTCATGTCTTGACTGCGGCCAATTTACTTGATGATGGGCAGCGTCGAGAACTGGTGGAACGGTGGCGGTGACGGCAGCGTCCATTCCAGTGTCGTTGCGCCCTCACCCCATGGATTGTCGGCGGCCTTCACCTTCTTGGAGAACGCCGAGATCATGCCATAGAGGAAAATCAGTACGCCAACGGCCGAGATGTAAGAGCCGATCGACGACACGTAGTTCCAGCCTGCGAATACTTCCGGATAGTCAATGTAGCGGCGCGGCATGCCGGCAAGACCAAGGAAGTGCTGCGGGAAGAACACCAGGTTGACGCCGACAAAGGTCACCCAGAAGTGCAGCTGGGCGATGAAGTCGGAGTACATGTAACCAAAAATCTTCGGGAACCAGTAATACCAACCCGCGAAGATCGCGAACACGGCACCGAGCGACAGCACGTAGTGGAAGTGGGCGACGACGTAATAGGTGTCGTGGAGCGAACGGTCGACACCGGCATTGGCCAGCACCACGCCGGTCACACCGCCAATGGTGAACAGGAAAATGAAGCCGATGGCCCAGACCATGGGTGCCTTGAACTCGATTGAGCCGCCCCACATGGTGGCAATCCAAGAGAAGATCTTGACGCCCGTGGGGACGGCAATGATCATCGTCGCGGCAATGAAGTAGGCTTGCGTGTCAGCGTCGAGACCAACCGTGTACATGTGGTGGGCCCAGACGATGAAACCGACGACGCCGATTGCGACCATGGCGTAGGCCATGCCGAGATAACCGAACACCGGCTTTTTCGAGAACGTCGAGACGATGTGACTGATGATGCCGAAGCCGGGCAAAATCAGGATGTATACTTCGGGATGTCCGAAGAACCAGAAGAGATGCTGGTAGAGTATCGGATCACCGCCTTGCGACGCCTCGAAGAACGAGGTGCCAAAATTGCGGTCGGTGAGCAGCATGGTGATGCCGCCAGCCAGAACCGGCAATGACAGCAGCAACAGGAATACCGTGACCAGAACCGCCCAGACAAAGAGCGGCATCTTGTGCAGGGTCATGCCCGGCGCGCGCATGTTGAAGATGGTGGTGATGAAGTTGATGGCGCCAAGGATCGATGAGGCACCGGCAAGGTGGAGGGAGAGAATGGCAAAGTCCATGGCAGGTCCGGGCTGCCCGGTTGTGGACAAGGGCGGATAGATCGTCCAGCCACCGCCGACGCCATGCATTCCTGCCGGACCTTCGACGAACATGGAAATGAGCAGCAGCAGGATCGAGGGAACCAGCAGCCAGAAGGAAATGTTGTTCATGCGCGGGAAAGCCATGTCGGGAGCACCGATCATCAGCGGCACGAACCAGTTGCCGAAGCCGCCGATCATGGCGGGCATGACCATGAAGAAGATCATGATCAGGCCATGGGCCGTGACGAAGGCGTTGTACATGTGCTTGCCGTTGTCGACCGCGGCGTCAGCTGAAACGCCATAGACCATCTGGGCAAAGCCATGGAAAAACTGGATGCCTGGCTCCTGAAGTTCCATGCGCATGAAGACGGAAAGAAGCCCGCCGATGACACCCGCTATGATGGCGAACCACAGGTACATCGTGCCGATGTCCTTGTGGTTGGTGGAATAGACGTAGCGGCGCCAACCCGAAGGATCGGCGTGATGATGGTCGTGAGCGGCGTGTGCAGTTGCCATTGGTGTAGTGCCTCTCGAATTTGAAATCAGTTGGACGCCAGCTGGCCTTTGGCCTTCAGCATGGCAAACAGGAAGTCGCGGGCTTCTTCAGCGCTCGCGGTCTGGACTTTGTCGCTCCAGGCCTTGAAGTCGGCCTCGGAGACAACGTGCACTTCAATTGGCATGAAAGCGTGATCCTTGCCGCAGAGTTCCGAACACTGACCGTAGTATACGCCTTCCTTGGTGGCCTTGAACCAGTCTTCGTTCAGGCGGCCGGGAATGGCGTCGATCTTCATGCCGAAGGACTGGATGGTCCAGGCATGGATGATGCCGGCAGGATCAGAGGTCACGATCAGCTTCACCGTCTTGTTGACAGGAACGACAACGGGCACATCGGTGGCGAGCAGATAAGGCCGGTTCTCGGCCTTGGCCTTGTCTTCCGGCAGGAGCGAAGCGGTGAAGCTCACCTTTGGTTCATCGCCATCCATGCCGAGATCCGGATATTGGTAAGTCCAGTTCCAACCGGGATTGCCGATGATCTTCAGTGTCATGTCTGCTGGCGGAATGTCACGTTCCAGATAGAGCAACCGGAAGGACGGAATGACGATGATCACCAGGATGAGGACGGGAATGACGGTCCACGCCACTTCGAGACCGACATGATGGGTGGTCTTGGAGGGCACCGGGTTGGCCTTGGCATTGAACTTCACCATGACGGTGACAAGCAGTCCGAGCACGAACAGTGAAATGATGCCGATGATCCACAGCAGAATGTTGTGGAACCAGTGGATGTATTCGGCAACCGGCGAGGCTGCATCCTGCAACCCCATCTGCCACGGCTCAGCCTGACCTGCGGCTGCAAGGGCCGCAGCAGGTGCAGCAATCGACGCAAGCAGCGCCAAGGCGAATTTCGCGTAAGTCTTCATTGCAAGTGTGCCCTCTTTGCATTCCCGGGGTTCAGTCTTCCGCAACCAAGCGCAAGCAATCCGGCCCATGTCATCGGTTTGATTCAGGTCAAACCATATTCTCCGGCCTGCCGCAACAAGGCCAGTGCGCGGCAAAACGTCATTCGGTCAAGATATGGATATCAAAGCCGGATTTCTGCCGCATTTGGGCTTGAAATGCGCGCTTTCCGCCCCCCGCAGATGGCTTGCCAGTCCCTGTCGCGGGGGCTAAGAGCGGCCAAAATTAAGACGAAGGACAGTTTAGACGTGAGAATCACCCGAGCATTGCCCCGTGCATTCACCTTGGCCGCGCTGGCCTATTCTCTCTCTGTCCTGCCGGTGATGGCGCAGGACGATGCCGGCAAGGGCGATGCAGAGCAGGCTCCCGCAGGCCAGGCGCAGACTTTTGGCCCCCGCAAGAATGCCCAGGGCCAGGTGGTTCAAGGGCGTCCGCCGCTGCCCAAGGTCGAGAATGTTGCCAAGCACGGAGCTTGGGCGGTGCAATGCTCCGAATCTCCGCCACCAGCCGACGGCAGTGCAGCTCAGGCCGAGCGCGTGTGTGGCATGACCCAGCAGGGCAAGAGTGAAAAGAGCGAAAAGGTTGCCCTCTCCGTCATTGTCAACAAGGTGAAACGTGGCGACAAGGCTGCGCTGTTCATGCGCATCATGGCTCCCATTGGCGTTTACCTTCCGACAGGCGTACCGGTTGAAATCGACGGCACGGCCCTGCCGTCGCGCATGGTGTACACCCGCTGCATTCCACCAATCTGTGAAGCCATGGGCGAAATGACGCCGGAAACGCTGGCCAAGTTCAAGAAGGGCACAACCTCAAACTTCTTCCTCTATGACCGCCCAGGCAACGGCTACCCGATCAAGATTTCGCTGGAAGGCTTTGGTGCCGCACTTGGCGAACTCGACAAGCAGCACTGATCCAGTCACGCGGGCCAGTCACGCAGTTTTGAACTGCTAAAGCAAAATGAATGGGTCCGGACTGGAAGGTTCGGGCCTTTGTCATTATGTAAGGTGCTCTCGCAGCCAGGATTTGCACATGCCCTCCTTTGACGCCATTGGCGAACTATCCCTCCATGACGCCCAACGCTTTGTGCAAGACAGCCTTGCCAAGGCCGATGACGGTGAACTTTTCATCGAGAAGCGCCAAAGTGAAAGCCTGGTGTTTGACGATGGCAAACTGAAGTCAGCCTCCAGCGATGACGGCCAGGGCTTTGGCCTGCGCGCCGTCACCGGCGAAGCCGCCGCCTATGCCCATTCTTCCGATCTTTCCTTTGCGGCGCTGAAGCGCGCGGGCGAAACGACACAAACCATTCTGCGCCACGGCCGCAGCCGCATGGTGTCTGATCCGCCGCAGCGCAGCAACCGCAAGCTCTACGGCGATTTCAATCCAGTCGACGTCATGGGATTTGCCGAGAAGGTGTCGCTGCTGCAGAAAGTCGACGGTTATGCGCGCGGACTGGATGCGCGGGTCCGGCAGGTTTCGGTTTCACTCGGTACAGATTTTCAGGACGTGACCATCGTCCGTCCTGATGGCGAAATCTTTCGCGATATTCGCCCACTGGTGCGCTTCAACGTTTCCGTCACGACTGACAATGGCACACTACAGGGTCAGGGCAGCGATGGTTTTGGTGGCCGCGCCTTGCCGGCGAGCTATCTCAGCGAAGAGCGCTGGCAAGCTGCCACGCAGGAAGCCTTGCGCCAGGCCGTGGTGGCACTTGATGCCGGTGCGGCACCGGCAGGCGAAATGGACGTTCTGCTTGGTCCAGGTTGGCCCGGCATTCTTCTGCATGAAGCAATTGGCCATGGTCTCGAAGGGGATTTCAACCGCAAGGGCAGCAGCGCCTTTGCCGGTCTCATGGGCCAGCGCATCGCCTCAGAGGATGTCACGGTTGTTGATGACGGAACTCTGCCAGACAGGCGCGGCTCAATTACCATTGATGATGAAGGCACGGCGTCCAACTGCACGACGCTGATCGAGAACGGCATCCTGGTGGGCTATATGCAGGACCGGATGAACGCCCGCCTGATGGGCGTCAAGCCCACTGGCAATGGCCGCCGCCAATCCTACGCCCACGTGCCGATGCCGCGCATGACCAACACCTACATGCTCAACGGCAAGCGCACGCCGGAAGAAATTCTCGCCTCCATGAAGACCGGCCTGTTTGCAAAATCCTTCGGCGGCGGACAGGTCGATATCACGTCTGGCAAGTTCGTCTTCACCGTCACCGAGGCTTATGTGATTGAGGACGGAAAACTCACGCGCCCGGTGAAGGGTGCAATTCTCATCGGTGCGGGTGCCGAAGCGCTCAAGAAGATTTCCATGGTGGGTAATGATCTGGCGCTCGACAAGGGCATCGGCACGTGCGGCAAGAATGGCCAGGGCGTGCCGGTGGGCGTGGGCCAGCCGACCTTGCGCATCAACGGCCTCACCGTCGGCGGCACGAAAGCGGCGGCGTGAACTCCCCAACGCGGCCATCCCTCGTCATCTTCGACATGGACGACGTGCTTTGCCACTATGAACTGGGCAAGCGTTTGCGTTATCTCGCGACACTGGCCAACACCACGGCGCGAGATGTTCGCGCCGCGCTTTGGGACTCGGGCTTCGAAGATGCTGCCGATGCCGGGGCCTACCCTGACCCCGATGACTATCTCGACGAGTTTGGCAAACGCCTGGGCTGTGCCATCACCGAAAAAGAGTGGCTGGAAGCCCGCCGCCACTCGATGACGGCCAACACCGAGGTGCTGGTGGTCGCGGCACTTCTGAAATCACAGGCCGATCTCGCCATCTACACCAACAATGGCCCCTTGGTGAAAACCAATCTCGACACGCTCTTGCCGGAAGCAGCGCTGATTTTTTCCAAGCGCTTCTGCTCCTATGAATTCGGCACCAAGAAGCCGGACCCTGCAAGCTTCACGCGGCTTGTCGATTCACTTGAACGTGCACCATCCGAGTGTTGGTTCATCGACGACAAGAAATCAAACGTCGAAGGGGCCCGCATCGCCGGACTCACCGGGCACCACTACCGGCACCCTGCCCTGCTTGTTGAAGAAGGCCGCCGCCTGGGATTTCAATTGTGAGCACGATGACGAACCGCAGTGCGGTCTTTCTCACCGGTTCGATCATGCGTCACGTCGTCATCATGACGATGACGGGTGCCATCGGGCTGATGACCATGTTTGGCGCAGACCTGGCAGATCTCTATTACCTGAGCCTGCTCGCCGACAGCAACATCACGGCAGCCATCGGCTTTGCCGGCATTCTGTCTTTTGCCAACCTGTCGATCAGTCTTGGCATCGGTATTGCGGCAGCGGCGTTGGTGGCACGCAATATTGGTGCCGGCAATCCCGTCCGGGCGAGGGAATTTTCGACAAGCTCGGTCACGTTCACGCTCGCCGTGTCGTCACTCTATACGTTGGGCGTCGCACTCTTTGCTGATCCGCTGATGCGCTTTTTGGGAGCCGAGGGCGAAGCGTTGCGTCTTGCGACGTCCTACATCCGCATTCTCACACCCGGTTTCATCATGCTGGCGACGGCGGTGTGTTGCGCTTTCATCCTGCGCGGACTTGGCAGCCCGACCCGGGCGATGCTGGTGACACTGGGTTCGGCAACGGCCACGTTGATCATTGATCCGATCATGATCTTCGGATTTGGCTGGGGTATCCAGGGTGCGGCCATCGCCCACGTCTGCGCCAATGCTGTGGCGCTGGGTTTTGGCCTGCACGGCCTGGCGCTGCATCACCGTTTTCTCGGTGCCATGTCCTTGTCCGGCCTGCGGCGTGATTTCAGCGCCATCTGGGCCATCGCGCTGCCAGCCATGCTGACGCAGCTCGCCACCCCTTTCACCATTGCCTACACGACTTACGCCGTTGCGCCCTTTGGCACAGAGGCCGTCTCGGCATCGGCCATCATCGGGCGCATTGTACCGGTCGCTTTCGGCATCATCTTTTCGCTTTCGGGAGCGGTCGGCCCGATCATCGGGCAGAATTTCGGGGCCCGGGATTTTGGCCGGGTGCGCCAGACGCTGTGGGACGGGCTCAAGTTCGCCGCCCTCTATACGCTCATCACCTCACTGCTGCTTTACGTCTTCCGCCATCAACTCGCCGATGCCTTCCATCTCAATGGAGATGACAGGGACATCGTCATTTTCTTCTGCACCTTTATCGGCATCACCTGGGCATTCGCGGGCGCGCAGTTCGTGGCCAACGCGGCCTTCAACAATCTCGGACGCGCGCCACTTTCAACCTGGTTCAACTGGGCCAAGGCGACGCTCGGCACCATTCCGTTTGCCATGGTGGGCAGCGCCATCGGTGGCGTAGAAGGCATGATGGCGGCGATTGGCGTTGGCTCAATCGTTTTTGGCATTGCGTCCGTGTGGGCCGCCGCTAGGATTGTCCGAAAGCTTGAATCCGGGACCTGATTTTCCATGGCCATCACTGACATTCTCGCCGCTGCCCAAGGCGGCCAATACTATGCCAATGCCGCAGCGGCTTGCGGCCTCAGCGAGGCAGCGGCGCGCACTGTCGTCGCCAGCTACGCCACAACGATTGCCCGGAAACTGAAAGACAAGGCAGCGGCCGATGCTGGGGCTTTCGAAGCGCTGCTCGATCTGCTGGAAGAAGGCGGCGACAGTTCCGATCTCGATGATGTCGACGCCATGATGGGCACCGAAGCGCAGGCTGATGGTGCAGCTATTCTCACTGAACTCTATGGTTCCAAGGCCGCTGCCACCAAGGCGCTGGGCATTTCTGGGGCCGCGGAGGAGAAGGCCGCAGCGCTCAGTGCCACCAGTGTTCTCGCCGCACTGGCCGCGAGCAATGCTGTCGCTCTTTCATCAGGCACGGCGCAGGCCGCAGATACGGGCAGCAGTGGCGGTGGTGGCATTCTCTCGATCATCATTGCGGCCGTGCTCAAGGGTTTGTTGCAGGGCGCGCAGCGTCAACTTGCACCCAAACGCCGGCGCCGCCGCTATACCTATTCAACCACACGCCGGCGCACCACGACGCGCCGCCGCACACGCACACCGGGACTCGATGACGTGTTCCGCGAGATTTTGACCGGGAGGAAATAAACATGGATATCTCAGCAATCGGCCGTCAATTCGGCCTCGACGAAGCACAGACCAAGGCCGCGCTTGATGCGTTGGTTCCGGTGGTGGCTGCTGGCATGCGCAAACAGGCGCAATCACCCACCGGCCTGCAAGACATTTTCAAGTCTGTCCTTACTGGCGGCTATGCCGGTACGCTGGACGACGAGAGCGCCATCAGTTTCGACCGCGCCAAGCCGCGCGGTGATGATGCGCTTGGCCAGATTTTCGGCTCAAAGGATGTCAGCCGCGAAGTGGCACAACAGTTGTCGGCCACGTCGGGCATTGGTGCGGCGGTGCTGAAGAAGCTGCTGCCGATTGTCGCGTCGATCGTGATGGGTCAAGTGGCCAAGAAGATGGGTGCTGGCACATCATCGGGCGGCGGCGGACTGGGTGACATTCTCGGTGACATTTTGGGCGGCGGCCAGTCGCGGCAGAGCGCTCCGGCGCCGGGCGGTGGCGGCCTTGGTGACATTCTGAAAGACGTCCTGGGCGGCGGCCAGGCCGCACCTGAACCTGCACCACGGCGTGCGCCCTCTTCTCCTTCGGGCAATCCGCTCGAGGATATTCTCGGCGACATTCTCGGCGGCGGCCAGAATGGCAAGGTCATCGTCAAACAAATTCCGCAAGACCAGATGGGCGAAATCCTGAAGGACATCTTTGGCGGCAATTTCCCCGGCGGAGATTCAAGTGGTGGAGCGGCGCCGCAAACACTGCCGCCGGGCGCTGAACGTGGCCGCAAGTCCCTGGACGATATTCTCGGCAAGGGCACGCGCAGTGGCGATGCCGGTGATGACCTGCTCAACTCCGTCGAAGACGCCATCCGGCGGCGGCGGTAAACCTATTCGTGCCGCAGCGCCTCAATGGGATCGAGGCGCGCGGCGCTGCGGGCCGGGAAGAAGCCGAAGACCATGCCAATAACGGCAGAGAAGGCGACCGCTATGATAGCAATCGTCGCATTGAAACTGAACGGTACGCCCAATAGCAGGGATGCGCCACCGGCGATGGAATAGCCCAACGCCGTGCCGATCAATCCGCCAATCACGCAGAGCACAATCGCCTCCACCAGGAACTGCAGCAGCACCTGATTGGCGCGCGCACCGATAGCCAAACGGATTCCGATTTCGCGGGTTCGCTCGGCCACTGAAACCAGCATGATGTTCATGATGCCGATGCCGCCGACAAGCAGGCTTACAGCGGCGACGGCTCCGAGCAGGCCTGTCATGACCGTCGTTGTTGAAGACATGGCGGCGGCCATCTGCGTCATGTCGCGCACGGTGAAGTCATCGACCTCACCCACATTGACCTTGCGTGTTTCACGCAAGATGTCCGTCATGTCGGCCTGAACACCGGGCAATACGTCGGGGCTTGCAGCAGAAACAGAGATGGTGGCAATGCGGGTCGATCCGGCAATGCGGCGCTGATAGGTGCGCAGCGGCATGATGACGGTATTGTCCTGATCGCTGCCAAAGGCTGACTGCCCCTTGGCCGCGAGTGTGCCGATCACCTCGCAGGGCATTGTGCCAACGCGGATCACGCCACCCAACGGCTGCTCACCGGGGAAAAGTTCACGCACCAGTGTTGCGCCAATGACGCAGAGCGCCGTACCGCTGCGCGCGTCTGAATCGCTGAAGGTGCCGCCCGCAGTGAAGGCCCAGTCCTGCGTGGTGAAATATGTTGGTTCGGTGCCGACAACGGTCGTATCTTGGCTGGCGGTGCCGCGAACGACCTTGGCCTGGCGGTTCGATGAGGCAGCCATGCTGCGCACGTTGCTCAGGCCATTGCGCAAGGCATCGACATCGCGTTCGGAAAAACTGCGGGCGTCGGAGCCGGTGGGCGGACCCGGTGTGGGTGCACCCGGCCGTGCAATCAGCATGTTGCTGCCCAGCTTCGACATTTCGGAGGAAATTTTGTCGCGCGCGCCTTGCCCGATGGTAACGAGGGCAATCACTGCCGCGACACCGATGACAATGCCGAGCAGCGTCAGGATTGAGCGCAGCACATTGCGGCGGATGGTGCGAACGGCGAGCTTGACGGATTCCCAGATCATCAGGCGGCCACCTTGTGATCGCTGGTGATTTGACCGTCAGTAAAAATAATCTGCCGACCGGCATAGGCCGCGATGTCGGCCTCGTGGGTCACCATGATGATGGTGAGGCCGCGCTCACGGTTCAGCGCTGTCACCAGTTTCATCAATTCATGACTGCGGGCGCTGTCGAGGTTGCCTGTAGGTTCGTCCGCCAGCAGCACCAGAGGATCGGTGACGATGGCGCGGGCAATGGCGACGCGCTGCTGCTGGCCACCAGACAATTCCGATGGCGTGTGATCCTCGCGGCCTTCAAGGCCGACGGCTTTCAGCGCCACCGCCGCCCGGCGTTCGCGTTCGGCGCGCCCCATGCCGCGATAGACCAGCGGCAGTTCAACGTTCTCCAGGGCGGTGGTCCGCGGCAGCAGGTTGAATCCCTGAAACACAAAGCCAAGATAGTTGCGGCGCAGTAGTGCCCGGCCATCGTTGTCGAGCTCCGTGATGTCGACGCCGTTAAACTCATAAGTTCCGGTGGTGGGACGGTCAAGGCAACCAATGATATTCATGCAGGTGGACTTGCCGGAGCCCGATGCACCCATGATAGCGACGAATTCTCCGGCGCCAATGGCAAGGTCCACGCCATCCAATGCGTGCACACGCGCCACTCCCGTGCCGTAGAAGCGGCGCAGGTTGCGCAGGCCGATGAGCGGCGGCAGGCCATCGCTTGGCAGTGCGTTCATGGCGCAGCGCCGCCCGACTGGCTGCGTTGTGCGGTGATCACCTCGTCGCCATCCTTGAGGTCGCCCGCCAGGATGACGGTGCGGCGGCCATCGCTGGCACCGGCTTTCACGGCCAGCTTTTCCGGCACACCGGCGCGCAAGACATGGATGTCGCGGCTGCCATCGGGATTGCTTTCGCGCTTGCCGCGTTCACTGCGGGGGAAGCGCGGCATGAAGATCTGCGTGATTGAAAAGCCACGGGACGGCTCCACGCGTGGCGGCTGGTAACGCAGTGCCTCGTTGGGCACGGTCAATGCCTGCTGGAATTCCTCAACGATGATACGCGCCGTGGCCGTCATGCCGGGACGCAGCGCCAGGTCTTCATTGGGCGCCGAGAGCACAGCCTTGTAGGTGACCACACCATCAACTGTTTCGGGGGCATAGGACAATCGTTCGATGGTCGCCGGAAAATCCCGGCCGCGATAGGCATCGACAGTGAAGCTGGCCCTCTGCCCCGCTTTCACCGCACCCATGTCGGCTTCATCGACGGCGGCTTCCAATTGCACGCGGCTGAGATCCTGCGCGACGGTAAACAAGACTGGCGCCTGGAATGAGGCGGCGACCGTCTGGCCCGGCTCGGCGGTGCGCTTCAATACGACGCCATCAATGGGTGAAGTGATGAGGGAGCGCTTCAACTCGGTTTCAAGAATGGCGAGATCGGCTCGGGTCGAAGCCACATCGGCCTCGGACGCGTCAATCGCTGCTGCGCCGCGGGTCACGGCGGATCTGGCGTTGTCATGATCCTGCTGGGTTGAAAGGCCGCGCTTGCGCAAGCTGGCCAGGCGGTCGGCCAGAGTCTGGCGCTCGGCCAGCGTGGCTCTGGTTTCCGCAAGTCGGGCCTCGGCGGCGGCGATCTGCGCGAGGGCGCGCTGCTTCTGGGCCTCCAGACGTTCGGTATCGAGTACCGCCAGAACATCGCCCGCCTTCACCGTGCTGTTGTCATCAACATTGACGGTGCGGACCACGCCCGACATTTCGCTTCCGATGTCGACCTGGGTGATGGGTTGGATTGTGCCGGTGGCCGAAACGGTGACAGTCAAGTCCGTGGTGGTAGCGGGCATTGTCTCATAGGTGATCTTGCTGTTGGCGGCGGCATAGCTCTGGTAGCCGTAATAGGCAGCTGCGAACAGGCCCAGCACAATTGCCAGCCACAGCCCGCGTTTCAGCCAGCGGCGGGACTGGCGCGCCGTGGAGAGATCGAGCGCCTCTTCGATTTCGGCGCGGCTCGGGGGTATCATCTGGTTCATGGTCATTGCGTATATAGGTATGCAAGACGGTTCAGGACCGCACTTTCCGTCGCACTACAGCAAAATAAAATAGGCCGGCACAGCCACGTAAAGCAGCATGGCGAGCGCCAGCGCGCCACGGAGCCAACGATTATGGAATCGGCGGAACAGAAGGATCGCCAGCGCCAGTCCAAGTACTGCCTCAAACAGCGAAAAATAGTGGCCATAATGTGCCCCATCCCAGTAGGAAACCGGGGAAACGAATTTCCAGCGCGTCACCGGCCAGAAACTCATGTGGGCGTCTTCGCGATGAAGGAGAAAATCGACCAGCGTGTGGAGCAGCGCTGAGGCCGCGAACACCATGACCAGCGAGCAACGGTCGATGGCCGCCGCCGTTGCCGATATTCTTTCGCGCAGCGCCAGCGCCAACAGGAACATTCCACCCCACAGCCAGAAGCTATGACCGATGGCGTTGGCGATCTGCCAGGGTTCCTGCCAATACAGAAACCCGAAGATCACCGGATCGGGAATGCCCATGGTCTTCAGCACGGCGACAGTGATCAGCATGGGCAGGTCTGGGGTAATGCCGCCCAAAGCGCCAATCCAGGCGCGCTTCGGATTGCTGCGGCCAAACAGTGCTGCGCCCATGATTACGTGAGTCTGCGTGTGCATGGTTGAAGACTAAACGATGTGGATGGAAGTTGCCATGATTGCGGAGTTCCGGGCACCGCGATAGGCTCAGGTGCAAAGGGGCCAACTCCATGTCCGATCTCGTTTTCAAATCTGCACTTGAGCTCGGCAAGCTTCTCAAGAGGAAAAAGCTGTCATCGGTGGAATTGTTGGGCGAGTGCCTCACCCAGTATGCCCGGCACAATGCGCGCATCAATGCGGTGATCCTGACTGATTTGACGCGGGCCCGGGCCTCGGCCGCCGCTTCTGACAAGCGCCTCGGCAAGGGCAACACGCTTTCGCCCTTTGATGGCGTGCCGATGACGGCAAAGGAAAGTTTCGATTGGGTGGGGCATCCGTCGACCTGGGGCGATCCGGCGCTTGTCGACAATCTGCCCAAGAAGAATGCCGTTGCCCTGCAGCGCATGCTGGATGCAGGCGCGGTGATGTATGGCAAGACCAACGTGCCGCTGGCGCTTGCAGACTGGCAGAGCTTCAATGCCGTCTATGGCACGACCAACAATCCCTGGGATGTGACGCGCACACCCGGCGGGTCCTCGGGCGGAGCTGCGGCGGCACTCGCCACCGGCATGACGGCGCTTGAAATCGGTTCAGACATTGGTGCCTCGATCCGCAACCCGGCGCACTATTGTGGCATCTACGGTCACAAGCCTACTTACGGCGTCGTTCCCTATCGCGGCCATTTGATGCCCGGCAGTGTATCGATCAGCGATATCACCGTAGCGGGGCCAATGGCACGTTCGGCGAAAGACTTGACGGCCATGCTGGGTCTTGTCGCAGGCACCGAAGGGATCGAGGCGCGCGGGCTCCAGGTAAAACTGCCCAAGCCACGGGTGCATAAGCTCAAAGACCTTCGGGTGGCCTTGAAGCTCAACAGCGCTGTCAGCGAAGTCGATCAATCCTACCAGAACCGCATGATCGCCCTTGGCGAGTTCCTCAAGAAAAAAGTGAAGAGCCTCTCCTATACCGCAGAGCCTGGTTTCAGTGATGAGGAAGCCTACGAGAACTACATTACCCTGCTCCGCGCCACCGCGACCAAGCGCATGAGCGATGAGGAAATCGAGGCCGCCGTGCAGAAAGCACGAACCTTTGATCCGGGTGACAAGTCCTACGTGCCGTTGATGACGCGGGCCTTTGCGCAGTCACATGGGGCGTGGCTCAGGGCCAATGAGCGCCGCCATCAGATGCGCCACGCGTGGGATGCGTTCTTCGAGGATTGGGATGTGCTGCTGTGCCCCGCTGCCGCCTCTGCTGCCTGGCCGCATGACCATGTGGGCGAGCGCCACGAGCGCCTCATTGCCGTCAATGGCAAGCAGGTCTCGACGATCGATCAACGGTTCTGGGCTGGTTACTCCGGCAATTTTTATCTGCCCTCAACCGTTGCGCCCATCGGTCTCATTCCGGCGGGTCTGCCGGTGGGGGTGCAAATCATTGCGCGCGAGTATGATGATTTTACTGCGATCAAAGTGGCGGAATGGATCGAAGAGGAATTCGGCGGCTTTACTCCGCCACCGGAATACTGAGTGCCAGATGGCGGTTGAGGAAATCCATTTCCCTGGCCCAGGTCGCGGCATCAAAGATGAAATGTCCCGCACCCGGTACGGTGATGAACTCCTTGGGCTCGGAAGCAGCAGCAAAGAGTTTCTGGCCAAAGACGAAAGGAACGGTCGCGTCTTCGGTTCCGTGCTGGATGAGGATCGGCATCTTCACCTTGCCAATGTCGGCGATGGCATTGAACTGGTGGCGGATCAGGGCGCGTACCGGCACGAACCAGTAACGCGCCGCCGCAACGTCAACAACCGAACTGTAGGGTGCCTCGAGCAAAAGAGCTGAAGCCTGCACGCGCGCGGCCAGTTTTGTTGCCACCGCAGTTCCCAACGACTCGCCGACAAGCACAATCGATGCAGGAGCGACGCCTTGTGCGATCAGCCAGTCATAGGCTGCTTGCGCGTCGCTCAGGAATCCGGTTTCGCTGGGTGTTCCCGTGGATGCGCCATAACCACGGTACTCTACAGCCAGCAGACCAAGCCCGCGCCCGGTGTAGTAGTCGAAGCGCTTGGCCCGGCCAGACAGTGAACCACCGTTGCCATGGAAAAACAGGATGGTGGGCAGGCCCGCGTTTGCGGCGCGGTGCCAGGTCATGAGTTTTTCACCGTCAGCTGTCGCCAACACGATTTCAGCAACCTCCGGAACCCCAGCGGCTGTTGGCGTGACATGGGCGCGGCTGGCGGGGAACAGAATTGTGTCCTGCTTGACGTAGAGCAAAGCCACCATCAACACGTAAGTCGCGAGGAAGAGTAAAAGTACAGCCATGGCAACTCTCTTGAACATGCCGAAAGTCATGCGGGCAAGGTGTTAACGCGGCCTGAATCAAGGCGCGTCGAGAGAAGCCATGAGCTTTGCGCCGATCTTGACATTGCGCGTCCAGCAATAGACGGCAAGCAGTGGTGCTTCATGGGTGATCGTCGCATGGGTGATCAGCGAGGGATGCCAGATCACCTCGCCCTGCTTGCGGGCCACGAAAGGTCCCTCGCCTTTTTTCCAGTCCGACGGTTCGGTGAGTGGCCAATAAAGTTCGGGTGCGGGGTGATAGTGATCGAGATAGTGTCGGTGCGGGCCCAGCAGCAGGACACCAATCAGATAGTCAGAGCCGGGGAAGAAACCACTGGGACCAATCAATTCCGCCCAGGCGTAATTGTCCGAAAACCCTTTGCCGAGAATCTCGTCAGTGTAGCTGGCACTTTGTTCCCAGCGCAGCGCCGGTGCCAGCACCCTGAAGCCATCAGCCATTTCAGCATCCATGAGACGCAAGTGTTCCAGCGTGGCATCGAAATATTTCACGACCGGCTTGGGCGCTGGTTCCGGCGCTTGAAAGTCAGGATTTTTCAGGGACTGTTCGGAGAGCCTGTAGATGACATTCTCGACGCCCTCACCACCACGCGCCATCAGGCCGCGGGCTATTCGTCCGATGACGTGGCGCACATCCGCTGCAGTCACTTCTGTCATGTCACTCCGGGCCCGACAATTTCGCGGATGAGTTTGCGCTGCATGGCGGCGCCGAAATCATCATAGCTGTCGGCCTTGATGACAAAATTGGACGGTCCGCCCGCCACCTGGTTCTCGAGATAGATATCGAGGGTCGGCCATTCATTGGCGATGGCCAGCCCGTTGATGGTGATGCCGCGCGCCACCACTTCATCGCGGGCGCGATAGGCTGGCTTGCCGAGGTTGTTGCGGCCATCGGTGGAGAGATCGATGACGCGGCGCGTCGCGGCAGGAGCCAGTGTCATCAATGCCCCGCCATAAAGCAGCGCAGAGGAAATGCCGGTGCCACCTTGCTTCACGGCACGACGGCTGGTGGCAAGACGGTCTCCGGTCAGCCGTGCCGCATCTGGCGTGGCAATGACCGTCCATGGCTGGACGACGGTTTGCGAGTCATTGTCGGACCACAGGAACGCAGCAATGGCGACTTTTTGCAGCGGACCTTTTTCGATTGCATGCCACACTTCTGCGCTGGCCAATGCCTCGCCCAGCCCCTGCATCTGCATGCGGAATTCCTTGGCATCAACACTGAACGAACAATCAATGGCCAGCACGAGAGCGAGATCGACATTGGGTTCTGCTGCCAATACCGAAGGCGCAAGGAGACTTGCCAGCAACCCGGCGCCGAACACTCTGCGTGTCGGGCTGGGCGTGTTCATGGCTAGTGCGAGGCAAACTCGGCGTAGTCGAGGGCGCGGCAGTCGGCAGCCTTCCAACCAACATGCACGGTCTTGCCTTCGTCGACGCCACCGGTGTTGGCCTTGTTCGGCACCTTGACGATGAAGTCTGTATGTCCGGCCACTTCAAGGCGGGCCCGGATGTGGTCACCCAAATAAATCAGTTCGGCGATGCGGCCCTTGAGCAGGCCATCGACGCTCTTCGAGCCGGGATTGATTTCGACGCGCTCGGGCCGGACCGAGAGCAAGGTGCGCTCACCCTTTTTCACATTCACGGCGAAAGCCTTGACGAGATCGCCGCTGTCGAGCCGCACTTGCGAAGTGCCATCGGCACTGGTCTCAAGCACGGTGCCCTTGAGCTTGTTGTTCTCGCCGATGAACTGGGCGACAAAGGAATTCTGCGGGCGTTCATAAAGTTCGGCGGGTGTCGAGAGCTGCTGCACCTTGCCGTCATTGAACACGGCGATGCGGTTCGACATGGTGAGGGCTTCCGACTGGTCATGGGTCACGTAGACAACCGTGACACCCAGCCGGTCATGGATGTGTTTGATCTCGTATTGCATCTGCTCGCGCAACTGCTTGTCGAGGGCGCCCAGCGGTTCATCCATCAAGACCAGATCGGGTTCAAACACCAGCGCCCGGGCAACCGCGATGCGCTGCTGTTGACCGCCGGACAACTGACCAGGGCGGCGGGCCGCCATCTGCGGCAATTGCACCATGTCGAGAATTTTCTTCACCCGATCCTCGCGCTCGGCCTTGCCGATGTTGCGCACCTCGAGCGGGAAGGCGAGATTTTCAGCGACTGTCATGTGGGGGAACAGGGCGTAATTCTGAAACACCATGCCGATGCCGCGCTTGTGCGGCGGCACGTTGTTGATCGGTTTGTCCTTGAGATAGATTTCGCCATGGGTGGCGGGTTCGAAACCTGCCAGCATCATCAACGTCGTGGTCTTGCCGGAGCCTGACGGTCCCAACATGGTGAGAAACTCGCCGCGCGCAATGTCGAGGTTGAGGTTCTTCACAACCAGCGTTTCGCCGTCATAGCTTTTCTGCACGTTGGCGAAACGGACCATTGTTTCAGACTGTGACACGGTGGAAGCCCCTTGTGGTTTGAGAGTCATCTTAGCAAGGAACGGGCGGAATGAAAGGGCCACGCTTGTCCGTTATTTGCGCTTCTTCGTCTTCTTCACCTTCTTTCCAGCGCTGATGATGAGGTGCTCGGGGCCATAGGGGAAGGCGGTGATGTTGCGGTTGGCCTTTTCGGTGATGACGAGAATGTCGTGTTCGCGATAGCCGCCAGCGCCCTTCTGGCCCTCGGGCACCATGATCATCGGTTCCATTGAAACCACCATGCCGGGTTCGAGCACAGTGTCGCAATCCTCGCGCAGTTCCAGTCCACCTTCGCGGCCGTAGTAGTGGCAGAGTACGCCGAACGAGTGGCCATAGCCAAAGGTGCGGTATTTCAACAGGTCGTGGCTGGCGTAGATTTCGTTGAGCTCTTTGGCCACGTCAGAACATTTGGCACCTGGCACCAACAGCCTCTTGCCTTCGTCATGAACGTGACAATTGATTTCCCACAGGCGGAGGTGTTCCTTGGATGCGCTTTCGGCAAACAGCGTGCGTTCCAGCGCCACATAATAGCCAGCCACCATGGGGAAGCAATTGAGGCTCAGGATGTCGCCCCGCTTGATCTTGCGCGAGGTCACCGGATTGTGGGCACCATCAGTGTTGACGCCGGACTGGAACCACGTCCACGTGTCCATCAATTCGCCCTGCGGCCAGACGCGGGCAATCTCGCGGACCATGGTTGCAGTGGAGTGCAAGGCCACTTCATGCTCAGGCGCGCCCACTGCAATGGCTTCCACGCAGGCCGCACCGCCGAGATCGGCAATCCTCGTCATCTTGGTGATGTGCTTGATCTCTTCGGCTGATTTGATCCAGCGCAGACGCTGCGATGGTGCGGCACAATCGAGGAACTCGACACCGGGGAAAGCATCCTGAAGCAGTTTGCGGAAATCGAGGCTGACGTGATCGAACTCGATGCCGATGCGTTTTGCCCCCTTCATCAGACCCTGCACGGCGGTGAAGTAATTCACTTTCGACCAATCGGTATAGGTGACGTTGTCACCGAAGGTGCGGCGTGCGGGTTGGCCACCATCAATCGCTGCCGTCACCGACGTTGCACCCTTCTGGGTGATCACCAGGCCATACTTGCGGCCGAAGGAGCAGTAGAGAAAGTCTGAGAGGTAACAGATATTGTGATAGCTGGTGAACAGGCAGGCATCGACGCTGGCTCTGGCCATCCAGCCGCGGACCGCGTCCTGGCGGCGCTGCATTTCACCGGCTGAAAATGTCGGCTTGGGCGCCTTGCCGTTGTTGCGGTAATCCACGAGGGCGGGACGGTCGAGAGCGGCCATGGCAGAATCCTTCCAAAATCTATGAGATTCCCTCGTGTTTCAATCAACAAAATCCTTGTGTCAAAGGAGCTTCCTTCACTAGAATGATGAAAGAAACTCATATAAGTGAAGGATCGGGGAGGTCGGCCCATGGCCAAGCTGCCACCACTGAATGCGTTGCGATGCTTTGAAGCGGCGGCACGGCACCGGAGTTTCTCGCGCGCGGCGGAGGAATTGCACGTCACGCAATCCGCCGTCAGTCATCAGGTCCGGCAGTTGGAAGACTGGTTCGGCCTCATGTTGTTCGAGCGCCAAGGGCGCCAGACTGTTCCCACACCCAAAGGAGTGATGCTGGCCGCTGATCTGGCCGATGCCTTCACCATCATGCAGGATGCCTGCCGCCAGGTGAAAACACCACATGCAGGTGCCACGCTTACCATCGCGGTGCTGCCGTCCATTGCCACGATCTGGCTCATCCCCAAGATGGACGTGTTCTTTCAGGCGCATCCTGATGTGCCAGTGAAGGTGGTCTATCTGCTGCAGGGACAGCCGCTCAACTTCAACGACATCGACATCGCCATCACCTGGGGCAAGGAAGGGGCGGGTGAGGGACATGCCACAAAGCTTCTGGCGGGCGACACCGTGGCGGTGGCCAATCCCGCCCTCATTGCCCGTGATGGCCCGTTTGAAAAAACCCACACGCTGCTGCATGCACCGTTGCTGCACGATACCGACCGGCAAGGCTGGCAGCGCTTCATGAAAAAGCTCGGCCTGCGCCACGCCAATCCGGACAGTGGACCGGTGTTCGAGGATTTCAACCTGCTGCGCGCCGCAGCGCTGGCGGGCCAGGGCCTCGCCCTGTGCCCGCGCTCGCTGATCCGGGATGACGTTTTGGCAGGCCGTTTGGTTCACCTGTTTGAAGGCACGGCGATCAACGAGGATTGGGGCTACTGGCTGGTCGAACCCCCCAACACCGAAGGCCGCGCCGAGGCCATTGCCGCTTTCAAGGCATGGCTGATGCAAGAAGCTGCGGCTTGACCTGCCGCAGTCGAGCGCCCACATTTGGGCCATGCTTGCATCCCCTGCCCTGATTGATCCCTTTGGCCGTCACGTCTCTTACCTGCGGGTGTCAGTGACCGACCGCTGCGACTTCCGCTGCACCTATTGCATGGCAGAGGACATGACGTTCCTGCCCAAGCGCGATCTGCTGACGCTGGAAGAACTCGACCGCCTGTGCACCGCATTCATTGACCAGGGTGTGCGCAAGATCAGGCTGACCGGCGGCGAGCCACTGGTGCGCAAGGGCATCATGACTTTGGTGGAAAGCCTGTCACGGCATCTCAAGTCCGGCGCCATGGAAGAACTGACGCTCACCACCAACGGCAGCCAGCTCCAGCGTTTCGCGTCTGAACTTGCCCACCATGGGGTGAAGCGCATCAACGTCTCGGTCGATACGCTCGACCCTGACAAGTTCCGCCGCATCACCCGGTGGGGTGATTTCGGCAAGGTCATGGAAGGCATCCGCGCGGCACAGGCTGCGGGCATCGCAGTCAAGATCAACGCCGTCGCACTCAAGGGTTTCAACGATCATGAAATGCCCGAGATGATCCGCTGGTGCCACGGCCAGGGCATGGATCTCACTGTCATCGAAACCATGCCGATGGGCGATATCGATGGCGATCGCACCGATCAGTATTTGCCGCTTTCGGTGTTGCGGGCGCAACTGATGGACCAGTTCACGCTGGAGGACATCCCCTACAAGACCGGCGGCCCCGCGCGCTATGTGCAAGTGAAGGAAACCGGGGGGCGGCTTGGCTTCATCACCCCGCTCACGCACAATTTCTGTGAGAGCTGCAATCGCGTGCGGCTCACCTGCACCGGCACGCTGTACATGTGCCTGGGCCAGGATGATGCAGCGGATCTGCGCACACCATTGCGTGCGTCCGACGGCAACGGGTTGGTGAACGCCGCAATTGCCGAGGCCATCTCGCGCAAACCCAAAGGTCATGACTTCATCATTGACCGCCGCCACAACAAACCCGCTGTGGCCCGTCATATGAGCCTCACCGGGGGGTGAGGCCGCGCGCAATTGACATTCGCTTCCTGATGCCTAACCTTTCCGCCTCACCTGATCTGGGCGGGGGATATCGTGTCTGATTTCAAACTCTATTGTTTCGGTGAAAGCGGCAATGCTTACAAGCCGGCGTTGATGCTGCAATTCTGTGGACTTGCGTGGAATCCGGTGTTCGTGGATTTCTTCAATGGCGAGACTCGCAGCGATGTTTACCGGCGCGATGTGAATGCCATGGGTGAAGTGCCAGTGCTGGTGCACAACGGCAAAATGCTCACGCAGTCCGGCGTCATTCTGGATTATCTCGCCGAAGTGACGCGCAAGTTCGGCCCCAAGAGCGAAGATGAGCGGCGCGAAATCATGCGCTGGATGCTGTTCGACAATCACAAGCTGACCAGCGCCACTGCATCATTGCGCTTTCTCGTGACGTTGAGCAAAAAGCCCGAAGGTGAATTGACCGAGTGGCTGCGCAACCGCGCACTCGGCGCACTGAAAATTCTCAACGGGCATCTGGCTGACAAGGCCTTCGTGCTGGGCAAGCGCGCCACCATCGCGGACTTCTCGCTGTGCGGCTATCTCTACTATGGCGATGAACTGCCATTTGATCTCAACCAATTCACCCATGTGATGAACTGGCTTGACCGCATCAAGGCCATGCCGGGATGGAAGCACCCTTATGACCTCATGCCAAGGAAGGCGTGAGCCCGGGCATCGCGCGACGCGGCCCCCTCCGCCTCACCACAAAAGCAAATGGCCGGGAACAGGCCCGGCCACTCAGAACAATCTTTGACAGTGCTTACGCCTGCTCGACGGCGTCGAGATATTCGTCGAGGTGTTCGAGGTTCTCGAAGCGCATCCAGCCTTCGTCGGTCTCGGCTTCCACCGTGCCATCGGAAAGAACACGGGCGGAGTGACCGCGGATGACCTTGTCTTCCACGACATAGAGTTCGCCTTCGACGGCTTCGGCGGCTTCCGCAGGCCCGGTCAGGGCGGCTTCGAGGTCGGACTTGGCCTGTTCGAGCGCCGTGATGGTTTCCTGGACGGCAGGCGTCACAACCTCTTCCGTCTTGGTGGTGACTGTTTCAGTGACTGTCTCGGTGACAGCGGCGGGGGCAGCAGCGACGCCGGCGGCTTCAAGCTTGCGCGAGAAGCTGGGGAAACGCATGGGCCGGGGGGCCGCCGCTTCTGCGGCTGGCTTGCCGTCGTCCGACTTGGCTTGGGCGTCGGCCTCAGCTTCGGAAACGGTTTCCGGCGAACCGGCAGGCTCATAACCGGATATCTCGGTTTGAAGTCCACCGGATCCAATGGCGGATATGACGCCACCGAGGCCAAAAGCCAGGACACCACCAACAATCAGATTTATGGCCGTGGCCATATCAATTCCCCGCACCTGCAAGGGCGCCTGGTTCACAAAACCCATGACCGCGAGTGCTATGCCCGCCGCCAACAATATGATTCCGAGAACCTGCATCAACTTCGACATTTCAACCCTCCCGACAGACGGGCCCGTTGCCCGAAGCCCGCGTCCCTGACCGCGACTGGCAACTTACCAGCACAATCAAGGCATTGAACAGAACAATTGTTCTAGGTGGAAATGGTTAACAGAGATTCATTCAAAGACAATGCGTGGGGCGGGTTTTTGCAGTTTTCCACCTTCCAGCGCCGTCCAGACCTGGCGGGCAATATCCCGGTAGATGGCGGCTGGCTGACTGTCGGGGGCCGTGGCCACCACCGGCCTGCCCTCGTCCGAGCGCAGGCGCAGGTCCATGTCGAGCGGAACCTCCCCGAGAAAGGGTGCGCCCATTCGCTCTGCTTCCGCCCGGGCACCGCCATGGCCAAAGATCTCGTGGCGCTCGCCGCACTTGGTGCAGGTGAAGTAACTCATGTTCTCAACAATGCCGAGGATCGGAACACTGACCTTCTTGAACATGTTGATGCCCTTGCGGGCGTCGATCAGCGCGAGGTCCTGCGGGGTCGAGACGATGACGGCACCCGAAAGTGGCGTCTGCTGGGCCAGCGTCAATTGCGCATCGCCGGTACCCGGCGGCATGTCGATCACCATGACATCGGTTTCGGCCCATTCCACTTCGCGCAGCAATTGCGTCAGCGCCGACATCACCATGGGGCCACGCCAGATCATCGGCGTGTCTTCGTCGACGAGAAAGCCGATGGATGCGACTTCGACGCCATAACGCTGCATCGGTTTCATGCGCTTGCCGGCAACATCGCTCGCCTCCGGCCTTCCGGTCAGGCCAAAGAGTTTTGGCATCGAGGGGCCATAGACGTCGGCATCGAGCACCGCGACCTTGAGGCCGAGGGTTTGCAAGCCCAGCGCCAGGTTGATGGCGGTGGTCGATTTGCCGACACCGCCCTTGCCCGACGCTACCGCAATCAGGTGCTTGACGCCCGGTACGCCGGTGCCCCTGGCCTGCGCCTGGGCAGGCTGGTCGCCCCTGCTCTGAGGACGCTCGGCCGTCAATACCACCACGGCCTTGGTGACACCGGGAATGGCGCGCACCGCCTTTTCCACCACGGCTTGCAGTTGTTCCATGGTCTTGAGGCGGACCGGGTCAGCGGCCAAGGCAAACGTTACTTCGCCACCATTGATGACGATGTCGGACACCAGGCCGGCAGAAACAATGTTGCCGCGTCCATCGGGGGCAGCGATGCGCTTCAGTTCGTCGAGGATATGGTCTTTGCTCAGGCTACTCATGTTGTTTTCCACTCTTCCAGCCCGCTCATGCCATGACCCTGAGGCAACGGCAATCGGGGGATTATGCATGACATCAACTCAATTTTTACGATCCGGGCAAAGCTGAAATTAGGCTTTGGGCCGTAAAGCAGCGAAGTTGAATCAACAGGTCTGCGTTTCAAAATGAGTGTCTCTTCGAGTTTCACCAGTGCTGCTTCTGCGTCGGTCAAAGAACCGGATGATTTGGCATGGCATGGCGAATTCCTCGAGATCTTCCTCAAGAACCAGATGAAACTCGCTCCGGTCATGCCCCTGCTGGTGCTGTTCATGGCGGTGACGGCGACAATCTGGGTGCCTTGGACCACGTCACTGGGCTGGGCCTTCGGGGCTATCGGTTGTGGTGCCGCGCAGATTTTTCTTTGCAAAAAATATTTCGCGCGCAGCCGCACGATACCGGAACAACGCGACTGGATCGGCATGATTGCCGCCTCGGAACTGTTCCAGGGCATGTTCTGGGTCATGCCGCTGTTTATCTTCTGGCCCAATTCCGACAGCCTGCAGAACACCTTCCTCATCGCTGCCATTATCGCGGTGAGCGTGGTGCGCCTGCTGATCGTGTCCAATTTCATGCCGGTGCTGATTGCCGGTACGGGTGTCATGACGATCGGTGTGGCGGTGCGCTGCGTGGCCGAAGGCAACGCAATCTATCTCTCGCTCGCCGGCCTCATCATCACGCTTGAGGTGTTCTACCTCTTCGTGGCGCGGCAGTTGCAGGAAACCTCACGCGACATGCTGATCTACCGCCTGCAGAAAGACGCCCTGATCCAGGAACTGAAATCCGAACGCGACCGTGCCGACGTCGAGCGCCACAAGGCCGAGAATGCCAACAAGGCAAAATCCTCGTTCCTCGCCAACATGAGCCATGAACTGCGCACGCCGCTCAACGCCATACTCGGATTTTCGGAAGTTCTTGAGCGTGAAATGTTCGGCCCCATGACCAACCGCGCCTACAAGGACTACGCCGGCGACATCAATACGTCGGGCCGCTACCTCCTCGGCCTGATCAACGATATTCTCGACCTGTCGCGCATTGAAGCGGGTCGCGTGGAAATGCGCGACGAGCCACTGGTGCTGGCAACCGCGTTGCAAAATGCCCAGCATCTGCTCGGCATGAAGGCGGCAGAGAAAGATACCTTCGTCGACATTCTGGCTGAACCCGGTTTGCCCAAGGTCATGGCCGACCAGCGCGCCGTGAACCAGATCGCCATCAACCTGCTCACCAACGCCATCAAGTTCTCGCCACCCAAGGGCCGGGTGATGATGTCGGTGAAGCGGCTGACCTCGGGTGCCGTGACCATTTCGGTCAAGGACAACGGGCCTGGCATTCCGGCGCAGGAAATCACCCATGCACTGTCGGCTTTCTCGCGTGGCAGCAATGCGGCCAAGAAGGCAATTGACGGCGCTGGACTCGGCCTGCCGATCGTCAAAGGCCTGATGGAACTGCATGGCGGAACGATCGAGATCGTCTCCGATCATGGCCAGGGCACGGAAGTGGTCTGTACTTTCCCGCCAGCGCGCGTGCTTTCAGGTCCGCGCAACGAACTCGCGGCCTCGCCGACAATTTCAAGCGAGACCCAGCGCAAGCTGATCAGCCTGACGGGCTAAGCTTTTCCGCTCACTCCAGCGCTGGCAAAGGTTGCCATGTTGCTGTGGGTATTGACGGCAGCCTTGACGAGGCCTGCTGCCAGTGCCGCACCGGACGCTTCACCCAGGCGCATGCCCAGATCCAGAAGTGGCTTCTTGCCGATCTTCGCCAGCAGCGCCCGGTGGGCGGGTTCCGCCGATACATGCGCGGCCATGCAGTGATCAAGGGCCGAGGGATCAGCAGCGTGCAGCACGGCGGCGGCGGCGGTCGCCACATAGCCATCAATCAACACCGGCACTTGCTGCATGCGCGCGCCCAGAATGGCACCCGCCATGGCGGCCAGTTCGCGGCCCCCCAACCGCCGCAGCACTTCCAGCGGATCAGCGAGATGAGCCTGGTGCAAAGCCACGGCGCGGCGCACTGCATCGGCCTTGCGCTTCAGCCCTGCCGCATCAACCCCGGTGCCTGGTCCGACCCAGTCTTCCGCCGTTGCGCCATAAAGTCCGTGGGCGATAGCTGCGGCAATCGTGGTGTTGCCGATACCCATTTCACCAATGCACAGCAGATCGCAGCCGCCTGCGATGGCCTCCATGCCGTAGGCCATTGTGGCGGCGCAGTCGGCTTCGTCAAGGGCAGCATCGCTGGTGATGTCGCGGGTCGGCTGTTCCAGTGCCAGTTCAAAGACCTTCAAGCCCAGATCAAAGGTCTTGCAGATCTGGTTCACTGCGGCGCCATCATTCTGGAAATTGGCGACCATCTGCGCGGTCACAGCCTGCGGATAGGCCGCAACGCCTTGCGCCACCACACCGTGGTTTCCGGCAAAAACAGCCACGACCGGACGGTCAATTTTCGGGGTGGCGCGGCCCTGCCAGGCGGCCAGCCATTCCACGATCTCCTCAAGGCGACCCAATGATCCGGGTGGCTTGGTCAACTCGGCATCGCGGGCGCGGACGGCCGCCACTGCTGCGGTGTCAGCCTGCGGCATCGTCTTCAGCAGGTTTCTGATGTCATCGAAGGGAAGGCCCGTGGTCATTTGTTGCAATCTGTGCTTTTGGAGGGTTGGGGTGGCGTTGGCTTTTGGCTGGCGGCCCCCGAACCGTCAATGGATTTGCCGACACCCCAGACCGCATGACCGACGCCCCGCCACAAGGACCAGAAAAACGCGGACGCATCCGGCCCTTCGCGGAGCTGCTGCACGCCTTGCGCTTTCTGACCCGGCTTCCCATTCCCTTCACCAAGACCGTTGACCTGCCGCCGCTGTCGCAAAGCATGCGGCTGTTTCCGCTGGCGGGTGCCCTGATTGGTGGCTGTGGCGGCGCGGCGCTGGCCGGATTGTCGTGGTCCGGATTGCCGTCACTGCTGGCGGCGGCGCTGGTGGCGGGGCTTGGCGTGCTGGTGACTGGGGCACTGCATGAAGATGGCCTGGCCGATACAGCCGACGGCTTTGGCGGCGGCAAGACCCGCGAGCGCCGCCTTGAGATCATGCGCGACAGCCACATCGGCTCCTATGGCACACTGGCGCTGGTCACCACCATGCTGTTGCGCGTTGCCTGCTACGAAGACCTCACCGGACTTGCCCCCTTTGCGATCATTGCCGTGCTGGCGGCCAGCGCTGCCTTCTCGCGCGCCTTGATGGTGGATCTGTTGTGGGCAACACGCCCGGCCCGCAGTGACGGCCTTTCGGTCTATGCCGGAACACCGGGGCGCAACGGCGCGGCGTTCGCCATCGTGACCGCCGCTGGCCTGACACTTGCGGCAGGATTGCTGGTGTCTCCGGCGAGCGGCCTCCTGGCACTGGCAGCGGGTTTGGCAGTGACAGCTTATCTGCGCCGCCTCACCGTCAAGCTCATCGGTGGACAAACTGGCGATGTCTGCGGTGCCGTGCAAGTGCTGAGCGAACTCGCGATGCTGATCACCTTCGTGGCAACGAAGGGTTAACCCTGCGCCGAGGTTTTTACACCTTGTGAACGATTGCCCAAAGGCCAGCGCCTAGACTGCCTGCAACATAAGAACCCGTGGGAGTTTGCGTCATGCGCCGGTTTGTCTCGTTGCCCAGCAATGTGCCCAGTATTGTACCCAGTCTTGCTCTTGCCCTGCTGCTGACCACGGCTGCGGGCTTTCCGGGATTTACGCCGCGCAACGAGGCCGAGCCGGTCTTGCGTCTCATGGCGATGACCGAACTTGACGCCGGGGCCAATGGTCACTTCGTCACCACAGCTGATATCAACGGCCGTGACATCCGGGTGCTGGTGGATACCGGGGCATCAGCCGTGGCGTTGAGCTACGAGGATGCAGAAGCAGCAGGCCTCAAGCCAAGGAGCCTCGACTATGATGTGCGTGTGTCCACCGCCAATGGTGAAGGCAAAGGGGCAAGGGTCAAACTCCGCCACGTGATGATTGACAACGTCAAGGTGCGCGACGTCGACGGCCTGGTGCTGCAAAAAGGTGCAATGCGCGGCACGCTGCTGGGCATGAGCTTTCTGTCTCGGCTCAAGAGCTTCACCGTTTCAGATGGCAAGCTGATCCTCAAAAACTGACGCCGCAAGGCCATGGCATGCCGCTCCCGGTTGGGTGCCCGGCTCCACACTGCGACATGATTTCAACCATGGACGACAGCCGCACCTCTTCGCCTGATCACTCTGTCATCGACACGCCCTGCATCAAGATCTGCGTGGTGGAGCCCGAGACCGGATATTGCATCGGCTGTGGCCGTACCCGGTCGGAAATTGGCGGTTGGCTGGCGATGAGTCAGGCCGAACGCCGTGCCCTCATGGCCACGCTGCCAGAACGCGTTGCCACTCTGACCTTGCGAAAAACCAGGCGCGGCGGGCGCAGAGGTCGGTTGGGGATGGTGGAGGCTGGATAACACTTTATCTAACGCTCGCATTCGTATCCTCAAGAAGGCTCGTCAAGCAGTGGTGCAAATCGGTAGTGGGTCATTTTGAATTTCAAAGGTGCGTCATTGTCAGAGGCTCTTGTTTGCCTGCATTCGAAATAGCCGCAGACGAAAAATCCGAGCGCCCAATCTGCCACTAAGGGCCAAGAGCGGCAATTGGCGAACAAGGACTATTGTCCTTGCTCGTTGACCCTCGCTTACCTTTCAGCAACTGAATGATCGGCGAAGCAGTTTCGAATCCTCTCGATAACCTTGGCGCTGCCTTCGAGTTCATACCTTTCATTGAAGCTGTCAGACGTAAGATCGATCGTGTGGCCATTCTCGATGAGTCCCAACAGGGAGATATGGTCAAGGTCCGCGATCTCCAGAAGAGTCTGGTTCTTGGCTTCGGCCGCTATGCGAAGCCGGGGATAAAAATCGACCAGCGCAACCATGTCGTATCGGAGCGAATGTGGCAGCCGCCAGCTGGGATTGGATAACTGCAGATGCCAGCGCCCGTCTTTTCGTTTTGTGAGAGTAAACGCAGTGCCATCCTCAAACGTCGTGCTGGCCCAACATCCTTCAAAATCCACGCTGTTTGGGCCGGTTTCGATGTCCCCATGCCAGCGGCCGTCGGCAAACGGGATCGTAGGCACTCCACTTGCATCGGCGATAGTATGCAGGAGGCCTGTAAAAAATACCGCGACGAACAACCGGTGGTACATTGCCAGAAGCCTTCCGGGAGTTGGATTCCCTTAAGTTGCTTCAAGAGCCTATGCCTTGAACCCGCAGGATTGCAATGGCAGCGCCTCGTATCGATCTTCTGAATTGGGTCAAAGTGAGGAGTCAGGCTAGTACGGACCAATGTCCGCCTGACCACGATGAGCGGACAACCGGCCACGAAGGCACGAAACCTCAAATGGGCCAAGTCCTGACCTGCTGGGTAGCCGGCGACCATCAGGTGGATGCCGGCCACTACAAGTGGGCAACTATTGGCAATAATGCGGGGAGTGTGCAGTATGGTTCAAAGGGCCTTTTTTTTGCGACAGGACATCTGCGCGATGAGTCAATATGGTAGCGAACCACTTCGTGATCCCGCGAGCCTCGGCTTTGACAGGACGCGGCTGGCGCGACTGAAACCGTGGATGCAGCGCTATACCGACACCGGGCGCTGGCCGGGCGGTGCGGTGCTCATCGCGCGCCATGGAGAACTCGCCTATTGCGACTGCGCGGGGTTCTCCGACGTTGCAGCAAAGCGGCCCTGGTCGCGCGACCTTATCGCCCGCATCTACTCAATGACCAAGCCTATCACCGCCGTGGCAGCGCTGATGCTCTACGAAGAGGCGCGCCTGCATCTCGATGATCCGGTCGAGGCTTACCTGCCAGAATTCAAAAACCGGCAACTGCTGATACCGGGCGCCACGTCGCTCGACCAGACGGTGCCAGTCAAAACCACAATGACGATCCACCATCTGCTGACCCACACATCGGGCTTGAGCCTTTTTACAGGCCCCGGATTGCTCGGTGAAGCCTATGCCAAAGAAACACTCGGCTTGGCCTTTGCCTATGGCGGACTAGACAAGATGGTGCGCAGGATTGCCGAACTGCCACTGGAATGGGAGCCGGGCACGAGGTGGCAATACAGCGCCGGGTGCGATGTCATCGGGCGTATCGTGGAAGTGGTTTCCGGAATGCCGCTCGACAAATATTTCGCGACGCGGATTTTCGAACCCCTCGGCATGACCGACACCGGCTTTTCAGTTCCGGACTCCGCGATCAGCCGTTTCCCCCCGATGTATGTGGCGGCTGCTGGCGGCATGAATTTGTACGAAGCGCCGGAGGTTTCGGCGTGGCGACACGGCAAGGTTGATACGTTCTGTGGCGGCGGCGGGCTCGTCGGCACCATCGACGACTATTGGCGCTTCGCCGAAATGCTGCGGAACGGAGGTGAACTCTACGGCGAACGCATCCTCAGTCCCCGCACCTTGAGATTGGCGGCGTGCAATCACCTGCCGGGCGATCTAGCCTCGATGGCCACCGAGGTTTGGGCCGAGACCCAGTTTGATGGCGTCGGGTTCGGCCTGTTGGGTTCCGTCGTCCTAGATCCGGCCAAGGCACAAGTTTCGGCGCAAGTCGGCGACTATGGCTGGGGTGGGGCGGCAGGCACCTTCTTCTGGGTGAGCCCGGTCGACGACATGGTTGTCATTCTCTTCACGCAACTGCTGCCTTCGAGCGCCATTCCGGTGCGCAAAGAGCTGCGCGCACTCGTCCATGGTGCGTTGACAGGGGCCTGAGACTCGTCAACGGAAACTGCGCGGAGCAGGCTTGGGCTTAGACCAACTTTCCCCTCGAGTCTGACCAAAGCAGACTGATATGTCTGCTGTGGGTCAAAGTGAGGAGTCAGGCTAGTACGGACCAATGTCCGCCTGGCCACGATGAGCGGACAAGCGGCCACGAAGGCACGAAACCTCAAATGGGCCAGCAGCAGACCAAGCGCAGTTGCCAACCCATGTCGGCTCAGCCTCCGCGGGCACCCGTCACAATCACACCCAAACCCATCCCCCTCGACGAGGTGCCAAATATGCAGTAGCCTCTGACTGCGTCTGATACAAAAATTTCGGTCAGGCCTTGCAAAGCAAGGCAAGCGCCGGACAATTTGTTGCACTCTCAATGTTTTGGTGTGTTTGTCCTTCCGCGGCTGCTGTTCTCAAACAAGGCGAAAGGCAAAAAAGATGGACGAGGAGCCCACTAGATCTGGCATTTCAAGACGCAATCTGCGTGAACGCCTTTTCGAACCCTGCGGCGTCGGAAAAATGTCGCCGGTTGGTGCTGTCGTTGCCTATTCTATATTGATATTCTGGTCGGCTTTTGTGATTTTGCCGGCCTATTGGATTGCTATCGCAGCATTCAAGGATGGCGATACGCTCAAGAATGATCCTCGTTATATTCCGTTCGTTGATTTTCAGCCAACACTGGATGTCTGGCGATACCTGTTCAACTATTACCCCGATTGCAATGTCTATGCCATCGCCCAGCAACTGCTAGTGATGATTAATAATTCGGCGGCCTATGTCTTGTCGCCAATTGTTCATATTGATCGAATAGAGCCGCAGATCTGCAGGATCTGGCAGGCTGTCACCAATTCGCTTGTCACGAGCATAAGTGCCACGGCCCTGAGCATCATCATTGGCAGCATGGCCGCCTATGCATTGGCGCGCTTTCAATATAAGCCCAAGTCCGGCAACATCATCACATTTGTCGTGCTCTGTCTGGGCGTGATCGTGACAACCAGCTATCTTGGTGTACCCTGGTATCTTTCATCAGCCGTTGCACTGGCCCTGTTCTTCTTTTTGGCCCGCAGCTTCGGCAAACATTTCACCGCAACGGTTGGCAATGGCGCCATACTGTTCTGGATCATCTCTCAGCGCATCCTGCCGCCTATGGTCGTTGCCATTCCCTTTTACGTGCTCTTTCAAGCGGTCGGGCTTCTCGACACCACAACGGCATTGATAGTTGTTTACGCCGTGACAAACCTTCCCATCGTCGTCTGGCTTATGCATGATTTCATTTCTGGACTTCCCGTCGAGTTGGAAGAATCGGCCATGCTTGAAGGCGCTAGCCGCTTCGTTATTTTCTGGGAGATCGTCTTGCCGTTGACACGTCCCGGCCTTGCCGCCACGGCACTGCTCTGTCTCATCCTCAACTGGAATGAATATATCTTCGCAGTTTTCCTGACCGCTTCTAACGCGCCAACCTTAACGGTGTTTGCCGAGATGTGGGGGGAATCCGTCGTCTTCCTCCTCATGATCGTTCCGCCGATAATCATGGCGGTCTTCCTTCAACGCTACATTGCCAGCGGCGCGTTGCTTGGCGGGGTGAAAGGATAAAACGATCATCTGGCCGTACGCTTTGCGATGTGCCGCTTGGCTTTCTGCGCTTGCCTTCGGGCAAGTGTGAACGTCGACTATGTGCCGGTAATCGGACAAGTTGCGAGCCCGCCATGAGGTCTTAAACGGGTCAATTGCGTTGGTCTCGCCTGTTCCGGGCGAATTCCGCTTAGCCCCGGGTAGCAGACCAGTCTCAGAAATCGGCAACCTGACGCGATGGGCCAAGAGGAGACATTCAGCCACATGCGCCGAAGCAATGATCAATCCCATTGCGATTGTATTGCCCGCCAAACCCGTTCTCCTTTCCAGTTCGACACTCTCTTATCGTCTGGTTCAAGAAAATCAGGTCAGGTCACTTGACACTGTTGGTCGTTGCACCTTCGCGCGCAAAGTGCCAGCATTCGCCCTCGTACATTCAAACTGGAGGTACGATCATGCTGGACTCAAAGTCGCTTCTCGTCTTCGATCGCCGCAAGTTCCTGACTGCCGCCGCTGGCTTCATCGCCACCGGCCTGATGCCGAAAAGCGTCCTGGCGCTGGCCAGCCCGCACAGTTTCAAGCAGGGCGCCGTTGATGTGACGGTGGTCAGCGACGGCCACCTCGTTCTGCCAACCGGCGTTTTCGCGCCCAATGCACCGCCAGAAGCGGTGAAAGCCCTGTTCACCGCGGCCGGTGTCACCGGCAACGAGGTGCAGGCACCAGCCAACGTGACCCTCATCAAGTCGGGCGCCGACCTCATCCTGTTCGATAATGGTTCAGGCACGGAGTTCCAGCCAACGGCTGGCAAGCTCATCGAAAATCTGAAGCTCGCCGAGATAGATCCGGCCGCGATCACCAAGGTTGTCTTCACCCATGCCCATCCCGACCACATCTGGGCTACAGTGGGTGCTGGCGGGGCGTTGAATTTTCCCAACGCCGCATATTATTGCGCCGCCCCCGAATGGGATTTCTGGATGGGCAAGGACATTCTCACCCAGATGCCCACAGAGATGCACCCCTTCGTGCTCGGTGCCCAGAAGCATCTCGCTGGCGTCAAGGACCGCGTCACGATGGTGAAGCCGGGAGACGACATCGTCTCCGGCATCCGTGTGCTCGAAACCCACGGGCACACGCCTGGGCATGTTTCCTTCGAAGTGGCGGGCGACGGCGGTCTTATCATTGTTGGTGATGCGATCGGCCTGCCCTACATGTACTTCCCCCACCCGGAGTGGCACTTGGCCTTCGACGCGATCCACGATCTCGCCATCGCCAACCGCAAGAAGTTGCTGGACCGCGCCGCCACCGACAAGACGAAGCTCCTCGGTTTCCATTGGCCCTATCCGGGCGTCGGCCACGCCGAGAGGAAGGATGGCGCCTATCAATACGTGGCGGCGACGTAGCGCGTTATCCAGTCCATCGGGAGCCAAGAGTGGAAATTCAAACTGACTCGCGAGCAGTTCGCCTTCCGACTTGACTTTACTCCTATCATGTGATACATCTCCGTCCGGTGTTTCTGGAAAGGAGGGACCAGTGTCGCGAGCTTGTCCACATTGCCAGAAACACGCGCAGCGCCTGCGCTCAGTCAGTAGAGCACTGACTGATCCCGGGAGCCGGAAGCAAGCCCCCTGGGTACTATGGCCCAGGCGCGGGTCTCCGCAGTACAGCCACAACAGGCGGCCTGGCAGCAATGCCCTGGAGTGCCGCCGCCCGTGGTCCTGGCGAGTGCAAGCTTTGCAGGCCAAAACCGCTGCGTTCTTCTCGAAAGAGGCCACGGCACGCCTCTCGCCTGCGCCCAACAGCGCCGGCGGCGTGCGTGGTGGACTGGCTTTACGCCGAACACCTTCTCCCCACCTCTCTCAAGCATGCTGGCGTGGAGCCGGGACGAGAACAGTCCCTCCACTTTTCCTGCACCTTGTCCATCCGCCGTGAAGACCCTCACCCCTAGACATCGCTTGCGATGTCGGAGCCCTTCTCCCACTATGGGGAAAAAGTCGCGCGGAGCGCCGGATGTGGGCGATGCGCTCGACGGCTGAACCTACGCCGCCTCGGCCACTCGCGCCGCCTGCTCCTCCACAGCGGCCAGTGCCCTATGCAGTACGCCGACGCCAGCATCCTTGCGGCAGCCTTCGGTGGAAAGGATCTGCCGCCACAGCCGTCCGCCAGGTTGGGCGTGGTAGAGGCTGAGCATGTGACGGGTGATGCGATGCAGTGGCAGGCCGTGTGCCAGCTGTTGCTCCACGTAAGGCAGCATCGCCAGCACCGCCGCACTGCGGCTGGTAACAGGTCCGGATTGCTCCGTATACAGATGATCAACCGATGCCAGTTGCCACGGCATGTGGTAAGCTGCACGGCCCATCATCACGCCATCGACATGTTCAACATGAGTGAGAGACTCTGCAACCGTGGTGATGCCACCATTGATGATAACCCTGAGATCGGGACGCGACTGCTTGAGGCGATAGACCCGCTCATAGTTGAGTGGCGGAACCTCGCGATTCTCCTTCGGGGAAAGTCCGCTCAACCAGGCCTTTCGGGCATGAACGATGAAAGTGGAACAGCCGGTTGCAGCAACGGTCTCGACAAAGCGCTGCAGGTCCGCGTCGTCGTCCTGGTCATCAATGCCGATGCGGCACTTGACCGTGACAGGAATGCGTACTGCCGCCTGCATTGCGGCAATGCAGTCTGCAACCAGTTGCGGCTCGGCCATGAGGCAGGCACCAAAGCGGCCCTCCTGCACCTTGTCCGACGGGCAGCCAACATTGAGATTGATTTCTTGGTAGCCATAGTCCTCGCCAATCTTCGCGGCTTCCGCCAGGCAAGCGGGATCGCTGCCGCCCAGTTGCAGAGCGAGCGGCTGTTCGCGTGCATCAAATCCCAGCAACTTCTCACGGTCGCCATGGCGAATGGCCAGTGCCGTGATCATCTCGGTATAAAGCAGCGAATGGCGCGACAGGACGCGATGGAAGACCCGGCAATGCCGGTCAGTCCAATCCATCATCGGCGCCACGGAAAACTTTTTCTCTTTATTTTCCAACAATTTGCCTGCGGTTACAAAGGGAACAAGATGTGAATGTGTGCGCTTTATTGCCCCCTATTTGCACACGTTCATACCAATTTCTATCTCTCTCTGCACACGGAACGCACACGGGTGGGAGGGGAAAACAGCAGGAGTGCACACGCGTGTCTGTAATCTCAAAACTCCCCTCCGGAAACTGGCGCGTCAGATCCGACGCAAGGGCTCCTACGCCAGCAACACCTTCAAGCGCCGGGCAGATGCTGATACCTGGGCGCTCGAAGCTGAACGCAACATCGATATGGGAATTGCGCCAAAAGCTGTGTCGCCCAGCAAAGTCCATACGCTTGCTGACATCATCGACCTGCATCTTCTGGATATGACAGAAGTGGGCAAGGTTGTTCGTCGATCAAAGGCCGCAGTCCTGGCTGCGCTCAAAATATCCATGGGCAAGCTGAAACTCAAAGACCTGAACAGGATGGCCCTCATTGACTACAGAAAGAAACGCGCCAAGGACGGCGCGGGACCTGCCACACTTGCCATTGATTTCTCGTTCATGGGCACATTGCTCACCCACGCCGCAGCAGTCCATGGAAAGAGACAAGAGGCCCATACAGGAGGAACTTGACACTCTCATCAACTGCTTCGAACTGAAGCCACGTCCACTCATCCCAGTTGATCGGATGATCCGCTTTGCTGTTGCAACTGCCATGCGCTTGGAGGAAATCACAAAAGTCACTTGGGATGATGTTGACTTCCGCAATCGCCTTAGCACTATCAAAGACAGGAAGGACCCAAGGAGAAAGGAGGGCAACAACCAACGCGTCCCACTTTTGGATTTGACAGGTTATGATGGTTGGGAGGTGGTTCTTGAGCAGCGCATCGTCACGCATGGAAGGGGACAAATCTTTCCCCACCATCACAAGTCAGCAGGCACCGCCTTCCACCGCGCCTGCAAAGAACTCAAAATTGTGGACCTCCACTTTCATGATTTGCGTCATGAAGGAACCAGCAGGCTTTCGAAGCAGACTTGGGCATTGACAAAGTAGCTTTGGTCACAGGGCACAAGGACTGGAAGATGTTGCGGCGCTACACAAATCTGCGACCAGAATCTCTCCATAGAAGAAGGCCTGAGCCAATTGCTGACGCTGCTGCTGCGAAGTTGCCAGCTATTCTCAAAACAGCATGAAGAATCGGAACATTTGGCTATGAAGTTTCAGATTGGTGATGAGCGTTTGCTTCTTGGCCAGCTCGCCCACTTAAAATCGTCGCAGAACAGAAGTCCAATAAACTGACATCACACACGGACTTCCTATTGTGAGCAGGTCACTACAAGAATGCCGGGCTAATCATTGTCGACAATGTCAGTGCCGCTGAAAACTGGCAATGAGAGATCGAAAATTATTGCCGCCGCCCGAAGGGTAAATGCTGCAATAAAGCCGCCAACCAATGACAAGTCCTTAGTAGCGCCAAGATACTGGCCAGATGCAAATACAGCCGACCCAAGCAGGGCAGCTGTGACGTAGATTTCCCGCCTGAGAATGATAGGGACTTCTGCACCCAATATGTCACGGATTACACCGCCGAATGTAGCTGTTACGACGCCCATGGCAATGGCAATGACTGGCCCCGTGCCCGCGCCGGAACTTATTGCAGCTCCGGTTACAGCGAATAGAGCCAAACCGACGGCATCACACCAGAGCAGCAGACGAAGCTTCGATCGCACGAGATGAACAAAGAAGAACGCGATGCATGACACAAGTGTGCAGATGAGAACATAGGCTGGTTGCTTCACCCAAAAGACAGGCAGCGTCCCCAGCAAAAGATCACGAATGGTGCCACCTCCGATTCCAGTGACGCATCCAAGAAGCGCAAATCCAACAATGTCCATCTTCTTACGAGATGCGACTAGCGCTCCAGAAAGTGCAAACACACAGATGCCAAACCAGTCAAGAAATTGAGAGATTGAATCAAGCATTTGGGAACAATAGCAGAGTTTGGACCAGACTACTGCTGGACCCACAAACCTGTAGTTTTCCCTTGCCAAAAAAATGGCCCGGCAAAACGACCAGGCCACCAGCAAGGAGTGAAAAGTTACTTCCGAATGATCATTTTCTCTGGACCATAGGGATGATGCGTGATGTTGCGGTTGCCATCTTCGGTGATCACGAGAATGTCGTGCTC
The DNA here is from genome assembly GCA_963754625.1 of uncultured Alphaproteobacteria bacterium. Taxonomy (GTDB): domain Bacteria; phylum Pseudomonadota; class Alphaproteobacteria; order Rhizobiales; family Aestuariivirgaceae; genus Aestuariivirga. The sequence continues at coordinate 528,458 of CAVWGR010000005.1, read as the reverse complement.
GCGGTAGCCGCCGGCACCCGGCAGGTGGTTGGGGATGGTGATCATCGGTTCCATGGAGACGACCATGCCCGGCTCCAGCACCGTGTAGCAGTCTTCGCGGAGTTCTAAACCGGCCTCGCGGCCATAATAGTGGCAGAGCACACCGAAGCTGTGGCCATAGCCGAAGGAACGGTACTTCAGGAGCTGGTACTTCTCGTAGATGTCGTTCAGTTCCTTGGCCACGTCTGAACACTTGTTGCCCGGCTTCAACAATTCGATGCCACGCTCGTGCACTTCAATGTTGATGTCCCACAGGCGCAGATTTTCATCCGTCGCTGTTTCGCAAAACAGCGTGCGTTCCAGCGCCACATAGTAGCCTGCCACCATGGGGAAGCAGTTGAGGCTGAGAATGTCGCCACGTTCCAGCTTGCGGGAGGTGACGGGATTGTGGGCGCCATCCGTGTTGATGCCGGACTGGAACCAGGTCCAGGTGTCCATCAATTCGCCATCCGGCCAAACCTTGCCGATTTCGTTGACCATGGCAGCAGTTGAATGCAGCGCAACTTCCCGCTCACTGATGCCGACTTGTGTGGCCTCGCAGCAGGCAGCACCGCCTATGTCAGCAATGCGCGTCATCTTGGTGATGTGTTCGATTTCTTCCTGCGATTTGACCATGCGCTGGCGCATGGCAGGCTGGGCGATGTCAACGAATTCCATGTCGGGGAATTCGGACTTGAGCAGGGCCATGGTGTCGAGATTGATATGGTCAAACTCGATGCCGAGACGCTTCACACCCTTGGTGAGACCCCGCACCGCATGGAAATAGTTGTCTTTTTGCCAGTCGGTATAGGTGACGTTCTTGCCACCAAACGTGCGCCGCCACGGCTGGCCACCGTCGATGCCTGCTGAAATCGAGGTGCAGCCTTTGTGGTCCACCACGAGCCCGTAGCGCCGACCGAAATAGCAGAACATGAAATCCGAGTAGTAGCAGATGTTGTGATAGGACGTGAAAAGCGCCGCATCTATCTTGGCTTCCGTCATGTGCCTGCGGATGTTGTCCTGGCGGCGCTTCATTTCCTTGGCGGAAAAGGTTGGCGTCACTGGCGTGCCATTGCCCTGGTAGTCTTGAAGGCGCTCTCTCATCATGTTCGGTCTTGCTCCTTTGGGTTTCTTGGGTGCCTGTTCAGGCTGCTGCGCTCTTGCTAACCGGTTTGAACGCGAATTCGTCATGGAGGGCCGCGACGATGCCGTCGGTGCAAACGGCGAGCATGAGGTCGCCTTTCTCACGTGACGCCTGCTTCGGTGAAGACAGCGTGCCACTGGCTGGCGTCCATTCCGATTTGACGGGATAGACATCGTAGGGAGGGAAGGTCGCGGGTGGATGATCGATCGCACGTTCCATCTGCACGAGTTCAGGATACAGTGCCAGCATGAGCGAGGTTTCGAGCACCCCTCCGTGTTCGACGGCCCAGCCGGGGAATCCGTCAGGGTAAATCTTGTCGATTGTCTCCTGATTGACGAAATCCCAGTAGGACAGGACGACAATCTTGACGTTGCCGATGCCATCCCAGCGCAATTCCCGCAAGGCAAGGTCAACGGCCTCGTTGATGAACCAGGAATTCTCGTAGTGACCATTCACAATGGCGAAGTTGCGTCCGCCGTGGCGCGCAAATTCCTTGATCACGTCCCGGAGCTGATGGACCAGTGTCTGTCCTTCGAGGCTGACGGTCCCAGGCATGTGATTCCCGCCGCCGCACTTCTGCTGTGACTTGTAACCATAGCTGAACGTAGGGGCCACGAGACCGCCGACGCGTTGCGCAACGCGGCGGGCAAATTCTGTTGGCAGAAGGACATCCACATGGAGCGGCATGTGATGACCATGCTGTTCCATGGAGCCAAGCGGGATCAAGATGGGGGTTTTGCCGTCCTTGACGCGGGCGTGAAAGTCAGGCCACGGCATCTCTGCCGCAAAAGGCCGTTGATCGGTCATCGTCACCTCCCAAGCATGAATTGTGTTCTTGCAAGAGAGGAATAAGTCCATTGCCTTGATATGGGAAATTCATTTAAGTTATTGTTGCATAAGTTTCGCTTTGGAGGCGGTGATGGTAGCGGTCAATCTTCCAACAGATGTGTTGCGAACTTTTCTTGCGGTGATTGATCTGGGCAGCTTCACCAAAGCTGGCCTTTTGCTGGGCCGTACACAGCCCGCCATCAGCCTGCAGATCAGAAAACTGGAAGAACTCGTCGGCAAAACCTTGATGGATACATCAGGCCGCCACATAGCCCTCACGCGCGAAGGAGAAAGCCTCGCCCGCTATTCAAGGCAGCTGTTGGCGATGAACGACGAGATTGTTGCGCGGCTGCATCACAAGGAGTCGACAGGCAATCTGCGCGTTGGTTTGCCGAATGACTATGCCGTTGCCTTTTTTCAGACGGCCCTGGCCAATTTTTCAAAACTGCATCCGGATGCGGAAATGTCGATCCACTGCGACACCAGTGAAAAATTGCTACCCATGTTCGAAAATGATGAACTCGACATTGTCGTCGCCATGTTTGATGGATCGCCACCAACTGGTCTCATATATACATGGGCAGAGAGGCCGATTTGGGTATCTGGCGGTGATTTCAATGCTGGCGACAAACCGATTATTCCCCTCGCGGCACACCCTGAAGGCTGCCACTACCGGGATCGGATGATCCGAAGCCTTGATCAAATCGGCAAACCTTGGCGGATCAGTTTTTGCAGCCCGGGCATCAATGGACTGCAGCTTGCTGTGCAGTCCGGGTTCGGAGTGACGGCGCTGACCCGCCGCACACTGCTACGTGGGATGCGTGTTCTGGCGGATCGTGATGGTTTTCCCCCATTGCCTGACATCCATCTGGGGATGTTCTTCAAGAATACAGGTGCCTCAACTGCAGCATTGCTGTTGGTCAATCACATCATGCAATCTCTTTATGATTCAGGGCTATCGGACTTTGTCCGCCTTGAGCGGTTGGCCAGCGTTTTGCCGGCCACATAAGAGAAACTCATGGTTTGATTTGAATCATCAATTTTTATTAGCTTCGAAAATATGATTAGTCCTGCCTATGCGCGGCACTCAGCAGCAATACGTCCGCGAGGGAGAAACGTTCATGAGCAAGCAATCTCTACTGAAACCCAGCCGTCGCGATATCCTGAAATATGGTGTGGCGAGCACGGCTCTGTCGATGCCATTCGTCAACCGCGCATGGGCGGATACGGTCGAGCTCAACATGCTGGCCTGGTACGGCCATGGTGAGCCAGATGTAGTGGCCGAATTTGAACAGGCCAATAACGTCAAATTCAAGCCGAAGTACTACGCTGGTGGCGATAACATGCTGGCGCTGATTTCCCAATCGCCTCCTGGCACCTATGATGTGATCCTGTCTGACGCCGAATTCGTCCAGCAGCTGAATGAAGCAGGTTACGTGGATGAGTTGAATGCCGCCGACTACCCGTTTGATGATTTCCTTTACGATGAGTGGAAGCAGTTCCCGGGCCACTGGAAAGACGGCAAGCTGTTCTCCGTCATGGTGCGCTGTGGCCATCTTGGCGTGTCTTACAACACCACCGCCGTGTCGGCTGAAGAGGCACAGAGCTACAAGTGCTTCTGGAAGCCCGAAATCAAAGGCAAGGTCGGCCATTTCGACTGGCATCTGCCAAACCTTGGCCAGATGAGCCTCTACAATGGCAATGCCTCGCCCTTCGACATCGATGAGGCAGCATGGGGCAAGGTCAAGGAGACCTTGACGTCGCTGCGTCCGCAGGTGGGTGGCTTCTTTGACTACGGTGGCACATTCAACGGCCTCAAGAATGGTGAAATGCTGGCCATGGCTGGCATCGGCGACTGGATCACCGGCGTGTTGGAGCGCGACGGTGCAAAGGTAGCATCCGTTGTTCCAAAGGAAGGTGGCATTCAGTTCACCGAGTCCTGGTCAATCGGCAAGGGTTCCAAGAACGCCGATATGGCCAAGAAGTTCATCCAGTACATGATGTCTCCAGAGGGCCAAGTGCACTCTGCACGCATGGCTGCTTATCCTGGCTTTGCCGTCACAAAGGGTGGCCGCAAGCTTCTGAATGAAAAAGACCCGAAGGAAGCTCAGCGTACAGGCCAGGTGGACGGTGCAGCCAATGACCCGGTGACGCTGATCAAGGAAGGCCGCATCAAGTATCGTGGCGTGCCTGCCCAGCAGAGCTTGGAAGTGTGGAACGACTTCTGGTCGGAATACAAGGGCTCCTAAACCTGCCAGGTATATGAATGCCGCTCTTCGCCATGCGCGTAGGGCGGCACCCCATCCAAGCGCATGGAGGACACCGATGGCCGCCTTACCAAGAAGAGACCTTTATGCCTGGTTTTGGCGCGCACCCCTTCTAATCTGGCAGTCCCTGTTTTTCATCGTGCCGTTGGCCTTCATGTTCATGATGAGTTTCTGGCTCGTCAAGAATTACCGGATGACGCCCGCCTTCGCATTCGACAATTGGGCAAAAATGCTGGGCTGGCACATCTTCTGGAGTTCCTATGCCTACACGCTAGGCCTTGCCATTGTGGCGACCATTCTTGCGTCTGTTCTGGCTTTCCCGGCAGCTTATGGGCTTGCCTTCCGGGTCAGCGACACAGCCCGGCGCTGGGCCTTGTTCTTTCTCATCATCCCATTTTTCACCAGCTATCTCGTACGCATTTACGCCTGGCAAGTGGTGCTGGCTGGCAGTGGTGTGATCAGCACATTTCTCGGCTGGTTCGGACTTGGCCCGATCTCGCTGCTCAATACGCCCATCGGCACACTTGTTGGTTATCTCACACTGTCCTTTCCGCTAGTGGTGATCCTGCAAACCATTTCGCTGGCCAGTATCGACAAGACATTGATCGAGGCCGCGCACAACATGGGCTGCAGTCCGTTGCGCACGGTATTTTCCGTCATCATTCCCGCCGCCAAGGTTGGGCTGATCGTGGCGGGATTGTTCTGTTTCATCCTGTCCTTCGGCGATTTCGTCAGTCCCTATTATCTCGGCGGATCTAAGCCACCCACGCTCTCTATCATGATTGTGGACTCGACTAAATCCGGCCAGCAATGGCCACGGGCAGCGGTGATCGCAGTCGTGATGATCCTCTCGCTGCTGGCGGTTGCATTTGCTGCCGTCAAGCTGGCCTACAGGAGGCGTGGATGAACAACGACAAGACAGTCAACTGGGCGCTCTACGTTTACATCGCAATCGCTTTTGCCTTCATCTTCACGCCGATCATCTGGAGTTTCATTTTCTCATTCAACTCCGACCGTTTCCCCAGCCTTCCCTTGGGCAGCTTCTCGCTGAAATGGTATCAAACCATCCTGTCGCGGCCCGAAGTCATCGAGGCGGCGTGGAACAGTCTTATCGTCGCAATCTGTTCTTCCGTGCTTTCAACCTTCATCGGGTTCTGCACCGCCTATACCGACTATCGCTATGACTTCATGGGCAAGCAGGCCTATTTGGCGCTCGCGATGTTGCCACCCACCATCCCGCTCATCATCATGGCTTTGGCCATGCTGTCATGGCTGGCGCAGATCGGGCTTTCCGGCCAGATCATTTCCATCGTCATTGCCCATACGGTACTGGGCGCACCTTTTGCCATGGCCGTCATCCGGCTGCGCCTCAACGACATGGATCCCAATTTGGAAGCTGCATCGTGGAACCTCGGCGCATCAGAGTGGCGCGCCATGCGTGAGGTGGTCGTTCCCTTTGCCATGCCGTCCATCATTGCGGCGCTTTGCCTGACGGCTGCTGTCTCCTTTGACGAATTCGCGGTGGCGTGGTTTGTGTCCGGTCTCAACAAGACAATACCAGTGGTCATCCTTGAGATCCTGCAAGGCAATGTTGACCCGCAGATCAATGCCATCGGAACCTTTGTGTTCATCATCTCCATCACCCTGATCGTGGTAGCTCAAACGCTGCTGCTGTCCAAAGGCAAGAAAGAGGACGCCACCCCATGACCCATTCTCTTGTCGTGTTTGATAAAGTAGAAAAACGCTTTGCCGACTTTACCGCCGTCAAGCCTACGAGCTTCGAAATTTCCCAAGGCGAGTTCCTGGCCATCATGGGCCCGTCGGGCTGTGGCAAGACCACGACGCTTCGCATGCTTGCAGGCCTTGAAGCCCCCACGGGTGGTGAAATCCGCTTTGAAGGCAAAGTGATGAATGACGTCAAGCCACACGAGCGCGATACGCCGATGGTGTGGCAGTCGTTGGCACTTTTCCCCTTCCTGAACGCACGCGAGAATGTTGAGTTCGGTCTCAAGATGCGCGGAATGGATGCTGCCACGCGCAAGAAGAAGGCGCTGGATTGGCTGGAGCGTCTTGGCATTGGCCAGTTTGCTGAGCGCAATGTTGCCAAGCTTTCGGGCGGGCAGCGGCAGCGGGTAGCACTTGCCCGTGCACTCGTGACTGAACCAAAAATCCTGTTGCTGGATGAACCGCTCTCGGCCCTCGACGCCCACCTTGTCATCCGCATGCAAAGTGTCTTGACCAAGCTGCAAAAGGAACTCGGCATCACCTTCGTTTACGTTACACATAGCCAGTCGGAAGCCTTTGCCATGGCAGACCGTGTCATCATCATGGCGCAGGGAGAAATTGCACAGATCGGCAAGGCCAAGGACATTTACCGAGCACCTGCCAACAAGTTCGTGGCGGAGTTCGTGGGTCGCAACAATATTTTCGAAGGAAAGGTCAAAGCCAATACCGCTGAGGCCACCCAGGTTGAAACCAAGCTTGGGACATTCACAGTACCAACCGCGGCTGCAAAAGGTGTGAAGGCAGGCGATCCGTTAAGCTTCGTGGTGGCTGCTGACCTTGTGCAAATTTCGACCAAAAAAGTGTTGGCTGAAAATCAGGTTGAGTGCCAGCTTATCTCAGAACAGTTCACGGGCACGACGGTGACACTGTTTCTCGAGGCTGCTGACGGAAGTGAAATCAAAGTGCAGATTGGACAACGTGAGTTGGAAACCGTCGATCTGGCCCATGGAGGCAAGCTCTATGCCAGTTGGCCCTCGTCCCGTGCACACGTTCTTGCTGGATAGTCACGCATGAACGATATGGCAGGCCACAGGCGGTTTTCAAAGCCATCGCGCGTCGGAAAATTTGCGTTTATCCTGATGCCGCGTTTTTCACTTCTTGCCCTTGCGGGTACAATCGAACCGTTGCGGCATGCCAACCATGTCATCGGCGTCGAGCACTATGCGTGGCCGATCTATTCAGAAGATGGCAACCAGGTCTTGTCTTCGAGTGGCATTCCGGTATCGCCGTCAGGCTCCTTGAAGGATGTACCATTGGATGCAAATGTCATCCTGGTGGGCGGTGCCGACATACTGCAATCTTATTCACCCAATTTGGTGAAGTGGCTTCGGCACATCGCCGTGCGCGTTGGCATGGTTGGCGGTCTCTGTACGGCCACGCGGGTTTTGGCAGAGGCCGGCTTGCTGGATGGTCACAGGGCCACAATTCATTGGGAAATGTGCGAAAGCATGCGGGAGGCTTTCCCTAGAGTCGAACTCACCGACTGCTTGTTTGAGATTGATCGCAATCGTCTGACCTGTGCTGGAGAAGCGGCCAGCACTGACATGGTTCTCAATCTGCTGTTGTCTGAGCATGGCAAGAATGTTACTGCCGCAGTAGCGGCACAGGTCCTGCATGGGCGTGTGCGCTCGCCTGAAGAACCCCAGGCACCGTTGGCCATCCGAACAGGCATAAGAAACAAGCACCTGTTGCAGGCGATTGCTCTGATGGAATCGCATCAGGATGACAAGCTTGACATCGAACAAGTCGCTGAACGAGCAGGTTGTTCACGACGACAACTGGAGCGGCTGTTTCAAACCAAGGTCGGTTTCCCACCTGTGACCTATTACCGAAACTTGCGGTTAGACAGGGCAAGGCAACTCTTCTTTGAAACCAAACTTAGCCTGATGGAGATATCCATTGCCTGTGGGTTTGTGAGCAGCGCCACACTAAGTTTGGCTTACAAACGGCGGTTTGGGAGAAGCCCGACGAATGAAGATAGATTGTTGTTGACCCGATAGGTTGACGGCATAGATGATTGGGGTAGAGCATGGCGCTCTGCCAGAACTCAAGGTGACCTTGCCCCGGTCTCTTATCCAGTTTTGAGTTCGCTCTGAACCTTATTTATGCCCTGTTGGGCTGATGGTGCAATGGCCATGGGCGCGTAGCCCTTAGTGTACGCAGCGCCTATGGCCATTGCTTGTTCAGGCATTGCGGTTCTTGTGTTTCTGAACTCGGATGGCGTTAGCCAGCCGAGCCTTGAATGAGGTCTGTGGTGGTTATAGTCGTTGCGCCATTGGGCAAGTTCGGCCCGCACCTGATGCAGGGTTGTGAACAGGGTCTCGTTTAGCTTCTCGTCTCGCAAGCGTCCGTTGAAGCTTTCGATGTAGCCGTTCTGCATGGGCTTGCCGGGCGCGATGTAGTGCCACTCGACGCGCGTCTCGTCCGCCCACGACAGGATGGCGTTGATGGTGAGCTCCGAACCATTGTCACTCACAACCATCTTGGGCTTTCCCCGCTGCGCGATCAGTTGACTGAGTTCCCTTGCCACCCGGAGGCCCGACAAGGATGTGTCGGCCACGAGGGCGAGGCATTTACGAGTGCAGTCATCGGCCACAGTCAGCACCCTGAACCTGCGGCCTTCGGTGAATTGGTCAGATACGAAGTCGAGGCTCCAACGCTGGTTTGGCAGCATTGGCACCAGCATGGGAGCACGCGTGCCAATGGTACGTTTGCAGCCGTCACGCTTGCGCACAGAGAGCTTCTCCTCGCGGTAGAGCCGGGGAACAGGCGCTTATGGTTGACGGCCACTCCCTCGCGCTTCAGCAGCACGTGGATGCGCCGACACCCAAAGTGCCGCCGCTCGTGGGCAATGGCCTTCATGCGATCCCTCAGCACGGCATCGTCAGGCCTCACTGACGCGTATCTGACAGTCATCCGGCAACACCCGATAACCTGGCACGCCCGCCGCTGGCTCACCTCGTGATGTGCAACAAGATGAGCCACTGCATCCCGCTCGACAGCGGGCGTCACCATTTTTTTGAATTGAGGTCTCTCAGCATCAGATTGTCGAGCATGGCGTCCGCAAGAAGCTTCTTGAGCTTGGCGTTCTCATCCTCCAGTGCCTTCAGCCGTTTGGCCTCTGACACCTCCAGACCACCATAATTGGCCTTCCATTTGTAAATGCTGGCATCGCTGACGCCGTGCTTGCGGCAGAGCTCCGAAACCGCAACCCCGGCCTCATGCTCCTTCAATATCCCGACGATCTGCTCTTCACTGAAACGCTTCCGCTTCATCTCTCTGGTCCTTCCGTTAAGGCCAGAGCTAACTTCAATCTCGATTAAGACGCGGGGGCAAGGTCACCCCTGCAAATAGCTACTCATTTTTGTTCTCAAGTATATCCTCAAGGCTGCAAATGGAACGGAGGCGGCACTGAAAGTGAAACGCCTCTAAGTCAGGGAGGATATAAACTGCGCACGAATTATTTCGCGATACAGGTATCCACGGTTTCCGGAGTGCAAACGTCGAGACCGGCATAGGTCGGGTCAGCAACTGCCGCCTTGGCAGCATTGGAATGAACTAAACCAGAAGCTTCTCACGCGCTTGAGGGAAGCTTCTCAGCATATTTGCGTCATAGGTTTGAAACGGAGGCAATTGCGGTATCGCTTGCGGCATTTGGTTTTTGGCCGCCGCTTCAATCGCAATCATTGCAACCATATCCGCGAGACCTTCTGCACCATCGGCCAATGGCGTGAAACCTTGCTGAATGCAGTCGGCGAAATATGAAATCATACCGCTGAAATTATCCGTTTTTGCAAAGTCGGTGACCCGCGAACCATCGCCATGTTGCAACGTGAGTTTGCGTGCAACGTCGAAACGATACGCATTCGTCAATGTGATAGAACCCTTGGTTCCAGCAATATGAAATTCGTCGAGCGTGTCGGCACCAAAGCCGACATAGAATTGAGCAATACGGCCTTTTGAGAATTCGAGTGTGACGGCAATGCCCTCTTCCACTTCTGCAAAACGCGGGTCATCATGACCGAAGCTTCGCATTGCAATGGTGCTGACCGGGTTCTCGCGGAATATGTGCCGCGCCGCATTCAAACAATAGACGCCCAAGTCTTGTAACGGTCCACCCCAATGGGACGCCTTTAAACGGTGATTGTCCGGGGCCGATTGAAACGAAAACGCGCTGTTGAAGAAGCGTACATCGCCGATGGCATCTGAGGCAAGCAGCTCCGCCACGTGCAATGTCGCGGGGTCGTTGTGCAGTCGGTAGGCCGTCATCAGATACACGCCAGCTGCTTTCGCTGCTGCAATCATGCGCTCGGCATCTGCAACAGTCGTGGCAAGTGGTTTTTCCACAAGCGCATGCAGTCCGTGTTGTGCCGCACGAATAGCATATTCGGTGTGACTTGAATTGGGAGTGGCAATATAGACGGCATCCACCCTGCCGCTTCTTGCCATGACGTCGAAATCGCCATAGTCGTAAGTGCTCGCGATACCATAAAAGTCAGCCAGCTGTTTTGCCTTCGCTGCATTGCCGCTGACTATGGCGGTCACTTCCGCATTGCCCGATTGCCTTACAGCGGGAAGAAACGCCTCTTGGGATATCCAACCAACGCCAATAACCGCGATTTTAACCTTGGGCATGTCAAACAAATCCTGTCTGTCAATTTACAGCAAAATCAAAAAATCATCCGTAAAACGTCGGCTTGGGAATTTGTTTGATCTCCGTAGTATTTCCCGTCTGCAACGCCGCAACACCTGCTTCGGCGACGACGGTTGAGCAATAGCCATCCCATGCACTGGCGCCCACGTTGGATTTGCCTGTGGCGATGGTTTTCACCCAAGCATTATTCTGTCGACGATAAGCTTCAACAAAGCGAGGACGCCAATCGGCTGGGTATGTGTTAATTTGTTTGAGTTCGAGATTGATATCTGCATTGACGGGTGCACGCAGGAAGGCAGTTCCTTTTTCGCCCACCAATTCTCCACGCACGTCATAGCCGTAAGTGGCGCTGATGTTGACTTCGATGTTGACGAGTTGCCCCGCAACTGTTTCAAGCACCATAAAAACAGGTGCCGTTTCGCCGCCAATTGGAGGACGAAACACACTGATGGTTTTGAAATCAGAGCCGAGCATCCAGCGCGCCACATCGAATTCGTGGGGTGCCGAGTTGCAAATTGCCATTGAAGCCTGAAATCCATAGGCAGGTGCCACATTGCGATGGAAGCAGTGAAACATCAGCGCTTTGCCCAAATCACCGCGCGTCAAAATTGTTTTAATCTCAGAGTATGACGGGTCAAAGCGGCGCATGAATCCAACCTGGACAAGTCGGACACCACGTTTTTCTTCAGCTACCAAAATGGCTAAGCACTCCTGGGCATTTTGTGACAAAGGTTTTTCGCACAGAACAGGCTTGCCAGCAGCAATGCAAGCCAAAGTGAGTGGAGCATGAAATTGGTCTGGGGCTGCAATGACAACGGCATCTACATCAGGGCTGTTGATCACCGACAGAGGATCAGTTGCGATCCCGTGAGCTCCAGTCGCATTTGCCACAGATTTCGCACGCGCTGCATCAGCGTCGCAAATGAACCGAAGTGACGTGCCGGGCACTTCTTCCGAAAATATTCGGGCATGATCAGCACCCATGATACCAGCGCCAACTATTCCTACACGAATGCTCATAGTCTCTTTCCCTAAGTTAACAGTATTGAAGTGAGAAATTTCCACCGTCAAATTGATTCAGCTTTTGCACAAGTCCTGCCTTTCGACACTTTAGATGGCGGGGTCAACGGGGATTTGCCCTTTCCTATTGCGCCTTGTGGGGATCATGGCGAAGGGTGCATCGGAGCATAGGCTTGTCTTTCACTTGCTTGCCGATGTTTTTACCGCACTTGCCTGGCAGTACGGGCAGGTGGTGTTTTGGTCGAGAAGAAATCCCGAGCTATACTCGCGGAAGTTATGTGCGTGCCGCATGTCGCAAACTGATGAATCGGTAGCTGGCGTTGGATCAAAGTGCTTGGTGCTGGTCCAAAACATGCATTTCCGGGGCTTGGGCCGATGAAACCTGAGCAGGAGGAGATCGACCCCCACGTGAGGAAGTCGCGAGGTTGAAAGCGAAAAGCGACGTACTAAAAATTGCCGCAGCCCAATTTGCGAGGGAAGTGACATGAGGTTTGCTTTTGTTGCGCAGCATCTGAACATCCGGCCGGTGGCATAGCAATGCAACGATTTGGATATGTCCCGTCGTGGGTTCCATGCATGGGCAATACGTTCGCCAGCTAAGAGGACTCTGGTGAATGAAACCTTGTTCGCTGCGATCCCCCAGAGTTTCACGTCTGGCGACCGGAACTATGGCGCCTGACGTGTCTGGCAAGATCTGCTGGCTGAGGACTTCAACTGCGGCCTCCATCGGACAGAGCGGCTATTGCGCAAGATTGCCCTGCGGGAGAGGCCGCGCAAATTACAGTGTTGCCGTTTGAAACATGCACACGCGAGAGCGTTTGATTGACTTCACTTATACGGTCTCAGAGCTTTGCTGCCACTTCGCATTAGAGTGCACGCGAAACACCTCGCCTTACTGCACATGTAGCGCACACGACGCATTTTAAGTGATTGATTTATTTGGATTGTCGCCCCCATCTATCGTGGGCTCAACGGCGAAAACTTTACCGCGCGCCACAAGGATGTTCTCGGTGGCGTTCATGGGATCAGTTTAGCTTGGTCGGGACAGATGCTCAATTGGGAAAGACAGGAAAATAAGTGCATGATCAGGAGTGACGCCAACACTCAACAGGAATGCAAGTACGGGCTATTGCTGTCGTGCCCAGTTTGGAAGCCATGCATCATGTGCCGCCAAAAGGTCGCTGGTAAGGTCCCATATCTGCTGCAAGTCCAACTCCGCAGCCGTGTGTGGGTCCATCATGGCGGCGTGGAAAATATGGTCGCGGTTTTCCGTCAACATGGCGCGCACGGTCAATTCCTGCACATTGATGTTGGTGCGGATGAGGGCTGTGAGTTGTGGTGGCAGTTCGCCAATATAGGTAGGCTGAATGCCCCGATCATCTACAAGGCATGGCACCTCGGCGGCGCAGGCTTCCGGCAGCGAGGTGATGCATCCGTTGTTGCGGAGATTGCCGTAGATCACCGACGGCTCGCCGGTCCAAATGGAATTGACGATGGCGGATGCATATTCGTGGGACGGCTTGACATCAATCTTGTCAGCCTTGAGAAGGGCTTCAGCCTCATCCTTCCAGCGTGCTACCTGCTCAATGCAGCGCTTGGGATATTCATCTAGCGGGATGCCGAATTTTTTGATCAGGTCATCTCGCCCCTCTTTGATAAAATAGGGCGTGTATTCGGCGAAGTGCTCGGAGCTTTCAGTGACGAAGTAGCCGAGACGCTTCAGCATCTCATAGCGTACCAGATTGGGGCAACGCGGATTCCATGTTGAGGGTTTGGGAAAGCGGCCTTCGGCATAACCCTTTTGTAGGGCCGGGTAGAGATCGCGATAACTTCCATCCTCCTGACGGAGTTCGAATTGCAGGTAGAATGCCATGTGGTTGATGCCAGCGGCGCGGTAACGGATGTCAGCTACCGGTATTTCAAGATCATGGGCCAGTTCGGCAACGGTGCCTTGAACGGAGTGGCAAAGGCCAACTTGCTTGATCTTGGGATATTTTTCCGCAATGGCCCAGGTGTTGATAGCCATGGGGTTCACATATTGCAGCAAGTGAGCCTGGGGGCAGACCTGCAACATGTCTTCACAGATTTTCCACAGATGCGGCACTGTGCGCAATCCCCGCATGATGCCTCCCACACCCAGTGTGTCGGCAATCGTATGCCTCAGACCGTACCTCTTGGGGACTTCAAAATCTGTGACGGTGCAAGGTTCGTAGCCACCAATCTGAAAAGCGACGATGACGAAGTCAGATCCTGTGAGGGCTTTCCGCTGGTCGGTGAATGTTTCCAGCCTGGCCTCTACCCCCAGTGTCTTGATCAGTTTGGAGGCGACGATTTCTGATTCTGACAGGCGCTCTGGATTTATATCCATCAACGCAATCGTTGCCGCACTGATGGCCGGGCGTTGCAGGATGTCGCCGATGATGTTCTTCATGAACACCGTTGAGCCTGCGCCGATGAAGGCAATGCGGGGAGAAGTTGCCATGAGAATGTACCTATGCAGATGACATTAAGAACAGCAGTTTCTGCAATTGAAAGCTCAAAGACAATGACCGCAGGAGGCAATTGCTTCCGGGTTTCTAAGGTCAGGTCACTTTTATTATTCGGTTATAGGTCTGCCGGAAGGCAGCCGGGCTTTTGTGAAAGCGTTGTTCGAAGGCGGCATAAAAGCTCGACAGCGAACCGAAGCCGCAATCAAATGCGATGGACGCCACGGGCAGGTCGGATGCGATCAACATGGATTGCGCAGTATCCAGCCTGTGCCTGGTAATTGACTGCTTGATCGTCAGGCCTACGGCACGCTTGAAAAGCGTCATGGCATAATTGGGGTGCAAGTCCGCGGCCTGGGCCACGTCTTCGGCCGAAATGGCCTCCAACGCATGTTCGCCGATGAATTGGGCCATTGTCTCAACGCGCACAGCGCGATCATGGTCATGGCCGAGATGTTCGGCTTTCGGGACCATGGGCGAGACTTCACGCAAGTCATGCCAGCCAGCCCGGTCAAGGCGGCGGACGCGGGCCGTGAGTTCGTCTTTGACGATCTGCTCAAGCTGCGTGTCGCTTTCCAGAAGGTCTTCGCGCCAGCGCAGGAAAAGGTCGGTGTCGTAACGCTTGATGTCCAGAGTTTCGATCACGGCGCCACGAAAAATGGCGGTGCGCAGCGCACTCAGCGTGGGCAGTTCGAGAAACACCGCCATGGGCACATAGAGCACCACAAATGTTGTGCCCTCGTCGCATTCCGTCACCTGGTGCGGGATCATGCCCCAGAAAAGAGCGAGACGTCCCGCAGAAAGTGTGAGCACCCTGCCATCGAACCAGTAGGTCATGCTGCCGGTGAGGATAAAATTCAACTCGACTTGGCTGTGCATGTGCGGGCCGGGCATAGGCTGCACAGTCAGTGTATTGCCGGCACAGAAGCGATGATCACCAAAGATCACAACAGGATAGCCGCGATCCATCTCAGGATGGGCGGGGACGCTTTCATCCTTGTAGGCGGGGGAACGAATTGTGAGCTTTGCCAATTTGCTTAGGAATCCGGAAGCGGGCGGCAGGTTTGCGGTAGAGACTTGTCGAAAAACAATCGAAGGTCAAGGCCAACATGCAGGCAAAACAAAAACCAGCCGCATGAAAAGCTTCCGCCGCCATGGTGGCGGCGATCCAGGGAGGATTTCCAATGACGCTCTTCAAAAGCCTTTTCGGGCTTGGTTTCGCCTTTGCACTTTCGGCTTCCACGGCGCTGGCCGGTGAACTGGTCCTGAACTCGGACCAGTCTGACCCCGCCCCCAAGAAGGCTATGGAAGAGCTGATTGCCGGTTTTGAAGCCGCCAATCCTGACATCAAAGTCAAGTGGAACAACTTCGACCACGAAGGCTACAAGTCCGCAATCCGCAACTTCCTCACCGCCGACGCGCCTGATGTTGCCGCCTGGTATGCAGGCAACCGCATGGCTCCGTTTGTGAAGGCTGGCCTGTTTGAGCCTGTTGACGATGTCTGGGCATCCGCCAGATTCAATGATCAACTGAAGTCGGCGGCCGCCTCAATGACCATTGATGGCAAGAAATGGGGCGTGCCTTACACCTATTACCAGTGGGGCATTTACTACAACAAGGAAGCCTACAAAAAAGTTGGCGTTGAAGTGCCGAAGACTTGGGCCGAATTTGTCGCAGGCTGCGAAAAGTTCAAAGCCGCCGGCATCGACTGCCTGACCACGGGCACCAAGGCCTTGTGGCCTGGCGCTGGTATCTTCGATTACATGAACCTGCGCACCAATGGTTATGAGTTCCACATGGACCTCGCCAATGGCAAGGTTGCTTGGACCGATGCAAAAGTGAAAGCGACCTTTGCAGAATGGGCGAAGATCGTTCCTTACATCACGGCGAACCATGCTGCCATCGACTGGCAGGACGCTGCCGCGCTTCTTTCGCAAGGCAAGGCCGCCAACTATGTCATGGGTAACTTCGCTGTCGCCACCTTCAAGGATGGCGGCATGACCAATGACACGCTTGGCTTCATGGCATTCCCGGAAATCACTCCCGGCATTCCACGCGCTGAAGAGGCTCCAACCGACACCTTCCACATTCCGGCTGCCGCCAAGAACAAGGAAGATGCCAAGAAGTTCCTCGCCTATCTCGGTTCCGCCGAAGCGCAGACCAAGATGAACGCCACGCTTGGCCAGTTGCCGGTGAACAACACCTCGACTGTCGGCGAGGATCCCTTCATCAAGGCCGGTTTCGAAATGCTGTCATCGGCCTATGCGCTGGCCCAATTCTTTGACCGCGATGCACCTGCCGACATGGCCAAGGCCGGTATGGAAGGTTTCCAGGAATTCATGGTGAAGCCTGAAAATATTGACGCCATTCTCGAGCGTCTCGAAAAAGTCCGTCAGAAGGTTTACAAGTAACCTTCTGCGCGGGGCCGGACCAGTCACTTGGTCCGGCCCCTCCCCGTTCTACTCGGTGCAACAAGGGACGCCACACATGAGCATTTCGTCGCCCAAACGTTGGAACCAGCGCACGTATGCCCCTTGGCTGTTTTTGGCGCCGGGCATGTTGATGTTCCTCATCTATGTCATCTTCCCAATTTTCCAATCCGTGTGGATTAGCTTTTTCGAATGGGATGGGCTCGGACCCAAAACTTGGGTGGGTACGCAGAACTATGTCGACCTGATGGATGACGATTCCTTCTACACCTCACTTAAAAACAACATCATTTGGCTCACGCTCTATCTTCTCGCTATTCCAGCTGGCCTCGCCGTAGCCCTGTTCCTCAACCAGACCGTCGCGGGAATACGGCTTTACAAGTCGCTTTTCTTCTTTCCCTTCGTCATCAGTCAGGTCGTCGTGGGCTTGATATTTTCTTGGTTCTATGCGCCGGACTTCGGCTTCTTGCCCAAGGTGATCGGCTTTTTCACCGGCACCGAAGTTGCCATCCTCGCTGACGATCGTTTTGCCACCTATGGCGTGATCGCCGCCGGACTGTGGCCGCAGATTGCCTATTGTATGATCCTCTATCTTACCGGGCTGAACAACATCAACCCTGAGCAGGTGGAGGCGGCGCGCATGGACCATGCCAAGGGCTGGTCAATGCTGTGGCACATCATCATCCCACAGCTACGCCCCGCTACCTTCATCGCCATGGTGGTAACGGTGATCGGCGCACTGAGGTCATTCGACCTTGTCTCAATCATGACCGTAGGCGGCCCTTATGGCTCCACCCGCGTTCTCAGCTATTTTATGTACGAGCAAGCGCTATCTGAATACGGCGTGGCCATGGGTTATGGGGCGGCCATTGCCGTGGTGCTTTTCGCCATCATGCTGGTTTTTATCACGATCTTCATCGTTCGCATGTTGCAACAGGAAAGGAACGCCTGATGTTTCCGACCCCCATTGCCAAAACCGCGCCATGGGTGCAGCGCACTTACAAGTGGCTCTTACCCGTTGCCCTTGTTCTCTGGCTCCTGCCACTCATTGGCATTGCCATCACGTCGATAAGGCCTTCGTCTGATCTAGCGGCAGGGAATTATTTTGGCTTGCCATCCGGCTTTAACTTTATCGAAAACTATTCTGCAGTTTTTGAGAATAGCAACATTGGCTGGTACATCCTGAATTCTTTCAAGGTAACTATTCCAACAGTCATTGGCGCTGTGGGGCTTTCATGCCTGACCGGTTATGCGCTGGCGGTTTACAAGTTCCGCTCCAACCTCCTGGTGTTCTTCATGTTTGTGGCGGGGAATTTCGTGCCTTTCCAGATCCTTGCGATACCGGTGCGCGATCTCACCCTCAAAATGGGCATGTACAACACCACCATGGGCCTGGTGATGTTTCACGTTGCCTTCCAGACCGGCTTCTGCACCTTGTTCATGCGCAACTTCATCAAGGGCCTGCCATTTGCACTGATTGAATCAGCACGGGTTGAAGGGGTGAATGAATGGAAAATTTTCTGGCATATCGTGATACCCCTGATGCGGCCCGCCATCGCGGCTCTGTCGGTGCTGATCTTCACCTTCATTTGGAACGATTATTTCTGGGCCACCGTCATGGCGCAGTCTTCTGACGTCCGGCCTGTCACCGCAGGCATGAACGAACTGAAAGGCCAATGGAAAGTGGCGTGGGAGTTGATCGCAGCGGCCTCCATCATCGCGGCACTGCCACCTGTTGCCATGTTTTTCCTCATGCAGAAACACTTTATCGCCGGTCTCACACTCGGCGCCACCAAGGGGTAAATCATGGCAACCGTCACACTGCGCAACGCCAAGAAATCCTTCGGCGACGTCAATATCATCAAAGGAGTTGACCTCGACATCGCCGATGGCGAGTTCTGTGTCTTTGTCGGGCCATCTGGCTGCGGCAAGTCCACCCTGTTGCGGATGATAGCCGGTTTGGAAGACATCACCAGCGGCAACCTCCAGATCGGTGGCCGCGAGATGGAAAATGTGGAACCGGCTGACCGAGGCGTTGCCATGGTTTTCCAGTCCTACGCTCTTTATCCGCATATGACAGTCCGGGAGAATGTTGGCTTTGGCCTCAAAATGACGGGCCACGACAAGGCCGACATTGTAAGGCGCACTCAGCGCGCCACCGACATGTTGCAGCTTGGACCCTTGATGGATCGCAAGCCATCCCAATTGTCGGGTGGCCAGCGTCAGCGGGTGGCCATTGGCCGCGCTATTGTACGCGAGCCTGACGTGTTCCTTTTCGATGAACCACTCTCCAATCTTGATGCGGCACTGCGTGTGCAGATGCGCATTGAAATCGGCAAGCTGCACAAAGACCTCAAATCCACGATGATCTACGTCACCCATGACCAGGTGGAAGCGATGACCATGGCTGACAAGATTGTGGTGCTGCATGGCGGCATCGTCGAGCAGGTCGGTTCTCCACTGGAACTCTACCACCGCCCGCGCAATATGTTCGTGGCTGGGTTCATCGGTTCGCCCAAGATGAACTTCATTCCGGTCACGGTGTCTTCGATCAAAGGCACCACGGTCGACGTCAGTTTGCCAGGAGGAGGCAAGTTGGGTATTCCTGTCTCCGGCTCCCTGCCCAGTGTCGGGGCACGGCTGACCCTTGGTTGCCGACCAGAACATGCGTTGATTGGCAGCGGTGACAAATCAGTCGGCCCCCTCAAAGGTACCATCCGTGCTGCAGAGTACCTCGGGTCGGAAACAATGTTTTACCTCACGCTGGAAGACGGAAGTGAATTCTCTGTCAAAGGCGGTGGCCTTGCTGGACAGAAGGTGGGCGAAGATTTGCCACTTGAGCTCCCTGTAGCGGCCTGTCATTTGTTCGACGAATACTCCAACGCAATCCAGAATGGCGATTTAACCCGCTGATGCTTGGCGTTTGCTACTATCCTGAACACTGGCCCGAAGAGTGGTGGGGCCGTGATGCTGCCCGCATGCGTGAAGCTGGCATGTCCTACGTGCGCATCGCCGAATTTGCATGGTCGCGCCTTGAGCCGCAACGCGGGCAATTCGATTGGGGTTGGCTCGACAGGGCAATCGAGATTTTAGGCAGTGCGGGGCTCAAGGTCGTGCTTGGCACACCCACTTGCGCACCGCCGAAGTGGCTGCTTGATGACATCCCGGAAATGGTACCCTTTGACGAGCAGGGCCGCCCTCGCGGTTTTGGTTCGCGGCGCCATTACACGTTCTCATCAGAAAGTTACTGGCATGAAAGCCGCCGCATCGTTGAGGCTCTCACCTCACGCTATGGCCAAAACCCCCATGTGGTGGGCTGGCAGACAGACAATGAATATGGCTGCCATGACACCATTCTCTCTTGGGGACAGGAAGACCTGAAAGGCTTCCGCCGCTGGTTGCGCACGCAATACCAAACTCCGGCACAACTCAATGAAGCCTGGGGCAATGCCTTCTGGTCAATGGATGTGCAGAGCTTTGACGAAGTGGCTCTGCCAAACCTCGCCGTCACCGAAACCAACCCCGCTGCCAAGCTGGACTTCTGGCGCTTTCATTCCCAACAAGTTGCCGCCTACAACAAAATGCAGTGCGACATCATCCGCGCCAACTCTCCAGGGCGCTGGATCACCCACAACATGATGGGCTTCTTCAATGACTATGATCATTGGGCGGTGGGTGATGATCTTGATTTCGCGTGTTGGGATTCCTACCCTGTCGGTTTCACCGAACGCTTTCCATTTAGCGAGGAAGACCACGTCAAGTGGGCGGAAACGGGTCACCCCGATATCGCGCCCTTCTTCAATGATCTCTATCGCTGCATTGGCCGTGGCCGATACTGGGTGATGGAGTTGCAGCCAGGCCCGGTCAATTGGGCGGCCTGGAATCCGGCGCCCAAGCCCGGCATGATCAGGCTCTTCACCTGGGAAGCGCTGGCCCACGGCGCTGATGTGGTCAGCTATTTCCGTTGGCGGCAGGCTGTGTCCGGTCAGGAACAGATGCATGCCGGCCTCAATTTGCCGGGCCAGCATGAATGGTCGCAAGGTGGACGTGAAGCCGTGCAAGTGGGGCAGGAACTGTTGGCGCTGGGTGAATTGCCGCCATCCAGCCAAGCGCCTGTCGCCATAGTTTATGACTACGAAGCCTCGTGGATCACCCGCATCCAGCCTCAGGGCAAGGACTTTGGTTTTTCTGAATTGATGTTTCGTTGGTATGAGGCAGTTCGAAAACTGGGCCTTGATGTTGACTTCCTGCGGCCCGGAGCAGACCTGACAGGTTACAAGCTCGTGCTTGTACCAACCATGCCGCATGTCAACGACGCGGCCGAGCGGGCGTTAGCGGCTGCAGATGGGCTTGTGCTTTACGGCCCACGCACCGGATCAAAAACCCGGCATCATGCAATACCGGAAAACCTGCCCCCCGGTCCCATCGCGCATCTTGTCAAGGCTCGCGTTCTTGAGGTTTCGTCCATGCGGCCTGGTCTGACCAACAAAGTCGAAGGCAAAGTGTTGGGTGCAGCCATCCGCTGGCGCGATGCGCTGGAGTCAAACGGGGCAGAAGTTTTGGCCTCGTTTGAAAATGGGTCCGCTGCATTCATTGCATCACGCAATCATCACTATCTTGGATGTTGGCCCGATGTAGAGCTCTTAGGATCGGTCATGGCCTTCGCTACGGGAAAAGCAGGCGTCAAGACTTTGGAGATACCCGAAGGGGTTCGCATCCGACGTCGCGGAAATTTGCTGTTTGCACTCAACTATGGCTCTACCCCATGGACATTGTCTGCGGCTGGTGAGGTGGTTTTAGGATCACGCGACTTGCAACCACAACAGGTCACAATCTTGCGCGAAAGTTAGACGCTAGGCCATATTTCCATCGCAACGCGCCACGCGCAGATTCTTTTGGTCGCAGGGCAGAATATGCTACTCCACCAAAAGTCTTTGCATTTGGAATCGGACCATGAAGGCAAACAGCATCCCGAAAGGGAGAAGGGTCACCGCCCAGCAGGTTGCCGACCGTGCTGGCGTTTCCATATCCGCCGTGTCACGCGCTTTCACGCCAGGGGCAAGCATATCTGCGAGTACACTCGCGAGAGTGATGAAGGCTACCAACGCATTGGGCTATCAGCCCAACGTCATGGCACGCAGCTTGATGACCGGGCGCACAGCGCTGATAGGGCTCGTCTCCAACAACTTCGACAATCCGGCCTTCATGGAAATTTTTGATCTGTTCACGCGCAAGCTTCAGGATCACGGTCTGCGGCCACTACTGGCAAATCTTTCGGGTAACTCCAATCCGGAACACGCCGTTGCCATGCTGCGTCAATACAACGTTGATGCGGCGATCATTGCATCTTCAACCGTTTCCCCGACTTTTGTCGACGGATGCCTAGCCGCAAGAATTCCCCTCGTCCACGCCTTTGGCAAGCCATCTGGCACATCTACCATTCATGTGGCGGGGGCTGACAATGTTCAAGGTGGAAAACTGGCAGCGGAAACGCTGCTGCAACTGCGCTATGAAAGGGTGGCATTTCTGGGTGGTCCACCGACTGCCAGTTCGACAGTTGACCGCTTGAAAGGTTTCCGGGCAGGTTTGAAAACTGCGGGAAAGGCACCTGTTATCGAGGTTTTCGCCAACAGTTACTGCCATGAAGATGGACGGCGGTTGATGTTGCAGCTTTTGAATGGAAGCAACGTTGACGCTGTATTCTGCGGAGACGATATCTTGGCCATCGGCGCGCTGGACGCCTGCAAGGAAGCCGGCAAGTCTGCGCCCCATGACATTGGCATTCTCGGCTTTAATGACATCGCCATGGCATCTTGGGCGGCCTATGACCTTTCGACCATCCGCCAACCGATTGCCGATATCATCATCACGGCAGTGGAACAGGCTATCAGACTGGTTGAAGATCCTGAGATTCGTCCTGTGCCGCAGCGCTTTGCCTGTGAAACTGTTCTGCGCAGGACTTTGAGAAGACCTTAACCGCGCAAACTTGGTGGACGCGCATCCGTCCACACTCCACCTGATTTCGCTGACTCAACCGAAGCCTTTATGGCTGCAATAGAGCGCAATCCATCCTGCGCTGTCGGGAAATGTAGGGCAAGAGTACTAGGTGTAGAACCTGAACGACGTGCTTCGATGACATCAGCCAGATCGGCATAGATATTGGCGAATGCCACAAGCATGCCTTCCGAATGACCTGCGGCAATGCGGGTTGCGCGTTCGGCATCGGGCGACAGGCCGCCCATGCCGCGTTCGATTGTTTCCGTGCGGCCATTTAATGGCGTCCAATGCAACTGGTCAGGCCATTGTTGAGCCCAACGTAAGCCGCCTTTTTCACCAAAGACACGAATGTTGAAACCGTGGAAACTGCCAACAGCGACTGAACTCGTCCAAAGGCGCACGGTTGTTCCGCCGTCCATGCGGACATTGACCATGGCATCATCTTCAAGCTTGCGGCTTTCAATGGCTGATACAAAATCCGCCGAAAGCTCGCGCGTGTTCTGGCCGGAAACGAAACTTGCCATGTGCAGCGCGTGAATGCCACAGTCCGCAAACTGGCCGGAAATGCCGGCCTGCTCGGGGTCGTAGCGCCAACGCATGCGCGGGTTATCAGCATCGGCCGCATCAGCGTGGAAGCCGTGAGAAAATTCAACCACGATCAGTCGCACCTTGCCAAGATCACCGCGTGCAATCATCGCTCGCATGTGGCGCACCAGTGCGTAGCCGGTGTAGCCATAGTTGACGGCGCAGATCGCACCCGTGCGCTTGGCCGTGGAGGCAATGTCTTCCGCTTCATCCACCGTCACCGTCATGGGCTTTTCACACAGCACATGAATACCTGCTTCGAGGAATGCCTTGGTGATCGCGTAGTGCGTGGAATTCGGCGTGGCCACGGTAACGAGGTCGAGTTTATCTTTCCGGGCCATTTCACCCGCGAGCATTTCTTTCCAATCCCCATAGGCGCGGTCTGCAGCAATCCCCAGGCGTTGCGCGTAGTCGCGGCCCTTTGCAGGATCGGCGTCCAAAGCGCCTGCCTTGAAATCAAAACGCGCATCAAGAGCTGATGCAATGCGATGCACCGGTCCGATTTGACTGCCTTCGCCGCCACCAATCATGCCCCAATTCAAACGTGCCATTTTCAAACTCCGAAATCAGAAACCGATTGAACTGAGATGATTGCGGTTAGCGCGCGCGTCATCCACGGGGCTTGTGGTGCCAGCGGGGTCGCAGTCCTGTTCCACCGTACACCAGCCGTCATAACCCGCATCGAGTAGCAAATTGCGTACGGCATGGAAGTCGGTCATGCCCTTGCCGAGGTTGCAGAAGATGCCCTGCCCGCAGGCTTTGTAGAAGTCGGTACGCTTGGCCACCACATCAGCACGAACAGCGGGGTCAATGTCCTTGAAATGTACATAGGCCAGTCTGCCAATGTGGTGCTGCATGAAGGTCACGGGATCAATGCCCGCATAATGCGAATGGCCCGTATCGAGGCAGAGCTTCAGCAGATGTGCATCGATCTCTTCAAGCAGCCGCTCAATCTCAGCTTCAAAATCCATGAAGCCCGCCGCATGAGGGTGGAGTGAAACCGTGAGGCCGTATTCCTCGTTGCCCATGCGTGCGATGTCATGGAAGCGCGAGATGAAGCCATCCCATTCCGCACTGCTCATCTGCTCGGCTTCCAATGACCTTCCAGCGGTGTTGGCACGACGCGGCGAAATCGAATCGATCAACACAAGATGTTTCGCACCATGGGCCACAAGTGACTTGCAGGTGCGCATCGCTGCGTCTTTTAGTTCGTCCCATTTGGCAACATCGTGAAAAGGTCGGAACACCACCCCGCCGATCAGTTCAAGATCGCGTGCGGCAAGCGCGTCACCCAGCAAAGCTGGATCTTCCGGCATGAAGCCGATGGGGCCAAGTTCGATGCCGTCATAACCAGCAGCCTTGCATTCATCCAGCACGCGTGTCCATGTGGGGTTACGCGGATCTTCTGCAAATTCGACACCCCATGAACAGGGTGCATTGCCAATCTTGATGGTCATGTTTCGCTCTCAAATATCTTCAATGTCTATCCAGCAGCGCCCTTCATGGGAGCGCCATCCGGCTTCAATGATCTGGTTCACTTGCATGCCATCGCGAAAGGTCGGCCATCGCGGCTTGCCTTCATGGATGGCTTGTAAAAAATCACGCGCTTCAATGATGATCTGGTCCTGATAGCCCGTGCCATGGCCGGGGCCCAAACAGAACGGCTTGTAGTCTGGGTGCAACGGGCCTGTAAGAATTTTGGTAAAGCCGCGCCGTTCTTCAGGTCCCTCAGCACGATAAAGCCACAGCGCATTCTGGTCTTCCTGATCAAAACGGATTGAGCCCCTGGTGCCATAGATCTCATAGGCGTAACCCATCTTGCGGCCCGTAGCGATGCGGCTCACGAACAATTGCCCCATGGCGCCATTGGCAAAGCGGCAGAGGATGGCGCTCTGATCGTCATTGGTCACGGCCACGCCACCGCGTGTTGCGTGAATGGTTGCAATATCTGCCACCAATGATGTGATGGGTCCGGCAAGCGCCAGAGCTGCGTTGATGATGTGCGGGGCAAGATCACCCATGTTGCCGTTGGCACGACATTCCGTGCGCCAGTCGCCGGGGAGTGATGCATCGGCCAGAAAATCTTCGGTGTGCTCGGCGCGCAGGAAAGTGATGTCACCGATCTCGCCACGCTTGATGATTTGTCGTGCCAATTGCGAGGCCGGAGTGCGGATGTAATTGAAACCTACCATATGAATGCAGCCACTTTTTTCTGCTGCCGCGACCATGGCGCGGCTCTGCTCAAGGCCGAGGCCAAGCGGCTTTTCGCAAAGCACATGCTTGCCTTTGGCGAATGCAGCCAGCGCAATATCGTGGTGCGTCTCCTGCGGGCTTGTGATCACCATGGCCTGAACGGCAGGATCATCGACAAGCTTTCTCCAATCGGCAGTCGAACGCTTGAAGCCGAACTGCCGTGCCTTGGCGGCGGCCCCGGCTTCAGTTGTGGTGCAGATCATTTCCAGCGAGGGGCGAAGTGCCGTGTCAAACACCGCGCCAACAGCGGCCATGGCCACCGCGTGGGCTTTCCCCATGTAACCGCCCCCGACAATTCCAATACCAATTTGTGCCACCGAAGGCTCCAATTTTGCAAGCGCTTGCAAAGTGAGTAAACACGACCTAATCTCTGGCGTCAAGACGTCCGGAGTTTTCAATGAACAACCCTTCCCGCACCATCCGTTTGACCACAGCGCAGGCGCTTGTGCGCCATCTGGCCAACCAGTTCATTGAGATCGATGGCGTGAAGCAACGCTTGTGCGGCGGTGGCTTTGGCATCTTCGGCCATGGCAATGTCATCTGCCTCGGCGAAGCACTCTATGAACACCGACACGAACTGCCCCTCTGGCGCGGCCAGAACGAACAGTCAATGGCACTGGCTGCTGTGGCTTATGCCAAGCAGAAGCTGCGCCGCCGCTTCATGTTTGCCACAGCATCAGCGGGTCCTGGCACAACCAACATGGTGACGGCAGCGGCAGTAGCCCATACCAATCGCTTGCCCATCCTGTTCCTGTGTGGCGACACCTATGTAAGCCGCCTGCCCGATCCTGTGTTGCAACAGGTCGAACATTTTGGCGATGCAACACTGACCGTGAATGACGCGTTCAAAAGTGTGACGCGCTATTGGGACCGCATCACCCACCCGGCGCAGATTATTCAGTCCCTGCCCCGCGCCATAGCCACCATGCTGGACCCTGCTGACTGTGGGCCGGTGTTTTTGGGCTTGCCGCAGGATGTGCAGGGTTGGAGCTATGACTACCCGGAAGAGTTCTTTGCGGAACGCATGCATCATATTCGCAGACAGTCGCCGGACTTTGCCGAAGTGGAAGTCGCGGCAGCAACGCTGAAAGCAGCCAAGCGCCCTGTCATCATCGCAGGTGGTGGTGTGCAATATTCTGGTGCCTCGGCCGAACTGCTCGGCCTCGCGGAACAACACAATATCCCGATTGTGGAAACCATTGCGGGACGTGCCAACATTACTCACGGCCACCCCCTTAACATAGGCCCCATCG
Organism: uncultured Alphaproteobacteria bacterium; assembly: GCA_963754625.1. Classification (GTDB taxonomy): domain Bacteria; phylum Pseudomonadota; class Alphaproteobacteria; order Rhizobiales; family Aestuariivirgaceae; genus Aestuariivirga. Next base: position 501,739 of record CAVWGR010000005.1, on the reverse strand, counting down.
GAGTTACGGGTTCAAATTCAGCCAATGCCATCGCGGCAGATGCCGACTGCATTCTCGCCGTGGGAACAAGGCTTCAGGATTTCACGACGGGTTCATGGACCGCCTTTGACCGTGATGCCCGTATCATTACCATCAATGTGGGGCGTCATGATGCGACAAAGCACATGGCAACGCCGATTGTGGGCGACGCGCTGCTCTCGCTCATCATGCTCACACAGGCCCTTGGTGACTATCGCGCCAGTGAAGAGTGGACATCTGGTGCGGACCACGAACGCAGGGCGTGGAATGCCTATGTTGACGCCAACACGTCACCCAAAACAGCAGAGGGGTCAAACCGACGCATATCTTATGCCCAGGTGATCGGCGCCATCAATATGTTGTGCCATCCACGCGACCGAATTGTTGCCGCAGCGGGTGGACTGCCTGCGGAAGTCGCGGCCAACTGGCGTACGCTTTCCGTCGGCACAGTGGATGTGGAATTCGGCTATTCCTGCATGGGATATGAGATCGCCGGCGGTTGGGGTGCGCGAATCGCACAAATGGAAACCGAGGCCGAACGCGACACGATCGTGTTCACGGGAGACGGCTCCTATCTGATGATGAATTCTGACATCTATTCGTCGGTTCTCAACGGCCGGAAAATGATCATCATCGTCTGCGACAACGGTGGCTTTGCCGTGATCAACAAGTTGCAGAACAACACGGGAAATGTGTCTTTCAACAATCTTATTTCCGATTGCAACATCGAGGGCGAGCCCTTCGCCGTTGACTTTGCCACCCATGCCCGAACCATGGGGGCAGCTGCTGAAGAGGTACATTCCATCGACGAGTTGAAACAGGCCTTTGGCCGCGCCCAACAGTCAAAGAAGACCTACGTCATCAGCCTGAAGGTGGACGCCTATGAAGGCTGGACCAAGGAAGGCCACACATGGTGGGAGATTGGCACATCGTCCGTATCAAACCGTGTGGAGGTGCTGGAAGCCCATGAAGATGTTGAGCGCGGCCGAGAACGCCAGCGCGTTGGCGTGTGAATGATGATTGAGCGTTTGCGCAAAGGTCAATTCCTGGTCGTTGGCCGTGCTGGTCTGGATCTCTATGCCGATCCACCGGGAACGGAGATTGAAAATGCCAAGGGCTTTCAGGCGGCCTTGGGTGGTTCTGCTGCAAACATTGCCGTGGCCATAGCGCGACAGGGCGGAACCTGCAGCCTGTTAACGGCAATATCCGATGATGCTGTTGGCCGCTACACCGCGAAAGCACTGGCAGGTTATGGCGTGAATACAAACTACTTGAAAACGGTCGGCGGTGAGTCACGCAATTCCCTCGCCGTTGTCGAAACACGCGCTGTAAATTGCCAGTCCGTCATCTATCGCAATGGCGCAGCAGACTTTGAACTGACGGCGGCCGACGCTGTCAAGTTGGACTACAGCGCATTCTCCGCCGTAATCGTGACAGGTACGGCGCTGGCACATGAACCGTCGCGGAGCGCCACGTTGAAGGCATTGGAAATGGCGCGTGCCGCTGGACTGTTGCTGATTATCGACATCGACTACCGCCCCTATTCATGGGCCTCGAAGGACGAGGCACGGCGCGTCTGTGCTGATGCCGCTGAACAATGTGACATCATCGTGGGCAATGATGATGAGTTTGCCGTTCTAGCTGGAAACGCCAACGGCCTGAAATGTGCGGAAGCGTTTGCTCAAGTGACGGACCGCATCGTCGTTCACAAGATGGGTGAAAATGGCTGTGTGACATTCACGAAGGGTGAGCGCTTCGATACTCCCATATTTGCTGTCAAAGCCCTGAAGCCTACTGGTGCCGGCGACGGTTTCTTGGGTGGTTTCATTTCAGGCCTTGTTGCAGGAGATAGCGTGCCAGACGCCGTGCGCAGAGGTGCTGCTACAGCCGCTATTGTGGTCACTCAAGTTGGTTGCGCTCCCGCGATGCCTGATGCGGCGGAGGTTCAAGCATTCATGCAACATTCAGTGGGTAAGGACCAGAAAAGTGCACATTCCACCGCATGACAACCAAAACAGGCCGATCATCGATGTGGACGATGCTCGTGTTCCCCTGAACTATTTTAACATCGTCAAACTCAACTCGGGCCAGTCATTTGAATATCAGGTGCCAGGATACGAAACCGCAATTGTGCCCGCCACCGGCACGGTTGACGTGACAGTGGGCGGTGAAGGCTTCAGGGCTATAGGCCAGCGCGGTGTGGATGTTTGGGATGGAGAGCCGGAAGGTGTCTATGCTCCTTCTGGTGCCAAGGTGCATATCGTCTGTACATCCGACAAAGCAGAAGTATTTGTCGCGGGTGCGCGCTTTGATGGCGAACTCTCGCCATTTGCTGTGCGTGCCGCCGACATCGACAAGATCCAGTACGGTTCCGACGACACCAAGACACATCGCAAGATCAAGCATATTCTTGGCACCAAGTATCATGGCCGCGTCGGGCGACTTCTTGTCTCCGAACTGTTCACTGTGGGTCAAGGTGGTTGGTCAGGCTTCCCGCCACACAAGCATGACACCGATAGGCTGCCCCTCGAAACGCGGCACGATGAAACCTATAATTTCCGCTTCCGCCCTAACCATGGCTTTGGCTTGCAACTGGTCCAATGTGAAGACGGCAAAGTGGGGGAAGCCTATCACCTCATGGATGGCTCAACCGTGGTTCTCGAAAAAGGCTATCACCCTTGCGTGGCTGCGCCTGGCTACGAAATGTATTACTTCACCATTCTCGGAGGGTTGAGCCAGCGCTCGTTGGTGCAATATTTCCAGCCCACCCATGCCTATCAGGTGGAAACCATTCCGGGCATCAAAGACATGATTGCAAAATTCAAATGACCATCGCTACGCTCGACGATGTGCTGTGGCCTGCAATGGCTGGCAGCTATGCCGTGGCAGGGCTGGTCGTGTTGGGATGGGAAGACGCGAAGGCCTATGTCGAGGCTGCGGAAGAGGCGCAGCTTCCCGTCATTCTCCAAGCTGGCCCCGGCTGCCGCAAACACACGCCGGTTCCCATCCTCGGCAAGATGTTCCGTCACCTTGCAGAACAGGCAAGTGTACCCATTGTCTGCCACATCGATCACGCCCGCAGTGTGGTGGAATGCCAGGAAGGCATCGACCATGGTTTCAGCTCCGTGATGATTGATGGTTCCATGTTGCCACTTGCGGAGAACATTGCGCTCACACAACAGGTGGTAACACTGTCAAAGTCTTATGGCATATCTGTCGAAGGTGAAGTGGGTGTGGTTGGCTACAGTGGCGGCACTGCTTCCACCTACACATCTCCCGAAGAAGCCCGCATGTTCGCGCTCAAAACAGGGGTTGACGCCCTCGCCGTCTCCGTCGGCAACCTGCACCTTCAAACGGAGCAACAGGCGGTCATTGACATGGCAGCACTCCGTGCGATCGAAGCAGTGACCACAATTCCGCTTGTCCTGCATGGCGGCAGCGGTATTCCTTCCGCAACCCGTGAGTTCTTGGCACATAACAGCAGGGTGACAAAATTCAATATCGGCACAGAGTTGCGCATGGCATTTGGAGCGGCCCTGCGATCTACGCTTGCCAATCAACCGGAAGAATTTGACCGCAACAATTTGCTGCGTGCCACGATCCCGGTTTCGCGGAAGTTGGCTTTCTCGGTCATGCAAGAACTTGGAAGCGGCAATGGAAAGCACATGAATAGCAATTGAAGCAAAGGCACGCTCTTTTTAGACGAGTGCATTACAACTATTTGCAGCCATTCCTGAACTATGCCATCAAACAGAAAAGGGGAACATGTGTTGACGGTTTCAGGATTGGATAAAATCAAGCTGGTCAAGACCATAAGTCAGGCATTTTTGATTGTCTCTGCGTCACTGATTGTCGGTCTTGACTCGATCGGTTTTGCCGTCGCACTTGCTGCGCTCATGTTTTCGGGGCAGTTGGCCCCGGGACTGGCAATGGGCATAACAGCGGTTTTGGCCAGCAGCATCGTGTTGTCTTTGACCGTTGGAACATTCAGCCAGTTGCGAACCAACATGGCAGGTGCCCAGGATATTGGCGTCGCCATTTTGGCTGTCACGCTGGTGACTGCTGTTGCGGGACTTGCACCAGATGCGCGTGTGCCGACGGCATTCGCCATTATCGCAGCATCCACTTTGACGACGGGGGTTCTCTTGTTTGCGGTGGGAGCCCTGGGAGCCGGCCGTTTCGTGCGGTATTTCCCTCTCGAAGTATTGGCTGGCTTTATGGCGGCCACCGGATTTCTGCTGTTGATGGGTGGCGTTGCGATGGTCACCCATGTCGATGCCGATTTCAGCGGCATGTTGCAGGTAAGAAGTACTGAACAAGTTGTCCTCCTCATGCCGGCATTAGTTTTGGCCGCGGTAATTTATTTTGCAATGACGCATTTCCGAAAGCCATTCCTGCTACTTGGCATTCTCATTTGCGCGATCGGTCTATTTCATCTTTGGAGGCAGGTTGCCGGTGTCAGTATGGCAGAAGCAACTGCAAACAACTGGCTCCCCTGGGTACCTGACGTGGCAGGCGTTGCGTTTGCCTTTCCTTCACTTCTCAAAAGCGTCGACTGGAGCGCCGTCATCTTGGCAGCGCCCACCATTGCAACGGTGTCGGCCATCAGTCTCTTTGCTGCTTTGATGAATATTTCCGCCGTCGAGTTCGTAACGGGTGACGACTTGAACCTCGACCGCGAGATCCGCATCGCTGGTGGCTCAAATATTTTGGCTGCTGCATCAGGCGGTCCACCCGGTTATACACATCTCGCGTCGACCTTGCTGTTGCAAAAATTTGGAATCACCACACGCGGCGTGGGCTTTTGTGTTGCAGCGGTGGAACTTGTCGGCCTTTGGTATGCCGTTTCCATCGCCATGGCCGTTCCCACGTTCGTGGCAGGCGGCCTCATACTTTACTACGGCTTCGACCTGGTAAAAGACTGGCTCATTTCCACCCGCAAGGTTTATAGCACAAGAGAGTGGAGCGTTGTTCTGCTGATTGTTGTTGTTGCGGTTTTCTATAGCTTCTTGCTTGCCATTCTCGCCGGATTGCTGATCGCCACAATTCTGTTTGCCCATAGTTACGCGAATTCGCCCGTCGTGCGGCAAACGACGGACCTGGCCAGCCTCCCCAGCACAACTGAACGACCACCTGCCGACGCCAAGCGCCTCGCTGAGTTAGGCCGCTCGGTCAGGGTATTCCGGCTACAGGGATTTCTGTTCTTTGGCACTTCCGAACAAGTCATTACCCAGATACGCGATGCCGCCAAAGGGGCGGAAGGATTGAAGGCGGTCATCATAGATTTCGCACGTGTTACCGAGATGGACAGCGCATCAGCGAATGCATTCAAACGCATCTTCGCCCTCTCCAGAAGCAATGGATTTTCCCTCATCTTGAGCGGATTGAATGAAACCATGACTGAAACTTTGCGACGCGCCGGCGTAGCCCGGAATGATGATGGTAGCGTAACATTCGCACATGACCTCGATGTTTCACTGGAACAGGCGGAGACGGCTTTGCTGGGTCAAGTGCCTGCCGGTGAGAGACTCCCGACGCTTGCTCAATTCTATGCCAGAACCGCCCATGAGGAAGAGGCGCTGAGAGCACTATTTGCAGAAATGAAACGCAAAGACCATGCCGTCGGAGAGGCCATCATTACCGCCGGTCAATCAGCTGATGATGTGTATTTCCTTGAGAGTGGACGCGCCGTTGTGAAACGGGTTCAGGCCGACGGACTTTTCAAGAGGTTGCGCACCATGCTGCCCGGAGCAATTGTTGGCGACATCGGCTACTGTCTTGGAGGAATGCGCACGGCAGATGTCGTGGCGGAAACACCCACCACAACACTGTCGATTTCATTGAAGCAGATCGAACAATTGGCCAGGACAAAACCTGCACTCGCATTGCTGTTCAACCGACTGCTCAATAGGGCTCTCGCTGAGAAAGTGCTGACAGCAAACCGGATGACTGAACACGCGGGCTAACAATCACACCAGTTTTACCAGCGCCCTGCTTGCCCGGTAGGTAAGTGCTGCAATGGTCAGCGTGGGATTGGCCGTGGCCACAGTCGGAAACACGCCGCTGCCCAGCAGGAACAGATTGGCATGATCATGGGTTTGCAGGTCAGTATTCACAACTGAGTCCTTCGGGTTGGTACCCATGCGGTAAGTTCCGACAATATGGCCTGCACCGAACACGTTCATGTACTCTGTCTGGCCTTGAGCATTTATGTAGCTGATGGAGGGATAGCCATCATCGGGCCGCGCATTCGAATAATTGGTAATGTTGCACTTGGCAAAAATGGCCTCGGTCGCTTTCTTGGCGCTCTTCAAGCCTTCCAAGGTGTAGGGATCTACAGAATAGGTCACTTCTGCGCGCGGAATGCCAAGCCCATCGGTGTAGGGCTTTGCATAGCTCTTGGACAAGGTCACTCGATTGTTCGGGTTCGGTAACTGTTCAACGAGATAGCAGAACCGAACCATGCGTGTGATGGTGTCATTCAAACGTGTGACCAAAGCAGCGCCAAACAATTTGTCCAAACTCGGATTGGTGCCGGAATTGTTGGTCCCCTCAACCAAGTCACGCGTAACAGTGGTAGGGTCATTGTCAGCCCAGCCCCAGCCTTCATTGCCAACGTCAACGCGGAATGCCGCTGTGCTTTTGCGAAACGGCCCGTCACGCAAAGATTCAATGCCTCCAGAAGAGCGCGGACCACGATAGGGATAGACGGGTTGCGATGCGAGACCCCAACCAAGATAGACAACATGGTCCATCAGGTTGCGCCCCACCTGATCCGATGAATTGGCAGCACCGCCGGGCATCCAAGGCTGGGCAGAGTTCAACAACAAGCGCGGCGTTTCAATGGCGTGCGCAGCGACGACAAAGGCTTTGGCGGTCATCCAGGACTTGACAACTTGCCCACCAATTTCATCCGTCCAGGTTGATACATTGACTGACGTGACAGTGCGCGTTGCCACATCAACATTTAATTTGGTGGCAACAGTTTTGGGAAACACCGTGACCAGCCCCGTGTTCACTGCCTTTTGCAATGTGATGGTGGCATCGAACTTTGCCTGGATTGGGCACATGGGAATGCACGAGGTATTCCCGGCACAGGCTCTGCGGTTGTCGTGGTAAATCGAATTGCGGCCCTGTGGCGTGTTGGCCATCCTAGGGCTTTGATTATTGAGCCATGGCAGTGCCAGCCCCGTCATCCATTGGTCAAGCATATCATCCGAATAGCTCGGCTTGATGCGAGGCATGGGATAAGCATAGCCCTTGGGGAAAGTGAGGCCCAGATACTCTTGGTCTTTCACATCGCCCGAGACACCAATTTCGGCTTCTGCTTTCGCATAGTCGGCTTCAAGATCTTGGTATTGCAGGGGCCAATCCAGCCCTTGGCCATAGGTGCTCTGCATCTTGAAATCATTGGGCAGCAGCCTGAGACTGACGCCAAGCCAATGCCAAGTGGTGCCACCCACAATGCGTTCATAGGTGCTGAGGAACGGGATTTGCGATTGCGGTGAAACCGTTACATGGCTCTGATCGTTGAATGTCTTGATGGCAGCTTGCCGATTTGTGTTGCCATAGCCCGGCCAAGGGAACTGCATGCTGCTGTTATAGCGCGGCGCATTCTGCAGCGCCGGCTGATTGGTGTAGGGCGGATAGGGCACTTCAGGCAGCTTGATGGGCGATTTCAGAAAATGCTCTTGAAAGCTTTTGCGAGAATTCGGGTCGCCCGGTCCGGCATCCAGCACCCAAACCGTTTTCTTCTGTTTCGCAAGCTCAAGTGCCATGATAGCCCCTGAAATGCCTGCACCGATGATGATGACGTCGGGTCCGGCCATGATGCTATCCGATCAGGCTTTTGAGTGGTGGCGGTGGCGCTGCCCAATGGCCATAGGCCAATTTGCTGGAACCAACAGGATGGGCTTGCGCGATGAGCCACACCAGACTTTCCGAGTATAGTGCAGACGTTACAATAGTGCCGTCGTCAAAAGTGTTGAGCGGGTCAAACCAAGTGCCCAACAACATGAAGTTCATCAAGCTTCGGGTTTGCGCCGAAAAGGGCCACGGCACTGATGGAGTGGGATCATAAGTTCCGGCCAAAATGGCCGTCACTGCCTGATCGGGCGTCATTCTGCTGCGTACAAAAGAGTACAAGATAAGAAGTTCGTCAAATGATTTGGCAACACCCGTTTGCTTGTCAGAAAGAGCTGAAAAATTTTCGAGATACTGCGCAGCCGTTTGCGCTTGACCCACAACTTTTTGCGAAACGCCAGTGAGTGTTGACGCGAACTCCAGAAACGATGACAAGCGTGCGGACTGATCCATTGCCATCTCCTACTGCATGCCGACGCGGGCGAGAATGAAGGAGAAGTCACTCAAGCGACCATCTGACATTGTGGCCTGATAGTGACAGTTCGCACAGGACGATGAAACATTGGGTACCTCGCCTTGTAGAAAGGTTTCCATTGTGGAGTTTGCCAGAAATGGCGGAAGCGGAACGCCGGCGGGGTCGTTCTGGTTTGTTACATCACTCGGGAATTGTGTGCCCACCAAGCGATAGTTTGCGAAGACTGATTTTGGATCAACGGCCAATAACGCCGCTTCGAACGCAGCATTCTGGGAAATTGCTGTTTTGGTAAAGTTTACCAAACGCGCCACATGCACAGGCGTTTTGACGCCGGAATTGGGGTCCCACTTTCCTATTGGGACAAGATTACAACTCTTGCCGTCACAACCAAGACTGCGGTGTGGGATGCTGCCGTCATTGAAGTTGAACGGCCCGCCGCCGACACTGGCGACAAGAGGCACGTTGTCGACATGCTCAAAGGTTGACCACACCCATTGCGGAGCGTTTGCTGTCTTGTGGCTGATGTGCATGCCCACCATGCCGACCTGCTTCAGCTGGCAAGCAGGTGACTGGGCGGGATTGTAAAGGTAGGCCATGGCTGTGTGGAAGCGCCTGGGGTCATCGCCCGCACCCAAAATCTTCCATGCGATTTTCAACATTGCAGCACCTGCTGCTCCGTTGAGGACCCCGGACGGAAAGGCAACAACACCGCCCGGGTTATAAGCCGCCTGCCCCGCTTTTGAATAAAGCGTGTTGTTGACGATGAAATCATACATCGGCTCGTTGACGAGAATTTCGAAGCGCACGTATTCGCCGTTAAGATCAATCAAAGGGCCATTGCCCGGCGTATTGAAATCTCCCAATTGCCCCATCTTGGTATCGTGGGTGAGAATGCGCGTACCCGGTGGCCCAACTTGCGTACAGGCGACGGGTATGGGTGACGGTTGCTTGAAGGGAATGGGAACTTGCCCAATCGGCACAAGCACGTCAGTGTCAGATTTCCAACTCTGCCAAATCGCAGGGCCATCACCACCCTGCCCGATTGTGCTGTTATTAGCGGGCCAGTTGACGGCAACAAAACTCTGCCAGGAGAATTGATCGATGGCCGCCGCGTCAGCACCTGGAGCAACATCGCCCGGCAGTATGGCGCTGAGAACTGGTGCGCCTGCCACCACGTTTGACGACGTTGACGTAAGCTGCGTTGCGGCCAAAGTCAAAACTGCAAGGCAAGCCGCAACTCCTGCGAACAACCACGTCCTAGAGATCGACATAATACATCGAACTTTCAGCGACGACGGGCTGTGACTGGAATGTCTGTGCGGCCACCGCAGGTGCACCCATCAAAATCGTGCCCATGGTTGCGACAAGCGGGTGCTTTGAATTTCCCAGAATGATCTTGGCGACGTTTGGCGGCGTTTTTTCGAGATCATAAGCGCTGAACACGCCCATGATATTCCGGCGCGATCCCACAGGGCGTGCAACTCCATTTTCTGTGAACAGACTGTAATCAATAATCTCCGAGGCGTTGCTGACTGTTGGCACGATATTTGACGCATCAAATCCAAGCCAGAACATGAAAGGGTTGGCTGAATTGTTGGAGGTGTTGAAACTGAAAGATTCCGACACATCACCCGGCACAGTGAATTGCCAGGATGTGCCGGGATTATTGGGAGACGGCACATTGTACAGAAACGGGTGAGTCATGATCTTGTTCTCACCGAAATTTACCGTGCCCCAATAAACTGCTATGCGGTCATCACAAGGTACACCAATGCGGAAGTTTCCCAAGGTCTTGGTGTGGTCACTGCCGGCAATGAAATCAGAAACGCTTAGGCCAACCGGTGTTTGCTTGGCGCGCGCAGTAGGGTAGCACACGATGTTGAATTCACATTCATTGCTGCCTTCAACACCGAGACTTGCCGGCATTGGGCCGTTCGGCGGCGAGACAGGTTTCAAAATATCAATGTAGGCATTTGGATCGTTGATGCCGGAATGTCCGGCGTAGGTCATGAAATTGATATTGGCGAGCCCCATGCCACCGCCGAAGTCAAAGGCCGAGAAGCCCGGTGCGGACTTGGCCAGAACAGCGTTCAGCGTGTTCAGTTTGACAAGGTAGTACACCCACAAGCCAGCAAAAGAAGCATAGTAAAATGGAGCACCGTCGCTCGCAGGCATGATGGGGGTCTGCTTGGATTGCATGCGCGACGTCTCCAAATGGAAGGAATTGGCATTCCCCGCTGCGCCCCCGCTGAGTTAGAAAACCATAGTCGTCACACGGCGTCAAACGGTCTGTTGTCGTGGTCAGCACGAAGCAGCACGGCGCGCGCCCTCGTCAAATCTGCAAATGAGTCATCGTCTTCAAAATTGGAAGTGCAACGTTGCAATTGGACGATTGCCTCCGGCCACCCCTGCCCACCTTGCTGCAGGTGCGCAAGGTCGAGTGCGGCACGCAGTGCCAAACCTCGTGCCTGTATCCTCTCCGCCTCAGCCAGTGCCTGGCGGTAGGCGTTTTCGGCAATGTGATGGGCGTCATCGTATCCCTCGCGCAGCGCGTGTTTTCCCTTCAGGCGATAGATTTCCGGCAGCCAGAACAGCTCTTCCCGTTCCGTTGCAAATCTGGCCGCAGCATCAAGCAACAGGCGGGCATCTGCGCCTTCGGATTGCTCAGCCAGAAGGCATTGGAAGTAACTCAGTCCCAGCTGCGATCCTGTCGACTGCCAAAGCTGCAAGGCGGCCTTCATGCGTTGGCGTGTCGCAGAAGCATCGGTACCACTTTCGGCCCATGCCAAGAGCATGGCTGCCCATCCGGTCCAGAAGGTAAAGCCATACTTATGTGAAAGCGACAAAGCTTCAGTTGCAAGTGTCTGTACGCGACTGCGGTCGCCACAGAACTGGTGAGTCCACTGGGCAAAGCAAAGCGCAAGCGCCAAGGTGAACGGGTGATTGACTTGGCGCGCCAATGCAATCGCTTGTTCATGCTGCGCAAGGGCTTGTCTTGGCTTGCCGATAATCCAAAGTGCCATTCCCGAATAGGCCGTGTTGACAACCCACGGATCAACTACGTCATAAGACAGGATGGCTTTTCGCAAATCCTCATCGGGGTGAATGCCTGCAGTTCGTCCCAAATGCTGCAAGGCCTCAGCATAACGCGCCATGTAAAATCGTGTCGATCCTGCAGCACGGTTGGATGTCACGTCCATCGCAGCATCCTTGCGGGCAGTGGCTAGTTGCAGCAGTTGCTGGCTGAGCGACATGGCATTGCTGTAGTCACCACGCAGCAGATAGAAGCGCCAAAATCCATAGATGACGGCGAAGCTCTGGATTTCCAGAGGCAACCGGGCACTCGTTTCCGTAGCGCGCTTATAGACTGCTTCCACTTCCGGGGCGGCGTAGCCCTTTGTGAGTGTATAAGGAATGGCTTGTGCAATGAGGATTTCAAGCTCAAGCCTGTCACGCTTTTCCGATGGTGGCAAAAGCGTGATCAACTCAAGTGCCTGGCCGAATTCACCGATGGCCTCGTTGTTGCCAGACGTCGCTAACGCCATCTGCCCCGCCCTCTGCCGATAGAGTATGGCTCCCTCATAGGCCTCGGCTTGGGTGAAATGGTGGGCCAGGAGTTCTGGACGAACCTTGGCGTACTCGCTGCGGCGGTCCTCGATGAAGCGCCCAATACGCAAATGAATGTTGCGCCGCTTGGATTTCAGCAGGCAGTCCGCTGCCGCTTCCTGCACAAGTGCGTGCTTGAATCGGTAAATCGTGTGGGGTGTCATGTCCTGCCGAAACAGGATTTCGGCCTTGGCAAGTTGATCGAGCGCGTCGTCCAGCTGTTGCTGCGGTTTTTCTGCGAGGGCCGCGAGGAGTTCATGGTCACACTCGCGCCCAATACAAGCTGCAATCTGGGCCACGTCACGAGCTTGTGGAATGCGGTCGAGACGGGCCAAAAGGGTGTCGCGCAAACTTGAAGGAATATCCGCGCTGTTGCCCTTGCTGTTCAGACCTGATTCCAGAACCGCCTTGGTCAACTCTTCCACAAACAATGGAATGCCATCGCTGCGTTCCACAATGCTGTCAATCACTTCGGAAGGCAGACTCATGCCATTGCTTTCCAATGAGATGATGCTCTCAATCTCTGGTCTGGCTATTTTCTGCAACGCAATTGTCGTAAGGTTGCCGTTGTCCTGCCAGTGAAGACGCGGATCAGGCCGCGTATTGATCAACACAAACACTGGCAGTTTGCGCGTGTTGGCAATCAGCTGCTCGAAATACTCCTTCGTCGTCGGGTCAATCCAGTGCGCGTCCTCCAGAATGACAAGCAGCGGTGACAACGTTGCCTCAGTCTGCACGATTGCATTCAATGCTGCAAAACTTCTGGCCTTACGGATCATTGGCGTTGTGCCTTCGGGCTCGGGCCATTGTGCCGCATCAATCGACAAGAGGCGCAAAATGGACGGCATCGTTGAATTCAAATCAATTGCCAGTTCCTCGAGATGCGCGCGCAGTCTTTCCGAAGTGGACTCGGCGGATTCTCCGCGCGCAAATCCCAAGACCTGCTGCAAATGCTCCAGAACCGGATGCAGCGCCTTGCTTTGCTGGAAAGGCGAACATACAAAGCGCCGTACTGTTGCACCATCGACCGACATGGAATGTACAAGACGCTCTGTCAGGTGTGACTTGCCGATACCTGGCTCGCCGGTGATCAACAGCACTTCCCCTGATCCTGATTTGGCTTTTTTCCATCGGCTCAAGGCCAAGTTCAATTCCTGTTCGCGCCCGAGCATTGTGCGAACGAAATTCTGCCGTGAACGAGCCGGGAGAGCCATGTCTGCCGTCACAGCAAATACCTCTTCAGGATCCGCAAATCCTTTGAACGTTCGAATTCCGATACTTTCCAGCGCGATGCTGCCTGCAATCAATTGCCTGGTTGAAGCTGCAACCAGTATCTGTCCGGACTTTGCCAACTCTTGAAGGCGTGCCGCAAGATTTACTGCACCGCCAACTGCCGTCATGTCCTCAACGAAATCCATGCTTTCGCTGCTGCCCACCACGACAAGACCTGTTGCGACGCCAATTCGAATGGCTAATTGTTCGCCCTGCTGGGTCTCAATTCTCGATATCTGCTGAAGCATGCTGTGAGCAGCCGCAACCGCACGCACCGCTGCGTCTTCAAAAGCAAGAGGCCAACCAAAGTAAGCAAGAACTCCATCACCCAAATATTGGGCCACATGGCCACCAAGTTTTTCAACTTCCGTTGCAATAACGACCCTGTAGGTTCGAATAATGGTACGCGATTCTTCCGGATCCAGCCTTCCCAAGAGTTGCGAAGACCCGACAAGATCGCAAAACAGAACAGTAATCTGCCGACGCTCTGCAGAAATTGTTTGCGCTTCTGGTGCTCGATTGGAATGTCCCGTCTGTCTGGGAGGCGCTTGGCTGGTAACCCCATGAGTGCTTGCCAACGCTTTGAGAACGCGCTTGCGATCACCCAATGCGATGCCAATTTCCACAAGATCATCCGAGGTAATATCTTGCAGTACATCAAGCTCGATGCCATGCGCTTGGAACTTTTCAAGCAAGTGGATGAGACCATGGCGAGCCAGCCATTCCAAAATTGTTCTGTCGTCACCCATGTTCCACTATCCGGCCCTGAATGCCAGCATTGCAGCGACTGTGTCGAACTGCAAGGGGAACACCCCACATCCACAACGATGCTCAATCCGCCGAATCAAAATGCGGAGGAAATGCGATTAGCCTGAGCATTTCCTGCAATGCTCTGTCCAATGTCGGCAGTTTTCATGAGAATTCATGCAACACTCATTTCGCTACTGCACACGCTGCGCACATGACAACTTGTAAGCCATTGTTTTGTTGGCAGTGTCATCCCAATCCATCATCGGCGCAACGGCGAATACTTTCCCGCGCGCCACCGTCGGAGGCGTGTTGTTGGTCATATGGCGGGTTTAGCGCCAAGTTGTCCGCATACTCAATTGGAAAGGCGTGAATTTGCAGGAACGGGTCATTCGACTATCGCGCCGACGCGCATACAGGCTCTCTCACGTGCCTTGAATGGACTGCAACTAAGTCCAGCCTTTATGGCCTTACCGGAACTACACACCTCAACGCCGGTTCTCGATGTTCACCTTAACGCATTTCAGGAGCGTATTCGCCCTGCATAGGCAACCTGTCAACTCGTTAGCCGCGGCCGGTGCGCAATGGGGAGCCGCGCAGGTTTGGCAAGAGCTCTGCAATGTTCGACTTGATACGTGGAATCAGCCCATGCTGGAGCGGCGTGGCCTCGGACTGGGGAGCCGCAAAGGACGCAAGCCGCTGCAGGATCAAGCTTTGCACGCCCCCAATATCTTCCATCAAAATGCCATGCCGTTCCGACGCGATCATGTGCAGGCTTTTGTCCTTCGATCCGATCCTCGCCTCGATTGCGTGGGCACTCGCAGGATCGACCATGGGGTCATCTGTGGCTTGAACGATCATCACCGGGCACTGGATGTCCTGCAACCGCTGCTCAAGCAGATCGGCGACACTGCGCAACTGCATCAGCGCCTGCACTGGCATGTTGCTATATTCGATGTCGGGATGTTCGGGCGCGCCGTCCATAAAGGGCTTTACTCCGTTCTGTAGATAAACCCACTGGCCCAACCGGTTAAGCCCGTGCAGCAAGGGCGAGTAGCGCAGACTCTGCATCTTGAATCTCAAGGGTGCAGAGACGGCAGCCACAAATACCAGATTGTGGGGCCGGTCGGCGGCCAGCAACAGCGCTAGCGACGCACCCGTGCCGTGGCCGGCAATGGCGACATCGCTTGCGTATTGCGAAATGATTCTGAATCCGCGCTGCACTGACGAATGCCATTCCTCATGCGTGCGCTTGCGCAAATCATGTGGTGACGTACCGTGCCCCTTGAGTTTAACGCCGTATACCGGATGCCCTTCTGCCGCCAGCCTTTCGCCGAATGCCCGTGTCTGCGCAGGCGAAGAGAGGAATCCGTGCACCAGTACCACGCCCGCCTTGCTTACAGAGCCTGGAACCAGCAGGTAAGGGGCGCCATCACGCTTCTTCGGTTCGTTTGACAGGCCGTCCGTCACCAGCGCAGCGTCTTCCACTTTATCTCGCTCGTAGGCGCGCAACTCGTCGTCGAACAGGGCTTCGGCCAACGCCACGCCAGACAACGGCGCGGCCTTGGCGATTATCCCAATCACATTGGTGAGCGATGCGATTTCGTTTGCGTAGACGCGCACCATGTTGGCAAGCCTGGGATCTTCGTCCGTGGTTTCTGCGAGAAGCGACGGCTTGAGCCTAATGGCACTTCGATCCGACTCAATCAGGCCTGCGTCGGCGGCGGTCGCGTAGAATTGTTCCATGGCTGCCCCGGAATTCTCCGCTAGCCCGCCATAGATATCTGGATCGGCGAGCGACATGTGCAGATGCAGGCCTTGTTCTTTCTGAACCGCCTTGATCGCCGCATAAAGCAACGCATGGAAGCGCACCTTCTTCACCTCAGTTTCGCCCTCGGCGGCAAGACGCATCAACAGCCGCGCCGCGAGATGGCTGACGTTGAGGGTTACGTTGGCGTACATCTCGACCATACAATGATCGCGCAAACGCCGCGTCGCCCTCTTCATGGTCGCGGCCACGAGCTTGTCAACCCAGTGATCGGCCTTGTCCTTGAGCCCGAACAGGTCTTGCAGGCTGTCAATCTGTTCGAATATCCGCCCTAAAACCATCCGGTCGGCCCTGCTCCAAGCGATGTCGGGATGCACCGGCTGCCCGAAACGGATGTCCATGTCTGTTTTGCGCAGCAGCAGATTGCCTTCCACTGTCAGCTCTTCGCGTCCGCGTTGGCCGAGGTCGAACTTCAGCATGTCCGCCGCTTTCAGCAGAAAGTTATCGCCGCGGTGGATCGGATGAAATGTGATATTGGACGGAACCACGAGCGTCGGCTTGCGCGCCGACGCAATCAGGGCGTCGCGGTCCGCAAGGCCAAGTGCCGCGACCCAGCGGTCGAGCCTTTCGGTATCGCCCGCCTCTTCAACCGAGAGGATGCGCTTTTTAAAGAGCTCGAGCGTGACTGCAAGCGCCGCCGCGCCTTGGCGGTGGCCGATCCGGGTTTTGAAGAAATCGCGAAACCGTTCATGTGGCGGGGCCGAGATGCTGCGGTCCTTCATCATCGAACCTTCCGGAAAAATGATGACCTTCTGTCCACGCAGCATTTCGGCCGCGAAAAAGGCGAGCAGGCCTGGGTGATTGCTGGGCACGGCCCCCACGCCCCATAGCACTTTCGCGAACCGCTCACCCGACTCGAACAGTTCATGTGACGCCAGACAACGGCAATAGGCGCCGGTAGCCTGGTAAATGAAATATTGAGGAATCAGTGTTTCAAACCGGGCGAAGTGGTTGAAGAGGAAAATTTGCCCACTTTCCAGGACGTTATCCCCGGCATGCACGGCGATCTTCATGCCTACGCGCTTGTGAACGACCGAGAACGCCCGCACAGACCATTGGTAAAACGGTTCGTTAATTGCGAATTTGTCATGGTTGGCGGCCATGCGCGTCACCTCATTCGCCGCGATTGTACAGCCATAAACCTAACGCATGATTGCGGCAAAACGAGCCGTATGGCTAGAAAGAGTCTTCCTTCATCCCCATCACGGGCGCCGCACCCGCCATGATCGAAGCCATCAGGCTCCCTGTCTCGGGTAGAATTTTAGTCATGTAGTAGGTCGCGGTCTCGATCTTGGCGTCGTAGAACGGGTCCTGCCTGGCCATGCGGAGCTTGAACGCCTTCTCCGCCATCCGCGCCCACATGAAGCCGATGGCGACAAGCCCGAACATCCGCAAGTATTCCGTCGCTGCGGCGGCGCCCTCCTCGGGATCGGAAACCCCGGCTTTCCCAAGCCAAAGGGTTGTCTGCTGCAAACGGCCGAACGCCTTAGCCAGCGGCCCGATCGCCTGCGCAGTGAAGGGATTGGCCATGCGCTTGTCAATGTAAGTCTGCAAGGGGTGAAAAAAGCGGCGCGCCATCCGGCCCATGCCGGCCGGCATCTTGCGGGCTACGAGATCAAGCGCCTGGATGCCGTTCGTGCCCTCATAAATCTGTGTGATGCGCGCATCGCGCACCAACTGCTCCATTCCCCATTCGCGGATGTAGCCGTGCCCGCCATGAACTTGGACTGCATCATTCGCAGCGGCAAACCCGGCATCAGTGAGCATCGCCTTGACGACCGGCGTCATCAGCTGCACAAGGTCATCGGCTTCCTTTCGCCGGTCCGCATACGGGTGCAGCTTCGAGATGTCGAACTCCTGCCCGATCCACAAGGCCAGGGCGCGGCAGCCTTCCGTCATCGCCCGTGTGCGCAGCAGCATGCGCCGCACATCCGGATGCACGATAATCGGGTCAGCCGGCCTGTCAGGATGCTTTGTGCCAGCCACCGATCGCATCTGCAGCCGAGACTTCGCATATGCGACGGCTCCCTGGTAGGCAGCCTCGGCAACACCAAGGCCCTGCACGCCCACCATGAGCCGTTCGCCATTCATCATGGTGAACATGGCGGAAAGGCCCTTGTTGGGCTGGCCGACCAACCAGGCCCTGGCGCCATCGTAGTTCATCACGCATGTAGGAGACGCCTTGATGCCCATCTTCTTTTCAAGCGAGCCGCAGGCGACGGCATTGCGTTCGCCCCGCGATCCGTCGGACTTGATGAGGAATTTTGGGCAGACAAAGAGCGAGATGCCCTTCACGCCTGCTGGCGCATCCGACAGCCGCGCGAGAACAAGGTGAATGATGTTCTCGGTAAGATCGTGTTCGCCGGCCGAAATGAAGATCTTTGTGCCGTAAAGTTTGTAGGAACCATCTTCCAGCGGTTCGGCACGCGTTTTGATCAGTCCGAGATCAGTGCCGCATTGAGGTTCCGTCAGGTTCATGGTCCCTGACCACACTCCCTGCACCATCTTCGGCAGATAGGTCTTCTTTTGGTCCTCGGTTCCGTGCGCCATCAAAGCAGAGTATGCGCCATGGGTGAGACCCGGAAACAATCCAAAGGAGAGATTGGCGGACGAAATCATCTCGTCGACAAGGAAGTTGACAGGCGTAATCAGCCCCTGCCCGCCATAGGCAGGATCGCAGTTCAGTCCCGGCCACCCGCCTTCCACGAACTTGTCGTAAGCCTGCTTGAAGCCCTTTGCGGTCTTCACATGACCGTTGTCCCATGTGCAGCCTTCCTCATCGCCCGCGCGATTGATGGGATGCAGTTCGTACTCGCAGAATTTCCCCGCCTCTTCGAGGACCGCGGAAATGACATCGGGCGTCGCATCTGCGTAGGACGGCAGTGCATCGCCTTGGTCCTGCACTTTGACAATGTCGAAAAGCACGAAGTGCATATCCCGGATGGGCGCCTTGTAGCTATGCATGGATCAATTCCTCAAAGGTTTTCCGGTCGCCAGCATCACTTCCATGCGCGACAGCGTCGGCTCCATCTTCACAAGTTTCATGAATTCCTGTTTCTCAAGTTCCATCACGCGGTCTTCACTGACGGCAACGGTGATGTCCGCGCCGTCGCCCGACAGGACTTTCGCCAGATGTGTCGACACCGTCACGTCATGCGGCAAGGCCAAACCCTGCTGCGCATAGGACTGCACCGCCATTTGCAGCGCAGCAAAGCCCGAGGCACCCGGAAGGCGCAGTTCCACGGGCTGTGGCGGTTTGTAGTCCTCAGCCAGTTTCAGCGCGAGCGCCTTGGCATCGGCGAGCAAACGGTCCCTGTTCATCGTGATGCCATCGCTCTTGCGCAGGTAACCGATATCCTTGGCATCGGCTGCCGACTTCGAAACCTTTGCCAGCGAAATCTGCTCGAAAGCGCCCATCACCGCGGGCATCGGCCCTTTTACATTGCCATGCTTGCGGATCAGCATCTCCTTGCACCCTCCCCATCCCGGTATGATGCCGACTCCGACTTCCACCAGACCCATGTATAGCTCCGCATGGGCCTGCACGGCCGCGCAATGCAGGATGAACTCACTACCGCCGCCGAGCGCCATGCCTGTAGGTGCAGCCACAACCGGAAAGGCTGCGAACTTGATGGCCTTCATCACCGCCTGCCCTTGCGTGACCAAATCGTCAATCACCGGCCATACGCCGATATTCGCGGCAAACAGCGCAAGCCCAAGGTTAGCGCCGACGGAGAAATTGTCACTTTCATTGTGAATGACCAGCGCCTTCATGCCACCCGCAACAATCTCCACGGCCTTTATAGCCATGGCCAAGGTGTCAGGGTCAATGCTGTTCATCTTGCTGTGAAATTCAAGGCAGGCCACGCCATCGCCGATGTCCCACACACTGGCCGAAGCATTCCTGGCCAGAGGCCGCGACACGGTTTTGACATCAGACAGCAAGAGCGCGCCCGGCGGCCGCGCGACCGGCTTGTATCCGCCCTCCACCGCGAGCTGTTGATTGCCCTTGTAGAACCCGTCTTGCTTGGCCGCTTCGGCCACAAGCGGCGGCACTTGCAATTTCTCGTCAGCGAGTTTTTTGGCCAGCCAACCGGCACCGAGTTGATCGATCATCTCGAACGGTCCGCGCTTCCAGTTGAAGCCAGTGCGCATTGCAAGGTCGACGTCAGCGACATCCTCCGCAATCTCAGGCACCAGCGACGCCGCATAGCTCAGCGTCTGCGACAAGACCTTCCATGCAAACTGCCCGCCGCGATCCGAATGCGAAACCAGCGCGCGCAATCCTGCTTTGGCGGCATCGACTGACTCCAACGACACCTTGCTGACTGCGCGGTATTCGCCGGTCTTGAGATCGATGGCCTGTTTTTCTTTTTTTCCGCTAGCGCGGTTGAGCCGGTAGAAACCGCCCTTGCCCTTCCGCCCGGTGGAGCCTTCTGCAATCATCCTTTTGAGCAAGGGGAAATCGGCGGTCATTTGCACATAGGCGTCTGTCTTCGGCAATGCAAAGCGCAGCGACGCATCGACATGCGGCTGCAAGTCCAGCCCGACGATGTCGAGCAGGTCGAAGACGCCGGACTTCGGGAAACCGCATGGCTTGCCCATGACCGCATCCGTTTCTTCGACAGTCAGTCCAAGCTCGCGCGCCGCGTTCACCGCGCATTGAATCCAGAACACGCCAACGCGATTGGCGATGAAGCCCGGCGTGTCTTTCGCAATCACGATCGCCTTTCCGAGTTTCACGTCGGAGAATTCGACCACCGCGGCTAAAGTCTCGGCCCGCGTCTCCGGTCCCGCCACCACTTCCAGCAAACGCATGTAGCGCGGTGGGTTGAAGAAATGCGTGATGCAGAAATCCTTCCTGATCGCGGCAGGCATGCCATCCATCAGAATACGCAGCGGCAGGGTTGATGTGTTGGACGAAACGACCGATCCAACCCTGCGGAATGGTTCAATTTTTCTGTAGAGCGCCTGCTTTGCCTCGACCTTTTCTGTCACCGCCTCGATGATCCAGTCGCATGCCGCGAGCTTGGCGAGATCGTCCTCTAGATTGCCGATTTCGATCAGCTTCATCGCCGCCTTCGACATGATCGGCGCGGGCTCTGCCTTCTGTAAACGCTCCAACGCAGTCGAAGCCAGCGCGTTTCGGTCAACGGCACCTGGGGGGACAATATCAAGGAGCAGCACGCCCATGCCTGCATTTGCGGCTTGCGCCGCAATGCCGCTACCCATCACGCCCGCGCCGATAACGCAAACCCTGGAAATTGCCATTACGCCACCTCGAGAATGGTCGCTATGCCCTGCCCCCCGCCGATGCATTGCGTTGCGAGGGCGTACTTCTTCTTTTCGCGTTTCAGCAGGGCGGCGGCCTTGCCAGTGATGCGCGCGCCCGTCGCGCCGAGCGGATGTCCGATTGCCAGCGCGCCGCCGTCGATGTTGACGCGCGACATGTCGGTATTGAGATCGCGCAGGCAAGCCATGGCTTGCGCCGCGAAGGCCTCGTTCATCTCGATGATGTCGATGTCGTTGATGGAAAGCCCGGCGCGATCCAAGGCCTTTCGCGTTGCCGCCACGGGCCCGATGCCCATGATCTCCGGCGCGCATCCTGCAATAGCGATGCTCCTGATCTTCGCCAGCACCGGCAACTTGTGTTTTTTCGCATAGTCCGCCGACACAACCAGGCAGGCCGCCGCGCCATCGGTGAGAGGCGAAGATGTACCAGCCGTCACCACGCCATTCTGGTCAAACGTCGGCTTCAATCCTGCCAGGGCTTCAAGATTCGTATCGGGCCTGATGCATCCATCCTCATTGGCTGCGGACACGGCGACGATCTCATCGTTGAACTTTCCCTCTTCACGCGCCTTCGCTGCTTTGGTGTGGCTTGAAACCGCGAATTCCTCCTGCGCGTCTCGCGAGATGCCGTATTTCCTGGCCAGATTTTCCGCCGTGATGCCCATCGATACGTAGGCGCCCGGCATCTTCTCAGCCAGGTCTGGATTGGGCATTGGATTAAATCCCATCATCGGCACGCGGCTCATGCTTTCGATCCCGGCGCAGACGAAGACATCGCCAGCGCCCAGCGCTATGGCGCCGGCAGCGGAGTGGATGGCTTGCATCGAAGAGCCACAGAATTGGTTGATTGTCGCGGCACCCGCACTCTGCGGTATGCCTGCAATAAACGAAATGAGCCGCGCCACGTTCAGGCCTTGCTCTCCCTCGGGAAACGCGCAGCCCAGAAGGACATCCTCGATGTCCTCCATCTTGACGCCCGTCCTGTCGATCAAGCCCTTCACGACGGCCGCCGCAAGATCGTCAGGCCTCGTTCGGGCAAGCGCTCCCTTGTTCGCGAAGTGGAATGGCGACCGGACATACCCGACAATAACGACCTCGGTCATGCAACCTTCTCCTCGTGCGCAGCGCGATATTCGTCTGACGGTGCCTTCTTGTGGATCTTCCCAACGGTGGTCTTGGGCAACTCGGCCCTGAAATCATAGGACGCAGGTTTCTCGATATGTGATAGTCGCGACTCAAGGAACGTGTCGAGTTCCTCGCCTGTCAGCCTTGCATTGTCCTTCAGGCAGACCACCGCACGAACCGCCTGACCGCGATAGACATCATCAATGCCAAAGACGGCGCATTCCTTGACCGCCGGGTGCTGGTAGATGGCCTCTTCCACGGTCCTTGGATAAACCTTGAAGCCAGAAGCCGAAATCATTTCCTTGAGCCGGTCCGTGATGAAAACATATCCATCGTCATCCATGTAGCCAATGTCACCCGTATGCAGGCGCCCGTCACGCATTATCTCAGCTGTTTCATCCGGCTTCTGCCAGTACCCTTGCATGATTTGGGGGCCGCGAAAACAGATTTCACCCTTCATGCCGGGCGGCAACACCGTCTTGTGGTCTTCAATCGAAACAATCTCACAAATTGTTCCCGGGACAGGCAGCCCGACCGACCCTATCCTGTTCGCAAGATGCACAGGATTGATGCAGGTCACGGGTGAAGCCTCGCTTAATCCATAGCCTTCCCAGATCGTGACGCCGGTGCGCCGCTTGAACTCCTCTGCCAAAGCAAGCGGTAGAGTTGCGCCGCCGGCAATGGCGAATTTGATCGAAGACAGGTCAAATCGTTCAAAATCGGGATGATTGAGAAATGCCGTGTAAAGCGTTGGCACGCCTATAAATATATTGGGCTTGCGCTTGCTGATGAGGGTCAGAAGCTGCCGCACGTCAAGCCGCGGTTCCAGCAAAATGCAGCCGCCAACGGCAATGGACCAGTTCATGACAGCCGTCATGGCGAAGGCGTGGAACAGCGGAATGATGGCCACTGACTTGCTGTCAGGTGAATCGGCTATCCGGAACCAGGCCTTGCATTGCAGTGTATTGGCATAAAGGTTGAAATGCGTCAGGGCAGCACCTTTGGCAATTCCTGTGGTGCCGCCCGTATATTGCAGGACCGCAATGTCGCGTTTGGCATCCACTGCGACGGGCTTGAACATACCATTGTTCCGCATGAGCGCGCGGCCCGAAAGGTAATTGGTACCCACCGGAAAGGGTGCGATGTCTTTGCGCCGGACCAAGCGAAACACATAGGCTTTGAGTCTCGGCAGTTGGTCTGCCAGAGAACAGACCACGAGTTTTTGCAACCGCGTCTTGTTGAACACGTCGGAAAATTTCCCGAGCAGTGCGTGGAGATCCAGCGTAACCATGAAGTTGGTGCCGGAATCGTTGATTTGCCGCAGCACTTCTTCTTCGGCGTAAAGAGGATTGAAATTGACGATGGTGCCGCCCGCTTTCAGTCCGGCATAATAGTAAGCAATGAAATAGGGGCAGTTCGGCAGGAACAGCCCGAGTTTCATCCCCGGCTTGAACCCTGCCTGCACGAGGCTCTTGGCCAGCCTGTCGCTCAGTCGCTTGATCTTCGCGTAAGTGTAGACTCTTCCTTTGAACTCGGCGCAAGGGCGAGGTCCATAGAGCGCCGCGGCCTCATCCAGCAGTGCATAAATCGGCTTCTCAGGAAACACGGGGTCAGGCTCGACGTCCCGTTCATAACTTCTGAGCCACGCCCGCTCGGGCGCCTGCCCGGTTACGTTGGTGGGCTTGTTCGGCACATGGAGGATGTTAGCCCCACATCTCCACGCTGTCATCTGTCCTTCGCGCCATGCTTACCGCCTCCTTATTGGGGCTGACACCGCATGCAGTTGTGTTAGGCTCGGAACTGCAAAAAAACGCCTTAAGTGCGCTAAAGGGAGGAAGTGCCATGAAGGGCCTAATGCAGGACTGGCCGTTGCTGGTGCACCGCGTGCTCGATCACGCCGCACTTTGGCACGGCGAGCGGGAGATTGTTTCGCGCACGGTCGAAGGTCCGATCCACCGCCAAACTTACTGTGAACTCGATCTGCGGTCGCGGGCACTGGCCAGCGCCGTGCAGTCGAAGCTCGGCGTGAGAGAGGGCGACATTGTCGCTACGATGGCCTGGAATGGCTACCGCCATATGGAGATTTGGTATGGTTTGATGGGCTTTGGCGCCATCGTCCACACGCTGAACCCGCGTCTTTTTGCAGAACAGCTCATCTACATCATCAACCATGCAGAAGACCGATGGATATTTATCGACCTCACATTCGTGCCTGTCTTTGAAAAACTGCAGGAAGAGTTGCCTAGCGTGAAGGGCTTCGTCATCATGACGGACGCTGCGCACATGCCTTCCACCAATCTAAAGAATCCTGTCTGCTATGAAGAGCTTCTCGCGCAGGGCGACGCCTCGTTCAAATGGCCGGAGCTGGACGAGAACACGGCCTGCGGCCTTTGCTACACCAGCGGCACCACCGGCAAGCCCAAGGGCGTGCTCTATTCCCACCGCTCAAATGTGCTGCATGGTTTTTCCACCACGACAGCCGATAGCCTCGCGATCAGCTCGCGCGACAAGGTGCTGCCCGTGGTTCCGATGTTCCATGCCAATGCCTGGGGTCTTGCCCATGGCGGCCCCATGGCCGGTGCCGATCTGGTGATGCCCGGCCCCAAGCTTGATGGTGCATCGGTCTGCGAACTGCTGATCGCTGAAAAGGTCACGATGTCTGCCGCCGTGCCCACCATCTGGTTCATGCTGCTGCAGCATCTCGAAGCCAACCCGGACATCAGGCTGCCGGACTTGAACCGCGTGGCCATCGGTGGCTCGTCCTGCCCGGAGTTGCTGATGCGCGCCTTCAAGACCAAGTATGATGTCGATGTGATCCATGCCTGGGGCATGACGGAAACTTCACCTGTTGCCACTGTTTGTAAACCGAAGGGCTCGCTCGCCCATCTTGGCGAGGAAGATTTGTGGCAGCAACGTGTGAAACAGGGGCGTGCGCTATTCGGGGTCGAGATGAAACTCTCCGATGACGAGGACAAGGCACTTCATCATGACGGGAAGAGTGTTGGTCGGCTGAAGGTCAAGGGGCCGTGGATCGCCAGCAACTATTTCAAGGGAGATGGCGCTGAATCCTTTGGTGCCAACGGCTGGTTCGACACCGGAGACGTCTCGACCATCGATGAATGGGGCTATATGCAGATCACCGACCGTTCCAAGGACGTGATCAAATCCGGCGGCGAATGGATATCTTCGATTGAACTCGAAAACATCGCAACAGGATGCGCCGGTGTTGCAGAAGCAGCTGCGATTGGCATTCCCCATCCCAAATGGGACGAGCGCCCGCTCTTGATCGTCGTGAGAAAGCCGGGCGCTGAGGTCACGAAGGAGCAGATCCTAGCCCATCTCGACGGCAAAATCCCGAAATGGTGGATGCCGGAAGACGTGACCTTTGCAGACGACATCCCGCACACGGCGACGGGAAAGATTTCCAAGCTGCAACTGCGGGCGGCTTACAAGGATTTCCGTTTGAGTTGAACCTAAGAGAAGGGGCCGTCCGACCAGCATCAAAACCGCGGGAGCGAGGTTGCTCTTCCTCCCGCCGCAAAATCCAGATCTCAAGCCGATGGAACAGGTCATGCCAAGCCTAAGCATCTTCTGCGCAAGACAAAGGAATGAACCGCCGTGCCTAAATGATGGCGCACTGGTCTATTTCTCTCCACATTCGTAAGCGACGAATGCTGCAACTAACACGAATGCGGAATGGACCAGCCTAAGACCGTGAGGCACTAGTGCTGCAACCGGACAATCACGCCCAACACCAAATTGTCACCAGCACAATGAAAGGCATTGTGATTTCGACCAAATGATGGTTTGCCGTTCGTGGAAACCATGGACACTCGGCTGCAATGCTTCGAGGTTGCAAAGCGCGCGGGCCTTCCCGAAATTGCATTCTGCTACTGCACACGCTGCGCACATGACAACTTGTAAGCCATTGTTTTGTTGGCAGTGTCATCCCAATCTATCAATCGGCGCAACGGCGAACATTTTTCCGCGCGCCACTGGCGGTGGCGTGTTGTTGATCATGGGAGCGGTTTAGCTGGCTTAGGTCAGATGCTCAATTGGGAAAGGCGGGAAGATCGGTGAAGCCCGCACTTAAATTTCCAAAATTAGCTGCAAAAATGCGGCCTGTCCGGCTAAGTTGCTAAAATACTGATCATGGCCCTGGCAGCAGCGTGGGCTCGTTCCTTGGCACCATTGATGAAATGGACATACACGTCGCGCGCCTGAAGCTTGTCGCCTTTTGGGGCCACACTTGGAAATTCGTCCGGTTCTTCCCCGCGCTGCCATGCGCGTGCCAGTACCACCCATTTGTCCAATACCTTCGCTTCATAGCCTGTCTCGATTTCAGGTTTGGCGTCCTGTAGGCGCAGATACACAAAATCCGAGGTGAGATCGGCAATCAATGGATATTTTGGGATATCCGCCAATACAATCCCGATATTGGCTTGGCGCGCCTGTGCGATGAAGTCTTTGGACAGGAAGGTTTTGTGCCGCACTTCCAACGCGTGGCGAAGTTTCAAGCCATCAATATCCTTGATCAGGAGTGCAAGGAATGTTGCGATGTCATCCGCATCGTATTTTTTGAATGGCGGGAACTGCCACAGGATGGGACCAAGTTTCGACTTAAGTTCACTGACACCACTTGTCAGGAATTTTTCAATTGAGGGTCCGGCTTCGCCCAACACGCGGCGGTTGACGGCAAAGCGTGGCGCTTTGAGTGAAAAGATAAAATCATCCGGCGTTTCATCGGCCCAATGCCTGAACGTGCTTGGCGTAAAGGTACTGTGGAAAGTTCCATTGACTTCAATGAAAGTTACGCGCCTGCTGGCGTGAAATAATTACTTGGCTTTTTTGGCAACTTCTCAGGGAAAGACAGGCCGCGCCAAGGTCATAAGTCCATCCGCCAATACCTACCTTGATCATGTGTTGCTTCTTTCTCCCTAATGAAAATCCCGCGATTTCGGCACGGTTCGGACATTGCGCGGGTGACGATGGATCGTGTGCACAGGAGGATTTTGCATTTCATCTTCGGAGAGACGGTGCAATTCATGTGAGCGGTCATATATGCGCTCTGCCACCAGATGCACCACATCACCCTCACCGCGTTGAACTTTACCTTCAACCAACATCAACCGCGCGCCCATGATTTCGCGGCGAAACGCTTCCACCAGCTTTGGCCAGACCACCACATTGGCAACACCCGCCTCGTCACTCAACGTCACAAAAACCACGCCTGCATCACCTGGCATCTGGCGAATGAGCACAATGCCTGCGCATTTGGCCTTGCTGCCATTGCGGGCGGCATTGATTTCGGCACAACTCATTACACCTTCGCTGTGGAACAGATTACGCAGGAAAAACATCAAATGCGCTTTCAATGAAAATCGTAACATTTGATAATCTGCCAACACGTGCTCGCTGATTGGCATCACTGGCAAGGGGGCTATTTCTTCTTCCAACTGCTCCTCCACAAATTGCGAGGAAAAGAGCGGCAAGTCACTATCATCAGGAATGCGGCGCACCGCCCAGAGAATTTCACGGCGATCCTTGTCGATAGATTGAAAACTATCAGCTTCTGCTAGAATGATGAGTGCGCGTTTGGACAACTTGGCTTTCCTAGCCAAATCTTCCACTGCACGAAAGCTATTGCCACGCGCGCCAACAATTATGTTGGCCCAGTCTCTGCTGAATCCGTCAATCTGACGGAACCCCAAACGTAACGCCAATCCACCTGTACTATTCGTATCCAGTTCCAACGTGTTATCCCAAGTGCTAAAATTCACATCGACATGGTTTACTTTTACACCATGTTCGCGCGCATCTCTGACAATCTCGGCCGGAGCATAAAATCCCATCGGCTGAGAATTGAGTAAAGCACAGGCAAAAGCTGCGGGATGTTCGTGTTTAATATAGGCAGAAATATAAACGAGGTGGGCAAAACTTGCGGCATGGCTTTCAGGGAAGCCGTATGATCCAAAGCCCTCTATCTGCTTGAAGCAGCGTGCCGCAAAATCTGGATCATAGCCGCGCGCCACCATGCGGCCCACAAATTTACCCTTAAAATTATCGATGGTGCCGACATTGCGAAAGGTGGCCATGGCGCGGCGAAGGCCATTGGCTTCTTGCGGTGTGAATTGCGCGGCCACAATGGCCAGTTTCATGGCCTGTTCTTGAAAAAGCGGAACACCAAATGTCTTTCCCAAAACACTGCGCAACTCATCCTTGTGGCCCTTGTCGGGCGATGGTGACGGGTATTCAGTTTTTTCCTTTCCGCTGCGTCGGCGGAGATAGGGATGCACCATATCCCCCTGAATAGGGCCAGGCCTTACAAGAGCGACTTCGATGACCAGGTCATAAAAATTGGCAGGCTTCAGTCGTGGCAGCATGCTCAATTGCGCCCTACTTTCCACTTGGAACACGCCAATGGCATCGGCCTTCTGTAACATCTCATAGATTTCCGGCCGCTCGCGCGGAACGGTGGAAAGATCGAGATCCACATTCTCATGCATACGCATGAGATCGAATGCCTTGCGAATGCAGGTGAGCATCCCGAGTGCCAACACATCGACCTTCATCATTTTCAAGGTATCAATGTCGTCCTTGTCCCATTCGATGAAAAATCGATCTTTCATTGTCGCCGGACCGATCGGTACGGTTTCGTCCAACCTATCTTGCATCAACACAAAGCCACCAACATGCTGCGAAAGATGACGCGGAAAGCCGATGAGTTCATTGGCAAAGTGAATGGCCTGTGCGATCAGCCCATTTTGTGGGTCCAATTCTCCCTGGCGAACATCACGCTCCTTCAAGCCATTGCCCCAGCTACCCCATATGCTGTTGGCCATGCGTGATGTAACATCTTCTGTCAGACCGAAGACCTTGCCCACATCGCGGATGGCGCTGCGCGGACGGTAGCAGATAACAGTCGCCGTCAATGCAGCGCGGTGATGGCCATAACGCTTGTAAATATACTGAATAACTTCTTCGCGCCGCTCATGCTCGAAATCGACATCAATGTCGGGCGGTTCCTTACGTTCCTCACTGATGAATCGCTCAAAAAGCAGATCGATGGCCATGGGATCGACTGCGGTAATGCCCAAAATATAGCAAACGGCTGAATTGGCAGCCGAGCCGCGGCCTTGGCATAAAATCTTTTCTCTGCGCGCAAAATGAACAATGTCATTTACTGTCAGAAAATAAGGTGCGATATCCATCTTGGAGATCAGCGCCAATTCCTTTTCGACGCTCAGACTCACTCTTTCAGGGACTACGGCTCCATATTTTTGTTGTAGTCCTTGTTGAACCAAATCTTCCAAATGCTTTTGTGGCGTTTTTCCCTTGGGAACTGGTTCATCGGGATAGTTGTAGCTGATCTGGTCCAGCGTGAACTCGATCCTATCGGCAAAACGAATGGTTTCTAGTATAGCCTCAGGCGTTTCACTGAAGAGCGATTGCATTTCTTCAATCGATTTCAGATGCTGGTCGGCGTTAATTCCGAGACGCCTGCCCGCAGTGTCAAGCGCCACATGTTCTCGGATGCATGTCAGAACATCATGCAACATGCGCCGCTCCGTGCAGTGATAGAGCACGTCATTGGTGGCCAGCAACGGCACATCGGCATCGCGGGCGATTTCTCGCCAGCCACGCAAGCGCCGTTGATCATCGCCGTGATGAAGCATGGAGATGCCAAGCCAAACACGTTGGGAAGCAACAGCATTGAGAGCACCGATGAGGGACTTCACCCGCCCCTTTGGAACGTCTTTTCCAGAAGAGAAGGTGGCCAAAGGCCGGATGAGGTCCTTTCTCTCTTCCTGTGCCAGCGCCCTGTTCCAGAAATTTCCCTCTTGCAGTGCTGGTGCCTCATTATTTTGCGGGACTACAACAAGCAACAAGCCTTCTTGCCATTTCAGTAGATCATCCAACACCAAATAGCACTCGCCCTTAGGTGCGCGCAGTTTGCCTGCACTCAACAATCTGCAAAGATTGCTGTAAGCGGCGCGATCCTTAGGATAAGCGAGAATATCCGGCGTACCATCAACAAAAATCAAGCGTGCGCCAACCAATAGCTTTGGCCTATGGCCCTTGATCTCCCGCCAAGCAGCATAGGCACGCACCACACCAGCCAACGTATTGCGGTCAGCTATGCCAATAGCAGCATGACCAAGCTTTGCCGCCGTCTCTATCAACTCCCTTGGATGCGAAGCACCACGCAGAAATGAGTAATTCGTGGTCACGGAGATTTCAGCATAGCCACTCATGCGAAAGCTCCATGCAGAAACCATTGTGGAGTCACATCATTGCGATAGAGCCAGTAACGCTTCCCTTCATTGTCTTCGATACGGAAATAATCACGTGCGGATTGTGGTGTTTCATCGTTCCACCATTCCATTGCAATGCGTTCAGGGCCTTCACACTGCGTCACAACATGGGGCACTTTACGCCAGACAAAATGTTGCGCCGTAAAGCTTACTGGTTCAGGTCTCGTAAATAACCGCAAGGGGCGGCGTGGCGCATCTTCCGTTTTCTGGATTTTTGTCCAAGTCGACTTTAGGGCTTGTGCATGTTGTGCAGGAATAGCCACCCAAGCCTTTTCAGGGATATGCGTATCATGCGGCTGGAATATGAAAATACGATGATTGCCAAGGCGGGCCGCGAACCGATCAACCAAAAAACCGATTTCTTTTTCATCACGCACTGCACTTCCAAACGTAACAGCATCTATTGCCACAGCTTCGGTCCGGCTGGCGCATAAGCGGATATGATCAAAACCAAATCCGGGATCAAGCGGATCAGCAAGTGCTGCCAACTTTTCGCGGAACAGGCGGTCAATCATGGCAGGATCACGCGTGGGTGCACCCGTTTCAACAGTAATGCGACGCACCGCGCCATCAGCCCGGAAGAACACCGCCTCGAGATGACGCGCACCTTGCCCATGCCGTTCCAGGGTTTTTGTCAGTGCAACAGCCAGAGATTTGAGCGTGGCACGGATGATATTTTCCGTGATGAGTGGTTCAGCGAAATTCTGCTCCTGCCAATAGTCGGGTGGCGGCTTACGTGGCGTGATCGGTCTTGCGGTTTCTCCCAGAGCCTCATCCAGAATGGTCAGCGTGGCAGCACCCAGTCGGGCAACAATCTCGGAGCGTTTGCGGCTGGCCACTTGCTCCACTGTTTTCAAACCGGCCCGGCGCAAAGCGTGGGTTGTCACCGCATCAAGATTGAGCGCCTCAACGGGAAGTGGCCTTATCGCTTGACCCTCTTCGCCAGGCGCAACAACAGCACCATCGCGATACTGAGCCAAGGCGCGGGCCGCCGCCGCGGTTCCAGCCAAGGCACTCCGTAGCGCGAAGCCTTGGGCCTTCAGGCTCTCTCGAATGCGATCAAGCATCGCCTGCTCACCACCAAAAAGATGGGCAACACCTGTCACATCCAACAAAAGACGCCGTGGGCCATCCAACGCCACAAAGGGTGTGAAACGGTCACACCAGTCTGCAATCCCTGTGAGCAATTTCAAATCGGCTGGCTCATTGGCGGCCACGACTTTGAGAGCGGGTAACATGGCGCGGGCATTGGCCAGCGGTTGGCCGATTGTCAGTCCCTGTGACGTGGCCCTACGGTCCACGGCTGAGAGACGCAGCGCATTATTTATTTTTGTCACCAGCACCAGAGGTGGAGCCTCAAGGGCTGATGCTTGTTGCGTCGGCTCACGCCGTTGCAACCGGTCAGTTGGCAATCGCGGAAACCATAGTGCCATGATCCGCCGTGGTGTTTTGGAAGACGCACCCATCACAGTTCCACTCCATAAACCAATGTCCGGTTTTCCCATGCCGGTTGCGAATGAGGCTCACCTCAAAAGCCGGATACCCCCAATCGTCATTCTGTGTTGGCGAAACGGCACCTCGCACCAACCAACGGGTTTCTACCGTACTGATCTCTGGCCGTGCCCCGAGGCGCAAAAGAAAGGGTGTGACAGATTTTTGCATGGCGGCCAGCGTCAATCGCCTGCTTGTTGTCAGATCAAGGCTTTTGGGGCTGCCAGAAATTTCAATCACCACTGCCCCCAGGGCTGCGCAAGACAGCGCATCATGTGCCGCCCGCAGCTCGTCATTGGCATTGTGCACCGAAAGCAAAATCATGCGCGCCGGATCAAGACCGAGTTCGAGAAGCCCAATGGGTGAAAGTTCACCAAATTCACGCGCTGAAAAATCCTGCCTAATCCAGAGCCAATGCTTGTCTGCGGTCACGCGGGAGGCAAGCCCTGCGACGAAACCCGTTGCTGCTGTTTCATGACCTATGTCAGAAAAAACCTCATGCAGAACCCCATGTTGAAGTCCACCCTTCAAGCAAAAATCGGCCTCTCCATGGCCAAGCGGAGTACGAAGGGCTGTTTGTTCAAACTCCGGCTTGTCGAGGAATGCCTTCAGAGTCGTTAGGTTTCCTACTCTGCGCAAGCAAATATCCGAAAGAGGACAAGACGCACACAAAGCCTCCGCGTACGTGCAGATCGTTTGACCCAAGCGCTTCATGAACCAATGAAGTTCAAAAAGATCATCCGCATCCAAATCATCCGCCGTTGTCATCACGGCGTCATAGGCTGTTTCGATGTCGGCCCTCATCTCCACAAACCCAAACCGCTGCAGAACACGGAGAACATGCGTATCAACAACGAAGGTGCGCATTCGCAATGTGCTGAAGTTCAAGGTTGCCGCTGCGATTTTTGGACTGATGCCATGGATTTGCTTGAGACAGTTCAGGGCCTGATCGACATCATACCCAACAAGAAAATCAAGATCGATTTGGCCGAAGCGTGTACGGATTACCTGCAAAACCTGCTTCAGTTCGGAGGCCTTTTTTCCAGAAAATGCAACCCCTTCAAGTATGACCTCAATATCAGTGACTGATGCATCCGCAATCGCATCCCAACTCGGATAGCGCTCTACGAGCCGCACGAAAACATCCCAGGATTTCCAGTCGTAAGTACGGCTGCCAATGAAAGAACCAACCAATTGACTGACTGGATCAGGTCGGTCTTCAATCCGGATTTTGCCGAAGTGAGCAGTTAGGCGATCACGGATGGATCGCAGGTCAGCTGCTTGTCTGAAAGGAAAGAGTACTTGCATCAAATCAAAAAAGAACAAATCAAGAACATTGTCAAGACAATCAATTCAGAAAATCGTTTGTCTATTTCTGACTGGTTGGGCACACCCTCCAGACTATTGCCCCATTGAGCAACTTGTTGCACTGCTGATGCGAGATTGTGAAATCGCGATGGCTCTAGGGAACGAAGCCTATAAACGCAGGTTCAGGAAAGTTCAAAACTTCGAGCCTTCCACGAGTGCAGATGAATCTGAGCTTTTTTGAACAGCTGATTGATCGTGTCCAACTTCAAGTCTTCTGTGAAATTACCTTGTCCATGATCGTCAGGCTTGCACTCGCTTGGACAATTTTGCCTGCAATACCACCACGACAAACAGGAAGAGCCCGCGCACAACGGACTGCCAGTAGGCCGAAAGCGAAATCCAGCCCACGCCGTTCTCAAAATTGAGAATTGTGAATATGATACCGAGCAAAAGTGCGCCAGCCAATGTGCCACCGATGGAGCCATTGCCACCCGTCAGCAATGTGCCGCCGACCACCACGGAGGCGATGGCGAAGAGTTCCCAGCCAACGCCCTCGATTGGTTGGCCGGCACCAAATTGCGATGCGAGAATAACCCCGGCCAATCCAGCCATGGCACCTGAAATCACATAGACACTGAAAATCGTTCGGTCGACAGACAGCCCCATCAGGCGGCTGGCTTCAGTGCCACCACCAATTGCGAGGACACTTCGTCCAAATGCTGTGTGGTTGATGACAATTGCGCCAGCGATATAGGCAACCAGAGCCATCCATGCGGGCGTTGGGAACCCGAGAACAAAACCCAGGGCACCGCCAAGAAAGCCGGCATCATCGCCATCAACCCAGTCTGGCCGCATGAAGCTCAACAGGTCCCCCTGCCCAAGCGACGTGAAAGCCGTGTCATAGGAGACAGAGACAGACTGATTGTTGGCGAGCAACAACGCGGTGCCAGACGCCGCCAGCATGGTGGCGAGGGTGGCAATGAACGGCATGATCTTGAGGCGCGTGATGATCAGCGCATTGACCGTGCCGGCCAACAGCCCCGCACACAAGCCACCCAACAACCCGGGCAGCAATCCGTAGGGACTGAGGTAGGCCGACACAACGCTGGAAAATGCGGCCACTGATCCGACTGAAAGATCAATGCCACCGGTCATGATGACAAAACACATGCCGAGTGCGACCAAGGCAAACATGGAATTGTAACGCAACACAGACTGTACGTTATAGGTGCCCAGGAAACCGTCATAGCGCCAGGCGCCGAGCAAGGTCAGGATGATGAGCACGGCGACAACAGCGACACTGGGTGAGATGCGGAAACCTTTCATCATGCCTGCTCCTGACGCTGAAGCCAGACCGCAAGAACGATGAGACCGGCCTTGACCACAAGTGCAGCGGGGTCGGGAACTCCGTTGGCCAAAAGTGTGTAGCGAACCAGCTGAATGACCAAGGCTCCCAAGAGCGTGCCGACGATCGTAGCGCGTCCACCTGACAGAAGCGTGCCGCCGACGACGACGGCTGCAATGGCATCAAGTTCCATGCCAAGGCCAATCAAGTTCGCATCGGCAGCAGAATTCATGGCGATGACGATCAGCCCCGCAATGCCGCTGCACATGCCACAAATCATGTAGACGAGATATTTGACACGCGCGACAGGGATACCTGAAAGCCGCGCTGCTTCTTCATTGCCACCAACCGCCAGTACCTGTTTGCCAAAGACAGTGCGATGAAGAATGAAGGCTGAAATAGCGACAATGGCCAACATGATCCAGACTTGGAAAGGCACACCCAATACCCTGCCAATGGCAATAGCCTGAAATTCAGGTACCTTGAAAACTTGCAAGTCGCCATTGGTGGAGACCTGTGCGATGCCGCGCCCGGCAATGAATAATACCAACGTTGCGATAATGGGTTGTATCCTGAACTTGGTGATAAGCCAGCCGTTAAACAGACCGAAAATCCCGGCTATGAGAACGGGAATGGCAATTCCCACCGCAATTCCGAAATAAAGATTGTGTGTTGGCAACAACTGTCCGGTGAAGAACATGGGGGACAACGCGCCCGCTATTGCCATCAGCGAACCCACCGAAAGATCAATGCCACCCGTGGCTATTACCAACGTCATACCAACACCCACAATCACGATTGTGCAAATCTGGGAGAGATTAACTGCGAGGGTCTGCGAGGTTGCAAAATTTGGCGTTACGGCGAGATTGAACAGAATGAGAAGGACGGCCGCGAGTGCCACTCCATAACGTTGGAAAAACGCGGCACGGTCAAGCACCTGCTTTTGCTCCTTGATCCACAATGCCGCTCGCGTCATTGCCCTGGGCCATAGCGTGCATCACTTCTGGTTCCGTCAAATTATCATGGTTCAATTCTGCGACCGTGCGACCTTCACGCAACACGAATACGCGATCAGCACCTTCAATGATCTCCTCCAACTCAGAGGAAATCATCAATACGCCCAAACCCTGATTGGCAAGTGTCCGAATGAGGTTCTGAATTTCGGCCTTGGCACCAACATCGATACCGCGGGTTGGTTCGTCAAGAATCAACAATTTCGGGTTCATGCAGAGCCAGCGTGCGAGAAGAACTTTCTGTTGGTTGCCACCAGAAAGCTCCTTGATCTTCTGGTCTGGTCCGGCGCATTTGATGCCAATGTCCTTGATGAACCGCTCGACGATCTGGCGCTGCTTTGCCTCATCCAGCATGCCGGAACGTGTCAGTGCAGGCATCAATGCAAGCGTCAGGTTTTCAGCCACCGACATGCCCGGCACAATGCCTTGCGCTTTGCGATCTTCGGAACAATAACCCATACCTGCGGCGATGGCCTCACTTGGAGACTTGTAGTCCCCGCTCAAACCATTGAACTTGATTGTTCCACCTGACTTGCGATCGGCAGCAAAAACCGCCCGCGCAGTTTCAGTCCGGCCTGAACCTAGTAGTCCGGCCAGTCCGACGATTTCTCCCCTGCGGATATTGACTGTGGCGTTGTGAACCCGGTGACCAATTGCAATATTCATGGCGGACAACAATTCTTCGCCGATATTGCCCGCACCACTTTCAAACGCTGTAGCACCCCTCTTCTTCACTTCCGCAAGGTCGCGACCCAGCATGCTGGCCACCAATTGCAGCTTGGAAATTCCGGTCATGTTGTTGACAGATACTGTACGGCCATCTCGCATGATGGTGACCCTATCGCAGACTTTGTACAGTTCATCCAATTTGTGGCTGACGAAGACGACCGCTACTCCGTCAGCCTTGAGTTGCATGATCGTCCGCAACAACACGGCCACTTCTGCCTCATCTAGGGAGGATGTGGGCTCGTCCATGATGACCAGTTTTGCTTCGAAAGATACGGCGCGCGCGATTGCGACCATTTGCTGGATTGCCGTAGAGAAATTCTCCAACGGCTCCCGAACATCGACCTTGACATCAAACCGGGCGAGCAAAGCGGCGGCGTCGGCATTCATTTTGGCCCAGTCAAGCAGACCAAAACGGCGCAGTGGTTCGCGGCCAAGAAAGATGTTTTCAGCGACCGACCGGTAGCCGATCAGGTTGATTTCCTGGAAAATTGTGCTGATGCCAGCCCGTTGGGCTTGCTGCGGTGAACTGGCGGTCCACGGTGTGCCATTGAAATCAATCGTTCCCGTGTCTCTGGCGTATGCACCATTGAGTATCTTGATCATGGTGGATTTGCCGGCACCATTCTGCCCGACCAGTGCCATGATCTCGGCTGGCTGCACCTCAAGGGAAGCCCCAACGAGCGCCGGCACACCGCCAAAGCTCTTGGAAATTCCATGCATGGAAAGAACTGGATTGATCATTGCAACTGCCGTTGAACAATTTGAGGCAAAAGAAGGTGGGAGCCCTCAAGCTCCCACCTCAATATCCATTGCCAAGCCTCAATAAGCTTCCGGCATGTAATCTGCGGCGTTCTCCTTGGTAAACACACGATCGGTGTTCACAAGGCGCACATCGAGAGATTCGCCGTTGCCGTATTTTTCGATGGCTGCAAATGCTGCCGGACCGAACTTCGGATTGCACTCCACCACAACCAGCACCTTGCCGTCGAGCAGCGCTTGTGTGGCGTCCTTGGTGCCATCAATTGATGCGATGATAAGATCCTTGCCAGGAACCTTTCCAGCAGCTTCCATGGCCGCTATTGCACCCATCGTCATTTCGTCATTGTGCGAATAAAGAGCCGTGGCTTCGGGATGGGCCTGATACAGGGTCTCAAAAACCTGGCGGCCCTTGTCACGGGCAAAGTCACCGGACTGCGACGCGATGATTTCCATGCCCGGATGATCCTTGATGTAAGTTGCAAAACCCGACATGCGATCATTGGCTGGAGAACTACCCACCGTGCCTTGCAATTCTATGATCTTGGCCTTGCCGCCTACAGCAGCAGTCAAGGCCTCTGCGGCCTGCACGCCTTCTTTCACGAAGTCGGAACCGATGAATGCGACATAGTCTTCGCCACCCTTGGCCAATGACTGGTCAACATTCCGATCAACGAGAATAAGCGGAATTCCAGCCTTTTTCGCTTCCATCACTGCAGGGATAAGCGGCTTTTCTTCGCGCGGTGCAAGTAGGATGAAGTCCACCTTCTGGGCAATCATAGAGCGTACGTCAGCCACCTGCTTGGCAGCTGAACCGGCGGCGTCGGTGTAAACCAGTTGCCAGCCACGCTTTGCGGCTTCATCTTCCATGCTCTTGGTCTGTGCCAGACGCCACGGATTGTTGCTCTCGGTTTGAGCAAAACCAACCTTGTACTTGTCCTTCTTGGCAAGTTTGGGCAGTTCGGCATAGCCTGGACGGAACGTGAATCCGGCGATGGCTATACCACCAGCGGATTTCAAAAGTGTGCGGCGGTTCAATGTCATAGGGGTTTCCTCCACTTGGGCCGATTGGGTGATTTGCGCAGCTCCCAGCCCTGACTGCGTAGTCCACTAATTTGGAGACTGCCGACGTTGCGGAAGCGCTCCATCCGCTTACAATCCATGAGGCGCATGGCAAAATTGTTGTGCTCCTCATTCCTCAATAGGCCGATATGTCATACAAATAGTCAAGTGACTCTTGTTGTGCGCCGCAAAACAGAGACCCACTTTTTGTGTTGCACCGCATTATATGACGGGGAATTCTTGATTGATTGAACAGTGCGAGTGCACACCACAACCGAGGAAATTACCACTGGCTTCAATTTTGAAGTCAGCGATAGTCTGCTGCACGGTGTTGCATTTTTCACGCGACTGAATTTTCTCACCACGCAACCGATTGCTCCAGGAGAATGATCGATGTCCGGACTTTACAAGTCTGCCCTTGCCGAACTTGGTGGTGTATTTGATCGCATCAACGACAAGGAAGTTGATCAAGCGTGTGCGCTGATCGCGCAAGCCAGGAAAATAGTTGTCTTTGGTGGCGGCCGCGAGCGTCTGCAGATCATGGGATTCGCAATGCGCCTTTATCACATGGGATTGGCGGTTGCTGTAGAAGGTGACATGACAACTCCACCAGTTGGTGCTGGTGACCTTTTCATTGTCACATGCGGACCAGGTGAGATATCGACGGCGCTGGCGCTTATGGATGTTGCAAAAGCAGCGGGCGCAAAGATCCTTTTCATCACCGCTCAGGTGAAAAGCCGCGGTGCAGCGCTTGCCGACTTTGTGCTTCTGCTTCCCGCGCAAACCATGGCGGACGATCAGGGCGAAAAACGCTCATCCGTTCTGCCGATGGGTTCACTTTTCGAGGGCGCACTCTTTGTGCTTTTCGAAGTGATGATTCTGAAGCTGATCAAACTGCTGCAAATCTCACCCGAGGCCATGCGGGCAAATCACACAAACATGGAATGAACTTTCTGCGGCTTCATTGTGCAACTACGGGCCTCATCGTAACTTGCGATTGTCCTTCCCTCACAAAAGTGGCACGTCGTGGGCAGCCTCAAACACAGTGTGAAAGATCCGGCCATCAAAGAGTTTGACAAGCTCGGCGGTCTCTTCGCGGCTTTGGGCGCGCACATCTGATTTCAACGCGGCGTCAATGGCGGCGAGGCTTGGATATTTGATGGCGAGCACCATGGCATAGTGGGGCTGCTCCGTGTCTGATTCCCGTTGGCGCAGCACGCGCACTTCTGTAGCCCCGGGAAATTGAGTCCACAGTGGCACAAGGCGGGCTTTCACGAATGTTGCAAAAGCATCGTCACAGCCGGGCATAACCCGGCCTTCGAAAAAGGCGCAGCGAATGTACATGGATGTTTCAACTCAGGTTGGAGGGCTCAACCCCTCCCCGCACGGCGGCGAGGGGTTGAGTGCAGTAATTACATCGTGCCCCAGATTTTCGAGTAGGCTTCGCGGT
Organism: uncultured Alphaproteobacteria bacterium; assembly: GCA_963754625.1. Taxonomy (GTDB): domain Bacteria; phylum Pseudomonadota; class Alphaproteobacteria; order Rhizobiales; family Aestuariivirgaceae; genus Aestuariivirga. Next base: position 462,044 of record CAVWGR010000005.1, on the reverse strand, counting down.
AGCCGTTCTGCGGATCGAACTGGTTGCTGTCACCAGAGGCCTTCAGACCTTCTTGTGTCACCAATGCTGGGGACGTGATGTACCCCGAGCATGCTTCACCCGAAACAGCGCGGTTCAATTCGTCGACAAGCTGCCAACCCTGGAGATTCAGTGGCTCTGCAACTGTGACGGCTTGATACTCATTGGAACGGATGCGCTGGAAAGCGGCCTCAGACCCATCGCCAGCGGAGCCAGCCTTTGGATTTGACTTGCCGTCCAGGCCAGCAGCAGCCAGTGCCGGACCCATGAAATCGAAATAGAGATCGTTGATGGCAAGCGAGTGTGTCCACTTCGCACCGTGTGTCTGCAACAACGTGGTGGTCAGCGGGCCCATGCGGGAGGACGTCTCCGCAATTGGAGTATCAACCCACTGCAGCACAGTGCCGCCGCCAGCTTCGATGACTTCCTTCAGTTTGGCGGCTTTCAGAATGGCAATCGTGTATGTGGAATCTGTGAAGATCACCACACCTGGTTTTCCGCCGCCGTCCTTCAAGGCCCAGTTTGCCGCAGTCGTGGAAACGGTCATTGCATCAGTGGAGACGTTGGCAAAAATTCCGCCCGGTGCGTCGCAGCCGATCTTGGGGCCGGAATGCCAGGAAACCATCGGAATCTTGGCAGCGACGACACCTTCAAGTGCGGCCTGTTGTTCCGTGGCGTCGAAGCCGTTGATGACGATGCCGTCCGGTTTCAGGGCCATGGCCTGGCCCACAGCCGCGGTGCGGCCCTGAACTGAGCCCGCACCATCCAGTACACGCACCGTCCAGCCAATTTTGCCAGCGGCTTCTTCAATGCCGGTGGTCACGCCGAGAATTCCACCGTTTTTCAGATCAGCCGCAAGTACAACAATCGTCTTGCCAGCCGCCGCCTTTGGACCTGCCTTTGGTCCATCAAAGTCTTCAGCAGAAGCTGACAGGCTGAAGCCCATCAACATGGAGCCTGCAAGAAGGCAATTCAGTATTCTACGATTCAGCATGGTATCCTCCCGTTTGCTGTTTGGTTATTTGTTCGCAGCGCCTTTTCGTCTCTGGGCGTACCCAGCAATTCCGATTGCCACGATAAGTGTCACGCCGTTGAACATCGGCTCAACCCAGAACGATCCGCCGAATTGCTGGATTCCCGAAATGCCGATTGCCAGAATCGTGATGCCGACCATGGTGCCCCAGACATTGACGCGGCCAGGCTTGATTGTGGTCGAACCCAGGAATGCGCCAACGAGTGCCGGCAAGAGATATTCGAGCCCGACGCTGGCTTGGCCTATGCGAAGTTTGGCGGCGAGCAACACTCCGGCAAGCGCCGTCAACAACCCTGAAGCAACGAAAGACCCCATGACATATTTGCGAACCGGAATGCCGTTCAAGGCGGCTGCTTTGGGTGAAGCACCGATGGCATAGAGATAGCGGCCTACGGGCAAGTACTCGTATATCACCCACATGATGAGCGCTATTGCGATGACATAGAACCCGGTAATTGGCAGGCCGAAAACCATCGTTGTGTTGAGTGCATAGAAATCGGGAGACACGGCACCGACAATCTGGCGGCCGCCGGAGTGCCACAGCGCAAGTGCGTAGAGTACAGTTCCTGTGCCCAGGGTAGCAATGAAGCTGTCAATTCTTGCTACTTCGACAAGAAACCCATTCAAAATTCCCATGAGCGCCCCAAGCGCCAAAACGATCAAGACTGCCAAGGGCCATGGTATGCCGTACAGAGTTTGCAGAGAGATTGCGAGGATGTGCCAGAGCACGATGCCGTAGCCAACGGTGAGGTCGATGCGACCCGCTGACATCGGGATCATCACCCCCAGTGACAAAATGAGGATGATGGCCTTGTCGGAAATGATTGACCTGAGATTCAACAATGTTGGAAAGGTGTTCGGCAACAACAGCGAAAACAACGCAGCCAAAAACACTGCCAAAATCACCAACCCATAGACCGGCAGCAAGCGGCCAACTTTTTGGACAAGTCTCAGACTTTTCAATTCGCTGCGCGTCGGTTCAAGGGCATTGGATTGAAGAGAGTTCATGATTCAAGCTGCCTCTGACGCTGATGCAGCGTGAATGAGCGATTGGGTGGTGAGTTGGTTCTGATCGATTTCAGAAACGATGACGCCACGTGAAAACACCAGTGCGCGATGGCAAATGTGGGCCACCTCCTCAAAATCAGTAGAAACAACGATCACGGTGAGACCGCTATCAAGCGCGCGCGCAATCAGCCGGTAGATTTCAGCTTTGGCACCGACATCAACGCCTGCCGTTGGGTCTTCAGCAATCAACATTTTCCGACCGGTGGCCAGCCACCGACCGACCACCACCTTTTGCTGGTTGCCACCCGAAAGGGCTTCAACAGGCAAGTGCGGATCGTTGGGTTTCAGTCCGACACTGCTGCCGATATGCAATGCTGCTTCAGCTTCAGCGGCAGGCGAAAGCAATGACATCAATGTCCGGCCAATTGATAGCGGATTGAGAAACATGTTCTCACGGACTGACAGCGAGAGTGCCACACTTTCTTCGGTACGGTCGCGCGCAACCAGCCCGATGCCTTGATCCAGTGCGGCTTGCGGCGAGGACAACTGCAGTTCGATCCCATCAAGCTTGACGCGGCCACGACTTTCCTGCGCACCAAACAACGCCCGGCCGATGGCCTCTTGGCCCGCCCCGCGTAGTCCCACGAGACCAAGAACCTCTCCTTGCCGGGCAGCAAATGAAACTGGCCCGGCGCTAAATGTCGTGAGTTGTGATACGTCCAGTGTTGTGGCGCCATTCTTGCGCTCGCCACGCACATAGAGGTCCTTCACCTCGCGCCCGACAATCATATTCACAAGGTCCGATGGCGTAGTCGCGTTGACTGGTTTCTCGCCTACCAGTTTTCCATCACGCAGCACTGCTACACGATCAGCAATGCGGAAGACTTCATCGAGCCGGTGCGACACATAAATCATTGCCACTCCACGGCTGCGCAAGTCGCGCAAGACGGCAAACATGCGCTCAACTTCGTCTGCAGGAAGGCTTGCCGTAGGCTCGTCCAGCACTAAGACATCAGCCTGAACGGCCAGCGCACGGGCAATCGCGACAAGGGACTTTTCGGTGCGGCTCAGATCCTGCACACGTTTGGCCGGGTCAAAATCACAGCCGACCATTGCCAATGCAGCCGCAGCGCGGCGTTCTGTATCCTGCCAATCGATCAAGCCCGTGCGCATCGAGAAACCTTGAGCGATGCCAACATTCTCTGCCACTGTCATCCACTCAATCAGTCCAAGATCCTGGTGGATGAATGCAACCTTCTGCTTCTTGTTAGGCTTTGGCGGGGCGTGACGGTAGGGCTCACCATTGAACAAGATGCGCCCTTCATCCAACTGGTGAATGCCAGCCAGGGATTTGATGAGTGTAGACTTGCCTGCACCATTTTCGCCCAGCAATGCCAGGATTTCTCCCGTCTCGAGATCAAGCGAAACATCACACAGCGCAGTGGTTCCACCAAAACGCTTGGTTACATTCTCAAACCTGAGCAACGGTGTCGCCAAGGCGCTTCTCCCAGTCGCTGCAACTTCACCGGCCGCAGTTCACATGTTATCGATAACATTCTTAAGCTGGTTTCGGGCGTGAGTCAATCATCCTGTCTACTTGCCGTCCAGCAACCGCATAGCTTCAGCACTGTCACGCGGGCCAAGGCCCATGGCAACCAGTATGCGGTGAATGTCGGTGACCGCACTCGTCAGCGGCAACGGTGTTTTTGTCTTCAATGCGAAGGCCTGAACGGAATCCAAATCCTTCAGCATATTATCCAGGCGGCCGGTTGGTGAGAAATCGCGCGCTGAAAACTTCGCCATGAACTCCTGCAAGATGCGGCTATCGGCACGCCCTCCTGCCAGAGCTGCCGGAATCCTGGCGGGATCAACACCCCCCGCCTCTGCAAGCTTGACTGCCTCTGCAACAGCTTGAAAAGCTAGTGCACAGAACAATTGATTGACGAGCTTGGTTGTTTGTCCTGCCCCACTCGCCCCCATCAATGTGTAGTTGGCGCACAGTTCCTGCATGACTGGGCGGCCACGCTCGAAGTTCTCGTCTGTGCCTCCTGCCATGACAGTGAGTTTGCCCGCCAAAGCTCCGGGCACGCCACCCGACAACGGACAATCGATCCAGGCCATGCCTGTTGACTGCTCCAATTGCTTGGCCATCTCGGACGTCGCTGCCGGATCGATTGACGACATGTCGATGAGTAGCTTTGATGCAGTCGCCTGTTCTGCCACACCGGCCTTGGAAAAGACGGCCTTGCGCACGATGTCAGCATGATTGAGGCTCAGGATGACAAAATCTGCTGCTGCAGTAGCGGTGGCTGCCGTGCTGGATGCTTTCGCTCCTTTGGCCACGAGTGCTGCAACTTTCTGCCCATCCAGATCAAATGCCCACAGGTTGTGGCCGCAGTCCAACAAGCGCGTGGCAATGGCACTGCCCATCAGACCAGCGCCAATCACGGCAATTTTTTGCGCCATATCAGTTCCCTTTTCTCTGCAAGAATTTCAGAGCCTCCGCGACGATGCACTCTGCTGGCTTGCCAATATCAATTGTCACACAATTTTCGTCTGGCCCTGGCATTTCCAATGTGGCGAGTTGGCTGCCGAGCAGCGATGGCGGCATGAAGTGGCCGGTGCGCGCCGCAATGCGGTCCTGCAACAATTCGCGAGAACCGTGCAGATGCACGAATTTCACAGGTCTTTTGGCTGCCGCGACGATTGCTGAGCGGTAGGCGCGCTTGAGTGCCGAACATGACACGATGTGACCTTCATTGCCGCTGAAGTGATGCGCCAACTCGGGTCAGCCAAGGCCAACGGTCATCGTCCGTGAGAGGAATGCCAGCCGACATCTTGGCAACATTTTCTGCGGAATGAAGCTTGTCGCCTTCTGTGAACGTCACGCCCAGATGCCGCGCCAAGGCTTCGCCAACCGTGGTCTTGCCGCAACTGGCGACACCCATGACGACGACCGCGTCAGAGAACAGAGGTGATTCCACCATCAACATAGAGCATGTGTCCGTTCACAAATGAGGATGCATCTGAGGCCAGAAAGATGGCTGCACCGATCAGTTCATCGGTGGTACCCCACCGGCCGGATGGCGTTCGTTTTTCAAGCCACGACGAAAATTCAGGATTGTCGACCAGCGCCTGATTGAGTGGTGTCTTGAAATAGCCCGGACCAATTGCATTGACTTGAATGCCATGCCTGGCCCAGTCCGCACACATGCCCTTGGTCAACATTTTGATGGCACCTTTGGTCGCAGTGTATGGTGCTATCGTCGGGCGACCCAATTCACTTTGTACAGAGCCGATGTTGATGATCTTGCCGCGCTTGCGGGCGATCATTCCCCTGGCGACGGCTTTGCCGACGATAAATGCGCTCTCGACATTCACGCGCATCAGTTCACGCCACTTATCGATTGGAAAATCTTCAAGTGAAGAGCGAAATTGCATACCGGCGTTGTTGACAAGAATGTCGATGGGACCTTGTTTGTGCTCAATTTCATTGATTGCAGTCGCGACATCCTCTTCATCAGTCGCATCAAAACTGGAAACCGATGCATTGATCCCTCTCGCCCCCAGAGCCTCTTTGGCTTTCGTGAGCTTCTCGACGTCGCGGCCATTGAGGATGATCTGCGCACCCGCCCGGGCCAAACCTTCGGCCAATGCGAGACCAATGCCTTGACTCGATCCCGTCACAAGGGCGCGGCGCCCTGAGAGGCTGAATAACTCAATGGACATCAAACACTCCGAGAATTGCGGCCAACAGTCTTGACCGGAAATCTGGCTGTGAGTATCATGTTATCGATAACATAAGCAAGAGATCGTCGCTATAAACATGGCCAAACCTACGATATTGATGACGGGTGCATATCCCGATTGGGACATGGCGGCGCTTGAGGCCAGCTATGAGGTCATAAGGTTTTGGGAGATTGCCGACACGAACGCTGTGCTGGTCCAATCAGGCTCAAATGTCCGAGCCATTGCAACCAGGGGCGATTTGGGTGCCGGAAAAGACCTCATTGAAAAATTGCCCAACCTCGAGATCATCAGCTGCTTCGGCGTTGGCACGGATGGCATCGACAGAACGGCGACACGTCCTCGGGGCATCAAAATCACCAACACACCCGACGTGTTGACGGAGGATGTGGCAGACCTCGCCTTCGCCTTGATGCTTGCTGTTGCCCGGAAGATCGTGAAAGGCGACAGCTTTACCCGTGATGGATCATGGGCCAGAGGAAATCTGGAACTGGTCACCCGGGTCAACGGCAAGAGGCTTGGCATCATCGGCCTTGGCCGCATCGGCAAGTCTATCGCCCGGCGAGCCGAAGCGTTTGGCATGCCGGTTTCCTATTTTGGCCGCAACAAACAAGTCGATATTCCCTACGCATACTTCGCCGATTTGGAAGAACTTGCGGCGAACAGTGATTTTCTTGTGGCGATTGTACCTGGGGGAGATGCCACAGGGAACTTGATCAATTCCCGTGTGTTGCAAGCGCTGGGGCCCAACGGCTACTTCATCAATGTGGCCCGTGGTTCGGTCGCTGATGAAGCTGCGCTTCTGCATGCCCTTGAAAACGGTGTCATCAAGGGCGCGGGTCTCGATGTGTACTGGAATGAGCCTGACATCGACGCCCGCTTCGCCGCCCTCGACAACGTTGTCTTGCATCCGCATCACGGCAGTGGAACTGTAGAAACCCGCAAGGCAATGGGCCAACTGGTGCGCGACAATCTCGCAGCGCATTTTTCCGGACAACCGCTTTTGACTGAAGTGCAATAACACCATGAAAGCAATCGTCATACACAAAGCCGGGGATTTGCGGATTGAAGAACTGGCCGACACTGCGCCGGGCCCAGGCGAAGTCGCCATCGCCATCAAGCGCGGAGGCATCTGCGGTTCAGACTTGCACTACTACCGACACGGCGGATTCGGAACGATTGTGCTCAAGGAACCCATGGTGTTGGGTCACGAGATTGCCGGCGAGATCACCGCACTCGGTCAAGGTGTGTCGACATTGCGTGTTGGGCAGCACGTTGCTGTGAACCCGTCTCTTCCCTGCGGCTCATGCAAATTCTGCCAGAATGGAGAACAGAACCATTGCCTCGACATGCGTTTCTACGGAAGTGCAATGCGCATGCCTCACGTGCAAGGTGCATTCCGGCAGCATCTTGTTGCCGAAGCCCGTCAGTGTCACGTGATTGCAGAGGGTATTGCGTTGGAAGAAGCGGCCTTTGCAGAACCATTCGCCGTTGCATTGCACGCCATCGCGCGCGCAGGTTCGCTGGCCGGCAAACGCGTTCTCGTGACCGGCTGTGGACCGATTGGCGTTCTCGTCGTTTCAGCGGCACATTTCCATGGTGCGCGGGAGATCGTGGCCACTGATGTTTCAGATTTCACACTAGCAATTGCGCGGAAAATGGGAGCAGCGCGGACGGTCAATGTTGCGGCAGCGCCTGATACGTTACATGAATTCAAGGCCAACAAGGGCTATTTTGACATCGTGATTGAGGCGTCTGGCAATGAATCCGCATTGCGCACCGGACTCGAAATTCTCAGGCCGCGCGGCACCTTGCTGCAACTGGGACTGGGTGGCGACATCAATATCCCGCAGAACCTGATTGTGTCCAAAGAGATCGAAATTCGAGGTTCCTTTCGCTTTCACGAAGAGTTTGCACTTGCAGTCGATCTGATCAACAAGCGCCGTGTCAACTTCACGCCTTTGCTGACCGAAACCGTTCCGGTGGATGAAGCCACGCGCGCCTTTGACCTCGCGCTTGATCGCAGCCGCGCCATGAAAGTCCAAATTGCATTCTGAGTTCAGGTGCTTTCACGCTGAAGCACCTCGTAGTCGGTGATGATTGTCTCTGTTGCAACGGGTCGTCCGTTCCGTTCACCTTCAATGGCTCGCAGCAACAGCTCTCCCGCCTTGTTCCCAATATCATAGCAATGAACGCCTACAGTCGTTATCGCCGGGTAACAGGTGCCGGAGATTTCGAAGTCACCAAAGCCAGCAATTGCAATACGGTCTGGCACTTTCCAGTTGCGGCGATAGCATTCCATCAAGGCACCAAATGCTGACAAGTCAGACACACAAATGGCAGCCTCAACTTCAGGCCACTGCTCGACCAGACGGACAATCGCTTCACCACCCTGCTTCATCGAAATCGGCGGCGTACCGAACGAAATGACGCGACTCTTCTTCAACCCGAGTTGACGCATCGCTACTTCATAACCTTCCCGTCTGTCAGCACCGCGCGTATCGCGGTTGGTCGTGCCGCCGATGAAGGCAATGCGCCGATAGCCGTGTCCATGCAGATGCCGTACCAATGCTGCCGACGCTTCAGCGTTGGAGAAGCCCACGACGTGGTTCACCGGTGACTTTGGCAGATCCCAGGTTTCAATGACGGGAATGCCGCAATTCTCCAACAATTTTCGCCCGCGTGCAGTATGGCTTCCTCCGGTTACGAGAATGGCTTCGGGTCTCCGGCGCAGCATCGATTCGATCAGAATCTCTTCTTTCTCGACCGAATAGTCGGTGTAGCCCAACAACAGTTGAAGACCAGATCCCTGCAACGCGTCGGTGAGGCCACGCGCTGTGTCGGCGAAATTCGAGTTGTTGATCGATGGAATGAGTGCGGCAACAAATCCCGTACGCTTCGAGGAAAGGCTGCCGGCAGACTGGTCCAGAACGTAGCCCAATTCGTCGACGGCAAGCATGATACGTTCACGCGTTTCACGGGCAATTGAGGCTCCGTCACGCAATGCTCGCGACACGGTCATGGTGGAAACGCCAGCCCGCCGTGCCACATCCGACATGGTGGGTGATATCACGCGTGGCGCATTCATCCGGTGGTGCCCGTCCTTTGGCAGTTAATCCTGCAAGACCTAACAGTTATCGATAACATCATAAGCTCATGACACAAACAGGAGCAACCATCTTTCATGACAAGTCTGCCGCGGAACACGATGGTTCTAATATGACGCGCGCTGCTCGCGGCTTGTGTCATGCATGAGATCGGCGTTTCGGCGATAGAGTTCCAAGTAGGTGTGCATCCGGCGCTCGTAGACGCCGAAGTTGGCGGGGTCGGGCGTCACAGTTCGTTCCGTTGCCAGCCACCCGGAAATCTGGCCACGGTCCTTGAACAGTCCTGCCGCGTATCCCGCAATGAAGCAGTTCCCGTAAGACGCCCCCATTGTCACAGCAGGAATGCGCTGTGGCACCTTGGTGATATCTGACACGGCCTGCAGCCAAGTTGGATTCTTTGTTCCGCCACCCACTGATGTCATGACGCGGGCTCGCGCACCTGCCTTTGCCATCACTTGCAAGGAGTGATTGATCGAATAACCAACGCCCTCCAGCGCTGCCCGGTACAAATGTCCGCGACCGTGACCGATGTCGAGACCGAAAATCATTCCACGCGCATCCGGGTCGTTCAATGGTGAGCGTTCGCCTGAAAAGTACGGCAATACCACAATCCCATCCGAGCCCGGTGCAACCTGCGCAGCAAGTTGCGTCAGAACGCTGTAAGCCTCTTCACCGCCCGCCGTCTCGGCCGCCACGTGGTCAGCCCCGATGGTATCGCGGAACCAACGCGTCAATGATCCGCTGGTCGCCATGCCGCCGTGCAGGCAGTAAGTACCTGGAAAAATGTATGGTGTGGCGAACAGCTGCTCATCCATCATCGGCGCATCACTGAGCAAAGTAATCCAGGCCGTGGAACCGTACATCAACATCATGTCACCCGGCGCAGTGACGCCGATGCTCATAGCCTCGCTCGCGACATCGCAGGTTCCGATGGTGACCGCAGTTCCTTCCGCCAGTCCGGTGCGCTTTGCTGCGTCTGCCGTCACCCGGCCTGCCAATTCAGTTGCCCAGCGCAACTCCGGCAGGCGCTGCGGGTCAACAATACCCGCACAGAGATCTGGCGCCCAATCAAGCTTTGCAGGTTCATAGAGCGGGCCGAAGAAGCCCGCTGTCAGATGATCAATGAAGAACCCGCCAGTGAGGCGCGCGGCAATAAAATTGGCACATGGCAGAAAACTGTGTGCCTTGCGAAAAACCTCCGGCTCGTTCTTCTTAAGCCAGAGAATTTTTGGCCCCATGGACTGAGCCGATAGGGTATTGCCAGTTCGCCTCAAAATTTCCGCGGCACCGATCTTCTCGATCAGTTCTTCGATCTCCACGACCGAGCGCGTGTCCACGCCATACATGATGCCGCCTGGTCGAAGCGGGTTTGCGTGTTTGTCCACCGGCACCATCGAATAGATGCCACTCAACCCGACACTTACGATTGCCGATGCCTTGAGGCGGGCCTGATCGAGCAGCAACTTCACGAGTTCAATGAATTCACCCCACCAGACTTTCTCAACGTCCTGTTCGACGAATCCCGGCTTGAGAAACTGCAGTTCGTGTTTCAACGCTGCCTTCGCGAGCACTTTGCCTCTGTCGTCCGTCAGCACACCCTTTGACTCGTACGATCCAATATCAATGCCGAGGAGACAACGTGTCATGGTCTAGGTCCTGAAGTGCTGCCGGTGACGTCGAGCATGAACTGAACGTCATGCCTTGAAGCAATGTCTTTGCAAATGTCTTGGCGTTTGACAATGTTGCCGAACTTGACAGCAATTGCGCTTCACCTATTGCGAAAGGAATGCCTTATATACCATTGATATATTTATATTTTTTGAAATACAATTGCTAATATCCGTGCGCTTGTTCAGCGCCTACAAAAGTTGGCATTGTGGTTTCGTCACGTTGCAGATCAGCGCTGATGCGACGTCGCAACATGTTCAGGTCTAACGCCAAGTCCCAGAATTCGAGATGGAAGCCGGCGCAACCATGGTGTCGACGTGATCAGTTTCAACAGCAGCGGCGGACGCATCTGGACCGTGCTCGTCAATGCAGCCGACAAGATGTAGTTTTGAATGACCAGTTGCAGCTGCTGCGTCACGCGTGTTGGCCACTCTCTCCGCTTCTGGATTGACATGAGGTGTTGATCTGTCAGCGTCTCGTCGCGCTGAAGGACGCCAGCCAGCACATTGGCCGTGGCAATTGCGTCCTGAACGGCAAGGTTCACACCGACGCCACCTACCGGCGACATGGCATGTGCTGCATCGCCAATGCACAGGAACCCTGGCTTCCACCATTGTTTCAACCGGTTGACTTGCACTGTCAGTAACTTGACTTGTTCCCAAGATTGAATCTCGTCGGCGCGCGCCGTGCCGAAGGGCAACGACTGGGCGACCCCCGCACGGAATGTGGCGATGCCAGCGGACCTGATCTTGTCATTTGCACCCTTGGGGATGACATAGGCGCACTGCCAGTAGTCACCACGGTTCAATGCGATGCAAATACGGCCTGCCTCAAATTTTGCTTGCGCCTGGTTGCTGTCCCCCGCCTGTCGCGACAGCCGGAACCACAGCACATCAATCGGCGCACCCAGATCAATGAGTGACAAGCCAGCGGAGTCTCGAAGGGTCGAACCCCGTCCGTCCGCTGCGACCGTAAGTTTCGCCCTGATCTCGATTTCACCCTCAGGACTTTCGGCGCGCAATCCGCAGATCTTGCCGCCATCAAGCAGCAGTTCCTTCGCTTCTGTATCCATCAACAACCGGAAATTGGGGTACTCGGCTGCATGTGACGCCAGAAAATTCAAGAATTCCCATTGCGGCATCATGGCAATGTAGGGAGCCCGCACTTTGAGTCGGGAGAAATCAGCGAGTTGAATGAACTCGGTGCCGAATTGCCCCGAAAGTCCCGGGACAGCTTGGTGTGGCAGGGTCAGAAAACGGTCAAGAAGACCAATTTCGTCCAACGACTGCATTGTCGAGGGATGAATAGTGTCGCCACGAAAGTCGCGCAGGAAGTCCTCGTGTTTTTCAAGCACGGTGACGTCGACACCTGACCTGGCCAGAAGTAGACCGAGCATCAAGCCCGCAGGTCCGCCGCCTGAAATGCAACATGCCGTTTGGATTGCTTTTGTCATGTCATGTCCTTGAAGTGTTGCCTTGGGTCAATTGTTGGACGTGCCAGCGCTGTCGTGGCTGGTCGGATGCGAAACCAGGCCACGTAGAGCGCAGGCAGGAACACCAGCGTCAGCAGGGTTGCCACCGCAAGACCACCCATAACGGCATCCCACGGCTCCTCACCTGCGTCGATACTCTCATCAATCTGCGTGATGAGGATGACCGAATTGCGGATGACCATTCCAATCAGCGAAATCATGCCCAGGATGGCGCAAAACCCATGGAGGTTCCCGACGCCAGGAACGCCATGAGCAGAAGCATCACTGGAACTACTGCGACAATACTGGCCCGGCTCTTGGAGCTGTCCTCGGCAGTGCCGCCAAGCTCCAAGGCATAGCCAGCAGGCAGCGCAGGCAAGGATCACCTGAGAGATTTCACACGGGCCACTGCCTGTCGCAAAAACTGCGAAGCCTGATGCTGGTGGGACCAAATATCCCATCTTGCGCCACGCTCCTTCACTGTAAGCTGGCAGTCCAGCCCCGCCAGACTGCGGGCCTCTTGCAGGCAAAAACGAAACGATTGCCCGGCCGGTACTACCCCAACCCATTTTGATAGCGATAGTCCAGGCCAAGACGGGATCGCAATGTGGAACACCCTTCTTGCGGAACACATTGACACGCCAGAACGCAAATGTTCATTTCACTGCATGTGTAACTCTGGTGAATGCACGGAAGGTCGGCCTTGAAGGGTGCTGTACTGAAAGCTGTTGACGACATCGTCTATAGCACGGTGGCTGACCCGGCGTTGCAGCCCGGCGACATGCTGCTGAAGGTCAAAGCCGCAACCATTTGTGGAACGGATATTCGAATTCTGCGCGGCAGAAAAACAGTCGGTGTTCGTTATCCTTCCATTCTCGGTCATGAATTTGCAGGCGAAGTCATCGACAACGGTGGCAATTCATCTTTCGCAGTGGGGCAGGCCGTAGCCGTGTGTCCGGCCTTTGCCTGCGGACATTGTCAGGCCTGCATCCGGGGTTCAGAAAACCTGTGCAGCAACCTCATGGCCATGGGTTATGAAATCGATGGTGCCTTTGCGGAGTATGTGCGCGTTCCAGCGCGCGGTGTCGCGGCCGGCAATGTCTTTGCAATTCCGCAAGGTACTTCCCATGCGCTGGCGGCCTTGGCTGAACCTCTGGCGTGCGTGATCAATGGCCAGCAACGTGCCGAGGTGAAGTGGGGTGATGCTGTTGCCATACTTGGTGCAGGTCCTATCGGCCTTTTGCATGTCAAACTGGCAAAATTGGCGGGAGCCAGGCGCATCATCGTCAGCCAGACAAGCGCTCTTCGCCGCGCGGCGGCGCTCGCAGCAGGTGCTGATGTGGTGATCAATCCAAATGAAGAAAACGTTGTCGCTCGGGTGCAGCAGGAAGCCGACGGAGAGGGTGCCGATGTTGTCATTTGTGCCGTTGGCAGGCCCGAGTTGGCCAATGATGCCATTCGAATGGCGCGTCCACGCGGGCGCGTCAATTTGTTTGCAGGCTTCTCCAAGGGCGTAGTGGCAGAGTTGGATGTCAACGCCATCCACTACAATGAAATTGCCGTCACGGGGGCCTTCGGGCTCACCCGTCTGCAATTCCAGCGTGCGCTCGACATGATTGCGAGCGGCCAAATCGAATTGCAATCGTTTCTGACTCATCGATTTGACTTGTCTGAAATCAGCCAGGCGCTGGCGATGGCAGAACAGGGTTCGGCCATCAAGGTTGTCATTTCAGAGGACTGATCTCCAACAATGAGCGTTCGACCTGCGGAAGCCATGCAATTCCACTATTCCGTTCTTGTCATTGGGGCTGGCATCAACGGATGCGGAACGTTCCGTGATCTCTGCCTGCAAGGGGTGGATTGCCTGCTGATTGACCGGGGCGACATCTGTGGCGGGGCCAGTGCCGCGCCCTCGCGTCTCATCCATGGCGGAATCAAATATCTTGAGACCAATGAATTCCGACTGGTGCGCGAGTCTGCGATGGAGCGGAACCGCTTGCTGCGCAATGCACCACACTATGTGAAAGCTTTGGAAGTGCTGATTCCGGCCAACTCTTGGTTTGCAGGGTTGCGCACTGCCATTCTCGGATATTTTGGGTTCAAGGCACGGCTCAAGGACCGTGGTGCGCTGCTGATTGAAATTGGCCTGCGCATCTATGACTTCTATAGCCGCAAGGTTCAGGCTCTCCCTGACCATCGATTTCTCAACAAGAGCCAGTTGCGCGAAGATTTTCCCGACCTGACGCACGACGCAGTTGCTGCTGGGCTCTACTACGAAGGCCGCGTGACCCATGCTGAGCGCCTTGGCATGGAATTGGTGCTAGATGGTCTTGCGGCAAATCCAGCGAGCGCACTTCGCACTTATACCCAGATTCTGGAACAACCACATCGTGGCAAAATCCGGCTGCAGGACCAAATCACCAGAGAGATTATCGAAGTCACCGCCGATGTTGTCATCAATGCTGGCGGCGCATGGATTGATAAAGTGAATAGCGGGCTTGGGATTGCCTCGCAGTACATGGGTGGCTCAAAGGGTTCACATCTCATTGTGAATCACCAGGGCCTGATCAATGCCCTGCACGGCCGCATGATGTATTTTGGCTGCAAGGATGGCCGCTTCAATCTCATCTATCCGTTCTTTGGAAACGTGCTCGTCGGTTCAACCGACATTGCCCAGCCAGATCCGGATCAGGCTTACTGCAGCAGCGAAGAAACGGACTACATGCTGGCCGCTGTCAGTGAAATTTTCCCCGGCATAGAACTAACCCGCGAGGATATAGTCCTCACATACTGCGGTGTGCGACCGTTGCCGCGGGCCAATGGCAAGAACATCGGTGATGTATCCCGTGACCACAGCATTGGCCGCGATACGCTACCGGGCATGGACGTTCCTGTACTGTCACTGATCGGCGGCAAGTGGACGACGTTTCGCGCATTCTCGGAACAAACCTGCGATGCCGTGCTCGCGCTGCTGGGGAAATTGCGCAAGAGCTCCACCGAAAATCTGCCAATCGGTGGCGGCGTTGACTATCCATCCGATGATGCATCCCGCGCCCAATTCGAGGCAAAACTGTTCACGCTTTCAACTGAGCGCGCCCGCAACTTGTTGGAGCGCTACGGTACGAAGGCGTTGGAATTGCACGCCTTCATGGTCACCCATGGTGACCAGCCGCTGTCCTCTCTACCCACATACGGCACTGGCGAAATTGCCTTCATCTGCAAGCATGAAAATGTGCGACGGCTTGCGGATCTGCTGTTGCGCCGCAGCGCCATAGCCATGGAAGGTTTGTTGACGCCAGCCGTCATTCAAGAGACTGCAATAATTGCGGCAGATGTTCTGGGCTGGGACGCGGCGCGAACCAAAGCGGAAATCGCCCATGCCGAAGGTGAACTGGCGAGGCGAAGCGTCTTGAACGTGAGGCCTGGAAAGAGCTGCGTAGATCAAAGTGTACTTTGAATATTGATGCGCAAAGCGAGTGCCGCAGTGATGATGCTGCTCGTGACATCGTGGGTCAGCGCGGGGACCAGATCAGTCACGGCACCGAATGTGGTTCGTTCAAACGGCATCCCCAGAATTCGATAGGCCTCAACGACAGCGTCAAGTGCTGCCTGTGAACGTTCGACGGAAATCACTGCGCCGAGATGATAGCTGGTCCGACGCACCCGTTGCGCCAGACCCACAAGCTTGATAGCGGCCTCCAGCGTTCACACTGTAGGAACCGGGACAATACTCTCCGGCCACTTCTCCGACGCGGGCATCTATGCCGACAGAAGTGAATGCCGTGACGAGCATTTCCGAAAAAAGTTTGAAGCGGGCGTGAATATCCTCGCGCGGCTGCGGATGGGCTGCAACCAGATCAATGACCAAAGCAGCCCGGTCATAAACAGCGAGCAGGCCACCTGCGCCGCGCTCAACGGGCGTGAAGCCACGCAAGCGCAAGGCCTCTGCCGCGCGGGCCCATTGCGGATTGAGGGTATCACGGGTCGAAACGGCAGCCGTCGGCAGCGGCCGGTAAATTCGCAGAATACCAGTATCTGCTGGTTGCATTTCACCCAAAAGACGGCGAACGAAATCCATGTCGGCGCTCGGAAAGGAAGGTAACGCTGTCGCACCTTGCCCTTCAACGTACAAACGGACCGGACCACCGAACGGCTTACTCACGCTGATATCAGCTTGTGTCACGCTACTCCCATACTTCGTGGAAGCTGCCTGTCATATCCACACGTTCAAAAGTGTGGGCGCCAAAGAAATCACGCTGCGCCTGAATGAGATTTGCCGTGCCACGACCCTGGCGATAGGTATCGAAATAAGCCAATGCAGAAGACAACGCAGGAGCTGGTTGTCCGCTGAGCGCGCAATCGGAAACTGTCTTGCGCAAGGCACGGTGGTCACGGGCCATGATCTCGCGGAAGTCAGCCGCCAGCAACAGATTGTGCGGCTCCTTCTCCTTGCCAAAACTGGTGGTGATCAGATCGAGAAAGCGGGACCGGATGATGCAGCCCTCGCGCCAGATGCTGGCGATTGTGGCAAGCGGCAAGTTCCAGCCATAGTGACCAGACGCCTCCTGCAATACCGCAAATCCTTGGGCGTAGGCAGCAATTTTTGCGGCGTAGAGTCCTGATTCAAGTTGACGGATGTACGAAGCCTTGTGCGAAACTGTGATGCTGCGGCGGGCAGCACCATAGGCCTGCTCAGCGGCTTGACGTTCGGCTTTCATTGATGACAGAACGCGTGCAGAGACGGCTGCTTCCATGGCAGTTGCAGGCACACCCAATTCTTGCGCCGCGATGACGGACCATTTGCCTGTTCCTTTCTGGCCGGCTCGATCGAGGATCACGTCCACCATCGGCTTCTTGGTCCTGGCGTCTTGCCGCGCCAGAACCTTGGCCGTAATTTCGATCAGGTAAGAATTGAGTTTGCCTCTATTCCACTTGGCGAAGGTCGCCGATATCTCGGGGGCCTTCATGCGCATACCGTCGCGCATGATGCCATATATCTCTGCGATCATCTGCATGTCGGCATACTCAATGCCGTTGTGAACCATCTTGACGAAATGGCCCGCACCGTCGGTTCCCATCCATGCACAACAGGGCTGCTTCTTGTATTTGGCGGCAATCGCAGTGAGAATTTTCTCGACGCGGCGATAGCAGGCCTGCGGTCCGCCAACCATGATCGAGGGTCCATGGCGTGCACCATACTCGCCACCCGATATTCCCATGCCAATAAAGTTGAACCCAGAACCATCAAGTGCCTTGCCCCTTTGGATGGTGTCCTGAAATTGCGCGTTGCCGGAATCGATGATGATGTCATCGGGCGCAAGCACCTCCCTCAGACTGGCAATTTGTTCGTCCACCGCTTCACCGGCCTTGACCAAAATGATGACCGGCCGCGGGATGCTGATTGCATCCGCCAGGTCCGCCATGGTGCGACAAGCTATGATCTTGTCACTTAGGTCGCCCGCATCTTCCATGAATTTTTCGGTTCTGTCCCACGTGCGATTGTAGACCGCCACGCGGAAGCCTTTCTCGGCGATGTTCAATGCAAGATTGGCGCCCATGACGCCAAGACCAATCAATCCGATGTCTGCCTTCATGGACATCTCCTCAGGCCAGGAAAGCAGTCGTGAACTGGCTCATACATTGTGAACATTGGACCTCTCGCAAGTAATAGCCAAGATAACAGATTTTCCGCTGATGGATAGTTGCCAGCGCCACTGAGCAGTCGTTCAGTCCTGAATGCTCATGTCTTGCTGACCGGTCCCTGGAGCGTGAAGTGTTTCGGGAAGAACATGCTGGCACACGAAAACAATGTGGTGAGTGCTTCACCGCGTGTGTATGGCTTGGTCATCGACAGCATATCGTTCCACAGACCCTCGCTGGTGAAGCGCAACACCCGCGCAGCCCGCGTGGCGTCAACAGGGTAATCGCCGTCTGCAATGATGCTGGCGCAAAGTTGTTCAAGCTTCATGATATATTGATCATCGTTGGCTGAACATTCCTGCTGATAGATCGGACGGCTTTGCACTTCGCCCCAATAGCTGCACCAACAGGCTAGACGTTCAGGCGTGCAGATCGCGGCATTGAAGTCCGCTGACAAGAGCGCAGCTAGTTGTTGTGCTGGCTCAACTGGTGCGGCGGCCAAAGCCTGAAGCCAGTTGCGTCGATACTCATCTGCCATGAAGAGCAAGGTTTCAGAGAGCAGCTTTTCCTTGGATCTGAAATGAAAATTGACGAGCCCGTAGGAGACGCCCGCTTCAGTGGCGACTTCAGCAAGAGTTGTCTGGGAATACCCCCTGCGGGCCAGCACCCGCATCGTGGCATCGACAATCTGCTGGCGGCGCTGTTCGCGGCTGACCTTGCGGGCGAGAGGAATGATACTGGCTGTCTGGCGCTGTGGCCGCATGGCACTGATCCGACTTTGAGATACACAATTCGCAATTATTTTATTGTTTTGCAAGAGTTATTTCTTATTGATTGACTCAACAATCAAATTTGAGGCAGGCTGGTTGAAGTCCCGTCACGAGACCTACAGGCCAGATCATGACCCGCCGCAATCGCCGCAACCTTGCGAAGTCCAATGCCCACTTTCAGAAAGCCGTGAAGCGGCTTCCGCTCGGCGTGGCGTCGACCTTCCGCTACTGGGGCGATGACCGGACCATTTATGTGAAGCACGGCAAGGGTGGCCGCACCTGGGACATCGACGACAATTGCTATGTCGATTACCGGCTGGGATATGGCCCTGCGATCCTCGGCTATGCCGACGAGCGCGTCGATGCGGCCGCCCGCCGGGGTATGGAAGTCGGCGGCGTATTCGCGTTGTCAACCGAGCGCGAACTGATTGTTGCTGATCGCATGGCCAAGATGGTGCCTGCAGTTGAGCTGGTGCGCTATTCGAACAGCGGCACGGAGGCGGTGATGGCGGCGCTCCGTCTGGCTCGGGCCCACACGGGGCGTGAGAGCTACATTCTCATCGAAGGTGGCTATCACGGCCTGTTCGATGCCGCGATGTGGATGGCAAACATGGACCAGTGGGATCCAGGCAGCGGACTTGAGCCGAGCGTGGTGCCCTACTCGCGTGGCATTCCGCAGGGCATCAAAAATCTTGTACACCTGACCCCCATGAACAACGCCAACCGCCTTGAAGACGTCTTCAAGAAACATGGTGACACGATTGCGGCGATGTTGATTGAACCGATGATGGGCAATTGCTGCGCCATATCGGCAACTACAGAATTCGTGCAACTCGCCCGCACACTTTGCGACAAGTACGGCGTTCTGCTCATTATCGATGAAGTGAAGACCGGCTTCCGTGTGGCCAAGGGTGGCGTGCAATCGATTTATGGCGTGAAACCGGACATCTGCACATTCGCCAAGGCCATGGGCAATGGCTATCCCATTGCCGCCGTGGCTGGCCGCGAAGACATCATGCGCACTTTCAAGTATGGTGGCGCGGCCCATGGTGGCACGTATACCGCGCATTCCGTTTCACTTGCGGCGACCGAATGTTGCCTTGCAAATTCTCGATGAAACTCCGGCATTGGAAACACTTGCCACATATGGTGAAAATTTGAAGGCGGGGATCAAGTCGATTCTCGACCGGCGCGGCATCGTGCACTCATTCTCCGGTCATTCCTCAATGTTTGGCGTATTCTTCGCCGCCAAGCCGCCGGTCGACTACCGCGCCTGGAAAAAATCCGACTACAGTTTCTATGACAAGATGGCGCGCCACTTGCAGGATCAGGGCATCATTTGTGAGCCAGATTCGCGCGAGCCGCTGTTCATGTGTGAGGCGCACGACCAGAGTTGCCTCACCGATACGCTGCGGGCTTTCGAAATTGCGGTGGATTTGACTCTGGAGCAAGCCGAGACGGAAAAAGCGAGTTGGAGAACCGGTTCAAATAAGTCCTCCCACGCGGAGTAAAGTCATGGAACAGAAATCAGTCTTCCATCCATCCTCCCCCATTCTAGCCTTCTGCCCGCCAACGCTCCCTGCCGAGTGGTATCTTGACCAGCATCACTTCGCGCGTGAACAGGTGGCAATTCACGCCAAGAGCTGGATCAACGTGGGGCGGGTAAACGATCTGCAAACACTAACCGTGAGGCGCACTCAGGTGGCAGGCCAGCAACTCATTCTGGTCAAGGACGACAAGGGCATGGTGCGGTGTTTTCACAATACCTGCCGTCACCGTGGTTCCGAACTGTGTCAGCATCAGGACACAAGATTGAAAGCGAATCTGATCACCTGCCCATATCATGAGTGGAGCTATGATCTTGCGGGACGGCTGGTGCGCACGCCCCATGTGGTGGAGACACCGGGCTTCGACAAATCCACACATGGGTTGTTCACTGCCCATGTGAAATTGTGGAATGGTTTCATTTTCGTATGTCTGGCTGATGACCCTCCAGAATTTGCGCAAGTCCCAGACCTCGGTTTCAACGCTCTCGACAATTGGCCGATGGCAGATCTTGTAACTGGACATCGTCTTGTCAAGACCATTGCCTGCAACTGGAAAGTCTTCTGGGAGAACTACAATGAGTGTCTGCACTGTCCGGGCATTCACGCTTCGCTGTGCGACATGGTTCCGGTCTACCGAAAGGGCGTCATGAGCGCCTCTGAGGCACCGGGCTGGACACCTGATGCGGCGCCACAACGGCCCCTCAAGGCTGGAGCCACAACATGGACAACGAATGGCAAACCCTGCGGTCCGGAGTTTCCAAACCTCACACCGACGCAGCGCGATCGTGGCTTCACCTTCGTCACCCTGATGCCGACACTCTATGTCGTGGCGCATGTTGACTATGTGCGTGCGGTGTCACTGCGACCCTTGGGACCGGAGGAAACCGAGCTTACGGCGGAGTGGCTGTTCCCAGCGGAAACCATGGCGCAAGCGGAATTTGATCTCGCCAACGTGGTGGACTTCGCAACAACTGTCATGCTGGAAGATGGCGACGCTTGTGAACTCAATCAACGTGGGTTGCATAGCAATCGCTACGCGGCAGGCACTCTGATGCCGCAGGAATTTGACGTTTTCAATTTTCACCAGTGGGTACGCCGAAAACTCGGCGAGCCACTTTATCGACCGGAGGAGGCACGATGAATCATGTCGCCAATCCGAAGAATTTTGACCAGGACTGGGACCGGCGCGGCCTTCCGGCTTGGACTTATCACAACACGGCGCTCCACGAACTGGAGTTGGAGGAGGTGTTCCTCAAACATTGGCAGATTGTTGGCCATGTGAATGATCTGGCCATTCCAGGTGACTACGTAACCTTCGACCTCGGACCTGAGCGGGCATTTGTCGTGCGTGGCAGCGACGGTGAGTTGCGGGCCTTCCACAACTTGTGCCGCCATCGCGGCTCCCGTGTCGTCACCGGGGAAAGTGGCCATTGCAAGAACGCACTCGTCTGCCCCTTTCATGGCTGGGTCTATAATCTGGATGGCACCTTGCGTGGCGCTGCCCGGCCCGCGAGCTATCCCGCTCTCGACAAGAAGGAGTTCGGCCTGCGCGAAATCGAAATGGAAGTGTGGATGGGCTTCATCTTCATTCGCTTCAAGCCTGGCCCGCAGCCATCTCTCGCAACCTGCCTCGCCCCTTATGCCGAAGAATTCAGGCAACATGCCTCGCAGGAAATGGTGCCAGCGGGCAAGGTGTGGTCCAGCGAATTGCCGGTGAACTGGAAATCAGTGCGTGATGTCGACAATGAAGGTTATCACGTCGCGATGGCCCACCCTGCACTACAAGATCTCTATGGTTTCACTTATCAAGACATCGACTACCCCACAGGTTTGCGGGTATCGAAGGCAACCTACAAGCCCGATGCCGGAAAGCTGTGGAGCGTGCGCAACTACGTGGCGCTGTCGACGCCACATGCCAACTTGCCAGCGGACCGTCACAATCTTTGGGCCTACTACGGCTTGTTCCCGAACAGCGTGTTCATCATCACTCCTGAAACCGTGCAATTCTATCAGGAATTGCCTGCTGGTGTGAACCGGTCGGTCGTGCGCGGGAAGACCTATTGCTATCCCACCGAAAGCCGCAGGCAACGCGCGGCACGTTACTTGTCCTACCGTATTGACCGGGCCACATATGCCGAAGATACTCAGCTCTCCATCTGGTCCAATGAATCCATGAAGTCATCGGCCTTCGAAAATTTCCATCTTTCTGACCATGAACGCTTTGTCCGCGCTCACCATGATGACTTGCGCCAGATCCTGCCCGTCATGTCTCTCGATGCAGCGCCTGCCGCTGATGAGATGGCACGGGTCAACACAGACTTGATGTCCAAGTCAGTACAACAGAACGTCGCCAGCCAATAGACCCAAGTGACAAATGCGCCGCCAATGCGCGCGAAAAAGGGAGAGAAAAATGAAGATCAATCGACGCAAGGCACTGACTCTCGCGGCCGGCTCTGCATTTTTCGCAATGCCCGCCGTGCACAGGGCCAAGGCCGAGGATGCTATCCTCAATGTCTACAACTGGGCCGACTACATTGGTGAAACAACAGTTGAAGATTTTCAGTCGGCAACCGGCATCAAGGTTACCTACGACACGTACAGCTCGACCGATGAGATGCAGGCAAAGATGCTGGCAGGCAAGACCGGCTACGATGTTGTCGACATGGCCGGCCTCAGCCTGCAGCGTTTCATAGCGGCTGGCATCTATGCCAAGCTCGACAAGAGCCTCTTGCCGAATTGGAAGAACCTTGATCCCGATATCGTAAAGATCGGCGATGGCTTCGATCCCGGCATGCAATACGGCATGCCTTACATGTGGGGCTCGGTCGGCTTCACCTATGATGTCGATGCGGTGAAGGCAAGATTGCCCGGCGTCAATCTCGAGTCCATGGATATCATCATGAAGCCGGAGAACGCCGCGAAGCTGGCGGACTGTGGAATTTCAATTCTTGATGAACCATCTGATGTCATTCCAATGGTTCTCGACTACCTTGGCAAGGAACGTGACGTCTACAAGCCTGACGACATGGAGGCGGTGAAGGCGGCCTTCAAACAGATCCGCCAGTACGTGCGCACTTTTGACAGCACCAACTATCTCAATGCAATTCCCAACAAGGAACTTTGCATCGCCAATAACTGGTCGGGTGACTATGCCACTTCAAAGGCCCGTGCAACCGAAGCCGGCGTGGACATCAACCTCGCCTATTTTGTGCCGGAGACCGGCGCCCCCGCCTGGTTTGATTTCTTCTGCATTCCGGCAGACTCTGCCCGCAAGGCGAACGCTCACAAGTTCCTCAACTACATGTTGGAACCGGAGGTGATTGCCAAATGCACCAACCTCACCAACTACGCCAATGCCAATCTTGCGGCCAAGGCCTTCGTCAATCCAGACATTCTGAGCAATCCAGCCGCCTACCCTGACGCCAAGGTGATGAGCAGGCTCTACACATTGAAGCCACTCAAAGAGGAACATGACCGCACACTGACGGAGACCTTCAACGCGATGAAGTCAGGCTGAGGCGGCCAAGCAGTGCTGGCGCGAGTGGGCGGCAATGGCAACTGACCTGATGGCCAATGACGGCGGCACGTCAGGCTTCATCCGCATCAGGTCGGTTACCAAGAAATTCGGTGAATTTGCCGCCGTCAACAATGTATCCCTTGATATCAGCAAGGGTGAACTCTTTGCACTCCTTGGAGGGTCCGGGTGTGGCAAGACAACTCTGCTCCGCATGCTGGCCGGATTCGAAGCACCAACGTCGGGAACAATTGAAATTGACGGCCAGGACATGACGGACGTTGCTCCGTATGACCGGCCCGTCAACATGATGTTCCAGTCCTACGCGCTGTTCCCGCACATGACTGTTGCAGCAAATGTGGGGTATGGACTGAAGCACGAAGCCATGACTCCCGCGCAGCGGCAGGATCGCGTCAAGGAAATGCTCAGTCTGGTGCAGCTTTCGCATCTGGCCGACCGGAAGCCACATCAACTCTCCGGCGGCCAGCGCCAGCGCGTGGCACTGGCACGCTCGCTTGCCAAGCAACCCAAGCTCCTCTTGCTCGATGAACCACTGGGAGCACTTGACAAGAAGCTGCGCGAGCACACGCAATTCGAAATCTCCAATATCCAATACAAGACGGGTATCACTTTTGTCGTTGTAACCCATGACCAGGAGGAAGCCATGACTCTGGCGTCACGCATAGCTGTCATGGACCAAGGTGTCGTGCGTCAGATCGGTCCACCGTCACACATTTACGAGCATCCCAGCAGCAGATTTGTCGCCGGGTTCATCGGCTCCATCAATATGGTCGAGGCGGACGTCACAAAGATTTCCGGTGATATCGTGGAGGTGAATTCGCCCGCACTCGGCCGGGCCCTGTGGGTACACTCAACCATGCCATTCAGCGTGGGAGAAAAAGTGTCGTTTGCAATTCGACCGGAGAAGATCGGGCTTTCGCGGGAGAAGCCCGCGGCTGCAGAAAATGTTCTCATGGGAACGGTGCAAGATTTCGGTTATTTCGGCAAGGATTCACTCTACCGGATCAAGCTGCCAACTGGTCACCTCGTCTCTGTCAATGCGGTCAATGCCGAACGGCATTCTGGTGAAAACATGTCAGCGACTTGGGAAGATGTTGTCTATCTCACCATGTCCCCGCATGCCGCCATGCTGTTCAAGGCAGATGCATGAACGAGACATCCGCCAAAGCAGGTTCGAGCTGGTTCAACAGGCGCGGCTGGCGCGACATCATCATCGCAGCACCTTATGCTTGGCTGGTCGCCTTCTTCGTCGTGCCATTCGTGATCGTCATCGTAATGAGCTTTGCCAAGACCGCCACACAATCTCCGCCCTTTGCTTTTCTGCCGGACTGGCCATTTGTCCGGTTTGAAACCTATCAGCGGCTTTTCACTGACAGCCTCTACATCCACTCCGCTTGGGTTTCTCTCTACAACGCGGCGATTGCGACAGTTCTGTGCCTTCTGATCGGCTACCCCATGGCACTCGGCATCACGCGTGTAAACAAGTCGATGCAGCGTCTCCTGCTGATGTTGATCGTATTGCCGTTCTGGACATCATTTCTTTTGCGCGTCTATGCATGGATTGGCCTGATGGGCAAGAACAGCTGGTTCAACAAGGCTGTCACCTCGACCTACAATTTCATAGTGCCGCAGAGTTGGGAAGTTGCCAGCTTTCAGATGATGAACACCAACTTCGCAGTTGTGCTGGTGCTGGTCTACTCCTACCTGCCGTTCATGATCCTGCCGCTCTATGCCAATCTTGAAAAACTTGACACCACGCTCAACGAAGCGGCCATGGATCTTGGATCGCGGCCCTGGCAGGTGTTCAAGGATGTGACACTGCCGCTCTCCTTTCCCGGCATTGTTGCAGGGGGCCTTCTGGTTTTCATCCCAGCCTCAGGTGAACTCATCATACCCAGTCTGGTGGGTGGTGCGTCCGACCCCATGCTGGGCCGGGTGATCCTGCAGGAGTTTTCCTCCAACCGTGACTGGCCAATGGCCTCTGCGGTTGCGGTTGCATTGCTCATGATGCTGGTGGTGCCACTTGTCGTCTTCAACCATTTCGAGGCGAAAGCCCAGGCGGGGACGAAATAGATGCAGCGCCGCCCCACATTTCTCATCAGCATGTTGTGTTTCGGCTTGGCATTTTTCTATGTTCCAATCTTTTCGATGATATTTTTCTCTTTCAACAAGTCGCGCCTTGCCACTGTGTGGGGCGGTTTTTCATTGCAATGGTACGGCAAGCTATTCAGCAACAGGCAGGTTCTCGACGCCGCACTGCTTTCGTTGGAAATTGCCGTGCTGAGCGCCACCTTCGCCACCATACTCGGCACCTTTGCGGGCATTGCTCTGGCACGCTTCAGGCAATTCCCCGGACGGGCGATTTTTTCCGGACTGGTGACGGCACCACTGATCATGCCCGAAGTCATCACCGGCATTTCCTCGCTCCTGTTGTTCATCATGATGGCAGAGTGGATTGGCTGGCCCGGTCAGCGCGGTTTCACCACGATCACCATTGCGCACATCACATTCTCGATGACTTATGTCACGACCATCGTGCAATCGCGCCTGATGTCGATGGACATGTCGATCGAGGAAGCGGCCATGGACCTTGGCTCAAAGCCGTGGCAGGTGTTGAAGGACATCACTCTGCCGGTCATTTCGCCAGCCATTGTTTCGGGTTGGCTGCTGGCCTTCACGATTTCTCTTGATGATGTTGTCATCACCAGTTTCACAACTGGGCCGGGCTATACGACACTGCCTATGTTGGTATGGAGCAAAGTCAAGCTTGGCGTGACACCAGACATCAATGCACTTGCCACTGTCATCGTGCTGATTGTCGCTGCAGGCGTGGCGATTTCGGCGGTCATCCTGACCCGTGCTGAGCGGCGGCGTGAGCGTGACATTCAAGTCGCCATCGCGGCCAACACATGAATGCCATGACAATTTTCCTTTCAGCAGAAGACAGGACGCAACACGAACACCTCGCCAGTCTGCCCGGCAGTCCTGGGTCTGGCATGGCACGCTACGCGGCTGCGATGTATTTCCACAAGCGGGGGTTCATCAGCATTCATGCCCTCGAGGTCTACCGCACACTTGCAAAGGATGATAAGCGCGACCCCGTCGCCATACTGAACAATGCATCATGCGATAAAGATGTCGCTTTTGTTCTGAAGAAAGGTTCTGCGCCATGAAGAAAACCTCTGAAAGCGATCTGCGTGTTGCCAATATCCATACGGCAGAATTCAAGCCCTTTGTTTACGACGATGGCGTGGCGCTTGGAGATACAGTCCTGCAAATGGATGACAGTCTGCCGCTGGGCACCGGCTTTCATGTGTACCGCATGCCTGCGGGCATGAAGACACGTGCGCACCGGCACAATGGCCATGAACAATTCCTCATTCTTGAAGGCGAACTGGTCGAGAGTGATGGAAGGGTATTCAGGGCAGGCGATCTGGTGTGGTACCGCGATGGCACCGAGCACAATTCATACACACCAAACGGCTGTCTGCTCGCAGTCCACATTGCTGACCCGGAAACACCTCTGGAATGACCCAAGTCGGACCAATGATTGCAGAGCTGGTGCGGAATGTTGACCGCTACCTCAGCGCGTTTGACCATGCAGGCGTGCGAGAGGTGCGAGCGGGAATCACGCGCTGGTCAAACCAGGATCCTCAATCTGTTACACCACGGCTTATCCCCGCATGTGATCACATCGAGCCAGCACTTGCTGCGATGTCGGACCGGCGATTGGCGGATGCCATTCGAGGTTCGGTACCGCTTCTCGAGTGGATCACTTATGACTCCTATCCGCGCGCTGAAATTGGCGAAGCATTTTCTGAAGGCCATGCCTTTGCTTTGATCATCGGTGAAGGCGCCTTTTTTCCGGCCGAGGATTTTAACCTCGGACTTTTTGTGATCGGGCCCAATATCCTGTATCGCGACCACCACCACGCCGCACCGGAACTTTATGCTCCGCTGACGGGCGCTCATGGCTGGCGATTTCTTCCAGAGAAGAACTTTGTGCTGATGGAGTTCTGATGTACCGGTTTGGAATGAGCCATGGGCACCGCACGCGACGCGCACTGGAAATGTGCCGTTCTTGTGCATCTTTGGTTGGACCAGAGATGTGATGATCCCGGCCAAGGTTATCTTTGCGAACAATTGCCCACTTGTTGAATACCCCGACCTCTGAGACAATCAGAGCCGAGGACACACCGTCATGAACGCTGAAGCCAAATTGAAGTCCATGGGAGTGGTACTGCCAACCTTGCCAAAACCCGGTGGCAGCTATGTGCCGGGGATTCTGCACAACGGCATTCTCTATCTCTCAGGTCAGGGGCCGATCCTTGCCGACGGCAGCATTGCTTCAGGGGTGGTTGGCAGGGATCTCTCCGTTGAAGAAGCCAATGCACTTGCCCGCCGCACCGGGATGGTACTTCTCGCAGCAGCACGGCACTTGCTTGGATCGCTCGACCGGGTGGATCGTGTGCTGAATGTGCTGGGAATGGTCAATGCTGTGCCGGGATTTGGCGAACACCCCAAGGTAATCAACGGTTGCTCTGATTTGTTCATCGAGGTTTTTGGAGATCATGGCCGGCATGCCCGCGCCGCCGTGGGCATGGGGTCATTGCCGCACAATATTCCGGTTGAGATCACTGCCATTTTCGCGGTCAAGCCATGAATGTTTATGAGCGTCTTGGGGTTCGCACAATCATCAATGCCAAAGGCACGGCGACACGACTTTCCGGCGGCTTGATGCGACCTGAGGTGGCTCAGGCAATGGTGGAGGCGTCTCAGGTATGCGTCGAAATGGCCGAGTTGCAGGCGGCAGCGTCGCGCGAGATTGCAAAGGTGACGGGGGCCGAGGCAGGCTATGTGGCATCCGGCGCTTCGGCCTGCCTGTTGTTGGCAACGGCAGCTTGCATGGCAGGATTTGATCCTGGCCGGATGGCGCGGCTACCCAACGCCAACGGCATGAAGAATGAGGTCGTCATGGTGCGCAGCCAGCGCAATTTCTATGATCATGCAATCCGCGCAGCAGGTGCAACGATCATTGAAGTGGGATTGCCAGACCGTTATTCAGGCGCAGGTGTGCGCGATGTCGAGGTTTGGGAAATCGAAGATGCGATCAACGAGCGCACGGCAGCGCTTTTTTATGTTGCTGATAGGCAGGCCCAGCCATCGCTGGCGACGATGGCGGTGCTGGGCAGCAAGCATAAAGTGCCCGTTGTTGTCGATGCTGCTGCACAATTGCCGCCCCAGTCCAATCTGAAGCGTTTCATCGCCGAAGGCGCGGATCTCGTTGCCTTCTCAGGTGGCAAGGCGCTTGGCGGGCCCCAGGCCAGTGGCATGTTGTGCGGACGCAAAGATCTCATCATGTCGGTGGCACTGCAACACCTTGATCTCGACATCTATGACGACATGTGGGCACCACCAAAGTCCCTCATCGACCGGCGCAAGTTGAAAGGCATTCCACAGCACGGCATCGGCCGCTCATGCAAAACTGGCAAGGAAGAAATCGTAGGCCTGCTGATGGCTCTGCGAATGTTTGTTGCGGAAGGTGATGCAGCACGTCACGCCCGCTGGATGGAGCGCCTGCTGCCAATCGCCAAACTACTTGCCAGCCATCGCGGTTGCATGGCGACGATCGAGGGTGATGGCGATATTCTCTGCGTGCCACAGCTTGTCGTGACGCTTGCATCCGGCAAGCCTGATGTGCGTGGGGTGATCGCGAATCTCAGCAAAGGCAAGCCGAGCATTCACGTCGATCCCGCCCGCCGCGACGAGGGCAGGTTCGTCATCAACCCACTTTGCTTCGATGCGAGCGAAAGCGCGGTGATTGCCCGACGGGTGAGCCAGGTCCTTGGCTGAATCACAAGTCCGGACATGGATTTACCGCAGGTGCGAAGGTAGGTAATTGAAATTGCCCGGAAAATATTATTGAATTCCATTTGATTTAATAATTATTCTGTGATTGTCTGATGACTGAAAAGGGCTGCATCACAATGGCGCTCAAGGGTACGAACCAGGAGTTTGGCCGACCATACAACCGCCGCATCGTGCTGGAGGCGATCCGTCAGCATGGTCCGATTGCCCGCGGTGACATTGCCGAACGCGTTGGCCTGTCGGTACAAACTGTTTCCAACATTGCACGCGAGTTGGAGGAGCAGGATTTTGTGCGCGGCATGCGCAACGCGCGCCGCGTCCGCGGCTATCCTGCAACCAGCCTGAGCATCAACCCGGATGGTGGCTACGCCATCGGCCTCAACGTCACACCCATGGGAATTGAGGCGGCCCTCATCAATCTCGCTGGTGAAATCGTGGCGACGCAATCTCGTGGACGGGAATGCCTGACCCCGCGTATCGCGTTTGCTGAAATTCGCGGCATCGTCGCCAAATTCAAAGTGCAACGCGAAAGCAAAAGACTTCTTGGCATCGGACTTGCCATGCCGGGACCATTCGATGTCGAGTCAATGAGCTTCGTTGGTCCCACGACACTCGAAGGCTGGAAAGATATTCCAATCCAAAAGGAACTGGCGGAAATTGCTGGCTGCCCTGCGTTCATCGAAGTGGATCACGCCGCAGCAGCGCTTGGCGAACGCCTTTATGGTGCAGGGCGCGGCTTCAAAGATTACTACTATCTTTTTCTTGGCATGGGCCTTGGTGGCTGCATGGTTCAGGACGGCTTGCCGGTTCGGGGGAGTTTCCGCAATGCAGGCGAGATCGGCCATATTCCACTTGTGTTGGGCGGTGAGCCTTGCGCCTGCGGAAACCGTGGCTGCCTCGAACGCTATGTTTCCCTTGAGGCCATGGAAAGGCGCTCCGCAGTCATTGGTCGCGATGCCTGGTTGGCGGAGGCCGCTCCCTTGTTTCGTGCCGCTATTGCAACGATCGAAAATCTCTTTGATCCGCAAACTATCATTGTTGGTGGACTCGCAGGTGAAGACATTCCGCACCGCCTTCTCACCATGGCGGAACCGCTGGCCAATTCTGTTTCGTCGCGGCGAAACCGCACTGCGCCGCGCGTCGTGTTTTCCACAACGGGACAAGAGGCAGCCCTTCTTGGTGCTGCTTCTCTCGCTATCTCGGCCGCACTTGCACCACGCTTTGGCCAGATGTTTGCTCAAAATTTCGGACGTGGCCTGCACGATCCGCTGTTTGACAATTCTCACCTAGACGATGAGGCCGCTGCATGAGTGTGGTTGCGCCATTGCTAAGCCTCAAGAACATCACCAAGAACTTTGGCGCGATTGAAGCCTTGCGCGATATCAGCTTCGACGTTGCGCGCGGTGAGGTGGTGGCCCTATTGGGCGACAATGGTGCCGGCAAGTCCACGCTGGTCAAGATCATTGCCGGTGGACTTGAAGCGAGCTCCGGGTCGCTCAGGTTCGATGGCCAAGAGCGGAGTTTCAAGTCTCCGAAGGAGGCCAAGGCCGCGGGAATCGAAACGGTCTATCAGGATCTCTCGCTGTGCACCAATGTGGATGTGGTTGCGAACTTTTTCATGGGCCGCGAAATCGTCAAGCGCTACTTCGGAGTTCCGGTTCTTCAAGAAGCAAAAATGTTCGCCGCCACTGAAATGGCGATGGCCAATGCCGGTACAAAAATCCCGTCACTGCGCACCAATGTTGAACATCTCTCTGGAGGCCAGCGCCAGGCAATTGAACTGAACCGGTTTGTTCACTGGGGTGGCAAGCTGGTGTTGCTGGATGAACCTTTTGCAGCACTGGGCGTCGAACAGACGCGGCGTGGTCTGGAGATGATTAAGCGCATCGCCGCGCAAGGGATCGGCGTCATCGTCATTACCCACATCATGGCGCAGGCCTTTCAAGTGGCCGACCGAATTGTGGTCATTCGCCAAGGTCTGGTCGCAGGCGATGTCATACGGGAAAACACAAGCCCAGACGAAGTTGTGCGCATGATCACTGGTGAAGCTCTCGAGGGCAGAACCCAAGAACCGAGGCCGAACGGCCCATGACCCAGTCCCATCACAACAGGAGACGACCCATGAACCACATACGCAGACTTCTCATCGCATCCATTGCCGTTGGCGCAATGAGCCTTGCCGCACCGAGCTTTGCTGCTTCCAAGGGTACAATCTACTACATGGTTCCGACATTGCTCGACGAGTTTCAGACTGAATCTGTATCAGCTATCGAAAAGTTCTTGAAAGATGTCGGATATGACGTGGTGACACTCAACGCCGACAACAAGACTGACTTGCAACAGAGCCAAATGAACGACACCATTCTTCTGAAGCCGGCAGCAATTGTGCTCGCAGCTGTGGACTTCAATGCGCTGCAGCCATCCATCGAAAAAGCCCGTGCTGCTGGCATCCCAGTCATGGAATTTGACCGCCAGATCACGGCAACGCCTTCGGATTTCACATCGGTGGCGGGAACAATCGAAATCGGTCAGGTGGCTGCTGGAGAAATCCAGCGGCTTCTCAAGGAAAAGAATGGTGACGTGAAGGGCAAGGTCCTCCAGGTGTTGGGCGATCCGGCTGATCCCTACTCTCTCGATATCCAAAAAGGCTTCGAGGATAAAATGAAGGAATTCGCTGGCGTGCAGATTATTTCGTTGCCCGCCATGGCCTGGGATGCTGCCAATGCCGGAACCATTGTCTCCGACCAAATGGTCGCCAATCCTGACATTGATCTGATATTCCTGCATGCGGCGCATTTGTCGGTGGCGGCCGTTGCTGCTCTCGAGGCCAAAGGCAAGAAGCCTGGTGATGTGATGATGATTTCTTCCAACGGTGCACCTGTTGGCCTGGATCTCATCCGCAAGGGCTGGCTCAACGTGGAAGTTGAACAACCGCTTTATGCCCAGGCAGCTGCCATTGCCATGTTCGCCGACAAGGTGGTGAACAAGCAGGAAATCAAGCCCGGCTCCTATAAAGTCTTGGGCCTCGACTCCACTGTGACTATCGAGAAGTGGGGACCGAACATCAAGATTCCCGGCGCTGCCATTTCCAAGGCCAATGTTGATGAACCGCGCTTTTGGGGTAACCTGAAGGCCCCCGCCGACAAGATCGTGCCGGTTGAATAGGCATCCCTGAATCACCCCGGGCCGGCATCGGTCCGGGGATTTTTTCCCAGGAACACACACAATGATTGGTTCCCGCCAAAGGGCGATTGTCGAGTTCATGCTCGACAATCTGGTTTGGTTTTTGTTGATTTTCGTGCTTGCGGTGTTTTCACTCACCGTCCCGAACTTCTTCCAGACCGGAATCTTTATCAACATTATCGAAAGCTCCACCATGGTGGGAGTGATGGCGATCGGCCTCGCCATCGTTATCATCGCCGGGAATATGGACCTCTCGGTCGAATCGGTGGCTGCCCTTTCTGCAATGGTGACAGGCATCCTTTTTTGTTCGCATGGCATTGGCATCAACTGGACCCTCACACCGGAATGGCTGGCATTTCCAGTTTCGCTTGCAATCTCGTTGATGGTCGGCGCGATTGTCGGGTTTCTGAACGGTCTCCTCGTAGTGCGCCTCAAAATGGATGCCTTCATTGTAACGCTCGCCTCTTACATTTGGGTGCGCGGTGCGGTGGTCGCAGTGTCAGGCGGGCGATCTGCGCAAGACCTCGCACCGAGCATCCGCTTCATCGGTATTGATACATTTCTCGGCATTCCGTACATTGCCTGGATTGCCATGGCAGGCTTTGCAGTCTTCACATTCATCATGGCGAGGACACCTTTTGGCAGGCACGTCATCATGATTGGTGGAAACCGCGCCGCCACCTTCAGGGCCGGCATTGCAGTGGACAAACTGATCTGGATCTCCTTTGTGATGGCGGGTGCCATTGCCGGGCTTGCGGGCTGGTTGTTGGCAATACGGACCTCCGGTGCGTCGGCCGGTCTTGGTGTTGGAATGTTGTTTCAGGCTTTTGCGGCTGTTGTCATTGGCGGGGTCAGCCTCAAGGGCGGCGTGGGACAGTTGCCCGGTGTATATGCCGGTGTCTTGCTGCTGCATTCAATCCAGACTGCAATCAATCTCATGGGACTTCCTGCCCACTACACGCAGATCATCCTCGGCAGTCTTGTTCTGGCCGCCGTTCTGCTCGACACCGTCAAACTTGCAATACGGCAGAAACTTACATGACGAAACGTCTCGATGGAAAGATTGCGCTGGTCATCGGTGCCGCCCGAGGCATTGGCGAGGCAATAGCAGCACGCTTCACTGAAGAAGGGGCAAGAATCGTGATCGCCGATAGACTTGTTGAATCTGGTCAGGCGACTGCAAACCGACTTGGTGGAGTTTTTGTCAGCATCGATGTTTCGCGTCTTGACGACAACGAGGCAGCCGTTGCTACCGCTGTCAATTCATACGGAGGTCTTGACATTCTGGTGCAAAACGCTGGTATCTATCCTTGGACTCTGATTGAAAACACTTCGCCTGAAGAGTGGGATGCTGTGCTGGCGGTCAACCTCAAAGGGACATTTCTTTCGGCCCGGGCGGCCTTACCGGTTTTGCGTGCACGCGGTGGTGGCCGCATGATTTTCACATCGTCGATTACCGGCACGCGGGTTACGAGCCCGGGGCACGGTCACTATTCGGCATCAAAGGCAGGCATCAACGGTTTCATCAAGGCGGCGGCACTGGAATTTTCAAGCTACGGGATCAACGTCAATGGAATTGAACCAGGCAATATCTTCACCGACGGCATGAGAGAGCACCGCTCACCGGCCTTCATCAAAATGATGGAAGAAGGTGTGCCTTTGGGCCGCCTTGGAACGCCTCGCGACGTTGCCAACGCTGCCCTCTTTCTTGCATCTGATGACGCAGACTATATTACCGGTACCACTATCGTCGTTGATGGCGGACAGACATTGCCAGAGGGCAAGGATTTTCGTCTCAATCCTGGATAAACACGAAGGCTGCGCACATGGCTCTCACTGATTTTCTGAACTTGCGTCCGGTGGGAAAGCGGCTTGATGAACTTGAGACGCCGGTGCCATTGATTGATGTTGATGTGGTGGAACGCAATGTCAGGCGATGGCAGGAGCGTTGCACTGCATTGGGTATGGGTAACCGGCCCCATATCAAGACACATAAACTTGTTGGCCTCGCCAAGTATCAGCTGGCGCAAGGGGCTGCCGGGATCACGGTGCAGAAGTTGGGCGAAGCCGAGGTGATGGCCAATGCGGGTATTTCCGACATGCTGCTCACCTTCAATGTGGTGGGCAAGACCAAGCTGGCCCGGCTTGCGGCTTTGGCACGTCGAACAGCTATTTCTCTGGTGGCAGACAACCACGACATGATTGCGGGGCTTGGTTCGGCCGGGCGCGCAGCCGGGCGTGATATTTCTGTGTTGGTCGAATGTGACACCGGTGCCGGTCGCAACGGTGTGCAGTCACCAGCATCAGCCATTGAACTTGCAAAAGCCATCGACGGCACCGCTGGCCTCAGCTTTGCAGGGTTGATGACTTACGCTGCAACAGGTCAGCGTTTGCAGGCGCAAGACTTTCTTCGCGAAGCCCGCGACGGATGCCGTCATGCGGGACTTGACGTGAAGGTCATCTCGTCTGGCGGATCACCTGACATGTGGAAAGATGAAGGACTTGGCGGCCTGACGGAATACCGCGCCGGCACATATATCTATTTCGATCGCTCGCTAGTGGCGCGCGGCACGTGTGGGTTTGAAGATTGCGCGTTGACGGTGCTCAGCACGGTGGTGAGCCGTCCGACTGCCGAGCGGGCCATTCTTGACGCTGGAACAAAGTCCCTGACCAGCGATCTTCTCGGACTTGAGGGTTATGGCGTCGTGCATGAACTTGGAAACGCCAAGATCTATGCCGCGAACGAAGAACATGGTTTTCTTGATATCGCACATCTCGGGAGCAAGCCTGCCGTGAGAGACCTTGTGCGCATCACCCCCAATCATGTCTGCCCGGTGACCAACTTGTTTGACGAGGTCGTGTTTGTACGCGGTGGGGACGTTCTGGGAGCCGCAAAGGTCGACGCCCGCGGCAAGGTGCAATAGCTCACTCATCGACAAAGTAGTCAGAATATGATGGCCGCAGCCGCGCGATGGCGAGGTCTACCGCCCTGAGGTGATGTTTCATGGCTGCAGCAGCAGCGGCCGGATCACGCACCTCCATTGCTTTCACGATAGTGCGATGTTCTGCAATGATCTGCATCATGTGGGCCGGTACGCGATTGGCAATATGGCCGATACGATCCCATATCATTTTCACGCTCTGCACTGTGTTCCACACGTCACCGAGCTTTGCAGCTGTTGCAATCAGCTGATGGAAAGTTTCATTGTCCTGAAAAAATCCCCGGCCATCGGCAGATTCTGCGTGAACAACCTGACTATCAAGATTGACCGCGATTTCACGGCTGTGACGCTCTGTCCAATGACGGGCTGCTTCTTCGGCCAGTGCCATTTCGATGGCCGAGCGGGTGAACTGTGCTTGATGCACCTGCTTCAACTTGATTGGCGCAACAAAAGTACCGCGCTGTGGGTAGATTTCGATCAGTCCATCTTCTGCCAATCGCGTAACGGCAATGCGTACCGGCGAGCGTGACACGCCAAACATGCCACAGATGCGGTTCTCGCTGATGGCTTCATTCGGTTCGAGCCGGCAAGTGATGATGGCATCGCGCAACAAGCGATAGACCTGCTCGGCGGTTGGCAGGCGGCGGTCCAGTTCAAAGCAACCCTGCCCCACCGTGCTGCGGGCGGCAACAGTTCCTGTTTCGATATCACTCATCTTGTACCACCTGCTTGATTTAAGCCGGTCAACTAACTTGTATACTAGCACGCCATCCTAGCCCGGACCAGACGTGATCAAGCGCCATAGCCTATTGAAACGCAGTCCAACGGCGTCAATTCGCGGTTGAACCGGATGCCCAATCATGCCCTTTGCATGGCCAACGCGGGTCAGTTACATCTGGTCCGGGACCAATGGACACAGACAGCGCAATGACTTCCTCCATATCCAACGATCTGAAAACCGGCTCGCTCGCCTATCATGAAAATGGCCGGCCCGGGAAACTGGAGGTCAGGGCAACCAAGCCACTGGGCAACCAGCGCGACCTCGCACTGGCGTATTCGCCCGGCGTTGCGGCTGTCTCTGAAGCCATTCATGCTGATCCGGCCCTGGTGTCGAAATACACCGCTCGGGCCAATCTCGTTGCCGTCATTTCCAATGGCACTGCTGTTCTGGGGCTTGGCAATATCGGTCCCCTTGCCGCGAAGCCGGTGATGGAGGGCAAGGCGGTCCTGTTCAAGAAGTTCGCCGACATCGACGTCTTCGACATTGAAGTGGCCCAGACCGACGTTGACAAGCTCGTCGATACCATCGCGGCTCTGGAGCCGACTTTCGGCGGCATCAACCTCGAAGACATCAAGGCACCAGAATGTTTCGAGGTGGAAGAACGCTTGCGTGAGCGCATGTCCATTCCGGTATTTCATGACGACCAGCATGGGACAGCGGTGATCGTGGGTGCAGCGGTGATGAATGCCCTGCGTCTAGCTGGCAAGGACATCGCCAAGATCAAGATCGTGGCCTCGGGTGCAGGTGCGGCGGCTCTGGCTTGCCTCAACCAATTGGTCAGCCTTGGGGCAAGCCGGGAAAACATCTGGGTCAGCGATCTCGCCGGCGTTGTCTACACGGGCCGCACCGAATTGATGGACAAATGGAAGGCGGTCTTCGCGCAGGACACGACGGCCCGCAAACTGACCGACATCATCGCGGGTGCCGATGTGTTTCTTGGTCTCTCGGCCGGTGGTGTCCTGAAACCGCAGATGCTGAAGTCCATGGAAGTCAATCCGTTGATCCTGGCACTGGCCAACCCTCACCCCGAGATCATGCCGGAAGAAGCCTTTGCGGCCCGGCCTGATGCGATGATCTGCACCGGGCGTTCCGACTATCCCAATCAGGTGAACAACGTTCTGTGCTTTCCTTACATCTTCCGTGGCGCCCTTGATGTGGGAGCGACCACCATCAATGAAGAGATGAAGCGGGCTGCGGTTCAAGCCATTGCCGATCTGGCACAGGATACACCCTCGGATGTCGTTGCGCACGCCTCGGGCGGTGAGACGCGGCTGTTCGGCAAGGATTCACTCATCCCCTCGCCGTTCGATCCACGCCTGATCCTGCGGGTCGCACCCGCCGTGGCTCGAGCTGCCATGGAAAGTGGCGTGGCGACGCGTCCCATTGCCAATTTTGATACCTATACCGAACGCCTGCAACGCTTTGTGTTCCGGTCCGGCTTTGTCATGCGCAACATTTTTGCGCAGGCGAAGAAAAGTCCGCGCCGGGTGATTTATGCCGACGGCGAAGACGAACGCGTGCTGCGTGCCTCGCAGGTGCTCACAGAAGAAGGCATTGCACTTCCCATTCTGGTGGGGCGCCCGGCCGTCATTGAAGCGCGTCTCAAGCGCTATGGCCTGTCTATCAAATTGGGCAAGGATGTACATAACGTCAATCCGGAAGATGATCCGCGCTACCGGGATTACGTCGCAACGCTGGTTGAAGTGGCCGGGCGCAAAGGCGTGACGCCTGATGCCGCGCGCACATTGGTACGGACGTCAACGACCGTGATTGCCGCGCTCGCCGTGCACCGCGGCGAGGCGGATGCCATGATCTGCGGTCTGGAGGGGCGCTACCGTTCCAAGCTCCGGCACATCAGGGACATCATTGGCCTGGCGCCGGGCGTCAACGAGCTCGCCGCCATGAGCCTGATGATTACGTCGCGCGGCATTGTCTTCCTGACCGACACTCACGTGCAGGCAGATCCCAACGCTGCGGCCATTGCCGAGACTGTTCTGCTGTGTACGGAACATCTGGAACGCTTCGGCCTCAAGGCCAAAGTGGCACTGGTATCGCATTCTGATTTTGGCGATTTCGCTACCGCCTCTTCAACGAAAATGCGGGTTGCCCTCGACCTGGTGCGTGCCCGCGCGCCGCTGCTTGAGATCGATGGTGAAATGCAGGCTGACACTGCACTGATCGAGGCGGTACGGCAGCGCAAACTGCCTTCGTCTTCGCTGTCGGGCGAGGCCAACCTGCTGGTCATGCCGGATCTCTCATCGGCCAACATTGCCTATCAGACGATCAAGGTTTTCGGTGAATCCCTGCCGGTTGGACCGATCTTGCTGGGAACGGCAAAGCCCGCACATATTCTCACGGGTTCAGTCACATCACGCGGCGTCGTCAACATGTCAGCCATTGCCGTCACTGAAGCGTTGGCACTGGAGCTGGGTTCAGCTCACGTTTCATCGCCAGCCTGATTGAGACGAGACACAAGTTCGAAGCGGTCGACATCAACCAAACCGCGATCAGAAATCTTCAAATGCGGAATGACCGGCAGCGGCAGGAATGCCACCTGCAGAAATGGTTCTGGCAATGTGGTGCCAAGAGACTTGGCCGCCGCACGCAGTGGAATCAGGGCGTCATGAACATCCTCGAAGCTTTTGTCGCTCATCAGGCCCGCCACGGGCAGCGCCAGTTCCGCCAACACCTTGCCATCGCGTACCACAACAAAGCCGCCTTGCAAGGCGATCAAGCGGTTCACCGCTGCGGCCATGTCCGCGTCATTGGCGCCGACAACGCAAATGTTATGACTGTCGTGGCCAACGGTCGAACCAATGGCGCCATGCTTGAGACCAAAGCCGTGGACAAAGGCGCGGCCAATATTACCATTGATGCCGTGGCGCTCGATGACGGCAACCTTGATTGCATCCTGCGTCAGATCACACATGACTGCACCCGCCTCCACGGGTAGCGCCATGGTGAGATGCCGGGTGATGATCTTGCCGGGGTCAACGCCGATCACGGGCACAGCTCTGCCGGTGCCGGGAATCTTGAAATCAGCCGCGCTGACATTGCGGGATTTGACGCTGTTGTAGCCGACCACCGGAATGATTTTCCGTGCCGCGAAGAGAGTATCGTCGACGACCCGTCCCGCCGATATCACTTGCGAGACAGTGCAGGTTTCATATTCATCAAGGATGACAAGATCGGCCCGCCACCCGGGGGCAACCAGGCCGCGATCATGCAGCCGAAAGGCCCGGGCTGCTGAAATGCTGGCGGCGCGATAGGCCACCAGGGGTGTCACACCGGCAGCAATGGCGGTACGGATCATGAAATCGAGATGGCCCTCCTCGGCAATGTCGAGAGGGTTGCGGTCATCGGTGCAGAGTGCAAGGAACGGAGAATTGCGCTCAGTCATGACCGGCAGCAGCGCATGCAGGTCTTTCGAGACCGAGCCCTCGCGGATCAGGATGTGCATGCCCTTGGACAGTTTTTCCAGAGCTTCAGCCGCCGTTGTGGTTTCGTGATCGGTGCGAATGCCGGCAGCAAGGTAGCCGTTCAGATCGGCACCACGCAGCAATGGCGCGTGGCCATCAATGTGTTGGCCTGCAAACAGCGCCAGTTTCTCCAAACTTTCAGGGTCATGGTAGAGTACACCGGGGAAGTTCATGAACTCGGCAAGGCCAATGCCCTTGGGGTGTCCCATGAAGGGTTTGAGGTCATCGGCAGTGATTCGCGCGCCCGATGTTTCAAGATGCGTTGCGGGCACGCAGCTTGAAAGCTGCACCCGCAAATCCATCACCGTTTCCATGGCGCATTCAAGGAAGTAGCGAATACCGGCCGTACCCAGAACGTTGGCGATTTCATGCGGATCGCAGATGGCGGTTGTCACACCATGGCGGAGCACACAGCGATCAAATTCCGGTGGTGTCACCAGCGAGGATTCCACATGGAGATGTGTATCGATAAACCCCGGCACCACTGTCTTGCCCGTGATGTCAATTTCACGGGTGCCGGCATATGTGCCAAATGTCCCGACCACATTGGAACCGCAAATGGCGATGTCGGAAGTGATGAGTTCGCCCGACACGAGATCAAGAAAGCGGCCACCCTTGAGGACCAAATCGGCAGGCTCTGCCCCCTTGCCCTGATCGATGGCGTGCTTGAGTGCTGTTATTCTGTCTGCATTCCGGACCGTCATCACACTGTTTTCATCCGGCCCTGCGACAAAGTCCAGAGGCGGTTCAGTAGCGCGTCACCAATTCGTAGCCAGCATGGAAGTGCATGCGAACGTGGGTCAATGCCTGACCATTGAGCCATGTTGTGCGCAAGGTCGTGATCAGTGCTGAGCCCGGCAAAACTCCGAGATGCCTTGCCATTGTTCCTATCGCGGAAGTGGCACGAATGCGGATTTCCACTTCGCTGTAGGGCACTGTTTGCACCAACCACTCATTGGGGCCAACACGAGTGAAATCAGCTTTGCGTGCCGCCGGCAGGGCCGCGAGACTAATCCAGCGCTCTTCCAGTTGATAGGGCCGGCCATTGGCCGTGTGCAGGCAGAGCAGACGCAGAAGCTTGTCGGCCGGGAGCAGCCGCAGCCGTACCCGGACGTCTTTGGATCCTGCTTCCTCCCTGCGGGCCAGCAGCTTGTACCCATAGACTGCACCTGTCGCCTCAATCGCAGCCCTGACCAACTGGATTTCAAAGCGTGCGGATCGCAGCGGTGATGGGCGCACGCGCGTGCCACCCTTGCGGCGACGTTCGAGATAGCCTTCTTCGGCCAATTCCCGCATGGCGCGATTGACTGTGCCGCGGGCCACGCCAAACTCTTCCGCCAATTCAATCTCGCCAGGCAATAGACTTTCCGGTGGCCAGTCATGGGTGCGGATGCGCTGCAGGATGCTCTCCTTGACTTGCCTGTATCCGGCAGACAGAGAAGGTGATGCCATATGCCCGGGTGCCGCCATCATGGCGCACTGCTCCGGACATCAGCAAACGCGACACCAACAAGAGACGCTCTATGCAGATCATTTCGCCATCCGCCTTTTCCGTCATGCCGTGGAAGAACGGTGGCGGAATGACGCGCGAAATCATCAAGGTTGAAGATGGCAGCGCCATTCTCTGGCGCTTGTCCATTGCAGACGTGGCCAGTGATGGTCCGTTCTCTGCGTTTCCTGGCCTGGCGCGCATCCTGACTGTCATTGCAGGTGACGGGCTGCGTTTGCAAACACCAGCGGATGTCTTGCTCGCACAACCCTTGCAACCTGTCAGTTTTTCCGGCGACTGGCCAATCACCTGCACGAGGCTTTCCGAAACAGTGCGTGACTTCAACGTGATCTTCGATCCGGCGATAGTCTCGTCTCAGGTCACTGTGTGCGCCGCCGGGGAGAGCCTGGCACTGATCGCCAATCACGAGCATTTTCATGCCGTATTGGTATTGGGTGCCGCTGTTGCTGACAATCGGGCGGTAGAGACTGGATCTGTCGTGCTGCTGCAGTCTGGCAAGGTTCACATCACTTGCGAGCAGCCCATGCTCCACGTCGCCTTCACGGTGCTTTGACCTCGGCACTGGCCTGAGGCTCATCTAAATCACCTCTACCAGTGAAGTGATGGCTTTGCTGTAGCGTGCGGTGATGGTGTCGCGCGCAATGTGGCGGCCCTGCTTTACCTGGTGTCGGCCTGCTGACCAGACATCGGTCACAACACCCGGCGGGCTGGCAAAACAAAGGCCATCAAGCAACTGATCATCTTTCAAAGCACAGAGAGACAGATGGCGGCTGTCGATGGCGACAAGATCGGCAAGTTTTCCTTGGGCAATCACCCCGGCATCGCGGCCCAAAGCTTGCGCGCCACCGCGTGCCGCCGCTGTGTAGAGGAACTGTCCCGTTGATCCCTGCTGCGGCACCAGCACGTTGCGCTGTTGGTCGCGCAGGCGCTGGGAATATTCCAGCATGCGCAATTCTTCGCCGAGGGCAATGCGGACATTGGAATCTGAGCCAATGCCGAAAGCCCCTGCCGCGTCGAGCCAATCCGGTCCGTTGAACGCACCATCGCCGAGATTGGCCTCGGTGATTGGGCACAAGCCTGCAACTGCGCCGCTGCGGGCAAGACCTTGGGTCTCAACTGTGGTCATGTGGGTGGCGTGAATGGCGCACCATCTTTCATTCAAGGGCATGTTGGCGAGCAGCCACTCCACTGGCCGTGCGCCCAGCCAGAGTGAGATGTCGTTCACCTCCTGCATCTGCTCCGCCACATGGATGTGAATTGGTGTGTCGACGGCAAGCGGCATGACCGCTTTCAAATCATCCGGCGATGTTGCCCGCAATGAATGCGGCGCAATGCCGACGCGCGTGTCGGCGGGCAAATGCCGAATTGCAGTACGGCATTTTTCCAAAAGCAGTGCATAGCGTTCGACGCCGTTGCCAAAACGCAACTGTCCGCCCGCCAAGGGCTTTCGCCCTGCTCCGCCATAGCTGTAGAGAACCGGCAGATGAGCGAGGCCTATACCGGTGGTGCTGGCGGCGCTGAAAATGCGCTGCGAGAGTTCAGCAAGATCATCATAGGGTGCGCCACCCGTTTGGTGATGCACGTAATGAAATTCACCCACCGCAGCGTAGCCCGCTTCCTGCATCTCCATGAAGACCAGGCCCGCAATCGCCTCCACGTGCTCCGGAGTCAGATGCTCGAGGAAACGGTACATCAATTCGCGCCAAGTCCAGAAACTTTCGCGCCCCGCTGCCCGCACCTCTGTCATCCCCGCCATGGCCCGTTGAAAGCTGTGGGAATGGAGGTTGGAAAGTGCCGGCAGCAACGTGTCAACACGCAGATCATCGGGGTAGGGAGAAACATTGCCTGACACACTCGCAATATTTCCACCGCTGATCTGCAGCCGCACGTTGTTGACCCAGCCGTGCGGCAGGAGAGCGCGGTGTGCAAAAAGCCAGGGGGCATTCACCATGGGGCCTCTTAAATTATGTCTAGACATAATAATTGCAGCCGCCTAGAAACTTGTAAAGCCTTTTCACCGATGGAATGCCAGATGACTGCAACCGGCATGCTTCTGATCAATGGTACCGCTGCAACGCTGTCAATGCCGGCAGGCTACGGCCTGATCGAAGACGCGGCCATTGCCTGCCGCCGGGGCCGCATTGTCTGGGTCGGCGCACGCCGTGACTGTCCTGATGAACACAGGGCACTTCAACATCACGATCTTGCAGGCCGTCTCGTCACGCCAGCACT
Organism: uncultured Alphaproteobacteria bacterium; assembly: GCA_963754625.1. Taxonomy (GTDB): domain Bacteria; phylum Pseudomonadota; class Alphaproteobacteria; order Rhizobiales; family Aestuariivirgaceae; genus Aestuariivirga. The sequence goes on along the minus strand of CAVWGR010000005.1, from coordinate 418,505 downwards.
CATCGATTGCCACACCCACCTTGTCCATGGCGGCAACCGCGCCAATGAATTCGAGATGCGCCTCAATGGCGCCAGCTACGAAGACGTGGCCCGGGCTGGTGGCGGCATCGTCTCAACGGTCGCAGCGACACGGGCAGCAAGTGTTGATGATCTCGTTGCTTCGGCCCTGCCGCGCGTTGATGCGGCACTTGCCGAGGGTGTTTCAGTCCTCGAAATCAAATCGGGCTACGGCCTCGACACCACGACAGAACTGAACATGCTGCGCGCCGCGCGGCGCATATGCCCACAAGCGCCACGTCAAAGTGGTGACGTCATTCCTTGGCGCGCATGCCATTCCTGCAGAGTTCAAGGGCCGCGCTGATGCCTACATCGATGACGTTTGCATTCCCGCCTTGCGTGCCGCCCATGCGGACGGCCTGGTCGACGCCGTCGACGGATTCTGCGAGGGCATTGCCTTCTCGACGGCGCAAATCGCCCGCGTTTTCTCAGTCGCCCGCGAACTCAACATTCCGGTGAAGCTGCACGCCGAGCAACTGTCCAACCTGGGTGGCGCAAAACTTGCGGCATCATTCGGGGCGCGCTCCGCCGAGCATCTGGAATATGTGGATGAGGACGGTGTCATCGCCATGGCCAAGGCTGGCATGGTGGCGGTGATCTTGCCGGGCGCCTTCTACACGTTGCGGGAAAAGCAGCTTCCGCCGATTGATCTCTTCCGCAAGCACGGCGTGGCCATGGCCGTCTCGACCGACATGAACCCCGGTTCGTCGCCGATGAGTTCATTGTTGCTGGCGATGAACATGGCCTGCACGCTGTTCCGCATGACACCGGAAGAGGCGTTGGCAGGTGCGACGCGCCATGCCGCACAGGCTCTTGGACTTTCTGGCCATGGCAAGATGGCGGTCGGAGCGGCAGCGAATTTCGCGGTGTGGAACGTGACGCATCCCGCCGAACTTTCTTATCGCATCGGATTCAACCCACTTCACGAGCGTATCATCGGGAGCCTCAGCTGATGTCCATTTCACTCACGCCAGGCCGCATCACGCTCGCAGACTTGCGCCGCATCTATCGTGAACAGCTGGCCGTGAAGCTGGAGCGCTCGGCGCAAGTCTGCCATTGAGGCCTCCGCTGCAATCATCAGCAAGGCGGCGGCGGGAACAACGCCAGTCTATGGTGTAAACACAGGCTTTGGCAAACTCGCCTCAATGCGCATTGCGCCCGAGGATACGGCAACGCTGCAACGCAATCTCATTCTCAGCCACTGCGCGGGCGTTGGCCATTCCATGCCGCGCGCCATCGTGCGCATGATGATGGCGCTCAAGCTTCTCAGTCTTGGGCGCGGTGCATCGGGTGTGCGCTGGTCCCTGATCACCCTTCTCGAAGACATGATGGAACGCGGCGTAACGCCGGTTATTCCGGCGCAGGGTTCGGTGGGTGCGAGCGGTGATCTGGCACCCCTGGCCCACATGACGGCGGTGATCATTGGCGCAGGTCAGGCGGAGTACGGCGGCCAGGTGATGGCTGGTGCAGATGCATTGCGACAAGCTGGCCTGCAACCAATCGCTCTCGGGCCAAAGGAAGGTCTGGCCTTCATCAATGGCACACAGTTCTCAACGGCCTGTGCGCTCGCCGGATTGTTCGACGCCTGGGATGCGGCTGTTTCGGCACTCGTCACATCTGCCCTCTCCACTGATGCCATCATGGGTTCAACAGCGCCATTGATGGCGGAGATTCATGCCCTGCGCGGACATGCCGGACAGATTGATGCGGCGCGCACGATGCGTGAATTGCTTGATGGATCGCTCATTCGCGAGAGCCACCGCGAAGGTGACACGCGCGTGCAAGACCCCTATTGCATCCGTTGCCAGCCGCAAGTGACAGGAGCGGCGATGGATGTCTTGCGCCAGGCCGGCGACACGCTTGAGATCGAAGCCAATGCCGCCACCGACAATCCGTTGGTGCTGTCAGCGAGCGGCGACATTGTTTCAGGTGGCAACTTTCACGCTGAACCAGTTGGATTTGCTGCCGACATGACAGCGCTGGCAATCTCGGAAATCGGTGCCATCGCCCAACGCCGGATCGCACTCATGGTTGACCCCACGTTGTCATTCGATCTGCCGCCGTTTCTCACACCCAATCCCGGTCTCAACTCTGGATACATGATTGCCGAAGTCACATCGGCCGCGCTGATGAGCGAGAACAAGCATCTGGCAACACCATGTGTCACGGACTCGACGCCCACTTCAGCCAATCAGGAAGACCATGTTTCCATGGCCGCCCACGGCGCGCGCCGCTTGTTGCGCATGAACTCCAATCTGCAACGCATTCTCGGCATTGAATTATTGTGTGCCGTGCAGGGCATTGAATTCCGTGCGCCGCTGGTCACGTCAAGACCACTGGCACAGGTCGTGGCGAGGGTCAGACAAGATGTTGCGGCATTGGGAGAGGACCGGTACATCGCGCCAGATCTTGAAGCAGCTGCGAGATTGGTGGCGGACGGCGACGTAGTCAAAGCGGCGGGCATCGCTTTCCCGGAACTTGGGGCATGATGCCGGTTCTCATCCAGCGCGGTGACAGCCCTGTCATTCTTGCGCAACCTCATGGTGGGACTTTTGTACCTGATGACATCTCTCAGCGGCTGAACGAAACTGGCTTGGCATTGGCCGATACCGACTGGCATATCAGCCAGCTCTATGATGGCGTGTTGCCGGGCGCCAGTGTGGTACGAGCCACATTCCACCGCTACGTGATCGACGCCAATCGTGATCCAGCCGGCAACAGCCTGTATCCCGGACAGAATACCACAGGACTTTGCCCACTCACCGATTTTGACGGTGTCTCCATCTGGCGGGATGGCGCAGAGCCAACAGCAGCGGACGTTTCCCAGCGCATCAAAAATTATCACGCGCCCTATCACGCAGCCCTTGCAGCGGAAGTGGCGCGTGTGAAGGCGCTCCACGGTGTCGCCATTGTTTATGACTGCCACTCTATCCGCTCCCATATTCCGTTTCTATTTGAGGGCGAGTTACCTGCCCTCAATATCGGCACCGACAATGGCGTGACGTGCAGCAAGTCCATTGCCGATGGCGTACAGAAAATGGCTGCCTCCTCACCCTATACGAACGTGCTGAATGGCCGCTTCCGGGGTGGATGGACGACGCGGCACTATGGCCAGCCGCACACCGGCGTTCATGCGATCCAGATGGAGATTGCGCAATCAGTTTACCTGGAGCGCGAGCAGGCCCCATGGAATTTCAGCCCGGAGAAGGCCGCAATGCTGCGCCCGTGGCTCGCATATATCCTGCGCGTGATCGAGAACACGGCAGTGGAGCTCGCGGCCCATGGCTGATGGTGTCCAACAGTTCTTCATCTCCGCCCATACCCTCAAATGATCCGGGAGTACCACCATGCTTGACCGCAAGAACAGCCGCGACATCTATCCGCCAACCGGCACGACGCTCAATGCCAAGAGCTGGCAAACGGAAGCGCCGCTGCGCATGCTGATGAACAATCTCCATCCGGACGTCGCCGAAAACCCGCACGAGCTGGTCGTCTATGGCGGCATTGGCCGGGCAGCGCGAAGCTGGGGGGACTTCGACCGCATTGTCGCATCGCTGAAATCACTCGAAGCTGACGAAACGCTGATCGTGCAATCGGGCCGCCCGGTTGCCGTGATCCGCACCCATGCTGATGCACCGCGCGTGCTCATTGCCAATTCCAATCTGGTGCCACGCTGGGCGACCTGGGATCATTTCAACGAACTCGACCAGAAAGGCCTGATGATGTACGGCCAGATGACGGCCGGGTCATGGATCTACATCGGCACACAGGGCATTGTGCAAGGCACCTACGAGACCTTTGCTGAAGCCGGACGCCAGCATTATGGCGGCAGCCTCAAGGGCAAGTGGATCCTCACGGGTGGGCTTGGTGGCATGGGCGGCGCCCAGCCGCTTGCCGCTGTCATGGCCGGTGCCTGCTGCCTTGCAGTCGAATGCGATGAGACGCGCATCGATTTTCGCCTGCGCACGCGTTACGTCGATGCCAAGGCCACAACACTGGATGAGGCATTGGCCCTCATCGCGCAGTGGACCGCAGTTGGTGAAGCCAAGTCTGTGGGTCTGCTTGGCAACGCGGCTGACGTTTTTCCCGCTTTGTACAGGCGCATGAAGGCAGGCGGTGTACGCCCGGACATCGTCACTGACCAGACATCGGCGCATGATCCATTGCATGGCTATCTGCCCTTGGGTTGGACTGTGGCGGAGTGGCGGGCCAAACAGGAGAGTGATCCGAAGGTGGTGGAGAAAGCGGCGCGGGCGTCAATGAAAGTCCACGTCGCCGCCATGGTCGATTTCTGGAATGCCGGCGTGCCGACGCTCGACTATGGCAACAACATCCGCCAGGTGGCGCGCGAAGAAGGTCTGGAAAACGCCTTTGCATTCCCGGGTTTTGTACCGGCCTACATTCGTCCTCTCTTCTGCCGCGGCATTGGTCCGTTCCGCTGGTGCGCGCTCTCGGGTGACCCCGAAGACATCTACAAGACCGACGCCAAGATGAAGGAATTGTTCCCTGACAATGATCATCTGCACCGCTGGCTTGACATGGCGCGTGAGCGCATTGCCTTCCAGGGATTGCCCGCGCGCATCTGCTGGATCGGCCTCGGCGACCGGCACAAGGCTGGTCTTGCCTTCAATGAAATGGTGGCGAAGGGTGAACTGAAAGCGCCAGTTGTCATTGGCCGCGATCATCTCGATTCCGGATCGGTGGCTTCGCCCAACCGCGAAACCGAGGCAATGAAAGATGGCTCGGACGCCGTGTCCGATTGGCCCCTCCTCAACGCCCTGATCAACACGGCAAGTGGTGCCACATGGGTCAGTATTCATCATGGTGGCGGCGTCGGCATGGGCTTTTCACAGCATGCGGGTGTGGTGATTTGTGCCGATGGCACGGAGGCGGCTGCGCGAAAACTGGAGCGCGTATTGTGGAACGATCCTGCCTCCGGCGTCTGGCGTCATGCTGATGCCGGCTATGAGGAGGCAATTACGTGCGCGCGCGAGAAGGGCCTGCGGCTTCCAACCATTCTCGGAAACTGATGGCACGGGCTCGCAGTCTTGAGCTATCACAGTGATCAACAGGAGACGAATGTGACAGCATATCCCCGCGACATGAAAGGCTATGGCCGTGCCATTCCTGATCCCAAGTGGCCGGGTGGCGCAAACGTCGCCGTGCAGTTCGTGCTCAATTATGAGGAAGGCGGCGAGAACAACGTCCTCCATGGTGACGCTGCCTCGGAAGCTTTCCTGTCCGAAATTGTCGGTGCTGCTCCCTGGCCGGGTCAGCGGCATTGGAACATGGAGTCGATCTATGAGTATGGCGCCCGCGCCGGCTTCTGGCGGCTTTGGCGCATGTTCACGCAACGCCAGGTACCGGTGACAATTTTCGGAGTCGCAACAGCCATGATGCGCTCGCCAGATCAGGTACAGGCGATGAAAGAAGCCAACTGGGAAATTGCCAGCCATGGCCTCAAATGGGTGGAACACAAGGACATGCCGGAAGAGGCGGAGCGCGCCAGCATCCTGGAAGCGATCCGCATTCACACCGAAGTAACAGGCGAACGTCCGCTCGGCTGGTACACGGGCCGCTGCTCGATGAACACGACGAACTTGGTCATGGACGAAGGCAATTTCCTATATTCCTCAGACGACTACGCCGATGACTTGCCCTATTTCCTCAAGACGCCAACTGGCGGCAAGCACCTCATCATTCCCTATACGCTTGATGCCAATGACATGCGCTTTGCCACGCCGCAGGGCTTCAATACTGGCGAGCATTTTTACCAGTATCTGAAAGACTCGTTCGACTGTCTGTACGAAGAAGGGCACCGTGGTTCTGCAAAGATGATGTCAATCGGGCTGCATTGCCGGCTTGTCGGCAGACCAGGCCGCGCCGTGGGTCTCGCCCGGTTCATCGACTACATACAGTCGAAGGAGAAGGTGTGGATTGCCAAGCGCATCGACATCGCCCAGCACTGGCACAAGACATTTACTTGAACTGTCTGGCAAAAGCCTTGCCATGCGCACCAATCATGCCGTCTCCGGTGCAATGGCCACTGGCCAAGATTTGAATCGCGTGCTGACATGGCGGGATGAACTTTCACACTTTCGCATTTGACTGCCATGCGTGAACCCCGGAGCAATCGCCGCCGCGGCGGAACCGATGCCAAGCCGGTTGCTGTACGGGCACCTTTCATCAACCGCAAGCTCGGCACCTTCAATGTGCTGGGCGAAGAAGGACTGGCGCTGATTGAGGCCAACGCCGATGTCATCCTCAAGGAAACAGGGATGGACTTCACCGGCGATCCGGAAATCCTCGAGATCTTCCGCAATGCCGGATGTGATGTGCAAGGCGAACGCGTACGCTTCGAACCCGGCTTCTGTCGGAGCACCATCCAGGCAACTGCGCCCCGGCAGTTCATGCAAAATGCGCGCAATCCCGCCAACACCGTGCAACTCGGCGGCAGCGCCACGGTCCTGTGCCCGTCGTGGGGACCGCCCTTCGTCCACGATCTCGACAAGGGACGGCGCTATGCCGACTACGATGATTTCGTTTCATTGGTGAAACTGCATCAGACCATTCCCTGGCTGCATCATTCCGGCGGTGTGGTGTGCGAACCGGTCGACTTGCCTGCCAACAAGCGTCACCTCGACATGCTCTACGCCCACATTCGCTGGTCTGACCGGGCCTTCATGGGCGCGTTCATCGGGGCGGAACGGGCGGGACATGCGGTCGACATGGCGCGCATCGTCTTCGGTGAAGACTATGTTGCCAGCAATCCGGTGCTTTATTGCGTCTCCAATACCAATGCACCGCTGGTTCTCGACTCGCACATGTCGGGTGCGCTCAAGACCTATGCCCGCGCCAACCAGCCCGTGGCCTGTACGCCCTGGGTATTGACGGGAGCCATGAGCCCGACGACTGTTGCAGGTACATTGGCGCAGGTGCTGGCCGAAGCGACAGCGTGTCTCTCACTCGTACAATTGATCAATCCTGGTGCTCCATGCCTGATGGGCAGTTTCGCCTCCACCATGTCGATGCAATCCGGTGCGCCTACGTTCGGCACGCCGGAAGCTGGTTTGTTGGTTCTCGCAGCGGGTCAATTGGCGCGGCGGCTTGGTGTGCCGTTGCATACCGTGGGAACGCTCTCAGCCTCAAAATTGCCGGATGCACAGAGCCAGCAGGAAGCGACCTGGGGCCTGCTCATGTCAATGTTTGCCGGAGCCAATCTCATCAATCATGCCACTGGCTGGCTCGAAGGTGGTCTTGTCACATCATTCGAGAAAACCATTATCGATGCTGATCTCTGCGGCAAGGTTGCGCGCTTCTTCGACGGTATTGATCTCTCGGAGAATGCCCAGGCCATGGCGGCAATTGCATCAACCGGGCCGGGCCAACACTATCTCGGCAGTGACCACACGCGTGAGAATTTCATGAGCGCACTGTTTCGCCCACTCACCCCCGACAACAACTCTTATGAACAATGGTCTGCCGATGGCGGGCTCGACGCGGCCTCGCGCGCCAATACATTGTGGAAAAAACAACTCGAACACTATGAAGATCCCGGCATTGATCCGGCAATCGACGAAGCACTCAGGGACTATGTGGCGCGGCGCAAGGCCGAGAAGCCGGACATGAATTATTTCTGATGGGCAGGATCATTGTCATCGGTGGCGGTGCGGTTGGCCTCAGCGTGGCCTATCATCTCGCCTGCCGTGGCGAGAAAGACGTGCTGCTTCTGGAACGCAACCAGCTGACATCCGGTACGAGTTGGCACGCGGCCGGCATCGTCGGGCCGCTGCGGGCCACCGCTGCCATGACGCAAATTGCATCGCATGCGCTCACGCTCTTCCCGCAGTTGGAAGCCGAAACCGGGATGAGCACGGGTTACAAGCGCACGGGTGGTTACTGGCTGGCGCGAAAGCCTGAGCGCATGGATGAGTTGCGCCGCATTGCTGCCGTGGGCCAGCACATGGGTCTGACGCCCAGCATCGTCAGTCCGCAGGATGTTGCCGTGCCGCAGCTTGATCTCTCCGGCCATGTCGGCGCGCTGATGGTGCCGGAGGATGCCAATGTCAATCCGGTCGATCTCTGCATGGCTTATGCGCGCGCCGCCAGATCGCGCGGCGTTGTCATGCGTGAAGGTGTCGAGGTTGCGCACATCTTGCGGGATGGCGATCAGGTGACGGGCGTGGCAATGGCTGATGGCAGCGTGCTTGTAGCCGATCGGGTGGTATTGTGTGCCGGTGCGTGGTCCAAACGGCTGGCCGACGAGGCCGGCGTGGCGCTGCCACTGCAGGCCGTCCAACACATGTACATTGTCACCGAACCCATCACCGGATTGCCCAATCCCTTCCCGGTGGTACGTGATCTCGACACCGGCATTTATGTGAAAGGAGATGCGGGACGTTTGGTCATCGGCGGTTTTGAACCCAATGCCAAATGCTGGAACGCCTTTGGTCCGGAAGGCAATCGCGCGTTTCTTGAATTGCCGGAAGATTGGGAACAGTTCACGCCCTTCATGGAAGCGGCATTGGCACTGGTGCCAGTTCTTGCCGATACCGGCATTCAACGTTTCATGAATGGTCCGGAAAGTTTCACGGCAGATACGCGGCCGCTGGTGGGCGCTGCGCCGGAGTTGGACGGATTGTTTGTTGCGGCTGGTATGAATTCTGTTGGCATCATGAGTTCGGCGGGGATCGGCAAGGTTCTGGCTGACTGGGTCGTGGATGGTGAAGCACCGTCCGATCTCTGGGCCATCGACATTGCCCGCGTTGATCCGCTGACCGCCACGCCATCGCACATGGCTGCACGCATGGAAGAGGCCGTGTCTGATCTCTTCGCGCTGCATTGGCCGTTCAAGCAACCCAAGGCAGGGCGCGGGCTTCGCAAATCGGCACTGCATGATCGCTGGGCGGCACAGGGCGCGGTGTTCGGCCTCACAGCGGGCTGGGAACGCGGCATATGGTATGCACGCAACGATGGTGAGCACGACCTGCCCTACTCCACATCAGCGCAAAGCTGGTACCCCATTGCTGTGCGTGAAGCAGCGGAAATGGAGACAGGTGCTGTTCTCATCGATCTCTCGCCCTTCACCAAGATTGATGTGGATGGAGCAGATGCGCTGCGCATCTTGCAACATGTGGCCACTGCCAACATGGACGTTGCGGTAGGTCGCGCCGTCTACACGTTGTTCCTCAATGAGCGCGGCGGCATTGAAGCGGATGTGACGGTAACGCGGCTTGGCGCTGACCATTTCCGTGTCGTCTCGGGTGCGGCCACACGTTGGCGCGACTTAGCACTGTTGCGCCGTGCCGCCCAGGGGCTCAATGTCACGCTCAAGGATGTGACAGAAGACCACTGCGTCATTGGCGTGATGGGCGCTGCGGCGCGCACGGTGCTTGCCTCACTGTCATCAGATGACTGGATCGGATTTGCCTTCTCGACAGCGCGTCAGGTCACGGTTGCCGGAACTGCGTGTCTCGCAACCCGGTTGAGTTTCGTTGGTGAGTTGGGCTGGGAGTTGATGATTCCGGCGTGGCAGTCTGCACCTGTTTTCGATGCTCTGGTTGCCGCCGAAGCAAGGCCGCTCGGGCACTATGCGCTTGATGCCTGCCGCATCGAAAAAGGTTACCGTCACTGGGGCCATGATCTCGGTCCTGATATCACGCCGCTGGAGGCCGGACTTTCATTCACGGTGGATTGGTCGAAAAATTTCCGGGGCAAGGACGCGCTATCGCATCAACGCTCGATGGGTCCGGGGCGACGCATGGTACTGCTTGATGTATCCGGCCATCCCTTGATGCTGCACGACGAACCCATTCTTGAAAACGGCAAAGTTGTTGGCATGACCACGTCCGGTGCACGCGGAGCACGGACAGACCTCACCCTCGCACTTGCGATCGTCAACATCGCCGAGACTGAAACTTTACCGCAGACATGTGCGCGAAAGTTCACCGTTCACGTGGCCGGACAGGACCACGCGGCACGGGCGCTGGCAAAGCCGCCCTTCGATGCTGCCGGTGAGAGGATGCGCGCATGAATATGGGCACGAGCGACTTTCAGGTTCTCATCATCGGCGGCGGGGTCATGGGTACGTCGCTGCTGTATCATCTCGCCAAGGCGGGCTGGCGCGACTGCGTGCTGATGGAGAAGAACGATCTCACCCACGGCTCGACCTGGCATGCGGCGGGACTGTGCACGCATTTCGCCCACAACCCGACGATCCAGGAACTGCGTGCCACTTCGGTCAGGCTGTACCGCGACATCCTCCCACAAGAGACCGGGCAATCTTGTGGCTTTCATCGCAGCGGTGCCATGCGCATCACTCGCAATCCTGATCGCATGGATGAGTTCGCCCATGTGGCGGGCCTGTCGGAATTCACCGGCTATCCGCTGGAGATCATGACTCCACAACGCATTGCCGAATTGCATCCCCTGGCGAACCTCGATGGCCTACTCGGCGGCATCTATGAACCCGACGATGGTCATGTGGATCCGACCCTTGCCACCAATGCCATGGCGCAAGTCGCGGTGAAGAATGGTGCCACCATCCAGCGCTACAATCCCGTGCTGTCAATACGGCGCGAAAGTGGAACATGGGTTGTCGAAACGAAAAACGGCACATGCCGCGCCAGGCACATCGTCAATGCTGCTGGCACCTGGAGTTTTGAAATCGGCCGCATGATGGGCGTCAACGTGCCCTCCGTGCCGGTGCTGCATCAATATCTCGTAACCGACAGTGTTCCCGCGATTGTCGCGCGCATAGCTGAGGGCAAGAGTGAGCTGCCGATCATCCGCGATCCGGAAGAAAGCTGGTATGTGCGCCAAGAACGCGATGGATTCATTCTCGGACCCTACGAAAAACAGGCGCAAGTTTGGTCTGTCGATGGTGTGCCAGCGGAGTTTGGCGCGGAACTGATGCCGCCTAATCTTGATCGCGTCGAGCACATCATCGAAGCTGCCATGGCGCGCATTCCGGCACTTGGCTCCAGTGGCGTGAAGACCGTCATCAATGGACCCATCACGTTTACGCCTGATGCCAATCCGCTCATTGGCCCGGCCCATGGTGTGGAAAACGCATGGTTGCTCACCGGGTCTTCCATGGGCGTGATGGAAGGTGGCGGTGCGGGCAAGTTCCTGGCGCACTGGATGGTGCACGGCAGCCCGCCGATGGATGCGCTGGCCGTCGACCCACGGCGCTTCGGTGCGTGGGCCGACCGCAACTACCGCGTAGCCAAGGCGGTTGAATGTTTCGGCCTGCAATTCGGAGTGCACTACCCGTTTGAAGAACGCCCGGCAGGACGCAACATCCGCATGTCGCCCTTGCATGAGCATATGCTGGCGCGCGGCGCGGTGATGGGCTTTGCCCACGGCATGGAACGTCCCAACTGGTTTTCGGATTCGCCGGGAGACACGGCCCATGAAAGCTTCCGCCGCAACAACTGGTTTGCACCCGTAGCACGCGAGGTGGACGCAGTCTCTACCCGTGTCGCTCTTGCCGATCTGTCGGTGTTCTCAAAATTCGATATTTCGGGACAAGATACAATGTCCTTCCTCAACACACTGGGTGCCAACCACCCGCCCAAGCCCGGTCGCATCGGCCTGATCCACGCCTTGACACCTGCTGGTGGCGTAGCATCGGAATTCACCGTGACAGTGTTGAGTGCGACGACGGCCTATCTCACTTCAGCAGCAGCCTCCGAGGAAATGGACCTCGATCTGCTCAGTGCCAGAGCGGCCGGATTAGGTGTCGTGATCAACAACTGCACCGCGGAGCGCGCAGTCATCGGCGTCATGGGGCCAAAGTCGCGCGCCCTGCTGTCGCAACTCACGACGGCAAATCTCGATCACGATTTCCCGTGGCTCTCGGTGAGTGAGCTTACCATTGCCGGTGTCGCAGTGCTGGCCTTGCGCGTCTCCTATGTTGGCGAGTTGGGTTGGGAGCTGCATGTCCAGCGCAACGATGCAGTGACGCTGTTTGAAGCATTGGAAGAAGCCGGAAAGCCGCTGGGTGTTGGCTACTATGGAGCCTATGCCGCCAATTCCATGCGCATGGAAAAGGGCTATCGCGGTTGGGGTTTGGACCTCACCACCGAGCGCTCTCCACTGGAAACGGGCCTCGCTACTTTCGTCAAATCCGACGGTCGCGACTTCATCGGCCGTGACGCCATGCTGGCGAAGGCCAAACCATGGGACATGGTGTTGCTGGAGATCGAAACCACAGATGTTGATCCCTTCTATTCTCATAGTGTCTTTGCCGCAGGCCGTCCCATCGGTGTCGTCACATCCGGTGCCCATGGCCACCGGACCGGAAAAACCTTGGCACTGGCCTTTTTGCGCGAGCCAACTGTGCGCGATGGTCTCAGTGTCAAGATTCTGGGACGCTTGCGTGCGGCGCGCATTCTTGATGAGGTTCCCTATGATCCACAGAACCTCCGATTGAAATCATAGGAGAGCGCCATGACGGGACATCCCTTGCATACCGACTGGACGCTGGCAGGCACCGCCGAGCGCCGCAACCGCTACTACGCGGCGTCGCAGCAGAAGTTCGTGCCCTTCAAGGATCCGCTGGTTTTCAAAAAAGGTTCGATGCAGTACCTGTGGGATTCGGATGGCAAGAAATACATCGACCTGCTGGCAATGAATGTTTGCGTGTCAGTGGGCCACGCCCACCCGACTGTGGTCAATGCCGCGATGGCGCAGGCGCAGGACCTCACCCACTGCACCACGATGTTCTATCATCCGGTGCCTGCGCATTTTGCCGAGGAACTTGCAGCCACCATGCCGAAGGGTCACGACTGGGTGGTGCACTTCACCAATTCGGGTTCAGAAGCGATCGACCTCGCCATGGCCATGGCCCGCACCTACACGGGCAACCTTGACTTACTGGCCCTGCGCACCGCCTATCATGGCCCGACGGCGGGCGCGCAGTCGCTCACCGGCATTGCCGGCTTTCGTCACCCCGGCATGCCCGGCAATGTCGCCTTTGTCGCCGAACCCAATCAATACCGGGGAATCTTTGGGCCAGGTGCAGCGCCTTATCTCGACGAGATCGAACGCGTCATTGCCGGTGCCACCACCGGCAAGGTGGCGGGCATCTTTGTTGAAAGCGTGCAAGGTTATGGCGGCATCATTGAAATGCCTGCGGGTTACATGTCGGGTGCTGCGGAGCGGGTGCGCGCGGCGGGCGGACTCTACATTGCCGATGAAGTTCAATCCGGCTTTGGGCGCACTGGCGACAACATGTGGGGCTTCGAGGCTGATGGTGTGGTGCCTGATATCGTTGTCATGGCCAAGGGCATCGGCAATGGCTTCCCGCTGGGTGCTGTTGTGGCAAAAAAACACATCGGCCTCGCCATGGCAGACAAATTCATGTTCCACACCTATGGTGCCAACCCCACGAGTTGTGCTGCGGGCCGCGCTGTGTTGCAGGTGATCCGTGAGGAGCGCACCCAGGAGAATGCCCGCCAGGTTGGTGGTGCGTTGCTGGCGCGGCTCAAGGATTTGCAGCAGAAACACAAGGCCATTGGCGATGTGCGCGGCCGCGGATTGATGCTCGCCATCGAAATGGTGAAAGACCGCAAGACCAAGGAACCGGACAGCGCCGTCACCGCAGCCGTGTTCGAAAACTGCCGTGAGCAAGGCCTCATACTCTCGAAGTCAGGTCCGCACCGTTCGGTGCTGCGCATGGTGCCGCCCATGTGCATTTCGATGGATGATGTGGATCAGGTGGCAGACGGACTGGATCAAGCCTTCAGGAGTCTGGCGTGAGCGCCCATCCCATCATCGCGCTGTGGTCGCATCCGCGTTCCATGTCGACGGCCTTCGAGCGCATTATGCGCTCGCGTGGCGATCTTGCCTGCCTGCATGAACCTTTCATGTATGACTACTATGTGCACCGCTCCACGCGCGTCATGCCGCATTTCGAGGTGCAGCCCGAGCATCCCGTGGCCTACAACGATATCCGGGCACTCATCGTGCAGAAAGCTGAAGCGGGGCCGGTGTTCTTCAAGGACATGAGTTATTATGTGATGCCGCATCTCATGGCCGATGAAGATTTTGCCCGGCGCATCACCCACAGCTTCCTGATCCGCGATCCGATGGCGTCGATTGTATCTTATGCCAAGCTTGATCCGGATGTGAGTCTTTCGGAAATCGGACTGGAAGCGCAGTGGCAGCACGCCGAGGCGATCCGCGCACTCACCAGACAGGCTCCCGTCGTCGTACAAAGCGAAAGCCTGCAGAACGATCCAGAGGGACAGATGCGGGCCTATTGGAGGGCCGTCGGACTGGCAGATATGCCCGACGCCTTGCGCTGGGAGGATGAGGCTCCAGCCGACTGGCAACAGGTGTCAGGCTGGCACAGGGATGTGATGGCGAGCAAATCCATTCGTCCGTGGACGGATGAAGATGTGGCCAAGACGGCAAAGCAGTTCGCCGCACTGATTGCAGAGAAGCCGCACTTCGCGGCGTACCATGCCCACCATGCACCGTTCCATGCCAAGTTGGCGGAACTGGCTGTGTAACCTCAGTCCACTTTTTTCCAGCTGCGTGCCTTGGACGAGGCGATGGCCGCATCAACGACTTTCTGGATTTCAAATGCCTCGCGGAAATCAGGCCCGGCCTTCGGACCACCGCCGATGGCACCGAGGAATTCCGCCATTTCAATGGTCTTCAAGTCGTTGAAGCCCAGTTGATGGCCTCCGGCAACGCAGAAGCGGCCATAGGGCTGGTGCTGCGGGCCGGCTTCAATGCGTACAAATCCCTTGTGGCGCGCTTCGCCAGCGACCTTGCAATAATGGATCTCGTTCAGGTGTTCCTGGTTGAAGGCGATGCTGCCCTTCGAACCATGGATTTCAAATCCGAGATGCATATTGCGGCCGGTGGCCACCCAGTTGGCTTCGATGTAGCCGCTGTTGCCGCGTTCAAATCGCACCAGAAGCCGGGCAATGTCATCCACCAGAACCGGTGTGCGCTCCTTTGATCCGGGGCCGGAGGGACGTGACTTCACCACCGTTTCAACATCGGCACTCACCTCGGCAATTGGCCCCAGCAGAAATCGGGCCATGCCGATGATGTGCGAGCCCAGATCGGCGATGACGCCCGGACCACCGACGGGATCGAGCCGCCAGGAATACGGCGCATCGGGATTGTGCATGTAGTCTTCCGCGTGTTGGCCACGGAAGCCCGTGATCTCGCCCAACTCACCTGCAGCAATCATGTCGCGCGCCAGCCTCAGAACAGGATTCTTGATGTAGTTGAAACCGACCTGGGTCACCGCGCCCGCCTTAGCGGCGGCCGCAACCATCTCTGCTGAATCCGCCAGCGTTGGTGACAATGGCTTTTCGCAATGGACGTGCTTTCCTGCTGCCAGAGCAGCGAGCGCCATCTCCTTGTGCAGTGTGTTGGGTGTGGTGATGGAGATGACGTGTACAGCCGGGTCGGCGACCAGATCGCGCCAGTTTCCTGTGCTCTTGGCGAAGCCATATTGGTGCGCTGCGGCCTTGGCCGAGGCTTCATTCACGTCGGCAATGGCCACCAGCTTCGGCACGGGGATTTCCGGAAAGGCCGCAAGTGCCGCACGATAAGCGAAGGCATGGGCCTTGCCCATGAAACCTGTGCCGATGATGCCGATGCCGAGTTCTGTCACTTTTGTCATGGGGATGCTCCAGTCGGAGCGGCAATAGTGCGCCCACCATGAATGAGCAAGGCCCGCTTGCGCGGGCCTTGTGAAACCATCAAAGTCTTGCAGATCAGGCTGATCTCAGGCTGATCTCAGGCCGCTTCGCGCATTGCGCCGGGTCCGGGAATGGCGCCCTTGGGACACTTGCCAGCGATGATCATGCCGAGCACGTCGTCGTGGGTGACATCCGAGGTGCGCGCCGTTCCCACAACCTTGCCGTTTTTCATCACGCAGAGGCGGTCAGCGAGATCAAACACGTCATGCAGGTCGTGGCTGATCAGGAAGATGCCGATGCCTTCGGCCTTGAGCTGCTTGATGAGTTCACCCACCTGCGCCGTTTCCTGTGGGCCCAAGGCCGCAGTTGGTTCATCCATGATCAGGATGCGGGCATTGAAGTGAATGGCACGGGCAATGGCGACGGATTGGCGCTGGCCGCCCGAGAGCTTCGACACCGGCTCCTTGAAGCGGCGGAAGTTCGGGTTCAGCCGGTGCATCACCTTGCGGCATTCGGCTTCCATGGCCACGTCATCCAGAGTGCCGAAAGGTGTCTGCAACTCACGGCCCAGATAGAGATTGGCCGCCGCATCGACGTTGTCGGCGAGAGCGAGCGTCTGGTAGATCGTCTCAATGCCCAGTGCCTTGGCATCGCGCGGGTTGTTGATGGCAACTTCACCGCCCTCAATGAAAATCTGCCCGGCATCGCGCTTGTAGGCGCCCGACAGCACCTTGATGAGGGTTGATTTACCCGCACCGTTGTGGCCGAGAAGGCCAACGACTTCGCCCGGATACAAGTCAACCGTGGCGTGATCGACGGCCTTGATGCCGCCGAAGGCAATCGAGATATCACGCATTTCGATCAACGGCGTGCCGCGGTCGTTGGCGCGCTTGAACGGCACGGCACCTTGCACGGCAGCAGGCGTGTCATGAATTTCCATCACCTTGGCCGGTGATTTTGCGACGCCCTTGCGGGCAGGTGATTTCTTCTTTGCAGCTTTTGCCATTGGAGCCTCCCCTTACTTCACGCGGCGGGAATAAAGTTGGTCAAGCCAGACAGCGAGCACCAGCACGACGCCGACGACGATGTTCTGGAATGCAGCGGGAAGGTTCAGCAATGACATGCCGGAAATGATGGACTGCATCATCAACGCGCCCAGCATGGCACCGTAGATTGTCCCCACGCCACCGGCCAACGAGGTGCCGCCAATGACAGTCGCCGCAATCACGTAGAGTTCGTTCAAGCCACCCAAGGCGTTGGTCGCGGCGTTGAGACGGGCCGATGAAATAATCGACGACACGCCAACGAGCGCGCCCATGAGCGCGAAGACTTTGACGATCATCCACTTGGTGTTGATACCTGCAAGTTCGGCAGCTTCAGGGTTGCCGCCAATGGCATAGACGTAGCGTCCGAACTTGGTGCGGGTGGCGAGGAATGTCATGAGCAGGCCAACCACCATGGCAATCAGCACGGGTACTGAATAGCCGGTGTAGTAGATCAGGCCTTCGGTGCAGCGCACCACCTTGTCACCGGCCATGCAGACGGCAGCGCCATCGGTGTTTTCAACACCGGGCGGTATCAAGACACCGTTTGCCTTGGCGTAGTTCTCAATCAACTTGAACGGCCACGGATATGAATTCATCACCAAGGTTGTGCCCAGCACCGCTGCACTGCCGAGGACAGCCAGAAAGACTTCGGCCCACACCGGACGCAACGGAAACTTGAAGCGCAGGCGTTGGCGGCGTTCGTTTACAATTGCAAAGACGATTGCCGCGCAAACCAGGGCCGCCAACAGCCAGCTCCAGAACGGCCCAAGCCAGCTGATGGGAATGCCGCCGCCAAATATCTCGTATGTCTTGTCCATGGGGGCGACGGTTTCGCCCTTGGCCAGGTAGAAGGCCAAGCCGCTGTACGCGAGCAAGCCGCCCAGTGTCACAATAAACGCCGGGATCTTGGCGTAGGCCGTAATGACACCGTTAAAGGCGCCAACCAGAGTGCCGAGCGCGATGCAGGCCACAACGGCGATCATCCAGATCACCGGATGCCCGACGCCGAGGAGCGGAACCAGCTTGAATACTTGCAGCACCGCGCCTGAAACTGCCACAAGGCTCAGCATCGATCCGACAGAAAGATCGAGTTGACGCATGACGATGAGCAGCACCATGCCCGTGGACATGACGGCAATGGATGAGGTCTGAACAAGCAACGTCCACAGATTTCGCGGGGTGAGGAAAGACCCGCCGAGCAGGCCGCCGAAATTTCCGCGCAAGATGCCGCTGGCGACATCGAAGATGCACCAGATCAATACCAACGCAGCCAGCATGCCCAGCATGCGCGCGTCAATTTCAGTGGCCCGGAAAAACCGGGTCACCGGCCCTTCACTTTGCAGGGCAGGACTTTGGCTGGTCAGTGGGCTTGCTTGGGGCACGTTGGACATTGGTGTCTCCGCAGAATCCGTCTTCTACTTAATGAAAAGCCGCACCGCTTTTCTCAAGCGGCGCGGCCTATCATTCTTCAGCTGCTAAAAATTAGCAACCCGGCACGGCACCAGCAGCTACGCCTGCACAGGCCTGTTCCTTGGTGATATGACCGGCATCAATGGCGACATTGATGTTGGCCTTGGTGATGGGTGTCGGAGCGAGAAGGATCGAGTTCATTTCGACCTTGTTCTTGCCACCGGCAAACTTGGCAACGCCAGCAATGGCGGCCATGTCTGTACCATCAGCGAGAGCATTGGCAGCTTCTGCAGCAACCTTGCCGAGGTCCTTGGCGTTCTTCCAGACCGAAACGGTCTGGGTGCCCAGCGCGACGCGGTTGATGGCGGCCAAGTCACCGTCCTGGCCACCGACCGGAATTCCGGCCATGCCTTGTGCGGTCAGGGCAGCAACAACACCTGAGGCCATGCCGTCGTTTTCAGACAGGACAGCGTCCACCTTGTTGCCGGTCGAGGTCAGGCACTGCTCCATGTTCTTCTGGGCATTGTCTGGCTTCCAGCCGTCGGTGAAGGTTTCGCAGACGTTCTTGATCTTGCCACTGTCGAGGCCTTCCTTGAGCACTTCCATCATGCCCTGGAAAAGGAACGTTGCGTTCGGGTCACCCTTGTCGCCCTTGATGAAGGCGTAGTTGCCTTCGGGCTTTGCCTTCTGGACTTCCTGGGCAATGATGCGGCCCACACCGACGTTGTCGAAGGTAATGTAGAGCGCGTTTGGATCTTCGAACTGCACGTCATAGGCAATCGACTTGATGCCGGCATCGCTGAGCGCCTTGATCGAGGGCAGGATGGCGTCAGAGTCAAATGCAACAACCAGAACCACGTCAGGCTTCTGCGAGATCAGGCCTTCGATGTCGGCGGCCTGCTTCTGGGCAGAGCCCTGCGCATCGGTTGACACGTAGGTGTTGCCAGCAGCTTCAACGGCGGCCTTGATGGCGGCTTCGTCGGTCTTCCAGCGTTCTTCCTGGAAGGTCTTCCACGACACGGCGATGGTCTTGCCGGCGGCAAGTGATGCCGCGGAAGATGCACCGAGCATCATTGCGCCAGCCATCAGCGCCAAAATTGTCTTGTTCATATTTCTATCCTCCTGGTGCCCCCTCGATCCGGCACGGACGCCAAAAAACACCGCCCCGGTGGGAGGCTGGCTTTTAACGGATTTCGAAGGCTGGACGTTTGGTTTTGTGTTTTATTTCGGCGTCCAAAATAAAATTTGCCCGATTATGATAGGAGAGTCAAGATCGACTGAGTCTCATATCGGCGGCGTCGATGTTGAAGACCGTGTCCCTGAATCGACGCGGCCCGCGCCTCGGCTTGACACTGGCAGCGGGCGGGCGAAGATCGGCACCACAATGGATTATCTCAGACCCCGCACCCTGGATGATGCGCTCCGCGACCTGAACGACCGAGCCCCGCAAATTCTGGCTGGTGGTACCGACGTGTTCCCGGCCCTGCAAAATCGCCCGCTTTCCGGCCCGGTCCTTGACCTTGGGGAAATCGCCGCATTGCGCGGCATGTCACAATCGGAGGCCGGGTGGCGCATTGGTGCGGGCACGACATGGTCAGACATCGTGCGCGCTGATTTGCCACCCGCTTTCCTGGCCTTGCAGCAGGCGGCGCGCGAGGTCGGCTCCGTGCAAATCCAGAATCGCGCCACCGTCGCTGGCAATCTTTGCAATGCCTCACCCGCCGCCGATGGTGTGCCGCCTCTCCTCATCCTCGAAGCGGAAGTGGAGCTGTCCTCTTTGCGGGGCACACGCCGCTTGGCGCTTGATCAATTCATCCTCGGCAATCGCAAGACAGCGCGCCAGCCTGACGAACTCCTCACCGCGATAGTGATCCCCGCCACAGCTATGCGAGGTTCCAGCCATTTTCTGAAACTCGGGGCCCGGCGCTATCTGGTGATTTCGATCGCCATGGTGGCCGTGCGTATCGAATGTGTTGCAGGCCACATTTCAGATTGTGCCATTGCCGTTGGCGCATGTTCGCCCGTGGCACGGCGGTTGCGGCGGCTTGAACAGTCTCTCATCGGCTTGCGGCCTGCTGAACTCAAGGTCGGCCCCGAAGTGTTGGATGGTCTCGCGCCGATCGATGACGTGCGCGCCACGTCGGCCTACCGACAGTCGGCAGTTGCCGAACTGGTGGCCCGTACCTTGCGGGAGGCTGTGGCATGAGACTGAGCGTCAACGGCACCACCCATTTCATCACTGCGCAACCGACTGCACGGCTCTCGGATGTCTTGCGCGATGAACTTAAATTGACTGGCACCAAGGTCGGCTGCAACGCCGGAGACTGCGGGGCTTGCAGTGTGAGTATTGATGGAGAAGTTGCCTGCGCCTGTCTCGTCGCCATGGGCCAGGTTGAGGGCGCAGAGATCACGACAGTCGAAGGCCTCTCACAACAGGGAAGACTTTCGGCCCTGCAAGACTCCTTCCTGCGCCACGGCGCGGCGCAGTGTGGCATCTGCACACCGGGCATGTTGATCACAGCAGCCGATTTGCTCGCACGTACTTCTCAGCCCAGCCGCCCTCAGGTTGAAGATGCATTGGGTGGCGTGCTCTGCCGCTGCACCGGCTATGTCAAGATCGTCGATGCGGTTCTCGATGCCGTTCTTCAGTCTGGGAGTGGCGCATCCGGTCACCTTCCGGCCACCGGAAAAGCCGTGGGTGCAGCGCTGCCGCGCCTTGATGGAACGCCAAAGGTTGTCGGCGGTGAAACCTTTGGTGCCGATGTTGTTCCCGCCGATGCCCTTCATCTGCGCGTCATCCGCTCGCCACATCACCGCGCCCGGTTTGTCATTGGCGATACTGCTGGTTTTATCGCCCGCCATCCCGGACTGGTGGCCGTTTTCACGGCGACGGATGTGCCGGGTAGCAATCGTTTCGGTGCCATTCCCGCTTTCATCGACCAGCCGGTCTTTGCCGAGGCCGAAACAATCTTCCGCGGCGAAGCCATCGCGGCCGTCGTGGGGGACCGGGACGCCATCAGCGGCTTTGATGTTGCTACCTTCCCCGTGACATGGGAGCCGTTGCCAGCTGCGTTGACGCCGCTCGAGGCGCTGGATCAAAGCAGTCATTTCATCCAGCCCGGGCGTCCGAAAAACACGCTCGTTGAAGGTCGGGTGGAACGCGGCGGCACGGAACGCGCCGTCACAGCTGCGGCTCACAAAATCACGCAATCCTTCACCACGCCCTTTGTGGAGCACGCCTACATCGAACCTGAAGCTGGCTATGCAGTGCGTGACGGCGACCGCCTCACTGTCTATGGCTGCACCCAGGCACCCTATATGGACCGAGACTCGGTTGCTGACATTCTCGGCATTCCCCGAACGTCCGTGCGCATTCTGCCGTCGGCCTGTGGCGGCGGCTTTGGCTCGAAGCTCGACCTCTCGTTCCAGCCCTTCATCGCGGTGGCGGCGTGGCACCTGAAGCGCCCCGTTGCCATCGCTTACGCGCGAAGCGAGTTGATGCAGTCCACCACCAAACGCCATCCCTCGGAGATTTCGGTCACGGTCGCCTGCGATGCCGATGGCCAACTTGTCGCCACGGATTTCACCGGTGTGTTCAATACCGGAGCCTATGCCAGTTGGGGGCCGACCGTGGCCAACCGCGTGCCCGTGCATGCCTCTGGTCCCTATTACACGCCACACTATCGCGCCCACAGCGCTGCGGTGCTGACCAATTGCATGCCGTCCGGGGCCTTCCGTGGTTTTGGTGTGCCGCAGAGTCTCATCGCGCTGGAATGCACCCTTGATCTGCTGGCCGAACGCGCCGGACTGGATCAACTTGCGTTTCGCCAGCAAAACGCATTGCGCAACGGCTTGCCGACAGTGACCGGACAAATCTTCCATACCGGCGTTGGCATTGCCGAATGTCTTGCAGCTCTCGCGCCGCGTTGGCAGTCTGCTAGGCAACTCGCTGCCGCATTCAATTCAGCGCAAGGCGATGGACCGGTGCGCCGTGGCATCGGCCTGGCCAGTTGCTGGTATGGTTGTGGCAACACGTCGTTGCCCAATCCATCAACAATCCGCATCGGCATCACCGCTGATGGCAGGGTAATGCTGCATCAGGGTGCGGTCGATATTGGCCAAGGCTCCAACACGGTGATTGCACAAATCGCTGCCGATGCAGTGGGCCTTCCCGTGCATTGCCTGACACTGTTGGGTGCTGATACCGATGTCACGCCGGACGCGGGCAAGACGTCCGCCTCGCGCCAGACTTACGTGACCGGCTGTGCCGCCTTGAAATCCGGCAAGGCCCTGCGCGCCGAAATCCTGCGCCACGGCAATGTCGATGCCGAAGCCCACATCTCCATTGCCGAAGGCAAGATCACGCTCCGTGCGAACAATGCGACGCGAGTCATTGATCTTGCAAGATTATCCAGCAACGCGCTGGGCTATGTCTTGATGGCGGAGGAGACCTATGATCCACCAACGAAGCCGCTCGATGCGCACGGCCAGGGCGAGCCCTACGCCGTTTATGGCTATGGTGCGCAGTTGGTGGAGCTTGATGTGGATACGCGGCTTGGTACGGTGAAACTCCACCATATTACGGCAGCACACGACGTCGGCCGCGCCATCAATCCGCAGCTTGTCGAAGGACAGATCGAAGGTGGCATTGCCCAGGGCATCGGCATGGCACTGATGGAAAATTATATCCCTGGCCGCACCGAGAACCTGCACGACTATCTCATTCCAACTTTTGGCGACATGCCAACAATCGAATGTCTCATTGTCGAGGTTGAAGATGGTCATGGGCCTTACGGGGCCAAGGGCCTGGGCGAACACGTGCTGATCCCCACCGCTCCCGCCATTCTCAACGCCATCCGCAATGCCACCGGCGCGCTCATTCGCCATCTGCCCGCCACACCTGATAAAGTACTCACAGCCATCCGGGAGGTTCAGGGTTCATGAGTGATGACGGCGTCATTGGCGAAAAAGTTGTAGCGGACAAGATCCGCTGCGATGCCTGTCCGGTCATGTGCTACATCGCGCCGGGCCGCACTGGCGCCTGCGACCGCTATGCCAATCACGATGGCAAGCTGCTGCGTGTAGATCCCCTCGTCATCATCGAGAAGCGCCGCGACACGCAAGGCCCTCTCGTGCCGTTTCTTGGCCGAAACGAAACCCCGGAACAAGAATGGAGTGGCGAGATCATCGCTCCCGACGACGCCTTTGTCACGGCCATTGGTGCGGGCACCACCTATCCTGATTTCAAGCCCGCGCCCTACATCATTTCACGAACGGTTGCGGGCGTCGACATGATCACCGTCGTCACCGAAGGCATCTTCAGCTACTGCGGCGCCAAGGTGAAGATTGACACTGATCGCCATCTTGGACCTGAGCGCGCGCTGGTGCGGGTTGATGGCGAGCCTGTGGGCCATGTGACCACGGCGGAATACGGCTCGCAGATGCTGTCACTCGGCGGTGTGCATCACCTCACCGGCGGTGGCAAGAAAGAAGGCCGCGTCACCTGCGAAACACTGCTGGCCTTGTGCAACGGACACGCCGTGACGGCACACATTGATGACGGAGCCGAGGTTGTCATCCAGGCGGGTCGCGCCCCCATCGTCAATGGCGTTGCCGAGACACGCATGCGCGTCGGCTGCGGTTCCGCCACCGTCGGCATGTTTGCCTCGCAGTGGTTTGGATTGGTGGATGAAGTCGTCGTCGTCGATGACCACATCACCGGCGTCATTTCCGAGCATCAGGCGGGCAAGGTCATTGGCTGGAAGCCAACAGGATTGAAGATCAAGGGCCGGCGCTCGACGCCGGGGCGCTATTTCAAGGTGGCAGACCCCGGCACGGGCTGGGGCGGCACCAACATTTCCGATCCGCTGACGTTGCTCAATCCGTTTGATGCCAAGGTGGCGAAGCCTGGTCAGTCGATGTTGATGGTGTCCACAACAGGCGAGCAGTTTGCCTACTACGAACTTGACGAAAATCTCATGCCTGTCGCAATGGACATGCCGCAGCGGCTGATGGCATCGGTGCAGCGTATCGAGGAGAACTGCGAACCGGCGCTGTGCACGGTGCTGTTCATGGGCGGTGCCGGTGGCAGCCTGCGCTCCGGTGTCGTGGAAAATCCGGTGCGGCTGACGCGCTCGGTCAAGCAGGCGCTCACCCATGTGACGATCGGCGGGGCACCGGCCTATGTCTGGCCCGGCGGTGGCATCACCGTCATGGTGGATGTCACGCAATTGCCGGAGAATGCTTTTGGCTATGTGCCAACGCCAGCGCTGGTGGCCCCCATCGAATTCACCCTGCGCCGCAGTGATTACGAAGCGCTTGGCGGTCACATGACGCATGTGCTGAGCGTGGACGATGCGCGGCGCGGCTTCACCGGCAAGCAGGACGATCACTTGCTTGCGGCCCGCAAGGACGTGCCAAATGCTGCCGGCACCTGGCCCACTGACGCGCGCTACTTCGCATGGTCGAAGGACCACACACCATGAATGCGCAAGCCCGCATGCTGCCGGACGGCCGGCGGTTGCATCTCAACCATGGTCCGATTGATCTGATCATCGAGGCGCATGGCGGAAGCGATGCCGTGCGTGCCGCCTATGACGCAGCGCGACGCCGCTTTGCGACAGTGCTCGATGAATTGGTCGCGGAGTTGCCACTGCTGCGGTCTGACATTCCGCAGCACGGACTTTCATTGATTGGCGTCATCGCACAAGACATGGCACAGGCGGTGCAGCCGCACTGGCGCTCGCGTATCACGCCCATGGCGGCAGTGGCGGGTGCTGTAGCTGATCACATTCTTGTCTGTATGACTGCGGCCGCACCGTTGACCCGCGCCTACGTCAACAATGGTGGCGATATCGCGCTTCATCTTTCCCCTGACGAGACATTCACCATTGCCAGTCCGGCGGGGGCTGTTACCATTGCCGCAGCCGATGGTGTGCGCGGCATTGCCACCTCAGGCTGGCGCGGACGCAGCTTCTCGCTGGGCATCGCCGACAGTGTCACCGTGCTGGCCCGCAGCGCCGCCCAGGCCGATGTCGCCGCGACCCTCATCGCCAATGCCGTTGATCTTCCCGGTTCAGCGAAAGTCACCCGCCAGCGCGCCTGCGAGATTGCTCCTGACAGTGATCTGCGGGAACGGCTGGTGACGGTTGATGTTGCCGCACTTGCAGACCACGAGATCGCCATTGCGCTGGACCGTGGATTGCACGTCGCAAAGGACCTCATCTCGTCGGGACACGCCGTTTCTGCTTCATTGCTGCTGGCGCAACGGATGGTCATGGCCGATGCCAAAAACCAAATGAAAGAACGTGCCTATGCCTGAGGTCAAACTCCGCAAGATGGTCACTGCCGTGGAAGAGATTTTCCACGAGCGCGGACCTGCCCCCACGAAGCCACGCCAGCGGGCGTGGTGCCTTGCGGTCATCAGCAATCCTTTCGCCGGGACATATGCCGCTGACATTCAACCGTTCATGGATGACCTGAAACCGCTGGGCATGGAGATGGCCAAGCGGCTGATCGCAGCACTGGGCGTCGATCCCAAGGACATTGACGGTTATGGCAAAGGGGCCATCGTTGGTGCAGCGGGTGAGCTTGAGCACGCTGCCCTGTGGCATGCACCCGGCGGTTATTCGATGCGCGAACACTTGCCGGATTCACTCGCCATTGTGCCTTCAACCAAGAAGGTCGGTGGACCCGGCACACGGCTCGATATTCCTGTCACGCACAAAACCGCGTCGTATGTGCGCTCGCATTTTGATGCCGTTGAAGTGGGCATTGATGACGCTCCGCGTGCTGATGAAATGCTGCTGGCGCTGGTCATGACGGTCGGTCCACGCATTCACAGCCGCTCCGGCGGACTTGAAGTATCAGACATCAAGACAAGGGACGGGCAGAAATGAAAGCCAACATCCGCAAAATCATGGTTGTGGTGGATGAAGTACACACCGAGCAGGGCCAGGCCGTGTCACCACCTACCCGCCGCGCCGCCGCTGTTGCGGTGATTGCCAATCCATTTGCGGGCAAATTCGTCGCCGACCTCAGTAACCTCATGGATGTGGGCGAGGAACTGGGCGCGCTGCTGGGCGAAAAGGCAGTGGCCGCTCTCGGCGTCAAACCCTCGGACATTGAAAGTTACGGCAAGGCTGCACTGGTTGGCGAAAATGGCGAGCTGGAGCATGCTGCCGCCATCCTGCATCCGAAACTTGGCAAGCCCTTGCGCGCGGCGGTGGAGAAAGGTGCAGCCCTGGTGCCGTCAGCAAAGAAGCGCGGCGGCATGGGAACGCCGCTTGATATTCCGCTTGGCCACAAGGACGCAGCTTTCGTGCGCTCGCATTTCGACGCCATGGAAGTGCGCATCAGTGATGCGCCACGCGCCGATGAAATCCTCGTCGCCGTCGCCGTCACCGATTCGGGCCGCCCCTTGCCCCGCGTTGGTGGCTTGCAGAAACACGAAATAAAGGGCGAGGACGGGCTGCGCTGATCAGTGTCCGCCGCCCGCCGCGGCTGCGGCCTGTTTCAATACCTCCGGCACCTTTTCGGCGGGCGGCGTGTTGCGGCTGCGCTGGCATTTGACCACGCCGTCGATCACCACCATGCCGATCCCTGGCAGGTCGCCCAGTTGAATGCTTTCCAGCAGGTTCTTGCCGGATGAATGCTGGGCCTTGTCCATCAGCACGAAATCAGCGGCGCGGCCCGCTTCGATGATGCCGCAGTCGAGCTTGCGCATGCGCGCCGTGTTGCCTGTCGCCATGCAGATCGCCATTCAGCGGGAATATCACCCAGCGCTGACAGCATCGAGATCATGCGCACGATGCCCAGGGGCTGCACGCCTGAACCCGCCGGTGCATCGGTGCCGAGGATGACACGTTCGAAGTCACCCATCTCGCGGGCGATGCGCAGCGCATAAAGTGCAGCACGCTCATTGCCGTTGTGAACAATTTCAAGACCGGCTTTGCAGCCCTCGCAGATGCAGCGGATCTGGTTGTCCGGCAGTGCCGTGTGGCCACCGTTGATATGACCGACAACGTCGGTACCCGCTTCCAGCACCACGTCCTTGTCGATGAGTCCGGAACCCGGAATGGAAGGTCCGCCTGTATGAATGGTGGACTGGATGCCGTACTTGCGCGCCCACTCCACCATCTTGCGCGCCGTTGGTCCGTCTTTCACGCCACCCAGGCCCACTTCGCCCAGAAGTTTCACGCCAGCATCAGACAGGTCCTTGAAGTCCTGTTCGGTCATGCCGGGTTCGATGCACGGCGCACCAGCATGCACCTTGACACCGGCCGGGCGAAAATTGGCGAACTGGCGCTGGGCCGAAATCGCCAGGGCCTTCAGGCCGACGATATCGCGCGGGCGGCCTGGTGTGTGCACTTCGCCAGCCGAGATCATGGTGGTGACACCACCGTTGAGATTGCTGTCGATCCATCCGGTCTGGTTCTGGCGCGGGGTCCAGTCACCGGCCACCGGATGCACATGGCTGTCGATCAACCCCGGCGTCAGTGTTGTGCCCTTGGCATCAATCAGCGTATCGGCATCGCCGGTGTCGAGGTCCTTGGCGCGGCCCATAGCGGTGATGCGCCCATCCACAGCCACGACACAATCGCCCTCCAGGATCGGACGCTCGAGCATGCCGGAGAGGATCATGCCGATGTTGGTGATGACGAGTTTGCCAGTTGCGGAACTTGTGGCGGACATGGGTTTTCCCTTTTGCGTCGCAGATTTGGGCGGACTCTATGCAGCACTTCCGCAACCAGCAACAGATCAGGAAAACTCAGTCTTGACAAACATACCAACTAGTCGGTACTATCCGAAATTATGACATCTGCCCCTGCCCGCACCAAACTTCTCAACACCGCGCTGAAGCAGATTCGCGCCGCCGGCTACGAAGCCACGACCGTTGATGACCTGTGCAAAGGAGCCGGCGTCACCAAGGGTGCCTTCTTCCATCATTTCAAAAGCAAGGAAGCACTAGGCATCGCAGCGGCGCAGCATTGGTCAGACGTCACCGGCAAGCTCTTTGAAACGGCCCCCTATCATGCCTACGAAGACCCGCTTGACCAATTGATCGCCTACATCGATTTCCGCGCCACGCTGCTGGATGATCAGTCGGTGGCAGAAGCCACCTGCCTGCTCGGCACCATGGTGCAGGAAATCTACGACACCAATCCAGCCATCCGCGCCGCCTGCCTGGCAGGCATCACGGGCCATGCCGACACCATTGCCAGCATCATCGCTGCTGCCAAATCCCGGCATGCGCCCAAGGCAACATGGACGGCGGAAAGTCTGGCTCTGCACACCCAGGCCGTCATTCAGGGGGCTTTCATTCTTGCCAAAGCGAAGAACGATCTGGCGTTGGCGCGGGACTCGATCCTGCATCTGCGCCGTTATGTGGAACTGCTCTTTCATCACGCCAAGGAGGATTGAACCATGCTCAAGTCCAGTCAGATCAGGGCCAGTCAGATTGAAGTGCTCAACGTCATCAGGCCGGGCAAGTCGTATGTCGTCGACCGGACGAAATTCGAGGCCATGCGAACTGCTGTCATGAAAGTGCTGCCCCACCGTGAACCCGGAATGACAGTTGCGGAACTCGGCAAAGGTGTACTGCGTTATCTGCCTGACGACGTTTTCCCCGGCGGTGCCACCTCCGGCTGGTGGCTCAAGGCTGTGCAGCTTGATCTCGAAGCCCGCGGACAAATCCAGCGCGCCAAGACAAAGCCACTGCGTCTCTACAAGGTTTCACACTAACCATTACGAGGCACTGCCATGACCGCACCCACCATGACCTTCATCAACCTGCCCATCACCAATCTGGACAAGACCGTGAAATTCTACTCGGCGTTGGGCTTCAGTTTCAATCCGCAATTCACCGATGAGTCGTCGACTTGCATGATCATCAATGACACCACGTTTGCGATGCTGCTGACGCAGGACAAGTTCCAGGGCTTCAGCAACGCGCCAATTCCTGATGCCAAGACGACAACCGGATTGATGGTGGCGCTGGCCCTTGAAAACCGTGCTGCCGTTGACACCATGATGAGCAACGCTCTCGCCGCCGGGGGCAAGGAGCCGCGTCCGGCCATGGATCTCGGCTTCATGTACAACCGCACCTTCAGTGATCCCGACGGCCACCGCTTCGAGCCATTTTTCATGAACATGTCGGAAATGCCAAAGTCCTGATCATCAGTCTACGGAGAAAATCATGTCGAATTTCGTTTGGTACGATCTCATGACGCCGGATATGGCGGCATCAAGCGCATTCTACTCCCACGTTGTGGGCTGGACGATCCGCGACAGTGGCATGCCCGGGATGAATTACGCGCTCCTCTCTGCCAATGGCATTGACGTGGGTGGCGTCATGCCTGTTCCACCGACGGCGCAGGGCATGCCGCCGTGCTGGAACGGCTACATCCATTCACCTGATGTGGACAAAGATGCGACAAGGGCAGTTGAGCTTGGCGGCTCGATCTTCCAGCAGGGCATGGACATTCCGGGCGTCGGGCGCTTTGCGGTGATTGGCGATCCTTCGGGTGCCGCCGTCATCATCTTCACGCCCAATACCAGCGAAAGCCCAGCCAAAGTGCCGGATGGCACACCGGGGCATGTCGGCTGGCGCGAACTGATGTCGGGAGACTGGAAAGTGGCCCTTGAGTTCTACTCCGCCATGTTCGGCTGGAGGAAGACAGAGGCCATCGACATGGGCCCGATGGGCACCTACCAGCTATTCGATACCGGCAAGGAGCAGTCCGGCGGCATGATGACGAAGCGGTCCGACGATCCGGCCCCGGCCCACTGGAACTACTATTTCAATGTCGACTCGATTGGCGCTGGTGTGGCACGGGCCAAGTCCAAGGGAGCGAAATTTTTCATGGACCCCATGGAAGTACCAGGCGGCGGCTATGCCACAAACGGCATGGACCCACAGGGTGCAGCCTTCTCGCTGTTCAGTTCGTCAAAGTAGGGAGAATATCATGCCTTCGACAATCAAGCTTCACCGCGTCCTCAGGGCCCCGCCAGCTCGCGTCTACAAGGCTTTCCTTGATCCGGCGGCTCTGTGCAAATGGATACCACCCGCTGGCTATACCTGCACAGTGCATCACCTCGATGCCAAGGTCGGCGGCACGTTCCGCATGTCGTTCACCGAGTTTGACTCCGGTGCCTCCAATGCCTTCGGTGGCAATTATCTCGAACTCGTGCCCAACGAGAAGCTGCGCTACACCGATGTTTTCGAAGACCCGAACCTCAAGGGCGAGATCATGGTCACGGTGCTGTTGAAGGCCGTATCGTGCGGAACCGATGTCAGCATTACCCAGGCGGGCATTCCAGACATCATTCCGGAGGAGATGTGCTATCTCGGCTGGCAAGACTCGCTCAAACAGTTGGCCCAGTTTGTGGAAGTGCTGGGCCTGCCACAGACCTGAAGGATGATGCCATGACACAACAACACTACAAGGGCAGTTGCCAATGCGGCGCTGTCGCCTTCGAGGCTGACCTTGATCTCGACAACTCCATCACCTGCAATTGCTCGCGTTGCCAACGGCTCGGTTCGGTGCTGTCGTTCACGCCTGCGGGAAATTTTACCCTGCTCCGGGGCGAAGATGAGCTTACTGAGTATCTGTTCAACAAGCATGCCATCCATCACTTGTTCTGCAAGACCTGCGGCATTGAAAGTTTCGCCCGCGCCAAGGGTCCGGATGGATCAGATGTGGTGGCCGTGAACGTCAACAGCATCGAGGGCGTTGATCCGCGGCAGCTCTCGTCCAAGCATTACAACGGCCGCGATATCTAGCTGCGCCGCAAGAGCGGTGCCAGCCTATTCGACCAAACTCGTGGTCTCGACCGATACTCTTGGCAGAGCCAGCGGCAGAACGATTTCCTGGCTGAAGTGCCAACGGCTTTTTGAAATGAAGCCGCCCTCGGCCACACCGAGCTCGTAGTCATAATCGCCGGAGACGGTGCAGGTGATGTCGTTCTCGCTGCATGACACCTGCAAACTGTCTTCATCAATGGCGCGGCGGCGCACGCCCCATTCCATCACCATGCGGCGCTTCTCGGTCACCACATCTTCACCCGGCAACAGGCGGCCATTGTACTCGACGTTGAAGGCATAGGAGTTGGCCAGGCTTTCTTCCATGCCGGGCAGGTCTTGGGTTTCCGCCATGACGAGGCGGCGCGCCATCGCCAGCGCGACGGTGCCGGCAATGCCATGGGGCGCAATCCGCGGTTTGATCTTCAGGCTTTCGAGAATTGTATCCGTGTCGGGAGCCCCGGACAGCGTGGTGGGCGTCAAACCCGGAATCACAACTGCATCGCTGGACTGACCCTCGGCTTCCTCCGTCGGCACATTGTCCACCTTGAATGTCACCAACTGGCTGCGGGTCAAAATGGTGACCGTTGACGGCGGCGTGCGTGAAGCGACTGCGACGACGCGCGGGTCAACACCCATGGCATCAGCGTAGTCGGCCAATTCGCCCACCATGATTTGATGTGTCTCGACATCGCGGGCCGAGAACATCGGCTTGTCCGGATCTGCCGTGGCATCGGTGAAGGAGAACTGATGCACGCCGTATTGCGCTTGGCGCGTCACCACCCGGTTGACACCGCCCATCAACATGTAGGTGCAGGCCGAAGCACACACATCATAGGCAACAACCGACATGCCGTGCTCACGCAGTGTGTGGCCCATGTCGACGGCCGCAACCAATGCGCCACCAGGTGAGCGGATATAAAGTGCGATGTTCCAAGGTGTTTCGGCATGGCCGTTGGCGGCGAGGAAACTGTTGAAGGTTTTGGCCGTGTCTGGCGCAAAGGCCCCTTCGGCGAGGATGTGGTCACCCTCGAGCGCAAACGTCATGACCTTCGCCATCCAGTCATCATCTGCCTGCGCGGGCACGGACATCAGTGCCGTCACAGCCATGCCAATTCCCCAAGCCTTCCAAGAGTTCATCGCCCTGCTCCACCGTCGCCCGAATCCCGAAGTCACAGACGTAACATGGCCCCGGCGGCTGCGGCAGGGGCATTCGGCGGACAATTCAAATTGTCCGAAATGGCGGCGAAGCGAGGCGCGGCATTCCCCTGTTGAAAACTGATCCGACAAGACCGGTCACACCACGCTGTTCGTCACCCACGACCAGAAAGAAGCCTTTGAACACGCTGACCGCATCGCCAACCGAAATCATCGGCCGTCCGGCATCAGTATTGGTGCAGGACTTCATCGCTGATGTGGGCGGTGCGAAAACGACGCCCGCACATTTCACGTGGTTGCGGGACAAGGCTGCACGAGCGGCGGCAATGCAAACAAAAAACCCCGTGATTTCTCCCGGGGTTTTGACCCTAGTGCGAAGGCACCTGCGCTGTTGAGCCTCTGACAAGAAGTTGGGGCTGCAGTATATGCTGTCGCCCGTGCTCTCCGCTCAGGACGATTCCGGCAGCGATCCGGCCTTTTTCGGTGGTGCACGAGTTCGACCGTGGTGAGCGGCGGGGAGCACAGGGCAGCTTCGGGAATATCGTTGAAACCGACAATAGAGAGATCACCCGGCACGTTCATGTTACGCCGCTGCGCCTCTTTCACGATTGCAATGGCTTGCAAGACTGACATGGAAAAAATGGCGGTGGCGCCAGTTGTTGCGTCCAGCAACATGCCTGCAGCGTCTTGATCCCATGGTTCAGCATGCACAACTGGGACATCATCGATGCTCAATCCTGCTTCGGCAAGCGCCTCCGCGAAGCCTGCGAACTTCTCTTGGTCAACCACAATGCCGACCATTGCGGGATCGCGAGCGCGGGCCGGCGGAAACAGCCGGGCGGGACCGGTGCCACGCAGGAACGACATGATCCCAAAGCGGCGATGTCCAAGCGCAATCAGATGCCGGGCGGCAGCCTTGACACCGGCCCGTGCGTCGATCCGCACCGTATTGACGTCTGGTCCGGCATCGAAGTCCACGACAGCAAATGGGAGGCGGCGGCGGTGTGCTGATTCCAGCTGTTCGAGTTGTTCGATGCGGCCGAAGATAAAGCCATCCACAAGCGCGGAACCGATGCCCCGGTTGTCGGGCGTGTCCGGCAGGATGACCATGTTGGCACCCGCTTCGTCACAGGCTTGGGCGACGCCCAACATGAATTGCGCGAAGACCGGATTGCGCAGCGTATCTGCAACGCCCCATTGGCCCGGGGCCACGACACCAATCGAATTGACTTTTCCGGCCCTCAGGATGCGGCCCTTGGGATCAGGTCCGGCGTATCCCAGCGCCTTGGCGGCCTCCTCAACCAGCTCGCGCAGTTCGGGTCTGACACGGGCAGGATTGGCGAATACGTTCGATGCCGTGCTGCGGGAAACATTCGCGGCGCGCGCCACGTCGATCAATCGAACTGCCATCTGGTCCTCAGATCTGCGGTTGAAGATCAGGAGGTTTAGCACAATTTTTGGATCGATCCAAAAATTGCTTGACGGGCTGGAAGAAATGTGAAAGTTTTATTTTGGATCGATCCAAAGTGTTGTCGCGACTTTGCTCTCAATCATGGAGTTTCCAATGGCAAACCCTGAATCCAGCCCAAATCCACGTGAATGGGACCCAGCACTCGACGCCGTCGCAGCGGCGCCCAAGCACCACAAAGTGCTTTTTGAAAATGAAAATTTGCGCGTACTTGAACTGACTCTCGAGCCGGATGACGAAGAGCCGGTGCATCATCACCGCTGGCCTTCGGTCTTTGTGCTCGATGCAATTCAGGGGCCTGTTCACGACATTGCACCAGACGGAACGGTGCTGCCGCCAAACCGCGACGTCATGCAGGCCTTGAAAGCCTGGAATGGCAAAGGCTGCCTCGTCGTCAACATGGCGCCGCAGCCGGCAGGGCGGGTTCACAATGCTTCAGGCAAAACGATTCACGGTATCCGCGTGGAGATGAAGAAACACCCGGCGTGAGGAAAGATATCGTGCTCGCATCGTAAAATAACCCCGGGCTCATCACCCGGGGTTTCGCATTCATAGAGGCTTTATGGACTTCTTAGAAGTCCATGCCGCCCATGCCGCCGCCCATGCCGCCGCCGCCTGGCATTTGCGGTGGGCTGTTCTTGGGCTTTTCGGCGATCATGGCTTCCGTCGTGATCAGCAATGATGCAACCGAGGCTGCGTCCTGGAGTGCCACACGCACGACCTTGGTCGGGTCGATGATGCCGGCGGCCACCATGTCACAATACTCTTCGGTCTGGGCGTTGAAGCCGTAGTTGCCGGTCTTCTCCAGCAGCTTGCCGACAACGATCGAGCCTTCGACGCCAGCGTTCTCAACGATCTGGCGAAGCGGGCTTTCCAGCGCCTTCGACACGATGTTGATACCGGCCTGCACGTCAGCATTGGTTGACTTCAGCAGTTCGACGGCCTTCTTGGCGCGCAGCAGGGCCACGCCACCACCAGGAACCACACCTTCTTCAACGGCTGCACGCGTGGCGTTCAGCGCGTCGTCAACGCGGTCCTTCTTTTCCTTCACTTCGACTTCGGTCGAACCGCCGACCTTGATGACGGCAACGCCGCCGGCAAGCTTGGCGAGACGCTCCTGGAGCTTCTCCTTGTCGTAGTCGCTCGTCGTCTCTTCGATCTGCGCCTTGATCTGGCCGCAACGGGCCGAGATGTCGGCCTTCTTGCCGACGCCGTCGATGATCGTGGTGTTTTCCTTTTCGATGCGGCAACGCTTGGCGCGGCCGAGCATGTCGAGGGTCACGTTCTCAAGCTTGATGCCGAGATCTTCCGAGATCACCTGGCCGCCGGTCAAGACAGCGATGTCTTCCAGCATGGCCTTGCGGCGGTCGCCGAAGCCCGGAGCCTTGACGGCAGCGATCTTCAAGCCACCACGCAGCTTGTTGACAACGAGGGTGGCGAGAGCTTCGCCTTCGATGTCTTCAGCGATGATGAGCAGTGGCTTCGAGGTCTGCACCACGGCTTCGAGGATCGGCAGCATGGCCTGCAACGACGACAGCTTCTTCTCGTGGAGAAGAATGTAGACGTCTTCCAGCTCGGCAACCATCTTGTCGGCGTTGGTGATGAAGTAGGGGCTGAGATAGCCACGGTCGAACTGCATGCCTTCAACGACGTCGAGTTCGGTTTCAGCGGTCTTCGCCTCTTCAACCGTGATGACGCCTTCGTTGCCGACCTTCTGCATGGCCTTGGCGATCATGTCGCCAATTTCCTTGTCGCCGTTGGCCGAGATCGTGCCGACCTGGCCGATTTCTTCCGACGACTTGACCTTCTTGGAGCGCTTCTTGATGTCGTCGATGGCAGCCGCAACGGCCATGTCGATGCCGCGCTTCAGGTCCATCGGGTTCATGCCGGCAGCGACGTTCTTGGCGCCTTCGCGCACGATCGCCTGGGTCAGAACGGTTGCAGTGGTGGTGCCGTCACCGGCGATGTCGTTGGTCTTGGAGGCAACTTCGCGCACCATCTGGGCGCCCATGTTTTCGAACTTGTCTTCGAGTTCGATTTCCTTCGCCACAGTCACACCGTCCTTGGTGGTGCGCGGAGCACCGAACGACTTGTCGATGACGACGTTGCGGCCCTTGGGGCCGAGGGTGACCTTCACCGCGTTTGCGAGAATGTCGACGCCGCGGAGCATTTTCTCGCGGGCTTCACCGCCGAAGCGGACTTCTTTAGCAGCCATGTGCTTAATTCCTCTGTATACTGATGAATTTCGGAGATTTCAGAACGAGAACTCTTACTTGTCCAAAACGCCCATGATGTCGGACTCTTTCATGATCAGCAGCTCTTCGCCGTCGATCTTGATTTCGGTGCCGGACCACTTGCCGAAGAGGACGACATCGCCCTTCTTGACGTCGATGGGGGTGAGCTTGCCGGCTTCGTCGCGGCCACCGGGGCCGACAGCGATGACCTTGCCCTGCATCGGCTTTTCCTGGGCCGTGTCGGGGATGATGATGCCACCCTTGGTCTTGGTGTCTTCTTCAACCCGCTTGACGACAACGCGGTCGTGCAAAGGACGGAATTTCATGCGAAACGCTCCTAAGATTTTGTTTTCATTTGAGAAACGGTCAGGACCAAAGCCCCGCAACCGCCCTGTTAGCACTCACACTCAAGGAGTGCCAACAGCTGAGGGGGAGATAGGATGGGGGAGCGGGAGAGTCAAGGGTTTGCGCCAGTGGCAACTCAGCACAAATTGCAGATGGTCAATGTCAGGGGCGGGTATGGACACTTGACGTATGTAAAGGGACTTTCCGGCTCATCTCGTTCAATTCCGGTCATCAGAAACACATGTCCATGAGACGCTTGCCGCTGTTGGTTTTTGGCCTTTTTCTCGCCCTCCCCGCCCGTTCGGCGGAAGTGACGGTCGCTCAGGCGCAGATCACCCCTATCCCTGATGCGGTCTGGGCCGCCATGCAGGGCAAGTCGTTCAACCCGGCGATCAAGGGCTGTGCGCAGCGCGCCGACCTGCGGCTGCTCACCTTGCCGTTTCACGACTTCGGGGGCCGCGCCAAGCTGGGGCAGATGATCGTGCACAAACGCGTAGCGGCCGATGTGCGAGATGTGTTTGCAGGGCTCTTCAAGAACAAGAGTTTCGCCATTGCCCGCATGGAGCTGATCGACGTGTTTGGTGGCGATGATGACGCCTCCATGGCGGCCAACAACACGTCCGGCTACAACTGCCGCAGGGCCTCCGGATCGACACGGCTTTCGTCGCACGCGCGGGGTATCGCCATTGATGTCAATCCGCTGGTCAATCCCTTTGTCTGGCGCAAAGGCACGTCGCCCGCCGGCGGGGCCGCCTGGGATACACCCATAGAACGCGCCGCCCGCAAACAACCGGGATTGATCCAGCCAAGCAGCGCCATCACGCGGGCCTTCAAAGCCAAGGGCTGGGGTTGGGGCGGCGACGTGGACCTCCAGCAAGGACTATCAGCATTTCTCCAGAGATGGCCGCTGAGACGGCGGCGAGGAGAACGAAGGTGAGGATCAAAATCATCATGCCCGACTCATAGCAGACGCAAACACCTATGTCAAGATTTTTATCCTAGTACTATTCCCCTACGCAAACACCGGGATTTCTCCCGGTGCCTGCAATCGTTGACCGTGACAGCGCCTATGCGGCTTCTTCGGCGGTTTCGTCGTCGGCCTTTTCGCCGGTGGCAGCGCCACGCTTGGCGTTGCGGGCGAGATAGTCTTCCAGTTCCTTGACGCACTGGTCTTCATCGACCTTGCGCACCGCTGCGAGTTCGCGCGAGAAGCGGGCCAAAGCCTGCTCGAAGAGCTGGCGTTCGGAATAGGACTGCTCGGGCTGACGCTCGGAGCGGTAAAGATCGCGGATCACTTCGGCGACGGCAATCATGTCACCGGAGTTGATCTTGGCATCATACTCCTGGGCACGCCTCGACCACATGGTGCGCTTGATGCGGGCGCGGCCACGGATCACCTTCATGGCGGTTTCGATCATGACGCGGTCGGCGAGGTGGCGCATGCCCTTCTGTTCGGCGCGGTTGGTCGGCACCTTGAGACGCAGCTTTTCCTTCTCGAAATCGACGATGTAGAGTTCGAGCTTGGCACCAGCGATTTCCTGTTCCTCGATGTTGGTGATCTTGCCAACGCCATGCGCCGGGTAAACCACCAGCTCACCGATCTTGAAGATCAGCTTCCTGGGGGCCGGAGCGGCGGCAGCCTTGGCCGGCGCTGCGGCCACGGCGGGCTTGGCAACGGCAGCCGGCGTCACCGGTTTCACATTGATCGGCTTGATGACCGAAGGCCGGGCTGCTACGGGCGCAGCAGGCTTCAATACTGGCTTGTGCGCAACTGCCGGCTTGTGGGCGACTGCCGGTTTGTGGACAGCCTTCGGGGCAACTTTCGCCTGCACCTTGGCCTTGCTGACCGGCTTGGCGGCGGCCTTGGGCGCCGGCTTGGATTTGGCTTTGGCCTTCACAGAGCCTTTGGCGGGTGCCTTCACGGCGGCTTTCGCCTTTGTTTTCACTACCGTTTTCTTTTTCGTGACCATACTGTCTGACCCTTTTCTTATTTTGGCAGGACCACTACCCGAAAGCAGCGCCCTACGAGTGGCACGAAATGGCGTCGCAAAAAAATCCGAGCTCAACGCCCGGATGTCCTCGACCCATTCCCATGATGACTACATGGGATACCCATAGCACGAATTTAAGGAAATTTAAAGGGAGACTACTCCGTGTACGGCGCAATTCTGCCCACCGTTCTGCGAGATGGTTAACGTTGCTGCACTGCAGCAAGGTTTTTTCACAGTGTTTTCAAAAGGCTTTGTATGCCTTGTTGTGGCGGTTTCAGTCACCCTGGCCGGGATTGGGCGAAAACAGCGCCAGCTTGCCCGGCTTGCCGTCCTGCTCCTTGGCCCCTTCCGGGGCGTCGCGCTTCACCGTGATGTTGGGCCACTTGGTGGCGTATTCGGTGTTGAGCTTGAGCCACTGGTCAAGGCCTGGCTCGGTATCCGGCTTGATTGCGTCGGCAGGGCATTCCGGCTCACAGACACCGCAATCAATGCATTCGTCGGGATGGATCACCAGCATGTTCTCGCCTTCGTAGAAACAGTCCACGGGGCAGACTTCCACGCAATCCATATATTTGCACTTGATGCAGTTTTCGGTGACGATGTAGGTCATTGCCAAGCCTTGTAGTCGGGATTCGAATTTCCGGGGCCGCTCTAGCAGACGGGACCTGGGCTTGCATCCTGTTTTTCAGCTTCAGAGGTATGCGTGTCAGTGATCTCGGCATAAAGCGCACGCGCCGCAGTGGCAGAACCGCGGCGTTCACTTTCGCCCAGCACCTTGACCACGCGCACCCGACCGTAGAACGCGATGGTCAGCACGTCATCAGGTTTCACGGTGTGGCTGCATTTCAGTACACGCTGGCGGTTCACCCGCACCGCCCCGTCCTCAACCAGCTTCTGCGCCTCGGCGCGGTGCCTGAGGAAACGGGCGTAGACCAGCCACTTGTCGAGTCTCTGGCTCAGGTGCTTCCCTTTTCGAGTTGGGCCTTGAGCGCGCTCAACACCGCAAAAGGCGAATTGGGATCGGCGGGCTTTTCCGGCCTGCGGAATGGCTGTTCTCGCAGCTTGTGGTCGCTACCCTTATGGTCGCTACCCTTGCCACCTTTCTGGAAGCGCGGGCGATCCGGCTTGCCATCCTTGCCATCGCGGCGACCGGGTTTGCCATGGTGACGCCTGCCCTCGCCAGCATTGTCGCGCGGCTGTCCTGGATTCTGGACCTGTTGTTCGTTGCGCACCACTGGCCTGTGACGTTGCGGCCGAAACGGTCCCATGTCTTTCGGCCACCAGACATTGGTTTCGACAAGTTCAGGAGCGGGGGTTTCGACAAGTTCAGGAACGGGGGTTTCGACAAGTTCGACAACAGGGGCGTTTCGTCGAATTCGGCAGCGGGTTCGGCGGAAGCCTCAGCAGGTGCAGCTGTCTCGTCTTCAACGGCGACAACTTCAGCAACGGCACCCTGCTCTTCTGGCGTTTCTTGCGGCGTCTCGATCTCGGCAGCAACAGGCGTAGGTTCAATCGTAACGGCAGCAACTCCAGCACCCTTGGCACCAGGTGTGGCAGCTTTTGGCAACATGCGTGTCTGCGACCGGAAGCCGAGGCTGACAAGGATTGCCTCAAACTCTTCGCCCGAACATCCGACCAGCGACATCATGTCAGGAACAACTGTAAAGCCACCGCCTTCAACCGAGCCCACCGGGCGCCTTTCCTCGGGGATGCGTGGCTTCCAGAACACACGGTCGCGGATCAGGTCAGACAGGCGTTCCAGCATGTCGACGCGCACCGCACGCGGACCGCATACGCGATAGCCACACATGCGGTAAAAGCCTTCAGGCTTCGCCGGGTCGATGGCCGCAGAGGTCAGGCCATTGGCTGGAGCCGCTGGCACTTCGCCAGCGCCGGTTCCCGCCTTTTGCATTTCCAGCCACCAGAGCAACAGTCGAAGATCAGTCGCCGCCGGTTTCAGCAGGGCTGGCAAAAACAGATTGAAGGCGCCAAATCGAACACCGTGGGCCCGCAGCTTGGCGCGGTCTTCCTGGCTCAACTGTTTCACTTCTTCGGCCACGTCTTCACGCGGCAGCACGCCAAAATTTTCGGCGAGGCGATAGGCGACACCGCGGGTAATGCCTTCGAGGCCATCGGGTTCCTCAAGCTTCATCAGCGGTTCGACGAGACCGGCGATGTGACGGTCGACAAATTTCTGCAGGCGCTCGCGCACCATTTCGCGGTCCGCCGGATTGAGGATGTCATCGGCTATCACGTCGGCACGCGGGCGATAGCGCGCATCAGCGGAAGCGATGCGGCCGACGGACTGGCCCTGCCATTCGATATTGCCCAAACGCGAAAGCTTCAACTCGGTATCCGCTGTCGCCGAAAGCGACTTGGCGCGGGCGGCTACTTCAGCGGCCAAAGCCTGCACGGCAGCCGCCTTCAACACGCGGGTCTCACTGCCCGCGATGGAGGGATCTGGAATGAAGCTGAGGCCGAGAATCCTGCCTACCGCTTCGCCTTCAACCGAGATCACGCCATCTTCTTCTACACTCGACATCAAACCTTCCTTCTTGGCCAACCGGCGCATCAATACACTGGTTTTGCGGTCAATGAAACGATGAGTGAGGCGTTCGTGCAAAACATCCGAAAGCCGGTCCTCGATCTCCTTGGCACGGCCCTGCCAGTAAAATGGCGATTCCAGCCAGTTTGCGCGGTTGGCGATGAAGGTCCAGGTGCGCACATGGGAAATGCGCGTTGACAGCGTATCAATGCCACCCTCGAGGTTTTCACAATGCGACAATTGTTGTGCGAACCAGTCCTCGGGGATGAAACCCTTGCCGGTCTGTAAGAAATGGATGACGCGGCCCACCAGATGGGCGTGTTCAGCCGGTGAGATGTTGCGGTAGTCGGGGATTTGGCAGGCTTCCCAAATCTTCTGCACGTCGCCTGGTGAAGCAACGAGGTTGCGCAGGCTTTCATCACGGCAAACAGTTTCGAGTACGTCGACATCGGCGGCGTTCTGCGCACGCGTCAGACCGTCCAGCTTGGGCAGATAGCCGAGGCTCTTGCGCAATCCATCCAGCGAGCGGAA
The DNA here is from genome assembly GCA_963754625.1 of uncultured Alphaproteobacteria bacterium. GTDB lineage: Bacteria > Pseudomonadota > Alphaproteobacteria > Rhizobiales > Aestuariivirgaceae > Aestuariivirga. Next base: position 377,247 of record CAVWGR010000005.1, on the reverse strand, counting down.
ATCGAGATCGCGGTTGCGCCACTGCAGCACACGCACCGGATCGAAATTGTGATTTTCCAGCCGGTCGATCACCTCTTGCGCGAAGGGTTCGGCCTCGCCGGATACGCCAAAGGTGCCATCGTTCATGTAGCGCCCGGCGCGGCCCGCGACCTGGCCAATTTCGGCCGGTGTCAAATGGCGGAACTGGAAACCGTCAAACTTGCGGGTGGAGGCAAAGGCAATGTGATCGACATCCATGTTGAGACCCATGCCAATGGCATCGGTGGCGACGATGTAGTCAACTTCACCTGATTGATAGAGTGCCACCTGGGCATTGCGGGTGCGCGGTGACAGCGCCCCCATGACGACAGCGGCGCCACCCTGTTGGCGGCGGATCAATTCCGCCACCGCGTAAACCATCTCGGCAGTGAAGGCGACGATCGCCGTGCGCGGCGGCAGGCGGGTAAGTTTTTTCTGGCCAGCGTATGAGAGCTTGGACAACCGTGGCCGCGAGATGAAGGTGGTCTTGGGCAGAAGGCGTTCAAGAATGCCGCGCATGGTGCCGGCCCCTAGCAGCATGGTCTCTTCAAAGCCGCGGCGGTGCAGAATGCGATCGGTGAAAATGTGGCCGCGCTCGAGGTCGTTGGCAATCTGCACTTCATCGATGGCGAGGAAGGGCACATCGATGTCTGGTGGCATGGCCTCGACGGTACAGACCCAATAGCGGGGTTGTGCCGGAATGATTTTTTCCTCGCCGGTGACCAGCGCCACGGCATGGTCGCCGGCGCGCAAACGTACCCGGTCATAGATCTCGCGGGCCAGCAGGCGCAGCGGCAGGCCGATCATGCCGCCACCATGGCCAAGCATACGCTCGACGGCATAGTGGGTCTTGCCAGTGTTGGTGGGCCCGAGAACGGCAGTGACGTGACTGCTGCGGTGGGCGGCGCGGGAGGATAACATCTGTCTCCTAGTTAGGTCATTTCTGTCCAATGGCAACTGGCCACATGGCACCTTGGTTGAGTGAGCCTTTCCGGGTGCCGGATCTGTCCGCATTGGCACAAGCGCTTAAGCTTTGGATTCAAAGGGGAACGGAGCGCGCCCGAATCGCTTAACACGGTGTTTTCACTTTATGTTCCGTAAGCTTTGAGGCATTTCCGCAAGGTTCAAGGGTGCGGCACAACGGCGATTTTCTGCATTCGCAGCCCTCGCGCGTTAAGATTTCGAACCAAGTGTGAAGGGGATCTTAATGGCAAGCCGATGATTTGACTCACTATTTTAAGGAAACGTTCCCCGGCGGAACGAAGCGGGCACGAATCGCTATTTTGTGAATTTTCCAGTTTTGTTCACGCCATGGATAGTGGGTAATGGTTGCGAAAACACAAATCGGCAGGAACTGCCATTGCACTTTGAGGACGTGAAGCAGCAGTTTGGCCCGTTGACGTTAACCACCTGTGCCAATTCAGGACTTGGCCAATCGGGAGGCCTGAGACCTGACGTCGGCCAGAAGCGGGAGTGGTAAGCGGTGCCGAAAGCCGGGCTGGGCATGGCGGAGAGATCAGGTCGCAATCCCACCTCCTCGCTTGACCTCACCGCTGCCCGCCGCTATGGAACCCCCAACATTCGTGCCGGGAACGGGAGTTTCCGGCTTTCTTACGTTGAGATTACGGAGAGTATCATGTCGCGCCGCTGCGAATTCACAGGCAAGGGTTGGCTTTCGGGCAACCAAGTGTCCCACGCCAACAACAAGACCAAGACACGCTTCATGCCGAACCTTTGCGACGTCACGCTGATGTCTGACGCGCTCGGCAATTCCTATTCCTTCCGTATCAGCGCGCATGCGCTGAAGTCGGTGGAACACCGTGGTGGTCTCGATTCTTACCTGCTCAAGGCCAAGAACGACGAGCTCTCGATCAAGGCCCGCAGAATCAAGCGCGCCATCTCCAAAAAGCTCGACGTCGAAAAAGCCGCCTGAGCCACGCCATTCTCAATTCGAAAGGGCCGCTCCGCAGGGGGCGGCTTTTTTGTTAGAGTACCTCCATGACGCTTCAGAATCCGCCAGGAAAGACACCACGCGACGGCACCCCGCGCGTTCATCCCACTGCGGAAACGAGAGACTGCATTCTTGGGCGGCACACCGTTGTGGGGGTGCGAGTTGTGCTCTCCGAATGTGATATCGGCGACTTCAGCTATTTCTCGCGTGGCTCAGAAGCCATCTACACCACTGTCGGCAAGTTTACGTCGATTGCGGCAAATGTCCGCATCAATGCTCTCGGCCATCCAATGGAGCGGGTATCCCAACACAACATTACATATCGACCCAACGAGTATTTCGTTGGCGCCAAGATCGACAAGGGGTTTCGCTCCTTGCGACAGTCACGCCGAGTAATCATCGGGCATGATGTCTGGATCGGCCACGGCGTGATTGTCTTGCCCGGCATCACCATCGGCCATGGTGCAGTGATCGCCGCCGGTGCTGTTGTCACCAAGAACGTCGAGCCCTATGCAATTGTCGCTGGCGTTCCCGCCAAACGCATCAAGTGGCGCTTCCCAAAATCAATCCGTTCACGGATGATTGAACTGGCCTGGTGGGACTGGAGCGATGACCGGATCGCGGCTGCCGTTTCCGACATGCAGGATCTAAAACCTCAAGCATTCATCAAAAAACATGGCTGACGTTCCCCTCCTCCCCATTGATGGCCGGCAATCGGAAACTGCGCTCGCGGTGCAACGCGGCGTCTGCCGCCTCATGCGCATGCATGGTTTTGCGGTGATCACTGAATTTACCCTGGCCACGGGCCGGCGGGCTGATGTTTTCGGCGTGAAGGACGACGGCCTGATCTGGATTGTCGAAATCAAGTCGTCGCTTGAAGATTTCCGCGTTGACCAGAAGTGGCCGGAGTACCGCGAGTATTGCGACCGCTTCTCCTTCGCCATTCCGCTGAGCATGAACCCTGCGATCATTCCGGAAGAGGCTGGCCTGGTGTTGGCCGATCAATATGGTGCGGAGATTATCCGCAGCACACCCGATCATACGCTGCACGCCTCACGCCGCCGCGCCGTCACGCTGCAGTTCGGTCGCGTTGCCGCCCAGAGACTGCACGGCCTCTACGATCCCTGATTATTTCGGCGCGCGCTTGGCGAGAATGCGCTGCAATGTGCGGCGATGCATGTTCAGGCGGCGTGCCGTTTCCGAGACATTGCGATTGCACAGTTCAAAGACGCGCTGGATGTGCTCCCAGCGCACGCGATCGGCCGACATGGGATTTTCCGGCAAGGCCTGACGATTGTCCTTGTCGGAGATCAGTGCGCCATAGACGGCATCGGCATCGGCTGGTTTGGCCAGATAATCGATCGCACCCAATTTCACTGCCGTGACGGCGGTGGCAATATTGCCATAACCCGTCAACACCACCACGCGGGCATCGGGCCGAGCGGTATGCAGTGCTTCAATCACGTCGAGCCCATTGCCATCCTGCAGGCGAAGATCAACCACCGCATACCCCGGTGCCTGCTTCTTCACTTCGGCAATGCCCTCGGCAACTGTATCGGCGAGGCGAACAACAAAGCCACGTGCCTCCATGGCGCGGCCAAGCCGCGTGAGAAATGGCTTGTCGTCATCTACGAGCAGAAGGGTCTTGTCGCCGGGTAATGTCGAGGCCTGAGTCATCATCGGGTTACGCATTGGCCCTGCAATCGGATTGGGTCAAGTGGATTGCTTGTCACTCATCCCAATATCCAATGCCGCGCGCGGCCAGGCAAGCGCGATGCGGGCCCCTTTCGCCGGTGGTTTCTGATTGGAGAGAGCGACAGTTGCGCCAGAGCGTTCGAGCAGGGTCTTGGCGATGAAGAGTCCGAGGCCCATGCCCTCATGGCGGCCTTCGGCAACGTCGGCCTCGGTGTAGCCGGGCCGTGTCGTGACGAAGGGGTCACCGAGGCGATCAAAGATTTGCTGGTCAAATCCTGGACCATCATCGCTGACCAGCAATGTCACAGAGGCCTTGTTCCAGCGGGCTTCAACCGCGACGTGGGATGTGGCGAAGTCGATGGCATTTTCGAGGATGTTGCCGAGACCATAGGCGATGGCCGGATTGCGCTGAAGCACTGGTTCAGGAGAACCAGGGGACTTGGCATCGGGCGCGCACGTTATGGCGATCTCAACATCAGAACCGCGCAAGGGGGCGACAAGGTCTTCCAGCATGGCCGAAAGATTGACCCGGCCAAAAACTTCATCGCTGCCTTCGTGATGGTGAGACAGCCGCGCCAGGATTTCGCGGCAGCGTGCCGTCTGGCTGATCAGCAACTCGATGTCGTCGCTGTGCACCGAGGCCGCTGGCATCTCGCGCTTCAACTCCTTGGCCACCAGCGCGATGGTGGCGAGCGGTGTTCCCAATTCGTGGGCTGCCGCTGCGGCAAGACCATCAAGCGCCGAGAGACGTTGTTCGCGCGCCAGCACAATTTCCGTCGCTCCCAGGGCGGCAGACATCTGGCGGGCCTCTTCGGCAATGCGGCGGGCATAGATCGCCGAAAATACGGTGCCGCAAACAATCGCAAACCAAAGTCCAAGTAGATAGGTTGGGGGCAAGTTGAGTGACGTATCCGCCGGCCAGGGCAATGGCAGATGATAGAAGGCCAGCGCCGTGGCACAGCCGAAAGACAATGCCCCCAGAGCCAGCGTTGAGCGCAGTGGCAGCGAGGTTGCGGAAACAGTCACCGGCACGAGGAAAAGAAAAGAGAATGGGTTCTGCAGTCCGCCGGTCAAATAGAGCAGACCTGCCAGTTGCACGGAGTCATAGGCCAGGAGCAGGCCCGCCATGCGCGGGCTCAGGCGCTGGCTGCCACGCCAGCGGATGGTGAGAAAGATGTTGAGCCAGGCCGAAAGGGCAATCAGACCGAGGCATGGCCCGAGCGGCACCGGATATCCGAGGTAGAATGCGACCAGCAATACCGCCACAGATTGGCCGAAGACAGCAAGCCATCGCAGGCGCACAAGGGTGCGCAGGCGCAGGAAGCTTGCACCCGCTGCGCTGGGTTGGCCCGCCAACTCTCTGGCGTCACTCAAGGTGATGGCTTCAAGCTGCCACCAGTTGCTTCACGAGCGCTGCCACCATGCGCGGCAGGTCATAGGGGAAACGGGCGGTGATGAGATTGCCGTCAACAACGCAGGGTTCATCAAGCACCGTGGCGCCAGCGTTCTCGACGTCGATCTGGATGTTCCAAACGGCGGTGGCCCTCTTGCCTTTGAGAATCTTGGCGCTGATCATCACCCACTGGCCATGGCAGATGGCGCAGGTGGGTTTTCCAGCGGCGTGCATGTCGCGCACAAAGGTCTGGGCATTTTTGTCGGCACGCAGGGCATCCGGGTTCCAGCACCCGCCAGGCAAGATCAGCGCGTCGTAGTCGCTGACCCTGGCTTCATCCATGTATTTGTCGATTTTGATCCAGCCGGCATTTTCCATCAGGCGGATGGCGAGCACGTGGGTTTCGCAGACCGGCGGAAAGCGCAGGCCCAGTGTTGCCGGAAACGTACCGATGCGTGGTGAGACGACATGCACAGTCGCACCATGTTCGGTGAGCCAGCGTTGGGCCCCCAGAATTTCCACTTCCTCCACGCCGTTGGTGCAGCAGATGGCAATGCGTTTGCCCTTCAACAGGTTGGGATTGCCGGGCGGATCAAAGAGAAATGCATTGAGTTCCCGGTTCAACTCACCGTCCGCTGTGGTGAGGAGTTCGGTCGAAATCGATGGCACAGGCGATGTGCTCATCAACTGCTGCATGCGGGCGAATGCGGCGGCTTGAACTGGCGTTGCAGGCAAAGGCTTGTTCATGGTGATACTCCCTGTATTTTTGCGCTGTGCCGCAGGCGCTGTCCACATGCGCGATTGACACCGTTCTTGAATGTGCAAAACTGTTATATCAGTTGGAGGATGGCATATGAAGTACGGATTTAACATGCTGCTGTGGACGGGGCATGTGACCGATGAGCATGTGCCGATCTTCAAAGCATTGAAAAAGGCCGGCTATGACGGGGTGGAATTGCCGCTCTTTGAAGGCACGCCGGAACACTATGCGCGGCTGGGCGAACATCTCGACAAGATCGGCCTGGAGCGGAGCACCGTAAGTGTGCTGGGCGCAGGCCACAATCCGTTGTCACCGGAAAAAGCACAGCAGCAAGCCGCGCTGGAGCGGGCCAAGTGGGCTGTCGATTGCACCGCCGCCTTGGGTGCAAACATCCTGGCTGGTCCCATGCATTCGGAGATTGGCTATTTTTCGGGTGATCCCGCCACCAAGCAGGAGCGGACGCGCGGCGTCACCTTTCACCGCCGCGCCGGAGACCATGCAGAAAAGAAGAATGTACGTTTCGCGGTCGAAGCTCTCAATCGTTTTGAATGTTATTTCCTCAACACCATGGCGCAACTGTCGGACCACCTCGACGAAGTCGATCACCCGCATGTAAAGGCGATGTACGACACCTTCCATTGCAACATCGAGGAGAAGGATCCGGTTGCAGCGATCAAGGCCATCAAGAAACACATGATCCACGTGCACATTTCGGAGAATGACCGTGGCACGCCGGGCAAGGGCCACGTGCCATGGGCCGCAACCTTCAAGGCCCTGAAAGCCGCGAAGTATGATGGCTGGATGACGATCGAGGCTTTTGGCCGCGCCATCCCGGCATTGGCGGCGGCGACACGGGTGTGGCGCGATTTCTTCCCCAACAAGGAAGAGGTTTACAAAGCCGGTCTCAAGACCATGAAGCAGGGCTGGGCCAAGGCACGATGACGTCATGAGCGCCGCGACCGTCTATGTCATCGGCACACTCGATACCAAGGGCGAGGAATTGCACTATGCAGCGCTGCTTGTTCATGGCGCGGGGGCACGGGCAAGGCTCGTCGACGTGTCGACGACAGCGCACCATGGAAATGCGGATGTGCGTGCAGAAGACGTCGCGGCTTTCCATCCACAAGGTGCTGGTGCCGTTCTCGGATTGACGGACCGGGGTGCAGCCGTAACGGCGATGGCCGAGGCACTGACGCATTTCCTCCTCGCCCAGAAAGACGTCGGTGCCATCCTGGGACTGGGCGGTTCAGGCAATACCGCAATTGTCACCACGGCCATGCGGGCGCTGCCGGTTGGCGTGCCAAAGCTCATGGTGTCGACGCTGGCGTCGGGCAATGTGGCACCTTTCGTGGGGGCGAGTGACATCATGATGATGCACGCGGTTGCCGACATTGCCGGCCTCAACAGCGTAACCCGCAAGGTCATCGGCAATGCCGCCCACGCCGTGGCGGGCATGGTGCTGAACGAAATTCCCGAGTCCGACACAACCCGGCCCGCCGTTGGCCTCACCATGTTCGGGGTCACGACGGCGGCAGTGACACAGATCCGGGCGGAACTGGAAGAAACGCATGATTGTTTCGTGTTCCATGCCACGGGCACGGGCGGGCAGTGTTTCGAGAAGCTGATCGATTCCGGACTCCTGACCAGCGCCATCGACCTCACGACAACGGAAGTGGCCGATCATCTCTTTGGAGGTGTCCTGCCCTGCACCGAAGATCGCTTTGGTGCCATCATCCGAAGAGGAATACCCTTTGTCGGTTCGGTCGGGGCCTGCGACATGGTGAATTTTGGGGCCCGCGATACGGTCCCTGCGCGCTACGAAGGCCGCAAATTCTACATCCACAACCCCTTTGTCACGTTGATGCGCACAACTGCGGACGAAAGCCATGCCATCGGCATGTGGATCGCCGAGCGCGTCAATCTCATGCAAGGGCCGGTGCGTTTTCTACTGCCGCTCAAAGGTGTGTCGGCCATAGATGCGGTTGGAAAACCTTTCCATGATGCCGCTGCCGATGCAGCATTGTTCGCCGCCATCCGTTCCACTTTCAAGGCCGCTGATCACCGCAAGCTGGTTGAAATTGATGCCCACATCAATGATCCGGCTTTTGCGGATGCTGTGGTCAAGGCATTTCATGACATCACTTGAGGACGAGATATGAGCAAACTTTCCCGCAAGAATCTGCTGGTGCATTTTCGCAGCATGATCGAGCAGCGCAAACCCATCATCGGCGGGGGAGCCGGCACCGGGCTTTCGGCGCGCTGCGAGGAAGCCGGCGGCATTGATCTCATTGTCATCTACAATTCCGGACGTTATCGCATGGCGGGACGCGGTTCGCTGGCCGGTCTTCTCGCCTATGGCAATGCCAATGACATCGTTATGGAAATGGCGCGCGAAGTTCTGCCAGTCGTCCGGCACACGCCGGTGTTGGCGGGCGTGAACGGCACCGATCCCTTCATGATCCGTGATCACTTTCTCGACGAGCTAAAAGCGCTGGGCTTTGCCGGCATCCAGAATTTCCCGACCGTGGGCCTGTTCGATGGCACGTTCCGCAAGAATCTCGAAGAGACGGGCATGGGTTATGGCCTGGAAGTTGACCTCGTCGCGGCGGCGCACACCAAGGACATGCTGACCACGCCGTATGTTTTCAATACTGATGAAGCTGTGGCCATGACCAAGGCTGGAGCTGACATCATTGTCGCGCACATGGGGCTGACGACCGGAGGCAACATTGGAGCGGAGACATCACTCAAGCTGAAGGACTGCCCAGGCATCGTGGCTGGTATTGCCGATGCCGCCCGCAAAGTGCGAAAAGATGTGATTGTGCTCTGCCATGGCGGGCCGATCTCGTCGCCGGATGACGCAGCTTACATGCTGCAGCACACGCCGGGCATTCACGGCTTCTATGGCGCAAGTTCAATGGAGCGCCTGCCGACTGAGCTGGCGCTGACGCAACAGACCCGCGATTTCAAGTCGATCAGTTTCTGAGGAGCAAACCATGGCCCGCGCCTATGCCAGTATCATATTGAATGCCCCGGTGGAGGCCGTCTGGCCCAAGGTGCGCGACTTCAATGCCTTGCCGAAGTGGGCTCCCGCCATTGCCAAATCCAAAATCGAGGGCGGGCTTGATGCCGATGTGGTGGGCTGTGTGCGCTCGTTCTACGGACATGACGGCGGCCATATCCGTGAACGGCTGCTGATGCTCGATGATGCCCGCTACAGCTTCTCCTACAATTTCGAGAAGCCCGCGTTTCCGGTGAAGAACTATCTCGCCACACTGCGCCTCATGCCCGTGACGCTCAATAACACCACATTCGCGGAATGGGAGGCGACGTTTGACGAAGCGCCAGGTGATGAGGGCAAGTACGAGCGCATCGTCTCGAAGGACGTCTTTGCAGCGAACTTCAAGAACCTCGCGGCAATGATCAAGCGTGACCGGCCGAAAGTGCCCTCTGGTGCAGTGCGCTGGAAGGGTGGCCAGCCAAACAAGGTGTGGACGTCGCGCATCATCAAGGCGCCGGTTGACAAGGTATGGGCCATCATGCGCGACTTTGCCGGCATGGGAGCCTGGCATGGCGACATCACACACATGCACATGCTGAAGAAGGTGCGTTCCGACAAGGTATCAGGCGTGCGCGATTTCTATTTTGGCGACGGTCATCTCAATGAGGAATTGCTGCATCTCTGCGATCTCTCCCGGAGCTTCAGCTACCGCATCACCAAATGCGAAATTCCGTGGCTTAACTATGTTTCGGGACCGAGGCTGTGGCCAGTGACGGCAGACAATTCGACCTTCGGCATGTGGACCGGTGATTGGCAGGCAAGCCCGCAGGATGACTTGGTGCTGATGCCGCGCACCGAGGAAAATGTCTACCAGCGCGCCTTCGCTGAAATCGAAAGGAACTTCTTTGCGAAACGCAAAAAGTTAACCTGACCGCAGAACTCATTCACTGTGCTGTCCATCATTGCCAGGCCGGGCATCCATCTTGCAGCGATGCGGTTGGCGATACGGCTAATGGACGGCAATGAATTACATCTCACCACTTCCTCATGGATTCTCGTCCCATTCTGAGACAGACGAACTGTCTGTTCTCGTTATGGAGACGGTTGCCGACATGGAACGCTGGTCCGGCGTCTGGATGAAACTCGACCAACAAACGCAGTCCAAACACGTCTACTTCCAAAGTTACCAGTGGTGCCGCAACTGGTGGGTGCACCATGCCAAACCCAAGCAGGACATGTTGATTTTCATGCTCTTGCACAACGGAATGCCAGTTGCGGTATTGCCCATGATGCGGGAAACGTCCCGTTTGGGTCTCAAGGTCTTTCGTTCCCTGGGGGAGCCACACACGCAATATTCCAATATCCTGACCGCTCGTGACCAACTCTCACCAGCAGGCAGCAAGTTGTTGCTGCAGGCCCTGAGGGCGGCGGGCGCAGATATTCTGCACTTCAATTACGTGCCTCATGGTTCGCCGCTGCTCGCCCTCCTCGGTGAAACAAGCTTGGCCCCGGAACTCGAAAACCAATCCCTGCAATATGACCTCACGACCTTTGCAACGGCCGCTGCATATGACCTGCATGCCGACAAGAAGTTGCGCCAATTGCGGCGGCGCGCGGACACGTATCTCAGCAAACACGGACCGTTGACACTGCAAGTCTTGAAACCTTCCGATTCGGGCTATCGCGATGCCATTGCTGATTGCATCGCCATGAAGAAGGTCTGGATCAACCAGACTGCCCGCAATATGGAAGGTCTGGGTCAGGAACAGCACGCCGCTTTTCTTGCCAGCTTGCCTGGTGACACACTTGACGATGGAGCGATCGTCTTTGCCCTGCTGTCGGGATCGACTGCCGTTGCCTATCAGGTCGGCTTTCTTCAGCACGGGCACTACTACCTCTATACCGCCGGCTTTGATTGGATGTTGCGGGCGTGGTCGCCAGGTGCCGTTCTGATCGACATGACGCTGAAATGGCTCATCGACAAAGGTATCGCCACCTTCGACATGATGGGCAATCCCTCAGGCTACAAAGCCAGGTTGGCAAACAAGAATGTTCGCCTATCAGGCCATGTGACAACATTCAGTTTGCGCGGAACTCTCCATGCGCGGCTTTGGGTTCGCCTGACGCGGCCTGTCGTGCGCAGATTTTATCTTGCTGCGCCAACAGCCGTGCGCCGATTGCTCAATTGCTTGCGAAATTTCGCGCCGTCAGCTTGAGGGCCGGCCAAACAACGCGGCCTGAAGTTTGCGATCACGGCCATAAACGTCAGGACGGAATTCAATGCCGCGATCGGTTGCAAAAGCCGTGGCATAAACGATGTGGATCGGAATTTTCTTCGGCAACGCAATTTGCTTGGTGACGTTTGATCCCCAGATACTGTTGATGAGGGACGGACTCATGCCGATCTTGTCACCGAGCAGCGCATAAGCGAGATCAGTTGGGCGCGAAAGACGGATGCAACCGTGGCTGAAGGCACGGGTCGAGTTGGCGAACTTGTCCTTGGCCGGGGTATCGTGCAGGTAAATGTTGTGGGCGTTGGGCAGCATGAACTTCACCTTGCCCAGCGCATTCTTGGGGCCGGGTTTTTGACGGAAGGTGAAGGGGAACTTGCCTGAGCCATAGGCCGCCCAATTGACGCTGCCCCAATCGGCAAGCTTGCCATTTGCGAAAACTTCGAACTCCTCCGCATAGTGGTACGGATCTGACCTGAGCTTGGGCAGCATTTCCTTGGTGGCGATGGAATAAGGCACGGTCCATGTCGGATTCAGTTCGACGTATTCGAGCTCGTCGGAAAACTCCGGCGTTTGTGTTGCAATCGCACCGACGACGACATTCATGCGCTCACGCTCAGACTTGCCCTGCACCCACTCAAGTTCAAAACCGGCAATGTTGATGAGAAAATGCTCATCGCCCAATTGGTCCGGCATCCAGCGCCAACGCTCCATGTTGAGAATGATCTGGCGCTGGCGTTCTTCCGGCTTCACGTTCATGGCGGCGACAGTCTGTTTGCCGAGAAGCCCCTTGGCTTCCAGGCCATGGCGCAACTGGAACTTCTTCACCGCTTCAAACAGTGTTGCGTCGTACTTGGAAGACGCAGAATCCGGGCCATCATAATCGCCAGTGAAGGTGAGGAGTTCGCGGATCTTCGGCACACGGGCGTCGCTTCCGCCAGGCTTGAGGCTGTCGCCCTGGCCAATGACCGGCCAGTCAACGCCTTCCTTGATGACGCGGGTATAGGCGCGCAGCATGCGCTTGAGGACCTGATAGTGATTGTTGCGCGGTTCGAACAGCGATGCGGCCTTGCCGCCATCGGGCTGCTTTTGCATCTCAGTCAGCACACGCAGTGCATCGATGGTCTTGCGGTTGCGGAAAAGATTGGGGTCAACTTTTTGCGGCGTGACCCGGCCGATCTTCAGATCGGCGGCATAGGCAACGAAAAACGCCGAATAGTAGAGTTCGGCGGTGGCGCCCTCCTGGGCTCCTCCATTTTGCGCTTCCGCCGCGAGGTCGCGAAGTGCATCGACGGGATATGCAGACGACTCAAGACCATCGAGCGTGGCGTTCTGCAGGCGCTGCAGTAATTGCTCCATGCGACCGGTCCCGACCCAATACGGTGCGGCCCTGCCCTTGATGTAATGTGCCGACAGGGCGCTCTTGACGCGCTCGATGGGAAGCGGAAGGCGCTCGCCCGAGGTCAGCACACCTGCCACAGCAGATTGCACAGCCGCTGGAGAGGCCGCTGCAAGTGCCGCCGCCGGACCAGCGACAGCCAAGGCCAGCATCACACAACAACGTTGCAACAGCTTCCGGATCATCTTGGTACTCCGCCCCGCAAAATCGAGAATCAAAGTGATAGCATGCCCCTCAGACATTGAGGAGAAGGTATTCCCGCTCCCACGAGCTGATGACGCGGCGATAGTGCTGCATCTCCTCGAACTTCACATCCTGGTAGGCTTCCACGAACTTCTCGCCCAGCACCTGCTTCAGTGCCTTGGTGTAGTTGAGTTTGTCGAGCGCTTCTTCGAGGTTGATCGGCAGTGTATGGGCATAGCGGTAGGCTGAACCCACCACGGGTTCCGAGGGCTTGATGCGCTCGACCATGCCGAGATAGCCGCAAGCAAGCGAGGCCGCGAAGGCGAGATACGGATTTGCATCGGCACCCGGCACTCGGTTTTCAAGGCGCAGGTTGGACGGATCGGACGATGGCACCCTGAGCGAGACGGTGCGGTTGTCGATACCCCAGTGAACGTTGGTAGGTGCGTCGCTTTCCGGCACCAGGCGGCGATAGGAATTGACGTTGGGGGCACAGAGCGGCAGGGCCGCCGCGAGATAGCGCTGCAGTCCACCGATGTGATTGAGGAAGAGCTTGGAGTGCTTGCCGTTCTTGTCGGCAAAGATGTTCTTGCCGGTGCGATTGTCGAGTACCGACTGGTGGATATGCATGGACGAGCCCGGTTCGTTGGCGTGGGGCTTGGCCATGAAAGTTGCATACATGTCGTGCTTCAGGGCCGCCTGGCGCACGGTTCGTTTGAACAGGAACACCTGATCCGCAAGCTCGAGCGGGTCGCCGTGATTGAAATTGATTTCGAGCTGGGCCGGGCCACTTTCATGCGACAGCGTATCGACGTCCAACTCCTGGGCCTCGCAGTAGTCGTAGATGTCTTCAACGATGGGATCGAAATCATTGGCGGCGTCGATGCCGTAAGCCTGGCCACCGGGCTCCTTGCGGCCAGAGCGGCCGACGGCGGCCTCGAGCGGATAGTCAGCATCAGGATTGCGCTTGACCAGATAGAATTCCAGTTCCGGGGCCACAACCGGCCGCCAGCCCTTGTCCTTGTAGAGTTGCAGTACGCGCTTCAGGACATGACGTGGAGCAATTGACACGGGATCATCATTGAGATGGAAGGCATCGCAGATCACCTGGGCGGTCGGTTCGGTGTACCACGGCACCATGCGCACGGTGTCGTAGTCCGGCTCCATGTAGATATCGATGGCGCTGTCGCTGACGGCCTGGGTGTCCTGCACGTAGCGGCCATTGATGGTCAACGTGAAAACTTCTTCGGGGATGCGAAGGCCACGGCTGCGCTGTCCCTTGAGGAATTTCTTCGGCGGCAAAATCTTGCCGCGGGCGGTGCCGGACATGTCGGCAACAAGGCATTCGACTTCGCTGATGCGGTTGGATGCAACGTATTCTTCGAACTTCGGGTGACTCATGATTGTTCGCTATGCTATTGATTTCGGTGCAATAATGCCTGCTTTCCGAGCTCTTCGGAAGGGGCAACCTAGAGCGTTGAAAGCATGAGACAATCCCTGATTGCCGAGAGCTATTACCAAACGACGGCCAATCGTAGTGACAGTTATCCAGCGCTGACGGGCGATATATCCGCTGACGTGGTGGTCATTGGCGGCGGCTTCACTGGCATATCAGCAGCGCTCGAACTTGCCGGGGCGGGATATTCGGTTGTCGTATTGGAAGCAGGCCGCATCGGCGCAGGGGCATCGGGCCGCAATGGCGGGCAGGTGTGCACGGGATTTTCGCCCGGCCAGGCGCGGCTCGAAACGCAGATGAACAAGGACGACGCGCGCAAGTGTTTCGACATCGCCGAGGATGCAAAAAATCTCATTGAAGCCCGCATTGCCAAACACAGGATCAATTGCAATCTCACCTGGGGATACCTGCATTGCATTCCCAAGCCGACGCAGATGGACATGCTGCGGGAGTGGGCGGAAGAATATGAGGGCCTCGGCTATTCCGGATGCGAGGTGCTCGACAAGCAGGCGCTGCAAGCGAAGCTTGGTACGACGGTTTATCACGGTGCCATGCGCGAGCCGCGCGCCGGACATTTCCACACGCTGAACTATCTGACGGGGATTGCAGCGGCGGCGGCCAAGGCGGGCGTGCGCATTTTCGAGAACGCGCGGGTTACCGAGGTTGATACGGGGTCCGCACCCTGGGCCCGCACGGCCACTGGCAAGGTCAGCGCCAAGTTCATGGTGATCGGCGGCAATGCCTATCTCGGCAAGACTGTGAAGGCGTTGGCGGGCCGCATCATGCCCGTCACCAGCTACATCATCACGACCGAACCCTTGGGGGAGGCACGAGCCAAGAGTCTCATCCTCGACAACGAGGCGGTGGCCGACACCAATTTCATCGTCGATTACTTTCGCCGCACGCCAGATCACCGCCTGCTGTTCGGCGGCCGGGCAAGTTACTCCACCATGGAGCCCTCTGATCTTGGTGCCTACATGAAGCCCCGCATGCTGAGGGTCTTTCCACAATTGCAGGACGTGGAAATTGATCATGCCTGGGGTGGATCCATCGCCATCACCTCCAACCGCATTCCCGACTGTGGCCGGCTGTCGCCCACTGTTTATTATGCGCATGGCTATTCAGGCCAGGGCGTGGCGCTGGCGCAAATGTACGGAAAGCTGATGGCGGACGCGATCCGTGGCACGGCTGAACGTTTCGACTTGCTGGCGCGTTTCAAGCACCTGCCCTTCCCCGGCGGCCCCATCCGCACCCCGTTGCTCGCTGCCGCTATGCTGTACTACCGGATTCGCGACGCGTTGAGCTGAGCGCCACTGACGTACGCTCTTCAAATCCGGCGATGTCGGAAAATGCGCTGAGGTGTGCGTCGGCTGACGGCACCTGTCGCGCCATGTCGCGCAGGACTGTTGGCTGAACAGCACGTCGCACCAGCACGCGGGGACCTCACTATGTCAGACATTGATACTCTCAAGCGCCAGCACGCCGCTGCCCTAGCCGCAACAGCAGGCGGTCCACCGGCGCGCAGCAGCAACCAGTTCTTTGGCGTTGGCCCGATCACTGACGCCGTGGCAGACGAAGTTGAAGCGCGGCGCAACCGCTTTGAATTCGAACACTGGCTGGAGGAGAATTACCGCAAGTTTGATGACACCGGCAAAGACCTGGGGCCATACACTGTCGCCGAAATAGCCCGCTCGATGCACCGTGGTTATCCGGCGGACAAATTCATCCTCGACATGATGAGGGAAATCCATGGCTATTTTGGCTTCCCGAAGTCAAATCGCATGGCCGTAGGTCTGGGCGGCGGACATTCAGGTTTCTCTGTTGCGGCCCTTCATCTCATTGGTGCCGATGCCAGCCAGAACATCTACATCGATACGCCGCGTCCGGAATCGGAAGCAGCAGCGTCAGGCGGATTCTTTCGCCAATCGTGGGGCGCGCAAATCGTCGAACTGATGCGTCAGTCCAAAGGTGGTGATGAGGCGCGCCTGCATTTTTCGGAGAGCGAGGGCGCCATTCCCTCGCCTGAGGTTCTCGCGTCCAAAGGCGTGAAACTCGTCTTCGGTGTCGGCCACGAGACCACCGGTGCGACAACATACACAAAGCAAGAAATTCAGAACCTGCTCGCCTGGATCGCCAGTAATCCGGACGAACACCATGCCATGCTAGACGCCACATCATTGCTCGGAGCCATGCCCTGGGGTGAGGATTTGGTCAAGGAAGTGACGGCAAAGTGTTGCTTTTTCACGCCTTTCCAGAAAGCAATTGGCGGCATATCCGGCTACTTCATCATGTCCTTCACACCGCAAGCGCTGGTCCTGGTAGAGCGCAATGCGAAGGCCCCCCTCGCTGCCATTCCACGCCAGTTGAAATTGGCAACTCCCGTCGACCAGCGCCGGCCACTGACCGGCGAGCGCACGGTCAACATCGGGCCGTTCTATGATCCTGCCGAGGACAAGATGTTGGGCGGCGTCATCAATACCTTCTCAACACTGGCCTTTGCCGAAACCACTTTTGGCCTGCGCCGTGTCGCCAAGATGATCGGACCGGTGAGCGTGTTGAACGCGCGCTCGACCGGCAATCGCGCGGCGCTCAATCAATGGATAGCCGGGCAGTCGTTGCTGCAGCTTGGTGTGAAAGAGCCGGACCGGCGCGGCTCGGCCGTGACCTTGTTGCGGGTCAATGATCCGGACATCAGCGATCCTGCCGTTCATGCCCGCATCATTGCGCGCTCAAAGCAATTGCTCGGCGTGGAAGGATTGACCCATCCGAATGGCGTGCATGAGCGCGGCCTTGATGTGGCGCGGTATGTCAACGCATTCCCCGGCACACCCGGTGACTATCGCGCCTGGATTGGGGGTATCCGCCAGACGTCTGATATCACGGCTCTGGCCGAGAACCTGACCTATGCCTACTTGCGGGCCAAGGCTGTTGTGCTGGAAGAAGACTTGGCCAAGTTGGGAGAGGTCTTCGCAGCTCCACCGACACAAACTGCCCGTCCGCGCAGTGATGACGCTTCTCGGACGTACAAGGTTCTCGTTGCCGATCTCATCGGATTGCGCTTCGACAAAAAGGGCAAGCCTGACGCCAGCGCAGTAAAGGCGCATATTCTCGCGAGGGGTGGCGTGTTTCACGACGGTGCGGCGCAAGCAAGGAAAAGCTACACGCCGGGCAAAGTGCATTTCTTCTACATGCCAGACCTTTCGACTGAGGCAGAAATCCTGCCGCTGACTGGCAAGGGCCAATATGACGCCGTGATTGCCGCTGCGACTTTCCTGCCGAAGGATGCGGTGTTCCCGCTGGGTGGTGTTCGCATCGGTGCCGGTACCGGCAACATGCAGTGCGCCTCGTGGGGTGGCGGCATTGGCGTGGGCGGCGTGGCGCCGCTGATGAACACGCCGAGCTTCAACAGCCGGGCCACGGCGCAGATGACGATGAAGGCACTCCTCAAGGTCTTGCCAGACCTCGACGTGGCGACGTTGCACACGCGGGCGGCGGCGGGCCGCTTCGACACGGGCAAGGATCTGAAGGACTTCCCGACGGAGAAACTCGAAGGCAAGACCATGGGTATCATCGGCTACGGCAATATCGGCCGTGAAGTCGCCCATCTGGCGTCCAGCTTTGGCATGAAGGTGCAGGTTCATGCCCGGCCCCGCCACCGGGTGTGGATTGAATCGGAAGGTTTCAAATTTGCCGAGACGGCGGAAGATGCAGCGACGGGTGCTGACGTTATCAGCGTGCACACCGGCCTTGGACCCTTCGATGGCAAGCGCAAGTGTTTCGCCAATGCTGGCGTGGTCGGTGCCTCGGTGCTCTCCAAATTGAATGCCGGTGCAATCGTCCTCAACTATGACCGCGGTGAATGCGTCGATGCCAAAGCGCTCGACAAGGCCATGGCGTCGGGCAAGGTCCGGCATGCGGCAATTGACGCCGACATCTTCAAATCCGGCAAGACATTGACGGGGCCGCTGGTGCCCTATCTGCCGCTTGCCAAGAAATACAAGGGACGCATCGAGCTGCTGCCCCACGCGGCGGCAGATACCGAACATGCTTCACGTGTTGAAGGTGCAAAGCAGGCTGTCGACCAGATCTTCGACGTGATCCAGTTCAAGCGAGTGAGCAATCTCAAGGGTGACCTGCCCGAGGGCTACGTCAATGCTGGACCAACCACGGTGCGCGGTGTGGGGCGTGTGACGCGCAATGATCTTGTCGCGGCAGTGGCCGACAAGGCCGCCATGTCTGAGGTGCGCGCGCTGGCGGAAGACGTGGCGGCCATTCTTGGTGCGCTGCAGTCAACCAGCCAGCCAGAGCTGACGTCATTGCAGATCGATCGCCATGGCGCGTCTTTGCTCAAGGCAGCCAATGCCCTGGGCACAAAACTGAGGGCACTGGGACTCGAAGGGCCGTATTACGGCGATTGAGAGGGGAGCCTCTCACGCACTGCCGATCAAAATGCCCGTCAGGAACACCAGGAAGCCGCCGACCGCAATCTGGAATGCTGCCTTGAGAAACGGCGTATCCATGTACTTGTAGCGGATCCACGAGATGGCCCAGAGTTCGATAAAGACGATGACGACGGCGACCCCTGTGGCAAGTTGGAAATCGGGGATGAGATAAGGCAAAGCATGGCCCATGCCGCCAACCGCCGTCATGATGCCGGCAGCACTGCCTCGGATCAATGGATGACCACGCCCTGTCAGTTTGCCATCGTCGGAGAGACCCTCTGCCAACCCCATGGAAATGCCGGCGCCGATCGAGGCGGCTGAGCCCACGAGGAACGTCTCCCAGGTGTTGCCGGTGGCAAAGGCGGCAGCAAAGAGTGGCGCCAGGGTTGAGACTGAGCCATCCATCAACCCGACCAGGCCGGGCTGCACCACCTGCAACAGGAAGAGACGGCGCTCAGCTTCCGATTCCTCCACCTTTGCGTCTTGGGTCACGTGCTTGAGACCGAGCTTGGTGGCCAGTGACTCATGGCCCTTCTCGGCAGCAGCGAGTCGGAGCAACAGCTTTTTCACACTGGGGTCGGATGTACGTTCCGCGGCTTGGGTGTAGAAGCGGTAGTTTTCCAACTCGACCACTTCAGCGCGCTGCCGCATGGCTTCGATGCCGAGGCCCGAGATTGTCCAGGCCGGCTTGTGGCGGACAAAACCGTTGATGTCGCCACGGCGGATCAAGGGAATGAACTCGCCGAATTTCTTGACATAAAGATTGGTCAAGGCACTGCGGTGTTCGTGCTCTTCTTCCGCCATCTCGATAAAAACCTTGGCTGAGGCCGGATAGGTCGACATCAGGGCATTGGCAAAACCCATGTAAGCGCGGGCGTCGTCATCCTCGCTGGAAATCGCCAGGGCCAGGATTTCCTGTTCGGTAAGGTCGGAAAAACTCTTCATCATATCTTCCTAGAACGATTCTAATAAATGTCCAGATCACCCTTCCCGGCGCAACGGCTCTTTAAGGAAAGGCCCGTTAAACAGCTGGAATGTCCAGCGAAACCATTGTCCTGACGCAATCCCGGCTTGCCGCCATCGCGGAAGCGGTGCTCACCGGTTTCCGGCGTCATGCCCTGCTCTATGGCTTTGCCGCAGTGGTGATGGCGACCGCGCTGACCGAGGCGTGGGTGCTGAACCTGCCCTTTGATTTCCAGATGGTGAAATTGTTCTCCGGGCCGGTGCTGCTCATCCTCTGTGTCATGATCATTGCCGGACTCGTGCTTGAGGTCATCCGCCTCGCCCGTTCCGGCTATCGCGGCAGTGTGGTGGTGGCGCTGGGCCAGAAGCTGCGCGACGACTATTTTGCACCGACACGGATCAGCAACGCCGTCCATGCCTTCCTGTTCATGAGCAGCTACATGGTGGGCTACACCTTCATCAAGAAGTCCATTGCTACCGCCAATCCGTTTGCCTGGGACGCTACGTTTGCCGCCTGGGACAAGGCCGTGCATTTTGGCTGGCAGCCGCAAGAGCTGTTGTCCTTCCTCAACGTGACGTTCATCACCTTCGTCCTGAACGTGAACTACAATATCTGGTTCTTCGTGATGTTCGTGTTGTGGTTCTGGCAGGGCTTCAGTGGCCAGGACACGCGGCTGCGCCTGCATTTTCTGCTCGGCTTCACCCTGACATGGTTTCTCGGCACTTGCATTCTCGGCACCATCTTCTCGTCTGTCGGTCCGTGCTTCTATGGCCGCTTGCTGCCCGGCGAAGACCCATTTGCGGGTGCCATAACGTGGTTGCAGACTGCCAACGCGAGCTATCCCATTTGGTCGATCAATGTGATGAACGAGTTGTGGAAGAACTATGAAACCGGCGTTGGTCTGGTCAACGGAATCTCGGCCATGCCATCGATGCACGTCGGCACGTCAGTGCTTTTCGCCAAGCTCGGGTTTGCCTCAGGCAAGCGCTGGCTCGGCTGGCTGCTGACAGCTTTCGCCAGCATGATCATGATCGGTTCGGTGCATCTCACCTGGCACTATGCCGTGGACGGCTATGCCGGTGCCCTCATCGCCGTCTTCGGCTGGTGGTTGGCGGGCCGGCTCGTTGACTGGGCGCGGCCCGACCTAAAACCTCAGACGTAAGCACCGTGGCAATGCTTGTAGCGCTTGCCTGAACCACAGGGGCAGGCATCGTTGCGGCCAACCTTGCCCCAGGTTTCCGGATTCTTCGGATCAAGCGCAGGCTTTGATTTGGCCTTGCCGCGCGCGGCTGGAGGTGCGGCCAAAGCCAATTCACCTTCGCCCACATCATCCTCACCGGACGTGAGATCCATGTGGTGGGCTTCCATGTCGGGCAACTCGTCTTCATCCGGCAGTTCACCCGCAGCGCGGGTCTGCACTTCGATCCGCATCATCTGGCCGGTGACAGCCTCCTTGAGATTGCCGAGCAGCGCGGAGAACAGGTTGAAAGCTTCGGTCTTGTATTCATTGAGCGGATCGCGCTGGCCGTAGCCACGCAGATGGATGACCTGACGGAGGTAATCTACCGTAACGATATGATCGCGCCAGAAGCGGTCCAAGGTCTGCAACAGCACTGCCTTCTCCACCTGGTCCATGATCTCCTTGCCGTATTTCTCACGCTTGGAGGCATAGTAGGTATCTGCCGTGGTGGTGACGCGTTCCTTGATCTCTTCGTCCGCGATGCCTTCTTCCTTGACCCATTCCTCGACCGGGAAATCGACGGCGATGTTCTTGCGCAAGGCGTCGCGCAGACCAACGGCATCCCACTGTTCGGCGTAGGCGTTCTCGGGGATATAGCGGGCAATGGCTTCGCCGATGACGTCATGGCGCATGTCGTCAATGGTCTCGGCAATTTCCTCACCACGCATCAGGCCGATACGTTGTTCGAAGATGACCTTGCGCTGGTCATTCATGACGTTGTCGTATTTGAGGATGTTCTTGCGGATGTCGAAGTTGCGCGCCTCGACCTTCTGCTGGGCCTTTTCCAACGCCTTGTTGATCCACGGATGAATGATGGCTTCGCCGTCCTTGAGGCCAAGCTTCTGCAACATGCCGTCGAGACGGTCGGAGCCGAAGATGCGCATGAGATCGTCTTCAAGCGAAAGATAGAAACGAGAGCGCCCAGGGTCGCCCTGGCGGCCGGAACGGCCACGCAGCTGGTTGTCGATGCGGCGGCTTTCATGACGTTCCGTGCCGATCACGAAGAGGCCACCGGCTGCCATGACCTTTTCCTTGTAAACTTCGATCTCGCCCTTGATGCGGGCGATGGCGGCATCGCGCTGGGCGCCCGGGGGAACATCGCCGAGTTCATTCGCTATGCGCATGTCGAGATTGCCGCCGAGTTTGATGTCGGTGCCGCGGCCCGCCATGTTGGTGGCGATGGTCACAGCCCCCGGCACGCCGGCCTGGGCAATGATGGTTGCTTCCTGCTCATGATAGCGGGCGTTGAGAACGTTGTGTTCGAAGCCCTGGGCCTTCAGCAGGCCCGAGAGGATTTCGGATTTTTCAATCGAGGTTGTACCCACCAGCACGGGCTGGCCACGCTCGCGGGCGTCGCGGATGGTGGCGGCGATGGCGTCATACTTTTCCTTGGCGCTGCGATAGACCTCGTCATCTTCGTCGTTGCGCGCCACGGGCACATTGGTCGGGATTTCCATGACATCGAGATTGTAGATGTCCATGAATTCCTCGGCTTCCGTCGAGGCGGTGCCGGTCATGCCGGCGAGCTTGCTGTAGAGCCGGAAATAATTCTGGAAGGTGATCGAGGCCAGGGTGACGTTCTCCGGCTGCACTGCCACGTGTTCCTTGGCTTCAATCGCCTGGTGCAGACCTTCGGAATAGCGGCGGCCCGGCATCATGCGACCCGTGAACTCGTCGATGATGACAACCTGGCTGTCCTTGACGATGTAGTCCTTGTCCTTCTGGAACAGCTTGTGGGCGCGCAAGGCCTGCTGCATGTGATGGACAATGGTGACGTTGGCGGCATCATAGAGATTATCGCCCTTGAGCATGTTGGCAGCGGCGAGAATTTGCTCGAGGTGAATGTTGCCTGCTTCAGTGAGCGAGATGGAGCGTTGCTTCTCATCCAGTTCATAGTCATCGGCCGAGAGTTCGGGGATGAAGTGGTCCAGCGCGTTGTAGAGTTCCGACTTGTCGTCGGCTGGGCCGGAGATGATGAGCGGGGTGCGGGCCTCGTCGACAAGGATCGAGTCAACTTCGTCGACGATCGCATAATTGTGACCGCGCTGGACCATCTCTTCGAGATGATACTTCATGTTGTCGCGGAGATAGTCGAAGCCCAATTCGTTGTTGGTGCCGTAGGTCACGTCGCAGGCGTAGGCCGCATGGCGTTCGCGGTCGTCGAGGCCATGGACGATCACACCGGTAGTCAGACCGAGAGCAGAATACACTTGGCCCATCCAGGCAGAGTCGCGCTTGGCAAGGTAGTCATTGACGGTGACAACATGGACGCCCTTGCCGGAGAGCGCGTTGAGATAGACTGGCAGCGTGGCCACAAGGGTCTTGCCTTCACCGGTTTTCATTTCGGCAATCTTGCCCTCATGCAAAACCATGCCACCGATCATCTGAACGTCGAAATGACGCAGGCCAAGGGCACGCTTGGAGGCCTCCCGGACCGCGGCAAAAGCGGGAACCAGCATGTCGTCGAGAGACTTTCCGGCGGCTACCTCGGCGCGGAACTGCGCGGTCAATTCCTTGAGCCCGGCATCTGACAGTTTGGCGTAGTCTTCTTCGAGTGCGTTGATGGCAGGCACCCGCTTGGCATAGATCGCGACTTTCCGGTCATTGGTCGTGCCGAACACGGCCTGGGCCAGCTTTTTCAGTCCAAACATGTGATTCGCATCCTTTTGCGGCCATTAAGCCGCCTCTTTGAGGCACGTCTAGCCAAGTTGAGCGGGAAGAACAATCGCCGGGCTTTTCGCGTTTGATGCCAGATGGGCCACAGCAACCGTGTTTTCAACCTGTTGCATTGCCGCAACAGGTTCAAATGCAGGTGAGCCAACTCTTGCAAGTGCTTGATCTCAAGGCCAATGTCTCAGCAACGGGTCTGCTCTGGGGTGGATGGATGGACGTGTGCCGAGCACATTGTCGCCTTTATTCCTCGCCATGAGCGGCTGACTCCCAGACCCCGTTCTGAATAGATGGACCCCATGCTGCGCAATCGCATTTTCCTTTCCTCCGCCCTCGTTGGTGCCGGCCTCCTTCTGATCTCTGCAACGTCCTCTTTTGCCCAGGAAGAAGCAGTGGAACTCAAAGGTGACGACAAGGTTGTCGCCATCGTCAACGGCTATGAAATCAAGACCTCGGAAGTCCGAATGGCCTTTGACGACGTTATTGGCCAGTTGCCAAACCTTCCCAAGAAATTGCGCTACCCTTTCGTGGTCGAGTTCCTGGTTGAGCGCCATCTCCTTGCCCAGCTCGCCAACAAGGACGGGCTTGCCGATACGGATGACTACAAGCGCCGCCTTGCTGCCTATCAGGCCAAGGCACTGCGCGACAGCTTTCTCGCCCAGAAAATCAGCCCTT
Organism: uncultured Alphaproteobacteria bacterium; assembly: GCA_963754625.1. Classification (GTDB taxonomy): domain Bacteria; phylum Pseudomonadota; class Alphaproteobacteria; order Rhizobiales; family Aestuariivirgaceae; genus Aestuariivirga. Next base: position 353,169 of record CAVWGR010000005.1, on the reverse strand, counting down.
TGGTAACGGAAGAAGAAATCCGCAAGGTCTATGACGACGAGGCCAAGAAGGTGACCGAGACGGAGCGCGTGCGTGCGCGCCACATTCTGGTGGCCACGGAAAAAGAAGCCAACAGCATTGCGGCCAAGCTGGCAGAAGGCGGCAAGTTTGAAGACCTCGCCAAGCAGTACAGCCTTGACGGTTCGAAGGATTACGGTGGCGATCTTGGTTACTTCACCGCGCCTGAAATGGTGCCGGAGTTCTCCAAGGCCGCGTTCGCGCTGGAAAAGGGCAAGATATCCAAGCCGGTGAAGACCGACTTCGGCTGGCACATTATCAAGGTGGAAGACCGCAAGTTGGGCGCGGCCCAACCATACGATCAGGTCAAGGCCGCCATCCGCAATGCACTGGTGCGCCAAAAGGTGCAACAGACACTGGGCGGACTGCGCGATGTTGCCAAGGTCGAAATCGTTGACGAAGACCTGAAGAAGGTTGCGGCGGAAGCTGAAAAGCAGCGCCGCACGCTCATCGAGCAGCAGCAGAAGAAAAACACTGTCGGCACGCCGGGAGAAAATGCTCCTGCCGATGGCGGGGATGGAACTGGCAAGGGCGATCTCCTGATCCCCGAAGACAGCAGCGGCAACTAATCAAGAACAAGACCACGGAAGGGGCTTTCGATGGCGCATCCTGTTTCACCACTTGCGCCAGCGGAACAGCCGCGCCTTCCCGCCCTTGCAGGCGTCAAACTGGCCGCAGCGGCGACCGGCATTCGCTACAAGGGACGGCCCGACGTCCTGCTTGCCCTGCTCGACAAGGGCAGCACGGCGGCCGGTTGCCTCACCACCTCGAAATCAAGTTCGGCACCAGTGGACTGGTGCCGCACGGCGCTGAAATCAGGTGACGCCCGCGCCCTTCTGGTCAATGCCGGAAATGCCAATGCCTTCACTGGCAAAGTGGGCGTGGCTACCGTCAAGGCAGTCGCCGCTGCGGCGGCAAAGGCCTTCAAGGCCAAGCCGCTCTCAGTCTATCAGGCGTCAACCGGTGTCATTGGCGAGCCGCTGGACCCGAACTTCATCATCAAGGCCATACCAGCGCTGATTGAGACGGCTCAGGCTGATGCTTGGGATGATGCAGCTCGTGCCATCATGACCACCGACACTTTCCCCAAGGCCGCGACACGGCGCTTGAAGTTCGATGGCAAGACCATCACCATCAACGGTATTGCCAAAGGTTCCGGCATGATAGCGCCCGACATGGCGACCATGCTGTCTTTCATTTTCACAGATGCTGCGATACCCGCGAAAGTGTTGCAGGCGCTGCTCTCAGCCAGCGTTGCCAAGACGTTCAACTGCGTCACGGTCGATGGTGATACCTCAACATCTGACACGGTGCTGCTGTTTGCGACCGGTGCCGCAGGGGCCGTCAAAAATTTGAAGAGCGCCGCCGATCCACGATTGAAGGCTTTCGCCAAGTCTCTGCACGAAGTCTGCCACGATCTTGCGCTGCAAGTGGCAAGGGATGGAGAAGGGGCTGAAAAACTCATCGACATCACCATCACCGGTGCCGAGAACGACAAAGCGGCGCACCGCATTGCAATGAGCATTGCCAATTCCCCGCTGGTGAAAACCGCAATTGCCGGAGAAGACGCCAACTGGGGCCGCATTGTCATGGCCATCGGCAAGGCTGGCGAGAAAGCAATCCGCGACAAGATCCGGATCAAGATCGGTGGTGTGCAAGTGGCCGTCAAGGGCATGCGTGATATGGCCTACAAAGAGGCCGACATCATGCCGCACATGAAGGGCCGCGACGTCAGGATCGAAGCTGATGTTGGCGTCGGCAAGGGCCGGGCGCAGGTTTGGACGTGTGACCTTACGCACGGCTACATCGACATCAACGGCTCATATCGCAGTTGATGCGCCTGCTTCTCGTCGCGGCTGTAGCCCTTGTCGATGCCGATGGCCGGGTGCTCATTTCGCAACGCCCGGAAGGCAAGAGCCTTGCCGGACTGTGGGAATTTCCGGGTGGCAAGATTGAAGCAGGCGAACGGCCGGAAGCTGGTCTCATCCGTGAACTCAAGGAAGAATTGGGCATCGACGTTACCGAATCTTGTCTCGCCCCCCTCACCTTTGCCAGTCACGCCTACGAGGACTTTCACTTGCTGATGCCACTTTATGTCTGCCGCCGCTGGAAGGGACACGTGACGGCGCTTGAAGGACAGGCGATCAAGTGGGTCAGGCCGCGGATGCTGCGAGAGCATCCCATGCCACCCGCCGACGTGCCGCTCATTGCCCATCTGGAAGAGTTGCTCTGAGGCGTCACTTCAAACTTGTGATGTATTCGGCGATTGCTGACACGTCGGCATCCGGCAGCTTCGACATGTTGGTCTGAACCTTGCCCATGCCGCCCGACGACATCTTGTCGTAGCCCAGGATCTCGCCGTTCTGCAGGGCGAGTTTGACGTCGTTGGTGTCCTTGTAGCGACCACGTTCGATCAGACCCCGGAGGCTCGGCACCTTGCCATCGCCTTCAGGGTGGGGACCGCCCGCCATATAGCGCGACATGTCACTGGTCATGAACACAGTGCGCGGCGTATGGCATTCGTTGCAATGGCCCGGACCGTTGACGAGGTAACGACCGCGATTCCAACTCTCAGACTGATTGGCGTCAGCGCTGATGATGGTGGCGTCAAAGCCAATGTATTTCCACAATCCAAGACCGCGGCGCACGATCGGGAGGGCAAACACCTGGTGCGGCTTCACAGCGTTTTTGACCGCTGGAAGGCTGGCGAGATAGGCGCGGATATCAAGGGCGTCCTGACGCGTCATGTGGGCATAGGACGTGTAGGGAAAAGCCGGAACGAGATGGCTGCCGGACTTGCTGATGCCACGCTGCATGGCATTCAGAAAGTCGAGATCACTCCATGCCCCAAGACCCGTTTCCGGATCGGGTGTGAGGTTGGGTGGATAGAAGATGCCAATCGGTGTCTTGAGCGGCGTTCCGCCTGCGGGCAGCGCTTTGTCAATGCCGGAGTTTGCCGTGGGCAAGTGGCAGGAATGACAACCGGATGCATTGTACAGGCGCTCGCCGTTGGCCACATCACCAGAGTGCACTGGCACATCTGCGGCCGTCAGCGACTGCGGAATGGTGAGAACCCAAAAGACCAAAAGCCCCAGTGCTGCCAGCAGCACCAGGGCCTTGAGATTGCGTTTGGTCAACAGCCTTTTGATGGGCCTATTCCTTCGGACGGCGGAACTTCTCATGGCAATTTTGACAACCGCCACCAACAGCGGGGAATGCGGCCTTGAAGGATGCTTCATCCGTCGCCTTCGTCAGGGCGACATAAGCATTGTAGTAATCGCCGCCGGCTTTTTCGAATCCAGCTGCATCCGTCCAGATTTCGGGCTTGGCCCAGGTCTCAAGCGTTTCACCTTTTTGGGTGTCAGCGCCCCACCACTTGGCCCAGTCAGCACACGCAGTATCATGAACTTCAAATGCGGCTTTCAGTACCGCAGCGTCATATGGCTTTTCGCCCTTGAAGATCGGAACGGCAGCGCCCATCAGCGCGCCATGGGATTTCATGCAGGCCTGGCGGCCCTTGATGGCATCATCTGCCGGGCCAGCCATGGCACCTGAGGCCAGCAAGACGCCAAGCGACCCTGCAAGAATGGTTTTGGTGAGCAATGCCTTCATCGGTTTCTCCCGTAATGTCCTGAACTGTGCAGTTACCTGCAATGTGCATGCTGCCACGTAAGATGTTACAGATTCAAGTTCGGCCTGCATCATCACAAATTTGTGTTCGCACGGCTGTGACCAACGGATGAACGGGAGATGAATGGCCCGTTGGGATTGCGGTCAGACGGATGCGATTAGTCTGTCCTTAAGTTCAGCGCAGTAAACTGCCACCTAACAAGGGATATCAAGATGACGCCGACACCGACCTCCGACCCACGCAGCAAGATCGTCATGCCGCGCCAACCGCGCCGCATCAGCCCGGAATTTGCCGAAGTGCTGCATATGCTGTCGTCACTCGAGGCCAAGCCCGCTGTCATGGGCCAGGATCCATCCAAGGACTGACTCCCGAACTCAAAATGTTGATGTGATGACGAAGCGCTGGATTTTCCGGCGCTTTTGCTTGCCGCAGAGGGCTCAGTGAAGAGCGTTCTGCCTGCGCCAATCTTCGATCAGCGTGAAGACAGTGGCGATATTGAGCGAGCCCGGCGCTGTGGCCGTATCGACAATCAGGCGATCCAATTCTCCGACACCGAAATTGCGCGCCAGCCCTTGCATGGCATGGCGGCATTTGCGCAATTGTTCCGGGTCAGCAGCTTCGCAGGCGGCTGCCATGGCCAACGCCAGGTGATGCATTTCGCTGCCGGCACTTGCGATGATCAGACGCAAAGTCCCCTTCGCCATGGACTGGCGCATGTCCGTCCACAATGTGTCATGTTTCTGTGCCGCGAGGCTGACGCAGGCATTGTCCTGAGCCTCAGTCTGATGAAGCGCCATGGCGCGGGCCATGGCGCGCTGCAATTCATTGCTGTTGGCGGGCTTCGGCACGGCCGTGTCAAAGGCGTCGCGCCAGCTGCATGTTTCGGTCGAATCAGCAAGGAAGGCTGAAAGTGCAAGGATCGGTGTATCCTTGTGAGCGTCGATTTCGGCGCGGATGATGCGCGCCGCCGTGACGCCGTCCATGACAGGCATTTCAATATCAAGGAGAATGATGTCGTAGGCGCTTTCGCGGGCCTTCTCGACAGCGATTTCGCCATCATCCACGGCTTCCACTTCGAAGCCCATTCTTTCCAGCATGGCTTTGGTGACGACGCGCGACGACACCTGGTCCTCGGCATAGAGAACGCGACGCGGCGCACCATCGGACTTCCGGGCTATGCCGGAAACCTGAAGGTCTTGTCGTCTTGCGGTCGCGCTTGCAGCCATGCTTCGCCCTTTGTCTCTCAAGATGAAACTACGGGGTGGACACCTGCCAGTTCGTAACCAGAGTGTTACGACTTCACGCCATGATTAACGTCTGGTGAAATCCTACTTGGTGCCAAACATGCGATCGCCGGCGTCGCCCAGGCCCGGCACGATATAACCATGGCTATTCAAGTGGCTATCCACGGCTGCTGTGAAAATGGGCACGTCGGGATGTTGTTCATGGAAATGCATGATGCCTTCCGGTGCAGAGAGCAGTGTCACCAGTCGAATGTCCTTGGCGCCCTTTTCCTTGAGACGCTTCAGTGCGGCTGAAACAGAATTGCCAGTGGCCAGCATCGGATCAACGACGATGGTCCGGCGTTCGGCAATGTCTTCCGGCACCTTGAGGTAATATTCCACCGGCTGGAGTGTTTCCGGATTGCGATAAAGTCCGATGTGACCAACGCGGGCGGATGGAATGAGCGAGAGCATGCCTTCCAGCAGGCCGTTGCCGGCGCGCAACACCGATACGATGACCAGCTTTTTGCCTTTGAGGATTGGCGCTTCCATCTCCGCCAGTGGCGTGTCGATGGTTTGCGTGGTCATTGGCAGATCTCGGCAAACTTCATAGGCCAGCAGGTGACTGATCTCGTGCAGAAGCTGGCGGAAAACAGCCGAGGGGGTATGCTTGTCGCGCATCAGGGTGAGTTTGTGCAACACCAATGGATGGTCAACGACCGTGAGGTTGTGCGGTGGCTTGAAGGTGACTTTGCTGGACATGGGGTGTGCTCCTGCGTCCTTCATGCCGCTTTGCCCCCCGCTTCCACAAGGTGCCGAATTTCATCGTCCACCGCTATTGAGTTTTGCCCTTGTGGCTCATGCTGGGGGACGTTATATTGGTAATGATACTAGTTACGGAATTTTCCCATGACCAAATCTGCCATTCCAGCCGGAACCCGCATCGGACATGTCCACCTCAAGGTGGCTGATTTGCCGCGTGCGTTGGCTTTTTATTGTGATGTGCTCGGCTTTGAGCTGACACAACACTACGGCAGCCAAGCGGCTTTTGTGTCTGCTGGTGGCTATCACCATCACATCGGACTCAACACTTGGGAAAGCAAAGGCGGAACGCCGCCGCCACCCGGAACCACGGGCCTGTTTCATACTGCCATTCTCTATCCGACGCGCGCCGACCTCGCCAATGCCCTGAAGCGCCTGATGAGCCACGGCGTGACGCTTGATGGCGCGTCTGATCATGGCGTCTCGGAGGCTCTTTATCTGCGTGATCCCGATCAGAATGGGGTCGAACTCTACTGGGACAAGCCTGAGACGCTGTGGCCGCGCAATCCTGCTGGTGAGCTTGCCATGATGACGGCCCGCCTCGATCTCAACGATCTGCTTTCACAGGCAACGACCTGAAGCCGCAGGGTATCAGGCCCGGTCTTGATGTTTGCCGTCAGCGCGGCGCCGGGCGAGAATTGCCAGCACGTCGCGTGCAGGCACGGCCTTGCCATAGAGGAAACCCTGCACGAAGAAGCACCCCTTACGGGCCAGCGCTTCTGATTGCTGGCGGGTTTCAACACCCTCAGCCACACAGAGCATGCCGAGGTTGCTGCAAAGATCAATCATCGTCTTGACGACACTTGCAGCCTTCCTGCTCTCCATCATGTCACAGATGAATTTGCGATCAATCTTGATCTTGTCGAGTGGCAATTGGTGAACATGGCTCAAGCTGGAATAACCTGTGCCAAAATCATCAAGCGCGATGTGGGCACCCAAATTGCGCAGAATATTCAACGCGCGCTGCGAAGACTCGAAATCAATCATCAGGGCCGTTTCAGTGACTTCGAATTCAAGGCGGCTCGGATCTACGGCGCTTTGGCGAATGAGACTGACAATCCGCATCATGGCATCTGGTGAGGCAAGCGTGCGGGCGGAAAGATTGAATGACGCGCCGATTCCAGCGGGCCAATTGGCCACATCGGCAAGCAGCTTCTTGATGAGCACGAGGGTGACGCGGTTGATGAGCGAACTCTTTTCAGCTGCGGCAATGAATTGCGTCGGCGGAATGCTGCCAAGTGTGCTGTTGCGCCAGCGGGCCAAGGCCTCGAAAGACACGATGTCGCCAGTCGTGGTGTTTACGATGGGTTGATAGACGAGGGCCAACTCGCTTGCGAGATCAGCATTGCGGAGCGCCTGGTCGATTTCATGGACGCGGCGCAGATTCTCACGGTGGTCGGAGGAAAAGATCACCGTGTTGCCACCAGCGTTGTCTTTGGCTTGGTAGAGCGCATAGTCGGCTTGTTCAAAGAGCGCCTTGGTGGAAGAACAATTCTCGCCAAACTCGGCAAAGCCACACGATGATGTGACCTCGGTAATAACGTCATCCAACTCATAGGGCTGGCGCAAGACTTCGCAGAGCAAATGGCCAAATGCAGCAAGGTCTGTTCCGGCGGATGCAATGACACCAAACTCATCACCGCCGAGACGAGCAAAGGAAATGCCACTGTCAGCGATTTCAGCCATGCGCCGGCTCGCCTCCACCAGCAGGGCATCGCCGGTGGCGTGGCCATAGAGATCATTGACGGCCTTGAAACCATCGAGGTCAACAATGCCCAGGGCAAAACCGCTGCAGTCCCTTTCAGCAACCCGCGCTTCGATCCGGGCAATGAAGTTGCGGCGGTTCGGCAGGCCAGTGAGGCTGTCCTGATTGGCAAGCTTGTGATTGTCCTCGCTGAGACGGTGGGTTTCGAGGTTTACCTGCTCAAGATTGTGCTTCTGCGCCACCATGGTGGCGAAGTCATTGTAGTGCGTATTGAGGATGAACAGCATCACGCCGGTGACGAGCATGAGATTGAGAGCGATCGCGGCGAGAACATCCAGTCCCTGCGAGCCGAGGAAGATCGTGGTGGGAACGGACACCACAAATACCAGGACAAATGCTGCGGCGCGCAAGTGCATGAGGCAGAACACGCAGGCAATCATGGTGAGGGCCATGTAGACGATGACATGGGCTTTGGCGAAAGCATCGCCATAGGGATAGAGCGCCAGGCCCCAAACGGTGAATGCTGCGCCGAGGATAGCCGACAGCAGCACCGTTGACCGCAGGCGCTGTACCGCCTGTTGACCTGACAAATCGAAGGAGCGCATGCGCCACCAGCTGCTGAGCCGGCTCACCGCCAGAACGGCAAATGCCGACGGCAGCAACGCCGTGAGCCAGAATGGTGCCAGGGCATAGTGGGTGAGCGAGACAAATCCGGTGTTGGCCAGAAGAATGACGTAGAGAAGAGGAATCTGTTGCGAGAACACGCGCATTTGGGCCCGGACCAATGCGAGATTGTCCGCGTCTACCTTGAATACTGACAGTAGAGATTTCAACTCCGCCACCTTCTCGTCCCCTTGAAGGCAATGGCTAGCGCGGTGGACTTAACCGTACGTTGAAATCGGGTGCTGATACGTGATCAAGTGCGCAAGTCTCACCATTTGGTTAACGCAAACTTGCCAAGACCTGCGGCAATGCCTCTGACAGACGGTCGAGATCGCTGGACTGGCCGCAGGAGATGCGTATGCAGCGGTTGAGCGGTGCGACACCCGGCATGCGGATGAAGATGCCATGCTGCAACAAGCCATCAACGATGGCGCGGGCGAACATGCCGTCCCGGCCGCAGTCGATGGTCACGAAGTTGGTGGCCGAGGGCAACGCCGCAAGTCCATGCGCTTGGGCAATCTCGCAGATGCGCGCCCGCGCCTTACTGACCTCAGCGTTGACGTGGGCAACCCAAGCATGATCGCGGATGGCGGCGATGGCACCGGCCTGGCTGATGCGCGAGATGCCGAAGTGATTGCGGATCTTGTCAAAGGCGGCAATCATGGCGGGCTCGCCGATCACGTAGCCTACACGAATGCCAGCCATGCCATGGGCCTTTGAAAAGGTGCGGAAGCGGAGCAAGTTTTTGCGCGTTGTATCAGAGGCGGGAGCCGTGCCGCCGGGGGCAAATTCAATGTAGGCCTCATCCAGCAACAGCATGCAGGTTTCGGGCACGGCGGCGATCAGGCGCTCAACTTCTGTCGCTGGCCATACCGTGCCCATGGGATTGTCCGGATTGGCGAAGTAGAGGAGCTTGGCATTTTCCGCCTGTGCCAAAGCCAGCAACGATTGCGGGTCTTCGTGATCATTCACATAGGGCGTCGTGACCAGTTTGCCGCCGGCAGCCGCGACATGGAAGTTGAATGTTGGATAGGCGCCGTGTGATGTTGCCACGGCATCACCGGGCTCGATGAAGAGGCGCACGGCCAGGCCGAGCAGGCCATCGATGCCACCGCCACAGGCAATGTTTTCCGGCTTCACGCCAAGCGCAGTTGCAATCGCGGCCTTGAGGTCGTGGTTTTCAGGATCGCCATACATCCAACTCTCGGCTGCCGCGTCACGCATGGCGGCAATCGCCTTGGGGCTGGGGCCGAAGACGCTCTCGTTGGCACCGATGCGCGCGGCTATTTTTGCAGCCGTACGGCGCTCGAGCGCTTCCGGCCCGACGAAAGGCACGGTCGAAGGCAGCTTGTCGATGATCGGGGTAAAGCGGGGCATAGGCGGGAAGCGTAGCCGGGAATCGCAGGATTGCAAATCGCAGCCACCCCTCCGGCCTGTCGGCCACCTCCCCCAGCAAAGCTGAGGGAGGGTGAAAGTTGCACGCTCCCTCAACTTGTTGGGGGAGCTGTCCGAAAGACTGAGGGGACGTGTCGGCTTGGTAATGTCTTACGCAGCAGGCGTCTCGGCGGGAGCGGCGGCTGGAGCCGCAGCAGCGGCGGCCTTGGCGGCTGCGTCAGCGACGGCCTTCTCACGCTCCAGGCGCTTCTTGCCTGGTAGGGCCTTCTGCGGATTGTTGCGGGCCTCACGCTTTTTGATGCCCAACTTGTCGAGGAAGCGGAGCACGCGGTCGGTGGGCTGGGCGCCCTTTTTCAGCCAGTCAGCGGCCTTGGCACCGTCAAGCTTGACGCGGTTCTCATCATCCTTCTTGAGGAGCGGATTGAAGGAACCGACAACGTCGATGTACTTGCCATCGCGCGGGCTCGTCGCTGCGGCAACGACGATGTGATAGTAGGGACGCTTCTTCGAGCCTGCACGTGCGAGGCGGATCTTCAATGACATTGTAGTTCTCCTTTGATGTCTGAATTCGGTTGACTATTTTTTCTTGCCGAGGCCGGGAGGGCCACCGGAATTGTTCTTGAAGGGATTGCCGCCGAGGCCGGGCAAGCCGCCAAAGCCGCCACCCAATCCGGGGAGTTTCGGACCACCAAGACCAGAATTGGGTCCGAGCAGTTTGGAAAGGTCTGGCATTTGTCCGGATCCGGATGATCCGCCGCCAGCGCCGCCACCAGCTACAAGATCGCGCAGGTCAGGTGGCAGGCTGTTGGGGTCCATGCCGGCCAATTCCTTCTGCATCGATTCCATTTCGGCTTCGCTCGGCATGCCCTTGCCGCCGAACATCTTGCCGAACATGCCCTTGCCGGAACCCATCTGTTTCATCATCGCGGCCATTTGCAGGTGCATCTTGAGGAGCTTGTTGATCTCCTCGACCTTGGTGCCTGAACCGGCGGCGATGCGCTTGCGGCGTTTGCCGTCGATGATCTTGGGATTGCTGCGCTCGCGCTTGTTCATCGAGCCGATGATGGCGATCTGGCGCTTGAACACCGTCTTGTCGAGGTCCTGGCCTTCAAGCTGCTTTTGAATCTTGCCCATGCCCGGCAGCATCTTCATGACGCCGCCCATGCCGCCCATTTTTTCCAGCTGGCGCAACTGGTCGGCCAGATCGTTCATGTCGAAGGCGCCCTTGCGCATGCGCTCGGCGATCTTCTTCGCCTTTTCATGGTCGATGTCCTGGGAGGCGCGTTCGACGAGCGAGACGACGTCGCCCATGCCGAGGATGCGGCCAGCGATGCGGCTGGGATGAAAATCTTCCAGGCCATCAAGCTTTTCGCCGGTGCCCATGAGCTTGATCGGCTTTCCGGTGACGGCACGCATGGAGAGTGCGGCACCGCCACGGCCATCGCCGTCGATACGGGTCAGCACGATGCCGGTGATGCCGATCTTCTCGTCAAAGGCGCGGGCGAGGTTGACGGCGTCCTGGCCAGTCAAGGCGTCGGCGACCAGCAGGGTTTCCTTCGGCTTGGCGATGTCGCGCACGGCGGCGGCTTCGGCAAGCAGTTCCTCATCGATGTGGAGACGGCCTGCGGTGTCGAGCATGACGATGTCATAGGCACCCTTGCGGGCCTCCGACATGGCGCGCTTGGCAATGGTCACAGGGGTTTCGCCCTTGATGATCGGCAGCGTGTCGACCTTGACCTGGCGCCCGAGAATTTCCAACTGCTCCTGGGCAGCAGGGCGGCGGGTGTCGAGCGAGGCCATCAGCACCTTGCGCTTGTCGCGCTCGGTCAGGCGTTTTGCGAGTTTTGCAGTCGTGGTGGTTTTGCCCGAGCCCTGCAGACCAACCATCAGGATGGCAACGGGCGGGCTGGCGCGGAGATTGAGGGCGGATTGTTCCGAACCAAGGATTTCAACCAACTGGTCATGGACGATCTTGACGACCATCTGGCCCGGCTTGATCGACTTGACGATTTCAGCGCCGACGGCTTTTTCGCGCACCTTGTCAGTGAAGGCCTTGACCACTTCCAGCGCCACGTCGGCTTCCAGAAGGGCGCGCCGGACCTCACGCATGGCGGCATCGACATCAGCCTCCGACAGCGCACCACGGCCGGTGAGCTTGTCGAATATGCCTGTCAGGCGCTCGCTTAAGGTTTCAAACATCGGTTGTCCTGTTGTCACAAACGAAAACGACACCCGGGGGCGAAACTCGCTGCCGGATGCTGGTCGCCCCACCTCCCGGGAATGAGAACCCCATGTGTGGAAAGACCTCGTAACGTTCAAGACGTTATTGAGATGGCGGGGACATAGGGGAAAGGCGCGGGGATGTCAAATTGCTCTCCTTTCCAGCTTTCGTGGCGAACGCCGGAACCCAAAGAAGTTTTCTCCATGGTGCGACCTGTTTGACGAAACCTGCGGGCCGTATATTGAAACGTCATGACCGAACCTTCAATCACTACCTCCCCCTCCCCTCTCCCGCCCTCACCCTTGCTGGCCGCAATGGCACTTTTGCCATCGGCCCCTCTCCCGGCATCAAGGAGTTGTGGGAAAAGTTCATGCCGGACTTCGGGCTGATTGCCGGGCAGGTGGGCACCAGGGCTTATGGCGTGTGTCACAAGTTTGATGGCAAGGGATACATGGACTACATGGCGGCGGTGCAGGTGGTGAATGCTGGTGATGTGCCGGGCTATCTGCACACGCTCATCATTCCTGCGCGCAAGGTGGCAGTGTTCCGGCATGAGGGTGGCGTCGAGACGTTGAGCCAGACCTGGAGCAAGATTTTTTCCGAATACCTGCCCGCCGCAAAACTCACTGTTGCCGATGGCCCGCAGTTTGAAGTCTATGACTTCGCCGCCGATGATGGACCCGGCACCATCGAAATCCACATTCCGGTTCTGTGAGACACCGCATGCTGATCAGGTCATCGCTTCTGGCTCTCCTCCTGTCCGCCACCGCCGCAGGTGCGGCCGATTGGGAGGGCGTCTATCAGGGCACGCTGGGCAAGGCGAAGATCATCGTGCAGCTGGTGGAGCCGCTCGATGACATGGAGGGCGAAACCAAGCGCGAGACCTCGCGCTACAGCTATCTGCCCAAGCCACGCGATCTCAACCTCTTTCTCACCGGCGATGGCAAGTCCCTCACCTTTGATGAAAGCACGCAGCAGCCCTATGAGTTCAATGCTCCGGAGGCCGGCGCGAAAACAGTGACCGGGCGCTGGTCACTCTCCGTCAAGAATGGCAAGGCCAGCGGCACATGGATGTCGCCCGACGGCAAGAAGAAACTTTCCATCGCGCTCACCGCCGTGCCCGACCTGCCGCAAGACGCCGTCAACCCCGACCTCAATGTGATGAACGAGACCTACAATAGTCTCTGGCTCGACGCGGTGACTTTTGCTGACCAATCCAGCGCCAGGACATTTGGCGATGTGGAGGTGCGCTTTGTCAAGGAGTCGGCCTTCGGAATTGAACTGCCCGTCATCGGCGCGTTTGCAGACGCGGCGCGCAAGGACCACATCAACGCCATGTTGATGAAAGCGCATCGCGCCACCGTCTCAGGGTATCGCGATTGCAAGAATGGCATGCCCGTTGCGTGGGAAAGCAAGAATGAAGGGGCCGAGATGGCCTATGAGGTCAACTATGCAACAGCAACTTTGCTCAGTGTCACTGAATCAGGCTCGGTGTTTTGCGGGGGCGCGCATCCCAACAACTACACCACGCCGATCACCTATGATCTCACTACCGCGGATCAGATGGGCGGCACCTACAATCTCGATCTCTCACCGCAAGGTTTTGGCCGGGTTCTGAAACTCGCCAACAAGGACGAGCGCATTGCCTTCGAGCGTTTTGCCCTGGGCCGCTGGAGCGAAACCGAAGCGAAAGACACGTCCATGGAAGGCGCCTGCAAGACGGGCTTCATTGAAGAGGCACCGGAGGGCGAGAAGATGTTCAGCCTTTCCTTCGATCCACGCGGCCTTGCCGTCACTCGCACTGACTATCCCCATGTGGCAAGTGTCTGTCTCGGCACAGACTTCAATCCCACCATCATTCCGTGGGCAGACCTCAAGCCGTGGCTGAAGCCGGGGCAGACGCTGCTGCCGTCGGAGGTCGCGCAGTAAATTGGGGTGCCTTGAGCTGGATATACTCACGTCTGTCATCCCCGCGAGGGCGGGGATCCCGCTTCCAACATCGTGCAGACATCAAAGCGGGATTCCCGCCTTCGCGGGAATGACGAAGGTTGGGTGAGGAGTTCGTGAAGATCATAGTTCGGAAACTGTTCCGTCAGACGTGATGGCCAGCCGCTGGCATTGGACGAGCTTCGCATAGTCCTCAGCCGCAACTGCAATGACCGGGCATTGCTTGCCGTAGAGTGCCGCCGCGACTTGCGCGCCCACCGCGAGGTTGATGTCGGGTGTGATCAGAATGATGCCCAACGGCCCGGTGCCGCGCCTGATCGCCTCGGCAATGCCGCCCGGTGTGCCGCCGGAGCCACGTGTCTCAGGCAGCAGCAAGATCCTGCCGCCAAGTTTCGCGCCGCATTGCGCATGGTGAGTATCGACAATCGTTCCGGTGCGCGGGTCAAAGGCACCCCAGAAGCTCACAGGCTCGGAGAGAACAAGTGTCTGGCCCTCTGCTTTGCCGGGATTGAGAACAGTGCCCCTGATCATCTGCCGAGCCCGTTCCACAGTTGCGCATCACGCCACACCTCGCCGCGTACCGCACTTTCCACACATTCGCGCAAGGAACCAAAGCACACTTCGACGGGCAACATGCCCGGCGCGTAATAGGCCCACTTCGCGGCATTGGTCATGACACGTCCGCGCATGGGATTGATGCCGGGGGCGTAGTAGCTGCAAATGTCGCCTACGACCTCGACACCAGCCCGCGCCAACTCCCCGGTCCACCCTTTTCTCTCGATGTAGCCAATGACAAAACGCGACGTGGTGATGATGAGGCGGGTTCCCGGCTTCACCCTGCGGCCATCGAGGGCGGTCACAACATCACGGAATTCACTTGCAGAAAAATGCGGCGTGCCGAGCGCCACCACATCCAGCGGACCATCGCGGCCCGTGGTCAGCGTGGCTTGCGCGGCGCGGAGATCATCGCGGGTCAGGCTGCGGGTTTCGCCAGCTGGTGAATACGGCCTCCAATGTGGGCGCCTCCGGCGTCACCCCAACGCCGTGCCACAACTCAACACCGCCAGATGAGGCCACCGCAGTACTCACTGCCTTGAGATTGTCTGTCGAGGCCAATGTCGACAACCCACTGACCACCGCATTGCGCCGTCCCGCCAGCCGCCCGACATGATGGCCGAGGAGGTGATAGAAAATGTCTTCCCGTTTCCAGTCGTCCGAAATATCATCCGTGGACAGATGAATATCCGCTTGTCGCCCTTCATCCGTGTGAAGCCCGGCAAAAGGTGCTTTGCCCACCAGCCCGCAGGCGACATCGAGATAGTCGCCGTATTTGTTGGTGCGGGCACCGGTCACCGAATTGTAGAAGGTGACAGCGTTGCTTTCACCCGCCACGATCTGGTCGCCGAACCTCGGCCCGCCGGGCAATTGGTATGGTGCACAGGTCCAGGTGGGCTTGCAGCCCAGCGCCGCGTACAAGTCAAGCAGCTTGCGCGCGCCATCAACCATCTCCATGTCAGGATGGCCGTCATACATTTCGGGATGCGTGAGGCTGACGACGCCATTGTTGCCCCAGGCAGGCACCGCAAATGTCGCGCCGTGGTCGAGGCAATACTGCGCGAAATCAATGTGGGCCTGGCCATTGTAGAAGCAGGCATCGATGTGGGCGAAGGAGACAGGCACCAGCCGCTCCGCCCCCATGATGCGTCCCGCCTGCAAAACGATTTCCATGGCGAGTTTCATGGCAGGGCCCTGCCCGCCCGCCAGCAGGGCTTGTTCGTCGGATGTAATGTCCATCACCCGAGGTTAAGCTGAACGAACCGCCACAATCAATGTGCTGCGGCCACCGCGCCAACCTCTGTCCGGTTTTCGCGCAACAGATAGACCATCAACCCTGCCACAATGGCTGTGCCGAAGGCGGCCCACCACATTTCGGTGTAGCGGGCGAAGAGATCAAACAAATACCCGCCGAAGAAAGCACCCACGGCACCGCCCAGCGCATGGCCGCCGGAGATGAGGCCCATGGCCAGCCCCATGATTTTCAGACCGAGGTGCGAGGCCGCGAGGCTCGCTGTCGGTGGCACGGTGGAATAGTCGAAGACGCCATAGATGACCGCGAAGAGCACCATCATCTCGTAAGAGGTGCCGACATTCATCAGCACGATGAAGGAGAAGGCCCGCACGATGTAGATCGTGCCCAGCAACAGCGGCCGGTTCACCCGGTCGGTGAGATACCCCGAAAGGAACATGCCGCCGAAATTGATTGCCGCTGTCAGTCCATAAATCCCGGAGGCGGGCACCGGCGGAAAGCCGCAGAAGGCGGCATAGGGCAGGAAGTGCGTTTCAATCGCCCCCGTGGTGGTGATGCCGCAGATGAAGAAGCTCCAATAGAGAATGTGGAAGGTCGGGTTGGTAAGCAGGAATTTGAGGCGCGTCCACAGGGGTTCGTCGGAGATGGTTTCGGAGGACTTGGCGGCGTCTTCCACGGTTGGTTTCAGCGTCACCCAGACCACGCCCGCCATGAGAAGACAGGACAGCGCAACAGCCACCATGCTCCAGCGCCAGGAAAAATAGGTGAGCCCCAACGTGAGCAATGGCACGGTGATAAACTGCCCCGCTGTGGCCCCGGAATTGGCAATGCCGGTGGCAAGGCCCCGGTTTTCAGTGAACAGCTTGGCCAGCGCGGTCGACACCAGATGCATATTGGCGGTGGCAAAACCGATGCCGCCCAGAACGCCATAGGCGGCGATGTAGACACCGGCCATGGGAAAGGTCGCGAATGCAAAGAACGCCGCCGCAACCACCAGCAAGCCCGCCGACAGCATGGCGCGGGCACCGAAACGGTCCGCCAGATTTCCGGCGACGGGCGAAAAAATCGCCATCATGACGAAGGCAACGGATTGCCCTGAACCAATGAAAGTCTTGGACCAGCCCAGGGTTCTGGCCCATTCGTCGGTCATGATCGACACCGACTGGCGCGCCGACATGACGATGGAGAGCGTGGCAAAACACAACCACACGACGGTCCAGGGGTTGATGCGTGACAGCCGGATGGGAGTCGCCATGGCTTACACTTGCACAGCGCGGAAGCATCAGCCAGCACATTTGGACCAGCCGAACTTCCGCCGTATTGGGACGTCAACAGGACGGCATGCGGCGCATTTTCAGATTTCTTGGCTGGTTCACAGTTCTGCTCGTCATCATTCCGTGTGTCATCGGCTCGGCACTTGGTTATGCGCGGGGCTGGCCAACCTCATGGCGAACAGCAAACTGGGACTCATCGGGGGTGTTGCCGGAGGCGCACACGGTGCAACCGGCCACCGTCATTCTCCTCTCCACCCGCACCGGAAACTGGAAGAGCATCTTCGCCGAACACATGTCGATTGTGTTGAAGTCCGAGGGAGTAACACACTGGACACGTTATGATGTTGTCGGCTGGGGCAATCCAGTGCGCAAGGATGCTTATGCGGCGGATGCGTTCTGGTACGGTAACACACCGCGGGTGATCTTCCGGCTGGAGGGCGCCGAGGCCGCAGCACTCATTCCAAAGATCGAAACATCGATTACCCGTTATCCCAATGCTGCGCGTGGCAGTTACACAGTGTGGCCCGGTCCCAACAGCAACACCTTTGTCAGTTGGGTGGTGCGCAACACCGACGGCTTTCATACCGAATTGCCGCCCGCAGCGGTTGGCAAGGATTGGCTGGGCAGCGTCGGCGTGGCGCAGGCGCCCAGCAAGACCGGCTACAGCTTTTCGATTGAGGGCGTGATCGGTGGCACACTGGCGCTGGAGGAAGGGGCAGAATTGCACCTCCTCGGCTCAACCATCGGCATTGATCCCAATGACCTTGCCATCAAGCTTCCTGCACTGGGCAAATTGTCGCTTCTCGACCTGAAACGCTGATATTGCCGAGGGTAGCGGCGGGTTTTGAGGTACGCCCCTCAAAATCCCTTTGCCCCGCACCGGATTTTCCGTTATCGCGCTCCCGGACCAACAACACGACCTCAGGAGAGATGCCTCACATGGCCCGCATTACCCTTCGCCAGTTGCTCGATCACGCCGCCGAACAGGATTATGGTGTGCCGGCTTTCAACATCAACAACATGGAACAGGCACTGGCGATCATGACAGCGGCTGACAAGTGTGATGCGCCGGTGATCATCCAGGCGTCGCGCGGGGCACGTTCCTATGCCAACGACATCATGCTCAGGCACATGATGGATGCAGTCACCGAAATCTACCCGCACATTCCCGTCTGCGTACATCTGGACCACGGCAACGAAGCCGCCACCTGCATGACCGCCATCCAGTCCGGCTTCACCTCGGTGATGATGGATGGCTCGCTCAAGGCTGACGGCAAGACGCCAGCTGACTGGGCCTACAACGTCGGCATCACCAAGACGGTGACCGACATGGCCCACTTGGGCGGCATTTCGGTTGAAGGCGAACTCGGCGTGTTGGGTTCACTTGAAACCGGCGAAGGCGAAAAGGAAGACGGCCACGGTGCCGAAGGCAAGCTCAGCCATGACCAGTTGCTGACCAATCCCGATGAAGCGGTGAAGTTCGTCAAGGAAACCGATGTCGACGCGCTGGCCATTGCCATGGGCACATCGCACGGTGCCTACAAGTTCACCCGCAAGCCTGATGGCGCGGTTCTCGCCATGAACGTCATCGAAGAGATTCACAAGAAGCTTCCGAACACCCATCTCGTCATGCACGGATCATCATCGGTGCCGGAAGACCTGCAGGAGATCATCAACAAGTTCGGCGGCAAGATGAAGCCGACCTGGGGTGTTCCCGTGTCTGAAATCCAGCGCGGCATCAAGCACGGCGTGCGCAAGATCAACATCGACACCGACAACCGCATGGCTCTGACAGGTGCCATCCGCAAGGTCTTCGCCGAGGACCCAAGCGAATTTGATCCGCGCAAGTATCTGAAGCCCGGCATGGATGCCATCACCAAGCTGTGCACGCTGCGCTTCAACGAATTCGGCACCGCCGGCAATGCCTCGAAAATCAAGAAGGTGCTGCCAGTCGCTGAAATGGCGAAGCGCTACGCCAAGGGTGAACTGAAGCAGAAGTTCGCGTAAGCGATACGTCGCCGCGCACCGGTTGACGGACACCGGAGATTACAAAACGAACCTGAAAGGCTCCCTTGCGGGGGCCTTTTTGTTTTCCTTTAAGCCTGTAGCTTCACGCGCTTGCCCGCTCTCGGGTGCGCCACAGAGTGGGAGCCGTGCCGGAATATTTCTTGAAGGCGCGGCTGAAGGCCTCCTCCGATTCATACCCGACCTTGGCGGCGATGCCGGCAATGGTGTGATCGCCATCCATCAGGTGGCTCTGGGCCGCACGCATGCGCCAGTCAGAGACATACCGCATCGGTGACATGCCGGTGAGTTCGCTGAAGCGTGTGCTGAAGGCGGTGCGGGACATGGCCGCTTCCCTTGCCAGCATGTCCACCGTCCACGACTGAGCCAAATCACGGTGAAGCGCGCTGAGGGCCTTGCCCACCTGGCGGTCACGGAAGCCGCCAAGCCAGCCATAGTCCGGTTCATTCTCTTCGATGTGCTTGCGCAGGGCCTCGACCAGCAGCAGTTCCGAGAGACGGGACATCAAGGGCGATGAGGCCAGCCTACCCTGCACGATCTCCTGAATGGCAAAGCGCATGGACGATTCAATCCAGTCAAATGGTTCGCACTCGCGCAGGCTGATCCTGAGCAATGGCGGAAGGGCCGCAATGACAGGGTTCGAACCATCAGTGGTGGCGAGGAACCCGCAATACATGCGGGTGAGATCTCCGCCATCGCCAAGCTCGAGGCGGGAAGGCTTACCCTTTTCCCCCGGCAGGACAAAGTCGTGCGGCACGATCGGTTGCAGGCTCAGGTCACTGGTCAGGACGTGCGGATCGTTGCGCGGCAAAATGACGGCATCTCCGGCATTGACCAGAACAGGCTCTGTGCCTGGCACTGTCACAAATGCACTGCCCTCGACAATCAGGTGATAGGCGACCAGCTGGCGCGGCAGCATATCAAATGGAATGCAGTCTTCCACTGTCACGGACGAGAGGACGGACCATGGTGCGGTGAAGCGGTTGTCGAGGAACACCGCCCCGCTCAACCGGATCATGCCGAGGACCTGGGACAAGGGATCGTCTGAAAGCTGATTTGAACGCGTGGTCATGCGACATGTCCGATCTGTCATTCATGCCCGCCCGGAGCCCATCTATTAGCACCTCGCCAAACGGGCGACAACCAAGAGAGGGGGTTCACGACCGGTTACAGGAGAGACACATGACTATCCGCCACAACATCCGCCACTGGCGCCTGGCGCGCCGCATAGCAGGCTGGAGAGAAGTGATTGCAACCAGACGCGCGATAGCGCACCTTGATGATCACATGCGTGAAGACGCCGGATTGCCCAGACGCGAGCCACAACGTCACGGCGGGCGGTCCCTGCTCTTTCCGCATCTGGACATTTGAGGGTTGCAATGATGAACAAGGATTTCCAGGACAACGCTTTGTCGGGCTCCAGCATTGCCGGAGCACAGATGTTTTCATCCGCCCTTGAGCAACTGTCGAACTATGCCGGTGACCCGTTGGCTGCCGCAGACAGCCTCATCGAGGCCGAGCCCGAGTTCGTGATGGCGCACGTGTTGAAGGCCTGGCTCTACCTGCTGGGTACTGACGCCAAGGCGGCCGGGGCAGTCAAGTCATTCATGACAAAGGTGGATGGGCTTGCGGCCAGCACCCGCGAACAAGGACACTTGGCGGCAGTGCAGGCGCTGGCTGACGGCAAATTTCACGTGGCCTCGCGAATTCTGGAAGATGTGACTGTGGCAAACCCACGCGATCTTCTCGGCCTCATTGTCGGTCACCAACTCGACTTTTTCACTGGCAATTCCCGCATGTTGCGCGACCGCATTTCGCGGGTCATGCCGCAGTGGTCCCGCAACATGCCAGGGTATCACTCGCTCCTCGGCATGCATGCCTTTGGGCTTGAAGAAATGGGGGACTACGCCAGCGCCGAAGCCAAGGGCCGCGAGGCGCTGGAACTCCAGCGTTACGATGGTTGGGCGCGCCATGCCGTTGCCCATGTGCTGGAAATGCAGGGCCGCCACGATGAAGGCATCCGCTTCATGCGCGATGACATTGAAGGTTGGACCAAGGACAGCTTCTTTGCGGTTCACAACTGGTGGCATCTGGCGCTCTAC
Source organism: uncultured Alphaproteobacteria bacterium (assembly GCA_963754625.1). GTDB lineage: Bacteria > Pseudomonadota > Alphaproteobacteria > Rhizobiales > Aestuariivirgaceae > Aestuariivirga. The sequence goes on along the minus strand of CAVWGR010000005.1, from coordinate 332,297 downwards.
CATCTCGAAGCCGGTGATGAAGACGCGGTGCTTGAGCTCGCCGATGGTCCGATTACCACGGTGGCGCAGAACCAGATGATGGACTTGATTGATGCATCGGCCTTGCTGTGGCGGCTGCACTTGCGGGGTATCTCACCGGGCAAGCGCTGGGCCGACCTGGTGAAGCGCTACGAGGAGCTGTGGGTCCCAGGCTACTACGCCTTTAACGATCTCCACGCTGTGATGGCTTTCCTTGGTGCAGGCCGCCAGGACCTGATCGAGGCGACGCTTGCCGCACAGGCCAGTGTCCAGGCTGATAACATCATGTTTCGCGGCCGATGTCGGCTTGCCGCTGATGCAAGGCTTCATTGCCTTCCACGGCGGTGATTATGCCAAAGCCATCAATCTGATGCGCCCGGTCCGTGGTATTGCCGCCCGCTTCGGTGGCAGCCACGCGCAGCGCGACATCATTGATCTGACGCTGCTGGAAGCAGCGATCCGCTGTGATGACATGACACTGGCACAGGCACTCGTGGCTGAACGGGCCCTGGCAAAACACGACAGTCCACTGGTGGCGTTGTTTGCCAAGCGTGCCGGCATGGCACTGCCTTTGGCCCGGGCTGCCTAAGGTTCCACGAACTTTTCCGGCGCGCCTAGCAAATCGCCAGCGATGCACGTTCATGGAGTGGCAGGCCAAGCCTGCCGCCTCCTTGGTGTTGTTCCGGTGCAACGGCGCGGCCAATGCCTTTTGTCAAATTGATCTGCATCAATGTTGCTTGCTATCGGCAATCTATTGTATTGCCATCAGAAGGAAACTGACATGAAGCCTATTACAATTCTTACAATCATCCCGGTTCTGGCTGCTCTTGCAGCACCGGTCCTTGCCGCAGGCGACGCCGTCAAAGGTGAGCAGGTGTTCAAGAAGTGCTTGGCCTGCCATACCGTCAAGGACAAGACCAAGAAGGTCGGTCCCCACCTGCAGGGAGTTATCGGCCGGGCCATCGGCAGTGTTGAAGGCTTCAAGTATTCCGCCAACATGACGGAATATGCCGCCACGGCTGTCACGTGGGACGACGCAAAGTTCCTGGCCTATGTCGAAAATCCCAAAGCCATTGTACCCAAAGGCACGATGAGTTTCGCGGGCATCAAGGACGCGGCCCAGCGTGACGATCTGTTGGCCTATCTCAAGACCATCACACCTTAAGCGGTTGCTATTGGGGGCGGGGCGGAAGCGGCGGTACCAGCTGGTACTGCTGTTTCTTATTGATAAACTGCCAGCTCAAGCGGCGGAACGTTCGATTGATTTCACCGCGCCACGGTTGCGACCGCCCAAATCTGCAATCTTGCGGTCCTGGGTCATGATCTCTGTGAGGGCAAAAGCCTCCACTTCGTCCTTGGCAAGGCCGGGGGCGTTGATCTTGCGGTGCGAACTCCTCGAACCGTCCTCGTAGGTGACGTCGAAGAAGACAAAATTGTCTTCGATCTTCTGCTTTTTCTTGGCCATGTCAGATATCCTTGGGTTGGGCCGGAGCACCATCGGGTGCTGTGCCTGATGATGGCACCGGCTCGTCGGTTTCCTTGCGCTGCGAGGATTTCTCGTCGCGGCGGGCTTGTTTTTCGAGGGCCTTCTTCTGCTTGGTGCGCTCGCGATTGCTGCGCTCCTGCCGATAATTCGGAGGAAATGCCACGGGGTTGTTCCTTGTATCGAATGAGTTCTCCCGGCCCAAAAGTGGATGCGGGAGGAGAAAGCTGGCGCGCCAGATTGCTCGATTGGGTTGGTGTCCGGTGGTTTACCCTTGAATTACTCGATTTTAAAGCCCCCAATTTCCCCCGGTTTTCCAGCGGCCCAGAGGCAATTGTTACTCCCTGTTAACTTGTCGGCAAACAAAGGGAATGTCTCACTAAGGTTGCCTAAACACTTCCGTACTATTCAGGGCAACTGGCGGAATGTTCTCCAATCATTCGCAGAATGTTCGATTGGAGCCACGCAGATGGTCACGAGTGTGGAAGGGCGGAATATGACAGTGCTGGAAATCGAAAACAGGCTTGGCCATCACCCTTCGATCATATGGACCAGATTCAGATTGCTGCTGGATGGACTTTACCTTGGCGCCGGCTATGCATCAGCCGCATGCATTGCCCTGGTCCTCGCCACAACATTGTTGCAAGTCACAACCCGCTTGATCGGCATCAATCTGACCGGCTTGTCGACCTATGCAGGCTATCTGATGGCCGCTTCGACATTCCTCGGACTTTCACACGCATTGAATTCCGGATCGCACATCCGCATTGAAACCATTTCAAGGTTGCTCGGCGACAAGCGCCGCCTTCTCGATCTCGTCGCATTCGGAATTTCGGGGGCAATCGCCACATGGTTCGCTTGGTACTCCTGCAACATGGTCTATTGGACCTTTGCGCTGAACGACATCAGCACGGAACTTGACGCAACGCCGCTGTGGATCCCACAGGCGACCATGGCAGTTGGTACCGTCCTCTTTGCCATTTCAATTCTGGACAACTTCGCGATGCTGCTCCTGACGGGCAAACACCGCATTCAGCCAAGCACAGAAATTCTCTAAGGCAGGACGCGGACATGGAACCTCTCATCATCGTCGCAATTCTGCTTGGATTGATGTTTGCATTGCTCGCTGCGGGCGTGTGGATTGCGCCTGCGTTGATGGCCGTTGCCGCCGTCGCCATTGATGTCATCGCGGGAAGGCCGGCAGGTCAGTCGATTGCCACCACCGCCTGGTCGTCATCTTCATCATGGATGCTGACGGCTCTGCCGATGTTCATTTGGATGGGCGACATTCTTTTTCATTCAAAACTGTCCGAGCACATGTTCCGGGGTCTGGCACCCATCATGAGCCGGGTGCCGGGCGGCCTCCTGCATACCAATGTCATGGGCTGCACCCTGTTCGGTTCGGTGTCAGGTTCGTCGGTTGCAACGCTCACGACCGTTGGGAAAATGACGATCCCTGAATTGCGCAAGCGTGGCTATCCCGAGCATCTCATCGTCAGCACCTTGGCAGGCCCTGCAACCCTCGGCCTGATGATACCGCCGTCGATCATCATGATTGTCTATGGCGCACTCACCAATGAATCGATTGCCGCAATCAATATTGCCGGCATCCTGCCGGGTCTGGTGTTGGCGGCGATGTTCTCTGCCTATGTCACGTTCATGGCGTTGACGATGAAAGGCTATCATCCGGCGGCGGAACCGCACTCCGGCTGGAAAGAAAAGCTCGCTGGCACATGGAAACTCATTCCGGTCATTCTTCTGCTGACGCTGGTCATCGGGTCAATGATGTTTGGTATCGCCACGGCGACCGAGGCAGCCGCTGTGGGTGTTGTCGGGGCATTCGCGCTGTCCTACGCGCAGGGCACGCTCAATTCGCAGATGTTCATGAACAGCCTGATGAGCGCGACGCGTTCCTCGGTCATGATTTCTCTCATCCTGGTGTCGGCTGGATCACTTTCGCTGGCCATGGGATATCTGCGCCTGCCCGAAATGCTCGCCGCCTGGGTAGATGGTTTGCAGCTGACGCCGTTCTGGCTGCTGATGGGTCTGCTCACCCTGTACACAATTCTCGGTCATTTTCTGGATGGCATTTCATGTGTCGCCTTGACCATCTCGATTGTTGAACCGATGGTCCGCCACGCTGGCATCGACATGATCTGGTTTGGCATTTTTATGGTGCTCGTGGTCGAGATGGCCCAGATCACTCCCCCTGTCGGTTTCAACCTGACCGTTCTCCAGTCAATGACTGGCCATGACTTGTTCAAGATCGGTTGGTGGTCGGTGCCGATGCACATCATCATGCTGGTCATGGTGTTCATCCTGATCGCATTCCCCGAATTGGCAACCTGGTTGCCCCAGCAAATGATTGAAGTTCGGGCACCGACTTGACGCGCTGATGGCGTGGTCAGGCGGGTTGCAGCGCTCACTTCATTCCTGACAGGATTCTGGCAGTTGGTTTCAACTGTAAATGACAACGCCTTCGAAGCCATGATTTTGGCGGTTGATCCGGACAGTGCCATGATACTTGGCTTGCTGATAAGCCGCAGGCACGCTGAAGCCCCAGAAGGACGGACCCCAGACCGTGAGAGAGCCGCAATTGTTGCAAGAGCGGCTGGCTTCGGCGTTGGCAGTTACTCCCGAAAGTACGATGGAGCACTCTATCCTATCGATCTCTTTTGTGTTCGAGCACAACCAAAGGCACCACCAATTCCGCGAAGGCGAAATCTCAATGGCGACGCCCTGACGCCGGTGGAACCAAAAATATCTTGATGCTGCCGTGACCTGAACGGACTCGCCGCCCAATTGATGTACTGCCATTGTTGCAGATCCTCGTGAAAACCCGATTTGATCTAGCTTTGGCTGCTGGTGACTGGCGTCCCTTCGAAAATTATGCACCCACATTGTGACCGGCGCAATCGAATATTTGGCAAGCAAATAGCACGTGCCGTGCTTCCAGTCACAACGCGCGGACATGCAACATGATTTTGCGTGCGCCGTGCTTGGCCCGAGAGACAGGTGACGTTTTCCCAGACCCACATGTAACAAATTCGGGCAGAATGGCGCGCCCGACAGGATTCGAACCTGTGACCCCAGGTTTAGGAAACCTGTGCTCTATCCTGCTGAGCTACGGGCGCTGGCGTACCCTGCTAACACAGGGGAGCCTGATTTCGCAATGTGCCCGGCGTGCCCAACAGAGTGACAAATCTGGTCCTAGTATAGGTCCAGTTGCGGCGGTATTGAATTGCCATATGCCATTGGAGATGTCCGCCATGAAAATGACCACCGAAGAAGCCTTCATCAAAGTTCTCCAGATGCACGGCATCGACAACGCCTTTGGCATCATTGGTTCGGCCTTCATGCCGATTTCAGACCTCTTTCCAAAGGCGGGCATTGCCTTCTGGGACTGCGCCCACGAAGGCTCCGGCGGCATGATGGCGGATGGTTTTACTCGCGCGTCAGGCAAGATGAGCATGATGATCGCCCAGAATGGTCCAGGCATCACCAACTTCGTGACCGCCGTCAAAACGGCTTACTGGAACCATACGCCGCTTTTGCTGGTGACCCCGCAAGCCGCCAACCGCACCATCGGCCAAGGTGGCTTCCAGGAAGTCGAGCAGATGGCACTGTTCAAGGACATGGTGTGCTACCAGGAAGAAGTGCGCGACGCCAACCGCGTGGCGGAAGTGCTGAACCGCGTCATCATGAATGCCAAGCGCATGTCAGCGCCGGCACAGATCAACATGCCGCGTGACTACTTCACCCACGTTGTTGATATCGATTTGCCAATGATCGTCGATTTCGAACGCCCGTCGGGCGGCGATGACACCATCTCGGCGGCGGCAATGCTGCTTTCAGACGCAAAGTTCCCGGTGATCCTGAACGGAGCTGGGGTTGTCATTGGTGGCGCCATTCCGGCATCGAAAGCTTTGGCAGAGCGCCTCGATGCGCCGGTGTGCGTGGGCTATCAGCACAATGACGCCTTCCCCGGAACACACCCGCTGTTCGCGGGGCCGCTTGGCTACAATGGCTCCAAGGCAGCGATGGAGTTGATCAAGCAGGCAGACGTGGTGCTGTGCCTTGGCACGCGGCTCAATCCGTTTTCGACCTTGCCGGGATATGGTCTTGAGTATTGGCCGAAGGACGCCAAGATCATCCAGGTTGACATCAACCCCAATCGGATCGGCCTGACCAAGAAGGTGACGGTTGGCATTGTCGGTGATGCGAAGAAGGTGGCAACGGGAATTCTCGCCAAACTTTCACCAACGGCTGGTGATGCAGGCCGCAAGGCGCGCAAGGAATTGATCGCCAACACCAAGTCGCGCTGGGCGCAGGAATTGTCATCCATGGATCATGAGAATGATGATCCCGGAACGACGTGGAATGCACGCGCCCGCAAGGCCAAGCCTGACTGGATGAGTCCGCGCATGGCTTGGCGTGCCATTCAAGCAGCGTTGCCGCGCAACGCCATCATCTCTTCTGACATCGGCAACAACTGCGCCATCGGCAATGCCTATCCATCCTTTGATGAGGGCCGCAAATATCTGGCTCCGGGATTGTTCGGCCCATGTGGCTACGGCCTGCCATCGATCGTTGGCGCCAAGATCGGCTGCCCTTCTGTGCCAGTGGTCGGTTTCTCGGGCGATGGTGCCTTCGGCATTGCGGTCACCGAGTTGACAGCAATTGGCCGCCAGGAATGGCCGGCCATCACCATGGTGGTGTTCCGCAACTACCAGTGGGGGGCGGAAAAGCGCAATTCGACGCTGTGGTACGATGACAACTTCATCGGCACGGAACTTGATCCGGAAGTGTCTTACGCTGGCATCGCCAAGGCCTGTGGCCTCAAAGGCGTCATCGCCCGCACCCAGGATGAGTTGCGTGATGCACTTGCCAAAGCGGTTGATGACCAGATGAAGCACGGCAAGACCACGCTTATCGAAGCGATGATCAACCAGGAACTGGGCGACCCTTTCCGCCGCGATGCGATGAAGAAGCCGGTTATGGTGGCAGGCATCGATGCGAAGGATATGCGACCGCAACAGGGAGTGTGATCCGTATCACACCTTGACGGCGTTCCGCCTGTCCGTCTGCAGGTCCTTTCCTGTCGCCAACACAACAGCGGCTGTGGTCAAAACCCACAGCCCGCACCAGATCCACCAAAGCCACAGCTGGTCGCTGCCATCAAACATTTTCCACAACACCGCGATTGTGTTGTTGGAGGTGTGCAGCAAGACAGGCAACAGCAGGCTTCCGCCGGTGTGCAGCCACATCCAGCAAATGACAATCGATACGCAGAAGACCGTTACGCCCCACGGAACGACGTTGGCCTGATCATACTCAACACCAAAAAGCGGTGCGTGCCAAACCAGATGAATTAAACCGACGATCCCTGCTGCCGCCAGGGCGCTGCGGCCGTGCATCAAGCGAGGTAGTGCAAAGCCGCGCCAGGCCAGCTCCTCGCCCAGTCCGATCACGACCACAATAAAGATGAATCGCGTGGCCAGATCGCCAAGTGCAGGCACGACAAAATTTGCAGCAGGTTGAGCTCCGAGCATCAGGTTCAATGCGACAGCGGCCAGAGTCAGTGCAGGAGGCAGCAGCAGCGCCACGCAATACCAGATCCAGCTGACACGCCAGTGAACAATCTTGCGCAACCATTTGCGAACCGCTGCCCAGCCACCTGTCACTGCGAGGATGGCCACGGCAGCAAGGAAGGGCCCGAAGGGCAAGATCGGCGCATCCGCAGCGACCGGATCATATTGATACCACAACCATGGCCACCATGAGAGCGCGTAGGCCAGCAGGACAAACGCAACGATCTGATTTTCACGAACAAGCGAACTTGGCCTGCTTGCAGAAGGCGTTGTGGATATTGGCATGTTTGACCTCCCTAGGCTGAGAAACTCATGGTCCTGCGCTTCAGGACTGTCTGCCAGATCACAAAATTGAACAGCAGGAGACCTGCAATCATGATGATGCCGCTCTCGCCACCGACATATTCAAGGACGATCGGTGATCTTGTTTGCGAAAGCTGGCTGGAGACATTCCAGGCGGCGTTCACCACGCCATGGGCCAGTGCAACCGGCCATATGCTGCCCGTCCATACCCTGAGAAAACCATAGAACACGCCAGCCAGCGTCAGGGTGACGAGAAAGAGACTTGCCACAATCCATGGATTGCCTGTGCTGTGGTAATATCCGGTAGTCAGCAAGATCGGCAGATGCCAGACGCCATGCAGAAAGCCGACGATCAGCATGGCACCAAGAATTCCGGCACCGTGCACGCGCGGCAGCATATAGCCGCGCCACCCCACTTCTTCGAACAGCGCCAGTACCGTGCCGACAGCGAGGCCCGCGACAATGTCCAAGACGAACAAAGGAAGTGAAGACGTCTGTTGCGGCACGGCGAGCGTTGTCAGCCCCGCCAGAACAAGTATTGCAACGCCTGCGCCCTGAATCAGCAGCGGCCCGCCGATGGCGAGAGGCCAGCCCTTCCAGCCGATCCGCGTCAGTCCGAGGCTGCTTGCCGCTGTGCGAATGCCGCCTTCCGGCGCAATCAAGGCCAACATGAGTGCAGTGGCCAGGGCGGGCGTCAACATGGTGACAGGAAGACTTGCCTCACCGATCAGAGGAACGGCAAACCGCACCAAAACGGCCAGTCCCAGGACGATGATGTAAAACAGTACGGCGTTTCGTGATGTCTTGAAGTTCATGCGCGTTGCTCCATTGCAAGCGAAGGACCAAGATCAACTGCAGAGACTGAAAGCGCGCATCATTCCGGTGCGACGTTGCAATCATATAGAATTTCCTCGACTGATGCCAGCGGTTGGCGCAGGCGACGTCCAACTGCGTTCAAACGTGCCCATAAAAGCAGAATGCCAGGCTCGCCCCCTTGGTTCGCCTGGCATTCGTCACACGGTTCTTCCGGCTTCTGGGTGCCGGTCGTTCCGTATCAGGTTGTGGTGGTGGTCTTTTTCAGCTTGCCGATGCCCAGCACATCGAGTGCGAGCTTTTCATAAAATGTCTCGCTGGTGCCGCGGCGCATCTTGTGCAGGAAGTATTTTTCAAAGCCGATCTTGGCGGTGTGGACCCACTTGCCTGATGATGACCAGTTGACGTTGCGCGGCGGGATTTGCGGCTGGGCCACAAAGGCCACGCCACTGTCGCCGAAATCGGCGAGACACACGGCATTCCAGGTGGCCTGGTGTTTCGGCTCTTGACCGCGCAGCAACAGGCCGATGTTCTGGGCTGTCGCCGTGACCATGGATTCAATCATGAAGCCGGTCTTCGGCACTCCACAGGGAACGGGCGTTGGTCCCATCGGTGGAATTGCCACGCAAACGCCAACAGCAAATACATTCTTGTATTTGGGATTGCGCTGGTGCTTGTCGATGAGGGTAAAGCCGCGCGGATTCGACAGGCCTTCGATGCCGCGCAGAGGTGCAATGCCGCGGAAGGCGGGTAGCATCATGGCAAAGCCGAAGGGCAATTCCTTGGTGGCCTTGACGCTGCCATCATCGGCCACTTCTTCCACAGTCATCTTGCCCGGCTCGACCTTCTTGACCCGTGTACTTGTCAGCCACTTGATGTGGTGGCCGCGCATTTCGCCTTCGAGCAGGCCTTTGGTGTCACCGACGCCATCAAGACCGAGATGGCCGATATAGGGCTCTGCCGTAACGAAGGTCATGGGCACGCGGTCGCGGATCTTGCGCTTGCGCAGTTCGGTCTCAAGGATGAAAAGGAATTCGTATGCCGGACCAAAGCAGGATGCACCCTGCACTGCTCCAACGACAATCGGCTGCGGATTCTTGCAGAACTCCTCGAAGGCTTCACCGGCTTTCTGGGCGTGTTCGACATGGCAGATGGATTGGGTGTGACCGCCGTTCGGACCCAAACCTTCAATTTCATCGAAGGCAAGTTCGGGACCGGTGGCGATGACGAGATAGTCGTAGGTCAACGATGATCCATCGGCCATTTCGATGGTGTTGGTGTCAGGATCAACCTTGGTTGCGGCTGACGGACGGAAGGCGATGCCCTTCTTTTCGAAAACTGGCGCGAGATCAACTTCCACGTCTTCGCGCTTGCGCCAGTTCACCGCTACCCACGGATTGGAGGGCACGAAGTGATACTTCGCCTCCTTGGTAACGACAGTCAGTGTGTCTTCCGGCCTGAGTTGGTCTTTCATCTCATAAGCCATGATGGTGCCGCCAAGGCCGGCCCCCAATACCACGATATGCGCCATGATTTCCTCCCTATGGTGCGATTTCGATTGGTGTCTGTTCTTCAAATGCAGATGGTTCCACCGGCGGTGGCGGAGCCTTGTAGCGGAGTGCCATGTAGATCGCCGGAATGACAATGACGGTGAGGGCCGTCGACGAGGCGAGGCCAAAGAGCAGCGAGATGGCGAGGCCCTGGAAAATCGGGTCGGCCAGAATGACGACGGCGCCAATCATGGCAGCAATGGCAGTGAGCAATATCGGCTTGAACCGGATGGCACCCGCCTCGAGCAACACTTCACGCAGATCGCGGCCCTCGGTGTTGGAGTGGCGCACGAAATCCACCAACAGGATGGAGTTGCGCACGATGATGCCCGCGAGTGCGATAAAGCCGATCATTGATGTGGCGGTGAAAGCCGCGCCAAAGATCCAGTGACCCAGCATGATGCCGATCAAGGTCAATGGAATGGGCGTCAATATTACCAGCGGCAACTTGAACGAGCCGAACTGCGCCACCACCAGAATGTAGATGCCAAGCAGTGCCACCATGAAAGCGGCGCCCATGTCGCGGAAAGTGACCCAGGTCACTTCCCATTCGCCATCCCACAGCAAAGCGGGCTTTGTGTCATCCTGCGGTTGACCGTGCAGGATGATTTCGGGCTTCACAAGACCGGTCCAGTCAACCTGATCCATGGCGCGGCCCACCTCAAGCATACCGTAAACTGGTGCCTCGTATGCGCCTGCAAGTTCGGCCTGCACCATCTCCGCTGGCTTGCCGTTGTGACGGAAGACGGGGAAGGACGAGAGCTCTGACTTGAGCGAGATCACATCACCCAACTCCACAACGCCACGGTCCCCCGGCAACACATTTGCAGGTACAGGGGTCGAAAGCACGCGCTCGGAAATCACCTTCTGCGACTTCGGCAGCCCAAGGCGGATGGGAATAGGTGAGCGGCCACCGCCGCGATGCGAGTAGCCAACCGTCGACTGGGCGTAGAGATACTGCAACGTTGAATAGACGTCTTCTTCCTCGACTTTCTGGAACTCGAGATTGTCCTGATCTATGGCGGCGCGCAGGCGCGGTTTGCGCACGCCATAGCTGTCATCAATGTCCACCACGAAGGGCACCTTGGCGAAAGCTTCGCGCACTTTTGCTGCGGTGGCGCGGCGGGTCTCGGCGTCGGGTCCGTAAATTTCAGCAAGCAACGTGGCGAGCACGGGTGGACCCGGTGGTGGTTCCACGACTTTGAGGGATGTGCCTTCAGGCATGGTCAAGCGTTGCAGCTTCTGGCGCAATTCCAATGCAATTTGATGGCTTGAGCGCTGGCGTTCTGCCTTGGCTGTGAGGGTCAGTTGTACATCGCCCAGTTCAGGCATTTGGCGCACATAGTAGTGGCGCACCAAGCCGTTGAAGTTAAAGGGCGCAGCCGTTCCGGCATAAGTCTGGATTGATTTCACCTCCGGCACTGCCACGGCGTTGGCAGCAATCAGCTTGAGTACGCGGTCGGTCGCTTCCACTGATGAGCCTTCCGGCAAATCAACAACCACCTGCAATTCCGACTTGTTGTCGAATGGCAGCAGCTTCACCGTCACATCTTTGGTGTAGAACAGGACGAGCGAAGCCAACGTCACTACACCGGTGAGCACCAGGAAAATCCAACTGCGGGCTTTCGATTTGAGCACCGGCCGGGCGACGACAAGATAGATGCGGCCAAGAATGCCACCCGGTGGGCCAGATGCATGTTGGTGGGCGTGACCACTGCCGAATTTCATCATCAACCACGGCGTCACGACCACCGCGACGAAAAACGAAAAAATCATTGCAGCCGAGGCGTTGGCAGGAATGGGGCTCATGTATGGTCCCATGAGACCCGAGACAAAAAGCATCGGCAACAGCGCAGCCACGACGGTCAATGTTGCAACAATCGTGGGATTGCCCACTTCGGCCACAGCGTCGACAGCAGCCTGAGCGCGGCTGCGGCCATCACCCATGGCCCAATGGCGGGCGATGTTCTCAATCACCACGATGGCATCATCGACGAGTATGCCGATCGAAAAAATAAGTGCGAAGAGACTGACGCGATTGAGCGTGTAGCCCATGATGCGGGCAGCAAAGAGCGTGAGCAGGATCGTCGTGGGAATGACGATGGCCACCACCAAAGCTTCGCGCCAGCCGATTGAAATGGCGACAAGGATCACAATGGAAATCGTGGCAAGACCGAGATGAAACAGCAGTTCATTGGCCTTTTCATTGGCCGTTTCACCATAGTCGCGCGTTACCTCGACGGTGATGTCTTCGGGTACAAGGTTGCCCTTGAGCTGTTCCAGGCGGTCAATGATGTGTTCGGCGATGACCACAGCGTTGGTCCCGGGGCGCTTGGCGATGGCAAGTGAAACAGCGGGCACCGACACAACGCCGTCGCCTGATCTGAATACCGTGCTGACGCGGGTTTCGGCGTTGTCGGCTGCCAGAATAATCTTTGCGACGTCGCGCACATAGACGGGGCGGCCATCGCGAGCGGTGAGCAGGATGTTGCCGATATCGGAAGGTGATTGCAGCGTCTGGCCAGCCATAATGGAAATCTGCTTGCCCTGCTCACGCACTTGCCCAGCTTCAAACGAACGGTTGGCACCTGCCACCTTGGCTGCGAGTTGTTGCAGCGTGATACCGTAGAGTGAAAGCCTTTCCGGATCAGGTTCGATCCGGATTTCCTCTGGCTGCTCGCCGACAACATACGAGAGGCCTATGTCATCAAGTTTGGCCAGTTCCACCTGCAATTCGCGCGTCACCCGGGTCACGCCATTGGCAGTCCAATGACTTGCAGCCTCTGGCTTGGGCGACAGGGTCAGGACAACGATGGCCACATCATCAATGCCGCGGCCAACGATGAGCGGTTCGGGAATACCGACCGGAATACGATTCAGGTTGGCGCGCACTTTCTCATGCACACGCAGGATCGCCGCATCAGGGCTGGTGCCCACCAGGAAACGTGCCGTAACCATGGCGTTGTCATCGCGCGTTTGCGAATAGACATGCTCGACGCCGTCAATGCTCTTGATGATGGTTTCGAGCGGCTCGGTGACAAGTTTCACGGCATCTTCGGCACGCAAACCATCAGCACGCAGGTGGATGTCCACCATGGGAACGGATATTTGTGGCTCCTCTTCCCGTGGCAGCGTGATGAGGGCCACGAGACCGACCATGAAGGAAGCGAGAAGGAACAGGGGTGTCAAGGGCGAGGTGATGAAGGCCCGGGTGAGGCCTCCGGCAATGCCAAGTTTCATGGCGTCAGGACCTTGTCGCCATCGGCGAGGCCAGTGAGCACTTCGACGTGGTCACCATCAGGTGTCGACAGCCTGCCGCCGATGATGACAGCAACATCGAGCGGACCTTCGGGGCCTTGCAATTGCACATAGTCGACGCCGTGGCGGTTGCTGATGGCGGTGACAGGAACGGCGATGATCTGGCGCGTGTCAACCGGGATCCAAACCAAAGTGCGTTCGCCGGCGAAGAAGTCACCCAGGCCATCGACTTCCACGTCGGCCAACACGCGGCCACCTTCCAATTCGGGATAGACCTTGACGAGTTTGCCTGCGCGCGCATTGGCGGCGGTGTCAGCGCCAATGCCGCGGGCACCGACACGCACGCTGTCGCCCTGCTTGATTTTTGCAGCGTGGCGCTCCGGCAGCGAAAGACGGAGGAAATAGTTTCCACTGGCAATGCGGGCAACGGTTTCTCCCGGCATGATGACCGAACCCCTGGTGACGGGAACCGAGAGCACCCGGCCGGGTGCTGGTGCCATGACTTTGCCTTCGCTGCCCTGTTGCACGAGCACTGAACGCTCGGCCTTGGCGGCGGCGACCTGACCGGTGACGACATCGAATTGGGTCTGCAGCCCATCCACCCTGCTCCTTGGCACGACACCTTGTGTCAACAGGCGTTTGCCACGGGTCAATTCGGTGGTGGCATTGTCCAGTTCCGCCTGCAGGGAGGCAATGCGGGCGTCGAGGGCATCGAGTTGCAGAGCGAGCTTGTCGTCGACGACGGTGGCGATGATGTCTCCGGCTTTGACGGCGCTGCCCTCTTCCACGGCCAATGCCACAATGGTGCCACCGATGCGGGCCCGGGCGGCAATGATGTCGCGACTTTCAACCCGCCCGAAAACCGATTTGTATTCGGGCACAGATTCGGCGCGGACCAGATACTCCCCGGCGTGACCTTGCTGAATCAGTGCCAGAAGCCCAAAAGCCGGAAACAAATGCCGGAAACCAGATGTCATGCGGCGGACCATCGAAAACCCTCTTGCCTATTCTGAATATATTGTTATTTTAGAAGATACGCAAATATGAATATAGTTGAACTCAACCGCTCTGCCGAAAAAGCCAGTGATTTTCTGAAGTCGCTGGCCAATCCCAACCGCTTGCGCATTCTCTGCCTGATCATGGAGGGCGAGCGCCCAGTGGGCGACCTCGCTGAGGCCGTCGGTATCAACCAGAGTGCCACATCTCAGCACCTGGCGCTGATGCGGCGTGAAGGTCTGGTCAAATCCCGCCGCGATGGCCAGACGATTTACTATCAGTTGGCGGACAAGAATGTCAGCAAGACCCTGCGGCTCTTGAGCGATCTGTTCTGCCCGCCATCGCGCTGATCAGCGGAATGCCTCGCCTGACTTGCAGCCCAATTTCTTGAAGAAAATTGCCGCCGGGCAGAAACCGGTGACCGATGCCTGCAACATGTTGGCGCCAGCAAAAACCGTCAGCAGCAGCCACCACGGTGATACAAAGTGCGCCAACGCAACCGAGACCAGAACCACGCAGCCCGCGAAGGCGAGTACCGCTTTGTCAATATTCATGGAAAGTCCTCATCCGTTATATATGTGTAAATTCGAATATACGCATATAATACAGATATTGGAAATTGCAAGCCCCTCATGCTCACGAAGGAAACCGGCATTGCAACGTCAAATTGGGGAAATCAGCGACCGGCGATATAGTCTTCGAGCACGGTTGCCGTTCCCCTGGACCAGAGTGCACCCAATGCCGCAGCAAAGGCTTCTCGGAACGGCGGTGATTGGGCTACATCGCCGTAGATATCTGCCATCGACAACCACTGCAGAGGATCGTCCTTGGCCTTGCGGGACAGCGCCTGCAAGCGATCCCACACCGGATCATTGGGCTCGATGACCGTGCCGCTTTCGGTCGTGCCGTAACAGTAGCGGCACCACAACGCCGACTCGAGTGCGAGCCCCTTGATCGACCGCCCGGCCTTCAGGTTGTCGGCAATAACGGGCACGATGAATTTGGGCTGGCGGTTGGAACCATCAAAGCACAGGCGGCGCTCGGTATCGCCGATTTTCGGATTGGAGAAGCGCCGGTCGATGAGTTTGAAGTAGTCCTGAATATTGGTGTTGGGCACGGGCAAAACTGTCGGGATGATTTCTTCCTGTTCCACCTTGGCAAAAAAATCATGGATGAGCGGGTGCTGCATCGCGTCATGCACGTAGTGCACATCGAGCAAGCCACCGGGATAGGCGATGACAGCGTGACCACCGTTGAGGATGCGGATCTTCATGTATTCGAATGGTGTCACGTCAGCAACGAACTGGGCACCGACTTTCTCGAATTCAGGGCGACCGGAGGGGAAATGATCCTCCACCACCCATTGCTTGAACTCCTCACAGAATACCGGCCAATTGTCCTCAATGCCAAACAGGTCCAAGGCAATCTGGCGTTCGCGGTCAGAGGTGGCGGGTGTAATGCGATCTACCATGGCGTTGGGAAATGCGACGTTGGCTTCCACCCAGTCTGCGAGCTTGGGGTCCATCAAGCGGGCCAGACCAGCGACAGCATTTCGCGTGACAACACCATTGTGGGGAACGTTGTCACACGACATCACGGTGTAGGGCGCAAGACCCAACGCCTTGCGGGCCTTGAGGCCGTGCAGGATCAGACCGAACACGCTGGTGGGTGCTTCAGGATTCGCGGCGTCACGTTGCAATGCCGGATGTTGGGGATCAAATTTTCCTGTCGCCGGGTTGATCATGTAACCGCCTTCGGTGACGGTGAGCGAAACGATGCGGATGGCGGGATCGGCCAACGTATCCATCAGGCGTTGACGTTGCGACGGAGGGATGAAATCAATCATCGGTCCGGTGACGCGGGCGGCGGAATAATTCGCATCCTGCTCCACCACGGTTGTCAGGAAATCCTGCGCCCTCAGTTTCTCGCACATCACTTCATCAGAAGGCATGACACCCGCACCGATGATGGCCCAGTCATGGTTGAGTCCCATGTTGAATAGCTCATCGAGGTAGACCGCGAGATGAGCGCGGTGAAAATTGCCAACACCAAAATGCACGATGCCAGGTGTGAGCGCGCTGCGGGCGTAGCGCGGCGTGGGCACATCGGCCCTCAGGCCACGAACGGTCACCAGAGAAAGTTTTGTCATTGTCTGCACTTCCGTAGAATACTGAATGTTGTCATCCCAGAAACTCCACGGCCCGGCTGGCCAGCGCCATGGTTGGAGCATTTGTGTTGCCTGATGGCACGAAGGGCATGGCCGAGGCATCAATCACACGCAGGCCGTCAATTCCGCGGACGCGCAATTGCCTGTCGAGCACGGCCCTGTCATCGTTGTCTGTTCCCATGCGGCAGGTGCCGACAGGGTGCCAATTGGTTTTGACGGTGCGGCGGCAATGGGCGGCGAGACCTGCATCATCGGTCACATCCTTGCCGGGAATCAGTTCTGCGCTGATGCGGCCAGCCAGTGGCTGCTGCTGCAACACCTCGCGGGCAAAGCGCAGACCCGCAATTTCCATGCGAAGATCTTCCGGTTCAGCCAGGTAATTATTGTCAACCACCGGCTTGTCGAAAACGCTGACGGAGCGCAGCCGCACCGTGCCGCGCGATTTTGGCCGCAGCAGGCAGGCATTCAGCGTCACGCCATCCTGGTGCTTCACATCCTTGATGTCAGCATCGAGATAGACCGAGGGAACACAATAGAGTTTGATCGACGGGCGGTCGCTGCCATCGGGGTCCATATAGGTGCAGGCTTCGACGCCAACACTCGTCACAGGTCCGGTGCCGAACAGCAGATATTGCAGGCCATTGCGAATGGCGTTCCAGCCCTTGTCTTCGCCATAGTAACCAAAGTGACCGTTGGTGGCAGAGACAACCGGGACTTCATGATGGTCCTGCAAGTTTTCGCCGATGCCAGCCAGTTCATGCACCGTCTTCACGCCGGCCGCTTGCAAATGTGCGGGTGGACCAATGCCGGACAGCATCAGGATTTTCGGAGTGTTGTAAGTACCCGCCGCCATCAGCACGTCGCCATCGCAGCGGGCGATGATTTCGGTGCGGTTCTTCACATAGGCCACGCCCACGCAGCGTTTTCCCTGCAACACAACCCTTGACACGGTGCAGCCGGTTTCCACGACAAAATTCGGATTGCCCTTGATCTCCGCCAGAAAACCATCCACCGCATTCCAACGTCGGCCCTTCAGCGTCGTGTACTGCATGGTGCCGACGCCACGTTGCTGGGCGCCGTTGAAATCGCGATTGAGGGGAATGCCGAGGCCCTGCACGGCGAGGATATAGTCCTCGGTCAATTGGCACGTACTGCCCGGGCCCGACACATGCAATGGCCCACCAATGCCGTGCCAGGCATCGTTGAATTGGTGATTGTATTCCATTGATTTGAAATGCGGCAGCATGTCCGCGAAGGACCAGCCGCTGTTACCACCGAGGAAACGGTCCCAGTGGTCGTAGTCCTCATGCTGGCCACGGGTATAGACCATGGCATTGACCGAAGAGCCGCCACCCAAAATTGCGGCCTGGCCTACCGCTGGGGCACGGCCATTCAAATGCTTCTGCGGCACCGGTTGGTGCATTTCAACGACGGTGCTGCCCTTGACGCCCAACATCCAGGCTGCCGGCATCGGGAGGTATAATGCCGACAGCCCGGATGCTTTGGCGGGGCCGCGTTCCAACATCAGAACACGGGCACCCTTTTCTTTGACTAGACGCCAAGCGGCAACGCAGGCAGATGAGCCTCCGCCAACGATGATATAGTCAAACGGTTTGCTCACTTCGCAAGGGCCAGTCCCGCAGCGTCAAAGCGATGCAATCTCTCCATGTCCGGCTTCAGGTTCAATTTGTCGCCAGCTTTGCCAGAAAAATCACCGGGCGCGCGGATCACGAGATGGCCAATGTCACCCGCATCAACATGCAGGAAAGAATCTGAGCCCAAGTGCTCAGTCAACCGAATGGTCGCAGGCCATGTTCCCTTGCCAGAAGCGATTTCGACATGTTCGGGACGAATGCCAAGGGTCTTTGCTTTCAACGCTTCTGCGGCAGCGCCTTCAATGAAATTCATCTTCGGTGAACCGATGAAGCCCGCGACAAAGAGCGACTTTGGCTTGTTGTAGAGTTCGAGTGGTGAGCCCACCTGTTCAATATGACCCTTGTTCAACACCACGATACGGTCCGCCATGGTCATGGCTTCGACCTGATCATGTGTCACGTAGATGCTGGTGGAGCCGAGGTCCTTGTGCAGCTGCATGATGAATATTCGCATGTTGACGCGCAGGGCCGCATCAAGGTTTGAAAGCGGTTCATCAAACAGGAAGGCCTTGGGATTGCGCACAATGGCGCGGCCAATGGCAACGCGTTGCCGTTGACCACCAGACAGCTGACCCGGCTTGCGATCCAGATACTGTGTGAGATTCAACGTCTCGGCGGCCTTGGCAACCTTTGCGTCGATCTCGCTCTGCGGCATCCTCGCCATCTGCAGCGGAAAGCCGATGTTCTTGCGCACACTCATGTGCGGATAGAGGGCATAAGACTGGAACACCATGGCAAGACCACGTTCGGATGGCCCAACGGTGGCATAGTCTTTGCCTTCGATGATGATTTCGCCCGACGTTGTATCTTCAAGGCCTGCAATCATGCGCAGCAATGTGGACTTGCCGCAGCCTGACGGGCCTACAAAGACCACGAACTCGCCCTTGTTGATATCAAGGTCAGCGCCTGGAATGATGACGGCCTCGCCAAACACCTTGCGGACTTTTCTGAGAGAAATATGCGCCATTATTTGACTGCTCCGAATGTGAGGCCACGTACCAGCTGGCGTTGCGAGAACCAGCCGATGACAAGAATGGGAGTGATTGCAAGGATGGATGCGGCTGAAAGTTTCGCCCAGAACTGGCCTTGCGGGTTGGTATACTCCGAAATCAGGAAGCTCAGTGGTGCGGCGTTCTTGGTTGTCAGGTTGAGCGTCCAGAACGCTTCATTCCACGACAGAATGAGGCTGAGCAAGCAGGTGGACACGATGCCCGGAATGGCCATGGGTGTGAGAATGCGAGTCAGCTCACTCCACAGTCCGGCACCGTCCATGCGCGATGCTTCCAGAATTTCGCCCGGAATTTCCTTGAAGTAGGTATAGAGCATCCAGATCATGATCGGCAGGTTGAACAGCATCATCAGCGGCACCAAGCCCCAGTGACTGTCGAAGATCGTGTAGTCACGCAGGTCCACGCCATTGCCCCAGTCCTTGAAAATGAGACCGTTGCGATTGAAGATCAGGAAGATGGGAACGAGCGCGCCGGCTGGCGGCATCATCTTTGTCGACAAGATCCACAGAAGTGAATCCTGTGTGCTCCGTGTCCATACCCAGATGGTCGGCGGAATGACGACCATGAACAACAGGAAGAATCCAAGCCACGCATTGTTGACCACCCAACCTTGCGCATAAAGGATGAAGAAGGCCACGGCGATGGTGCCGAGAACAATGCCAAGCCAGGTGATGCCATTCAGCTTGCTGGTTTGTTCAGCCCGGGGCGCAAAGGCCATGGACCAGGCGGCTGGCACCGCGAAAACCAGGCCAAGCGCCGTTGACAAGCCCGCAATGATGACCGTGTTCCAAAGGTAACCGAGATAGTCAGATCTTTCCTGCACCTCGGCAAAGTTTTCCATTGTCCACGGTGAAATGAACAAGGTCTGCGGCAGCGAGTAAGCATCGGATTCAGATTTGAATGCAGCGATGGCTGTCCAAAGGATCGGAAAGAACATGAGGATGCCAATCACCCAGGCAAGTACCCCAAGCACACGGGAGCGGTTCCGGGATGGTTTCATTGTCATTGTCTTAGTTCTCCAGGTTCTTGCCGACGAGGCGCACAAGGAAGATGGAAACAATATTGGCAAGGATAACGGCAAGCAGGCCGCCCGCTGCCGCAGCACCGACGTCGTTTGCATCGTTCAACTGCGAGAAGACGAGATAGGTGAGGTTGCCTGCAAATCCACCGGTGCTCGTCACCTTGATTTCGGCGAAGGTGTTCATCAGGAAGATGGTCTGGATCAGGATCACCACCGTGATGGGGCGCGAGAGATGCGGCAGAATGATATTCCAGAAGTAATCCCAGGATTTTGCACCGTCCATGGCCGCTGCATCCTTTTGCTCGAGATCGAGTGACTGCAGCGATGTCAGCAGGATGAGGGCCGAATAGGGAAGCCACTGCCAGGCCACGATGATGCCAACTGAGAAAAGTGGAATGGTACCGAACCAGTCAAACGGTTGCGTAACGCCAAACCACCGCTGAATTTCGGCAAACAGCCCAAACACCGGATGCATGATCAGGTTCTTCCACACCATGGACGACACCGTCGGCATGATGAAGAAGGGAGAGATCATCAACACACGGACAATGCCGCGCCCCCAGAATGGCTGGTCCAGCAACAGGGCGAGCGCTATGCCGCCCACCACGGTGGTTACAATCACACCTGCAACAAGCAGGAAGGTATTGATCAAGTTCTTCACGAAGAAGGGATCCTTCATGAAGTAGTAGAAATTGTTGTAGGAGAACCAGCGGACAGCGTCAGGGTCTTGCAGATTGTAGCGCAGGAACGCGTAGTAGAACACTAGCGCCAACGGGATGAAGGCAAAGCCGGACAAGATGCCAACTGAAGGCGCCAAGGCCCATTTCGCGACTGATTGAGATTGTCTTGTAGCCATGGATGCAGTCCATCCTGCGTTTCATCGTTGCTGCAAAGGCGGAAACTCACGCACATGTTGCTGTGCATGAAGAATACCTGGCTCCGCTTTTGCGGCAAAGACAATTGAGGAAACGAAACGCCCCTCCTCCATTGGGAGGAGGGGCGCAACTGTCGATTACTTGATGTAACCAGCCTTGGTCATTTCGTCAGTCACATAGGTTTGTGCCTGAGCCAATGCATCGTCAGATGTCATCTGACCAGCAAGAGCTGCCGAGAACAGTTCGCCAACCTTGGTTGCAACGCCTGCAAATTCAGGGATGGAAGCGAACTGCACGCCAACATAAGGAACCGGCTTGACAGTCGGCTTTGTTGGGTCAGCAGCGTTCATCGAGTTCAGTGTCATTTGGGCAAATGGCACCTTCAGGTATTCCGGGTTGTTGTAGAGCGAGACGCGCGTGCCCGGAGGAACGTTGGCCCAGCCTTCCTTGGCGGCGATCATTTCACCGTAATGCTTGGAGGTTGCCCAGCCGACGAACTTCTGAGCAGCGTCAACTTTCTGCGAACCGGCAGGAATGGCGAGAGCCCAGGCCCACAGCCAGTTTGCGCGCTTGCCGAGGCCCTTGTCAGGTGCCAGCGTAAAGCCAACATCTGCTGCAACCGATGAAGCCTTCGGATCGATGACGAAGGAGCCAGCAGCTGTTGCGTCAGCCCACATGCCGCACTTGCCGGACTGGAACAGTGCCAGGTTTTCCGAGAAGCCATTGCCCGAAGCGCCATCCGGACCTGCGTCCTTCATGACCTTCAGATAGGTGTTGAGCGTGTCTTTCCACTCTTGCGTATCAAACTGTGGCTTCCAGCTTTCATCAAACCAGCGGGCACCGAAGGAGTTGGCCATGGAGCCGATGAAGGCCATGTTTTCACCCCAGCCGGCTTTGCCGCGGAGGCAGATGCCGTTCACGCCATTGGCGCGATCTGTCATCTTGTTGGCAGCGTCGATGATGAAGTCCCAGGTTGGGGCTTCTGGCATTTCAAGGCCGGCCTTCTTCATCAGGTCCTTGCGGTACATGACGAATGACGATTCACCGTAGAATGGTGCGGCGTAAAGCTTGCCATTGGCCGAGAGACCGCCGGTGACGGCTGGCAGAATGTCTGCTGGATCATCAAGACCAGCGAGTTCGACGAGCCAGCCCTTGGCACCCCAGATTGGTGTTTCGTACATGCCGATGGTGAGAACGTCATACTGGCCACCCTTGGTGGAGATGTCCTTCGTCACCTTCTGGCGAAGATCGTTTTCTTCGAGCGTAACCCAGTTCAGCTTGATGTCTGGATTGGCAGCCGTGAAGTCATCCGTATACTTCTGCATGCGGATCATGTCGCCGTTGTTCACGGTGGCGATTGTCAGTGTCGTTTCGGCCATTGCCGTCGAGGCAAGAGCTGCAAATGCGAAGGCGCCAAGCACGCCTTTGACGATGGATTTCATATAATAACCTCCCAAAAGGAAACGAGCGTTTGCCCATTTCAAGGGCAAGTTCTCACAACAGGCGCGCCGGGAGTCAATCAAAAACGCATATTGCATTGCATCAATCCGTTGGCGCATCGCAGCATAAGACAGCTATCGTGACCTATATGCTCAACTCCCGAGCAAAAGCTCAGCCATCCTTTCATTGGTGATGAGGCCGTTGATGAGTTTGCCGCGAAGAGCGCCTTGCACCGCCCGTAAGCGCTGCGCCGCCATGACGACGCCAATCACCAATCGCTGCACGGGTTGCTGCAACGGTACACTCAAGACACGGTCATTGGTGAGGCCATCAATAAGCTGGCCCTGGGCATCGAAAGCCCAGCCGACAATTTCGCCCGCAGCACCAGCGCGCACGAGTGCACGAATTTCGTCGGCACGCACAAAACCATCGCGCAGCAGGGCCGCCTCTTCGTCGATGGTGCCAACGCCAACGAATGACACATCTGCCTGGCTGGCAAGATCAAGCACGTTGCGCAGAGACTTTTGCGACAGAAGCAATGACTTCTCGTGTTTGGTCGTCGCGATCACCGGCAAAGGCATGGGATAGTGCGGCGCGCGCATGCGGTCGCCGATGCGGCTGGCTACATCGAAGATGGTGGCAGAGCCATCCGGCGCAATGTTACCGACGAGAGATACCACCTTGTGCTGCGGGCAATCCATCGGGCTCACCTGCTCGGCCATGGCGCGCAAGGTGCGCCCCGTGCCCACGGCAGCAACAACGGTGTGCGGGGATTCGAAATAGCGCTCGAGTTCGGCGGCACCTGCTTCGGCTATGCCCAAGGTGTCGGACTTCGATTCCGGATCGGCGGGAACGACTTCGACGCGCTGCAATTCAAAACGGTCCTTGAGACGTTGTGACAGCTCCATGCAAATGCCAATGGGGTGGTCGAGGCGGACCTTGATCAGGCGCTCGCTGATCGCCAGCGAGACAAGCCGTTGCGCCGATTGGCGCGACACCCCCAGCTTGCGGGCGATCTCATCCTGGGTGTTGCCGGCAATGTAGTAGAGCCAGCCAGCCCGGGCGGCATCGTCAAGCCGGTCACTTTCATTGTCGGGTTTGCGGGCCACTGTTGCTCTCTTTTCCTTGTTGAAGCCTAGACGCGCAGACGGGGTTGGCAAAGCCCCAGTTCGGAAAATGCTGATTGAAGTTCCGCCATGCTGGCGATGTTCCGGTGCGGTGTTGCATCTTCCGGCAACGTGTCACCGGGGCGGATATGGGCACCACCCGTGAAGCGCCAGGCCGTCATGCCGGCAGCGCGGGCGGCACGCAGGCCCATTTCACTGTCTTCCAGCACCAGGCAATGTTCAGGCAATGCAGCCATTTTGCCTGCCGCATGGAAAAACAGATCAGGCTCTGGTTTGCCATGGGCGACCTCCGAAGCAGTGCTGCATCGGCCAGCGAAATAGGACGCGAGCCCTGTGACTTCCAACGAGACGGCAAGGCGCTGGGGCGAACTGCTGGTGGCCAGGCAATAGGGCGCTGTCATGTTCTCAAGGACAGCAGCAACGCCGGGCATGGGCTTCAGCCCTTGACGCATGCGGGCCAGCAACCGGTCGCGGTAGCGCAGTTGGAAGCCCTCCGGCATGGGGCGGCCAAAGCGCAATTCGGCGCGGGCAGCGGCGTTGGCAAAGCTGCGACCGAGAAAATCCTCCCGCAAGATGTCCTCGGTGATGGGCAGGCCGATTTCGTCCATCATGGTCATGAGCACTGATGCCGAGAGCATTTCGCTATCCACCAGCACGCCATCGCAATCGAATATCACATGGGTGATCTCAGCCTGAATGCTCACGGTTTTTTCCGCTCCCTCCCCGGACATGCCAAAGGCGCGGGCTTTGTGCAACATTGTTGAGCAGCAAAGATGAATAGCCGGGCAGCGGTCTGGCAGCGGTCGGCTTGCTAATGGTGGCAAAATGTCCTCAGATTGGCTGGCGAAATATTTCGCGAAGGGGGCAGACGGCGTATGACGCAGATTTTCAACGAAATGCAGGACAAGGCGGGAGGCGTGCGCAGCCCCTACCTGCGGGTTGAAGACTGGCTGAAAACGCTGAAACGAAAGGACGCCGACCGGGCGCGCCAGGAGGCCGAAAACCGGTTCCGCCGTCAGGGCATCACCTTTGCCGTCTACGGCGACCAGGAAGCGGCCGAGCGCCTGATTCCCTTCGACATCATCCCCCGGGTCTTTGCGGCTTCGGAATGGCGGCGGCTGTCGGCAGGAATTGAGCAGCGGGTGCGGGCTCTCAATGCCTTCATTCATGACATCTACCACCGTCAGGAAATCCTGCGCGCCGGACGCGTTCCGGCCGATATCATCATGCAGAATGCCGCCTTCGTGCCAGAGATGATGGGCGTCAACCCAGCACGCGGCATCTATGCCCACATCATCGGCATCGACATCGTGCGCATCAGCGAAACCGAGTTTTACGTCCTCGAAGACAACTGCCGCACGCCATCAGGTGTCTCCTATATGCTGGAAGACCGGGAAACGATGATGCATCTGTTCCCCGAGCTGTTTTCCAACCAGCGCATTGCACCGGTGGACAATTATCCCGCCATGCTGCGCAAGACGCTGGAGAGTGTTGCGCCATCGTCCTGCGAAGGCGAACCAAGCATCGTGGTGTTGACGCCAGGCATTCACAACTCGGCCTTCTTCGAACACGCCTTCCTCGCCGACGAGATGGGGGCTGAACTGTGCGAGGGTGATGACCTGTTTGTGTCGGATGGCGTGCTCTACATGCGCACCACCCAGAAGCCAAAGCGCGTCGATGTGCTCTATCGCCGGATTGATGATGCGTTCCTCGATCCGCTGACCTTCAGGCCCGAGTTGACCATTGGTGTGCCGGGACTGTTTGATCTTTATCGCGCTGGCCGTGTCACCATCGTCAATGCACCTGGCACCGGCATTGCCGACGACAAGTCGATCTACACCTACCTTCCCGAGGTGATCGAGTTCTACACTGGAGAAAAGCCGCTGCTGAAAAACGTGCCGACGTGGCGTTGTTCTGATGCATCGTCACTCAAGTATGTCCTCGAGCACCTGCACGAGTTGGTCGTCAAGGAAGTGCACGGCTCGGGCGGCTACGGCATGCTGGTGGGACCAACCTCCTCCAAGAAAGAAATCGAAGCCTTCCGGGCCAAACTCAAGACCAATCCTTCGAACTATATTGCCCAGCCCACGTTGGCGCTGTCTGCGGTACCAACTTACACGGCCTCAGGCGTGGCACCGCGGCATGTTGATCTCAGACCCTTTGTCCTGTCGGGAGACCGCGTGCGGATTACCCCCGGTGGCCTCACCCGAGTGGCGCTGAAGAAGGGGTCGCTGGTGGTCAATTCCAGTCAGGGCGGCGGCACCAAAGACACCTGGGTTCTGGAGGACTGATGCTCGGACGCACCGCCTCTTCGCTGTACTGGATGTCGCGCTACATGGAGCGCGCCGAGAACATGGCGCGTCTTCTCGAAGTCGGGCATCGCATTTCGTTGATGCCCGGTGCCATCGAGGGCCACCGCGATGAATGGCGCTCGACGCTCCTGAGTGCGGCCTGCGAGCAATCCTATGCCCGGAAGTATGACACCATCTCGGCCCAACAGGTGGTTGATTTCCTGATCTTCGACGAGAGCAATCCCTCCAGCATCCGGGCCATCCTGCGCACGGCCCGCAACAATGGCCGGGCGGTGCGCACCGCTCTGACACGCGATGTGTGGGAGAGCATCAATTCGACGTGGAATGAACTTGGCGCCGTGAAGCCTGCCGAACTGACGCCAGACCGTCTGCCGGTTTTTCTCGACTGGGTAAAGCAGCGCTCGATGTCGTTTCGCGGGGCTGTGCTCGGCACCATGTTGCGCAATGAAAACTACTATTTCAGCCAACTCGGCAATTTCATCGAACGGGCCGACAACACGGCACGCATTCTCGACGTCAAGTATTTCATCCTGCTGCCCAAACCAACCGATGTCGGCAGCGATCTCGACATGCACCAGTGGGGCCAAATCCTGCGCAGCGTTTCGGCGCACCGGGCCTATCGCTGGTTCTACCGGGACAGCGGCTACAAGCCATGGCTGATTTCCGAGTTCCTGATTTTACGCGAGGAGATGCCACGCTCGCTGCTGTTCAGTTACCAGTGGATTTGCACGGCACTTGCCGGACTGTCCAGCCTGCATGGCGCGCGCTATGCCATCCATGACCAGGCTGAAGAAATACGAAACCGGTTGCGCAACGGCCGCATGGAGGACATTTTCCAGAATGGGCTGCATGAATACCTGCAGCAGTTCATCAACGCCAACAATCAGCTGTCGCGCGATATCGGCACGACCTATAACTTCCCGTGATGACCATGCGCCTCAAGATTCACCACGACACCCACTACGCCTACGACGCAGCGCCCTCATATCTGGTGCAGCGCTTGCACCTCACCCCGGTGAACTTCGAAGGGCAGAAAACCATTTCTTGGAACATCACGGCGCCCGGCATTGAAGCCGGCCTCAGCCATGTCGATGGTTTCGGCAACGTCACCCATCTCGTGACAGTGCGCGGCCATACCGGCCCGCTGACCATTTCGGCGGTGGGCGAAGTTGAAACCACCGACACTGCCGGCATGGTGCGCGGCCTGGTTCACCCGCTGCCCGACGCCGTCTATCTGCGCCGCACCCCGGCAACGCAAATGAACACCGCCATGCAACGCCTCGCCGAAAGCGTTGACCGGCGCGCCCCGGCACTGGAACAGGCCCACACCATCATGAACCAGGTTCATGCCCAGGTCGCTTATGAGGTGGGCAGCACGACCATGCATACGACTGCGGCAGAAGCTTTTGCCGAAGGCCGCGGTGTATGCCAGGACCATGCCCACATCCTTATTGCGCTGGCCCGGTCACTGGGTTTTCCGGCGCGCTACGTGACGGGCTACCTGGTGACCGGCACCGGGGCGTCATCATCTGCTGCCCATGCCTGGGCCGAACTGCTGGTTCCTGATTTGGGCTGGGTCGGGTTTGACGCCGCCAATGGCCAGTGTCCGACGCCCCACTATGTCCGGATCGCGGCCGGGCTTGATGCGTCTGCCGTGGCACCAGTCCGGGGCTTCCGCCGTGGTGGCACGGGAGCCGAACAAATGACTGTTGCAGTCCGCGTCGAGATTGCGCAACAGTGAGGCAACACTTCGCCGGATTCTGATTCATGACTTATTGCGTAGGAATGTTGCTCGACAAAGGCCTCGTCATGGCCGCCGATACCCGCACCAATGCGGGCGTCGACAATGTCGGAAAATTCAAGAAGCTCTACACCTGGGAATTTCCGGGCGATCGCGTTTTCGTCCTTTTGACGGCAGGCAATCTCGCCATTACCCAGGCTGTGGTCAGCATGCTGAATGAGCATGAGTTGCACCCGCCAGAAGATGGCGAAACACTGGCGACCGCCAGCACCATGTTCCAGGCGGCGCACATCGTTGGGGACGCCGTACGCGCCGTCAAAGCCACCGATGAGGCTCATCTCACGGCCAATGGCGAAGCCTTTGCCGCGAGTTTCATTTTTGGTGGCCAGGTGGGACAGGAACGGCCACGCCTGTTCAACATCTATGCAGCCGGCAATTTCATCGAGGCCACCCGTGACACACCCTTCTTCCAGATCGGTGAACACAAATACGGCAAGCCCATTCTTGACCGGGTGGCACGCAGCGACATGGAATTGGGCGAGGCGGCGAAAATGGTCCTGCTGTCGTTCGATTCCACCCTGCGCTCCAACCTCAGCGTTGGCCTGCCGATTGATCTCCTGACCTACGAGACCGACACATTGAAGATCGAACACACCAAGCGCATCGGGCCTGATGATCCGTACTTCAAGATGCTGTCGTCGGAATGGTCCAAGGCGCTGCGCACGGCATTTGCCAACATCGAGGCGCTGGATATCTGAGGACTGGATTCGGCTCTGGCTTTTCTTGGCTTGGCAATGATAGTCATGCCACCACGGAGACTGCACCGATGAGCAAGACGATCTATATCCTGAACGGCCCCAATCTCAATTTGCTGGGCCAGCGCCAGCCGGAGATTTACGGCAAGGACACACTTGCCGATGTGGAGGCAGCCTGCGCCAAGGTTGGCACGGAGTTTGGACTTGCCGTGAAGCTGATGCAATCCAATCAGGAAGGTCAGCTGATCGACTGGGTTCACCAGGCTCGCGACCAGGCCAAGGGCATCATCATCAATCCCGGCGCCTACAGCCACACCTCAATTGCCATTCTGGATGCGCTCAACACCTTTGAAGGTCCGGTGCTGGAAGTGCATGTCTCGAACGTGCACAAGCGCGAAAGTTTCCGCCACCACTCCTATGTGTCGCTGCGGGCTGATGGCGTGATCGCGGGATTCGGCGTGGAGGGCTATGCGCTGGCTGTGCGGCGCATGGGATCACTGCTGAAGTAACACCGCCACATGCTCGGCAATTGCCAGAGAACTGGTGAGGCCCGGTGATTCAATGCCAAAGAGATTGACGAGGCCGGCAATGCCGTGGCAGGCCGAGCCATCAATGCGGAAGTCTGCGGGCGGTTCGCCGGGGCCGCTGATCTTGGGGCGGACACCACAGTAGGCCGGCGTGACATCACGGCCCTTGAGGCCTGGCCAATAGGACAGGCAGGCATTGCGGAAAGTCTCAGGATCCACATCTGCCGTTCCATAGTCCTCGCTGTCGACCCAGCGGACGTCTGGACCGAGCCGCACCTGGCCTTGCATGTCCAGCGTTGCGTGAATGCCGAGGCCACCCGGCACCGGAACCGGATAGATCAGCCGTTGGAAAGGCGAAGCACCAGACACTGAACAGTAGCTGCCCTTGGCCAGATGGCGTGGCGGCACATGTTGTGGCGGAAAGTCTGCAATCCCCAGCGCCACGCCGTGGGCCCCGTGACCTGCCGCATTGACCAGCCTGCGGCATGACAGGTCAAAAGCCTCACCATCCGCAACAAGCTGAACTTGAAAGCCATCCGCTTTTGGCGTGGCCGATTTCATGATGGTGCGGAGTGCGAGACTGGCGCCATTTGCCTCGGCTTCACCCAACAGGGCCAGCATCAACGCGCGGCTGTCGACAATTCCGGTGGACGGCGAGAGCAGTGCCGCCGTGCAATCGACGTCTGGCTCCAGCATCACGGCTTCGGCGCGGGTCAGGCGCTGCAGATCATGCACGCCATTGGCCTTCGCCTGCGCATGAATGGCATCGAGCTTTGCCTCTTCGGCAGTGCGCGTGGCAACGATAATTTTGCCGAGGCGCTTCACGGCGACGCCATTGCGGGCGCAAAAATCGTAAAGCAAGCCACGGCCGCGGACACAGAGGGCGGCCTTCAGGCTGCCGGCGGGATAATAGATCCCGGCGTGGATGACTTCTGAATTGCGAGAGGATGTCTGCGTACCGATATCGCCCGCCGCCTCGATGATGAGCACCTCATGACCGGCCAGTGCCTGGTGCCGGGCAATGGCAAGACCGACAACGCCTGCTCCAATCACAATGGTATCAACGCTTTCAGCCATGGTGTTGGCGCTTCTACGACGCAGGCGGTGATTTTGGGAGGAGAAAGACGCAAATCTGGCGCTGTCACCGGACAGTCATTGTCTTTTGCTGTCACCAATCCTAACTGACCTCATGTCAACGGAAACCATGTCCACTTCTGTCGAAATTCTGGAGGCGGTGCCGATCGCTGCCGGGTTGCTGCGCGCGGATGGCGTTGTGCTCTATGCCAATGCCCTTCTGAATGAACTTTTTGAGGCCAAGTCAGCCGGCCAGCATCTCAATCTTTTCTTGCGGTCCCCGGCTGTCAGCGAGGCTTTTGAGCGGGCCAGACTGGAAGGCCACCAGACCGAGGCCCGCAATGTGGCGCGCAGCAACACGTCACGCACCATTGATGTGACTTTTGCCCCGCTTGCATCTCCGGCTGGGACGCCGCAACGCTTTCTCGTGACCTGCACCGACATCACACGCGAGCAGATGGTTGAGCGCATGCGCTCCGATTTCGTTGCCAATGCCAGCCATGAATTGCGCACGCCTCTCACCACGCTGTCGGGCTTCATTGAGACCATGCAGGGCGCTGCCAACAAGGACGAAAAGGCGCGGGGAGAATTCCTCAAGCTGATGAAGGCACAGGCCGATCGCATGGCGCGGCTGATCGATGATCTGCTGTCACTGAGCCGCATCGAGCTGGATGAGCATGTGCCGCCGCATGAGACAGTCAACCTCAGCGCGGTCGTCGAGCAGGCCCGCAGCCTCTTGCAGGCTACGGCGAGCGCCAATGGCTGTACACTGACGGTGACCATGCCGCCGCGCCTGATGGTGAAGGGCGACAACGGCCAACTGGGTCAGGTACTCCACAACCTGATGGAAAATGCCCTCAAGTATGCAGGACAGGGCAAGGATGTCGTGGTCAGCGGCCGCAGCGCCAACGGCATTGCGATCGTGAGTGTGCAAGACAACGGCCCTGGCATTGCGGCTCATCATGTGCCGCGGCTGACGGAACGGTTTTACCGCGTCAATGTACAGGACAGCCGTACACGCGGCGGCACCGGGCTAGGACTCGCGATCTGCAAGCACATTATCAACCGGCATCGTGGCCGCCTGCTGATCGAATCCGAGCCAGGCCATGGCAGCGTCTTCTCTGTACACATACCGGAATCATAATAATCATTTATTTTCAATATTTTATACTGTCATATATCTGTCGCTCTCCTGTCGCAAAAGCGTAATACCTGGAACCTAGGACTCGCCGCCGTGACCACTCACAGGAGACAGATTTTCATGAACCGCATTCTTCTTTCCGCCAGCATCCTGGCCCTCGTCGCTTCGCCTGCCTTTGCCGGCCGCGACCAGATCCGCATCGTTGGCTCGTCCACAGTGTATCCCTTCACCACAACCGTTGCCGAAGCCTTCGGCAAAGTTTCGGGCAAGACCCCGATCGTTGAATCAACCGGCACCGGTGGCGGCATGAAGCTGTTCTGCGCTGGCGTCGGTGAAGCCCATCCCGATTTCACCAATGCCTCGCGCGCCATCAAGAAGAGCGAATTCGAGGAGTGCGCCAAGAATGGCGTGACCGACGTGATCGAGATCAAGGTCGGCTTCGACGGCCTGACGCTGGCCCAGTCCAAGGACGCCAAGGAATTCGCTCTCACCAAGCAGCAGATTTTTGCGGCACTCGCCAAGGAAATTCCCGACAAGGACGGCAAGCTCATTGCCAACCCGAACATGAAGTGGTCGGATATTGATCCCTCCCTTCCCGCCGTGAAGATCGAAGTGCTCGGCCCGCCACCCACCTCCGGCACACGTGATAGCTTCGCCGAGCTGGTTCTGGAAAAAGGCGCTGAAGCTTTTGAATCACTCGCCAAACTGAAAAAAGACGATGCCAAGGCATTCGAAAAGGTCTGGAAGTCGGTCCGTGAAGATGGCGGCTACGTCGAGGCTGGCGAGAACGACAATCTCATCGTCCAGAAGCTGCAGGCCAATCCGGACGCGGTCGGCATCTTCGGCTTCTCGTTCCTCGAAGAGAACGCCAATGTGGTCAAGGGCCTGTCAGTCGAAGGCAAGGCTCCGACCTATGAATCGATCGCTGATGGTTCCTACAAGGTCGCCCGCCCGCTCTTCATCTATGCGAAGAAGCAGAACATGGACGTCATCCCCGGCATGAAGGAATTCGTCGCCGAATATGTCTCGGAAAAGGCGTTGGGTGAAGATGGCTACCTGGCCGACAAGGGTCTGGTCACATTGCCGGCTGCTGAACTGGAAATGGTTCGTGCCGACGTCACAGCTCTTAAGGTTCTGACGGCCGACGGCCTGAAGTAATCTTAAAGGTGGGGGAAGGATCCCGGATGTACGGACCTTCCCCTGCACTGTCTTTTGACCAAGACTGCCTTTTGAAAATAGTGGTGTGACGTGATCCTCTGGCCCCTGCTTGCAATCGCAATCGTCGTTGTCGCCGCTTATCTGTTCTCGTCACAGCGAGCCTCGGCGCTGCGCGTCAGTGGCAGCGGGTATTTCCACTCCCTTCCCTCCTATCACGGACTTCTCGCTGCTGTTTGCGCACTGTTGGCCGGCATTGCCGCCATGATCCTTCTCCTCAATATCGCGCCCGGCTCAGCCGTCTTGGCAGCCGCCGCCGCTGCTGTTGCCGCCGCAATTGCCGCAGCACTTCCAGCCTCCCGGATCAGTTCCAAATACCGCGCCCGGCCGGTTTTTGAGGCCATCGTCCTTGGTATATTGGTGGCCTGCTCAATCGTCGCCATCCTGACGACGGTCGGCATATTTGCATCCGTGGTCTTTGAATCTGTCGTCTTCTTCCGCGAAATCAATATCATTTCATTTCTGTTCGGGACGCATTGGGCACCGACCAGCACACCGCCAACCTTCGGCTTCATACCGTTGCTGCTGGGCACGTTCCTGATCACGTTCATTGCTATTGCAGTTGCCACCCCGTTGGGTTTGTTCTCGGCGATCTACATGGCCGAGTATGCAACCTCCAACGTGCGCGGCGTGGCCAAACCGCTGCTTGAAATGCTCGCTGGCATCCCGACTGTCGTGCTGGGCTTCTTTGCCGCCCTTACCGTTGCACCTCTGATCAGAAATTCCGGCGAGGCCATCGGCCTTACCGTCGCCTCTGAATTTGCGTTGGCTGCCGGCCTGGTGATGGGCATGATGATCGTGCCGTTGATCTCGTCGCTCTCCGACGACATCATCAACGCGGTTCCGCAATCGCTCCGCGACGGCTCCTATGCCATGGGTGCCACAAAGTCGGAAACCATCACCCGGGTGGTGTTGCCTGCCGCCCTGCCCGGCATCGTTTCTGCCGTCATGCTCGCCATATCACGCGCCGTTGGTGAAACCATGATCGTGGTGATGGCCGCAGGACTTGCTGCCAACCTCAGCTTCAACCCGCTGGACGCCGTTACCACCATTACCGTGCAGATCGCCACGCTGCTCGTCGGAGACCAGGAATTCGACTCGGCCAAGACGCTGTCTGCCTTCGCGCTCGGCCTCGTGCTGTTCTTCTTCACCCTCGCCTTGAACTTCGTCGCACTTCGCATCGTGCAGAAATACAAACAGCAATATGACTGACACACCATATCAACGTCTGTTGGCCAAACGTTATGGCCGCGAACGGCGCTTCCGTGCCTATGGCATGATGGCGCTGATCGTCACGACTGCCTTCCTGCTCTATCTGCTGGTGGACATCGTTGCGAAGGGATGGCCCGCCTTTGTTGAACACCGGGCATCATTCGATGTCACGCTTGATGCGGCCCAGGTTGATGCTGCCAATCCCGGTGCAGCGGATTTTTCAGGGATCGTCAAGGCCGCATGGCGCAACCAGTTCCCGGACATGGTCTCGCGCACCGACAAGAAGAAACTTGCAGCACTTCTGTCCCAGGATGCCGCTGAAGATCTGCGTCAACAGGTGATCGGCAATCCCGGCCTGGTCGGTCAGACGGTCAAGGCTGATATCCTGTTGTCGGATGATGCCGACCTCTATTTCAAGGGGCTGTCGCAGGATGCCGACACCACGTTGCTCGACAAGGTCAGCGCGAAGATTGAGGTCACACGGCACTTCTCCTGGCGGCTTTTCAGCAATGGTGACTCGCGTGAACCGGAACTCGCGGGTCTGCGCGGTGCCATCGTGGGTTCCTTGCTCACGGTAGCCGTGGCCCTGGCGCTCGGCCTGCCACTCGGCATTGCCGCCGCAATCTATCTCGAGGAGTTCGCGCCGAAGAACCGCTGGACGGACCTGATCGAGGTCAACATCAACAACCTCGCTGCCGTGCCCTCGATCATTTTCGGCCTGCTCGGCCTTGCGATGTTCCTCAATCTTGTGGGAATGCCGCGCTCGGCACCACTTGTTGGCGGTTTGGTGCTCGCCCTTCTGGTCTTGCCAACGATCATTATTGCCGCGCGCGCCGCCATCAAGGCCGTGCCGCCGTCGATCAAGGAAGCAGCACTCGGCGTCGGGGCCTCGCACCAGCAGGCCGTGTTCCACCACGTGCTGCCACTTGCTGTCCCCGGCATTCTCACTGGGGCCATTCTGGGTCTGGCACGGGCATTCGGCGAGACTGCTCCACTGCTCATGATCGGCATGGTTGCCTTTATCGCCGACGTGCCACGGTCCTTTACCGATGCTGCAACCGTGCTGCCGGTGCAAATCTATCTCTGGTCAGACCTTCCTGAGCTGGGTTTCCAATCGAAAACGGCGGCGGCGATCATGGTGCTGATCACCATTCTCTTTCTTCTCAACGGCATTGCAATCTACCTGCGCCGAAAATTCGAGCGGCGCTGGTAACAGGACCCCATCATGGATCACCAAACAAGTTCACTTGTTACTCCGGCAACGCCGCGCATCATGGCCGAACGCCCGGTCCGGATTTCGGCGCGCGACGTCAACATCTACTATGGTGAAAAGCACGCCATCAAAAACCTGTCGATCAACATCCCCGACAAAGCCGTCTCTGCCTTCATCGGACCGTCAGGGTGTGGTAAATCGACATTCCTGCGCGCCGTCAACAGGATGAATGACACCATTCCCGGCTGCCGCGTGACCGGAGAAATCCGCATGGATGGCAAGAACATCAATGGCCGCGATGTGGATGTGGTGGAGCTCCGCTCTCACGTCGGCATGGTGTTCCAAAAGCCGAACCCGTTTCCGAAGTCGATCTACGAGAACGTGGCATACGGTCCGCGCATTCATGGGCTCGCCACCGGCAAGACGGAACTCGACGCCATTGTTGAATCAAGCCTCAAGAAGGCTGGCCTCTTCGAAGAGGTCAAGGACCGCATGCAACAATCCGGCACCGGCCTGTCCGGCGGCCAGCAACAGCGGCTGTGCATTGCCCGTGCCATTGCTGTGAATCCCCAGGTCATCCTGATGGACGAGCCATGTTCCGCACTCGATCCCATCGCGACCGCCAAGATCGAAGAATTGATTGACGAACTGCGGCAGAACTATTGCATCATCATTGTCACCCATTCGATGCAGCAGGCGGCGCGGGTGTCGCAACTCACTGCATTCTTTCATCTCGGAACGCTGGTTGAGTTTGGCGACACCGACGAAATGTTCACGGCACCGCAAGACAAGCGTACCCAGGACTACATCACAGGCCGCTTCGGTTGACGGTTTCAGGAGACTTGATGACAATGACTGACCACATTTCCAAGGCTTATGACCTGGACATTGCCAGCCTCAAATCGCAACTTGCCGAGATGGGCGGTATTGCAGAGGAGCAACTGGCGCGCGCCATTCAGGCCCTGTCCAAGCGCGACATCGTTCTGGCCGACCAGGTCATTGCCAACGACCAGAAGCTTGACGATCTGGAACGCCAGATCGAGGAGAAAGCCATCCGTACCATCGCCAAGCGCCAGCCCATGGCTTTGGACCTGCGCGAAATCATGGTGGCGATCCGCATTTCCTCCGACATCGAGCGCATTGGCGATCTCGCCAAGAACACCGCCAAGCGCACCCACGCCATCTCGGAAGCACTTCCCCGCAAACTGGCATCGGGCCTTGCCCGCATGGGCGCCATGGCGCAGGCACAGTTGACGCAAGTGCTCGATGCTTACGCCAGGCGCGATGATGAGAAGGGGCTGGCGGTGTGGCGGTCTGATGAAGACCTCGACTCGCTTTACAACTCCATCTTCCGTGAACTCCTCACCTACATGATGGAAGACCCGCGCAACATTTCCATGTGCACGCATCTGCTCTTTGGGGCAAAGAATCTGGAACGCATTGGTGATCACACCACCAACATTGCCGAGAACATCCACTACCTCGTCCACGGCAAGGCCATTGCGGAAGGACGACCGAAGAAGGATGTCACTTCAATGATGCGGCCATCGGACGACTGACATGGCGGCATCCATTCTAATTATCGAAGACGAAGAACCCATCCAGATCCTGTTGCGTTACAATCTGGAATCGGAAGGCTATCGCGTACGCGCCACCGCGCAGGGCGAAGAGACGATGTTCCTCATCGGCGAGGAACGTCCTGATCTCATCATCCTCGACTGGATGCTTCCGGGCCTCTCAGGTATTGAAGTGTGCAAGATGATCAGGGCCAAACCGGAAACGCGCGACATCCCCATCATCATGCTGACGGCGCGCAGCGAGGAGAGTGAGCGTGTGCGCGGCCTCGCCACCGGCGCTGACGACTATCTGGTCAAGCCATTCTCGGTGCCAGAGCTTCTGGTGCGTATCAAGACCATCCTGCGGCGCGCCAACCCGGAAGCTGTGGCTGACCAACTGAAAGCCGGCGAACTCATCCTTGACCGGCGCAGCAAGCGGGTGAACCGGGGGCCACGCGACGTCAATCTCTCGCCCACCGAATTTCGCCTGCTCGAACAACTGATGCGCAACCCGGGCCGGGTCTATTCGCGCTCGCAACTGCTCGACACGGTGTGGGGACGCGATGCCGATGTAGACGAGCGCACGGTTGATGTGCATGTCGGACGTCTGCGCAAGGCGCTCAGTCGTGGCAAGGAGCAGGACCCCATCCGCACGGTGCGCGCTTCAGGCTACGCATTTGACGAGAGATTCTGAGAGCGGCGTCAGATCACACCCTTGCGCAAGATGAAGCAGCCATAGGGGCCCGGATCCGACGTGCGCACAATGGCAAAGGACTTCTTGGCCGCCGCATAGAAGTCGAAGCGGTCAAAGGCCCCCATGTTCACAGGCTTACCTTGGCTTGCGTCGAGCACGCTCTGCATTGCGGCGAAGACCGGGACAATACCATCGGGATCGCCGACCACCCGCATGCGCATCACGGGTTGTTCCACAAAAGTGTCGAGCGGCATGAGCGAGAGGATCGCCCGGGTTGCCACCGGGATGGTGCAACCCGAGAGGTTGACCAGCTTGCCGTACGTCGTTTCACGGGCGATGGTGACGGCGGGATGATTGACATCGCAGATCACAATCTCATCACCGTGGCCCATGAGCATGAGGACATAGAGCAGTTCAGCAGAGAGAACGGGATCTACATGCTTCAACACGGCACTTTTTCCTTTGGCAGTTCTATGTCCGGCTCAAGTGCAAAAGTGCCGCCTCGGTGCGATTTTTGACGCCGAGTTTATGAAACATCTGGGTGTTGTAGTGCTTGACCGTCTCTTCGCCGAGCTTCAGTTTCTTGGCAATATCCCGGTTGCTCATGCCCTTGGCCATCAATTCAAAGATCTGGCGCTCGCGCTTGGTCAACACATCAAAACGCGGATCGGTACCAGCGCCATGACTGGGCTCGCCGTCAGCTGATTTGTCGCGTTCGGCAAAGAGCTTGGCCGCCAATTCGGGTTCAACATGCTTCTTGCCGGCATGAATCATGCGCAAGATGCGGGCCAACTCGTCGCCTTCGATTCCCTTCAGCACATATCCTGAGGCGCCATGTTCCATGGCGGACCGGACATTGGCCATGTTGTCGAACACGGAAAGGACCAGAACCCGCGGAGAAACGGTTGATTTTGCAATCCGTTCCACGGCACTGAGGCCACCTCCTGGCATGTTGACATCAATGATGATGATATCGCTCTTCGCCGTTTTCGAAAGCTCGACCGCGTCGTCAGCGCTGGCACCTTCACCGACAACCTGGAAATCACCCTGCTCTAACAGAGACTCCCGCAGCCCGCGGCGCATCATGGGATGGTCGTCAACCAACGCCACCTTGATCGTCTGTTTTGCCGTCGCCATACCGTCCCTCGCTGGCTGGCAGCACAGCTGTTACCTCAGTGCCGCCAGACTGTCCCAACTGAACCGTAAGAACGCCTCCCAAGGCGTCCACACGGGCCTGCATACCGCGCAGACCAAGACCTTTTACACTGGCTCGGGGCAATTTGGAAATCCCTGGTCCGTGATCAGCTATCGTCAGGCTGATTGTCGCGCCATCATGCAGCAGAATGACCTTCTGAGACTTGCCGGAGGCGTGCTTATAGGCATTGGCAAGCCCCTCCTGGACCAACCTGTAGACGCAGTTGCGCTGTGCCAGACTGCCCAGGTTCCCGCCTGTGGTGAATTCTCTGGTCACGTTTGTGCCCGTGTAATCTTCGTGAGTCTTGACCGCCAATTCAGCAGCTTCTTCAAGGGAACACTCCTTGAGTTCGGGCAACGCCAGGCCACCGCTCATGCGGCGGATGTCATTCAAAGTGTCAGACAGAATCTTGTGGAGATCATCGACAATTGAATTGGCACCACGTGCCACTTTGGCTTTGCGGCGCAATTCCGAAAGGCGCATCGCGGCATAGGACAGGCGCTGCGCCGGGCCATCGTGCAAATCGGCACCGACGTTCTGCAGGACCATTTCATTGATGCTCGAGACATTCTCGTTGGCGATGCGCAGCCTTTCCTGCAGCCCCTGGTTGGCCTGCAACAGCTCTTTCAATTCACCAACCTGGGTCCGCAACTGCTCCTGCTGCAGGGCGATCGTCTGGCCACCTTTCACGGCAATTCCCGACAACAATGCGATCATCAGTCCGGCGATGGCACAGACAAAAAGCCAGCTTTCGGCAACAGCGCTCCGCATGTCGCGATCGAGTTGCTCGCCATTGGCATAAAACTCCGAAACAGCAACGATCTTTCGGGAAACCGGGTCGCGCAGCGGCGCATAGACTTCCAGAAGCGGTACGCCTTGCAGCCGTTCGTTGGCGTCTTCCTCATGGGCATCCCAGCCAAATGATGCACTGACTTCGCCCGACAATGCTGCCGCAAACAGGTGCGAGGGTTCAAACCTCTTGCCAATCATGTCGGGGAACGTGCTGTACATGATCGTACCATCCATCCGCCAAATCTTCATCGACACGACTGTCCGGTTTTCGCGCGCTTGGCCGAGCAATGCATCAAGCTTGCGCTGCGATTCCACCGAGAATGGAATTCCAAGTGCGAGTTCCCCGGCAAAGGGGCCAAGCAAGCCATCCATCGAGATCGCCGTCGCGCTGGCCGTGTTGCGGATGACGGCAGCACCAATCTTCTGAGCAATCCACCAGCCGGTCACCGCCATGCCGGGCACCAGCACCGCAATGGCGACAATGGCGAACTGTTTCGAAAGCGACAAGGACTGCCAGGCTGATCGGAGAGTGGAAATCATTGCGCCACAAACTAGGCGAAGCAGCCTGGCAATAGCAATGGCAGCCCGTCGAAGTGGCCGCGCCACAGTTCAGAACTCGAAACGGTATCCGGCGGTGGCCAGAATGTCGATGGACCGGGTGTCGCCTGCAGAGGTGGCAATGTCCTCCCAGCGGACACCGAGTTCTGTTTCAAAGCTCCAGTTCTTGTTGATCTTGTAGCGGCTGGCGATGCTCGAAGCGACGACATATTGTTTCTGGTCGGTGGTCTTGCTGTCACGCAGGCTCAGGCGCAGGCGCGGGCTGATCCGCCATTCTTCTGTGGCCATGAAGCGATAGTAAGCATCAGCCATGTAAAAATTGCTGGAATCGCTGCCTGAATATCTCAGGCCGAAATTGAGGGCATCACCGCCATCAAAAACGTCGTTGCCACTGAATTGCAGCGAACCGTAATATTCCACTCCGGGATCTGGAATGGCATCGACGCCACCGGAGGCGGGTGTACCGGAATAGTCTGCAATCATGCCATCCAGGGTCACTTGCCAGTTCTCCGAGAGCTGTTGCGATATCCCGAGACTGGCTGTCTTTGCAGTTGCAGTGCGATCCACGGCCAAAGCATAAACGTCGTCCAACCCGAAAATGTCGACCAGACTTTGCAGGTCATCTTCCGGCTGCCCCATGAGAGCGTTCGACGTCACGAGGAATGGAACACGGCGGAAATCAACGGTTCCATAAATGTTCGTGCCTTCCCGCACACGCCAATTGGCATTGAGATAGGCGTTGTTGAGCTCATTGTAGAAGACATCGAAGTCGCCTGCGGCATAGGCTGAGAGATTCTTGTCGTTGTAACGCAATTCGGCGCCGACTGCCCGGCGGTCAACAATCGATTCCACATTTTGACCGATGGCATAGAGCGCTCCTGCCCACTTCTCACCAGGGAACATGTAGTCGACGCTGACGCCGTAGAAGTAGCGTTCATCCTCGAACGGAATTGCGTCGCGCCGGTATACCGGTGAGCCGCCATAGGCTTTCAGGACAACATCGTTGCCCAGGTCCCAGCCCAGAACTGCAC
The DNA here is from genome assembly GCA_963754625.1 of uncultured Alphaproteobacteria bacterium. GTDB lineage: Bacteria > Pseudomonadota > Alphaproteobacteria > Rhizobiales > Aestuariivirgaceae > Aestuariivirga. Next base: position 291,974 of record CAVWGR010000005.1, on the reverse strand, counting down.
CATCAAAGCGGCCGAATGCGCCGCCGGTGCTTTTGCTCTGGCGGCCAACTTTGGCAGAGACGCCATAATCTTTCATCGTACCATCAATGTAGAGGCTGCCGACGTTGGTGGAATTGATGTCAGACTGCTGACCAAAGCCCTTTTCATTGTACAACGAGGCCCGCATTTCCACTTCGTAGTGCTGGTTTTCGCCGCGCAAGGTTGCATCGGCACTGGACAGAATTTCGTTCTGGAAGACTTCGTGCAGGCCATAGTTCTGTTTCAGCGGGTCAGAAGACCGCAGACTGTCGTTGCGATAGTAGTATTGTGCAATGCTGCCGTTGCGTTGCCAGGTCCAGGCATCCGGGTCTTCAACCGGCTGCTGCTTGTTGAGCATCATGCCGGTGTTGGTTCGGCGCAGGCCTGCACCTGCCACGGTTTGCGCAGGTGTTGCACCATCGCCCTTGCCGGGAGCTGCCGTCAGGTCCTCAACGGCTTCTTCACTGTCAGATTTGCCATCGACGGGGGTCTGAGGAATGCGCTTGGCCTGCAAAGTTGCCAATTGTGACTGAGCCGTTTCATCAAGGGCAGCAAGAACACTGTCCAGCCTGCCCTGCACGCGTTGGTGGCCGGCGCCTGAGGGATAGGCCTTGAGATAGCTCTTGTATTCTGCCTTGGCGTGGGCCAGTTGCCCGGCCCGCTCACGCGAGAGGCCAAGCATCTCCTGGGCCTCCTGCTTGACGGCGCCACGGCCGGTCGAGGCAGCCTTGGTAAAGTATGCAGTTGCGCGGGAATAATCTTTTGCGGCAAGTTGTTTCTTGCCCTCCTTCAGTGCCGATGCGGCATCGCCTGACGGACCACCTGCATCACCCTTGGAGGCAGAATTGGACTGCGGGTCAGAGCCACCATCTTCACCGGTTTGCCCGACACAGGACGCAGTGGCCCCCGGACCCGCAACATCAATCCGGATGTGCCGGGTGTCGGTGTCCATCACAACGCGATAGCGCACTGACCTGGTGAATGACACGTGCAGCACGGCGCTGCGTTGTGGCTGTGGATCGAGGACGACTGCATCGAGACCGGCAGCGTTGCCCGGGGCAACGGAAACTGCCTCCTTGCGGGAAACATCCTCAGCTTCTCCGGCTTCCGTTCCAAGCAATTCGATGGCGATGTCGAGGTTGCGGCCACCACCCTGCGGCGAATGGTGACGATAGCTGGCCGCGTGGTTCAGCCGCACGTCGATGCTGCTGCACGCCTTGGTGCCTGAAATATTGACGCTTGAGAGAACACGATCAAGTGTCGCCTGCGCACGCGCGGCATGGCTCACCGCAAGAAGTGCGAAAAACGAAACAATACAAACTGACAGACGTTTGGACATCTTTGTCAAAACCCTCCTGTTGCGCGATGTTCAGGTCCTGTCCTGCGTGTCTTGATCGTTGCCATTGTTTGATCTGAGTAGATGTGACACGCGCCCGTGCAATCACGCAGCTCATCCACGGTGTAGAATTTTGTGGTGGGCGACGTGTATTTCTTGTGTGGATCCTGCTTGTAGTCACTGACATGGCAGGCGGCGCAATCCGGGGCTAGATCGGGTCGCGCAAAGGCAATTTTCTCATTGTTCTGCTTGTGGCAATCCGTGCAGGTGGACACGTTGTTGCCGTGATTTTCGTAGGCTGCAGACATATGTGTATACGGCAACACAGGTGTCCAGGCCGTCGAGGTGTGGCAGATTTCGCAAGGCTGCGCCGTGACGAAGTGGCGCGTGCCTTTGCCGACGGCTGGCGGATGGGCTCCGTCGTGGCAGTTCACACATGATCCCGTTGCCTGGCTGTGATCGAAGGCAACCGTCGTCCAGTTGGTGGTGACATGGCAGCTGTCGCAAGAGTCTGTCGAGCCGACGTGACCGTTGCCCTTGCCGCGGGCCGGGGTGTGACGGCCGTCATGGCAGCTGACGCAGGTCCCAAGCGCCTGGCTGTGATCAAAGGTGGCGGTCGTCCAGTTCGTCGTGGTGTGACAGGCGGCGCAGTCGTTCGACGACTTGAAGTGGGTTTGCGATTTGCCCGCAGCTGGTGAGTGTTGGCCGTCATGGCAACTGAAGCAGGCAGCCGCAGAAACCACCGGATCATCATGACTGAAGTTGGCTGTTGCCCAGCTTGCAAAGCTGTTGTGGCAGGCCTGACAATCGTTGGACGAGGCGACGTGGCCGGGGAAGGAAGACTTGCCAAGGGCCGGTGCATGCTTCGGATCGCCGTCATGGCAGTTGATGCAGTTCGTCACCGAAGTTGCCGAGCCGTGATCAAAGCTCGCCGGTGACCATCCGGTTGTCGTGTGGCAATCATCACAGGTGTTGGTGGTGGCGAAGTGAGCTTGCCCCTTGCCGCGGGCACGGGTGCCGTTGTGGCAGGTGAAGCAGGCCGTACCAGCGACGGCGGTGTGGTCGAAGGTCACGGCACTCCACGCCGCTGTCGTGTGGCAGTCTTCGCAAACGTTGCTGGTCTGAAGGTGGTTCTGGCCCTTGCCTTTGGCTGGCGGATGCGCGTTGTCATGGCAGCTCACGCATGTGCCCTGTGCCTGGGTATGGTCGAAAGCGACCGTCGTCCAATTCAGGGTGACGTGGCACGAAGCGCAGTCATTTCCTGTCTTGAAGTGGGTTGGCAGCTTGCCTTCCGCCGGGGCGTGCTGGCCATCGTGGCATGAGAAGCAGGCAGCAGCGGCGACAACTGGGTCGTCATGCTTGAAGCTGGCACCGGCCCAGCTCGAGAAGCCGGTGTGGCAGGTTTGGCACTGATTGGACGTGGCTGGATGGGCCGGGAAGGATGATTTGCCCAGGGCCGGAGCGTGAGCCGGCGCACCATCGTGGCAGGCAAAGCAGTTTGCGGTGGACGTTGCTTCTGCGTGCTCGAAGGCCGCTGGCTTGAAGGCCGTGGTGGTGTGACAGACATCACAGTTGTTGCTCGTCGCAAAGTGAGTCTGTGGTTTGCCCGTGGCGTTTGGTGCGCCTGTGTGACAGGTGAAGCAATTGTTGGCGAAACCCGAATGGTCCGGTTTGCCGCTGGTCGCCCAGCTTGCCGTGGTGTGGCAGTCATTGCAGGCTTGCGTGCCAGTGGCGATATGACTGGCCGATTGGCCGCGCGCAGTGGTGCCGTCATGGCAAGTGGCGCAGGCCCGGCCAGCCACATTCGGATCATTGTGATCGAAGCGCGCAGGTGTGAAGGCTGTGGTGGTGTGGCAGTCAGCGCAAAGGTCAGACGTAGGCAAATGCCCGGCGTGCTTGGCCTTGGCATTGGCCACCGAGCCATCATGGCAGGTGACGCAGGCAGTCGCGGCCACAGTGGTGTCCTGATGGCTGAAATTTGCTGGTGCCCAGGCCGAGTTCACATGGCATTGGGCGCAATCCGTTGAAGACAGCACGTGGGCGTTGGAACGTGTTCCGGCTGGCGCGTGGTTGCCATCGTGACAGGAGAATGCAGGTGCCGGTGGCCAGGCTGTGATCAAACGGCTTGATGGCGGGTTTCCAGGCCGATGTCACATGACAGCTGATGCAGGCATTGGACGTCTTGAAGTGGGTCGGCGTCTTGCCGGTGATCTGCTTGAGACCGGTCGAATGAGCGCCGTCATGGCATGAGAAGCATGTTCCCGTCGCCTGGTCATGGTTCATGTTCGCCGGTGACCAGACTGCAACGGTGTGGCAGCTCTCGCATGTGTCTTTCGACAAGATGTGACTGCGGCCCTTGCCACGTGCGTCGGTGCCGTTGTGGCAGGTGAAGCAGGTCGTGGTTGAGGCCTGGCCATGATCGAACTGCGCCAACGGCGTCCATGCCTGCGTTGTGTGGCATGTCTCGCACGCATCGGTGGTCGGAACATGCTTGCCCGAGAGGCTGAGCTTGCCTGTGGCGTTCACACCATTGTGGCAGGATACACATGTGGCACCGCCGGTGTTGGCGTGATTGAAGGCCGTCTTCCACGAGGTGAACGAGGTGTGACATGACTCGCAGTTGTTGCCAGACGCAATATGGGTTTGGGCATCGCGGGAGGTGAGCTTGCCGCTGCTGATTGCTGTCTGGCCATTGTGGCAACTGAAGCAGCTGGTGTTGACCACGCTGTGATCAAACGTCACGACCGTCCAGCCGACCGTCGTGTGACATGACAGGCAGTCTGTGCCGTTGTTGAAGGCGAGATGGTTGTCAGACAACCCGCCAGCCGCCACGCCATTGTGACAACTGTCGCAGCGCGCCGTACCAATGTTCGCGTGATCAAAAACAGCAGATTTCCAGTTTGTGGTGTTGTGGCATGTCTCGCAATTATCGCCCGATGCAATGTGTTTGGCTGGATCCTTGGCAGTGAGTTTGCCCTCGCTGGTTTGCTCAGTGCCGTTGTGGCAGGTGACGCAGGCCGCGACCGTCAGTTCCTGGTGATCAAAAGCCATGGCCGGAATGAAGGACGTCGTGTTGTGGCAACTCTCGCAGGCCTGGGTCGTCGCCATGTGGCGGCGAGCCGGACCTTGCGTCATGCCAACAATTGGCCCGGACGAAATCGATTGGGCACCGTCATGGCACGACTTGCAATCAACCCCGGATGACTGGCTGTGGTCAAAACGGGACGTCTTCCAGTCTGCGAATGTCGTGGTCGCATGGCAGCTCTCGCAGGTATTCGACGAGGTCAGATGCGTAGTGGTCTTGCCGCTGATCGGATTGCCATTGTGGCAACCAAAGCAGCCGCCCGTCACATTTGTGTGCTTGAAAACCGCACCAGCCCAGGTGCTGAAATTGGTTGCGCTGTGGCAGTCAGTACAGATGTTCGAGGACGCCATGTGGCCACTCGATTTGCCGTCGGCCGGCGGCCGGTTGCCGTTGTGACACGAAAAACAGCTGGTCACATCAAGGGTCAGGTCATGATCAAAAGATGCCGGCTTCCACGTCAGCGTGGTGTGACAGCTTTGGCAATCATTGGTGGTCTTGAAATGGGCCGAAGAGCGTCCGGTGGCGCGGCGGCCATCGTGACAATCCACGCATGTCGTGATGTCTCCGGCCTGGCTGTGGTCGAACTTCACATGGGACCACGTGACGGGCACGTGACAGGCCTCACAGACATCGCTTGTCACCATGTGAGAACCAGACTTGCCGGTGGCTTCAATGCCATTGTGGCAGGAGAAGCAGCCGGTGGTTATGCCCTGGTGATTGAACACGCCAATGTTCCAGGCAATGCTGGTATGGCAGCTGCCGCAGTCATTGTTGGCGCGAATATGATTGAAGGATTTGCCACTGGCCTGCTGATTGTCGTGGCAGCGTTCACAAGGTTCACTGGTCATGGCATGGTCGAACTTGGCAATCGACCAGGTTGAAACAACGTGGCAGTCCTCGCACTGGCGTGAGGACTTTACATGCAGACGGTGCTTGCCGGTGGCTGCCTTGCCGTCATGACAACTGAAACAGTTGCCAGCAATTTTGCCGTGATCGACATGCACTGCAGACCACGAACGCTGCGTGTGGCAATCCGAACATTCATTGGACGTAGGGGGATGCTGATCGGCTTTGCCCTTGGCCATGTCACCGTTGTGACAGCCAAAGCAGGTGGTCGGCACACCTTTGAAAATGGCTCCGGCGTGGCATGTTTCACACGTGACACCAAGGTGGGCACCTTCCAGTGGGAAGCGCGTGACGCTGTGCTCGAAATTGAGATCAACCTTGATCGTATCGGCGGGACCTTGGCCCCAGGCAGTGGCGCAAACAAACAGGAACACCATGGCAAAAGCCATCATGTTCCGCAAAGCTGTTCGCATGCCTCGTTCCGACAAATCCCGCGTTGGACCAGTTGCTCAGCCCAATTCCCCGACTCAGAAATTTACCAACTTCCATGTCGCAAACGCGTCCCTCGCCTGCCAACATCACAAACTTCATTCAACGCAACTGACAACGGAGGTACAAAACACTCCCGCCCTCGTGACACATCGAATCACAAGAAGGGTGGTACACGAATGTGTACATAATTTGTCTTTAATGGGAAGTTAACAGTCTATTTCCGGATGAAAGCTGTCTTGAACGTGGCCGTTGTGTGGCAACGGGCACAATCTTGTCCAAATGCACCGCGATGTGCGTCATCGCGCCTGTGGCAGGAAATGCAGGTGGTAGGCAGACTGGCATCGGCGACATTCCTGGCGGTATGGCAGTCATAGCAGCCAACCTTTGTGTGTGCGCCCTTCAGCGGGAAGCGCGTGTCGCGTCCGTGATCGAAGGCAATTTTCTGCCAGCCCACAGGAGAATGGCAACTCGCACAATTTGAGGCAAAGCGTCCGGCATGCGTATCATCGCTCGCATGACAGGCCACACACGCCGTCTTCGTGCCCTTGTAGGCTTGCGTCTCGTGACAAGACTCACACGCGGCCACCGCGTGCAAGCCAACGAGGGGGTAATCTGTCAGGCCATGGTCAAACTTCACGTCGGCGGACCAACTGGTTGTGCCGTGACAATCCTCGCAGTCTTTGCCCAACTGCGCCTTGTGAACGTCTTGTGGACGGTGGCAATCAATGCAGGCCATTGAAAGTTTGGCCTTGATGTCGGCACCATGGCAGTCCTCGCACAACGCCTTGGCGTGGGCACCGGTCAGCGCGAAGCGCGTTTGCTTGCCGTGATCAAACTTGGCATTCTTCCAGGTTTCAACGGTGTGGCAATCGTTGCAGGCAGTACCAAACTTGCGGCCATGAACATCCTGAATGGCATGGCAGTCATTGCAGGTCATCGGCAGGTTTTTATAGACTTCTCCCACATGACAGGAAATGCAGGGCTGCTCGGCGTGTTTTCCCTTCAGGGGGAACCTGGTCTTGCTGTGATCAAATGCTGCCACCTTGGTGGTCCACCCTGCAGGTGAATGGCACTTGGCGCAGTCTCCGCCCAATTCTGCGCGATGAACGTCATCTGTCTTGTGACAATCCAGACACTCATGTTTTGCTTCGCGGAATTTTTTACCGGCAACATGACAATCATCGCAGCCAGCCAACGCATGGCGGTCCTTGAGCGGAAACTCCGTATTCGCGTGATCAAAGAGCAGCGGTTCAAGCTTGACGATATTGCGATCGCGGCCACGGTGTTCGACATGGCAGGTGAAACACTCCGACTTGCGGACCATCACATCCTTGCCGTGAAATCCCCTGCTGGTGGCAAGATCCTGCTTGATCGGCTTGTGGCAATCAGCGCAGAGGTTTGATTGCGCTTCCTTGTTCAGCGTCTCGTGACAGTTGACGCAGTCTTCCTCGAACTTCTTGTGCGCGGCCGACAACTCTCCCGGCATCATCATTTTCTCGAGGACATTGGCCGCAGATACCGGGCTTGAAAACCAAGCCAGGACAAGGACCAAAATCATCCCCCAACATTTCAGACGCGTCATCCCCGACCTGCCCTCAATAAAGGTGAACTGCTACGACATGAATGACGCCACTTGCAAGCAACACAAAAAACAACGGCACGTGAAAAACATGCCACATGGAAAACATGCGCTCCCAGAAAGAAAACTGCGATGCGCGCGCGGCACAATGCAGAAACTCATTGATGTGCATGCGGGCGAGACGGCGCCGCTGGCGTCGTTCTGATGCCGACCAACCTGCAGCATCACCATTGCGACGCACCACTTTGCGCACGTCAACCATCATGCGGCTGCGCGCGAAAGAAACTCTGACAGGCAGAATGGCTGCGCCCGCGAGATTGGCGAGAATGCCGCGCCGCACCGGCATGGCGGCAATGGCAAAGTCAGCCATCGCCTTGGCAATAGGTGCGCTTCCACCACCGGTATCTTCGCCGATCAAGGCCAGCAAGCGGGATGAATTGGCGAGCAGAGAATTCAAGTCAAGCTTGACCGCACTCATGCCACGGTGGACGCGGGTGTAGATGTATCGCCCCACCACACCGCTTCCGGCCACGAGAATCATCGAGACAAGCGCAACGTTGCTGTTTGTCGCACCAAACGAAAAATTCGAATGATAGAAGATCAGGAGCGGTCCAACTGTGCCAAGCAACATGTGGACACGCAGCCAAAACGTCGAATGATGGCTGAAGCCGAGCATCGTGATCCGCTTGAACAACGGATAAAACAGCAACAACAGCATGCACACACCGCCGATAATGCCGAGTGCATAGCCGGTGCCTTCTTCGGGTACAAAAATGTCCTTGTCCCGCAACAGGAAGCCCGCAACCAGCAGACCAACTACGGTCAGAAACAGTATTTGCGCGGCGGTCTGAAGCCAGACATTTGCATCATCAGGTGTGACCGCAATGCGTTTCCCGGCCCGTGGCGAACGCAACGGGGCTTCAACTTTCTCACCAAAAACAACTCTATTGCCGGGTTTCAGAGCGTGCAGCGCATTGCCGCGGACTCGCGCAGGGGCAAAGGCATCAACATTTACCACCAGCGAACTCCCCCCATATCGAATTGGCCATAATCAACTCACAAAGCAAACAACTTACTGACAGGAACACGTTCCAACCATTGCGGCACAAGTGTTATACTTTTATGTATTGGTTTGGTTAGCGACTTTTTCATGGCGCATAAACTTTTTGGGGGATATCAATTCAATGATTGCGGAAATCGGCCATTTCTCGCTCGTTTTAGCGTTTCTCGTCTGCCTGTCGCTGTCAGTTCTGCCCCTGGTTGGGGCGCAACGCGGCGACGAATCAATGATGCGATTCGGCAGCAGTGCCGCGATTACCGCTTTCCTCCTGGTCTCATTGTCCTTTGCCAGTCTTGCCTGGTCTTTCCTGCAGTCGGACTTCTCCGTGCAACTGGTGGCCGCACATTCGGAAATTGCCAAACCGACAATCTATAAGCTCACCGGCGTATGGGCCAATCATGAAGGCTCGATGTTGCTCTGGGTCTTGATCCTGTGCCTGTTCGCAGCTGCCATTGCAGCTTTTGGCCGAAATCTTCCTCTGACCCTCAAGGCACGGGTGCTCGCAGTGCAAGGCATGATTGCCGCTGCCTTCCTCGCATTTCTGCTGTTCACTTCAAATCCGTTCGCCAGACTCGACATGGTGCCTGAGAACGGCAACGGCATGAACCCGATCCTGCAGGATCCCGGTCTCGCCATTCACCCACCTTGCCTCTATCTTGGTTATGTCGGTTTCTCTGTGGCCTTTGCCTTTGCAGTTGCGGCGCTGATCGAAGGACGCGTTGATGCTGCCTGGGCCCGTTGGGTGAGACCCTGGGTTCTGGCGGCTTGGTGCTTCCTGACACTCGGCATCACGCTCGGCAGCTTTTGGGCCTACTACATTCTGGGTTGGGGCGGCTGGTGGTTCTGGGACCCGGTTGAGAATGTTTCTCTCATGCCATGGCTTGCCGGCACTGCACTCCTGCATTCGGCACTGGTTGTTGAACGGCGGCAAGCACTCGTCACCTGGACAATCCTGCTTGCCATTCTGACTTTTTCTCTCAGTCTCGTTGGTACATTTGTGGTGCGCTCCGGCGTCCTCACCAGCGTACACGCATTTGCGACTGATCCGGCGCGCGGTGTCTTTATCCTCGCCATTCTTCTGGGCGCAACCGGTGCTGCCTTGACGCTCTATGCCTGGCGCATGTCAGCGGTGCGCGAGGGCTCACCTTTTGCCATGTTCAGCCGTGAAGGTGGTCTGGTCATCAACAATGCCCTGCTGATCACAGCCTGTGGCACCGTGTTCATCGGAACATTCTATCCTCTCTTCATCGACCTCATGACCAGCGACAAGATCTCGGTGGGACCGCCCTTCTACAACCGAACCTTTGTGCCGCTGTTTGTGCCGGTGCTTGCTGTCATGGCTGCCGGACCGTTTCTGCGCTGGAAGCGGGATACGCCAGCCGAAGCGATGCGCCGGCTGCGGGTGCCCTTCGCCATAGCCCTTGTCGCGCTGGTGTCAGCAATCACGGTTTTCGGCTTGTCCCTTCTGTTGACGGCCATGGGCCTTGCCCTCGCCATTTGGGTCATTGCAGCCTGTGCCTGGATGTTCGTGCGGCGCATCAAGCTGGGAAGCGGGCCTCTGCTGAATTCATTCTCTCTGCTGCGCAGCACTCCGGGATCTTTCTATGGTCTCATTCTCGGACACATGGGGCTGGGGTTTGTTGTGGCGGCCATCACCACAGTGATGACGTGGCAACAAGAGAACATCCTTGCCATGGCTCCCGGAGAAAAAACTGAAATCGGCGGTTACCAGGTCGAGCTGCAGGCGGTCGAGAATGCTCCCGGGCCAAACTATGAAGCAGAGCGCGGGCGCTTCACATTCTCGGACAACGGCACGGTGTTTGCCGTTTTGCAGCCAGAGCGGCGCTACTACACAACCCAGCAAAAGCAGACCACACAGACAGGCATCCATACGAACTTCATTTCCAACCTCTATGTGGCGATTGGCGAACAGGACAGCAAAGGCCGCTGGACCGTGCGCCTGTACTATCATCCCCTGGCACCGTGGCTGTGGATCGGCGGCGTGATGATGGCGCTGGGTGGCTTTGTCTCGCTCAGCGACAGACGCTTCCGTGTCGGTGTGCCGCAGCGCCGCACCACTGCCTCTGTGGCCATTGCGCCCGCGTTGGCCGAAGGAGCTTGAAGCATGGCGTTTCGTCTCTCCGTGATCATTCCGGTCGTCGCCTTCGCCGCCTTGGGTGGAGCATTGGCGCTCGGCTTGCAGCATGACCCCAAAGTCATTCCGTCCATGTTGATCGATCGCAAATTGCCGGACTTCAAATTGCCGCCGCTGCACAACGGACAAGCGCACGTCGACAGCTCACAGTTACCTGCCCATGGCTTGGTGTTGATCAACGTCTTCTCATCGTGGTGCAGTGGCTGCCGCCTGGAACATCCATTTCTCATGGAGAAAGCCAAGGACACGCGCTTTCATCTGATCGGGCTGAACTGGAAGGATGATCCGGCCAATGCCCGCAGCTTCATCGCGACCTATGGAAATCCCTTTCAGGACATCGGCATAGATCCTGCCGGGCGTGTTGGCATTGACCTCGGTGTAACAGGTGTACCCGAGACGTTTGTCATCGACTCTGCGGGACGGGTGCGCCTGCGCGTGCCCGGCCCCATGACACCTGAAATCTGGCGCACTGAAATCGAGCCGTTGATCGAGAAAGAAAAGCATTCATGATTGGCTTACTGCGCATGCGGTCAAACCTGACGATAATTCTTGCCGCCGCCATCTGGCTGACAACCGCACCCGCATTCGCCGTCAATCCAGATGAGGTTCTGAGTGACCCGGCGCTCGAACAGCGCGCCCGTGTCATCAGCCAGGACTTGCGCTGCCTGGTCTGCCAGAACCAATCCATCGACGACTCCAATGCGCCGTTGGCAAAGGACCTGCGCGTCATTGTCCGTGAAAGGCTGGTGGCAGGTGACAGCGATACCCAGGTCGTCGAATACGTGGTCGCCCGCTACGGCAACTACGTCCTGTTGAAGCCGCCATTCCAGAGAGACACGGCTCTGCTCTGGATTGCGCCATATCTGATGTTTGCCGCCGCCTTCACGGTGAGCGGCATCTATTTCCTGCGCCGCAGGAGCTTGCCGGAAGACGGTGCATCTGAGCAACGCGACGGCAACACCACACACACCAACCAACACCAGCCGGAGGAATACTGAGAATGCAAGTTTGGCCTGTCCTCACCATACTCTGCAGCGCATCAGCCGTGGCACTCGCCTATCCCTTGATCCGCCGCTATGAATCTTCCACCCAGCGGGCAGACCGCGAAGCGGCGATCTATACCAGTCAATTGGCCGAAGTGCAGACGGATCTCGGGGCCGGCACCATCAGTGTCGCTGACGCTGACCTTGCCAAAGCAGAAATTCAGCGCCGGCTGTCCACAGCTTCAAAGGGAACGGAGAGCCAACGCCCTGTCTCCAATGGCTGGCGCGGTCTCGCGCTCGCTTCTACTGCGGGTTTGGTCATTGTCGGGTCGGTCAATCTCTATTCCTATTTGGGCCGTCCGGATTTTGCTGCGGTAAATGCACCTGCTGCCGTGCAGTCACAAGCGCTTGCGCCACAGCCGGAAGCTCCCGCCGCGCCCAGCGCAGCACCAGCCAATGCAACGGCGTCCGCGCCGGGTCCAGGTCTGGTCAATGACATGGTGCAGAGATTGGCCGAGCGACTGAAAGCAGACCCCAAGGATGCAGAAGGTTGGCGCATGCTGGGCTGGTCGTATTTCAACCTGCAAAACTACGGGCAATCGGCGGATGCTTACAAGAAGGCGCTCGACCTCGACCCTGCCAACATGGATTACAAGTCGTCCTATGCCGAAGCCTTGGTGCAGTCAGCTGATGGCATGGTGACGCCGCAAGCGCAGGCGTTGATCGCCGAAGTGCTTGCAGCCGATCCAAAGGAGCACCGGGCGCGCTTCTATGACGCCCTGGCCCGCGAGCAGGCCGGAGACCAGAACGGCGCCCTTGACCGCTGGCTGGCACTGCTGGCCGATGCGCCGGCCGATGCCGGCTGGCGTGAAGATGTGAAGGCGCGCATTGCTGAACTCGGCAAGGCCGCAGGCCGCGACGTGCAGGCAGCGCTCGCGTTGCCAAGCTTGCCTCCGGCAACACAGGGAACGACCCTCGGTCAGGCGGAGAAAGATGCCATGATGGATGGCATGATTGCCAAACTGGCGCAAAAACTCGCCGCCAATCCCAATGACCGCGATGGTTGGGCGATGATGATCCGTTCACTGACGGTTCGAGGCGACAAAGCAGGTGCCGGAAAGGCGCTGGCCGACGCCGTCGCCATTTTCAAGGATGATCCTGCGACCATTCAGGGTCTGCAGGCGGTGGCAAGTGGCGAGATGGCCGCCGCAACTCAACAGGGTGGAGCTGTTGCACCTGCCTTGCCGGCGGGTTCGGCTGCACCAGACCTGAACACCGTGGACCAGGATACCAAGGCCGCCATTCAGGCCATGCAACCCCAGGACCAGCAACAGGTCATCCAAGGCATGGTGGCAAAGCTCGCAGCCAAACTTGAAGCATCACCTGATGACAGCGATGGCTGGATCAGGCTCATGCGATCTTACATGGTACTCAACGACGCAACCAACGCCAAGTCGGCGCGCGACAAGGCGCTGCTAGCCTTTGCCAGCGATCCCGCCAAACGGCAGCAGATCGAGGCGGCAGCAGTGCAACTGGGTGTGAACTGAACTTCATGCTCAACCTATGGCCATATGCCCTGCTGACAGCCGCAGTCTTCACCATTTATTTCATGTGGGGCAAGCGCAAGGAACGCGCCGCGTTGGTCATCCGGGCAGCAGCCCAAGAGGCGGGCCTGACGGAGCCCAGTTCTCTCCATCCAAAAATCGATCCGTCCAAATGCCTGGGTTGCGCCACCTGTGTCAGTGCCTGTCCGGAAAAAACAGTACTTGGTGTCATTGGCGGGAAGGCCGAACTGATCGAACCCACCCATTGCATTGGTCATGGTGCCTGCAAGGCAGCGTGCCCCACGCAGGCCATCAGCCTTGTTTTCGGCACGGCTGAACGCGGAGTTGACTTGCCCCGTGTCGGTCCGGATTTTCAAACCAACGTGCCAGGCATCTACATCGCCGGCGAACTCGGCGGCATGGGACTGATCCGCAATGCGGTTGAGCAGGGCCGGCAAGCCATGGAGAGCATCTGCAAGTTGCCGCGTACTGGTCCGGCCATGTCCTTTGATGTCGCCATCATTGGTGCCGGTCCCGCCGGATTTGCGGCAGCGCTTGCCGCCAAGGAAGCCAAACTTTCATACATCGTGATTGAACAGGATGATCTTGGGGGCACTGTCTTCAAATACCCCCGTGGCAAAGTGGTGATGACGCAGCCCGTCAACCTGCCACTTGTCGGTCAGGCGAAATTCCGCGAGGTGTCAAAGGAAGATCTGTTGAATTTCTGGCGCGGCATCGAGACAGACCAAAAACTCAATATCCGTTACCGCGATCGTGTGGACAGCATAACTCCGACAGAGGGAGGCTTCGAGATTGCCTCGCAGTCCGGTCAGACAACGGCGCGCTACGTGCTGCTTTCAATTGGCCGCCGCGGCACGCCGCGCCGCCTCGGGGTGCCAGGCGAGGACCAGAAGAAAGTTGTCTATCAACTGATCGATCCCGAACAGTTTGCGGGCCAGCATGTCGTCGTCGTTGGCGGCGGTGATTTTGCCCTCGAAGCCGCCACAAGCATTGCCGATCAACCCGGTACAACTGTCATCCTGTCCTATCGCAGCGATGCTTTCGGCCGCGCCAAGGCAAAGAACCGCGAAAAAGTCGCGGCACAAACAGCATCCGGGCGGCTGACCGTCATGCTCAAGTCGCAAATCAAATCAGTCGGTGCTGAAGAAATCGAAATCAAGACGGACGCTGGTACGCAAAGCCATCGCAACGATGCTGTCATTGTTTGCGCCGGTGGCATCCTGCCCACCGAGTTCCTCAAGGCAGCGGGGATCATCATGGAGACGAAGTATGGAACAGCCTAGCCTTCTTTTGCGCCTGATCCTCGTAGGAACCCTTGGCCTTACGCTCGCCAACTCTCCCTCATTTGCCGCAACCAAGAAGCCTGATGGCATCAAGACCATGCTGCTCAAACGCCAATACAAGAAGGCGGCAAGCAAGCTGCAGCAGGCGGCCAAGGCCGGAGACGTGCAGTCGCAGTACCGGCTCGCCATTCTCTATCGCGTTGGTCTTGGAGTTCCCGCCGATGAGCAAGCGGCGGTATTCTGGTTTGGCAAATCAGCCCAACAGGGCCACGCCAAGTCAGCCCGCATTCTCAAGCGCATGCAGACCAGAGTTCCTGCAACCGAAAAAAAAATGGCGTTGCGCGGAGCTGAATCAGGCACCGCTCCAGGTTCAGTCTTGCTGACGTCACTGCCCACGCGGTCCGTCAAGGGCCAGGATTGGCTGACGTTTGCTGCTGCGCGGAATTTGCCGACGGTCGTAACATCACTTCTTGGCACGCCGGGTGCAAACACTGATGGTGCCTTGATTGCAGCCGTTCAGGCCAATCGTCCGCACACCGCAAGCGAACTTCTGAAATCAGGCGCAAACGTCAATCAGCTGGCCGTGCGGGGACAGTCCCCTGTCATCATGGCGGGCCGCAGTGGCCGGGAAGATCTGTTGTTGGCACTGCTCCAGGCGAAGCCCGATCTTGCAATCCGCAATGCACAAGGAGACAGCGTCCTCAGCGCAGTGGCCAAAGCCTGCAATGCAGATGCCCTGCGCGCCCTTTTCGAAGCGGGCGCGAAGGACGACCAGGACAAGGGATCGGCTGCGATCAATGTGATCATGGCCTGCCCTGAGCCCGCTCCTGCGATGGCCTATATGGACGAGGCGAGTTTCACCCGGCCTGATGCCGATGGCCGCAACAGCCTGTGGCACGCCGCCTACCGGGCAGACACGGAGACCGTGACATTCCTGCTCAATGCCCATGTCGATCCGCTTGCAGAAGATGTTGTCGGACTTTCCGCCATTCATGCAGCGGCCCTGGGTGCGAAACCCGATAATCTCAAACTGCTTGTTGCCGCAGCAGGTGGCAAACGCCCGGTATCAAAGCAGGGAATCACGCCTCTCATGCTGGCGTCCTTCTCTGGCTGCCTTCAGTGCGTGGAATTGCTGCTGCGGGATGCGGACTCACCAGATGCGAGGGATAGCTCAGACAATACGGCGCTGATGTACGCGCAGCGGGCGAGGCAAAGTGGTGTTGTAGAGGCACTGATGCGTGCCGGAGCCAACGCCGACTCGCGCAATGAGAATGGTGACACCCCGGCAAAACTGGCGGAGCGGCTGGCAAAGTAGCAGTCAGCCGCCAGCAAGCGGCAATCTATGGAAATGAATGGCGGAGAGGGAGGGATTCGAACCCCCGGTACGCTTGCGCGTACTTCGCATTTCGAGTGCGACGCGATCGACCACTCTGCCACCTCTCCGCAGAACGGGTCATCCCCGTGGTCGCAGGCGCTCTTAGCCGAGGTGACCCGCCCTGCCAACCCCCCAGCAGCGCAACCAGTGCCATATTTGCCGCCTGCAGCCCGTCACAGCCGACTGGCCTGTTGACTGGACTGTTGACTGGCCCCCTCAAGATGCTAGAAGCGCCCCGTTTTGAACAGGCAGACCATGCATCCGATCCATGCCACGGCTGATTGCCAGCACGCCCATTTGGGCGGGATTGCACGCGCGCGCGCCGCCGCCAAACACACAAAACTCACGAAATCCAAAACGTTGTGAGCCTTCTCCCCCGGTCTTGACCCCTGCGGGGGCGGAGGGCCGGAACGCACATGCCGTGAGCGAAGCCCAGACCATCGGGTTTCCAGGGGGCGGAGAAAACCAAGGAGCTAACTTATGGGTTACAAGATCGCAGTCGTCGGTGCCACAGGCAATGTGGGCCGCGAAATGCTGAACATTCTGGCCGAGCGGCAATTCCCCGCCGACGAAGTGCACGCACTTGCATCACGCAAGTCGATCGGTACGGAAGTGAGCTATGGTGACAAGATCCTGAAGTGCAAGGACCTCGAGCGCTTCGATTTCTCCACCGTGGATTTCTGCGTGATGTCGGCAGGTTCATCGGTATCAAAGGAATGGTCGCCGAAGATCGGTGCGCTGGGTTGCATCGTCATCGACAACTCATCATGCTGGCGTTACGATGCGGAAGTGCCGCTTATCGTTCCGGAAGTGAATGCCCATGTACTCAATGAATACATGGCGCGCAATGTGCGCAAGAACATCATCGCCAATCCGAACTGTTCGACGGCGCAGTTGGTTGTGGCGCTGAAACCATTGCATGACGTGGCCAAGATCAAGCGCGTCGTGGTGTCGACCTACCAGTCGGTTTCGGGTGCGGGCAAGGAAGGCCTCGACGAGCTGTGGAACCAGACCAAGGGAATTTTCGTTACCGACTCGCCGGAGCCGAAGAAGTTCACCAAGCAGATCGCCTTCAACGTCATTCCCCACATCGACGTGTTCCTCGATTCCGGTGACACCAAGGAAGAATGGAAAATGGTGGTCGAGACCAAGAAGATTCTCGACCCCAAGATCAAGCTCACCGCAACCTGTGTGCGGGTGCCGGTGTTCGTCGGACACTCGGAAGCCGTCAATGTGGAATTCGAAACGCCACTGTCGGCCGATGAAGCGCGCGATATCCTGCGTGAAGCGCCCGGCTGCATGGTGATCGACAAGCGCGAAGACGGCGGATACATGACGCCAGTTGAATGCGTTGGTGACTACGCCACCTTCATCAGCCGCATCCGTGAAGACGCCACCATCGACAACGGTCTCAACTTCTGGGTCGTGTCCGATAACTTGCGCAAGGGTGCTGCCCTCAACGCCGTGCAAATTGCCGAAGCGATCATCAACCGCGGACTGATCAAGAAGGCCGCCTGAATGCCCGAACACTGACGTGCCGAAGGGTCGCCAGCGGGCGACCCTTTTTCTTTGGCGCCAGAGCTGGCGCGCACTATGCCGGGATGAGAAAGCGCTGCATGTCCCTGGGGGTCAGGGCAATGTCAGCCAGAGACGCCGTATCCAGTTGCCGGTAAAAAGCGTCGTCGGCTTTCGCCAACAGGTGCTTCAGCCCACAGGTTGGTGCAATCACGCAACTGTTTGTTGCCCGGTCAAAGCACTCGATCAGGGTGGACTGGTTTTCCATGATCCGGACAACTTTTCCGATATTGATGGACCTGGCTGGACGCGCAAGGCACAAACCGCCGTTGCGCCCACGCGTTGATTTGAGAAACCCGGCACGCACCAGCTTGTTGGCAATCTTCATCAGATGCGTCCTTGAAATGTCATAGGCTTTCGCAATGTCGGCGATGGTTGCCAGTTCGGTGGAGCTGGATGCGCAATAGATCAGCAGGCGCAAAGCATAGTCACTGTGAGCGGTCAGTCGCACATTTGGGTTCCCTTGTCTGTTTCTGCATTGCAGATTCCTGCCTGCAAAAGCCGGACGCACCCAACAGTTCCAGAGTTAAAAGGGGCGTCCTTTCCTTCTCCCCACCAATGGCAAATCGCTGTCGCATGCCTTGACCCAGATCAAGGCAAAGGTTCCGCAGGTGCATAAAGATGTATGCAAGATGCATGAATTCAGGGAGATGATCATGACGCTGAAGACCCGCCTTTTCGCCACGGCAATTGCCACTTTGATGTTGGTGCCCACTGCCTTTGCCGATTCACTTGTGCGGGTCACTCTGATCGACAAGGCCGGGACGATTGACCCAGAGAGCCCACACAAGCTCGGCATGGGCATGAAGGCTGACATGAGCATGGCAAAGATGGGCATCAAAGTCAGTCCGACAAACGCCAAACGCGGCGCCGTCACTTTCGATGTCACCAATCTCGCAAGTTCCATTGTCCATGAAGTCATCATTGTTCCCGTCACCGACGAGAATCAGGTGCTGCCCTTTGACGAAAGCCGCAACAAGGTCGACACTGACAGCTTGCAGACGCTCGGGTCGGTGAATGAGATCGAACCCAACAAGACGGCGTCGCTGACAATCAATCTCAGCCCCGGGAAGTACCTGCTCTACTGTAACATTGCCGGACACTACATGGCCGGCATGTGGACCGTGGTCACTGTCGAGTAACACCCCCACTCATTCCAACCAACCAACCAAAAAATCCGAAAGGATATCGTCATGTCCAAACTTCCCCTTTTGAACACGCCGCTTCTGTCAAGGCGCGGGCTGCTCGCTGCGGCGACAGTGTCTGCCGCCGCAGCGACGCTCGCCACAGTCTCCCCCGCAGTGGCCGAAGAGGCTGCCGATTTGTCAAAGTTGCCGCGCGTGAAGCAGAAATTGGTGCTGCCACCATTTCTGCCGGAACACGAGCAGGTCGCGACGGGCGGCCCCAAGATCGTCGAAGTCACATTGAACATCGAAGAAAAGAAGATGACCCTTGATGACGAAGGCACAGAGGTCTGGGCCCTCACTTATCACGGCAGCGTGCCCGGTCCGATGATCGTCGTGCATGAGGGTGATTATGTCGAGGTCACATTGCGAAATCTTCCTGCCAATTTGATGGAACACAATGTTGATTTTCATTCGTCCACCGGCGCTCTCGGCGGAGGTGCGTTGACCAAGGTACTGCCGGGTGAGCAGGCCGTGTTACGCTGGAAAGCTACCAAGCCGGGCGTGTTTGTCTATCATTGTGCGCCGGGCGACATCATGATCCCGTACCATGTTGTGCATGGCATGAATGGTGCCGTGATGGTGCTGCCACGTGATGGTCTCAAGGACGCAGCCGGCAAGCCCATGACCTACGACAAGGCCTACTTCATCGGCGAGCAGGACTACTATATTCCGCGCGACGAGAAGGGCAATTTCAAGAAATACGAAGTCGCCGGCGAGAACATGTCGGATGCACTTGAAGTGATGAAGACGCTGACCCCAACCCATGTGGTTTTCAATGGTGCAAAGGGTGCGCTGACGGGCGACAACGCCCTGAAGGCCAAGGTCGGCGAAACTGTCCTTTTCATCCACGCCCAGGCCAATCGTGACTCGCGTCCGCATCTCATCGGTGGACACGGTGACCTTGTCTGGGATACCGGATCCTTCAACGATGCACCGGCGACCAATCTCGAGACTTGGTTCATCCGGGGCGGCTCGGCGGGTGCCATGGCCTACACATTCCAACAGCCGGGTGTCTATGCCTACGTCAACCACAACCTCATCGAAGCCGTCATGCTGGGCGCGACAGCCCATGTTGTCGTCGAAGGCGAGTGGAATGATGATCTGATGATGCAAGTTGCAAAGCCCGGGCCAATCAGTACTGAAGGCTGAACCACCATGCTGCGCACTGGAACCATCGTCGCCGCGCTTGGACTCGTTGTTGCACTTTCACCGGGAGTGCGACACGAAATGCCAGCCAGCGATATGGGTCCGGTCCGTATCGAAGATCACTTCCTGCACGTGTCGCGGCACGAGGTCACCGTGGCCCAGTGGCAGGCCTGTGTGGATGACGGAGCGTGCGAAGACATCGTGGCTGCGGCAGCGCGACCAGAACTCACCCCTGCAACAGGCATGAACTGGTTTGACGTCGCAGGTTTCATTGCCTGGTACAACGACGGGTCAGGGCGAAAGGTGCGCTTGCCCACTCTGGCGGAGTGGCATGCTATCAACGGCACGGTGGTGCGGCCCACAAGAAAACCGCTGTTTGATGATCCACGCATGGCCTGGGCTGCGGGCTATGGTCTCGAGGATACACCGGGCGGACCGGTGCGGACTGTGGGTTCGTGGTCAAAGTCCAAAGATGGCATCCTCGACCTAGAGGGCAATGTCTGGGAGTGGACAGCAAGCTGCATCACAGACAAGCCAATTGGCATTGATGCCGAGCGCTGCCCGGCCATGCATGTTGCCGGGGCACATGATGCAGTACTTTCGGTGTTCGTCCGCAATCCGGCATCAGGTGGTTGCGCCACGGGCAAGCCGCCGACCCATGTCGGCTTTCGGCTGGTGGAAGAACGTTTCTAGCGCGCGCCCCAGAAGCGGCGGAGCGATGGGGCCTTGGGCAATTCGCGCGGATAGTATTCACTGACTTCTGCATCATCCAGTTCGCGGGCCCAGCGATGGCCTGCGTACACAGCGGCCTGAATGGTGCTGGGGGAATAACAATCGCCGATCCGTTTGAGCGAGACAATGTGTGACGCCTGTCCGGCATCGCGCTGCGCCTGCACGTCGTCGTGGAGTTGTTCGTGCGGAAACCGTGCGGTCACCGTGACGATGGCACGGGCTGCGAGCTTGCTGGTTTTGTCCGAAAGCGGATCGAGAATGGTCACGTGGTCACCAACAAATCCGGTGACACTCTTGCGTGTCAGCAATTTCACACCGGCCTTGACCAGGCGCTTGGCGATGTGCGTCGCCTCCAGCGTATATGAAGTAAAGTCGGAGGGTTGAAGGGCTGGCGTCACATATGTTGTGTCAATACCTGCAGCAGCGCAGCGCTCGGCAATGACGCCCGCCATGTAGTAATGATCGTCATCGAAAATCACCACGGGTCCATCAGGCATACGGCCCGCCATGATGTCGTCTGGTGTGAAGACGCAGGCGTGATCGAAACCGGCAATGGCAAAACCGGACTCGCGGCCCACGCCATCGCGTCGCCAGGTGGCACCGGTTGCAATCACAATGTGCCCTGCTCCAAACCCCGTCACGTCATCGGTAGCCAGTTTGCTGTCGCGATAGATCGTGACGTTGGCCATTGACGACAGTTGTCCAACGCGCCAATCGCGCACCCGGATCCACTCGGCAAGTCCGGGCAATTTGGCCTCACGAACAACGCGACCGCCCAGTTCGGTGCTGGCCTCGGCCAGATGCACCTCATAGCCGCGACGCGCCGCAGAAAGTGCGGCTTCCAGTCCCGCAGGCCCCGCGCCCACCACCAAAACGGAATGGTCTGACGTCTTCGGCGCTATCCGTTCGGGGTGCCAGCCACGCCGCCACTCCTCGCCCATGGTCGGGTTCTGGGTGCAGCGCAGATTGGTCATGGTGTAGTCACTGGTCACACACATGTTGCAGCCGATGCATTCGCGGATGTCGTCGAGGCGGCCTTCTTCGATTTTCTTCGGCAGGAACGGATCGGCAATCGAGGGTCGGGCTGCGCCGATGAAATCAAGCACGCCGCCCTTGATCAACGAGACCATCTTGTCGGGCGACGTATAGCGTCCAACACCAACCACAGGCTTCGTTGTCAGTGACTTGACGAAGCGGATGTAGCCCTCCTGGAAGCCTTCCTTCTTGAAGCGCGAGGTGGCACTGTCGTTGGACCAGCTTGACACGTTCACGTCCCAGAGGTCGGGCAATTCCGCCATCATGGCAATGACATCGCGGCCCTCGCCATCACTGGTCAGGCCATCAGCGCCGAGCAATTCATCGACGGCAAGACGTACCGCCACGCCGCAGGTATCACCCACTGCATCCTTGGTGTCTTCGATCAATTCACGCAACAGCCGCGCCCGGTTTTCCAGTGAACCACCGTACTCGTCGGTGCGGTCATTCATGCGGCGATTGAGAAAATGCATGGGGATGCCCAGTTCATGGGCGGCATAGACGTAGACGATATCGAAACCAGCCTGCCTGGCCCGCAGTGCTGCATCACGGTGCCAGCGGCGCAGATTGCGGATGTCCTGCTTGTCCATGCGGCGGGCCTGCACCGGATCATAGATCGTCACTGGCCGGTGCGAAGGTCCCATGGGAACCTCGCGGCTGGCGCGATTGGCTGATGAAGGTCCATGGTGCATGATTTCGATGGCGGCCAGAGAGTTGTGGAAATGCACCGCCTCCGCCATCAGAGCCAGGGCGGGTATGTCGTCATCGTTCCACAACCGCCCCTCGTGATAGGGTTCGCAATCGCCTGAGGGATGGATTTCGACTTCTTCGGTGGTGACGACAGCCCAGCCGCCTTCCGCCTTGATGCCACGCATTTCGGCGAGCGCCTGAGGCTGGGTCCAGCCATAGCCATTGCAATGGGCGACCTGGAAGAAGCGGTTGCGCGCCGTCACCGGGCCGATGCGCACGGGTTCAAAGAGAATGTCGTAGCGGGGATCACGAGTCATGGCCGACGATAGCCCGCTTGCGCAACAAAACGAAAGGGGCAGGTTTTCACCTGCCCCTTCGCTCATTCACGCCGTTCAAGCCAACTTACGACTTCGGCAGGAGAACCTTGTCGATCACGTGAATGACGCCGTTCGATTGCTTGACATCAGCGATGGTGACCGTGGCAGCACCACCGTTTTCGTCGGTGATGATAACCTTGCCGTCCTTGAGGGAAGCGGTGAGTTCGCAACCGCCGACGGTCTTGATTTTGTGCATGCCGCCATCGTCGTTGACCATCTTGGTGACGGCGTCAGACATCGCAGCGACCGGTACGACATGACAGGTGAGCACCTTCACGAGTGTGTCTTTCATGTCGGGCTTAAGCAGGGCGTCAACCGTGCCAGCTGGCAGTGCGGCAAAGGCCGCGTTGGTTGGTGCAAAGACCGTGAACGGGCCTTTGCTCATCAGTGTTTCAACAAGACCGGCAGCCTTGACGGCAGCCACCAGCGTGGTGTGGTCCTTTGAGTTCAGGGCGTTCTCGACGATGTTCTTGTCAGCGAACATTGCCGCGCCACCGACCTTGGGGTTCATGGCAGCAAGAGCGGATGTGGCGAAAAGGCCAGCGATGAGCGTAACAAGAAGTGGCTTGCGCATTGGAATATCTCCCGGATGTGTGTGTGTTTGACTTGGTTCTTCTGACCCCGCGTTGCGCGGCGTCATGTAGTGCTAACGGTGGCGCGCGGTGATTGGATTTCGCGCATCGCGCAATGAGGCTGCCGTTCACGCCGATGTGAGTTTGAGTGAAGGTGTTGGCGGAAGGCCAACACGGCGCGACACCGGCAGACGTCGGTCGGCAACAGTTCCTCAGGTCAGAAAATCAGGCGCGCGCCAGGGCGATGACTGGCCCGGTCTTGTCCTTCTGCAGGACGGCGATGCAGCTTGTGCAATCAGGAGGTATCACAGCGTCACGCATCCATGACCCTTGATAGTCTTCACCCTTCCACAGGGCCGCCGGCACCATGTTGCGCACCACATTATAGTAGGTGATGGACTTGCCGGCGTTTTCGCCATGGTCAATGGCCTGGACCACTTCAGGGACCACGGCCATCAGCCAGAGTGTTGCTTCACCGGCAAAGTCCTGGCGGGGGATGCTGACCTTCACTTCCTTTCCGGTGACGGACAGTGCCAGCGTCGTGGGCAAGCCTTCCTGGCGGCACTCGGCGATGAAACCCTGCACAGCCTTCTGGTCGCTGCCCACGGCATGGTAGTGGCCGTTCATGACCATCTGCGGGGTGTAGACCTCCATGTCACCGCGCGACTTGCCGTAGTCGAACTGGCGCCGGGAATATTCAGGCTTTGCAAGCGTATCGCGCCAGCCAAGGTAATCCCAGTAGTCGACGTTCAGTGATACGGCATAAATATCGGCATCAGCCCGGAGCTTGCCGAGTATGACATCTGCAGCCGGGCAGGAAGAACAACCCTGGCTCGTGAACAATTCCACCAGCACGGGAGATCGCCCCGCCCAGGCACGCCGGGGTAACATGATCGCAGCGCTGCCCAATGCAAGGGCGCTGCGGCGGGTGAGAGACTGTGTCATGTCCAATATATGCGCACGTCCCCCGAACACAAGCCAATCACATGGGGGTGAGAGGACTGTGGCTTACCCGTGGCTTACCCGTGGATTCTGTCCATGTCGCCAGGCCGTCTGCCTCACGCTGCCTTGGCAATGTTGCGCAGCACGAAGTGCAGAATGCCGCCGTTCTTGTAGTAGTCGATCTCGTCCAGTGTATCGATGCGGCTGAGGACGGCAACAGACACCTTGGTGCCGTCGGCGCGGGTGATCTCGACCGTCATGGTTTCGCGAGGCTTGAGGCCATCAGCGACACCGTTGATGGTGACAGTCTCGTTGCCCGTGAGGCCAAGGGTCTGCCAGCTCTGGCCATCCTTGAACTGCAGCGGCAGGATGCCCATGCCGACGAGGTTGGAACGGTGAATGCGCTCGAAACTCTGGGCGATGACAGCACGCACGCCCAGCAGGTTGGTGCCCTTGGCGGCCCAGTCACGCGATGAGCCGTTGCCGTATTCGACGCCGGCAAAGACCACCAGCGGCGTTGCTTCAGCAGCGTATTTCATCGCCGCATCATAGATCGGCATTTCGGTATTGTCGGGCTGGTGCAGCGTCAGGCCACCTTCCTTTACGGCGCCGTCTGGGCCCTTCACCATGTGGTTCTTGATGCGGATGTTGGCGAAAGTGCCGCGCATCATCACTTCATGGTTGCCACGGCGCGTGCCGTACTGGTTGAAGTCCATCGGCGCAACACCATTGGCGGTGAGATACTTGCCCGCCGGAGAGGCCGCCTTGATCGAGCCCGCAGGCGAGATGTGGTCGGTGGTGATCTTGTCGCCGAAGAGGCCGAGGATTCTTGCTCCGGTGATGTTGCTCACCGGTTTTGGCGTCATCTGCATGGCCCGGAAATAGGGCGGGTTCTGCACATAGGTGCTGGTGTTGTCCCAAGCATAGGTTTCGCCCTTGGACGTGGTGACGCCGCGCCAATTCTTGTCGCCCTTGAACACGTCGGCATAGCGTGACTTGAACATCTTGGCGTTGACGTTCTTGGCGATGAATGTCTGGATTTCGGTATTGCTCGGCCAGACATCCTTTAGATAGACGGGCTTGCCCTTTTTGTCGGTGCCAAGAGGTTCTGTGGTCAGATCGATCTGCGTCGATCCGGCCAGCGCATAAGCAACGACCAGTGGCGGCGACGCGAGGTAAGCGGCCTGCACGTCTGGCGATACGCGTCCTTCAAAGTTGCGGTTGCCGGAAATGACGGCGGAGGCGACGATGCCATTGTCGTTGATGGCCTTGGAGAGGGCCGGATCAAGCGGGCCGGAATTGCCGATGCAGGTGGTGCAGCCGTAGCCCACCAGGTTGAAGCCGATCTTGTCGAGATCCTTCTGCAGGCCAGCCTTCATCATGTAGTCACTGACAACCTGCGAGCCGGGGGCAAAACTCGTCTTCACCCAGGGCTTGGACGTGAGGCCAAGAGCGGCAGCCTTGCGGGCGAGAAGGCCAGCACCAATCAGCACCGAGGGATTGGACGTGTTGGTGCAGGACGTGATGGCGGCGATGACCACGTCACCGTGGCCGATGTCATAGTTCTTGCCTTCGACCTTGACGCGCCTCGACTGTTCACCCGTCCTGGCAAAGCCGGCCTTGTCCTTTGGCGCATCAAGGGCCGACTGAAAGCCTGACTTGATCTCCCCCAGGGCGACGAATTTTTCAGGGCGATTGGGGCCAGCCATGGCCGGCACGACTGATGCGAGGTCAAGGCCGAGGGTATCCGTGAACACCGGATCGGGGCTCTTGGGCGTCAGGAACATGCCTTGCGCCTTGCAGTACTTTTCAACCAGCGCAACGCGATCATTCTTGCGGCCGGAAAGCTTCAGATACTCGAGCGTCACCTTGTCGACCGGGAAGAAGCCGCATGTCGCGCCGTATTCCGGCGCCATGTTGGCGATGGTGGCACGGTCGGCAAGCGTCAGGTTCTGCAGGCCAGGGCCGTAGAATTCCACGAACTTGTTGACCACGCCCTTCTTGCGCAGCATTTGCGTGACGAGCAGCACGAGGTCGGTGGCGGTGACACCTTCCTTGAGCTTGCCGCTGAGCTTGAATCCGATCACCTGCGGCAGCAGCATGGACTGTGGCTGGCCCAGCATGGCGGCTTCGGCTTCGATGCCACCAACGCCCCAGCCGAGCACGCCAAGGCCGTTCACCATGGTGGTGTGGCTGTCGGTGCCGACGAGCGTGTCGGGATAGGCCAGCTCGATCTTGGTCTTCTTCTTGCCCTTCACCACGGTCTGGCTGCTCGTCCACACCGTCTGGGCGAGATATTCGAGATTGACCTGATGGCAGATGCCGGTGCCGGGAGGAACAACGCGGAAGTTTTCGAACGCACCCTGGCCCCATTTGAGGAACTTGTAGCGCTCTTCATTCTGCTCGTATTCGCGCTTGACGTTGGCTGCGAAGGCCTTGGCGTTGCCGAAATTGTCGACCACCACCGAGTGATCGATGACGAGATCGACAGGGACCAGCGGATTGATCTGCTGGGCATCGCCGCCGAGGAGCTTCATGCCGTCGCGCATGGCGGCAAGGTCAACAACGGCAGGCACGCCAGTGAAATCCTGCATCAGCACGCGGGCCGGGCGGAAGCCAACTTCCTTGTCTTCCCTGCCGGTGTTGGAGAGCCAGGCGACGAAGCCCTCAATGTCGGTGCGGGTGACGGTGCGGCCATCCTCGTGGCGCAGCAGATTTTCCAGCAGAACCTTCATCGAGAAGGGCAGAGCCGAAATGCCCTTGAGGCCATTCTTCTCGGCCGCCGCAAGGCTGAAATAGGTATAGGTCCTGGACCCGACCTTGAGCGTCTTGCGGGACTTGAAGGAGTCAAGCGACATGGTCGACATGGGGGAATGCCTCATCTGGATGGGGTGATATTTCGCACCGCATATAATCATTTTTGCGGCGCAAAACAAATCAATCGAAAGACGCATCAGCCGATATTGCCATAGGTATCGCCATCATGTCGGCTGCGCCGCGGAGGGGGTCGGGTGCCAGCGCCCATGGTTAAGGGAAGTTTAGTGCAACCCGTGGCATTGTTGGTTCGGCGTGCACGGGACGCCAATTTTTGTGCGCTAGAGGTGGAAAACGGCCGGGTGGAACCATGGGCCACCTCTGGGAGGACGCAATGAAATCGAAGTCAGCACTGAAATACGTGGTACTCGCAGCCGTGACCCTGCTGTTGGCCGCCTGCGGCAACAATGCCGAAGAGATCCAGGCCATCGCCAAGTCGATGAACCTCAGCAAGCAGGAAAGCGCCGCCTTCACCATCTGCGCCAAGAGCATGAAGAGCCGCATGCCGCTGTTCATCAATGGCGACAAAGCCGTTCAGATGTCAAAGGTGCCGCTGGAAGTTTGCGCCTGCCACAGCCGCCAGATGGCCAAGACATTCAAGGACGACAAGCTCGCCGGGCACATGCGGTTTGTCATGTATATTTCCAAGGTCAAGCGCAAGCCCATCTTTAAACTCGGCCGCCGCGACATGCGTTCGGCCGGTGACCCGGCAGCCGCAGCCAAGCAACTGGCCGTCAACCTGCAAAACTGTGCCAATGACTACGTGGCAAGTCATGCCGACGAGGCTGCGGGCCTGCTCACGCCTTTCGAGCTTCCCAAGCCGAAGCCGAAGAAGGTGCCAGGCGCCGAGGAAAAGACGCCTGAAAAACAGGCCGACGCGTCACACTGAACAAGTCTGGACCTTGCCTTGATCAGACGCGCCGCTCGACCATCATCTTCTTGATTTCGGCAATGGCCTTGGCAGGTGAAAGTCCCTTGGGGCAGGCCTTGGCGCAATTCATGATCGTGTGACAGCGGTAGAGCCGGAACGGATCTTCGAGATTGTCGAGGCGCTCACCGGTGGCTTCATCGCGCGAGTCGATCAGCCAGCGATAGGCCTGCAACAACACGGCAGGGCCGAGATAGCGGTCGCCATTCCACCAATAGCTTGGGCATGAGGTCGAGCAACAGGCGCAGAGAATGCATTCGTAGAGTCCGTCCAGCAATGCACGCTCTGATACGGATTGTTTCCATTCCCCCTGCGGTGTCGGCGTCTGGGTCTTGAGCCAGGGTTCGATTGAGCGGTGCTGGGCATAAAAATGAGTCAGGTCCGGCACCAGGTCTTTCACCACGGGCATATGCGGCAATGGATAAATCTTCACATCACCCTTGACGTCGTCGCAGGCCTTGAGACAGGCCAGCGTGTTGGTGCCATCAATGTTCATGGCGCAGGAACCGCAGATGCCTTCGCGGCAGGAGCGGCGGAAAGTCAGCGTCGGGTCCTGCTCGTTCTTGATCTTGATGAGCGCGTCCAACACCATCGGCCCGCAGTCATCCATGTCGATGTGATAGGTGTCGAGCTGCGGGTTCTTGCCGTCGTCGGGGTTCCATCGGTAAATCTTGAAAGACCGGATGTTAGTCCCCGCCGGCATGGGCCACGCCTTGCCCTGCTGGACAACCGAGTTCTTGGGAAGTGCAAATTCAGCCATGGCTCAATACACCCGCGCCTTGGGCTTGATGTAGTCAATGTCGTTCGACATCGTGTAGTCATGCACCGGGCGATAGCCCAGCGTGACTTTCTTCTTTGCGCCATCGATCCAGGCCAACGAATGTTTCATCCAGGTCTTGTCGTCGCGCTTGGGGAAGTCTTCGCGGGCGTGGGCGCCGCGGCTTTCCTTGCGGGCCAGCGCCGAGTCCACCGTCACAGCCGCCTGAATGATCAGGTTGTCGAATTCCAGGGTTTCGATGAGATCGGAGTTCCACACCAGCGAGCGGTCGGTGGTGGCGATGTCGGCGGTTGCTTTCCAGATGGCGTTGATCCTCTTCGACCCCGCCTCCAGGGTTTCACCCGTACGAAAGACGGCGGCGTCGTCCTGCATGGCGCGCTGCATTTGGGTGCGGAGCTTGGCAGTGGGTATCTTGCCCGCCGCAAATCGGAAGCCATCAAGACGGGCAATTGCCGCTTCACCGGCGTCGCTGGGCAGGTCGGCATGGTTTGCCCCCTGCTTCACCAGTTCAACACAGCGCAACCCCGCCGCACGGCCAAAGACCACGAGGTCGATCAACGAATTTGAACCCAGGCGATTGGCGCCATGCACGGACACGCAGGCCGCTTCGCCCACGGCCATCAGGCCTGCAACAGTCTTTTCCGGATCGCGCTTGTCACCGGCCAGAACTTCGCCGTGATAATTGGTGGGAATGCCGCCCATGTTGTAGTGCACCGTGGGCAAGATCGGGATTGGCTCCTTGGTCACGTCAACGCCAGCGAATATCCTGGCACTCTCGGAAATGCCGGGAAGCCGCTCATGCAAAACAGCCGGATCAAGATGTTCGAGGTGGAGATGGATATGATCCTTGTCCTTGCCGACACCACGGCCTTCCCGGATTTCGATGGTGCAGGAGCGCGAGACAACATCGCGTGAGGCGAGGTCTTTCGCCGATGGCGCATAGCGCTCCATGAAGCGCTCGCCCTCTGAATTGGTGAGATAACCGCCTTCGCCGCGCGCGCCTTCGGTGATGAGGCAGCCCGCACCATAGATGCCAGTCGGATGGAATTGCACGAATTCCATGTCCTGACACGGCAAGCCAGCGCGCAGCACCATGGCATTGCCATCGCCCGTGCATGTATGAGCCGATGTCGCCGAGAAGAAGGCACGGCCATAACCTCCGGTCGCCAAGATGGTCTGGTGTGAACGGAAGCGATGGATCGAGCCATCTTCCATGTTCATGGCCATGACGCCACGGCAGGCGCCATTTTCCATGATCAAGTCGAGGGCAAAGTATTCGATGAAGAAAGCGGTGTCGTAACGCAGTGACTGGCCATAGAGCGTGTGCAGCATGGCATGGCCGGTACGGTCGGCAGCAGCACAGGTGCGTTGCACTGGCGGGCCGTCACCCATGTTCATCATGTGGCCGCCGAAGGGGCGCTGGTAAATCTTGCCGTCTTCGGTGCGCGAGAACGGCATGCCGAAGTGTTCAAGTTCATAAACCGCCGTTGGTGCATTGCGCACCAGATATTCGATGGCGTCCTGGTCGCCCAGCCAGTCGGCACCTTTCACCGTGTCATACATGTGCCAGCGCCAGTCATCGGCGCCCATGTTGGCAAGTGAAGCGGCAATGCCGCCTTGCGCCGCAACGGTGTGCGAGCGCGTTGGAAAAACCTTGGTGATGCAGGCGGTCTTCAGCCCGGCTTGCGAGGCACCCAATGCCGCCCGCAAACCCGAGCCTCCGGCACCAACAACAACCACATCGAAGGTATGATCAGTGATGGCATAGGTGCGACCGGCGATGGTGACACTTTTGGGTGCCTTCTTCTTGGTGTCAGCATCAGCCATCAGGGTGCAAAGCTCATTTTGAGAATTGAATAGGCAGCAACGGCAAACATCGCCGTGGCAAATGCAATGTTGAGGGCCAGTGCGGTGAACTTGGTCAAGTGCGAGTGGAGATAGTCCTCGATCACCACCTGCAAGCCAAGGCGCATGTGCCAGAACACGCTCGCCAGTGCCATGATCATCAACACGGCCACCACGGGATGGTGGAGTGACTGGATAATCTCGGCCCGCGTGGCACTCAGATGTGACAGCAGGAACCAGATGAGGAACAGCACCAGCGGCACATTGGCCACTGCGGTGGCCCGCTGCTGCCAGAAATGGTCCGTGCCGGTTTTGGATGCTCCCCAGCCCCGGACTCTTTTCAAGGGTGTCTTCATCTCTTCACGCCCGCTCATGGCTTCACTCCGTAGGCGAGGAGCCAAAGCAACAGGGTGAGCGCTATGCCGCCGATGAGGTTGGCGCGCACCATCCATTCAACCGTCGGCAACCTGAAACCGCGCCCCAGATCCCAGATGAAATGGCGGATGCCGCCAATCATGTGATGAATCAGCGCCCAGGTGAAACCAAACAACACGAGACGGCCAAACCAATGGGCAAAAAACGCCTGTACCATGTTGAAATAATCATCGGATACGGCAGCAGCCACCAGCCACCACACCACCAGAACAGTTCCCGCATAGAGCGCCACACCCGTCACCCGGTGGGTGATCGACATCATCATCGACAGCATGGGACGGTAGATTTGCAGATGCGGCGAAAGGGGCCGTTCGACCTTGGCGGTCAGTTTTGTGTCAGCCATTTCATGGTCCGGAAAGTTGTGGCAGTCTTTTAGACGGTGCAGTGCACAATGGCAAATCCAGCGAAGGTAGCAATAGGACTATGCGGCAATACGGCTCTGTCACTGCCCTGGTTCTCAAACGACTACTGCTATTGGTCATGTTTCTGGTGTTATTGGCCTATCCGGCCTCGCGCATCGGGCTATTTGAATGGCCTCGCGCCTATGACCCACTGGCCCTGCCTGATCTTGCGGCACCACCCGGCCTGTTGACGGACTGGCAGATGAAACTCGCGGATGCCGATGCCAGGGGCTGCGCATTGGCGCTGCAACGTGCCGGACTGCCGGGGGTGCTTGAGCCGGCACGCGGCACTGGTGCGTGTTTGGTGACGGGTGCCGTTTCGTTGACGCGGCTTTCACGCGCCAAACTGCGGCCCGAAGATACACGCTGCGCTATTGCGGCCCGGCTTTACATGTGGGAGCGCCATGTGGTTCAGCCTGCAGCGGCGCGGCTGTTCGGCCAGCCTGTGGCGGAGATACTGCACTTTGGCTCCTACAGTTGCCGCACCATGCGCGGCAGACATTCGATGAGCGAACATGCCAGCGCCAATGCCTTCGACATCGCAGGTTTTCGCCTCGCCAGCGGCCAGACTATTTCAGTGAAAGGCGATTGGGGCAAGGCGACAGCGGCAGGCAAGTTCCTGTACATCGCCCGCGACAGCCTGTGCGACTGGTTCAATGTCACCCTCAGTCCCGACTACAACGCCGATCATGCCGATCACTTCCATGTCGACATGGGGTGGTACCGCACGTGCCGGTGATCAGATCACAATGACGCGGGCGCCAATCCTGACCTTGCCGTAAAGTTCCGTCACTTCGTGGTTCAGCATGCGAATGCAGCCGGACGAGGCAGCGGTGCCAATGGAGGATGGGGCGTTGGTGCCGTGGATACGGAAGCCGGTATCGCCACCCCGGTTGAACAGATAGATGGCGCGAGCGCCCAACGGGTTTTCCGGAATGCCACCTGGCATGCCACCTGCCCACTTGGCATATTTCGGGGTGCGGGCGATCATTTCTGGCGGCGGCGTCCAGCGCGGGTTGACGGCCTTCATGCCGACACGTGCCGTGCCAGACCACGAGAAACCCTGCTTGCCGACGGCAACGCCGTAGCGCACGGCCTTGCCACTGCCGAGAACATAATAAAGCGCCCGTTCACCCGTCTTGATGACAATTGTGCCGGGCCTTTCGGCGCTGGCAAAGTTCACGGTCTCACGGCCTTGGTAGCGAGGGCGCTTGTGGTTGCTGATGCGCACTTTTCGCGCCTTGATGGTTTTGTGCGCCGAAGCCTTGCGGGTGACGCGCGCCTGACGCGGCTTGCTTGAGCGTTTTCCCCAATTGTCGAAGAGACCGGCTTCAGCGTCAGTCGAAGCCACCAACAGAGCAGCGGCCCCAGACAGCAGCGTGGTCAGGAAGAAGCGGCGTTGCATCGATATCCCCAGAAATTAGCCCTAGTAATAAGCCCCAATCGAATCAGCCCGTTCCCGGGCCGATTTCTGGCAGGCTTATAGCCAGCAGTCGCTGCCGCTTACAAGACGATGACCTTGGTACCTATGCTCACATTTTCGTATAGCTCTGAAACCTCGGCGTTGAGCATGCGGATGCAGCCGGACGAGGCCGCTGTGCCGATTGACCAGGGTTCATTGGTGCCGTGGATGCGGAACATGGTGTCGCGGCCCTTGGCATAGAGATAAAGAGCCCGCGCGCCCAACGGGTTTTCCGGTCCGCCGGGCATGCCGTTGCGCCATTTCCACAATTCCGGCTTGCGGGCGATCATCTGTTTGGGCGGGGTCCATGTCGGCCATTGCACCTTGCGGCCGACCTTGGCGATGCCAGCCCAGTCAAAACCTTCCTTGCCGACGGCGACGCCATAGCGGATCGCGGTTTCGTCCCCGATCACGTGATAGAGGGCGCGTTCATGGGTATTGATGATGACCGTGCCGCGTTTTTCCGGCGTGGCGAATTCCACCACCTCGGCACCCATGTATTCGGGTTGTGGTTTCTTCTTTTTCCGTGTTGCGGCAAATGTTTGTTGCCCCGCGCAAGCCAAGCCTGCGCCGGTTGCCAAAACGCCTGAAAGAAAAGCCCGCCTGTCCATGATGGCTGATGTCATAGCGATGAAGTGTTGGCGGGATTGTGGCGAAGCTCAGCTCACGCCCATCGGCAATTCACTTTCACGCTTGGCAATGAAGTCTTTCAACCCCTCCGCCACGCCTTCGTCCATCTTGGGCGGTTCATAGGCTGCCAGCATCGCCTTGGCCTTGTCGCGGCCCCTGGTGTCATGGTCCTTGGCGCCTTCCGCCGACCATTGCTCGAACGAGTTGAAGTCCATCACGCTGGGCATGAAGAAGGCTTTCTCGAAGTTCTCGAGTGTGTGGGCAGTGCCGAGAAAATGTCCGGCCGGTCCAACTTCGCGCACCGCCGCCATGGCTTCCTTGAAGTCATCGAACTTGAGGCCTTGTGCATACTTGTACCAGCCCACCAACTGCTCGGCATCCGTGACGAATTTGGAATAGCCACAGGCAAGCCCGGCCTCGAGCCAGCCCGCCGAGTGCCAGATGTAGTTGGCACCCGAAAGAATGGCGGCGTGCATCAGCATGTTGGCCTCATAACCCGCCTGCGCGTCGTTGAGCTTGGAGCCGACATGGAACCCGCTGGTACGCCAGGGCAGGCTATATTTGCGGGCCAGTTGCCCCATGACGAACATCATCTGGGCTGCTTCCGGTGTGCCGCCCATGGGTGCACCGGTCTTCATGTCCACCGTCACCATGAATTGCCCATAGATCGCAGGGGCCCCCTTGCGGATCAATTGCGTGAAGGCGACACCGGCCAGCGCTTCGGCATTGACCTGCGCCACTGCACCAATGGACGACGCTGATGTCGAGGCCCCGCAGAGCGCAAAAGGTGCCGCGATGATCGGCTGGTTGTGGCTGGCATAGACGCGCATGGCATCAAGCATGGTCTGGTCCCAGACCAGCGGCGAATTGCAGTTGGTGATCGAAACGACGACGGTGTTGTCTTTCACGAAGGCATCGCCAAAAACGATACCCGCCATTTTCATCACATCCTCGGCGCGCTCCCGCGATGTGACAATGCCCATGAACGGCTTGTCACCATGGGTGAGGGCGGAGTGAATGATATGGAGGTGGCGCTTGGGTACGGCCACTTCCATAGGCTCGCAACAGATCGAGGACATGGAGTGCAGTGCCGGCGACATCTGCGCCAGCTTGTGGAAATTGTTGAGGTCCTCAAGGGAACCATAGCGGCGCTTGTTTTCGAGATCGCGCACGAATGGTGCGCCATACATCGGCACGAAAATCTGGTTCTTGCCACCCACTTTCACAGTGCGTTCCGGGTTCCTTGCATGGAGCGTGAATTCGGGAGGCACGGTCGAGATCAATTGCATGAGCAGATGGCGGTCGATGCGCACCCGGGTGCCTTGCACGTCGGCACCGGCAGCCTTCCACATTGCCGGAGCTTCATCGTCACGGAATTCGCAGCCGACTTCCTCGAGGATTTTCATCGACTCTTCGTGGATCAGTTCTACCGCCTCGGCCGGCAAAATCTCGTATGTCGGGATGTTGCGGACCAGCGTTGGCAGGGAAATCTGCGGGGCGCCGCGCAGGGCGCGGCGTCCATCGCGGCCACCGGAGCGATTCGCGGCACGGCGGGCATTGGGCGCGACTGGGGGCGCGACTGGGGCTGCGATCTCGGTCATGGGCGGATCCTTGGGTGTTAATGACAGCACTATGAAGTGCTTCAGGGGCCTTCGACAACAGCCATAAGACACATGTGTCAGTTGAGTATTACTCAATCGATGTTATGCAGCAGCCATTCCCTGAGTATTTGGGCCTCCGCCGACAGATGCTGATGCGATGGGCAGCAGAGATAAAAGGAATCGGGCGCTTGCATCGCCGCCCCGCCAACCTGCACCAGCGCGGCATCGGCCATCAGCGGCGTCAACAAGCGCTCCCAACCAAGCACGATGCCCTGCCCATCACGGGCTGCCTGTACGGCAATGACGTAGCTGTTGAAGCGGCGGATATTGAGGCGGCCCGGCTTGTGGTGGTTGGCGCGGAAAAAGTCTGCCCACGTCGTCCAGGTCCAGTCCACGCCTTCAACCGAAAGCAATGCTTGTGATGCCAGTTCGTCCAAGGTGATGACCTGGCGCTCCGCCATATAGGCCGGGCTGGCAAGTGCTATGATGCGATCATCAAAGAGTTTGCTGGCGTCCTCGTCAGGGAACGGCCCCGTGCCGTAACGCACACGTAAATCCACACGTCCGGGTAGGCGGTCGTGGCCACGGTCGGAAATGGCGTGATCCACGACGATGTCCTGGTGCTCCTTCCAGAAAGAGCCGAGGCGAGGCATCAGCCAGAACTGCGCGAAGGCGCTGGTCGAGCCGATGCTGACGGTCTTGACGCGCCGCGCTGCGTCCAGTCCTTCCAGGGTTTCTGATATGCGTGAAAATGCGTCGCGCAAAGTGGCATGCAGGGCCGCGCCCTCCGCAGTCAGGTCCAGCGCCCGGTGCAGGCGGATGAAGAGCCGCGCTCCCACGTCATTTTCCAGCTGCTTGATCTGCTTTGATACGGCGCCGGGCGTTACATTCAATTCCGCCGCTGCCTCGGTAAAGCTCATGTGACGACCAGCCGCTTCAAAGGCCGCAAGACCATTGAGGGACGGGAAACTGTAAGGACGGCGGGCCATGATGAAAGGCTAGCACAGTGTCAGTCAGGTGAGAAATAGTCATTCACATGCGGCCGCATGTTGCATGATTGCTGCATCGCACCACAACCACCAGAAGCGCACCGATGCGTACGACCCCGAGTTGACGACGCAGGGGCTTTCTTCCACTATAGTCGCAGGGGATTGTTCCGCCGCATTTCAATACTGGGGAACTCGCGGCACGGGCAACAAAATCAACAGACAACAAAAGCTGCTTCGCCCCGAAGTGGCGGGGAGGCCACTATGGCTGACAAACATAACCTTACCGAGGACGAGAAAGTCCTCCACGGCATGGGCTACGCGCAGGAACTGGCGCGGCGCATGAGCGGGTTCTCGAACTTCGCCATCTCATTCTCAATCATCTGCATTCTTGCAGGCGGTATTACTGCCTTTCCTGTGGCCATGTCGTCGGGTGGCGGTTTCTCCGTCTCCATCGGCTGGATCATTGGTGGCCTGTTCGCACTGGTCGTGGCTGCCTCGGTTGGGCAGATTGCTTCGGCCTATCCCACTGCGGGCGGCCTCTATCACTGGGCCTCGATTCTTGGTGGCCGTGGCTGGGGCTGGCTGTGCGCCTGGATCAACCTCGTCGGCCTGATCTTTGTTGTGGCCTCGGTGAACTTCGGCGTCTACCTGTTGATGAAGGACTTGCTGCTCACCGGCGTGTTCGGCATGGACACTTCAACCTGGGGAGCCATGCATGCATCCATCTTCGTGTCGATCTTTGCAATCACGCAGGCACTGTTCAACCATTTCGGCATCAAGACCACAACGATGCTGACCGACTTCTCCGGTTATCTCATCTTCGTCGTGGCAATTCTGCTCACTCTGTCGATGTTGATCTGGGGGGCGGGTTTTGATCTTTCGCGGCTCACCACCTTCGTCAACAACACAGGTGAACCGGGTGGCCTTGTGGTACCGGAACCACGCACTGCACTGGTGGCCTTCCTCATCGGCCTGCTTTATCCGCTCTACACAATCACTGGATTTGATGCCTCGGCCCACACGTCTGAGGAAACCATGAATGCCCGTACAGCCGTGCCGAAGGGCATGCTGCATTCGGTGTTCTGGTCGTTGTTGTTCGGCTTCTTCCTTGCCGCGTCGTTTGTGCTGGCCATGCCGGATACGGCAGCAGGTGCCAAGGAAGGCTTCAACTCCTTCTTCAGCCTGTACAATTCGCTGCCCATGCCGTTCGTCCTGAAGGCGATTTTGGCGCTTGGCATCGTCGTGGCAAACTACATCTGCGCGCTGGCTGGCATGACATCGACGTCGCGCATGATCTACGCCTTTGCCCGTGACGGCGGCTTGCCGGCGTCCAAGGCACTGTCGACCATTCACCCGCAACACCGCACTCCGGTGAATGCGATCTGGCTGACGGCTGTGCTCTCGGCAGCAGCGTGCTTCTATGCGCCGTTCATGTTCGCCCTTGCGGCAGGCTGCGCACTCTTCCTCTACATCTCCTACGCCATGCCAGTTGCTGCTGGTCTGCTGGCGGAAGGGCAAGACGTGGACGGAGTTCGGACCGTTCCGCCTTGGTGTCTGGTCGAAGCCCTTGGCGGTTATCACCATCATTGGCGTGGTCATCCTCGCCTATGCCGGTACCCAACCGCCGTTCAACCCGATCATCCTGCCACTGTTCCCGGATCTGATGTTCCCGCTGAACCAGCTCACCAATCCGCTGATCTTCCTGGCGGTGGCACTGGCTCTGGGCTGGTTCTTGTCCGAGAACAAGCGCTTCAAGGGCCCGCCGATTGGCGAAGTCGAGATCAAGCGCCGCCAGGCCGAGATCGCAGCACGGGAAGCCGCGCTTGCAAAGGCCGCTGGCTGAACTCTTAATCGTGATTTGACAAGGGCGGTCCCGGATCAAGAACGGGGCCGCCCTTTTTTTGTACCCTGTTTTCATGCACAACCAGTGCATGTCGGGAAGATTCGATGTTGCAGTGATCGGTGGTGGCGTGGTGGGGCTTGCAATCCTGCGCCGCCTTGCCATGGCGGGCTTGTCCTGCGTCCTGCTGGAGAAAGGTGCCGACATTCTTTCCGGTGCATCGAAAGGCAACAGCGCACTGCTGCACACTGGTTTTGATGCTCCTGCCGGCAGTGTCGAGCTTGGCTGCATGCAGGCGGGATACGAAGAATATCTGGCCATCCGCGAGAAGTTGAACCTGCCGCTGCTCGAAACATCCGCTCTTGTGGTGGCGTGGAGCGAGGAAGAGCGCGCCAGCCTTCCCGGCATTGTCGCGAAGGCCCACGGCAATGGCGTCGCCGACGTGCGGTTGCTCTCGCAAATTGAAATGAAGGTGCGCGAGCCGCGCCTCGCGGCAGATGCCCTTGCCGCTGTGCTGGTACCAGGCGAGCATGTCATTGATGCGTGGTCGGCACCATTGGCCTATGCCCAGCAGGCGCTGGCCCATGGCGCCATCATTCACCGCAATGCCGAAGTGACGAAGGCCGAGACTGCGTGATGAGCACTGGACCTTGCAGGCTGGTGTTCACACCATTGCAGCGCGCATCGTCATCAATGCAGCAGGCCTGTTTGGTGACCGTGTGGAGGCATTGGCGCGACCCTCACCCTTCACCATCAAACCGCGCAAGGGACAATTTGTTGTCTTCGACAAACCCGCAGCGCGGCTGGTGCGGTCCATCATCCTGCCGGTGCCCACTGAACGCACCAAGGGTGTGGTGCTCTTCCGCACCATCTTCGGCAACCTCGCAATCGGACCCACGGCGGAAGAGACCGATGAACGCGACGCCGCAACGTGTGATTCCGCAACGCTGGCAAAGCCTCAAGGCACGAGCCATTGAAATGGTTCCGGCCCTCGCGGAGGTTGGCATCAATGCCATCTATGCAGGCTTGCGCCCCGCCACCGAACACAAGGATTATGTGATCGAGGCTCTGCCACAGCAGAACTGGATCACCGTCGCGTGGCATCCGCTCGACGGGGCTCACGGGTTCGCTTGGCATCGCCCAGCATGTGGAGAAATTGTTGCCGCAAACACTTCGGTCCGCTGCCGAAGAAAAAGCCCGCGCCGCAGTGGACGCCGGTACCCAATCTCGCCGAACACATGATCCGGCCCTATCGCCGTGGTGGTGAAATTGTCTGCCACTGCGAGTGGGTGACGCGCTCCGAACTCGAGGCGGCGATGCAAGGCCCTTTGCCCGCCGGTGACCTTGGCGGCTTGAAGCGGCGCACGCGCGCCATGATGGGGCGCTGCCAGGGTTTCAACTGTGGTGCCGAGGTGCGCAACATCTTTGAAAAGGCCTCTCATGGAAAAACATGATGTGGTCATCATCGGGGGTGGTCCGGCGGGTCTCGCCTGTGCCACGCGTTTGCAGGAGCTTGGCATCAGGGATGTGGTGGTCCTCGAGCGTGAGACCGAAGCCGGTGGCGTTCCCCGCCATTGCGGCCACTGGGGGTTCGGCTGGGAGAGCCATCGCAAACTCATGACTGGCCCGGCCTATGCGGCGCGGCTGCGCGCAGCAGCGCAAGGGGATTGATGTTCGCACCCGCCACACGGTGCTTGAGTTCAAATCCGAAACGGTGATGCGGGTTCATGCGCCACATACGGGCATCGTCGACATGACGGCGCGCCACGTTGTCCTCGCCACCGGTGCGCGTGAGGAGAGCCGCGCGGCGCGTTTGATCGGCGGCACACGGCAGGCAGGTGTGATGAACACCGGCACGTTGCAGCAGACTGGTCTACCTCAAGAATGCAAAGCCGTTCTCGCGGCCTGTCATCATTGGCGGGGAATGGGTTTCATTTTCGGCGTTGATGACCTGCGCCCACGCCGGCATTCGCCCGGCCGCGATGATTGTGGAGGAGCCGACAATTGATGCGCCCTGGTATTTCAAGTTGGGGGCGCGTCTCTGGTATCGTGTGCCGGTGCATGTGGCGACACGTGTTGTTGCCATTCACGGGGTCAAGTCTGTTGAAGGTGTAGAAGTGGAACACAGGGGCAAGCGCCGCGTTATCGCCTGTGATGGTGTCATCGTCAGTGGTCACTTCGTTCCGGAAGATGCCTTGCTCAAGGGGCCGCTGCCGTTCGCGCCACACAAGACCGGCAATGTTGAGGGAGAGCTGAAGACAGCGGGGACGTGTGTGGTAGCGGCACGCCGCCTTGCCGATCATCTGGCGGACAATCTGAAATGAAAGTGCTCGCCATCGACCAGGGCACCACGGGCACCAAGGCCTTCACCCTGGATGACGCGGGCCGCTTTGACAAAGTGGCCGCTTTTGAACATGCCCAACATTATCCGCAACCCGGTTGGGTCGAACACGATGCGGCGGAATTGTTGTCCCATGTCAGCGCCTGCATCGCCGCTGCCGGACGTGTCGATGCCATCGGCATTGACAATCAGGGCGAGACGATCGTGGCCTGGGATGGGCAAACCGGCGCGCCCGTTCACCACGCCATCGTCTGGCAGGATGACCGCACCAAGGACGTGACCGAGCGCCTGAAGGCAGAGGGTGCCGAGGACTTGACGCTGGCGCGCGCTGGCCTGCCGCTTGATCCCTACTTCTCCGCCAGCAAGATGCGCTGGATCATCGATCATGTGCCTGCGGCCAAAGCGCTGCTCAACCAAGGTCGGCTGCGCATTGCCACCAGCGATGCATATTTTCTCGAACGCCTCACTGGCGAGTATGCAACCGACGTCACCACAGCCTCGCGCACCTCACTGATGTCACTCGATACCTTGCAGTGGGATGATGCGTTGTTGAAACTCTTCGGCGTACCTCGCGAGGTGCTGCCGGAGATCCGCGCCACCACCGGCCCGTTCGGAGAACACAAGGGTATCCCGGTCACCGCCAGTCTGGTGGATCAGCAGGCGGCCCTGTTCGGCCATGGCTGCACGAAACCTGGTGATGCCAAGATCACCTTCGGCACCGGGGCATTCGCACTCGCCATCGCGGGCAACGCGCGTCCCCCACGCAACTCATCGGGCCTTGCCGCCACCGTGGCTTGGAAGATGGGTGCGCTGGCCCCGGCCTTCGCACTTGACGGTGCTGTCTACAATGCTGCCTCGGCAGTGAACTGGGCAAAGTCGCTCGGCCTGTTCGCCAGCTACAATGACATCAACAGTTTCGCTGCGCCGTCGGCATTGTCACGCGGCATCGTCTTTGTGCCCGCCCTCTCCGGTCTCGCCTGCCCGCATTGGGATCGTGGCGCATCGGGCCTGTGGATCGGGCTTGGCCTCGACACGACGAAAGCCGACATGATGCAGGCCCTGCTGGAAGGCATTGCATTGCGGGCAACCGAAGTCATGCAAGCGATGGCGCGCATGCTGCCGCTGGGTGAGACCATTTCGATCGATGGCGGCCTCGCCAACAACGACTACTTCGTGCAATTTCTGGCCAATGCCCTGCAGCGCACCGTCACCGTCGCCGCCTCGACTGAACTCACCGCGCTCGGCACGGCGCGGATGGCGATGATGGGTCTGTCGCTCATGAAAACGGGAGCGGTGGACTTGCCACCGCTCCCGCCGCCGTCCCGAGTGTTCCGGCCCGATCATCCGTTGACGGATGATCTGCGCCAGCGCTTCGGGGAAGCCTTGTCACGCGCCAAGGCGTGGCGCTAGCTACGCCGCCTTTGCCACGTCAGCCGCACCTGTGAACTCACCTGCCGCACTCACCAGACCTTCGGCACCATCAAGTGCGCCGGGGTTGAGTTCCAGCCCCAGAAAGCGGGCGCGGTCCATTGGTCCGGGCAAGTGCAGGCTGCGCGTCACGCTCTCGGAAAATCCGAAGCGGCTGTAGTAAGGTGCATCACCGACCAGCAGCACGGAATCGTGTCCCAGTACACGCGCTGTTGCCAGCGCGTGCTGCATGAGCTGGCGGCCAATGCCTTTCTTTTGCTGGCGGCAATCGACAGCCAACGGTCCGAGCAACAGCGCAGGCCCAGCCGAACCCGCTATGATGGGCCACAGGCGCAACGTGCCGATGACGCGGCCTGTGGACGAAAGGGCTGTGAAGGCCAGGCCTTCCGCTGGCAAACGGCCTTCACGCAGGCGCTCGGATGTCTTGCGGAAACGGGCAGCACCAAAGGCACGCGTGAGCAATGCTTCGCGGGCTGCAACATCGGAGGGCAATTCGGTACGAATGGTGACCATTGAAAGTCTCCCAAGGGAACTGAGGTTCATTCCAATTCCGTCATGCCTGCGAAGGCAGGCATCCCGCATCCTGGCTGACGGCTCAGAAGGCAAATTGGACCCCCGCCTGCGCGGGGGTGACGGTAGTTGTGGGTTAGGTGACGATTTGACCTGAAATCAGATCACGTATGACTTCAGCGGCGGAAAGCCGTTGAAGGCGACGGCGGCATAGGTGGTGGTGTAGGCACCAGCCGCTTCGATCAGCACTTCATCGCCGACGCTCAGTGTGATCGGCAGCGGATAGGGCGTCTTTTCATAGAGCACATCGGCTGAGTCACAGGTCGGACCGGCGATCACGCAGAGCTCCTTCACGTCGCCATCCTTGGCGGTGGTGATCGGATAGCGGATCGCTTCGTCCATGGTTTCGGCGAGGCCGCCAAACTTGCCGATGTCGAGATAGACCCAGCGCAAGTTGTCGTTGGAGTGCTTCTTGGAAATCAGAACCACCTCGGCCTTCACCACACCGGCGTTGCCGACCATGCCGCGGCCCGGCTCGATGATGGTTTCGGGAAGTGCGTTGCCGAAGTGCTTGGTCAGCGCGTCGTGAATGGCGTTGGCATAGGCACCCGTGCCCGGTACCTGCTTCAGGTACTTGGTCGGGAAGCCGCCGCCGAGGTTCACCATCTCCAGCTTGATGCCGTGCGCGAGCATGCGCTCGAAGATCGCCTTGGCTTCACCGACAGCGATGTCCCAGGCGTCGAGACGGGTCTGTTGCGAGCCGACGTGGAACGAAATGCCATAGGCAGCGAGGCCCAGTTTGTGGGCGGTGAGCAGCACGTCTTCAGCCATGGCTGGTTCGCAACCGAATTTGCGCGACAGCGGCCATTCGGCTCCGGCACCATCGGTGAGGATGCGGCAGAAAACGCGCGCGCCAGGAGCGGCACGGGCCACCTTCTCGACTTCTTCATGGCTGTCGACAGCGTAGAGTGAAATGCCAAGCGCATGGGCGCGGGCAATGTCGCGTTCCTTCTTGATGGTGTTGCCGAAGGAGATGCGGTCGGGCGTGGCACCTGCAGCCAGCGCCATTTCGACTTCGGCCACCGAAGCCGTATCGAAGCACGAACCAAGCGAGGCCAACAGTGCAAGGATTTCCGGGGCCGGGTTGGCTTTCACGGCATAGAAAATGCGGGTGCCCGGCATGCTGCGGGCAAATGCCATGTAGTTGTCGCGCACGACATCGAGGTCGAGCACCAGGCACGGACCTTCGGGCTTTTCATTTCGGAGGAAGTCGAGAATGCGTGCGGTGGCGGTCATGGGGGAACTCCCGAAACAAAAAGTGATGTTTCACCAGCAGCAGACACAAGGGCGGTGCGATGGAGACACCGGTTGCGACAACTGACTGACGTTCGCTTCTGATTGATTGGAAGACCAATCGCACATCGAGCAGACTTGTGTTTGCCTCAAGTGACACTGGCCTTTGGACGAAACCAGCAGAGACGAGAAGCCCTCACCGTCGTTACTTTGGGGATCTCCTTTGCAATGCGGGTCATTTTCCTTCGGAAAAGCGCGGGGATCACCTTAGCGGCACGTGCGACTTTGGACGGATGCGCATATGATGGATTCGGGTGTCGCATTCAAGAGTTTTTTGCGGCGGAGAGAAGATTTTTTGTTAACGCCGGTTAAGACTTTGGCGGCACGCCGAAGCGCTGCCAGCCCGCCACCATGCGGGTCACGATGGTGATCAGGCACAGCGCGGCGTAGGTGTAGGCGATGGCCGGGAACTGATCAGGCCACAGGCACATGGCGACGAAACAGACCACGGTTTCGAAACCTTCGGTCAGGCCGCCGAGATAGAAGAAGGCCTTGGTGGGATATTCGGTGGATTTGTCGCCGCGCTTTTCCGCCATGATGGCATAGGCGAGGAAGGTGACGCCGGTGCCGATGAAGGCGGCCAGCAGAACAGCGGCAGCAAGTGCATTGCGTTCCGGTTTGCAGAAGGCAAAGGCCAGCGGCACACCGGCATAGAAAAGAAAATCCAGCGTGATGTCGAGGAAAGCGCCGCGCTCCGTCGGCTCGCCATGGCGTGCCACCGCGCCATCGAGGCCATCACAGAGGCGGTTGAACAGCAGCGGGGCGATGGCCCAGTCAATCTCGCCAAGCGCGATGAGCACGGCGGCAAGAACGCCGAAGGCAAAGCCGGTGAGCGAGACCTGGTTGGCTGAAATGCCGCGCGCCGACAACAGTGCCGCCACGCGATCAACCGCCGGCTTGGTCAGTGCGAGCAACTGGCGGTCAAACATGGCGCACCTCTCCGCTTGGGCTTATGGCGAAGACGCGGCCATCGCTTGGCACATCGTCCGGATCATG
Source organism: uncultured Alphaproteobacteria bacterium (assembly GCA_963754625.1). Lineage (GTDB taxonomy): Bacteria > Pseudomonadota > Alphaproteobacteria > Rhizobiales > Aestuariivirgaceae > Aestuariivirga. The sequence continues at coordinate 247,590 of CAVWGR010000005.1, read as the reverse complement.
GGTGACCAGCAGTGCCGGAATATGGCGCGCCCGGATCTGGGAGAAGGTGTAGTCGCGGATGCTGGCGCGAAGTTCGCGGTCGAGCTTGTTGAAGGGTTCATCAAGCAGCAACGCGGCAGGGTTGGCCAGGAGGGCGCGCATCAGGGCGACGCGGCTGCGCTGGCCACCCGACAGCGTGTGCGGCGGACGGTTCTCGAAATCTGACAATTCGGCGTGGTGCAAGGCGTCGCGCATGCGGGCGAGGCGCTCGGCCTGCGCTGCCTTGGGGCAGGCAAAGAGCAGGTTTTCAGCAACCGTCATGTGCGGAAACAAGAGATCGTCCTGAAACAACCGGCCGAGGCGGCGGTGCTCGGGGGCGAGACCAATCATTGAAGCGCCATCGCGGCGAATATCGCCACGGGCGGCAAATGCGTCCGCCAAATCTCCACCAATGAACGAGAGCAGCGTCGATTTGCCAGACCCGCTGGGGCCCATGAGCGTGACGATCTCGCCGTCCCCAATAGTGAGCGAGAAAGGTTGGATCAGAACGCCTCCGGTGCGGCGGCTGATGGCTACATCATGGAGAGAGAGCACCATCACGTCCTCCAGCGCGGGCGGCCGAGATAGCCGGCGAGCAGGAAGACCAACAGCGGTGACGCCATGAGGGCAAGACCCGACGTGGCGATGAGGGCGCGGTTGCCGCCTGCCGACAGCGTGACGGCTTCCATCGGCAGCGTCGTATAGCGGCCGGCAGCAGCAAGTTGCGCTGGCACGAATTGGGCGATGGAGACAGCAAAGCCGACGGCAAAGGCAGCGAGCAGCGGGGCCTTCAGCATCGGCCATTTGATCTTCATCAGGAAGCGCAGACGCGGCGCTCCAAGACCGGATGCACTGGCCTGCCAGCGAGGATCATGGGCGCGATAGGGGCTAACCAGCATGATGACAACATAGGCCATCACTGGCAGCACATGGGCAAGGAACAACGCCAACGCCGTACCGGTGATGCCGAGCCAAAGAAATAGGCGATACTGTCCCAGCGCAATCAACAGCGCCGGCAAGCACAGGCCAAGTGTCGCTGCCACCATGATGATGCGGTCGCGCGGCGGTGCTTGGGTTTCGAGCCAGGCAACGACACTGACGAGGGCGGTTGTTGCCGTGGCAAGAGCAAGGAAAAGGCTGGTGAGGAAGGCGGAGGGATTTGCGAGCAACTGCGCCCAGGCCTTGAGGGTCAGCACCTGAGGCAACAGGCTGGGAAAGGGCCAAAAGCCGCTCAATGACAGCACAAGGAGTAAAATCCCTATCAAGGCATATAACGCCCTCCAGGCGCCCCATATTTGGCCGGACACGGCGTTTTGCCCGCCGCCGCCCCTGGGGTAGCCGGAATAAAATCTGCCTGTCCACAGGCTCGCCAGCCGCCGCAAAAGGCCAACAACCAGAAGTAGGATTAAAATCATCAAACTCAACGTGAGCACACCGGCAGCACCGCGCGCCGTGGTGAAGGGTTCGGCATCGTTGAGGTCTGTCCACGCCAGTTGCGCCAATGTCGGTGGCTGCGTCGGCCCGATCACCAGCGCCATGTCGACGACGGTCATGCCGTAAGCAAAAACGGCAATGAGCGGTGCCACAGCGCGCGGCAGGAGTTGCGGCAGGATCACGCGCAGAAAAGTTGATCGCGGACCATGACCAAGGCTGCGGGCGACGGCGCTGTGACCGGCAAACTGCTGGCGCAAATCATCGCGATTCAACAGGCTGGCAAAGACCCAGACGAGAAACGGCGTTTCCTTCAAAATCAACGCAGCGATGAGTGCGAGGCCAAAGGGGTCTTGCGTCGTCACCCATTGCGGCGGGACTGTCCATCCCGTGAATAGCGTTGCAATGAGCCGCGCTACAATGCCTGTGGGCATGATGAGGAAGGTCAATCCAATCGCCAACGCCAGATGTGGCACGGCGAGAAAGGCCCCTGCCCTGATGGCGAGATTGTTTTTCGCTCCGGCGATGATCAACACTGCAAAGCCAAGTGAAAGCACTGTCGCGGCGATACCGGTGAACAATGTCAGGCGCAGCGCGCCCCAAAATTGCGGATGAGCCAGCAGATCGGCGAAGCCCTGCACGTTGATCAAACCGGGTACAATGAACAGCAATGCCGCCGCAAACGGCAACAGGAACAAGATGACGAGCGGCAGCGCGGCCAGCGAACGGAACACAGGTTCTCTGCCTCAGCCCTTGCCGTAACGCGTGAGCCAGGCCTTTTCGATCAGTGGCACCCACGAGGCATGGGGTTCAAGCAGGGCGGGGCCAGGCAACGTGACGGAGCCCGGAGCTGCGGTTGATGTGAATGCCGCCTGTTGATCGGCGGGGAGTTTCGATAGAGCCAGCACGGTGGGATCGCCCCAGACCTTGATGTCGTTCTTGCGCGCCTGCGCTTCGGGCGAAAGCAGAAAATCGGCAAAGACCTGGGCTGCGGCCTTGGCTTTGGCGTTGATGGGGATCGCCACAAAGTGAGTGTTGCCGATGGTGCCTTTGCTGTTCTGCCAGGCGATGGTTGAAGCCGGCATGGTGGCCGCAGCGACAAGGTTTGCGGGTTCATTCGGATTGAAGGTGAGGCCGATCAGGAGTTCGCCATCGGCCACCATCTGCGTCACGTCGGCCTGCGACTTGGGGAACTGCTTGCCATCACGCCAGCAGAACTTGTGCAAGCCATCGAGCATCGCGGACCAGACCGGTTCGTAGGAGCTGAAGGTGGCCGCATCGGCGGGTTTGGCAAAAACGGCAGGATTGATCACGCCTTCAAGCAACACTTGCTTGATGAATGTGGTGCCGTGGAAATCAGGCGGCGCAGGATAGCTGACACGGCCGGGATTGGCCTCAGCGAACCGGGCAAGCGCCTGAATGCTGCGCGGCGGTTCCGGCACTTTCGCACCATCGGCAAAGAAGGTCAGCTGTGCCATGCCCCAGGGGCTTTCAAGGCCATCAACACTTTCCGAGAAATCCTGCTGCGTCGTCGGCTTTCCTTCAGTGTCGACAAATTGGTAGTCCGGCAATGATTCAGAGAACGGACCGAAAAGCAACTTTTCGGATTTCATGGCGCGGAAATTTTCACCGTTGATCCAGACGAGATCAACCGAACCATCCTGCTTGCCGGCGGCCACTTCATCGCGCACCCTCTTCACCACTTCGGCGGTGTCGGTGATCTTCACATGTTCGACACTCACGCCGTAGCGCGCCTTCACCTCATCGCCGGCCCATTTGATGTAAGCGTTGATGGTGTCGGAACCGGCCCAGGCATTGAAGTACACAGTCTGGCCCTTGGCTTCAGTGACGGTTGCCGCCCAGTCAGCAGCGCGCGCCGCAACTGGCAGGAAGAGGCAGGCGGCAGTCGAAGCCAGAAAAGTGCGGCGGTTCAGCATGAGATCTCCGGTATGATGTCTGGATGTCATAGGGGCTTGTCGCAGAAATGGAAATCACGGCAGCGGCCAGAGCAGTAAGATGATTGTGATGGGAGGCGGCGGGGGTAGCCCGACCCTACAACATCCCCGGAAGCACGCGGTCTGGCGGCTTGTGGCCATCGGCCCAGGTCTTGATGTTGATGATGACCTTCTCGCCCATGTCGATCCGGCCTTCGATCGTCGCCGAGCCCATGTGCGGCAGGAGCACCACGCGGTTGGAGGCCAGGAGTTTCGGATTGACGGCAGGTTCGTGTTCAAACACATCGAGGCCAGCGCCGGCAATTTCTCCCGCCTCCAACATGCGGGCCAGGGCATTTTCGTCGATCACTTCACCGCGGGCAGTATTCACCAGGATGGCATTGCTCTTCAGCATCTTCAGGCGGCGGGCCGAAAGCAAATGGAACGTGGCGGGCGTATGCGGGCAATTGATCGAGATGATATCCATGCGCGACAGCATCTGGTCGAGGCTTTCCCAATAGGTAGCGCCGAGTTCCTCTTCGGTCTTGGGATGGACGCGCTTGCGGTTGTGATAGTTGATAGAGAGACCAAAGGCCTTGGCGCGGCGGGCCAATGCGGTGCCGATGCGTCCCATGCCGATGATGCCGATCTTCTTGCCCCAAATGCGGTTGCCCAGCATCCAGGTGGGTGACCAGCCCTGCCACTTGGCCGGATCAGAGATGGCGCGTGAGCCTTCCATCATGCGGCGCGATACGGCGATGACAAGACCCATGGTCATGTCGGCGGTGTCTTCAGTGAGGACGCCCGCCGTGTTGGTGACGGTGATGCCGCGGGCCAGCGCCGTGACCACGTCGATGTTATCAACGCCATTGCCGAAATTGGCGATGAGCTTGAGGCGTGGGCCTGCCTGCATGATGACCGATTTGTCGATCTTGTCGGTGACCGTGGGAACCAACACATCGGCTTCTTTCACGGCCGCGACGAGGGCGGCATGATCCATCGGGCGGTCGGTGGTGTTAAGCCGTGTTGCAAACAATTCCACCATGCGTGCCTCGACGGGATCGGGCAGCTTTCGTGTGACGATGACGGTGGGTTTGGCAGAGGGCATCAGCGATCCAAAAACTTCAATATTGACGCAATCTTAACCTTGCGCAGGCATTTATGGGAGTAGCCCAAAGGTGGAGTGAGCCACAAGGTTCATGTTGCGCGCCCCCCTTTGGCGCAAGGGTCAAAAGCCCGCAACCCCCAAAGGCCGTTTTGTCCGCCCATGATGCCCCGACTGTACCCCGTCTTCGCCCTTGCGTCGCTCCTTGGTCTAGCTGCAGCCAGCGGCGGAACCGCCTATGGCCTGGCAATTTGGAGCAAGTCGGTCGCGGTGCCCAAGGCCTCTGAGGCAGGCGAAATCACGGCCTCGCTCACCCCTGCCGAACCGCTGCAAGCACGCCAGGGCGAAAGCGTTACAGGCCTCCCGGTGCCTCGTTTCGTCACTCTCAAAGCCGACAAAGTGAATGTTCGGCGCGGGCCCTCCAGCGACCATCCCGTGGCCTTCGTGTTCCAGCGCAAGGGCTTGCCCGTCGAAATCACCGCCGAATTTGAGAACTGGCGCAAGATCCGTGACAGCGACGGTGCCGAAGGCTGGATATTGCAGTCCATGCTCTCCGGCCGCCGCAATGGCTTTGTGGCGCAGTGGGGCGGCAACACGATTCTTGACATGCGCAGCAAGCCCAACGTCAGGAGCGGCATTGAAGCGCGGCTCTCCCCCGGCGTTCTCACCAGCATCAAACAGTGTGACGGCCAGTGGTGTGAAATTTCCACCGGTGACTATGACGGCTACGTTGAGCAGAGCCGGCTTTGGGGTGTCTATCCCGGCGAAATCGTCGACTAGAGCCTCAGGCGTCCTTGAGACGCACGATCACATCAATGCGATCAATGACCTTGCCGCGCGGTGCCTCCGGGATGCCGGAGACCGAGACGCCTGCAACGTCGATGTCCATCAGCGCGTGCTTTTCGTCGTCAAAGAAGTGGAAGTGGTTCGAGGTGTTGGTATCGAAATAGCTGCGGTCGCCTTCAATGGCGATTTCGCGCAGCAGGCCTGCGGCCTTGAACTGGTTCAGCGTATTGTAGACCGTCGCCAGAGACACCGGCACGAGCGCGGCACGGGCCTCGTCGTGAAGGTCTTCGGCGCAGACATGGCGGTCTCCCCTGCCAAACAGCAATTCACCCAGCGCCATGCGTTGCAGCGTCGGGCGAAGGCCGGCGGCGCGCAGTCGGTCGTGGAGGCCGGAGGTCTTTGTGGTCATGGGCAGCGATATAGCCTGAGCCGGTGGGTTCTTGCAATTGCCAGCGCAGAAGGCGGTTTACGGGACCTTCTTGTCATCATCGTGGAGGATGCGGGTGGCGGCGCCATCGAGGTCATCGTACTGGCCGGAGGTCAGGCTCCACAGGAAGGTGCCGAGACCGAGAGCGCCCAGACCAAGCGCGACCGGAATGAGGACTGAAAGTATGGTCATGCCACGGCTTCCTCTGGTTGAAATGCTGGCGGTTGAATGGCTGGCGTCAGCGGCCCGGCAGCGCCCGGAGCTTCGGCCTCGCGCTCTTGGGCAGGACGCAGGAGATGCAGGCGCAGGCTGTTGCCGACCACAATGATCGACGACGTCGACATGGCAATGGCGGCGATGAGCGGATTGAGCTGGCCCGACATGGCGAGCGGCACAGCGAAGATATTGTAAGCGATGGCGAGCACGAAATTCTGCCGGACGATACGGCCCGTCGCCACGGCCACACGGTGGGCAAAGGTGATCGAGGAGAGGCTGTCGCGGGTAAAGACGAAGTCAGCCGCGGTGCGGCCAATGTCGGAGGCCGAGGCAGGTGCCATGGAAACATGGGCGGCGGCCAGGGCCGGTGCATCATTGAGGCCATCACCCACCATCAGCATCTTGCGGCCTTCATCGGCGGCCTCGGTCAAGGAAGGCAAGTTTGTCGCCGGGGCGGAGTTCGGACTGGTAGTCAGAGATGCCAAGCTGCCGGGCGAGCCTGGCCACCTGGTCGCGGCCATCGCCGGAAAGCATGGTGACGGCAATGTCGTGGGCGCGCAAGCCATCGAGCATGGCGCGGGCACCGGGGCGGATGCGTTCAGCCAGCGTGGTGATCCACAGATTTTCACCTTCCATGGCGAAGGCGACGCCACTCTGGGTGGCTGGCACCGAAGTGGCGGCGATTTCCGCAACCCAGCTGCGGCGGCCAAGGCGCGCGCGCTTGCCCTCCACCCTGGCTTCGACACCATGACCAGGGACTTCATGGAGTTCAGTGATGCGCACTTCCGGCGGCGTTGCGATGGAGCGCGCCAATGCGCGGGCGGCGGGATGGACACTGCGCAGGGCCAGGGCCTTGGCGATCCCGGCAAGGCGTCCCGGCGGAATGGTGGAGGACAAGACGGCGGGTTCACCGGTTGTCAGCGTACCGGTCTTGTCGAAAACGGCACTGTCGATGGCGGCCAGGCGTTCCAGCGCCGAGCCATCCTTGAGCAGCACACCGGCGGAAAACAGACGCGATGCACTCACCACATGAGCCACAGGCACGGCCAGTCCCAGCGCGCAAGGGCAAGTGATGATGAGAACCGCGACAGCGACGGTCAAGGACTGGTGCCAGTCGCCACCTGTCCACAACAACCAGCCAGCGAATGATGTGAAGGCGAGAATGTGAACCACCGGCGAATAGATGCTGGACAGGCGGTCCGCTATGCGGACATAAGCCGAGCGGCCTTTTTCGGCAGCGGCCATCATTTGCGTGACTTCAGCGAGGAACGAATCGCGGGCGGCGCGGGTGGCGATCAGGTCAACGGCACCGGTGAGATTGAGGGTTCCGGCCTCCACCCCTTCCCCATGGCTGACGCGTTGCGGTTGGCTTTCGCCGGTCACCAGGGCGCGGTCAACATCGCTGACGCCGTCGGCAATGGTGCCGTCCACCGGAAAACGTTCACCAGCGGAAACGCGCAAGCGCATGCCGGGGCGAATACCATCGAGTGCAATGTAGGTAAGTTCACCATCTTCAGCGACGGCGAAGCCGCCCTTGGCCGAGAGCCGCGCGAGATTGCCGGCGGCGGCACGCGCCCGCGAGCGCATCATGTGATCAAGCACGCGGCCGATGAGCAGAAAAAACAGCAGCGAGACGGCGGCATCAAAATAGGCATGGCCGCCGCCGATGAAGCTTTCATAGATCGACATGCCGGTGGCGAGCGTGACGCCGAGTGAAATCGGAACGTCCATGTTCATGCGGCGGTGGCTCAGGGCAAAGAGCGCCGAGCGGAAGAACGGCATGCCGCCATAGGCCACGCAGGGTATGGCAATCAGTGCCGAGATGAAATGAAAGAGTTCCTTGGTGGCACCATCCGCGCCGTTCCATACCGGGACCGAGAGCAGCATGATATTGGCGGTGGCAAAGCCGGCGACGGCGAGCGAGCGCAACAGCGACTTGAATTCTGGATCGCCGCGCCCCGACTCTTCGGCAGTGATGGACTGGGTCGGGAATCCGAGATCATCCAGGGTACGCAGTATCGGCAGGAGAGAGCGTTCTTCGCCATCGAGTGTCACCGAAATGCGTTTCATTGTCAGGTTGGCGCGCACGTTGGCAACGCCTGGCAGTTGCGCGACACTGCCTTCAATGGTGGCGATGCAATTGCCGCAGTGGATGGCCGGTGCCGAGAGCAGATAGGTGACGCTGCCATCGACCAGGCGCTTGCTGTTGGCCTTCAATTCTTCCAGCAGGGCAATCCTGCCAGAGGACAGGCCTTCACGGGTGCGATCTGAAATGAGTGGCGCGGCGCAGCAGCTCATGGCGTGGAACCCCTAGCCTTTCACCAGCATGGCAACAGGACGCGACCATGAGCCGTGGCCCGGCACGTCAGCCGTGATGGTGCCAGTCCATTGTCCCACACCAAAAGTCCGGGTGGATTCATACACACCGGCACCTCGCGGTGCCATGTCGAGAACCACGTCTTCGCTCTCGTGCGACGGACGGCCCAAGGCGACCTTGATGGCCAGGGCATTGACAGCCGCGCCAGACCTGGTGTGGAGGGTGACGCGCAGCACGCCAGCCGCGTAGCTGAGCGTGGGACGAATATCGACCGCAGCATTGGCGCGCATTTTCGCTGTTGTTGCGTCAAATTCCTGGCTGGCGACATAGGAATTCTTGACAACCAGTCCGGTCCAGCTGTGCGAGGCAAAATAGACCATCGTCATGTTGGCAGCAAAGACCGTGGCGAAGAAACCGAGCATGATGAGGAGCATGTGACGGCCAGTGAAACGGCGTTCAGGTTCCGTGGTATTCATTTCATGTTCTCCGGTACTTCAAAGACGGCATCATAGACATCCGTTTCAAAGGATTGATGGTCCGAGGCAATGATGCGGAAGTGCGATTGCCCCTGCTTGAGAAGCTGCGGTGAAACGGTGACAAAAACATGCAGCGCACGGAGCTTGTCTGGCTCGACGGCAATATCGGCGCTGCGGCCCTTGACCTCCTTCATCTCGGTGATGCTGATATCAGCGCCCGGCAGGCCATCAATCGACAGAGCGATGGTGCGCGGTTCCGGCACCATGTTGAGGATCTTGATGGTGTAGCCATTGCGCACCGAGCCATCCGACAGTTTGATCGCCACGGGATTGCGGTCGTGCTGCACGTTCACTTCCAGGCGGTCACGCTGCAGCAATGCATAAAGCATGCCGAGGCCAACCAGCGACCACATGCCGATGTAGATCAAGGTGCGCAGACGGAAGAAGATGTGCCAGTTGAAATGCTTGACGCCGTCGTTCCAGACGCCCGCTTCACTGCGCACGCGGCGCGGATCAATGTCGCTCACGGCTGCGCCTTGCGGTGCGCCGGCGAGGGCCATGTTGTGATTGTAGTCGCGCAAGGTCGAATACGAGATCAGACCGCGCGGCTTGCCGATCTTGTCCATGACGGCGTCACAGGCATCAATGCACAGGGCACAGGTGATGCACTCCATCTGCTGACCGTTGCGGATGTCAATGCCGGTCGGGCAGACGGCAACACAGGCGTTGCAATCGACGCAATCACCGCCGACGATGCCGGCGGCGGCGGCTTTCTTCTTGCCGGCGGTGCGCGGTTCGCCGCGCCAGTCGTTGTAGGTGACGACAAGTGAATCTTCGTCGAGCATGGCGGCCTGGATGCGCGGCCACGGGCACATGTAGATACACACCTGCTCGCGCATCAAACCACCGAAGACATAGGTTGTAGCCGTCAGTACGCCAACCGTGGCGTAGGCGATGAACGGTGCCTGAAAGGTAACGAAAGATTTGAACAGAGAAGGTGCATCGGCAAAATAGAATATCCATGCACCGCCGGTCGCTACGGCAATCAGCAGCCACAGCACATGGGTGATGCTGCGCAGGCCGATCTTGCGCAGGCCCCACGGCGCGTTGTCGAGTTTGATGCGGGCATTGCGATCACCCTGCACCAGTTCTTCGACCTTGATGAAGAGATCAGTCCACACCGTTTGTGGGCAAGTGTAGCCACACCAGGCGCGGCCAACGACAGACGTGACGAGGAACAGCCCGACGCCGGCCATGACGAGCAATCCAGCCACATAGTAAAATTCTTGCGGCCATATCTCGATGAAGAAGAAATAAAAGCGCCGGTTGGCCATGTCAATCAACACGGCCTGATCCGGTGCATGGGTTCCGCGATCCCAACGCAACCACGGCGTCACGTAATAGATCCCCAGCGTCACCGCCATGATGATCCACTTCAGGCGGCGAAAGACACCATCTGCGCTCTTCGGAAAGATCTTCTTCCGCGCGGCGTAGAGGGCACCTTTCGCCTTGGCCCCGGTATTGACGGCCTTGACGTCCTGGGTGTCGATGATGGTGTGCGTGTTCACCTGGCTTACTGACCGCCTCCGAGTGAGAGAACATAGGCTGCGAGTTGCTTGACCTTAGCCTCTCCCAGACGGGCTTTCCATGCAGGCATCATGCCGTGGCGCGGGGCTGTGACCTGTGCTGCGATCTGTTCAACCTTGTCGCCATAGAACCAGACGGCGTCATTGAGCTGAGGCGCGCCGAGGTCCTGGTTGCCTTCGCCTTTTTCACCATGACAGGCGGCACAGTTCTCGGTGAATACCGTGGCACCTGCCGTGGCGGCTGCCGCGTCATGGTCAAGATTGGCGAGAAGGCGAACATAGTTGGCGGCCTGGTTGATCTTGGCGGCATCGAGAATGCCATCCTTGCCGAAGTTCGGCATCAGGCTGTCGCGGGTTTCGCTGTTGGTGGTATCACGAATACCGCTGCTGATGGTTTGCACCACCTGCTCTGGTTTGCCACCCCACAGCCACGAGTTGTCGTTGAGGTTGGGATAGCCAGGGCCACCTTGCGCGCCCGATCCATGGCACTGCACGCAATTCACCTTGAACAGGGAACTGCCGGCGGAAACGGCAAAGGCACGGGCCTCGGGATTGGCCATGATGGCATTGATGTCCATGGTGGCAATCTTGTCGGTGAGCGCCTTCTGGCCATCAATGACGGCCGTCATTTCGGTGCGCACGTCAGCCCGGCTGGACCAACCCCACAGCCCCTTGGTGGCGGACGTCATGCCCGGAATGGCAGGATAGACAATCACGTAGCCGAAGGACCAGATGATCGTGGCATAGAGGGTCCACAGCCACCAGCGCGGCAGGGGATTGTTGAGCTCCTTGATGCCGTCCCATTCGTGGCCTGTGGTGTCCACGCCAGACAGTTGGTCGATATCGCGTTTGTCAGACATGGTTGACTACTCCTTGAAGGGGATATTGGCGGCATCTTCGTGGCTTTGCTTGGCCGATGGCCGAAGGGCGAGAAAGATCACCAGAACAAAAACGAGGAACATGAAGAGCAGGCCCCAGCTGTCAGCGAAGGTCCGCATGATATGATAGTCGAGGTTCATGATTGCGTTTCCTCAGCGCTCGTTTTCTTCCGGCTTGTAGGCCGAGAAGTCGACGAGAGTTCCCATCATCTGGAGATAGGCGACAAGGGCATCCATCTCGGTGAGTCTGGCAGCATCGCCATCGAAGTTGCCGATCACTGCCTTGGGGTAACGTGCGGCAAGTGCCGCGCCATCCTGGTTGGGATCAGCCTGGGCCGTCATGTCGGCAGCGGCGGCGGCAACCATCTCATCCGTGTACGGAACACCAACGATGCGCTGGGCGGAAAGATGAGCTGCCATGGCCTGTGGATCAAGGTCGCTGTCGGCGAGGAAGGCGTAGGGAGGCATCACCGATTCCGGCACCACATCGCGCGGGTTCTTCAAATGCTGGACGTGCCAGTCATTCGAATACTTGGCGCCGACACGGGCCAGGTCAGGTCCGGTGCGCTTGGAGCCCCACTGGAACGGATGGTCGTACATCGATTCAGCCGCCAGACTGTAGTGACCATAGCGTTCCACCTCGTCACGGAAGGGGCGGATCATCTGCGAGTGGCAGACGTAGCAGCCTTCGCGGACATAGATGTTGCGGCCCGCCAGTTCGAGTGGCGAGTAGGGACGCATGCCCGTGACTTTTTCGATGGTGTTTTCAAGCCAGAAAAGCGGAGCGATTTCCACGATGCCACCAACCGTAACCACCAAGAGGGAGAGGACGAGGAGCAGCGTGACATTGCGTTCGATCTTGCTGTGGAAGCCGAGCGCAGGTGCATTGTTGGTTGCCATGTCAGTGTTGCTCCTTATTCGGCAGGCTTGAGGGCTGGCGCTTCAGCGCCCATGGGGATTTCGGCGCGAACGTCACCGCGGATGGTCTTCCAGACATTGAAGATCATGACGAGGAGGCCGGCCAAGTAGAGGACTCCACCCAGCACACGCAGCACATAGTAGGGATGCATGGCGGCAGCGGTTTCGGCGAAGGAGTAGACCAGGAAGCCCTGATCATCGTACTCGCGCCACATCAGGCCCTGCATGATGCCCGAGACCCACATGACGGCGGCGTAGACAACGATGCCGAGTGTGGCGAGCCAGAAGTGCCAGTTGACCAGGCGCAGGCTGTAGAGTTGCTGGCGGCCCCAGAGCTTCGGCACGAGGAAGTAGATGGCACCGAAGGACACCATCCCGACCCAGCCCAAGGCACCGGAGTGCACGTGGCCGATGGTCCAGTCAGTGTAGTGGCTCAGCGAGTTCACCGCCTTGATGGACATCAGCGGACCTTCGAAGGTCGACATGCCGTAGAAGGCCAGCGACATCACCAACATGCGCAGCACCGGATCGGTGCGCAGCTTGTCCCAGGCGCCCGACAGCGTCATCAGGCCGTTGATCATGCCGCCCCAAGAGGGCATCCACAGCATGATCGAGAAGACCATCCCCAAGGTCTGGGCCCAATCAGGCAGTGCGGTGTAGTGAAGGTGATGCGGACCGGCCCAGATGTACATGAAGATCAATGACCAGAAGTGCACGATCGACAGGCGGTAGGAATAGATCGGGCGGTTGGCCTGCTTGGGCACAAAATAATACATCATGCCGAGGAAGCCTGCGGTGAGGAAGAAGCCCACGGCGTTGTGGCCATACCACCACTGGGTCAGGGCATCCTGCACGCCGGAGAAGGCGGAATAGCTTTTGACGCCGAGGAAGGACACCGGAACCGCGAGATTGTTGACCAGATGCAGCATGGCAATGGTGACGATGAAGGAGAGGTAGAACCAGTTGGCCACGTAGATGTGGGGTTCCTTGCGCTTGATCAGCGTGCCGAGGAAGACCAGCAAGTAGGCGACCCAGACAACAGTAATCCAGATGTCGACGTACCATTCGGGTTCGGCGTATTCGCGGCTTTGGGTGATGCCCAGGAGATAACCAGTCGCGGCCATGACGATGAAGAGCTGGTAGCCCCAGAACACGAACCACGGCAGCCAGCCACCAAAGAGGCGGGCACGGGTGGTGCGTTGAACCACGTAGAATGAAGTTGCGATCAGCGCGTTGCCGCCGAAGGCAAAGACGACGGCAGAAGTATGCAACGGGCGCAACCGGCCGAAATTGAACCAGGGCTGGAAATTGAGTTCAGGCCAGGCGAGTTGCGATGCCACGAGGACGCCGACAAGCAAGCCCGCCGTACCCCAGAAGAGCGTGGCGATGACGCCGTAGCGCACGACCCCGTCCATGTAGGCTGATTGGTCGTCTTGCAGGGCAATGGCACCGGCGGGGCCGAAGCTCACGCGGCGCAGGAGGACCACGGCTGCCAGGGCGAGGACCGTGAAGAGGATCCAGAAATGGATCCGGAAGAGGGCGTCTTGCCCGAGTGCAGCACCCAAAAGCGCCAGAAAGGCCGCCACAGTGACAGCGATTGCAGATGTACCGTTTCTCATTGTGGCGAACCTTTCCAGCCAGTCTTGGTTTGCAGACGAAAGGTCAGAGGGAACCAATGGAATGACCCTCGTCCGCACTGCAGCAATGGCAGTGCAGCATGACAGCGGCCTTGATTCAGATCAACGACGGCAGAACCGTCAGCGGTCAATTTGACGCAATTGGAAAATAGTTCCGCAAAAGTCACGCATGACAGTCTCCGATCCTTCGCCAAACGCTGCTGCCGGGAAAGATGTTGGGCCCGCAAGCATCGCTGTGAGGCTTCATCACTACCTGAAAGAGCAGGGCCGCTTCTGCGATCGCCTGGAAATGATAGCAGATCTGTTGCCCGATGGTGTCGATGCACGCGATTGCCTGCTTATGGCGCAGAACATTGTGCCGTTGATGAAGCGGGCTCATGATTTTGAAGAAAACACCGTTTATCCCCTGCTCCTGTCGCTGACCGATGCACCGCCCGACATGACTGCCACGGTCGAGCGTTTGCGGTTTGAGCATCTCGGTGACGAGGAATTCGCCAGTGACCTGTGCATATCACTGCAGCAGTTTGTGACCGAGCGGGAGTCATGCAATATCGAATCATTGGCGTGGATGCTGCGCGGCTTCTTTGAAGGTCTGCGCCGCCACATTGCCTTTGAACGCGAGCATCTTCTGCCGTTGGTTGAAAGGCATGCGGCGTGAAAGTCAGAGCCAGCCCCGAGGCGATCCTCGCCAAATATCCGCAGAGCCTGCCGCGTTACACGAGCTATCCGCCAGCAAATCATTTTCAACCTGGCGGCGGCCTTGCCTTGCGCGACGATTTTGTCAGGGCGGTGAATGAAGCAGCGTCGATCTCGGCCTATATTCACATCCCCTATTGTGACCGCCTGTGCTGGTTCTGCGGCTGCCATACCAAGCAGACACTGCGCTATGAACCGGTGCAAACCTATGTCACGGCGCTGGTCGCTGAAATCGGGTTGTGGCAAAAAAAGTTAGCGGCACGGCCCCGGTTGTCGCGGCTGCATCTCGGTGGTGGCAGTCCCAGTCTCTTGCAAGACGCCGACCTGAAGCGGCTCCGCGCAGCGCTTGATGGTGCCTTCAGCATAGATGCCGACACCGAGATCAGTATCGAGATTGATCCCTCGGATATCCGCGACGGCAGTATTGACGCGCTCATCGAATTCGGCATGACCCGGGCCAGCATCGGGGTGCAGGATTTCGACGCCGCCGTGCAGCAGGCGATCAACCGGCCACAGGGTTATGACATCACCAAGTCTCTGGTGGTCAATCTGCGCGCCGCCGGTGTGCGTTCGATCAACATCGACGCGCTCTATGGCTTGCCGCTGCAAACCCGTGACCGGCTGGCGCGCACCATTGCGCAGGTGATCGAGATTGCGCCCGATCGCATTGCGCTGTTCGGCTATGCCCATGTGCCGTGGCTGAAGCCGCACCAGAAGTTAATCCGCGATGAAGACCTGCCGGATACGGTGGACCGCTTCGCGCACTCGCGGATGGCCGCAGCGATGATCACCGAAGCGGGCTATGAATGCCCTCGGCATCGATCATTTCGCCCTGCCCCATGACAGCTTGTCCCAGGCCGCGGTCAACGGTCACCTCAACCGCAATTTCCAGGGTTATACTGACGACCAGGCCGACATCCTGTTGCCGCTCGGACCGTCCTCCATTGGCCGTTTTGCCGATGGCTACGTGCAGAATGAAGTGGCCACCGGCCAGTACATGGCCAAGGTGCGGGCTGGCGACATACCATTCTCACGCGGCCTCGCACTGACGGCCGATGACAAGATGCGGGGATGGGTGATCGAACGTCTGATGTGCGACTATGCCTTCTGCTTCTCGGAATTGGCGGAGCGCTTCGGGCCCAGGGCGCAGAGTCTGGTGGAACTTGCCGAGCGTATCGCCCACGATGACACAGACGGACTCTGCGAAATATCCGACGGGCTGTTCAAGATCGAGCCTGCCGCTTGGCCGTTCGCGCGCATCGTGGCTGCACGATTTGATGCCTGGCTGGAACTGGCGCCGCGGCAATATTCAAAGGCCGTGTAGATCTTGTCCCGCCTCAGGCATTGTCCTGCTCGGTCATCTGGCGCAGGCGACTGAGATCCGGCACCTCGACAGTGCGATTGTTCACCAGGTTGATGACGCCGGCATGGCGCAGCTTGGTCAATTGCCGGCTCACTGTTTCGATGGTGAGACCAAGGAAGTCGGCAATGTCGGCGCGCTTCAACGGAATGTCAAAACCCACCATGCCGTCGGTCAACTCAAATTCAGGATCCACATGCGTGGCGATGAGATAGAGGAAGCTTGCCACTTTTTCTGACGCCGTCTTGCGCCCCAGGGTCAGCATCCAGTCGCGGGCCTCGTCCAGCTCTTTCAACGTCTGCTCGTGCAGGCGGTGCTCCAGTTCAGGCGACTGCTTGACCATGCTGTCGAGCAGTGACGAAGGAAAGGCGCAAACCTTGACGTCGGTTGCGGCCTCGGCCGTGACATCGGATTGGCGGGCGAAAGGGCGACCCAGGAAGTCCGGCGCAAATTGCAGACCGACAATCTGCTGGCGGCCATCGGCGGTGAGCTTGCTGAGTTTGACGACGCCGCGAAGAATGTTGGCATGTCGGGTGATATCCTGGCCGACCGGGGCGATCTCGCTTTCAGCGGCATAGACAGACTTGGTGGTGTGCTTGCTGAGTTCGGTCAACTGGGCCGCGTTGAGTGCACCACAAATGCCTCGGTGCCGCGCCTCGCACGCTCGGCACAGTATGGGAATATCCGAGTTGTGAATATCCTGCCGCTTGTGATCGTCTTTGAGCAATGGCCACCATTCAGTGTGCGGGCGGGCATCTGCTCCCGGTCAATCCGGGGCAGCAGCCGCTGCACAACGCCACTTATAGGCCGCTCCGGCGCAAAGACAATTGCTGCTCATGCATGACAAGCAGCCCGGAGCTTGAGATGAAGGACGTGCATTGCCGTGGGAAACTGGTGCCGCTTAGGTGACTCGAACACCTGACCCCATCATTACGAATGATGTGCTCTACCAACTGAGCTAAAGCGGCCTGGCGGCGCGGGGCCGCAATCAGTTCGGGCGGGGGATAGACGCTTTCCCGACCAAATTCAACCGTCAACACGATCGACGGAGTCAACGCCCGGATCATCGGGAGGGCGTTGGAATGGCAGCGGCTTTGGCGGAGTGGAATCGGGTGTTTTCAGGGTGATGCCAGGCAGGTCTTCGGTTGCCGCTACGGTTGCTTCTGCATCTGGCAGCGGCAACATGTCAAAAGGCACCTTCCATTCGCACGGCACGATTTCACCGGTCACTGGCGAGACCGCGAGCCAGCGCAGGCTGGCCACACCATCCGACAGCCACATGGGATCGCGCGGCGCGTGGATGGCGCGGGCGAACCATTCGCGGGCCTTGCCCTTGTCGCCTTCCGCATCCTCGATTTCACCCATGAGGGCGCAGATGCGGGCGGGCGGGCGATCAGTGATGTGGGACGAGAGTGCGGTGCGCGCCACATCAAGGCGCCGGGCGGCCAGCGCGGCACGGGCCAGCGCGAAAGCGCTTTCCAATGTATCTGATGTGGACCCCACGAGATCGCGAACCCGCTCGAAGCGGGCCTCGGGGCCATCGCCCGGTACCGAGCGCGCCATGAGTTCGGCAAGATCGGGGTGTTGTGACTGTGCCCATGTGGCGCGCAGAATCTTCTGGGCCTTGCGGGTGTTGCCATTGGCGATGTGACAGCGGGCGGCGACGCAGGCCGCAGGCACCAGGGCCGGATCGAGCTTGTGGGCGTCAATGGCGAGTTCAAGGGCGCGCTCACGCTGTTCGTCCTCGATGGCAATCGCTTCTGCTGTCAACATGGCGGCGCGCTTGCGGGCAGCCTCCTCGCGGCTCAACAAGCCGGAACGGCCTTGCTGTTCCAATGTGATTGCCGCTGGCAGCCAGAGCTTGCGGGCGGCCTGCACCTGCAGCACGGCAGTCGATGCCCAGGGCAGCCGCGGATTTTTGGCCAGTGCCTTTTCGGCATGATGCAAGGCAGCGACGAGATCACCGGTCTGGCGGGCTTCGGAGAAAAGACCGCGCAGGCCCATGAGCTCGGTCTCGGGTGACTTCGCCATCTCTTCGAAAATGCGCTTGACGCTTTCGCGGTCGCCCTTGAGCTGGGCGGCCTGGGCCGCAAGCACATTGACCAGCGGTTCGTCGGCGAGCGTGTTGCCGGCAATGGCGGCGTGGCGGGCGGCACCCTGCGCATCACCCGCGCCTGCGGCAATGATGCCTTTCGACAGCGACTCATAGGCCTTGCGGTGTTTGCGGAAGCGCCAGAACTCGCGCGCGGCGGTCGGGCTCCTGAAAATCCGGCGAAGCAGTTGCCACAGGAAGGAGAGGGCAATCAACGAACCAAGTGCGATTGCCACCGCGACCAGCACCGACATGGAGATTTCGCGGCCGAGCCAATTGATGGTGACATTTCCCGGACGGTCCGCGAGCCAGGCAAAAAGCATGGCCGCTGCGACAAGTAGGGCAAAACGCCAGAGCAGCCGGACCATGACTACTGTCCCGCTGCGATGACGCGGCTTGCTGCGTCAGCCACGCTTGCCGCCGCCGTTTCAAGGGCGATGCGGGCGGCGGCGCGGTCGCGCCATTGTTGCAAACCGGCGGGAATTGTGGCTTCGGTACCGTCGATTGTCGTCACCGCTTGGGCGATGTCACCTGCCTCGGCAAAGGCAATGGCCTTGTCAGCAATCTGCTGCCAATTGATGGCATCGGCACTGCGAATGGTGATGACGGAAGACAAGGCTTCAACCATGCGGTCCCAAAGACCAGGTTCCTGCTGTGCTGCGGCTTCGCCATCGGGAACCGGAAGGCTGGGTTTCAGGGCTGCCAATTCGGTGGCCAGGCCTTTGGCGTTGGGCAGGCCTGCGGCAGCGTGAACCGCCAACACATCAAGGCCGGAGGCGGCGGGCAACAGGCGGGCGAGGCGATCGCTCTCGGCAGAAAAGGCCGTTCCTGCCTCCACCTTGGCCCTGAGATCGGCAATCGTCTGGGAGAGCGCGGCACCATCGGGAGCGCCGGACTTCTGTGCCTTGAGAGCGGCAACATCCTGCTCCAGGGCGGCAAGACGCTGGGTGAATTCTGCAGGCAGGGGTGAAGATGCCGCGCCGCCGGTTGCTGCCACGGCAGGACGGTTGGCGAGAGTTGCAACATTGGCTGTGGTTTCGGCTAACGCTGCCTCCAGCGTGGCGAGTGTGCTTCGCGTGGCTGTCAAATTTTCGCCCAGTGACTTGTTTTCCGCAGTGGCCGTGCTGACCGAGGATTCCAGGGCGTCGACATCGCTCTTGAGTTGGAGAGTGAGACGATCGAGTGACTGCATCTGGATGGCGAGAGCTTCGTGGCCCTTGCCGAGGCCTTCAACGCGTTCACTAAGCGCCTTCGCTTGGTCGCTGGGGAAGTAGCCGGCGAGCACGTCGCGATAGAGCCAGCCACCGCCTATGGCAGCAATGACGAGTGCTGCCGAAAATCCGGCAACGCCCAGAGATGATCGTGACCTTTGTGCAGCAGATTTTGCCGCATCGGTTTTTCCGGCGGGGTCATGCGCTGGCTTGTCCTCCGCTGGCGTGCGGTCTTCCATCACGTCATCAGGATCAAGGTCGATGACAGTTGGTTTCACGGGGGAGGTTTCTGCGTCGTTGTTCATGCTGGAGGGGCCTATTCCTGTTCGGACAGCGGTTCAAGTACGATCAAAGGCGGTGCCATCAAGCAGGGCCAACATTGCCATTTCGTCTGGACTTTGCGCCACACGTTTTTGCCAGTTCTGAGGCAATTTGGCTGCAACTGCGGGCGACAGGCAATAGTGCATGATTTTTCCAATGTGCTGATGTGCCTCAGCCTTTTCAACTTGCTCAACCCAAAGCGTTGCGGTGCGTGGTGAATACAACAACACGCCATCGGCAATGCGCAGGGTTCCTGCCAATTCAACTGGCGTGACCGCCTCAGCGTCATAGGAGATGACCCGGTCAACGTCATACCCGGCGCGGGTGAGGTGGCCTTCGAGATCGCCTGACGTTGCAGCACCAGAGAGATAGAGCAGCGGGCCATCATGAGGCTTCAGGTGTTGCATGATCCAGGCAGAAAGACCTGCAACATCACCGCCTTGTGCCGATACATTGACAAATCCCTTGGCCTTGGCAGCCGCCGCCGACTGCGGGCCGACGCAGAGCAGCGGCGTAGCACTAAGATGGCTGGGTATTGCGGCATTGGCGAGGCCGTTGGCACTTGTGATGCAAATGGCCTGATAAGTTTTCTGCGGCACTTTCACGCCAGCGCGTGGCACGACATCTAGCAGCGGATGGATGAATGCCTGATGGCCAAGGCGCGTGAGCTGTTCCGCCAGGGGGACCGCATCGGCACGGGGCCTCGTGATGATCAGCTTCATGAACTCCGCTGCCTCAGGTTGCCGCCATGACAATGAGGCTGCCACCCTTGGCTTTTACTTCGGCAGCGGCATCTTCACCCAGACGCACAGCATCGCCAGGAGAGCCGGTGCGTTCGGCCGTGAAGACCTGCTTGCCATCAAGGGCCAGGGTTTCGCCGCGGAAATGCAGCTGGCCGTTGATGAGGTGGGCGTGACCGGCAATGGGTGTGCGGCAGGATCCGTCAAGGGCGGCGAGAAAGGCGCGCTCGCAAGCTACCGCCGTGGCGCTATCGCCATGATTGATGGCAGCGAGAAGCTCGCCTGAACGCTGGTCGTCATGGCGCATTTCAATGCCGATGGCGCCTTGGGCAATCGCCGGCAACATCTGCTCCATGGGAATGATCGCGGCGATGTGATGCGCGAGGCCGAGGCGGTTCAAACCAGCAACGGCGAGGAAGGTGGCATCAGCCACACCATCGGCGAGCTTGCGCAACCGGGTCTCGACATTGCCTCGGAACTGCACCGCCTCGAGATCAGGGCGTACTCGCAGGGCTTGTGCCGTGCGGCGCACCGATGATGAACCGAGCTTGGCTCCCTGCGGCAGAGCAGCAAGCGATTTTGCCGTGAGGCTGATCAGGGCATCGCGGGCGTCTTCGCGCGGCAGGGTTGCTGCGAACGCCAGGCCCGCTGGCACCACGGCAGGCATGTCCTTCATCGAGTGGACGGCAAAGTCGATATCCTTGGCGAACAATGCTTCTTCGATTTCCTTGGTGAAGAGGCCTTTGCCGCCAATCTCCGCCAACGGGCGGTCGCGGATGCGGTCACCGGTCGTGGTGATGACGACAATTTCGAGATCTTCTGGTGAAAGTCCGTGGGCCGCCACAAGGCGATTCCGGGTTTCATGGGCTTGGGCAAGAGCAAGGGGCGAACCCCTCGTCCCGATACGGATTTTGGTCATTTGCAAAGTGTAAGTTGTGGATGCTAGAGCGGCAACGTCTATTTCATTCCCGTCGCAAATCTAAACCGGACTCATGGCCGCAGCCCCCACTTTCATCCTTGGACTAGAAAGCTCGTGCGACGAAACGGCAGCTGCCGTGGTGCGCCGTGACGGCGATGGTACAGGAACGATTCTCAGCAATGTCGTGCTGTCACAGGTGGAAGACCACGCGCCCTATGGTGGCGTGGTGCCCGAGGTCGCAGCACGCGCCCACATCCGCCATATCGCCGCATTGGCCCAAAAGGCGTTGGCCGAGTCTGGCATTTCGGCAAAACAACTGTCGGGTGTCGCGGCAACCGCTGGTCCAGGGCTGCTTGGCGGATTGCTGGTCGGGCACACGTTTGGCAAGGGTTACGCGCTGGCCCGCAATCTGCCCTTCATCGCCGTCAATCATCTCGAGGGTCATGCGCTGACACCACGGCTGCTCGGACAATGTGAGTTTCCCTACCTGCTGCTGCTGATCTCCGGCGGGCATACGCAGTTTCAGTTGGTCAAGGGTGTCGGTGACTACAGGCGGCTTGGCACCACCATCGACGACGCCCTGGGCGAGGCCTTTGACAAGACGGCAAAGCTGCTGGGTCTGGGCTATCCCGGCGGACCGCAGGTGGAAGCCTTCGCCCGCACCGGCAAGGGCAACCGCTTTGCCTTGCCGCGCCCCTTGAAGGGCCGCCCCGGCTGCGACTTCTCCTTCTCGGGCCTCAAGACCGCGGTGCGCGAGGTGGTGCAATCGCTGGGCGTGTTGACCGATGATGACCGGGCTGACCTTTGCGCCAGTTTTGAGTGCGCCGTAGAAGAGACTGTCGCGGACCGCCTGCGCCGCGCCATTGTGATTTTTCGCGAGGCGTGCCCCGAAATTGCCGCCCCTGCCCTTGTGGTCGCAGGCGGCGTTGCCGCCAACGCGGCGCTGCGGGCGATGTTTGAGCGTGCCGCCTCCGAAAACGGTTTCACCTTGCATGTGCCGCCTTTTCATCTGTGTACGGATAATGCGGCAATGATCGCCTGGGCCGGAGCTGAGCGGCTGGCGCTGGGCCGGCACGACGAACTTGATGTGGCGGCGCGGGCGCGCTGGCCACTTGATACGGTATCTGCTCCGATGGTGGGACGTGGACGGCTGGGGGCGAAGGCATGAGCAAGAGGATTGTGGTACTGGGCGATGGCTCATGGGGTTCGGCGTTGGCAAAGGTCGCAGCCATGGCGGGTCATGAGGTGTCAATCTGGAGCCGCAAGTCGCCGGACCAGAGTGTCCTCAAATCAGCCGAAGCGGTGATTGTGGCAGTACCAGCGCAAGCGGTGCGGCTGGTGTTGACCGAGGTACCGGTGCCAGTTGACGCCGTCGTCATCATTGCTGCCAAAGGTATCGAGCGCGGTACCGGAAACTTCATGCATCAAGTGGTGCGCTGCAGGGCACCGGAAAATTCGGCGCTCATTCTTTCGGGCCCAAGTTTTGCTGAAGATGTGCTCGCCGGGAAACCCACAGCCGTGACCTTGGGCGGACCGACGCTGGAGATGGCCAACACCTGGGCTGCAGCGCTCAGCCTGCCACACTTCCGCATGTATGGCTCGGATGATGTACTGGGTGTGGCGCTCGGTGGTGCAATGAAGAATGTGCTGGCCATCGCCTGCGGCATCTCCGATGGGCGCAGGCTCGGTGACAGTGCGCGCGCTGCTCTCATCACCCGCAGCTTTGCCGAGTTGACGCGCTTCGGCCAGGCTTTGGGGGCACGGCCCGAAACACTGATGGGACTATCGGGACTGGGGGATCTGATGCTCACCTGCACCAGCCCGAAATCGCGCAACTATTCCGCCGGGCACCTGATCGGCAGCGGCGTTGCGGCGCGTGATGCGGTGGCCGCCACAAAGGGCACAGTCGAGGGTGCCTATACAGCGTTGGTGGCGGTGGACCTGGCGCAGCAGCATGGTATCGACATGCCGATCATTGCGGCCGTGCACGCCATTCTCGACCAGAACTCCTCGCCCGCAGATGAAATCAACCGTCTGCTGGCGCGGCCACTCAAGTCCGAAATCTAAATCTGGAGTTTCATCATGTTGTTTGCCCTGATCTGCACCGACAAGCCCAACCATCTCGAGGTCCGCCTGAAGGCGCGGCCCGATCACTTGGCGTATCTGCAAACCATCACCGTCAAAGGGGCAGGTCCGTTCGTCGATGACGCGGGCAGTCCCAATGGCAGTCTGGTGATCATCGAGGCCAAGGATAGGGCCGAGGCCGAGGCCATCGCAGGGCGCGACCCCTACGCATTGGCTGGGCTGTTCGCGTCAGTCGAGGTTCGCCCGTGGAAGTGGCTGATCAAGAACCCGGAGACGGTGTAATGGCGTATTGGCTGTTCAAATCGGAACCTGATGTCTTCTCGTTCGACATGCTGAAGGCCAAGGGCAAGGCTGGCGAAGAGTGGACTGGCGTGCGCAACTATCAGGCGCGCAACACCATGCGGGCCATGAAACTGGGCGAGCGGGGATTTTTCTATCACTCCAATACCGGCAAGGCCGTCGTTGGTGTGGTTGAAGTGTGCAAGACCATTCACCCGGACTCAAGTGCCGACAATCCGGCCTGGGAGTGTGTTGACGTGCGCGCCATGGCAGCATTTGCAAAGCCGGTGACACTTGATGACATCAAGTTGGTGCCGGCGCTGAGTGACATGGTGCTGGTGAAGAATTCGCGTCTCTCCGTGCAACCAGTCAGCGCCGATGAGTGGGCGGTGATCTGCAAGCTGGGTGGCGTTGTCCTGCCATGACAGGCACATGACAGGCGCATGACCGACGACGAACGCACCCTGTTCATTCGCGCCAATACGGCGCTCCTCCCGGTGCCACTGGTTCCGGAAATCCAGCTACATCTTGCCCACGAGGCGGTGCCGCTGTGGCAAAAGACCGAGGATGAATTGGGCGAGATCGGACTGCCACCACCGTTCTGGGCTTTCGCCTGGGCGGGCGGTCAGGCGTTGGCGCGATATGTGATCGATCATCCAGACACAGTGCGGGGCAAGCTGGTTCTCGATTTGGCATCAGGTTCAGGGCTGGTGGCCATTGCAGCGATGAAAGCTGGCGCGGCCCATGTTCTCGCGGCTGATATCGATGCGTTTTCGATGGCGGCGATTTTCATGAATGCCGCACATAACATCCGTCATCCCGGCGATAGCCAGAATGATGGTTTCAGAGTGACGCAGGCTGATCTCCTCGATCAACCACCAACACGTTTTGATACCATTCTCGTGGGCGATTTGTTTTACGAACAGGGGCTTGCGGCGCGCGTCTTCGCCTGGCTCTCAGCGGCCAAGGCCAACGGCGCCTGCGTCCTCATCGGTGATCCGGGGCGCAGCTATCTGCCCAAGGACAAGCTCACCGCGCTTGCCCACTACTCTGTGCCGGTGACCCGCGACCTCGAAGACGCCGAGATCAAGAAGACTGCGGTGTGGGCCCTGTTGTGATCTTGGTTGAGGCGACGGTTCGCCCGGTGTTGTTGAGGTAGAGCGCGATCATCAACAGCGCGAGAGAAGCCCACAGCCAGAGATCGCTCGCGCCACCGAAAAACACCGCCGCAATAATGACCGCTGCGGGTGTGGAAACATAGGTGGCCTGCACGGTGTAAACAGCGCCCTTCTCACTGATCAGCGTGAAGTAGGAGATGCGCTCGACAATCCACATCACACAGGCGGCGGCCAGTATCCAGTAGTGTGACAGCTGGGGACCGTAGTCGCCTGACTGGGCAGCAATCCACATCATGGCCGGCACGGCAAACAGTCCGGACCAAAAACTCTCGACAGCGCCAGCCTGCAGCGTGTTGGCATTGTTTGGCCAGCAGTAGGCGGCATAGGAGTTGTAACCGCAGTAAAGCACCGGGATTGCCAGGGCGCTGACCAGCCACCATGAAATGCCCCCGCCTGCCATGTCACTGCGAGTCAGGATCAGCACCAACGTTGACAAGAGGCCTGCGGCAATGGCCAGCAAACGGCGAAATGCGGCGCTTTCCCAACCGGTGACCAGGGCGAGGAGGTAGTTCACCAATGGTGCGAGCGTGATGACAATCGCCAGTTCGGTGGGCGGGACATGGCCGGCGAGAAAAAGATTGAGGCCGAAAGGCAGGTTCATGAGGAAGGCGCAGGTGGCGCCATAGCGGTGGATCGACAGGGGTATCCACCAGGCGCCGGATTTCAATCCGGCAATCACATACATCGCCAACCCCACGCCAAATCCGGTGACGGCAATGGTGTGGCTCAAGGGCATGCCAATGAGTGAGAGGTGCTTGTACAGCGATGGCGATATGCCCCAGAACAGGCCGAGCGACATAAAATAGGCGAAATGGCGAGGCGAAGTCATGCAACCAACTGTTCTGCAGAGTGTTGTTGTCACTTATGTCTGTAACAGAACCGAATTCGCAAATGACAGCCAAGGACGACTGATCAACCATGCCAAGCGAACATACCCACCAGGATGGCAATTTCAGATCAGATCTCCAACACATTCTTAGCCGGCGCAGAATCTTGTCGTTGACGGGCGTGGCCGGGCTGCTTGCGGCCTGTGATGGTCTGCCTTTCATGGGCAGTGCCGACGCCAACCCCATTGCAACCGCCGCCGATGGCCGCACCTGCATCAAACTGCCTG
The DNA here is from genome assembly GCA_963754625.1 of uncultured Alphaproteobacteria bacterium. Lineage (GTDB taxonomy): Bacteria > Pseudomonadota > Alphaproteobacteria > Rhizobiales > Aestuariivirgaceae > Aestuariivirga. Next base: position 221,866 of record CAVWGR010000005.1, on the reverse strand, counting down.
CCGAAACCAATGGCCCGTTTCCGGCAGATGGCAGCAACAGCCTTGCCGGGGCCACGGTGAACGTACTCACCAAGGCGGGCATCATTCGTGAAGACATCCGCCCCAGTTTTGACGGATTGACCGACGTTGCAGACGGCGTTGCAATGATGTTGGAATTGAACATTCTGGATGTGTCAAACGCCTGCACGCCGCTGGCCAATCACCTCGTCTATATCTGGCAGTGCGATGCCGGTGGCTCTTATTCCATCTATGAACGGCCAGACAGCAACAACCTTCGTGGCGCGGCATTGACCGATGCAAACGGCATGGCCCGCTTCACCACCGTGTTTCCGGGTTGCTACAGGGGCCGTTGGCCGCACATTCACTTTGAGGTTTTCGCCAGCGCTGGCAAAGCGGTATCGGGTTCCGAAAGCCTGCTCACATCGCAATTTGCCCTGCCAAAGGCCGCCTGCGATGCGGTTTATACAGCCCATCCGTCCTACTCGAAGAGCCCGGCAAACATCGCCAATCTGTCCATTGCCAGTGACGGCATCTTTGCCAACAACACACCCGAGCAGTTGGCGGCACAGACTTTGGCCCTGACAGGCGACATCACAACCGGACTAAAGGCCAGAGCGCAAGTCGCCATCAGCGCCGCTTCGTCTTAGACGGGAGTTGGATTGTCAGCTATAGCAACTCCATCAATAAGTGTCGTCGAACACGACCGTTTTTGGGAGAAGACCTGACATGTCTGAGAGAGTTTATGCGGTTCCGGCAGCGTGGAAAAAGCGCGCCTTGGTGGACGAAGCCGGCTACAAGAAAATGTATGCCGAGTTGGTGAAAGACCCGTCAAAATTCTGGGGCAAACAGGCCAAGCGCCTTGACTGGTACAAGTCGCCCAGGAAGATCAAGAACACCACCTTCGGCCCCGGCAATGTTTCCATCAAGTGGTTTGAAGACGGCGTCCTCAACGTCTCGCACAACTGCATCGACCGGCACCTGAAGAAGCGGGCCGACCAGGTCGCCATCATCTGGGAAGGCGACAATCCCTACGACGACAAGAAGATCACCTATCGCGAACTGCATGCACAGGTCTGCAAGCTTGCCAATGTGATGAAAAAGCACGGCGTCAAGAAGGGTGACCGCGTCACGCTGTATCTGCCGATGATCCCGGAAGCCGCCTATGCCATGCTGGCCTGCACCCGCATTGGTGCTGTGCATTCGATCGTCTTTGGTGGTTTCTCGCCTGAATCACTGGCCAGCCGCATTGAAGATGCGCAATCGCATTTCATCATCACCGCCGATGAAGGCCTGCGCGGCGGCAAGAAGGTTCCGCTGAAAGCCAACACTGACGCGGCGCTGGCCAAGACCGGCTCCACGGCGAAGGTTCTGGTGGTCCGCCGCACCGGTGGTGCCGTGACCTGGGAAAAGGGCCGTGACCTCTGGTATCACGAAGAAATGGCATCAGCCAAAGCGGAGTGCAAGCCCGAGAAGATGAAGGCTGAAGACCCACTCTTCCTGCTTTACACCTCTGGTTCGACCGGCAAGCCCAAGGGCGTGCTGCATACGACGGGTGGCTACCTGCTCTATGCCGCGATGACACACGAATATGTCTTCGACTATCAGGATGGTGACATCTACTGGTGCACGGCAGACGTGGGCTGGGTCACTGGCCACAGCTACATCGTCTATGGCCCGCTGGCCAATGGCGCGACGACGCTGATGTTTGAAGGGGTACCGAACTATCCCAACGCTTCGCGCTTCTGGGAGGTGATCGACAAGCATCAGGTCAATACCTTCTACACCGCACCAACGGCGATCCGCGCCCTCATGCAACTCGGTGACGCCCCGGTCAGCCGCACCTCGCGCAAGTCACTGCGACTGCTGGGCTCGGTGGGTGAGCCGATCAATCCGGAAGCATGGGAGTGGTATCACCGCGTGGTCGGCGATGACCGGTGTCCGATCGTGGATACGTGGTGGCAGACGGAAACCGGCGGCATTCTCATCACACCGTTGCCCGGTGCCACCAAACTCAAGCCGGGTTCGGCGACGAAGCCGTTCTTCGGCTGCCAACCTGCCCTGGTTGATGAAAAGGGCGCGCTGCTGGAAGGCGCCAACTCCGGCAATCTGGTGATCACCGATTCATGGCCGGGTCAGGCGCGCACGATTTATGGTGATCACGAGCGTTTCGTGCAGACCTATTTCTCCACCTACAAGGGCATGTACTTCACCGGCGACGGTTGCCGCCGCGACGAGGACGGCTACTACTGGATCACCGGCCGCGTCGATGACGTGATCAATGTCTCCGGCCACCGCCTTGGCACGGCAGAGGTGGAATTGGCGCTGGTGTCGCACGCCCAGGTCTCGGAGGCCGCAGTGGTTGGTTATCCGCACGACATCAAGGGTCAGGGCATCTATTGCTACGTAACCTTGATGGCAGGCGAAACCGGCAGTGATGACCTGCGCAAGGAACTTGTCAATCACGTGCGCAAGGAAATCGGACCACTGGCCACGCCCGACAAGATCCAGTTTGCACCGGGCCTGCCCAAGACACGCTCCGGCAAGATCATGCGCCGCATCCTGCGCAAGATCGCTGAAGACGATTTCGGGTCATTGGGCGATACCTCAACGCTAGCCGATCCGGCGGTTGTTGATGATCTGATCGGCAACCGGCAGAACAAGAAGGGTTAAGTCCGCGGCCCGAACAATACAACAAGTGCACCGGCGATGCTGATGGCAACGCCGGTGATGTCCCATCTGTCCGGCGTGTGCTTGTCCACCGCCACCAGCCAGAGCAATGCAGCGGCGATGTAGAGGCCGCCATAGGCGGCGTAGGCGCGGCCCGGCAGATTGTCGCTGACCTGGGCCAGCGCCAGACCGAAGCCCGCCAGCACCACGATGCCGCCCAGCCAAAGCAGTGGGTTGGCCTGCTTCTGGCCCATCCACATGAGATAGCAGCCCGTGAGTTCGAGGATGGCGGCGAGGACAAAGAGTGCGAGGCGCATGGCGGCTCCGGTGATGACAGGTTGGCGTTTGGGTTGTGATATCATCGCACGATGGACCAACCCAGCTATCGATTTACGGCCACGCTTTGGATCTACTCCGGCAAGGGCGCCTGGCATTTCCTGACACTGCCGAAGGATGTGGCTGAGGGCATCCGCTTTTTCAGTGGTAGTGCAAAAGGCTTCATGCCGGTCGCCGTGACAGCGACAATCGGAAAGACGACGTGGAAGACGTCGGTGTTTCCGGATTCAAAATCAGGTTCTTATCTGCTCGCGGTCAAGGCTGAAGTGCGAAAGACGGAAAAACTCGCTGGTGGCGATGAATGTGCCGTGCGGGTGACACTGCGGAACTGAGGTGTGTGCCGCAACAATATTAGGCGGCTTGCCGCAATACTGGGCTGCAACACTCCAGTGTGGCGCTACGCCACACATATTGTTGTGGAATTGGCAACAAATACAACCCTGCCCCGGTCCGCAAAATCGGTGAGCGATGGCATGGCGATTGCACTTCGCAAACCATGATCAATCCTGCCGTTCAGTTTCTCACGCGCTTGCATGACAGGTTGAAAAACAATCGCGACGGCGCTGTCGCAACTTACATCCCTGAACTGGCGAAAGTTGATGCGGATGCCTTTGGCGTCGCGCTGACCACGGTTGATGGTGCCACTTACCACGTGGGGATTCGCTGCAGGAGTTCACCATCCAGTCCGTCTCGAAGCCGTTTGCGTATGCGCAGGCGCTGGAAGATTGGGGACGCGAGGCGGTTGCCCAAAGCGTCGGTGTTGAGCCGACGGGAGACAGCTTCAACGCCATCTCTCTCGATCCGCGCAGCAACCGTCCTCACAACCCCATGGTCAATGCCGGTGCCATAGCCGTATCTTCAATGTTTCCGGGCGCTGATGCGAAAGCTGCCGCAGCCGCAATGCGGGCCACGCTGTCGCGTTTCGCCGGACGGCCACTCGGCATCGACGAGGCGGTGTTCCAATCGGAGCGCGAGACTGGCCACCGCAACCGGGCCCTGGCCTGGCTCATGCAAAATTCAGGCATGCTGAAGCGTGCGCCTGATGATGCGCTTGATGTTTACTTCCGGCAGTGTTCGGTTTCGGTGTCGGCGATTGATCTGTCGGTGATGGCGGCGACGCTGGCCAATGGCGGCAACAATCCGATCACGCGGCAGAAGGTGGCAATTGAAGCAACCGTGCAAGACGTGCTCTCGGTCATGCTGTCGTGCGGTATGTACAATTATGCCGGACAGTGGGTGCATGAGGTTGGCATTGCCGCCAAAAGTGGAGTGTCGGGCGCCGTCATTGCTGTGGTGCCCGGACAATTTGGCTTGGCTGTGTGGTCACCAAGATTGGACGCGACAGGCAACAGCGTGCGCGGCATCGCCTTCTGCAAGGCGTTTACGGAAGGACTTGGCCTGCATCTATTTCGCCCGGTTCCCACCGGACCAGATGTGCTGCGCAGACGCTCCAATCTGCAGGTGTTACGCTCGAAGCGCATTCGCAATGCAGCTGAAAATCACGTCCTCGACAACTGGGGGCCACAGGCACAGGTCCTTGAATTCCAGGGCGTACTCAATTTCTCCCATGTGGAACACATTGTCAGACTGGTGAACCAGGCCAAGTCCGGCGGTGCTGCCGCAGTGCTCGTCAGTCTGGCCAAGGTCAGGAGTATCGAAAGCGACGGCCTTGAATTGCTCGCCGATTTCCTGCGCACCGGCACCGATGGCTTTCCCGTCCGCCTGCTCATGATGGTGGAGGGCGCGCGCCGGTTGGCTGCTGATGTGGTGGTGTTCACCGACCATGATGCGGCGCTGGAATGGTTGGAGCACCACATGCTGCAACTTCATCCTGCACAGGCCCATGACGCTGGCGAGATTGACAATCCGCTGCTGAAGGGACTGACTGCTGATGAGGTGCAGCGCTATCGCAGCATCTGCCAACCTGTCTTGCGTGAATATGCTGCTGGGGTGACAATTGTGGGCAAAGGTGAAGTGGCAGCCGAACTTTTTGTGGTGAAGGCAGGTGCCGTGCGGGTGCAGGTTCCAATGCCAGATGGCAATGGCGTTGCACGGCTGGAGACCATGGGATCCGGGCTGATGTTTGGCGAGATGGCGATGCTGCAATCAGGCTTGCGCATGGCGGACGTGGTGGCGGTGGAGGCGTGTCAGTGCGATTGCATTCCGGTCGAAGGCTTGCAGGCCCTCAAGACGCAGGACGCCGGACTCTATCTGAAGCTTTTGGCCAATCTCGCTGTCGATCTTGCAGCCAAGTTGCAACGCTCGAACCTGGCCGTAAGTTCGCTGCAGGCGATGTAGTCCCCGCAACAAGAAAAGGCCCGGTCTGACCGGGCCTTCGCCATGCTGTGAGAGGTGTTGTTCAGTGAGCGCCGGAGACTGACGCGGCTTCCTTCAACTCGTCGTCGGCCTCCGCTTCGCTGCGGGTTCCGTTGAAGTAGAGGTTGAGCAAAACCGCCGCCACAGACGCCAGCAGAATGCCGGACTCGATCAGCGGGTGAATGCCACCGGGCAGCCATTGCTTGAAGTTGGGTGCGATCAACGGGATCATCCCCAGCCCCAGGGCAATCGCCACAATGAAGAGGTTGTTGCGATTGGTCTTAAAATCCACGGTCGAGAGAATGCGGATTCCCGTTGCTGCCACCATGCCGAACATCACCAGGCCAGCGCCACCGAGCACCGCCGTCGGCAAGGCTTCTACCAGTGCGGCCAGTTTCGGAATGAGGCCAAGCACAATGAGAATGACGCCGCCGGCAACGCAGACGAAACGGCTCTTCACACCCGTCACTCCCACCAACCCGACGTTCTGCGAGAACGACGTGTAGGGGAATGTATTGAAGATGCCGCCGATCAGCGTGCCGAGGCCGTCGGTGCGGAGGCCGGCAGACAGGGCCTTGCGGCCAATTGCCCTGCCGGTCATGTCGCCCAGCGCCAGGAACATGCCGGAGCTTTCGATCATCACCACGATCATCACAAGGCACATGGTGATGATGAGCAGCGGATCGAACACCGGTGCGCCGAAGTGGAACGGCATGATGACATCAAACCAGCTTGCCGCGCCGACCTTGGCGAACGACATCTTGCCCAGCAGGGCGGCCAGCACGCCACCGAGCAGAATACCAAGCAGAACGGCAATGTTCTGCACGAAGCCCTTGCCGAAGCGGGCGACGGCGAGAATGGCCGCAAGCACGATGAGCGAGAGTGCAATGTTGGACGGCGTTGCGTAAATCGGATTGGGCAGCGATGGCGCCAACGCCAGCTTATCCGGGATGGCAGGAATTGTGGAACCTGCCGCCTTGGCCGCTTCCTTCAGCGCCTCAAACCAAGCTGCGTGTTCCGGATTGACGATTGATGGCGACGTCGGGCCAACGGGATTGCCGAAAATCCAGTTGATGCCAATGCGCATCAGCGACACGCCGATCACCAGAATGATCGAGCCCGTCACCACGGGTGGAAAGAAGCGCAGCATGCGGGCCACGAAGGGTGCAATGACAATACCGAAAATGCCTGCGCCGATGATCGACCCGAAGATCAGCCGCGCACCGTCTGCGCCCGGCGTTGTGTTGGCCATGGCGACCATGGGTGCAACAGAAGCAAAGGTGACGCCCATCATGACCGGCAACTTGATGCCGAACCATTGCGTGGCGCCGAGTGATTGAATGAGTGTGACCAGACCGCAGCAGAACAAGTCCGCCGAGATCAAAAAGGCCACGTCTTCAGGCGGCAGCTTGAGAGCGCGCCCGACGATGAGCGGCACCGCGACTGCACCAGCATACATGACCAAGACATGTTGAATGCCCAGGGCCGCAAGGCGCGGCACAGGCAGGACTTCATCGACCGGATGGGTAGATGACATTGTATTCCCCTCTCGTGTGTTTCCCCAGGTTTTCCCAGGTTTCCCCAGTGTGTGGAGCAGCTCTTGTGGCTGCTTCCGGGTGAAAGCTTAGGTGGGATTGGGAGCCTGTACCAGCACGGCTCGGCCCTGTGCATAACCGAAGTGAACCACACCTACCGGGCGTTGGGCTCAGTCGCTGGCTGGTTCAGTCATCAATTTCATCACAGTTATAACCGTAATCGTCGGCCAGACGGCACATGCTGTTGATGCGCCTCATGTAGAGCCGGGAAATGCAGGACGCGTTGTAGCCACAGGCGTTGCGGCGGGCGATGAAAACGTTTTGCCCGCGTTTCAATGCGACCCGTCCTTCGGCAGGCAGCACCCGGCGAATTTTGAAGTAGTTGTTGGCCATGCCCTCATCCATCACGCCGAGGTCCCCGTCCTGGCAGATCGCCACTTCGGCCGGGAGCCTGGCGTAGCGGCAATTGAAGGACGCGGCGTTGGCGGGCGCATACCAACTCGCGAACATGAGCCCGGAAACAATGAGACTGCTGGCGGCGCGGGTGGATATCATGATTGCCGGCTCCTTGTGGCGTTGGAATTCACGTTCGGGAATTCCCGCCGAAGTTGCTCCCGTGTCCGGGTAATAGCAATGCCGCTGCCAAATCACCCCGCCATGATATAAGGACAGCCCCATGATCGACTATGTCACCTCAGCGCTTGCCACACTTCTGGTCGTCTCCGATCCGGTTTTCATGAGTGCGCTGTTCCTTGGACTCACCGCCGAAATGACAGCGGAACAACGCAAGGAAGTGGCGCTGCGTGGTGCCGTCATCGCTTTCTGCATTCTCTTTGTCGCCGGGTTGGGCGGGGCCAAGCTTCTCGATCTCCTCGGCATTTCGTTGTCGGCCTTCCGTATCGCCGGTGGCCTGCTGCTGTTGTCAGCGGCAGCGGAAATGGTCTTTGACCGGCGGTCGCAGCGCCAGCAGGATATGGCCAAGACGGCGATCACCATTGACCACGTGCGCAATATCGCGGCATTTCCGCTGGCCATCCCGTTGATGGCAGGGCCTGGTGCAATCACCGCCATGATCCTGTTGGCTGGAAGGGCCGATGGCGATCTCAGCAAACTCGTCGCGCTTTATGGCGTGGCGGCGCTGGTGATGCTCGGCTGCTATGCCTGCTTCCGCATCGCGGTTCCCATTTCCAAGACACTCGGCATCACTGGCCGTGCCGTGATCTCGCGGTTGCTTGGCATCATCCTTGCTGCACTGGCAGTGCAGTTCGTGATTGATGGCGTGCTGACGATCAGCCGCTGAAATATTCCTCGTGCGACATCAGCGTCGGGCGTGGCGCGCGCGGCGCCGGCACATAGAAAGGTTGGTGCTGTGGCACGTCCGGCAGCAGCGGCATGGTGCGGCGCGGCGCGAAGTCTGCCGCCACGGCATGGGCAACCTGCTGGCCGTCGTTACTGGTCTCCACATGGAGCTCTCCAGGGAGTAGTCCCCGGTGTAATAGAGTGCCGCGCCGCGCAAGACCACGGCTGGCACAGCCAGCAGGGCCCACAATACCAACGTCGTGATGGCGAAAGCCGAAAGCAGCTGGTTGGCCGGTGGGGCAGCCGCGTCAGGCCATGCCATCACCACCCACAGCACCCAGGCCGATGCGAAGGCAGCAAAGGCAAGCGTCATGGCGATGAGACGATGAATGCCGAGGCGCATGACCAATGGTGCGTCGTCCTCGGTTTCAGTATCGAATTCGCAAAGCCAGGGCCGTGCCACAACATGGAGAAAAACCGTGCCAGCGGCCAGCACCGCCATCAAGGCCACCTGGGCGGCGAACAGCGGCAGAGGCGGAAGTTCGTTTGTTTCGAAGAAGCGAATGGCCAGAATTCCGCCCGCCGAGAAGGCAAAGACAAGAAGCCCGGCACTTTGAAGGGCCGTGAGGGGGAGCAGCGATCTCGCCTGTTCGCGGGTCCAGTCATGCTGGATGAAATGGATGGTGATGAGGCGCAGCAGCCCGATGGCACAACCAGCCAAAAGGACCAGGCCAGCAACCTGCATGACAGTCACGAGAAATGGATAGTTCATGGCAAACCCCGCGCACCAGACACACGGAAATTTTTCCGTGTACAGATGAATCAACCTGATTTTATGCGTCGCCCTGCCGGACAAGGTCTGCCTGGCCGGTGGCAGAAGTGGGGCGGGAATGTTGTCAAAAAAAGAGGGACGGAAGGTTTATGGCCCGCCGTCCCCAAGTTTACCGGACTCTGCCGGCAACCGCCAAAGACTATGCATCAGAAATGGGAGGATCCGAGAAGGTCTTGCGATGCTCTCTCCTTCGCAAGTGCGATGCCAGCTTCTTCAGGAATCCAAAGAAAATCATTTAATTTTTTAATATCAATACGTTAAGGCCGACAGCTATGACCATCCAATTGGCCGGAAAGCGGTGCTGTGGCGATAGATTGTGCAACGCACACGTCAAAAAGGCAGCATCTCAGCTGGGTTGATGATTTTCCAGCCAGTGCGAAAAACGCTGCAAACCCTCGCGCAGCTTGGCCTCATCCTTGAGGTAGCACATGCGCAGGAAGCCCTCGCCGGCCGTACCAAAGGCGGAACCCGGCGCAAAGCCGACATTGGCCTCATCGACGAGACGGCGCGCCGTGGTCAGACTGTCGCGCATGCCGTCGATGGCGAAAAACAGATAGAACGCGCCGTCGGGTATTTGAAAGCGGATGTTGCGGTGGCGCGCGCAAGCGTCTCGACCACGATGTCGCGGTTGCGCCGGGCTGTCGCCACCTGTTGATCGACAAAAGCGTCACCTTCGTTCAGGGCGGCAGCACAGCCGCGTTGCAGGAAGACCGGACTGCCGGAGGTGTTGTACTGGATGAAACGCTCGAAGACGGGGCCGAGGATCTTCGGTGCCTGCACCCAGCCCTGGCGCCAACCGGTCATGGCCCAGTTCTTGGAAAATGTGTTGCACAGGATCAGTTGTTCCTCGGTGTCGCAGACGTCCAGGAATGACGGTGCGCGTTTGGCGCCATCGGCCGCAAAGTGGAAGCGGGAATAGACTTCATCACCGAGAATCCACAGGCCATGTTTGCGGGCGAAGTCGCGGATGGCGATGAGATCGGCTTTCGAGGCCGTCCAGCCCAGCGGATTGGATGGTGAGTTGATGATGATGGCTTTGCTCTTGGGCGTCAGCGCTGCAAACAGCCGGTCCAGATCGAGCGACCAAGTGCCATTGGCGAAGTTCATCGGCACTTCCACAGGCACTGTGCCTTGCAGGCGCAACGGTCCGGCGTAATTTGGCCAGGCGGGGGTGGGGATGATGATTTCATCACCGTCGGCGGCAGTCATCTGGATGGCGTTCTGGATCGCCTGCATGCCGCCGCCAGTGACAAAGAAATTTTCCGCATCGAAGGGGCGGCCATAGTGGCGGGAGTGATAGTCAGCCAGCGCCTGGCGCAGTTCCGGAATGCCGCGCTGCCACGTGTAGAAGGTTTCGCCGTTGAGCAGGCTTTCAATCACCGGGCGGCAGAAGGCTTCCGGGGTCGGCAGGTTGCCCTCGCCTGACCAGAAGGCAATGAGGTCGGGTCGCGCCATGCCATACATGGCGACATTGACGATACCGCTGTCGGGCTCGATTTGCGCGGGGCGGGTCAGTCTGGCGAGAAGATCAACGGCTGGCATGTGTTGCATGAGGTGGGCTTTGAGCAAAAGAAAAGCCCGGATGCAATGCATCCGGGCCTCATGTCAGACTTGCGAAACCTGATTACTTCTTCTTGGTGGCTGGTGCCTTGGCAGTCAGCGCGTCGCGGATCTGCACCAGCAACGTATCCGTTGTCGAGGCAGGTGGCGGCGGTGCTGGCGGTTCAGCCTTCTTCATGCGGTTCGATATCTTCACGAGCTGCAGAAGCACAAAGGCGAGGATGAGGAAGTTGATGAGGATGGTGACGAAGTTGCCATAGGCGAGCGTTGCGCCCTGTTCCTTGGCGGCATCCAGCGTCGGAGCTGTCACGGCCGAGTTGAGGCCGAGGAAATAGTTGCTGAAGTCAGCACCGCCGGTGATGGCACCGATGATTGGCATCAGGAGGTCGTTGACAACCGAGTCAACGATCTTGCCGAATGCGCCGCCCATGATGACGCCGACGGCGAGATCAAAGGCGTTGCCCTTGAACGCAAAGTTCTTGAATTCATTCCACATGTAGTTGGTCCCCCAAAAGTGGTTGTGCCCAGATAAAACGCCGGGTTGAGACCGCAGCGCCGGCGGCTGTTTAGATGAAATCGAAAGTCAGTGAAAGGATGATTTTGAGGGGCGTAACTCAAGCTTGCACGGGGGCAGAATACGGGGCCATGATGTTGATTGGGAGGGGTAATGGTCTTTCAGGCATGGACAGTGGTATTGATCGGGCTCTGCTACGTGGGGCTGCTCTTTGCCGTGGCCACATGGGGCGACAGGATCGCCACGACGCGCAACCGCCAGCGCCGCCCGCGCCCGTTGATCTACGCCCTGTCGCTCGGCGTTTATTGTACCTCCTGGACATATTTTGGCAGTGTCGGCGTATCGTCGCGCACCGGCTATGATTTCATCCCGGTCTATCTCGGACCCATTCTGGTTTTTGCGCTGGCCTATCCCCTGATCAGCCGCATCGTGATGCTCGCCAAGACGCAGAACATCGCCTCCATCGCTGATTTCATCTCGGCGCGCTATGGCAAGAACGAGGCCCTTGGCGCTCTGGTCGCCCTGATCGCCGTCATCGGCATCGTGCCGTATATCTCGATCCAGTTGAAGGCGTTGTCGTTCTCGCTTGAGACAGTGATCAACAGCAGCGAATGGACGACAGGCGGCAACGTGCCATTACCACTGGCTGGCGACATTGCGCTGCTCGTCACAGTGGCCATGGCCATCTTCGCCATCCTCTTCGGCACCCGCCATATTGATACGACGGAACACCAGGACGGCATGATCCTCGCCATCGCGGTTGAATCAGTCGTCAAGATCGTGGCTTTCGTGGCGGTCGGATTGTTTGTGACCTTTGCGCTGGCCGGCGGCATTTCCGGTCTCGTCGATGTGGTGCGCAAGGACGCTGCCATTGCAGGCGTGTTCAATCATTCGCCTGACGGCGGGCGTTGGCTCAGTGTCACCCTGCTGTCGGCCATCGCGGTTATCCTGTTGCCGCGCCAGTTCCATGTCACGGTGGTCGAAAATGCCCACGGCAGCGATGTACGCCGCGCTGCCTGGCTGTTTCCGCTTTATCTCGTGGTGATCAATCTCTTTGTCGCGCCCATTGCCATTGTCGGCTTGCAGATGCTGCCGGGGGCTGACCCCGACACCTATGTGCTGGCCCTGCCGGTGATGGCCAAGTCGCCGTTCTTTGCAACCGTGGCATTTGTCGGTGGTGTTTCGGCGGCCACCGCCATGGTCATCGTCGAGACGATTGCCCTTGCCATCATGGTTTCCAACAACATCGTCGTGCCGCTGGTGCTCCTGCGCCAGGGCGAAATCAACATGTTCCAACAGCGCGCCGGCGGTGCGCGCAGCACGGCGCTGGTTAGCATCCGGCGCATTTCCATCTGCTGCATCCTGTTCTTTGCCTATCTCTATTACTGGCTGGCCGGAAACGCGGTCGCACTGGCACAGACCGGGCTCATCTCGTTTGCGGCGATTGCGCAGTTCGCACCGGCCTTCTTTGGCGGCCTCACCTGGCGCAACGGCACCGCGCGCGGGGCCGCGGCGGGTATCGCCATCGGCTTTGCGCTGTGGGCTTATACGCTGCTGATTCCGAGTTTCATTGATTCGGGCTGGTTCGGTGCGAGCCTGCTGCACGACGGACCTTTCGGCATCGCCGCCCTCAAGCCACGGCAACTGCTTGGCCTTGAGTTCGATCCCCTCACCCACGGTGTGCTGTGGAGTCTTCTCGCCAACGTCGCTGCCTATGTCAGCGTTTCTGCCCTGCGGCCGCCCAACCGCCTCGAAGCCTTGCAGGCCGAGGCTTTCCTGCCTGATCCTAAGGCCGGTTCGGCGCTGGCGGGATTCCGGGTCTGGCGTTCACTGGTGACGCTGGGCCAGGTGGAAGACACCGTGGCGCGTTATCTCGGCACGGAGCGGACGCGCGAAGCCTTTGCCGCCATGGTGGTCACCCGCGGCCTTGCCGATGATGCCAAAATCGAAGCCGATATCGGCATCCTCAATTTTGGCGAACACCTGCTGGCCTCGGCCATCGGGCCGGCCTCATCACGGCTGGTCATGGCGTTGCTGCTGGAGCGCCACACCAAAGGCTCGCGTGATGCCATCCAGCTGCTTGATGATGCATCCACGGCCATTGAGCACAGCCGAACCGTGCTGCAATCAGCGATCGACAACGTGCCCCAGGGTATTGTGGTGTTCGACCAGTCGGGCGCACTGGTGTCATGGAATGCGGCGGTGAAGGATGTGTTGTCGTTGCCATCCACGATGTTGAAAGTGGGGACGCGGCTCGATGAGTTCCTGCTCTTCGTCGGGGCACGGACATTGGAAACCGATGCACGGCGCGACAGTGCCATTGCCGCGCGCCGGCAAAAATTGTTCTCCGGCGAAGGTCAATGGCGCCAGCGCCTGGTCGAGCCGCTCTGCGTCGTTGACATCCACAGCGGCAAACTGCCTGATGGTGGCATCGTTGTCTCGTTCTCGGACGTAACCGACACTGTTGCGGCGGCCGATGCCTTGCAACTGGCCAATGAGACACTGGAGATGCGCGTTGCCGAACGCACCGCGGAGCTGACCAAACTCAATGGCGAACTGGGCAAGGCAAAGGCCGATGCAGATGCCGCCAACCAGGGCAAGACGCGCTTCTTTGCCGCCGCCAGCCATGACATCCTGCAGCCGCTCAATGCCGCCCGGCTGTTCACCAGCACGCTCGTTGAGTCTGAAACCAGCGGCGGCGACAAGACCATCATCCGTAATGTCGATGCTGCACTCGAAGCCGTGGAGGACATTCTCTCGACGGTGCTTGATATCTCGCGCCTTGATGCCGGTGCCATCAAACCGGAGATTGAAAGTTTTCCGGTGCAGGAACTGTTCGACACACTGGCCCGCGAATATGACCGGCAAGCCCGCGACAAGCATCTTGACTTTCGCTTCGTCAAAACTTCCGCCGTGGTCAAGTCTGACCGCAAATTGTTGCGCCGGGTCCTGCAGAATCTCGTGTCGAATGCGATCAAATATACCCCCAAGGGGAAGGTACTGGTCGGCGTCCGGCGTACCGGAAGCCAATTCGCCCTCGCTGTTCACGACAGCGGCATGGGAATTCCGTCAGAGCAATTGCGCAATGTCTTCCGCGAGTTCGAGCGCCTGGGCCGTGACAAGCATAATGAACCGGGGCTTGGCCTTGGCCTCTCCATTGTCGACCGCCTGTGCAAAGTCCTGCGCCACTCGATCTCGCTGACCTCAGATGTTGGCCGCGGCTCGTGCTTTGCGGTGACGGTGCCGGCGGGCCGCGAGGCCGTGGTGCTCGATGCCGTACCACCCGCAGCACCGGTCATACAGCAGCCGCTCGCTGGCCTGTGTGTTCTGGCCGTGGACAATGAAAAGTCGATCGTCGAGGGACTGACGGCACTTCTTGCCAATTGGAACGTCACCGTCATTCCGGCCACCAGTGCAGCCGAGGCGGTGAACGAGCTGGTGCGCCACGGCAGCGCCATAGATGCCATTCTCGCCGACTATCACATCCACCGCGAAGATGGCATTGCCCTGGTGCAGGCCCTGCGCAAGCGGGCCAAACGCGACTTGCCCGCCATCCTGATCACCGCCGACCGCACCAAGAAGGTGCAGGACGATGCCATGGCGGCAGGCATTCAATATTTGCGCAAGCCGGTAAAGCCAGCCTCACTGCGCGCCAGCCTGTCGCAAATTGCGGTGCGCCTGAACGCAGCTGAATAGGCTCAGTGGTCAGTGACGGATTCGCCGTCGATGCGGCTTGCCGCAATCACCGCCTGGGTGCGGCTGTCGACGTTGAGCTTCAGGAGAATGGCCGAGACGTGGGCCTTCACCGTTGCTTCCGAGACATCGAGTTCATAGGCGATCTGCTTGTTGAGCAGTCCGGCGCGCAACATCATCAGCACGCGGACCTGTTGCGGGGTGAGGGTGGCGAGGCGCTTGGAAAGATCGTCGACTTCACGCTCATCGTCGGTCAATTGCTGGGCCACGAGCGGGGCCCAGACCTCGCCCTCGAGAATCGCTGTCACGGCGCGGCGCATTTCTTCTGCCGGGGTCGATTTCGGAATGAAGCCCGAGGCCCCCAATGCCAGGGCTCGGCGGATGACGGCGGGTTCTTCCTGGCCGGAAACGATGGCCACCGGAACCGATGGAAACTGGGCCCGGAGATAAGCCAGCCCCGAAAGGCCCTGCACACCCGGCATCTTGAGATCGAGAAGCACCAGATCGCAATCACGGTCGTCATCGAGAATCTTGATGCCGTCGTCGAGACTTGACGCCTCGCGCACCGTGGCGTTGACGAGCACGCTGGCCAGTGCGCCCTTCATGGCATCGCGGAACAGGGGATGATCATCTATGATGACGATCTGGCGGTTGTTGACACTTTGCACAGGCCTTGACTTCCGTTCGGACATTCAGTTCCTCGCAAGATTGCCACAAAAGCTGTATGGCCCCCAACATGACCATAGTTCAAGAAAAGTTGCGCGGGTTTTTTCCTGCGCTCGAGCCGTACAGCCGCGGCCGCCTCAAGGTTTCGGACATTCACGAGCTCTATTTCGAGGAATCAGGCAACCCGCGCGGCCTGCCGGTGGTTGTCCTGCATGGCGGGCCAGGCGGTGGCAGTTCACCCAACCTCAGGCGCTTCCACGATCCGCTGGTCTATCGCATCATCACCTTTGACCAGCGCGGCTGTGGCCGTTCGACGCCGCATGCCTGCCTCGAGGAGAACACCACCTGGGATCTGGTGGCCGACATGGAGACACTGCGCAAGCATCTGGGGATTTCGCAATGGCAGGTATTCGGCGGGTCGTGGGGTTCGACGCTGGCCATGGCTTATGCACTCACCCACCCGGACACGGTGACCGGGCTCATCCTGCGCGGCATCTTCACGGTGCGGACATGCGAGATTGACTGGTTCTACCAGCATGGCGCCTCAATGCTGTTTCCAGAGGCGTGGGCGCGTTTCCTGGCCCCCATTCCGCCAGCCGAACGGCACGATCTGGTCGCGGCCCATTACCGCCGCCTGACCGGCTCCGATCCGGAGGCACGGCTTGCTTCGGCACGGGCCTGGTCACAATGGGAGGGTGCGACGCTGTCGCTCTACCCGGACCCGACGCGCGAAGCGGCCTTTGGTGAAGACCAATTCGCCACCGCCTTTGCCTCGATTGAGTGCCACTATTTCATGAACGAGGGCTTCTTTTCCGAGGACGGCTGGCTGCTCGCCAATGCGCACCGGTTGCGGCACATCCCCTGTATCATCATCCAAGGGCGATACGATATCGTCACACCGATGACCACAGCCCATGCCCTGCATCAGGTCTGGCCGGAGGCGCAGTACGAAATCATCGCCGATGCCGGCCATGCAGCGGCAGAACCCGGCACCCTGGATCAGCTGATTCGCGCCACCGATTCTTTCGCACATGCGAATGGCGCATAGCTGAAATGCCCGGAAAACGCTGAATTGCAACCTTTTCTCCACAATTCACCACCATATGCACTGCAACACGCAAGGTAACGCATCATGGCACTCCGCACGCTCAAGCACTTTCTCGTCGGCCTTTCACAGGGTTTCGGCATGGTTTTTGAGCGCCGTGAGGACTACACGGCACGTGCCGTTTTTCCCGCCAGCGCCACAATCAAACGCTGATTTTGCCCGGCTTTTTTTCCGCCGCCACAATTCCCGCCACTTCTGTCTTGAAATAGCCTGCAAATGACCTGCGATTTTGCGTGATCGGGCATTTTTGCAGCCCCATTTGAGCGGCACTTTAACACTCGATCCAGCGGGGGATCGGCGGGTGTCACCTACGGCACAAACAAGACGGCTCGAGTTTCGACGGTCTTTGCCTATTCCCCATTTTTTGGTCAGAACTGTCCGCCTTGGGCTCCTGTCGCCGTCCCGAGTTCAAAGCGGATTGGAGGCCCGTTCCTGCCCTGTCGGCGGGAACGGGCCTTTGTTTTTTGGGCGAGGATTGACGCTCGGCTGGAACAAAACGCGAATCGTGTTAGTCTCGGGCAATGGACCTGCAATCACCTGTACTGACAATCGGCGGCCACACATTCTCCCTGCTGGACGTTGCGCTGGCGGCGGCGGGGCTTGGGCTGTTGCTCCTGCTGTTGGCCGTCATTCTCGCCTTCCGGGCGCAAGCCGGGCGCAAGGCGGAACGCCAGGACGCCCAACGCCGCACCGCCGACATGGAGTATCGTCTGGCCGAGCTTTCCGGCGCGCTGCAGGGGTTTGCCACGCAATCGCAAAGCAACCAGATCCATCTGCAACGGGTGATCGACGAGCGCCTTGATCTGGTCAGCAGCCGGGTCGGCCATGGCCTCACCGAGCAGACAGAAAAGACCACACAGTCGCTGTTGCAATTGGGTGAGCGGCTGGCGGTGATCGATGCGGCACAGAAGAACCTGACGCTGCTCTCCACCGAGATGGTCAGTCTCAAGGACATCCTCAACAACAAGCAGTCGCGCGGGGCCTATGGCCAGGGCCGGATGGAAGCCATCATCCGCGACAACCTGCACGCCAAGGCTTTTGAATTCCAGGCGACGCTGTCAAATGGCACACGGCCCGATTGCCTGATCTCGCTGCCGGATTCACCGGTGAAACTGGTGATTGATGCCAAGTTTCCGCTGGAAGCCTATTCCGCGTTCACCGAAGCCAAGGATGAAGGTCTGCGCAAGGCGGCGGAGCAGCGCCTCAAGGGCGATGTGCTGAAACATGTGAAAGACATTTCGGAAAAATACCTGCTCACCGGCGAGACCCACGATACGGCGATCATGTTCGTGCCGTCGGAGTCGATCTATGCCGAGTTGCACGAGAAGTTTGAGGATGTGGTGCAGAAGGCCTATCGCGCGCACGTCATTCTCGCCTCACCCAATGTGTTGATGCTGCTGGTGCAGACCATGCAGGCCATCGTCAAGGATGTGGCGATGCGTGAACAGGCCCACGTCATCAAGGCAGAGGTGATCCGGCTGCTGGAGGATGTGACGCGGCTGAAGGAGCGGGCGGGCGATTTGCGCCGTCATTTCGACATGGCCAACGGCGACCTGGAAAAACTCACGACCTCTGCTGACCGCATCAACAAGCGCGGCGTCAAGATCGAGAACATGGATGTTGAGCCGGAAGGTACGCCAGCGATTGCTGAAGGGCCAAGGCCACGCCTGGTGCAGGGAAGCTGAACCTTACTTCTTCAAATAGATTTCGCTGGCAATCGCCGTCTTGATGTCTTCGAAAGCCAGCGACAAGTCGGTGGCATCATCGGCAACAAAGAAGCTTTCGGTATTGCTGGCGCAATTGCGCAGGCGGGCCCGGGTCGAGGTGTCGTTGAGGTCAAAGGCGAGCGTGATGATGCGGATGCCGTCGCGCTTGGCATTGGTGCAAAGGTCAGCAAGATTGGATTCGCCCTGGGCGACGTTGCGGCCGCGGCCGGGACCGAAGGCAGGTTCCGTCTGCATGCCGTCGGTGAGAACGATCATGAACTTCTGGGTTTCAGTGTCGCTTGAGGGTGCCGCCTGATCGAAGGGCAGGTTGTCAGAGAGCAAGTGATAGCCGAACTCGACGCCAAGCGCGATGTGGGTCCAGGCATAAGGGCGCATGGCGGCGAGCTGCGATTTCACCGCCCGGTCATCGCTGGTGAGTGGCTTCACCACGAGATTGTTGGGGGCGTAACCTGAGCAGTCCGAGTCAGCATGCTCGGGGGCATGGGCCTGGCCCCACTTGGAACCGGCAGCCGACGTCGGAGTGTCGTCGGTGAGATTGTAGGGATACTTGCGGTCCTGGGTGCAGCCGGTCCAGTTGCCAGCGCCGCTTTGGCCAAGCACATAGGCCTTGGGCAGGGTGAGGTAGACGTGGTGCGAAAACGGCACGAGGCCGAATTTCACTTTGCCGGGGTTGGCTGCCGTCAGGTCGGTCACCAGCTTGGTGGCGGCGTCCTTCATGGCGACATACTTCACCTTGCCGCCGGAGCGCTCGGCCATCGAGCCGGAATAGTCGAGCACCAGGGCGATCTCGGCCTTCTTGTTGGATCCGAGGCCGACTTCGGCCGTGCCTTCTGCCGTCATTGCGGTGAGGCCGGCGAGCTTCATGATGGAGGTAGGGACTTCAACCGAGGCTTCGGCAACGAAGGTGCCGTCAACCACCGTGAAATCGCTGGTGACGTCATAACCGGAGGCGGCACCGGTGGCGAGGTTGGCAGTGAATGCTGCTTCGGCGATGGTGGCGCGTTCGCTGTTCGACTTGCCGGCGGCTGCGGCCCCGGCAAGGGCAGCGCTGTCGAGGGCGGCCTGGAGATGGGTCTTGGCATTGCTGTACTGGGCGTAATCAATGCCCGCGCCCGCTGCCAGCATGAACGGAATGATGCTCAGCGCAAACATGATGGCGGTATCGCCGCGTTCGTTGTTCCAAAAACGGGAAAACGTCTTGCGAATGTTGCTCACGGTGTCACTCCTGTCTCAGTCCGGTACAGAACCGGTGGTGTTGAGGAGAAAGGAGCAAGCGCTGGTCCGCCCCGGGTTGGCATGGCGGCCTGGCTATTTTCACAGTTGAGAAAGTGTTAACGACCTGTATCAGAACAGGCTCAAATCGGGCGTCTCGCCCAGCACTCCTAAATCGGGCGTCTCGCCCAGCACTCCTAAATCGGGCGTCTCGCCCGCAGGGCCTGGGTCAGCGTGCCTTCGTCGAGATAGTCGAGTTCGCCGCCGACCGGTACGCCGTGGGCCAAACGCGAGGTGGCGAGGCCTTTGTCCTTGAGGCGCTCGGTGATGTAGTGGGCCGTGGTCTGGCCCTCGACCGTGGCATTGGTGGCGAGCACCACTTCTTTCACCACACCATCGCTGGCGCGTTCGAGCAGCGGGCCGATCGCCAGATCTTCGGGGCGCACGCCACCCAATGCCGACAGGGTGCCACCGAGCACATGGTACAGGCCGGACCAGGCACCGGCGCGTTCCAGCGCCCAGAGGTCGCCGACGTCTTCGATGACCACGATCATGCTGCGGTCACGGCGGGGATCACGGCAAATGGAACAGGGATCAACGGTATCGACGTTGCCGCATGACGAGCAGGTGGTGACCTTGAGGCGGGCATCCTCGAGAGCCAGCGTCAGGGGATCCAGCAATTTTTCGCGGTTCTTGATCAGGTGCAGCACGGCGCGGCGGGCCGAGCGCGGCCCCAGACCCGGCAGGCGGGCCAGAAGCTGGATCAGCTTTTCAATTTCGGGACCGGTCTGCCGCTTCATCGCTAAAACGGCAGCTTCAATCCCGGTGGCAAAGGCAGGCCGCCGGTCAGCGCCTTCATCTCTTCGGCGGCCAAGGCTTCGGCCTTGCCCTTGGCGTCACTGTGGGCGGCGATGAGCAGGTCTTCGAGGATGTCTTTCTCGTCCGGCTTCAGGAGCGAGGCATCGATGTCGATCGCCGTGACGGTGCCCTTGCCGCTCATCGTCACGGTGACGAGGCCGCCGCCGGATTGTCCGGTGACGCTGAGGCCTTCGAGCTTGGTCTGCATGTCGGCCATGCGCGACTGCATGGACTGGACCTGTTTCATGATGTCAGCGATGTTCTTCATCTGGGTCTTCCGGATCTGGGCTGGTGGTCTCTGGATTGGGCAATTGCGGTTCGCGCACGCCGAGGATTTCAGCACCGGGGAAGGCCTTGAGGATGGCCTGCACGGCGGGCAGTGCGCGGGCTTCCTGGAGGGCCAGCGCTTCGGCTGATTTCTTCTGCTTGAGCAGTGGCTCGGCACCGCCATCGCGGGCCACGGTGATGATATGGCGGCGGCCGGTCCAGGCTTCAAGCTTGCGCATCAATTCGTTGCTCAGGCCCGGCGGTGCGTTGGCTTCAAGCGCCAGTTCAATGCGGCCCTCGGCAACCGAGATGGGACGCACGAAGCGTTCCAGTTCGGCCTTGAGCTTGACGTCACGGCGCTCACTCACCAGTTTGATGAGGCCGGCGAAATCCGTGAAGGCTGTCGGCGCGGCCTGGGTTGCGGAATGGGTTGTAGGCGGCACTTGCGGCGCTGGTGAAAGTGCTGGCGCCAAATTCGAGGCCGGGTTCGATGCTGGCGTATTTTCACTGCGCAGCGGCAGGGATTTGCTGGGCAGTCTTTCCACCGTGCCGGATTTGGCGATGCGGGCCAGTTCATCGGCGGGCGGCAGGTCAACGGCATGGGCGAGCCGGATCAGCACCATTTCGGCGGATTGCATCGGGTTGGGGGCAGTCGCGGTTTCCTGAATGCCCTTGAGCAGCATCTGCCAGGCGCGGGCCAGCGTTGGCATGGTCAGCTTGGCGGCGAATTCAAGCCCACGGGTCTTTTCGGTTTCGGTGCGGGCACCATCCATCATGGCACTGTCGCGCACCAGACGCAGCCTTGTCACCCAGTGCACAAAGTCGGCCATGTCGGTGAGAATGGTTTCGGGATCGCCACCGGCTTCAAACTGCTGCGCCAGTTCAGCCAGCGCCCGGGCCGGATCACCGGCCATGACGGCATCAAAGAGATCGATGACGCGGGCCCGGTCAACGAGACCCAGCATCTGGCCCACATCTGCCCGCATTCACCACACCATCACCATAGGCAATGGCCTGGTCGAGCAGCGACAGGCCATCGCGCACCGAGCCTTCGGCGGCGCGCGCAATCATGCGCAGCGCTTCTTCATCAATGGCGACGTTTTCCAGCCTGGCGATGTTGCCATAGTGCTGCATCAGCAGCGCCGCATCGAGGCGCTTCAGGTCGAAGCGCTGGCAGCGCGACAGGATGGTGACCGGAACCTTGCGGATTTCGGTGGTGGCGAAGATGAACTTCACATGCGGTGGCGGCTCTTCCAGGGTCTTCAGCAGCGCGTTGAAGGCGCTCTTCGAGAGCATGTGCACTTCGTCGATGATATAGACCTTGATCCGCGCCTGGACGGGCGCATAGCGCACGCTGTCAATGATCTCGCGCATGTTGTCGACGCCGGTGTTGGACGCGGCATCCATCTCGATCACATCCATGTGGCGCGATTCGAGGATGGCTTCGCACTGCGCCGTCATCTCCGGCATGTCGATCGACGGCCCCGGCGGATAGTTGAGGGCCCGGGCAATGAGGCGCGCCGTGGTGGTCTTGCCGATGCCGCGAACGCCGGTGAGCATATAGGCCTGGGCGACGCGGCCAGTGGCAAAGGCATTGGTCAGGGTGCGCACCAGCGCCTCCTGCCCGATCAGGGCGGAGAAATCGGTGGGCCGGTATTTGCGCGCCAGCACGCGGTAGGGCGTGGGCGGTGCTGCGGTGTCTGCCATTGTGGAAAGGGATTTAGGGGAGAACCGGCGGCGACGGAACTAGAATCCGCGTCTCCCTCATCCGCCCTGCGGGCACCTTCTCCCGTTAGAAAAAACGGGAGAAGGCAGAAGCGATTGTACGCCCTCGCCCGCTCTTTGTGCGGGAGAGGGTGCCGACAGGCGGGTGAGGGACTGTGAATGAAGTGGAAGGCTGGACGGCAACCCGTCAAAATCTCGTTGGGGCTGCTACCTTCCGGTCCTGACCCGGTTGGCGAGCATAACGCCTGCCACCAACCTTCCGGGGCGGGATATGTGTGGTTTTCGGCGGAATTGCAAGAGCGGGCGGGGGGCGACGCTGCCGCACGTCTCCCGGATGCGGGATAAGGCGGCGCGGGAGCAGGCAAGCTTTGTTTGATTTGCTCCAACTCCCATTGTCCTCTTCACGGTAATCCTCCCCATTTGATCTCAAGTGCAACTTCATATTTCAGGATTAGTTATTTTCATCCCGACACATTCCTGCCTTGGGCCATCTGCTAAAGGTCTGCGCTTTGTGAATGACGGTGCAATCGTGCGGATTTTCTCTGTGGTTTTCCTGTTTGCCCTCGCGCTGGCCTGGCCGGCGCTGGCGCAGACTCTCACCTCGTCGAACGTGCAGATCAACTGGCAGGTGGAAAACCGCTTCCGGCTGTTCCAGAACGCGGCTGATTTCCAGGCCATGGAGCGGGCCTGGCAGCAATACATGGTCCATGTCGATGGCCTCAACCTGGCCGATGATGACAAGCAGCGGCTGATCGCCAGTTCCTCGGTGCTGGGCTCCGAGCATGTGCTCAACGACCGCTACATTCCGTTCTCGCGCCACCTCCGCACCAAATACGACTGGCGCGGCTGGGCGGCGAAGGCCGTGGGCAATCTGTGCTGGGACGGCAAGGCGCGCAGCCATTCGGCCTGCGGCAGCACCGAGGCCTATGTCATTCCGGCGTCGCATCAGGTCCGGATGTGGCTGACGGCGCGCGACAAGAACACGCTCTTTGCCGAATACAATTGCGACTGGCGGGTCAATGACGCGGCGCCGGTCAGCGCACCGTGCGATGAACCGGTGATGCTCGACATTCCGTGGCCCAAAGGGGCCAGCGTCTCGGTTGCGGCCGAGGGCGAACAGGGCATCTCCACCGATGTTGTGGTCAAGGATTTACTGATCGCGGGATTGGGTGACAGCTTTGCCTCGGGCGAAGGCAACCCCGATGTGCCGGTGACGTTTTCGGCCGAGGCGCGCAACCGCAATCTCTATCCGCGCCGGGCCCGCAACGATGGCAGCGGCAGCGCCCAATGGATGGACGAGATCTGCCACCGCTCGCTCTATGGCCACCAGTTGCGCGCCGCATTGCAGATCGCGGTGGAGAATCCGCACAGCGCGGTGACCTTCCTTGGCTATGCCTGCTCTGGTGCTGGTGTTGATGAGGGCATCATCGGGCCGCAGGAGCATGTCGATTACACCAGCCGCGATGGCCGGGTGCAGGTGGTCACGGGCTCGTCGAAGGACACCCAGTTGCGCTGGCTGCTGCGCGAGATCTGCCGGGCCAAGCCGGAGCAAGAGAAGGGCTACTGGCGCTGCCCCGGCAATGACTACCTGCGCAATGTCGATTTGCTGCTGCTCTCGGTTGGCGGCAACGACATCGGCTTTTCCAATCTGGTGACCTGGGCGACGTTGCGCGACAACACCACGTCGTCGATCGCCAAGTTCTTCGGCGCCACGGTTTCGCCCAAGCAGTTTGCCGCCAACATGAAGGACGACCTGCCGGGCGCCTATGCCCGTCTGGCGAAAGCGATCGAGCTGGCGGTGCCGCTCAACGATGGCGCGGTCGGCTTTGATCCGACGCGCGTGGTGCTCACCGCCTATCCCGACATTCTGGAAGATGAGCGCGGCCAGGTTTGCGCGGCAGGCGAAGAAGGCGTTGATGAAGACCTCTATCCTGCCAATCAGTCTCTGGATTTCTGGTCGTCATGGCTGGTGGTCACGCCGGGCAAATTGCAGGCGGCGCACGGGCAACTGGAGATGCTGCACACGCGCATGGGCGAACTGGCGGAGGATCATGGCTGGCGTTTTGCCGGGCGGGCCTATGAGGGGCGGCCGTTCAGCGGACACGGATTTTGTGCGCGCAACGACAAGGCCGCCAATGATCCGGCCGAGCAGCTGATGATGCCGTGCGCCGGCAAGGCGGAACGGGCAACGGCAACCTGCACGCAGAGTTGGTCGGGCAAGCAGCGCGACTGGCGGCCCTATCATCCGGTGACCGAAAACTATCCCTATGCACTGCGCCAGCGCTGGGTGCGCAGCTTCAATGACGCCTACATGGCGATCAACCAGAAGGTTCTCACCAAAGCCGGGCAGATTGATGCCAAGGCCTCTGAGGTGGTGTTTTCGGAAACCACAGGTGCCATGCACCCCTCGGCTGAAGGCCATGCCGCCATGGCAGACGCCATTCTGCTCGATGTGCGCGGTGTGGTGGCCAGTCTGCTGGAAACGGGCGACAGCGAATAAATGGCAAAGCGAGCCGGCGGTGCTTAGGGAACACCGCCGGCTCTGCCGGGCACCGGCGCGCCCCCATAGCCCAGCATCGTAAGTAACTCCAACAGCCTGCCCGGCCCTCCGACTCTTCTGGGGGAGGCAGATGACGTGGGCGGAGCATGTTGGAGCACTTAGTCAACTTAAGTTGACGTTGTTCATATGCTTATTCCGTTCAGTTTTGTCAATCTTGATTGTCATAAAATCTGTGTTTTTGATGTATTGCATGACATATATGCGGTTTTATGTGGTATTTTGCGCTCTTGACGGACTGAATTTCTGCCGTTATTTGTCAATCATGATTGATAACGACCTTCCCCGTGCCGCCTCCGACAACATCCGTTCCCTCGTTTATCAACTGGGGACGGAGCTCGACCTGCGGATCGCCGCTTTCCGCAGCGGCACGCCCTATGAGCATGTCCGGGCTTCGGACGTCCGGGTGTTCATCTTTGCCGCAGCTGGCAACAGCAGCATTTCCGATGTGGCCCGCCACCTGGGGATTTCACGTCAAGCGGTTCACATGTCCGCACAGCGGCTCAAGGAGTTGGGTGTCATTGAATTCGGCCATGCCGAGCCGAGCCGCCGCGATGTCCAGGTGACATTGACGGCCCAGGGCCGCGAGGCCCTCGAGATGGCCAACCACCAGATCCGGCTGCTCGAAGCCGAAATCACAGAGGTCATCGGGGCCGACGGCCTGCAAACCTTCCGTCGCACACTGCAGGTTTTGGTCAATCACGCCAGGCACAAGACGTCACTCAACAATGGCCGGAACAATAGTGTGGGCACCTCATTGCCCGCTTCCGTCAAGCCAGCACGCCGGCAACCCTCTAAGCCACTGGGGTGAAATCCTCCTCAGGCTCTTCAGCCATGAGTTCGCGGACAAGTTCCAGACCTTTCCGGGTTTGTGGACCTGAATCCGGCCCGCCAAAACAAATGCGTATATGATTGCTCGCAGGCGCGGGCCCGAGATGAAATGCGTTGCCGGGCGTCACACGCACACGGCGGCCGGCCAGTGCGCGGGCAAAGCGGCTGGCCTGCCACAGCTTGGGCAATTCCAGCCAAGCATAGGGCGCACCCGGTTCACAGCGGAAGCTCGTGCCCTTGAAGACCGAAAGAAACAGGTTGCGCCGGGCTGCCAATTCATTGCGCACCCGGGTCAAGATGGTGGATGCCAAGTCAGTCTCGATCCAGAACCGGGCGATTTCGCCGGTGATGCCGACATTGCGCGAGGCCATGTTGCGCACGTGGGACTTGAGGACGCGTTCCTGACTGGCTGGCGTGACTACCATGCCGATGCGCAACCCCGGTGCCAACGTTTTCGAGAGACTGGTGACGTGAAAGGTACGCTCCGGCGCAAGTGCATAAAATGTCGGCGGCTGGGTCCGCTCATCGAGCAGACGGAAAATATCATCCTCGATGATGGTGAGGTCATGCTTGCGAGCAACGGCAACAATGGCGTCGCGGCGGCGGCGGCTCATGGTGTTGGTCGTCGGGTTCTGCAGCGACGGCACAATGTAGAGAATGCGTGACTTGGCGGCACGCGCCGCCTTTTCCAGTGCATCAGGCAGCATGCCATCTTCATCCATGGCAATCGGCACCGGCGTCACATGGGCATTGCGGAACGTGGTGCGCAACAACGCGTAGTTCACGTCCTCGGCCAACACAGTTTCGCCGGGCTCGCTGATCGCCTCCAGCACAGTGATGAAACCGAGATGTGCGCCTGCGGTGATGACGATGTTTTGTTCGGCCACATTTATGCCGCTGCGTTTGAGCCAGGTCGCGGCCATGGCCTTGTGCTGCGGAAAACCGTCTGGCGGTGCATAGTCGAGAAGGTCGAGCTTGCGCGGATCGCGCTGGATCGCCGCCATGGCCAAATCGAACTCTTCGGCTGTGACAATGGGCGGGGGAATGGCGTGGCTCAGGTCGACAATGTCGGCGAAATCCAGAGGTGGAGAAGGCAGCGGCGAAGAAAGTCTGGCTTTGCGGATGTAGCTGCCGCGCCCCACTTCGCCAGCGAGAAGGCCGCGCTCTTCGGCCTCCTTGTAGGCGCGTGTAATCGTGCCCAGCGTCACGCCCAGCTTCCAGGCCAATTCACGCTGCGGTGGCAGGCGTGCGCCATCGGGAAGTGTGCCACCATCAACGTCACGCGAGATCGCATCAGCAATGGCGAGGTAAAGCGGCTTCGAGCGGTCGAGGACGGGAGTCCATATTGTCATGGTGACAATGTTCCGATTGATTGGTTTGCCAGCATATTGTATCTATACAGAAGCAGGAATCAAGGGGGCAATTGCTGCAAATAACAGCTACAATAGATACAATTGAGGTCCATCATGCGCGAATACATTCTGCACCAGGCCCAATCCCGCCAAGCCTATGGCCGCCTGACCTTGCTCGTGCGGGTGATCAAGAACTGGCAGGCTCGCCGCGCCCTGCGAAAAATCGCAAGCCTCGACGATTACATGCTGAAGGATATCGGCCTGTCGCGCGCTGAGCTGTGCGAGATGCAGCGCCAGCCCCTGACACTCGACGTGCAGTGGGAGTCCGACCGGCTGCGGTTGATCTCGGCGCACAAATCCCCGTAGCAGAGCTACTTGTCGCGCAGCACTTTCTGCGTCTGCACACCCAGGTTCAAGCCTGGTCCATCGATACCGATGACCATGCGGTCACCGGGCTTGAGGAAGCGCTGTGGCTTCATGCCCATGCCGACACCGGGCGGTGTGCCCGTGGTGATGATATCGCCCGGCATGAGCGTGAAGAACTGCGACAGGTAAGCCACGATGTGGGCGACACCGAAGACCATGGTTTTGGTGGAACCGTCCTGCACGCGCTTGCCGTTGAGCTCGAGCCAGAGGTGGAGCTTCTGCGGATCCTTCACTTCATCCGTGGTGACGAGCCATGGACCGACAGGACCAAAGGTGTCGTAGGACTTGCCCTTGGTCCATTGCCCTGCCCGCTCGGCCTGAAATTCACGTTCGGAAAGATCGTTGATGGTGCAGTAACCAGCGACATGCTTCAGGGCATCTGCCTTTTTGATGTTCTTGGCCCGGGTACCGATGATGACACCCAGTTCAACCTCCCAATCCGACTTCTTCGATTTCGGCGGAATGGTCACGTCGTCATTGGGGCCGGAGAGGCAGGACACCTGTTTGGTGAACACCACCGGTTCCGGCGGCACCGCGAGTCCGCTTTCGGCGGCATGGTCGGAATAATTGAGACCAATGGCGATAAACTTCTGCGGATTGGCAACACAAGCACCGATGCGAGGATTACCTTTCACCAATGGCAGTTTGGCGGGATTGAGCTTGCGCAGCTTGGCGAGCGACTTGGGCGAGAGCACATCCCCGCCGATATCACTCACAACTTTCGAGAGATCGCGGATCTTGCCATCCTTGTCGAGAAGGCCCGGTTTTTCCTTGCCCTTGGGTCCATAACGCAGAAGCTTCATTTCAATCGTCCCATTGCAGCGCTGTTTCATGCCAGCGCGGTTGAAATCCTTTTGCCAAGATGGCCGCGATTGATGGAGCTGTCAAAAGCTTCACTTGCATGGCGGATTTGAAATTCACAGCTTCCGTGTAACCAGCAAACGACCAGCGCAGAAAATTGCCATTGCGGCGGGCAAATGCATACCCGCCGTCCTCGACCACGGCGCCTTGCGGCACATCGGCAAGGGCAACGACGGGATGCGGCGCCTGGCGTTCGGTGTGCAGCTCCTGGTCAAACGCCATGGCGCTGCGGCCAGCGAGGAACGCCCTGGCTTCAGCGCGGCGGCAGAAAAAACAGGGCCGGTGTCCTGCCGCCAGGGCGGTGACTTCATCCAGGAAAAAGAGCGAGGTGTAACCCTGCCCCATGGGCTCGTGGTGCCTGCCCTTGTAGTGCAGTTCGCAACAAATCCAGTGCGTGCTGGCCCAGCGACGGCGGCCCAGGGTCTGATCGTCTTTGTGAAAGTGGCCGCCGCGGTTGCCCATCAGCGTGCCGTGTTCCGGCGTGGCAACAAGATTGCCCCACGGATCGACGCGGTTCTGCAGCGGCATCAGCGGCGCTTTTTTGCGGGCTTCATTTCAGGTGGCGGAATTTCAAAGCCCGGCGCTGGCATGAGCAGGTTGTGGCGGCCCGCATTCCTGATATCGCGCTCACCACAGAGACCCATGGTGACGGAGAGTTCCTTGTGCAGCACATCGAGCGCATGGCTCACGCCTGCTTCGCCCGCCGCACCAAGGCCATAGATATAGGCGCGTCCGATGTAGGTGCCTTTGGCGCCCATGGCGATGGCCTTGAAAATATCCATGCCGGTGCGGATGCCACTATCGAAGTGCACCTCAACCTTGTCGCCCACAGCATCGATGATCGGGCCGAGCATGTCGATCGTTGCCGGTGCGCCGTCGAGCTGGCGGCCACCGTGGTTGGAGACGATGATGGCGTCGGCGCCCAGAGCGGCCGCCGTGACGGCGTCGTCAACATCGTTGATGCCCTTGAGGATGAGCTTGCCGCCCCACTGCTTGCGGATGAAATCAACCGACGACCAATCCAGCGTCGGATCGAACTGGCTGTTGGTCCAGTCCGACAGCGAGGCCATGTTGGTGACACCTTTCACATGGCCAACGATGTTGCCGAACTGACGGCGTTTGGTGCCGAGCATGCCGAGACCCCAGCGCGGCTTGGTCATCATGTTGGCGATGTTGCCGAGCGTCAGTTTCGGTGGGGCGGAGAGGCCATTCTTGATGTCCTTGTGGCGCTGTCCGAGCAATTGCAGATCGAGCGTCAGCACCAGAGCCGAGCACTTTGCAGCCTTGGCACGGGCGACGAGATCAGACGAGAAACCTCGGTCGCGCATGACGTAAAGCTGGAACCAGAAGGGCTTGGACGTGTGGGCTGCCACATCTTCAATCGAGCAGATGCTCATGGTGGTGAGAGTGTAGGGTACGCCGAATTTCTGGGCAGCGCGGCAGGCGAGGATTTCGCCATCGGCATGTTGCATCCCGGTCAGGCCAACCGGTGCCAGCGCCACCGGCATCGAGACTTTTTCACCGATCATTTCAGAAGCAGTGGAGCGGTTGTCGATGTTGCGGGCGACGCGCTGGCGCAGCCGGTATTTGGCGAAGGCCGCCGTATTGTCGACAAAGGTGCTGGTCGTGTAGGAACCGGTCTCACAGTAATCGTGGAACATGCGCGGCACACGGCGGCGGTAAAGTTCATAGAGATCGGCAATGGCGGGGGCTTGGGAAGAATTGACGGTCATCGTTGTCCTCAGGCGTTGACCAGCCCTTAACACAGTCCACCCCCGTGATGGGAGGGGGTCAATGCCGGATCAAAGCTTGCCGATGACGTTGAGGAAGACGCCGTGGTCGTCCTGCGACAGGTCGCGCAGGTCGTCGCTGAAATGGCCGAAATTCCAGCCGAGGCCGACCTTCACGTTGTCGCCGAATTGCCGGTAGATCGCGGCAACCGCGCCGAAGTCACGCTCGTCGGTGGTCGGTGACCACAGGACGCGGCCCTCGAGGATCGCATCCCACTCGTGCACTATGTGCAGGTCGGCGCGCACCACGGCGAGATGAACCTGCGAGTCGACCCATGCAGAACCGGGTGCACGGTCCTTGGTTTCGCCAATGCGCACACCATATTTGCCACCGACCGTGACCTGCGGAATGATATCGTAGCTGGCATCCACGGAAGCAATATAAGACCGCTGCGCCGGACTTGAGGTGGTGCCATCGACGCTGACCTGGTCGGTACCGGGCAAGTCATAGAGATAGGTGAGCTTGGCCAGCCCATTGAGGCGGTCGCTGTCAGCCGGGCGATAGGCAAAGCCGATCGAGCCTTCGGCATAGTCGCCGTCGCGGGTGGAATCGGTGGCATCGCTGAAGACACCGTCGAAGGTGGCAACGGCGCGCCAGTCCTCATCCATCTTCACGCCAAGGCTCGCCTGCATCAGATAGGCCTCCATGTCGCGCAGATTAATTTCGCTGTCGTCGATGCGGTATTCCGCCTTGCCGGTGGCTTCAATGCCGTTGTCGCTCTTGTAGCCAACAGCGAGAGAGATGGCGATGCGGTCGAAATCCGGGTTCTTGACCAAGGTTAGGGGATCAATGGTGTTGTCGAAGACCTGGCCGATTTCGGTGCCGCCGGTGATGGTCCATGCGGCATCGGGTGTGTAGGTCACGCCATAGACCTGGGTCAGCGAAACATGTTCGCCAAAGAGATCGAAATTGTCTTCGCTGTAGGCCAGCCATTGCTCATTGAAGCGGTGGCGGGCACCCGCGACGATGCTGCCCATGTCTTCGCCGACCAGTTGGAAGGGCCAGTTGGAGGCAAGATCACGCGCGGGATCAAGCTTGTATCCGATATAATATTTGTCATCGGCAGTGGGCTCGTAGCTGACAGTTGCTGCAGCACCTATGCCTTGCGTGCCGTACGAGACTTCGCCTTCCGCAGTCACCTTCTCGGCAAGGCGGAAACTGCCGCCCACGCCGACGCGGTGATCCTTGTGCATCGTTCCGGTGTGCATGGCTGTGCCTTGGCCAAAGACAAAGGCTTCCTGGTCATCATCCCAGGCATAGAGAACCTTGATACCGGCATCGGCGCGCTGGCCCTGCTCGGCGGTTGAGGCGGCATCACCGGTCTTGCGGGTGTAGACGCCGTAGGGCTCGACCGTCACCTTGTCGCTGGTCTTGACGGCGAGCTTGGCCCTGGCCTCGGTGGTGTGGCTGCCGGTTGCAATCTTTTCGTCGCTGATGGTGGCGGCGGCCTTGACGCTTTCTCCCAGTTCCACATCGGCATCGGCACCCATCAGGCGCTTGGCGTCCTTGGCGTCAACTTCAAGCGAGGAGAAACCCTTGCCGTGATGTTCATAACGCGCACCGACATGGCCCCTGGCATTGGGGCTCAGGTCTTCGAGCGCGAGACGGCCCTCGACGCGGTAAGCCATCGCCGTCTTGTTGGGAATGCCGGCCGAGGCATTGTCCTGAATGGTGAGACCACCATCAGCAGAATAGGATGAGCCGAAGCCAGGGCCTTGCGAGCGGGCGGCTTCGCCTTCAAGCCAGGTGCCTTCAGAATGGCGCACATGCACGTCGGCACCATAGAGCACCTGGTCGGCGCCCTCGGTGTTTTCCTTGAGGCCCGTCACGCCGACGCGGATATGATCGCCAAGCCACTGTTGGGCCCGGCCACCGGTGACATAGCCATCCACATCGCGGGCCGCAGGTGTGTATTCATAACTTGCGACGACATAGTTCTCCGTGCCTGCAGTATCGCTTGATGACAGTGGCTGGCGCAGGATGACAACGCCCTGGATATAATCGAAGTCATAATCGGTGCCGTAGGTGAGGGTGCGGCGTTCGACGACCCAACCGGTGACGGTATTGCGCACTTCGATGGTAACGCTTTCCGAACCCGGCGTCACGTCCTGGTGTTTGATGAAATAAGCCGAACCTCCAGTGCCACGGAAGACATCACGCTGCGGCACGGTGCCCGGCATGGCGGCATGCACGTCCACTTCTGTCTTGGCACCACCGTCAGGTGCGGGGGCCTGCGAGCGGTAAACACCCTGCGCACCATAAAGCGCGCGGGTGTGGCGGAGGAACC
This sequence comes from uncultured Alphaproteobacteria bacterium, assembly GCA_963754625.1. GTDB lineage: Bacteria > Pseudomonadota > Alphaproteobacteria > Rhizobiales > Aestuariivirgaceae > Aestuariivirga. Next base: position 189,449 of record CAVWGR010000005.1, on the reverse strand, counting down.
TGGTGCCCTTGATGTTGGACTTGAAGTTGCCCCACATGACATGGCTCGGGCCTTTTTCGAGGCGGACATAGAACTTGCCCTTGGTCGGTGCGTCTTCCACGGCAACCGAGTCATCGCCATAAACCGGATAATAGTCATCGGGATCGAGGCGCTTCAGGAACTGGCGCGGGTCCTTGTCATCAAGGCCCTTGAAGATGGACTTGAGGCGTTGCTCGCCGGTGTCGGCGGCAGCAGTAAGAATGTAGCGGCCCTTGATCTTGCCCTTGAGATAGAACGCCAGGCGGCCGCGGGTATAGACATCGTCATCGAAATCGCCGGGGCGCAGATTTTCGACGTGGTCGTTGAAATTGTAGCCGGCAGTGAAATCGGCAAGGCCGACATAGAACCATTCACTTTCCGGAATGGTGACAGTGCGGGTGAAGTCAAGGCCGTCGGCACCATCACCGAGTTTGACATCAACTTCATGACTGCCCTGCGGCATGATGCGCTGCACGACGAAGCTGCCGTCAGCGTCGACCGGCACGGGTTCGCCCATGACGAGGACATCGAGGCCAGCGGGCACATTCTTGCCATAGACAGTGACGGCACCGCCGTGAACATCGATGTTGCGAACGGCAGTGCGGTCTTCGGAATAGCCCGGTGCCACGGCCTTGCTGGCATAGTCGTGCGTTGGCAGATCTGTGGCGCTGCGTGAAAGCGGCAATGGTGCTGTCTCGTCGTAACGGCCCTGATCATCATAGACGCGGAAGATATATTCCATATCGGCTGGGCCGGTGTCGGGCATGACCCACTCGGCGGTCGCCATGTTGGACAGCGGCAACACCGCAACCAAACCAGCTTGCGAGGGGTTGCCACGCTCATAGATGCGGATCTCGCCCTTGGCCACCCAAGCGGCATAGTTGAGCGAGCCAAGGAAGCCCACGTCATCGCCGGCCTTGAATGAAGCCCGCATAGGCACGGTCGAGACGTTGAGCATGGGACGCACACCCAAGCCGTCAAACTTCACGTCTACAGCAACACCTTGCGCATCAGCCGGCGCTGGCAAGGTGTCGCCTGCCACAACCTCACCATCAACGATGATCTGGAAGGGCAAGCCGGCATCCTGCGCCAGGGCGGTCGACGCGAGCGCCAAGCCCAACAGGCTGGCACCGGCAATGCCACGGAGGAGTGCGCGCTTCATCATTGGCCGCACTCCACACGCGTACTGATCTTGAGGGCGCGGCTCTGGCCAGTCTGTTGCCAGCGCTGCTCGACAAGGTCTTTCACCACCTGGACGCGGTCGTTGACGACAGGTGCAAACTGGGAACAGCGATAGACGATGCGCAGTTCACCACGGCCCTGGGCCAATAGCGAGACGAGGCGGTCGACACCCGACAACCACTCATCCTTGAGATCAACACCAGCGCCGGCGAAGGCGTCCCGGCGCAGCTCAAGTTCGACATTGCGGTCCCTGGTGGCACCAAAGTTGAGCTTGGTGATCTTGCCGCGGGTGAGGCGGACGTCACGCGGGTTTTCCGTGGTGATGCGATAGCCTGCAGGCAGTGTGCGCGGATCAAGTTTCATCAGGAAGTTGGAACCGATCATGGCATTGGGGACGTCGGCGCACGGCACGTGGAAGCGGCCCTTCTTGTCGGTGGTGATGAGAAGTCCCTTGACGGTGACGACGCGCACACCGGGCAAGCCGGGCTCGCCGTCATCGGCATAGCCGTTGGCGTTGAGGTCATCGAAGACGCGGCCGATGATTTCGCCGCAATCAAAGATGTGTTCTTCCTTCACCGTCACGGCAACCTGGGCGACGCCGATCACAGCGCCGGTTGCGGTCTGGATAATCTGGGCGCGGTTGATGTGGCTGCCGGTATTCACCGTTGCCGAGGCCAGAAGCTGCAGCTTGATGATGATCCTGTCGGTCAATGGGTCAGGTGTCAGGCTGGCGAAAGTCAGGACATTGCCAGTGCTGGTCGGTGTTGCCGCCACGCCATCAACTGTCGCAGAACCTGGCACATAGTTGAAGCCGGGCGGCATGATGTCCCTGATCGTATAGGGGCCAGCATGCAGGCTCGCTGCCGTAATGGTGTAGGAGACGCGTTCACCGCGGATGATTTCAGACTTGGCAACCGTCTTGGTGAGCACCACAGGCGGGGCAGCCACAGCCGTGACGGTCGCGGCATTGCCGAGAATGTCCGTGCCGTCGGAAAGATCAGAGACAGCGCCGCCCAGCGGATCGGTGCCCTGCACCTGGGCCTGGTTGACGATTTCTTCGGCATCTTGGTCAGCCAGCGTCACGACATGTGTTGCCGTGAAGGTGGTCGCATCCACGGCACCAGCAGCGAGGCTGGCGATCGGGCCACCGCTGACGTTGGCGTTGATGTCGGTCAACGTCACGTTGGTGAGGGTGACGTTGCCGGTGTTGTGCACACTGAAGGCGTAGTGCACCACGTCGCCGGCATCGACCAGCGCATTGCCATTGCTGTTGGTGATGCTGCTCACTGTCTTGACGACGGCGATACCCGGCGCCTGGGTGAGCGAGGTGAAAGTAGGATCATTGCCGGTGACGGCGGATTCATCCGAGAGGTCTGTGACAGGTCCGCCCGGACCGGTGCCCGTGACCGTCGCCTGGTTGGTCACGCCGCCGAAGTTGACCTCGGCAGCGGTGATGACGTGCTGGGCGGTGAAGGTGGACGAGTTGGTGGCAGCAACCGCCAGCGTTGCAATGGGACCGCCCGAAACCGTGGCATTGTTGTCAGTCAACGTGACATTTGTGAGCGCCACATTGCCGGTGTTCACCACTGTGAAGGCGTAGTTGATGATGTCGCCTGCATCCTGTGTGGTGCTGCCATTGACGTCAGTGATTGAGCTCACGGTCTTGACGACCGCGATCGACGGCGCGTTGGCGATATAGGTCACCGTCGGGTCATTGTCGGTGTAGTCGGATTCATCCGACGTATCCTGGACGACAACCGTGTTGGGCGCGGTGCCACTGGCAGTGGCCTGGTTGACGACTTCGCCCGCAAGGATGTCGGCTGGGGTCAGCACGTATGTGGCAGTGAAAGTCGTCGTGTCGGTATCACCGGCATCCATCAGCGGGACTGGCCCGCCTGCCAGGACGATACCTGCCAGTGGATCACTGATCGTCACATTGCTCAGCGGCACGTTGCCGGTGTTGCGGACATGGAAGCGGTACTGGATCGTGTCGCCCGCATCGACAACCGCGTTGGCGTTGGTGTTGACAATGCCGGTGACCTGCTTGAGGACGGCGATGGAGGGCTGCACCACCGTCGGCGTGACGGTCGGGTCATCTTCGGTCGGATCGGTGGTGTCGGACAAGTCAGACACAGGCCCGCTCGCCGGAGTGCTGGCAGTGGCCGTTGCCTGGTTGGTGACGCGGCCCGCGACCATGTCGCCGGCGTTGACAAGATGGGTGGCGGTAAAGGTCGCATTGTCGAAGGTGCCGGGCAACAGTGTGGCGATGGGGCCACCTGACACAGAGGCATTGGGATCCGAGAGGGTGACGCCTGTCAATGTCACGTTGCCGGTGTTGATGACGGTGAAGGCGTAAGTGATGATGTCGCCGGTATCGGTGACAGTGCTGCCGTTCACGTCATTGATCGAAGACACGGTCTTGAGCAGCGCGATGCCGGGTTGCGCCGGAATGGTGATGATGGTGGGCGCGTTCTGCGTCAGCACGCCCGGATCAGATTCATCCTGCACCGTGGTGCCGTTGGGATCAGTGCCAAAGGCATCGGCAGTGTTGTTGAAGGAGCCAGCGTCCACGTCAGCCTGGATCAGCGTATAGATCGCGGCGAAGCTCGTGGTGTCAGAGGCACCCGGTGCGATTGTGATTCCGGTCGGCGGCAGCGGCGTGGTGATGATCGCGGGATTGCGGTCTTGCACATAGACATTGTTGAGGGTCACGTTGCCCGTGTTGTGAACCTCGAAGCGATAGTGAATGCGGTCACCGGCATCATTGAGGCCGTTGCTGTTCACATCCTCGATAGCGGCGGGGTATGTTGACGTATCAAGCTGCTTCAACAGTGCGATGGCGGGCGTGGGCGCCAACGGAATGACAGTGACGTCATTGCCGGTCTCGGCGTCATCATCCGAGAAGTCACTGGTCGTCGTGGTATTGTCGGGCAACGTGCCAGTGATTTGCGCCTGGTTGTCGACATGGCCGAGATCGAGGTCAGCCTGGGTCAACACATAGGTTGCAGTGAAGGTCGAAGTATCCAAGGCATTGGGGGCCAGCGAGACGATGGGGCCGCCCGCCAAAATAACGCCTGCCACCGGATCGGTGAGCGTGAGGTTGGTGAGCGTGACGTTGCCGGCGTTGCGGACCGAGAAGGTGTAACTGACAATGTCGCCAGCATTGACAATGGCATCAACGCCGGGATTGACCGTGCCCTGCTTGATCAGCGCCACGGCGGGAACTGCTGGAAGTGGTGTGGAAGCGCTGCCCGGTGCCGTGATGGTGGCATTGAACGGGTCAGTGCTTGAAGCAAGGGCGGAGTTGTTGACAACGCCTGCATCAATATCGGCCTGACTCAACACCAGCGTGGCGGTGAAGATCGTGGAAGCACCCGGTGCCAGGCTTGGAACGTTGGCAGGCAGGATCGTGGCAGTGGCGAGTTCTTCCATGCCGGAAATTGCCGCCAACGGCAGGTCATCGAGCACGGCAATGCTGAACACGCGGTCACGCGAGCGGGCGCGGATAATTGCGGGCTGGCTGATCACGCCGGTCTTGATGTCCTCGTCGGTGAGGGGGCGCGAGAAGATGATGCTGGCGGTGTCCTTGGCGTTGGCGGGCAGGATGTCGAGGGCGTTGCCAAATGCCTCTGCACCTTGTTGGTCCACCATGATGTTGGTGAGCGGGCCCTCACCGCCATTGATGAGATTGAAATAGATGCCGATCAGATCGCCGGCCTTGGGGGTGCCGGGATCACCCGAGAGCAACACGAGCTTGCGCTCGGCATGAAGCGCCACGGCTAGCTGAGGAGCTTCGCGGCCGGGGAATTCGAGCGCGGCCTTATGTGTTGCCACGGGCGCATAAACGCGGACATCGCCTTCAAAGGCGGCAGCCGGATCGAATGGTGCCACCGATCCGGTTGAGGCGGTGGACATCGGATCGGCACCTGAGGCCGCTGCAGCCATCATGACCGATGCCGCTGCACGGCCCGGCAAGCTGGCGAAATTCAGCAATGGATCGGAGACCGAGACATTGCTTTGCACCACCGTTCCGGTGTTGGTGACGGTGAAGCTGTAGGATACCGTGTCGCCTGCATTGGCGATGCCATCGCCGCCGTCATTGAGGGTTGCGACCTTGGCAAGCGAAATCGAAGAGACGACATTGAGGAACGTGGTCTCGGTGTCTGCATGGGTCACGGGCGTGCCCGGGACAGTCGTGGCATTGCCGGTCGCGGTGTTGACAACCTGACCCGCGTTCACGTCAGCGGGGGTGAGAATGTACGTCGCCGTGTAGCTGAGCATGTCGTCGGGGCCCAGTTCATCCCAACCGGCAGAGATGATTCCGTCACTGGAATCGCCGGGGGCACCATTGTCGGTCAGCGTTGCTGCCGAAAGCGTAACCAGCGGATCGCTCAACAGAACATTCTGGAGCGAGACGTTGCCGGAATTGGTGACGGTAAAGCTGTAGGAAATCGTGTCGCCCGGATCGTCGGTACCATCGCCGCCATCATTGACGACTGCGGACTTGACGACGGTAAGGGTCGCGATCTCATCAACGAGGTCGACGCTCACGGTGGCTGTGGCGGTGATGGGATTGCCATTGACGAAGCCGGTCGCCGTGGCGGTGTTGACGATATCGGCCGAGGCCGGAGAGGTAAGCCCCCACGCAAGCAGCATCGACGGCAAAAGGGTCGCAAGCTTGCGCTTCCAGCCCTTTCCGTTTTGCACTCGCATGGAGGCTTGTTGTGTCATGCGTGACTTGCGCCGGTTTTACTGCAACAAGTTCACGTCTGACTGGGTAACGGTATAGGTCGAGGAGTAGACCGCGATCGCACCCGGAGTGAAGGTGTTGATCGTGTTCCCCGTGACCGTCGAACCTGCCTGGTTGGTCCAGCTTGCGAAGTTCGGACCCACAAGGGCACCCGAACCGTTTTCCACGTCGGACAGAGTCAGGGCAGTAATCGACACGTTGCCAGTGTTGGTCAGCGTATAGGTGTATGTCACCACATCACCCACATCGCGGTTCAATATGTTGTCAGCCGTTTTCACGAGGTCAAAGCGCGCCGTATTGTCGAGCGGGACAAACGTCGAACCTGTCGAAGCCGTGATCGGAGTGGCGTTGAAGTCGGCATTGACTGATGCTGTATTGTCAATGTCGCCATCACTGGATGCCGGAGCCGTGAAGTCACCTGCGCCAACCGTGTAAGTTGACGTGAAGGTGAGAACATCGCCCGGGCCGAGTACGTCCCAGTCACTGTCCGAGAAGTCAGTGTTGCTGGAGTCACCCGTGGTACCCGGAACGTCGCCTGCAACCGTATTGTCGGTTGTCGGCGCAATCGGGTTGGTGAAGACCAGCGCGCCGTTCACACCATCATGGGCGTCCGTCAATGCCACATCCTGCAGCGTGACGTTGCCCGAGTTGGTGACGACGTAGGTGTAGATCACCTGGTCACCGGGATCGACGTTGGTATCACCGTTGACGTCGCCAGTCGGCCCGGCAACGAATGCCCAGGACTTGGCAACGGTGGTGGCGGGAGCAGCGTCGATCACGTCGACACTGACGCCGTCAGTTGCAGATACAGGGCCCGCAGGCCCGGTACCGTTGCCGGTAGCCGTGTTGTCGATGGTGGCGAAGGCCGGTGTGACCTGTGCCGCCATGACGAGCGCAGCGACTGCTGTGCTCGTCCAAAGTCTGGACCGCAACAGCGGTCCCGGCTTTGGCCGCGCCGTTAAGCGCGGTATACTCGAGTAATCCATTTCAATTCTCCGTCGAGAGTTGCAAAACGCGTTTCTTGGTTTTGATGGGCTGGGTTGAAGGGAATTTCGGAGAAACCTCCGGGCGGCCGTCATGACGTCGATACCAAGTCATGGCGGAAGCTCCGGCCCTTGAAGCGCTCGGCTTTCAGTTCTGATCAAAAGGCGGGTCGCAGGCCTCCCAGCTGACGAGCATGCCCCGCGCTTTGGATACGATTCACCGGCCCTACAACTCTCGCGAGTTTCGGACTCCGTGCGCACCTTCGTGTTTTGATCGCGCGTCAAAGGATAGTTCCCCAAAAACTTACGCAAAAACAAACGGTTGATGAGAACGCACAGGGAGGCGAATACCCCCGGACTGCAAAGCCTCGATCACCCCGGACACGCGGCAGCCGAAAGACTGCGCCACAGGGTTAAGCGAGGCTTAAGTTTTGATGGTTAATGAAGCTTTAAGCCTGTGCCAAAAAGGGCCAGCAGATTAAGCACTTGCGAACAACGGCAGGGCTCCGGCGGGGGCAAAAATCAACCGCTCAGGGTGCAAATGGCAAGACGGTACGGATAGGTGCCGGAGGGAACTCGAACCCCGATGCGCTAGCGCTTGCAAACGACGTTCGGGTTTCAACCCATAGCGTGCAGGCGCGAACCATAGAGCTTGAGCCAGGTCCTGGCATTGCGGCTATCAGGGCAATGCTTGAGCACCAATCGCCAGAAGCGGGTGGAATGGTTCATTTCGCGCAAATGAGCGACTTCGTGGGCCGCCACATAGTCGAGCACGAAAGCTGGCGCCAGGATCAACCGCCAAGAATAGGACAGCACACCATCCGAGGAACATGATCCCCAACGGCTTTTCTGGTCGCGGATATTGAGTTTACGGAATTTTGCCGCCATGGCGATGGCGTATTTGGTGGAAGCAACATCAAGGTCGTGGGCGGCTTCGGCCTTGAGCCAATCAGTGAGGCGGCGCTTCATGTGGGCTGGTTGACCCGGCACATGCAGAAGGCGCGCTTCGGCGTCAAGTTGCACCAGTCCGCGCGCCTTGCCGGTGGCGACAATAGTGTGTTCAACGCCGCGCAGCACGATCACTGCGGCATCGGCAATTTCTACCTTGGTGACACGCTTTGCCAGTGCCTTCAGCATCCACTTTTCCGAGGTGTGGGCGAAGGCTCGGGCATCGTCCATGCTGGAGCGCCGCGGCATGGTCATGAGAAAACCCGACCCATCCCGGGACAGGCGCAACGTGAAGCGCCGTGCCGCCGCGTGACGTTTGAACGTGATGGTTACCTGTTCATCGGCCAGCAGCAGCACTTCCGTGACCGGAGGCGGCAGTGGCGAAACCTTGCGCGCCGAAAAAGCCCGCAACAGCCGCATGGCCTTACTTTGCCTTGTGGCTTTCGATGAAGCTGCTGATCACTGGCACGACTTCCTTGCGGTAACGCGATCCGGAAAAGACGCCATAGTGGCCGACGCCCTTTTGCAGGTATTGCTGTTTCATCTCCTTGGGCAAGCCACTGAGGATGTCATGGGCAGCCTCGGTCTGGCCGACGCCGGAGATATCATCCTTCTCGCCTTCGATGGTGAGCAATGCTGTCTTCGTCACCTGCTCGGGGGCGATGCGATGACCGCGGTAGGCATAGGTGCCACTCGGCAGGTCGTGGTGCACGAAGACGCGCTCCACCGTCTGCAGATAGAATTCCGCCGTGAGATCCATGACTGACATGTATTCGTCGTAGAAATCCCGGTGCTTGTCGGCATTGTCGCCGTCGCCTTCGACGAGGTGCCAGAAGAGATCGCGGTGGGCGGTCATGTGGCGGTCGAGGTTCATGGTCATGAAGCCGGTCAGCTGCAGGAAGCCCGGGTAGACCATGCGGCCCATGCCCGGCAGCGGGAACGGCACCGTCATGACAACATTCTTGCGGAACCAGTCCTTGCCCTTGTTTTCTGCCAGCTTGTTGACACCAGTCGGGTTGCGCCGGGTATCGACTGGGCCGCCCATGAGGATCATCGACTTAGGTGCCAATGGGTCAGCGCGCTCATTCATCAGCGAGACGGCGGCCAGCACCGGTACCGATGGCTGGCACACCGCCATGACATGGGCACGCTCGCCCAAGTGATGCAGCATGTTGATGACGTAGTCGGTGTAATCGTCGAGATCAAACCTGCCCACCGCCAGCGGCACGTTGCGCGCATCGGTCCAGTCGGTGATGTAAACATCATGCCCCGGCAACATGCCTTCCACGGTGTTGCGCAGCAGCGTTGCATAGTGCCCCGACATGGGTGCGACGATGAGGACTTTTTCCTGGCGATTGGCGGCCTTGCTGTCGACTTTGCGGAAATGCACGAGATTGCAGAATGGCATCTGCCAGATGGTTTCCTGGCGAATGGCAACAGGCTGACTGCCCACCATCGTTTCGGTGATGCCAAATTCCGGTTTGCTGTAGCGCCTGGTCATGCGCTCGAAAATTTGCAGATAGGCGGCAGTGGAGCGTCCAAAAACGGTTTGGGCGAACGGGTTTGAATTGTTTTCCCAGAATGCCGAACCGGCCTCCACGGCGGAACGCCAAGGTGCCATGGCCGCATGGTTCATTTCATAGAGCTGGTAGAGCATGGGCTATAACCCCTCTTGCGCGAGCCCCCAGTCAGCTCTGCACGCATTGTTGTTGCACTGCAATATAAGCATAAGGCGCACGATTCACAATGATATACACCATTGGACCTAGGGAGGGGTAAATACTGGGTTCAGGCCGGAAACCCGGCGTATCAGCGGTCGAGCGTGCTGGCAATGGCTTCGGCAAGTGCCTTGGCATCGGTCGAATAGGTGAAATGCTTGAGGAACTTGCCCTCGGTATCCATCAGATAAATGATGGATGAGTGGTCCATCAGATAGGAATCAGGCGCGTCCTTGTTCTCCACCTTTTGGTAAAAGACACGGTAGGCCGAGGCCATTTGCCTGACCTGTTCTGGCGTTCCGGTGAGGCCAATGAAGCGGTCGCCGAAGTTGGCGACATAGGCTGCCATGACGTCTGGCGTATCGCGCTCAGGATCAATCGATACCAGAATGGGTTGGATATCGGCACCCTTGTCACCCAGTTGGCGAAGTGCTTCCGCCATCACCTGCAACTCGGTCGGACAGACGTCGGGGCAATAGGTGAAGCCGAAGAACAATAGCATGGGCTTTCCTGCAAAGGATTTCTCCGTCACCGTCTCGCCCTTGTGATTCACCATGGTGAAGGGACCACCGACCAGCGCCACACCCGACGAGCGCTGGCCAACGGGTGTCGACAGCAGGGCCCAGACCGCAACGGCTGCTGCGGCAATCAACATGATGCTGGCAAAGGCAATGCGGCGCGTGAGGATGTGTGTGGACATGTCGGTGTCCTACCCCGTGAACCTGCACATCTGCAAGCTTCCATCCCGTGCTGCAGCATCACAACTCGCGTGATCATTCCCGCAACTGCGAGATGAAGGAGGGATGAACATGCCCTTCAATGGAGGTTCACGGGCCACAGCCGACAACTGATTGTGGGACCAGGCGCCACCAGACTCTGCGAAGGGAACGCTGAACATGCACATCAATCAGGAAGCCGGTCACCTTCCAGCAGATGACACCACACGCGCGCCACATCCAGCCATGCGTTGCGTCCGTGAGCGCTGTCTGCAAACGCTGTCCTACGAGGCCGGTGGCCTTCTGCTGATCACACCGATCTATGCACTGGTGTTCAGCAGAACGACAGGAGAGTCGCTGGCACTTATGGTGACGTTGTCCGCCATAGCAATGCTCTGGTCACCGCTGCACAACGGCGTGTTTGACTGGGTTGACGGCTTCATCACCGGACGCACTGCCTGTGCGCGGCCACACAGCCTGCGCGTTGCCCATGCCGCCTCACTTGAGATCAGCTCGATTGCTGTGACATTGCCCGCCGTAATGTGGATGGGGAATTATGACATGTGGGCGGCACTTGCTGTCGATATCGGTCTCACTGTCGCCTACATACTCTATGCCTATGTCTTCCACCTGTTGTTCGATTGGGTACGCCCGGTGGCCGAAGACGTCTGAGTGTCAAGCGCCAAAGCCATCCCAGAAGGCTTTCGCCTTGGCGAAGAAGCCTTCTGACTCGGGGCTGTTGTCACGCGATTCTTTCTCAAATTCGCGCAACAAATCGCGTTGCTTGCGGGTCAGGTTGACCGGCGTTTCCACAGCCACCTGGATATACATGTCGCCCGACTGCGGCGAGCGCAAGACCGGCATGCCCTTGCTCTTGAGGCGGAACTGCTTGCCGTTCTGGGAGCCTTCGGGAATATTCACGCGGGCCTTCTTGCCATCAATTGTCGGCACTTCGATTTCGCCACCAAGGGCTGCCGTCGCCATCGAAATCGGCACCTTGCAGTAAAGATCCGAGCCATCGCGCTGGAAGAACTCATGCGGGCGCACTGAGAGGAAAATATAGAGATCGCCGGCCGGGCCACCGCGCAGACCTGCTTCACCTTCGCCGGAAAGGCGGATGCGCGTGCCATCTTCAACACCAACCGGAATGTTGACCGAGAGGGTGCGCTCCTTGGTGACACGGCCCTGGCCACCGCAGACGTTGCACGGGTCAGAGATTACCTGGCCGCGGCCCTGACACGTCGGGCAGGCGCGCTCCACCGTAAAGAATCCGGACTGCGAGCGCACCACGCCAGCACCGCCACAAGTACCGCACTGTTTGGGCGCGGTACCGGGTTTGGCGCCGGACCCTTTGCAGGTTTCGCACGACACCGATGAGGGCACGCGCACCTGCGCCGTCTTGCCGGTAAAAGCTTCGGTCAGATTGATTTCAAGATTGTAGCGCAGGTCTGAACCGCGCTGGGCTCCGCCGCCGCCACGGCCACGCTGCTGGCGGCCACGGCCACCACCCATGAAGTCGCCGAAGAGATCCTCGAAGATGTCGGACATGGAGGAGTTGAAGTCGGGGCCGAAACCGGCACCACCGGGGCCGCGCCCGTTGCCGCCGCCTGCCATGCCATTTTCAAAAGCCTGGTGGCCGAAGCGGTCGTAGGCCGCCTTTTTCTGTGGGTCCTTCAAGACATCGTAGGCTTCGCTCACTTCCTTGAACTTGGCCTCGGCAGCCTTGTCGCCAGGATTGTTGTCGGGATGAAGCTTCTTGGCCTGCTTGTAATAGGCCGACTTGAGAGCCTTTTCATCGGCTCCCTTCTGCACTCCCAGAGTTTCGTAGTAGTCGCGCTTGGCCATGGTGGTGATGCTTCTATCGGTCCACGGCGATGAAATCACCGTCAAACATGTTCCAACACACCGTCACCCCCGCGCAGGCGGGGGTCCAGCTTCCTGAAATAGCCATAGCTGGATTCCCGCCTGCGCGGGAATGACGATAAAGGGTGTAAGTCAGACGCAACGCACTTACGCCTTCTTGTCTTCGTCCTTCACTTCCTCGAAGTCGGCATCGAGAACGTCGTCTTCTTCTGATGATGAAGCATCAGCGCCAGAACCACCGGCATCGCCACCAGCGCCGCCGCCCGACTGCTTGTACAGGGCCTCGCCGAGTTTCATCGCGGCCTGGGCAAGCGCTGTGGTCTTCGAGGTGATGGCCTCGACGTCACCGGACTCGATGGCTTCCTTCACTTCGGCGATTGCCTCTTCGGCCGCAGACTTGTCAGCATCCGAAACCCTCTCGCCGAGGTCAGCAAGCGACTTGTTGGTGGAGTGGATCAGGCCTTCGGCCTGGTTCTTGGCTTCCACCAGATCCTTGCGCTTCTTGTCATCGGCAGCGTTGACTTCTGCTTCCTTGACCATCTTCTCGACTTCAGCGTCGGTCAGACCACCTGAAGCCTGGATGCGGATCTGCTGTTCCTTGTTTGTCGCCTTGTCCTTGGCGGACACGTTGACAATGCCGTTGGCGTCGATGTCGAATGTGACTTCAACCTGCGGGATGCCGCGCGGCGCCATGGGCAGGCCCATGAGATCGAACTGACCCAGCATCTTGTTGTCGGCAGCCATTTCACGTTCGCCCTGGAAGACGCGGATGGTCACGGCTGTCTGATTGTCGTCAGCTGTTGAGAACACCTGGCTCTTCTTGGTCGGGATCGTGGTGTTGCGGTCGATCAACCGGGTGAACACGCCACCCAGCGTTTCAATGCCGAGTGACAACGGCGTCACGTCGAGCAGCAGCACGTCCTTCACTTCGCCCTTCAGCACGCCACCTTGAATGGCGGCACCGATGGCGACGACTTCGTCCGGGTTCACACCCTTGTGGGGTTCCTTGCCGAAGAACTGCTTCACGACTTCGATGACCTTGGGCATGCGGGTCATGCCACCCACCAGCACCACTTCATCGATCTGGCCAGCCGTGACACCGGCATCCTTGAGGGCCTGCCGGCAGGGCTCAACCGTTTTCTGGATGAGATCATCCACCAGCGCCTCGAGCTTGGCGCGGGTCAGCTTCATGGTGAGATGCTTTGGACCAGAGGCATCTGCCGTGATGAAGGGCAGGTTCACTTCGGTCTGCATTGAAGAGGACAGTTCAACTTTGGCCTTTTCAGCGGCTTCACGCAGGCGCTGCAGGGCAAGCTTGTCCTTGCGCAGGTCAATGCCGTCCGACTTCTTGAACTCATCGGCAAGATAATCGACGATGCGCATGTCGAAGTCTTCACCGCCGAGGAACGTGTCGCCGTTGGTCGATTTCACTTCAAACACGCCGTCACCGATTTCGAGAACCGAAACGTCGAAGGTACCGCCGCCCAAGTCATAAACGGCAATGGTACCGGCTTCGCGCTTGTCGAGGCCATAGGCCAAGGCAGCAGCGGTGGGTTCGTTGATGATGCGGAGCACTTCAAGTCCGGCGATGCGGCCGGCATCCTTGGTGGCCTGGCGCTGGCTGTCATTGAAATAGGCAGGCACTGTGATGACGGCCTGCGTCACCGGCTCACCGAGGTAGCGCTCGGCGGTTTCCTTCATCTTGGTGAGGGTGTAGGCGGAAATCTGCGAGGGCGCATATTTGTTGCCGCGGCTTTCGACCCAGGCGTCGCCGTTGTCGGCCTTGACGATGTTGTAGGGCACCAGTTTCTTGTCCTTGGCGACCATCGGGTCTTCCATGCGGCGGCCAATGAGGCGCTTGATGGCAAAGAAGGTATTTTCCGGATTGGTCACACCCTGGCGCTTGGCCGGCTGGCCGACGAGGGTTTCATCATCCTTGGTGAAGGCGACGATCGACGGCGTGGTGCGGGCACCCTCGGCGTTCTCGATCACCTTCGGGGTCTTGCCCTCCATCACCGCGACACACGAGTTGGTGGTGCCAAGGTCAATGCCGATAACTTTTGCCATGTAATCCTCCTGTGGCAGGTGGCGTTGGACTGCTTTTGAAGCCTCCGTCCGGTGCCGCCTCCGAATAAAAATCTCCGAAAAATCAGTGGGTGCTGCCCACCTCAACTCCGGGGTTCGGGGCGTATATAGTGAGGGGGATATGGGCTATCAAGGATTCGTGATGAGGTAAAAATGATCTCTTTGCGCCCCGGCATCACCTACTACCCCGGCTATCTGGACCAATTGGCGCAAGCGGAACTGGTGCAAAGCTTGCGCCGTGCCGTCAACGTCGCACCCCTGTTCCAGCCGGTCATGCCGCGCACCGGACGTCCCTTCAGCGTAAAGATGACCAATATGGGGTCGCTCGGCTGGGTTTCGGACAGGTCGGGCTACCGCTATCAAGCGAGCCATCCTGAAACGGGCGGGCCTTGGCCAGCCATTCCCCAACACGTGTTGGCGCTGTGGCGCGACGTCGCGGACTATCCCCACGACCCAGAGGCCTGCCTCGTCAACGTCTACCAAGGCGGTGCCAAGATGGGCCTGCACCAGGACAAGGATGAAGAGGACTTCGCCGCCCCCGTCGTTTCTATTTCGCTGGGCGATACGGCTCTCTTCCGCATCGGTGGCACAGAACGCGGCGGCAAGACGCTGTCCCTCAAGTTGCACTCCGGCGATGTCGTGGTGATGGGCGGTGAGGCGCGGCTGTGCTTCCACGGCATCGACCGCGTGTTGCCGGGAACCTCCACACTGCTGAAAGACGGCGGCCGGATCAATCTGACGCTGAGGCGGGTGAGGACGGCGTAGGCGAGGCGTTTCACCACGCGGCAAGACCCCATTGGGGCCTTGCCTGTAGATTTTACTTAACCCTTGTAACCGTTCATCCGGGCGTTGTTCTTGGCGTTGGCGGGAGACGAGAAGGCTTCCGTGCCCTTGCCGACCTGCTTGCCATTTGCCGCCGAGAAACAACGCCAGCGGCTCTTGCCGGCCTTGTCCTTGTAGAATTCCCACTTGTCGCTTGCCGTGTTGCGGTTGGCGTTGGCTTCGCAGTCCTTCTTGGCCTTGTAGCTTTCCGACGAAGCGCCGACGATCTCGCCGTTGGAAGCGGTGCGGCGCCAGCGGAATTCACCGCGCTTGTCCTTGTAAATATCGAGTGCGTAATCAGCCATGTGTCCCGTTCCCTTATTCCGGACTCGTTTTGGTCCGTGCGGGGAAGAACACTGCGGACAAGTCAATATATTTGTCCAGACCGGGCCTTCAGAAAGCTGTTGAAATCAGCCTTCGGCCTTGGCCACACCCACCAATGCCGGACGCAGGCAGCGTTCGCCCACGGCATAGCCGGACTGGACTTCCTGCATCACTGTGCCCGGTGGTTTTTCCGCTGTCGGAATTTCAAACATGGCCTGGTGAAAATTCGGATCGAACCTGGCACCCACGGTCTCGAGCTTGCGAATGTTGTGGCGCTGGAATACCGCGAGCAGTTCGCGCTCGGTCAATTCGATGCCATCGAGGAACTTCTTCATCACATCGTCAATGACGTCGCGTTCTTCCGGCGGCACGGCAGACAAGGCACGCGACAGGCTGTCAGCCACGGACAGAAGGTCACGGGCGAAGTTTGAGGCGGCATAAAGCGTGGCTTCGGCCTTTTCGCGCTCAAGGCGCTTTTTCTGATTTTCGGATTCGGCGGCAAAGCGCAACAGACGGTCCTTGGCGGCGGCGACCTCCATTTTGAGGACGGCGATCTCGGCGTCTTTCTCGTCTTGTTCGGGCTCCAGCAGTGTATCAGCCTCGGACTTGGCCAAAAGGTCGTCTGCGGCAGCTTCCAAATTCGCGCTGGCCTGATCAGGTGTTTCGCTCATGTCTCTTCCAGAAATGCAGGGGTTTCAGGCCTGCATATCGGCGGCTGGCGAGCAAAAATCAAGAGATGAGACGTCCCACCACTTTGGCAGTGTAATCGACCATGGGAATGATGCGGGCGTAGTTCAGCCGGGTCGGGCCGATTATGCCGAGGACGCCGACGATCTTGTCGTCCTCGTTGCGGAAGGGAGCAGCGATGAGGGAGGAGCCCGACAGCGAGAACATGCGGCTTTCGGCACCGATGAAGATGCGGACACCGTCAGCCTTTTCCGCCAACCCCAGGAGGCCGGCCAATTCGCGCTTGTTCTCGATATCCTCGAACAGCTTGCGGATGCGTTCAAGATCAACAGCCGCTTTGGTGTCTTCCAGCAGGTTGGCCTGGCCGCGCACAATGAGCGATTTGGTATCGGGATTGTTTTCTGCCGACCAGACCGCAAGGCCGCCCTGCACGAGTCGGGCCGACACATCATCCAGTTCGTGGCGCAGATGTTCCACCTCACGGGCGACAAGCGCTTGCACTTCGGCCAGCGTCTTGCCCTCGGCCTTGGCCGAAATGTAATTCGAGGCGCGCAGGAAGACCGTGGCCGGAAGACCTGGCGGCACATCGATGACGCGGTTTTCGACATTGCCATCCTCGGTCACCAGAATGACGAGCGCGCGGCCCGGCGAAAGATTGACAAATTCAATGTGCTTGAGGCGGGCGTTGAGCTTTGGCGTCAACACCACACCGGCACATTGAGACAGGCCGGAGAGCAATGATGTGGCATCACCGAGCATGTCCTCGACTTTGCGCTGGCGGTTGCTGGCCTTGACCTGGGCATCGATGTGGGCGCGCTCGGCGCTGGAGATCGAGCCAACCTGCAACAGGGCATCGACGAAGAAGCGCAGACCAGCATCGGTGGGGATGCGGCCTGCCGACGTATGCGGTGAGGCAATCAGACCCGCCTCTTCGAGATCCATCATGACGTTGCGGATCGAGGCCGGGGACAGCGTGGCGGGCAACACCTTTGATATAGTGCGCGAGCCAACAGGTTCACCGGTTTCAAGATAGGTATCGACCAGCAGCTTGAAGACATCGCGGGCGCGCTGGTCCATTTGGGTCAGGAGGCTCACCGGGCTGTCAGCTGGTTTGTGAATGGTCATGGTGACTAGATAGGGTCGCGGCGCTTTCCTTTTCAAGCGAAGTTGTTCTAGAAGCCAGCCTCAACTCAAAAGGACTACCTGCATGCGCCCTTCCGGCCGAAAACTTGACCAACTCCGACCCGTCAGTTTCACACGCGGTTTCACCAAACACGCCGAGGGGTCGTGCCTCGTCAAATTCGGCGAAACCCATGTGCTGGTCACCGCCTCGCTCGATGAGAAGGTGCCGCCGTGGCTCAAGGGTGCGGGCAAGGGCTGGGTCACTGCCGAATACGGCATGCTGCCGCGCGCCACGCATGACCGGACGCGCCGTGAAGCGGCGGCGGGCAAGCAATCGGGACGTACCCAGGAAATCCAGCGCCTCATTGGCCGCAGCCTGCGGGCTGTCGTTGATGCGAAACTACTCGGCGAACGCCAGATCACGCTGGATTGCGATGTGCTGCAGGCCGATGGCGGCACGCGCACGGCGGCGATCACGGGCGCATGGGTTGCGCTGCATGATTGCCTGAAGGTCATGCAGGCGCGCAGCATGTTCACGGCATGGCCACTGAAGGATCATGTGGCCGCGATTTCCTGCGGCGTCCATGGCGGCAAGGCGGTGCTCGATCTCGACTACGTGGAAGACTCTTCAGCCGAGACGGATGCGAATTTCGTCATCACCGGTACCGGCGGCATTGTCGAAATCCAAGGTACGGCGGAAGGTGAGCCCTTCTCGCAGGACATGCTGATGCAGTTGTTTGCCCTGGCGCAAAAAGGTGTGGGCTCCCTGGTCGAAATGCAGAAGGCGGCGATTGCCTGATGCGGGCCAGCGCGCTGCTTGAGACTGTGCTCTATGCTGAAGACATTGCAGCGGCGCAGCGCTTCTATGGCGGCGTGCTGGGTCTTGAGGAATATCGCGCCGTTGCGGAGCGCTTCGCCTTCTTTCGCTGTGGCGGGCAGATGTTGCTCGTCTTCAACCCAACCTTGACGCGGGAGCAACCGGGATCCGATGGGCCACCTCCGCATGGCGCTACTGGTGCCGGGCACGTCTGCTTCCGGGCGACATTCGCCGAACAGACAGAGTGGATGACACATCTGGCGCTGCATGATGTGGCGATTGAAAAAGTGATGCAATGGCCGGGCGGCGGCCAGTCCATTTATGTCAGAGACCCGGACGGCAACTCCGTGGAATTTGCCGAAGCCCGCATTTGGAACCTGCCATGACACAAAGAAGCCTGCACGGTGAAACACTGCTCATCGCCACCCACAACAAGGGCAAGCTGGAAGAGTTCCGGGAGATTCTCGCGCCTTATGGTGTGAGGGTTGTGAGTGCGGGTGAGCTTAACCTCGCCGAACCGGAGGAAACGGAAACCACCTTTGAAGGCAATGCCCGGATCAAGGCGCAAGCAGCGATGCAGGCGTCGGGGCACATCACCATTGCCGATGACTCAGGGCTGTGTGTCGATGCCCTCAACGGTGACCCCGGTGTCTATACCGCAAACTGGGCAGGTCCGGAGCGCGACTGGATGATGGCCATGCGCACGGTCGAAGAAAAGTTGCAGGCTGCCGGCGCAACGACGCCTGCCCAGCGAACGGCGGCCTTCATGTGCACGCTCTGTGTATTATGGCCCGATGGTCATGAGCGCATGTATGTGGGCCGGGTGCCGGGGCATCTGTCGTGGCCCCCGCGCGGTGCCTTCGGCCATGGCTATGACCCGGTGTTCGTGCCTGAAGGTGAAACGCAAAGCTTCGGTGAAATGAGCCACGACAAGAAGAACAGCCTGTCGCATCGCGCCAAGGCTGTGGCATTGTTGCTCCGTGACCTTTTCTGAGCCCTTCGGGATTTATGTGCATTGGCCGTTCTGCAAGGCCAAGTGCCCGTATTGTGATTTCAACAGCCACGTGCGTCATGCGCCGGTGGACGCGTTGTCTTTTGCCCGCGCGCTGACAACCGAATTGGCATGGCTGCAGACACGGACACCGGGACGTACGGTATCGAGCATCTTTTTCGGCGGCGGCACTCCTTCGCTGATGCCGCCTGAAGCGGTGGCGCACGTGCTTGATGGCATTGCGGCACTGTGGCCTGTGTCTCCAACAGCAGAGATTACGCTGGAGGCCAATCCCACCAGTGTGGAGGCGGAACATTTCCGGGGCTATCGCGCTGCGGGTGTGAACCGCGTGTCGGTGGGTGTGCAGGCTCTTAACGCGGCAGACCTTGCTGCCCTTGGCCGCCAACATACGCCGGAGGAAGCGCTGACCGCATTCCGTTTGGCAGCGAAGATTTTTCCGCGCGTGTCTTTCGATTTGATCTATGCGCGACCCGGACAAACCCGCGAGACGTGGCGGGCGGAATTGGCGCAAGCCCTGCGTGAACAACAGGGACACATGTCACTTTATCAATTGACGATCGAACCGGACACGCGCTTTGCCGATCTTTTCGCGGCGGGCAAACTCAACGTGCCGGAGGATGATCTGGCGGCTGATCTCTATGACATCACGCAGGAGTTGACAGAGGCTGCCGGGCTTCCAGCGTATGAAGTGTCGAACCACGCCCGTGGCGGGCATGAGAGCCAGCACAATCTGCTGTATTGGCGTTACGGCGAATATGCTGGTGCTGGTCCGGGTGCCCACAGCCGTTTGCGGGACAGTGACAACCGGGTGGCACTTGTCGCCGAAAAACATCCCGAGACATGGCGGACTGCGGTTCAAGCGCACGGCCATGGCATCAGCAGCGAAGAGATCGTTTCGCCTGCCGAGCAGGCGCGCGAGATGCTGCTGATGGGTTTGCGGATTTCAGAAGGCATCGACACCACCGCGTATGCACAGCCTTGCCGGCCGTCCGCTTGATCAAGGCACGATCACAACCATGCGCGAGTTCGGCCTGCTCACAACTGACAGGCAACCGCCTCGCTGCCACGCAAGCCGGGCGCCGCATCCTGAATGCAGTGATTGCCGAGTTGGCGAGCTAGCCTTTCGCCAGACCTTCGAGCAGCAACGCCACGGCTTCGGCACCCGGATCAGTGATGCCGTCGAGGTTCGAGGCCGAGACATAGGTGGAGCGGCCAGCGCGGGCCGACTTCATTTTTGCGGTGGCGTCGGCACCGGCGCGGGCAGCCTTGGCGGCTTCATTAACACCTTTGGGCAATGCGGCCAGTGCGGGCGCCAGGGCATCGATCATGGTGCGGTCGCCTGGCTTGGCCCCGCCATAGGCCATCATTTTATCAAGCCCCGCGACGAGTGACTTCTGCCAGGTGGCACCCGACGCTGCGGCCTGACTGGCGGCGGAAAAGAAGATCGCCAGCAGCACGCCAGACGAGCCGCCCATGGTGCGCGTCAAGGCTTCACTTGTTGCGGCAAAGAACTGGTCGAGCCTGGCGAGTGGCATCAGTGGCAGCGCCGTCTGCACGTGGCGGGCGGCGGTGGCGATGGTCGATCCGGTGTCACCATCGCCGACCTTGGCATCGAGTGCATTGAGCTTGCCTTCCGCAGCTTCAAGAATGGCGCAGGCCCTGCTGACCAGCGCAGCAAGCGCCGGGTTCTTGCTGGCCTTGGCCGATTTGCTTTTCATCTCCTTGGGCAGCTTGACGAGCTTGGGCTTGATGTGTGTGCGGATCAGTGGCCAGACCAGCGGGCTGGCGGGTGAGAGCAGAGCCTTTTCAAAATCTGGCGTGAGTGGCAGCAGACTGAGTGAAAAGCCATGCATGTCGAGTGAACTCACCAGCATCGCCG
This sequence comes from uncultured Alphaproteobacteria bacterium, assembly GCA_963754625.1. Taxonomy (GTDB): domain Bacteria; phylum Pseudomonadota; class Alphaproteobacteria; order Rhizobiales; family Aestuariivirgaceae; genus Aestuariivirga. The sequence goes on along the minus strand of CAVWGR010000005.1, from coordinate 168,523 downwards.
GGCCAAGTACCAGTTTCACTTTCGCGCCGTGTTTGCTGGCCAGCACTTCGTTGGTGAGCAGGCTCATTTCCAGCGCCGTGGTGGAGCCGAGATTGTTGACCAGCAGGGCGTAGCCTTCGGGCAGGCTTGGCCGCCGCAAAAAGACGATCCGCCACAACGAGGGCGGCCTGACGGGCGCTTTCGAAATTGACCAGATCAACGCCGGGTTCGCCATGGAGGCCAAGACCCAGTTCAGCCTTGCCGTGCGGCACGCGGTCTTCGCGGCCAATGCCGGGCAAGGTGCAGGAGGAGAGTGAGATACCGAGTGAGACCAGGCCATCGGCGGCCTTCTGGGCCATGGCGGCAACCGTCTTCAGGTCGGCACCCTTCTCGGCATAGTGGCCCGCGACTTTTTCCACAAACATCACGCCGGCGATGCCGCGCGGCTGGGGAATGTCGGGCAACGCAATGTCATCCCTGACGATGACGACTTCAACTTTCTTGCCGAGTGCCCGGGCGCGCTCCACGGCGAGACCGAAGTTCAGACGGTCACCGGTGTAGTTCTTGAAAATGACGAGGCAGCCGCCCTTGCCGGTCACCGCCATGATGGCAGCGAACACCGCGTCGATCGCAGGTGAGGCAAAGACGTCACCACAGACCGCCGCCGTCAACATGCCCTTGCCGACAAAACCGGCGTGCGCCGGTTCATGACCCGAACCACCACCCGCGATGATTGCCACCCGGTTGGGTTTGTGGTCGGTGCGCAGGATGACTTTGATGCCGGGATAACCGTCCAGCCGCGCCAGATTGGCTCCGCCGCTCGCCCGCAACAACCCGTCGAGCGCGTCAACAACGAGGCTTTCCTTCTTGTTGATGAACTGGACGGCGGTCTTGAGCGTGTGCGTCGACATGGCGTTTCCCGATTTCTTGTGTTGGAGGCCGCAACTCTACGCAGGCAAACAGGATTGGCAAGGGTGAGTCCGCTCACCGCTGCCATTCAGGAATACGTGATCAGAAGTTTGGAGCGGGCGATGGGAATCGAACCCACGACATCTTGCTTGGGAAGCAAGAGTTCTACCACTGAACTACGCCCGCGCTGGTTTTGACCCTATCCGAGCTTGCCGCCCAGGTCAAAAGGCTTGAAGTGTTTGGAGAGCTTGAGGCCCTGCTTCTGGTAGCTGGAACCCATCTGCCCATAGACCTGATCAGGCTTTTCGGTCAGCGGTTCATAGACAAGGCGACCGATGATCTGACCGTCCTCGAGAATGAAGGGTACCTCATGGGAGCGCACTTCGAGAACGGCGCGGGCCCCTTCACCATGGCCCGATGAGTGACCAAAGCCCGGATCGAAGAAGCCGGCGTAGTGAACCCGGAATTCTCCCACCAGCGGATTGAAGGGCACCATTTCGGCAGCATGAGTTGGCGGCACGCGCACGGCTTCCTTGGAGGCGAGAATATAGAACTGGTCGGGATCAAGAATGAGAGAGCCCTGCTGCCAAATGGGTTCCCAATAGTCGAGCACCTCAAGGGCGCCTTTCTTGTCCACGTCGACAAGTGCCGAATGGCGTTTGGCGCGGAAACCCACAGGACCGCCGGCAATCATGGCCGCGAGATCGACGGTGAGCGCCAAACCGCCATCGATGTTGATCTCGCCTGCCGCAATCAGCGGCTCGGTGGCATTGAGAGCGTGGATCAGGGCATCGGTGGCGAGCGACGGGCCGGAGCGGAAGCGGATTTGCGAGAGCCGCGAGCCCTGGCGCGCCAGGATCGGGAAGGTGCGTGGGGAAATTTCAGCAAACAACGGACCATCGTAGCCTTCCGGCACCTTGTCGAATTCCTGGGCATAGTCGGCAATGACACGGGTGAAGATGTCGAGTCTACCCGTCGAGCTCTTGGGGTTGGCCGCCGCCGCAACGCCTTTCGGCAGGGATAATGCTTCGAGCAGCGGCACAATATAAACGCAACCGGTTTCGAGAACGGCACCTTCGCGCAAGTCGATGCGATGCAGCGAGACGATTTTCAGTTTGTCTTCCACGGTCTGGCGCGGGCCGGGGAGAAAGGAGGCGCGTACGCGATAGGCCACCGGACCCAAGCGGAGATCGAGACTGGCAGGCTGGATCTGCTCATGATCGAGCGGACGCGCCAGGCGGATCAGGCCCTTGTCACAGAATTCTGCAATGGTGCGGGCGGGCAAAATGCCCTGCGGCAGGGAAATCGGGGCGGAGGCTTTTGCTGGTGCTGGCATGGGGGCCTTTTGGAGGTTTTGCACTGGACCTTGCAAGCCCGGTGAAGTGACAGTGGAAAACTGGCCGCAAAGCCCTAAATAGGGTCCCATGTATGAGGCTATCTCCAACAGATTCCGTGTTACCGTCCAGCCCCAGTTTCTGGCCGGGCAATCGAGGCCTGACGAAAACAAATTCGTCTGGGCCTATACCATCACCATCGAGAACCTGGGCGCTCAGGCCGCGACACTGGTTTCACGCCACTGGATCATCACTGACGCCTTTGGCCAAATACAGGAAGTGAAGGGCGATGGCGTGGTCGGCGAGCAACCAACCCTGGCACCGGGCGAGAGCTTTCAATACACATCGGCCTGCCCACTGACGACGCCGTCGGGCATGATGGCGGGGAACTACAGCATGAAAGCCGCCGATGGAGGGCACTTCGTCATCGACGTTCCTGCCTTCTCGCTCGACTCGCCGCACGACAAACGTATCGTAAACTGAAAAATCATGCTGCCAACAACCTCTGAAGACATCCTCGCGGCCCTCGTCGCCTTCGACACCACGAGCCGCGAAAGCAATATTCCCCTGATTGCCTGGATCGAGACGCTCCTTGATGTACATGGCGTCAAGCATCTTCGCGTCGACTATGAGGAAGACAAGAAGACCAATCTCTTCGCCACTATCGGGCCCGACGTTGAAGGCGGCGTGGTGCTTTCCGGGCATACCGATGTGGTGCCGGTCGATGGTCAGGCTTGGTCTACCGATCCATTCAGGCTCGCCGAACGCGACGGACTTCTTTATGGCCGCGGTGCCGCCGACATGAAAGGTTTTGTCGCGGTGTGCCTTGCCATGGTGCCGGCGTTCAAGGCCATGCAATTGAAGGTACCCATTCACTTTGCTTTCTCATGCGACGAGGAAGTGGGCTGCCGGGGCGTCGTTCCGCTCGTCGAACACATGCGCGATCACCTGAAGCGACCTTCCGCCGTGATCGTCGGTGAGCCAACATCCATGCAAGTGGTCAACGCCCACAAGAGTGCGGTGCGCTATGGCACGGAAGTGACGGGACACGAGTCGCATTCGGCACTCACCGACCGTGGCGTCAACGCCATCATGGTGGCGGGTGAAATCCTCTCCGAGATCAACCGCATCCGCGAGGACCTGATCACGGCTGGCGATCCGTCGGGACGGTTTGATCCGCCCTACTCCACTGTTCACGTTGGTCTCATCTCTGGCGGTACCGCCAACAACATCGTGCCGCGCACGTGCAGCTTTGCCTGGGAGACGCGGCTGCTGCCTGATGCCGACCGTGAAATGGTGCCGCGGCGAATTGCGGCACTGGCTCGCAAACTTGAGCCAGCGATGAAGGCGATTGCACCCAACACTGGCATTGCCACCATCAAGGGCACTGATGTTCCGGGTTTGGCGCCAGAGCAGGATTTACCTGCTGAAGTTTTGGCCCTGCATTGTGCCCACGCCAACTCCACCCACACTGTTTCCTATTGCACCGAGGCCGGGCACTTCCAGACCATCGGCATTCCAACGGTTGTCTGCGGGCCGGGTTCAATCGAGCAGGCGCACAAGCCGGATGAATTCATCGCGGTTGAACAGTTGCGCAAGTGCGAAGCGTTCATGGTGCGGCTGGCGCAGCGTTGCTGCTGAGGTATTGAATTCCGGGGTTTTGACAACCATCTAACACGCCGTAGCAGGAGTATACCCAATGCCCATGATCATGTTTGTCTTGAACGTACTGTGGTTCGTGACCGGTGGTGTGATTGCTGGTCTGGCCTGGGTGCTGGCAGGTGTCATCATGGCGGTGACCATCATTGGCCTGCCGTGGGCGCGGTCGTGTTTCATGCTGGCGCGCTTTTCCTTCTGGCCCTTTGGCTATGACATCATTTCCCGCGACCGGCTGACAGGTCAGGAAGATCTTGGCACCGGTGCGCTGGGCACCATCGGCAATGTCGTCTGGTTCGTGCTGGCAGGCTGGTGGTTGGCAATCATGCATATTTCTGCAGCTATCGCCTATGCTGTCACCATCATTGGCATTCCCTTTGCCTGGCAGCATGTGAAGCTGGCGGTGGCCTCACTCTTCCCGGTGGGCAAGACTGTGGTCAGTGTCGACCACATCTGGACGCCGATGCAGGCGACGTCCGCAGCACCTAATCGAATTGCGAAGGTGTGAAGCTGTAGCTGGTTGAACAGAACTCGCAGGTGACCTTGATGGCACCTTTCTCGACCATGTCGGCGCGTTCCTGTGGGGTGAACCCCTTCAGCATGCTGGCAACCGCCTCTTGCGAGCAGGTGCAATGACGCACCAGTTGGGTCGCCGGATAAGCGGTGACGCCATCTTCGTGATAGAGACGGTACAGCAATTCTTCGGCGGACAGCGTGGGATCTAGCAGTTCGTGATCTTCCACCGTGTCGAGGATGAGCCGCGCCTTCACCCAGTCATCGCTTTCTCTCACCGTGTCGTCATGACCTGCTGGCGCATCGCCGGAGGACGTCTTGAGCGGCGACATGCCACCGTGGCGTGGCAGATGTTGAACGAGAATGGCGCCGGCGCGCCAATGGGCTGATTTGTCACCCTTCACTGACAGCGGCCCTGCAGCAAGGCGCAACCGCGTCGGAATCTGTTCTGACTGCTGGAAGTAAGTATGGGCGGCGTCCGCCAATGTGGCATCACCCAGTGGTACGATGCCCTGATAACGTTCCATGTCGGTGCCCTGGTCAACGGTCATGGCGAGATAGCCGGCGCCAAGCAGCTGTTTTTCCGAGAGACCATCAAGTGCGACGGTCTTGTTGAAGCGGGCGGTGCCGCGCGCGCCATTGGGCGATACAAAATCCGCAACCAGCATTGGCACAGGGCCATCGGTCTTGGTTTGCAGGATAAACTTGCCATCAAACTTCAGCGCCGTGCCAAGCAGTGCCGTGAGGGCCACACCTTGGGCCAACATGGCCGACACCGGCGCGGGGTAATCATGGCGCGAAAGAATATCATCAATCATAGGTCCCAGCCGCACAATGCGGCCGCGGATGCCCAGCGGCCTCACTTCAAAGGGCAGAACGAAATCCGGCAGTGTATCGGCAACCATCGCGAGATCAGGTCCCGCCCAGACAATGAAGCAGAATGCTCTTCTGGATGTGCAGACGGTTTTCTGCCTCGTCAAAGATCACAGATTGCGGACCATCCATCACGTCGTCAGTTACCTCCTCGTTGCGGTGGGCGGGCAGGCAATGCATGAAGATGGCATCGCTCTTGGCTTTTTCCATGAGGAAGCGGTTGACCTGATAGGGCTTCAGGAGATTGTGCCGGCGTTCGCCGTCCTTGTCGTGCATCGAGACCCAGGAGTCAGTGATGACGCAGTCTGCTCCGGCCACGGCGGCCTCGGGAGAATCCGTCAGTGTCACATCGGCACCATGGGCCTCAGCCCAGGCCAGAACTTCAGCCGACGGGTTGAGTTGCTCCGGGCACCCCAGTGAAAGCCTGCCACCCATCACACCCACCGCATGAATCCACGAGGCGGCGACATTGTTGCCATCGCCAACCCAGGCGACATGCTGCTTGCCCACCGGACCCTTGTGTTCCTCCAGCGTCAGCACGTCGGCCATGACCTGGCAGGGATGAGACAGATCAGTGAGGCCGTTGATCACCGGCACGGTGGCGTGGGCGGCGAGATCGAGCAGGTTCTGGTGACTGGCGGCGCGCAACATGATGCCATCAACATAGCGCGAAAGAACCCGCGCGGTGTCGGCAATGGTTTCGCCACGGCCCAATTGCGTGTCGTGCGACGAGAGTACGATCACTTCACCACCCAATTGCTTCATTGCCATCTCGAAGGAAACGCGGGTGCGGGTGGAGGGGCGTTCGAAAATCAGGGCAAGGGCTTTGCCCTTCAGCGGTTCGCCCTTTTCAGGCTGGCCTTTGGCCTTGCCCTTGCGGGCATCTTTCATGGCTCGCGCCTTGTCGACAATGCCTTGCAAGGTTGCTGCGTCGAAATGGTGGAGGTCGAGAAAATGCATGATGTTGCCCTGTGCCCGGTCAGGCGGCCTTCGCCGCAAGGCTGCGGCAAGCGTTGTCAAGTTTGGCGATGGCTTCGTTGATGTCATCGCGGGTGATGACAAGTGGAGGCAACAGGCGCACGACATTGTCGCCCGCGCCGATGGTCAGAAGCTTCTCGGCCAGTGCGGCGGATTGCAGGGCGGTGTTTGCCACTTTGCATTTGATGCCGACCATCAGGCCTTCACCGCGAATGTCTTCGATGACAGTGGGATGGGCATCTTTCAGGGCAGCCAGTTTTTGTTTCAAATACAAAGCGGTATCTCGGACATTTGCGAGGAAGCCTTCAGCCAGCACGACGTCGAGCACGGCCTGGCCCACGGCCGTTGCCAGCGGGTTGCCGCCGAAGGTCGAGCCGTGGCTGCCTGCCGTCATGCCTTTGGCTGCGGCCTCGGTTGCCAAACATGCGCCGAGCGGAAAGCCGCCGCCGATGCCCTTTGCCACTGCCATGATGTCGGGGGTGATGCCGGCCCATTCGTGGGCGAAAAGTTTTCCGGTGCGGCCCACGCCACACTGCACTTCATCGAACATGAGCAGGATGCCATGCTTGTCGCAGAGATCGCGCAGACCCTTGAGGCATTGCGGCGGCACCGGGCGGATGCCGCCCTCGCCCTGCACCGGCTCGATCAGAATGCCTGCCGTCTCTGGCGTGATCGCAGCTTCAAGCGCAGCATGATCGCCAAAGGGCAATTGCAGGAAGCCCGGCATGCGCGGTGCAAAGCCTTCGAGATATTTCTCCTGGCCGCCAGCCGAGAGCGTGGCCAGCGTGCGGCCGTGGAAGGCGCCTTCAAAGGTGATGATGACGGTGCGCTCGGGGGCGCCACTGACAAAATGAAAACGCCGCGCCATTTTGATTGCGCATTCGAGTGCTTCGGCACCGGAGTTGCAGAAGAACATGGTATCAGCAAAACTGTTGTCGATGAGTGTCTGCGCCAGCTTTTCCTGTCCCGGCATCTGATAGATGTTGGAGGTGTGCCAGATCTTCTGGGCCTGTTCGGTCAAGGCTTGCACCAGATGCGGATGGGCATGGCCACAACTGGTGACGGCAACACCTGCACCAAAATCCAGATAGGCTGTGCCATCTTCGGTGAAGACACGGGCACCCTCGCCACGCACAAATGACACGGCGGCACGGTTATAAGTGGGCAGGACAGGAGTGATCATCAGCGCTTCCAAATGAAAAACGCCGGTCGGGTGAGACCGGCGGGCAACAGGCAACATATAAAGTGAGGTTACCCACCGGTCAATTGCAGCACTTTGGGCACCTGAGTCAAAAGAGCGCATGGACGAAGGACGCAAGTGGGGCTTAACTTTCCATTAACCATGCTGCGGACGCCCAAAACTGGGGAAAACTCCTGCAAAGGCAGAGCGCATTGTTGCGGTAGAGTCACTCAACATAGTAGTCAGTAACTCATCGAGCTACGAGATGTAGCGTTCCAGTCAGGCGTAAAGATTTCAGCGTGGAGTCAACAGACTCTGCGACAGAAGAAGGATTCAGGTTTTGAGCGAACTCGTGCAAGCAGCGGCCGGCAATGACAAGATGCCATGGACCGACGACCGTGTTGAAACCCTCAAGAAATTGTGGACCGACGGATTGAGCGCCAGCCAGATTGCAGCACGCCTCGGCATGGGTGTGACGCGCAACGCGGTGATCGGCAAAGTGCACCGTCTCAATCTCTCGGGCCGCCAGCCGGTGCAGCGCAATTCCGCGCCACGCACCGCCCGCAAAGGTCCGCGCGAGCCAAGTGCGCCCGGCGTGCGCCCCACCGGCACACCCTCGATGCCGACAGCTGGTGCCACGGCACTCAAGTCCTATGCCCATCCACACTTGTCACCGCGGGCCCAGCCGCTGCCGGAGCCCAAGCCTTTGCGGCTTGTCGATCTGCCCAAGGATGGCCGCATCACCATCCTTCATCTCAATGACAAGACCTGCAAGTGGCCGATCGGTGATCCGACCCACGAAGATTTCTGCTTTTGCGGACATGGTCCTCGCGATGGTTCACCCTATTGCGAGTATCATGCCCGCATTGCCTATCAGCCGGCACAAGAACGGCGGATGCGCAGGGCAGGCTGAACCTCCTGCAGCCCTGCCCTGATCTGGCGTACCCTCAATCCTCCGTGATACAGAAATGGTCTCGGAGGATTTTTTATGACGGCTGACAGTGACGGGGACGATCCGCATGGCAATCTCGATCCCGGCATGCGCGGATTCTACAAGAAGCTGACCGAGGCAACGCCACCTGGATCTGAATCCTGGCCGCTCGAACAACAACGCGCGGCATGGACTGCTTTGTGCAAGTCATTCCAGTCGCCGCACCCACCCGGCCTGACCGTTTCGAACATGTCGTGCAATGGCGTGCCCTGCCGCATCTTCCGGCCAACCGGCACGGCAGTCTTGCCTGCGGTCATCTATGGTCATGGCGGTGGTTGGGTACTGGGCGGGCCTGATACCCACGACGACATGTGTGCGGAGCTGGCTGCCGGGGCGCAATGTGGCGTGCTGCTGATGGACTACCGGCTGGCCCCAGAGCATCCCTTTCCGGCACAACTGGAAGACAGCCTCAAGGTTTGGCGCTGGCTCGCCGAGCAGGGTGCGGCGCATGGCCTTGATCCGCAGAATATCATCGCGGCGGGCGACAGCGCTGGTGGACAAATGTCGGTGGCGTTGGCCATGGCGCTGCATGAACTCGGCCTGCCGCAGTTGCAGGGTCTCCTGCTCATCTATCCGGTTCTGGGATCGGATATGAACACCCCGTCCTATCTGCGCAATGCCAACGCGCCTTGCCTGAGCCGCGACGAGATGGCTTTTTATCTCGCAAGCTTCCTCGGACCCGAAGGCAGCAGCACCTGGCATGAACCCAAGGCCGCCCCCAATCTCGCTGCCGACGTCTCTTATCTGCCGCCCACCTACATCACGGTCGCTGCGCACGATCCGCTGCGCGATGATGGGGTGATCTTCCGCGACAAGCTCAAGGCCGCTGGCGTTCCCGTCGCGTTGCGGGAAGAACCTGTGCTGGCACATTCCTACATGCGGGCGCGGCACCACTCAGAGCCCGCAAAAAAGGGCTTTGACGCGATTGTCAAAGCCCTAGTTGCGCTGGCGGGAGGGAGGGAGATGCCAGCAGGAAAGCAATTCTAGAAGACGGTGACTTCGCTGCCGATCTTCACCAGGCGATAAAGTTCGGTCACGTCGTCGTTGAGCATCCGGATGCAGCCCGAGGAGGCAGACTTGCCAATCGACTTCGGTTCGTTGGTGCCGTGGATGCGATAGATCGAAGATCCAAGATACATGGCGCGCGCACCGAGCGGGTTCTTCGGGCCACCGGCCATGAAAACCGGCAGTTCCGGATGACGGACGCGCATTTCAACCGGGGGACGCCAATCCGGCCACTGGGTCTTGGACGAGACCTTGTGGGTGCCCTTCCATTCGAAGCCCTTGCGGGCCGTTGCGACGCGGTACATCACGGCCTTGCCATAACCCAGCACAAGATAGAGTTCGTTCTTCTTGGTCGAGATCATGATCGAGCCGCGCTTCTTGGCGGTCTGGAAGTTGATGATCTGGCCGCGCTTCACATTGGGGAAAACCGCCGAGGCGTCGACTTCGGAGGAAGAGAGCGAAGCCGGAACGATCACCGCACCTGCGCCACCGTAGAGGCTGTCATCAGCCAGTGCCGAAGTTTGCGCTGTGGTTGAGAGAAAAGCGGCTGCCAGGGCGGCGGCGGCGATTTTCAGGATGGCGTTCATGGTTTCGTTCCCTCTGGAAAAGCATTTGATGGTGCCTTTCTAGGGGAGCGGCCCTGAACCGATGCTGAGGAGGAAATTTATCTGGCGTTCAGCTTGCCGGTGAACGCCGGATGAACGAAATCCCTCAAACTGTTGATATCAGGCCGTAGTGGCGCAGGCGTTGCGGATGGCTTTGATCTGCTGGGCGTGATCTGCCCTTGAAGATGGCCGAACCTGCCACCAGCACGTTGGCGCCGGCATGATAGGCCAGTGGAGCGGTTTCCGGGGTAATGCCGCCATCAACCTCGATATCAATGGGGCGATTGCCGACCAGTGCCCGGGCCTGGCGGATCTTGTCCAGCATCGAATGCAGGAAGCTCTGGCCACCGAAGCCGGGATTGACGGTCATCACCAGGATCAGGTCAAGCTGGTCCAGAACATGTTCGAGAACCGTCACGGGTGTTGCAGGGTTCAGCACCACGCCTGATTTCTTGCCGAGCCCGCGGATTGCCTGCAGCGAACGATGCAGGTGGGGACCTGCTTCAGCGTGAACAGAAATGAGGTCGGCACCCGCCGCAGCAAACTGGCCCAGAAATGGATCGGGCGGTGCAATCATCAAATGAACGTCGAAGAACATTTTGGTCAGCGGTCGGATCGACTGCATGATCGGCGCGCCGAAAGAGATGTTGGGGACGAAGTGTCCGTCCATGACATCAATATGCACCCAGTCGGCACCACCGGCATCGATGGCGCGGATTTCATCACCGAGTTTGGCAAAGTCGGCGGCGAGGATGGAGGGTGAAATGATCAGCGGGCGGTTCTTCATGATTGCCCGCTTATAGCGGTCCCTCACCTCAAAAAGAAACCCCGGCAAGGATGCCGGGGTTTGCAACAATTGGATAAGTCCAAAAATCAGGCGATGAGCTTGCCAAAGTGGACGGCAGTATCGCTCATGCGGTTTGAGAAGCCCCATTCGTTGTCATACCAGGAGAGGATGCGCACAAAGGTGCCTTCCAGGACCTTGGTCTGGTCCATGTGGAAGTTGGACGAGTTGGGATTGTGGTTGAAGTCGATCGAGACGTTCGGCTCATTGGTGTAACCGAGGATGCCCTTGAGCGGGCCGTCGGCGGCAGCCACGATGGCGGCGTTGATTTCTTCGACCGTGGTCTTCTTCTTGGCGACGAACTTGAAATCGACAACCGAGACGTTGGGCGTCGGCACGCGGATCGAGGTGCCGTCAAGACGGCCCTTCAGTTCGGGGATGACGAGACCGATGGCCTTGGCGGCGCCGGTCGAGGTCGGGATCATCGACATGGCGGCGGCACGGGCGCGGTAGAGGTCCTTGTGCATGGTGTCGAGGGTTGGCTGGTCGCCGGTGTAGGCATGGATGGTGGTCATGAAGCCATGGTCAATGCCCACGGCGTCGTGCAGGACCTTGGCCACGGGGGCGAGGCAGTTCGTGGTGCACGAGGCGTTCGAAATCACCATGTGCTCCTTCTTCAGCGTGGTGTGGTTCACGCCGTAGACGATGGTGTTGTCAGCGCCGTCGGCGGGGGCCGACACGATGACGCGCTTGGCGCCAGCGGTGAGGTGGGCCGAGGCCTTGTCCTTCGATGTGAAAATGCCGGTGCATTCGAGCGCGATGTCGACGCCCAGATCTTTCCACGGAAGCTGTGAGGGATCCTTGATTGCCGTCACCTTGAAGGTGTCGGTGCCGATCGAAATTGCATCACCCTTGGTGGTGACGGCATGGGGGAAACGGCCATGGACGCTGTCATAGCGCAGCAGGTGGGCGTTGGTTTCCACCGGGCCCAGGTCGTTGATTCCGACGATGTCGATGTCGGTGCGGCCAGATTCATAAATGGCGCGGACGATGTTGCGGCCGATGCGGCCGAAACCATTAATTGCAACGCGGACTTTTGCCATGACGTTTTCCAAACCTTTCTGACGGATGAATGGGCTGCCTTATAAACAATCTTGTGTCACGGGAAAGAGAATTGTGCGCGCTCCTCAAAAATTGAGGGAAGTTATTCGAGGAACCCTTGTTGGCGTTGATTTGGATGGTGTGTCGCAGTGTCACCAACCTGCGGCGGAATGGACGTGGCACACCGCGCCAGCCTTGGGCAGGATGGCGCAATGATCGATCATCCCCTGCGCGCCGTTCTGAACGACGAGATCCACGGCCGGCCCGGACTGCCTGTCGAGGCTCCGGCCCGCATTACGCATCTCGCTTTCACCCTCGAGCGCGGCGATGCCGATCCGATTCTTGCCATCCGTAAGCTTTGCGAGGCCAAGGGCATTCGCGCGCCCGCCGATGACGCCCTGCATCACGGCGTGGAAGTTGAAGGCGGGCTCTTCAAGTATGAACGCCATGGCGAATTCTATCGCATCAGCGTTTGTCTGTGGGGCCGTCCGCTGCAAGGTGAGGCGGTGGAATGGTTGCCGCCCGGCTGGCTCGATACTTTTCCGGGACGGCGGATTGTTGCCATACATACGCACGTGCTGGCGAAATCGTCACCACGCCCGGGTGCTTCCCATCTGCGCAAGCTCTTTGGCCACGACGAAATCGCCTGCTCACGGGTGCATCAGGGAAAGAGCATTGTGTGGAGCGACTTCCACATCGGCCGTGATGGCTATTCGCGCTTGCTGATTCACGCAGGTGACATCACCCCCCATCGCCTGGGCCGGTTGACGCGCCGCCTGCACGAGATTGAGACTTACCGCATGATGGCCCTGCTGGCGCTGCCGTTGGCGCGCAGTTTGCAACCGCAACTGTCGCAGAAGGAAGCCCGACTCGCTTTAACCATTGAGAGCATGGCCGGTGAACAGAAGACCAGCGATGATGCCGAACTGTTGCAGCACTTGACAGCACTGGCGCGCGACACCGAGCACATGTCAAACCAGTCGAGTTACCGCTTCGCCGCATCACGGGCCTATGCGGCGCTGGTGGCCAAGCGCTTCGCCGAATTGGGCGAAGAACGGATGGACAACCACCAACGGCTCGGCGTGTTTCTTGACCGCCGTTTCAATCCAGCCATGGCCACTTGCGTCGCCGTCGAGGCCCGGATCGCAGGCTTGGCGCAACGCTGCGAGCGGGCCAGCAATCTCCTGCGCACCCGCGTTGACATTGCGCTTGAGGGACAAAACCAGAAGCTGCTGCAATCCATGGAGAAGCGGGGGCGCCAGCAATTGATGTTGCAGGAAACGGTGGAAGGTCTGTCGGTCGCGGCCATCAGCTATTATGTCATCGGCATTGCCGGCAAACTGATCGAAGGTGCCGCGCCCTATCTGCCGGGCCTTGATGAGAAGCTCGCACAATTCATTTCGATCCCGGTTGTCATCTTGCTGGTTTGGTGGGCAGCGCGGCACATCAAGACCAAGGTGCGGGCGGCATCATCGGACAGCCAGCCCTGACTTCCGCTTCAAAGCTTCGTCCACCTGCCATTCGCCTTGGATGATTTCACACAAGCTTCGATGAAGGCCATGCCCTGGACACCATCAACAATTCCGGGGAAGGCCACGTCCTTGTCGGGCTTCTTGCCGGTGCGGGCGGCTTTGATGGCGCGGGCGACTTCGGTGTAGATGTTGGCGAAGCCTTCGAGATAGCCTTCCGGGTGTCCGGGTGGCACACGCGTGACACGGCCAGCAGCAAGGCCTGAGCCTGCGCCACCGCGGGTGATCAGACGCTTCTGCTCGCCATAGGGTGTGAACCAGAGATAGTTGGGATCAGCCTGCGTCCACTCGAGGCCACCCTTGGTGCCATAGATGCGAAGCTTGAGGCCGTTCTCGTTGCCGGGCGCAACCTGGCTGGCCCAGATCATGCCTTTTGCTGTTGTTCCGTTTTTGGCCTTGTAGCGCAGCATGACATGGACGTTGTCATCGAGCACGCGGCCTTTGACGAACGAAGTGAGATCGGCAGAGAGTTCATCAGCCGTGAGACCGGAAACGTCGCAGAGCAGTTGATAGGTATGAGTGCCAATATCTCCGACGCAGCCGCCAGCACCGGAGCGCTTAGGATCGGTGCGCCACGCCGCCTGCTTCTGCCCGGTTTTTTCGAGTGCCGTGGTGAGCCAGTCCTGCGGATATTCACCTTGCGCCAAACGGATGTCGCCGAGTTCTCCTGCCGCGATCATTGCCTTGGCCTGGCGGATCATCGGGTAACCGGAATAGTTGTGGGTGAGCGCGAAAATCACGTCCTTGCGCTTGGCCAGCAGTTTCTCCAGCGCCTTGGCTTCCTTCAAGTTCAGCGACAACGGCTTGTCACAGATGACGTGGATGCCGGCATTGATGAAGGCCATGGCTGCGGGCACATGCACATGGTTGGGCGTGACGATGGAGACGGCTTCGATGCCATCGGCGCGCCTGGCCTCGGCCTTGGCCATCTCGGCAAAGCTGGCATAACTGCGGGATGGGTCCAGTCCGAGGTCGGCGGCGGAGGCTTTCGCCTTCTTGGGATCAGCCGAGAGGGCACCGGCGACGAATTCGTATTCATCATCCATGCGCGCGGCGAGGCGATGCACAGCACCAATGAAAGCCCCCTGCCCGCCACCCACCATGCCAAGGCGGATGCGTCCGGTTTTCTTTTCGCGTGTTCCTGAAACCATTTTGTGTTCTCCCCTTAATCCAAGCCCAGCATCCGCCGTGCCTTGCCGGTGTCAGTGCTACCGGCGGCGAAATCGTCAAAGGCTTTCGCCGTCGTCTTGATGATGTGGCTTTCGATGAAGGGTGCGCCTTCCTTGGCACCCTGGGCGGCGTCCTTGAGGCAGCATTCCCATTCGAGCACGGCCCAGCCATCATAGTTGTGTTGTGCAAGTGCTGAAAAGATTGCCGAGAAATCCACCTGGCCATCGCCCAACGAACGGAAACGCCCGGCGCGGTTGGTCCAGTTCTGGAAGCCCGAATAAACGCCCTGGCGGCCGTTCGGATTGAACTCGGCGTCCTTCACATGATAGGCGAAAATGCGTTCATGATAGATGTGAATGAACTCGACATAGTCCATTTGCTGCAACAGGAAGTGCGAAGGATCATAGTTGATGCCGCAGGCCTTGTGGTTGCCGGTCTGCTCAAGAAACATCTCAAAGGTCGCACCGTCGAAGGTGTCCTCACCGGGATGAAGTTCAAAGCCGATCTTCACGCCATTGCCGTCCAACACGTCGAGCAGCGGCTTCCAGCGTTTGCCCAATTCCTTGAAGGCTTCTTCGATGACGCCCGGCGCGCGTGGCGGCCATGGATACAGGAAGGGCCACGCCAGCGCTCCGGTGAAAGACACCTGGCGGGTTATCCCCAAATTGCTTGAGGCCTTGGCGGCAAGCTTGATCTGCTCACAGGCCCATTCCTGACGGGCCTTGGGATTGCCTTGGACCGAAGACGGCGCGAAACCATCCACCGCTTCATCATAAGTGGGATGAATGGCAACAAGGTGGCCCTGCAAGTGCGTGGAGAGCTCGGTGATCTCGACACCATTCTTCTTGGCGGTGCCCTTCAGTTCATCGCAGTAGGTCTTGGATTCGGCCGCTTTCTTCAGGTCGATCATGCGGCCATCCCATGATGGCACCTGCACGCCCTTGTAGCCGAGCTTTCCCGCCCACTTGGTGATGGCATCGAATGAGTTGAACGGTGCCGCATCGCCCGCAAACTGCGCCAGGAATATGCCGGGGCCCTTGAGGTCTGTTGCCATGGTGTGTGGTCCTCCCAAATATCTCAGCAGTAGCGGTTGATCAGATTTTCGATGCGTTCCTGCTGGCCAGACTTCGGCTGCGGATTGATATTGTTTTTCTCCACCCGCGCCGCAATCTTGTCGAGGCTTTCCTTACCCGCCAGCATGGCCTTGCTCTGCGCCGACTTCCAGCCGCTGTAACGCTGGTCAACAATTGTCATCAACTTGGCGTCCTCGATCATATCGGCGGCGTTGAGCAGCGCCTTGGCGCAGGCATCCATGGAGCCAACATGGGCGTGGATGATGTCGTCAGGATCAATGGACTGACGGCGGATCTTGGCATCAAAGTTCATGCCGCCGGTGGTAAAGCCGCCGGCCTTCAAAATCTCGTAAATGGCGAGCGTCAGTTCCGGAACATCGACGATGAACTGGTCGGTGTCCCAGCCGGACTGATAGTCACCGCGGTTCATGTCGATGGAGCCGAAGATGCCCAATGCCGAGGCCAGGGCGATTTCATGCTCGAACGTGTGGCCAGCGAGAATGGCGTGGTTCTGCTCGATGTTGACCTTCACGTCCTTTTGCGCGCCCAATGACGAGATCAGCGAATAGACTGTCGCCACATCATAGTCGTACTGGTGCTTGGTGGGTTCCTGCGGCTTGGGCTCGATCAGGATCGGTCCCTTGAAGCCGATCTTGTGCTTATACTCGATGACCAACGCCAGCATGCGCCTGGCAGCCTCCAGTTCGTGGCCGATGTTGGTGTTGATCAGCGTCTCGTAACCCTCGCGGCCGCCCCACATGACATAGTTGGCGCCGCCCAAACCCTTGGTCACGTCCATGCAGTGTTTGATCTGGGCGGCAGAGTAGGCAAACACATCAGGATCAGGATTGGTTGCCGCACCGGCCATGAAGCGCCGGTTGGAGAACAGATTGGCAGTGCCCCACAGACACTTCTTCTTGCCCTTGGCCATCTTCTTTTCAATGTAGTTGGCCATGGTCGTGACGTGGGCGTTGGACTCCTTCAGCGACTTTCCTTCCGGCGCAATGTCACGGTCGTGGAAGCAGAAATAGTCGATGGAGGTGAGGTCCATGGCCTCGAACATCACGTCGGCCTTCTGGCGGGCAGCCCCCATTTCATCCGTGGTGTGGTGCCAGGGGCGCAGCAACGTGTCGCCACCAAAGGGATCGCTGCCTGGCCAACATGTGGAGTGCCACCAGCAGATGGCAAAGCGCAAATGATCCGCCATGGTCTTGCCCATGACCTTCTTGGACTTGTCATAGTGACGGAAGGCCAGGTCCTTCCGTGATCCCGGGCCTTCGTACGTGGCCTTGCTCGCAGTGAAGAATGTCATGACAGTTTGATCTCCTTGATGGCAGGATAAATTTGGGTGTAGCGCTGATACTGATCATCGTAAGCCGCCGCGGCTGCCTTGTCGGGCGCATAGGTCTTTGCTGTCTTGGGTTTGGTGAAGACCTGGCGGTAGTCAGCACCCGTCGCGGCCACAAGACCCATGCGGGCCGCACCAAACGCACCACCGACTTCGCCTGCGGCAGGCAAATCAATTGGCACGCCCAGGACTGTCGACATGATCTTCATCCAGATGTCGGATTTGGTGCCACCACCTACTGCCATGAGACGATCAATCCTTGCGCCACCATCGCGCAGTGCATCCATCGAATCGCGGAAGGCGAAGGCGATGGCATCGAGTACGGCGTGGGTCATCGCATTGCGGTCGGTCTCGTGGCCGAGACCCATCATCAGGCCGCGCACCTGGGCATCGCCCACGGGTGTCCGTTCGCCAGAGAGATACGGCAGGAACAGCGCCGATGACGGGCCCCTGACCTTGGGACCAAGAGCCTTGGTCAATTGCGGGGCGGGCGTTTTCAACACACCGGACAACCATTCGAGGCTCGCCGTGGCGGAGACAATGACGCACATCTGGTGCCAGATGCCGGGTGCGGCGTGGCAGAAGGCGTGCACGAATTTTCCGGCGTTGGGGGAGAACTTGTCATTCGACACGAACATCACACCCGAGGTGCCAATGGAGAGGAAGCCCGCACCATCTGTCACCGCACCAATGCCGCACGCCGACGCGGCGTTGTCGCCACCGCCGCCGGCCACCACCGGGCGCTTGGGCATGCCCCAGGCCTTGGCAACCGATGCCGTGAGACGGCCAGTGACATCGGTGCCTTCAAACAGGTCCGGCATCTGGTCGCGGCGCATGTCCGAAGCGGCCAGCAACATGTCGGACCACTTGCGGCCCGCGATATCGAGCCAGTAGGTGCCGGACGAATCCGACATGTCGGAGCCATAGGTGCCGGTCATGCGGTAGCGGATGTAGTCCTTGGGCAGGAGCACCTTGGCAACCTTGTCAAATATCTTCGGCTCGTGCTTCTTCACCCAGAGCAATTTTGGCGCGGTGTAACCGGCGAGCGGAATGTTGCCGCTGAACGGCACGGCGCGCGGTTCACGGGCCATGATTTCCTCGCACTCAACGAATGACCGTGCATCGTTCCAGAGAATGCAGGGCCGCAGCACCTTGCCGTCCTTGTCGAGAAGCGTTGCGCCATGCTGCTGGCCAGAAAGTCCAATGCCTTCCACTGCCGCGATGGCCTTGGGCTTGGCTGCCTTCAATTGGGCAATGACCTTGGTGGTGGCCTTCCACCAGTCCTCAGGATTTTGCTCACTCCAGCCAGAATGTGGGCGCGACACTTTCAAGGGAGCGCCAGCGATGGCGATGATCTTCTGTTTGGCGTCGATGAGAACGCCTTTCACCGATGACGTTCCGAAATCAAGTCCGAGGTACATGTTGCCTCCTCATTGTAGTGCAAAGTCTCATGGCAGATTGTCGCGCACGAAGATGTCGATGGATATGCGTTCCTGCGCAGCAATGAAAGGCTGGCGGTCACAGCGGGCCATGAGCACGCGCATGGCGCTGCGGATCTCGTGGCCCGGGTCCTGGGCGATGACGACGTCAATGGTGCCGTCCAGCAAGGCGCTGCGGCTCAGTTCGCTCAATTCGTGGGCGATGACGACGGCTTTTTCCGCTCCGTTGCGGGTGCGCAGAACTTCAACGAGGCCTTCGGTGCCAGCGCCGGCGTTGTAGAGGCCAACCAGATCGGGATGCTCATCGAGCAATTGAGTTGCGGCGAGGCTGGTGCGTCCGGCGTTGTCACGTCCCTCGCGCAATGGCAGAAGCGTCAATCCCTTGTATTCCTGCCCGATCACCTGGGCAAAACCGAAATGGCGCTCGGCGTGATCACGCAGCGCCAACGAACCCGCAATGACGCCGACCTTGCCTTTGCGTCCATCCAGGTAACGTCCCATGAGGGTTGCGGCAGTGCGGCCAGCGGCGGAGTTGTCGATGCCGACAAAATGGGCGCGCGCCGATCCCGGCACATCAGACACCAGAGTCACAACCTCGGTGCCCCTTGCGGCCAGGCTGTTGATCGCTTCGCGCACCAAGGGATGGTCAAGTGCGACGACGGCAACGCCATCATAGCCTTCGATACGATCAAGCGAGGCCGACAGTTGGCCAGCGTCGAAAACATCGGTGTATAGAATATCAGCGGCGACCCTTTCGGCAACGAGGTGGCTGGCGTGGCTGCCGATTTCCCTCTCCAGTGTCTGCATGAAAATATTGTCGCCCTTGGGCAGTACAAAACAGAAGCGATATTCGCTGCCTCGCGCCAGCCGTGCCGCCAAACGGTCGGGATGATAATTGAGGGCGCGGATTGCAGCTTCAACGCGCTTGGCATTGAGCGGGCGGACGCTGGCTCTCGCATTCAACACGCGATCAACCGTTGCGACGCTTACTCCCGCGCGTTCTGCGACATCTTCAATGGTTGCCCGTGCCATGCCGCAGTTGAATCCCAAGGAGAGGATTTTGTCAAGAACTGACAGGCGTATGTCAGTTAATGCAATGCAATAATTTCAGTAGCTTAACGGGTGCAGCGCACAACGGCGTTGTGATCTAGCTGTGGCCATTCAGGCCAGTGTCAATGTGCGGTTCCCAGAAGGCGACGGATTCGCGGATCATGTCCACGACGGTGCTGTCGGTGGGTTCGCGCTCGCGGAAAGACAGTTCCATGCAGATGTCGGTGTTGATGCCACCTGCCTTCTTCACCGTGTCGATCAGCTTCTGTGGCTGGATGCGGCCATCCTTGTTGTGTTGCGCAGTGAAGGGCCAATGGCCACCCTTGTTCATGGACGACTGCTTGACGTGGATGATCGGGCTTTCCACCGGGAAGGCCGCAGCCCAGGCATAGGGATCGGTGTCGTCGGGGTTCGACGACGTGACATCACCATGGTCAATGTCGACAATCATGCGGAATGGAATGGCGAGCTTTGCCGCTTCAAGGCGGGCGTTGAAACTGCGGCATTCGGCGATGGTGTGGCCAAACTCGCGGCCCACCGACATGGGTTCCCAGAAGACATACGACAGGCCCGCCGCCTTGGCGTGTTCCGCCACTTCGCGCCAGCAGTCGATGACGATTTCGATCAACTGTTCGCGGCGCTTGGTGTCGTTGAAATCCTTCTGGGTGAAGATGGCGAATTGCGAGCCCATGGACTCAGCGCCTACCGCGCCGGCAATGTCGGCCAGTGTCTTGAACCAGTCGACATAGTAGCGGCGCACATCGGCGTCGGGGTGGCCCATGTGGTTGAGGCGGGTGAAGGTGCTGGTCATCACCGACGTGGCGCGGATGCTGTTGCGCTCGAAGGCGCGGCGGAACTGCCGCTCGCGCTTGATGATGGTGGCGGCAGGCCATGAGGGATTGAGAAACTCTGGCACCAGCTGGATGTAGCCCGCCTTGATCTTGTGGGCCAGCGTGTCGCACAGGTCATCGACATCAGCGAAGCGGTTCACCAAAGGGTTGGTGTTGAGTGAGAGGCGAAGCGGCATGGCGGGTTCCTTGGGTACTCAGGCGTGAGCCTTGATGCAATTGAAGCTCATGGCCTCGCGTGTTTTCAACCCGCACTCCGCACTGTTTGTGCCACAAGACTTGCCACGAGGTGAGCCGCTTCCAGCTGTGGCAGATGGCCGACCTGTGGCAGGCGATGTACTGCCACATGGGCGGCGAGTGCTTGCGCGTGGTCTGCCGGGATGATGCGATCTTCGCTGCCAACGATGGCACGGACAGGGCCAGAGTAGTGTTGCACAGCATCGCGAATCGAAAACAGCTGCGTGTTGCCAGCGAAAATGCCTGCCGCCAGCTTGCGCTGGTTGGCAGCAAGGGTCGAGCCTTCACGGGCTGCCATGGTGGCACGCAGCAGTGCACCGGGCAACATGGCCGGATTGTGTACCAGCACTTCGAGCCAGGCCTTGATGGCAGGTTCGGTTTCAGCAGCGAGGAAGCCCGCAACATAGTCTCCGTTGATTTTGGGACCAAGCCCCGCTGGCGCGATGAGTGACAGTGAGCGCACGTCGAGATCACTGTCGCCTGCCAACCTGGCACAGACGGCAGCGCCGAGCGAGTGGCCGACAAGGTGAAGCCGTGTCAAGCCCGCCGCGGCAATGCTGGCGTGAACTGATGCCACGATGGCATCAAAGTCCGTCGCCGCAACAGTGCTGTTTGCACCATGGGCCGGAAGGTCGAGCGCCTGCAGGGGATTACCCAGTCCGAGATTGACAATGAACGGACGCCACGCTGACAGGTCTCCGCCAAATCCATGGATGAACAGCACAGGATCACCAGTGCCTTGTTGCCCGGTGCCTTGTTGCAATGACCGGATGCCGGCACCAGCCGCAGTGGCGGCACTGGCCCGCGTGAAAGCCAAGACTTTTGAACCTGACGACGGCTGACCACGGAAGGCTTCGACGTCCTTCATGACAACGGCACCATCGGGACCAGAGCCTGCGATCTGGCGGATATCGAGTCCTGCTTCACTGGCCAGCCGGCGCGCGAGTGGTGACGAGCGGCCCGATGCCGTTACGGCGTGCGTTGCAACGGCAGCAAGTGATGCGGCGGCCAGCACTTTCACCACCTTCGCGTCGGGCACTTCGGCCGTCGTGGCAACTTCGCCCTCGTCACCCACCATCATCAGCGGCAGCAACACTGTGGCCGTATCACCGACCTTGTGACGGATTTCGATGATGGTGCCGGTCTCAAAGGCCTCGACTTCAAAGGAGGCCTTTTCAGATTCCACTTCGGCAACGATGTCACCCTTCTTCACCTTGTCGCCGACCTTCACCTTGATCGCAACGACCTTGCCTTCGGTCAGGTCCTGGCCGACTTGCGGCATCAGAATGGGGCGCGCCATTGGGGATCCTTTCTCCGGCCGGTCTCAGGCAACTCGGCGCTGTTCGGATTCAACCGATTGCGCCACGAAGTCCACAGTCTTGCGTGTGGCCCCCGCGAATTCTGCGGCGGTCGCCACGAACGCTCCGAAATGCGAGAATTCTTCCGGCTTCATGCCATCGGGCTCGTAAGCCTGACGGAAGTACGGCAGGCGCATGAGCTTGGCGATTGTCTCTGCCGGTGCATCCTCGTCAATCGCCGACCTGTCGAAGGCAGGCAGGCGGTCTTCGGCCTGCATCAACTGGGCGATGTATCCGGGCGGGCAGGTGTAGACAAAATCTCCGCCAGCGATTTTCGAAATATGCCAGCTCGACGCCGCACCACCTGGCCCGGCGTCGGTCACACGCATCGAACATTGCAGCATCTTGCTGGGGTGTTTGGACTTCTGGCCATGGCGGTAGGCGCGCTTCATCACGGCCATTTCGCCGTGCAGAATATCCTCCGGTGAAAGCGTGATGCCCCGGGCATCGGCCTGGGCCTTGAGATCGCCGACATTGCCGAGGCGGGCCGACATGTGGGTGATGACGGAGCGCCAACGTGACAGGTCAATGCCTGTGGCCTTGGCGCGGACAAGGCCACGTGACACCGCGTTCATGCAGGCGATGTACTGCGGCACGGTAAAAGACGTGGTGTTGTTGGTGGAGATGCCGCGGGCCGTCAGCTCCTCGATGATCTGGTAGCCTTCCATGGAACCCGGAATCTTGACCATGACGTTGGGGGCGATGGCCGCAAGTTCGAGACCCTGTTTCAGCATCAACTCGCCGTCGGTCACGAAGCGCGGATCGACCTGGCCCGAAACGAAGCCATACTTGCCGTTAGAAACGTCATAGGCCTTGCGGATCAGGCTTGCACCCCGGCGCACCACGTCGAGATAGGTTTGCCAGTATATGCCTTCAACGTCACCAACCCCGCGGGTGGCGGCGATCTTGCGGATCTCTCCGGCCCAGAAACCAGGATTGGCCTGGATGGCTTGCAACGACAGCGGCGGATTTGTGGTGACGCCACGGAAACCCATCTGCCCGGTTTTCTGCACTGTCTCTTCATCAAACAACCGGGTGAGCTGGGCGTTCCAAAGCAGCTTCTTTTCGGCGGGTGCATCCTTCAGCATCTTCTCTTTCCAGCCGGCATAAACCAGTGGCGAGGAATCCCACCAGATTTCACATTCCGGATTTGTGGCAGCCAGTTTTTCGAGCACGTGAAGGGACATTTGATTTCTCAACTGTGACAATGTGAGGTTACTGCGCCGCGATGGCGCGGGGTGACAGATGGAGGGAACGTCTGGCGGCGGCGATGATGTCGGGCACTTGCGGCACGCTGGCTTTTTCCAGTTCCAGATTGAACGGAATGGGAATGTTGAGGCCGGCCACGATTTCGATCGGAGCATCGAGGTGATAGAACGCTTCTTCCTGGATGATCGAAGCAATGTCGGAGGCAACACCGCCACGGCGGACGGCCTCCTGTACGATGACGGCGCGATTGGTCTTGGCGACCGACGTCAGGATCATGTCCTTGTCGAGGGGAACGAGCGTGCGCGGGTCCACGACTTCGGCGTCAATACCCTCCTCAGCGAGTTTCGTTGCCGCTTCGAGCGCGCGTGGAATCATGTTGGACCACGCAACAATAGTCACATCCTTGCCAGCGCGTTTGATGTCACCCCGGCCAAATTCAATCACATGTTCGCCATCGGGCACCATGCCCTTGGTCATGTAGAGATGCTTGTGCTCGAGAAAAATCACCGGGTCATCCTGGCGGAGCGCGTATTTTAGTAGGCCTTTGGCGTCGGCTGGAACTGACGGCATCACCACCTTGAGGCCGGGGATATGATAGAACATGGCTTCAAGGCTTTGCGAGTGTTGTGCTGCGACGCCGCCGCCTGTGCCACCTTGCGTGCGCATGACAAAGGGTACGCGGCCATCACCACCGGTCATCAGCCGGAATTTGGCGGCCTGGTTCACCAGCATGTCCATGCCGAGCATGGCGAAGTCGATGTAAAGAATTTCAACGATGGGGCGGGCACCGGCGATGGCTGCACCGACGCCGACGCCGATCATGCCGGCTTCGGCAATCGGCGTGTCACGCACGCGCTTGGCACCATACTTGGCCAGCAACCCTTCGGTGACTTTATAGGACCCGCCGCGTTCGGCAATGCCCTCGCCGATGATGAACACGGTTGAATCGCGGGCCATTTCCTCGTCGATGGCTTCCCGTAATGCATCGCGGTACATGATCTCTCTGGACATATCCTGGTCTCTCTTGCTCAGTACTCGGTCGGGTCGGATGGTGGGTCTCAGTAGTCGGCAACGAATTCGGCAAATTCTGCGAGAGTGATTTCGCGGCTGGCCTTGGAGAACTCCACGGCGTCTTCGAACTCCTGGCGGATTTCGGCTTCAATGGCTTCGATCTCGGAGGCCGCGATGCCCGACATCTCCACCAGCGCCTTGCGGGCGCGGTCCACCGGATCGCGTTCCTTGTAGTAGGCCAGTTCGTCGGCGGGCATGTACTTGCCGGGATCGTTTACATGGTGACCCATGTGACGGTAGGTCTTGGCTTCGATCAGGACCGGGCCCTTGCCTGCGCGGCATGTCTTCACGGCGTTCTGCATCAGATCGTAAACGGCCAGCGGATCGTTGCCGTCGACCTGGTGGCTCTCAACTCCGATGGCGGTGCCGCGCTTGTAGAGATCAGTATCGCGGGTCGACTCTTCGATACGGGTCGACACGGCGTACTGGTTGTTTTCGATCACCAGCACGAAGGCGAGATTCCAGATGGCCGCGAGGTTCAGTGACTCGAGGAAGGTGCCGTTGTTGGACGCGCCATCGGTGGAGAAGGTCACGGTGACGGCGTCGTTGCCCCTGATCTGGTTGGCAAGTGCCGCACCCACGCCCAAGGGCGTTCCGGCGCCGACGATGCCGTTGGCTCCAAGATTGCCTTTGTGAATATCGGCGATGTGCATCGAGCCGCCGTAGCCGCGGCAATATCCGGTTTCCTTCTGCAGGAGTTCGGCCACCATCTTTTTGACATCCGCACCCCAGGCGATGCAGTGGCCGTGGCCACGATGGGTGGAAGCGATGAAGTCGCCTTCGTTGAGGGCAGCACAGACGCCGGTGGCGATGCCTTCCTGGCCAAGATAGGGATGGAAGTAGCCGCGGATCAGACCCTGGCGATACAGCTTGATGCCCTCCGTTTCGAAGGTGCGGATCTTGAAGGCGGTCCTGAAAAGTTTTTCCAGAAGCTCTCTGGGCGGGACGTTGGGTCTTTTGGATGACGCGGCCATGGCAGTTTCAAACCTCACTTCGCGGCAGAACTTGTGCTCAAAAAATCCACTAACACCGGCCCATGGGCGTGTCGAGTAAAATTTCCTTCATAGCTCCGCATGCCATAGCACAGACTTGTTGAATTGTCGCAAAATCTTCATTTACTGTTTTGTTTATAAAGCATATAATTTCCATCACGAAGACATCAAATTGCTGCTGATTGTATTGTTTAGACCTCGACAACGGGCAGTTTCAATGTTCTTTCTGGCACTGCGTTTGGCATTTCGGAAAATTATCACCAAGACTCGCAAGTTGGCATCAGCGGGTATTTCCGAAGGTGTGGGCGCGGCCTGCGTGGCGGGAACTTTTCTTCCACAATCAGGAGTGTTAGGACTTGCCTGCATATGCGGCAAGGCATTGGACCCCGGGGATGAGCGAGAGCAGCGACACAGGTGATGGCCGGGGCGGCGGACTGCTGGAACGCATCCAGGAACGCTATGGCACGTTGCGAAAGTCCGAGCGTGTCGTTGCCGACTATCTGCGCGACAATGCCGGGACACGGCTTGATGCCTCGATCACCGAACTCGGCCGCAGGCTTGGGGTCAGCGAGGCCACCATCAGCCGGGTGAGCCGGGCATTGGGTTATGAGGGCTATCCCGATCTCAAGCTGTCTGTCGCCGAAGGCACGCGCCACAAAAGCACTTACGCCAACATTCCCGTCGAAATCGACGGCACGGATTCACTGATCCAGACCAGCGGCAAACTTGCCTCCCTGCTCATCGCCGGGTTGGAAGGCACGCAGCGCATGCTCGATGCGCACCGCCTCGAACAGGCAGTGGAGGCGCTGCACAAGGCGCGCAAGATTGTCTTTGTGGGTGTCGGTGGCGGGGCCGCCATCTGCGATGAAGCTGCCCATCTCTTCATCAAGGCCGGACTTGATGCAGCGAGCTATCGCGACGGCTATACCCAAACGATTGTGGCGGCGAGCCTCACGCCACAAGACGTGATGGTGGGCATTTCGCATACAGGCACGACGCTGACGGTGGCTGATGCCATGGCGGAAGCGCGCGACAAGGGTGCCACCACCATTGCCATCACCAGCAATCCGCAGTCTGAGGTGGCGGTATCTGGTGATGTGGTACTCACCACCTGGGGTGCGTCACAACAAGTGGTACCGCTCCACGGTGATTTTCTGGAGGGACGGCTGAGCCAGCTTTTCCTCATTGACCTGCTCTATGTCGGCGTTCTTTTCCGGGCCGGCGAAGCGACGGCACGCAGCCTGCGACTTACAGGTGCTGCACTGGAGCGGCGCTACCTCCACAAGGGTTAAAAGTCGCTTCCTTGCCTGCGCCACAAAATGAAACCGCCCGGACTTTCATCCGGGCGGTTGACCGTATCTGGCGTCATCACGCCGGCATAATTACTTCTGCCAGGACTTGATGAGTTCGTCGTAGTTCACCGTGACCGGCTTTTCCTTTTCGTTGGCAATTGGAAGCTGCGGTGCAAGGCCACCTGCGGCCACTGCGGTTGCGTTCCATGTTGCCAGGTCGCTTTCATCGGCGAGCTTCGGACCGATGTCACCCTGGACGCCAGCCTTTTCGAGACGGCCGAGGACTTTTTCCTGCTCAGCGCAGAGTGAGTCCATGGCTTCCTGTGGTGTCTTGGCACCCGAAGATGCGTCACCGATGTTCTGCCACCAGAGCTGAGCCAGCTTCGGATAATCAGGAACGTTGGTGCCGGTTGGTGACCACTGCAGACGGGCTGGCGAGCGGTAGAACTCGATCAGACCACCAAGCTTTGGTGCGCGATCCGTGAAGTGCTGGAGGTCAAGCGTGGACTGACGGATGAAGGTCAGGCCGACGTCGGACTTCTTGGCGTCAACGGTCTTCGAGGTCACGAACTGTGCATAAAGCCAAGCGGCCTTTGCACGGTCATCCGGCGTGGACTTCAGGATGGTCCATGAACCTGCGTCCTGATAACCAAGCTTCATGCCTTCCTTCCAATAGACGCCGTGAGGCGAAGGAGCCATACGCCACTTCGGTGTGCCGTCAGCATTCACAACTGGCAAGCCTTCCACAACCGTACCGGCCGTGAACACTGTGTACCAGAAGATCTGCTGAGCAATGGCGCCCTGGGCAGGAAGAGCACCGGCTTCGCCGAAGGTCATGCCCTGGGCTTCAGGTGGCGCGTACTTCTTCAGCCACTCAAGATACTTGGCAATCGAGTACACGGATGCTGGTCCGTTGGTGTCACCACCGCGGGCCACGCAAGAGCCGATGGGCTGGGACTTTTCGTTGACACGAATGCCCCATTCATCAACTGGCAGGCCGTTTGGAATGCCCTTGTCGCCGTTCCCGGCCATGGAGAGCCAGGCATCGGTGAAGCGCCAACCCAGTGAAGGATCCTTCTTGCCGTAGTCCATATGGCCGAAGACCTTTTTGCCGTCGATTTCGCGACCGGTGAAGAACTCAGCGATATCTTCGTAGGCAGACCAGTTCACCGGTACGCCAAGGTCATAGCCATACTTGGCCTTGAAGTCGGCCTTGTTCTTTTCGTCGTTGAACCAGTCGTAGCGGAACCAGTAAAGGTTCGCGAACTGCTGGTCAGGCAACTGGTAGAGATTGCCGTCAGGTGCCGTGGTGAATGACTTGCCGATAAAATCATTGATATCGATGCCGGGGTTGGTGGCGTCTTTGCCAGCATTGGCCATCCAATCCGTCAGGTTGCGGGCCTGCTGGTAACGCCAGTGAGTACCGATCAGATCGGAGTCGTTGACGTATGCGTCATAGACGTTTTCGCCGGACTGCATCTGCGTCTGCAGCTTTTCAACAACGTCACCTTCGCCGATGAGGTCGTGTGTGACCTTGATGCCGGTGATCTTGGCAAATTCGGCAGTCAGCAGCTTGGATTCATATTCATGGGTCGGAATGGTTTCCGACACAACCTTGATTTCCATGCCGACGAAGGGCTTGGCAGCGTCGATGAACCACTGCATTTCCTTTTCCTGGTCTTCACGCGAGAGCGCGGAAAGGCCCTTGATTTCGTTGTCAAGGAACGCCTTTGCCTCGTCCATGCCTGCATAGGCAGGGCCGCACAACGCAAGTGCGAGCAGAGTGGTTGTTGTAAACAGGTGCTTTCGCATGATTTCCTCCGAATGTTAGCGATTGCATCAACTAGAGTGGTCCGGTTTCATCCGGGCCACCCGCCAGATCCTGCCTAGACGTACTTGAACACGCAGAACGCGTAGATCAAAGACACAGCAAGAGCCCACCACAGATTAAGGCTCGTGAGCCCCAACCACGCGATATGAATAAAGGCGCTTCCAAGAAGCGATATGAAAAGTCTGTCACCCCGGGTCGTTTCAAAACGCAGCACGCCGACACGAGGTGCGCCTCCGGGTGACTTGTATTCCCAGAAGGCCATGCCCAGGAGCAGGCAAACGATCGTTCCGAAGAACAGGCCCGTCGGCAGCGTCCAGGCCATCCATGACAAATTCATCGGAACCTCCTCAAACGCGGCCCAGGGCAAAGCCCTTGGCAATATGATTGCGAACAAACCAGATGACCAAGGCACCGGGTATCAACGTGACGGCACCCGCAGCTGCCAACACACCCCAGTCCATGCCCGTGGCAGACACGGTGCGTGTCATGATGGCGGTGATTGGCTTGGCAAAGGACACCGTGAGGGTGCGGGCGATGAGCAATTCCACCCAAGAGAACATGAAGCAGAAGAAGGCTGCCACACCGATGCCAGAGGCAATGAGCGGAATGAAAATCTTGAAGAAGAATCTCGGAAAACTGTAGCCATCAATATAGGCCGTTTCGTCAATCTCCTTTGGCACGCCGGACATGAAGCCTTCCAGAATCCAGATCGCCAGTGGAATGTTGAACAGACAGTGCGCCAGGGCAACGGCGATGTGCGTGTCGATCAGGCCGAAGGCCGAATAAAGCTGGAAAAACGGAAGCGCGAACACTGCACCCGGTGCCATGCGGTTGGTGAGGAACCAGAAGAACACATGCTTGTCGCCGAGGAACCTGTAGCGCGAGAATGCATAGGCTGCCGGCAGCGCGAGCAACAGTGACATGATCACGTTCATGACAACGTAGGTCAACGAGTTGATGTAGCCCACGTACCAGGAATAGTCGGTGAAGATCACCCGATAGTTCCGCAGCGTGAACTCCTGCGGAATGATCGAGAAGCTGTTCATGATTTCATTGTTGTCTTTGAGGCTCATGACAATGAGCCAGTAGATCGGGATGAGCATGAACAGGATGTAGAGTGTGGTTACAACAATCGACAGCCAGTTGCTGCTCTTCCTGGCCGGAGCCAAGCCGAGTGAGGGGACTGTCGTTTGCGTGTCTGCCGTGGTTGTCATGTCATGAACCTCACGCATTTTCGTCAGAGATGGTCATGACGGTGTAGAACACCCATGACAGCAACAGGATGATCAGGAAGTAGATGATCGACATGGCGGCTGCCGGGCCCAGGTCAAATTGCCCGATGGCCATTTTCACCAGATCAATCGAGAGGAACGTCGTGGAGTTTCCGGGTCCGCCACCGGTCGCCACGAAGGGTTCGGTGTAAATCATGAAGGAATCCATGAAGCGCAGCAGGAAGGCGATCATCAGTACACGTTTCATTTTTGGCAGTTGAATGTAACGGAATACCGAGAAACGTGATGCGCCATCAATGCGCGCGGCCTGGTAAAAGGCGTCCGGTATCGACACGAGACCGGCATAGGCCAGCAATACAACGAGGCTGGTCCAATGCCAGACATCCATCATGACAACCGTAATCCACGCATCCAGCGGGACGGCAGCGTAGTTGAAGCTGATTCCCATCTTGGCCAAGGCGTATCCCACCAGTCCAATGTCGGTGCGGAGCAGCAACTGGAAAATCGTGCCCACAACGTTCCATGGAATAAGCAGCGGCATGGCCATGGTCACGAGGCAGATGGGTACGCCAATGCCCTTTTTCGGCATATGCAAGGCGATGAACACACCCAGCGGAATTTCAATGAGAAGGATAAGGACTGAGAAAAACAGGCTGCGCTTGAGAGCACCCCAGAACCGGTCCGACTCCAAGACGTCAGTAAACCATTCAGTACCGGCCCAGAAGAATTCATTGTTGCCGAACGTGTCTTGCACCGAATAGTTCACAACCGTCATCAGTGGAATGATGGCGGAGAAAGCGACGACCAGGAATGCTGGCAGCACCAAAAACCAGGCCTTGTTGTTCCATGTCTTGTCCATGATCAGGCCTCCCGTCCGACACGCCATGAGTTGGCGTAAATGTTGATGCCTTCGTCGAGGAATGTGACGTGGGGATCAGCAGGTATGAGGCCACCCTCCTTGACGACAATGGAGATGGGCTGGCCGGCGAAGTCGGCCCTCACGATTTTCTGGCGGCCGATATCCTCGACCTTGCGAATGGTGATCGGCATGCCCTTGCGGGTAATCTCCATGAATTCGGGGCGCACCCCAAGCTCGGTCTTCTGGCCCTTGGCAATTTTTGGTGCGAAGCCAAGGTCAATGGTCATGTTGCCGACGCGGACGTTCTTGCCTTCAACAGCAACAGGAAAAACGTTCATGCCGGGCGAGCCAATGAAATAGCCAACGAAGGTGTGTTTCGGCTTTTCGAAGAGTTCGGCTGGTGTACCGATCTGCACGATCTGGCCGTCATACATCACCACCACCTTGTCAGCGAAGGTCAGCGCTTCGGTCTGGTCATGGGTCACGTAGACCATGGTGAATCCCGAATGCCGGTGCAGCGTTTTCAACTGCGAGCGCAACACCCACTTCATATGCGGATCAATGACGGTCAGCGGTTCGTCGAACAGGATGGCATTGACATCAGAGCGCACCAGGCCGCGGCCGAGTGAAATTTTCTGTTTCATGTCGGCGGTGAGGCCACGTGCCTTTTTCTGGGCCCGCTCCTTGAGATCAAGCATCTCCAGAATTTCATCGACACGCTTGGCAACCTGCGCTTCGCCGACTCCCCGGTTGCGCAGCGGGAAGGCGAGGTTGTCGTAGACAGTCATGGTGTCATAGACCACCGGGAACTGAAACACCTGGGCGATGTTGCGCTCTTCGGTTGACAGATGCGTGACGTCCTTGTCGTCAAAGAGGATGCGTCCCTCTGACGGGCGAACCAACCCCGAAATGATGTTGAGGAGAGTGGTCTTGCCACAGCCGGAAGGACCCAGCAGGGCATAGGCACCACCGTCAGCCCACTCGTGATGGACTTCACGCAGGGCGTAATCGTCTGGCGTTGAGGGACGAATGCCGTAAGCGTGGCGAATGTGGTCGAGACTGATTTTGGCCATGGTCCTGCCCTCACCCTGACTTTCGGCGCGATGGCGGTGACGTTGCCGTCAGCGACAACCCGTCGGCACCAAATGCCATCAGGTAGCGTGTATCAACGAATGCATCGATATCGAGTCCCGGGTCCAGATTGCGTACGCCATGCTCCAGGATGACCCAGCGGGTATCTCCGAACTTCACATGCACGAAGCTTTCAGAGCCAGCGATTTCCGAGATCTGGGTTTTCACCTTGAGCGAGGGGGCCTTGGGGAAAGGTGCCTTGAGCGAGATGTGATGTGGCTGAAAGCCGAGCGTCACGGGGCCGTCGGCAATGCCCGCAAGATGCTCCGGCACGGGCAGCGATGCTCCCGCCTGCTTTTCCTTGCGGCCCGCTTCGGCGGCGCCTTCGGAGACAAAATGATTGTCCTTCTTGGTGAGCTTGAGGGTATTGAGCGGCGGATCAGCGAACGTGCGCGCCGTGATCAGGTCCTTGGGATTTCGATAGACGTCGATGGTCTTGCCGAACTGGCTGATGGCGCCTTGGTGCAGGGTTGCGGTGTTGCCGCCAAGCAGCAGGGCTTCCGAGGGCTCCGTCGTGGCGTAGACAAAGATCGCGCCGGATGCGGAGAATATCTTTGGCAGCTCTTCGCGCATTTCCTCGCGCAGCTTGTAGTCGAGATTGGCAAGCGGCTCATCGAGCAAGACAAGACTTGCCTTCTTGACGATGGCCCGCGCCAGCGCCGTGCGTTGCTGTTGGCCACCCGACAGGCTCAAGGGCTGACGGTCGAGAAGTGGCGTAAGCCGCATCAAGTCAGCCACTTTTTTCACTTCTCGGTCGATCACCTCGGGATTTTCACCGGCAACGCGCAACGGCGAGGCGATGTTCTCGTAAACTGTCATGGCGGGATAGTTGATGAACTGCTGGTAGACCATGGCCACACCGCGGCGCTGCACGGGCACACCGGTCACGTCCTGGCCGTCGAAACGGATCTGGCCCGAGGTCGGTTTTTCCAGGCCGGCCATCAGGCGCAACAACGTCGTCTTGCCCGAGAGTGTCGGGCCCAGAAGCACGTTGAGCGTACCGCGCTCCAGCACCAGATTGGTGGGATGGATGTGTGTCTGGCCAGCCACAACCTTGCTGACATTCATGAGTTCAAGCATACTGTGCCACGTCCCTTGACGTCTCCAAGTTCACGGGACGCGCGCTTTTCAACCGTCTGGTCAATGCTTCGGATTGAAACTGAAGATCATTCGCCATCACGCTGCTTCCACACTTTCACCGTCTTGTTCCGTTCCCGCAATTTCCAGCCTCACGCCCTTGTGACGGCACACTTCCACAACCGTCTCCGGTGGCGTCTGATCAGTCACAAATACATTGACGTCCTTGATGTGTGCGATCCGCACCGGGGCCGAGCGCGCGAATTTCATGTTGTCGGCAACCAGAATGACATTGCGCGAATTGCCGATAATGGCCTGTGCTGCACGCACTTCGCGATAATCGAAATCAAGCAGGGCACCCTCCTCGTCGATGGCCGACACGCCCATGACCGCATGGTCGAGCTTGAATTGCCTGATGGTATCAACCGCAGCCTCACCAACGATGCCACCATCGGTCTTGCGCACCATGCCGCCGACAACGATGACTTCAATCTTGGGCACCGGAGTGAGAATGGCTGCCACGTGAATGTTGTTGGTGACAACCAACAAACCTTCATGACGCGTCAGGGCGCGGGCGACTTCTTCTGTTGTAGTGCCAATGTTGATGAAGAGCGAACTGTTGTTAGGGATGAGTGAGGCCGCGAGCCTGCCAATCATCTGCTTTTCCACCAAGGCAATGGCGCGGCGCGATTCATAGGCCACGTTCTCCACGCCCGATGACAACATTGCCCCACCATGGGTGCGCGTCAGGTGACGAGCATCACAAAGTTCATTCAGGTCCTTGCGAATGGTCTGCGGCGTGACATCAAAATGCAACGACAGCTCATCAACGCCAACACTCCCGGCCTTGCGGGCAAGGGTGAGAATAAGTTGCTGGCGGGGTGAGAGTTCAAGCATCATACGTCACCTGTCGGTTTCCATTCAGTGTTTCCTTTTATTTCGTTTTTGTCAATCAGGCGCTCGAAATAACTCGAAAATATTCCTTTCGCACCTGCGAATAGTGAATTTTTCTTCATTCAGTTTCACTTGTTTCGTTTTTGGTTTCGCGGCTTTTTTCTGCCGGATTGCCTTACCTCGAGGCTGGCCAGTGACGCGAAGGACCTGATTTCTCATGCAGCCGATGCCCGGCTGTCATTGCGATCGGGGCTGTCCGGCAACCGCAGAGCACTTGATTGCGCCCATGCCTGAACGCTGGTTTCAACTGCGGAACAATATTTTTCATATTTTGCATCCAGTACCGCACTGCGGGCGGTATCGGGTTCAAGACGGTTTTCGATTTTCACCATGGCGCGCATGGCATCGGGCATGCTGGCATAGGCGCCGGTGGCAACGGCGGCGCACATGGCGCCACCCTTGGCACCCAACTCGCTGCCATTGGTAATTTCAACCGGCAACCCTAGGCCATCAGCGAACATCTGCGACCAGACGGTGCTGCGCGAAGGGCCACCGGCAAAGCGCATGACGTTGGGTTTCGCGGCGTCCGGTCCGGAGAGGAGATGGGTCAGGTCGGTACGGTGGGCGAAGATCACGCCTTCATAAATGGCGCGCAACATGTCGGGCAATGTTGTGGATACAGTCATGCCGCTGAAACCGGCGGGTGCACCACGCGGACCATCAAGCAGGAACGGGAAGAAGAGAATGCTGTTGTCGCTGGTCATGGTGGCTGCAACATGCTCGTTGCAGATGTCGTAGATGCTACGGCCACTGCGGCGCGCTGCGGCGGCATCGGCCGCCAGAAATGTCTTGCAGAACCATTCAAGATTGCTGGCCGAAGTTGGCATGGCGGTCGTTGCGAGGATCTTGTTGCCAACGGGATATGGTGTCTGGATGGTCGGCAACGGATTGAGTGCGGGCCTGGTGTGCACGGTTGAATGAATGGCGAAGGTGCCTGCCACGACGGCCAGCTGATGGGCATCCTCGACCCCTGTGGCCAAGGCGCAGCCGACCACATCATAGACGCCGCGCACGACGGGCGTGCCTTCCCTGAGGCCGGTGGCCCGGGCGGCGGCGGCACTGAGCTTTCCGGCAACAGCAACACCGGGGCCAAGCGGTGGCAGCTTGGGCAACCAGCCAGCCATGCCGGTGACTTCAAGGACCTCGCGGGAAATTTCCGAACAGGTAACGTTGAGAATTCCGGCACAGCCGGCATCGGTCGGATCGGTCGAGATGTCACCGCACAGGCGCAGACGCAGGAAGTCCTTGCAGCCAAGGACATGGGCAGTGCGCTCCATCGCCGACGGCTCGTTTTCCTTCAGCCATGCCAGTATGGCCAGCGTCTGACCCGGCCAGACCTTCTGTTCAATCAGCGTGGAGACTTTCTTCGACAGGCCCGAAGCGGCCCAACGTTCAAGCAGCGGAATAGTGCGGGTATCGGTGGAGACCAGCGCATTGCGGACAGGCGTACCGCTGCTGTCGACAAGGTAATTGCCACCACCATAGCCTGACGGTGTGACGGCCAGAATATCGGCTGGGTCAGTTTTGGTTTTTTCGAGCAACGCGCGCAATGAAATGCACACGGCGTCCCACATCTTGTCAGCATCGCGCTCGGTCCAACCGGCATGGGGAAGCAGCAAGACATTGGGTTGCCGCTCGATCCCCAATTCATTACCCTGGAGGTCAAACAACACAACCTTGGTCATCGTGCCACCGGCATCAATGCCGATCAGGCGCTCACGCATGGAACCTCCCTTGCCGACTGGCACCTGCTGTTTTTACAGTCTTGAGCGAGGTGTTGGAGCCCCGTCCGGCTTGTTGTCGGGCGCAGGCTATTTGAAGCGAAAAAATTGTCAATCCGCCCGTTGAGAAAATTTTTTCCAAAAGTAAATCATTGAAATCAAAATATTAAATATTTTAATAGTAAGCACGTGCCGTGGCTACATACCTCAAAAGTAATAAACTGCCACGTTCGGCACGTCACATGCAGTGGCTTCAAATGTGGGAATGCTTGACCGGAGAAATCTGATCAAACTCATGCGCCGGCCGCCAAGGACAGCTGCAATGCTTGCCAAGCCTGACTGCGTGCCTGTCACCGCTTCATTTTCAGTTTGCGTGATCATACTCAAACAACATCCGTTTCGGGATGACGTCGCATCGACTTGGCGCAAACGGCCATTTGACGCTCGTTAAATCGATGCAATGGGTTTGACGTGGCCGAAAACGACACCGGTCGTGTGACAACCAGCGGTGGATACCAGTTGCTGTGTGTTGTAGAGCATTTGACTCCAAGAATATGTTTTACCCAAACATGCCGGCCACTTCCGCCTATGACAAACCTCATTCAGATTTGCCGCCCCTTGGAAATCCTTTCGATTCAAGTCAAGGTTATCCCGCGCTCGTTTTGTTGGAGGCTTTGATGGACAACCACGAACTGTTCTTACGCGAGGCGATTGCCCTTTCAAAATCCGCCATGCAAAACGGCGACGAACCGTTTGGCGCGGTGCTGGTGAAAGACGACGCGGTAATCTTGCGCGCCGAAAACAGCGTCTTCACCGGCCACGACATGACCAACCACGCCGAGATGAACTTGATCAAACTCGCAGCGCAGCATTTCGATATTGCGTTTCTTGCTGACTGCACACTGTATACCAGCACGGAACCGTGTGCGATGTGCTCCGGGGCGATTTACTGGTCGGGTATTGGGCGCATGGTGTTTGCGTGCTCCGAAGCGCGACTTGGCGAGATCGCCGGGATCGGATTGAACGTGGCAAGCCGGGCGGTGTTGCAAACCGGCGCGCGCAACGTCACTGTGATTGGCCCGGACCCGAACCTCGAAAAAGTAGCCGCCGATATACATCAGGAATTCTGGCCGAAGCATTTGGGCAAGACATAGTCTCTATCCCACGAAATTCCGCAGTTGAGCACATTGCGGATGTTAGCCTGAACGACCCCTTCGCATCTTCTCAAATAGCACCTTCGCTTATTGTCCACGAAGTAATGGCGGGCTGATGAATTGCCAGGAGTCTCACCACGGATCCAAGTTATAAACGAGATTGAAGTGGCCAATGCGCCTTGTCCGCAATGCCATGAGTACAGCATTGTTCTGGCGTAGACGGTGGAGAAATGGCGCGCCCGAAAGGATTCGAACCTCTGACCCCTAAATTCGTAGTCTAGTGCTCTGATCCAGCTGAGCTACGGGCGCATTTGTTTCAACGCGAGTTGCGGAAACGGCGTGTCAATATCCGCTTGCCCCGGCAAAGGCAAGCAGGGAATTCCGCCGCTGTGAAGGCCCGCCGATCAGATACCTGCCTGACGGTTGTGGCGGGGTGCGAGGCGGGTCGGCTGATCGGGAATGGTCAACGTGAATGTCGTGCCGCTGGCACCGGTGCTGGCCACTTTCAGTTGGCCGCCGTGGGCCTCGGTCAGTTCAGCTGATATGGCGAGGCCAAGCCCCGTGCCGCCGCTGCGGGCCGACGACTGGAAAGCGGCGAAGACCTTGCTGCGTACGGCCTCGGGAATTCCGGGACCATTGTCGCTGACATGAATGACGGTGACGCTGCCCTGGCGCTCGGCCGAAATGACGATGCGGCCAGTGCCTTGGGCTTCACTTGAATCGAGCGCCTGAACGGCATTGCGCACGAGGTTGGTGAGAATGCGGTTCAGCTGTTCGCGGTCGGCGTCAATCGGTAATTGGGCCGGCACCTCATTCACCAGCTTGTGGCGGCCTTCGGATTGCAGGGCAAAACTGTCGAGCACATCTGCCGTGATGGACTGGAGGTCGTGGCGCTCGCGCTGTGGCGGCTGTTCCTGGGCCTGGCCATACTTGAGGGTTTGGTTGAGGAAGCCGATGGCGCGGTCAAGCGAGGCAATGAGCTTGGGAGCGAAGCGTTGCACCTGTGGATCACGCACCTCGCCCAGACGGTCCGAGATCAACTGGGCCGAGGTCAGCATGTTGCGCAAGTCATGGCTCACCTTGCTGACAGCCAGACCCAGCGCCGCAAGCCTGCTCTTTTGTTGCAGCATGGTTTGCAGTTGCGTCTGCATGTCATGCAATTGGTGTTCGGCGGCTCCGAGTTCGTCGCGGCGGCCCGACGGCGAAATGACGCGCGTGGCATTTTCCGGATCATCGCCAAAGGCCGTCATGTTGGCGGACAGGCGCTGCATGGGGCGCACCAGCACCCGGCTGAGGGCGGCAAAGATGAAGGCCGCGACGATGACCGACAGGACAATGGATAGCAGCAGAATACGCAGACCGTAGTTGCGCATGGCCACAGAGAGCGGCTGCTCATGCAGGGCAATCTCGATCAGGTCGCCTGACATGTTGGGCGGGTAGTCGATCACGCCGATGGTGCGGTCATGGCTGCTCACCAGGGCGGCAAGGGCGGGAAAAATGGTGTTGTAATACATGCCGGGGCGGAGATCGAAGGTCTCGTCCACCATGGCGACATTGGCGTCGCGCAAGACCAGCTGGCGCTTCTCGCCTTTCTTCAGCGAGACTGCGGATACGCCGGCACCCTTGAGGATCTCACTGCGCAGTTCCTGGTTGAGAAGCTGGCCTGGTGCTGCTTCCGCAGCGAGAGCGGCAATCTCGGCCTGGGCGATGCGCGACTTGAACCACTGGATGCGGAAGTTGGCGATGGACGGCAGGAAGATCAGCACTTCGCCCAACATGACGAACAGCATGGTGAGCACCAACACTTTGCCAGAAAGGCTGGTGAACGGACTGCCCTTCGCAAATGCTTTCGTCTTGGATTGTGTATCGGGCATGGCGCCTGATCCTCAACCGAACCATTTCAACATGGCGATGATGGCGCGGGTAAACCCACGTTGCGCCAAACCGGCATAATAGCCAATTGCAGCACGCTTTCCAGCTTCGGAAAGTGTGGGGTAAGGCAGCACCGTGTTGGCAATGGCTGAAATTTTCAGGCCTCGCGACATGGCCAGACACCACATGGCGATCTGTTCACCAGCCTGGGGACCAACAATGGTAGCACCCAGAATTTTGCCATTTGACCTGGTGACAATCTTGACCAGACCTTTGGTCTTGTTTTCGGTCACGGCACGGTCGTTGTCGTGGAACGGAAAGCGCATGACCTTCACGCCGTTGCCGAAGCGGTTGCGGGCGTTCTTCTCCGTCAACCCGACATGGGCAAGTTCGGGATCCGTGTAGGTGACCCATGGAATAACGTCCGGGCGGTTCGAGGCGCGCAACCGGAACAGCGCATGGCGGATGATGTTGCCTGCATGATAGCTTGCCACATGGGTGAATTGCAGACCACCCGCCACATCGCCTGCGGCATAAACACTGCGGTTGCTGCTGCGCAGCAGGTGATCGACAGTCAATCCATTCTTGCTGAAGGCAATCCCTGCTGCTTCGAGATTGAGGTTCTCAACGTTGGCCAGGCGGCCGGCAGCGACCAGAAGATGAGAGCCGACAATGCGTTCGTCGCCGCCCAACTGTACGCGCACGCCACCAGCGGTCTTCTCGATCGATTCGATCCTGGCACCAGCATGAATGGCCACACCTTCGCCGCGCAGTGCTTCAAGCACGACTGCAGCGAGTTCCGGATCGTCTTTGCCGAGAGGCTCAAAGGCTTCGAGCACGGTGACC
This sequence comes from uncultured Alphaproteobacteria bacterium, assembly GCA_963754625.1. Lineage (GTDB taxonomy): Bacteria > Pseudomonadota > Alphaproteobacteria > Rhizobiales > Aestuariivirgaceae > Aestuariivirga. Next base: position 129,322 of record CAVWGR010000005.1, on the reverse strand, counting down.
TGCGAGCCCAGACGGCGATGGGCCTGGGCCATTTCCAGGCCAATGGGTCCGCCGCCAATGATGATCAGATGGCTGGGCAGCGTGGTGTTGCGGAATATGGTTTCGTTGGTGAAATAAGGTACGCCATCAAGGCCGGGAATGGCCGGCACGGCAGCGCGCGAGCCAGTGGCGACAACGATGCGGCGGGCCGTGAAGATATCACCGCCGGCCTCGATCGTCTGCGGACCGATGAATTTCGCAGCGGCGCGGATCACCTTGACGCCGAGCTTCTCGAAGCGTTCCTGCGAGTCGTGCGGGGCAATGGTTGCTATCACGCGCTGGACGTGGGCCATGACAGCGGTAAAGTCGACGCCGGGTTCATGACCGGCAATACCGAACTTGTCACTTTCACGATGGGCCTGGGCAGCTTTGGCGGCGGCCAGCAAAGCCTTGGAGGGGACGCAGCCGGTATTCAGGCAATCACCACCCATGTCGCCTTTTTCAAAGAGGATGACCTTCTGGCCAAATTGGGCCGCAGCCGCAGCCACGGACAAACCTGCAGAGCCCGCGCCAATCACCGCAATATCGAAGCTCATATCCCGCCTTTCCATTTCTTGATGCCCACCGGAATCAGCGCCACGACACCAAGTGCCGCGAATGCCAATAGCAGTTCCGGGGTGACGAGAGATGAAAGTGAGAGATCAAAGGTGCAGTTCTCCGCGCCCTTTTCAGCCACGCATGCGGCATGGGCAGTTGCCTGTGCCGCAATGATGCTGTCAAGGCCTTCGCCGACAAAGGCAAAAGCAAAGGTGCCGGGAATGATACCAAGAGCCGTGGCCAATGCAAAGGTACGAAGCTGCACATTGGCTAACGCCGGGGCAATGTTGACGAGCCAGAAGGGAAATGCCGGCACCAGGCGCAGGAACAGAAGATAGTTAAATGCATCGGCGGCAAAGCCATCCTTGAGTTTGGCGAGGGTTGGACCGGCCTTGCGGGCCAGCACGTCGCCAAAGGATGTGCGGGCAATATGAAATACGGTGATCGCCCCAACCGTCGCTGCAATGACGGCGGCAGCACCGCCAAGTAGCCAGCCAAACAGAAAGCCACCGGTCACGGTGAGGATGGCAGCGCCCGGGAAAGACAGGGCAACGGCCGTGGCGTAGACAACGATGAAGATGAGGACCGCAAGCGGAAGATTCTGACTGGTGAAGGCCCGCAGTGCCTGGCGATTTTCTGCCAATGCGGTGAGGGAGAGGTGGTTGTGCAGGCCGAATGCATAGCCCAGCGCCATCAGGGCAATGATCAGCACCGGACCCAACCAGCGGCGCAGTGATAACGATGGATTGGGCGGCGGGATGGCAGCGGTCATTCGTGCCTCATACGACAGCAGTGGCGAAATTGCAGCGGCCTTCACTTCGAGTTGAGAATGGTTCACTGCAAGTGTCTGGACCGTGTTCGCAAGCGAATGCAGGCTTTGGCCAGAGATATGGCAAGTGATCTGGCCATATCTGGCCGGCCATCGTTGACTTTTGCCTGATCATCCACCATAAGCCGCTCAAATTCCTGACATCCCCCGTGCCATTGGGGGCAGAACAATCTGCCCAAAATGCCGGTTTGACCCTCAAAAACAATGGGTTAGGGCTGGCAGAAAATCATACGGAGTTCAGTCGTGAAGCGCACATATCAACCCTCCAAGCTCGTCCGCAAGCGCCGCCATGGTTTCCGTGCGCGCATGGCCACTGTTGGCGGCCGCAAGGTTATCCAGCGCCGCCGTGCCAGCGGCCGCAAGCGCCTCAGCGCCTAATCAGTTCAGCGACATTCATGGATCGGCTCTTGCAGCGGCGGGATTTTCTTGCCGCGGCGAAGGGCCGATTTGCGCCGCAGGCAGGTGTCCTGATCCAGGCCCGCGACCGCGCCGACGCAGCACCAGCGCGTGTGGGTTTCACCTGCACAAAGAAATTGGGCAACGCCGTGGTGCGCAACCGGATCCGGCGGCGCCTGAAAGAGGCAGCGCGCCTTGTTTTGCCTGATCTGGCAAAACCGGGCTTCGACTATGTGTTGATCGGTCGCGAGGCCAGCCAAACTCGCGCCTTTGAAGCGCTGAAGAAAGACATTATATCCGCAGTCTCGAAACTCCACGCTGGCAAAGGCGCGGATGCACGCTAGGAAAAGATCATGAACCTCAACAAGACCCCCATGAAGCCGGACAATCAGAATTTCATTCTGGCGATTGTCTTGTCCATGGCGATCATCTTTGCCTGGCAATTTTTCTATGTGAAGCCGCAAAACGAACAGGCGGCGCTGCAGCAGACGCAACAGCCGCAGACCGGAACGGCGCAACCGCAGCTCAGCGCGCCCGGTGATCCGGCCGCAGCCGGTGTGATTGCCCGCGACCAGGCCCTGTCCCAAAGCCAGCGTGTTGCAATTGATACGCCGCAGCTTTCCGGTTCCATCAATCTCACTGGCGCACAACTTGATGATCTTCGCCTCAAGGAATACCGCGAGGAAGCAATTGCCTCGAGCCCGATCATCACGCTGTTGTCTCCTTCAGGCACGCCGAACGCCTATTTCGTGGAGCAGGGCTTTGTGCCGACTTCGGGTTCCACCACCAAACTTCCGGATTCCAAATCGGTTTGGACTTTGACATCGGGTTCGACACTGACGGCCAGCACACCTGTGACGCTCACCTGGGACAATGGTGAGGGCCTCACTTTCACGCGCGAAATCTCGCTCACTGATACTTACGTCATCGCCGTCAAACATGGTGTCGAGAACAAGTCGACGGCGCCGGTGACGATGATCCCCTATGCCCGCGTGCAGCGCCAGGACACGCCAGTCGTTGCTGGCTATTACGTGTTTTTTGAAGGCCTGCTTGGCGTGCAGGATGGCGCGCTGACGGAGGCCCATTACAGTGACGTCGCCGATGATGGCGGCAAGATCACCAAGGACTCCAAGGGCGGCTGGCTTGCTTTCACCGACAAGTATTGGGCGACCGCGCTGATCCCCGATCAAACCCGCAATCTCACCTCGACTTACCAGCACTTCAAGGTCGGCGCGCGAGATGCCTATCAGGTTGACTGGCTGGCCAAGGATGCTCTCACCGTTGCCGCCGGAACTGCCACTTCGCTGACTGATCACGTCTATGCTGGCGCCAAGATCGTCAACAGCATGTATGCGATTGGCGAGAAGTACGGTGTCGACAAATTCGACTTGATGATTGACTGGGGCTGGTTCGGCTTCCTGACCAAGCCCATGTACCAGCTTCTGCACTGGGCCAAGGGCATCATGGGCAACTTCGGTCTTGCCATCCTGTTGGTGACAGTGATCGTGAAGCTTGCGGTCTTTCCGCTCGCCAACAAGTCCTATGCCTCAATGAGCAAGATGAAGAAGCTGCAGCCCGAAATGGAGCGGATCAAGACGGAGTTCCCGGATGACCGCATGAAGCAGCAGCAGGAAATCATGGCGATGTACAAGAAGGAGAAGGTCTCACCCTTGTCCGGCTGTCTCCCCATCGTCGTTCAGATTCCGATTTTCTTCGCTCTCTACAAAGTCATCCTGACGACGATCGATCTGCGTCACGCGCCATTCTACGGCTGGATCCAGGATCTTTCGGCGCCGGACCCGACGAGCCTGTTCAATCTCTTCGGCCTCATTCCATGGACTCCGCCGCTGATGCTCATGCTCGGCGTGTGGCCAATCCTCATGGGCATCACCATGTGGGTGCAGATGCGCCTCAACCCCGCACCTGCCGATCCGATCCAGGCCTCGATGTTCAACTGGATGCCGTTGATCTTCACGTTCATGCTGGCGTCGATGCCGGCGGGTCTGGTGATCTACTGGACGTGGAGCAACTTCCTGTCCATCGCCCAACAGAGCTACATCATGAAACGCCATGGCACCGACTTCCATCTGGTCGACAATATCCGCAACAGCATTCCCTTCCTGAAAAAGACGCAGGCGTGATGGCGGCACCTCGCTACAGCGACGATCAACTGGCAGCGGGGCGGAAACTCTTTTCCGCCCCATCGTCATTCCGCATGGGCGTGGCCAAGCTTGAACAACTGCCGCCGATCAAGGGCGTGGAGATTGCCTTTGCGGGGCGTTCCAATGTGGGCAAGTCCTCGCTCATCAACGCGCTCACTGGCGTGCGGGGACTGGCGCGCGCTTCCAACACGCCGGGGCGCACCCGCGAACTCAACTTCTTCGATGTGGCAGACCGCATCACGCTCGTCGACATGCCAGGCTATGGCTATGCCAAAGCGGCGAAAAAAGATGTGAAACAGTGGCAAGAGGTCCTGCGTGGATATTTGCGGGGACGGCCCGGACTTACCCGGGCATTCGTGCTCATCGATGCGCGTCACGGCGTGAAAGCCGAAGACCGCGAAATGTTCGACATGCTGGATGAGGCGGCGGTGGCCTACCAGCTGGTGCTCACCAAGATCGACAAGATTAAGCCAGCCGAAGTGGACACGCTGTTCGCCGAGACGCTGGCCTATGTGAAAACCCGCGCCGCTGCCCTGCCGACACTGTTTGCCACCTCGTCGGAAAAATTCGAGGGCATGGACGAGTTGCGGGCTGAAATCGCCGGACTGCTTGGCTAGCGCTTGGCGCTTTTCATCCCGGCAGAATCCCCTATAACGCCCCCGGATTCCGGATGCTTGGCGCAAGGGGTTTGCCGATGACCGAACTGACCGTCAATGAAACTGCCCGCATCCTGTCGGAGGCGCTGCCGTTCCTGCAACGTTATGATGACCAGATCATCGTGGTGAAGTACGGCGGCCATGCCATGGTTGATCCGGAACTGGCCAGGCAGTTTGCCCGCGACATCGTCATGCTGAAAGTGTGCGGCCTGAACCCCATCGTGGTTCATGGCGGTGGCCCGCAGATCAACAAGATGCTCGACAAGCTTTCGGTGAAAGCGGAGTTCCGCGAGGGTCTGCGCGTTACCGATGATGAAACCATGGCAGTCGTTGAAATGGTGCTGTCGGGCTCGATCAACAAGTCGATCGTGGCCTCGATCCAGCAGGCCGGTGGCAAGGCCATCGGCATTTCCGGCAAGGACGGAAACCTGATCATCGCCGAACGCTACGTCAAGGAGAAGACAGACCCGGTCACCGGCAACATCACCAAGATTGAGTTTGGCCAGGTCGGAGAGCCGGCCCGGATCAATGCGGAGATCCTGCACACCATCATGAAGAGTGACGCCATTCCGGTGGTTGCACCCGTGGGTGTGGGCTGGGAGGGTGACACCTACAACGTGAACGCCGATACGGCGGCGGGTGCCATTGCCTCTGCAACCGGGGCCAAGCGCCTGCTGCTGCTCACCGATGTTGCCGGTGTTCTCGACCGCAACAAGGAATTGATCAGCGAGCTGAAGATCGGCGACGTGCCACAGCTGATTTCGGAAGGCACCATCACCGGCGGCATGATCCCCAAGATCGAGAGCGCTGTGGCGGTGGTCGAATCGGGCGTCGAAGGCGTCATCATCCTTGATGGCCGGGTGCCGCATTCTGTCCTGCTGGAACTGCTTACACCGCACGGCGTGGGCACCCGCATTTCGCGCAGCGGTGTATGAGAAATTTCAGCGATATCGACACCTGGGTCTTTGACCTGGACAACACGCTTTATCCGGCGTCGTGCCGCCTGTTCGACCAGATGCATGTGAAGATGGGGCAGTATGTGATGCGCCACTTCAATCTCGACTACCCGGCGGCGAAGGCGATGCAGAAGGAATTGTTCCTGAAACACGGCACGACCCTGCGCGGGCTGATGGTGGAACATGGCCATTCGCCTGAGGGTTTCCTCGAGGAAGTGCACGACATCGACTATGGCTCGGTACCCCATGACCCGGCCCTGCTCGCAGCGCTGGAGCGCCTGCCGGGACGGAAGATCGTGTTCACCAATGGCACGGCAGGTCACGCGGCCAGGGTGATGGAGCGGCTTGGGGTGGCGGCGGCCTTTCATGGCGTTTTCGACATTGTCGATTCTGAACACATTCCAAAGCCGGCGGAAGCGCCATACACGAAGTTTCTGCGCGACCACGCGGTGGAACCGGCGCGCGCGGCCTTTTTCGAGGACATCGCCAGCAATCTGAAAGTGCCGCATGCCATCGGCATGGCGACGGTTCTGGTGGTGTCGGACGATGAAGATGAGGTCAAGGACTGGCAAGGCGACCGCAACGCGCCCTATGTCGACCACGTGACCCACGACCTTGCAGGATTTCTGGCCGCATTGAAGTTTGGAGACTGATACATGAAGAACGCACAAGCCATCATTGAACAGGCATGGGAGAGCCGTGCCGATGTCAGCCTCAAGACCAAGGGCAACATCCGCAAGGCGGTGGACTTTGCGCTCGGCGAACTCGACTCAGGCAAGGTCCGCGTCGCTGAAAAGCGTGACGGCGCATGGCAGGTGAACCAGTGGCTCAAGAAAGCCGTGCTGCTGTCCTTCCGCTTGAATGACATGGAACTGATCAAGGGTGGTTCCGGAAATTCAAGGTGGTGGGACAAGGTGCCGTCGAAATTCGAGGGCTGGACGGCAAAGAAGTTCCGCGATGCCGGTTTTCGCGCCGTGCCCAACTGCGTGGTGCGAAAGTCGGCCTATATCGCGCCCGGCGCCATTCTGATGCCGAGCTTTGTGAACCTTGGGGCATATGTCGATACCGGCACCATGGTTGATACCTGGGTGACGGTCGGGTCCTGCGCCCAGATCGGCAAGAACGTGCATCTCTCCGGCGGCGTCGGCATAGGTGGTGTTCTCGAACCGATGCAGGCTGGCCCCACTATCATCGAAGACAACTGCTTCATCGGCGCGCGTTCGGAAGTCGTTGAAGGCGTTGTGGTGGGCGAAGGCTCGGTCATTTCCATGGGTGTGTTCATCGGTCAGTCCACCAAGATCATCGACCGCACCACGGGCGAAGTGCACATGGGCAAGGTGCCGCCTTATTCTGTGGTGGTATCAGGCTCGTTGCCGCAGAGGCCCTTCGCCGATGGTTCGCCGAGTCCGTCGCTATACTGCGCCGTGATCGTCAAACGCGTCGATGAAAAAACCCGCAGCAAGACCTCGATCAACGAATTGTTGCGGGATTAAAGGCACTTGGCGAAAGTGCCGATTCAGGGGATATTGCGCATCAGGGGCGCAAATCATCTGAGCGGAGACGTTACATGTTCAACCTGCAGAACTTCATCAGCTTCAATGGGCGCATTCCGCGCATGACATTCTGGCTGAGCATCCTCATCTTGATCGTCATCCAGTGGATTCTCTTTGCCCTGTTCGGCGGCATGGCCATGATGAATCTTGATCCCGCCGATCCGGCGGCGGCAGAGCAGATGATGTCGAACATGTGGCCGATCTGGATCATCTCATTGATCTTCCTTTGGCCGTCACTCGCCATTTATGCCAAGCGCTGGCATGACCGCGACAAGTCGGGATGGTGGTCATTGATCCTGTTCGTGCCGCTGATCGGCTTCATCTGGTTCCTTGTTGAATGCGGCTTCCTGCGTGGCACCGAAGGCCCGAACCGGTTTGGCGAAGACCCGATTGTGGATTGAGTGTTGATCGCCTGACAATTGCGATGCCCGGTCCCATTGAAAAAAGTGTGGGCCGGGCATTTGCTTTTGGGATAGGACAAGCACCATGAAAAACACGCCCAACGATCCCGTCGTCATGTTGCAGCAACTGGTGCGCTGTCCGTCGGTCACGCCACAGGAAGCGGGAGCGCTTGATTGTGTGCAAGGATGGCTGGAAAGCGCGGGCTTTCACTGCGAGCGGCTGGTGTTCAAGGACACAGATACACCGGATGTGGACAATCTCTTCGCCCGCATCGGCAACTCGGGCCCGCATCTGTGCTTTGCCGGGCACACCGATGTGGTGCCGCAGGGTGACGAGGCGATCTGGACGCACCCGCCCTTTGCTGCCGACATCTCCAAGGGCTTCCTCTATGGCCGCGGTGCCACCGACATGAAGGGCTCGGTTGCGGCTTTGCGGCGGCAGCGCTCGACTACATTCGCGAGAACGGCAGGCCCAAGGGCTCGATCTCGTTTCTCATCACCAACGACGAGGAAGGCCCGGCCATCAACGGCACGGCGAAAGTGCTGCAGTGGATGAAAGACAAGGGCCATGTGCCGGATCATTGCCTCGTCGGCGAACCGTCTTGTGTTGACGCGCTGGGCGACACCATCAAGATCGGGCGGCGCGGCTCATTGAGCTTTATCGTCACTGTTGATGGCAAGCAGGGCCACGCCGCCTATCCGCACAAGGCGGACAATCCGGTGCCCAAGCTGGCGCGGCTGGTTGACCGTTTGGCCACCAAGAAGCTCGATGACGGCAATGACCATTTTGATCCCTCGACCCTGGCCTTCACCAGTTTCGATGTCGGCAATCCCGCCGGCAACGTCATCCCGTCGCGGGCCGTGGCCAAATTCAACATCCGTTTTTCGCCCGAACACGCCTTCCAGTCCTTGAAGGAACTGGTGCAGATGGAGATCGAAGATGTGCGCAAGGAACTGGGCGGCAAGTGGCACATGCGTGCCACCGAGGGAGCGGATGCCTTCATCACCGAACCCGGCGCATTTGTCGGTCTGGTGCAGGATGCTGTTGAAGCCGAAACCGGCATCATGCCGAAGCTCTCCACCTCCGGCGGCACGTCGGATGCGCGCTTTGTGAAGGACTACTGTCCGGTGCTGGAGTTTGGCCCGACCAACGCGACGATCCACCAGACCGACGAGCGCATCTCAGTGGAAGAACTGAAGGCGACGGCGCGGATCTATCGCCGGGTGCTGGAGAGTTATTTCAGTAGCTGACACGCACCAGGTACAAGCCCTGTGGCGGGGCGACCACGCCGCAGGCGGCGCGGTTCTTGGCGTCGAGCGCCTTCTTCATCATGACCGGTTGCCACTTGCCTTCGCCAACATATTTGAGCGAGCCGACCATGGAGCGGACCTGGTGATGCAGGAAGCTGCGCGCTTCGGCATGGATTTCGATGTCCTCTCCGTAGCGCGAGACGTCAAATCGGTCGAGAGTCTTCACCGGTGACTTGGCCTGGCAATCGGCGGCGCGAAAGGTGGTGAAGTCGTGCTTGCCGATCAGGTATTGCGCGCCTTCGTGCATGGCCCCGGCATCCAGTTCCACCGGCACATGCCAGACCTTGTTGTGGTCAATGGCAGCGGGCGCACGGCGGTTCAGGATGCGGAAGAGATAGCTGCGCTTCACGGCAGAGAAACGGGCGTGGAAATCCTCTCCCACTTCCTCCACGTCGAGCACGGAGACGCGATGTGGCCTGACATTGCCGTTGATGGCATTGCACAGCACGAACGGATCCCAGCTCTTGGGCAGGTCAACATGGGCAATCTGGCCGAGCGCGTGGACGCCCGTGTCGGTGCGCCCTGCGCCATGAACGATGATGTCAACGCCGTGCAATGTGCGCATCGCGGCTTCGAGCACGCCCTGCACCGACACATGATTGGCCTGCATCTGCCAACCGAAAAAACCGGTGCCATCATATTCGATGGTGAGCTTGTAGCGCGGCATCAGGCGAGTTCCGTTCCGGCTGGAACAGCCGTGCCCCGCAAAAAGTCGTCCAGTTTCATCACACCTTTGCCCTCGCGTTGCAGCTCAAGAACCTGAATGGCTCCTGCACCGCAGGCGATGGTGAGCCGGTCATCCAGCGTCGTGCCGGGTGTGCCGTGTCCGTCACTCATGCGCACCTTGAGCAGCTTGATGCGCTGGCCCTTGAAGCTGAACCACGCCCCCGGAAAATGCGACAGGCCGTGGATGTGATTGCGCACGTCCAGTGCTGTCTTGCTGAAATCAATGCGGGCCTCGGACTTGTCGATTTTCTTCGCATAAGTGACGCCAACATCGGGCTGCGGTGTACCCGGTGCATCAGGCGATTGCAGCGCCTCGACAATGAGCTTTGCACCCAGCACCGCCAACTCATCGTGCAAGCTGCTTGCCGTAGTCTCTGGCGTGATCGGCACACGGCCCACGGTCAGCATGGGGCCGGTGTCCAGCCCCTCTTCCATGCGCATGATCGTCACACCGGATTGGGCATCGCCAGCCATGATGGCGCGCTGGATCGGTGCTGCCCCGCGCCAACGCGGCAACAGCGAGGCGTGAATGTTGAAGCAACCGAAACGCGGCACAGCGAGCACGGGCCTGGGCAGCAACAGGCCATAGGCCACGACCACGGCAGCATCAGGTTTGAGGGCGGCAAAGGCCTGCTGCTCATCCGCACTTTTGAGCGACAGCGGCGTTCGCACTGCAATTCCCATTTTTTCGGCCTGCTGATGCACCGGCGATTTGCGCACCTCCTGCCCGCGGCCCGCCGGGCGCGGCGGTTGCGAATAGACGCAAACGATGGTCGTGGCCCGCATCAACCAGTGCCTGCAAAGCCTGGCAGGCAAAGTCCGGCGTGCCCATGAAAACCAGACGCATCACAGTTTGCCCAGCTTGGCGGCCTTTTGGAACTTCTTGATGACACGGTCGCGCTTCAGCTTCGAGATGTGGTCAATGAAGAGGACACCGTTCAGGTGGTCGATCTCGTGTTGCAGGCAGGTAGCGAGCAGGCCCACGGCGTCGAGTTGCTGGGCTTCGTTGTTGCGGTCAAGATAGCGCACGGTGACGGCGCGGGGCCGCTGCACCATTTCGTAATATTCGGGGATCGAGAGGCAACCCTCTTCGTAGTCCGATAGCTCTTCCGAGGCCGCGACTATTTCTGGATTGGCGACGAACAACGGCTTTGGGGGCTCGCCCTCCTTGGCGAGGTCAATGACCAAGGCCCGCAAGGGAACGCCGATCTGGATAGCGGCCAAGCCAATGCCGGGGGCGGCATACATTGTTTCCAGCATGTCATCGAACAGGGCGCGCGCGGCCACATCCACCTTGGCCAGGGGCTTGGAAACCTGGCGCAGGATCTTCTCATCCGGCAGGGTGATGATGGAACGGCTTGTCATGGCGGAGGGAGATAGTTGGCCCCTCACAAAAGGTCAACAAACGGGCTCGGGTCAGGCCATGAGCGGCGCAGGGCGCCGCAAGGCGATTGTTGCGGCACCCGGGCGTTTCAAGGCATAACTTCCCCCGACACACGGGAACATCATGGCCTCAGACATCAAAGTGATCAAATCCTTCCCCCGCAAGGTGAAGGAGATCGAGAATTTCTTTATCCCTCTTTCAGATGGCACCAAGCTTGCGGCCCGGATGTGGCTGCCGCGCGATGCCGAAAAGAACCCGGTTCCGGCGCTGCTCGAATTCCTGCCGTACCGCAAGCGCGACGGCACCATCACGCGAGATGCCCTGACGCATCCCTATTTTGCCGGCCACGGCTATGCCGCTGTCCGCGTCGACATGCGCGGCAATGGTGACAGCGGCGGGCTGATGGATGATGAGTATACCAAGCAGGAACAGGATGACGCGCTGGAAGTGATCGCCTGGCTGGCGCGGCAGACATGGTCCACTGGCAAGGTCGGCATGTTCGGCATCTCTTGGGGAGGCTTCAATGCCCTGCAGGTGGCGGCGCTGCGTCCACCGGCGCTCAAGGCCATCGTTTCGCTGTGCTCCACCGATGACCGCTATGAAGATGACGTTCACTACAAGGGCGGCACGGTACTGAACGAAATGCATGGCTGGGCGGCAACCATGCTGGCCTATTCCGCGCGTCCACCCGACCCGAAGATCGCCGGCAAGGGCTGGAAGAAGATTTGGCTTGAGCGCCTCAAGCACGAACCCTTCCTGCTCATCGACTGGCTGAAGCACCCGCACCGCGATGCCTATTGGAAACATGGTTCGATCTGCGAGGATTGGAACAAGGTGCAAACACCGACGCTGCTGATCGGCGGCTGGAATGATGCCTATTCCAATGCCATCCCCCGCATGATGCGTAACATGCGGGTCCCGCGCAAAGCCATCATCGGGCCGTGGGCACACAAGTATCCGCATTTCGCCGTGCCGGGCCCACGCATCGGGGCGTTGCAGGAAATGCTGCGCTGGTGGGACTTCTATTTGAAAGACATCAATACCGGCGTGACGCAGGACCCGGACTACCGCGTCTATGTCATGGATGCCTACAAGCCCGGTTCCTTCCCGGACATGATTTCCGGGCGCTGGATTGCGGAAAGCTATTGGGGCCACGGCAACACCGAGATGCGCAGCTGGTATCTGACCGGCAAAGGCATTGCTGCCGCTGCCGGGCCGGAAACGGCCCTCAAAGTCAGTTCAACGCAAACCACCGGATTTGATGGCGGCGAATATTGCATCATCTGGCTTGGACCGGAATTCCCCGGCGACCAACGCGACGATGACGCCCAGTCCATCACCTTTGACACACCGGAACTGACCGACGATCTTGAGCTTGTCGGCCAACCGATGCTCGACCTGCACTTCACCTCCGACAAGCCCATCGCCCACGTGGCCGTGCGGCTCAACGATATCTGGCCTTCGGGCGAAGTATCGCGCATCACCTATCATCTGCAGAACCTGTGCCTGCGTGACAGCCGCGAGACGCCAACGCCACTTGAGCCCGGCAAGCGCTACAAGATGAAAATCAAGCTCGACGACATCGCCTGGAGGGTGCCAAAGGGCCACAAGCTGCGCGTTTCCATCTCGACCACCTACTTCCCGATGATGTGGCCGGCGGCCGAACCGGTGACGCTGACCGTGCACGCCGGTGCCTCCAGCATTGCCCTCCCCATCCGCAAGCAACTCAAGACTGAGAAAGAGGTCGTCTTCCCGCTGCCACAATCGGCCGAACCGTTGAAACAAACCGTCATGAAAAAAGACTCACACAGCCGGGTCAAGACGGTTGATCCCAAAACCGGTGCGGTGCGTCTCGAAATCGTCGATGATTTTGGCGTGCAGAAGGTTGATGCGCATGGTTTGGAAATTGGTGCGATTGGGCGCGAAAACTATTCTATCCAGCCGGATGATCCCTTGTCGGCGCGCATGGACACCCACTGGACGGAAACCCGCAAGCGCGGCACCTGGGTTGTGCGCAGCGAAACCCGGGGCCGCCTCACCGCCACCAAGACGCACTGGATCGTCTGGGGTCAAATCGAGGCCTATGAGGGCAAGAAAAAGGTGTTCTCCAAGGAGTTCAATGAAAAAATCGAGCGCAAGTTGCAGTAATCCGTCCGCTGGCCAAAGCCGTATAACTTCCAGTTGGAGTGCCAGCTGGAGAGATGGTGCATGCCGGTTTTTGCGATGACTGAACAGACTGATGGCGGTGGCCCAGGCGCGGCAGCTGGTAACCATGCCCGGTTGCTGGCACGGGTGGCGGCAAGCAAGGACAGGGCGGCCTTTGCTGAGCTGTTTGATCACTTTGCCCCACGCGTCAAAAGCTTCATGATGCGCAAAGGCACGACGTCCGAACAGGCCGAAGACCTGGTGCAGGAAACCATGATTGCCGTCTGGTCCAAGGCGGCCCTCTATGTGGCGGAGCGCGGTTCGGTTTCGACCTGGATTTTTACCATTGCCCGCAACCAGCGCATCGACCGGCTGCGCCGCGAACGGTCCAACCAATACACCGACATTGATGACTATGATGCCGTGTCGAATGACCCGTCCCAGGATGATGCCTTGGGCCGGATCCAGGAAGACAGTGCCGTTGCCAAGGCGCTGGCGCAGATTCCCGCCGAACAGCGCGAATTACTGATCCTTAGCTATGTTGAGGATTTGCCGCAGAGCGAAATTGCCGCACGGCTCCAGATCCCGTTGGGGACCGTAAAGAGCCGGATGAGACTGGCTTATCGCCGCATGAAGAAAATGCTGGAGAATTTGACGTGAATATTTCCCACCACCTCGATGATGCAACTGTTGTCGCCTATGCCGCCGGCACATTGGGTGAAGCCCACAGGGTTGTCGTCGCAGCCCATGTCGTCATGTGTGCGACCTGCCGCAGTGCTGTGCGTGCAGCCGAAGCGGTTGGCGGTTCAATCCTGCTTGACCAGGATGGCGATGCCGTCAGTGATGCCTGCCGTGCCGCAACATTGGCAAGCCTTGATGGTGTGGCGCGGACGGCGCCGGTCAAGTTGCGCGGCCTGGTGTCAGATGTGCCTTTGCCCTTGTGCAACCTTCTGGGTGGCAAGTCGCTCAATGAGCTCAAATGGAAGGTCCGGGCTCCGGGCGTGGCAAAATATGAAATTCCCATGTCACCGGGATCGCGGACACGGCTGCAATTGTTGCGCCTTGGTTCCGGCCGGAAGATGCCCGACCATGGCCATGGCGGGGAGGAACTGACGCTGATCTTGAAGGGATCCTACAGCGACCATACCGGTCGCTATTTGCCGGGCGATGTGGCTGACCTCGACGAAGACACGGAGCACCAGCCGGTGATCGATTCCGATGAGGACTGCATCTGTCTCATCGCCACCGAAGCACCGACGAAGTTCAAGTCGATCTGGGCCAGGTTGGCGCAGCCGTTCGTCGGCATTTGACGAATTGATTTCGTTTGCCTGAACTGTTTGCCCATTTCGCCCTCGCAGTCTCGGCCTTTCTGTCGGCAACGTTGTTGCCGGGTACATCCGAGGCCAGCTTGCTTGCGGCCATCACGGCATGGCCGGCCGCCATGGTGTCGCTGTTCCTCGTGGCAACGTTGGCCAATACCGCAGGATCCACTGTCAATTGGTGGCTTGGAACCCAGGTGGAACGGTTCGCAGGCGCGCGCTGGTTTCCTGTGTCACAGTCCCGCCTCGTCCAGGCGCAACGTCTGGCAAACCGCTACGGCTTGTGGACCCTGCTGCTGGCATGGCTTCCGGTCATTGGCGATCCCCTGACACTTGCGGCCGGGGTCATGCGCACGCCGTTTTTGCCCTTTGTCCTGTTGGTGGGCGCGGGCAAGGCGTTGCGCTATGCGGTCCTTGTCGGGGGTTGGGCCGCCCTTACCTGAATCAGGCAGGCTTGCGCAGCTTGTAGATGCCGACGTCGATCACGCCTTCGGTAAATCCCGCCTCGCAGTAACAAAGATAAAGTTTCCACAATTTGCGGAAGCGCTCGTCGAAACCCAGCGGCTGGATCCGAGGCCAAGCGTCTTCAAAACGGTCGTGCCACATTTTCAGGGTGCGGGCGTATGACTGGCCGAAGCACTCCATCTTCTCGAAAACCAGCCCGGC
This sequence comes from uncultured Alphaproteobacteria bacterium, assembly GCA_963754625.1. GTDB lineage: Bacteria > Pseudomonadota > Alphaproteobacteria > Rhizobiales > Aestuariivirgaceae > Aestuariivirga. The sequence goes on along the minus strand of CAVWGR010000005.1, from coordinate 114,242 downwards.
TTTGCGGGTTTGCTCGCGCATGATCTCTTTGGTGAGCAGCATTCCACCCGGGAAAATGTAGCGCTGGATGAAATCCACACCGTTGCGGTAGGCGTCGTAATTCTCCTCCGCGATGGTAATGCCCTGAATGGCCGCCGCGCCGCCCGGCTTCAAACGGTCAAAGAGGGTTTTGAAATAAGCCGGCCAATGGGCTTCGCCCACGGCTTCGATCATCTCAACCGAAGCAATGCCGTCGAATGTCTCGCGGGTGTCACGGTAGTCCTCAAAAACCAGGTCGACGTTGCCATCGAGCCCTTGGCGCGCCATGCGCTCCTTGGCAAATTCCAGTTGCTCGCGTGACAAGGTGATGCCGCGCAACTTGGCACCCAGCTTGCCCACAGCTTCGGCGACGCCTCCCCAACCGCAACCGATTTCCAGATAACTCTTGCCGGGCCCGACTTCGGCGGCTTGCAACACTTTTTCAATTTTGCGGCGCTGGGCGGCTTCCAGACTGTTGCCCGTGCCGTCAAATACAGCCGACGAATAGCTCATCGTGTCATCGAGCCAGAGCTTGTAGAATTCATTTCCCAGATCATAGTGGGCGGAGATGTTGTCTTTCGATCCCTCACGGGAATTCTCGCGCTTCTTGTGCCACAGCTTGTCGAAAAGGCTGGCGAAAAACACGCCCGTCGAGGCTTTGTCGAGGCCACCACGATTCTGCAAATAGAAGCGGAAAAATGCTGTAGGATCACTGCATTCCACGTCGCCAGCGAGATAGCGCTCGAAAAAACCCAATTGACCCCGGCGAATTGAAGCCCAGACCACATTGAAGTTGCGCAGCACCAGATCGGCTTCGGGGCCAGAGCCTTTTTCGCCGAGCAGAACACGTCGCCCGGACGGCATGGTCAACTCCAGTGAGCCGGTGAACGACTTTGGCAACAGGCGCTTTCCCGCTGCCATGATCAAATTGCCAATGAACCCTTCATTCATGTTGTCCTGCCCCCCACTCGAGGTTGTCCCTGCCGGAGCTTAAACTCTCTCGGGACAAGGCAGATTGAAGCCCTTCGGCCAAAGTTTCAAGACCTCCTCGTACGCACCGTCCCGCCAACGGGATGTTGCGCGGGCGTCCGCCGCCATGCGAAATATTTTCACGGGTGGCGGCGTCCTGTCGATCCAGCGACCAGTTTACGACGCAAACCGTCATTGTCCGCCGGCCCGCAGCACGCCAATCACACGATAGAGAATTGACGGCGGCAAATCGCCATGCGAGGCTTGTGCTCAAGCCCGGACAACGGGCGGGCCACGGTTGGAGCCAACAAGAAGAATATGTGGGGAGCTTTTTGCGACAGGACAGCGGCACAGAGTTCGCCAGCTACCGTGCGCTTTCCGTTTCCCTCACACCAACCATCCAGCATGATTTTCAACGGAGTGAAACATGACCGAATTTGAATTCAATCTCGAACTCGCCAAAAGGGCGGTCACGAAGGGCAAACTGTCCCGGCGTGATTTTACCAAGTTTGCGCTGGCCGGCGGCATTTCGCTGGGCGCTGCAAGCTCGCTGTTCATCGGCGCTGCCCGCGCCGAAGCAAAGCCAGGTGGCCATTTCCGTGCCGGTTTGGGTCACGGCAACACCACTGACACCTTTGACCCGGCAACCTTCGCCCACGGCCTGAACTTTGGCTGGGGCCGCAGCCTCACCGGTGCCACGCTGACCCGCGTTGACCAGAAGAACAACGTAACTCCTTATCTGGCGGAAAGCTTTGAGCCGTCGGATGGTGCCACGAAGTGGGTGTTCAAGATCCGCAAGGGCGTGACCTTCCATAACGGCAAGACGCTGACCTCTGATGACGTGGTGGGCACCATCAACTATCACAACGGGCCCGATTCCAAGTCAGCTGGCAAAGCCTATCTCGGCGGCGTCAAGTCTGTGAAAGCGGATGGTCCTGACACCGTGGTAATCGAGTTGACAGGCGCTGACGCTGACTTCCCATACTCTTTCGCCCAGTATCAATTCCCGATTCTGTCGATCACCGATGGCAAGCCAGACTTGAGCGGTCTCGGCGCCGGTCCTTACGTGCTTGACGGCTTTGAACCCGGCGTGCGTGCCCACTTCAAGCGGAACCCGAACGCGTTTGCACCGGGCAACTTCGATGAAGTGACACAGCTCACCATTCTTGACGCAGCTGCCCGCACCAACGCCTATCTGGCTGGTGAAGTCGATTACATCGACAAGGCAGACCTCAAGACCATCGACATGCTCAAGGCCGCTCCGGATACCGAACTCTACAACGTGTCCGGCTTCCAGCACTACACGGCCCCAATGCATACAGACGTGGCACCCTTCGACAAGCTTGAAGTGCGTCAGGCTCTGAAGTGGGCCGTCAACCGTCAGGAACTCGTGGACAAGGTTCTGTTCGGATATGGCAAAGTCGGCAATGATACGCCGGTTGCCCCGACCCTGAAGTTCGCGACCAATCCGGAACCTGTCTATGGTTATGATCCGGACAAGGCCAAGTCGCTCCTCAAGAAGGCCGGCATGGAAGGCCTTAAGGTTGACCTGTCTGCTGCCGATGCCGCCTTCTCAGGATCGGTTGATGCTGCCCTGCTGATGGCTGAACACGCCAAGGCGGCCGGTATCGAGATCAACGTGATCCGTGAACCGAATGACGGTTATTGGGATAACGTCTGGCTGAAGAAGGCTTGGAGCCACTGCTATTGGGGTGGACGCCCGACCGCTGACACCATGATGACGGTGTCATTGGCTGAAAAGGCTGCCTGGAACGACACGCATTGGAAGAACGCCCGGTTCAACGAGCTTCTGCCCATTGCCCGTGGCGAAACCGACGATGCCAAGCGCGCTGGCATGTATGCCGAAATGCAGCAGCTCGTTCACGACGACGGCGGCCAGATGGTCATGATGTTCGCCAACTTCGTTGGCGCCATGTCGACCAAACTCGGCCACGGCGAATTCAACTCCGACAACGACTTCGACGGTGGCTACATGTACGACCGTTGGTGGTTCGTGTAATCCAACTGCCTGATCGAACTTTCAGCCCCCGCCGGAAACGGCGGGGGCTTTTGTTTGGGGTGACGTTTTTTGGATCATTAATTTCGGAAAAAGCACTGGCAATGATGGGTGGGTGTGTTAGCATTTTCCCAACGGCTCATCAGAAGCCCAAAGGGTTGACGCGAACGTGGGGAGTGCACATGCATCCGGTACTGAAAACCGTGCTGCAGCGACTGGGTCTAGGATTGATGACTCTGCTTGCAGTGTCAGTCATTATTTTCTCATCGCTGGAGTTGTTGCCAGGAGGCTTCGCAGAAGCCATTCTGGGCCAGGGGGCCACACCTGAAACAGTGGAAGCATTCAACAAGCAGCTCGGATTGGACCGGCCAGCCGTTACGCGGTACTTCGAATGGGTTGGTGGTGCTGTTCAGGGCGACTTCGGCAAGTCGTTTGCCGGGGCCGGTGGCTGGCGCGAAGAAAATGTGCGCACCGTCTCAAGCATCATTGGTCCGCGCCTCTACAATACATTTTTTCTTGCGGTCATGACTGCAATGATAGCGGTGCCCATTGCACTTGCCCTCGGCTTGCTGGCCGCACTTTATCGCAACAGCTGGTTTGACCGCATTGTCAACACGGTCACGTTGACGACCATCGCATCGCCAGAGTTTTTCGTGGCCTATGTCCTGATGTTCTTCTTCGCTGTCAAATTCAGGATTTTCTATCCACTGTCCACGGTCAATGCGACAACGCCATTCATGGAGCACGTTTCAAGGGCGGCACTTCCCGTGTTGACACTGACACTGGTCATCATTGCCCACATGATGCGCATGACCCGGGCTTCCATTATCAGCCTGTTGGCCAGTCCTTACATTGAAATGGCCAAGCTCAAAGGTCTGAAGCCGTGGCAGGTGATCCTGCGCCACGCACTGCCCAATGCCTGGGCTCCGATCGCCACTGTCATCGCCTTCAACCTTGCCTATCTGGTTGTCGGTGTTGTCGTGGTTGAAGTTGTGTTCGTCTATCCCGGCATTGGCCAGCTGATGGTCGACTCGGTGGGTTCGCGCGACATGCCGGTGGCCCAAGCCTGCGCCCTCATATTCGCGGCAACGTTTATCATGCTCAACTTGCTGGCTGACATTGTTGCCATCGTCACCAATCCAAGGCTCTTGCACCCGAAATGAGTACGCAGCACACTGACATTCTCAACCTGCGCACCAAGCGCACGTGGTCACAGGATACCTGGCGACTGTTGAAAAGCGCGCCGTTCAGCGCCAAGTTCGGCATGTTGGTCATTTCCTTCTATTTCTTCTGTGCCGTGTTTGCGCCATTGATCGCGCCTTATGGCCAGGCGGAAATCGTAGGCAAGGCCTACGAGGTCCCTTCCGCTGCCCATTGGTTCGGGCTCGACCAGATTGGCCGTGATACCTTGTCACGGGTCATCTTCGGGGCCCGCAACACCATTTTCATCGCGCTGGCCACGGTGCTGATTTCATTCTTCATCGGTGGTGTGCTTGGCATCTACGCCGCCGTCACCCGTGGTTGGATGGATCAGATTGTCAGCCGCATCGTTGACATCCTCATGTCGATCCCGGTGTTGATTTTCGCGCTCATGCTGCTGGCGATGGCTGGCAAGTCGGTGTGGAACCTGATCTTCATTCTGGCCCTGCTCGATTCGACCCGTGTGTTCCGCCTTGCCCGCAACACGGCCTTGAGTGTTGCCGTGCAGGACTTTGTCGAAGCGGCGCGGCTGCGTGGCGAAGGCATGCTGTGGGTAGTGTTCCGCGAAATCATTCCCAATATCCTGCCCACGCTGATCGCCGAATTCGGCCTGCGCTTCTCTTTTGTGTTTCTCACCATCTCGGCCCTGTCCTTCCTCGGTGTTGGCATCCAGCCACCAACGGCGGACTGGGGCTCGATGGTGGCTGAAAGCAAGACGCTGATCACATTCGGGCGTCCACAACCGCTCATCCCTGCGGCAGCCATTGCGCTGCTCACCGTGGCGGTCAACTTTGTTGTGGATTGGTTCCTGCACAAGACTTCGGGGTTGCGCGATGAACAGTGACAAGACACGCGTCGACACATCGCGCGTCAAGGGCTCAGCCCTTGTGCAAATCCGGGGCCTCAAGATCGAGGGTTTCTCGGATGACAAGTGGCATCCCATCATCAAGGGTCTTGATCTCGACCTGAAGCGTGGTGAAGTGCTGGGTCTCATCGGTGAATCAGGTGCCGGCAAGTCCACACTGGGTCTTGCTGCCATGGGCTACACAAAACCCGGTTGCCGCATTTCTGCGGGCACTGTGCACTTCGATGGTGTCGACCTGGCGACGGCATCACAGGAAAAGCTCCGGCAATTGTGGGGATCGAAGATCTCCTACGTGGCGCAAAGTGCCGCTGCCTCGTTCAATCCGGCACACCGCCTGATGGATCAGGTTGTCGAAAGCGCCTGCAATCATCAGGTGATGAATCGCGACGCGGCCGAGGCCGACGCCAAGGATCTGTTCAAGCGCCTGCAATTGCCCAACCCCGACACCATTGGTACGCGTTATCCGCACCAGGTTTCCGGAGGCCAGTTGCAGCGTGCCATGACCGCCATGGCCATGTCGTGCCGGCCTGACCTCATTGTCTTTGACGAGCCGACAACGGCTCTTGACGTCACCACGCAAGTGGAGGTGCTGGCCTCGATGCGGCGCATCGTCGAGGAGTTCAATACTGCCGCCATTTACATCACGCACGATCTTGCCGTGGTGGCCCAGATGGCGCACCGCATCATGGTGCTGCGCTATGGCAACCTGGTGGAACAGTCCGACACGCGCTCGATGCTGAAACAGCCGACGCAGGACTACACCAAGTCTCTTTGGGCCGTGCGCAGCCTCGAGAAGCCGGAAGAAAAGAGCGAAGATATCGCGCTCTCGATCAGTGCCGTGGATGCCAGCTATTCCGGCATGATGAAGGTGCTCGACAATGTGACGGTGCGGCTGCCGCGCGGCAAGACTGTTGCCGTGGTGGGCGAATCGGGTTCGGGCAAGTCAACACTCGCCCGCGCCATCACCGGTCTGCTGCCGCCATCCAAGGGGCGCATCGAATTCAATGGCAAGGCCCTTCCCGCCCGCCTGCAGGACCGCGACCGCGATACGCTGCGCCGTATCCAGATGATCTACCAATCGGCTGATACGGCACTCAATCCACGTCAGCGCGTACGCGACATCATTGGACGCCCGCTGGAATTCTATCTCGGCCTTACCGGCGCTGCGAAGGAAAAGAAGATCATCGCGCTCCTCGACAACATCGAGCTCGGCGAAAACTTCATTGACCGTTATCCCAATGAAATGTCAGGCGGGCAGAAGCAGCGCATTTCCATTGCCCGTGCGCTCGCTGCCGAACCCGACATCATCATCTGCGATGAAGTGACTTCGGCCCTTGACCAGATCGTGCAGGAAGAAATCCTGAAGCTGTTGATGCGTCTGCAAAAGGAGACCAACGTTTCCTATCTCTTCATCACCCATGACATTGCCACGGTGCGCGCCATCTCGGATGAGATTGTCGTGATGTACAAAGGCAAGGTGGTGCAGCAGGGCCTGAAGTCGCAAGTGCTCAACCCGCCCTATCCGGCTTACACCGAGTTGCTGTTGTCATCGGTGCCGCAGATGGATCCGGATTGGCTTTCGACGCTCCTCAAAAAGCGCGCCACAGCCTGACGGAAGCTGCATCCATGGCGGGCGGCGTACCGTAGTGAGCGCATGTCTCAACCCGTAGTCATGTGGTTCCGTCAGGACCTGCGCCTGTCTGACCATGCTGCCCTCACTGCTGCCGCTGCGGCGGGGCCGGTCATTGCGTTGTTCATACTCGATGATGAAACGCCGGGTGACTGGTGCCTTGGCGGCGCGTCACGCTGGTGGCTGCACCACAGCCTTGCAGCCCTCTCTGGCGATGTTCCACTGCTGTTGCGGCGGGGGCGCGCTGATGATGTGCTCGAACAGGTGCTGGCGGAAAGTGGAGCGTCGGCACTTCATTTTAGCCGCGACTACGCGCCGTGGTCAGCCGCACTGGAACGCCGGGTGCACGGCATCTGCGAACAGCGCGGTGTGGCCTGCCACCGCTATGGCGGATTTCTGCTGCACGAACCCGAAAGCGTTCGCACTGGCGCCGGCACGTTTTTCAAAGTCTACACGCCATTCTCGCGGGCCTGCCTGGCCAAGGGCGAACCCCGCGCAAGCCGGCCGCGCCCGGCCATCACCTGGGCTGTCCCACACCTTGTCAGGCCTCCCGCTTTCTGCGTTGGCATTGTTGCCCACACGGCCAAATTGGGCTGTTGCATTTGAGGGTCATTGGCAACCCGGCGAGCGCGGTGCGCAGACCCGTCTGCTGGCGTTTCTCGATGGCGGTTTCAAGGGCTACGCGGACGGCCGTGACCGGCCAGACCAGCACCACACGTCACGGCTCTCGGCGCATCTGCATTGGGGCGAGATTTCGCCGCATCAAGTGTGGCAGGCGGCGCGGCAGACCGTGGATGCCAGCGGCGGTGTTCTAGACCGCGATGGCGAGAAATTCCTGAAAGAAATTCTGTGGCGCGAGTTTGCCTATCATCTCATTCATCACGTTCCGGCATTCCCATCCGAACCCTTTCGCGGCGAATTCACGGAATTTCCGTGGGCCAGCGACGAGGCGGCACTGCGGCGATGGCAACGCGGTGAAACAGGCTATCCGATCGTTGATGCCGGAATGCGCGAATTGTGGACCACTGGTATCATGCACAACAGGGTTCGCATGATTGCCGCCTCGTTCCTCATCAAGCATCTGCTGCAGCCGTGGACTGCGGGAGAGCGCTGGTTCTGGAATACACTTGTTGATGCCGACATCGCCGCCAACGCTGCGAGCTGGCAATGGGTTGCTGGCTGTGGGGCCGACGCGGCGCCGTATTTCCGCATTTTCAATCCGGTGCTGCAGGGCGAGAAGTTCGATCCCGATGGCAGTTACACCAGGCACTGGCTTCCAGAGTTGAAGGATGTGCCGGCCGCGTTCCTGCACAAGCCCTGGGAGATGGCGCAGCCACCGAAGGGCTATCCAGCGCCGATGGTTGATCATGCGGCGGCGCGGGCGCGGGCCCTTGCGGCCTTTGGCAAAATCAAGCAGGGTTCCAACACATGAAAATCATTGGCATCAGCGGAGCGTTGCGCCGCGCCTCCACCAACACCGGGCTGTTGCGGGCCCTCAAATCACTCATGCCAGCACAAGTCGAATTGGAGGTCGTGACATTGCACGGCATCCCGCTTTTTGACGAAGATACCATTGCAGCCAGCGGCACGCCTGATGTTGTGATGGCGCTTGCAGAGCGCGTACGCGCCGCAGATGGCGTTGTCTTTGCCACGCCAGAATATCAATTTTCGGTGCCTGGTGTGTTGAAGAATGCCACTGACTGGCTCTCCACCTGCAAGGCACCTTTCAAGTGGAAACGCACTGGTGTTGTAGGCGCAAGTGCAGGTGCCATGGCAGGCACGGCCAGGGCGCAATATCACCTGCGGCAGAACCTGCAGGCCTTGCAGGCCATTGTCATGCCACGGCCCGAAATCATGATCGTGCACAACGAGTTGAAATTTGATGGCGACGGCAATCTCACGGATGAAGAAACCCGCCAGCGCCTGCACAAATGGCTCGACGCCTATCTCGAATGGGTCGAGAAGAAGCCGTAAGCGGCGTCAGCCTTCGCTGCTGGCACCATCCTGCAGCTGTTTCCATGTGTTGGGCTGGTTGAGCATCTGCTGCAGGTAGGCGAGATTTGCGTCCACTTCATCACGCGGCAGGTCTTCCGAAGCTATTTTGCGAGCCTCGTCGAATCGTCCCTGCAGGCCCACCACAAGGGCGAGATTCTGGCGTACACGCGGGGCGTTGGAGCCGGTCGTATTCATCAGCTCACGGAGCATTTTCTCAGCTTCCGGAAGTTTGCCCTGGAGGGCAAATGACATGGCATAATTGTTGCGCACCGTCACGGCGTCGGGCTTGATGGCGAGCGCCTGCTGATATTTTTCGCGCGCTTCACCATGACGTGCCAGTTGGTCGTAGGCCGTGCCCAAAGCCGAAATCGTCTGCCAGTCACGCGAATTGGCGGCAACAGCGCGCTCCAGCGAGGAGGCTGCGTTTGCGGCATCACCAGCCGAAAGGAAAGTCTTGCCGACACGGGACTGGACATCGGCGTTGTTGGGATGAGCGTCAGAGACCGACTTCAAAACCTGCATCTGGGTCTGGCGCTGCCCCAGTTTTTCGAGATTGGCAGCATAGGCAAGGCCCACGGCGGGATTGCTCTTGTCCTTGTCCCACTGCTTGGCCAGAGCCTCGGTCTTCTTGAACGACATGGTGTCGCCGCCGCCCGTCTTGGCAATGCTGGCCGTGGTCAGGTTTTCACTGCCGAGACTGGAATTGCGGGTTTGGCAGCCGGCCAGCAGCATGGACGCAGCCAACGCCAGCGCCACAAAGGCAGCGGGCGGGGCTTTGCGGGAAGACTGCAAAGACACAGCGGAAACCATGAAAAACTCCAGGACATCAGACAGACATCCAGACCATGGCGCAGCACTGGTCAATAAAGACTTAACCAAGAAATTTAAGGACTTGTCAGCTTTTGACCGGCGCAGGCTTCAGCTGTCGCGGCCACCCTGGGCCCATTCCGCCGACTTCAATCCGACGGCCTCGGAGATGTTGATGAGATGGTTGTCGCGCAGCTTCCGGGCGAGGCCATCGAGCAGGTCTGGCACCAGCGCAGGGCCGCGATAGACGAGGGCGGAGTAGACCTGGATGAGGCTCGCACCGGCGAGGATCTTGGCCCACGCGGTTTCCACATTCGAGATGCCGCCGACGCCGATCAGTGGCACACGGCCGCTGCTCAATTGGTGGAACTTTGCCATCTGCTGGGTGGAAAGCTGGAACAACGGTTTTCCAGAAAGACCACCCTGCTCGCGGGCGTGGCGCGAGGTGAGGTCTGGCCGCGACAGCGTGGTGTTGGAGATGATCACCGCATCGACCTCGCCCTTGCCGGTGCAGGCGGCGATGTCGGCCAGTTCTGCATCCTGCAGATCGGGCGCGATCTTGAGGAACACGGGCAGGCGGCGAGACAGCTTGAGGCGGGCCTCATTGACCTGGTCAAGCAGGCGCAGCAGTTCATCGCGCGATTGCAGGCCGCGCAGACCCGGTGTGTTGGGTGAGGAAATGTTGATGGTGAGGTAGGAGGCGCGCGGGCCGAACCAGCGAACGCCCTCGGCATAGTCGGCGATGCGGTCTGGCGAATCCTTGTTGGCGCCGATGTTGACACCAACGATGCCGGACCTGCTGCGCCGCGCATCAAGCCTTCGCGCCACCACAGCCGCGCCATCATTGTTGAAGCCCATGCGATTGATGACGGCTTCATCTTCAGCAAGCCGGAAAAGCCTGGGTTTGGGGTTTCCGGCTTGTGGCAGTGGCGTCACAGTACCCACTTCGACGAAGCCAAAATCCTGCGCCAGCATGGCATCGGGCACTTCGGCATTCTTGTCGAAGCCGGGGGCAAGGCCAAGCGGATTGGGGAATGTCAAACCGAACAGCGTCTGGGTGAGCGCGGCGCGGCGTGGCCGTGGCAGCGTGATGCTGGGTGCCGATTGCAAAGCGCAGATGGTGAGGCGATGGGCCTTCTCCGCATCTAGTGCATGCAACAATGGTCGGGTCAGCGCGAAGCCGGTTGAAAGGAGGCTCATGGGTTCCAATCTGGTGGGAAAATGTGCGCAACTCCCGACCACGGCAATGGCTTCACCCACAGCGCAGCAGCGGGATCAAGCGGCCCATGGAGGTGTGGAAAGAGATCGCCACCGCGCGACGGCTCCCAGCGCAAACCGGGGCCAAGGGTGGCTTCGACGAAGGCCGCGAGCACAAGGCCATCACTGCCATGAAAATGCCGGCGCGCAGTTTCTTGTACCTGATGGGCCGCCGAAAAATGGATGTAGCCATCAGCGAGATCGATCGCTGCTCCCCGGAAGACGCCTGCGTCTAGGGCGTCCTGCCAGAGTCTCTCAGGCAGAATCTTGTAGATGACGGCCATCCCGGTAAACCTCGCTCGCGCTTCCCATACCATGTTGAATGGGCTTGCCAAGCCATCCCTGTTCTTGTATTATTTTCCTAGATGCGGGTTTTTTACTGTAGCCGGGAGAGGTCTCATGTTCAGCCACAAACAGGTTTGGAATGCCATCGACGTGATCGCGGAACGCTACGGCTTTTCCGCCTCCGGTCTGGCCAAGAAAGCGGGACTTGATCCCACCTCGTTCAATCCCTCCAAGCGCCATGGCCCGGATGGCCGTCCACGCTGGCCGACCATGGAAAGCATTGCCCGCGTGCTCAATGCGTCTGGTGCACCCGTGGAAGAGTTCATGGAACTGCTGATGGGACGCAAGGGTGCCCCGTCCAAGCTCCGGGTGCTGCCCATCCTCGGCTTTGCCAAGGCGGGCAAGGGCGGCTTCTTTGATGATTCCGGTTTTCCAGCCGGCAATGGCTGGGATGAAGTCGATGTGCCAGGGGTGACCGACAATGCCGCCTACGCGCTCGAGATCACCGGTGATTCCATGATGCCTATCTATCGCGAGGGTGACACCATCATCGTCTCGCCGTCCGCCACGATCCGCAAGGGGGACCGCGTTGTGGTGCGCACCGCAGATGGCCAGGTGATGGCCAAGATCATGCACCGCCAGACCGCCAAGAGCATCGAGCTGTCTTCGTTCAATCCCGAGCATGCCAACAAGGTGCTGGAAATGAAGAACGTCGACTGGGTCGCCCGCATCATCTGGGCCAGCCAGTAAGGGAGCGCACTGCGCTTGTGCGCTATTGCCCGCAGCACATCCAGCGCCAACCGCTTTCCCTGGCACATGCGCTGGACATTGATTGTCGGGATGCTTATCGTGGCTTGGATGCACCTTGAGCCTGTTGCAACATGACCACCTCACTTGGCTACGCACTGTTCATCTGGCTTGCCGCTGGCGCGCTTTGTGGCTGGCTGGAAACACGGCGTCTGCCTGATGGTCTGCATTTCACGGCAAACCTGACCATCGGCATCGCCGGGGCGGTTCTGGCGGGAATATTCTTCAAGGCCATGGGAGAACTTGGACCGGCTTGGCAGGGTCCGATCTATTCCGGTTTCATTGGGGCTGCCGTGCTGCTTGCGGCACTGGGTCCCTTGTTGCGCAGGTTCAAGTGGGTGTGATTGAAGTGGGCGCTGTCACGCTACTGCGCAAATAATCCAGCGTGCTGTCAAGGGCGCGGTTCTGATACCAATCTGCGCCAAACCCCGCGACCACTGCCAGCACAGCGATGGCTGCGGACAGTATGAATGCCGCCCGCCAGGACAAGGACGTCGCCACAATGATAAAGCTGTAGATGCTGAAGCTGCCAAGCGTGAACACCAGCACCATCACAATGCCTATAGGTAGGCCCGCGTTGATCAGTGTCGCCGCGATCACAACATCAAAGGCCATGGGCACGGGAAGAATCAGACCAACGATGGCAACGGCCATCAGGACCGGCAGGCTGACCGGCAGGTCTTTCAGCAGTTCAAGCGGCACAAGGTTGCCTACCACTGCCCCCAAGAGACCGGCCAACAACATGAGCGGCACAGTCATGCGCAGGATGTACCAGAAGTCCTGGGCGAAATCGGAAACAAAGCCGGAGAATTCTGACGCCAGCGTACGGTTGCTGCGGCTGGCCAGCGGCACCAGGCACGCCGCGTCAGTGTTCAGAGTGGCCTGTTGCTGCTCGCGTGGCAAATATCTGACCAGCAACGGAACCACGATGAGGATGACGATGAAACTCAGGACGAGCTTTGTGACGGCCATATAGAACGGCAGAACGGCAAAGGCCATGGACACCACCACCACATTCAGCGTGGGCGAGGCAACCATGGCCGACAGCGCCGTTTCGGCGCGGGCACCGGAACTGAAAATGCCTTTGGCAATGGGTGCCGCACAATTCACGCACACGCCCAATGGTGCACCAACAAACATGCCGAGCAGTGAATTGGCAAAGCCGTTGGCAAAACTGCGGCGCGGCAGATAGCGCAACAAGGTCAGGAACAACGCACCGAACAGCACACCAAAGGTCATGCCGCGGCGGTTGGTCTTCATCCAGTTGTAGGTGGTGAGGCCGATTTTTTCGAGAATGGGCGCCGTGGGCTCAAACTGGATCGCGGCTTCGAAACTGAGGGGATCTTCCAACTGGATGGTCCCCGACATCATCGCTTTCTCGTTCAATTGCGGGTAGCGCGAGTCGGTCCAGAAATAGACCGCGAAGACCAACATGAACAGGCCCGCAAGCCCGATGCGCAGGCGCGGCAGAGTGCGCGTTTCATCGATGAAGGTGGTCATATCTCGATACTTCCCTTGCCACTGCGAGGGCCGTCAAACCACTTGCAAGCGTCCCCGCCTATTTGCTGCCAAATTCAACAGTGAACTTGGCAAAGGGCCCGTGAATGATACGGTCGCCTTCAGATGCCCCTGCCTGATTGCCGGTGTCAAAGGCATTGAAATAAGCATCAACCCTGTAGCCGACTGACAGTTTTGCATTTGGCGACAAGAGGTAGCTGAGCGCCGCACTTGCATCCAGATTTGGCACCACGGCGCTCTTTGAGCGACTGACGCTTATTGGGTTACTACCAAAGCTGCTGTAAGACATTCCATTCGCACTGGCCTTGCGCTTGCCGAACAACAGGGCGCCTGCAGCACCAACATCGAAGGACAAGTTGTTCGGCAAATGGGAATGACAGAGTCAAAACCAATGCGCGGGCCAATGCCTGTCAAACGAGCGCTTCACCGCAGCCTGGGATGAACTGCTTGAACCAAAACTGCTGTAAGAGGACGATGTCGAGACACTGCCCTTGCCGGTGAGCTTGGCGATAGCGCAAACCGGCGAATACGCGGGTGTCACCCAGGCCTGCCCAAGCCTACATCACGCCCGATTTCCAGATCGGCCAACAGGTGCGATTCGCGATGTGTCGCCGAGTTGCTGCTGCCGATCCAGAGTTAAGATCCACTATAGAGAATAACTGCGCAAGTGCGAACGACGTGCTGTTGCCGCCGGAGCTGCTCTTGCTCTTGCCGAAGCGCACACGGCCCAGGAAGGAATAGGGGATGTCTGCCGGCTGGAAGCCCAGTTCAATGCCGCCGCCCAACCCGGTTTTGGGCTTCAAATCCAAGGGCAATGCAGGGTTTTCCGAATAATTGGCGCCGTCGCCACCATACATCTGGAATTGGCCTTCACCAGAGAACCACCAGCGGTTGTCGGTTGATGGCAGAGAGTCTTCTGCCGAGGCATTGCGCTCGACCATGACCAACATGGCGGCAGCCGACGCTGTCAACAACAACATACGCCGCAAATTTCCCTTGAGCATTGCCCCGTCCCTCGTTTGCCCCCCAGCATTCGATTTGTAACAACAACTGGTTAAGAATGTCAAATGAGATGGATTTCTGGCAGTTCATTTGCGTGCGGTGTAGACTTGTGGCAACAGTCTGCTCCGTCGGGGCAACGGCGGAACTGCAGGCCGGGCCAGGAGATAACCAGGGTGCGGCCCGTTCACGCCCAAACCGGCCCGGCAAATATCAAAGCCACCGATATGTTTTGGAGAAATTTAATCATGTCAATGGGTTGCCAACCCGCGTCTCGTGTCAAATGCATCCGTCTCGCTTTGGCCATGTCCGCAGTGTTCTGGGCTTCGACAGAAATTGCCGTTCCGGCCCATGCCCAAAATGGTAGTCCGGCCCAAACCGACGCTGCCGGCAACACAATCTTGTTGCAACGCAAACCGTTTGTGCAGCGCACATCCACCGGAGACGAGCCGTTCAGCCGGATAGAGTTGGGCACCATCGGCATCTACCGGCCAGTCGAATTCTCTATGAAAGATCATTGGCCACCGTTCTGGGAAGCACGCGGTGTCGCCTCCGGAGATCTTGACAACGACGGTGACGACGACATCGTTCTCGGTTCAACCGATCGTGGACTTTCGATCCATATGAATGACGGCTCAGGCAAATTCGTGGAATTGCCGGGTGTGCCTGCCAACATCAGCCGGCTGCCGATATTCAATGTCGCAGCTGTCGATCTCAACAATGATGGCTGGCTTGATCTGGTCTTCACAACCTATCAGTAGGGCAACTATGTGTCTGTGGAATGAAGCCGGAAACCTGCCGAAGGGCCGCCTGACGCAGATCAAGAATCGTCCTGATGCAATTTTGACCCAATGCCCTTTCATTCGGAGACGTTGATCGCGACAACGACCTGGACATTGCCTTTGGGAATTGGGCCTCCGGCTGGTATCGTCGGGTGCCAGGCCCCGAAGCAACCAATCGCATCGTATTCAATGACAAAGGCGATGGTGAGCGGGGACAACGCACGCGAACTTGAAACGATGCCGGGTGAAACTCTCAGTATTCTCCTTTCCGACTTCAATCTCGACGGAAATCTGGACCTGATCGAGGCCAATGACTTTGAGCAGCCAGACATATTTTCTTTTGGAGACGGCAGAGGCGGGTTTCGTCAAATCAAGTCAGCCGACAAGATCATTCCCCATTCAACGACCACCAGCATGAGTGTCAAAACAGCCGATCTCGACAATGACCTCTTGCCGGAAATCTATGTGTCGCAAATTGCCGGCCGGGCAGATGGCATTTCGGAGAAGTTGAAACTGAAGCCCGCCGAAAGTTACTGCGATGACATCAAACATGACGGCGACAAGCGCGCCTGCCAGCAAAACATCGACGTCAAGTCATGGTATAAGCTGGGGGGGCGAAAAGTAGCCATTACTGACGCCGCCAACTGCGCTACCCGCGATGCGGCCTTTGAGGCCGAATGCAAGGCGATGATGATCAAGGACGTCGCCATCCAGAAGAACGACGTCTCAATCTGCCAATACATCAGCGCGGACAAACCAAGAGCACGCCAACTCTGTGAGATTCATTTCAAACCCAGCCTCCAACCAAGTGAAAAGGAATACGCGGAGAATATTCCGCAAATCAAAGGCTGGAACGTGCTGCTCGTCAACAAGGGCGACGGCACATATGAAGACCAAGCGAAAAAGCAAAACCTTGATATCGGTGGCTGGAGTTGGGATGTGAAAATTGCCGACTTCGATCTTGATGGTCTGCAAGATGTTTACATCACCAATGGCCACTGGATCGTCAGCGACCAGATTCCCCCCAACTTGTTTTATCGCAACACCGGCAGCAGGAAATTTGTGGAGGAATCAGAAAAATTCGGACTCGCCGAATATCTCATCGTCGCGGCAGTTACCTCTTTTGACATGGACAATGACGGTGATCTCGACCTGATCGGCCAGGCTGTCAATGGACCAGTCATGGCCTATCGCAACAACGCCCAAAGCGGCAACACGATTGCATTTGCGCTGGATGACCACGTCGGAAACCGCTTTGGCATCGGTGGTCGCATCGTCATTCATCACGGCAAGGATGGCGCAAAGAAGCAGATGCGCGAATTACAGTCCGGCGGCGGTTTCCTCTCCGCCGATGCCCCCAAACTCTATTTCGGTTTGGGCGACGATGACGCTATCAGCAAACTTGAAGTCTTCTGGTCGACGGGTGAAAAGACAGAAATTGACGGTCCCATTGCCGCTGGTGCCTTGTACAGTATCCAGCGCAAGCCCAAGTCCGCCCCATGAACAGCGTGGCACAGAAACAAGATGCGCCCAAAGGCATCGTCTGGCTTGCGTCCTATCCGAAATCGGGCAACACATGGACGCGGGCGTTCCTGCACAATCTCCTGAAAATCATGGAAGGCGAAGGCGACGGTGCGCAAGACATCAACAAGATGGGCGAGTATTCGACATGGGAACTTTCGGCCGCGATCTACGAGGAGTTTCTCGGCAAAAAAGCCCAGGACGCTAGCCGCGAGGAAATCGCCGCCGTCAGGCCCCGTGTGCAGGAAAAAATCGCCGAGCAGACAGATGGCCTGAGCTTCGTCAAAACCCACCATGCACTGATGATGGACCGGGGATATTCAACCATCAATTCGGCCGTGACTTCCGGCGCCATCTATATTGTCCGCAATCCGCTTGACGTCGCCATCTCCTTTTCGCACCACATGAACAACACCATAGACCACGCCATTGATTTCATGGCGACACAAAGTCTTGAAACAAGGGTCTCCGAAAAGTCAGTCTATGAAGTCTATGGCTCGTGGAGTGAGCATGTTCTGAGCTGGACGAGAAAACCGAACAGGGCAATCTACGTCATGCGCTATGAAGACATGATCGCCGAACCCCGCCTGACCTTTGGCAACCTTGCCCGTCATCTGTTGATGCAGCCAACCGAAGAGCAACTGTCGCAAGCCCTTGAACTGTCGTCATTCGAGCGTCTGAAGCAGCAGGAAAGCGAAGCCGGTTTCAAGGAAAAACCCAAGGACGCCAAACAGTTCTTCCGGGAAGGCAAGTCCGGCCAGTGGCGCGAGGTTCTGACAAAGGAACAAATCGGGCAGATTGTGTCGGATCACCAAGTCCAAATGCGGCGCTTTGGATATTTTCCCTTCTGACATCCGCTTCTTCCATTTGGCGACGTTCGGTAGATCCTGTAGTTCACGGCCAATTCCCCAAGACGCCTGACCTGAGCCTTGGAATGTAATCTCCTGCAGTTTCTTCTTGCTCTTGAAGACGTTTACGACTGCTTCCGCAATCGCATTTCGAGTCGGGCACGGCACCAGTATCGAAATCGTCCATTTGCCCAAAGTTGATCATGCGCGACATCAAAGCATCAGATTCGGGCGCGACTGGTGTGCGACCAAGGAATTGCCGTCTTCAGTTCAGCAGTTGAAATGAATGGTACCGCCACCCCGGCTCGAACGGGGGACCTCTAGATCCACAATCTAGCGCTCTAACCAACTGAGCTATGGCGGCACATTTTTGGCCATGCCGCAACGCGGCACGTGCGGGCTTCACTAGCCGCGACTTCGGGCAAATTCAACCCCGGCCTTTAACCCGGCCCCACGGCATGAAAAAAAGGCCCAACACACTGTCGGGCCTTTGCAAGTGGGCGGATCCGGGAGGAAGAATCCACCTTGGTGTCGGGTGTGATCAGGCGGCCTTGGTGAAGGGGAAGCCTGCGAATGTCTTGCTGAAACCTTCCTGCACGGGGGCAGCGGCTTCACGCACCAGCGCCACGGTGACGCTGTTGATTTCCTGGAACTGCTTGAGGGCCGTTTCCGACTGGGCCTTCACGAAATCCTGCTGCAAGGCAAAAAGCGCCTCGGGTGACTTCACCGCAGTGGCTTCACGCCAGAAGCTGAGTACGGCCTTGGTGTTGGCTTCGACAATGTCCATACCCTTGGCCTGAAGGTCGGCAAAGCGGGCCTGATAGACCTTGGCGGACTGGTTGATGGCGTCGAGGCTTTCCTTGGCAGCACCGGTGTCGCCGGAAAAAGCGGCCTTGGCTGTGTCGATTGAATCGGTGACGAAATCGTTGGCAATCTCGACTGGGGTCTTGGTCTTGCGGGTGTTCATGTAAAACGCTCCTGCGGGTGAAGTGATGATGCCTTGCTGTAGCATGAGTTATTGTGCATTGCAACATAAAATATTGCACCGCAATATCAATGAGCTGTGGCAAGCGCGGCAAAAAGCTTAACGAAAGGTGGACGCGCTCCATCAAACTTGATCTATTGCAAGGGCTTGGGGCACAGTTTGGTGGCTCCGGCAGTACCGAGAGCCTCCGTGACCAGCATACGACCCCGCACCCTCGAAGATCTGCGCCAGGCAGATGAAGCCGCATGGCTGTGGGACGGGGCGCGTGGCCGCGTCGTCTGGGCCAATTCCGCCGGGGTGGCGTTTTTCGGCTGCGAAAGCGTTTTCGATCTGGTCGACCGCCCATTCGATCCCCAGGAGCCTGGCATTCACGCCATCCGCGACCTCAGCACTGCTCTCGCAATTGGTCAGGTCAGTGCGGCGCGCCTGGCCTTTCCGGGTGCTGGCCCTGGCCATGAGGTGACGGCGCTGTGCAGCCTTCATCTTCTCGCCGATGGCCGCCAGGGTGTGCTGGCCGTGGTGGAAGCGGCGCGCAAACCCCTGACGCCCCTCAGCGATGGCCTGGCCCAGGCCGCGCTGTCGCATCTGCCGGTTGCGGTGCTGCTTTGCGACGCAGCTGGGCATTTGATCCATGGCAATGATGCGGCCCGCGCCATGGTTGATCTCACGGCGACGCGCCAACTTGCCGATCTCATCCAGCCTGCAGAACGGGCCCACGCACTCTTGGCCCTGCTCAATCAATCCGGCATGACCAGTGCCATTGAACACGTGAACGCCATCCTCGGCGTTCGCGAAATCCGGCTGACCCTGTCGCGCTTGCCACCTGATGCAACAGCCCTCGTCAGCATCGTGCTCGAAGATGTGACTGACAGACGCGCGTTGGAACGCAGTCTGCACGCCGCGCCACCTCCACATCTTGCAGCGAAGTCCACGCCACAGGATGCTTTTGCCATCCTGGCCAAGTCCCTGCAGGACACGATCGAGGCGCAGTCGGCGCGGGTCGCACAGAGCGTTGTCGTCGCCGAAGCGGCAGCGCCGGTGGCCGCGCCAGCCGCCAATCCGTCCGACAAGAACGGCAAGGTCAACCACAGCCACAGCCCGCACAAGGACAAGGCCGATGCACCTGCAAAGCCAGCGACCTTCGTGCCGCAGCCCGTGCGGCAGTCACTTGAACGCAGCGGACATGCGCTTCTCATTGGCCGCGGCTCGGAAGCACATTTTGCCACCAGCAAGGCAGCTGTGCTTTTGGGATATGAATCAGCCGATAGCCTGATCGCCGATCATGGCCTGTGGCAACACCTCAAGGCCACGATGCAGCCAACACGCACAACCAGCCTGCCGCTGCAGCTGGGTGGCGCGCTCGAAGTGGAAGTGAGCAGTTCAAGCGTGCCGTGGGTCAATGGTCCGGCCGAACAATTTGTGCTGAAGCCGGTGCAGTCAAAGCCGGTGGCGGCTGGTGTTCCGGTTCGTGCGCTTGCAGCGCCGGCTGTGACCTTGGCACCTCCCGCCGAGGTGACCGAAATTCGGCCATCACCCGCCGTCGCGCCTGTCCAGCCTGCTGCTGCAGTGCCTGTGATGCAGGCCGCAGAATCATCCGCGCCAGAACTACAGGCAATTGCCGCAACGGAATTGAAGGCGATGCTTGATGTCGCTTCTGACGGTATTATCGCTCTGGATGAACAAGGCGTGATCCTGAGTTTCAGCGCCGGGGCGCAAGCGATTTTCGGCATGGGCCAGGACGACGTGAAGGGACGGCCCTTCGCTGACCTTCTGAGCGCCGACAGCCGCAAGCCCTTGCGTGACTACCTCGCCGCACTCGGTGGCCCCGGCCTCGCCAGCGTGTTCAATGACGGACGCGAGTTCACCGCCATCGTCAAACAAGGCGGCACCGTGCCGTTGTTCGTAACCCTCGGCAAGTTGCAGTCACCACACTCGAAGGCGAGTTTCTGTGCGGTGGTGCGTGACATCACGCAATGGAAGCGCACCGAACAGGAATTGCGCGAGGCCAAAGAGGCGGCCGAACATGCCAGCCGCCAGAAATCAGATTTCCTCGCCGGCGTCAGCCATGAGATCCGCACTCCACTCAATGCCATTCTCGGTTTTTCCGAGGTCATGCGTCTCGAACGCTTCGGTGAAATCAAGAACGACAAGTATCGCGGCTATGCCAATGACATTCATGCCAGTGGCACGCATCTTCTCGCCCTCGTCAATGATCTGCTTGATCTCTCCAAGGTCGAAGCAGGCAAGATGGAACTCGATTTCACCGCGGTGAATGTCGCTGATGTGGTTGACCATGCCTTGCGGCTTCTGGGTGAAGAGGCGTCTCGCGCCAATGTGGTGGTGCGCAAGTCGCTGGCACCGGGACTGCCACGCGTTGTTGCCGATCTCCGGGCGCTGCGCCAGGTTCTGCTCAATCTTCTCTCCAACGCCATCAAGTTTACCGACGCAGGCGGGCAGGTGATTGTTTCGACGCTGATGGACGGGACTGGCGAGTTGGTTCTGCGCGTCAAGGACAATGGCATTGGCATGACGGCGGCACAGTTGCAGGATGCCCTGCAGCCCTTTACCCGCGTTCAGGCGGTGGGCCGCGAACGCCAGGGCACTGGCCTTGGACTGCCGCTCAGCAAGGCGCTGGTCGAGGCCAACCGGGCGCAGTTTACCATCGCCAGCGAGGCTGGTCAGGGCACCTTGGCCGAGATCCGTTTTCCGGCTACGCGGGTTCTCGCGGAATAGGAAAGCACAATGTCCCTGGTGACAGCTGACGACACGCCGGAAGGTGCTCCAGCGCCGCGTTCGCGCTGGGCACTGCTGGCGCTGCTCCTGTCGTTGCCCTTGTTCCTGCCCTTGGCAGCGATCATCTTTCTGGCCGCCACGGCGGACGGCAATGCCTGGCCGCATCTTCTCTCCAGCGTGTTGCCATCGATGGCCTGGCAAACATTTCTATTGTGTCTGGGCGTCACGGTGGTCACCCTTGTCACGGGCGCACTGATGGCGTGGCTGGTGACGTTCTACAGTTTTCCCGGCCGCAACCTGATGAAGTGGTCGGCGATCCTGCCGCTTGCTGTTCCGGGCTACATCACCGCGTTCGCCTATGTGGATTACTTCTCCTATGCCGGGCCATTCCAGACGGCCGTGCGGCAGATGATGGGATGGAAAACTCCGGCGGAGAGCTGGATCCCCGACATCCGTACACTTGGTGGTGCAATTCTCGTCATTGCATTCTCGCTCTACCCCTATGTCTACATGTCGGCGCGTGCTGCCTTCCTGAAACAGCCGATGTCGCAGCTTGATGTGGCGCGGACACTGGGGCGCTCGCCGTGGCGGGCCTTCCTGCAGATCACCTTGCCGCAAGCCCGGCCAGCTCTTGCAGTCGGCGCATCGCTGGTCATCATGGAAGTGGTCAACGACATCGGCGCAGTGCAGTTCTTCGGCGTCAACACGTTGACGCTTGGCATTTATTCGACCTGGCTCGGACAGGGAAATCTTGGTGGCGCGGCGCAACTGGCCTTCGTGTTGCTGTTCGGCATTGCCGCTTTGATCGGCTTTGAACAGGTGATGCGCAACCGCGATGGACTTTCACGCGGGGCGCGGGCGCATTCACCGATCCAGCGTACGCGGCTTGGCGGGTTCGCCGCCTTCTTCGCCTTCCTCATGATGTTCATTCCGATCTGCCTCGGCTTCCTCGTGCCGGTGCTGCTGCTGCTGAATTATGGCTGGCGGCGGCTCACTGACTTGCCGTCAGTACAATTTTTCTCGGCGGCCGCAAACTCGCTGTTGCTTGCCTGCCTGGCCTGCGTCGGCACAGTTTTCTTGCGCTGGTGTTTGCCCATGCCAACCGCAGTGGTGGCGGCGCGTTGCTGAAGCGCGTGACCCGTACGGCAAGTTTTGGCTACGCCTTGCCCGGCACGGTGTTGGGTATTGGCATCATCGTGCCCTTTGGCTTCATCGACGGCAGGCTGAACGCCTTTACCCATGCCGTGTTCGGCACCATGCCGGGCTCTGCTCTTGTCGGGCAGCCTGGCAGCATTGCTGTTTGCCTATGTGACACGCTTCCTGGTGATCGCCACGGGAACAGTCGATGCCGGCATGGACAAGATTTCACCGCATCTTGACCAGGTGGCACGCACCCTGGGGCGCAAACCCTTCGCGGTGTTCCGGGAAATCCACCTGCCGTTGCTGCGCCCTGCCCTGATCACGGCAACACTGCTGGTGTTCGTTGATGCGCTGAAAGAACTTCCCGCAACGTTGCTGCTGCGGCCCTTTGATTTTGATACGCTGGCCACGCATGTGTTCACCATGGCTTCGCTTGGACAACTGGAGGAGGCAGCATTGCCGGCACTCTCCATCGCGGTGGCAGGCCTTGTCCCGGTCTTCATCCTGTCGCGCAATTTGCGTGAGCCTGCTCAGGGCAGCTGAACGGAGTTGACCTGGTAGATCATCAAGACTGCAACTCCGTGATGTTGACGTAAAGATCAAGCGCTTCTGGATTGGCCAGCGCTTCCTGGTTCTTGACGGCCCGGCCATGCACCACTTCGCGCACCGCGAGTTCGGTGATCTTGCCGGACTTGGTGCGCGGAATATCGGCAACAGCAATGATCTTGGCGGGCACGTGGCGTGGTGATGCGCCATCGCGGATTGCCTTGCGCATGCGCGCAACCAGGTCATCGTTCAACGCGGTACCGGTCCTCAGGCGCACAAAGAGAATGACCCGCACATCACCCTGCCAGTCCTGGCCGATTGCCAAGTGCTTCCAGCACCTCGGGTATTCGTTCAACCTGGGCATAGATTTCCGCCGTGCCAATGCGCACCCCGCCGGGGTTGAGCGTGGCATCGGAGCGGCCATGGATGATCATGCCCTGATGCGGGGTGATCTCGGCAAAGTCGCCGTGGCACCAAATGCCAGCGAAGCGGGAGAAGTAGGCTGCGTGGAACTTGGAACCGTCGGCATCGTTCCAGAACATCACTGGCATCGAGGGGAAGGGGTGGGTGCAGACCAGTTCGCCCTTCTCACCGCGCACAGGTTTTCCGTCGTCGTTGTAAACATCAGCGGCGACGCCAAGCATCGGACCTTGAATCTCGCCAGCCCACACCGGCTCATCAGGATTGCCGCCAACGAAGCAGCCGCAGATATCCGTGCCACCCGAGATCGAGGCCAACTGCACGTCTTCCTTTACGCCATCATAGACGAAGGCAAAACCTTCCTCCGACAATGGCGAACCGGTTGACATCACGGCGCGCAAGTGCTGCAGCGGCATGTGATCCTTGGGGCGGAAGCCTGATTTGCGCACGCTATCGATATATTTGGCAGAGGTGCCGAAGTGCGTCATGCTTTCGTCTTCGGCATAGTCGAAGAGGACGCGCTCGGAGGGATGGAAAGGTGAGCCGTCAAACAGCAACAGCGTGGCACCTGCGGCAAGTCCACTCACCAGCCAGTTCCACATCATCCAGCCGCAGGTCGAGAAGTAGAAGACGCGGTCACCTGGCTTCACATCGCTGTTGAAGACATGTTCGACAAGGTGCTTCAGCAGCATGCCGCCGTGACCGTGGACGATGCATTTCGGAATGCCGGTGGTGCCAGACGAATAGAGAATGTAGAGCGGGTGCTCGAAAGGCAGTTGTGCGAAGGTGACCGTCTTGGGCGCAAGACCGCGGGTGAGGCCTGCGAGGGTGACGCCATTGGGCAGCGCGGCGGCAACGGTATCTGCCACACCGGCATAGTCAAAGACGATAGCCTTGCTCACGGTGGGCATCTGGCGCAGGACTGCTGAGATCTTATCGGTGAGCATGAATGTCTTGCCGCCATAGAAATAGCCATCGCAGCACAGCAATATCTTGGGTTCGATTTGGCCGAAACGGTCGAGAATGCCGCGCTCGCCAAAGTCGGGCGAACACGATGACCAGATGGCGCCGAGCGAGGCACAGGCAAGAAGCCCGATAATGGCGGCGGGGTGATTGGGCACCACAGCACAGACCCGGTCGCCCTTGCCTACTCCCAGGCGCTGCAGGGCCTGCTGCAACAGAGAGACCTGTTCGTAGAGCGCGCGCCAGCTCATCCTGCTCTTGTGTCCGGCCTCCGAACGGAAGACCAGCGCGGTCTTGTCATCGGATTGGCGCAGCACGTTCTCGGCGTAGTTCAAGCGCGCCTCAGGGAAGAAACCGGCATGCGGCATGCGGCTGGGGTGGGCGATCACCGTCTTGCCCTTGGCGCTGGCCTTGACCTGGCAGAAGTCCCAAACCGCATCCCAGAATTCTGGCGCATGGCGCAAAGAATAGTCCTGCACGGCGCGGAAACCTGCAAGTTCAACTCCGTGTCGACCCTTCAGAAAGGCCTCAAAACGCCGGAGATTGGCGCTGGCCCGGCGGACAGATGATGGTGACCAAAGGGGGATCTGCGACATTTGCGTTCCAGCGGTTCAGGTACGTGCAACCTCTTATCTCGTGCCTTGAAAGAGCCGCAAGGGGTGCGGCATAAGATGGCGCATGCGGCATCCCCTGAAATTCATTGTGATCGGACTTCCCCTGCTGGCCTTCATTGTGCTGGCGGCCTCGGCCATCCTGCTGCCGCAGGTGGTTGCCTCACGGCTGGCAGAGCGGGCGGACGCACGCCATGGCATGAAGTTGACGGTGGATGGTGGTTCGGGCTTCTCCATCAGCAATGGACTTGTGGTGGTCCTGAACGACGTGACGCTGTCACAGGGCAGCGCCCAAGGTGTGCCGATGGCCCGTATCGGGCGGATTGAGGTGACTTCGCCCTTGTCACAGGTGTTTTCGCCAACTGGACTGCGGGCGGTGCGGCTGGTCGACCCGGTGTTTACATTTGTGGCCGGTGACAATGGCACCTCACCAACTGACGGAAATGCCGCTGTAACGAAGATCAGCAGCAAGTCTTTCGCCATCGAAATCGAGAACGGCACGGTGAAGGCCGTTGACCCTGCCCATGACCTGGTGATCGCCGCCACGGATATCTCCGGCATGATCGCAAGAGGGGAGGACGGTGCGCTGGAGGCAAAGCTGCGCGGCCTGTTCAATGGGGCCGCCTCGGAGCTGACGCTCACGGTCGATGACGTGCTGCGCTTGCGGGAGAAGGGTTCGCCCGCTGATCTGGCACTTGCCAGCGCCCATGGCCAGATCGTCATGTCGGGCCGCCTTGGACTTGCCGGACAGGTGAGTTTCGATGGCCACACTTCAGCCGAAACCAAGGATGCGCGCGGGTTTCTGGCCTGGCTCGGTATGCCGCTCAGGGGATTGGCCGAGAACACCCTGCTCGGCGTTGATGCCGGTCTTTCAATTTCACAATCAAGGGCATCACTTACAAACCTCGCCTTTGCCCTCGGCGACATGCAAGCCAAAGGGTTGGTCGAGGTGCAAGCCGGGACACCGCGGCCCCGGGTGAAGGCTGATCTCGCGTTCAATCTGCTCACGCTCAATGTCTATGGCACGGCGCAGCCGGGCAACCCCGTCGTAGCGGCACCTGACCTGCGCAAGGACTGGCGCGAAATCCCGCTGCCATTTGATGACCTCAAGGCCATTGATGGCGAGATATCAATCACCACCGACCGCTTCGTTGCAGGTGCCGTTGATACTGGTGCTGCTGTGCTGAAGGCAACTCTCGACAATGGTAAATTGGCGGCGCGCCTTGACGCGGCTGCCCTGTTTGGCGGCAAGGGCAGCCTTGAATTTGCATTGAACCGTGGCACCACCACTGCGATGAATCTGTCGCTTGATGTCACAGGTGTTGAGGCCAGGGAATTTCTGGGCAAGGGGTTCGGCCTGACTTTCCTTTCGGGTCCTGTCGATCTCAAGGCGGATCTCACGGCGAAGGGCGAAAGCCCGGCGCAACTCGCCTCGACATTGGCAGGAACGGCCAACGTGGCATTGCAGGAATCGAGGATTGATGGTCTTGACCTTGCGGCACTGGCGGGCGTGATCAGCGCTGCGGATGCACAGGGCTGGGGTCTCTCACCCGGCAGCGCCACTGCGTTGGCAAGAGCCACGGCCAGCGCAAACTTCACTGATGGCATCGCCACGCTCAAGGACACCAAACTTGAAGCGAAAAATCTGACCGCCGACGTTTCGGGCGAGATTGACCTGTTGCGCCGCGCGGTTGATCTCAAAGTCTCGCCGGGTGCTGGTCTGCGTCTGCCGGTCGCGGCCAAGGTTAAGGGACCGTGGGACAATCCAAAACTATCAGCCAAGATCGATATCGACAATGTGCTGAGCGATGGAGTGGGCAATGGCGCAGGCAATGTTGCCCAGGACGGGCTGGATGATGTTGCCAAAGGGGCCGCCAAGAAGGCAAAGAAGGCGCTGAAGAAACTCTTTGGCAATTGAACACTGATGATCCGAGTGCAGGAACAGCCATTTGATGCAGGCCAGGAATTGCAGGCTTTCAAGGCCGGCAAGACCCATGTGGGCGGCACGGCATTGTTTGTCGGCTCGGTGCGCGAAATGAATGACGATGCGCCGGTCTCAGCCATGACGCTGGAGCACTATCCGGGCATGACGGAGAAGGCGCTTGACGAAATCGAGGCGGAGGCGCGGCGGCGCTGGCCCGTTGATGATGTGCTGATCATCCACCGCGTTGGCCGCATGCTGCCGGGCGACGACATCGTGCTGGTCATGTGCAGTTCAGCGCATCGCGAGGCCGCCTTCTCGGCCTGTCAGTTCCTGATGGACTGGCTCAAAACCAAGGCGCCCTTCTGGAAGCTCGAAGAAGGTGAAGGCGATGCCCGCTGGGTTGATGCCAAGTCGACTGATGATGCCGCTGCGGAGCGCTGGTCCAAACCATGACTTGGCGCAATGTTGCCGTGCAGTGGATCACTGTGCTGGTGCTGCTTGCCGTTGTGGCTGTCATCCATATCTACTGGCCGCAATGGACGACAATCGAATCCAACTCGCGGCAATCAAATGGCCGCACGGCAGGCAACGGCACATATCGCGCCATTGATGGCGACAGCTTCAGCATCGGCAAAACGGAAATTCGCCTGCACGGCATCGATGCACCGGAATATCGCCAGACTTGCACGGCCCCTTCAGGAAAATCAGAGCCGTGTGGAAAGATGGCGCGTGAACAGCTGTCGAACCTGATCGGCAGCTCAAAGCTGGTGTGCCGCACCATCGAACAAGACCGCTATGGCCGCCAGGTGTCGGTGTGCACGGCAGGCACAGTCGAGATCAATCGCGAGATGGTGCGTCTCGGCTGGGCCGTGGCCTACCGCCGCCACTCGCAGGCATATGTTGCCGCCGAGCGCGAAGCAAAATCAGCCAGGCGCGGAATCTGGCAATGGCAGTTCGACATGCCTGAAACACACCGCAACCGCAGCCGGTCTTTTGAAGGCGGACTTGGTGGTAGGTTCAAAGATGAATGAACATCACACTGTGGCTGCGCCCTTGCCATCATGGGCAAAGCAGAGATCGAGCACGCGTTGCAGATCGGCAGCGTGGCGGAAATCCGGATCGCCATTCTTTCCGGCCACAATGGCGTTGATGAACTTGCGATAGTTGGTTTCGACAGGGTCCGGCTTGATGTGACGCCACGCCATGGTGTTGACGTCATCGCCGGTGCAGGCACGAAGTTCTGTCCAACCCTCGAAATGCTTCACTTCAACAGCACCCTTGTCGCCGTGGATGCGCAGGTGCAGTTCGTTGTCATGGCCAGTCATGAAACGCGAGGCCTGGATGACGCCGAGAGCGCCGTTGGAGAATTCCACAGTCATCACGGCTGAGTCATTGGCGTCGAGCGGATAGTCTCCGATCTTGTCACCCTCGGCCTTGTGAAATGTCTTGAGGCGGGACTGGATCGAGACAGGCGTGGCATTGGTGCCAAAGCTGGCGAAATCGAGAATGTGAATACCGACATCGCCAAGCACACCCTTTGAGCCGTGCTTCTCTGACAGTCGCCACAGCCACATGGGCAGCGTTTTCCAGTC
The DNA here is from genome assembly GCA_963754625.1 of uncultured Alphaproteobacteria bacterium. Taxonomy (GTDB): domain Bacteria; phylum Pseudomonadota; class Alphaproteobacteria; order Rhizobiales; family Aestuariivirgaceae; genus Aestuariivirga. The sequence goes on along the minus strand of CAVWGR010000005.1, from coordinate 85,810 downwards.
ACCCCAATGGTTGCCGACGAGCCATGACTGGCGATAGCTTGCTTCCACATGGCGGATATTGCCGAGCGCGCCGTCTGACACCAGCTTGCGTGCCACATGAATGGCCGCAACGTTACGGTAGGTGAGGTTGACCATGTTGATCAGCCCGGCCTTGTCGGCGGCGTTGGCCATTTCATCAGCAAGGGCAAAGTTTTCCGCCAGCGGCTTTTCGCAAAGCACGTGCTTCTTCGCTGCCAGCAATTTCATCGTGGTGGGATGATGAATGGAATCGGGCGTCACGTTGGTGGCAGCATCGAAGCCTCCCCACCTGATCGCCTCGTCAAGATCTTCAAAACTCCTGGCCATGCCAGTGGCTGCGGCGAATTCAGCGGCGCGGCCCGGCATCACGTCGCAGGCAGCGACCATTTCCACACGCGGATCCTGGGCGAAGGCCGTGGCATGGGCTTTCGCCATGCCGCCCGTGCCGAGCACGAGAAGTTTGATCTTGCTCATATCAATTTTCCTCAGCGGTAGCCTTCTTCGCCATCAGCATGCAGGCGCGGGCCCTTGATGGTCAGCGGAATCGGTGCCTTGTCTGCTGGCACATTGGGTGCGGCGTGAATGCCGGTCCATGGCTTGGCCGGGTTATAGGCCCAGCGCGTGGCATTCTTGATGACCTTCAAGACAAGCGGATTGTGGTAGGCGGTGTAAGCTTCGTGGCCGGGGCGGAAATAGAAAACATTGCCCGCACCACGGCGATAGGTGACGCCGGAGCGGAAGACCTCTCCGCCTTCGAAATGCGAGATCATCACGGTTTCCAGTGGTTCCGGAATCGAGAAGGGCTCGCCGTACATCTCTTCATTTTCGATCTCGATCATCTCCGGAAGTCCGGCGGCGATAGGATGGTTTGGATTGATGATCCAGACGCGTTCCTTTTCGCCAGCCTCACGCCACTTCAATGAACAAGGCGTGCCCATCAGGCGCTTGAAGATTTTCGAGTAGTGGCCGGAGTGCAGGACGATCAGGCCCATGCCTTCGAACACGCGCTTGGCAACGCGCTCGACAATCTCGTCCTTGACGTCACCATGGGCGGCATGGCCCCACCACAGCAACACATCGGTTTCGTCCAAACGCTTTTGCGACAGACCATGTTCGGCATCGTCATCAAGCAGTGCGTGATCGACAACAAAGTCCTTGTCGCCTGCGTAAGCCTTCTTCAAAGCGCCGTGCATGCCCTCAGGGTACAAAGTTGCCACCAGCTTGTTGGACTTTTCGTGGCGGTGTTCGTGCCAAATCAAAGTGCGGATCGTCATGTCAGTCGACTCTTTTGCCATTGCCATCAAAGCGGTGGATATGGGCGCTCTGCGGCTTCAAGTAAACCTTTGCGCCATCAACATGAGCGGTGCGGCCGTTTTCGCGTGCCGTGACCAGGCCGTGGTCAGTCGCCACATAGAGGAAGCTGTCGCTGCCCAAAATTTCGGCATATTCGACAACCCCGGCTATGGCGCCTGCCGATGCCTTGGTGTCGATGTCGAGATGCTCGGGGCGGAAACCGAGCGTCTTGCACTTTGCCCTTTCGGCGGGAGCACCGGTGATGAGATTCATTTTGGGTGAACCAATGAAGCCCGCGACGAAAACGTTGCCGGGCTTTTCATAGAGTTCCATGGGCGTACCGACCTGTTCAACACGGCCAGCGTTCAGTACCACGATGCGGTCTGCCAGTGTCATGGCTTCGACCTGATCGTGGGTGACATAGACCATGGTTGTCTGCGGCATGTCGCGCTTCAACTTGGCAATTTCCATGCGGGTCTGGACGCGCAAAGCCGCATCGAGGTTGGAGAGTGGTTCGTCGAAAAGAAAGACCTTGGCCCCGCGCACGATGGCACGGCCAATGGCAACACGCTGACGCTGGCCACCGGAGAGTGCCTTGGGCAGGCGCGTGAGATAAGGTGTGAGCTGCAGCAGGTCAGCGACTTTGCCTACCTTCTGCTTGATGGTGGCCTTATCTAGGCCCTGGTTCTCCAGCGCAAAGGAGATGTTCTCGTAGACACTCATGTGCGGATAGAGAGCGTAGGACTGGAACACCATGGCGATGCCGCGCTTGGACGGCGGCACCTCGTTGACCACAGCGCCATCGATTTCGAGAACGCCGGAGGAAATGCTTTCCAATCCGCAGATGGAACGCAGCAGGGTTGACTTGCCGCATCCCGAAGGTCCGACGAAGACAATGAATTCGCCGGATTTGACCTTGAGGTTCACATCCTTGAGGATGTGCACGGCACCATAGGACTTGTTGAGATTGGTCAGTTTGATGTCAGCCATATCAGCCTCCCTTGACAGAGCCGGCCAAGAGGCCGCGGACAAAGTAACGTTGCAACGAAAAGAACACGAGAAGCGGCACGACGATGGTGATGAAGGCCGAGGCCGTGAGAATTTCCCAGTTGCCGCCGCGCGAACCGAGCAGTGCGTTGAGACGGCCCGTCAGCACCAATTGATCTTCACCGGATCCGAGAAACACGATGGCGACCAACAGGTCATTCCACACCCAGAGGAACTGGAAGATGGCAAAGGAGGCCAGTGCCGGAAATGTCAGCGGCAGAATGATGCGCAGGAAAATCTTGAAGTCGTTGGCACCATCAACCTGGGCTGATTCAATCAGGTCACGCGGCAGGCCTGCGATGTAGCTGCGCAGCAGATAGATCGCGAAGGGCAAACCAAAGCCTGTATGCGCCAGCCAGATGCCGAGATAGGTTTTCGACAGGAAGCCGGTGGCATTGTAGATCTTGAGCAGCGGGATCAGCGACATTTGCAGCGGCACGACAAGCAGGCCAACGATGACGGCGATGATGAAGCCACGCCCCGGAATTTTCATCCAGGCCAAGGCATAGGCTGCAAAGGCGGCAATCAGGATCGGGATGATGGTTGCCGGAATGGTCACCGTCAGCGAGTTGACGAAGGAGCGACCGATGCCTTGCGAGAACAACACGTTTTCATAGTTCTCGGTGGTGAATTTGGGTGGCACCGACGTCATGTAGAATATGCGCTGGCCGTTGCCTTCAAACCTTACCGGAGACTCGTAGACATAGGAGCCATCGGCATTGACGGTCATGCTGCGGCCATCATCATATTTGGCAGTGCTGCCAGCAGCAAATTCATTGGGTTTGGCCACACGGGTACCAAACGCCCCCACGTTTCCGGTTACATCAGCACCTTCGAACAGATTGCCGGTTATGACAAACTTGCCATCCTTTTCGATCTGCACCGTTGCGTCCTTGGTGCGGCCTTGGGCCGAACGTTCGGTTGTCGTCACTGCCGTCCACCAGCCCGATGTGGCGATGAGATTCTTGTCACGCAGCGATGATACCAAAAGCCCCAGAGTGGGAAGTGTCCACAAGGTGACAATGACAAGCACTGCGAGGTTGAGCGCAAAGCGCGATGGTTGAAGCTTGATGCTTTGCAGCATGTCAATGCCCTCCCTTGTTTTCGGCATTGGCCTGCCGGATGTTGTAAATCATGATCGGCAACACGGCGAGCATGATGATAATGGCGATGGTGGCGCCGCGACCGAAGTCGCCACCGCCGCGGAACATCCAGTCAAACATCAGGTTGGCAAGCACTTGGGAGTTCCATTGGCCATTGGTCATGGTGAGAACGATGTCGAACACTTTCAGCACCAGCACGGTGATGGTGGTCCACACCACCACGATGGTGGTCATGATCTGCGGCACCATGATGCGCCAGAAAATTTTGAATGGGCCTGCGCCATCAATGGTTGCGGCTTCCAATGTGTCTTCGGGAACGCCTCGCAAGGCAGCGCCCAAGATGACGGTGGCGAATCCTGTCTGGATCCAGACCAAGATCGCCATCAGGAAGAAGTTGTTCCAGAACGGTAGCGAAATCCAAACCTGAGGTGAACCGCCAAACCATTCAACGATTGCATTGAGAATACCGATCTGGTCCTGGCCCTCGGCACGATAGTCATAGACAAACTTCCAGATGACCGAGGCACCGACAAATGAAATCGCCATGGGCACGAAGATGAAGCTCTTGGCGAGCGCACCCCATTTGATGCGGTCGGTGAGAACGGCAATGATGAGACCAAAGAAGGTGCAAGCCGCCGGTACCACCAAGAGCCAAATGAAGTTGTTGAAGATCGAGGTGCGGAATTGGTCATCGCCAAAGGCCCAACGATAGTTGTCGAGGCCGACAAATTTGTCGCCGGCGTTGTCATGGAATGACAGCCAGATGGTCTGAATGACGGGATAGACGAGATAGACTGTCAGCAGGATCAAGGCGGGGGCGAGAAACAGCCAGGGCCGGATCGACGACTGCAGTTTCAAATTGCGGATGGAACGGTCATCGTTGCTGGCATCAACCGGCAGCAGTTTGTCCAGCAGCGTGTTCGATCCCCAGAAATAAGCGAGGCAACCGCCAACGCCAATGAGGACGGTGAAAAAGGCGGAAAGCAATTGTGCTGTCATGATTCATTCTCCTCGACGACTGGGTGCTCGGCGACAGGCTTCTCCGCGACTGGCAGTTCGTCGCATCGCGGAAAGTACAGGACTGCAAGAATTGATGGAAGCGACCGGCCGTTGGGACCGGCCGCTTCCGAGCTTTCGGGAGGAAATCGAAAGCGATGATGGATTGCAACCCGGCCGCTGCTTGAGTCCAACGGCCGGGTTGGGATTCAGTCTTACTTGAGTTCGTCCCAAGCCTTCTGGATACCAGCGGCCGTGTCAGCAGCAGACTTGCCACCAACAAAGTCAACCATACCGGTCCAGAATGCACCTGCACCGATCTTGCCGGGCATCAGATCCGAACCGTCAAAACGGAAGGTCGTTGCCGAGGTCATGATTTCACCCTGCTTGCGGGCGGCATCGCTGCCATAGGCTGCCTGGTTTGCGGTCTTCAGCGGGGTCAGGAAACCACCGTCCTGCATCCAGATTTCGTGGGCAAGCGGCATCTTCAGGAATTCGATGAAGGCGCGCGATGCTTTTGAATCCTTGGTGATGGTGAACAGCGTGCCTGCACCCAACACTGGCTTACCGAGGTCAGCCATTGCAGCGTAGGTTGGCATGTAGAAGAAGTCAGCATCGGTGCCGAGCTTCGTGCCTTCCGGGAAGAAGGCTGGAATGAACGAGGCTTGGTGATGCATGTAGCACTTTGGCGGCGAAGAGAAGAGACCCTTCGGGCTGTCGCGGAAGTCAACCGAAGCAACACCGGCTGCACCACCATCAACATAGGCGTCGTTCTTGGCGAAGGAGCCAAACACTTCCATGGCATTGATGACTGCTGGGTCGTTGAACTTCACTGTGTTGTTGACCCAGCCATCATAGACTTCAGGCTTCTGGGTGCGCAGCATGATGTCTTCCATCCAGTCGGTGGCGGGCCAACCGGTTGCACCACCTGAACCCAAACCAATGCACCATGGCTTGCCGCCATCCGCAACGATCTTGTCGGACAAGGCAATCATTTCTTCCATGGTCGTCGGAATGGCGTAGCCTGCGTCCTTAAAGTTTTCCGGGCTGTACCAGACCAGGCTCTTCACGTCGGTCTTGTAGGAGAAGCCGAAGAACTGGGCTTTGCCGTCCTTGTCCTTCGAGGTGCCGATATCGACCCATGACTGGCCAGCACCGTAATTCTCAACCATCCATGCCTTGTCGGCATCGGTCAGTGGAGTCATGAAACCTTTCGACGCCAGATCTGCGATCAGGCCAGGCTGCGGCAAAACGGTGATGTTGGCAGGCGAACCAGCTTGTGTGTCGATCACGACCTGCTGTTCATAGTTTTCCGAAGATGCGTACTTCACATCAGCGCCGGTGGCCTGACGGAAATACTCGAGAACCACCTGCACATGGGTTTCGTCATCACCACGCCATGGTCCAAAAATGGTCAGGGTCTCACCTTTGAGATCGACCTTTTTCAGGTCATCGAGGTTTGCCCACGTAAACGGGCCTTCACCTGGCTTGTACTTCAGGTCCGCAGACAAGGCGGGCGCAGCCAACGCCAAGGCAAACAATGCTGCCGATACGGCCAAACGCAATTTCATCAGATATCCTCCCAGTGACGATCGATGCAATCTATGGTCCCGAGCGCCTGACGGCTTATGCCGCTTCCAAAGCGCTTTGGATAAATTCTGACTAAGCTCAGAAATCCGTGGAGTCAACAAGAATCAGCAAAAATGCCGCCACAACGCAGTCTTCTTGTGCAACGCAACATAATCTCGCGGTCGCAGCATGACGATAAACCAGCCAATGCCAGACACAGTATTGAAAGCGCTTTGGAAGTATGACAAGCTTCAAGCCCATGAATCTCCGTGAGCTTTCATATCTCCTGCAACTGTCCCAAACAACGGTCAGCCGCGCCTTGAACGGTTTTCCGGAGGTCTCGGAGGAAACGCGCGCGCGGGTGCGGGCGGCGGCAGAGATGCATGGCTATCGCCCATCTGCCGCAGCGCGCCGCCTTGCAACAGGACAGTCCGGCACGCTCGGCGTCGTCTTCCCGCGCGAGCGCAACATGCTCGGCGATCTCATTTTCACCGAGTTCCTCGGCTGCTGCGTTGAGCAGGCCTCTGACCTTGGTTATGACATCACGCTCGCCATGGCGCGCGGCGCGCAGACCGAAGAAGCCGTCTATCGCCGCGCCGTCCGTTCGGCGCGCGTCGATGCCATGATCCTGTCGAGCCCGCTCATTGCTGATCCGCGGCTTGATCTCCTGCGGTCGCTCAAAATGCCTTTCATCCTGCATGGCCGCACGCGTTCAACAGCGCCCTATGCTTCACTCGACATCGACAACCGGGGCGCTTTCCTGCAGGCGACGCGGCTGCTCTGTGACCTCGGCCACCGGTCAATTGCCCTGATCAACGGTGAGGCGAGCTACAATTATGCCGCCGACCGCGAGAGCGGCTATCGGGAGGCGCTGATGATGAAGGGGCTGGCGCCACCGACCGCTCTCATAGCTGGTGGCATCATGGTCGAACACCATGGCGAGGACGAGGCAGCCCGCATGTTGCGCTTGCCGCGCGACCAGCGGCCCACCGCATTTCTCTGTTCCTCGATTGCCCAGGCCATGGGCGTGATGCGGGTGGTGAAGAGTCTGGGGCTGGTCATCGGCAGGGACATTTCGCTCATCGCCCATGATGACCGCATAGCTGATATCCGCGCCGAGAGTTTTGATCCGCCACTGACCGCCACGCAATCTTCGATTGGGGCGGCGGGCAAACGCGTGGTTGAATTGTTGATCCAGAAGCTGCGCAACCCCACAGATCCCTTGCCATCGGAAGTCTGGCCTGTTGATCTGGTGGTTCGTTCCTCAACCGGACCAGCGCCCCATTCACAGGTCTTGGCATGATCACCGATTTCGACGACGCCTATACCAACGGCGCATACATCGACGGCGGCAGTGACTATCCGGCCCGCTGGACGGCGCAGGCGGAACGCTTCCGCGAGCATCTTCTGCCGGGTTGCCGCATGGAGATTGACCAGCCCTATGGTTCGGGCACGCGCCAGCGTCTTGATCTTTTCTGGCCAGCCGGAACGCCCAAGGGCCTCGCCGTGTTCGTGCACGGCGGTTACTGGATGAAGTTCGCCAAGTCTGACTGGTCGCATCTTGCCGCGGGTGCCCTGGCGCGCGGCTGGGCGGTGGCCATGCCGGGCTATACGTTGACGCCGGACATTGGCGTGGCTGGCATCACGTCGGAGGTGGCGCGCGCCATCACCTTTGCAGCAGCACTGGTTGATGGCCCGGTGCATCTGGCTGGTCATTCCGCCGGCGGCCATCTGGTGACGCGCATGGTGTGTGAACCAAGCCAATTGCCGGTGGCTGTGGCTGAGCGTGTCGAACAGGTGATATCCATCAGCGGCGTGCATGATCTGCGCCCGCTCATGCAGACGAAGCTGAACGACACCTTGAAGCTCACAGAACTTGAAGCGCGCAACGAAAGCCCGGCACTGCGCCGGCCGCGTGCCGGTGCCCGCGTCATGTGCTGGGTCGGGTCCGACGAGCGGCCGGAGTTCATCCGGCAGACCGATCTACTGGCCAACGTCTGGCATGGTCTCGGCGCGGCCATGGCCAGCCATCATGCGGCGGACCGTCACCACTTCAACGTTGTTGACGACCTGACCGGGCCAGAGAGTGCGCTCACCGGACTGTTTGCACCTTAGAGCAGCCGACGGTCAGTTGACCGTCGACAAGCTGTTCTGACATTTTGAACATGGCGCATCTTTCACTTCGCAAATGAATTCATTTGCTCGTCCGATGCGTCAAGATCAGAACAAGTCCGACATTATGGAGCTGCGCGACAGGCCGATATCCTTCAACATGTGGTCGTCGAGGCGCATCAGGGCCCGGCGGACAGCGCGGCGTTCAAGGCGTTCGCGCAGGGTTTCAAAGAGGCGGACAGCCAACGCGCGGTTCTGGCGTGCGGTGATCTGCTGGAGGCGAAGTGTCGTCATTTTCAAGTTCCCATTTCTAAAACAAGTGGTCGAATGGGGGCGAATTATTACGCGGCGGCTTTACCCAGCCTGAAGCCGGTGTTCATCTGGCATTAACTTGGCGAACGGCACTGGCGGAAGAAAATGACACTTCGTTGATCCAGATTCCAATGCCAATGCTGTGGGAAAAATGGTGCTGCCAGGGGGAATCGAACCCACGACCTCTCCCTTACCAAGGGAGTGCTCTACCACTGAGCTACGGCAGCGACGTGTCTTAGTGGGCGGGCTCTTGCCACAGTCGCCTCTTCAGCGCAACCCGCCCGTTGACAGGCTGTGAGCGGAGGCCAAAATGCACCCATGATCGCCAAGGAAAACACCAAGAACACCCAAATGGCCGCGCGCAAAGTCAAGCTCGCCAAGGCTCTCAAGGCCAACATCAAGCGGCGCAAGGTTGCCATCCCGGACAGTGCCAAAGGCGACAAGGCCAGTTAGAAACGTTCCGTCAGAAATTCACTGCCGTCGTGTTGGCGCCACAGAGCAGCACCGCGACGCGTTCATCGCGTGCTGGGCGATAGGCACCCGAGAGCAGTGCCGCAAGTGCGGCAGCCCCGCCAGGCTCTGCGACCACGCGCATGACATCCCAGAGTTTCTGCTGCGCCAGGCGAATAGCATCATCCGGAACCAGGACTGCTTCGGCAATAGAGCGCCGGGCGATGTCGAACATCAAGGAACCGACGCGGCGCGGTGCCAGTGAATCAGCGGCAATGCCGCCGGTCGGCGAATCAACCGGTTGGCCTGCCTGCAGCGCGTTGTGCAGGGTGGGCGCCAGCTCCGGCTCGACCGAGACGATCTTCACTTTGCCATCATACCAGGCGGCAATGCCGCCGATCAGGCCACCGCCACCTGTGGCCACCAGAAGTGTGTCGATACCGCTGGCCTGCTCTTCCAATTCCAGCCCGACGGTACCCTGGCCCAACATGGTTTCGACCTGTTCGAAAGCGTGCACCTTCAATGCACCTGTCGCTGCGGCGTGAGCCTCGCAGCCGGCCAATGCCTCGTCGTAGCGCTCACCAGCGACCACGAGATCAGCCCCGCAACTGCGGATCAGTGCCTGTTTGGCGGGCGATGAAATGGCAGGCACGAAAATTGTGGCGGGGTGGCCCAGGGCACGGGCTGCAAAAGCCACGGCAGCCCCGTGATTTCCGCCGGATGCTGCCGTCACGCCGGCTGCAGGAACCTGTCGCAGACGCAGATTGGCAAATGCGCCACGGGCCTTGAATGATCCGGTGTGCTGGAGACATTCAAGCTTGAAGGTGAGGGGTTGGCCTTCGATGCCAAAGTCAGCTGCAATGATGGTGATCACCGGCGTCTTGCGAATCAGCGGCGCGATCTCGCGATAGGTGGCTGCAATGGTGTCGCGGCAGATGGCGGGAATGGGGAATAAGTTCATGGCGAGCAAACTATTGTCGGCAGGCGGGCACGGCAAGACCGGGAATGTCCCGATTGTCAGAACGGCAGGGTAATACGATGGGCAATTTGTTCCCCACCCCGTCTTTTCGCACCTGCAACATAAGGGTTGCCCCAAAGCCGCCATCTATGCTTGTAACGAGCACACGTGGGACGCTTCGGCCTGTCCATCCCCGGCAGGCCATTTCAGGGATTTGACGCATATGGATCGCATCCGCATCCGCGGTGGCAACACACTCAACGGCATCATTGATATTTCCGGTGCCAAGAATGCGGCACTGCCGCTGATGATCATTCCGCTGCTGACGCCCGAGACAGTAACGCTGCACAACGTGCCACGCCTCGTCGATGCGCAACGGCTGCAGAAGATCCTCGGCAACCACGGGGTTGATATCACCACCGCAGGCAAGCGCGCCGGACAGTCCGGCCTGGCTGGCGAAACGTTGAAGATTTCCGCCAAGACAATTGTTGATACGACTGCGCCCTACGAGTTGGTCTCGAAAATGCGTGCCTCCTTCTGGGTGTTGGGGCCGCTCATTGCCCGATGCGGTGAGGCCAAGGTGTCGCTGCCCGGCGGTTGCGCCATCGGCACGCGCCCTGTCGACATGCATCTCCAGGCCATGGAGAAGCTCGGCGCTGTTTGTGACATCGAAAATGGCTACGTGTTGGCCAAGGCCAAGAACGGACTCAAGGGCGGGCACATTTCCTTTGCCAAGGTGTCCGTCGGTGCCACCCATGCGGCTCTGATGGCGGCCGTGCTGGCACAGGGTGATACGATCATCGAGAACGCTGCGACCGAACCGGAAATTGGTGATGTCGCCGAATGCCTCGTCAAGATGGGCGCCAAGATCGAGGGCATTCACACCCGCACCCTCAGGATCACCGGCGTCACCTCGTTGCATGGCACCGAGCATACCGTCATCTCCGACCGCATCGAGGCTGGCACCTATGCCATGGCTGCGGGCATGGCCGGTGGTGATGTGCTGCTGCGTGGGGCCCGTGCCGATACGATCGAGAACGTCATTCTCACCATGCAGCGGGCTGGCATCACGGTCGATACAACCAATGACGGCATTCGCGTCCGCCGCAATGGCTCGGGCATCTTGCCGGTTGACGTGACGACCGATCCCTATCCGGGTTTCCCCACCGATTTGCAGGCGCAGTTCATGGGCCTGATGACCTTGGCGCAGGGTACCTCCCATATTCGTGAGACGATCTTCGAAAACCGCTTCATGCATGTGCAGGAACTGGCGCGTCTGGGTGCCGATATTCACCTCCATGGCGACATGGCGGAAGTGCGCGGCGTCAAGAAGCTCACGGGTGCCGACGTCATGGCAACCGATCTGCGTGCTTCGGCGACACTGGTGATCGCAGGGCTCGTGGCGGAAGGCGAAACCATGCTGCACCGGGTCTACCACCTTGACCGCGGCTTTGAATCACTGGAAGACAAGCTCTCGGCCTGCGGTGCCGATGTCACCCGAATTTCAGGATAGGAAATTGCTGCATCTCACGGCGTTCGATGCGGAAGACCTCGCCGTCATCTCTGCCCAGATGCAGGATGCGGTGATCCGCTTTGGCGACATGAAATATCTGATCAAGCAGCGCCAGTTCGCCCTTGTCGCCAACCGGTTCGCCTGGGATGCGTTGCCGGAGCGGGTGCGCCGCCGCAGTGGTCTGCAGATTTCCGACATAAAGTCGGTCAAGCGCCAGGGCCCGCAAATGCCTGAACAGCACACGATCCTGTCGTTTCTGGCGGTGACATTCGAGCCTGATGCAAGTGACAAGGACGGTCTTGCGGGCAGCCTCACCATGACGTTCTCCGGCGGTCACGCCTTCGCCTTTGCCGTTGACAGTATCAACGTCCACCTCGATGACCTTGGCCCTGCCTGGTCGACCGACGCCACACCCGGTCACGACACATGACTGCAGCGGCAGTCAACCGGCTGGTTGCCGTCGAGCTTGACGATTCGATCGGGCGTGGCCCCTCGCCCGAAGCCGAGCATGAACGCAACACCGCAATCTATGATCTGATCGAAGACAACCGCTTCGCGCTCACCAGCGGGCTGCCCGGTCCCTATCATCTCATTCTCTCGACCCATGAGGGGCGGCTGGTGATTGACGTGCGCAACGCGGCGCAGCAGCCGATGATGGCCTTCGGACTGTCGCTCTCGCCGTTCCGCCGCATCGTCAAGGACTACTTCCAGATCTGCGACAGCTATTATGAAGCAATCAAACTTGGCACGCCCTCGCAGATCGAGACCGTCGATATGGCGCGGCGTGGCCTGCACAATGAAGGTAGTGAAATCCTGATGGAGCGCCTCACGGGCAAGGTTGAAACCGACATGGAAACAGCCCGCCGCTTGTTCACGCTGATCTGTGCCTTGGTGTGGAGAGGTTGATGGGCCTGCGCCGTACACCCTCGGCTGTGCTGTTCATCTGCACGCAAAATGCCATCCGCTCGCCGATGGCTGCGGCGCTCATGCACGCCGCCCACGGTGCCAAGATTTATGTGGCCTCGGCTGGCATTCGCGCCGGCGACCCGGACCCGTTTGTGGGCATGATCATGGATGAGGTGGGGCTTGATCTGACGCGGCACAGGCCGCACTCGGTTGACGATCTCGCCGACAGCGCCTTTGACCTGGCGATCACGCTGTCGCCGGAGGCGGACACCTTTGCCCGCGCCATGGCGAAGACCATGGCCATTGAGGTGGAACACTGGCCCACACCGGATCCCTCGCATGCACAAGGCTCGCGCGAGCAGATCCTCGAGAGCTATCGCGGCGTGCGCGACAGCTTGCAAAAACGTGTGAAAGAGCGGTTCGGTTAGACCTTCTGGACCAGCGAAGCCTGTGGGCCAGCTGGATTGAAGGGCTCGCGGTTCTGACCGGGACGGGGCGGACGCGGCTTCAGTTTCGGCATTGGCAACAAGCCTTCACGCTGCAACTTCTTGCGCTGGGCCTTGCGGGCGCGGCGAATGGCTTCTGCACGTTCACGGATGCGCTTCTCGGACGGCTTCTCAAAGGCTTCTGCCTGCTTGAGCTGACGGAACAGGCCTTCGCGTTGCATCTTCTTCTTCATTACGCGCAGCGCCTGTTCGACGTTGTTGTCGCGCACCATGATTTTCATGCAGCATTCCTTCAAAAAATCGAAAAAAGCAAAAGCCGCGTCCACTCGAGAGAACGCGGCTTCGTTTCGCTGAACCTATTATTACCTATCCCCACCCGTACATCCGGGGTTGGGGCGGTCAGGCTCAGCGCCTGTTCTTACTTCTCAGCCTTGAGCTGGTCAGCAGAGGACTTGCCTGTGCGGCGATCAGCAACAATTTCGAACGAGACCTTCTGGCCTTCGTTGAGACCGTTCATGCCAGCGCGTTCAACGGCTGAAATGTGGACGAAAACATCTGGGCCGCCTGTTGCGGGCTGAATGAAGCCAAAACCCTTCTGGGCGTTGAACCACTTGACTGTGCCTGATGGCATGGTCGGATACCTTTCTAAATACAAGTGCCTGGCCCCGGGATGCGGAATTGCAGACGTGGGCCACCATCGATATTCTGGAAAAAAGGTAGTGGCCTTAGACACTTGCAGTTTAGAAGTGTAGAGCCGAGCCTAATCGGCCGGAAAGTCGATGTGCGGCATATAGATCGAAACTCACAAAATTACAAGCACAATTCCCGTTGGCCAGCACCGGGAAATCTGCAGCTTGCAATTGTGGCAAGCCATCCCCACATGCTGGATTAAGCCCTACACGCCCCCTACATCCCCCTGAGAATTCCACGGTTTCGGTCGCACCTCGGTGTGTCGATCAGGGCCGCCATTTTTCCGGTCCCATATTCAATCGCCCACACTGGAAAGATGAGCATGCGCAGCAAGCGAACGACAATCAGTTTCAGCAAGCCCTTCTTCCTGAAGGGACTGGATGGCCCACAGCCCGCCGGCGACTATGTCATCGTGACCGACGAAAAGAGGATTGAAACAACCCTGTTTGAAGCCTGGCAGCGCGTCGACACGCAAATTCGCCTGCCCTCGCTGCAGCGTGACACCGGACAAGAACAATATACGTCGATTGCGCCCGGAGAGCTTGAAGACGCGTTGCGATCCGATCAGTCCTGCCCGCCGGCACAGCGCACCGAGCGCATGCACGACTGAGCAACTAGGGCCGTGCCGCCGTTTCGCCCTTCAGGTCGCCCTTCAGGGCCTTGGCGATAAGGCTGCGGGTGTTGGCGATGCCGTAGAGTGCCGTGAAGGAGCCGAAGCGGGGACCGCGTTCCTCGCCCAGCAAAACCTGATAAAGCATGTTGAACCAGGTTTGCGCCACACCCACCGAGCCATCCTTTTGCGTTGTGGTATAGGGTTCGCGGCGGCCCACATCATAGACGACCTTCTGGATTTCTTCCGGGGTTGCGCCTTCGGGCAACTTGCCCAGGGCGTCAGCCAGATCAGCCAGCGCCTTCGCCTCGCCTTCATTGGCCAGTTTGTAAGTTTTCGCCGGCTTGACGAAGTCCTGGTAGTAGCGAATGGCAAAGCCCACCAGCTTGTCGAGGCGCGGGTGCGTCTCCGGTGTCAGCTCCGGCATATAGCGATTGAGGAAGGCCCACATCACCGACTTGTCTTCGGTGTTGGCAACCGTCGCCAGATTGAGCAGCAACGCAAAGGTGACGCCGCCTGATTCCGGCTGTGGCGGCTTGCCGCCATGAATGTGCCAAACCGGATTCATCAGCCTGTCCTTGGCGTCGGCCTGCTTGGGGTAGGCCGCCATAAACTGGGCATACTCATCAACGGCGCGCGGGATCACATCGAAGTAGAGTTTCTTGGCTTCACGCGGCCGATTGTACATGTAGAGCGACAAGCTTTCGGTGTCGGCGTAGGTCAACCACTCATCAATCGTCAGACCATTGCCCTTGGACTTGGAAATCTTCTGGCCCTGGTCGTCGAGGAAGAGTTCATAGACATAGTGTTCCGGCGCAATGCCGCCGAGGACTTCGCAGATGCGGTCATAAACAGGCGCGTTGGTCTGATGGTCCTTGCCGAACATTTCGAAGTCCACATCCATGGCCGCCCAACGCATGCCGAAGTCGGGTTTCCACTGCAGCTTGGTGCGGCCACCGCGCACATCGAGCGTGATGTCGGTCCCATCTTCATCAGCAAACGTGATGGTGCCCTGGCTGGCGTTGACATCCTTCATCGGCACATAGAGCACCCGGCCCGTGGTCGGTGAGATCGGCAGGAAAGGTGAATAGGTGGCCTGGCGTTCTTCACCCAGTGTCGGCAGCATGACCGCCATGATGTCGTCGAACCTCTCCAGCGCGCGGATCAGCACATCGTCGAATTTGCCGGACTTGTAGTAGTCGGTGGCGCTGGCAAATTCGTAGTCGAACTTGAAAGTATCGAGGAAGCGCCGGAGCATGGCGTTGTTGTGATGGCCAAAGCTCTCGTAGCCGCCACCGAAGGGATTGGGCACCGAGGTCAGCGGCTTGTGCAGGTGTGGCACAAGGAACGACTTGTCGGGCACATTGTCGGGGATTTTGCGCATGCCGTCCATGTCATCGGAAAAGCACAACAGCCGCGTCGGCACGTCGGACATCAGTTCGAAGGCGCGGCGCACCATGGTGGTGCGCGCCACTTCGCCAAAGGTGCCGATGTGCGGCAAGCCTGAAGGACCATAGCCGGTTTCAAACAGCACCGTCTTCTTGCCGGATTTCTCCACCCGCTTGAGAAGCTTGCGCGCCTCCTCAAAAGGCCAGGCCTTGCTTTCAAGGGCAGCAGCACGAAGAGCGGGAGAAGCGGACATTGATGGGACTTTCCGTAAAGAGACGGGCCTCTTTACGGACGTGCCGAGTCTGCGTCAATCAGGCGGTGCCGCCCCCATGCGTCTTCAGGAACGCCACGGTCCGGCCCCAGGCGAGATCAGCGGCCTCCTTGTTGTAGCGCGCGGCGTTGGTGTCGTTGTTGAAGGCGTGGTTGGCGCCTTCATACATGTGGATCTCGTAGGCCTTGTTGTTGGCCTTCAAGGCCGCCTCGAAAGCAGCAATGCCGGCATTCACGCGCTCATCCAGTGACGCGTAATGCAGCAGCAGCGGTGCCGAAATATTCGGAACTGCGGCAGCGTCAGGTTGCCGGCCATAATAGGCAACACCTGCACTCAATGCCGGGTCAGCGACGGCCAGCGCATTGACCGCACCACCGCCCCAGCAGAAGCCCACGGCACCGGCCTTGCCTGTGCCTTGTGGATGGGCAATCAGGGCCTTCAAGGCAGCTTGCGAGTAGGCCACTTGATCTTCCGGCTTCAACGTCCCGATCATTTCGCGGGCCTTTTCTTCATCGGCAGGCGTACCACCGAGAGGTGCCAGATAATCAGCACCGAAAGCCACAAAACCTTCCAGCGCCAAACGCCTGGTCACGTCCTTGATGTGGGGATTGAGGCCGCGGTTCTCGTGGATGACGAGAACTGCGGGAAGCTTTCCGGCAGCATCCTTCGGCGTTGCCAACAGGCCCTTGATGCCGGGCGCAATCTCACCCTCGCTGATCACCAGGCGCGGATCGTCTTCAGGAACCATCGCGGCCATTGCGTAGTTGTTTTCGAGGACTGGCAGGATGGCAGTGGCTGCAGCGGCAGAACCTGCCATCAGCGTCAGCTTGTCCAAAAAAGCCCGGCGCGACATGCCGCCGTGGGTGTAGGCATCAAAAAGTGTGATGATTTTCTGGTCCATGGCAGCGCTCCTGTTGATCCCGGCTGTTTCACTCTAACTCTGAATCAGGCAAATGGGTGACCATGGCGCATGACATTTCCGTAATCATCCAGACAGGGCAAGGCGCCAGTATTGATGGCCGCAAGGTTTCGCCCACTGCTGCGCTGAAGGCATTGGCGGAGACACCGCACCTCACCTGCCATTCCGGTTTCCTGATTGCGCGGTCTGGGCTTCGCAGCGGGTGCCAATCGATCTGAGCAACGTGCGGCGCAGGACCAGAAGCATTTCGACGTGGCGGAACTCTTTGCCTTTGTCTGCCCGGCGCGCGAGGCGGTTCCCAGTCCGCGGGGATTGGCGCGGGCGCTCTTGCTTGACGCACACAGATGATGGCGCGGCCATCGTGGCCGTACGCGATGAATTGTTGCGGCGTCTTATCCGACCCCCGTTACCCACTGCTGCGTGAGACCGCCGAAGTGGCGACGTTCCTGGCCCGCGCAACTGGCCGTGGGCCAAGGCTGTTATGACTGCGCTGCTGAAAGCCAATCCGCGGCTCGATGTCGGCACCTTTGCCACCGGATTGAATGTCTGGGACCGGATTGACGAATGGGAGGAGGACGGCTTGCGCCCGCCGGGCAAGCAGGAAGAGGTTTCACCGGTCGAGGCAACGACGGTGCTGCGCGATGCCCTGGGTGAAGGGTCAGAAGCGCGGCCCCAGCAGCGCGCCTATACGGAGACGGCGTTACATGCCTTCGCGGCCAGGCAATCTCCCGCCTTCAACAACATACTTCTTGCGGAAGCGGGCACAGGCCTCGGCAAGACACTTGGCTATCTTGCTCCGGCGTGGAGCTGGGCGCGCAAGAACTCAGCACCGGTATGGCTCTCGACTTATACCAAGAACCTGCAACGGCAGCTTGACCAGGAATCGATGCGGCTGCTGCCCAACCCGGAGGAACGGCAGGAGAAAATCGTCATCCGCAAGGGCCGCGAAAATTATCTCTGTCTCCTCAACATGCAGGAGGCCTTTGGCCGCTTGCAGGCAGGCGGCAGCAAGGGCGCCGTATTGGCCGCCCTCATCGCCCGCTGGGCCCGGCACACACGCGATGGTGATTTGATCGGCGGAGATTTTCCGTCGTGGATCCTCTCGCTTTTTCCAGACACGACACTTGATGGCGAGACACGTCATCCCTCTCCGCAATCGCTGGGCCTTACCGACCGGCGTGGCGAATGCATCTATGTCGCCTGCCCGCACTACAAGCGCTGCTTCATCGAGAAAAACCTGCGCGCCGCGCGCAAGGCCTCGCTGGTCATCGCCAATCATGCGCTGGTGCTGCATTCGGCGGCGGTGGATTTTGCGCTGGGACAGGCGACGACGAACGAGTCGGAAACGCCGCCCGGTGGTTTGAAGCGCATTGTCTTTGACGAAGGGCATCATCTCTTTGATGCCGCTGACGGGGCATTTTCCTCACACCTGACGGCGCTTGAAACCGCGGAGCTGCGGCGTTGGTTACGTGGGCCTGAGAATGACCGGCGCCGGGGGCGCGGCCTCGCTGACCGCATTGGTGATCTGGTGTCGCGTGATGATGGTGGCGAAGCGGCAGTGGAAGAGGTGTTGCGCGCCGCCCATGCCTTGCCCGCATCAGGATTCCTGCGCCGCATCCACGATGGCCGGGGCGAAGGTCCGGCAGAACGTTTTTTCGCGCTGGTGCGGCAACAGGTGTTGGCGCGCGACAGTGAGGAGACAGGTTTCACCCAGGAAGCAGACTGCCTGCCCCTGATCAACGGGCTGGGAGAGGCCAGTGGTGAACTTGCAGCCGCATTGATTGATCTCCGGCGGCCCATGGAGCGGCTGGCCAAGTTGCTGGCCGCAAAGCTTGATGATGAAGCCGCCGAACTGAATTCCGCCGAACGGGGGCGCATCGAGGCACTGTCACGTTCACTGCGGCGGCGCGGCGAACTGATGGTGGGGGGATGGCTCGTCATGCTCAACCGGTTGCTGGGCGAGAAGAACTCGCTCTTCATCGAATGGTTCGATGTCGAGCAGGCAGGCAATCGCGAAATGGATGTGGGCATGCACGCCCACTGGATTGATCCCACCGAGCCCCTGGCCATGTCGGTGCTACGTCCCGCCGATGGCGTCATCATCACATCAGCCACACTGAAGGACCGTCCCCCGGATTTGCCCGATGACTGGCAGAACGCCGAAATGCGCACCGGTGCCGTGCATCTGCCCTACCCGGTGCGGCGGGAAAGCTTTGCCTCGCCCTTCGACTATCCCACCATGGCGCGGCTGCTGGTGGTGAACGATGTCAACCGCGAAAACATGGAGCAGATTGCTGCCGCTTATCGCGAGTTGTTCTTCGCCACTCACGGCGGAGCACTCGGCCTCTTCACCGCCATCTCGCGGTTGAAGGCGGTGCACCGGCGCATCGCCAAGCCGCTCGCAGAGAAAGGCCTGCCGCTGTTCGCCCAGCATGTCGACCCGATGGATACGGGCACGCTGGTCGATCTTTTCCGGGCCGAGCGTGATGCCTGCCTGCTCGGCACCGATGCGGTGCGCGATGGCGTCGATGTGCCGGGTGATTCGCTTCGCCTCATCGTCATGGACCGCGTGCCCTGGCCCACACCCAGCATTCTGGAGCGGGCCCGCAAGGAGGCCTTCGGTGGCCAGGCCTACATGGACATGACGGTGCGGCTGCGCCTGCGGCAGGCATTTGGCCGCCTGATCCGCTCCAACCAGGACCGCGGGTGTTTCGTCATCCTCGACCCCCGGCTGGCCTCGCGTTTCGCCACCGCCTTCCCGCCAGGTGTAACGATTGAGCGCATGGGGCTTGTTGACGCGATTGAAGCGGTGCGCGAGTTCTGCCAAACGTCACCACAAGTGAATCAGGAGTAGTGTCGCGATGTCCGGTACGATCAGCACAGAACAGGCCCTCATCTATGTCATGGTGATGATGTCGGGGGTGGAAGGCACGATCAAGCCGGAAGAACTGGCGGAGATCGAATTGCTGGTGCGCACGCTTCCGGCATTCCGGGCCTTTGACCGTTCGCGCCTCGCCAATGTGGCGCAGGAATGTGGTGACATGCTGCAAGTGAAGGACGGCATGCAGACGGTGATCGCCCTGGTCAAGGACCAGTTGCCAGCCCGCCTGCGCGAAACCGCCTATGCGCTGGCGGTTGAGATCGCGGCAGTTGATCTCGCCGTCGGCAAGGAGGAACTGCGCTTCCTGTCGATATTGCGCGATGGCCTTGGCCTCGACAAGCTGACCACGGCGGCGCTCGAGAAATCGGCGATTGCGCGCTATCAGGCGCTCTGACCAAAAGCCCTCCTCTCAATCGCGCCGATGCGGCCAGCAAAGGTCAGCCCGCGGATCACAAAGAAGATGTTGAGCGCGGCCCACAGTCCGTGGTTGCCGTAGGCTGCTTCGAGGAACCACCAGGCGGCGAGATAGACCGTCAGCGAGACCACCATCATGTTGCGCATGTCGCGCGTTGCCATGGCGCCGGTGAAAATGCCGTCCATCTGGAAACACACTGTGCCCAGCACTGTCGCCAATGCAGCCCAGGGGAGATAGTGGGCGGCGACCTCGCGCACCTGCGGGTCAAGCGTCATCAGGGCCACCAAGGATTGTCCAAACAACAGGATGATGGCGGCGCAGGCGAGCGCTAACACGCCAGCCCAGATCGAGGTGAGAGACACCGCCTGACGGAAACGGTACAGGGCCTTTGCACCAATGGCCTGACCGACCAGCGCTTCGGCGGCGTAGGCGAAACCATCCATCATGTAGGCCGAGACTTCAAAGAGATTGAGGACCACGGCATTGGCGGCGATGATGACATCGCCTTGCTTGGCACCGCGCGAGACAAACCAGCCGAAGGCAAAAACCAGACACAAGGTCCGGATCATGATGTCACCATTGGCGGCGATGAGGGCGAGGAATTTCTCGCGCTGGAGAATGTCGGGCCAGTGCGGACGCAGGCCCATGTGCACGAGTTGACGCATGGCCAGTGCAAGTCCCAGCGCCATGGCGAGATATTCTGCCGTAACAACTGCGAGACCAACGCCCGCAGTGGCGAAGCCAAAGTGCAGCACCAGCAGCGCACTCAATGCCATGTTGGTGAGATTGAGGAAGAGTTGCACCACGAATGCAGTGGCGGCGCGGCCCTGGCCGATGAACCAGCCCATAATGGCGAAGTTGGTCAGCGCTGCAGGGGCAGCCCAGATGCGATAACTGAAGTAGGTCCTGGCTTCGGCCATCACGGCGTCGCTGCCACCCACCAGCTTCACTGCGAACGGACCAAGCCATGGCCCCGCCGCGACGAGGCACAAACCAATGGCAACGGCGAGCATCAGGCTGCGCACCAGCAGCGTCACCAAGGCTGGATTGTCATTTGCCCCTGTTGCCTGCGCGGCGAGGCCGCCAGTGGACAACCTGAGAAAGCCAAAGCCCCAGAACAGGAAAGCGAAAATCAGCGCACCCACGGCGACGCCGCCAATATAGTGCGCGCCGGCCAGGCGGCCCATAACAGCGGTGTTGACGACCCCGATCAGCGGTTCCGAGACATTGGACAGCACAATCGGCACGGCGATGCGGAGCACTGCAGCGTGGGTAATGTTGTGAACGGGGGCAGACGACATGTCCAACCGGTTGCGCGAGCGGGCCTGCTCCGTCAAGTTCCACTTTGCCATGGCTGATTTGCACCACAAGATTGCTGACTGGTTTGCGGCGCGGGGATGGCAACCGCGGGCACATCAGCTTGCCATGTTGCAACAGGGTCTTGCGGGCCAGTCGGCACTGCTGATTTCGCCCACCGGCGGTGGCAAGACGCTGGCAGGCTTTCTGGCGACACTGCAGGAACTGGCCGAACCGCATGACAGCGGCGGAATCCACACCCTCTACATTTCACCGTTGAAGGCGTTGGCGGTTGATATTGCGCGCAATCTCGAAGCCCCTGTCGCCGAAATGGGACTGCCGATCACCATTGAAACGCGCACCGGCGACACGCCGCACTCGAAGCGCTTGCGCATCCGCACTTCGCCACCGGACATTCTCATCACCACGCCCGAGCAGATTTCGCTGCTGGTGGCTGATCCCGCCGCGGCGCATTTGATGGCGCACCTCAAGTGCGTGATTATCGACGAGTTGCATTCCATCGTCACATCGAAGCGTGGTGTCATGTTGTCGCTGGCGCTCACCCGGGTGCGGGCCCATGCACCGCACGTGCGGATGTTCGGACTGTCGGCAACGGTGGCTGATCCTGATGCGCTGCGGGCCTGGCTGGCACCTGCCGGTACACCTGCGGTGGCGCTTGTCACCGGTGCTGCTGGTGCTGCCCCTGCCATCAGCATTCTTGAATCAGAACAGCGCGTGCCGTGGTCCGGACATTCGGCACGCTACGCGGTCAAGGACATCTACGAGGCAGTGAAGCGCCATCGCATGAGTCTGATCTTCGTCAACACCCGTTCGCAGGCTGAAATCCTGTTCAAAGAATTATGGGATGTGAATGACGACACATTGCCGATCGCCCTGCACCACGGCTCGCTTGATGTCGGACAGCGCCGCAAGGTCGAGGCGGCCATGGCAGCGAACAAGCTCAAAGCCGTCGTCGCCACGTCAACACTCGATCTCGGCATTGACTGGGGTGACATTGATCTGGTGGTGCAAGTCGGCGCACCCAAGGGTTCGAGCCGGTTGCTGCAACGCATCGGCCGCGCCAATCACCGGCTTGATGAAGCGAGCACGGCACTGCTGGTGCCGTCCAACCGGTTCGAGGTTCTGGAATGTGAAGCGGCGAAAGAGGCCGTGTCGGAAAACGTCCAAGACACAGAATATCCCATGGTGATGAAGCTCGATGTGTTGGCCCAGCACATCATGGGGCGGGCCGTCGCCTCGACTTTTCACGCCGATGAGCTCTACCGCGAAGTGACATCCGCCTTCACCTTCCGCAATCTCGGTCGCGCGCTGTTCGACCAGGTGGTCGATTTCGTGGCCACAGGTGGCTACGCACTCAAGTCCTATGAGCGCTATGCCAAGTTGCGCCAGCAGGTCGATAACAGCTGGCGTCTGTCGCATCCGCGCATGGCCCAGCAATATCGCCTCAACATCGGCACCATCGTGGAAGAGGAAATGCTGAAGGTGCGCCTTGCCAAGGTGCGTACCGTGATGGGCAGGCGCGTGGCGACCGGCGGCTTCGTCGTGGGCGAACTTGAGGAATGGTTCCTCGCGCAGCTTGCGGTCGGAGACACCTATTTGTTCGGTGGCAACGTATTGCGCCATGAGGGCATCGATGAGTTTGGTGCATTGGCGACGCGGGCACCGGGGCGGGAACCGCGTATTCCCACCTATCAAGGTGGCAAGTTTCCGCTCTCGACTTATCTGGCGCAACGGGTACGGCGCATTCTCTCTGATCCATCACACTGGCAACATCTGCCGACACAGGTGAGCGACTGGCTGTCGACCCAACGCTGGGCCAGCGTGCTGCCGGGCGAGACGCAAATGCTGGTGGAGACTTTCCCGCGCAACGACAAGTTCTATCTCGTATGCTATCCCTTCGAGGGACGATTGGCACAGCAAACACTCGGCATGTTGCTGACCCGGCGCTTGGAGCGTTGGGGGGTGCGTCCGCTCGGCTTTGTGGCCTCGGAGTATGCGCTGGTGGTGTGGGGCATCCGCGACATGGGCACCATGATTGCCGATGGCACGCTGGCGCTGGCCAAGCTCTTTGACGAGGACATGCTCGGTGATGATCTCGAAGCGTGGCTGGCGGAATCAAACCTGATGAAACGCACATTCCGCAATGTGGCGATTATCGCGGGCCTCATTGACCGGCGCGTTCCGGGCAAGGAAAAGACCACCCGCCAGGTCACAGTCAATACCGATCTCATCTATGATGCCTTGCGCAGCCACCAGCCCGACCACGTATTGCTGCGGGCCGCCTGGGATGACGCTACCGAGGGTCTCATTGACATCCACCGGCTTGGTGCCCTGCTGAAGCGCATCAAGAACCAGATCATCCATCGCGACCTTGCATGCGTGTCGCCGCTGGCGGTACCGGTGCTGCTTGAGATCGGGCGCGAATCAATCCAAGGCTCTGCCCATGATGCCCTTCTCGCCGAAGCCGCCGCTGACGGCCTCATTGATGAGGCCATGCGGCTTGTCTAAGTCGCACGATATCATGCTGGCGGGCATCCGCTTTGTGCCCGATCTTTCGGGTGCGCTCTTTGCGCCGGACCACAAGGCGCTGCTGGTCGCCGACCTGCATCTCGAACAGGGTGCCGCACTGGCCCGCCGTGGCATCGCCATTCCGCCCTATGATACCGGTGTCACCCTCGCGACACTGGAACAGGTAATTGCCGCAACCCTGCCGCAACGGCTGTTCCTGCTGGGTGACAGTTTCCATGATGATGTGGGTCACAGCCAAATCGACGAGGATCACATCATCCGTGTACGGAAATTGACTGCTCACATCGAGACCACCTGGATCAGTGGCAATCATGATCCCTCGCCGAAGCTGGCACTCGGTGGCGTTCATGCTGACCAGGTTCGACTTGACGTGATCACGTTGCGCCACGAGCCGTCACGGACATTGCAGACGCCGGAGATTGCCGGCCATCTCCATCCCGGGGCTGGCATCGTGCAGCGCGGGCACATGGTCAGGGGCAAATGTTTCATCGCCGATCAGCGGCGCGTCATTCTCCCGGCTTTCGGGGCCTATACCGGCGGGCTCAGCGTGCGCTCACCCGCCTTCGCGGGCTTGCTGGAAACAGAACAGGCCAGCGTTACCTTGCTGGCCCGTGAAAAATTGTACCGGTTCCCCTACCGCCGGGTGGTTTAGCCACCAGCCTGGGTGGTTGCCTGCCACTCGGCGTTGTTGACGGCAATGACATTGGCGGCCTCTGGTGCTTTTTCCGGCGACCAGGCAGAAAGCCTGGTCTTGGCGCCAAGCAGTTCAGCCTGCGTCATGTATTTTGCCAGAACGCCGGCACGCTTCTTGGCGTCAACGTCGTTCTGCTGGGCCGCCACCGAATACCAGAACCATGCGTCAGCCTTGTTGGCTTCGGTGCCAAGGCCGCGTTCAAGCAGAACAGCGAGATTGAATTGGCTGTCCTTCAGGCCGTGGGCGGCCCCCAATGAAAACCATTTGTAGGCACGCTTGTAATCGGGCTGGCCCATCTCATTGCCAGATGCAAGCACAGCGGCATTGTGCATGGACTTGACGTTGCCGAGGCTGGCAGCGCGCTCATACCAGCCAAGTGCGGCCTTGAGGTCCTTGGCTACGCCGCGGCCACGTTCGTACATGGTGGCGACGCGATACTGAGCCGGAGCAGACCCTTGAACGGCTGCCTTGCCATACCAGTATGCAGCCTTCTCATAGTCCTGCATCACCTTCTCGCCATTGAGATAGCGCGTGGCGATGACGAATTGGGCATTGGCATTGCCAAGGGCGGCGGCTTCACGCAGCGCCATGCTGCCCACTTCCGCAGGTGGCAGGTTTTCTGGTGAGACAGCCTGACCAGAAACCAGATCGGCAATGGACTGGGTGCTGTGGGTCTGGGGCAGAGAACCGGTAAGAACCGGATCGGCGTCCTCACTTTGCAAGCCACCGCTTTCCAGTTCAGCGGGCGCTGTTGCAGGCGGGGTTGCAGCAGGTACAGCGGGAGCGGCAGCATCCGGTGCACCTGGTTCTTCGGCGTCGAGATCATCAATTGCGCTGCTATCTTCAATCGATTGCTCGATAGCAGCCGGTGCAATTGGTGCCGTGGCCTTGTGGCTGCGTCCCATCATGTTGAAGGTGAAGGCAGAGACTGCGGCGAGCAAGACAAGGCCCATGAGAAGGAGTTTGCGACGCTTGTTTTCGGTGTTGCCGTTGGCCGCCTTGAAGCCGGGCGGTGGCTTGATTTCACCCTGCAGCCCAACGGGTCCATGCGGGTGGGGGGTGCCGGGCTTCTTTTTGAAGAAGGAGAGATTGAGAAGCTTCTTGGAGCTCTCTTCACTCATCTTGGCAGCACTGGGCGAGATCCCTGACAACAGAGATCTCTGCTGGTGGGCAGCCTGGGCCGAGCGGCGGGCAGCGGCGATGATGTCAAAGTCGCTGGCCGTGCCGGCCATCGGATTGGCACCGATCGGGCTGCCAGCAATGGGTGCAAATGGATTGGTAGAACCCCGCTGCGCTGTCTCAAAGGGATTGGCTGATGGGAAATCCGCCATGCCATAGGGTGCTGGCTGAATGGGCGGCAGGTCCGGTGGTAACTCGTCCTCAATTCCGTGATGAGCGGGGCCACTGGCCGCAAGAACGTCAGCAAAGGGACCAACAGGTGTGACAGGTTCGGCCGCCACATAGGGATCATACGCCGCTTCTTCCTTCGCAGGTGTTGCGGTGGTGAAGGTCTGGGCTGGTGCAGCAGCAGCGGCCACGCGCTGGCCAATGGCCGCGGTTTCAAGCTCGGTCAGCTTGCCGACAATCTGTTCCAGCGTGTCGTGGACGGCTTCCAGGGTTTCCTGGTTGCGCTGATCGGCGGATTCGGACGCGGCACGGACCGCTTTCAGACCCTGTTCAAGGGCAAGGATTTCCGGTGAGCCGGTGAGCGAGACCTGCTGCGGACCTGCCGCCATGATCTGCTGGGCCATGCGGTTCGCCGCACCCTCGGCCACTTCTTCCGTCCACTTGCGCTGCTGCTCCATGGTGTCGAAGAGCTGGTTGACGGCGCGTTCGATGGTTTCGAGTGAGGCAAGCTGCTGTTCAGTGCGGCCCAGCCGATCCGATACCGCAGCAATCCGTTCTTCGATCTCGTTGGAGTGCGAAGAAGCGCGACCGGCAACGGCTTCATTGAAACGGTAGTCGAGTTCGGCGATGCGGTTTTCCAGGTCGGCAAACTGCGGCAGCGAGCGGGTAGCCACCTGGGTCTGCTCGAGGCGCTGGGTGATGTCGAGGATGCGGCGATCCATGTCGGCGAGCGGACGCATGTCCGGACCCTGCGCGACGCGGGTGGAGAGCTGTTCCACTGCTGAACGCAGCTCGAGAACCTCAGGGTTCGGGCCTTGTTGCCCCTGGGTTTCGTCGATGCGGCGGTTGAGACGTTCGATCTCGCTGCGCAGCCGCTGCACTTCAGCTGGTGCAACCGTGGCACCCGAGAGCGATGACTGGGCTTCCTTGAGCAAGCCCAGAATGCGGCCTTCGATGGCGCGCAATTCCTGCTGGCTCGCCTGTACGGCCTGGGTCTGCGCCTTCGATGCGAGGACTTCGGAGTTCTCGCGCACCTGATCAATGCGCTTGGCAAGATCGGTGATTTCGCGGCGCAGGAGGTCGGGGAGAGTCTGATGCTGCGGCGCATGCTCGCTGCGCTCGACGCGCTTGGCCAATTCGGACAGCCGCGTCTCAAGCTGCGAGAAAGCCGGAGCCTGGCGCAGCAGCTGTTCGCTGTCGGTGCTCTGCGCCTTGGCACCCATGGCGGCGATGCGATCCTGCAGCGACTTGAACGTATCCTTGTTGCGCTTCTCGCTCGTCTCCATGTGCTCGACGATGCCGCGTACGGCCTTTTCGAGAGTCTGGTAGCCGAGATTGTCTTCCGGGCGTGGCGGCGGCGTACGTGTTGAGGCGAGTTGACGGCTGAGGCCGGCGAGGCGCTCGTTGACAGCCGTGAAGGCTTCAACGGTCTGGCGTTCGTTGCTTTCAACCCGGCTCAGGACTTTGTGGATCGCTTCGGGGTCAGCGGACTGCGGACCAACCGCATGAATGCCGAAGCGCGAGGCGGTGGAAGATTCGCCAATCGAGAGACGCGCCAGTTTTTCAGCAATGTCTTCCAGGCGGTTGGCAGCGCGTTCAAAGGCCGGTGCAGTGCCTGACGCTGCAGCCCGGTGGCGCGTTGCGGCAGGTGCTGTTTCGGGTGCGCCGTCGGCCTGATCCAGGATGGTACTGTTCAACCATTCTCCCAGCGTCATGCCTGAGCGGCGCGCTGCGAGCTTGGCAGCTTCGCGCGCATCCGGCTCAATTCCCTTCACACTCCACGGCAATCCAGGCTTCATCGCCACTTACTCCAACAGCAGCGCAGATCCCCGGAGTAGTCCAGACAGGCGCGCCGCCCCAATCGTTCAAGACCCGAAAGTTAACTTTCTTGGTAAATATTCGGTTAAGCGTTTGATCTTTTTTGCGGATTGGGCAAGGAAGCAGGACCATTCCAGGAGCCGTAACGTGCCACTTGCCTATGTTTCCTCTCCCCTCGACAGAGCCCACGACCTGCGCCTGTTGCCCGATAAAATTGCTCAACTTCGTGCCCGCAAGGATTGCGTTGTCGTTCGTATTCGCGGTGACCAGATAGAATCAGGCAATGAATATCCACTGCATTTCGACGGACCCGTTTCTGATGGTGAAATCTTCCTTGGCCTCGCAGACGACGGCAAGCCGTGGTTTGCGGTGGCCGCCCCAGAGCGTGCGACGCTCACCCCACTGCGCGGTCTGATGCTGTCGGGAAAAGTTTCGAATGAAGAACTTTCAATCCTCGCGCAGGCCCGCAGTCTCGTCCATTGGCACGAGCGGCACGGGTTTTGTGCCAATTGCGGGGTCAAAACCGACCTCACTGATTCTGGCTACCGGCGCATTTGCCCGTCGTGCAAGGCTGAGCATTTTCCGCGCACTGATCCAGTCGTCATCATCGCAGTGACTCAGGGTGACAACATGCTGCTCGGCCGCCAGGCGGCCTGGGCCGAGGGCATGTATTCAGCACTCGCCGGTTTCGTTGAGCCCGGTGAAACCATTGAGCAGGCAGCGCGGCGGGAAGTCTTCGAAGAGGCGGGAATCCGCGTCGGCGCAATCCGCTATGTTGCAAGCCAGCCCTGGCCTTTTCCGTCGAGCCTGATGATCGGGCTGATCGGTGAGGCCGAGACTGCGGAAATCAAAATCGATGCATCGGAAATCGAGGATGCACGCTGGTTCTCACGCGCCGACATCGCCCTGATGCTGACACGTAAGCATCCAGCGGGATTTCACGCCTCGCACCCCTATGCCATCGCGCATCAGTTGGTGAAAGTCGCAGCCGGGCTTTGAGTTCAGGCCCCTTGCTCAGCAATCTTGCGTGCAATTTCAGCGCGGTACGGACTGGCTGGATAAACGCCGAGGACGCGCATGTAGGAGGTGAAGAAGGCCAGTTCCTCCAATGCCAACCGGACTGGGCGATCCTGCGGGTGGCCTTCAATCTCGGCATAGAATTGCGTCGCCGAGAACCGTCCCTCGAGTTGGTATGATTCCAGCTTGGTCATGTTGACGCCGTTGGTGGCAAAGCCGCCCATGGCCTTGTAGAGCGCTGCCGGAACATTTCGCACACGGAAGACAAAGCTCGACATCACCGGGCTTGCGCCTGCTTCGGCATCGTCGCGCTGGTTGGAGAGGATGACGAAGCGCGTGGTGTTGTGGGCTTCATCCTCGATATCGGCGCGCAGCACATCAAGGCCATAGATTTCGCCTGCCAACCGTGTGGCAATGGCGGCGCGGCTCTTGTCCTTGATCTCGGAGAGTTCGCGTGCGGCCCCTGCCGTATCAACCGCCACCACGGCGTCGAGGCCCATGTCGCGGATGACCTTGCGGCATTGGCCAAGCGCGTGCACGTGGCTGTGGAC
Source organism: uncultured Alphaproteobacteria bacterium (assembly GCA_963754625.1). Taxonomy (GTDB): domain Bacteria; phylum Pseudomonadota; class Alphaproteobacteria; order Rhizobiales; family Aestuariivirgaceae; genus Aestuariivirga. The sequence continues at coordinate 56,639 of CAVWGR010000005.1, read as the reverse complement.
CGACGTGAGATCAGCCGCCTTGGCACCTTTCACCACGAGCAACTGATGATGCACGGGCAGGAAATGCTCGCCCACGATCGACAGCGACGAGTGCGGCAGAAGGTGATGGATATCCGCAACGCGGCCCGCGACCGAATTGTCGGTGGGGATCATGGCGAAAGTGGCGGTGCCATCCTCGACGGCCTGAAATGCATCTTCGAAGGTCCGGCACGGCATGGGCTCAAGGCTTGGGCAGGCTTCCATGCAGGCAATGTGGGAATTGGCCCCGGGCTCGCCCTGATAGGCAATCTTGTCGGTCATTTTTTCTCCTTGAGGGCGATGCGGGCGGCCTCCAGATCTGCCGGCTGGTCAACGCCCAGTGGCACGGCATCGACACGCACCACAGCGATCTTCATGCCATTGTCGAGGGCGCGCATTTGTTCGAGCGAGCGTTCCTTTTCGCGTGCCGATTGCGGCAACCCCACGAACTGGCTGAGAGAAGCGCGGCGGTAGGCGTAAATACCGATGTGATGCCAGAACGGGGCGGCATGATCTGGCCCGACCTGGCGCAGGAAATCGCGCGCGAAGGCAACTTCGCGGTCGGGACCAAGCGGTGCTATGGCCTTGACGATGTGGGGATTGGCGACGTCGGCCTCATCGCGGATCAATGCGGCCACGGTCGAGATATCCACTGTCTCGTTGGTGAGGCCGGCGAGACAGCGCTGCATCGAGAGCGGATCAATGGTAGGGAGATCGCCCTGCAGGTTGATGACGTGGCTGTAGCGGCCTTGAGGATCGCGCAACGCGAGTGCCGCTGCCACCCGGTCGGACCCCGACGGCAGGTTGGCTTCGGTCATGATGGCATCACCGCCGGCGCTGCGCACCGCTTCGGCAATTGCGAGGTCGCCTGCCGCCACCAGCACATGACCGATCTTGGCCTCGACAGCCCGGCGCCAGACATGGACAATCATGGGCTCGCCGCAGATGTCAGCAAGCGGCTTTCCCGGCAAGCGCTTTGCGGCCAGCCGGGCGGGAATGACGACGATGGTATTTTGCTGTTCTATCATGGGGTTGAAGTGGGGCGCGGCAAATTGAGGCTAGGTGCCTTATAGATATTGCGGCGAGCCGGGCAAAGCATTAGTTAGTCGCGCCTGAACTATGAGGGACTTGGGAATCGCATGAACAGCTGGACATTCAACAAGATGGCGGGCGCCGTATTGGGCACGGCCCTGATGGTATTCGGCCTGAAGGAAGTTGCGGGCATGGTCTACCACCCGCAGATGGCATCGCATGAAAAGCCGGGCTTCCTCGTCGAAGTCACAGAATCCCATGACGCAGGTGCGGGCGAAGTCGCGGAAGCGGCAAAGAGCATCGGCACGCTGCTTGTCGCGGCCGACGCCACCAAAGGCGCCGCGGAAGCCAAGGCTTGCGCTGCCTGCCATGACTTCACCAAGGGCGGCCCCAACAAGACCGGGCCGAACCTGTGGGACGTGGTTGAACGCAAGATTGGTTCTCATGAAGGCTATGCCTATTCGGCTGGCGTCACGGAAAAGGCCGCCGAGGCCTGGACCTATGACCACCTCAACACCTTCCTGACCAACCCCAAGGGTTTCATTGGCGGCACCAAGATGGCCTTTGGTGGCATCAAGAACGATACCAAGCGCGCCAACCTGATTGCCTATCTCGCCACGCTATCGGATGCGCCCAAGCCTTTCCCGGCTCCTTGAGTCCGGAACATCGAACAACTCTCCTTGAGAAAGCCAAATTCTGGCTGATTGATCAGCACCGGCAGGCTCCCTGCCGGTGTTTTCTTTTGTCCCCAAGGCCGCGTAAAAGGGAAGCGAATCAATCCATGAAGGACGGCACTGCATGACTTTGACGCGCCGGCAGATGTTGCAGCTGGCAGGACTTTCGCCATGGGTGGGCTTTGCGTCGTCTGTTTCTGCCGCTGAAGAGCGGGTGTTCCGCCACGCCACAACGCTGTTCGAGACCGTGAAATATCCGCCGGGCTTCACCCAGTTCGACTATGTGAACGCCGCGGCCCCGAAAGGCGGGCGGATCAGGCTTGCAACACTCGGCACCTTCGACAGCGTCAACCCTTTCACCATCAAGGGCGATGCCGCGAGTCCCGGCGTCAATGAAACATTGATGGTCTCGGCGCTTGACGAACCGTCCAGCGAATACGGCCTGCTGGCGGAAAGTGTGTGGTATCCGGACGACTATTCCAAGGTGGTCTATCGCCTGCGGCCCGAAGCACGATTTCATGATGGCGAAGCGGTGAAACCGGAAGACGTGATCTTCTCACTCAATGCCCTAAAGACCAATCACACGCAGTATGCCGCGTACTACAAGAATATTTCCACGGTGGAAAAAACCGGTGAGCGCGAGGTCACCTTCACCTTCTCGATGACGGGCAACCGTGAGCTGCCGCACATCACCGGTCAGTTGACCGTGCTGCCGCAACATTGGTGGACCGGCAAGGATGCCAACGGCAAGCCGCGTGATGTCAGCAGCAATACACTCGAACCCATTCTCGGATCTGGTCCTTATGCTATCGCATCGGTGCGACCAGGTGCTTCCATTGTGCTGAAGCGGGTGGAGAATTACTGGGGCAAGGATCTCGCAGTGGAGCGCGGCCAGAACAATTTCGACGAGGTCGAGACGCAGTTCTACCTCGACCGGGCGGTATTGCTTGAGGCCTTCAAGGGTGACCAATTCGACATTCAGTTGGAGTCATCATCAAAGCAATGGGCCGTGGGATATGACTTCCCGGCTGCAAAGGATGGACGGGTCATCCGCGAAGAGCTGCCGCGCCTTGGTGTCTCGGGCATGCAGAGTTGGGCTCCCAATATCAGGCGGCCGCTGTTCGCTGACCGGCGGGTGCGTCAGGCGCTCGATCTCGCATTCGATTTTGAATGGACGAACACCAATCTCTTCTATGGCCTGTACACGCGCAGCCGCAGCTATTTCAACAATTCGGAACTGGAAGCCAAGGGCTTGCCTTCGGCCGAAGAGCTGGTCTTGCTTGAACCGTTCAAGGACAAGATGCCAGCCGAGGTATTCACCGCTGAATATGTGAGCCCCAACAATGCCACGCCACAGGAGCGGCGCAAGAACTTGCGCCAGGCCCAGGCCCTGCTCGCTGAAGCAGGCTGGAAGCCGGTGAAGGACGGCAGCCGTCAGATATTGAAGAACAGCAAGGGTGAGAGCTTCATCTTCGAAATCATTCTCGACTCACCAGCTTTCGAGCGCATCGCATTGCCCTTTGCCGAGCAACTGGCATTGCTTGGCATCAAGGCCAATGTGCGGGTGGTGGATGCTGCGCAATATGAACGCATCGAAGGCGATTACAACTATGACATGATCGTCGGTTCGTGGGGACAGTCGCTGTCACCCGGCAATGAACAGCGCGAATTTTTCAGTTCCGGCTTTGCCGACAAGACCAAGGGCCGCAACTATGTGGGCATCAAGGACCCGGCTGTCGATGCACTGATCGACGCCATCATTGCCGCGCCCAACCGGGCAGCGCTGGTCACCGCCTGCCGGGCCATGGACCGCGTTCTCATGTGGAACCACTATGTGGTTCCCATGTGGTACAAGCCGGTCGACTGGATTGCCTATTGGAAACGCGTCAAGCACCCGGAGAAAATGCCCGGTTATGCACCAGGTTATCCGGCAATCTGGTGGTTCGATACGGAAGCCGATGCCGCGTTGAAAAAAGCATGACCAGTAACTGATGGGCGCATACATCCTAAAACGCATCCTGCTGATGATCCCGACTCTTGTGGGGGTCATGCTGTTGACGTTCCTGGTGGTGCAGTTCGTGCCGGGCGGACCCATTGAGCAAATCATTTCGCGTCTGGAAAACCAGGGCGATGCCAACACCAGACTCGGCGGCGGCACGGAAATGCAGGGGGAGGAAGGCGGCGGATCATCGTCCAAGTACCGTGGCGCCCAGGGGCTTGATCCAGCTTTCATCAAGCAACTCGAGCAGCAGTTCGGTTTCGACAAACCGGCGCACGAGCGTTTCCTCAAGATGCTGAAGGATTATCTGACATTTGATTTCGGCAAGAGCTATTTCACTGACAAGTCGGTGATTTCTCTCATCAAGGAAAAGTTGCCGGTATCGATTTCGTTGGGGCTGTGGCTGACGCTGGTAACCTATGCCGTTTCGATTCCGCTGGGCATCCGAAAGGCAGTGCGCGACGGTTCCACTTTCGATGTTTGGACGTCGGCGGTCATCATTGTCGGCTACGCCATCCCGAGTTTCATCTTTGCCATCATCCTGATCGTGTTGTTTGCCGGCGGCAGCTATTGGGACTTCTTCCCTTTGCGCGGCCTCACCTCGGACAATTTCGAACAGCTGTCATGGTGGGGCAAGGTCAAGGACTATGCTTGGCATCTGGTCTTGCCGCTGACTGCACTTGGCATAAGCGGCTTTGCCACCATGACGCTGTTGACCAAGAATTCCTTCCTCGACGAAATCAGGAAGCAGTACGTGACCACGGCGCGAGCCAAGGGATTGACGGAACGGCAGGTTCTCTACGGCCATGTTTTCCGCAATGCCATGTTGCTGGTGATCTCCGGATTTCCTGGAGCGTTTCTGGCGGCATTCTTCTCAGGCTCTCTGCTGATCGAATTTGTGTTCTCGCTCGATGGCCTTGGCTACCTGACGTGGAAGTCTGCCGTGAACCGCGACTATCCCGTGGTTTTTGCCAGTCTCTACATTTTCACCATGCTCGGACTTGTGGTGGCGCTGATCAGCGACCTCACCTACACGTGGATCGATCCGCGCATTGATTTTGACTCGCGGGACACATGATGGCGTTGCCCAAACTGTCAGGCCTGAACCAGCGGCGCTGGGAGCTGTTCCGGCGCAACGGCCGGGGCTTCTGGTCTCTTGTCATCTTCGGCATTCTCTTCGTGCTGTCAGTGTTCGCACCTCTCATCGCCAATGACCGGCCGATGCTTGCCTCCTACAAAGGTGAAATGCTGTTCCCGCTGCTGGTCGACTATCCGGAAGAAAAATTTGGCGGTTTTCTGGCGGTCACCGACTTCCGCGATCCCGTCAACGCTGACGAGATCAACGCCAATGGCTGGATGCTCTGGCCGCCCATCCGCTATTCCTTCGGCACAGTAAACCGTGAACTGCCAGTGCCCGCGCCGTCGCGTCCGGCCTTTTTCATGACGGACGACGTGGCGTGCGCCAAATATCCGCTCGGCGTGAGTGATCCGCAGTGCAGCTTTGGCAACAAGAACTGGCTTGGCACCGACGATCAGGGCCGCGACGTGATGGCGCGCCTCATTTATGGCTTTCGCATTTCAGTGGCCTTCGGGCTCATTCTCACCCTGTTCTCGTCCGTCATTGGCGTGACCGCTGGTGCGGTGCAGGGATATTTCGGGGGCTGGACCGACCTGCTGTTCCAGCGCTTCATCGATATCTGGTCATCCATGCCGACGCTCTACCTGCTGATCATACTTGCCGCCTTCATCACTCCCAGTTTCTGGCTGCTGCTGTTCATATTGGTGTTGTTCTCGTGGACGGGACTCGTCGGTGTTGTCAGGGCCGAATTCCTGCGCGCGCGAAATTTCGAATATGTGCGGGCGGCGCGAGCTCTCGGCCTCAGCGATGTCCAGATCATGGTGCGTCATCTCCTGCCCAACGCACTTGTCTCCACCGTCACTTTCATGCCGTTCATCCTGTCCGGTTCCGTCACCACATTGACGGCCCTTGATCTTCTGGGTTTCGGCCTGCCGCCGGGCTCGGCCTCGCTTGGTGAAATGGTGCGCCAGGGCAAGGACAATCTCTTCGCCCCGTGGCTTGGCTTCACGGCCTTCTTCGTCACCTCGATCCTGCTGACACTCCTCGTCTTCATCGGCGAGGCGGTGCGTGATGCACTTGATCCGCGAAAGACCTTCGCATGAGTGCGCCGCTGCTTGAGGTCAAGGATCTATCGGTCGCTTTCCGTCAGGGTGGCAACACAACACTCGCAGTTGATCGCGTGTCATTCTCGCTCGGCAAGGGTGAGACCCTGGCGCTGGTGGGTGAATCCGGTTCGGGCAAATCGGTGAGTGCACTTTCCATCCTCAAACTGTTGCCCTATCCGGCCGCTTCCCACCCGTCGGGCGAGGTCTGGTTCAAGGGACAAAACCTGCTCGACCACGACGATGCCGACCTGCGCCGGGTGCGCGGCAATGACATCACCATGATCTTCCAGGAGCCGATGACCTCACTCAATCCACTGCACACCGTGGAGCGGCAGATCGGTGAAATCCTTGAATTGCACCAGAAGCTCGACGGCGAGGCGGCCCATTTGCGCATCATCGAGCTGTTGTCCAAGGTCGGCATCCGCGATGCTGAAACACGGCTGCAGGATTTCCCGCACCAGCTTTCCGGCGGACAGCGTCAGCGCGTGATGATTGCCATGGCACTGGCCAACAATCCGGAACTGCTCATTGCCGATGAACCGACGACGGCACTTGACGTGACCGTGCAGGCGCAGATCCTGAAACTGCTGAAAGACCTGCAAGCCGAATTCGGCATGGCACTGCTGCTGATCACCCATGATCTCGGCATTGTTCGCCACATGGCCGACAAGGTCTGCGTGATGCAAAAGGGCAAGGTGGTTGAGCAAGGCCCTGCCAAGGAATTGTTCGCCAACCCGCAACACGCCTACACCAAGATGCTGCTGGCAGCTGAACCAAAGGGCATGGCGCTGCCGCCTCGGGCAGATGCTGAAGTCATCGCGGAAGCCCGCGACCTCAAGATCTGGTTCCCGATCAAGCGCGGCTTCCTGCGCCGCACTGTCGGGCACATCAAGGCCGTCGATGGATTGGATTGCGTGGTGAAGGCCGGGCAGACCCTGGCGATTGTGGGCGAGAGTGGCTCAGGCAAGACCACGCTGGGTCTCGCCATGGTTCGTCTGATTTCTTCGCAAGGGCAAATCCTGTTCCGTGACCAGCGCATTGATGGCCTGGGAGCGAAAGCCATGCGGCCCTTGCGCAAGGACATGCAGGTGGTGTTTCAGGATCCCTTCGGGTCGCTCAGCCCACGCATGTCGGTGTTGCAGATTGTCGAAGAGGGCTTGCGCATTCTCAACCCTGATCTGGATGCCGGGCAACGGCGGGACCGTGTGGCACAGTCGCTCACTGAAGTGGGGCTCGATCCCGCCAGCATGGAGCGTTACCCGCACGAGTTCTCCGGCGGCCAGCGCCAGCGCATCGCCATTGCCCGGGCGCTTGCCCTTGATCCCAAATTCATCATGCTCGACGAGCCGACGTCGGCACTCGACATGTCGGTGCAGGCCCAGGTGGTTGAACTGTTGCGCGATCTGCAGAAGAAGCATGACCTCGCCTATCTGTTCATCAGCCACGACCTGAAAGTTGTCAGGGCGCTCGCCAATGATGTGATTGTCATGCGCAATGGTGTGGCAGTGGAACGCGGACCGGTCCGTGAAATTTTCGAACGACCAAAAACCGACTACACCAAGGCGCTGCTTGCCGCGGCGCTCAATCTCAAGGCTGTCGAGGGAGCGGTGAGACAGTGAGTACGTTCCTGTTCGTCACGCCGACCTGGAACGCGGTGCCGTGGGCACAGGCAATGCGCACGGCCATGTCGCAACTGGATGTTCGGGTCTGGCCAGAGGTGGGGGATCCATCCACCGTTGACTATGTGGCGGCCTGGCTGCCACCGCCCGATGCGCTGAAGTCACTCACCAACCTCAAGGTCATCTTTTCACTGGGCGCCGGTGTCGATGCCATTCTCAAGGACCCGACATTGCCTGATGGCATCCCGATTGTGCGCGTCAATGATCCCGACCTTACCATGCGCATGAGCGAGTATGTGGTGTTGCACGTCCTGATGCACCACCGCCAGCAGCGCCGTCTCGACGACAACCAACGCAACAAGGTGTGGGACAGCTTCCCGACCCATGCTGCATCGGCGCTGCGGGTTGGCGTCATGGGACTTGGCGTGCTGGGACAGGATGCAGCGAAAAAACTTGCCATGATGGGGTTCAAGGTGGCGGGCTGGAGCCGCACACCGAAGTCAGTCGATGGCGTACAATGCTTTGCCGGGGCTGGCGGTCTCGACACGTTTTTGTCGCGCACCGATATTCTCGTCAGCCTGCTGCCGGCCACCGCTGACACTGACGGCATTCTCAATCGCGCACTGTTCCGAAAGCTGGCGCGCACCGGCCCATTTGGAGCACCCATCCTGATCAATGCCGGCCGTGGCCGGCAACAGGTGGAGAGCGATATTGTTGCCGCACTTGATGCCGGTGAGCTTCACGCCGCGACACTGGATGTGTTCCACACTGAGCCCCTGCCCGCCAGCCATCCACTGTGGTCGCATCCCAAGGTGACGCTCACGCCCCATGCGGCAGCGGATTCGGAACCATCTGTCATCTGCGATTACGTGGCCGGGCAAATTGCAGCGTATGAACGCGATGGGACTTTGCAAAATCTGGTGGATCGCAAACGCGGGTACTGAACCGCGTTACAACCGACGCACCGTCGACATCGATTTCCCGATCGCCGCATAGCGTTCCGTCACCACCTTCAGCGGCTCAATTGCCACCATCATGTGGAAGCCGTTGGCGTGCAGCAGATTTTCGGCATCGGCCATGATGCCGACATGGCCTTCCCAGAAAATCAAGTCGCCGCGGCGCAATTGCGTGCCTGGTTTCAGCACGTCGCCCAGCGTTGCCTCCTGCATGTCGCTGTCGCGCAGACAGGGGTGTCCGACGGCATGCAGCGAGACTTGCACAAGGCCCGAACAATCGAGGCCATGGACAGTCTTGCCGCCCCAATAATAGGGCGCAAAGAGAAAGCGCTCGGCCACGGCAACGAAATCCCCAATGCCGCTGTCGACGGGCTGGAGATGACGCTTGTAGATGAAGCCACCTGCGGCGATGGCAGCGAAGTCTTTTTCCTCACCGGTCACGGTGACGCGCGCATGCATGGGCAGGGTGATGGCGGGCTGGGTCTTGATATCGGCTTTGGGATAAACCAGCGTCGAGGGCGTTGCCACTTCATGGCTGGCAGGTGGAGTTGTCACCGGCACAAGTTGCGCTGCTTCAACATGTCCAACATAGCCATCGCGGTCCAGCTTCACCCAGGCCCAGCCATCGGCCTCGTCAAAGACCTTGAGTGTTTCACCCGGCAGTGCCTGGCTCAACTGCATGGAGGTCAATGCCGGCTGACGTCGGACCGGGGCCACCGCCAGGCCCACTTGCATCGGGCGTCCCGCCACGAAACGTTCAGCTTCGATTCGACCCCGTAATGACACGTCCGCAAGGTCGGGACGATAGAGGTTCAGACGCTTGTCCGGGTTGGCCATCTAGATCTTGTCCGATTTCTGTCCGATGAGGTCGGCGAGGCGTTCGAGATAAAGCACACCTTTCACTGTCCGTTGCACCAGCACATTGCGCCGGTCCTTGTCGTCGCGGCGGCGGCTGACCAGCCCGTGTTTGCCCATGCTGTCGAGGGCGCGGGTGATGACCGGCTTGGTGACGTGGAGTTTTGCCGCAAGGCCGCGCACCGTGTGCGGCGGTGCCTCGAGATAGATGGTGAGCAGCACTGTCATCTGGCGCACTGAAAGATCCGGTTCGTCATCATGGACCAGGGCCAGATGAACATCGTGCCAAAGCTGCATCGACTGGGCGGGCGAAAGACGGTGGACCATGGGCGCTCGGGGGCGGTTCAGGGTTTTTGTTTCGGCCCCGTATCATTCTCCAAAGCGGTCCGGGACGCAAGTCATTTCCCGTAACGCTCGGTCAGCACTGCGAACATGGCGCGCATCGCCTGGGCCTCGCCGCCCTTCGGACGGCCGGGCCTGGCGTTGGGCACCCAGGCGAAAATGTCGAAATGCACGTAGGCCTTGGCGTGCTCGACAAACCTGCGCAGGAAAAGCGCCGCCGTGATCGAACCGGCAAAACCACCGGCACCGGCATTGTTGAGATCGGCAAGCGGTGTCTCGATCAGGCTGGTGTAGGCGTGCCACAACGGCATGCGCCACAGCGGATCGTTGACGGCCATGCCGTGACGGTGAATGTCGGCCGCCAGTTCTTCGTCATCGGTATAAAAGGGCGGCAGATCAGGCCCGAGGGCGACGCGGGCCGCTCCCGTCAGCGTTGCCATGTCGACGATCAAGTCGGGCTTTTCCTCATCCGCAAGGGCCAGTGCATCAGCAAGAATGAGACGGCCCTCGGCGTCGGTGTTGCCGATTTCGACGCTCAGGCCCTTGCGCGACTTGAACACATCGCCGGGGCGGAAGGCATCGCCAGCAATGGCATTTTCAACTGCAGGAACAAGGACACGCAAGCGGATCTTGAGACCGGCCTCCATAACCAGCCGGGCCAGGCCGAGGATATTGGCGGCACCACCCATGTCCTTCTTCATCAGCAGCATCGAGGAGGACGGCTTGATGTCGAGACCGCCCGTGTCAAATACCACGCCCTTGCCAACAAGCGTCACCTTGGGATGTTTGGGCGAACCCCAGGTGATATCGATGAGGCGGGGCGGGCGCGTCGAGGCTGCTCCAACCGCATGAATGAGTGGGAAGCCCTTGGCAAGAGCGGTGCCGGAAATCACCTGACACTTGGCCTTGTGGGCCTTGGCAAGGTTGCGGGCGTCGCGCTCCAATTCGTCGGGGCCAAAGAGATTGGCTGGTGTGTTCACCTGATCGCGCACTGTGAAGACAGCATTGGCGCGCGCTGCCAGCGTGGCAACATTGCGGGACTTCGCAACGGCAAGTGTGACGCCTTTCACCTTGGTGGCGCGGAAGGGATCGTATTTGTAGAGTTCAAGGCACCAGCCCAGAATCACGGCATCGCTGCATTGGCGTTGGTCTGCGAAAGCGTAGTGGCCGTCCGGAAGGCGCGCGGAAATCGCTCCCAAGGCGAAGGGATCATCACGCAGGCCCGGCGCACCAATCACTACCTGTTCCACGCTACCCGCCTGACCAGGGACCAGCAGGAGGCCGAGCGGTGAAGCCTCGAAGCCCTGTGTTGCGGCCCATCTGCTGGCAGCGGCGGCCATCTTGGCGCGGAAGCCTGGCCAGTCCACCTTCGCCACGACATGAATGGGGATTGCTGCCCTGCGGTCCGCAGGCAGCAGGATTTTTCGCGCATCAATCATGATTGGTCCATCACCAAAGTGTCATCCCGCACTACCAGATCGGAGCAGGAAGATAGTGCCTGAAGATTTCGCCGGTCGTGCCCTTGTCCTCAAGCTGGTCGAGGGCTTCATCAAGCCGGTCGCGAATGGCAGCCTTGTCCTTGCGCGCGACATAGACCAGTGGCCTCGAAAAACTGTCAGAATCCAGAACCGCGCCGCCGAGGTTCATGCAACACTTGCGCGCGCCATCGCTGTTCATCCAGAAGGACATGTGCAGGCTGTCACCGAAAGCCACATCAAGTGCGCCGGTGCGCAGCGCCTCGTACATTGCGGATTCACTCGGCTGCACCACGAGTTGGGCCTTGTCGTAGAACTTCTTGAGAAAAGCCTCGTGGGCCGTGCCTGTCACCACGCCGACACGGCGCCCGGCAAGCGAGCGCGGGTCAGCACCCTCAATCTGCGTGCCACGGCGGATCATGAAGCGGGCCATGGAACGGAAATAAGGTCGCGTCAGCGCTGTGCCATTGATGATCTCGTGATTGAGGCGCAGGCCACTGACAATGACATCACCGTCGCCCTTGATGAGTGATGGCAGAAGATTGGTGAAGGGGACCGGCAACACGTCGCAAGTGAGGCCCGCTTCGGTGCAGGCTGCGCGTGCCAGATCAACTGAAATTCCAGCGAGGCTGCCGTCTTCAAGGGTAAAACTCCACGGCGCAAAATCCGTTTCAGCCAGCAGACGCACTGTGGGAAGCGGCACTTTGCTGGTGTGCGGGGCATCGGCATCAATGGCGCGGAAACGCGGAAATGGCATGACGGGCGCTGGCTCAGCGATCGCCGGCGCCGCAGGTTCTGCCGGCTGCTGGGCCCGCAAATCGCCCGTCTGGTACAATGCGAAGAGTGCAACCAAAGAGAGAGTATATGCGCGCAGAATCAATCTCCCGGATGTTGCGCGTTGCGCGCAATCGCCCTTTGCTTTCACCTGAAAGTTGATCTCTCCCCGGCAGTCCGGGGATGGTGACCAGCAGGGGGGTGGTTGTGGGCGACGATAGCGCAGTAGGGGGCGCATGGCTCAGTGGCAATTCCGGAACGGTGCAGGTTGCTGGAAGCAGCAACTTAGACGAAGCACCAGGAGAAGTCTTGCCGCATTTTCCAAATTCCCTTGTGGCGGGAATGCTGGCCCGTCTGACACCCGAAGACCGTGAGCTGGCCCTGCGGCACAAACTCTTTCCAGCGGCAATATTGCCCGGTCTCACTGTTTACGCGGCGGCCAGCGCCATGGCGATGCAGGCCGCGAAGGAACGCGGTTTGCGGGTTGTCGCGCGCATGGACGTAGGCGCCTATCATCTGGCGGTGCGCCGCGTCCTCGGACCAGCCATCCTGCGCAAGGCGGTTCATCACTTGGCGTACACCAAACCGCAATGTTCGGCCCGTTTTCGCCTGATGCCTGCGCAAGTGCTTTGGACCATGCTGACCGGTCTTGTTTTCATCTGCCTTGGTATGCTGTTCGATGCCGGTCATCTGCTGCTCGCTCTCAGCACAGCGTCGGGCATGTTCTTCTCCATGACAGTCGCGCTTCGCATTTTTGCCTTGACGCCGGGACCGCCTGCAGCGGCGCGGCCGCCTGTACTCAGTGCTGCGGAGCTGCCGGTCTACACAGTTCTTGTTCCGCTCTTCCGCGAGACGGCAGTGCTGAACCAGCTCATTGGCGGGCTCATGGCGCTCAACTATCCGCATGGCAAACTCGATATCAAGCTCATCCTTGAAGAAGAAGACATCGCCATGCAGCGCGCCATCATGGCGATGGCACTGCCTGACCATTTCGATATCATCGTCGTTCCCGCCGGCAAGCCCCAGACCAAACCGCGCGCCCTCAACTACGCGCTGCAATTTTCACGGGGATCATTGCTCACGATATTTGACAGCGAAGATATCGCCGAGCCCATGCAATTGCGTGAGGCGGCCGCCATCTTTGCCTCGCGCGAAAATGAGCTGGCCTGTCTGCAAGCGGTGCTGACCTACTACAACCCCAATGAAAACTGGCTGACGCGCCAGTTCACGGCGGAGTACGCCACACTGTTCAATCTCTTGTTGCCGCAGCTGGCCTCAGCAGGCTTGCCGCTGCCACTTGGCGGCACCTCCAATCATTTCCGTGTGCGGGCACTGGTTGCTGCCGGAGGCTGGGACCCCTTCAACGTCACCGAAGACGCCGACCTTGGTTACCGGCTGGCGCGGTTGGGCTATGGCACAGACACATTCTCCAGCCGCACCTATGAAGAAGCCAACACGCAGGTGTGGAACTGGATGAAGCAGCGGCGGCGCTGGCTCAAGGGTTTCCTGCACACTTGGCTGGTGCTGATGCGCCAGCCCCGAGAACTGTTGCGCGCCACGGGCCTGACGGGATTTCTGGTCATCCAATGCATGACCATTGGCGTTGTGGCTTCAGCGTTGCTGCACCCATTCTTTCTTTTTCACGCGGTGTGGTTTTTTCTGTCCGGCGAAGCGCGCGCACAATTGCTGATGCCGCTGCACGGACTGGCCATCGGCTTCAACGGCGCCATTCTTATTCTCGGCTATGGCGCAACGATGCTGTGCGCACGCAAAGGTCTGCGAGCCCTGGGCCACCGGGGCTGGCACGGCACCATTGCCACGATGCCCCTGTACTGGTTCATGATGATGCCGGCAGCATGGATGGCCTTGTGGGATTTCGCCATCAAGCCGCATCACTGGCATAAAACGCAGCATGGCCTTTCGGCCATGCTCAAGTCTTCGCCTTCCGGATCAGGGCGGAGTTCCGCCCGGCGCCCAGTCAATCGAGCTTCATGACCATGATGATCGACGGTCCGAGGATGACGACGAAGATCACCGGCAGGAAGAACAGAATCATCGGCACGGTAAGCTTTGGCGGCAATGCTGCCGCTTTCCGTTCAGCGTCGGCCATACGGCTGTCACGGTTTTCTTGGGCCAGCACGCGCAGTGCAGTACCAAGCGGCGTGCCGTACCGTTCCGACTGGATCAAACTGGTGACGACGGCGCGCACGGTTTCAAGTCCGGTGCGGCGGCCGAGGTTGTCCAGCGCCTTGCGGCGGTCTTGCAAGTAGGACAACTCAGCGACGGTCAGTGACAATTCTTCCGCAAGTGCCACCGACTGGCTGCCGATTTCCTTGGCGACGCGGACCATCGAGGGCTCCAGTGCCATGCCGGATTCGACGCAGATCAGCAACAGGTCGAGAGCGTCCGACCAAGCCTTCTTGATCGAGGCCTGACGGCGCGTGATCAGGTTCTTCAGACCGATACCCGGAACGTAGAAGCCGACAACCAGTGCCACGATTGTTGCGGCAATGCGCATGTTGGGCGTGACCTTGTCGGCGAAGACCGTCGATGTATAGACGAAGGTCACGATGGCAATGATGATTGGCACGATGACGCGCAGCGCCAGGAAGCGCACAAGATGTTTTTCGGAACGGTAACCAGCCTGGCGTAGATGTTCGCGCGATGCTTCGCCTTCCAGAACCTGCTTGAGATTCAGGGCTTCAACAAGCTGCTGGTAAATGCTGCCCTTGGGCTTCTCACGCAAACGGGTATCGCTGCCGGCGAGTTGCGACTTCTGCTGCTGGCGCAGGCGCTCACGCTCTTCGGTTACACTCTTGATCCGGCTTTGCAGCTTGTCGCCTTCAAGATAGGGCGCGGCAATGGTGATCACGGTGCCAAAGGCTGCCAGCGCCACGAGGAGCGTGATCAGTGTTTCGATTTGCAGCAGTGCGACGATCAGTTGCATTTTCTTGTTCTTCGTTGCCAGGTGAGTCCGGCCATAGGTCCGTACTAGATTTCGAAATTGATCATCTTGCGCATGACCAGCACACCCGTTCCCATCCATGTGGCGCTCCCAACCAGCAGCATGTTGCCGGTGGAGGTATCAAACATCGGGTTGAGGTAGGTGGGATTGAGCACAGCAAGACCGCCCATGATGATCAGGGGAAGAGCACCGATGATGGCTGCAGAAGACTTGGCTTCCTGTGACACGGCACGGACCTTGTTCTTCATCTTCTTGCGATCACGCAAAACGCGTGAGAGGTTTCCCAGCGCTTCCGAGAGGTTACCACCGGTCTTGGACTGGATGGTCATGACGATGGCCAGGAAGTTCACTTCGGAGAGCGGCATGCGCTCAACCATGCGCTCAATGCCCTGGTCGATGGAAATGCCGATGCGCTGGCCATCAACCACTTCCATGAACTCCGGACCCACCGGCGGTCCTGATTCAGAGGCGATGATCTTCATGGCTTCAGAAACGGGAAGGCCTGCCTTGAGGCCGCGCACCATGACGTCAATGGCGTCAGCAAAATCATTGAGAAAGACATTCTGGCGGCGTTTGCGGAGGTAGCCCAGGAACCAGCGTGGAAAGCCCAGCAGGCCAACAAAGGCAGCGCCTGCGCCAACATAGATTGGTGCGCCCAGTATTGTGGGTCCAAGAAAGAAGATCACGCCCGCGATGGCTGACATGAACCAGAAGGCCCGGGTCGAAATATCGAGGCCGGATTGCTGGATCAGTGTCGCGAGATTGACCTTGCGCTTGAGTTCCTTGGCCCGGTCTTCAGCCTGCCTGTTCAGCGAATCCTGGATCTGGCGGCGGCGGACGTCCTTGCTGTCTTCAGAAAAACGCGCGCGGAATGATCCCTTGCTATCTTTCTTGCCGGTGGCAATCGCATCGATCCGGCGTGCGGCATTGTTGCCCGAAATCATCGGGAAGACGATGGCGATCAGCAAACCGCCGACGGCGATGGCCACGGTGAAGACAAACGCCAGATCAGTGATTTCAAGCCCGAACATCGCCGTTCAATTCCTTGTTCAAGTTCAGACGCTGCTGGATTCGCGCGCTTCTGCCTTTTCAAGGGCGTCGGCAAGGCGGCGTTCTTCATTGTAGTAGCGGGCCCGGTCCCAGAAATGCGGACGGGCAATGCCGGTGGAGCGGTGACGGCCGATGATCTTGCCGTTGGCGTCTTCACCGACGATTTCGTAGACGAAGAGATCCTGGGTGATGATCACATCACCTTCCATGCCCACAACTTCGGTGACATGGGTAATCTTGCGTGTGCCGTCGCGCAGGCGCGAGGCCTGGACGATCACGTCGATTGAACCGCAGATCATCTCCTTGATGGTCTTGGACGGCAGCGCGAAGCCACCCATGGTGATCATCGATTCTAGTCGCGAAATGGCTTCGCGCGGACTGTTGGCGTGGAGCGTGCCCATGGAACCGTCGTGACCGGTGTTCATGGCCTGCAGAAGATCAAATGCTTCAGGTCCGCGGACTTCGCCGACGATGATGCGTTCAGGACGCATACGCAGACAGTTCTTGACGAGGTCGCGCATGGTGATGGCGCCTTCGCCTTCGAGGTTTGGCGGGCGTGTTTCCAGACGCACGACATGAGGCTGCTGTAACTGCAATTCGGCCGCGTCTTCGCAGGTGATGATGCGTTCGTCGTGGTCGATGTGACCGGTCAGACAATTGAGCAGCGTCGTCTTGCCTGAACCGGTACCACCGGAGATCAAGACATTGCAGCGCACCCGGCCGACAATTTCAAGAATGGTGGCGCCTTCGGGCGTGATCGACTTGAACTGCACAAGGTTCGAAAGCCTGAGCCGGTCCTTCTTGAACTTACGAATGGTGAGGGCGCAGCCATCAATGGCAAGTGGCGGGGCGATGACGTTGACACGCGAGCCGTCTGGCAGGCGGGCGTCGCAAATCGGCGAGGCTTCATCAACACGGCGGCCGACCTGGCTGACGATACGCTGGCAGATGTTGAGAAGCTGGGCATTGTCGCGGAAGCGCACGCCGGTTTTCTGCATCTTGCCGTCGACTTCAATGAACACCGTCGCGGAGCCATTGACCATGATGTCGGCGATGTCATCGCGGGCCAACAGGGGTTCCAGCGGACCGTAACCGAGAACGTCGTTGCAAATGTCTTCGAGCAGTTCTTCTTGCTCGGCAATCGACATCACCACGTCCTTGAGGGCGATGATTTCGTTGACGATGTCGCGGATTTCATCGCGCGCCGCGTCGCGGTCGAGCTGGGCGAGCTGGGTCAGATCAATGGCATCGATCAGTGCGTTGAAGATCGTGCTCTTGATGTCGTAGTAGCTCTCCGAACGCTTGGTGTGATCGGGATTTCCCGGATCACGCGGCGGCGCGGGTGCCACGGCTGGTGCCGCAGCGCGCGCGCTGGGCGCGGAGGCGCCAAAGCCCATGGGTGTCTGCACTTTTACATCAGGCACAAAATTGGCCTGGGCGGCGGCGGGTGCTGTCGCAACAGCAGCTCCAGGCGGCGGCGGAAGCGCGGTGCCATGTGGGGCAGCATTTTCGGGTCTCTTGCCAAACATCGGTGAGTCCTTTTGGTCTTACTTCTTTTTAAAGCCGGGCAGCCGTGAGAACAGGCCGCCTGACTTTTTCGCTTCAGGGGCGATCTTCTGGTTGCCGGCGAGATTGCGGGCCAGATCACCTAGCACTTCCGCAGACTTTGATTTCGGAGCCACTTCAAAAACCATCTGACCATTGCCTTGCGCCATGCCGAAGGACTGGGGGTCGTGGGGAATGACGGCTGACGGTACGATGCCGATGGCCTTGGCAAAATCGTTGACAGGAATTTCCGGACGTTTCGGCACACCGACCTGATTGAGAATGAGGCGCGGCGGTTTGTCGTTCGGACGCGCCGACTTCAGCATGTCGAATAGATTTTTGGCGTTGCGCAGGGCCGGCAGCTCCGGCGTTGCGGTGATGACGATCTCATCTGAGTTCAGCAGCGTGTACTTGATCCACGGGGCCCACATGTTGGGAACATCGACCACAATCAGAGGGGCTGAAAAGCGGATGACATTGAGAATGGTTTCAACGGCATGTGCTTCGATCGAGACATCACGATCGACGCTGCCAGGGCCATTGAGCAGGCTCAGCTTGTTGCCGAGTTTGGTCATCAGGCGCTCAATCAAAGTGGAGTCAACGCGGTCAGGCTGGCCGAGTGCATCCATGATGCCGCCAGAACCATCCTGGTTGAAATTGAGTGCCGCTGTACCGAAGGCAAGATCAAGGTCAGTGATAATGGTGTCGATGTTCTGGCGCTGGGACATGGCCCAGCCGATGTTGTGGGCAATGGTCGATGATCCAACACCGCCCTTGGCACCGACAAAAGAGATGACGCGTCCGAGGGGTGCAGCCTTTGGATCATTGAACAATCCAGCGACGATTTCGATGAAGGCAACAGAGGTCAGCGGCGCCACGACATATTCACTGATGCCGGCACGGACCAGTTCACGATAGAGGATCACATCGTTGACGTGACCGATGATGATGACTTTGGTCGTGGCCTGGCAGACTTCCGCAAGGCGGCCCAGTTCAGCCATCACCTGGTCGCGGTTGCCGTGGGTTTCAACAACAAGAACGTTGGGTGTTGGCTGGGTCTGGTAAACTTGTACTGCAGCAGCAATTCCACCAAGTTGGATGGTGACGTGGGCGCGGGCCATGCGGCGGTCTGCACTGGCGACCTGAATGGTCTGGCCCGTCTCTTGGGTTTCGCAGAATATGTGGATGTCGACACGCGGCACCAGAGCCACCAGGTCGTCCTGTGGTCCGGTCATCTGCGGTTGGATGTTTGCTGCGCTGTTCATGATGTTGCCCTGAAAATTGCCCTGTGCTGTCCGGTTTTGGCTGTGTCAAACAGCCCTAAAAAATACTGAAGAGTGAGCGGCCGGTTGCAGATCCCGAGCCATCGCTGATTTTCTTGATGGCCGCCGTTCCATTCGGGGCTGGCACAGGGGTCACCGGCTGCGGGGTCACGAAATCTTCCGGATCAGCAACCATGGCCGCGATGTTCGCCTGCACCGCACAGCCGTGGTTCGACATGTGCTGGTTCTGGCCCGTGTCCGTCGCGTCAACTGACCAATCGCCACACGGCTTGGTGTGGGCGTAGGATTTCACATAGGCGAGTTGCACCGGAGCCGAAGCCGGAGCCGGATACGTGCCCATGCGGATCATCTCGCGCGGCACCCCTTGCTGCAGCATCAGACCGGCAATTTCCTCAGCCACGCGGCGTGACGCGCCGCCGCCGGCAGGACGCTTTACCATCACCGGCGTCAGACCACCCGCGAGCGACTGGCGGGCAAAGCGCGATACAGCGTTGACCTGGGCTGGCTGCAACGTGCCAGATGATGAAGCCACCTCGAGGGTGACTGGACCCTTGGCGTATTCAATCGGAAAACGTTCCGATGGCGAGTTCGGCAGATAGGCGTCGTCGAGCGCCAGATCATCCCTGGCGCAACCGGCCAGCGCGACTGTCGTTGCGAGAGCCGCAAGCGAGAGGATCTTCCGTGACATGACAAACTTACTCATTGTTCTCAAACCTTTCCGGGATCACTCAACGATGAAACCGACATTGCCGTGGTAGGTACCATCCGGTGCCTTGCCGCCCGTGCCATAGACCTTGTTGAGGCGGCCCATGAGGATGGTCTGGCGATCAGTTGGGGTGTTGTAGTTCTTGTCGGGTGTTGACAGTTGCTTCTCACCCGTGGCGCGCACCAGATAGGGCGTCACGATGATGACAAGCTCGGTCTCGTTTTCGATAAAGTCACGGCTGCGGAAGAGCGTGCCGAGGATGGGCAGCTTTTTCAGGCCGGGAGTGCCCTTGATGTTCTGACGGGTGGTCTCACGAATGAGGCCTGCGATCATCATTGAACCGCCGCTTGGCAGCTCGAGCGTCGTCTGGGCGCCACGCTTGTTCAATGTCGGCACACCCACAACTGTCGAGGACTGGCCAAGTTCGCTGACTTCAGTCTTGATTTTGAGGTTGATACGGCCCTCGTCGAGAACCGTGGGCGTGAAGTCGACGGAAACGCCGAACTCCTTGAACTGGTACGAGCAGGCCTTGGTGTCGGGATCAATGCTGGCGCAGAAGGGGAACTCGCCGCCGGCGCGGAACTGGGCTTCACCACCGGTCTGGGCGGTGAGGTTCGGTTCAGCAAGGGTGCGCAGCAGGCCATCTGATTCCATAGCGCGGACAACGCCGTCCACCGACACGTTGCCGTTGCTGAAAGCACCGGCATAGCCGCCACCAGGACTCAACAGGTCGCTGGCAAAGGGATTGATGTTGGACAGGTTGAAGGCAAAGTTGCCAGCGTTGATCAGGGCCTGGAAGTTGATGCCGAACTGCTTCAGCACTTCGCGCTGGATTTCCACCACCTTGACCTTCAGCATAACCTGGTCTTCACCGGCTACCTTGATGGTATTGATGACGGTGGTGCCGGTCTGGAAGAATGTCGAAGACGAGGCGAACTGGTTGGCAAGGTCAACTGCCGTCTTGGCTTCCAACTGGTTCTGGGCGATGCCACCGAGAATGACGTTGTTGTTGACAGTGTCGACGGTGATGCGTGTGCCCGGCAGTGAACGCTGCAACAGCTTCTTGATCGCGGTGCTGTCTAACGCCACTTCGAGGTCGAGATTGAGGATCTGCTGACCATTGGCATCAAAGAAGAAGATGTTGGTCTGACCAATCCGGCGGGCAAAGAGATAGGCGGTGTTCTTGGAACGAACCACCGCATCAACGATGTCGGGGTTGCCGACAATGACGTCGCGGGCCTCGGCGGGAAGCCGGATGACCACAGACTTGTTGAGACCAATGCGGACAAAGCGGCCATCATCGGGTTCAACCGCTGCAACGTCGAGGTCCGAGGCCTGAACTGCGGGCGCGGTTGCGATTTGCAAGGTTGCGGCCAGAGTTGAGGCTGTCAGCAAACCCGCCAGCAGCAGTCCGGCCCTGGCGATGGGACGCGCGAGAATGGAAGTGTTGAAATTCATGAACATGACGCGTGTGCCTCAGCGACTGGTGGCGTAGGTTTCGATGCCGGCGCGGATGAAAAGCGTGTCCGAAGACCTCGTCTTTCCATCGCCCCGGTATTTGGCGGAGAGTTGTGGGCCTTCCTCAAGCGACTTGGCGTCGTTCTCGGCAATTGAGCGCAGGGCCAGTGAAAGCTCACCCTCGGATTCAACCTTGACCAGGACTTCAGCTTGCTGCTGGTGCAATTCGAGTGTGGCGGTTTCCACTTCCTTCATGGACACCTCGTCGCCCTCCTGAACCTTCTTGAAGGTCTGGTCCATGGCAAGGACGCGAACATTGGAGATCACTGTTTCGCTCTTGACGAATTGACCGGCACCGGGAATTTTCTTGGTGAGAATGACATCAACACGGTCGTTCGGCAGGATGAAACCGCCAGCGGTCGAGCGCAAAGTCACGGCAACCGAGATGGCACGCATGCCTTGCGGCAAAATGGCGCTGATGAAGCCGCCTTCACCTGGCTGAACGACCTTCTTGTCATTGACCACTTCGCCTTCGAACATGGGAACGAAAGCGCGGGCCTCGGCATATTTCTCCTCGGCGTCCGGCATCTCATCCTTGGTGATCATCGATTCGAGAATGTTGTCTTCTGGCCAGGCCTTCCACAGGACACTGCCAAGCGACAGCTTTTCACCGGTCTGAATGTCACGGGCGGCAATCAGTACGTCCTTGGTGACGACTGTGTTCACGATCTTTTCCTCGACCGGGGCCTTCTTGCCGATAACACCCTTGGCCAAGAGGCCTGCCACAACGGCCGCACCGATCGAACCGGCCAGTACCATAACGCGCATCTTACTCATCAGTCGTTCCTCACCAGTCGCCCGCCGTCAAATGCGGAAGCGCACACTCTCAGAGTCCATCTTTCGGACGGAATGGCAAAATATTGGTTAATGTTATCCATGTTCTTTGAAATCGCTGTTCTGTGAGCTTCAGGCCACACCGGTCATCCACCAGGTTTGGGGAAAAGCAACGATGGCGCCGATGGCGAAGGCAAAGCCGTAGGGCAGCTTTGGCTTGATCTTGCGGGCCGCCTTGCCGAGTTGGGTGTTTTCGCCCGTGCCGTGAATATCGACGAGTGTCATGAACAGCGACCAGAAGGCAACTGCAAGAGCAAGGACACCGCCAGCGATCACTGTTGCAACCAGGAAAGGCATGGTCTGGGCCGTGCCAAACCACAGCCCGGCAGCGGCCATCAGCTTGGCGTCACCGCCACCGAAGAAGCGCAACGAGAAGAGTGTGAAGCCTGCTGCAAAGAGAATGACGCCGGCCAGGATATGCCAACCAAACTCGGCGAGCGGCATGCCGGTGAGAAAAGCCATGGGGAAGAAGAGAACAGCTGTCAGAGCCGTCAGCCAGTTAGGAATGCGCAGCGACATGAGATCGCTGAGGGCAGCAACAATCATGAGGATGGGCAGCACAGCAATGGAAAGTGTATGAATCATGAGGCAGGTCCGTGTTGGGCGGCAGAATGGGCCGCGGCCGATTCACTTACCTTCCCACGGCAGCCGTAAAGACGCGGTTAACCCTGAAGAACAACACTGCGCGCGGCCGGCAAATTGCCTTGAACTTGCCGGAAGGTTCGCCGCCCTACCCGTGGTAACCGAAGATTCACCATTCTCATGCCAGTGTCACGGCAGGTCGGGCGCAGTCGCGCCTTATTGTTCCGCCAGAGGGTATTTACACATGGCTATCCGCTCCACGCTACTTGCAACTGCCACTTTGGCTGCTTTGATCACAGGCCTTGCGACATCCCTGTCCCAGGCAGGACAACCGATCACCATTGAGTCAGATCATTCGCAGGTGGTCATTCTGTCCGGCGTGCCCGGTTCCATCGTGATCGGCAATCCAACCATTGCCGACGTCACGGTCGAAGGGAACAAGATGTTCGTTCATGGCCGCAGTTTCGGCACCACCAATATCCTGGCAATGGATCTCAACGGCAACGAGATCGCCGCCTTTGATGTTTCGGTGAGCCATTTGACCGTAAACACGGTTGCTTTGTACCGCGGACCAAACCGCAAATCCTACAACTGCGCGCCGCTCTGCGAAGGTGAATTGCAGATTGGTGACGAAGTACAGCATTTTGGACTCGTTTCCGAACAGACCAAAACCAAGATCGAACTGGCAACGGGTACCGACACCGCGAAGTCGGCTGCTCCGCCAGCACCGCAATGATGCGGCATCGCACAACCTGACACATGTGAGGGCGGGTGGCCGATGCTCCCGCCCTTTACCATTTCGAATGCGGCTCACGGGCCGGCGGCGCGTTACGTAAAATTTTAGACAATCCGTTCAAAGTACGGAAAGGCCGGGGTGCTAGGGACATGATGATCAAATGGCCCGGTTCGACCGGAGACCAAAGTGGGGAGAAGTCACATATGTATTCGAGGTTCTCGCCAAAGCGATTTCTGAAAGACGACGCAGGTGTTACTGCGGTCGAGTTCGCCATGGTCGCGCCAGTGTTTTTCTTTGCCATGGGCGCGGTCGTTGAAACGGGATTGATGCTGTTCACGGAATATGTCCTGCAAACGAGTGTGCAGGAGGCGGCTCGTCAGATCCGCACAGGCCAGGCGCAATCTGCCGGCATGAGTTCTACGGCGTTCAAGACCAAGATCTGCGAAGTCGCCAACAGTGTCATGGACTGCGACACCAACGTTCATGTCTATGTCCGCTCGGCGGCCAGTTTCACGGCACTCAAGGTGGCAACGCCAAATTATCTCAGCATTGGCGCCACCTACGGCGGTGCTCCGTCGTCAACATCTTACAGCTGTGGTGGCCCTTCCCAGGCTGTTGCCGTCATCGCCACTTATGACTGGAACATCGTTCTCCCGTTCATGAGCGCCTTCGGCAATGTCGACAACGACAGCAAGCGCCGCATCGCAGGCTTTGCCATGTTCCAGAATGAGCCCTTCCCCAATGGCTCAAGTTGCGCGTCGTAATGGAGCCCTCAATGCACAGGCATTTCACTTCTTTCCTGCGGGCTGACAATGGTGTCGCCGCCATTGAGACGGCGATCATCCTGCCATTCATGATGCTGCTGTTCTTCGGCATGATCGACCTGACGGCGATGATTTCATTCAACCGCAAGATCACCTATTCCGCCAGCGTGGTGGCTGATCTTGTGGCGCAGAACCGCACCTCGGTTACCAAGCCGATGGTTGACGACTATTACAAGGCGGCGGAAATGATCATCGCTCCGACGCCCGCCACTGCATTCAAGATCGATGTCTATGGCTACCGCAAGGTCGGCACGAACATCACCAAGATTTGGCAAACAGGCAAGGCTGGTGGCCCCGCTTGCGGCACCACGCCGGACACAGCCGCAATGGTTCCGCTGATGACGGCCAACAACGATGTCGTCGTTGCCATCGCCTGCATGGACTATGTGCCCTACGTTGGCACTTTCCTCGGCGAGAGCATTCTGGGCGCCACCACGTTCAACGTCGAGCAGGCAATCATGGTACGGCCGCGCTCGACCGCAACGCTCACCTGCTATCAGACGATCGCGGGTGGTGCCGTCTGCTCTTAATTCCGACAGGGGGTAAGATGTCTCCCTGAATACCCTGCAAACGAGGCCCTGCCACTCGGTCGGGCCTTTTTTGTTGCGCCGGCAGCGGGGCAGGCTTATCGCAAGGTTTTCCGCGTACGGCCTCCATCTTGAGCAGCACCGTTTTCCTCCTCGTCCTGTTTGCCGCTTTCCTGCATGCGTCCTGGAACGTGCAGGTGAAGCTCAATCTTGACCGCTTTCTCGGGTTGTTCCTGATCCAGACCGGAATGGGATTTTTTGGTCTCGCCATGCTGGCGGTCACTGGCATGCCCAATGGCACCAGCCTGATCTATGCCTGCGTGTCGGGCCTGTTGCACACGGGCTACAATCTCTTCCTGGCGCGCAGCTATCAGACCGGCGACTTGAGCCTTGTCTATCCCCTGGCCCGGGGCGGAGCACCATTCCTGACACTCGTCGGCACCTTCTTCATCCTTCATGATGTTCCGCCTCCCTTGGCGACGGCGGGAATCATCATCCTGCTTGTCGGTTTGCTTCTGGCCGGGCTTTCGGGCATCCGGCGCACCACGGTAGACGGCAAGACACTGTTGTTTGCCGGTGGCACGGCTGCCTTTATTGCCGTCTACACCATTGTCGATGGGCTCGGTGGGCGGGTGTCGGGCGACCCCATCGCCTATGCCGGTGTTGTCTTCTTCCTGGATGGCCTGTTGCTGTTCCTGACGGCCCTCTACCTGCGCGGACCGGAAATCCTGTCGCAAGTCCTGCCCCATTGGCAAAAAGGCCTGCTCGGTGCGGCGGCATCGTCACTCGCCTATGCGATTGTGATCTGGGCCATGGCAAAGGTGCCTATTGCGACGGTGGCCGCATTACGCGAAACCAGCATCATCTTCGCCCTCTTCATGTCGGCGCGCTTTCTCAAGGAAACCCTTTCGGTGCAGCGCGTCATCGGTGCACTGCTGATCGCAGGTGGTGCAATCCTCCTGCGCGTCGGCTGACTTGTGCCGGTTCCATCCATCTTCTAGATTTTCTTGCAAACAAGGACAATCAACATGCTGCACAAGAATTTCATCAATGGCGAATGGGTTGAAGGCAAGACGGCGAAGGACAACATCAATCCCTCCGATGTGAGTGATGTTGTGGGAAGCTATGCGCATGCCGACAAGGCGCAAGCGCAGTCCGCCATTGCTGCCGCCAAGGCAGCGCTTCCCGGCTGGGCCGCAACAACACCGCAACAGCGGGCCGACATTCTCGAAACGATCGGCGTCGAACTCCTGGCCCGCAAGGACGAGATCGGCAAGCTGTTGGCACGGGAGGAAGGAAAGCCGTTGGCCAACGGCATTGCCGAGACGATGCGCGCCGCCCAGATTTTCAAGTTCTTCGCCCAAGAAGCGCTGCGCATTGAAGGTGTTGCGGTTTCCTCGGTGCGCCCCGGCGTTGACATCACCATCACGCGTGAATCCGTCGGGGTCGTCGGCCTCATCTGCCCGTGGAACTTTCCCATTGCCATTCCCGCCTGGAAAATCGCGCCGGCACTGGCCTTCGGCAATACTGTCGTGTTCAAACCAGCCGACCTAGTGCCGGGTTGCGCCTGGGCCCTGACCGAAATCGCATCGCGCGCGGGTCTGCCCAAGGGCGTACTCAATCTCGTCATGGGCCGTGGTTCGGAGGCGGGTCAGGCGATGCTCGAGTCGCGTGACGTCAATGCCATCTCCTTCACGGGCTCGGTCGGCACCGGTGCCAAGGTGGCGCAGGCCTGTGCGGCACGTGGGGCCAAGTTCCAGCTCGAAATGGGCGGCAAGAATCCGCTCATCATCCTCAATGACGCCAATCTCGATGCCGCAGTCGCTGGTGCCGTCGATGGTGCCTTCTTCCAGACCGGACAACGCTGCACGGCGTCGTCGCGCCTCATCGTCGAGAGCAAGGTGCATGATGCCTTTGTGGAAAAGACCATTGCCGCCATCAAGGCGCTGAAGGTCGACCACGCACTGAAAGATGGCACGCAGATTGGCCCGGTTGTCGATGAGGCACAGTTGAAGCAAGATGAGATGTATATCGACATCGCCCGCAAGGAAGCTGAAGTGGCCTGGGGCGGCGAACGCCTCAACCGTGACACCAAGGGCTTCTATCTTTCACCCGCTCTGGTCATCAACACCAGGAACGACATGCGCATCAACCGCGAAGAAGTCTTCGGTCCGGTCGCCTCGGTGATCAAGGTCGGCTCCTACGACGAGGCGCTGGCGGTGGCCAATGACACGGAGTTTGGTCTCTCGTCCGGCATTTACACATCCTCGCTCAAGGCTGCGACCGACTTCCGCAAGAAGTCACAGGCCGGCATGGTGATGGTCAACCTGCCGACCGCTGGCGTCGATTACCATGTGCCGTTCGGAGGCCGGAAGGGTTCGAGCTATGGCGCGCGTGAACAGGGCCGCTATGCCGCCGAATTCTACACAGCAGTCAAGACGGCTTATATTCTGGCATAGGACGCGTCCGCTGAATTCACGGCAGCCGTTCACGTCACGTGCACGGACAACTCCGGCAATGTCGCGATGCGTGCTTTGAGATGATCGCCGCGCTGCACCGGCCCTACTCCCGCTGGCGTGCCGGTGAATATCAGGTCGCCGGCTTGCAGGGCGAAGTAGCGTGCCAGCTCGGTGACAATGTCCTGCACATTCCAGATCATCGCGGCGATATCGCCGTGCTGCTTGCACACGCCATTGACGTCGAGCGTGATGGCGCCATGGCTGAGCGGCGTTGAGCCTGGAAGAATGGCGGCAATGGGGGCGGAGTGATCAAAAGCTTTCGCCGTGTCCCACGGGCGCTGCTGTTTCTTGGCCGCAGCCTGGAGATCGCGCCGCGTCATGTCGAGGCCGGTGGCGTGGCCAAAAATTCTTCCGCCTATTCCCAATGCCACGACCAATTCGACCTCATGGTGAACGTCGGCGCTCATGGTGGGATAGGGAAAGCAGCCGTCGGTGACGATGGCATCGGCGGGTTTGGTGAAGAAGAAAGGCGGATCGCGGCCCACCTCGCCACCCATTTCCTTGACGTGGTCATCGTAGTTTCGCCCCACGCAATAGATGCGGTGGACAGGGAAACGCTTGCTGGTGCCAGCAACCGGAACAGTGATGACCGGTGGTGGCGGAAACAGCAGGGTCATTGCAACTCGATGCCGCGCGCGGCGAAGCTCTGGCGCGTGGCCTCAGCCGAGCCCCCCAAATCAATGGCCCGGGTGGCTCGCTCGATGACCGTGACGCCAAAACCCAGCGCCTTGGCATCCTCGGCGGAATAACGCACGCAATAGTCGAAGGCCAAACCGGCAAGCGCGACATGTGAAAATCCGCGCTCCTTCAGATAGCCACCAAGGCCGGTGGGGGTCTTGTGATCGTTCTCGAAAAAGGCGGAGTAGCTGTCGATCGCCTGGCGAAAGCCCTTGCGGATGATGAGTTGGGCTTTGCGCAATTCGAGGCCGGGGTGAAACTCCGCACCCGCACTGCCGATGATGCAGTGATCGGGCCACAGGGTCTGGGGTCCATACGGCATGGTGATGGTGGTGAAGGGAGCCGCACCGGTGTGCTGCGAGGCAAAGGAGGAATGATTTGCCGGATGCCAGTCTTGGGTCAGCACCACGTGGTCGAAACCATCAGCCAGCGTGTTGATCAGTGGCACGGTGTCATCGCCGCCGGCAACGGCAAGTTTGCCGCCGGGGCAGAAATCATTCTGCACATCGATGACGATGAGAATGCTGCTCTTCTTCATGCCGTGACTCATGCCAGGGCTCCCAACGCTGCGGCACAACCCTTGAAGGCGGGGAACTTGTCGGTGATGACGAACCACGGGATGGGCTTCATCACCTCGGAAATGCGGCCCTTGTCCTCAAACACGGCACGGTATTTGGGGTGCTGCAGCTTGGCGGCGATCGATGGGGCAATGCCGCCTGCGAGGTACACGCCACCGCGGGCCTGCAAGGCCATCGCAACATCACCGGCCAGGCGGGCGAGGAAGGTCATGAAGTGGTCGAGCGTTTTTTCGGCCGCAGCATCACCACCCGCCAGCGCCGCCTGTAGGACGGCTTCCGGTGTCGCATGAACCGGATGTGCGGCAACAGCCTGATAGAGATCGAGAAGGCCTGGACCCGTCAGCACATCTTCCACTTCGGCAAATTTATCCTTGCCCTTGATCTTGTCTTTCAGCGCCAGTTCTTCTGTCGTGACGACAGGGAGCGTGGTGTGGCCCAGTTCACCAGGGATTGGCATCCAGCCGCCGTAGGGCAGCGGCGCCAGGGTTGCCATGCCAAGGCCGGTGCCCGGGCCCAGGACCACTTTTACCTGCGGTTTGGCAGAGACAGCGCCGCCGATCTGTACCAGATCCTGCGCCGCCAGATGGGGCAAGGACCAGGCCAGGGCCTCAAAATCATTGAGCAGGCGGAAGCGCCGGGCGCGGGCTGCCTTGCGCAGGCTTTCGGCACTGAACGTCCAGTCACGGTTGGTGAGCGTGATCACCTCGCGGTCCACCGGGGCTGCCACGTCGACAGCCGCCGCTGCCAATTCGGAAATCCCGCGCTTTTCCACGTAATGGGAGATGGCGTCTTCCAGCCCCTTGAAGTTGTCGTTCTTCAAGACTTCTACATCGCGCACCGCCATGGAACCCATTTCAATGAGCCCGAAGCGCGAATTGGTACCGCCGATGTCGCCGAGAAGTGCCAGATTTGTCATGCAAGACCCCTTGCCCCCAAATGCCACAGCGGGGGCCTTCCGGCAACTCTCTGGACGCTGCAAGCCCTATCGGCTAGAGGCGGCTGCCAACAGCACATTAGCACAAGACAGAATCCCTCGTGACTTTGACCATTCCCCAGGAGGTCGCCCGCCGGCGGACCTTTGCCATCATCTCGCATCCGGACGCGGGTAAGACGACCTTGACTGAAAAGTTGCTGCTGTTCGGTGGCGCCATCCAGCTGGCCGGACAGGTGCGTGCCAAAGGCGACCGCCGCCGCACGCGCTCGGACTGGATGGCGATTGAACGGCAACGTGGCATTTCCGTCGTGACCTCGGTGATGACATTCGAATATGGGGGATGCGTCTTCAACCTGCTCGACACGCCCGGCCATGAAGACTTCTCGGAAGACACTTACCGCACGCTCACCGCCGTTGACGCTGCCGTCATGGTGATCGACGGGGCCAAGGGTATCGAGGACCGCACCCGCAAGCTTTTTGAGATCTGCCGCCTGCGCGACATCCCGATTATCACCTTCATCAACAAGATGGACCGCGAAACCCGCGATCCGCTAGACCTAATCGACGAGATCGAAAAGGGCCTCGCGCTCACCGCCGTTCCCATGGTCTGGCCCATCGGCTTGGGCAAGGCCTTTGCCGGAACTTACGATCTGACCGAACCGCGCATCCGCAAGCTTGAATCGGCATCAGAAGGTGAAGTGGTGAGTGGCCCCGATGATCCCAAGGTCACCGCGCTCCTTGCCAATGGCAGCGGCCAGCACTTCCGCGACGAGATCGAACTCGCGCACTCGGTCACGCATGCATTTGAACGCCAGGGCTTCCTTGAAGGTCATCTCTCGCCTGTCTACTTCGGTTCGGCCATCAAGAATTTTGGCGTACGTGACTTGCTGGAGGCGCTGATCAAGTATGCTCCAAGCCCACGCGACCAGCATGCCAGGCAGAGAGACGTCAAGGCTGTCGAAAACAAGCTCACCGGTGTGGTTTTCAAGATTCAGGCCAACATGGACCCGAACCACCGCGACCGTATCGCCTTCATGCGGGTGTGTTCGGGCAAGCTCACGCGCGGCATGCGCACCACCATCGTGCGCAGCGGCAAGACGCTGGCGCTCAATGCCCCACAGTTCTTCTTTGCCCAGGACCGTTCACTGGCGGAAGAGGCCTATGCCGGTGATGTCGTCGGCATTCCAAACCATGGCGTGCTGCGCATCGGTGACACGCTGACCGAAGGTGAAAACATTGTCTTCACCGGGGTTCCAAGTTTTGCGCCGGAAATCCTGCGGCGGGTGAAACTCAATGATCCGATGAAAGCAAAAAAACTGCGCAGTGCGCTTGAGGAACTGGCGGAAGAAGGCGTGGTGCAGCTTTTCGTACCGCTCGACGGCTCTGGTGCCATCGTCGGCGTGGTTGGTGCGCTGCAGCTCGACGTGCTGAAGGACCGGCTCGATCAGGAATATGGTGTACCGGTTGAATTCGAAACGACGCGCTTTGAAGTCTTGCGCTGGATTGCCAGCGACGACAAGAAGGCACTTGACGGCTTCGTCGAGGGAAACCGCTCGGCAGTTGCGCAAGACCTTGATGGTGCACCGGTGCTTTTGGCGTCTTCGCCGTTCAGTCTGAATTACACGCTGGAACGGGCGCCGGGCATCACGGCGCAGAAGATCAAGGAAATTCACGGTTAGTGCATGTCCCGTCAAAGTACGCAGCGGTTTGACGGTCGGGACATGCACCAACTTATTGTAACGGAGCGATTCCTTTTCGGCTTGATGGTTCCATCAAGCCGGGAAGCGCGCTAGGAGCAACCGATGTTCGCCATGCCCTATGATTTTGATGCCCTTCACGTCGGGGCCGTGTTGCTGATCCTTGCGTGCTGGGCGCTCTACGGTCCCATCCTGACGGTTCTCGGGCGCGGCACACTGAACGCGCAGCTGCATGTCGCAAGACTGCGCTGGATGCGGATGATGATCAAATCAAACCGCGAGAACCGGGTTTTTGACGCCATCCTGTTGGGACAGTTGTCGAACAGCATGTCATTCTTCGGCTCGGGCACCTTGATCGTGGTGGCGGGCTTGCTGGGAGCACTGGCGGGCGTCGGCCGTCTGCACGCCAACCTCGCGTCGATCGCGTTTTTCCCGCCGATTTCTCTGGGTCTCTTCACCATCTATGTGGCGACCCTGACACTCATCATGGCGGCGAGTTTCTTCTCGTTCGTCTATGCGCTGCGCAAGCTTCTCTATACCTTGCCGATGATTGGCGGACTGCCCGACGAAGCCACGATTGATGGCCACGGTCAGGTGATGCTGGCCCAAACCACCGTGGTCTTTACGACAGCGGTCAAGTCCCTCAACAACGGCATTCGCGGATTTTATTTCGCCGTTGCCTCGCTCTTCCTGTTTGTCAGCCCGGTTGCGGCCATGGTGATGACACTGCTCATCTTTGCGATGATGCTGTACCGGCAGGGCTTCTCAACCGAAGCTCTGGCCATCGAGCGCTATGTCGCGGCCATGAACGGCTATGAGGAAGAGCGCATGGCCAAGGGCAAGAGTGCTATTTGAGCGCTGCCGCCTGGCGCGCCAGGTTTTCGATTGCAGCCCAGTCTCCTGCCGCGACCAGCGCTTTCGGCACCATCCATGAACCGCCCAGCGTGATGACGTTGGAGAGTTTCAAATAGCTTGGCGCCAGCGCTGGGGTAATGCCACCTGTCGGGCAGAATTTGACTTGCGGAATGGGCGAGGCCAGCGACGAGAGTGCCGCCGTGCCGCCTGCCGGTTCGGCGGGGAAGAATTTCTGGAAACGGTATCCCCAGTCGAGCAGTGCCATCACTTCCGAGGCGGTGACGCCACCGGGCAGCAGCGGCATTTCTATCTCTTCTGCAGCCGCCAGCAATTTTGGCGTCGAGCCCGGCGAGACGGCAAAGTCACAGCCCAGCTTGGCCACCTGATGGAGTTGCGCCGGGTTCATGACGGTGCCGGCACCGACAATGGCACCTTCCACTTCGCCCAGGATGGCGCGGATTGACTCAATGGCTGCGGCGGTGCGGAGCGTGATCTCCAGCACCGGCAAGCCGCCATTGACCAATGCGCGGGCCAGCGGCACGGCCTGTTCAACCTCATCAATCACCATGACCGGCACCACAGGCGCGGCCTTGAGGATTTCTTCGGTGCGCTGTTGCTTTGCTGCCATCGTCATTATTCGACCTCGAAAATTGATGCGCCGCGATCGGCTGATCCGGCAATGCGGCGGAAGGCGGCAAAGAGTTCGCGGCCCACACCTGTTTCATTGGCCGCCAGATTGGCGGTGGCCAGCGGACGTGCGGCAAATTCCTTTTCGTCCACCAGCACCTGCAAGGTTCCCGCTTCGGCATCGATGCGGATGCGGTCACCATTTTGAATTCGGGCGATATTGCCGCCATCAGCGGCCTCCGGCGTGACGTGGATGGCAGCGGGAACCTTGCCGCTGGCGCCTGACATGCGACCATCGGTCACCAGAGCAACCTGCAAGCCCCGGTTCTGCAGCACGCTAAGTGGTGGCGTCATACGGTGCAGCTCCGGCATGCCATTGGCCTTTGGACCCTGGAAGCGCACAACGGCCACAACATCACGGTTCAATTCACCGGCCTTGAAGGCCGCATGCAATTCTTCCTGCGAGTGAAACACTTGCGCTGGTGCCTCAATGACATGGCGGTCCTTGGGAATCGCCGACGACTTGATCACGGCTGACCCCAGGTTGCCCTTGAGAACGTTGAGGCCGCCGGTGTCCTGGAACGGCTCGGCTGTGCCACGCAACACTGATGTATCGGCAGACGCTGTTGCCGCGTCGGACCAGTCAAGTCCCGCCTTGCCCAGTTTTGGTTCGGTCAAGTAACCGTCGAGGCCCTTTCCCATGATGGTGGTGACGTCCTGGTGCAGGAGGCCGGCGCCGAGCAACTCGCGGATAAGGAAACCCATACCACCCGCCGCATGGAAATGATTCACGTCGGCCATGCCATTGGGATAAATGCGCGAGAGCAGCGGTACGGTCTTGGAAAGTTCGGCAAGATCATCCCAGGTGAGGACGATACCTGCTGCTGCCGCCATGGCAATCAGGTGCATGGTATGGTTGGTGGAGCCCCCGGTGGCAAGCAGGCCGACGACACCGTTGACCACGGACTTCTCATCATAGATCTGTCCGATCGGCGTATAGCGGTTGCCCAACGCAGTGATTGACAGTGCCTGTTTCGCAGACGCCTTGGTGATCTCGTCACGCAACGCCGTACCGGGATTGATGAAAGTCGTGCCGGGCAGATGCAGGCCCATGATCTCCATAACCAACTGGTTGGAGTTTGCTGTGCCATAAAATGTGCAGGTGCCCGGCCCATGGTAGGATTGGGCTTCGGCTTCTAAGAGGTCGGCGCGGCTCACCTTGCCTTCGGCATAAAGCTGGCGAACCTTGGACTTGTCATCATTGTTCATGCCGCTGGTCATCGGGCCGGCCGGAATGAAGACTGCGGGCAAGTGGCCAAAGGACAAGGCTCCGATGATCAAGCCTGGCACAATCTTGTCGCAGACGCCGAGATAGACGGCGGCGTCAAACATCTGGTGCGACAAGGCCACCGCCGTCGAAAGCGCAATCACATCACGCGAGAACAGCGACAGCTCCATGCCCGCCTCGCCCTGGGTGACGCCGTCGCACATCGCCGGTACACCACCTGCAACTTGCGCAGTGCCGCCGGCAGCGCGGGCCGCCTCGCGGATGAGGTTGGGGTAAAATTCAAACGGCTGGTGGGCTGACAGCATGTCGTTGTAGGCCGTGACGATGGCGAGGTTCGGGCCTTCGCCATTGCGCAGCTCATTCTTGTCATGGGGACCACACGCGGCAAAGCCATGGGCAATGTTGGCACAGCCCAGTGACTTGCGGGCTGGCTGGTTGGCGCGGGCCAGTGCGATGCGCTCAAGGTAGCGGCTACGCGACGTTTTGGAGCGCGCGATGATTTTTTCGGTAACGGCTGAGATCGTTGATTTCACGGACATTGCATCATTCTTTCAGGTGCCCTTCAGGGACACCAATAAACATGGAGCGGGGTCGAGGCTGCGAGAACGGCGCGGATGGGCATTGCCAACGCATCAGCAGCAGAGAGAGCCTGCTGCAACACAGCCTGTTTTTCTGCGCCTTCAATGTGGAGGCAGAGTGTCGTCGCTGCAAGCAACTTCGGCAACGTGTAGGTGAGGCGCGGCTCGCCTGACCCCGGTGCCGAAAGGACGATGATGGCCTTGCGGGTATGGCGATCAATGGCTTCTTCCAGCGTGTCACCACCGGGAAAAAACGAGGCGGTGTGACCATCGCTTCCCATGCCCAGGACAACAACATCAAGCGACAGCGCTGCCGCTTGCGCCACATTGTCATGGAGCGGCACGAAGCGGGCCTTGGCTGCCTTGTCGTGCATGAGTGTCTTCTTGACCAGTGCCGCATTGGAGCGCGGGCTGGTCTCCGGTACCTGACGTTCATCGACCAGCGTCACCGTGACCTTGTCCCATGGCACGTCAGTGCGAGACAGGTGGTCGAAGAAAAGCGCCGGCGTCGTTCCACCTGAAACCGCCAGTGTTGCCGTGCCGTTCAGCGCAACCTTGGCCGCCAGCGCCGCAGCAACGTCGCGCGCCAAGGCCGAGGCCAAGGCCTCAGCGTGTCGCAAATGTCTTGCGCCCGGAAATCACGCATGGCCCTCGTCATGCCAGGTGCGGCCATCGCGTTCGATCAAGGCCACTGAGGCGGCCGGCCCCCAGGTGCCTGAGGTGTAGGGCTTTGGCATGTCGTGGGCTGCCTTCCAGTGGTCGAGGATAGGGTCAATCCAGGCCCACGCCGCAGCCACTTCGTCGCGGCGCATGAACAGGGTCTGGTTGCCACGCACCACGTCCATCAGCAGGCGTTCGTAGGCATCGGGATTGCGGACGTTGAAGACCTCACGGAACGTCATGTCCACCGGCACCTGCTGCAGGCGCATTCCGCCTGGTCCCGGATCCTTGATCATCAGATCGAGCTTCACACCTTCATTGGGCTGCAGGCGGATGACCAGCCGGTTCGGCATTGGCGGGCCTGCCGACGTATCGAAGACATTGTGGGGAATATTGCGGAACTGGATGACGATTTCCGAGACACGCGACGGCAGGCGCTTGCCGGTACGGAGATAGAAGGGCGTGCCGTTCCAGCGCCAACTGCGCAATTCGGCTTTCAGCGCCACAAAAGTTTCGGTTTCCGACTCCGGATTGCCAAGTTCGTCGAGATAACCCGAGACCGGGCCATCTTGCGAAGCACCGGCGCGATACTGGCCGCGCACCACGTGGCTCTCGAGACGCTCCGGCGTCAACGGCTTCAGTGACTTCAGTACCTTCAGTTTTTCATCGCGAACCGCATCCGCACTCAGGCATGAAGGCGGTTCCATGGCGGTGAGACAGAGGAGCTGCAACATGTGGTTCTGCACCATGTCGCGCATTGCACCCGAGGTGTCATAGTAACCGGCACGGCCTTCAACGCCCAGGGTTTCAGCCACGGTAATCTGCACGTGATCAATGTATTTGTGGTTCCACAGGGGCTCGAACAGGAGATTGGCAAAGCGCAGCGCCATGAGATTCTGCACTGTCTCTTTGCCGAGATAGTGATCGATGCGGTAGATTGAGGGTTCGGCAAAAATCTTGCCGATCGCCGTGTTTGTGGCATCGGCCAAGATACCGGACTTGCCCAGTGGCTTTTCGACCACGACCCGCGACACGGGCGTGACCAGATGATGTTGGCCGAGGCGCTCGCAAATTGGACCGAAGAGGTCCGGTCCGACGGCAAGATAGAAGACCCGGATGACGTCCTTGCGGTCGGCCAATTCCTGCTCCAGCGCAATCCAGCCATCGTCCTTGGTCGCTTCTGCGGCGTAGTACCTGAGGCGGTCAAGGAAGCGCTGCACGACGTCATCGGGAGCACTAGATGATTTGATATGCGGTTCGATTGCCGCCGCGGCGAAGGCGCGGAATTCCTCATGACTCATGGCCCGGCGCGAGGTGCCGATGATGCAGGCGCCGGGTGGCAATTGGCCTTGCTCGTCGCGGTGAAAGAGGGCCGGCAGCAGCTTGCGGCTGGCCAGATCGCCGGTGGCGCCAAAGATCACAAGATCGAAATCGTCTACGGGAATGATGCGGGTGGTCATTCTGTCCCTTGCAAATGTTGTTTGAGGTGCGTACCTCAGAATTGCGACGGTTCCTAGACGCATTCAAAACTGCTGGCAATAAATCATTCCGCGTGATTTATTGCCAAAAACGCATAGCTCACCTGTGAGGAGGCCACCCCATGATACTGTGCTGCGGCGAAGCATTGATCGATTTTCTGCCCCGAGAATTGAACACTGGGGAAGGAAGAGACCGCACGGCTGTCTACCAGCCAGTCAATGGCGGATCGGTCTATAACACAGCCATCGCGCTGGGGCGGCTCGACGTGCCGGTGGGATTGTTCGCCGGTGTGTCCACCGACTTTTTTGGTGATTCAATTCGCCAAGGCCTGAGCGCCAGCAAGGTCAGCCTGAAATTCACCCGGGCCAAGCCGCAGCATACCACGCTCGCCTTCGTGAAGTTGGACAATGGCCATGCCCGCTATTCATTCGTCGATGACGCCTCGGCTGGCCGCAACCTCACCAAGGCTGATCTGCCCAAGCTGCCCAAGGCGGTCACGGCATTGCACTTCGGATCGATCTCGCTGATCCCGGAACCGTGTGGCGGCACCTATGAGACCCTGCTCAAGCGCGAGCGGAATACCCGCATCATTTCCATCGACCCAAACATCCGCGCCTCGCTGATCAAGGATCGCAAGGGCCACCTGGCGCGCCTTAACCGCCTGATGGCACTCGCCGACATCGTCAAGATTTCAGATGAGGACGTGCGCTGGATGACAGGCTCGGACAAATTCGACGCGGCCGCCCGCAAGTGGCTGAAGGCCGGTGCCAAAGTCGTCGCCATAACGCGCGGTGGCGAGGGCGTGGAGGTCTATGCCAAGGGGCAGAAGCTGTCGCTCGCTGCCCCCAAGGTGAAGGTCGCTGATACCGTTGGCGCTGGCGATACGTTCACTGCAGGCTTTCTCACCTCCCTGGCGCGCCACGGACTGTTGACCAAAAAGGCCATTGCGTCATTGACGGCCATGCAGTTGCAGGCGGCAGCGGACTTCGCGATGAAATGCGCCGCCGTTACAGTGTCGCGCCCCGGTGCTGATCCGCCGTGGTCAAATGAAGTGGCGTAAGACAGCGCCGCTACCCCCTCCTCGCTGCCCCTCACCCTCCCCATCGCTGCGAATGTGGCCCCTCCCTCTCCCGGGCGCGGGAGAGGTGAAGCAAGCTGCACACGTTTTCACTTCTCCCGTTTGCGGGAGAAGGTGGCGCGGAGCGCCGGATGAGGGGCCTTGCGTCACACGTCTGGCATCACCACCCCATCCACGCTATGCGCTGATGCTTATGAATTTTCCCGTCGATCACATCATTCCCCAGCTCGACGCGGCCCTTGCGGACCACGGCGCTTGCGTGCTGGTGGCCGAGCCCGGGGCTGGCAAGACGACGCGCGTGCCGCTGGCACTGCGCGATGCGGCTTG
This sequence comes from uncultured Alphaproteobacteria bacterium, assembly GCA_963754625.1. GTDB lineage: Bacteria > Pseudomonadota > Alphaproteobacteria > Rhizobiales > Aestuariivirgaceae > Aestuariivirga. The sequence continues at coordinate 18,843 of CAVWGR010000005.1, read as the reverse complement.
GCTTGGTGACAAGAAGATCGTGATGCTGGAGCCGCGAAGGCTGGCAGCGCGGGCTTCGGCCAAGCGCATGGCCGACACACTGGGCGAGGACGTTGGCGGCACCGTTGGCTACACCGTGCGGCTGGAACGCAGAATGTCTGCCCGCACGCGCATTGAAGTTGTTACCGAAGGCATTCTCACCCGGCGTCTGCAGAATGATCCGGAACTGGCGGACACCGGGCTGGTGATCTTCGATGAATTCCACGAGCGCAGTCTTGATGGTGATTTTGGCTTGGCGCTGACGCTTGATGTGCAGCGCGGCTTGCGGCCTGACCTCAAAATTCTGGTGATGTCGGCGACGCTTGATACTGAAACACTGTGCGCCCATCTCGGTGCGGCACCGCTGGTGCATGCCTCGGGCCGGATGTTTCCTGTTGGCGTCACATATCTTGACCGGCCCACACGCTTCTCCCTGATCGACGACACGGTGAAAGCAGTGCAGCGCGCTCTGCGCGAGGTGAAGGGCAGTCTTTTGGTCTTCCTTCCCGGCGAAGGCGAAATCCGCCGCGTCACTGAAACCCTGTTGAAGGGCGATCTGCCGGTCAATGTTGACGTGCGGCCGCTTTACGGTGCCCTCGGTTTTGCTGAACAGGATGAGGCGATCCGCAAACCCGACGCGGGCCGCCGCAAGATCGTCATCGCCACTACCATCGCTGAAACGTCGCTCACCATTGAAGGCGTCGAGGCCGTCATCGATACCGGCCTCAAGCGCGCACCACGCTTTGATCCGGCCTCAGGCATGACGGCGCTGGAGACAGTACGTGTTTCGCAAGCCTCCGCCGAACAACGCAAAGGCCGCGCCGGACGTCTTGGCCCCGGCCAGTGTTACCGTCTCTGGCCCGAGGCCGAAACCAAAGCGCTCGCTGCCCATGATGCCTCTGAAATCCGCGTTGCTGATCTCGCACCCTTGGCGCTCGAGATGGCCAATTGGGGTGTCACGGCACGCGACGGACTGCCGTGGCTGGAAGTACCGCAGGCCGCATCCTTCGCGCAGGCGCAATCGCTGTTGCATCAACTGGGCGCAGTCGATCCGGGCCACGCCATTACGGCGCATGGCCGCGCCATGGTGCGGCTTCCCTTGCATCCGCGCCTCGCCCACATGGTGGTGAAGGCGCAGGAACTGGGTGTGGCGCGTGCCGCTGCCGAAACAGCCGCAATGATTGCCGAGCGCGATGGTCTGCCGCGCGACACCAGCGCTGATCTCGAAACGCGGCTCATGCATGTGCGCGGGCAGGCGCGTGAGCGCATCAGGCAATCGGCCCGGCAGATCACCGATCTCTTGAAGTGCGGCGACGACACGGCTGATGTTTCACATGGTGTTCTGCTCGGTCTCGCCTATCCCTGACCGCATTGCGCAGCGGCGTGGAACGGCACGCTTCCGCATGGCCAATGGTGGCGGTGCGGTGGTTGCTGATCATGATTCACTCGCCAAGGCTGACTTCATTGCCATCGCGTTGCTCGACAATGCCCAGGCCGATGCCAAGGTCTTTCTTGCCGCTGTCCTGACGCGAGATGAAATCGAGAGACACTTTGCTGATCTCATCACCACAAAGTCGCGCTCCGGTTGGGATGCCAAACAGAACGCTGTTGTGGCCAGCACCACACGCGCCATTGGTGCCGTGATCCTGGAAGAACGCGCCCTGCCCCAACCTGATCCGGATGTGTTGGCCGAAGGCATGCTGGCGGGCGTCCGGGCCATGGGCCTGCAGCGCTGCCATGGAGTGAAGGTGCGCTGGGCTTGCGCCAACGCATCCGTTTCCTTGCCCGCGCCATGCCTGATGCAGGTTGGCCTGACCTGTCAGATGAAGGCCTCATGGCCTCACTTGAAAGCTGGCTCTTGCCATATCTCGCTGGCATGCGCCGCAAAGCTGATCTGTCGCGGCTTGATCTCGGTAACATTCTGCGCGCATTGGTGCCGCGCCATCTCAGCTCACGGCTTGATGCCTTGGCCCCCTTGCGCATGGAGGTGCCATCAGGGGCACACTATCGCATCGACTATGACACCGATGGCGATCCGGTGTTGCGGGTGCGCTTGCAGGAAATGTTTGGCATGCACACGGCACCACAAGTCGCCGATGGACGCGCCCGGCTGAAGATCGAACTGCTGTCGCCGGCAGGACGCCCCGTTGCCGTTACACAATCACTCGAAACATTCTGGATCAATGCCTATGCCGATGTGCGCAAGGATTTGCGCGGGCGCTATCCCAAACAGTACTGGCCGGAAAATCCGCTAGAGGCGCGGGCCGTGGCACCACGCCGTTTGCGATAGTGCACTTACAAGGCAGACACTGTCACGCAGCAGATTGGGTTGCCGCCGGTTCGGTGAGGATGGCGTAGAGGCCCTCCGCCGATTCTGTGCCGCGCAGTTTGGCCAATGTCGCCGGCTCACGCAGCAACCGCGAAATGCGGGCGAGTGCCGTCAGGTGGTCAGCACCGGCATGATCAGGCGCCAGCAGCACAAAGACGAGATCAACCGGCTGGCCATCAACGCTTTCAAAATCCACCGGCGTGGCGAGGCGGGCAAAGAGGCCATAGACCCGATTGATGTTGGGCAGGCGGCCATGGGGAATGGCGATGCCCTGACCGAGGCCGGTCGAGCCAAGTTTCTCACGGCGGTTCAGCGTTTCAAAAATGACGCGCTGGTCAACAGCAACAAGCCCGGCGATGGCCTGGGAAAGTTCCTGCAGGAGCTGTTTCTTGTTTTGGGCCTTTACCGCGGGAAGAACTGCGCGGGCATCGATGATATCAGCAAGAGTCATTCGATCTGCATTCCGGTTCAGAGACAAGACCGTTACAGCCACAAGACATGGGCGTGAGGCGGGCTCACGTCAATGGTGGCACAACGGGCTTGTGGAAAGTGTGTTTGTGGGCACTGCACCATCGCCGGTTCATGCCTTCTGTTCACGTCGGGCGCTGGATAGGCGCGGCGAACGGGCAAGTCAACCCTTCAGGCGGGCTTCGCGGCGGCGTTGGACAGATGACAGAATGCCCAAGGATTCCCTATATTTGGCAATTGTCCGGCGGGCGATATCAATGCCATCGGAGCGCAAGGCTGCCACAATGTCGTCATCGGACAGAATGGCGTCCGGCGATTCCTTTGCCACCATGTCGCGTATCCTGTGACGCACACTTTCGGCGGAATGGGCATCGCCGTCCTGCTCCGACGAAGCGATGGCCGTGGTGAAAAAATATTTCAGTTCGTAAGTGCCAAGCGGTGTCGCCACATACTTGTTGGAGGTGACGCGGCTCACGGTTGATTCGTGCATCTCGATGGCATCGGCCACCATCTTCAAAGTGATGGGACGCAGGTGCTGCACGCCATGGATGAGGAAGCCATCCTGCTGACGGACGATTTCGCGTGCCACTTTCAAGACGGTCTTGGCTCGCTGTTCGAGGCTTTTCACCAACCAGGTCGCCTGGGCGTGACAGCCGGCGAGGAAAAGCTTGTCATCCTCACTCTTCGCACCGCGAGAGACTGTGGCCATGTAGCGGTTGTTGACCAGTACACGCGGCAACGTCTCGCTGTTGAGTTCCACCACCCAATTGCCATCAGGCGTCGGCCGCACGAAGACGTCGGGCACCACGGGAAGCACCGGTTCCGTGCCGAAGGAGTGGCCGGGTTTGGGGTTGAGATTGCGCAGTTCCGCCAACATCTCCTGGAGGTCATCCATGGTGACGCCACACTTTGACTTGAGGGCATGGAAATCGCGCCGCGCCACCAGTGGCAGGTTGTCGACGAGTGCTTCCATCGCCGGATCGAGCCGGTCCTGATCCTTCAGCTGCAGCTTGAGGCATTCGGCAAGATCACGGGCGAAGACGCCTGCAGGTTCAAAGCGGCGCAGGCCATCAAGTACATGTTCGACCTGCTCAGGTGTTGCCTTCAGTGTCTCGCACAGGCTTTGCGGATCACCGGCGAGATAGCCTGCATCATTGAGCATGCCAATCAAGTGCTGGCCGATCATGAGATCGGCGGGACCGTGAATTCGAGATTGAGTTGCGAGGTCAGGTGTTCGGCAAGCGAGATGTCGCTCGACAAATTGGCGGTGAAGTCACCGTCCTCGCCGTCGAAGGAGAGATGTCCGGACGAACGAAGGTTGGCCCAGCCAGAATCACGCGGCATGAAGGCTTCATCGCCCATGCGGGCAGAGGCACCTTCCTGCGCTTCTGCATCACCACCCATATCTTCGGCAGCGGCAGGCGCGGTAAAAGCTTCGTCCAGTGTCGCGGGCGTCGGATTTTCTGCAGGAGCAGCAACAGCGTCAGTGGAATTGTCTTCGCGCTCGAGGAGCGGATTGCGTTCCAGTTCGGCGTCAACAAAGGCCTGCAGCTCGAACGACGACATCTGCAGAAGCTTGATCGCTTGCTGCAGTTGCGGCGTCATCACCAGGGACTGGCCCTGCTTCAGTACGAGTTTTTGACTGAGACCCATACCGTCGTCCTGCCATCAGAGGCTGAAGGATTCACCAAGATAGTAACGCCGAACGTCGGGATCGTTAACAATATCTTGCGGGCTGCCCTCGGTCAGGACGTGGCCCTCATGGATGATGAGCGCCCGGTCGATGAGTTCAAGGGTTTCACGGACGTTGTGATCCGTAATAAGCACCCCGATTCCCCGAGCGGTGAGCTGTCGCACCAGGACGCGAATATCACCGATCGCAATCGGGTCAATCCCGGCAAATGGCTCGTCGAGGAGCATGAACTGGGGATTGGCGGCAAGGGCGCGGGCGATTTCCACGCGGCGACGTTCTCCGCCAGAGAGCGCAACAGCCGGCGAATGCCGGAGGTGGGCAATTGAGAATTCATCATACAACTCACGCAACTGACGCTCGCGCCGGGACTTGTCCTTCTCATGAAGCTCAAGCACCGCACGCAGATTTTGTTCGACGGTCAGACCCCGGAAAATTGAACTTTCCTGGGGAAGATATCCGATGCCCAGCCTGGCCCGCTGATACATGGGCAGGTGGGTGATATCTTCGCCATCGAGCTTGATCGATCCCTTGTCGGCGGCAATCAGGCCCGTGATCATGTAGAACACGGTCGTCTTGCCGGCGCCATTTGGACCCAACAGGCCAACAGCCTCACCACGCCGCACCGATACCGAAACATTCCGGACCACAGGTTTGTTGCGATAGCTCTTGGCGAGCATGTACGCAGTCAAGCCTTCGGCCGGCGGCTGTGGCCTGTTCCTGCCTTGACCCGGACCACCACGCGGAGTGCGGGGTGCCATGGGCCGGGGCTGGACCAGGTTTCTGGCCGGATGACCGGTGTTGGACGCCATGTGATTACGAAGCATTTATCTTAATATTGCGTGAAAGTGGCGGCTTATTCCCATCACTTCGGCACAAATGTGCCCTTGACGCGGCCACCCTTCATGACCGTGCGCTTGGTTTTGAGGTTGGCGACCATTTCAGGGCCGCGCAGCACGGTCTTGCCCTGCACCACTTTGACATTGCCGGTGACGACCAACTCATCGCGGCGGACATGGAATATAGCGCGGCTGCCGGTAATTGTCTGGGTAGGCGTGGTGATGCTGACACCTCCCTTGCAATCCATGGTGTCAACTTCCGATTTGCTGGTGCCGTCTGGCTGTTTCACATCAACGTATTCCACCACCATTTCCTGGGCCCTGATGGTTTCGCTGGAGCGCTTGGCGACAACGTCGCCGCGGAAGATGGCACGTTTGTCGGCGTCGATTATTTCCATTTCGCCTGCTTCAATGTTGACGCTCTCCTCCTGGGCCCGCGCCTGCATGGGGGCACCAAGGTTGAGAATTGCGAGCAAGCCCGCCGCAAGTACAAACTGTCTCATTCACCGTCTCCTGAAGTGCCCTTTTGTGTCACGAAGCGGGCCTTGACGCCACCCCTGAAAAGAATCCGCTCGCCATTGGCACTGATGGTCAGGCTGTCGGCGGTGATCCTGCCACCAATGATATCGACAGAAACGGGGGATTGCGAGGCCAGTGTCTGGTCGTCCATGTTGACGGCTGCCTTGTCCATGCGGGCGACAAAACGGCTGCCTTCGGCAAAAACCACATCGCCCGTCAGGTCGAGGGCCTTGGTCTTGGTTTCGTAGACGGCCCCGTTCGAGGTGATGTTGAGCCTGGCACCATTGGGCCGTTCAAATACACTGTCGATTGTCTCGAGATGAACGATTGAATCGACCTTCTCATCCTGCACGCCCTTCTGGGCGGTGATTTCAAACGGCAACCGGTTCTTGTCGAAGCCTGAAATCCTCGAGGGTCCACCGGTGATCTGGTTGGGATTTTCAACGGCAGCCAAAGGCGCGCTGCTGGTCGCCACTGGGCGGTTGAACAAACCCAATTGCACCGCAAAGGTCAGGCCAAGTCCGGCCGCCACGGCGAGCGCCACATAGGAGAGCCAGCGTGTCAGGCCGGCCCTGGTCTGTGCCCGGCGCGCCGTCCGCCGGAGCGGAGAAGCGAATATGTCGTCAGTGCGCGAAGACATCTTCTTCGCCCCACCCGCCAAGGTCGAGTGCCGCCCGCGCGGGTATGAAGCCGAAACAGGCCTTGGCAAGTTCCATGCGGCCCTCGCGCTCGAGCATCTGGTCGAGGCGTGACTTCAACTCATGCAGATAGAGCACGTCCTGGGCAGCGTAGGTTTTCTGGGCATCGCTCAGGACATGCGAACCCCAGTCCGAACTTTGCTGCTGCTTGTTGGCCTCAATGCCGAGGAGTTCCTTCAAAATGTCCTTGAGACCATGGCGATCAGTATAGGTCCGGGCGATCTTGGAGGCGATCTTGGTACAGTAGAGCGGCGCAGTATTGGCACCGAGATACTGCTTGAGTACGGCCACGTCGAAGCGGGCGAAATGAAATATCTTGAGAATGGCAGGATCCTCCAGCAACGCCTTCAATCGCGGTGCTGCAAAATTAGAGGGATCGATCTGGATGAGATGGGCATTGCCATCGCCGGTCGATAGTTGCACCACGCAAAGCCGGTCGCGGCGCGGATTGAGGCCCAGCGTTTCGGTGTCGATGGCAACCGACGTGCCGGCATTGAAGTCGGCAGGCAAATCGCCGCGATAGAGTTTGACAGCCATGGGTGCTTTCTAGCCTTTCGGATCAGCAAAATTGTGACTCTGCCCTGCAGACCTGCGCCGCCCGGCAGATTTTGGACGTGACGCCCGATTACAAGGAGACAGCGCGCAACTCAATCTCGACTTGCGGCCGCACATCCCCGCATGCCGAGGCCAATGAAAAGCTGGGGTAAGAAAAGTCCGTCGATTTGTGCTTGCCCCGCTTCTCGAAGCGAAGCGGGGAAATGGTGCCTGAAGAGGCATCCAATCAGACACTTAATTAATTGTATTTGCTATGTTTTTTAAATGTGACCGACAAAAAGACCAACAAATATACCAACAAATCGACTTCAGAACGTCCTGCTGACCTGAGTTACCAACAAAGAACTATGCCAAAGGTGCGGGCGCACCGCCGTTGAAGTTGGCAAAGATGTGCTGATAGACCGCACCAGCTCTTTCCGCCACTTCTTCATCCTCGTAGGCGTCTTGGGGCAGATATTGCAAGCTGTCGAAGATCATGGTTCTGACCTGCGCCGTCACTTGCGTGCTTTCCCGCCACTTCGCGATGCGAAGCTTTTCGGCCTTAAGGTCCGCCAAGGTCTTGACAGCCACTTCCTTCACGGTGGCTTCATCTTTCTTGCTCAGGTTGGGCTTCTTCAGAAGGTCGAAAATCGCCAAGGTTTCCTGATCCAGCCCTTCCCGGATGGCGCGCGCTTCCTCCTCTGAAAGCTCTGCAACGAAATTCACCAGATCATCGAAGGTGGCCTGAACCACATGCTGATCTTTGCCCTTATTGTAGGCCGTGATGATTTCTTTGTACTTTTCATAGAACTTCAGCCGGATTGGGTTTTCCCTCACCATTCTCTCAAGCTTGCTTTCAATCGCTTCCTGAAGATCAAAAACGACTGTGTTCTGCTCATTTGACTTGGTGAAAGCCTTTCGAAGCTTCTCAACGTCAAGCTTCACAAGATCGACATAGTCATTGTCATTTTTAGCTCTAGCAATCAGTTCAACACTGGCATCGACTTCCATCTGAAGCCGCATGATGATGTCGGTAATGTCGGCAGCCTGCTGTTTCTGGTTCAGCTGATTGTAAATCGCCTCAATGGCATTGTGCGACTTGATGTGGGGCTTAATCTGCACTTCAGGATAAAGCGCCTTGTACTTGCGAAACACATCCCGGGCTGAAAACTCAAAGGTCGTACGGGTAGTGGGGTTGAGGCAAACGCAATTCATGGCCTTCTTGATCAAGGCAAGTTTTTCCATTGGGCTTGCGCTGGCCACAAGCAGATCAAGCTCAAATTCCAATTCCAAAAGCATTTGGCGGACCGCCGCAATTGAGCCAGCCAATTCCAGCGCCAAGCCTTCGATGCGCTCAACTCCACCTTGGCTTCCATTGTCTTCGCTCAGGCCATTGTCGGGCTTTGTTGGTTTGCTTTCGCCTTCACCATAAACAGAATAGGCTTCACGCAATTTCTGATAGACGTTGCCATAGTCAACGATCAGCCCGTTTTCCTTTTCGTCATCATAGACACGGTTGGCGCGCGCGATGGTTTGCATCAGCGTGTGGCCTTTTATGGGCTTATCCAGATAGACTGTAGACACACATGGCACATCAAAGCCGGTGATCCACATAGCGCAGACAATGACAAGTCTGAATGGGTTTGCCTCGTTCTTGAACTCCTTCTCTAGGTCGCGATCCACCATCTTTCTGCGGTGGGGTTCGATTTCCAGTTTCATCCTGCGAAATTTATCAATTTCATTTTGTTCACCGCTCACCACAACGCAAACTTCAGTCTCTTCCACCCGTTTTAGATGACGTTGCAAATCCAGCGCTTCCTGCTGGTCGCTCGCCTTGGCAACCCGCTTCTTGAGGTCCGCAACATAGTCGGGCCAATGCCGCATAATCAGATCATACATCTTGACGGCGGTGGGCTTGTCTAGCGCCACAAACATGGCTTTGCCCTGATACCCACGTTCATTGAAGTGCCAGACCAAATCCTTGGCGATGGCATCAAGACGCTTGTGTGATGTCAGGATGGGATAGTCGCGGGCAAACTCCCGTTGCAGCTTGGCGCGCTGGTCATCATCCAGCTCTTCAGCTTCCAGAATTTCTGCCATACGGGCATCAAGTTCTGGTCTTTCGATGTCCAGTTTCTCGCCACGGTTTAGATAGCGCAAAGGCAAGGTGGCATTGTCTTCGATGGCGCGCTTGAAGTCATAGACCGAAACATATTCACCGAAGATGTTCTTGGTGAGTTCAAGTTCTTCCTTGATGATTGGCGTACCAGTGAAGCCCAGGAATGATGCATTCGGTAGAGCATTGAAGCGCATGTTCTGCGCAAACTTGCCGCCTTGGGTACGGTGGGCTTCATCCGAAATGACGATGATGTTCTTGCGATCAGTCAGCTTTGGATATTCGCTCTCAAGCTTGGGATCGACGGAAAACTTGTGGATCAGTGAAAACACATAGCGATGGTTCTGGCTTAGCAGGTTGCGCAAATGGTCCCGACTGGTAGCGCGCACATTGTCTTCTGTTACAGCACCCACTCCGGTGAAGGTATCATAGAGTTGGTTTTCAAGTTCGGTGCGATCCACCACGATCAGGAAAGTGTAGCCACCGCCAAACTTGCGCAAAATCTTCTGGCACAAAAACACCATGGAATAGGATTTGCCTGATCCTTGCGTGTGCCAGAACACGCCAAGCTTTCTCTTCAGGTCTTCGATGTTGTGGGCCGATGCAATGACCTTGTTCACGCCTATGAACTGGTGGTTCTTGGCCATTAACTTCGTAGGTGTGGCGTCTTGGCCATCAAAGAGCAGGAAGTTTTCGAAGAGGTCAAGCAGCCGTGCCTTGTCACACGTACCGCGCAACATGGTGTCTAGGCTTACAACGCCTTCTGACTCTTCTTCGATGCGCTTCCATTCAAGGAAATACTGGTAAGGGCTGGTGATCGTGCCCACCCGCGCGTCAGTGCCATTGCTCAAGACGATAAATGCATTGCAATGTAAGACGTGGGGAATTGTGTCTTTGTAGTCTTTGATGTTGGCGTGAAAAGCATGGGCCAAATCCTGATGGTGGGCCTTCAACTCAAAGAACACCAATGGAATGCCATTCACAAACCCCACCACGTCAGGACGGCGGTTATAGAGTTCACCCACCACTTCCAATTGGCGCACCGCCAGAAAGTCATTGTTGGTGGGGTTGTCGAAATCAAAAACCTTCAAGCGCTTGGATTGGGCGTGGCCCTTGGCATCCTTGAAGCTCACCAGAATGCCTTTGGTGAGAAGTTCGTGCTTGTCATTGTTGATCTGCGCCAGTGTCTTGTCAGCAGATTTTTCAATGATCTGATAGAGTGCTTGCATATAGGCGCTGTCCGGCAGGTCGGGGTTCAATCCTTTCAGCGCTTTCAAAACGTCGCGCTTCAGAATGACTTCGGATTTGTCTCCTCGGCCCAACAGGCCATCAGGTCCAAAGGTTTCGTTCTTCCATGCCTTCACCACCTGCCAGCCCAGCGCCTTCAGGCCCTCCTCAGTGGCGTTTTCAACCAAACCATCTTCCGAGTATTCATAACTCATGGATGGACGTGCCACCTTTTGTTGCTTTGCGGTCGCGGGTCTTCTTCGCGGCTTCTGCAATGCTGTTGCTTGTCAACAATAGGTCAAGATCACACCACCGGCGGGAACTCATGGTGATTGCGGCATATTTGCCACCGGGATCATTTGTTGGAGTGGGTCCCTGAGGTTTGACCGGCGGGCCAAGAGTGTAGAGGTAGTGTGGCCGATCGGCTTTGCTGTTCTTCGGAACAGGGAAGTGCGGATCGTAGCGTTCGATGACCGTATAAGAATCAACGTGGTGGATTGATTGCAAAGCGCCTTTGTACCGAAATGCGACGTAGTTTGGCGGTTCAACTGGCCAGCCGCCCTTGCCGCCGCCAACGGGATGAAAGTATTTGCCAAATTTCTCCACCACGTCGATGAAGGTTATGGTCGAATTAGCGAATTTCTGCGCGCCAAGCGAAACAACATAGACTTCGTTGGATGTCTGGTTCTGCATGCTAGTCGCCTTGTCCAGATAAGTGATCAGTTGAGTGAGCAAGCGCTTTTCTTCGTGGCGCGCTGGTGTGATAGCCTGCCGTGCCATGTGCTTAAAACGCCGCCACGAAATTGGTAGTACCGGAACACCTTTGACCTTTGATGGAACATTCAGACTTAACCAACGTTCATCCCGGTCAGACTCAGCCAATACAGCCAGCAGCTTCTTTGCTTTCCGATCGTGGTTCTGGTGCAAGCGGTCCACATATTTCTCCAACTGTGGCATTCCAGGAACCGTGAAGCCGCGCTTTGCTTCCACAACGATGTGGTGCCTGCCCGGATCAACAACTTCTATGTCTGTGAAGCCTTTCAACGCTTGGTATTCTTGCAAGCGAATGTGCATCGCATCGGAAAAGCCATTTTCAACGCCAATCATTCTCGCAAAGCCAGTGCTGAATGTTGGGCACTTCGCCAAGGCCCAGCCCAGACTTTGAGTCATGGCGTTCTCGCTCTCGCCGAAGAGCTCGAAAACTGTCTCAATGTTCCGCCCGTGCGCCGTCAACACTGTCATGCGGCCACCGCCGCTGATCCATTGCGCGCCAGATAGTCATCAATATCGATCAAGCCCGTCATCAAACGCGGCAAGAGCAAATCGCGGGCTTCTTTGAGCAGCGCGTATTGATCCCTATAGAGTTTTATTGTTTCTTCCATAGGAGCAACTATTTTTTCATATGCGATGCCAATTTCATTAGGTGGGGCGAATATTTTTATTTGCTTGAGATGAATTGGGCCGAAATTGACTTGGGCTGATCCATTTGCATAACTTTCAAGTGTATTTTGGAATTTTTTAGCGAGAAGCATATGTTTCAACTGCCAAGTACCAATTCGTTCTGTCTTTTTTCTCATGCGAATTAGTGAGGTGTTCATACATAAAGGCAAGTGGACATTTCGAATTGTGACCAATCGGCCCAAAGTGCCTGAACTTGAAATTACATGGTCATTTTCGGCGACTAGGAAATGCTTATATTTGTCATCGACTTCTTGATCATCAAGGTATTGAACCTTGGTCAAATCAACGTCCCCATCTTTGATCACACGAATATTGAGAAACGGAACTCCCGATTCACGATACTGCCAATTTCGCAGGCCGGGGCCTTCCTTGAAATCCACCAATGACTCGAATGGTAGTAAGTCCCACCCTTCAGGCAAGCCGGTTTCTGGGTTGATGGGGGTGGTTTCGTGGTTGGGGAAGCGGTGGCGCACAAACCATTCTTCATAAGTAATTTGCGCCATCTCTTCCAAAAGCTTGATTCGCTTCTGATTGGCCTCAATCAAATCATCATAAGCCGACAAAACCCCCGCGATCTTTTTTTGGATTGGGAGGGGTGGCAGCGGGAATGAATACTCCTTGATATCGGGGCCGCTTATGTGCGGAACATTTGCCCCGGTCGTAATTGAATCAACGTATTTCTGAAATTCCGAGCTTGCAATGACGCATCTCAAATATTTTGTATCGAGCGTTTTGGTCCCTCGGAGTCTTGCTACTCGCTGTACTAATAGTGATTTTGGATCGGATTTCTTGATCCAAGAAAACTTGAGTTGATCGCCGACTATTGGGCGATCCATTGCCAATACAACATCGTCCTCGCCTAGTTCGTATTTCGATAAATCTTCTTCGTTTTTTGTGCGCCACCATGGCCCGGCATCGTAGTCAATTTTTCGGTGAGATATATTGCTTCCCTTCAAGAGGAACACATCATTTGGGTTTTGCGAAAATTCAGCACTCTTAAAGGCGTACCCCACCAAGATGTCAGCCACGCTTCCAAGTTTGGTGTTCTGAACAATATAGTTCACGCAACACCTTGCAAAACATGTCGCATAAGGCGTTGCGCTTCGTTGTCCAACCCCGCCAACTCGGAATGGATTTCATCCAAGCGTGATTGATAGTCAAAGCCTTCGTCCAGCTCCACGGTGTAACCCACATAGCGGCCCGGGGTGAGGCTGTACTCATTGGCGGCCACATCCGCCACATCCACAATCTTACACAAGCCTTCAATGTCTTCGTAAGCGCCCTTGGGGAATGTGGCTTTCAGCCACTCATTGCGGGCAAAAACCTTGCTCATATCTTCACCGCGATATGCTTTGATGATGGCGCTCAACCCTTCCATTTGATCTGGCGTGAAATCCCGCAAGGTGGTGTTCACTTGCCGGAAGGTATTTCGGGCATCAATCATCAGGATTTTGGATTTTTTGGCTTGGGTTTTGCCCTTGTCCAAAAACCACACATGGCAGGGCAGTGAACGCGTGTAGAAAAAATTATTGCCCACCGCCACAATGCTATCCACATCGCCCGTTTCAATCAATCTTTGCCGGATCAGCTTTTCTGACCCACCGGCATCTGTGGCCGATGACGCCATGACGAAGCCAGCGCGGCCCGTTGCGTTCAAATAATGATAGAAATACTGAATCCACATATAGTTGCCGTTGTCGGCACGGGGTATGCCCACATCATCGAACAGGCGGGGATCGGACTTCACATATTCGCGGTCTTTGTCGATCTTGTTCACATTGAAGGGCGGGTTCGCCATGACAAAATCGCACTTGCCCACCAGATCATGCGGATCAGAATAGAAGCTGTTGCTCTCAATGATTTTGCCTTCAATGCCGTGGATGGCCAAGTTCATCTTGGCGAGCCGCGCGTTGTTGGCCTTCAGTTCGGTGCCGTAAACCTTGATGGCTTCATTGATCGCCAGCTTACGGTCTTCGACAAAATGGCCGGTTTGCACAAACATGCCGCCTGAACCACAAGCGGGATCATGAATAACGCCGTGATCTGGTTCGATGAAGTTCACGATCAGCTGCACAAGGCTTGGCGGCGTGAAGAACTCACCGCCTTCTTGCGCACCAGCACCGACCATTGAAAACTTCATCAGGAAGTATTCATAGATGCGACCAAAGACATCGCCCTTCAAGCCCTTGACGGAATCTTTGTTGAAGACGCGGATCAGTTCCCGCAACAGGTTTGCATCCAAGTCTTGATAGTTCTTGGGAAGAATGCCTTGAAGATCAGGATAACCCGCCTCAATGGCGCGCATCGCTTCATTCACTGCTTCGCTGACGTCAGCCGATTCCGGCAAATTTGCCAAGTGACCATATTGTGACTTCTCGGGAAGCATCATTGCACCAGCTGCCAGATAATCCGCCGGTGTTGCCGGTCGCTTGCCGCGCGGGCCGGTAAGCTTTGGCTCGATGGCCTTGGTGGCGTCTTCGAAACGGTTCTGGGCATAGCGCAAAAGGATCAGGCCCAGCACGGGGTCTTTGTATTCCGCCGCTGTCAGCTTGGAATTGGCGCGCAAGTTATCCGCCGCATCCCATAGTTCTTTTTCCAGCTGTTTGATCTGTTCGCTGTTCACGTCTTCCCTACCCCAGCGTCCTGATTTGGCGCTGGCGGTAAGGCTACCTGATCTGAAAGCACTGTTGAAGCCCTGCGTTGCAGAAAGGCCAATACGCTCGCCACTGTCTCAGGATCGGGTTCGCCGTTAATTTCTTTGGCCTTTGGGGCGCTAAATGACCTTAGCAGGTCAGATTGCCGGTGAGCGCCCACTTTGGCATATGAATTGTATGTGGTTGAAACGCTTTCATGGCCCAGATTCTGGCTCCAAGCTTTAACCTCTTCACCCGTTTTACAGACCACATCTCCAAGTGCGCCAAGCGTATGACGTACGGAATGAGGGTGGAAACAAGGAAGCCCACATGCCTCGAAAGACGCCTTGAAAGCCTTCCGGATTCCATCGGCATTTTTCCAATGAGTGCGCCGAAAGCCCGTGTTGGTGAAGAGCCCGTCTTTCCCCAGTCCGCGTTCCGATGGCGGAAAGGCAGGGTCATTCGGGCCGAAGAGCTTTTCTGTGACCAGATACTCGATCCACTCTTTAACCAGCGCCACAACGTCTTCCCCCACGGGAAAGAAGTCGGTGAGCATGGTTTTCCGCCGCTTGGTGCGCACTTCCCGTGCATCCTGAAAGAGTTGCCGTTCAGCAAAATTGAAGTGTTTGATCGACAAGGAAGCCAGCGCATCATCGCGCGCTCCCGTCAACAATGCGGTGGCAATGATAGCTTGATCTCGGCGCTGGAAGTCATTTGCCATGGCCATGGATTTCAGCACATGCTTGATCTGCTCAATTGACGGATAGGCCACGGCCCGGCTGGCCTTGGCTATACGGGTGTCATTGGCCGAAGGGTTGAAATACTCACAATCCGAAAAACTAATCAGCTTCTTATATCCCGGTTTCTCAACCAGAAACTTGAAGAAGGCTTTGACGTCCATCAGGCGGGAATGCACCGTGGCGACCGATAGGGGCCTTCCAGTGGACTTACTCACCTGTTTGGCAAGGTGGGCTTTGTAGGCTTTGGCCTGATCAATGTGGAAGGTCTTGAAGTCTCGGTGTTTGCTTGATTTTTCAAAGTCAGCAATGGCGGCTGCAACTTGGTCAATGCTGCTTGGGGCCTTTCCCTTCGCCTGTTGAAGGTGATTGAAGTAGACGCGCTTGATGCGCTCGTTTTCGGGGTGGTATTTGGTCGAGGTCATCCGGTTAGCTCCTAGTGATCATTTGAACGGGTGATTGGACTCTCAACTAGGTGTTCGGCTGCTTGGTGTTCTGAGATGTCCAGCACTATGGCCAGCGCTGGCAGGTGGGTGCGGGACACATGCTTGTTCATGATGGTTTCGCATTCCCCACAAAGGGCTTTGAGGTTGCCGCTCTTGGATGTCCGGGGGAAAAAATCAGCCATGTTTCCCGCCGGGGATTGAGGCGCTTTGCAGCTGAAGCAATAGAATTCATGAGGCTTACATGTGACCTTTGACTTCTTGCGGCGCTGGCCCAAGCCTTTCAGGTCGCTTCCATGAATCAGGATGGGTTTGCGCGCCTCTATAGTGGGAAGTTCCTGGCGCTTCACCCACCGCCTGATCGTTCCCTTGGAAACCTCCAGCGTACTGGCCGCTTCTTCGACAGTGTAGTTCCGATGAAGCTTGACGCGGTGCCACTTAGGCCGGTGCGTGGCCATTTTACGCCTTGCCGGTTGCGATCAGCGCGCGAATGTCATCGACACGCCAAGCTGTGATGCGGGGTCCAAGTTTCACTGGCTTTGGAAAGCGCCCATCCTTGACGCCTGCCCACCATGTGGACTTGCTGACAGGGATTGGCCCGCATGGTGCAATGATTGCTGGAAGGCGGACAAAGCCGGTGGACGGTAGTTCAGAATTGTTTTGCAAGGTTTCACCTCATGTATTTGACGATGAGGTGGTTTTAAGAAGCCCAGCTATGATTCTGGCCGAAGTCGGTTTCACGGTGACCGAATTCGGTTTCAGCCCTTAAGTTCGGTTTAGCTCATCGGAAAAAAGGGCTTTTGCTTCGTTGAGGTATTTCCGGACCGTATCTTCGTCCAACGGCAAATTTGCCAGTCTCAGATCGTTGGCAATTTCCTTGATCTCTTGGCTTCTCGTTGCCTTTGGATCATATCGGTATCCATTGATCGCCATGCCTAAAAGCAACTTGAGCAAGCTTTCCCGTTCGCGCGCACCTAGGAGCCTGTCGGGATTGCTTGAGTTTTCAGGCCCGTCAACGTTGTCATTCTTGGCTTCAAGTGTGGCCAACCTTTCCTTCAGGATTTTGTTTTCCTTTGAGACCGTGGAAGACGTTTTGCTTCTTTCGAGCGTGAGTTCCACAAGCTTTTGTGGCATCTGAATGGCCTTCAATTCAGCCCAGCCAATCAGGCTTGTCGGGCCATTTGTGCGATAGAGTGTTCCATTCATTCTGGCCCGCTCAAGCAGTTCCAAGGTGTTTGTCAGCAGTACCCCAATTTTAGAGTCACGGGGCACAGACTCTATTCTGGTCTCAGTCACAATCGCTGGATCGCGTCCATTGATCAGCGCGGCAGCTTCTCCCAGCGTCCACAATTCTGCGCGGCTCCAAAACTCAAAAACTTCGTCGGTGGCAAGCGCATCGGGCTGATTGAATGGATGTCGCGCTTCCCGCTCGGCCTGTTTCAAGGCAATCGCGTTCTGCAAATCCCTTTCCAATTCTTCATCGGACAGCTTTAAGAGATACGCATGGTAGGCGCTCGCTTCCTGATAGTTCTGGTCCTTGGAGGCCGGTTCAGCTTCAAGCTCAATCAACAAAGGGCCGGAGAAGCGTTGGTGGGAGGCGACGCTAAATTTGGGAAACTTGCCTGAAAGAAGCTGCCATTGAGCGTCAAGGCGATCTCGATTCGTCATGCCGCAGTTTTATATGACTACGTGGCCTTCACCTTCAATTGTTTCTAGCCGTGTCCACAGGGTTGTCCGCAGCAGTCTCATCACAGTAGATTTCGCATCTTTTGGACTTCAGATGCCCACCACTCGGTCATTTGCTTCCGTTCTTCCCAATACAATGCCCGGTGATAGGCCCGCCGCACCTCGTCCGCACCAACGTGGGCAAGTTCGGCCTCAATTGCATCGGGTGCCCACTTGCCGCTTTCGTTCAAGAGTGTGGATGCCGTCGCCCTGAAGCCGTGTGCCGTCACATCAGCCTTTGAGAAGCCCATACGGCGAAGTGCGCCATTGAGCGTGTTTTCACTCATGGGCTTGAACCTTGAAGATATCGAAGGAAAAGCAAGCGCACCATCGCCCGTCAGTTTTCGAAGGTCTGCCAGGATTTGCCTAGCGGGAATAGAAAGCGGTTTCCGGTGTTCTCTGCGCATCTTGGTACGGACCGCCGGAATCGTCCAAATGCCCCCTTCAAGATCAAACTCTTTCCATTCCGCCTGTCGCAATTCCCCCGGTCTCGGAAACAGGTAAGCCATCAACTTTAGCGCTGCGGTGGTTTCCGGGTTGCCTTCATAGGTCCAGATCGCCCGCAAGAGGCCACCAAAGGCCGTTTTGTCTGTGAAGGCAGGCCGGTGGACGGTGACAGGCGCAGTTAAGGCCCCTTTCAGGCCGTATGTCGGGTCGTTCACGGCTTTGGCGCTGGCAATTGCATAGCGGAACACCTGCCCAACCACAGCCCGAAGCCGCTTTGCGGTTTCATTGTTCCCGCGCGCTTCGACTTTCCGCAATGGAACCAAGACTTCGGCGGCGCTGATCTCAGAAATAGGTCTGTGACCGATATCCGGTCGGGCAAGGCTCAACAGCCATTTCTTCTTTTGCAGGGTGGCCTCTGCCCTTCCCTCGCGCTCCACTTTGGCCAATAAATCGTCTGCGATTGCGTTGAAGGTCGTAGAGGCAGTTTCGCGTTTATGGATGCGGTCAAGTTTCAGCTGTTCGGCGGGGTCGGTGCCTCTTGCCAGCTGCCTCTTCGCTTCATCGCGACGAATGCGGGCGTCCGCCAACAAGACCGTTGGATATGCCCCAAAGGCCATTGTTTTTTGCTTGTCTTGGAAGCGATAAGACCACCGCCAAAGCTTCGCGCCTGTCGCTGCAACAAGCAGATGGAGTCCACCGCCGTCGCTATGTTTGACAGGCCGTTTTTGCGGGCGAACATTCTTCACGAAGACATCGGTGAGCGCCATTTTGCGATTGCCCTACATGCGGCTGAAGGTGCCGCTCGGTACCAACAATGATACCAACAAATCGCTTGGATGCCAACAAACCTGATCGGACGGCCTTGGACTGCACCTTGCAAAAGGCCAATAAAAAAGCCCCATTTCTGGGGCCTTCTTAGACAAACTAGGACCAAACCGAATGTCCTAGATCAGTAATTT
>CAVWGR010000004.1:0-76594 GCA_963754625.1 uncultured Alphaproteobacteria bacterium | reverse complement strand
GATCGGTACAGTCAGAACCACCGTCCAGAACAGATTGGCATAGGGCAACGCCAGCGAAAACGGCAGCGTGCCAATGATCGACATCCAGATCACCGCCTTGGTACCGATCCTGTCGCCGATCGGACCGCCAGCAAATGTGCCGATGGCAATCGCGCCGAACAGGATGAAGAGATAGATTTGCGCGTCCTGTGCAGACACGCCGAAATGATCAATGAGATAGAAGCTGTAGAAGCTGTGCAGACTCGAAGTGTAAACGAACTTGGAGAACATCAGAGCCAGCAATACCACAAGGGCCAGCACGATCTGCCGGCTGCTCAGGCCATGCGCTGCGGACCTACCACTTTTTGCGGCGCGTTTTTCGGCGAGATAGCGGGAATACCAGCGACCCACAAAGCTGAGCAGCACGAATGCCGTCACAGCAAACAGTGCGAACCAGGCGATGGCCCCCTGCCCGCGTGGCAGCACGATGATGGCTGCCAGCAGCGGGCCCAAGGCCGTGCCGACATTGCCGCCCACCTGAAAGGTCGACTGGGCAAAGCCGAAACGCCCGCCCGACGAGAGCCGGGTGACGCGCGAGGCATCCGGGTGGAAAATCGATGAACCAATGCCGATCATCGCAGCGGCAATCAGAATGGCGGGATAGGAATGCGCCGTTGCCAGCAGCAGCAATCCCGTCAGCGTACACAGGGGCGCCACCGGCAGGGCATAGGGCAGCGGATACTTGTCAGTGAAGGTCCCGACAAACGGCTGCAGGATCGAGGCGGTGACCTGGAACACCAGCGTGATCATGCCGATCTGCGCAAACGTCAGCGCGTAGTTGTCGCGCAACATCGGATAGACCGACAGCAACACCGCCTGCATGGTGTCGTTGATGCCATGGCACAGCGCCGCGGCGAAAAGTACGGTGTAAACCGTGCCGTGGGTTGAGGGTGCGGGAGCGGCTGTGGTGGTCATGTTGAATCCACGTATGTCGTCACCCCGGCGAAGTCCGGGGTCTGCCGGATATCAAGCAGATTCCCGCTTGCACCGGAATGACGGCAATGGAACAACAGCCATGCAACGTTACTTGACCTCCAGCGCCTTGACGCCGGGCAGGTCCTTGCCTTCCAGCCATTCGAGGAAGGCACCGCCTGCGGTTGAAATGTAGGTGAAGTCATCAGCCGCACCGGCGTGGTTGAGCGCCGAAACCGTGTCACCCCCGCCCGCCACTGTAACGAGCTTGCCCGCCTTGGTGAGTTGCGCTGCATATTGCGCCACGGCATTGGTGGCGATGTCGAAGGGCGCGATTTCAAAAGCGCCCATGGGGCCATTCCACACCACGGTCTTGGCGGCGTCAAAACAGGCCTTCACGGCAGATATGGTCTTGGGGCCAACGTCGAGGATCATGTCATCGGCGGCGACCTCTGAGAGGGCGACCGTGCGTGCGGCGGCACCGGCCTTGAACTCCTTCGCGACAACGGCATCGGTGGGCAGCAGCAAGGTACAACCCTTGGCCTTGGCTTTGGCCAAAATCTCTTGCGCTGTCGCAATGAGATCATGCTCGCACAGCGATTTGCCGACGGCCACACCCTGTGCCGCGAGGAACGTGTTGGCCATGCCGCCACCGATGACGATGGTGTTGGCGATGCTGGAGAGATTGCCGAGCAGTTCAAGTTTCGAGGAGACCTTGGCACCACCGACAACGGCGACGAGCGGCCGGGTGGGCTTTTCCAGCGCCGCCTGCAGCGCCTTCAGTTCGGCCTCCATGGCGCGGCCAGCGTAGGCGGGAATGACACGGGCAATGCCTTCCGTCGAGGAGTGCGCGCGGTGCGCGGCAGAGAACGCGTCGTTGACGAAAATGTCGCCGAGGCCACCGAGCATTTGCGCAAAAGCAGCATCGTTCTTTTCCTCGCCGCCGTGATAGCGGGTGTTCTCCATCAAGATCACATCACCGGGCTTGGCTGCGACAGCGGGTGCCGACTGCCAATCAGTGAAGACGAATTGCACCTTTGAGCCGAGTGCCTTTTCCAAAGCAGGCGCGACGGGCTTCAGCGACATTTCCGGGATGACCTTGCCCTTGGGCCGGTCGAAATGGGCGAGCACAATGACGGCGGCACCCTTGGCCAGCAATTCCTTCAGTGTCGGCACCACGCGGTCGATGCGCGTCGTGTCGGTGACCACGCCATCCTTGATCGGCACATTGAGATCAAGGCGAATGACCACGCGCTTGTTGGCGACGTTGACATCATCAAGGGTGCGGAAGGCGGGCATGTTGGCATCTCCATCGAGTTTCGTGAGGGGCGTACCTCAGGTGCATGGCGATTTCAATGCGGCAGTGCATGGCGGAACGCAGGCCCCTTATGCAGCGCATGGCGCTCCCTCACCTTCCCATCTCCGCTGCGCGGTGATGGCCCCCAACCCTCTCCCGTAGCAGGAAAGGGAAAGCAAGTGTACGCCTTTGCGCCCTCTCCCGTTTGCGGGAGAGGGTTGGGGCCCGCGCCGCAGGCGTGGGAGGGTGAGGGTCCGACTTTGCAAGTGATGGTCTAAGGGTGAGGGCCTTCACGGTGGATGGACAAGTTGCGGGAAAAGTGGAGGGACTGTTCTCGTCCCGGCTCCACGCCAGCATGCTTGAGAGAGGTGGAAAGTAGGTGTTCGGCTTGGAGCCGTTGTCAAAAACCCAGCGATTTTGGCCTGCGATGCAAACACTCGCCACGTTTCCCGGTGACGGCACTCCAGGACCCGAAGGTCAGGCCGCCGATTGGGTGTGAACTGCGGAGACCCGCGCTTGGACCGTAGTATCCAAGGGGCCTGCATCCGGCTCCCGGGATCCGTCAGTACTTCCCTGACGGAGCGCGGGCGCTGTGCGTGTTTCTGGCAGCATAGACAAGTTCGCGACACTGGTCCCTCCTTTCCAGAAACACCGTGGCGACATAAAGCACATGATAGGATAAAAGTCAAGAGCGCCTTGATGACGCTTCTGCTGACGGCTGCGCACTTGCGGCCCTTCATATCTGCCGCCATATTCAACGCATGATCAAGAGAACCCTGCCGCTCACCATGGTCATCGCAACAGCGCTGGCTACCCCCACAACCGCCGCTCAAAAAATCGACACCCAACTCAACACCAGCACGCGCGATGGCGACAGTTTTTCCGACGTTGGCTTCGAAGACGAGAGCTGCGGCGGGGAATGCTACATTGCCACACTCTCCTGCAGCGCCAGCGGATCGATATCAGTCGAACTGGCAGACGTCGACGCCAAGCATGCGGCCCTCGCCATCACCAAGGAGACAAAGCAGATCCTGCTCACGGCTGGCGGAACGAGCATCGACTATTTCATCCAGGAGATGAAATATCAGGAGATGACCGGCAGCTGGTGGGTGACCGCCCACACGCAGGATGTGAAAGCGAGAGAATTCGCCCCCGCCATCGCCGGAGCAAAAACGATCGTCGCGCTGGTGGGGAAACAGAAGGTGGTGCTGCCGGTGGATGCCAACGTGAAAACGTGGGCGGCGAAGTGCAAGTGAGAAAAAGGGCGGGACTACCCCTCCCACCCTTCCACAATGCAGATGTCGCCGTCGCTGGCAGTGGTTCGCAGAGCCTTTGCAGCT
Source organism: uncultured Alphaproteobacteria bacterium (assembly GCA_963754625.1). Lineage (GTDB taxonomy): Bacteria > Pseudomonadota > Alphaproteobacteria > Rhizobiales > Aestuariivirgaceae > Aestuariivirga. The sequence goes on along the minus strand of CAVWGR010000004.1, from coordinate 73,006 downwards.
TGGTACTCCGGCGAATTGTAGCAGTCCTGGGCCGCTTGAAATGATGGGAACTCGATGACGACCGTGCGCGGGCGGGCCGTTCCCTCAACGATGGATTGGCTTCCGGCGCGCACGATAAATTTTCCGCTATGGGCAGCCAGAATGCCGGGAACGACGGCACGATAAGCCTGATAGGCATCCATGTCGGTTACGGTGATGTGAGCAATCCAGTATCCCTTTGGCATGGTGTCCTCACTTTTCCCTCACCACCGCTCCGCAGCCTTGGCGAGGAAGCTGGAGCGGGACATTCCTTTTTCTACCGCCTTTCGGTCGATCTGGGCGAGCACTTTTTCGGGCAGCGTGATGTTCACCCGCACAGTGTCCCCAGGCGTATCCGGTGTCTGCACAACCATCACGGCAACAGCATCCTTGTAGTCCTTCGATTTCACGATGACGTCCAAAGGCTGGGTTCGGGCACGGCTTCGCCGTCTTCCAGCATGCCCTCGATGTGCAGGCCGAGCGACTCTTCGATCATCGGGCGCAGGTCTTCAAGAGTCTTGGCCGCAGAAATGCAGCCGGGCAAGTCAGGAAAACTTGCCCCGAATGATGTGCCGCGTTCCTTGTGAATGCATGCGATGTATTCAGCCATGGCCTACCTCAGTTTCATCTGTGCCTGCTTTTCGATGGACCTCACGGTACCCAACGGCACCAGCATGGTCCACAGTGGATTTCCAATCTGATGTCCAGCCATGAGGCGGGTGTTTCCTTTTGTCGAAGCAGCAATGCCACGAACTTGAGGAGAGGTTTTGAGGTTGTCACGCGTTCACGGCGGGCGAAGAGGCTTGCCGTGCGCAAAGCTTGCGGCTTATAGTTTTGAATATTCTATTGGGCTTCAATTGCTTGAAATTTGAACTGCTTGGCAATGCGAATTTGAAAACTTGGGCGAGGGCCTTGAAATGAAAGAAGTTCGTTGTGACCGATGTATCTGTACACGTTGAGACTCTCTACCGCGACGGTATCACTGGATTGAAAGGTGCCTTCAGTCGCGCATGGGCCGAGAATATGAAAGAGGATATGATGACGGCCTTCTGGAGCGCAATCCAGCGACCTGGTGGCGCTGTGGGCCGGGGGCCGCGGCGGTGGTATGTTGAAATTCATCCGCAGGAAATGCGTGGATTTGTTGACCTTGTAACTCACCCCTGGATTTCTGCCATGTGTCATTCCGTGTTGGGGCCGGACTACAAGATTGTTGAAGTCGGTTTCGATGTGCCGTTCCAAGGTGCGATGTTCCAGCCGTGGCACCGGGATTTTCCATCACCGCCTGAAACCTACAATGAAAAGCGCATCACTTCACTCGCGTTTAACCTCACGGGCGTTGACGTAACGCAGGACATGGGCCCGTTTGAAATAGCACTCGGAACTCAATTCGTGGATGCTCGCGCGTGGAAGCATGAAATGTTTCCGGGCAAGGAAATTTGGCCAAGCTTCGCGGGACTTGGCGTCAAGAAATACCCACAGATGGGCGATGTGTCCTGCCGTTCCGCATTAACTGTTCACCGCGGCACCGCACACCCGTCTCCTGTTGCAAGGCCAGTGCTGGTGCTGGGCGCGGACGCGCCCGGTGCCGGCCACGACGCGCTGCATGACCTGATGGTGACGCAGGACTATTATGATGCACTACCGGCGGAGGTTCGCGCCCATCTGGTGTGCCGCGTGGTGGACAAACTCATTCCGGTGACCCAGAAGCATGACATTGAAGGGCTGGTGATGGGAGCGACGGAGTGAAGTGGAATGGCAGCGGTAGAAGCGGGATAATATTGCTTTGAGTTGCTTCACTTTTATTTTTTCGACGGATACTTGAGCAATGTCATAATTCATCTGTTGCGTAGCCAACTTAACGACAGTTCCCACTCGTCCGCGTGCTGGCTTGGCCACTGGTGCACCGGCCAACAGTACAACGACGTCAATCAATTTTGGGGGCCCATTCAGGGCTTGCTCCCAAAGTACCCATCTGGTGACACTTCTCCCGCGGTTCAAACCTTGCGAAAGGGGTAAGGGCTTTTATTTCCCCGCCGCCTTCACCACCGCCTTCGCGGTAATCCCGAAATGCTCATACAGTTTCTCTGCTGGTGCACTCGCGCCAAATCCGGTCATGCCGATGAACTTGCCGTCGGTGCCGATGAAGCGGTCCCAGCCCTGGCGCAATCCGGCCTCCACTGCGATACGGATTTTTTCTGTGCCGAGCAGCTTGGTCTTGTAAGCCTTGGACTGGCGCTCGAACAATTCCATCGACGGCACCGAGACGACGCGCGCCGGGATGCCCTTCTTGTCGAGCATGGCTTTTGCCTCGATGGCGATTTCGACTTCCGAACCGGAGGCAAAAATCACCGCCTTGGCCTTCTTCTTCGATTCCGCGACTTCGTAGGCCCCTTGCGCGCACAGGTTTTTGGCTGCGTATGCGAGGCGCGCCGGCTTCAGCTTCTGGCGTGTCAACACCAGGGTTGATGGCGTTGTCTTGCTTTCAAGCGCAATCTGCCAGCACTCCACCGCTTCCACTGCATCACACGGCCGCATGACGATGTGGTTGGGAATGACACGGCAGGCAGCCAAATGTTCGACCGGCTGGTGCGTCGGGCCATCCTCGCCCAACCCAATCGAATCATGCGTCATCACGAAGATCGAGCGGATGCCCATCAGCGAGGCCAGCCGCATGGCCGGGCGGCAATAGTCGGTGAAGCAGAAGAACGTGCCGCCATAGGGAATGACACCGCCATGCAGCGCCATGCCGTTGATCGCCGCCGCCATGCCATGCTCACGGATGCCGAAGTGAACGTAGCGGCCACCGTAGTTGTTGGCGGAAAACACCACCATGTCCTTGGACTTGGTATTGTTTGAGCCGGTCAGGTCAGCCGACCCGCCGATGGTCTCCGGCACGGCGGCGTTGATGACGTCGAGTGCGTTCTGCGAAGAATTGCGCGTGGCGATGTGCGGCGGCTTTGGCCGCAAGTTCCTTTTTGTAGTCAGCAATGACCTTGCCGAAATTGGATGGCAGATCGCCCGCCGTGACACGGCTGAACCAGGCCTTGCTGGGTGAGGATGCAAGGCGTGCTTCCCAGGCCGAACGCTCGGTCTTGCCGCGCGCGCCAACCGCACGCCACGCCGCCAGAATATCCGGGGGAATGACGAAGGGTGCCGAGGACCAGTCCAGTTCCTTGCGGGCCAATGCAATCTCGGGATCACCCAGCGGCGAGCCATGGGCCTGATAGCTGTCTTTCTTGTTGGGTGCACCAAAGCCGATGATGGTCTTGGCGGCGATCATGACAGGGCGGTCCGACATCTGCGCCGAAGCCAGTGCCACCGAGATTGCCGCGTGGTCGTGGCCATCGCAACGGATGACCTTCCAGCCCGACGCTTCGAAGCGCTTCACCTGATCGGTTGAATCCGACATCGAAACGCGGCCATCGATGGTGATGTTGTTGTCATCCCAGATGACAATGAGATTCTTGAGCTTCAAATGACCGGCAAGACCGATGGCTTCCTGCGAAATGCCTTCCATCAGGCAGCCATCGCCAGAAATCACGTAGGTCTTGTGGTTGACCAGGCCGTCGCCGAACTGGGCGTTCAGGTGACGCTCGGCCATGGCGAAGCCGACGGCGTTGGAAATGCCCTGTCCCAGCGGTCCGGTGGTCGTTTCAATGCCCTCGGCATGGCCGTATTCCGGATGTCCGGCCGTCTTCGAGCCAAGCTGGCGGAAATTCTTCAGCTGCTCGATGGTCATGTCCTTGGAGCCAGTGAGGTGCAGCAGGCTGTACAGCAGCATCGAGGCATGGCCAGCCGACAGGATGAAGCGGTCGCGGTCCGGCCAATGGGGGGCGGCGGCGTCGAACTTCAAAAACTTGCTGAAAAGCACGGTTGCGACGTCCGCCAGCCCCATGGGAGCGCCCGGATGGCCAGAATTGGCTTTCTGCACGGCGTCCATGGACAGGGCGCGGATGGCATTGGCCATGGAGCGGGGCGACACGTCGGACATGGGGAAGTGGCCTTTCTGTGGGGGAAATCAGGGGAATTCCGGGAATCCGCGACCCTGATAACAGCCACCCCCGCCCTGTCAATTAGGCCTTTTCAACAGGTTCGTGCCTGATTGCTTCCGGAACCGATCAGCTTTATGGTGCAACGAATTGTGTACGCTTGAGAATCTCCAGTTTGTGGGTTAGGTGTTGGTCAGGACGGACATGGCAGACTCAACAAAATTCGAAACATCGCTTCAGCGGTTCGAACAGGCACTCAAGCTTGTCGAAGCCTCATTGGCGCGCAAGCGCGATGAGAACGCGCGCCTCAAGTCGCTTGAAATCGAGAAGGCAACGCTCGAATCAGACCGGCAGCGCATGGACCGCGAACTGGCCACCGTGCGCGTCAAGGCGCAGGAACTGGTGGACACCTCCAAGCAGGCCGTCGGCAAGATCGACAGCGCCATGTCGCGCATCCGTTCCGTGCTTCATTCCAACAGCGGGCAATAGGAAGCGGAACTGATGTCAAATGTCGTCGTCAATATCGCTGGCCGCCCCTACACCATGCAGTGTCCGGACGGTGAAGAAGATCACCTGAAGGAATTGGCCAAGCTGCTCGACGTTGAAGTGAGCCGTATCCGCCAGAGCGTCGGTGCCATTGGTGACATCCGCCAATTGGTGATGGCGGGCCTCATGGTTGCTGACCGTCTCTCGGAAGCCACCCGCAAGATTGAAGACCTGCAAGACCAGATGAACGGATTGAAGGCCAGCCGCGACCAGGCCCAGGCCCAAATCAAGCATCAGGACGAAAGCTTCGCCAAGGCGCTGGAAATTGCCGCGCAAAAGCTGGAAGAAATGGCGCGCTAGAGCATCGGACGGTCAATTGACCGTCCACAAGATGCTCTAACTCTTTCAATCTGGAGCAACGGTAGTGGGTCAGTCTGAAAATGGGCGGGATTGACAGGGTTTGCGATTGCCACATTCGTGTGCCATTTTACCCTCTATGCCGAAGCACCCGAAGCGCCCCCGCGACATAAATCAACTGGCACGTATGGTAGTTGACATCGCCACAGGGAAGGAAGAACAATTAGAATCAGTCGGGAACCCGTCCAATCTTGCAGTACTGGGCAGGGAAGGAGGTTTAAAGGGGGGGAAGGCCCGAGCTGACAAGTTAAACCCCGAGGAGCGGCATGAAATCGCCAAAAAGGCAGCCAAGGCACGTTGGTCAAAAAACACCTAGTCAATCTGCGGCGCATGACGCGGTGACTAAGAGTTTTAACGAGTGTATTGATGCCGTTACCAGCGAGTACGACGCGGACATTCTCACCTATTGCGGTGCCCTGTTTGAACCCGGCGATCAACTTCTCATAAAATTGTGCCGTGGTCGCCGCGAAAAGCGACGCAACATATTGTTGATTCTGACTACTCCCGGAGGATCGGCCGAGGCAGCATATCGAATTGCCCGTTGCCTTCAGCGTGGATATCGGACCTATGATGCGCATGCGGCATACAATGAAGCCGAACACCCCATGGGGGAATTCCTCATTTATGTTCATAACTTCTGCAAGAGTGCGGGCACCCTTCTTGCCTTGGGGGCCAATCGACTAATTATGTCGCAGTTTGCAGAGTTAGGTCCGATTGATGTCCAACTAAGAAAAGAGAATGAAGTTGGAGACTGGACGTCCGGCTTAACGGCAATCCAAGGTCTGGGAACACTGCGCACCGAAGCGGCAGCATTGTTTGCGCAGCAGTTCCGTGAAATGAGGGCCGGCCAGGAATTCTCGACAAAAATGGCCACGGATATTGCCGCAAAAACAGTCGAGGGATTGCTCTCCCCTATTTACAGCCAAATTGATCCTATGCGGTTAGGGGAAATTGAACGGTTTGTGCGAATATCAATGGAGTATGGTGAACGCTTAGCCACTTCCAACGTTAATGAGGGAACTGTTGCAAAGTTGGTAGCTGGTTATCCGTCGCACGGGTTTGTAATTGATCGCCGGGAAGCAAGAGAATCCTTGTTTTCGGAAGTGAAAAAGCCTAGCGAGGCGCTCGAATTCTTAGGTGAAACTGTCCTCCAGCAGGCGATGGAAGACGGAAGTTTTTCAGACGAATTTGCGCGTCCGAGAATTCAATACTTAAATCAAGAGGTTACCAATGCTGAAACAATCCCAAACATATCGGAATCGACAGATGACGATAGACCAGAGGGTAGAAGCAGAGCGCGAGAAAATCCGCGTCCGGATGGCACCTTACCTCGACCAGCTAATCAAGAAGCCGTCAGTTCTGGGAACAATGGTTCGAAACCAGAAGACCAAACAGAGCATGATAAAGGTTTATAATGACCTATAATGCTTGACGCTCAAGCATAAGGTCAGTATGAATATGGGATGCAAAAGCTATCCCATGACGACCGTTCGCGCATCCTCCACCTTCTTTGCGAGGGTAATTCCATCCGCTCGGTGACGCGGTTGACGGGTGCCAGCAAGAACACGGTCATCAAGCTGCTGATCGACTCTGGTAAGGCTTGCATGGCCTTCCATGACGCCAATGTGCGGGACGTGAAGGCTTCTAAAATTCAATGTGATGAAATTTGGGCATTTGTTGCAGCCAAGCAAAAAAACGTCCCAAATATGAAGCAACCAGTTGATGGTGCGGGCGATGTTTGGACGTGGACTGCCATCGATGCCGACACCAAAATGATCCTGTCATATTTTGTCGGCGGTCGTGATGGCGAGTGTGCCTCATGGTTTGTTGATGATCTGTGTTCACGCATTGCCAATCGCGTTCAACTCACGACAGACGGCCACAAGGCATATCTTGAGGCTGTTGAAGGCGCATTCGGTGGCGATGTTGACTACGCCATCTTGCACAAAGTTTACGGTTCAAGCCCCGAAAGTATGAAAGGCAAGTATTTCTCCAGCTGAATGCATCGGAACCCAAAAACACCGTATCGAAGGCAATCCTGACCCGAAGCATGTCAGCACCTCCTATGTGGAGCGCAGCAACCTGACAATGCGGATGCACATGCGCCGCTTCACGCGACTGACAAACGGCTTTTCAAAGAAGGTTGAAAACCACGCCTATGCCGTCGCCCTTCACATGATGTATTACAACTTTGTGAAGATGCATTCCAAGCTGCGCATGTCGCCAGCAATGGCCGCTGGCGTTTCATCAAAGCTGTGGGAGATTGGCGACATTGTTGCGCTGGTTGAAGCAGAAGAAGCTAAGTCCGACCGGACACGCGGGCCTTACCAGAAGAAAACCGCTCAGATTTCAGACTGACCCACTACCGGAGCAACTCACACTTCGCAAATGATTCCATTTGCTCGTACGTTGCTCCATGCGCGTCTCACTTCACTCACACTTTCTGTCCCCCATTGGAGTTTCCATGACAATCCTTCGTGCCTGCGCCGCTGCTGCCATTTCCGCTTCCGTCCTGTTGATCGCTGCCATGCCCGCGTACGCCGATGATTCCAAATGGGGTGCGATTGCCCTCGATACCGAAAAGGCCGAACACGAACCCTACTACGGCGTCGGCGGGGCTGACACTGAACAGGAAGCTGTTGAAGCCGCCATGGGTTTTTGCACTGAAGCGGGCGGTGCCGTGTGCAAATCGCTCGTTACTTACGAACAGTGCGGAGCGTTGGCTGTCACCGGCAAGGGCGTTGCAGGCTGGGGCAAGGCCCCAACCAAGGAAGAAGCCGAAAAGCAGGCCATCTCGGGCTGCGATGACGCGGCCTGCAAGATCGTGGTTTCGGATTGCAACGGCGCGAATTGATCGCCGTCATTTCACGTCGCATTTTTGGTAGGCCAACGGCATGCGCGGTACCGTTCAGCCCCGGTTCAGGCTGATGCTGGCACATCGGGGTAACAGGCAATTCACAAGGACTACCACCATGCGCAATGCAACCCTCGCCCTTTCCATGGCGGCACTGTTCACCGCCGCCGCCTTCGCGCCTGCGCAGGCCCAGTATTGCGAAGGCACGGTGCATGGCCTGTCCTCGCACTACAACCCGGCCACCGGTGCCGGCTTCCTCGCGGTGCGCTCCAAACCACGTGCCTCGTCACACCAGCGCGGCGAACTGTTCAACGGCGACAAGCTGGAAATCTTCGACCGCAAGGGCAACTGGTATAAGGTCGCAACCCAAAGCGCGCCCTTGCTGGAAGGCTGGGCCCATGCCAAGTGGATATGGAACGACTGCAACTACTGACACCAACACGTTTTGACTCGGGACTGACAGGCGAAACAGGACAGCTCACAAGGCTGTCCTGTTTTTTTGGTGCAGTGTTCCACTACCAATCGCCGATCTTTTCGAGAACGCCGCGCCGCTTGATGATGTTCTTGTAGTCCCACTGGATGCGCGCCGCCGAGTTGAGCCAGCGCGTCAAGTCAGCGCTGTTGATTTGCTTGATGTCGGTGAAGTGGGCTTGCGCCGCCTTGAATTTTCCTTCCGGCTTGAGGGTTGGATCATCAAACGACTGGCCACTCCAGAACAGCAGTTGCACCGACGACTTGCGCACCCAGTAGCCCACGACAGGGTTGTCATTGATGAACCACACCGGCCCGCCATGCCACACCTTGCCGCTGGCCTGCGGCAGGCCGGTGGTGATTTCCAAGGCAAGCCGCTCGCAGATCGCCGCGTTGGCTGCGGTTTGAGCAGCGTTGTATGCATCGATGTCACGCATGAGACTCTCCACGGCGGTGTTACATCTTCGGGCAGCATGTCGCCAACTGTGGAACTGAACCGTCGCCGGGGCGGCGTGATGTGGGGCAGCAGTAGGAAATTCGCTTTCAATGTAAGTGTGCGCTATCCACAGGTCCTTACTTGATCAGCCTTTCATACTCCGAATGATCGCCGATCCAAATCCAGGCAAAGCCCTCTGACTCTACAAGTGCGATTGCTCGAAAATGCATGCCAACGCGTGCTGACCAAATTTCGCCCTTTATGTGTTTGAAATGTAGGGAGGGATGTTTGGGATAGTCTCTGAGAATCTCGAAATTCCGGTCGGCAATCTTTCGTATGTCTTTGGGCAAGTTGTCGTAGAGTTTCCAGAATGTGTGAGTAGCGCGATGGTGGAACGCTTGCTTCAAAGAGGACGCACTTTGCCTGCTGTAATCTCTGCCTTCGCTTCAGAGACAAACTTGTCCAGCTTTCCCGCCTTTACATCCGCTTCAATCTGCTCGTCCCACAATTTGGCGCAAAACTCGGCAAGCCAATCGGCGAGCTTATGTACCTCGTTGGCGGGCAAGGATGAAATGTCGTGCTCAATTTTCTCAAGCTTGGTCATGGCGAGATAAATAGCAGACAATGAAATTCTTGCCAAGTTGGACCCCGGCCTTCGCCGGGGTGACGCGGGGAGTTGCAATTAAACGCGTTGCACCCCGAGTCGGACGCTGTCCACCGCATTACCGTAGCTCAAAATTGGGGACCTCGCTACTAGCCCGCCAAGCGTAGCAGTATAGCGATATCATCGGTGTGCTTCTTTTGTTCAGTCGCTGCAGTATTGGCTGCGACAGACTTGATTTTGATTAAATCCGCAATGCTGATGAGAGTTATTTTGTGCCCTTTGACAATGCATGCAGATGAATTCCCGTACATTTGATCAAATTGTTCCGCAGAGTCGGAAGTTCTAAAATCGAACATGCCATGTAAGAATTTGAATTGCTTTTTTGGTTCAGCAGCATCTTCAGGCTTTGCACTCCATGAAAAGCCAAGTCTTGAAGCACACGTTGACAAGGCCTGAATTATTTTTGTTGCGGCCTCGATGTCGGGCCTTAAAATTACATCAATATCATTCAGGGATGCATCAAATTTGCGGGCACCATGAAACAGACATCCGACACCACCGTCCACAACGTAAGGGACGTGTTGTTCATTTAGCGATTCGAAAACGACCAGCTCGTCTTCCCGAAATCGATCCGCAAAATTATGTCCGCGATCCAATGATCCCTACCTCTTCGGCCCGCGCCACGCCCTCGTTCCCGGTTTGCCCGCCTTGCTTCCGGCTTTCCGCGGTTGCCCCTTGGGCCAGCTTTCTTCGGCCGTCTGGATGTTGGAGTTCTTCGCCAGCGGATCATCCATGATCGCCAGCTCTACCGCCTTCAGCCTCTTCACTTCGTCGCGCAGCCGTGCGGCTTCTTCGAACTCAAGATTCGCTGCGGCGTCGCGCATGCGTTTTTCCATGTCGGCCAGAACCTTTTCGAGATTGTGACCGATGAGCGGGCCGTCTTCGGCCAATCCTGCATCCACCTGCACGTGGTCCTGCTCGTAGACTGACTTCATGATGTCGTGGATGTTGCGCTTGATTGACTGCGGCGTGATGCCGTTGGCGGTGTTGAAGGCGGTTTGCTTGTCGCGGCGGCGGTTGGTTTCCGCCATGGCGCGCTCCATCGAACCGGTGATGCGGTCGGCATACATGATGACTCGGCCATCAACGTTGCGGGCGGCGCGGCCGATGGTCTGGATCAATGACGTTTCGCTGCGCAGGAAGCCTTCCTTGTCGGCATCGAGGATTGCCACGAGCGCGCATTCCGGAATGTCCAGGCCTTCGCGCAGCAGATTGATGCCGATCAGCACGTCGAACGCGCCGAGCCGCAAATCGCGCAGGATCTCGATGCGCTCCAACGTGTCGATGTCGGAATGCATGTAGCGCACCCGCACGCCCTGCTCGTGCATGTATTCGGTGAGATCCTCGGCCATGCGCTTGGTCAGCGTCGTCACCAGCACGCGATAGCCCCTGAGCGCCACCTCCTTGCACTCGGCGATGACATCATCGACCTGGGTTTTCACCGGGCGGATGAAGACCGGCGGATCAATGAGGCCGGTGGGGCGGATGACCTGCTCGGCAAACACACCATCCGCCTGCTTCATTTCCCATGGGCCGGGCGTGGCCGAGACATAAACCGTCTGCGGCCGCATGGCGTCCCACTCCTCGAAACGCAGGGGACGGTTGTCGATGCAACTCGGCAGGCGGAAACCGAATTCGGCCAGCGTCGCCTTGCGATTGTAGTCGCCGCGGAACATGCCGCCGATCTGCGGCACCGTGACATGGCTCTCGTCGATGAACACCAGCGCGTTGTCGGGCAGGTATTCAAACAGCGTCGGCGGTGGCTCGCCCGGCTTGCGGCCAGTCAAATAGCGCGAATAGTTTTCGATGCCGGCACAGCTTCCCGTCGCCATCATCATCTCGAGGTCGAACATGCAGCGCTGTTCCAGCCGCTGCGCTTCCAGAATGCGCCCCGCCGCATTGAATTCCGCCAGGCGGATGCGCAGGTCTTCCTTGATGCGCATGGCCGCCTGCTCCAGCGTCGGCTTGGGCGTGACGTAGTGCGAGTTGGAATAGACCTTGACCTGCACCAGTTCGGCAATCTTCTGGCCGGTCAGCGGATCAAACTCGGTGATCGCTTCGATCTCGTCGCCAAACAGCGAGATGCGCCAGGCCCGGTCATCAAGATGCGACGGAAACAATTCAATCGTGTCACCGCGCACCCGGAATGTGCCGCGCACGAAATTCTGATCGTTGCGCTTGTAGTGCAGTGCCACCAGATCGGCGATCAGTTGCCGCTGCGAGAAGCGCTCGCCCTTCTTGATGGCAAAGGTCATGGCCGAATAGGTTTCGACGTCGCCGATGCCATAGATGCAAGACACCGATGCCACCACGATCACGTCATCGCGTTCCAGCAGCGAGCGCGTGGCCGAGTGGCGCATGCGGTCGATCTGTTCGTTGATGGCGCTTTCCTTTTCGATGTAGGTGTCGGTGCGCGCCACATAGGCTTCCGGCGTGTAGTAGTCGTAGTAGGAGACGAAATATTCGACCGCGTTGTTGGGGAAGAAACTCTGGAATTCACCATAGAGCTGTGCGGCAAGCGTCTTGTTGGGGGCCATGATCAGCGCCGGGCGCTGGGTTGCGGCGATGACCTGCGCCACGGTGTAGGTCTTGCCCGAGCCGGTGACGCCGAGCAGCACCTGGTCACGCTCATGGGCGTTGGCACCACCGACGAGTTCAGCGATGGCCGTGGGCTGGTCGCCCTTGGGTTCATATTCGGAAACAAGCTGGAAGCGTTGTCCACCTTCAGCCTTGGGTGGCTTGGCAGGCTTGTTGGGAACGAAGTCGGGCAGCGGCACGAAATCCGGCCGCAGCGACTCAAGCCCCGCCCGCGCGCGCTCCGGAAGTTCCGGAACGCCCTCCAACCGGGCCTGCGGCATCTCCGCAAACCCACCCTCTTGTCTGGAATGACCCATGAGGCACGATATAGGGGTTCGGGCGCGCTGGCGAAAGGGTGGCTGCTGACAGCAGTGTGTCAGCAGGGACGCTCAGGTCAGGGACGCGGTGATGGCGGGCGACGATTTCAGCGTCTGATAGACAACGCAATAGCGCTCGGTGAGTTTGAGCAATGCCGCCTTCTGTTCGGCGCTGATATCCGGAACGTCGAAGGTGAGGCGGATGGCGCGAAAGCCGACAGGCGCGTCGCGGTCAACGCCCAGCGTACCGCGAAAATCCAGATCGCCCTCGGCCCTGACGGTGGCAGCGCCGACCGGAATGGCAAGCGCCGTCGCCACCGCATTGAGCGTGACACCCGCGCAGGCCACCAACGCCTGCAACAGCATATCACCCGAACACACATGCAAGCCGTCTCCGCCAGTGGCCGGATGGAGACCGGCATCCACCAGCGCCCGCGCCGTGGCCACCGAACAGGTGACACCCTCGCCCAACGAACCTTCGGCGTGCAGCGTGATCATCGCCTCGCTTGGCGTTTCCCGGTACAGCGCCTTGAGCGGGGCTTGAGCAGCTTTCAGGTCTGATGCATCCATGACATGATTTCCTGTTGGTTTGGCGACAATACCACCCACGTCACCCGAGCAAGCGAAATGCACCATAGGCAACGGCGGCCAGCACCAGCGCCAGCCCCGCCAGTATCCCATAGGCACCATTGGTGATTCCATGGATGATTTTTTTCACTTCTGCACGGTCATTGACATTGGGGAACGGCGTATCGGGGACCGGCACTCCGAGGAATTTGCACAATGGCCCCCACCCTTCCGTCACCGTGAAGACCAGCAATTTGTCGGGCGGTACGGCGGCCCTCACGTCGGCGATGTGCTGGTTGTATTCCGCAATCGCGCGGGCCTTGTCATCCATTGTGCCCTTGTGGGCGCGCTGCCAGATCAGCTTGCGCGACATCTCGCCGAACTTCCGGCCAAAGGGTGTGAACCACTCCAGCACTTTGAACTGCCATACGTTTTCGGTGAAATAGATGGTGTCGATGGTGCTCTCATACCAGGCCTCCGGCCCGCGCGGATGCAAGGTGAGCAGGACTTTCGCGTCGGGATAAGCCACCAACAATTCCCGCCACACGCAACAGGCCGGATTGTCGACGGCTGCGGTATAGCCGGAAAAGACCGATTGCCAGTTGCTCTGTGTTCCCTCAGGTGCCCGGGCCACATCACGCCAGAAATCCAGATGCGAGGCATTGGCCTTGTTCAGGATGACCTCGGCCATGTGATAGCAGCGAAAACCGAGCTGGTTGAGGGCAGTGTAAGTGGACATTGTTCCGGTGCGGCCATAACCCGCTCCGATGATTTTCAGCGTCATGGCACCCTCCGCACGGCGGTTGCCCCCGCCGCTATTGTTAGCGCAGTTCTGGAGATGCGGGAAAGGGCTAAACCTTGAACCTCTCCGCTCTGTGCCACTGCAGATAAATTGAATGCGGACGATGAGCCTCGTTCAGGGGAACTTTCGCTTTCATGTCCTTATGAAGGAGATGAGACACGTCGGTGTTAAGATGCCGGGACACCAGGATTGTGAGATCGTCTGCAAGGGAGAGCATTCCCCTGTCAAACATCCAGTGCACCGTTCCAGACAGGGCCAATCCGTTGCGGATCCAGTCATTGCCTCCAGATTCAACGGGCCGAATGTGTGCCGCTTCGACTTCGGGTCGGCCGCGCCCGTTCACCAGCCGCAAACCCGTGAAGGCACACGTGCGGTCATAGGCCACGCGGCACTGATTTGGAGATAGCAGGAGATATCAGAAGCCAAAAAATTCAGATTGTCAGTTTATTCGATGGGTTGACCGTTCTTGTTGCATGCCTCAGTTTGGACACCGAGGGTAAAACCATGGCAACAAAGTCTGATCTTCCGCCTTTCCAAGAATATTTCATTCCAACTGTCCAAGTCATGCGCGCGAAAGGCGGCTCCACAACCATTGAAGAAATGGAGGAAGGTGTATCATCAGAGATGAAACTTACTGAGGCTATTTTGGCGGTACCGCACGGCGATGGCCCTCGGACACAGTTCCAGTACGAGTTGGCTTGGGTCAGGACGTTTCTAAAAAAGGCTGGCGCAGCAGAAAATAGTGACAGGGCAGTTTGGTCACTTACCGACAAAGGTGAGTCACTGTCCGAAGCTGAAATTCGGAATATTCCTGTAGTGGTAAGAGCAGAAGACGCCAAACGTCGAAAGGACAAGTTGGCAAGTAAAGAGGGCGATATTGAAGGCGATGCAGAAGTTGAATCTACTTGGTCAGAAATACTTTTAGAAGTTGTTCACGGTATGAAGCCAGCTGCTTTCGAAAGGCTATCACAACGCCTTCTGCGCGAAAGTGGATTTACGCGAGTTGAAGTGACAGGACGAAGCGGTGATGGTGGGATTGATGGCATTGGTACACTGAGGGTGAATCTCGTATCTTTTCACGTTCTCTTTCAATGCAAAAAATGGAAGGGAGGTGTCGGCTCAAAGGAAGTTCGCGACTTCAGGGGAGCGATGATCGGAAGGGCGGACAAGGGCATCATTCTGACCACTGGACATTTTACATCTGATGCGCGCGCTGAAGCCACGCGTGACGGCGCGCCTGCCATCGACTTGATTGACGGCGAATCGCTGTGTCAGCTCCTAAAGGAACTCAAACTAGGCGTCTCATTGAAGTTTATTGAAGACGTTACAGTTCATCCAGAATTCTTCAATTCGATCTAGCCCACTCACACCTTCCTCGCATCTCCCAGCGCCTGCTTCATCTGTGCCATGAGGTCACCGTTTGTCGCCACATAGCCGTTGGCGTGCAGGGGGTCGCCTTCGCCGTCGAGTTTGGAGACGAAGCCGCCTGCTTCACGTACGAAAAGGAGTCCCGCAGCCATGTCCCAGGCGTTGAGGTCGCGGCACCAGGCGGCATCGAGACGGCCGCAGGCAACGTAGGCCAACTCCAGCGCGGTCGAACCGAGAACGCGAATGCCGGTGGTGCGGGCCTGCAGCACGGCAACTTCATTGCGGTGCTCAACATGGCTCTTGAGGCCCATATGCGGAATGTTGGTGGAGACCAATGACTCGTGCAGGTTCTTTCGTGATGACACGCGCATGCGCTTGTTGTTGATGAAGGCACCCTGGCCCTTCTCGCTGTGGAACAGTTCATCGGTAATCGGATTGTAGGTGACGCCCGCCACGATTTCGCCCTTGCGCTCCAGCGCCACGGTAAGGGCAAAGAAGGGCAGCGCGTGCATGAAGTTCGATGTGCCGTCGATTGGGTCAATGATGAAGCGGTGGTCCGGATCCTGGCCCTTGCTTTCACCTTCTTCCTCGCCAAGGAAACTGTAGGTTGGCCGTGCCTTGGACAATTCGCCGCGCAGCACGCTCTCTGCCTTCTTGTCGGAATTGGTGACAAAGTCGCCCGGCCCCTTCATTGACACCTGCAGGCTGGAGACTTCGCCATAATCGCGTTGCACACCGCGGGCAGCTTTGCGGATGGCGTTGATCATGACAGTAAGTGCGGGTGAACTGGACACGGGAAATTTCCTTGTTTGCTGCCGCCGCCGATAGCAAGATGGCGGCCAGATGACCAGCCCAGAAGCAAAAGGAGGTCCCCCATGAAAAAAGCATTGCTCGGGATATTCTACGCCCTGCTCGGCCTGTTTCTGATCTTTGTGGCGGGCAGCTATGCGTTGCCAGACAAGGCACACGTCGAGCGCCAGACCATCATCAATGCCCCGCCGGACAAGGTATTCGCCATTGTCGCCGACCTGCAACGCGCCAAGGAATGGTCGCCGTGGTTCAGCCTTGACCCCAACATGAAGGTGACCTTCGACGGTCCCAACGGCAACACCGGCCCGGGCGTTGGGCAGAAAATGTCGTGGGTGTCGGCCGTACCCAATGTCGGTTCTGGCACCCAGGAAACAGTCGAGTTACTGCCCAACCAGAAGGTCGCCAGCGCCCTTGATTTCGGCGACATGGGCAAGGCCAATGCCGCCCTGGAGCTGGCGGCGGAGGGCACAACAACCGAAGTGGTTTGGAGCTTCGACACCAGCCTCAACAGCATGACGGAGCGCTGGTTCGGGTTGATGTTCGACCGCTGGATTGGCGCTGACTATGAAAAGGGACTCGCCAATCTCAAGGCACTCGCTGAAAAGCAGGGCTGACCCGTCATCCAACCGTCATGGCGCTTTGACAAAAGCGGCACATCGCCGGGAGCGCTTTGTGCATGTCATCAGGATTTGAATCTACCGCCGAACTGCCCTTCATTGATTTCGATCTCGGGCTGCGCGACACGATCCACTTCAGCTATTCCAGCCCCGATGATCCTCTGCTGAAGAAGGCTATCATCTGCGGCATCGAGAAGCTTTCCGGTCAGTCCTTTCTGCGCCGCCGCTATCTCGACTGGTCGGCACGCGGCCAGCGGCAGGAGAATATTTTCGCGGCTGGCATCCGCGTGCTTGGCATCAAACTGCGCTTTGACGCGGACGCCTTGAAAAACATTCCCGCCCGCGGCCCCCTGCTTGTGGTTGCCAACCATCCCTATGGCGTTGCAGATGGTCTGGCGCTGGGTGATCTGATGACCCGCGTTCGCCCGGATACCAAGATCATGACCCATAGCCTGCTGTGCCAACCGCCTGAAGCAGCGCGCTATCTGCTGCCGGTTGATTTTGGCGGAACCACAAGGGCGCGGCAAAACTCGGCCCGCACCCGCATGAACGCGGTGCAGTGGCTGAAGCAAGGCCATTGCGTCGCACTGTTCCCGGCCGGTGGCGTGGCCACCCGCCAGGAACCGTTGGCGGGCCCGGCGCTTGACCTGCCCTGGCATTCCTTTGTCAGCAAGCTGGCGGCCGTCACTGGCGTGCAAGTACAGCCACTGTTCTTCCACGGCCAGAATTCGACGCTGTTTCACCTCGCCAGCCACACTTATTATCCGCTGCGTATCGCACTGTTGTTCCGCGAAACCTTGCGCAAGTTTGGGGGCAACTTGGACGTCAGTATTGGTGCATCTGTTGCCGGGGCCGACTTGCCCCATGGCGAAGGCAAACAGGCCGTGGCCGACACCTTGCGCCAAATGACCTTCGCTCTTGATTGCGAAGGCACGGCCTCGGCCACGCCTTACGTGTGGCCCAAGCACGTCAGTTTCTAGGATCGGGACTAGCGCTTCGGGGACTTCGACTTGCTGGTCTTTGCTGGAGCCGCCTTCGACCGTGGTGATTTGTCTGCAATGACGCCCTTGGACTTTGCAGCAACCGCAATCAGGCGCTGTCTTGACTCACCGGCGCTAGCTGGCTGTGCCGTGAGGCTGGCGAGCGCACGCTGCCAGTGGATTTCGGCGCGGCCTTCAGGGCGGCCCTCTTCAAGCCAGTATTGGTGGGCAAGGGCACGAATCTTTTCAAGGTCTTCGGGAAGCAGGTGCGGCATGGGACGTCTCCAAATGCTAAGGGGGCAGTTTCACCCGCCCCTAGCACATATTTTGCACCGCAGCATTGTTCATGTTGCAATGCAATATGAAACTTGCCGCATAGGTTGAGCCGTCCGCTTCGACCGCCGTCAGGCTTTCGTCAGACTTTCTTCAGGCCGCCTTGCGCTGCTCCAGCACCTGCGCCACCGTCGGAACCCGGGCGAGGACTTCCAGCGCATCAGCCCGGACGTGCTTCTTGCGCATATGCTCCTGCACCAGTTCCTTCGACACCGTGCCCTGCTCCAGGCACTCCTTGAGCAGCGAGAAGAAGAAGGCTTCCTGGCTCGCATCCGGATGCTTCTTGTACTTCAGCGGCAGCTGAATGCCGTTGGTGCCGAGAAGTTTGTCGACAAAGGGAATGGGAATGCGGTTCTGGAAATCGATGGGCAGACCGGTCTTCCAGGGCTGGGTGCGCCGCTTGGTGTTGTGGATCAGTCTGGTGTCTGCTTGCAGCCGGTCGAAATCATTCCAGTAGGATTCGAGATAACCAACTGAGCCCTTGGGTTCAGCGTTGAGCGTGTTGAGGTCATCGTAGTCCAGTGTTCCGGCAAACATCTGGGCAAAGAGATCACTGAGCTTCCAGTGCTTGAGCTTGGCGCAGTCGAGCAACATGACGCTGGTTGCAACGTAGTCGGCGCGGCCGTTGTGGCCAAAGCGCGGTTTGGCCATGACGGCGCAGCCCTTCATGTCGCGCTCGAACAGTTCGTTGACGTCACCAACCGCGAACACATCAGGATCGACCACCACGGCGCGGCCCTGATAGCCCATCAGTTCCGGCGGCATGAAGCGTGTTGGCGTGAAGGATTGCAGATCGTCGTTTTTCCACACCCGCCAGCTGCCGGCGCGGAGGAATTTCTTGCCCTCGTAGTCATTGAAGAAGGCAAAGTCTTCGCGCCGGATGATTTTGACGTCGAAGGCATCGGGATTTTTTGAATTGCGCTTGAACGAGTGTTCAGAAACAAAAGCACCCACCATCTGTTTCTCATTGGTGTGGATGAAAACCGTGTTTTTCATGGGAAATTCCTCTATGGGAGTACTATAGCCCAAAACCGCTGCGCTGCAACATTGACCGAGATCAAAGCACAGACATTTTGTGGGGAAAGGTTGTGAATTGGGCGTCCAACCCGGCCCTTGATCATCGCCGCTACATCCGCCAAGACAGCCCCGCAGCCAGACACTTTCGGCTTGTTCCAGCGACGGCAACAGGACAACACCCGCGTGAAAAATACCGGCGACCATTTCTGCAGCGGCGACGTCACCCGCCGGACACGGATTCATGTGTGCCAATGGGGTGGATGACATAGCGCCATGCTCTTCAATTCCGTCTCCTACATATTCGCCTTCCTGCCGGTGACATTCTGCATCTTCTGGGTGTTGATGTGGTTGGGCAGAAAGAGCCTCGCGCTGTCGTCCCTCAGCCTGGCGTCGCTGTTCTTCTATGGGTGGTGGAACCCGGTCTACGTGCCGCTGCTTCTCTTTCTCGTGCTGGCGAACTACGTTACCGGCTATTACCTTGTCACCGCGAAACAATGGCGAAAGCCGGTGCTGATCGCAGGCCTCATCCTCAATCTCGCGACGCTGGGCTATTTCAAGTACGCAGCCTTCCTCGCCGCCAATGCCAATGCAGCGTTTGGCACCGGTATTGACGTCGGCACCATTGTCTTGCCGCTCGCCATTTCATTCTTCACCTTTCAGAAGATTGCCTTCATCTGTGATGCCTACGCTGGCAAGGTGAATGATTTGAACTTCCTGCGCTTTGGTCTGTTCGTGTCCTTCTTCCCGCAGTTGATTGCCGGCCCAATCGTCCACCACCGCGAGATCATGCCGCAATTTGCCAAGCTTGAAGCGCGCCACCTCACCTGGGACATCGTGGCCACCGGCCTCAGCCTGTTCTCGGTGGGCTTGTTCAAGAAGGTCGTGATTGCCGACGGCCTCTCGCAATTCGTGGGTCCGGTTTTCACCGCCGCCAGTGAAGGAGCGGCCCTCAACGCCGGCGATTCCTGGCTCGGCATGTTGGCTTATACCTTCCAACTCTATTTTGATTTCTCCGGCTACTCCGACATGGCGCTGGGCAGCGCATTGCTCTTCGGCATCCGCCTGCCGGTCAACTTCTATTCACCCTACAAGGCCACCAGCATCATCGAGTTCTGGCGGCGCTGGCACATCACGCTCTCCAATTTCCTGCGGGACTATCTCTACATTCCGCTGGGTGGCAACCGCAAAGGCCCGGCGCGCCGCTATGCCAACCTTTTCATCACCATGCTGCTCGGCGGCCTCTGGCACGGCGCAGGCTGGACCTTCATCATCTGGGGCCTGCTGCATGGCGTCTATCTCATCATCAACCACCTGCTGCGCCACCTGTTGGGCGAGCGCCAGGGGTTGGCCTGGAAGGTTGCGGGCTTTGTCGTGACGTTCTTTGCCATAGCACTCGCGTGGGTGTTCTTCCGCGCGCCCAACGTGGCCGCGGCTTTCGCAGTGCTGCAGGGCCTGACCCATGCAATCGAGGCACCACAGCACTTGCCTGCCGCCGTTTCCGGCACTGTTCTGATCATCAGTTCGCAACCTGATGAAGCTGCCGCTGCCATGCTGGCCATCGCCGCAGCAATCGCGCTTCTAGCGCCCAATGCGGCGCAGTTCTTCCTGGAGCAGAAGCAGAAGTTGGTTTTCACACCGAACCTTGGCAATTTCCTGGTGCTGGCCTTCTGCTGGATTTGTGTCGTCGTGAGCCTGGGGGGACCGAGTGAGTTTCTCTATTTCCAGTTCTAATCCCCGCCGCTACGTCATCGCAGTACTCGCCCTTCTGGCGTTGCTTCTGGGGTTGACTGTTTTGGCGCGGCAAGTGCTGATCGGCACCGGTGATTTCATGCCCGAAGATGAAATCGTGCGCTTCCAGCATCACGCCGGAAAGCCTTGCATGTTTTCCGAATTCGGCAAGCAGAACGAGGCCTTCTACAAGTTTGAAATCTATCGTTCCATAAAGCCCGATATCATTGCTCTGGGCTCCAGCCGCGTGCTGGAAATGAACCAGCGTCAATTCAGCAAACCTTTCGTCAATCTCGGGCGCGTGTTGACTGACATCAAGCGCGGCCAATCGGCGGTGGAGCAATTGCTCGCCATCCACAAACCTAAATTCATGCTGATCGGCCTCGACCAGTACTGGTTCAATCCCAACTGGGATGAAGCCGGAGTAGCCAAGGTGAAGCTGACCCCGTCTGATCCCAATGATCCGCGGGCCATCTTGCGCTTGATCAGCCTGCTGGTGAACCAGTCCATGTGGCATGATGGCTGGAAGGCTCTCTGGAACGGGCCAGAATGCCATCTCGGCCTGTCTGCCAAGCGCTATCTCGCAGGCTACGCCGCTGACGGATACCGCTACTACGGCGAATTGCTCACGGCGGAAAAACAGTCAGAGGACGTCAATTTCGGCATGACGCTGGGGCGCATCCGCAATGCCAACCGGCGCTTTGAAAAGTCGCAGGTCATTTCGCCACAACAGTTCGCTTTCCTTCTCACCATGCACGAGAGGCTGCAGCAGGCTGGCGTGAACCATGTCTTCTATTTTCCCACCTTCGCGCCAACCGTGACAGCGGCGATGGAGAAAGATGGCGGTT
This sequence comes from uncultured Alphaproteobacteria bacterium, assembly GCA_963754625.1. Taxonomy (GTDB): domain Bacteria; phylum Pseudomonadota; class Alphaproteobacteria; order Rhizobiales; family Aestuariivirgaceae; genus Aestuariivirga. The sequence goes on along the minus strand of CAVWGR010000004.1, from coordinate 51,707 downwards.
TTGGCTACATCGCCGACTTGGAAACGGCCATCCGCAAAGCGGGCCTGCCCTTTGTGGCAACACCAGACCCCGACTTGGCCGACTGTGATTTCATCGACGGATTTCATGCGGGTGATGCAGCGCAGGCGCGACAACTGAAAATCATTGCTGCAGGCGATTCAAGACTTGCACCCTTCTTGCAGCAAGACGAAATCGGGCGGATGTCAAAACCGGGAATGTTGCCGACGCAATACCTGAAGGATGACCTCGGTCTCAAACCCAAGGACTATCTCGAACTGGGATGCGGTTGGGCGGAATAGGACCTGACTGACCTCAGGCTAGTCAGGCTTCACCGTCCAGCACCTTCTCCCAAAGCCCTGCTCTCTTGGCATAGCCCGAAGCATGAAACAGTTTCGTGGACACCAAATGCCCTTCGGCAACCACGGCCTGCAGCGACCTGACTTGCGGCATGACCTGACGCAAGTGCGCCTCTGCAGTGCGCATCATGTTGCGTCCCAGCCCAAACCCGATGAACGGTGGGGCCAAAAAAATGGAAACACGTGCAACATCGTTGTGGGTATCAAATCGCACCACGCCACAAGGCAAGCCACCAATTTCAGCAACCAGCATGACGCAGTCAGGATTCTCAAGTTTGCCGGTAAACCAGGCCTGATGGGTCGCCGCGTCGACGACACTAGTTGATCCCGAAACCGCCCGTGCCCTGTCATCATTGCGCCAGTCTCGGATCATCTCCATGTCGGTGCCGCGAGCTGGTCTGACGACCTGTTTTGTCTGATCCAGCATACAGCTCACGATGCGCTTCACGCCCCTGCCGTCAACGATACGCTGGCCGGCGCTGTGCATGCGCAGTCGTATCTCCTTGTCGTGCATCACCTGTCGCACGACTTGTGCAAGCCCCGTCACCAGATCACCCTGCTGAGAAAAGCTCAGCAAAAAACCGGCCCGCTCCGCAGCTTCGATCTGCTCGCGCTGGTTTTCAGCAGCGCAGATTGCAATGGCGGGCAGGCCGAGGCAGGCACGTTCATAGGCCATTTGCCCTCCCGCCCCGATGGCGAGATCGGCGGCCAGCATCAATTCCGCAACCTCAGAGGTTTGGGTATGCACATGCCAAGACGAATGGGCTGCAACACGTGCCTGGATGCCGTCCAAAGAGGGATGTCCAGCACCAACGATGAAATCTGCCACCACAGGCTCAGCAAGACGCTCCAATGCATCCAACGCAACCATCGTAAAATTCTGCGCATCAAAACCACCGAAACTCACCAGGATTTTTTGCGCGACATCTGGCACAGCTCTTGTCTGGCCCGAGAGCGCAGCAAACTCTGGACGCAGCATGATGTAGGCCGGACCTTCGAGGCAAAGTATCCCCGGTGGAACGAGATCGAGGTAGCGCCGCCCGGCTTGAGGCAATGGATTGCTATCGATCAAAATCGAACAGGCGTGAGGACGATCGGCCAGATCATCTATGACGGCAATGCGGCCCACATGTTGGCCTACCAGCACTTCCCAAGGTGCGCCGATGCCGTAGTGATCGACAATCAACCAATCGACGTTGCGTCCCTGAAGGAACGTGATCGTCCCGGCTGCATCGTCATCTTGCGTCGCACTCAACCACCTGGAATGAAAGTAGGGTCCATCCGAAACCACAGGTTCTGCAGCAGGCAGAAGCGAAACCGCAATTCCGGATTGTTCAAGTTGGCGGGCAATGCCCACATCTATAGCGCGGCAGAGAAAAGTCACCTGCGCACCGATACTGATCAGTTGGCGCGCCAACGCCGCACAGCGCATGACATGTCCCGACCCGATGGCGGCTGAGGCGTCGGCGCGAATTACGATATTCACAGCAGATTTCCACGCCGTTTGAGCAGGCGTCGCCCGGCAAGATCAAGGGTGTCGTTCACCATTTTAGGTTGGGTTTGATGTCCATACAGCAGGCCGCCTTCAAGGCGCTTGATCTAGACGCACCATTGTCGCGGGTCAATCGCCTGAGCCATTGTCGCGTCGTTGACTTGGCGTCTATACTGCATCGAACATGCGGCAAGCCGCGGCCAAGGGGAAGCAACGAGATGAGTGAGATTGTCCAGATTCCAGCCGAAAAATTCCTCGCAGACACATGGTCGGCCAAGGACCAGACCGGGGCTGTGGAAAAGCTGGAAGGCAGCAATGTGATCTTCATTCCCGGCCTTTCCGTGGCTCTGAATGAAAGCGAAAAAATTCTGTTCTCGCAGGACAAGAACCTAACCGACGGCGTGCAAAAAAATATCACACTCGATCCCTACCTGAACAAGACCTCAGGCATTGCCAAGCATTCGGCCTACAAGACCGCCGCCGAAAGCCTGATGGCGCGCTACAAGTCGGAAACTGAGGCCTGGCTTGCCCGCCTCCTCGGCGAGCCCGGCAGAAAATACGTGGCGCAACGGACAACATTCAGGCCCGTCGAGATCAGGAACCGCAAATCCATCAACAAGGTGGGAGATGACAAGCAGTTCCGCTTTGATGACACGTTGCTGCATGCCGACGCATTCAAGCGCCGCCCCATGGTGAAGCGGCGCATCCTGCGCGTCTTCAACAACATCAACCCCTTTGGCGAGCCGCGTCTGTGGAAAGTCGGTGGCGATTTCGAGGGCTATGCCAAGCGCTATCTCGACAAGATCAGGCAGCCCTACCCCGGTGAATTCGCCCTGATGAACCTCGTGCGCCTGACGCACTGGAAGCGCTCGCACTACGACCACATCATGCTAAACCTGCATGATCTTGGAAAACTCGATCGTGACTTCCAGGAAAATTCACCGCAACAGCAATTCGCATTTCCGCCCAACTCGGTCTGGCTGTGCTTCACTGACAGCGTACTGCATGCCGCACTGGCCGGACGTTATGCGTTGGAACAGACATACGAGATCACCATCGATGACATGGCGCACCCGGAAAAATCACCCCAGCGTGTCCTAGAGAAGATGACCGGCCAGCCGCTCTGCTGATCAGAAATCAAAGTAGATGAATTTGGCAGAACTGCCCTGGCTCACGGCAATGGCGACGATCCAGAACAGAACGATGACGGCCCACTGAATGATCTTGTTGCCATGGACACTGAGCCAGCGCAGGCGGCTGTGGCGGTCAAGAACGTGCGTGGCAAGAAAAATGACTGTCAGCAGGATCGGGAAAGCAAGCTTGCTGAGTGTACCAGCCGCGTCCCCGTAACTCGCCGTGAAGGGCCCTGCCAACACCCGCGCGACGGTCGCCAGATCATGGGCCCGGAAAAACACCCAGGCGATGGTCACGAAGTGGAACGTGATCAAGACCCCGAGCCAGCGCGGCAGGCGCACCTTCTGCCCCAACAGATGTGACAGGCTGAGACCTGCGCCATGCAGTGCGCCCCAGATGACAAAAGTCCAGTTGGCCCCGTGCCAGAGCCCACCCAGCACCATTGTGATCAGCAAATTGATGATTTGCCGGGCGCGGCCACGGCGGTTTCCACCCAGCGGAATGTAGAGATAATCGCGCAGCCAAAAGGACAGCGTGATGTGCCAGCGCCGCCAGAACTCGGTGAGCGAAGCGGACCGGTAGGGACGCAGGAAGTTGGTTGGCAGGCGGATGCGCAACAGATAGGCCAGTCCGATAGCCATGTCGGTGTAGCCCGAGAAATCACAATAGATCTGCACCGAAAAACCGTAGATGGCGAGAATGTAGTGCCACGCGGTAAGTGCAGTCTCGCCAGCATAAACCGGCTCTATCGCAACCGCGATCTGGTCGGCAAAAACCAGTTTTTTCACTAATCCCAGCGTGAACAGGCTGACCCCCAAGAGGACGCGCGCGTCAAACGCCTGACGCAGTTGCTTCAATTGCGGCATCAACTCGTTTGGCCGCAGGATGGGGCCAGCAATCAGGTGTGGAAAGAAGAAGACATAGCCCAGCATGAGAACAAGGCTGTTCTCGCGGGCATAGCGGCGGCGATAAACGTCCACAACGTAGGCCGTCACTGTGAACGTGATGAAGGAAATGCCGAGCGGAAGAGCCCAGCGGTACTGGTCCGCCGCCAGACCAAGCTGCACCACATCAGCCAGAACGAAGTGGGTGTATTTGACGGTCACCAGCGGAATGAACAGACAGGCGAGAACCAGCCAGAGCCGCTGCTTGCGTGCTGCGTCGTCTTTCACCCGTTCCATCCACTGCGCGCCATAATGGGCAACCACGCTGAGACCAAGCGGCACCCAGAGATAGTCCGGCCGCCACGACGCGTAAAACACTGCGCCCCCGAGGATGACGAGCCAGATGCGCAATCGCGGCGGGGTCAGGACATGCGCAGCCGCATAGACAAGGAAGAACAGAAAGAAGCGCGGTTCGCTGAACAGCATGGCTCAAGGGGCCACGAGCACGGGAAAGAGCGCATCCGCCATCAGTTTGTGACCCAGGGCATTGGGATGGGGATCGCCGGGCATGGCCCAGACATCCTTGGGCGTCAGATTGCCAAAGGCTGGCAGCAGGTCGACGAAGCGATAGCCCAAATCCTCCGCCACCGTCTTCATGCGGGCATGAATATCCTGGAACGGATAGTTCTCGAGGTTGTGCACATCCGGCACCACGGCAAGCGTGATCTTGATGTTGTTGGCCCGGGCATAGTCCGCCAATTGTTTGAGCGCGGATTGCATCGCCTTGTAGCCCTCTGAATTGGGGTCATAGACGGCCTTGTAGTGCGCTTCGATCGAAGCCTCGCCCTGCGGCTTCAGAATGCGGTTCATGGCGATCCACAGCGTCACCGCCAGTTCGCTGTTGCGCAGGAAGAAGTTGCCGCCGCCGGCTTCCAGCTTTTCGGCATCGCGCAAGAAGTAGTGCACCACAATGTCGGTCGGCTTGAGGTCTTTCAGATCGCGGAAAAAGTGGCCCACATAGCGCTCGGCATTGTAGTTGCCGATGCCGGCATTGAGCACCTGGACAGGTTCGCCCTTCTCGGCAAAGCGGCGCTCGAGAAGGCTGGTCATGGTGTCTTCTTCCTTGACGCCCCAGCCCAGCGTGATCGATGCACCAAGGACGAGAATGCGCCGTCCGCCGCCTGGCATGTCCACCACCGGTCCACCACGCAGACCCCATTCATTGGTCCGGATATCGACGGACTGCAGGAATGCTGAAGAATTCCTGATATGCTCGTGGCCGAGCGCCGGGTCATCGCTGGGCCGCTTCAGTTCCTTGGCATAGCGCCACATCTCGATGTCATAGTTCTGCATCGAGAGGTTCTTGACGCGCAAAGCCACTTCACCCAGCCCGAGGCCGACAATGAGGCAAATCGCCAGGATAATCGCGGAAAACAGGGTGTTCTTGCTCACGTCTTATGGTCTCTGGTCTGCGTTTGGTGGACTGGATAACGAGCCTGACAGGGAATGTCGAGTGCGCAGGATTGTGCACTGGATTGACCGGCTGGCGCGAACTCTGACAAGTGGCATTTGGACCGGGTCAAGCAACCGGAAAGGCTCCCTGGGATCAACATGTGCGGCACCGTCAACCCAAGTTGACTTATCGTGCCATAGCGCTACATCGTCGGCTCAACCAACCGACAAGACACTTTGCCGAACCGATACATGACAGACGCTTGCTTCACCGCGGCCATGCCGCATAACATCAATGCAGATTCACCAGATATGCTCTTTTTATCGGGGTGCAATCGTTCCCGGTTGTTCCGACGGCTGACAAGGTAATTCAATGCTGCGCAATTCTTCCATTCTCGTTACCGGCGGTACCGGCTCGTTCGGGCATGCTTTTGTCCCTATGACATTGGCCAAATTTGACCCAAGGCGCTTGGTCATCTTCTCGCGAGACGAGATGAAGCAATGGGAAATGGCAAAACTCTACGGCAGCGACAAGCGGGTTCGTTTTTTCATTGGCGATGTTCGCGACAAGGAGCGCCTGCACCGCGCTTTGACCGGCATTGATTATGTTGTGCACGCAGCTGCCACCAAAATTGTTCCGACGGCGGAATACAACCCCTTCGAATGCGTGAAGACGAACATCAATGGTGCAATGAATCTGATCGACGCATGCATCGATCAGGGTGTGAAACGGGTCGTGGCGCTCTCAACGGACAAGGCCTGCAGCCCGGTCAACTTGTATGGTGCGACCAAACTTGCCTCGGACAAGTTGTTTATCGCCGGAAACTCCTATTCCGGCACAGAAGAAACGCGATTTGCGGTAGTACGGTACGGCAATGTCATGGGATCGCGTGGTTCGGTCATTCCATTTTTCCTGTCTCTCAAGGGCAAGGGATCCCTGCCGATCACGGACAAGCGTATGACCCGGTTCATGATCACATTGGAACAGGGCGTGGAACTGGTCTGGCACGCCTTCGACGACATGGTCGGCGGTGAAATCTACGTTCGGAAAATTCCGTCCATGAACATTACCGATATTGCCCGTGCCGTGGATCCTGACGCGCATCAAGAGGAAATCGGAATTCGGCCCGGTGAAAAAATTGATGAACAGATGATCACCCAGGAAGATGCGCCTTACACATACGAATTTGAGGATCACTACAAGATCCTTCCGGCGATCCATGGTTGGAGCGATGACCCGCTTCGCATCGGCAATGGCAAGACTGTGCCCAAGGATTTCAGCTACTGTTCCGGCAGCAACGCGGAGTGGATGACTGTCGACACGTTGCGCGACTGGATTGACCGGCACAAGAATACCGTGGGCAAGATATGACCGGAGCAATCCCTTATGGACGCCAGGATATCGATGATGCCGACATTCAGGCTGTCGTTGCTGTCCTGAAATCAGACTATCTCACGCAAGGACCGGTTGTTCCTGCGTTTGAAAGTTCGGTCGCCGATTTTTGTGGAGCAACCCATGCCGTCGCCGTGAACAGCGCAACTTCGGGGCTGCACATCGCATGTCTGGCTCTGGGCGTTGGAGCGGGCGACATTGTCTGGACCAGTCCGATTACATTTGTCGCCAGTTCAAACTGTGCACTGTATTGCGGTGCCACGGTTGACTTCGTCGACATCGATCCCAGCACATATAACCTCAGTGTCGACCGCCTGGCAGAAAAGCTGGTGCGGGCCGAACAGGACGGCAGACTGCCCAAAGTTGTCATCCCCGTTCATCTGTGCGGGCAACCCTGCGATATGGCCGGGATCAGTGCGCTGGCCACACGATATGGCTTCAAAGTCATCGAAGACGCCTCGCACGCCATAGGCGGAAAATACCAGGGCATGCCCATTGGCAATTGCCGCTACAGTGATATCACCATATTCAGTTTTCATCCGGTCAAGATCATCACCACTGCCGAAGGTGGCATGGCAGTGACCAACAACGGTGAACTTGCAAAGCGCCTGCGACTGTTGCGCAGTCATGGCATAACCCGCGACCTCCACGACATGACTCACGAGCCTGATGGCCCGTGGTATTATCAGCAGGTTGCGCTTGGCTTCAATTACCGGATGACGGACATTCAGGCGGCGCTCGGTTTGAGCCAAATGCTGCGCATCGAACATTTCGTGTCGCGCCGGCATGAAATTGCCGCACGCTACAATACCCTGCTTGAGGGACTTCCTGTTCTCACCCCATGGCAGCACCCGGACGGATATTCCGGTTTGCACCTTTATGTCATCCGGCTGAAACTTTCCGAAATACAGAAAACCCATCGCCAGGTATTTGAAGGGCTTCGACATCAGGGCATAGCCGTGAACCTGCACTATATTCCGGTTTATCTGCAGCCCTATTACCGGACCATGGGGTTTGCTCCCGGCTGCTGTCCCGAGGCTGAACGCTATTATGGCGAGGCGATCAGCCTGCCAATGTTTCCGGGATTGCAGGACGCGCAACAGGATAAAGTTGTCGATGCTATGGCACGGAGCATCGACGCATGAAACTCGCAGTGATTCCCGCGCGTGGCGGAAGCAAACGCATCCCGGGCAAAAACATCAAGGATTTTTGCGGCAAACCAATGATTTCGTGGTCTATCGCGGCAGCCCAGGCATCGGGCCTCTTCGACAAGATCATTGTATCCACCGATGATGCCGAGATTGCAGCCGTATCGACAAAATGGGGAGCGGAGGTTCCATTTGTGCGCCCGACAGTTCTGTCAGACGACCACGCAGGAACAATCCCTGTCATTGCACACGCCGCTCAATGGGCTGTTGACCAGGGTTGGAATGTCGCGGCTGTGTGTTGCCTCTATGCGACCGCGCCATTCGTTCTGGCCAGCGATTTGCAGCGTGGTTTGGAAATTCTCGACGGTGGCGCGTGGAACTACGCATTCAGCGTGACCGAATTTCCCGCACCAATTTTCCGGGCCTTCAGGCAAACCGCAACCGGCGGAGTTGAAATGTTTTTTCCCGAACACTTCGGCACACGTTCGCAGGACCTGCCAGTCGCATGGCACGATGCCGGACAATTCTATTGGGGCCGCCCTTCGGCCTGGATAGCAGGTGAGAAGATATTTGCCGGACATTCGGCTGCCGTCAGCATTCCGCGCTGGCGCGTGGTCGACATCGACACCCAGGAAGACTGGGACCGGGCCGAGATCATGGCACCTGCGATCAGGAGTGCACGAAATGAATACGCCTGAGAATACACCTGGCATCATTATCGCGGGCAGGCCCATTGGCCGAGATCATGCGCCGTTTGTCATTGCCGAAATGTCCGGCAATCATAACCAGTCGCTTGAGCGCGCGCTGCATCTCGTCGAGGCGGCGGCAGCATCCGGTGCTCATGGGCTCAAGATTCAAACCTACACACCCGACACCATGACGCTCGATCTGGACGAACGTGAGTTCCATATCAGTGATGCCAAAAGCCTGTGGGCGGGCACATCCCTGTACAAGCTCTATGGCGAGGCTCACACCCCATGGTCTTGGCACAAACCGATATTCGATCGCGCCCTTGAATTCGGCATGATTCCCTTCAGCACGCCATTCGATGATACAGCCGTGGACTTTCTCGAAACGCTGAACGTGCCTTGCTACAAGATTGCATCGTTCGAAAACACCGACCTGCCGTTGATCCGGCGTGTAGCCAGCACCGGCAAGCCGTTGATCATTTCAACCGGCATGGCAACTGTGGCGGAACTTGATGAAACCGTGCGGGCCGCACGCGCCGCCGGTTGCAAAGACCTGATTCTTCTCAAGTGCACCAGCACGTATCCCGCTACGGCAGAAAACACCAACATCCTGACCATTCCACACTTGCGGGAGCTGTTTGACTGCGAAGTGGGGTTATCGGACCACACCATGGGTGTCGGGGTATCGGTCGCCAGTGTGGCCTTGGGGGCGACAGTGATCGAAAAGCATTTTACGCTTGCCCGGGCAGATGGCGGTGTCGACAGCACATTCTCGATGGAACCGGCAGAAATGGCGCAACTGGTGACAGAGACCGGGCGGGCCTGGCAGGCTCTGGGAGGAGTGAGTTACGGCCCGACTGCAGCGGAGGCAAAATCGCTGCAGTTCCGCCGCTCGCTCTATGTCGTTCAAGACCTCAAGGCCGGTGAAGCACTCACCCTGCAGAATACGCGCGCCATTCGGCCGGGTTTGGGACTGCCACCAAAATATCTGGAATCCCTGCTCGGACGGGTTGTAAGACAGGACGTGCGCCGGGGTACGGCGATTGCCTGGGACCTGCTGAAATAGTCCGTACATGCCTTGTGAAAACTGAATATGCTGAAAGTCCAGAAGTCTTTGATGAGCGCAATGACAAGTCAAACCTTAGAACTGGCAACAATGCTGCAATGCCCTGACATTTGTCATGCCACTTGTCATGACACTGACATGCGCTGCGTTGCCGGACAGCGGCGCGGCTGATCTGGGGAGCAGACATGAAATACTGCACGATTTGCTTGCAACCAGATACCCGCCCCAACACCATCTTCACGGCGGAAGGCATTTGTCCCGCCTGCAATTATTTCTCCGCCTTGCAGCATGTTGATTGGCAGGAACGTTTCGAAGTGCTGCAGGATCTGCTTGAAAAGCATCCCCGGCAGCCTGGCCGGTATCACGACTGCATCATTGGCGTGAGCGGAGGCAAGGACAGTACCAGGCAGGCGCTGTACCTGCGCGACAAGCTCGGCATCAATCCTCTGCTGGTATGCTTGAGCTATCCCCCCGAACAGGTCACCGAGCGTGGCGTGGACAATCTTTCCAACCTGATCAACCTGGGCTTCGATGTTGTGATGAGCGCCCCGGCACCTGGCACATGGAAAACCCTGAAGCAGGAAGGGTTCCGAAAGTTCACCAACTCTTTCCGTTCGACCGAAATGGCATTGTTCTCAACGGTGCCACAAATTGCAATCAAGTACGGCATCAAATTGATCCTGTGGGGTGAGAACCCCGGGCTGCAACTTGGCGACATGAAAACCCTTGGGCGCACCGGCTATGATGGCAACAGCCTGCGCAGCTTGAATACTTTGTCGAGCGGCCTCGACTGGATGCTCGAGTGCGGATTCAGCAAGGCCGAACTGGTATCCTATGTCTATCCGACAATCGCGGAGTTCGAGAAGCACGATCTTCAGATTGTCTATCTCGGATGGTTCCTCGGTGACTGGTCATTGCTCAACAACGCAGGTTACGCTTGCTCCACCGGACTTGAAATCCGCACCGATGGCGTCGAGAAAACCGGCGACTTGTACGGCGTCACAGCACTGGACGAGGATTTCACACCCATCAACCAACTCATCAAATTCTACAAGTTTGGCTTCGGGCGCGTGACCGACTACGTCAACGAAGAAATCCGTTTGGGCCGCATGAGCCGCGAGCGGGCCATTTCGCTGGTCGAGAAATATGATGATGCACAAGATGAAGAATACATCCGAAAGTATTGTAACTATTTGCAAATTTCCACCGATGATTTCTGGTACAAGGTCAAGGCCTCCACCAACAGGGAACTTTTTTCCATAGGCAATGATGGCGTGATCCACCGCAAGTTCGCTGTTGGAGTAGGTCTATGAGGCATGTCACCGTCGGCGTTGTGGACTATGGCATCGGCAACCATGCCTCTGTCGTGCACAGCCTGCGCGAACTTGGATTCCGGGTCCGGATCAGTGCGGAAATCGACGTTCTTGATGCAACCGACGTACTGATCCTGCCGGGTGTCGGGGCATTCCCGACTGCCATGCAGGCACTTCATCAATGCAACCTGATCGGCTATCTGCGCCAGCAGGCTCGCGATCAACGCCCCATCATTGGCATATGTCTGGGCATGCAGCTTCTGGCCAGCGCCTCCCACGAAATGCAACACACCGCAGGGCTGGATATCATCCCCGGCGAAGTGGTGCCGCTCAACGGGGCGAAATGGCACATCGGCTGGAACACGCTTGAGTGTCTCGAACAGGATTCGTCATTGCGGGTCTGCGATGGCGAAGCGTTCTACTTCAATCATTCATACCGTTATGATGGCCCGAAAGAATTTCAGGCAGCGATTTCGCGTCATCCTCAGCCCATCGTTGCTGCCATCAGGCGGGGAAGCACCGTGGGGGTTCAATTTCATCCCGAAAAAAGTCAGGCCGCCGGCAGAACGCTTCTCCGCAATCTCATCTCGGACATGACCAATGCTTAAGAAACGTCTGGTTGGCGTGGTGACGGTCAAGGACGGATGGGCCGTTCAATCCATTGGGTACAGGCGCTACTTGCCTTTGGGCAAACCCGAGTGCCTGGTTGAAAACCTTGATCGTTGGGGGGCTGACGAAATCCTGGTTCTGGTGATTGACCGGGCGAGGCATGGCAGGGGCCCGGATTTCGAACTGCTGAACAAACTAGCCCGCATCGGCATATCCACGCCGCTCATTTATGGTGGCGGCATCACCTCGGTCGAGGATGGCATCAGGACGATTCAAGCCGGTGCCGACCGTTTGGTGCTGGATGCGCTGCTGCACGATGACCCGGCAGTTGTGCGCGAACTGTGTTCGCGCCTCGGGGCACAGGCAGTGATAGCGGCATTGCCCATGGCGCACAGTGACGGAAAGGTGAACTGGCTGGACTACAGGAACCAACAGTCCAAGGTCATTTCTCCAGACGTCACGGAGTTGTTGGAAGGTGGAATTGTCTCTGAAGCGCTGCTTATTGACTGGATGAATGAGGGCACTCGCGGAGGATTTCAAAGTGCACTGGTCCAGCATTTTCCGCTGTCGCATGTTCCGCTCATTGTCTTTGGTGGGATCAGTGAGCCCGAACAATTCAGCCAGTTGCTGCAAAATGAGCGCGTGGCCGCCGTGGCCGTGGGAAACTTTCTGAACTATCGCGAGCATGCAATACAAAACCTCAGGACTGCCCTCAGTACCACCCCTCTGCGTCTTCCCGTCTTTGAATCAAAACACGCGTCATTTCTGAATGTCTGACATCTCATTTTGCAAACGTTGTCTCTACGGCACGTCCCATCCATTGGGGTTGACCCTGGATGACGAGGGAATTTGTTCTGGCTGCAGAGTGCATGAGGAAAAAGACGCGCTGGATTGGGCGACGCGCTGGTCCAAGCTCGAACTACTGGTGAAGCCGTATCGCGATCAGGCCGGTGACAATTACAACTGCATAGTTCCCGTCACTGGCGGGCAGGACTCCCACTATATCGTCCACCTCGTCAAGGAGCGTCTTGGACTGAACCCGCTTCTGGTAACTTACAACAAGTATTTCAACACGCCATTGGGCATAAGCAATCTCGCGAACCTGCGCATCCGTTTCAATTGCGATATCCTCTACCAGAACGTCAATCCGCTCTCGGTGAAGAACATCACCCGCAGCACGTTGCGCCGCTTCGGCAGTGTCTATTGGCCCATATTGGCGGGTCAGACGGTTTTTCCGGTGCAGACTGCAGTCAGGTATCAGGTACCGTTGATCATCTGGGGTGCCCACCAGGGCCTTGAACAGGTGGGCATGTTCTCGCACGAGCACGAGGTCGAAATGACCCGACGCTACCGCAAGGACCATGACCTGATGGGTCATGAGGCGGACGACCTCCTGTCGATATTTGACACCCTCAAGGAAGAGGATATCTGGCAGTACAGATATCCCGATGACCACGAGTTGCACACCGTGGGAGTCCGCGGAATTTATCTTGGCAACTACGTACGCTGGGACCCCAAGGCGCAGCATGAGCAAATGATGCGCACCCATGGCTACAAGACCTCGACTTTCGGCCGCACTTTTGATTGCTATGACCATGTCGATTGCTTCAACTACATGGATGTCCATGATTTGCTGAAGCTCTACAAGCACGGCTATTCGAAAGTGACCGATCATGCGGCGCGGGAAATTCGCTTTGGCCGTTTGACCAGGAAAGACGGACTGGCCTTGGTGCGCAAGTACGAACAGCAAGCCTTGCACTACATGGACCAGTTCCGCGACTGGCTTGGCGTCTCGCAGCACTCCCTGCAATTCCTGCTTGACCGGCACCGCAATCCGCGGTTCTGGACCGAAGTTGAGCACCAAAAGTGGGAGTTCAACGGCTGGAGCGCAAGACAGGCCGATGAAGGCCAAACCGGGTCTGGCATTTCATTCGAGGCCAACAGCACACTCGAATACGACCGTCAGGCGAACTACGTCACCATTGGCAAGGGCTGGCCGTAACCGTTACGCCACGCGTGCGCTGATCTTGAACATGCGGTCACCGATCTTCGTGACCGACGGATCGACACTGTGACCGAGCAGGCGCGCGAGGTTCACGAGCTTGCCTTCGACATCTTTCGCCTGAAGGTTGGGGAAGATGCGGCGGGTGTTCTTCGACAGATACCACCATGGCAGAAAACCGAAGCGGGCACGCCATTTGCCCGTTAAACCGGAAAGCCTAGCCTCTTCCAGCATCGCTTTGCATTCGCCGGTGATGGTTTGTGATGCGAGTGGTCCCGTGCTGCCAAAAAAGAACTTCTCGAAGATCTGCTGTTTTTCCGCCATGAACGACGGCCAGTACGTGGCGTCGGTTGTGAGACGTGACACATGCTTCACGATGTCAAACTCGTTGCTTGCGGTAATGTTCAACTGCCGCGGCAGGTGAATGTCATGCCAGCGCGAGTACGTCGTCTCATAGCTTATGGCGGGCTTGCCCAACGCATAGGCTTCAATGCCAGTGGTACACGACGTGTGGATGAGCACTTCCGATGCTACGATCCAGGCTGCTGCCGGTCCCTCAAAGATGACCTTGATCCGGTCATTGCCCGCAAAGGCAGTGCGGTAGGTTTCAATTCTCTCCGCCGGGTGTGGCCTTACGACGATGGTGTGGTTCGGGAAATTTTCCGACAGCGTCTTGGTCAGGGCGATGATGGCCGTAAGGTTGGTCCGCTCAAAGTTCAGATAGTCGTTCCAAAGTTCCAGGTTCTCCTTCGTCGGCTCAAGTTTGCCGCGCCTGATGTAGCGCTCGGTCGTATCCTTCTCGCCAGCGTATTTTGCCGAGTTGACTTCGCCTGAATTCGTGTTGATCAGGATGATCCGTCCGTGCTCAGCATTGTATTTGGCGGCCTGTTCACCATAGACCGACGACAATTCCTTGCGCAGGTAATCCCAGCGCGGATTGCCGGTGAGCCGCGTCTTGCCGGCATGCATCGGCCACTTTCCGGCAAGGCTCTTCTGGTGCTCGGAGCCGAGGCAGAAAATGCGGTCACACAAGGCAACACCATCGTTGGAGACCCACAGCAGGCCTCCGCTGCCCTCGGCAAAAGTGGGCACTTCCTCATCGATGGACGCGAGTTGGTGTCCTGCCTCCTTGACCTTTTTCATCGCCCCAGAATCCCGCCGCGTCATCGTCTTGAATATCCACAAGCCACGCGGCATCGACTTGATGTTCCGTTCCATCAGCCATTTCTGCCCCATGATCACAGTCATGCCGCGTTCAATGGCCATCAGGGCAATGAGAAGGCGTAAGTCATACTCACGGACAAATACCTCCATGGGCAGGTACAAGTTTCCGGCATGGGCGGGTTGCGTCATTCGTAGGTCTTCCCGGCTTTCTGTCTCGCCTCAATCAAGATCAAAGGCTGTTTCATAATTCAGCTTCAGCGCCGGGTCCTGGGCTTCCTTGCGCAGCATGCAGTTGCCGACAACCAGCACTTCGATTTCGGTTCCCATGAAGCAGCGGAAGGCGTCTTCAGGCGTGCATACCAATGGTTCACCGCGCACGTTGAAACTGGTGTTGACCACGACTGGACAGCCGGACTTCTTGCCGAAGTCGCTGATCAGTGCGTGGTAGAGCGGATTGGTGTCCTTGTGCACGGTTTGCACTCGGGCGGAATAATCCACGTGGGTGACAGCCGGTATTTCCGAGCGCGGCACGTTGAGCTTTTCGATGCCGAACAACGCGTCCTGTCTGGCCGTCATCTTGCGGCGTTTGCCCTTCACCACATCGGCGACGAGCAGCATGTAGGGGCTGTCTGTGTCGATCTCGAACCAGTCAGACACCTTCTCGCGCAACACCGACGGCGCAAAGGGCCGGAAGGACTCGCGGTATTTGACCTTGAGATTCAACACCGATTGCATTTTGGCCGAGCGCGGATCGCCGAGAATGGAACGGTTGCCGAGGGCGCGCGGGCCAAACTCCATCCGGCCCTGGAACCAGCCCACAGCCTTGCCGTCAGCCAGTGCCGTGGCCGTTTCTGTGACAAGCTTCTTGTCACCGAGAATATCGAACTTCGCGCCTGCGGCCGTGAGCCGTGCTTCAATGTCGGACTGGTCATAGGACGGACCAAGATAGGCACCCGCCATGCCATCGCCCGTTGCAGCAACGGTGCGGGCCACGCCACCAATGCCGTGGCTGACGGAGAGTGCCGCACCAAGTGCGCCACCAGCATCGCCGGAAGCCGGTTGAATCCAGATTTTGTCGAACGCGCCGTCACGCAACAGCTTGCCATTGGCCACACAATTCAACGCCACACCGCCAGCAAGACAGAGGTTCCTGGCACCGGTTTCACGGGCAATGGACCGTGCCAGCTTCAGCACAACCTCTTCAAGTACTGCCTGCACGGACGCGGTGAGATCCATTTCGCGCTGGGTGAGGAGCTGTTCGGCTTTGCGTGGTGGCCCGCCAAACAGGTCATCGAACTTCGCATTGGTCATGGTGAGACCGGTGCAATAGTCGAAGTACTCCATGTTAAGGCGGTAGGAGCCGTCGTCCTTCACGTCAATCAGGTTGTCACGGATCGTATCGGCAAAGCGCGGTACACCATAGGGTGCGAGCCCCATGATCTTGTACTCACCCGAATTGACCTTGAAGCCGGTGTAGTAAGTGAAGGCCGAATAAAGCAGTCCCAGCGAGTGCGGAAAATGGATTTCCTTGTGAATGTTCAGGTCCGCGCCATTGCCGATGGCCAGCGACGTTGTCGCCCATTCACCCACGCCATCCATGGTGAGGACGGCAGCTGATTCAAACGGCGATGGAAAAAAAGCACTCGCCGCGTGGCTCAAGTGATGCTCGGTGAACAACAGCTTCGCACCATCGAAGTCCGGCGCGATCTTTTTCAGTTCCTTGCTCAGCAAGTCCTTCTGAAAGAGCTTTTCACGCAGCCATACCGGCATGGCCATGCGGAAGGACGTAAAACCCTTTGGTGCGAAGGCGAGATAGGTTTCAAGCAAGCGCTCAAACTTGATGAAGGGCTTGTCATAGAAGGCAACGTAGTCGACGTCGGCAAGAGAGAGGCCGCCCTCCTTCAGGCAGTATGCAATGGCCTGATTGGGAAAGCCGGCATCATGCTTCTTGCGCGTGAAGCGTTCTTCCTGGGCAGCCGCAACAATGCGGCCATCAACAACCAGTGCTGCGGCGCTGTCGTGATAGAAGGCTGAAACGCCGAGGACCCGCAAGATTCATGCGCCTCTAGAAAATCGTATAGATGAAAGGCGCTACAGCACTGCCCTTGGCGAGGATCAAAAGTCCGCCAAACACCACGAGCATGACCAGCAGCGGCAGCAGCCACACTTTCTTGCGTTCACGGGCAAAGGCCCACAGCTCTTTCAGGAAAGACATGGAAACTCCTTAGAATTGCCGCCGCACCGATTGGGCCGAAGGCCCCGGTGGCGTGCGTTCGATCCAGTAGCTCTTGGCCGCCGGATCATATTGCATGTTGAGCAGCTTCTTGCCGAAAACCCGCATCACCAGAGCCATCGGCGTGACCGCCAGGAAGAACATGGCGCCGAGAATGAGCGGATTGATGACGGCATGCAGCAGCAAGCCGAATTTGAACCACAACCAGTTGAGCGGGCGCAGAACGGCGGGCGCACCATAACCCAGCACCAGGAACAGGATCGCCACGCCGAGGCTCCACATACGCAAGGCGCCGCCATGAATGAGCGGGATGAGCGCAATTATGGCAAATACCACGGCGAAGACATGCGCAAAACTGCGCTCTGAGGGCATCTTCACGTCATCAACAACCGCAGGGCCAAGACGCTCGTGGGTCGCCGCCTGCGCCGCTTTCCGGGGGCTTGTGTTCATGGCCCGCCTGTTAGCGCCCCGCCCCCGCTTCTGCAACCGTATTGACCGCCATCCTGCCTTGTCCTTCCTGCCCTTGAAAATCACGTCCGAAAGGTCCATTGCTGCCCCCGCTGCGCGCCGGGAGAGCCGAAAATGGCCCTGATGCACAGTTTGCCAACGACGAGGAGATTGAATGGCGAAGGAAGAACTGCTGGAATTTGAGGGCACGGTCTCGGAGCTGCTGCCCAACGCGACTTTTCGCGTGAAGCTTGATCACAACTCCCACGAAATCATCGCCCATACATCGGGCAAGATGCGCAAGAACCGCATTCGCGTGCTGGCGGGTGACCGGGTCATGGTGGAAATGACGCCCTATGACCTGACCAAGGGCCGCATCAACTATCGCTTCAAGTAAACAGGGGATTCGGAGCATGGCCGAGGAAAAGCCCAAGAGCCGACTGGTCCTTGCCAGTGCCTCGCCGCGCCGTCTTGCGCTTTTGGAGCGCGTCGGCCTGGCACCTGACCTCTTGAGCCCGGCTGACATAGATGAAACGCCAGAGCGCTTTGAAACGCCACGCCGCCTCGCCATTCGCCTGGCACAGGAGAAGGCCAGAGCCGTGGTGGACCTGCCGCTGGTCAAAGACCTCGGTGAAAATGTCTTCATCCTCGCTGCCGACACCGTGGTCGGCCTCGGCCGCCGCTCCGTGCCGAAGGCAGAGACCGAACAAGACGTGAAGGCGAGCCTGTCACTCCTCTCCGGCCGTTCGCACTGGGTCTATTCCGCTGTCTGTCTCATCGACCCCAAGGGCCGCATGACGTACCGCTGCTCCGAGACCAAGGTGCGCTTCAAGCGCCTGTCACGCGAAGATGTCCATGCCTACACCGCCAGCGGTGAATGGCGTGGCAAGGCTGGCGGCTACGCCATACAGGGCCGCGCCGAAGCCTTCGTACGCATGCTCTCGGGTTCTCACTCCGGTGTGGTGGGCCTGCCGCTTTATGAAACCGTGCATCTCCTGGAAGGAGCGGGCTTTCCGGTCTTTCACAACCTGATGCACAAGCCGTCCTCACTGATCTGAGGGGGCTGGCCGATGGCTGAGCCAGTGCTTCTGCGGCCCCGGCGGCCCTGCCCCATCTGCAAGAAACCCTCGACGCAGAAGTATCATCCCTTCTGTTCCAACCGCTGCGCCCAAGTGGACCTCAATCGCTGGCTCGGTGGACAGTATGCCATTCCGGCTGAAGAAGCCGATGACCAGACGCCTCAGGATGGCGAGGAGTCCTGATCCTTGCGTTCGCGCACCACCGTTACGGTGCAAGGAGCTTCCGCTGCCACTTTCCCCGACACGCTGCCGAGAAGCTTGCGCATGGTGGAATTGTCGCGCGCGCCCATGACGATATGATCAACAGTATTTGAGCGCGCATAGTCCAGAATGGCCTCGGCGGGGTCGATTGCCTCGAGAACATGGAAACTGACGCGCGCCTGTGGCACCTCCAGCGTGCGGGCCCAGTCCTTCAATTGCACGATGCGCGACACATGCTTGTTGTTACCCTCCTCATCCAGCGACGAGTCGAGTGAAATGCGCTTCAGTTTGAGGACATTGAGGCAGGCCACGCGCGCCTCGTTGGAGCGCTCGATAATGCGCATCACGGTTTGTCGCACCGAGGTTGAGAGTTCGGGCGACATGGTGGCGAGATCAATGGCAACGGCAACGATCGGGGATTGGGCAAGGCCAGCGGTTGAATCGTTGGGATGGTCGATGAGGCTTTGCAGCGGCTCGGACTTGCGCCGGAGATTGGCAAACAAACCGTCGCGCTTTTCTTTATGGGCGCGTTTGGTCAGTTGCACTTGTGCCGGATTGGACAAGTCGAACAGCACCTGCGCCGCCGTCTGGTAGCGCCGCACCGCATTGACCTCAAGACAGCGCAACACGATTTCCTGAAACCACAGGAGAATGTCAGGCTGGAGCGAGCGCGGCGGTACAGGGTCTTCCCACAAGCGGCGCTGCAACCCCTTGAGCTTTTGCGGATCACCGAACGGCCGTTCTCCCGTGGCGAAGAAATACATCAACACGCCAAGGGCAAAGATATCGCTGCGAATGTCGTGGCGTTGCCCCATCACCTGCTCGGGTGCCATGTAGGGTGCCGTGCCATAGGGCAGCTTGAACTCTTCGGCGAGAAGGTCGGGCAAATCGAGATGCCGCGACAAGCCATAGTCAATCAGCACAGCCTCGCCACTGGACCGCAACATGATGTTGGAAGGCTTGATGTCGAGATGCACCACCCGCTGCCGGTGCAAGCTGTCCAGGGCGGTTGCAATCTTGCGGCCAATGTCCGCGACCTCCGCGACCGGGAGCGGTAACCGCTCCAGCATCGGCAACAAAGATGTACCTGCAATCAACTCCATGACGATAAAGGGCTGGACGGAAAAATCCCCATTGGCGACAAAGCGCGGCACATGCGGACCCTTGAGCCGCGGCATGATCATCTGTTCCATTTCGAAGCCGACAATTGTGGCGGGATCCTCGCCCTCATGCAGCACCGGAACCTTCATGAGCAGCGTCTCGCCGGTTTCCTCCGAAGTCACCTTCCAAAGATGTGCCATGCCGCCTTTGTGCAAGAGCTCCTGCACCCGGAAAGCGCCGATCACCGAACCGGGTTCAAGGACCGGTTTCGCCATGGGTCTATCGTCCTTTCACAAGCCGCGCCGCCAGGCTGTCTGGCAATCCAACATCACGAATGCGTTGCGCCACGCCCTCTGCATCATAGGCGGCGCGGTGATACGTCAGCGTTCGCGTCGCTGTATCATAGAGTGAGTAAGACGCAGCTGGGTCATGATCGCGCGGCTGGCCCACCGCCCCCATGACTGCAAGCCATTGCCGCTGCGCTGACAACGGTATCGCCACCCGCGAGACAGGGACATGGGCGGTGATCTTGCCAACGCCCATTTTGCAATAGAGGGCCGGCACATGAACATGCCCGCAAAATGTCACGTCGGCCCTGTTCGAATTGAGGGATGCACCAGCGGACTGGATGCCCGTGACATAGTGCCAGGCGGCGGGATCGGAACCATCGGCATGCACAAACAGATGCGTGCCGTCACTGACTTCCAGGGGCA
Source organism: uncultured Alphaproteobacteria bacterium (assembly GCA_963754625.1). Lineage (GTDB taxonomy): Bacteria > Pseudomonadota > Alphaproteobacteria > Rhizobiales > Aestuariivirgaceae > Aestuariivirga. The sequence continues at coordinate 31,231 of CAVWGR010000004.1, read as the reverse complement.
GCGCCGCAAGAAATTGCAGGGCAGATGGACTGAGATGCTCACGCGTCCAGGCCATGGCCTGGGCAGCTGTCGGGTTCATTCCTGTGTCCTGCAGCAACGCTGCGGCATCGTGATTGCCTTTGACGGCGATGGCACCTGCTTCGACCAGCGGCATTACCCTCTGCACCACTGCTTCCGGGTCGGGGCCATAGCCAATGAAATCACCCAGCAGCACCAGCCGCTCGGCACCCCGTGCTGCGGCAGATTCAAGACAGGCTTCCAGAGCAGGAAGATTGGCGTGGATATCAGACAGGAGTGCAAGCAGCATCGGCGTTATCCTGAAGGCAGTTTCGCCCCCGGCAACGTTTGATACAATAGGGCGCAAAGAAAAACCGGCCGCAACTTTCGTCGCAGCCGGTCGTTCGCCAATCGCAGGAGGATCAGCCGTTGATGTTGCGATCCTTGGTTTCCGGGATGAAGATTGCACCGATGACGAGCGTCATCGCGGCAACAATGATCGGATACCAAAGACCGGAGTAGATATCGCCAGTCGCAGCCACGATGGCGAAGGCTGTCGTCGGCAGGAAGCCGCCGAACCAGCCGTTACCAATGTGGTAAGGCAGTGACATCGACGAGTAGCGGATGCGGGTCGGGAACAGTTCAACCAGCATGGCGGCGATCGGGCCGTAAACCATCGTGACATAGATCACGAGGATCGTCAGCAGAACCACCAGCATCGTCTTGTTAACCGCAGCCGGATCAGCCTTGGCAGGGTAGCCAGCGGTCTTCAGGGCACCGGAAAGGTTACCTGCGAAACCGTCGGTCATCGCACCGCCGAAGCCGCCAACCTTGACAGCGCCGTCAACGATCTTGCCGAATTCCGCAGCCTTGTCGGTCGCGTTCTTGTAGGCATCGCCGTTGAGACCAGCCGTGATCAGTGCGGTCAGGGTCTTGGCCTTGGTTGCGTCTTCATTCGGACGCAGATCCTTGAAGCCAACAGCCGCAAGGCTCTCGGCAACAGCCGTGTCTGCCGTCTGGGCCAGAGCCAGCACGCCGGTTTCACCAGCAGCCTTCAGGCTGGCAGCGAGTTCGTCGGACTTGGCCTTGGTATCAGCAGCAATCGTGGCAGCAGCAAAGGATGGGACAACAGTGTCACCGACCTTGATGGTTGCTTTGCCAGCTTCACCCGCAACGTTGGTGTAGGGAACGCCGGCGCGCACCAGAGCAGACTTTGCGATATCGCAAGCGCTGGTGAACTTCGAAGTACCAACCGGGTTGAACTGGAACGAGCAATCCTTCGGATCAGCCGTCACAATCACAGGCGACGACGCCGCTGCCTGATACAATGCGGGGTTCGCATAGAAAGTGATCGACTTGAAGATCGGGAAGTAGGTCAGCACGGCGAGCAGGCAGCCCAGCATGATGATCCACTTGCGGCCAATCTTGTCCGACAACCAGCCAAACAGGATGAAGAACGGCGTGCCGATGAGCAGCGAACCGGCGATCAGCAGGTTGGCGTCCACCGGATCGACCTTCAGCGTCTGCGTCAGGAAGAACAGGGCATAGAACTGACCCGTGTACCAGACCACGGCCTGGCCGGCGGTGAGGCCGAGCAGAGCGAGGATGACGATCTTGAGGTTGCCCCAGTTGCCGAACGATTCGGTCAGCGGCGCCTTGGAGGTCTTGCCCTCGTCCTTCATCTTCTGGAACACCGGAGACTCATTGAGTTTCAAGCGGATCCAAACCGAGATGCCGAGCAGGATGATCGACAGCAGGAACGGAATGCGCCAGCCCCAGGTGTCGAATTCCGGGCCAAGCCAGGTGCGGCAGCCGAGAATGACCAGCAGTGAAAGGAACAGGCCGAGCGTTGCCGTCGTCTGAATCCAGCTGGTGTAGAGGCCGCGCTTGCCGTGTGGTGCATGTTCGGCGACGTAGGTCGCTGCACCACCATATTCACCACCCAGTGCCAGGCCCTGCAACAGGCGGAAAGCAACGAGGATGATTGGTGCAGCGATGCCGATGGTGGCATAGCTGGGCAGAAGGCCCACGCCAAAGGTTGCAAGACCCATGATCATGATGGTGATCAGGAAGGTGTACTTGCGGCCGACGAGGTCACCCAGACGGCCGAAGAAGATGGCGCCGAAAGGACGGACGGCAAAGCCCGCCGCAAAGGCAGCGAGCGCAAAGATAAAGCCGGCGGTTTCATTGACGCCAGCAAAGAACTGTTTCGCGATGATGGCCGCAAGCGATCCGTACAGATAGAAATCGTACCATTCGAATACGGTGCCGAGTGACGAAGCGAACACGACCATGGCTTTGCTCCGGTCGAGATCGGCTTTTGCACCCGCTTTTATAGCAACGTCTGCCATGAGTTTCCCCTAGGTTACCCTCTCGATGAGAGGAGTTGAAAAGCAAGACACAACTCCGGACATGTGGCCCGGCATAGGTCTTGAAGCGCGTTAAACCCGCGATTTCGCCGCACGGAAATCCAACTTTCGTTCACCCACCGAAGAAATGCGCGCAGTGCACTGCACAAACAACCAGATGAAATTTGCCTGTTGGCCGGGATTGCACCGTGATTCCAACATCGGAACTTTTGCTGCAGCGCACAGTGACGTTCCTGAAGTGGCCTCCAATAATGTGCAGGCTTAGTCCAAAGTCACGGCTGCACGTCGCTTGAGGCGCGTCAATTGGGGTGAACCAACGGTCAAATCCAACGGCCTTGGCCGATTTTCCTGACACCTGATTCCATCGCATTTTGCCCGCTTGCGGCCACATCATTTCGGGCTTCCGCGTGGCAAAGTTCCGGTTGTTCACAAGGGCTGGACAAGCCCGATGGCCTTGCCTATACGCAGCCCCGCCTCCCGCCGGTGCGGGACGCGCACAATGTGCCCAGGTAGCTCAGTTGGTAGAGCAGCGGATTGAAAATCCGCGTGTCACTGGTTCGATTCCGGTCCTGGGCACCATTTGCCCGCTCAGTGTGGTCGAAGGTCGTAGTGCAATGCTGCGATATCCGAGCCTTCAATATGACGCTGGTCAAGAAGCTTGACGGGTACATTCAGACTGGGCTCGAACGTCCGCACACTCTCGCCCGCGACGACGTTGCCCACCAGCAGGTGCAATTCATCGGCCAGGCCGTTTGCAAGCAAATCGTTCGCGAGAATATGGTTGCTGAAGATCAGTGGATTACCCCCATGCCGGGCCTTGATCTCGGCAATCCGCTCGCGCGCACGGGAGCGGCGCACCACTTCCATTTCGAATTCACCCAATGAATTCAAAAAATCGCACCGCGTACTACTTCAACAATGCCCGCGCTTCTTCTGGTCCCAAAGGTGCCGGACGCTTGCAAGTGGATTTCAGCGTGACGACTTTGTGGGCCTTGCCCGCCTCGATCATCGCCGTCATGATTTCGACGACATGGGCGACGAGCGAAATATCGCAGCGTGCCAACTTCTTCCTCTTGATGGCGGCGGCCATGTCGGCAAGGCCTGCACAGCGATAGTTTGCCCAAACCAAATCTGTCTGGCTATTGGCGTGGCCCCAGTTCTTCTTGCCGAAGGGATGGTCCCACGCCGGCATGGCCTTGGCAGTTTGGTCGCTGCCTGCGACCATGACATCGCCACCAAAAAAGTTCGGGTCCGGCACGAACATGGCACCGCTCTGGCCATAGATTTCCATGTTCTGATGCGTGTGCGCCCAGACATCCCACGACAGCGAAACTGTGACACAAGCGCCGGAGACAAATTCCAGCAGCGCATGATAGGTCGTCGGCGTCGTGACCTTGAGTTTTTCACCATTGCGTGGATTGTTGGGTTGACTGTTGATGGTCCGAATTTTCCGGCCGGTACCCAACAGTGCCGAAACGCGCTTCACCGGACCAATCAGGTTGATCAGGTTTGTGATGTAGTATGGCCCCATGTCCAACACCGGGCCGCCGCCAGGCTTGAAGAAGAAGTCTGGATTGGGATGCCACATTTCCATGCCCGGCCCCATGAAGTGGCAGGTGCCGGAGACAACTTTGCCGATCTCTCCATCATCAATCGCCTTTCGTGCCTGCTGGTGTGATGCCCCAAGGAAGGTGTCTGGTGCCGAGCCGACGCGCAGTTTTTTCTTGGCTGCATATTTCTGTAGCGCCAGCGCATCTTTGTAGGACAGGGTGAGCGGCTTCTCCGAATAGACATGCTTGCCGGCAGCGAGAATCTGCTTTGACACTTTGAAGTGCATTGCCGGGATGGTGAGATTGACCACGATGTCGATGTCCCTGGCCTTCAACAGGTCCTTGACGGTTTCTGCCCGCACGCCGAATTCGGCCGCCCTGGCTTTGGCCGCTTCCATGTTGATATCGGCCACCGCCCGCACTTCAATGTCCTTGAACAGGTTTGCCAGTTTCAAATAGGCCCAAGAGATATTGCCGCATCCGATGATGCCGACGCCCAATGCTTTTTCCATGATACTCGCCTCTTAGTGCTTCTTGCAGAAATTGATTGAGGCCTTGGCCCATTGGGCCACGTCCTTCGGGTTGTCGTGTTCCATGACGTAGGTCAGGCAGTTGGTTTCGGTCTTGAGGACCTTGAATATTTCCGGCCACTTCACTGTGCCCTGCCCCACATTGCACCAGCCGTCCTGATCAAGGTTCTGGCCTTTCGGCGCGATGTCCTTGACGTGGGCGGAGGTAATGCGCTCGCCATAGGCTGTGAGCCACTTCACCGGGTTTTGTTTGGCCCGGGCAATCCAGGCCACGTCCACTTCCCAGTTCAAATGTGGACCGCCATCGAATATGCGTTCGTGCGGGGTCGAGCCGTCCTTCAACTTGACGAACTCAAAATCATGATTGTGCCAGCCGAAAATGTATCCCTCATCGCGCATCTGCTCGGCGACGGCACCGAGGCGTCTGCCGAAGGCCTTCCAGCCGGCGCCTGACCTGGGACGTTGATCAGGCAGAATGAAGGGGCAATAGAGCGCCCGCATGCCAAGGGTCTTGGCGATGTTCAACAGGCGCTTCTTTTCTTTCTCGAACATTTCGATGGGAAAGAAATGGCCCGATGGCATCGTCAGGCCATGCTTGTCGAGGAGATCACGGAAGGCTTCCGGCGTGTCATAGAATGCGCCGGGTGTCCCATAGGCACCGCCGAAACCTTCAACTTCCTTGTATCCAGCCTTGGCCAGCATCTCGACGACGCCCTCCCACGGTTGAAAGTTGCGGGCAGAGTAGAGTTGGAATGACAGGCGTTGCGGCATCGGATGGACTCCCCGTTTTCAGTTTGACAGCAGAGCAATTGAAGATTTTGTCATATAAGCAGTGGCCGGCGCCTATTTTGCAATCTGACTCGCGAGATAGTCCGCGTCGTGCCAGACGCCCCAAATGAAAGGCGAGGCGCGCCGTGACAACCAGGCCAGCCCGAGGAAGTAAAGCCCAGGCACGGTTGAAACTCCACGATGATGCAACGGCCGGCCCTTGTCGTCGAAGGCATCAATCTTGATCCAGCCAAAATCAAGGGCGTAACCTGTTGCCCAGATGATTGCGGTGATGTCGGACTGGGCCAAGTTCAATGTGGCAATGGGTTCAGTCACGCAAACCGGGTCTGGCTGCGGTTGGCGGGCCTCTGGTTCTGGCGGGAAATCAAGGCCCTTGCTGGCAATGTAAGCGTCGGCTTCGTCCAGCACCGACAGATAGTTGGCATTGCCGCGCGCGATATTTCCGGCGAGGTCGGGAGCAAAATGCAGCTGGCCATCCCTGTAGTTTTCGGCCCGGCCCAGCAATGTGATACCGCGCGATGCGAGGCGCCGGAAATCAACTGTATGCCCGCCATGAGCACCACTGACGGCGATGGTGACATGCTCCATGCCAGGCTCAACTGCCTTCGCATCCCACTTGCCGAGCACACCAAGCCACCAGACGAAGTCTTTGCCGCGATAGGCCCGTGGGGGCCTGTCGTGCGGGCCAACCGAAAGATATACGCGCTTGCCCGCCCGCTGCAGTTCATCAGCAATCTGGGCTCCCGAAGAACCGGCACCAACCACCAGTACCGCCCCTGCGGGCAGTTGGCCGGGATTGCGATAGGCGGCAGAATGGATCTGCATGATCGCAGCAGCATCAGGAACGACAGTGGGAATGACCGGGCGCTGGAAGGGGCCGGTAGCGGCCACGACATTGCGCGCTTCGATTTCGCCAACTGAAGTTTGAGCGAGAAAGCCCGAGCCGTCAGGTTTCCGGTGAAGGGCCTTGACTTCTACACCGCTGCGCACGGGGGCGGCAATTTGCTTTGCGTAAGCCTCCATATAGGAGACGATCCGGTTCCTGGTGGCAAAGCTGTCGGGATCAATATCGTTGAATGTCATGCTGGGAAACCTGTCGTGCCAGGCAGGACCATTGGCGACAAGTGAATCCCATCTTTCGCTGCGCCAGCGTTCGGCGATGCGGTGCCGTTCGACAATCAAATGAGGCAGGCCGCGTTTGCCGAGGTGCTCACTCAAGGCGAGTCCGGCTTGGCCCGCACCGATAATAAGGGTCTCAACCTTCTCAACAGCCACGACTTCAACCCCCAATTCAGCCTGACAGTACTATGGCAAAATGCCGAATGGAGTAAATCATGATTTCCAGCGACGCTGGTCCGTCTCATCCGGAAGCAGTCTGGCAACTGGCAGGCATTGGCCAGAACAGTGAAACACCCACCGGTGGGGGCAAACCGGCAGGTGCTTCTACTTGACCAGAAGTCGTCTGCTCCGGGTTCACCCCTCAGCACCGCAATGCCTTGGAGTGAACCCTTCGCAGTCAGACCCCGGACATCAGGTCAGAATGAAGTCATTTACGTCAATGGAGTTGGTGCCAACTCCGTTGACGCCGAGTAAGCGTTATTGTGTTGGCTACCGATGGTCACCCGGGTATCATTGCCAAGGTCGGTGATGACGACATTGGCAGCCAAATTTCCGAGCGAACCCGAATGCCGAGATGTCGAGAAGGTCCTGACCGCCCGCTGCGACGGCATCAAACCCAACGATCATGTCAGCACCAAATCCCGCGGCAAACTCAAAAATGTCATTTCCGGTTCCGCCATGCAGGGAGTCGCTTCCCGCACCACCAATAATCCGGTCGCCACCGCCGCCGGCGCGAAGGTCATCGGCACCGTTAAAACCCAGCATGAGATCGGCAGTACTGGAGCCGAACAAGTTTTGAGAAGCATTGGTACCAATTCTTCAAATTGAACAACTGGCCTTGAAGTTCACGCGCTTCCACCGCAATCAAGGTATCGGTTCCATCCGGACTTCCTGCCCTTGTATCGGTGATCACCAGCTGGTCTGCGCCATTGAGGGCATAGCTGTAATCGTCCCGGTATTCCGGTCAGGACGACCATATCACTGTTCCAATACCACCATCAAGGGTGTCGTTGCCGGCCAAGCCCGCTGAGCGTGTCGTTGCCGCCAAGCCCGTTGAGCGTGTCGCCTTCCGACGTTCCAATGAGATTGTCAGCAACTGGTCAAGCCATTGGTCGCGACACCATTGACGTTAGTCACCTGGACTTTCAGCGCCTGCACCATCTGGAACATGTCCACTTGCCACGCCGTCATCATCAATGCTGATGGTGACGTCATAGAGATTGTCGGCATTGGCGCCAAAAGGCGCTTCGAAATCCGGCGAGTTGAGGAACCTCAACTCGTGCGTCAAGGCGTTGAAGTTGAAGAATGCCGCATCAGCACCACCAAGCGTGTAGGTGATGGGATCATTTTCAGGATCAGTTGCATCAGCATCCCAGATGAGACCGGCGGCCGAACCAACCACGGTATTCTCCGCAATATTGACTGTTGCCGGCGGTACCGTGTTGAAGTAGGGTGCACTGTTCTCTTCAATCTGGTTGGTCACCACCACATGCACGAGCTGCGAAATGGTGTCGCCTCCACTCGTGGCCTTGAGGTTTACAGTGTAGTCGTTGTCACCTGGTCCTTCGAAGTCAGGTGAAGCCGTGAAGCGGAGAAGGCCCGCAGCAGCTGAGTGTGAACAACCCGGAATCGCCACCTGGATCGAGGGCGTAGGTCACCGGGGTGCCATTGGGATCAATGGCGCTGCCATCAAAAATGATGGTGGAGGCCAAAGTGTTCTCTTCAATCGAGATCGGATTCGCAGCCGTGTTGTTGAAGACCGGGAGTGCTGGTGTATTTTCAACCGTGTTGGTGACACGAACGGCGACCGTTTTCAATGTTGTCCCGACGCCATCTGACACACCGACCTGGATGTTGTAGATATTGTCGCCATTGCTGTCCGATGGCGCTTCGAAGTTGGGTGCTGCGTTGAACCGTACCTCGCCATTGGTCATGGTGAAGCGGTTGTTGTCCAACACACCTGGAGCCAGCGAATAGGTGAGTGTCGAACCGACTGTGTCGAGATCCGTCGCCTGCGCGCGGTAGATGACGATGTTGTTGGCGACGTTTTCCGCCACCGTCACTGTATCCCCAGACGTGAAGACGGAACGGTTGTCGTTCACATCCGTGATGTTCAGTGTGTAGTTGACGGACGAAGTGACCACTCCACCGAGCGCCGCATTGACGGTCACATGATAGACCGGTTTGGCTTCGTAGTTTGTCCAGCTGCCGCCGCCGCCACCGATGAAGCGCAGGGTGAGCGCTCCGTCCGATGCCGCTGACGATCTGGAATGCAGCAGCGTCATCGCCAGCCAGGGTTGTGGTGGCAACGCCACCGACTCCCGGCACCGGATTGGCCAGCGCAATGCTCGCCACTGCTATGCCGCCCGCGGGCAACTGCGTGTTGTCAAGCATCGCTGTCGCATTGACGACATTGCCAAACACCGGTCCGCTGTTGGTGCCGTTCAGGCCAGCTGCGCCTGCGGCGCCACCTATGACAAGTGAAGGCAGAGGGGTTGCAGTGCTCAAACACGTTGAGAGACACCATCGGCACAGTGGTACCAGTCGCCACATTGTAGATCTGGTCGGCGAAGCGCAGGAACTCGATACCATTGAGCGTATCTGTTCCGTCACGACGCAGCAACACTGTCAATAATGGAGGTTGGCGAGATGGTGTATTGGGCAAACGTGCCACTGAACACGGCAGTATCCGTGCCAGCATTGCCGAGCACGCCGAGGATGTCGTTGCCGAGGCCGCCGATGAGCGTGTTGACGCCCGCACCACCGTCCAGGCTGTCGCCACCACCTCCACCACTCAGCACATTGTTGAGGGCATCGCCGATGATCTGGTCGGCAAGATTGCTGCCGCGTACTTCCTCGATGTTGAGGTAGGTATCACCTCTGGAGTCACCAAGGGAGTTGGGGTTGGCACCACCCATGTCGATCACCAGTCCCATCACCGATGTCTCGTAGGAGGCGATGTCGTAGCCACCGAGGCCACCATCGAGCAGGTCGGCGCTGGCACCGCCAATGAGCAGGTCATCGCCTTCATCGCCAGCCAGCGCATCAGCGCCGGCACCGCCGAGTAGAACGTCATTGCCCAAGCCGCCAGACAAGCCGTCGGCATCGTTGCCGCCATCGAGGCGATCATTGCCTTCGCCGCCGAACAGTCCGTCGGCGCCATTGCCACCACTGAGAAGGTCATCGCCAGCATTGCCGAACAATTCGTCGTCGTGGTCGTTGCCGTTCATGGTGTCGTTGCCCGTACCGCCATGCAGCAGATCAAGGCCGACGCCACCACTCATGGTGTCGTTGCCGGCATCACCGCGCAGGAAGTCGTTGTCATCGCCACCATTCAAGGTGTCGTTGCCGTCGCCACCAAAGAGGTGGTCATTGGCAAGGCCGCCATTGAGGTTGTCGTTACCGCCTTCTCCCCACAGGGTATCGTTGCCATTGCCGCCCTGGATGGTATTGGCGACGTTGGTGCCACCAACCACTTCATGCACATTGGCAGTCGCAGCGGCACCCGACTTGAGGAAATTGGTCACGCCCAAGGTTGAGAGTTCGATGTATTGGTCGGCAATGCCAAATGTATCGCCGTTGAGATGGGTGGCACCGGTCGACTGCTGGATCAGGTCGGTGAAGGTCTGACCTTCGATCTGGTCGAGCAAATTGGTTCCACCCAAACGGTTCAGGTAATACATCCTGTCGCCGTTCTGTAAGGCGAGGAACTGGGTGGCAAAGATGAAATCGAAGGTCGATCCGAGCATGCCGCCCGTGACCTTCTGTTCAGCCAGCCCACCGAGCCAGAGATCAATGTTCTGGAAGCCCGTGTCGCCGCCATTCATGAAGGCACCATTGGCATTAATGGCTGTCTGTGCCAGCGATCGCGCGGTTGCGTAACCGGCGGCAGTGCCGAGGTTGCGAGCCGCGGCGATAGCACCATCAACCGCGTAGGCGGCGATGAAGTTCACCAGCGATGTCGGATTGAGCAGGTGCGCACCGAAGTCCGACCAGCTCGTGTATGGCGTCAGTGACTCTTCGCCGGTTTGCGCGAACAGATCAGCTCGCACCTGGTTGAGAGTGCCAAGGCCGACTTCACGGCCACGGGCGATATTGATTGCTGCGAGGTCGAGTGGCAAGCCGACAAGGAAGTTGCGTACGGCGTCGACAACAAATTCGTCAATCTGGTTGCCCATTTGCTGTGACATGCCAGTGGTGATATTTGCAGCGCCATTGACGTTGAAAGCCAGCGGATTGAGGAACGCCTCAATCAACGACATGCTGGAGTTCTGGTTTGCAGCGTCGGTAATGTCCACGGTGTCAGTGAGCATCGAGTGGCCAAGCCGGAAGACCGCCTGAGAAAATTCCAGCGTGACGTTTGGATTGATCTCGACCTGGTATTCCGCAAAGACCGTGATGTTCGGGCTCATGCGGCGGGCAAAGAATTCGAACACGATGTGCTGATACTGCATTTCGTTGCCGAGCTTCGCGGCTTCGAAAATCATCTCGCCAGTCCACTGGGCGGCAAAGCCGGGCTGGATGAGATCGCGTTGGGCAATCATGTCTTCAATTTGCGCAACGAGCCTGTTGTGCTCGCCATGGAAGACCGAATGGATGGAAGCCAGCACAACGTTTTCGTTGGCCCGGCCATCACCGGCTACGACATGCAGGTCAAGCAGTTCGTTGTCATAAGTTGTACCGAGGCCGTCATCGCCGAATAGGCCTTCCGGTCCGAGATCGGCGTCAGCCACCCTACCAGCACCGGGTGTTGCATGATGGGCTATGTCGGCCAGGAAAGGCTGGCCAGTCAGCGCTCCCGTGCGAACGTATGGATTGGCAATCTGGTCAAAAGGCAGCGCCGGATCTTGCAGGGCAACGGCAGGAATGTTGAGCACATCCACGTCCGTCAGGGTAATGCCGCGCAGCAAGGCGTTGGCCTTGATGTCAGCCCAGGTGGCCATGCTGCCATCGGCATGGGTGACAAGGCGGCCAGTCGGCTGGCCAGCCGCATCATACTCCATCAGGAAGAAGCGCGTGTTTTGGTCAGAGCCATAGGTCTGTTGCTGATCAACCAGAGGTGCAGTGGAGTTGACCGGGTTGCCATTGACGTCGAGCGACGCACGCGTCACCGGCATCATGTTGAAGGCGCCCGGGGTTGGATCAAAGAGGGGGTCTCCCGGCAGGATAGGAATCATCACGACGCCATTTCCGCCCTTGGGGATGAAGTCGAGACCATGATCTACGAACTGGCCAAACATCGTGAACAGGGAGTTGAATGGTGTGACGAAGATTGCCGGGTCACCCGGATTGCCCGTAGCTTCCGGCGGCGGCGGCACTGCGCCGTTCATGTCGACAACAAGATTGCTGATGATGCGCGGAGAGCTATCCGTGACATTGAGATTTTGCGCGTAGTTGTCGCTTGCTCCCGGGCCATCCCGGAATGACGGCGTGCTCACCCGGATGAAAGGTGTGTTGGACGTTCCGAAACTGTCAGTGTTGACTGTTTGGCCATACTGGTCGACAAAATTCGGAATGTGCAGGAGGTTGTTGAAACCTCCATCAACGTTGCGAATGCCTTGAATGGTGAAGGGATCGGTTCCGGGCGGAGGGTTTGCGCCGAACAGAACTTGAGCAAGGATGAAGTCGAGGTCTGACTGTTTAAGAAACATAATCGTACTCCCCAATAGAGCCCCCTAGTTGATGCCCCCATAGTGAAGTCGCTTGCGCGCACAAGTTGTGCCGCAAGCATAACCTGTCGCCAGGCTTGCGATTCGATTTCGGCCTCATTAATTTTGTATTAAAGTCAAGTGCTGATTTTTAATTATCACGCTATCCACAGAGCAACTAGCAACAGGAGAGTGAAATTAACTTCCATGATTTAAAACCAGAGGTTTAGAAGATGCAGATGCGTCGACCGCAACACCAAACCGCGCAACCCACCACAATCCCAAGCGCAGGCAATCTGGTTGCTGCACAAAACGATTGCGGCCATGAGCGAACCAGCCTTTAATTGAGCAAAACAGCTGCTACACATGCGCGAAATCGCTCAACATTACTCAATATAGAGTTGCATAATAGATTGAGTATAGTTAATGGCGAGCGTCCACAGACACCCTCGCCCGGCATTTGACGCCCGCCACTCGCGCCAGAGTTGTTGTGTGCTAGAGTACAAGTTACATTTGTTAGACCACGTGGCAGGCAGTTTCATGGTTCTTGTGGGCCATCCGTACGGCACCGGGATCGGCCGCGATCACACTTAGCTGGCGTCCTTGAACAGCACGGCACGGTCGGCCATGAAGTTTGCGGAGAGCGGCAGACTGGCTGCTCCCATGGCGCGGGCATCGATGCCCATCACGCCCTCTTCAATTGCAAAGGGCGTGATGCCGTCCATATTGACAGACTTTGCAGCGAGCCGCGTGGCCTGCACCAAACGCTTTCGAACCGTCGCCGGCATGGCACCATCAATAATGATGGCCGGGCAATCAACCACACTGGCGATACTCACGACCGCCGTCGCCAGTCCTTGTGCCGCCCTGGTGATCCAGGCCTCCACATGCGGCTCGGCCGCGGACCAGTCGTCGCGCTGCTGCCACAGCAGGTCAGGTGCAATACCTGCATCATGAAGCGCCCGCTCCAGCAGAAACAGCGAAGCAGAACGGATCAGTTGTTCGCTGCCACCCCTTGGGCTTGGCACGGGAATAGAGCCAAAAGCCCCGGCATTTCCAGTCGGTCCCTGATAAACCTGACCATTGAGCACCAACCCGCCACCAGCGAAATAGCCGACGTAAAGTGAGGCGAAATCACGGTATTGGCGGCCGGTCCCGAAAAACAATTCTGCCGCACATGCGGCCGTCCCGTCGTTGCATGACAAGACTGGCCAGTCACAGAGTGTCATGATCTCAGCCGTCAGGTTGAAATCCTTCCAGGCCTCCATGACCTCATGCGGCGCCCCGATCTCTTCTTCCCATTTCCACAACTCGAAAGGTGCAGCGATACCGAGCCCGGCCACGCGGCGCAGGAACAGTGGGCCCAGCTTGTCCTTGATTTCGGCCAGTCCCTTTTTGGCGAACCCGAGAAATTGGCGCGGCGACGGAAAGTGATAGGGCATCTGCACCCGGTGCCGCACCTTTCCCTCGAGATCGATGAGCATGAGATCGCCGGAGCGCCGGCCAACTTTGAGCCCTATGGAAAAAGCACCATCCGGATTGAGGGAATAGGGCTGCGACGGCTGGCCCACCCGGCCTTTGACCGAAGTTCCCTTGAGCACCAGATTATCGGCTTCCAATTGGCGGACGATCACTGAAACCGTTTGAGGGGAGAGGCCCGTAAGGCGGGCAATCTCGGCTTTCGGCAAGTTGCCATGGCTGCGGATGAGCGACAGCGCCAGGCGCTCGTGATAAATGCGCACACCGGTCTGGGTCGTTCCGCGGCGCGCCATGGCACCTTCACCGAGGAGATCACCTCCCGGCGTTATTGCCATTCCGCCTGCCTGTCCCTCATCGCTGCTGTGCATTTCGCCTGCCAATTTGACCTGCGCACAACCTTTACTCACCAGAGGAAACTGTCAATAAATAAATCACTCTGATTTACTTATTGACTCCTGAGCGGGTTCGATACCATGATCAAACCAGTACAGATGGCCCTCCGGTGAGACCGGGGTTCTGGGGGCTGTCTGTGCGTTTGACTGAATACGTTCGCCCGCACCAAGGTGCGGTCATTCCATGGGAGGTACTGAACGTGAAGACTTTGCTCAAGACCATCATCGCCGGCGTTGCTCTCGCCGCACTTGCTTCGACTGCCCAGGCTGGCGTTGGCGCCTGCCTGATCACCAAGAACAACACCAACCCCTTCTTCGTCAAGATGAAGGAAGGCGCTGAAAAGGGCGCTGCCGCTGCCGGCGTTGACCTGCAGTCCTTCGCCGGTGAAAAGGACGGCGACGCCGCTCCCCAGATCACCGCCATCGAAAACTGCGTTGCCGCAGGCGTGAAGGGTATCCTCATCACCCCATCGAACGACGACGTGGGTCCCGCCCTCAAGGCGGCCCGCGCTGCTGGCATCCTCGTGATCTCTCTCGATACGCCGCTCGGCGATGCTGAAGCCCAGGACATCACCTTCGCCACCGACAACTTCGAAGCCGGCCTTCTGATCGGCAAGTGGGCCAAGGCCCAGCTCGGCGACAAGGCAGCCTCTGCCAAGATCGGCATGCTGAACATCGACAAGAGCAACATCTCGGTCGACGTTCTGCGCGACACAGGCTTCCTCGTCGGCTTCGGCATTGAGGTTCCCAATCTGAAAATCTTGGGTTCTGAAACCGATCCGCGAGTTGTTGGTCACGAAGGCTGGGGTCCTAGCCCGGAAGGTGGTCAGAAGGGCATGGAGCTGCTGCTTGCCAAGAATCCAGACATCAACGTCGTTTACACCATCAACGAACCAGCTGCTGAAGGCGCTTACGCTGCCCTCAAGGCTGCCGGCAAGGAAGGTCAGGCATTGATCGTTTCCGTTGACGGCGGCTGCCCCGGCGTGAAGTCGGTTGCCTCTGGCGTCATTGGCGCGACATCGCAGCAATACCCGCTGTTGATGGCCTCCAAGGGCATCGAAGCCATTGCTGCTTTCGCCAAGGACGGCACCAAGCCGGTCGCTTCGGCCAACCTCTCCTTCATGAACACCGGCGTGAACCTGATCACCGACAAGCCGGCTGAAGGCGTTCCTTCCTTGGACACCAAGGAAGGCCTGGCAAAGTGCTGGGGCTAATCGCTTCCTGATGACTTGAACTCTGCGAAAGGCGACGGTAACGTCGTCTTTCGTTTATGCAGAACAGAGAAGTTTGCGACACTTTCGGGGATTCGTTTAACAGGGGCTTGATAAGCGATATGAGCGACACTGCCACGCCGACCAAAACCATTTCCGATTTTGAAGCCAAGCTGAACGAGGCTGACAAATCCGTCGCGAGCTTTGACCTCGAAGAAGAAAATATTGTCCAGAAGGCCAGGAGCTTTCTGCGCGAGAATCCGACAGCCATTCCCGCCATCATCCTGCTGGTCAGCATTCTGGTTTTCGGTGCCATCGCCAACAATTTCATGACTGCCAGCACGCTCTCGCTGATCCTGAAGCAGGTGACAGTGACCGGCATCGTGGCCATTGCCCAGACCATCATCATCTTGACGGCGGGCATTGATCTTTCCGTTGGTGCCATGCTCGTCATCTCGGCCATGGTGATGGGTCGACTTGCAACTCTGGGCGCAACGTTCATCATTCCGTTCACCAGCGTTGAACTCTTCACCATTCCTCCGCTGCCGGTGTTCCTGGCCATCCCCTTTGCCCTGGCAACGGGTACGCTGATGGGCATCACCAACGGCTTGCTGGTGACCAAGGCTCGCATTCCCCCCTTCATCGTGACATTGGGTACCCTCTATGTCTTCAATGCCCTGAAGTTCTGGTACACGGGCTCGGAATCTGTGCGCCCTGCGGATCTTGCTGAAAATGCACAAGGCCTTTTGTGGTTTGGCAGCGCGTTTGATATTGGCGGAGCCAAATTCATCTATGGGTCGATTGCCCTCATCGTTCTTGCGTTGGCGGCCTGGTACATGTTGAACCGGACAGCGTGGGGTAGACACGTCACCGCCGTCGGGGATGACCCGGATGCAGCCATGCTGTCAGGCGTGCAGATCGACCGGACCCTGATTTCGGTTTACGCCTTGGCTGGCCTGATCTGCGGCTTCGGTGCCTGGGTGGCCATTGGCCGCGTCGGATCAATGTCGCCAATCGCCTTTGAAACCGTGAACCTCGACAGCATCACCGCCGTTGTGATCGGCGGCACGTCGCTGTTTGGCGGCAGGGCCTCCATCGCCGGCTCGGTGCTCGGAGCCATCATCGTGGGCGTGTTCAACACCGGCCTCGCGCTCTCAGGCGTAGACAGTTATTGGCAACTCTTTGCCTCCGGCTGCCTTGTCATTGTCGCCGTCGCCATCGACCAGTGGCTGCGCCGCGCGTCACAATAATGGGCATCGCAAAAAAGGTTTGAGATCATGGCCAAGACAGCAACCAAGAAACCTGCCACAAAAAAGAAGGTTCCCGCTGCCAAGGCGCGGGTTGAAAGTGTAGCGCCTGCGAGACCAGCACCAACCAAACTTGCGGCAACCGACACCACCCAGGAACCCATTCTGCAGGCGCGTGGGCTGACCAAGAAATACGGCCACGTGGTTGCCCTCAACCACGCGGATTTCGATCTCTACCCTGGCGAAATTCTCGGCGTGATTGGCGATAACGGTGCTGGCAAGTCAACCTTGATCAAGGCCTTGTGCGGCGCCGTCACGCCTGACCACGGCGAAATCAAGCTGGAAGGCAAAGTGGTGCACTTCCGCTCGCCGCAGGACGGCCGCGCTTCGGGCATCGAAACAGTTTATCAGAACCTTGCCTTGTCTCCGGCGCTTTCCATTGCCGACAACATGTTCCTCGGCCGCGAGATCAAATTGGCGGGTCCCCTCGGTTCGGTGTTCCGCATGATGGACCGTTCGGCCATGCAGAAATTTGCCCGCGACAAGCTTTCAGAGCTTGGGCTGATGACCATCCAGAACATCAACCAGGCCGTTGAGACGCTTTCCGGTGGCCAGCGCCAGGGTGTGGCCGTGGCGCGTGCTGCCGCATTCGGCTCCAAGGTCGTCATCATGGACGAACCGACTGCAGCGCTGGGCGTCAAGGAATCCCGCCGCGTCCTCGATCTGATCCGTGACGTCAAACGGCGCGGCATGCCAATCATCCTGATCTCCCATAATATGCCGCACGTGTTCGAAGTCTGCGACCGCATCCACATTCATCGCCTTGGAAGCCGTCTCTGCACCATCCGGTCGAAGGACTTCTCGATGTCGGATGCGGTGGCCATGATGACCGGCGCCAAGGCACCGCCGCCGGAACTGCTGGGGTTGTAACCTTACGGACTTGTAATCCCCGTCACTGCATGGCTACCTTGCGAGTCACGCCAGACCTGAGCCACAATACCGCCCGATAGAGGTTGTTTAAGCCTCCAGCTTGTGGCCCCGGCACTGCCGCAGCGTTGAGCAGCGTGGTCCGGGCGACTTGGGATGGACATCTGCCGTGAAAAAATCGCTTCTCGCGCTTTTGCTGCTGTTGGCATTGGGTGGCGCCACCTACTGGATGCAGGACTCTGCCTTGGTGAAGTCGATGTGGTCCTCGACCGCCCCCGTCGCAGCAAGCGCGACAACAGACAGCCAAGCTGCCACTGCACAAAAGCCCGGCAATCAAGGTCAACCGGCCGGCCAGGGTGGCAGCGGCAAGCGCCCTGCCCTTGCTGTGGAACTGGCTGCCAGCACCACTGAACAAATCAGCGATGACATTGCCGCCATCGGTACACTCGTCTCGGATGAATCCGCCGACATCGCCGCAGAAACCAATGGCCGCATCACTGAAATCGGTTTTGCCGAGGGTGCCAGCGTGAAAACCGGCGACGTGCTCTTCCGCCTCGACGACGCCCTGGCCCAGGCCGTGCTCAACGACGTGAAAGCCAAGCTCGAACTCGCCAGAACAGTTTTCAACCGCAACAGGTCGTTGCTGAAATCGCGCACCATTCCGCAAAGCCAGGCCGATACCGCGGCAACCGATCTGGCGCTCGCCGAAAGTGCCGTGGCACTGGCCGAAGTGCAACTGGCAAAGCTGACGATCCGCGCGCCCTTCGCGGGCCGCACGGGTTTTCGCACCGTCTCGGTGGGAGCCTACGTTCAGGCGGGAACGCCCCTGGTGCACCTTGAAAAAATCGATGTCCTCAAGGCAGCCTTCAGCGTGCCTGAACTGCAGTACACGCAATTGCGCCAGGGACAAACAGTGCAGGTGACTGCCGATGCCGTGCGTGGCGAGGAGTTCACCGCGACGATTGCAGCCATCGATCCGCTTGTCGACGAGAGTGGCCGCGCCCTGAAGCTGCGCGCCACCCTGGACAACAGCGCAGACAAGCTGCGTCCCGGCATGTTGATCCGCGTCAGGGTCAAAGGCCCCGAACGCACCTCCGTATTTGTACCTGAAGCTGCACTTGTGCCGCGCGGTGATGGCTCCGTGGTCTTTGCCGCAGATGACACAAAGGCCCGCGAAGTGAAAGTGACCACCGGCAAACGCCGCGATGGCAACGTTGAAATTCTTGACGGCCTGAAAGGCGGTGAAATGGTTGTCGTTGCTGGCAACACGCGCCTGTCTGACGGTGCCGCCATAAACCCCGTCAAGACAGCGCAGAACTGAGGCCGGCGATGACGCTCCCCGAACTCTGCATCAGGCGACCGGTCTTTGCCACCGTCCTCAGCATCATGCTGCTGCTCATCGGCGTCATGGCGTACAGCCGCTTGACCATCCGCGAGTATCCCAACATCGATGAACCACAGGTCTCTGTCTCCACCGGATACTCGGGCGCCTCTGCGGAGATCATCGAAAGCCAGGTGACGCAGGTGCTGGAAGGCTCGCTGGCGGGCATTGAGGGCATCGACACGATTGAATCCACGTCGCGCGCTGAATTGAGCCGCATCACCATCCGTTTCCGCGCTGGCGTGAACATTGACAGTGCCACCAGCGACGTGCGCGATCGCGTCAGCCGTGTACGCCGCGCCCTTCCCGATGAAATCGACGAACCAACCATTTCAAAAGTGGAAGCCGACGCCCAGCCCATCATCTTCCTGGTGCTGCGGTCGACCCGCATGTCGGCACTGGAGCTGACCGACTACGTCGACCGTTTCGTGGCCGACCGTTTCAAGAACCTCGATGGCGTTGCCGATGTCTCGGTCAACGGCGAGCGCCGCTATGCCATGCGGGTCTGGCTTGATGCTGCAAAGCTCGCTGGCTACGGCGTGACCGTGCAGGACGTCGAACAGGCGATCCGCACCCAGAACGCTGAAATTCCGGCGGGCCGCGTGGAAAGCACCGACCGTGAATTCACCGTCCTGTCGCAAACATCCCTGGGCACCGCCGCGGAATTTGCCAACGTGACCTTGAAGGCGGCAGGTGGCCTGCAAGTGCGCCTGGGCGACGTTGCCCAGGTTGAACTGGGCACCGCCGACATTCGCCGCGAGAGCCGCTACAATGGTGAAACGGCAATTTCGATCGGTATCATCAAGCAGGCGGTGGCCAACCCGCTGGATGTGTCAAATGCAGTGAACCGGGTATTGCCCGGCATCAATGCCTCGATGCCGGAAGGCACGTCAATCGAGACCGGTTTTGACTCGACCGTCTTCATCGCGCGCTCGATCGAAAACGTTTTCACGACAATCCTCGAGGCGGCCGCCCTCGTCACACTCATCATCCTGCTCTTCCTGCACTCGTTCCGCGCCGCGTTCATTCCGGTGGTGACCATACCAGTCTCTCTGGTGGCGGCCTTCGCCATCATGTGGATGGCAGGATTGACCATCAACACGTTGACGCTGCTGGCGTTTGTGTTGGCTATCGGCCTCGTCGTCGATGACGCAATCGTCATGCTCGAAAACATCTACCGTCACATCGAAGACGGCATGAAGCCGTTTGCAGCTGCCATCAAGGGTGCGCGCGAGGTTGGATTTGCAATTGTCGCCATGACCCTGACGCTGGCCGCCGTCTACGCCCCCATTGCCTTCACCCCTGGCCGCACCGGACGCCTCTTTCTAGAGTTCGCCCTCACCCTGGCAGGCGCAGTGATTGTCTCGGGCTTCGTTGCCCTGACGCTGACACCGATGCTGTCTTCGAAGCTGTTGAAGCACGCAGAGAAGGAAAACATCTTCGCGCGCACCATTGAGGGCTTCTTGAAGTCTGTAGACCGTGGCTACCAGTCGGCACTGCGGCAAGTGCTGCGCCTGCGCTGGCTGGTGCTGGTTGTGGCACTTGCTGTGGCCGCAACAGGCGGCTTCCTGATGACCTTGATGAAGTCGGAACTGTCGCCGACCGAAGACCGTGGAGTCATCATCGTGTCCGGCAACGCGCCCGAGGGGGCCAGCTTTGCCTACACCCAGCGTTACGCCCAGCAAATTGAAGACATCCTGGCCGGCACGCCTGACTTGCGCTCGGCGCTGTTGATCGTGGGCAGTGGCGACGTTACTCAAATGAACTCTTTCGCCCGCCTCAAGGACTGGAGCGAACGCGATGTCAGCCAGCAGGAGATCGTACAAAAGCTCTTGCCCAAGCTGCGCAATGTGGCGGGGCTGCAGGCCTCGGCTTCCAACCCGGCATCGCTCGGCGTACGCGGTTTCGGCAAGCCCATGCAATTCGTGATCCAGTCCTCGGCATCCTATGCGGAATTGAACACCATCGCCAACGCGTTGGTAGACAAGCTCAAGGACAATCCCGGCCTTGCCGACCTCGACACCGACCTGCGCCTCAACAAGCCGGAAGTGCGACTTGATATTGACCGTGCCCGTGCAGCCGATCTCGGCCTCGATATCACGGTGATCGGCCGGACGCTCGAAACGCTGCTCGGCGGACGCAATGTCAGCACCTTCGAAATCGGCAGCGAGCAATACAATGTCACAGTGTCGTTGCCCGCAAACGAACGCACCTCGGCGGAAACCCTGGGCAACATATTCGTGCGCAGCGCGGCTGGCGTCATGGTGCCACTCTCCAACGTGGTGACCGCAAAGGAGTCGGTGGCCCCGCGCGATCTGCGCCGCTTCAACCAGCTTCGCGCCATCACCATTCAAGCCAACCTTGCCCCCGGCTTCACCTTGGGAGAGGCAGTGGCCGCTTTCAACACGGCGGCTGGTGAAGTGTTGCCTGACAACGTCGTGACCGACCTGACCGGGCAAGCACGCGAATTGCGCGACGCAGGCAGCAATCTGGCACTGGTGTTCGTACTGGCGCTGGCCTTCATCTATCTCGTGCTGTCCGCACAGTTCGAGAGCTTCCGTGATCCTGTGATGATCATGCTCAGTGTGCCGCTTTCGATGACAGGGGCTCTCGCTGCACTCTATTTCAGTGGCGGCACCTTGAACGTCTATTCGCAGATCGGTCTGGTGACGCTGATCGGCCTCATCACCAAGCATGGCATCCTGATCGTGGACTTCGCCAATCGATTGCAGGATGAAGGCCGCAGCCGCGCCGAGGCCATCATTGAGGGTGCCACACTGCGGCTGCGCCCCATCCTGATGACGACCTTTGCCATGGTGCTGGGTGCTGTGCCGCTGGTGGTAGCCAGTGGCGCCGGTGCCGAAAGCCGCAGCCAAATTGGCTGGGTCATCGTCGGCGGCATGATGCTCGGCACCCTGCTCACGTTGTTCGTGGTGCCTTGCGCCTACAGTTTCATGGGCCGCAACTCCATTGCAACAAGGACGGTGTCAACACGGCCGGACCTGACCGTTGTGGAAACGCCAGCCAAGGCCGCAGAATAAAGCGGGAAGGATCTCAACCAGCAGCATCAAGCTTGTTGAGGGCGTCGACGTTGCTGGCGGAAGCACCTTTGGGATCAAAGGAAGACGCCATCCACGTGTCGGCAATCGCCTTGGCCAGTTCCGGCCCGATGACACGCGCGCCCATGGTGATGATCTGGGCGTTGTTGGACGTGGCAGCTTTTCCGGCCGAGTATGTGTCATGGGTCAGCGCAGCGCGAACGCCCGGGACCTTGTTGGCAGCGATGCACACACCGATGCCTGTGCCACAGCACAAGATGGCCCGGTCAAATTCACCAGACTTGACGCGCTTGGCCACACCGGCAGAGAGATCAGCATAGAAACCGCCAGCACTCAGGTTGGTGACCTCATGTTGGCCCTTGGCCTTGATATGGGCTTCAAGAATGTCAACGAGAGGGTTTCCGGCGCTATCGCCGGCAAGGGCAATTTTCATGTCTCAGGACTCCAGTGAACGAATGACAGATTCTACGATGCCGATATAACCGGCAGCATCCCACGCGGCACGGCCAATGAACAGGCCATCAATGGTTGGTCGCGCTGCCAGGGCAACGCAGTTCTGCGCATTGACACTGCCGCCATAGAGAATGGCCAGCGGCTCTCCGGCGATGTCCGCCGTGAGATTTTTCAGTTTCGCATGTTGTTCGGCAGCGAAATCCGGATCAGCCGGAATGCCACCCTCACCAATCGACCAGACTGGCTCATAAGCCATGACAACCCTTCCGGCCGCCGCCTTGCCCACATGCTTGAGGGCATAGCGCGTTTGCTTGGCCAGAACATCAGCCGTGGCACCGGCTTCGTATTCGCTGCGCGTGTCACCGATGCACACCAGTGCCGTGAGGCCATGGGCGAGTGCTGCCTTGACCTTGAGGCCCACGGTTTCATCAGTCTCGTTGAAGAAGGTGCGCCGTTCACTGTGTCCAAGTTCAACCAGCACAGCCCCACAGTCTTTGACCATCACAGGTGACACTTCGCCGGTCCAGGCACCTTTGTCGTCCCAATGCATGTTCTGTGCACCCACCTTGACGCGTGTACCACGTAGCATCTCCGCCACCTCAGCGATGTAGGGGAATGGCGGAATGATGAAAGGCTGAGCTGCCGGAGAATTGGCAATGGGAGAGACCCTGAGCGCCTCGGCAAAGCTCCGCGCATCGGCGCGCAGCTTGTTCATCTTCCAGCTTGTGCCGATCCAGGGAATTTTGCGGGCCATGCCAGGTTCCAGTGTGTCTCACGGTAACGAATTTGATTGACTCAAAGTCTATTCTGAAAAATATTGCACAACAAGCAAAATAATTCGAACATCACCGGATCAGCCCTGAACAAGCCTTTGCCACATGCACTTGACGACGAGGAAGCCGCTTTGGCGGCCCGCGCAGCTTGGTTGCATTTTGCTGGCGGCAAGACGCAAGGTGAAGTCGCGGAACTCCTGGGCGTGCAAAGTACCAAAGCCCATCGCCTCATCGCCAGAGCCCGCAATGATGGCCTCATCCGGGTCATTGTCGAAGGCCCCATCGCCGGTTGTATCGAATTGGAGGAACGCTTGAAGGTGCTGCATGGTCTCAAGCACTGTGAAGTCGTGCCGAACATCGACGACGGCCCGCTGCCGCTGCGCACGCTCGGCATGGCGGGCGCGCGCTATATCCGCAACCTCATCGAAAGTGGCCGCCACGGCTTGATCGGCTTCGGCCATGGCCGCACCCTTGCCGCTGCCATTGACCTGATGGCAAGCGTTGATGGCAAGAACACCAGATTTGTTTCTCTCCTCGGCGGCCTGACCCGCCGTTTCGCCGCAAGCCCCTTCGACGTCATCCACAAACTCGCAGAACGGACCGGTGCTGAAGCTTACGTCATGCCTGTGCCCTTCTTTGCCAACACAACCAAGGATCGCCAGGTACTGGAGGCGCAGTATGGCGTTTCCGATGTCATCGCCATGGCCCGCAAGGCTGCGCTTTATGTCGCCGGTATCGGTGAAGTATCGCGCGCCAGTTTCATTGCCTCCGCTGGCATGATCGACCAGAAAGACGTCGACGAGGTGATGAAGACCGGTGCCAGCGCCGAAATTCTCGGCCAGTTCTTTGCCGCAGACGGCGCTCATTTACCCAACAGTGTGTCCGACCGTGCCCTCGCCCCACGCATCGCCGATCTCAAATCTCACAACATTGTCGCCCTTGCCGGCGGCACTTCGAAAACGCTGGCCATCCGCGCAATTCTCGCGAGCGGCCTGCTGTCTGGCCTGATCACCGACGAAGCAACTGCCCGCCGCCTCGTGTCGGCCAAACCAAAGTCCGCAATCACCAACCGGGGCAACAAGACATGAAGCCTGGCTCGAAAGACGCTGTTCTGATCGGCATTGATGCCGGGACCTCCGTCATCAAGTCAGTGGCCTTCTCGCTAGATGGCACCCAACTCGCATCAGCAGCCATTGCCAATGACTACAAGACCCTGCCTGATGGTGGGGTTGAACAGGACATGTCCCGAACCTGGGCCGATGCCGCCGCCACGCTGAAACAACTGACCACGAAGATTCCCAATCTGGCTGAACGCCTCGTCGCCATTTCCGTGACGGGCCAGGGCGATGGCATCTGGTTGATCGACGCCAAGGGGGAACCAGTGGCCCCGGCCTGGCTCTGGCTCGATGCACGATCCATCAAGGAAGTCGATGAGTTCACCGGCACCACGGACTACGACATGCACTATGCCCGCACTGGCACGGGGGTGAATGTTTGCCAGATGAGTGTGCAACTCACCTGGATGCGGCGTCACCGCCCAGAAGTACTGGCCAAAGCCACACAGGCCTTCCATTGCAAGGACTGGATCTATTTTAAGCTGACCGGCGAGCGTGTCACTGACCCGTCCGAAGGCAACTTCACATTCGGTGATTTCGCCCATCGCAAGTATCAACTCGACATCATGGACAGCCTCGGTTCGGGCTCATTGAAGCACCTTGTGACACCCATGATCGATGGCACGCAGGTGAATGGCACATTGACGGCAGATGCCGCGAGCCTCACGGGCCTCAAAGCCGGAACGCCCATTTGTCTTGGCTTCGTCGATGTGCTGTGCACCGGTCTTGGTGGCGGATTGTATGATCCTTCGGGTCAGTCCGGCTGCACCATCGTCGGCTCAACCGGCATGCACATGCGATTGCAGACCGATATCTCCAAAGTGAAACTCAACGCCGAAAAGTCCGGCTACACCATGGTCTTCCCGGCACCGGGGATGGTCGCGCAAATCCAGTCCAACATGGCCTCCACCCTCAACATCGACTGGTTGCTCGACGTCGGGCGAGGCCTCCTGAAACATGCCGGCATTGAGAAGAGCCGCAGCGATCTCCTCAGTGGCATGGATGACATGATCCTGGCGCGCCAACCCGCGAGCCTGCTTTATCACCCTTATATCTCCCGGGCAGGCGAACGGGGGCCCTTCATGGAACCCACCGCCCGCGCCGTGTTCAATGGCCTCGACACTGAAACGGACTACTTCGACATGATGCGCGCCGTCTTTGAAGGCCTGGCCTATGCGGCACGCGATTGCTATTCCGCCATGGGCCCCATTCCCAGTGAAGTTCGCATCACCGGTGGTGCCGCCAGGTCAAAAGCCTTGTGCCTCATACTAGCCAGCATTCTCAACGCCAGGATACGTACCGTCGCGCGCCAGGAAGCCGGTGCCGCTGGAGCCGCCATGATCGCCGCCGTGCAGCAGGGAATTTATCCCGACATGACCGCCTGTGCAGCGCGCTGGGTAGAGCCGCATCTCTCGGCAACAACCGAACCCGACGCCAGCTTGTTGCAGACTTATGACAGTGCATTCAACAGTTACGTCGCGGCCCGCAAAGCCCTGCAGCCGGTCTGGCGCGGCCTTGCTGGCGTGCGTCAGTTGGCCAGAAAAGGAGCAACTTCATGATCAAGCCGGCACCTCGCAAGATTGCCATCATCGGCGACCGCTTCATGCTCTCCAGCATGTTCGAGGCAGCGCTGCGCGAGCGTTGCAAGTTGATTGACATGTCAATCTCCAGCCATGACTTGCCCTGGCCCGATGAACCGATGGAGCATGGCTATGCCGTCAAGGGCATGGATGGCCTCAAGGAGTACATGGGCTCGGCTGATGAAGTCGTCGCACTGACGGGCGATGCGGAAATTCTTGTCACCCAGCTGGCCCCCCTTTCCGCTTCCATCATGGAGCGGCTGCCTCATTTGAAACTCGTGGCCGTGTCACGTGGTGGGCCTGTGAACATTGACATGAAAGCGGCCCGCGACCGCGGCATAGTCGTCGTCAATACGCCCGGCCGCAATGCCAGTGCCGTTGCCGAATTCACCATTGGCGCAATCCTCTCCGAGACCCGCAACATCAGCAAGGGCCACGATGCCCTGCGCCGGGGTGAATACCGTGGCGATCTCTACCGCGCCGACGTTACCGGGCGGGAACTCTCGGAAATGACGGTGGGGCTTTTGGGCTACGGCGAAGTCGGCCGCCGCGTGGTCAAATACCTCAAGGCCTTCGGCTGTCGCATTCTTGTCAGCGATCCCTACGTGCAGCTTTCAGCCGAAGATTTGCGCGATGGTGTGATCCAGTGTTCATTCGACCGCATCCTGGAAGAATCGGACGTACTGTCACTGCACCCGCGCGTGACCGCGGAAACCACAGGCATGATGAACGCTGAAACGCTGCGCCGCATGAAGAAGGACGCCACGCTGGTGAACACCGCAAGAGGCCCGCTGCTGGACTATGCTGCCCTCTACGAGGTGATGAAAGACGGCCACCTGCGCGGCGCCATGCTGGAAACATTCTCGGTTGAACCGGTGCCACCGGATTGGCCGCTGCTGCAGTTGCCCAACGTGACACTGACGCCACACATTGCCGGGGCTTCGGTGAAGACAGTGCGTCATGCCGCAGGCTTGGCGGCGGAAGAAGTCCGCCGCTACTTCGCGGGCGAAGGTCCGCTCAATCGCTGCTGATTCCTGCGGGCCGTGGTTTCTCTGTCTTCGTGCCCAGACGTCCGGCCGGGTGACAAAAGCCCTGCCCCTCGTGTAATGGGTTGATCAACAAGGTCTCAAGTCTCATGGTTGGTGACAGGACAGCAGATGGTTGAACGTCCCATTCGAAAGGCCGTATTTCCGGTCGCTGGCCTCGGTACGCGCTTCCTACCCGCGACCAAGGCCATGCCAAAGGAAATGCTGACGGTCGTTGACCGTCCGCTTATCCAGATCGCCGTGGACGAAGCGCGTGAGGCTGGGATTGACCATTTCATCTTCGTGACCGGCCGCAACAAATCCCTCATCGAAGATCATTTCGATAAGCAGTATGAATTGGAATCCATGCTTCGCAAGCGTGGAAAATCAGTTGAACTGTCCATTCTCGAAGACGATCTGCCGGGAGCTGGACAGACCAGCTTTACGCGCCAACAGGAGCCCCTGGGGCTTGGCCACGCCATATGGTGCGCGCGTCATCTGGTAGGGAACGAACCATTTGCGGTTCTCCTGCCTGACATGATCATGAAAGCCGAGCCGGGCTGCCTGAAACAAATGGTTGATGTCTATCACCGGCACAAGGGCGGAAATGTTCTCGCGGTAGAGGAAACGCCGTGGGAGAATGTCCACCGCTACGGCATTGTTGAACCGAAGGAATTCGATGGCAACGATTTCACCATCGTCGCCATGGTGGAGAAACCAAGACGTGAAGCCGCGCCTTCAAACCTCATCATCTCCGGACGATACATCCTGCAACCAGAAATTTTCACCGAGTTGGAAAAGCTCGAGCCTGGTTCAGGTGGCGAAATCCAGATCACCGACGCCATGATCCGGTTGCTGCAACGTCAGCCCTTCTATGGCGTCAAGTATCAGGGAACATCATACGACTGCGGCGACAAGGTTGGATTTCTCTCGGCAAATGTCGCCTTTGCACTCGACAACCCTGTTCTCGGAGACGCATTTCGCCTGGCTCTTTCAGAGCTCATCGCCAAGGCAGGCGGCAAGTTGACGTGGGGTGATGAGATGTCGTGAGCGGTGGCTCACAGGCTCCAATACGTCAGGCCCGCGGGAATCTGCGAGGGTGACAACGCTGACTTAATGTCAACGACAACGCCTCCGGCTGAAACCATGCCATGAATTCCCGGGATGTCTTTCAAGTAGGCCGCATGGCTGACGGCAAGGATGACGGCATCCAGCGCCGTGAAGTCCGAAAGCGGCGACAATGAAAGCCCATACTCTTCATGTGCTGAATTTGGATTGGCCAACGGGTCATGCACGATTGCGTCAATGCCGAACTCCTTCAACTCGGCGGTGATATCAGGCACTTTCGAATTGCGCAGGTCAGGCACGTTTTCCTTGAACGTCAGGCCGAGCACGCCGACGCGTGCACCATTCACTGGCTTTCCGGCTTGCACCAACAGTTTAATCACTTTCGAAGCCACAAAGCGGCCCATGTCGTCGTTGAGACGGCGCCCGGCGAGAATGACCTGAGGGTGATAGCCCAACGCCTCTGCACACGACGTGAGATAATAGGGATCAACGCCAATGCAGTGACCGCCGACAAGGCCCGGCGTGAAGCGCAGGAAATTCCACTTGGTGCCAGCGGCATCAAGTACATCCTTGGTCCGCACATTCATGCGATCAAGGATGATGGACAACTCGTTCATCAAGGCGATGTTGATGTCACGCTGCGTGTTTTCAAGAACCTTTGCAGCCTCTGCCACCTTGATCGACGGTGCCACATGCAGGCCCGCGTCAATCACGGCTCCATATACTGCACGTACCCGTCGCAGGCTTTCATCATCCTGGGCTGAAACAATTTTTGTAATGCTTTGCAACCGGTGCTGCTTGTCGCCGGGGTTGATGCGTTCGGGAGAATAGCCAATGGCGAAGTCCCTGCCACGAGTCAGACCTGAGTATTGTTCCAGCAATGGCCCGCAATAGTCTTCCGAGACGCCGGGATAGACAGTTGATTCAAATACGACGATCCCACCCTTTCTGAGAGCCGGGCCAACAAGGCGGCAGGCACTTTCCAGCGGGCTCAAGTCGGGTCTGCGTTCCCTGTCGATCGGCGTTGGCACGGTGACGATGAAAAAGCTTGCACCCTGTAGCGCAGCCGGATCATCAGACACGATAATTCCGCAACCTCTCAGGGTTTCCGCATCGACCTCGCCGGTCCAATCATCGCCGGCCTGAAGGGTGCTGACGCGCCGTTTCGAAATGTCAAAGCCAACGGTGCCGGGAAACTTCTGCGCCATGGCAACGGCCACCGGCAGCCCTACATATCCGAGGCCGATGACTGCAATATTCTCCGTCACGTCACGTCCCCCGCCGTCTTAAGCTTGCGCTTCGCATGCTGGCTGACATACCACGGCATGGCCACCTGCAGACCTTTGCGCACATCATATTGCGGTTCATAGCCGAGGAGCTGCCGGGCCTTGGATATGTCGGCTTGCGAGTGCCGCACGTCCCCCTTGCGGAAATCAGCATGAACCGGCTCGCGGCCATAATGCACCTGGAGAACCGAAAGCTCTTCCTTCAGCATGTTGAAGAGCTCATTCAACGTGGTTCGCTGTCCGACGGCAACATTGTAGACTTCACCTTGTGCTTCTGAGGGTGCCAGCGCCGCACGGATGTTGGCTTCCACGGCATTGGCGACGAAGCAAAAATCGCGGCTGGTCATGCCATCGCCGTTGACGGTGATATCCTTCTCTTCGATCATCGCCGATGTCCATTTCGGGATCACGGCAGCATAGGCCCCATCGGGATCCTGGCGCGGGCCAAACACATTGAAGTAGCGCAAGCCCGTGGCCGCAAAGCCATAGCATCGCTTGTAATTGCGGGCGTAAATTTCGTTGACGAGCTTGCTCACTGCATAGGGCGAGAGTGGTTCACCGATGCGGCTTTCGATCTTCGGCAGGTTGGGTTCATCACCATAAGTCGAGCTTGAGGCAGCATAGACGAAACTCTTGACGCCAAACCGGCGGGCTGCATCCATGACATTGAGGAAGCCGGAGACGTTCACTTCGTTGGTGGTGAGAGGATCAGCCATGGAGCGCGGGACTGAACCGAGTCCGGCCTGATGCAACACATGGGCCGCACCTTCCATCACAGCGTCACATGTCTTGCGGTCACGGATATCGCCTTGCACAAATTCGAAGCGGGCAGCAGCGTCGGCACCCACGGCCTCTTTCACGGCTGTGATGTTGTGCTTGAAGCCAGTGGCAAAGTTGTCAAGCGCGCGCACCCGTTGACCGTCACGCAGCAACGTTTCAACAAGGTTGGAACCGATGAAGCCTGCGGCCCCCGTGACCAGCCAAAGGCCTTCGGAATATCCATAAGGTTTGCCGTGTGGTGTCATACCCGTAAAGTCTCCGTGACCATACGATACCTAGCGATGCGCGTCCTGCAAGACGTCTCGCAGCGTCTCGCTGGTAAGGCCGATCTGCTCTTGCGTCAACGTTGGGTGGACCATGAACATGATGCTGGTTTCGCCCAGGGATCGCGCCTGTGGCAAGCGCGCCGGAGGCCGTCCCGGCAAGTGGTCAAAGGCCTTCTCCAGATAAATTTCCGAGGCCGAGCCATGATAGCAAGGTACCCCCCGGGCATTGATCTCGGCAATGATCCGGTCGCGGCTCCAACCCGATTTCAAAGCCTCGGGCCGCACAAACATGTACGCCTTGTAGAAGGCGTGGGTGACGTGATCAGGGATGTCAGGCACACGGAGCGCCGCACAGGCCGTGCCTGCAGCAAAGATCGCCTTGGCATTGTGGGTCCGCGCCGCATGCCAATCTGCCATACGGGTAAGCTGGATGCGGCCAATCACTGCTTGCATTTCGAGCATACGCCAATTTGTTCCGATACTGTCATGAACCAGACGCGGGCCCGGCGGGTGCTGCCGGTTGAACATGGCATCCCAATCCTTGCCATGATCCCTGTACGACCAGGCTTTTGACCAAAGGCCCTTGTCGGACATTGTGACCATGCCGCCTTCGCCGCCAGTGGTCATGATCTTGTCCTGGCAGAAGGACCACGCTGACATGGACGACTGTGTGCCCACCGATGCGCCCCGCCACTTCGCCCCATGGGCCTGGGCGCAATCCTCGATGAGCAACACGTCATTCGCCTTGGCAAGTGTTTGAAAACCATCCATGTCGCAAGGCCAGCCCGCGAGATGCACCAGCAAGATGGCCCGAGTCCGTGGCGTCAAAACGCGGGCCACGGTTTCGGGCGTGATATTCTGACTGTCCGGGTCGACATCGGCAAAGACCGGAGTGGCTCCTGCCATGACAATCGAGGATGCGGAAGCAAGGAAGGTGCGCGGTGTCACCACCACTTCATCCCCCGGCCCTATTCCCAATGTCTTCCAGCACAGGTCGAGTGCCACTGTGCCATTGGCCAATGCCAGAGCGTATGGCGCGCCACACCAGCCGGCAAACTCGTCCTGGAAACGCTTCACTTCCTCCCCTGTCCATTGGTTGACCTTGTTGGAGAGAAGCACGCGCGACACCGCATCAGCTTCTTCCTCAGTGAAGGATGGCCATGGAGAAAACGGCGTATTGAGCATTC
>CAVWGR010000003.1:590000-818389 GCA_963754625.1 uncultured Alphaproteobacteria bacterium | reverse complement strand
CCTCTGCATGGTTTCCATCAGATCCAAGCGATTCAGCCCAAACTCTGCCCGGGAACGAACGATGCATCACAGCATATTTGAGGGGGAAAATGGTGGGTGGTACAGGGATCGAACCTGTGACCCCTACCATGTCAAGGTAGTGCTCTACCGCTGAGCTAACCACCCACTTTGACTGCGGTGCACGCTCTATAGTGGGGGAAAATCGCGATGGCAAGCAACAAGAAACGCGAACTTCGCGAAATGAAGAAATGCGCGTCCACTCGAAAACTTCGGTGGAGTTACATGGTCTTATTCCACACTTCATGCCGGCTGAAATATCCCTGAGATGTCCCAAAAACCCATGGCAAACCCGGTCAAAATCAATCCATGTTCAACGCGAATGTTGGGCCACCACCCCGGTAACTGCATGGTCCTCCAGACTTGCTACACACCCACCCGCTGTTTCGAGCGCACATCAGCCTGGTACTTGACCTGTTCCTTGACGGCATCGCGGTTGGAGACCTGTGGCACGCCGACGTCCCACAGGGCGTCACCCGGTGTCCAGGTGTAGGCGTCGGAAACAATGGAAATCACGGTCGTGCGGTCATTGCCCTTGGCCCAGTCGATTGCCTGCCCCAGTTCCGCCAGACTTGTAACCTTGCGCGCCATGGCTCCCATGGACTCTGCGTGCTTTACAAAATCAACGCTGAATGGCGGAATGGCGGTCTTGCAGTCTTTGAGCAGATTATTGAAACCGGGTGTGCCCTTGAATTGCTGCAAGCGGCTGATCACGGCATAGCCGCCATTGTCACACACGATGACGATCAGCTTGTGGCCCGTCAGCACTGACGAATAGATGTCGGAGTTCATCAGCATGTATGAGCCGTCACCCACCATGACGATGACATCGCGCGTTGGGTCCGCCATCTTGGCGCCCCAGCCACCGGCAATTTCATAGCCCATGCAGGAGAACCCGAATTCGAGATCATAGGAATTGGTGGTCTTGCAGCGCCAGTTCTTCATCGTTTCGCCGGGCAGGCCACCTGCTGCGGTGATCATGTAGTCCCGCGGGGCGGCCTTGGCGTTCACGACTCCGACTACCTGTGCATAGGTAGGCACTGGTGCATTGGTGGGCTTCTGGTAGCCGTCCAGTGCGGCGTTCCATTCGGCCATCAGGCCCTTGGCCTTCTTGGTCCAGACGGCATCCACCTTCCAGCCTTTGAAGGCATCAGCCAATTCTTCCACCGTTGCTTTGGCGTCCCCGACAACAGCCAGCGCGCGATGCTTGGTGGCATCCCAACGGGCGGCGTTGATGGAGATGAATTTTGCGTCGTGGTTGAACAGCGTCCACGAACCGGTGGTGAAATCCATCAGGCGCGTGCCGATGGCCACGATCACATCGGCTTCAGCGCCCAGCGCGTTGGCGGACGTTGAACCCACAATGCCAATCGGGCCGGCATAGGCCGGGTGATCATGGGGAACCGTGCTCTTGCCGGCAATGGTTTCGGTGATGGGAATGCCGTGATCGATGGCAAACTGCGCCACCACGCCCTCGGCACCAGAATACCGCGTGCCACCACCAGCGATGATCAGCGGGCGCTTGGCTGCCTTGAGCAGTTTGATGGCCTCCGCCAGACGCTGCTGGTCCGGCCTGGCGCGGGGAATATCGTGGACCGTTTTCTCGAAGAACTTCACCGGGTAGTCGCAAGCCTGTTCCTGAATATCCTGCGGCAGGGCGATGAAGGCCGGGCCGCAATCAGCGGGGTCCAGCATCACGGCCACGGCTTGCGGCAATGATGAGATCAATTGCTCGGGATGCACAATGCGGTCCCAGTACCGCGTCACAGCCTTGAAGGCGTCATTGACGTTGATCGTCGGGTTGTTGAAATGCTCCACCTGTTGCATCACCGGGTCGGGGCGGCGGTTGACAAAGGTATCACCGGAGAGAATGAGAATAGGCAGACGATTGGAATGTGCCACCCCTGCCGCCGTCACCATGTTGAGGGCCCCGGGGCCAATCGACGACGTGGCCACCATGATCTGCCGCCGCCGCTTGGCCTTGGCAAAGGCAATGGCAGCCAGCGCCATGGACTGCTCGTTCTGCCCGCGCCATGTCGGGAATGTGTCCTTCACGGCTTCAAGGGCTTCCGACAGGCACGTCACGTTGCCATGGCCAAAAATGCCGAAAATACCGGGGAACAGTGGCACTTCTTCGCCATCTACAACCGTGTACTGGCTCATCAGATAGCGCACTAAGCTTTGCGCCATGGTCAAGCGGATCGTGGACATGAAAGACACTCCATAACGATGTTTCGTTTCTCGCTGAATGAGACTAGTCATTTGTGCACGTCAAGCAAAGAGGTGTGAACGTCATGGCTGTTGTGTTGGTTGCTGGCAAAATCCATCAGGCCGGCATGGAATTGCTGCAGGCCCGAAGCGACATGACGGTTGTCGCTGTTGATGCCGTGACTGCGGACGCCTATCGACCGTTCCTGCCCAACGCCGAGGCCATCCTTATTCGCACCCAGCCCATGACCGCGGCCGATGTGGCGCTTGCACCCAAGCTCAAAATTGTCTCCCGCCATGGCGTGGGCTATGACGCCGTTGATGTTGCAGCCTTGAATGCCCGCAACATACCTTTGACGATCGTGGGTGATGTCAATTCCCGCGCGGTCGCCGAACATACCCTGATGTTGATGTTGGCAGCGGCACGGCGCACCGTCATCCATCACACCGCTGCCACCACTGGCAATTGGAACGAACGCAATCGCTTTGATTCAATCGAACTTGACGGCAAGACGCTGCTGGTTCTTGGCCTTGGTCGCATTGGTCGACGGGTGGCTGAATTGGCCAAGGCATTCGGCATGCAGGTCATTGCCTTCGACCCCTTTGTCACAACCGAGCAAGCAGCAGCTTTGGGTGTGACCCTCGCATCTGACTTGAACATTGCATTGGCCCAAGCCGATTTCGTAACCGTCCATTTGCCCGGTGGCCAACGCCCGATCATTGGAGCTGCGGAGCTTGCTTGCATGAAGTCATCCGCCATCATTGTGAATGCTTCCCGCGGTGGCATTGTCGATGAGCACGCCTTGGACACCGCCTTGCGGCAACGCAAATTGCGGGCAGCGGCACTGGATGTGCTTTCGGTAGAGCCGCCACCCCAGGATCATCCGCTGCTGAGCCACCCGTTCATCACCATCAGCCCGCACAATGCGGGCCTCACCGAAGAGTGCGCCAGGCGCATGGCCATCTCGGCAGCACAGAATATTCTGGACTGTTTTGACGGCAAGCTCAGTCGAGGTCTTGTCGTGAACACGCGTGCGATCGGCATGAGTAGCTGAAACCAAAGCCTCGCGTGGGACAACTTGCACCTCCTTGATTCACATACCAGGTGAATCATGTCATGCGCGGTTGATGTCCGGTCTTACGCCGCCATCAGCCGGTTCACTTCGTTGACGAGATCGCGCAGATGGAAGGGCTTGGACAGTACCTTGGCTTCTTTGGGTGCCTTGGAATCAGGATTCAGTGCCACGGCGGCAAAGCCGGTAATGAACATGATCTTGAGCGCCGGATCGAGTTCAGCGGCGCGCCGCGCCAGTTCGATGCCATCCATTTCCGGCATGACAATATCCGTCAGCAAAAGATCAAAGGTCTCCTGCTTGATTTCCTCGAAAGCACTGGCTCCCTCACCAAACGAGGTCACCGAATGGCCAGCCTTCTCCAGCGCGCTTACCAGAAAGCGCCTCAGATCTTCATCGTCCTCGGCCAATATGATGCGTGCCATTTTGTTGTCTTGCATGTCCACCCACAATGAGTGCCGCCCCACAGTTATGCCTGCGCGGCGGCTTCAAATCAATCACAAGCGGCACCATAGCGAGTGACGGGTAAACACCGTGTGAACTCCACATGATCACCGTGGACCGGCCATGGACAAATCACCCCGTGTTGCCCATAGTTCAACGTAGGGCCTTATCGGGCAGCAGACCATGTGAAGAAGGGCAGCAGACAGCCATGCCGGCAGACGATGTCTTGGAAATCATCGCGCCCGCCCAATGGACGGCTCCCCTGGTCTTCAACTCGCCGCACAGCGGCCACCTGCTTCCTGAAGAACTGCTTACCTTGTCCCGCCTCGACCAGCGCAGCCTGAGGCTGTCGCAGGATTGTTTCGTCGATGAACTGTTCGGCGGCTGCATTTCCGCCGGTGCTCCCATGCTGCGGGCCCTGCTCTCGCGCAGCTACATTGATCTCAACCGCGAACCCTACGAGCTTGATCCGCGCATGTTTTTTGAGGCGTTGCCCGAGCACTACAATGTATCTTCGCCGCGCGTCACCTGTGGTCTGGGAACCCTGCCCCGTCTTGTCGCGGAAGGTCAGGACATTTACCGCGGCCGCATTCCGCTCGCCAACGCGTTGCAGCGCATCGAACAAGCCTACCGTCCCTATCATCGTGCCCTTACGGCGTTGCTGAACGAAGCCCATCAGGCAACGGGTCAGGTGCTGTTGGTGGATTGCCATTCCATGCCCTCGAGTGCCGTTTCCGACCAGCAGAGCCGGCGTGAGCGCCGTATCGACGTCGTGCTGGGCGACCGTTTCGGAGCGTCAGCACATGCCGACATAACTGATGCGGCCGAGAACTGTTTGCGTGACGCTGGTCTCCACGTTGTGCGCAACCGCCCCTACGCGGGCGGCTTCAGCACCGAAAACCATGGCCGCCCGCTGCTCGGCCGTCACGCCTTGCAGATAGAACTCAATCGCTGCCTCTATATGGATGAAGCGCGGCAAACCAAGACGGCCGGATTTGCACCCTTGAAGGCGCTGCTCGACGATCTTTGCAAGGCGCTGGCGGATGTCGTTTCGCACAAGGCTGACACCATCAACATGCCCATGGCCGCTGAATAGGCCTGCCGACGGCAACGCACGTTTGCCGACAAACCGGACACAAAAAAAGGGCCGATACACAAACGTGACCGGCCCAAGTCTAGGGAGGAAACGCCCAAAAAGGGCTGCAAGAGGGAACCCAGAGGCTCCGTCTCGATAAGACCGATATGGCATTGCAACATTTGGCTTTCAAGAGACACTTTTGCATCAATTGTCACGGCTCTGTTACCGCGTTTCAAGTCTTCACAAAATATATATTTATTTCAGCATGTTAGAGCAATCTGTCGAGCGAGCAGCGAAGCCATGCAAAGCATGCATGCGGAACGGGTTTTGCTGCAACGCAGCAAATTCGGCATTTCCCCTCCCCAAAGCGACATGTTCCAGCTATGCGCCGGAGACGAACTGAGACGAACCGAACTGCCCGCGACAGGAGCGACTGCCATGAAGCCCGGTGAACTGCAGGATCTGACCAGCTTTGCGCTGTCCCTGGTGGAAACGGCGGCCGCTGAAATCCTGCCCCACTTCCGCCAAAACGCCCCCATTGATATCAAGGTCGCCGAAACTTGGGATCCTGTGACCGAGGGCGACCGGGCAGGTGAGCGCGCCATCCGTCTTCTCATCGAGAAGCGCTATCCCACCCACGGCATCATCGGCGAGGAATATGGCACCAAGTCCGGCAGTTCTGGTTTGACGTGGATTCTCGATCCGGTCGACGGCACTCGCGCCTTTGTCATTGGCCTGCCCACGTGGGCGACACTCATAGGACTCTATGCCGATGGCAAGCCACTGCTTGGCGTCATGTGTCAGCCCTTTGTCGGCGACACCTTTTACGGTCACCAGGGCGGGGCATGGCTGAACCATCGTGGCGCCCACCAGCCGATCAAGGTCGGCCCGGCCCGTCACCTCGCCGACTGCATGGCCGGCACCACTTCGCCACATCTCTACAAGGGTGAAAGCGGTGCAGCTTTCGAGCGGTTGCGCGGCAACATGAAGTCCATGCGCTACGGCCTCGACTGTTACGCCTACAGCCTCATGGCATCAGGCCACCTCGACATTGCCATGGATCCCGGCCTGCAGATTTACGATATTGCAGCATTGATCCCCATCATGCAGGGAGCCGGTGCAGTGGTGTCATCTTGGACCGACAATGACCCAAGCCAGGGTGGTAATGTCATTTGTGCGTCCTCGCAAACGTTGCTCGACGAAGCACTGCGCGCCATGCATGGCGCACCGTAGACAAGCCAAACTCAGATCTCAATCATCCCGGTAAACCCGCTCGCGGCGCTCGTGGCGCTCCTGGGCCTCAATCGAAAGCGTCGCGATCGGGCGGGCATCAAGCCGTTTCAAGCTGATGGGATCGCCTGTCTCTTCGCAATAGCCATAGCTGCCGTCTTCGATGCGCTTCAGCGCGGCTTCAATTTTTGAGATGAGCTTGCGCTGCCGGTCGCGGGTGCGCAGTTCAAGCGAACGGTCCGTTTCGGAAGATGCGCGGTCTGCAATGTCCGGGAGAACATGATTCTCGTCCTGCAGGTGAGAAAGCGTCTCCTTGCTTTCCTTCAGTATCTCTTCTTTCCAGGTTTGCAGCTTCTGGCGGAAGTAAGCGACTTGCCGTTCATTCATGAAGGGCTCGTCGTCGCTGGGTCTGTATTTGGCGTCCAACACGTCCGTCATGTTTCGTATCTCTCCACCCAATCTTGTGGCGCGGCTTATAGCGATACCGTGAAACAGCGGCAAGCCTTGCCAAAAGCTCAATTTTTGGCTCCGATTCGCCTCAGGCAGAGGGTGATCTGGCCTCATCGAGCCGGTCTTGGGCCTGCATCCACCAATAGGAGCCTTGCACCCCCAGACGTCCCAACTGGCCAAAGGCCCAACGTGGCGCGAAGGCCGAAAAGCGCCGCCATGCATCATCTTCCCCGGCAATGCCGCGCGCCACCAGCAGGCCACCCATCGCCGTGGTATTGAGACCGTGACCACCAAACGCGGTGGCAAACCACTGCCCCTCGGCGTCGCGCCCGATCAGCGGCATCTTGTGGATGGCGTAGCCCATCAGCCCCGCCCAAGCGTAGTCAATACGTGGATTGCCGAGCCGTGGATATACCGAGAGCATGTCGCCTTTCATCCTCTCCGCCAGGTGCGCAGGCTCCGGTACCCTCGTAGTGATGCGCCCACCCCAGAGAATCCGGCCCCCGTCGACAAGCCGGTAATAGTCTCCGGCGCGCCGTGTATCCGAAATCGCTGCCTCTGTGCGGATCGAATCTTGTTGCAAGGGCTCTGTCACGGCCACGTAGGTTGCAACCGGCAACACAGCGCGGCCCGATGGTTTGTGCACATGGGGAGAGAGTGAAGAGACGCAATGCACTACATGCTTGGCGCGTACCTCACCTGTTGCGGTGGCGGCGCAAAAGTTCGAACCATTCTTCTGGCACGACTGCACGGTGGAGTTTTCAAACACCATGACACCCGCCAAGCGCGCCAGTTGCGCCAACAATATGCCATAGCGCAACGGATGAACATGAAACGTGGCGGTCGAGACCATGCTCTCGAAATAGCGCGGCGTTGCCAGATGCATCCGGGTTTCGCCAGGTGAAGCGTAGACAAGACTCTCACCAAAGGACCTGTTGAGCAGTTCTGAATAAGACTTGAGCCCGCCATCATCCTTGTGGCGCAGCGCCACTCGGCCACCGCGCCCCATGATGATAGAGGGGTCATGAGCTGCAATCGTGCTGCGAACGTAGTCCGTGCCGGTCCGCGACAGGGCATAAAGTTCCTGCGCCGCTTCAAGCCCGACTTTGCCGACAATACCTTCGACACCCAGCGCAAAACCATTAGACACAAAACCGCCGTTGCGCCCGGAGGCGGCACTTGCGATACGCCCGGCTTCCAGCAACACTGTCTTGAAACCGCGGCGCTGGCATTCAAGCGCTGTCGTCAGTCCGGCAAATCCTGCTCCAATGACGCAGACATCGGCATCCAGCGTTCCACGCAAAGCCACGAATTCATCGCGCTTTGCCGTTGCCTCATACCAGCTTTCCGCTTGCTTAAACTCCTGTCGCACTTT
Source organism: uncultured Alphaproteobacteria bacterium (assembly GCA_963754625.1). Classification (GTDB taxonomy): domain Bacteria; phylum Pseudomonadota; class Alphaproteobacteria; order Rhizobiales; family Aestuariivirgaceae; genus Aestuariivirga. The sequence goes on along the minus strand of CAVWGR010000003.1, from coordinate 810,474 downwards.
GAAACACTCTCGGATCTTCACGTTTATTGTCTGCAAATAAAAGTCATGATTAACGGAAATTTAGCGGAAGCAATGCAATTTGACGAGATTGGAATTTGTGTGGGTCGGTAACATGCGTAGTGCATCACTGTTAGCTCTTGTTGCGTCTTCGTTGACTCTGGCTGCATGTGCAGGCGGTGGGGGTGGATCTGGAACTCTGCTTTCCGCTTCGAAGCTCGTTGCTGATCTTGAAGTCTGCCAACTCGGCCAGAAATGCACGAACACAGATACCGGCACCGATCCCGGTACGCCAGTTGACCCAGCGCCAGGAACTGATCCAGCTGTCGATCCCAGTGACGGTTCGCCAGGTGCCAACAACGGCAACGGCGGCAACACCACCAATCTCTATACCGGTGACCCCGTCATCGCCCTGGAAGCAGGCACAGTTGTCTCCGACAAAGCCACTCCATCTCTCGGCAAATTGACTCTCACCGCAGGCACACCCAACCTCGCCCTCCTGGAAGTTGACACCAATACGGCCAACAACAACAAATGGGCCGTGCCGAAGGAAATGGACGAATATGTCGTTGGCACAAACGCCAGTGGCGGTGTGGGTCTCGGCGGCACCTACAAGGAATACCGGGCCTACCAGAACTCCAATACGGATGCCTATGACGAGGTCCTGCAGGTTTGGACTTTTGGCGACAGCTATGCCGCGCAGTATCGTGACGAAACCAGCGGCAAAGAGACCGCCGACAAGCAGGCCTGGGCTTTTGGTGGTCTGACCACCGGTTCAGTGACCCCCGGCAACAGTGCGTCCGGCACAGCGACATACGAGGGCAGGTTTGGCTCCACCGCGATCACCCGCAACTGGAAGAATTCCACCGATCCGACGCAGCAGGCTGACTTCAACAACTCGTGGCGCGTCAACGGCAATGCCACAGCAACGGTCAATTTCAACACCAATGCCGTCAGCGCCACGCTTGATCCCAGCACGTGGGAAACTGAAGCCGACTTCAACAACTACAGTGGCTTCGTTGTCAGCGTGAATGCCAACAACGCTGCTGATCCAAACCATAACGGCTTCATGGCCAGCAACATCATTCTCGATGGCACGTTGACCAAGACAGCGACCAGCAACAAGATTGCCGGCAGTGCCACAATGGACACGGCAGACGGCTGGCTCTCTGATGGCGGCAACAACCCGTTCTATGGTGCAATCTATGGCGCAAATGGTCAGGATATTACGGGCGTCTTCGCCACTACGGCTGTAAACCCGTACCCCATTGGCGGTGATTTTCCGCTCAACAATCCAGCCCGCGGCTACATCAACCATTCTGGCGCGTTCAATGGCGACTGCACCAACGCTGGTGGCGTATGCCCAACCATTACGCCCTGATCTGCCGAACCGCCAATGTTCTCAAGCGCGCAGCTTTCTGCGCGCTTGTCGCATTCTCACTTTCCTCACCGACACTGGCTGATTCCCGGGTCAAGCCAAGCGCGCAGCAGATCTCGGAATTTGAAGCATCCAGCGAAGGTACCCGCGTCCGCCTGTCTCATCCATCTCGCCAAAACCGGCCAGCCGGAACTCGCCGCCGAATTGCTGGCGCGCTATCCGTTGAGTGGCAAACACGCTCTCAACCGCACACTTTACATCGAAGGGCTCATTCTCAAAGCCGGGAGAGACCTGACGGGCGCAGCGGCGAAATTCCGCTCCGCGTTGGCAGACAATCCACGCCTGACCCTGGTGCGTGCCGAGTTGGCACAAACGCTCGTCGAACTCGAACAGGATGACAGCGCCAAGCATCACCTCGAGCGTCTCGCTGCCGAAGCACCAACCGAACAGGATGCTGCCGGCATCCGCGCCTTCGTCGACAAGATTGACGAACGCCGTCCCTATCGCATCAACGCCTACGTGGCCCTTGCCCCGTCCAGCAATGTCAACAACGGCTCAAGCCATTCCACCGTCTACTCACCACTCTTCGGCAGCAATCTGACGATTGGCGATGACAGCCGCAAAGTATCGGGGATTGGCGTTGCGGCAGGTGTGAATTTTGCATTCAGCAAACGCCTCGGCAATGACTTCTCTTTTGTCGCCGCTGGCAAACGGCGAAGCACGCATCTATGACAACGACGATTTCAACTCATTGTCGCTCAGTCAGTCTGCGGAGTTGCGCTACATTTTCGAGCGTGGCTACGTCGGTCTTGGGGCAGTGAGCAGCCAGTCCCTGGACGACAAGACTCTTGATCTTGGTTATCTGAGCTATGGCCCTCGCCTCTCCACCCGCCTCAACATGTCGGCCCGCAACACGCTGACCCTGGCCACCACCTTTGAATGGCGCGATTACACCTCCGCAACCGCTTTTGACGGCACGGCATGGATGACGGACGCTGCCTGGTCCCACGCGTTTGATGCCGCAACCCAGGTCACGGTTTCAGGCGGCTATGATGATGTCCGGCTCGAATCCGCCCAGAACTCTTATGATTCATGGTCGGCAGGCCTTGCTCTTTACAGGGAATTGCCGCTCGGTATCACCACCAGCTTGAACGGCGAAGTGAAGTTCTCGCATTTTGACGACATCAATCTGCTGGCCGGCAAGACGCGCGACGATGTCCGCTATGTCGGTGGCGTCGGCCTGACCAAGCGCGACCTCAACCTGTTCGGCTTTGCCCCAGAATTGAGCTACACCTACGTGCGCAACGCCAGCAATATCAGCATGTACGACTACGACAGCCATGCCGTTGACGTGCGGCTGACCAAGGATTTCTGAGCCAGTTGCCCAAGCGGCACAGCCTCGCTAAAGCAGGCACCATGCGCTTTTCATCCGGCAACGACTTTCGCAAGCAGCCCCACAAGGCCGTCACCGTCTTTGGCATGTCCGGGGTTGGCAAGACCACATTTGCCCGCCTGCTGCTCGAGCACCAGTGGTTCCACTACTCGGTCGACTACCGCATCGGCACGAAATACATGGACGAGCACATTGCCGACAACTTCAAACGCGAGGCGATGAAGAATCCATTCTTGCGCGAACTGCTGCGCTCGGACTCGATCTATATCCGCTCCAACATTACTTTTGACAATTTGGCACCACTCTCGACCTATCTCGGAAAACCCGGCAATCCCGCCAAGGGCGGCATTCCCTTTGCCGAGTATAAGCGCCGCCAGGCCGAACATCGCGAGGCCGAAATCAGAGCCCTCCAGGACGTATCCGATTTCATTCGCCGCGCCCGTGAGGTTTATCAATACGAACACTTCATCTGCGACAGCGGTGGATCGCTTTGCGAAGTGGTCGACCCGGACGACCTCAACGATCCGGTCCTGCGTACCCTCTCAGAAAGTACTCTGCTCCTCTATATCGAAGGAACGCCTGAGCACACAGCCACCCTGGTGGAGCGTTTTCGCAAGTACCCCAAGCCCATGTACTACCAGCCAGCATTCCTCGATGCGAAATGGGCCGAGTACAAGCACGAAAACAAGATCAGGAATGATGATGATGTTGACCCCAATGGCTTTGCCGTCTGGGGCTTTGAACAACTTCTCCATCATCGCATCCCACTCTATGCCCGCATCGCCAAAAACTTTGGCTATACTGTCCGAATGCGTGACGTGCCGGCCGTCACCACCGATGAGGCTTTCGTCAGTCTCATCACCCGCACCATCGATCAGAAGTAATCCCAATGCCCATCAGAATTCCCAACGACCTGCCCGCCCGCAAGGTGCTCGAACGCGAGGGCGTCAGTATCATGACCGAAGCCAGCGCCGCGCGGCAGGATATTCGACCCCTGCGCATCGGCCTCCTCAACCTCATGCCCGAGAAAATCAAGACCGAGACACAGTTTGCCCGGCTTATTGGCGCCACCCCGCTGCAAGTCGATCTTCATTTGGTGCGCGTTGGCAGCCACAGGCCAAAGAACACGTCGCAGGAGCACATGATTGCCTTCTACGAAGCCTGGGAAGATGTTGCCGGCCAGAAGTTCGACGGTTTCATCATCACCGGTGCCCCAATCGAATTGCTATCCTTCGAGGAAGTCACTTACTGGAAAGAGCTCGAGCGCATCTTCGACTGGACACAAACCCACGTGCACTCCTCCATGAATATCTGCTGGGGGGCGCAGGCCGCGCTCTATCATTTCCACGGCGTTCCCAAGCATGCCCTCGGCCAGAAGGCCTTTGGCGTCTACCGCCACAAGAACCTCAATCCGACATCGCCCTTCCTGCGTGGTTTTTCGGACGACTTCTCCATGCCTGTGTCACGCTGGACCGAAGTCCGCCGTGCTGACTTGCCGAAAGCCACCGACCTTGAAGTGCTGATGGAGTCGGACGAGGTGGGCCTGTGCCTTATCAATGACGCCAGTCATCGCTCGCTCTACATGTTCAACCACATTGAATACGATACGACGACGCTCGCTGATGAATACAATCGCGATGTCGCCTCCAGGAAGCCTATCAACATGCCGGCCAATTACTTCCCTGGCAATGACGCCTCGCGCGCGCCCGAAAACCGTTGGCGTAGCCACGCCCACCTGCTCTTCGGCAACTGGATCAACGAAGTCTACCAGACCACGCCGTACAATTTGGCCGACATCGGCAAATAGCGGGGCAGATTAACCCCTTGCAGCCGCCGCAATTCATCTCCAACTAAGCGGCGGTTGAAAAGGGCGCGACATTTTGAAATTTTCTGATCTTGTCGATGGCACGCGCATAGCCACTGGTGGCCTGAAAGATTTCGCCACCGGGCTGGTGCACCCCACGTTGCGCCTTGGCGTCACCGGACTGTCGCGCTCGGGCAAGACAGTCTTCATCACCGCCCTCGTCCATGCATTGCTGAAAAACGCCCGCCTTCCGGTCTTCGACGCCCATGCCCGTGGCCGCATCACCCGCTGCTATCTTGAACCGCAGCCAGATGATGACCTGCCGCGTTTTGCCTACGAAAAGCACCTGGAAGCACTGACTGGCGAGCAGCGCCACTGGCCAGAAAGCACGCGCCGCATCAGCCAATTGCGGTTGACGATCGAGTATGAGCCGCAAGGCCTGATCGCTCGCAATCTTCACGGCGGCAAGCTTCATCTCGACATCATCGACTATCCCGGAGAGTGGCTGCTGGACCTGCCGCTGATGTCTCAGAGCTATGCCCAGTGGTCGGCGGCAACGGTCAAGGCGAGCCGCACGGCACCGCGCGCCGTACATGCCCTCGACTGGCACGCCCAACTTGCCACCCTGCATGCCAGTGCGCCAGCTGACGAGCGCGCCGCACTCACTGCGGCGGAATTTTTCACCACCTATCTGGCCCGCTGCCGCCAGGAAGATGTGGCTCTCTCCACCCTGCCACCCGGCCGCTTTCTCATGCCGGGTGATCTGGCTGGCTCGCCAATGCTCTCTTTCGCGCCGCTCGACGTGACTGCCGAATACGAGCCTGTTCCGGGGACACTCGGTGCCTTGATGGCGCGACGCTACGAGGCTTATGTCAGAAAGGTCGTGAAGCCCTTCTTCTTCGGCCATTTCGCCCGCCTCGACCGCCAGATCGTGCTCGTCGATGTGTTGTCCGCCCTCAACGCCGGCCCCGCCGCGGTCAATGACCTCAAATCAGCTTTGACGGATGTCATGGCGAGCTTCCGTGTCGGTGCAAATTCCATTGTCTCCGACCTCTTCGGCCATCGCATTGAGCGCGTGCTCTTTGCCGCCACCAAGGCCGATCTCTTGCACCACACCAGCCACAACAGGCTGGAGAACATATTGGGTGCCTTGGTGGAGGATGCCACACAGCGCGCTGAATTCACCGGTGCGGCCCACGATGCTGCGGCCCTCGCCGCAATTCGAGCAACACGCGAAGCAACGGTTACCCGCAAGGGCGAAAATCTCGCCTGCATCGTCGGCACGCCGCAGGCCGGAGAAGACGTCGGTGGCACGTCATTTGACGGCACCACCGAGGCCGCAATTTTTCCAGGTGACTTGCCGGAAGATGCGCGCGCTGCACTGGATGGCTCACTCGCAGGACAATTGAAGTTCGTGCGCTTCCGCCCGCCCCATATCAATGACACAACCTTCCCCCATGTCCGGCTCGACCGCGCCATTGAGTTCCTGATCGGAGACCGCTTCGCATGACCCGCAAGCCGCAGGCCTTCGTCCTGGAACCAGACACGCCGCAACCAAACGCAAAGGTGCAGACGCGAAAGCCGCGCACAATGACCGGCATTGTCTTTGAGGCTGATACGTCGGAACAAGGCATCGTCGTTGTTCCCGCAGCGCGGGCCAGCGCCCGACCGCAACGCTTTCGCTGGGGTGCCATCCTCGTGTCTGCCCTGTTTGCCCTTACCAGCTTGTGGGCGGGCCTCGCCGTCACCCAGATGATTGAAGGATTCTTCATTCGTGCGCCATGGTTGGGCTGGGTGGCCGCAAGTGTGGCAGGCGTCGCGGCACTGGCCGCTGTGGCCATCATCACGCGAGAAATCTGGGGCCTCGCGCGCCTCAATCGCATCGAAGGCCTGCAAGAGCGTGCCGCCAGGGCCATCAATCTCGACGAGCAGGTGTCGGCAAAAGACGTGATTGAAGACCTCACGTCGCTCTATGCCAACCGGGCTGACACGGCTGCGTCAATGCAGGCTTTCACATCCCACGCCGCCGACATCATGGACCCCAAGGATCGCGTGCAGTTGGCAGGCCGCATTGTCTTGGAACCGCTGGATGACGAGGCTCATCGCATTATCGCGCGGCGGGCCCGGCGCGTAACCCTGTTGACGACAGTAACGCCCGCCGCTGCCCTCGATATTCTTTTTGTCGCCACACAGAACCTTGGCTTGCTGCGCGAAATTGCCGCGCTTTATGGCGGGAGACCATCTACACTCTCGACATTGAAGCTCGCCCGCATGGTGGTGACTCATCTCGCCGTGACTGGCGGCTTGGCGCTGTCCGACAGTTTGATCCAGCATATTGTCGGCAAAGGTCTTCTTGGCCGCCTCTCCGCCCGGTTCGGTGAAGGGGCCGTCAATGGCATTTTGACCAGCCGCATCGGGCTTGCCGCCATGGATGTCTGCCGCCCCATTCCCGCCGACAGACCAGCCCGCGAAGCGCTTGGCAAGCTCTTGCGCGAAGTCGTAAGCTTTGGGTCGAAAGACAAATCCGATGTTGCAGACCAATCTCAATCCTGACATCTCGCGCAGCCACGAGCTGCGCAACACACTGCACACTGTCCTGTTGATTGCCGGCACCGGCCTGCTCATGGGGATCATGGCCTATGTCGTGCTGGGTATATCTGGTCTTGTTGCAGCAACCTTCTTCGGCGTCGTCGGCATGATGGGCCTGCGCCGCGTTTCGCCAAAGATGATCCTGAACCTCTACAAGGCGCGGCCACTGCTTGAAGGCGAACTGCCGGAGTTGCAACAGCTGATGCGCGAACTCACCAAACGCGCTGACCTTCCTGTGGTGCCGCAGCTGTACCACGTACCCACCAAGATGATGAATGCCTTCGCCGTCGGCAGCCGCGAAGATTCGGCCATTGCCGTCACTGATGGCTTGTTGCGCAGCATGAACATGCGGCAGATATCCGGCATCCTGGCCCATGAGACCGCTCACATCAAGAACGGCGACCTCAGGGTCATGGGACTGGCCGATGTCCTGAATCGCATCACAAGCTTCATGTCCACGATCGGCCTCATCGGTGTTCCAGTCGTCTTCGGCACCGGCGTCAACATTCCCTATCTCGGACTCTTTCTGTTGATTTTCGCGCCAACCATCGGTGGCCTTTTGCAGTTGGGCTTGTCACGGGCGCGCGAATACGATGCCGATCTTGATGGCGTGTCCCTGACCGGTGATCCGGATGGCCTGGCATCTGCCCTGCGTGTGCTCGAGGAAAGGCAGCGCGGCATTTGGGAAGGCATGTTCCTGCCCGGTGGGCGTGTGCCGCAACCTTCGCTCCTGCGCACTCACCCTAAGACCGAAGACCGCATTGCCCGCCTGCAATCCTTGCGGCGCGACGGCAAGGAGCAGATCATCGTTCGCGGTGAAAACGATCGGCCGCAACCTTCCTTCGTGCCCCATGTCCAAAATCCCAGCGTCCGCTGGCACCGGCTCGGCATTTACTTTTGATTAATCCTGTTCCCGATTGCCCATCCAGAACGGCAGTTTCTTGGTATTTTCAGTCGATATTGTCCGCTTAGGGATCGGGACCGTACATGGACAGACTGGCCGCAGCCGCAATCGCTATGGAAGACGTGGTCACGCGGCCAGCACTTGACCTTGCGGCGGACATTCCAGCCACAGCTTATCTGACAGTAATATCTTCGCTTCAGGGAGTTCTTGCCCTCGAGGACGAGTGGCGGGTGCTCGAAACTTCTGGCCACACAGCCACCAGCGTCTTCCAGTCCTTTGATTGGGTTGCAGCGTGGTGCAAGACATACTGCAATGGCGAAACCGGCCGGGACATTCACCTGTTCGCGGGTTTCGAAAAGAACAAGCTGGTCTTCATCTGGCCCCTGATGTTGCAGAAGTGGGCCGGGCAGCGCGTGCTGTGTTGGCTGACCGAACCCTTTGGACAATACGGTGACGTCATTTGCGCCAAGGATGAAAGTCCACGCCTGTGGGTAGCCAATGCGTTGCGCTTTCTGCACCGGCTGAAAGGTATTGATCTCCTGCGCCTGCGTCATGTGCGCGCCGACAGCACGTTGGCGAGTGTCGCAGGTGACGAGCTGATCAATGCCCGCCTCACCGAGCGCGCACCTTATCTTGATCTCACCGCTTTTGCCACTGAGGCGGATTACGAGAACCGCTATACGGGTGCCCAGCGCAAGCGCCGCAAGAAGATCCGAAAACATCTAGAAGAACTGGGGCCAGTCACCTTCACGAAGCTGCCTCTGGGTATTTTGTCAGATATGGCCATCACGGCAGCCATTTCCGAGAAGAACAAGTGGTTGGCGGAACGGGGTCGCATCAACCAGGTCATGGGTTGCCCTGGTCATGCGCAATTCCTCAAGACCCTGTCGCGTGCCATGCCCCAGGGTCTGGATATGGTCGTCACCGAATTGAAGGCGGGCGACAAACCTGTATCTTGGGAAATCAGCTTCCGCTTTGGCGGCACCCATTTCGCCTACATCACTTCGCATGCAAATGATCTCACCGATCTTTCGCCTGGCCGCCTGCACTTTGACTATTCGCAACGTGATTGCCTCGCCGCCGGGATGAAGTCCTTTGATCTCATGTTGCCCTATGATGCCCACAAGGAATCCTGGAGTTCCGCCTGCATGACAACGCAGGACTATTTCCTGCCCCTCACCTTGAAGGGCCGCATCTCCGGCACGCTCTACCTTTGCCACATACGTCCAGCGTTGCGTGCGCTTTACTACCGCATGCCACAGTCGTTGTTGCGTTACCTCAACCCGCTGCGCGGCCGCGCCACAGAGCAATAACCCTGGCCACAGCGGCGGCGTGTTCGTCCGTGGCTGAGAAGGGTTTTGCGGGCGCAATACCTTCCTGAAGGTTTCCGATCCAGCCATGGTCCTCGAGATTGCGCCGGAACGCCGCAACGCTGCGCGGTGGCGAGAACCAACCCTGCCGCGCCAGCAACGCCGCAAAGCCTGACCGTGCTGACCATGACGGAAGATGCCGCGCGATTGGCAAGTCATAGACATGCGTCGGCTTTCCCGTTTGCACCATCTCACTCACCATTGACACGCTGTCCGAAGTCACTGCGAACTGGTCCGCAAGAGCAAGTCCCGCCTGATAGGGATTTTCGCCTTGCCCACGTGTCCACAGCCAATGCGGTACCGCAATATGTGCGGCCACGCTGGCAATTGCACCCTGAGTACTGCGCGGCGAGTCCATCAAGATGACGCTTCCGTTGACGCGAGATGCAAGCCCGTTCACCGCTTGGGCAAAACCATTCAGTTCGGCATGGCCGAAACGTACGGGATATTTTTCCGCACCAATCACAGCTGCAATCCAAGGGCGCGGCAGATCGCCCCACGTACGCAGGAATTCTGCAATCTGCTCTTCCGCGACCGGTTTTGCTGTCGCGAACGGAAAATTCAGTTCCATCACCGTCGGGCCCGGTGGCAATCCATACTGTGGCGTCGTCACCACCAGGTCAAAGTGCTGCAGCGGCATGCGCGGCCTGCCAATGTGGACAGCAAGCGTGCGGCCACCTGAGGCTTGTTTGATCGCCAGGTTCACCGGCGCTGTGCGCCGCCCTGTCGCAATGACAATGTCAGGCCACGGTGCAACCAGCCCCTTGCGCGCCGCCGGAGCCAACGTCTTGAAACCGGCGCCAAGCAATGCATTGGGCAAACCCGACCACTTGTTGAACAGCAATTGCTTGGCATCGTTTGTGCCGCCGATGCGACGCGCCAGTTCAATCGCCTGTGCATTGTCGCCGGCCCGCGCGCCCAATAGTATCCAAATCACTGGCTTCAAGATGTTCATCCCGCTTTCAAATAGAGGGGTGCGCAGCTAATGTCACGGCTGGAGGGCATTCATGAATGTGACAGAGTTCTCACCCCTTGCCGGAACCATCGGCGGGGTGTTGATTGGATTGTCGGCAGTCTTGCTCATGGCGAGTGCCGGGCGGATTGCGGGGGCCAGCTTCATCTTTGGCGGCCTGTTCACCAGCCGTTTCAATCATGACTTCAGTTGGAAGCTGATTTTCATGACAGGTCTGTTGATCGGTGCCATCGCAGCCGGGTTTTTCTGGTTTGACACCACAACCATCAATTTTTCCACTGGCCCGGCGATGACAGGGGTGAGCGGCCTTATCGTCGGTGTTGGTGTAACGCTTGGAAGCGGCTGTACCTCGGGGCACGGCATCTGCGGCCTGGCCCAACTTTCAAAGCGCTCTTTGGTGGCCACGATGATCTTCATGACTGTTGCCGTGGTCACTGTCTTCATCACCCGTCATGTGATCGGCGGCTGACATGCGTGGCATTGCAGTTTTTGTCGCTGGCCTGCTCTTTGGCCTCGGTGTCACGATTTCTGGCATGGTCAATCCCATGAAAGTTCTGAACTTCATGGATGTGACCGGCATTTTCGATCCCACCCTCATCTTCGTGATGGCTGCCGGGTTGATTGTCACAACGATCGGCTACCGGCTGGTGCTTGGGCGTGCGCGTCCACTTTTCGACACGCGGTTTCACGTTCCTGCTTTCACTGCCATTGATACCCGGCTCGTTGCCGGTGCGGCGCTCTTTGGTCTCGGTTGGGGTTTAAGTGGTTTTTGTCCCGGTCCCGCTGTCGCAAGCCTGGTGTTCGGACAAACTGAAAGCCTGATTTTCGTTGCTGCCATGGCCATCGGCATGGTGGCTACGCGCCAGCTTGTGGTACGGCCCGCTTGATCAGAGACGGTTGTAACGCTGCATCAATGTCATCAGCTGGTCATGTGGCAGGGCGATGGAGCGATTGCCGTCACGACCCGACATGGTTTCGTTGGCAATCATGGCATCGATGACGGCTTCTTCCGTGGCCTCTGCCACCGCGCGGAACAATCCGTCGATGGCACCATTGCCGAGATAGCTCGCCTGACGCAGCGCCGTGCGGGCCGCGTGGGCCTCGGCATTGGCAGTGGAGAAAGCGAGGAAAATATCTCCTGAACTGTTGTTGCCAACGGTGCCGGTGCGCGCCAGTCCGACCGGGACACGCCGTGCCAGGCGCTTCAACTGATGGGGCTGCAATGGCGCATCAGTCGCCACGATGGCAATCACGGAACCCTGCTCCTTGCCCTTCAACTGGTCATGCAGGATGTGTTGGCCAACGGGAACACCGAGCACTGTGAAATCCTGTCGCCGCCCAAAATTCGACTGCACGAAAACGCCTAGCACATAGCGTGCGCCTTCAATCTCCACGACCCGCGACGCCGTGCCATTGCCAGCCTTGAAATCGTAGGTGATCATGCCAGTGCCGCCACCGATGCTGCCCAGTTCAATCGCCCCGCCACGCGCTGCATCGAGCGCCGACATGGTATGCTCAGCCGTGACGTGAAAACCGTTGATATCATTGAGATCGCCATCATAGGTCTCGGCAGAGACAGGCAACCCCCAATCCTGACCAGTGCCAATCCCACGTTCCACCATCCACCGGATTGTGGCATCGCGCGTGACACCGCAAGAGTGGGTATTGGTGATGGTGACCGGCGTTTGTAATTCGCCCGCCTCCTCAATCCATGCGAGTCCGGTCATTTCGCCATTGCCATTGAACGAGTAGGACCCTGCGGCACAAGGTACCTGCACGCCATTTCGCCCGCGCGGCAGGATGGCCGTAACCCCGGTGCGCACTGGCCCTTTGCCAACCACCATGCGGCCTTCGCCGGCGATGAGTGTGGTCACCCCCACCTCGATACCCGCCACATCCGTGATGGCATTGAACTTGCCGGGCTCGCCGGGAAAAGGCAGTCCCAATCCGCGGCTCCGCAACCGGCCGGAGGGCGTTTTTTTCCAATGAATTGAGGTCATTCTCATATCCTTGTGTTGCGGCGCACAAATCGGTTTAACATGGGGCATGGTCGCTGAATCGGTAAATCATTTCAAGGATGCGCTGATCGTTCTCGGAACGGCAGGTGTTGCCATTCCGTTGTTGAAGCGCATCGGCATCAACAACATCCTCGGCTTCATGCTGGTGGGCGTGCTCCTCGGGCCCCATGTCCTCGGCGAACTCGTCAGGTACTTTCCAGCACTGTCAACACTTGCGCTTGTCGACCCGCAATGGATTTCGACACTTGCCGAATTGGGTGTTGTCTTCCTGCTCTTCCTCATCGGCCTGGAACTGTCGCCCGAACGTCTCCTGACCATGAAGCGCCTGGTCTTTGGTCTTGGCGGGTTGCAGGTGCTGGTTTCGCTGCTGGTCCTGACATTGGCTGCGCTGGCCTTTGGTTTTGAACAACGCGAGGCCCTGGTGATCGGCATGGCCTTGTCGCTGTCCTCAACTGCCATCGTCGTTCAGATGTTTTCGAACGACAAGCGACTGGGAACGCAGGCGGGCCGTACCAGCTTTGCCGTGCTGCTATTGCAGGATCTCGCCATCATTCCCATGCTGATGCTGGTGGGGATCATGGCCCAGCCAACGACAGGCAATCTCGCCGCCAGCATCGGGCTCGCAGTGGTGCAGGCCATAGCTGCCGTGGCGGCCATCGTCGTTGTCGGACGATTCGCCTTGCGTCCCATCCTCAAGCTCGTGTCGGCTGGCGACAATCCCGAACTCTTCATGTCGGCTGTCCTTTTCATCGCCATAGGCACCGGTGCGCTTGCCACGTCGGCTGGATTGTCGATGTCACTGGGCGCTTTCATCGCCGGCCTGATGCTGGCCGAAACCGAATACCGCCGCGCTGTCGAAGCCATTATCGAGCCGTTCAAGGGCCTGTTGCTTGGCATGTTCTTCCTGCTGGTGGGAATCGGGCTCAATCTGCAGGGCATCGTTGCTGATCCCTACCGCATTCTTGGAACGGCCATCGGACTGATCGCCATCAAGGCGGGCATCATTTTCCTCCTGGCACGCGCCTTCCGCGTCTCGCGTCACGCTGCACTGGAAACCGCTTTTCTGCTCGGACCCTGCGGTGAATTTGCGTTTGTCATAGTCGGTGCAGCCGTTGCGGCCGGCCTCAGCCAACAGCAAGCCATGGCACCAGCATTGCTGGTGGTCTCCCTGACCATGTTTGCACTCCCCCTGCTTGCCCGCGCCACGCGCCCGCTGGTCAATACCATGCGCAAGCAAGTGCTTGCGGCAACCAACCTGCCGCAACCCAATCTTGAACTTGGCGACGAACCCGATGTCATCATTGCCGGCTTTGGCCGCGTCGGTTCGCTGGTGGCTTCAATGCTGGATGAACACAAACTCACATATCTGGCAATTGACCAGGACGTCCAGAACGTCAGCCGAAACCGTGGCAACGGACACGACATTTACTACGGCAACGCCAGTGACCCCGTTTTCCTGCGCAAGTGCGGGCTTGCCACAGCAAAGGCGCTCGCCGTCACCATGGACAATCCCGCCATGGCAGAAGAAATTGTCCGCATTGCCCGCCACGAAAATCCCGGCATAAAAATTATCGCCCGCGCCCGCGACGAACGCCACGCCATGCGACTCTATCTCACTGGTGTGACCGAAGCGGTTCCCGAAACAATCGAATCGAGCTTGCAGCTGGGTGAAGCGCTGCTCGTCGAGGCTGGCATTCCCATGGGGCTTGCCATTGCTTCAGTGCATGAACGCCGCGACGGCTTCCGCAAACTGCTGGGCCGCCCCAACCGCCGCGCGGCGGTCAGTGCCGCCCGTCGCAAACTGCGTAACCGCCTACCGAAAAAATCCTAGAGAACACCCAGTTTCTTCTGCAAATTAGTGCTAGCCGAAGTATATTGCTGCGACAGCCGGTTGTGCGGATTGAGCAGGTGGAAGGCTTGTTGAGCCAGCAGGGCGGCTTCATGAAAACCAGAAAGTATGATTTTCAGCTTGCCGGGATAAGTGGCCACATCGCCAATGGCAAATAGTCCGGGTACGGAGGTTTCGAATGTTGCCGGATCAACGGCAATGAGATCATCGTGAAGTGCCACACCCCAATCGCGTACCGGTGGCGGTGTGTTGGCAAGGTCAGCACGATTTTCTGACATTTTCGCTGCAAAGGTCCCGGCACCCGCCGCAATCACCACCAACCTGCAGTGAAAAACCAGTTCACTGTGAGTCGTAACCGAAAAACCGCCTCCACGCGAGGTAATCGATACGACGCGCTGGCGCTGATGAAACGCCGTCTGAAACGGCACAATTTGCGCCAGCAACCGCTCGGTCAATTCCGACCCGGAGATGCGCGTGAAGCCGGGAATGTCATAGATCGGTTTGTCGGGATAAAGGGCAGAACATTGTCCACCCGGCCCATCCGACGCATCAATGACGTGACATTTGATCGCCACCAGACCCAATTGGAAGACCGCAAAGAGACCGCAGGGGCCTGCGCCGACGACAACTGCATCAGTCGCAATCACGCCCGGCGGGGTGGTCATCAGAATTGCTTTTCGGGGACCTTGACGCGCAGGCCATCCAGCGCATCGCTGATTTTGATCTGGCAGGAGAGCCGGGAGTTGTCGCGAACGTCAAAGGCAAAATCCAGCATGTCCGCTTCCATGGCATTGCGCGCGCCGGTCTTGTCCTGCCACTCCGGCTCGACATAGACATGACACGTGGCGCAGGCACAGGCTCCACCGCAGTCAGCGTCAATACCCGGCACCTGGTTTTTCACAGCAGTTTCCATGACTGTCATGCCCGGAATGCCATTGGTCTCAATTTCCACGCCGTTGTGCTGTATGAAAGTGATCTTCGCCATGAACTGCCAAACCTCAATTTGGCGCGTCTCTTAGGAGAACAGACACGGTATGGCAACGCCCTGCCTGGAAAGCGGCCAACGTGAACGAGCCCATATCATGTGTTTCAGTTGCGGTAAGGGCGCGCAGCGGCAATGAAATGTGCTGTCTCGGCTTCGAACTGGTTGACGATAGTCTGACGTGCGGCAGCGTCCTTGGGCGAACCGGAAAGCTCCCAAGCCGCCGCCAATTCCGCCAGCCGGACCGCACCAACCGCGCCAGCAGCACCTTTGAGAGTGTGCGTCATGAAGCGCCAGGCGGTCGTCGTCATGGGAGCGCCCAGGGCTTTGCGGGCATCCTCCACTTGGGCGATGAACAGTTGGATGATTTCCTGCTGTAGTCCACGGTCGCCAAAGGTCTGGCGGGCGAAGTGGTCTTCATCGAAAACCAGGCTCGAAACTGGTTCTGGTTGCAGTGCAACAGTGCGCTGATTGACGGCGGACACGCGGGGGTTCCCTCGAAGTTCGCCTTCAAAACTGCCAGAAACACTCTGAAATCTGGTCAATAAACGCGGTTTAGGGGCAGTTTCCTGAATTGAATCAAATTGCTCCACATTTTTAACCAAACTTTCACTTATCCACCCCGCCGCGACTCTAAAGGGTTCAAGCCACCGACTCGTTAGGTTAATATGATGGCAATGCCCGGTTCAGGCGGTGGCCCCGCGGTGCGATCCTTTCGCCCTGCGGTAGTCTGAAAGTCGGGGACAAGAAAGTCGCGGCAGGTCTGTGACGTATTGAGTGCGGGTGAAAGTATGGCGAAGAACACTTCTGACAAGGGTCGCAGGGAACGATTTGCGGCCCTGCAAGCGGCCGACAACGACCGCCCCGCCTTGGCTGAACCCCAGGTCCGCTCCAGCCGGCCCGCCAATGAAAATGATCCCGCTACTGCAATGCTGTTGGCGCGCCTGCGCCGGGCACCCAGTTATGGTGCCTTTATTCCCGCTTTCATCATCTCCATTGTCTGGTGCTTCCTCTTTCTGATCACTTACAAACAGGAACTTGCATTGGTCTTTTCCGGCCGGGTCGCGGCCGAAACCAACGTCCTTGGTTTGGCCCTGCTCCTGCTTGGCCCGATCGCCGTGGTCTTTACCCTTGCCTATTATCTCTGGAATGCGCAGCGCATGCGCCAGGTGTCGGAAGTGCTGATCCAGTCTTCGGTGCGCCTGCTGCGCCCGCAGGATATCGCTGCCGAGGGCCTGACATCCATTGCCCAGAACGTGCGCCATGAAGTCGACCTTCTGGTTGGTGGAGTCGAACACGCTTATCAGCGCGCTGCTGCGCTGGAAGAAATCGTCCACAAGGAAATCGCCGCAGTCGAACGTGCATTCGGCGCCAACGAAGACCGTATCCGCAGTCTGGTGAGCGGGCTTGAAAGCCAGCGCGCCGCCTTGCAGCAGACCAGCCAGCTTGTCGGCGGCGAAGCCGCTCCGTTGTTGTCGCGCCTTGAAAGCAACACGCAGAACCTCAGTCAGGTTATCAACGTCGCCCTCTCCACCTTTGCGCGCCTCGAAGACGGACTGAAAGGGTCGACCAGCGAACTCGCCCGCACCATTGAAGATGTTTCAACTCGCGCCGCCATGGCAGGCCAGGAAATCGGCGGTCACTCCTCTCAGTTCGAGCGCATGTCGACGATGTTGATCAACGACTTCCGCGGTTTCTCCACGCAGTTGCAAGACTACGTGCAGATTCTCAACACCTCCGCCAACACGCTCGGCAATGAGTTGCGTAAGTTTGGCGGTGAGGTAAAGGGCATGGAAGCCAACCTCATCCAGTTGATGCGCCAGAGCGCCGACCAGATCGCCATGGCCAACAATGAAGTTGGCTCGACCATCGAGCGCCTTTCCGGTGCTTCGGCAACCCAGATCAAGATGGCAGCCGGAGAATTGCAACAGACTGTCGGCACCATCAGCGACAACATCGGCTATCATCTCAAGGCCACGTCGAGCGAAATCGCGAGCCTCATCGAGCGGGCTGGTGTCGACACCGCCCAGAAAATCGAAGACAGCCGCTCCCAGGTCACCCAGGGACTGCAAAACGTTTCTGCCGATTTCATCAACCGAGTGGCCCAGTCGCGTACCGACCTCACCACCTATGTGGATCAGGCAGCCGGGCAGATCACCGCCAACTTCGACAATGCCACCAGCCGTCTGGCCGACCGCATCAACGTGGCAGGCACGCAGATTCTGGCAGGTCTCGACCAGTCCGGAAACCAATTCCTCTCGCAGCTTGACAGCTCGGGCGCCAACTATGCCGGTCGCATTGAACAAGCTTCCTCAGCGCTGAGCTCGCACATCGCCGAACAGGCGAACTCCATTTCTGATACCATGCGAAACGCGACTGACTCACTCACCAACACATTCGATTCGACGTTTGGCAGCGCTATTTCCAAATTCGATACCTCGGCTGCCGTCATCGGCCAAAGCATCGACCAGCACGCCAGTTCCTTCGTCGCGGCCATGCGCGATGCCTCGTCTGAATTGACCGGCACATTCGATGCTACCTACGGCGGCGCCATCGAGCGTTTCGACAAGACCGTTTCCACTCTCACCAACACAGTGGATCAGCACTCCCAGAACCTGACCCAGGCCATGCGCGAAGCGACGAGCGAACTAACTGGCGGCTTCAACTCTAGCTATTCCGACGCCATCGGCAAGCTCGACAGCACGGTTTCTGCGCTCACCACGACAGTTGATGGCCACACCAACACCTTCGTGACTGCCCTGCGTGACTCTGCAACAGCAGTCACCGACGCTTTTGCCACGACATACAACGGCGCGGTTGACCGCCTTGACCGCACTGCAGACAACTTCGGCCAGCAAGTCACGCAGTATTCTTCGACCCTCATGGGAACGATGAAGGAGGCGAGCGAGCAGATCAACAATTCCATGGCCAATTCCGTGGCTGGCACGCTTGACCGCATGGACAACCACGCCGCTGCCCTCGGCAGTCACATCGAGAAGCATGCCGGTGCCATCACTGGTACGCTAAAGTCCTCGACTGAATCACTGACCACCACGTTCAACGGCGCATTCTCGCAGGCCATGGGTACCTTCGAGAACAGTCTGTCTCTGGCCACCAACAAACTGCAAACAGTCTCGGGTTCAACGGCCCAGCAGATTGGCGAGGCAACCACCCTCGTTTCGCATCAGTTGCAGTCAACCGGTTCAGGCGTCAACGATCTCCTGGTCACCACCAGCGGAACAATCGCCGCCCACCTCAAGGAAACTGCAGAAATCGTCAGCCGCCAGATGCAGGATTCCGGACTTGCCCTCTCCGCTTCGATCGAAACATCGGGCGGCACCGTCACGGATCGCCTCATCTCGATCTCGGGCGAATTCATGGACAAGCTCGGTACTGCACGCGATGGCATGATCCAGGTCCTCGAGAGCTCCGCTGGCAGCCTGACTGACCGTCTCAAGGACACGTCCATGCAGCTTTACGGCCGCTTGGAACAGACGTCGTTGCACATCAATGACCAACTTGAATCCGTTGCACTGCGCATCAACGAGAATATCGATGCCACCGCCGGTGTCGTCACCACGCGTGTTGTTGATGTCACCCAGTCACTGACCAGCAAGCTCGACGCATCCTCAACCCAGCTTGGCACTCTGCTTGAAGCCACCGAGCAGCGTCTCGGCGGGCAACTCGATCAGGCCACCACCGACCTCACTGGCCTGTTCACCAACAACACCAACAAGATGGCTGATCAGCTCACCGAAACGGCCCGCGATCTCGGCGAACGTTTCGACATCGCTTCGGGCCACCTCGAACGCATCACCACGGACGTTTCCAACCGCCTCACCAGCAGTTCGGATCGCTTCGTCAATACCATTGACCAAGCCTCGAACGAAATGGAATCGACCTTCGGCAAGGTGCAGAGCGCCTTTGCGGAGGGCCTCGGCAATACCGCCATGGAGATCAAGGGCCGCTTCGAACAGGAAACCGGACTGCTCAGCGACCGCATCGACCGTGCCGCCACCGAGTTCACCTCGGCAGCAGATGGCTCGACCGGGAAACTCGACGAAGCACACCGCAAGTTCTCGCATCACATCGAAACGGCGAACACTTATCTTGCTGACCAGTTGGCCTCGGCCGCCGGCGACATCGACCAGCGCCTCGAAAGCATTTCCATGCAGTTGACCGGCAAGTTGGAAGTGACAGGTACACGTATCTCCGAACGCCTTGATGACGTGACCTCGCTTGTTGACCGCTCAATCGACAAGTTCAACGGCGAGATGGAGCGCATGCTCTCCAATCGTCGCGAAGTGCTGGATTCTCTGGTCAACGAAACCACCCGCCGCGCCGGCGAAGTCGACCAGGTCATGTCCGGATACATGTCGATGATCGAAGAGTCGCTCAACGCCGCCGAGAACCGTTCGCGCGACATCAGCCGCATTGTCAGCGAACAAACCAACATTGCCATCAGCCGCCTCGAAGAAGAGTTGAAGCGTCTTGAGGGCTCGTCCTCAGGCCAGGTCAACCAGGCCGCCCGGCTGTTGCGCGAACAGCACGAACGTGCCCTTGCCAGCATGAACGAGATGCTCTCCTCCACGGCGAGTGACTTCCAACAGACGGCGCAGGACATGCGCATCACTGCCCAGCAAGTGGTGAAAGACATCGATTCAGCCCGCAACGAACTGAAGCGCGCCGTCATCGACCTGCCGGAGGAAACCCGCTCCAACGCCGACGCCATGCGCCGCGTGGTGGCAGACCAGATTGCCGCCCTCAACGCACTTTCCGACGTGGTGCGCCGCCAGAGCGGAACGCTGGACTTCTCCAGTCCGTCGTCGTCGTCCTACACGCCAACCTATGGGGGAGGCGGCGGGCGAAGTCCGTCCGGATCCACCTCGGGAAAATCTGAGGGCGCCTCGTTCTCCGCTCCGAACTCCGGAACGATGAGCGCCCCGAGAAAAGAGCAGGAGCGGTCAGCCGAGCGCAAGGAAACTCGCGCTCAACTGACGCCTCAGGCGCTGGAAGGTACTATGGCCCAGATCGCTGCCAGCGTTGAAGCACTGGCAGGCGGCATGGTGGCCAAGCCGCCAGGCCGCGCCGCAGCAGCACCCGTCGCCCGCGGCGAACCCACAGGAAATATCGCCCGTGAAATCGCAACCTCGACGCAAAAGCTCCACGCCTCGTCACGTGAGGTGGTGGAAGCCGTCGATGGCGGTCTGCCTCGTGATTTAGAAAAGCGCTATGGTGCCGGTGAAAAGGGCATCTATACCCAGCGCCTGCATGACAACCGCGGCAAGCGCAACGTGAAGAATCTCACCGCGCGTTATGCCGAGGAACGCCTGCTTCGCAGCCGGATCAACGGCTATATCCGCCTGTTCGAGCGCCTGCTCGACTCGCTGGCAGACTTGCCGGGCGGCAACGCCACCATTGACGAAGTTATTTCCTCTCAGAATGGCGAAGTCTACCTGACGCTGGCCGAAGTGGCGGGGCGCGTACCAGAGAAATGAATCCGGGCACTATAGCGTTGACGGCACGGCATGAGTCCTGGCCGCTGGCGCAAGTCTTCACCATTTCGCGTGGCAGCAAATCCAGTGCCGAAGTCGTTGTCGTGACGCTGACGCAAGACGGCGTATCGGGTCACGGCGAATGTGTACCCTATCCGCGCTACAACGAAACGGTGCCGCAAGTGCTGGCCGCCCTCGACGCCGCACGCCACACGATTGAAAAAGGTGTGACGTTCTCGGATATCGCGGGCATGCCCCTGCCCTATGCAGCACGCAACGCGCTCGACTGCGCCCTGTGGGATCTCACCTGCAAGCGCGAGAATATTCCGGCATGGCAACGCGCTGGCCTGGCAACACCGGTCCCATTAACGACCGCCTATACCATCAGCTTGGCAGAACCGACGGAGATGGCGGCAGCAGCGGTAGCGGCACAGCGCCCGCTATTGAAACTGAAACTTGGCCGGGTCGGCGACGAGCAACGTCTTCGGGCCATTCGCGATGCCGTACCAGATGCACGCCTCATCGTCGATGCCAATGAGGGTTGGTCTTCGGAGGTCGCTGCCCGCCCTACTGCGCACCTGCAGGGAGACGGGAGTTGAGCTGGTCGAGCAACCCCTGCCCGCTGAAGCCGATGACGCACTGAAACACATTTCCCGAGATTGCCTGATTTGCGCTGATGAATCTGCGCACGGACTGGAGAGCCTGCCCGCACTTGTTGGCAAGTATGACGCCATCAACATCAAACTCGACAAGACCGGAGGCCTCACCCCCGCATTGGCGCTGGCGCGTTCCGCAAAAGCCGAGGGTCTCACCATCATGGTAGGCTGCATGGTCGCCACTTCATTGGCTATGGCACCGGCAACATTGATCGGACAAATGGCGCGTTATGTTGATCTTGACGGTCCGCTGCTGTTGCGCAACGACCGCGACAACGGCATCCGTTTTGACGGTGGAACTATGCAGCCGCCGCCGCGCGCACTTTGGGGCTGATCCGCACAAGCGTTAGCGCCAAAGCGAGTGACACCAGAGAAATCATCGCCATGGCCAGGTAAGTCTTTCCGCCATACTGGCCATAGAGAGGGCCCGACACCCAGATCGCCCCTGACATCAACACACCACCCGACAACGCCGAATGCAGCGCTTGGGCGCGATTGCGCATGCGCTCTGGCACCATCAACCGGATCATGTGCATGGTGCCAAGATGTGTCATGGCAAAGGAGGCCGCATGCAAGACCTGCAGCGTCATGATGAACGGAAGCGCTTCGGCAAAGGCAGTGAGCGTCCAGCGCAAAATACCTGCCGCAATGCCGGAAATGAAAATCACGCCAGGGCCAAAACGGCTGACGAGCGCATTTGAAAACGCCAACAGCAGTACTTCAAACGAAACAGCCACCGCCCAGAACATGCCGATGGCGAAGGGTCCAAAACCAAGGCTGTGCCAATGCATCGACGAGAAGCTGTTCATCATGCCGTGCGAGGCTTGGGCGAGTCCCGCCGCAAGCAGGAAAAGTGGAAAGCTCGAGGCAAAGAGCAGCCGCCCGGTGCGGGTACCTGCGCCAGATGGCCGTCGTGATTCTTGCAAGGCGCGCGGCTCAGGTGGCAACAGCAGCGCAGAAACCACCGTAAGCCCCATGGCGGCGGCTAGTAACCAGGCCGTATCAAGTGGATCAAGATGGGTCAGCAAGAAGCCCGATCCAAGACTGCCCGCGAGAAAGCTGAGCGACGCCCACAATCGCATGCGGCCATAGTCGAGTTTGAGTGCGGCACTGGCATCAATGCTGAAACCTTCCGAAAGCGGGAAGACCGGCGCAAAGAAAAACGCCGCCAGAAGTGCCGTCAGCGCGATGGGCCAGAACCCGTCCACGAAACCAAGGCCGGCATAGGCGAGGAAGGCCAGAAGGGCACAAACACGGATCACCGTCCGGCGATGACCGAGATGATCGGCAATCCATGCAAACAGCGGAGCGGAGGCCACCCGGATCGCCATCATACCCGCTACAATGAAACCGATGCCACTGACATCAATGCCCTTGGCCGCAAGCCAGAGTGGCAGGAACGGCAATTGCACGCCTGTACCCAACATCATCAGGGCATAAGCCATTGAGAATCGAAGACTGAAGGAGCGTGCCGTCATGGGAAGTGGCGCGTCTAAACCCAATATTCACCACTTTCCACGATTATCCGTGCATGTGTGCCCTGCGCCAGTTGGCAGGCAAGTGAGTGGAGTTGCGTAATGTCGGCCGTGGAACATACCCTGGATTTTGAAGACCTGCTCCAAACCGTCAAGGAATCTGATCGGGGACGCTGGTTCCTCGCGGAATTCGAGCGCCGACTGCACAAGTCCGATACCAACACCGTGCTCGCCGCCATTGCCAAGCTTGAAAATGTCATGGCCACGCAAGGGGCAGGCGCAGCCGATAATCTGCTCGTCACCCGCGCAAGGTCAGCTATTTCTGCTGCACGCACCGAAATCGCCTCCCTTGATGCCAGCAAGTCCCAACTTTCCGATGAGGGCAGGCTATTCGCCAAACTCGCCGACATGGCCCGCACGGCCTTCCCGGAAATCACTGAGGCCAACCCCGTGGTCACTGCCGGGGTGAGCCGCGCCCTCATGTTGGTCGATCAATTGGACCAGGATTTTGCCGCCATACCGGCTCTCGACGCAAAGTCGAACTATATTGCCCGGGATGCTGATGTTTTCGAGCCGATCGTTGCACCAAAGACCGTTGCAACTCCTGCCAAATCCTTGCCCAAGGCCATTGAACGCGGTGCCCGTTTGGTGATCCGCAAGGTTGGCGAGACTGTAGCCGAAACGCCAACTCCACCAGCCTCTGCGCAATTGCATGACTCCTCCTCAGTTGCCGCACCCATTGATGCAAACATTGCTGCGCCGACGGCGAGTGTGCTGCCAATTGCACCTGCCCTTGAGAAGTCCTCCCGCGTCGTCATCATTCGCCGCAAGGCGGACGAAGTGATGGACGTACCGCTGGTTGATGAGGATCGTTCGGAAAGCGCGGCCTGATAGCGCCAATCTTAAGACCTCATTCACCTACTTGCGCGAGTCTTGGTGCAAGCAACACACCCGAGGACAGCTGTGCCCCTTCCCCATCTTTCGCGCCGCAACTTGCTTGCCGGCTTTGCCGCGTCACTTGCCACACCGGCCTGGGCCCAGGGGGAAACCACAGCTTCTCTGCCAGCCATGGCCGCAGGGGCGGCCAACACAGCCAAACTCGCAACCCGCACCGGCGTTGTCGCCGACCGCAATGAATCCGCCATGGTGACGCAAGGCTCAAGTGAAGCCATGCAGGGCGCCATTGCCATGTACGAAGAAATCGTGGCGCAGGGTGGCTGGCACCGCCTTCCCAATGGCAAGCTCGAAAAGGGCGTAAAGTCCAAGTCAGTTGTGCTGCTGCGTGAACGCCTGGTGCGCGAAGGCTATCTCGATCTTGACAGCCTGGGCGGCCAGTCCCCCGACAAATTTGACGACGAACTGGCGCGGGCACTGAAATCATTCCAGTACAATCACGGCATTTACACGTCTGGCCGCGTCGATAGCCGCACCTACGCGGCACTCAACATTTCGGCAGATCACCGTCTCTTTCAGTTGCAGGACAACTTGCCCCGCACCGCCGCCTACGCTGAAGGCCTGGGTCAGCGCAACATCCTCGTCAACATACCTTCGGTACAGCTCGAAACCGTCGAGGGTGGCATCGTCTATGCCCGGCACAACATTGTTGTCGGCAAGCTCGAACGTCCGACACCGACCCTTGCCAGCAAGGTGAGCGACGTCACCTTCAACCCCTATTGGAATGCTCCTGCCTCTATTGTGGCGCGTGACCTTCTGCCCAAGTTTCTTGAGGATCCGGGTTACCTCGACCAGATGCGCATACGCGTCTTTGATGGCGTAGGCGGCCCCGAAGTCGACCCCCGCACCATTGACTGGTATTCCACGACACCTGATCGCTATCACTTCCGCCAGGAGCCCGGCGAACACAACTCACTGGCCACGGTGAAGATCAACTTCGCCAACAAATTCATGGTCTACATGCACGATACCAATCACCGTGAACTCTTCGCGCAGAATGCCCGCTTTGAAAGTTCGGGCTGCGTGCGCATTGATCAGGTCCGGCCTTTCGTGGACTGGATTCTCGCTGGTCAGGACGGTTTCGATGAGGCCCAGTTCGAGATGATCACCGCCAGCGAGGAAACCTTCCCGATGCCGGTGAAGAGCACTGTCGATGTGCGGTTCATGTATCTGACGGCTTGGGCCACGGAAGACGGCCGCGTCAATTTTCGCCCCGATGCCTACAAGCTGGACGGAACGGGCTTCATTTATGGCCAGCCGGAACCGGTCGCCGAAATGTAATGACTTGAACTACCGTTAGCCCCACCCTAAGTGCGGGGCATGAGCAATTCCCCGGATTTTCACAGCGATTTTCAGTTTGTCTTCCGCCAGGGCGCACGCTCGGCACGGCCCTTGCTGCTGCTGCATGGCACCGGCGGCAACGAACATGATCTCCTCGGCCTCGCTGATACCGTGGCCCCCGGCCGCAGCGTGCTGTCGCCGCGCGGCAAGGTACTGGAGAACGGCATGCCGCGCTTCTTCAAGCGCTTCGCCGAGGGACTATTCGATGAGGACGATATTCGTTTGCGTTCAGCCGAGCTGGCAGATTTCGTCAAAGGTGCCACGGCGCACCATGAACTAGCGGCACCGGTTGCACTGGGCTTTTCCAACGGCGCCAACATGGCAGCAGCCCTGCTGACCCTGTATCCGGGCCTGCTCGGCGGGGCCGTGCTGCTGCGTGCTATGGCACCTTTCAAAGTCATGCCCACTTTTACCCTTCCGGAAACGCCGGTGCTCTTGGTGTCAGGTGCGCAGGATTCGATGATCCCGCTCAAGGACGCCAAACGCCTTGCCGGTGATCTTGTCGCGGCAGGCGCCAAACTGACCCACGAAACACTTGCCGCAGGCCACGGCCTCACCCAATCTGATCTCGCCCATATCACCCGCTTTCTGGCAGTGACGGAGTAACGCCCATGCAACTCAATGGATTTCATCATCTCACCGCCATCACGGCGGATGCGCCGCGCAACCATGCGTTCTACACACAGGTGCTTGGCCTGCGCCTCGTCAAGAAATCGGTGAACCAGGACGACGTCAGCGCCTACCATCTGTTCTATGCCGATGGTAAAGGCTCGCCCGGCACTGACATTACTTTCTTCGATTGGCCAGCCGCACCCGAGCGCCGTGGCACCCATTCGATCTGCCGCACCGGCTTTCGCGTGCAAGGTGAAAAGGCCTTCAGCTACTGGGCTGACCGGCTCAAGGCCAATGGCGTCTCCATGTCTCTGCCAACTGAAAAGCTTGGCCGCATGACACTCGACTTTGAGGATTTTGAGGGTCAGCGCCTCAGCCTTGTCAACGATGAGAGCACGACCCCATTCGCAATCTGGGACAAGAGCGCTGTTCCTGCCGAACACCAAATCCACGGCCTCGGCCCGATCACCCTGAGCGTGCCTGACATCTCTCGCACTGAACTGCTGCTGACCAGTGTCATGGGCATGACCAAGGCCACAACGCACGGGAATACGCATGTTTACTGGATGAAGGGCAAAGGCCCTGTTGCCGAACTGCATGTGCTCGAAGAACCTGGCTTGCCGCCAGCGCAGCAGGGTGCGGGTGCCGTGCATCACGTCGCCTTCAACATTCCGATGGCTGACTACAACGCCTGGGCCGAACGCCTGAAGGAGCTGCGCGTGCCCAACTCCGGACCGGTTGATCGCTACTGGTTCAAGAGCCTCTATTTCCGCGAGCCCAACGGCATCCTTTTTGAAATTGCCACCGACGGACCTGGCTTTCAGGCCGACGAGCCGATGGAAACACTGGGCGAGACCTTGTCCCTGCCTCCATTCCTTGAAGGCCGCCGCGCCAGCATTGAAGCGGGATTGAAGAAACTCTGAAATTCTGGAAACTGGCTGAAAGCGATCCACATGTCAGCCTTTAAGCATACAATAGGATAAAAGTCAACAATCCCGGCTTAAGGCAGATTGTCGCGCATGAAGATGTCGATGCGGATGCGCTCCTGCGCTTCAACCAGCGGCGTGTGATCAGCCTTGGCGATCAGGACGCGCACCGCTGAGCGCACCTCGTGCCCGGCATCCTGGTTGATGATGGCATCGATTGTGCCGCGAATGAGCGCCTTGCGTGAGCCTTCCGTCACCTCGTGGGCGATGAAGACGATGTCTCCGGCCCGGTCCGATGTTTCCAGCCCGGTGACAATGCCCCTGGTGCCACCGCCGACATTGTAGAGCCCGATCACATCAGGGTGTTCCTTGATCAGCTGGGCCGTCAGTTCGGCGCTGCGCTCCACGTCGTCGCGCGATTCCCGCACCGGCAGGATTTGCAGGTGCGGAAATTCGTGCGCCATCACCTGCTCGAAACCAAATTGCCGCTCGATATGGTCGCGCAGTGACAGCGACCCGGCGAACAACCCGATCTTGCCCTTCTGCCCACGCAGGAAGCGGCCCATCAGACCAGCCGCCGTTCGCCCCGCCGAGGAATTGTCGATACCGGCAAAATGGGTGCGCTTTGAACCCGGCACGTCGGAAACCAGCGTCACCACGGTAATTTCGCGGGCCACCAGCGCATTGATTGCCTCACGCACCGCCGGGTGATCGAGCGCCACCAGCGCCACGCCATCCACATCCTCGCCCATTTCATCCAGCACCTGGGCCAGCAGCGGACCATCAAACACGTCGACCTTGCGCACCATGATGGTGACGCGCTCGGCTGACATGCGCCGCGCTGCGTCTTCCACTTCGGTGGCAATCGATTGCATGAATTCGCCAGCCGTGGTCGGCAGGATGAACCAGAAGCGGTAATCCTTGCCCCGCGCCAGACGCGCCGCAATGCGGTCGGGCTGGTAATTCAGCTCGCGAATAGCCGTTTCGACCTTTTCAACCGTCAGCGCCTTGACGCCGGGCCTCCGGTTCAACACCCGGTCAATGGTGGCAACGCTGACGGCCGCCCGCCGGGCCACGTCCTGAATGGTGATCTTGCTCATGCGATAGCTCTCATGGTCCTGTTCAAGCGGAGGCTGTGGGCCTTGTCAAACACCAGTCATTGCGGCAATTCCAATCCATCATGGCATCCCCCCTCAAGTTGGCCGCCGATATAGGCGGTACATTCACCGACATCGTGCTCGAACAGGGCTCCAGGCGCTGGAGCAGCAAGTTGCTAACCACCACGCAGGCACCCGAGCTTGCCGTGCTGGAGGGTGCCCTTGGTCTCCTGGCCGAAGCAGGTTTCAGGCCCGGCGATGTCAACGTCTTCATCCACGGCACGACACTTGCCACCAATGCCCTGATCGAACGCAAGGGGGCAGCTACCGCATTCATCACCACGGAAGGTTTCCGCGACGTGATCGAACAGGGCTACGAAAAGCGCTTCGACCACTACGACCTGATGATCGACCGGGCCGTGCCACTGGTTCCGCGCCACCTGCGCCTGACCGTGAAGGAGCGCCTCGCTGTCAATGGCGACGTGCTGATCCCCCTCGACGAGACAGCAGTTGCCGCCCTTGCCGAAACAATAGCCCGGGAACAGGTGGGCGCTGTCGCCATTGGCCTGCTTCATGCCTATGCCCATCCGCAACATGAGCAGCGCCTGCGCAGTCTGCTGCAGCCCCTGTTGCCACCGCACGTGACGATCTGTGTCTCCAGCGAAGTGGCTCCAGAGATCCGCGAATACGAACGCTTCTCGACAACAGTTGCCAACGCCTATGTCCGCCCCCTCATGGCGGGTTACCTGCACCGCTTGCAACAGGGCTTGAACGATGCCGGCCTGAAGGCTCCGCTGTTTCTCATGATGTCGGGCGGCGGCTTGACGACGCTGGCAACAGCGGCGCGCTTCCCCATTCGCTTGGTCGAGTCCGGACCTGCCGGTGGTGCAATTCTGGCGAGCCGCATCGCCCACCAATGCAAGCTGCCGGAAGTGTTGTCCTTTGACATGGGCGGCACCACGGCAAAAATCTGCCTGCTCAGCCATGGTGAACCGGAACGGGCCCACCGCTTCGAAATCGCCCGCGCCTACCGCGACATGAAGGGCTCCGGCATTCCCGTCCGCATCCCGGTGATCGAGATGGTGGAGATTGGTGCCGGTGGCGGCTCCATCGCCCGTGTCGACAAATTGGGCCGCCTGACCGTTGGCCCCGACAGTGCCGGCTCCACCCCCGGCCCTGCTGCCTACGGCCGTGGCGGCATGAAGCCCACCGTGACGGATGCCAACATCGCACTCGGCAAGATCGATCCCAAGTTTTTTGCCGGTGGCAAGATTGCACTGGATGAACTGGCCAGTGCTGCAGCACTTGCCAATGAAATCGGCACGCCACTGAATCTTGAAGGCCATTGGCCTGCCGCAGGTGTGGCCGAGATCGTCGAAGAGAACATGGCCAACGCAGCCCGCGTCCATGCCATCGAGCGCGGCAAGGACATTGCCTCTGCCACCATGATCGCTTTCGGTGGTGCAGCACCGCTGCACGCTTGCCGCCTCGCCGAAAAAATTGGCATTGACCACATCATCGTGCCGATGGGCGCAGGCGTGGGTTCGGCCATCGGTTTCCTGCAAGCCCCCATCGCCTATGAAATCACCCGCAGCGCCATCATCAGCCTCGATGACTTCGATGCCGCGCGCGTCAACGCGTTGCTGGCACAAATGGTCAAGGATGCGACCGCCGTGGTCAAACCAGCCATTGGCGCCGCCAAGCCTTCGGTGAAGATCGTCGCCGATGGCCGCTATGTCGGCCAAGGCCATGAAATCCAGATCGTCCTGCCGGCGCGTCCTCTCACACCCAAGGATGGCGCAACGCTGAAGGCCGCCTTCGAGCAGGCCTATGGCACCGTCTATGGTCTCACCATTCCGCACCAGCAGGCGGAAATCACCACGTGGTCGGTGACGGTCGCCTCCGCCGTGAAACCGCCTGCGGTGGTCAAACCAGCGCCGCGCCGGACCGCAACGAAGCCGCTGCGCAGCCGCAAGGTCTTCGATGGCAAATCAGGCAAACTTCTGCCCACGCCGGTGTACTGGCGTTTTGATCTTGCCCCCGGCACATCACTGCAGGGTCCCGGCCATCATCGCTGAACATGAAACCTCAACGCTGGTCGCCAGCGGCTTTTCCGCCCGCATTGACGCCATCGGTTATATCCATCTGGAGCGCAGCAAATGAGCAAGAAAGCTTTGGACGCGATCCGCACGCAAGTCATGTGGAACCGCCTGATCGCCGTGGTTGAGGAACAGGCGCAGAGCCTGCTGCGCACCGCCTTCGGCACCATCACCCGCGAGGCCGGTGATTTGTCCGCCGGCGTCTATGACGTCAACGGCCACATGATCGCGCAAGCCATGACCGGAACGCCGGGCCATGTGAACACCATGGCCACCGCCGTGGCGCACTTCTTCACCAAGTATCCCACCCGCACCATGAAGCCGGGAGATGTCTACATCACCAACGATCCCTGGCTCGGCACCGGCCATCTGTTCGACTACGTGATGATGACGCCGGTGTTCCTCAAGGGCAAGCTCGTCGCCTTCTTCGCCTCCACCTGCCATGTCATCGACGTGGGTGGCGTCGGCATGACCGCCAAGGGCAACTCGTCCTTCGAGGAGGGCACGCTGGTGCCGCACCTTCCCATCCGCAAGCAGGGCAAGCTCAACACCGAACTGCTCGATGTCATCCTTGCCAATTCGCGCAGCCCGGTGGAAGTGCGCGGTGACATCCTCTCGCTGATTTCGGCCAATGACACCGGTGCCCGCCGCCTGATTTCCATGATGGAGGAGTTTGGCCTGACCTCGATCGACAAGCTCGCCAAGCACATTCTCACCCAATCGGAACGCGGCGCCCGCGAGGCGATCCGCGCGCTGCCGGAGGGCGAGTGGTCCTACACCATGCCGCTCGATGGCTATGAGCGCCCGCTGACCTTGCAGTGCAAGCTCATCATCCGCGACGGCAAGATCACCATCGACTTCACCGGCTCTTCGCCTGCTTCGCTCTACGGCATCAACAGTCCGCGCACCTACACGCTGGCCTATGCGGTGTTTGGCCTGAAGGCGGTGATTGCGCCCCATGTGCCCAACAACATCGGCTCGCTTTCGGTCTTCGACATGATCACCGAACCCGGCACGGTGATTGATCCGATCCGGCCCTCGCCCGTCACCTCGCGCCATGTGGTGGGCCAGATGCTGGCCGATTGCGTTTTCGGCTGCCTCGCCCAGGCCTTGCCCGGCAAGGTGCAGGCGGAGAGTGCCGGACCGCTGTGGATGCTGTCACTTTACTCCGCCCACGGACGAGTTGCCGCCGAGGTGACCCGCGACGCCACGCCGTTCAGTGTCATTTCCATTGGCCTCGGAGGCATGGGGGCGCGGCCCGGCAAGGATGGAATATCCACCATGGCGTTTCCATCAGGTGTTGGTTCGATTCCGGTTGAAATCACCGAGGGGCAATGCCCGCTGTGGTTCCGCGAAAAGCAGTATCTGCCGGGCTCCGGCGGCGACTGGTGAATTCCGTGGCGGCCTTGGCCAGCGCATCATCATCGAAAACCGCGAACCGGTTCCCTTCGTGATTTCAGCGGGAACATTTGACCGCATCCACAATCCCGCCGCAGGCCGCGATGGCGGCGCACCCGGCCGCTGCGGCGTCGCCCGCTTCGGCTCCGGTGCGGCACTGCCCGACAAGGGCCTGCACATCGTGCCCGTGGGCGATGCGCTGGTGGTGGAATTGCCCGGCGGCGGCGGCTTCGGCAATCCGGCCAAGCGCGATGCCGCCATGATCGCCGAAGACAAGCGCGCCGGGCTGGTGTGACGGCCTTATTGCGCCGGGGTGAGGATTTCGGTTCCCGCGCCGCCGTTGTTGGCGACGGTCCACAGGCCGTTCAGCGTGCCATCGGGCAGCACCTTGTAGATGACGAGGCCCGTGATGTCGCCCGACACATAGCCGGCGGCAAAGCTGTCGCCGTTGCGCATGCAGATGCCTTCCGATTCTGTTGCGCCTGTCACCCATTTGATGGCGCAGGTGGTGTCTGACGTCAGCACGATTGCCGCCGTGCCGGAATAGGTGGTGCCGTCGATGTTGGTGCCCTCGACGGCATAGGCGCCGCCGATCGATTGCGCCGACGCTGTGGTGCTGACCGCCGCAAGAAGCATGGCCGCAAGTGTGATGGTTTTCATGTGAGTTCCCGCTCGATGATCCGCCCCGGATGACAGGGGGATAGCGGATTCGGCTGCGCTGCGGGAGGGGAAAGGGACACGGCGTGCGCCTCCCTTCCCCTCTCCCGTTTGCAGGAGAGGACGCGAGCATCGCGAGCGATGTCTAGGGGTGAGGGAAGAGTTCACGGCGGCATGGGCATCGCGGGGAAAAAATGAGGAGGGTAAGTTTCCCTCCCGGCATCACGCCAGCTAGCTGAAGAATTGGAGGTTTGGGGTGGTCGGCGCGAGGCCGGATCACCACTCACGCCGCCCACTTGCGGGGCGATAAGCGTGCAGTGGCTTTGGGAAACGCAGCGGTTTTGGCCTGCAGTGCCCGCGCTCGCCACGTTTCCCGGGTGCGGCACTCCAGGGCATTGCTGCCAGGCCGCGGATTGGGTGTGTACTGCGGAGACCCGCGCCTGGACCGTAGTATCCAGGGGTCGGACATTCGGCTCCCGGGAGGCAGTGTGGTGTTCTCACCTCCACCCCGCAGGCGCTGCGCACAGATCCGGCAATTTCGAGACACTGTCGACATTGTCCCTCCTCTGTCCGAACCTGTCGAACGGGGATATAGTCCTATGTTAGGATGATGTCAAGGGGAGATTCCTATCTTCACCTCTCCCGCCTGCGGGAGAGCGAGGCATTGAGACCGCTCGGAATGACAAGCGTTCTCCCGTCCACTGACGGGAGAAGGTGGCCGAAGGCCGGATGAGGGACAAGCAGCAAGACATTGTCCATTGGCAAAGACACAAATCCGCGCGTACCATCAACACCGGAGTCGTGGCCATGAGAATTCACACATTCGACAGCGTCTGGGATGCCATCGAGCCATCCAAGAGCGCTGCGGCGAACATGAAGGCCCGCGCCGACCTGATGATCGCCATTCATAAAACGGTGCTGGGCTGGAACACCACCCAAGCTGCGTCGGCCAAACGCCTTGGGACTAACCCAACCGCGCCTCAATGACTTGCTGAAAGGCCGCATCACCAAATTCAGCCTCGACGCGCTCATCAATCACGCGACGAAGGCGGGTTTGGATGTGAAGGTGAAAGTGGGGAACCGGGCGGCGGCGTTGGAATGAAAACATATTCATCAATGCAATAGTAAACGCATGGGTTCATGAAAAAAAATAAAAAACATTCTGGTCTTTCTTCCCACAAGCAAACGAAGAAGACCCTCCAGTCTCCTTGGAATGCGATGCGCACCAAGATTGGCAACAAATTCGAATTCTTCTCCTGGATCGATGTGAGATTGCCCGATCTGATTTGGCTTTCACTAGCTCGGAAATCAACTGACCAAGCGACCTTCGTCAGGAACAGTCATTCGATTCTGAAATTTTTGCACGATAACAAAATTGAACTGGAAGAAGGAGACATATGCCAGCCCACTCATAGCAATCTCGCAAGATGGCCCATTGAACTGGCGTTCAAGTTTACCGAGCTAGTTGTAGAGCTATTTGGCGCACAGACTTTCTCACCGTTGAGTGCGTTGCACTTCTTTCCGGATGCTGAACGGTGGTCACACTACATCGCCAAGTCCGAGAAAAAGGATTGGCATGCACTCGCCGGCGCGGTCGCCATGACTCTAGATCATCAGTCAGAGTCTTCAACAGACATAAGATGGTTTCTATTATCCTCAGCAGTAGTCGTTGGAAAAGTGTTATTCGCGCAAGAAATGAAAGAGATAACCGAAGAAATTAGACTTTATCCAGATTTTGGGGACCAGTGCAAAGTTCGACCGACGATCCGTTCTGCAGAAATGGGCTTGCGCCAATTGGTCAAGGAACAGGAAACAAAAGATTTGGAATTGCTTTGCAACCGGTTCTGGTCTGAATGCTATAAAGCCACGCCGTGCGCACCGTCTCGATATGTTCCATCAGAAAAATCTGAGGCAGCGACTCTCAAGGTCAGCAGCATTGAGAGCTTATATCACGAGTTGCTCGAGCATCGCCAGACTAAGATAACCGAGACAAAGCTTGACCCAAAGAGCGATGCTGTATTCGGGCTATCGCTCTATGGCACATATCTACTGTGGTCAATGATGGCTTCCCGCTCGGGTGATAGGCTCGAGGGCAGGATGTTGTTGCGAGCTTTGTTTGAAACTTTTTGCACTCTCAAGCTGTTGCTCAATTCGACAGACCCTTCAATCTGGACCAAGTACAGAAACTATGGCTCCGGACAAGCCAAACTATTTCTGCTGAAAATGGAAGAAGGAGACTTCCCAAAATATGTCACTGAAGAAGACCTTGCAGCATATGTAAATGAAGATTTTTGGATGGAATTTTTGGACATCGATATTGGAGCATGGTCAAAAACAAACTTAAGAGAGACATGCGAGCAACTTGGGATCAAAGACCTGTATGACAAGTATTACATCTGGACTTCGGGCTATGTACACGCACATTGGATGGCGGTCCGAGATTCACTCTTTGCGGTGTGCACCAACCCTCTTCATCGATTGCATCGCATACCAGTTGGGCCAAGGTTTGACATGCCTTCGACTGTAGTAGACGGCACGAGAATCGTAAATCTAATCTTGGAAGAAGTTAATCGCGCATACCCCTCGTTTCGAGCGCGACTAAAACCCGAGGTACCGGAATCGTGAAATAAATGCCATGGATCATCTAATGTTTGCCGCACACTAAAGACTTGAGTCTTGTGAAAGTTGATTGAGCGGTGAGTTTCACATCTCCGGTGTCTTCACGTTCCTGATCGCACAGGCCGCGCGCACTGTGTTGTAAAGCAAACACGCAATCGTCATTGGCCCCACGCCGCCCGGCACTGGCGTGATGCTGCCCGCCACTTTCTCGCAGCTCGCGAAATCGCAGTCGCCCACCAGTTTGCCTTTGCCGTCGCGTTCGATGCGGTTGATGCCCACGTCGATGACGCAGGCGCCGGGTTTGATCCAGTCGCCTTTGACCATCTCGGGGCGGCCCACGGCGGCGATGACGAGATCGGCGTTGCGCACGATCGACGGCAAGTCCTTCGACTTGGAATGCGCGATTGTCACTGTGCAGTTTTCGGCCAGCAGCAATTGCGCCACCGGCTTTCCCACGATGTTGGAGCGGCCGATGACCACGGCGTTGACGCCATCGAGTTTACCCAGCACGGATTTCGCCAGCATGACGCAGCCCGTCGGCGTGCAGGCGACAAGGGCGTCCTGCCCCGTGCTCAGGCGCCCGACATTGACAACGTGAAAGCCGTCGACGTCCTTGTCCGGGTTGATGGTGTTCAACACCTTGGCACTGTCAATGTGCTTGGGCACCGGCATCTGCACCAATATTCCGTGTACGGATGGATCGGTGTTGAGCTTCGTGACCAGCGCCAGCAGATCAGCCTCGGAGGTTTCAGCGGGCAGCTTGTGCTCCCACGAATTCATGCCGACTTCCACCGTCTGCTTGGCCTTGTTGGCGACATAGACGCGCGACGCCGGGTCTTCACCCACCAGCACCACGGCAAGGCCGGGCGTGAGGCTGTGCTTCGGCCTTGAGCGTTGCAACCGCCGTGGCGATGCGGGCGCGCAGGGCCTCGGCATAAGCTTTTCCGTCGATGAGTGTGGCCATGGTGGGGTTCTCGCGTGGGGGAAGAAAGGGCCCTCTCCCGCCCTTCGGGCACCCTCCCCCATTCCGCTACGCAAAACGGGGGAGGGCCATGACTTGAAACGCTTTCTCCCGTTCGAAGAATGGGAGAAGGTCCCCGAAGGGGGTCTGATGTGTTTAGAACAACCCGTCGATCTGGCCGTGGCTGTCGAGGCCGATGACTTCGGCTGAGGGCACCCGGGGCAGGCCGGGCATGGTCATGATTTCTCCGCAGATGACGACGATGAATTCCGCACCGGCCGAGAGACGCACTTCGCGGATCGGCACGACATGATTTGTCGGCGCGCCCTTGAGGTTCGGATCGGTGGAGAAGGAATACTGCGTCTTGGCCATGCAGATGGGGAACTTGCCATAGCCCTGTGACTCCCAGCCCTTGAGCTGGTCGCGCACCGACTTGTCGGCGACGATGTCGTCGGCGCGGTAGATTTCGCGCGCGATGGTTTTGACCTTGTCCCACAGCGGCAGGTCATCGCCATAGATCGGCTTGAACTGGGCCGGGCCTTTTTCGGCGAGGTCAGCCACGTGTTTTGCCAGCGCCGTGGTGCCCTTGGAGCCTTCGGCCCAGTGCGTGCACTTGAAGGCCTCGACGCCGTGGTCCTTGCAATAGGCGCGGATCGCTTCCACTTCGGCGTCGGTGTCGGTGACGAAGTGGTTGACGGCGACGGTGATCGGCACGCCGAACTTCTTCACGTTCTCGATGTGGCGGCCAAGGTTGGCGCAGCCCTTCTTGAGGGCCTCGACGTTTTCCTTCTTCAACTCTTCCTTGGCGACGCCGCCGTGCATCTTCAGGGCCCGGATGGTTGCGACAATGACTGTCACGGCAGGTTGCAGGCCAGCCTTGCGGCACTTGATGTCGAAGAATTTTTCCGCCCCGAGATCGGCACCAAAGCCTGCTTCGGTGACAACGAAATCGGCGAGCTTGAGGGCAGACTGCGTGGCCATGACCGAATTGCAGCCATGGGCGATGTTGGCGAACGGGCCGCCGTGGACGAAGGCCGGATTGTTCTCCAGCGTCTGCACCAGGTTGGGCATCAGCGCGTCCTTGAGCAGAACCACCATGGCACCCGCGGCCTTGATGTCCTTGGCCAGAACCGGGGTCTTGTCCTTCTTGTAGGCGACGACGATCTGGCCGATGCGGCGCTCGAGATCCTTGATCGAGGTGGAGAGGCAGAGGATGGCCATGATCTCGGAGGCCACCGTGATGTCAAAGCCGGCCTCGCGCGGATAGCCATTGGCGACGCCGCCGAGCGAGCAGACGATTTCGCGCAGCGCCCGGTCGTTCATGTCCATGACCCGGCGCCAGACCACGCGGCGCGTGTCGATGCCCAGGTCGTTGCCCCAATAGATGTGGTTGTCGATCATCGCCGACAGCAGGTTGTGGGCTGATGTGATGGCGTGGAAGTCACCGGTGAAATGCAGGTTGATGTCTTCCATCGGCACGATCTGGGCATAGCCGCCGCCGGCTGCACCACCCTTCATGCCAAAGCACGGACCAAGTGACGGTTCACGCAAGGCCACCATGGCCTTCTTGCCGATGGCGTTGAGGCCATCACCGAGGCCCACCGTTGTTGTCGTCTTGCCTTCACCGGCGGGTGTCGGGTTGATGGCGGTGACGAGGATCAGCTTGCCGTTCTTCTTGGCGGCCAGCTTGTCGATGAAGTCGAGATGCACCTTGGCCTTGGTGTGGCCATAGGGAATGAGGTCCGCTTCCGGAATGCCCATGCTTTTGCCGATCTCCATGATCGGCTTCATCTTGGCCTCGCGGGCAATTTCGATGTCGGACTTGACGGTCATCTCGGGCGTTCCTCGGGGTTAATATTGTTTCTTGGCAAGAAAATACACAATCCTGCCTCCGGGTCCAGAGGCAGGATGGGAAAATCCGGGTTTTCTATAGTCTGATGCCCCCCTTAGCGGAGCAGCGTTTTCGCCTCAGCACAAAACGTCAGCGACATCATGGAAAGTTTCAAAAGGTATCAGGCCGCCAGCGGGCCAGTCAGCGCAGCACCGCATAGAGCGTCCAGACGCCCCAGCCGATGAGCAGAACGCCGCTGAACTGGCTCAGGCGGTTGCCGGCGGGAATGAGTTTCTCGAGGGCCACATAGAGCGCCAGACCGACAATCCAGCGCAGCTCCATGACCCCGCCGTAGAACAACAGCCCCATCAACACCCAGCAACAGCCCAGGCAATAGACCCCATGGCGCAAGCCCATGGCCAGCGCCCCCCGGTTTCCCGGCTGCCAGTGCTGGCCCAGAAACATCAGCGGAGCCTGGCATTGGCGCAGGCAGGCCTGCTTCAACGGCGAGAGTTGGTAGATCCCAGCCGCAATCAGCAAGCCCCCGCCGATAACTGTGCTGGTCACCGCCATCATCATCGACAGTGCGATCACCTCGCTGAGCAACAGCTGCAGCACCACGGCGGCCGCAGAAAAGCCGGTCCAGATGAGGGCGTAACCCGCAACGAACATGGCAACGGGTGCTGCAGAGTTGTCCGTTCCGGCAAACTTGCGGCTGAGCGTCCCAAAGGTGAGAATGGCCGGCGCCGCCGACGGCAGCATCATCGCCATCATCATGGTCCACCACATGACAAACAGCAGCACGCCATAGCCGGCCATGTTTCCGGCCGCCGGGCTGGTCATCATCAGCATGTCACCGGAGTGCAACGTGGCCAGAAGGCCAAGCACCGCCACGGCTGCGACCCCCGTCAGAACGACGGCCCGTTCGTTTCTGGCGATACGTTCAAGGACCGGGGCGGACGTCAATGTGCGGCCCTGGACTAGTGCACGATGCCTTGTCCAGTGATGTGCAGGTTCGCCAGATGCGCGTGCCGGCCCTTGGTATCGAGTGCAATCGGGCCCTTGGACGAGATCGTGCCACTGGCAAATTCAGCCTCACTGAATTCAAACCCGGCGCGCAACGACACCCGCGCGTGATGGGCATTGCCGGTGACGGGATTGCGGATTGCATCGGTTTTGACGTCAAGCACGCCCGGCACCCTGATGTGACCGATGCAGGTTTTCAGGTCGACATCAAACTCGATGGGCTTGAACATCGGTTCGTGCACCGTGTCGCACATCGATACGAAAACGTTGAAGAACGTCGCGCCGGGTTCGGTGTCCTGACCGGACATGATCTTCAGCAGGGCCTCGCGTTGTTCAGGGGTGGCACGCTCATCCACGATGGGCAGTATTTCGCCGTGCCCCATGTGAATGGGTCCGGGCCACGCCGCCGTGGCAGCCCAGCGCAAGCCATCAAGCTTGACCTTGCCATAGTGCCCCTTCTTGATCTGCATGCCGACAGCAGCCCGGCACGTGCCGTCGGTGGGCAGCGCATTGAACTGGCACGGGCAGCCATAGGCACAGTTGCAGGAAGCGATTTCAGGACCGCTGATCATCCATTCAGTAAAGGCCATGACGGTTTCCTCCGGAACAGAATTAAGACGGACGGCAGCTTAGCACAAAATACCCGGGTTTGATAGGCCAGCGCCACAAAGCCCCGGACAGCCGCCACGTGGCTTGTAGGGGTTACACCAGCATGTTAGCTTGAAACAGAGTTGCTCCACGACGCTGATTTTTTGGCAGGACAACACCTATGTCTGACACTTTGCTCAAATCCTTCGAAAAGCCAGACGAAATACGGGAATTTCCCTTTGGCCGGTTTGAAATCATTCATCTTCATGGTGTCTCGCTGGGCCGTGCAACCTATCAGCCCGGTTGGAAATGGTCGGTGCACAATGCCCCGACAGCCGGAACCCATCTTTGTCACGCCCCCCATGACGGCACAGTGCTGTCGGGTCATGGAGCAGTGCAATATGAGAATGGTCAGTATCTCGACCTGCTGCCGGGTGTGGCATTCCATATCACCACAACACCCCATGACAGCTGGGTGGTGGGCGATGCCCCATACATATCATTGCATGTGTTGAAGCCGCACGTGCATTGAACATGTCACACGGGCAAAAACGAATTCTTGATGCCATTGGCAACACACCGCTGATCGAACTTCGGAACATTGTGCCTGAGGGCAGTGCCCGCATTGTTGCCAAACTGGAATCAGCCAATCCCACAGGAAGCATGAAAGACCGGCTGGCGCGGACACTGATAGAACGTGCGGCACAAAGGGGATCGCTTCAACCCGGTGGTACGGTGGTTGAATACACCGCCGGCACCACGGGCATTTCCCTTGCTCTTGTGGCCACCGCACTTGGTTACAAAACGCATTTTGCTTTTTCTGACGCGTTCAGTGATGAAAAGCGCTTCACCATGTTGGCCTTTGGCGCACAGATCACCGATATTTTGAGCGACGACAAGAAAATTACCAAAGACCTGATCCAAGCCATGATTGCCAAAGCCGGTG
This sequence comes from uncultured Alphaproteobacteria bacterium, assembly GCA_963754625.1. Lineage (GTDB taxonomy): Bacteria > Pseudomonadota > Alphaproteobacteria > Rhizobiales > Aestuariivirgaceae > Aestuariivirga. Next base: position 770,536 of record CAVWGR010000003.1, on the reverse strand, counting down.
AAATCAGCAGGCAGCCGGGCCATTGGTGGGCTGATCAACTCAAGAATGAGGATGGTGCGGCGGGTTATACAGGCCTTGGTGAAGAGATTTGGCAGCAGACCAACGGCAACGTGGATGCCTTTGTGCACACGGTCAGCACGGCCCATTCCATTCATGGAACAAGCCGCGCACTCAAATCCCGGAAAACCGACATTCAAATTTTTGCAGTAGAGCCAGATGAATCAGCGGTCTTGTCGGGCAGACCGCCGGGCTCCCACAAGATCGAAGGCATCGGCCTTGGCTTTTTGCCACCGCTCTGGAATCCCGACGAAGTGGATGAAATTCTCACGGTGTCCACCGCAGACGCCAAAGCCATGGCAAGACGGCTGGCGAGGGAAGAAGCAATTTTCGCTGGAACGTCGACAGGAGCCAATATCGTCGCGGCCTTGAAAATCGCCGAGCGTCTGGGTGCCGGTGCGACAGTTGCCACGCTTATCGTGGACTCTGGCCTTCGCTATCTCAGCACCGATGTGTTTCGCTCGTCATAAAAGTGCTGCTGTCAAGGTAACACAGTGGCGGTGACCTGCTCCCCGTCATGCCCTCACACCCGGTGCCTCATAGCCCACGCGTTCGACATATTCCGTGTAGCCGCCGCCGTATTGGTGGATGCCGTCGGGCGTCAGTTCCAGCACCCGGTTTGACAGCGCGGCGAGGAAGTGGCGGTCGTGGCTGACGAACAGCATGGTGCCTTCATAGTCGGCCAGCGCCTTGATCAGCATTTCCTTGGTGAGCAAATCCAGATGGTTGGTGGGTTCGTCGAGCACCAGGAAGTTGGGCGGATCATAAAGCATCTGCGCCATGACCAGCCGGGCCTTCTCGCCACCCGACAACACGCGGCAACGCTTCTCGATGTCATCGCCCGAAAATCCGAAACAGCCCGCGAGATTGCGCAATGATCCTTGCGTCGCCTGCGGAAAGGCATGTTCGAGCGATTGGAACACCGTGTCTTCGCCGTCCAGAAGCTCCATGGCGTGTTGGGCGAAATAGCCCATCTTGACCGACGCCCCGCGTGTGACGCTGCCAGTGTCAGGATCGGTTGTGCCGGCAATCAGTTTCAGCAGCGTCGACTTGCCCGCACCATTGACGCCCATGATGCACCAGCGTTCCTTGCGGCGAATCTGGAAATCAAGATCGGCATAGATACGCCGCGCGCCATAGGATTTGTGCACGTTGACCAGGCTGACCACATCTTCGCCGGAGCGCGGTGCTGGCGGAAAATCAAACTGCACGGTTTCGCGGCGCTTGGGCATTTCCACGCGTTCGATCTTGTCGAGTTTCTTGACACGGCTTTGCACCTGGGCGGCGTGGGAGGCGCGCGCCTTGAAGCGCTCGATGAACTTCAGTTCCTTGGCCAACATGGCCTGCTGGCGCTCGAACTGCGCCTGCTGCTGCTTTTCAGAGAGGGCGCGCTGGGCCTCGTAGAATTCATAGTCGCCGGAATAAGAGATCAGGTCACCGCCGTCGATCTCGACAATCTTCGTCACGATGCGGTTCATGAATTCGCGGTCATGCGACGTCATCAGCAACACGCCTTCATAGGTCTTGAGGAAGGCCTCAAGCCAGATCAGGCTTTCGAGATCGAGATGGTTCGACGGTTCGTCGAGCAGCATGGCATCGGGCCGCATCAGCAGGATGCGGGCCAGCGCCACGCGCATTTTCCAGCCGCCGGACAAGGTGCCGACATCGCCCTCCATCATCTCCTGGGTGAAGCTGAGGCCGGCCAGGATTTCGCGGGCGCGGGCATCCTGGGCATAGCCATCGAGCTTCTCGAAGTGCCCCTGCACCTCGCCATAGCGAACGATGATGTCATCAAGATCATCGGCCTGGTCTGGATCGGCCATCGCCGCTTCGAGAGCGGCCAACTCAGCTGCAACCTCACTCACCGGCCCTGCCCCGTCCATCACTTCGGCAACGGCACTGCGCCCCGCCATCTCGCCCACGTCCTGGCTGAAATAGCCGATGGTGCTGCCGCGCTCGGTGGAGACCTGCCCCTCATCCGGCTCTTCGCGGCCCGTGATCATACGGAACAAGGTGGTCTTGCCGGAACCATTAGGACCAACAAGGCCTATTTTTTCGCCCCGGTTCAGGGCAGCGGACGCTTCAACAAAAAGAATCTGGTGGCCGTTCTGTCTGGAAATCGAGTCAATGCGGATCATGGTGGGAGGCGCTTAGGGGAGCGGACGCGCGATGGGAAGGGGGCGAAGCCAGTGTCCCCTCATCCGGCCTTCGGCCACCTTCTCCCGCGTCAAGTGCGGGCGAAGGCAAATCCATTCAGCCTTCTCCCGTACTTTGACGGGAGAAGGTGCCCGACAGGGCGGATGAGGGACTTGCGCTCAGCTGCCCAGCAGCGGCTTGCGCAACTCGCCAACCGCGTTGCCGTGCGCGTCGAAACCCTCGTAGTCGGCAAAGACTTTCGCGTGGGGGGCGAGAAGATCGTAACCCTGCCGGGTGATGTTGACGAGCGACGTGCGCTTCAAGAAGTCATGCACAGAAAGCGCCGAGCCGGTTTGCGCCCAGCCACCGGTGGGCAGAACGTGCGACGGGCCGACAACGAAATTGGCCAATGTCGATGGCGCATATTCACCAAGCAAAATCTCACCTGCATGTTTGATCTTGTCGAGATAGCGCTGCGGTTCCTTCGACAGGATTTGCAAGTGCTCGGGCGCATAGTCATTGATGAAGGCGATGGCATCGTCTTCATTCGGCGCCAGCACCACACCACCGAGCGGACCCGACAGAACCGTTGAGGCATAATCCACCCGCATCGGTGACATGTGGCTGTAGAATTCATCGAAGGCGGCCAGCGCATCGCGCGCCACCTGTTCATTCCAGGTGACGAGATAGCCCGAAGAATCCGGGCCATGTTCGCTCTCGATCAACAGATCAAGCGCTGCCAGTTTGCCACTCGTCGTGCCATCGGCCATGACAATGGTTTCAGACGGTCCGGCGGGCGTGCCGACATCGACAAAGTCAGAAACGATACGCTTCGCCGCTGCCACCCAGGGCGAACCGGGCCCAACGATCTTGCGCACCTTCGCAATCGTCTGTGTGCCGAAGGCCACCGCAGCAATGCCCTGTGCGCCACCGGCCTTGTAGACCTTGGACACGCCGGCAAGCCGCGCCGCGACCAGCGTGGCATCATCAATGTGACCATCTGGTCCCGGCGGCGTGATGATGCAGATGGTGTCAACGCCAGCGACCATTGCCGGAATCGCGGTCATCAAGACGGAGGACGGAAACGCCCCCTTGCCGCGCGGCACATAACACGCAACGGATGCGATGGGTGTCGTGCGGTCACCGGCGAAAACACCGGGGCGCAACTCCTTCAGCCACTGCTTCTCCGGCATTTGTGCCGTGTGGAATGCGATGATCGACCAGGCGGCAAAGTCCATGGCTTCGCGCATCCGGGGATCGAGCGTCTTGGCGGCGCGGGCGAAATCATCTTCCGTCGCGGCGATGGTATCCGCCGTCACCGGGGCCTTGTCGAACTGCTGCGCAAAGCGCGCCAGCGCCACATCGCCCTCGGCTTTCACCGCCGCAACGATGGGCTTCACCTTGCTGATGAAGTCCGAGAGATCAGTTTCGGTGCGTGTCAGCAGCGTATTGCGCGCCGCCGGAGACATCGACGCGAGAACATGGAAATTGGCAGGTTTGCGGGGCGGGAATGACATGATCAGCGGTTTAGCAGATCGGACCCGAGCGGCAAGGGCATGGAGCCATTTGCGGCGCAGGGCTGTTTCACCTAACGCACGCGTCATGCCATCCGCAGCCCACACCATCGGTATTGATTTCGGCACCACCAACACGGTTCTCGCCGTGGCGAAGAACGCTGCCGAGGCGGCCGTCATTCCGTTTGCCTTTGACAATCGCAGCAACGACATGGTGCGCACGGCGTTGGCCTTCCGCCGCTCGGGCCGCCACGATCCCGTCAGCGAGGCTGGCCCCTGGGCCATCGACATGTTTCTCGAAGCGCCGGAGGACACGCGCTTCCTGCAATCCTTCAAATCGTTTGCGGCCAGTCATGCCTTTACCGATACGGCGGTCTTTGCCCGGCGTTTCGCCTTTGAGCACTTGCTCGAAGCCTTTCTGCGCCGCCTGGGTGAACACGCGCATCTTGCGGCATACCCCAAGCGGCTGGTGATCGGGCGACCCGTGACATTTGCCGGCAGTGCACCCGATGAGGCTCTTGCCCATCGCCGCTATGACGCGGCCTTTGCCAAGCTCGGTTTTGATGAGGTGCACTATGTGCTCGAACCGGTGGCGGCAGCGTTCTTCTATGCCCAGCGCCTGACCGAACCTGCAACTGTGTTGGTCGGTGATTTTGGTGGCGGCACATCTGATTTGTCGATCATGCAGTTCACGCCCGGTGGCGCAGCCAAGGCCCTGGCTCATGATGGCCTCGGTCTTGCTGGCGACACCTTTGACTACCGCATCATCGATGCCGTGATCTCGCCCCACCTCGGACGCGGTGCGAGCTACACCAGCTGGGGCAAGGAATTGCACATTCCCCTGCATTATCACGCAAGCTTCGCCCGCTGGAATGAGTTGTGCATGATGAATCGCCCCAATGTGATCAAGGAGCTTGCCGATTTCGCCAAGACCAGCCCGGAGAAAAAGCAGCTGGAAGCCTTCATCGCGCTGATTGAAAGTGGCGCCAGCTACCGGCTCTATCAGGCTGTATCAAAAGCCAAGGCGGAACTCTCGCGTCAGGCCAAGACCGACTTCGCCTTCCGCGTCGATGGCGTGAACATCGAAGCGACGATCACCCGCAAGGGATTTGAAGCTCTGATCGCCGATGACCTCGCCCGCATGGATGCTTGCATCGGCCGCGTGCTGGACAAAGCGGGACTGCAGGCAAGCACCATCGACCGGGTGTTCTTGACCGGCGGCACCTCGCATGTGCCAGCCGTGCGCACCCTCTTCCACCGCCGCTTCGGTGCGGCACGCGTCGAGACCGGTGATGAACTGATCTCGATCGCCAAGGGCCTCGCCCTCATCGGTGAGGCTGATGATGCAGCGCGTTGGTCGGTGACGCCTTCAGGTTGACGTGCCGAAACTTACCCGACGAACGCGCGCTCGACGACAAACGTGCCGGGGTCGTTGTTGGAACCTTCGACAAAACCCATGGGTTCGATCAGGGCGCGGATGTCCTTCATGAAGGCCATCGACCCGCAGATCATGATGCGGTCTTCGGCTGGATCGAGCGGTGGAATCTTCAGAGCCTCGAAGAACTCGCCATTTTGAATGAGCGTGGTGATGCGGCCCATGTGCTGGGTCTCCTCACGCGTTGTCGAGGGGAAGTACAGCAGGCGGCCATTGGCGAATTCACCGACCAGCGGGTCTTCCAGCGTGGCCTTCACTGTTTCGTTGGAATACTTCAGTTCATCGTGCTGGCGGCAGGTGTGGGTGGCAATCACCTGCGCGAACTTGTCGTAGGTCTCGGGATCGCGGATCAGCGAGGCAAACGGCGCAAAGCCGGTGCCGGTGGAGAAACAGAACAGTCGCTTGCCGGGCAGCAGCGCATCATTGACCAGTGTGCCGGTGGGCTTCGGGCCGCATGATCACCGTGTCGCCGACCTTGATCTTCTGCAGATGTTCGGTGAGCGGGCCACCCGCCACCTTGATCGAGAAGAACTCCAGCTCTTCATCCCATGACGGCGAGGCAATGGAATAGGCGCGCATGACGGGCTTGGCCGCATTGGGCAGGCCGATCATCACGAACTCACCGGAGCGGAAGCGGAAGCTCTGTGGCCTGGTGATGCGGAAGCGGAACAGCCGGTCGGTATAATGCTGCACCTCCGTCACCGTCTCGGCGTGAGCGCCAGACGGGATGGGGAAAGCGGCTGCGGATCCAGTGTGTTCGGCCAAGGCGATGTCATTCATGAAGAGCGGTCTCGAAACGGTCTGTTCGTTATAAAGAACGGTTGTTTACGGGCTTTGTTATCGCAGCGCAACAGCATTCTCCCCGGTTCAAGTCAAGCCGACAAGTCAGGCGGGCCGGAAGAAATCGCTGCGCCGGACCTGCACGCTGTCCACAATCGCCTGGTAGACCTCGGCCACCCGGCGCGTGTCATGGGTATCGGGGTGGCTCATCAGCCAGTAGGTGCGGGAGAAGCGCATCTCCGGCAGAATGTGCACCAGATCAGGATACCGCGCGGCGGCATAGTCGTGCAGGATGCCGATACCCTCACCTGCCCTGACGGCCTCCATCTGCGCCACCACGCTGCCGCACTCATAGTGCCGCTGCATCAGCTTGCCGAGTTCGGCGGTGTAATCAAGCGCCCGCGAATAGGCAATATCTTCCACATAGGTAATGAACAGCCGGTTGGCGAGATCATCCGTGGACTGAATATTTCCGTGGGCGGCGAGATAGGCCCGGGTGGCATAGACCGACAGCGAATAATCGGTGAGCTTCTTGATGATGGCGCGGCCCAGCTTGGGGCGCTCGATGGTGACGATGATATCGGCCTCGCGCCGTGACAGTGAGAACGTGCGCGGCAGCGGCACCAGCTGGATGGTCAGTGCCGGATGTCGGTTGGCGAGTTTGGCCAGCGCCGTTGCCAGATGAAAGGTGCCAAAGCCGTCTGGCGCGCCCACCCGCACGATGCCGTTGATGCTGTTCTGCGTCGTCGCTGCATCGGCCTGCAGCAGCTCTGATTCCATGCGCTCAACCCGCACCAGCAGGCTTTCGCCAGCCGGGGTGAGCACCGTGCCGGTGGTGCGGCGCTCGAACAGCCGCGTGCCGAGGCTTTCCTCCAGGGCATCAAGCCGCCTCGCCACTGTGGCGTGATTCAGATGCAGAGCCTTGGCCGCCGCCAGGATTTGCCCAGCCCGCGCGATGGCGAGGAAGATGCGGAGATTGTCCCAGTCCATGCCTCGCGACTATACTTTCTGCACAACGAAAGCGCAATCCTTGATCTTGCTGTGCGTTTCCACATAGCGCATGAGGGGCCATCATTTTGGGAGGAAGACCATGGTCACGACAATCAATCACTGGATCAACGGCAAGCAGGTCAAGGGTCAGGGCACGCGCAAGAGTGCTGTCTTCAACCCCGCCACCGGCGAACAGACCGGCGAACTCGTGCTCGCCACGGCGGCGGAAATGGATGTGGCTGTGAAGGCAGCACGCGCTGCTTTCCCGGCTTGGGCCAACACCACGCCGCTGCGCCGTTCGCGCATCCTGAACAAGTTCCTCGGTATCGTTGACTCGCGGGCCAAGGAACTGGCCGCACTGATCACCGCCGAGCACGGCAAGGTGTTGTCGGATGCCTTGGGCGAAGTGCAGCGCGGTGCCGAAGTCGTCGAATTTGCCACCGCTGCTCCCACCTTGCTCAAGGGTGAGTACACCGAAAACGTCGGCACCAAGGTTGACTCATGGTCAACCCGCCAGCCGCTCGGCGTCGTCGCCGGCATCACCCCGTTCAACTTCCCGGCCATGGTGCCAATGTGGATGTTCCCGACCGCCCTTGCCACCGGCAATTGCTTTATCCTCAAGCCGTCGGAGCGTGACCCTTCTGCCTCCATGCTGATTGCCGAATGGCTCAAGGAAGCGGGCGTGCCCGATGGTGTGTTCCAGGTGGTGCATGGCGACAAGGAAGCCGTCGATGCCATCCTGCATCACCCCGGCATTGCCGCCGTGTCCTTTGTCGGCTCGACGCCGATTGCCCGCTACATCTACCAGACCGGCACGGCCAACGGGAAGCGTGTGCAGGCCCTGGGCGGTGCCAAGAACCACATGATCATCATGCCCGACGCCGACATTGACCAGACCGTCGATGCCCTCATGGGCGCTGGCTACGGCTCAGCCGGCGAGCGCTGCATGGCCATTTCTGTTGCCGTCACGGTGGGTGAAGGCACGGCAGAAAAGGTGCTGGCGAAACTCGAACCGAAGGTCCGTGCACTGAAGATCGGACCCGGCACCGATGCCGATGCCGAAATGGGTCCGCTTGTCACCAAGCAACACTATGACAAGGTCAAGGGCTACATCGACACCGGCGTCAAGGAAGGTGCCAAGCTGCTCGTCGATGGCCGCGGCTTCAAGATGCAGGGCTATGAGGGTGGCTATTTCCTCGGTGGTTCGATCTTCGACAATGTCACCACCGACATGACCATCTACAAGGAAGAAATCTTCGGGCCGGTGCTCTCCTTCGTGCGCGCCAAGACCTATGACGAAGCCGCCAAGATGATCAACGACCACGAGTTCGGCAACGGCACGGCAATCTTCACCCGTGACGGTGACGCGGCGCGCGAGTTTGCCCAAACCATCCAGGTCGGCATGGTCGGCATCAACGTGCCGATCCCGGTGCCGATGGCGTTTCACTCGTTTGGCGGCTGGAAGGCCTCGCTGTTTGGCGACCACCACATGCATGGCCCCGAAGGCATCCGCTTCTACACCAAGCTCAAGACCGTGACGGCACGCTGGCCCACCGGCATCCGCGCCGGTGCCGAATTCGTCATGCCGACGATGAAGTAAAACAAGTTCACGCGCAGACCACAGGATAGCAAAAACCATTCTGTGGTCTGTCTGCGCTAGTCCGGCAGGCCCGCGTCCCTGAAAGCGTCGGCCCAGAATTTCAAGTCTTTTGGACTGCGGAAAGGCCGTGTCTTGGTCCAGAAACTGGTGCGCGCATTTGGAGCCGTGGCCCTGAAGAGCGCTGCTTCAGTTTTGGCTTCCTCTGCCCTGCCCAATTTCCAAAGTGCGACCGCCAAAACGCGACGCGAATTGCTGCGGTAGGTCTCCTCCCGGTTCAGCGCCTCAACGGCTTCCTCATAACGGCCGAGTTGCACCAGAGCCTGGCCAAGCAGCCAGAAATACCAGCCTGCCGGCCGCGGGTTAAGCCTTAGTCCTTCTGTGATGGATTGAACCGCTTCTTCGGGCTTGCCCTCCATCACCAGAAAATCGCCGTACATGGCAAAGGCATCCGCGTCATTGGGATTGAGGCTGATTGCCTTGGCGAAATTGGCATGGGCCGATGCCGATTGCCGTTCATATGCCTGGTTCCAGCCGAGTGCCCAGTAGTTGCCCGAGTCCAAGGGATCAAGCTCAACTGCGCGTTCAGCATGGGCCAACGACAGGGGTCGGTAAGTACCTTCGTCGGCATCATAATGCAGCCAATGGAAACTGTACGACAATGACAGGCGGCGATGTGCCTCGGAATAGCCGGGCTCAAGTTCGATGGCGCGCAGCAGAAAACGCTGGGCCTCTTCATTGGCCTCTTTCGATTGTGCGATCATGTAACGGCAGCGCAGACAAAGTTCGTAGGCTTCAACACTCTGTGGACGCTTGCGCAACAAGGGCACACTGAGCTTGCCGGAGATGGCTGCCACGATGCGGCGCGCAACCTCGTCCTGCAATGCGAAAACGTCAGCCAGTTCCCTGTCGAATCTTTCGGCCCAGATGTGGGTGCCGCTTGTCGCATCTACGAGTTGCACATTGACGCGAACCCGGTCAGCAGATTTTCGCATGCTTCCTTCGACGATGTAATTGACGCCAAGGTCCTCAGCAATCTGCCGCACGTCAGTGGGCTTGCCCTTGTAAACCAGGGTGGAGTTTCGGGCGATCACCCGAAAATTCGGCACATTAGAAAGGTCCGTGATGATGTCTTCCGTCAAGCCATCGGCGAAGAAGTCCTGACCCGCTTCACCACTGCTGTTGCCAAACGGAAGAACGGCGATGGAAGGCCCTTCATTGACACTGACCTGCAGAGCCTTGTTGCCCTGGGCTGGTTCCATTGCAAGGCAGTAGCCGATGCGCTGGGCGGTCATGATCCAGTCTTCGCCCATGGCATTCTGGCCCAAAGCCTTGCGCAGGCCCGCGATCTGAACCGAGAGATTGCTCTCTTCGACGACTTGGCCGGGCCATGCCGCAGCGAACAAATCATCCTTGCTCACGACACCACCATTTGCCTGGAGCAGCCGGGCCAATATCGCCGCCGCACGCTGCCCAATGGCAACCACCTGCCCGGCCCGCGTGAGCTGCGATCGCCCGGCATCAAAGGTAAATGCCCCAAACTTGAAGGTATGTTGGACCAATTCAAAAGCTTTCGGACAAATTCGGACGGCGTTTCAAGACTGCGAACATGAAACACGGCATCCAGAAAACGTCAACACTGGAGATCACCATGCGCGAATATGCTTTGACCCTTGCTCAACCATCTCTCTCTTCAGCTCTCATCCCTCTGGCGGTCCAGTGCATCAAGACCGTCTGGATGCGCCGGAAAATCAGAACTGCATTGCTCAGCATTGGTACCCGTCCGGCACTCGGCTTGCCTGATGCTGACTTGCGTCGGCTGTTGATGTTGCCCATTTCATGTGATCTCACGATCGAAATGGAGCGGATCAAGTTCCTCGCGGCGCGCCACCCACACGACCACGCCTGCGCCGAGTTCGCCATGCCGACGATGAAGTGATTTGCGGGCAGGTGCACTGTTGCACCTTCCAAACGTGATCCGTCACCCTCCGCGCAGGCGGAGGGTCCACCCTTTCCTTACACACGGCCGTCATCGCGAAGATGGATGCTCCGCCTTCGCGGAGCATGACGGCGATAGGGGTGATGGGGAGTGTGACGGGCTAAGCAATCCGGGGACTTGCCCGCAGTCACACTTCGTTAACCATACTGGTGACAAGCACTCCGTCTGGTGGCAACAATGCCGCCGGGCGGTTTTTGTTTTGGAGATTGTGATGCGGAAGGTACTTCTGGGTTCCCTCTTTTCCCTCGCCGTTGTGGCGACACCTGCGCTTGCCGCCAAGTGCGGCAACACCGGCGCGGGCTTCGACTCCTGGAAGAAATCATTCTCTGCCGAAGCCAAGGGCAACGGTATCAACGACAAGGCCATCAAGGCACTGATGAACACCAGCTATGCCACGGCGACAATTCGCGCCGACCGCAACCAGCATTCCTTCAAGCTTTCATTGAAGCAGTTCATGGCCAAGCGTGGCGCACCGGCAATCGTCAGCCAGGGCCGCCGCATGAAGTCTTCCAATGCAGCTCTCTTCGCCAAGATCGAACAGAAATACGGTGTGCCCGCTGGCCCGCTGATTGCCATCTGGGGCATGGAGACAGCCTTTGGCCGTTTCACCGGATCACAAAACGTGCTCTCGGCCACGGCAACGCTGGCCTATGATTGCCGCCGCACGGAATTCTTTGAAGACCAGCTTTACGCCATGCTGAAACTGGTGGGCTCGGGCCGGGTATCAGCTGCGGCCAAGGGTGCCATGCACGGCGAATTGGGCCAGACGCAATTCATGCCCAAGAACGTGCTGCTCTACGGCGGTGGCAATCTCAACTCCAAGGAAGCCGCACTTGCCGCCACCGCCCGTTTCCTTGTCGGCCATGGCTGGCAACGTGGCGAAGGCTACCAGCGTGGCCAGGCCAACTTCGGTGCCATCCAGGGCTGGAACGCGGCCACGGTCTATCAGCAAGCCATCGCCATCATGGGCAAGCAGATTGACGGCCATTGATCACGGTGGGCATCCCATCAGGCTGGATGCCGTTCTACCTGCCAGCGATGAGAATATTCGAGATCAACAGGATGATCGTCACCGCGATGACCACGACTGCGAAGGCGACAACCTGAGCCCAGGGTTTTGCGGCGAATGAAATGTTGTTCCTGGCGTCGTCGTGAAGTTTTTGAGCCCTTGCCATGAGTCCCGCCCCGGTTTTCAATGCCATTTGAACTTGCGATTGAGCACATGCCTGACAGGATTATGCGCATGATTCGGTATTTATGCAACCTAGTATAGAAATTCCGGCGAAACTTCGCGTAGGCTGACGTTCCTCAGGCTGCATCGTTGGCTGGTCCACAGTCTGGTCTGGGTGCCACGTCACTGTTACAGTACACCGACCAAGAGGGAAATTTCGCCATGGCCGTTGACCTGTCCAAGACATTTGATCGCAGCCAGGAGGGTTATGAGGCCCTGACCTGGGTTCTCTATGTCGCTTCAGCCGCCATCGCGCTGGCGACACTGGGCGAGATCTCCGGCACATTGCTTTTTGTGGGGTGCATTGTCGTGATCTTGCTGGCCCGCAGCCGCAAGGACGATGCTGCCGCGACCCTCCACGGCAGTCACCTCGCCAACATCGCCAGCGTCATGACCATCGCACTTGTTGTTGCCGTCGTGCTGCTCGCCGTCACCATTCTCACTTTGGGCATCGGCATCATCATCACCTGGCCGGCCTATGTGCTTTTTCTCATCTGGCTCGGCTACCGGCTGGTGAAAGGCATGATGCGGCTCAATGACGGACAGGCCTATTGAGGCAATCTCATTCTCCCCAGTCCAAAACCACCTTGCCGGACGTGCCCTGCTTCATCAGCGCGAAGCCCCGGGCATAGTCATTGGCCTTGAAGCGGTGGGTGATGACCTTGCGCACATCCAGTCCCGATTGCAGCATGGCGATCATCTTGTACCAGGTCTCGAACATCTCCCGGCCATAGATGCCCTTGATGGTCAGCGACTTGAAGATGATGCGGTTCCAGTCCACAGGTGTAGGCCGCGACGGAATGCCGAGCATGGCGATCTTGCCGCCCATGATCATGTGATCGACCATCTGGTCGAAAGCATTGGGCGCACCTGACATCTCCAATCCGATATCGAAGCCTTCCTGCATGTGCAGGCGCGCCATCACATCGCGCAGGTCTTCCTTCGCGATGTTGACCGTCACTGCATCGTTGACCTGGTTGCACAGGTCGAGCCGGTAGTCGTTGACATCAGTAATCACGACATGGCGAGCACCGACATGACGGCACACACTTGCGGCCATGATGCCGATGGGACCAGCGCCGGTGATCAGCACATCTTCACCGATCAGGTCAAACGACAGCGCCGTGTGTACGGCATTGCCCAACGGATCGAGGATGGCACCAATTTCGTCATCGACTTCCGGCGGCAGATGAATGGCATTGAAGGCAGGAAGCTTCAGATATTCCGCGAAAGCGCCCGGCAGATTGACGCCGATGCCTTTGGTTTCGGGATCGAGATGGAAATGCCCGGCCCGCGCCATGCGGCTTTTCATGCCAATCAAATGGCCCTCGCCCGAAACCCGTTCGCCGACCTTCACGGTGCGCACGTGACTTCCAACCTCAACGACGGTGCCGGCAAATTCGTGGCCCACCACCATCGGCACAGGGATGGTTTTCCGGGCCCAGTCATCCCACTTCCAGATATGCAGGTCGGTGCCGCAAATCCCTGTTTTTGCAACTTTAATCAGGATGTCATCAGGTCCAATCACAGGCACCGGCTCATCACGCATGACGAGTCCTTCTTCCGCCGTCGCTTTGACCAGTGCTTTCATTCAAATCACCTTCAGGGCTTTGCCTACCGTGCGGAAGGCCGCCACGGCAGCATCAATATCGGCAGAAGAATGCGCCGCCGACATTTGCGTGCGAATGCGCGCCTTGCCTTGCGGCACCACCGGGAAAAAGAACCCCGTGACGTAAATGCCTTCCTCATAGAGTGCGCGTGCCATGTCCTGGGCCAGCTTCGCTTCACCCAGCATGACGGGAATGATGGCATGTTCACCGGGCAGCAGTTTGAATCCCGCAGCCGCCATCGCCGCACGGAAGCGCTGGGCATTGGCGCTGAGGCGGGTGCGCAAGTCATCGCCCTGCTCCGCCAGATCAATGGCGGCGTGACTTCCGGCAACAATTGCAGGCGGCAGTGCATTGGAGAAAAGATAAGGCCTCGCCCGCTGGCGCATCAGGTCAACCACCGCCTGCGAGGCGGCGATATAGCCGCCCGCTGAACCGCCCAGCGCCTTGCCGAATGTGCCGGTGAGAATGTCGACTTTGACACCCGCGCGCGAAGGCGTGCCGCGTCCCTTGGGCCCGACAAACCCGGTGGCATGACAATCATCAACCAGGATCAGTGCGTCGTATGTATCGGCGAGAGTCCGAATGGCCTTGAGGTCGGCGAAATAGCCATCCATGGAAAACACGCCATCGGTGACGATGACGATGCGCCGGGCATTGTCCGCCTTCGCCGCCTTGATCTGGGTTTCAAGATCAGCCATGTCGCCATTGGCGAAGCGAAACCGTTTGGCCTTGGACAGGCGGATGCCGTCGATGATCGAGGCGTGATTGAGTGCGTCCGAAATGATCGCGTCTTCAGCGCCAAACAGCGGCTCGAAGACAGCGCCATTGGCATCAAAACAGGCGGCAAAGAGAATGGCGTCATCCATCTCGACATAATCGGCGATGCGCCGTTCCAGCGCCCGGTGAATATCCGTCGTCCCGCAAATGAAGCGCACGCTCGCCATGCCGAAGCCATGACTTTCGAGCGCTGACTTGGCAGCGGCAACAAGGGCGGGATGATTGGCCAGGCCAAGGTAGTTGTTGGCGCAGAAGTTCAACACCTCGCGCCCGTCAGCCATGCGGATGTGGGCCGACTGGGCCGAGAGGATGTCGCGCTCCACCTTCCACAGGGATTGCGCCTTGATGGCGTCCAGTTCTGCGGCAAGCGATGACAATGCGGTACTCATGGCGGTCTCCTCCGCCAGCTATAGCCGGGGCAAGGCGATTGGCAGGATTGAGAAATTTATGCCACGTTTGCCGGACAGGAGAAACCCCATGATCCAGCGTCTCAGCCCCGCTACCGCACCCAAGCCTGCCTCAGCCTATGCCCAGGCTGTGTTGCACAGCGCCAACGCCAAGCGTCTCGTCATTTCCGGCCAGGTGGGCATGACGCTCGAGGGCAAGGTGCTGGACGGCATGGAGGCGCAGCTCCGGCAGTGCTGGATCAACCTTTTCGCCGTGATGGCGGCAGCAGGTTTTGCGAAGAAACATCTGGTGAAGACCGTGATCTACATCACCCAGCCGGGCCAGGTGGCGCTCTCCCGCCGCCTCCGTGACGAGGCCATGGATGGTTTGCTCGCGGCCAGCACCTATGTGCAAATCTCCGGCCTCGCCATGCCTGAACTGTTGTGCGAGATCGAAGGTGAAGCCGTGCTCGAGGACTGAGGGTGCTCAGTGACGCTGGCGATAGGCGCTGGGCGTCATTCCAAAGGTCTTGCGGAAGCGCCAATTGAAAGTCGAGAGATCACCGAAGCCTGCGGCAAGAGCGATGGTTGTGACCGGCTCTGCCGTCGTCGCCAGGGCAAGGGCGGCCCGCCGCAACCTTGCCGCCAACAGGCACTGATAGGGTGTCACGCCCGCCACCCGCCGGAAGACGCGCAGGAAGTGATAGCGGCTCATGCCGGCAGTGGATGCTAGCGTGGCCAGATCAAGCGCAACATCAGCTGCTTCCTCGATCAACGCCACGGCCTCACGCACCCGGTTTAGATCGCGCGCGGCGATGGTTTGCGCACTGGACACCACACCGCTGATGTGGCTCAAAGTGTTCTCGATCACGGCAATGGCGCGGGCCTCATCAGCCAATGTCTCACCCTGCTCTTGCCATAGCTGCAACTGCAAGAATGCGGGCAGGGCCGATCCTGCCGCTATCGCTGCGGCAACGGGAAAACGAAAACCGCTGGTTCCGGCATGGCTTGCTGCCACCTCCATGAACAACGCGTCGGCGACATTGAGCGCGATGCAGCGGTCGCCCCGGCCGTGGTCGTGACCGCAACTGTAGCACGCACCCGCGTTGCCCAACAGCATGGCACCAGGAGACAGCGCCGCCCGTCCGGTATCGCCATGATAGTTGAATGTCCCTTCGACCACTGCGGCGAAGGAAAATCCGGCGTGGCGCTCTTCAAAGGCGCGCTCACCGCGTCCGGCAGTGCAGATGAACTCGCTCACCGACCAACCTTCACCCGCAGCGATCGTCCGGGCAGTGGGCACAATGGCGATGTCAGTGGCTTGGACCATGACGCAATCATAGCAATTTTTCCCAAGTCCTGGAAACCGTATCGCAACATGGTGTGCACGCCGCACCGGAGGCGGCCTCAGATGTGCAACCGTGACACGCCGCGCTACCTCGCCTCGCCTGAGGCGATCACCGACCTCAGGCATCTCAACGCCAGGTTCATCGAAAATTTTGTGCGCAATGATGTTGCTGGCCATGACGCCCTGCTGCATCCCGACTTTCTCTATGTCGGTAGCACCGGGAGGCGCCTGGACCGCGCCACCTATCTGGAAAACTGGGCGACCGGCTTTGACCCGGACGTGATCATCTACTGGGACGTGCGCGATGAACTGATCACGCTTGTTGGCGATGTCGCCCTGGTGCGCGCCAGCAACAAGGAGATCAGCTGTCTGAACGGCAAGGACGTCACTGCGATGTGGACCTACACCGACATCTACCTCTACCGCCACGGCGCCTGGTCGTGCCTGCAAGCGCAAATCTCGCCGGTGGCCGAACAGCACTGGCCCGGCGACGATACGGTGATCTCGGTTTATCTGCGCGGCAAGAAACAGCCGTGAGAAGATTCAGAACCTGTCAGCCCGGGCGTTGTTCCAGGTGCGCGCCATGTCGATGGGTGCCGAAGGTCCGAAAAGTGCGCCATTTTCCATCAATGGAAACTGGTCCAGCAGCGACTTCACCTGACCGTCGCCGATCCGGCGCATGATGTGATACGGACGAAGATCAGCCGGGGCTGCGTGGCCAGCCGCAGCCAGAAGTTCCGCCAGTGATTTTATGGTTTCGCGGTGGAAACTGGCCACGCGCGCCGCCTTGTCTTCAACCACAATGGCGCGCTGGCGCATTTCATCCTGCGTGGTCACACCCGTGGGGCAATGGCCGGTATGGCAGGTTTGGGCCTGGATGCAGCCCACCGCAAACATGAAACCACGCGCCGAATTGCACCAGTCTGCCCCAAGGGCATGGGCTCTTGCCATGTCGAAGCCGGTGATGATCTTTCCGGCAGCGCCAATGCTGATGCGATCGCGCAGTCCTGCACCCACCAGGCCTGAGTGAACGAAGGCCAGGCCATCGCGAAGTGGCATGCCAAGATTGTCGATGAACTCGGCGGGTGCTGCACCCGTGCCCCCTTCCTTGCCATCCACCACAATGAAATCCGGGACATGACCCGATTCCAGCATGGCCTTCACGATGGCAAAGAATTCGGTGCGATGACCGATGCAAAGCTTGAAGCCGACCGGCTTTCCGCCTGACAGCTGGCGCAGGAGGTGGATGAAGTTGACCAGTTCCAGCGGTGTGGAAAACGCCGAGTGGCGCGCTGGTGAAATGCAATCCTTGCCCACGGGTACGCCGCGGATCATGGCGATTTCCTCGGTCACCTTGGCCGCTGGTAGAACACCGCCGTGGCCCGGCTTGGCGCCCTGACTGAGTTTGATTTCAATCATCTTGACCTGCGGATCGAGTGCCGCCTTGGCGAATGCCTCTTCGTTGAATGTCCCATCCAAGTTGCGGCAGCCAAAATAACCGGAACCGACTTCCCAGATCAGGTCACCGCCATGCTCACGGTGATAGGGGCTGATCGAACCCTCGCCCGTGTCATGGGCAAAGTTCCCTGTCTTTGCACCCTTGTTGAGTGAGCGGATGGCATTGGCTGAGAGTGCGCCATAGCTCATGGCGGAGATGTTGAGGACCGAGGCACTGTAGGGCTGCTTGCATTCCGGCCCACCCACGGTCACGCGGAACAGATCCTTGGCCAGCGCGACCGGCATCATCGAATGCAGCATCCATTCATAGCCTTCGGCGTAGACATCGCCTTGGGTGCCAAACGGTTTCTTGTCGAGTTCACGCTTGGCCCGCTGGTAGACAATGGCGCGGCGCTCGCGCGGGAACGGTCTGCCGTCGGTATCGGCCTCAAAGAAATACTGACGCATCTCTGGACGGATTTTTTCAAAGAAGAAGCGCAGGTGCCCGATGATGGGATAGTTGCGCAGGATTGCGTGTCTGGTTTGAATGAGGTCACGCACTCCGACACATGACAGGGCAATGGCAAGAACGGCTGGCAGCCAAAGCCAACTGCGCCACTCCGGCAACAGAAGCATGGCCAATGGCAACAGCAATGCCGCCACGACCGCGATCGTCAGCGGCAGATTGCGCCCTTCAAGCATCCGTCCCATGTCCGATCTCCCCTGCCCAACCGGCAAGGTCTAGCCAACGGTTAAAAAGGAACGATGACAAGCAAAGATTTGTCACCCCCGTCGGGGTGTGCGATGCGGGACATCAACTACAACGTCTCAGCCAGGCCGGCCCGGCGCAGGCCTTCGAGGTATTTCTCGAGGAGCGGTTTGTGCATGAACTTCAAGCTGTCGCGCACGCTGGCAATGGTCATGGACGGGCGGCCATCGGCAAAGGCAGCGAGCGCCCGGCGGGCTGTATCAGCATCGCCCATATACACCTTGTAGACAGCAAGGTCACGCAGCGGCCAGGACAGGCCCGGCCTTTCATCCAATACCATCTGGGCAAAGCGTGCCGCTTCGTCAAACTTGTCCAGGGCAAAATTGGCCAGACCAATGCCGACACGGATGTTGAATGCAAAAGGATCAAGCGGCGACAGGCGTTCGGCACGGGCAAAGGAAGCCAGCGCCTGTTCCGGCTCGCCGGTGTAGATGAGGCCAAAGCCGCGCCGCATCCAGGCCCATGCATGGTTCTGGTCGAGCTTGAGGGCGCGCTCGACAAATCCAAGGGCGCGTTTGGAATTGCCTTCCAGCAGCATGACGGCCGTGGCGAGGGCGGTGAGGCCGGTGGCATCATCCTGCACGTTGGCAGCCGCCCTTTCGATGAGTGCGAGTCCCGCGACGCGTTCAGCGGCACTGTCATCGGTCCATTGATAGGCAATCTGTTGGGCATGAGCCCAGGCACACAGTGCCGCTGCCAGCCCATAGTTGGGATCATGCTCCAGCGCTGCGTGGAGCAACGCAATGGCTTCAGGGTTTTCATGCATGCGGTGAGCCCAGAGATGCGGCAACGCCCGCATGACAAGATCATAGGCTTCCAGATTGTCAGGCCGCTTCTTGCGGGCCCGCGCAATCTCGGCCTTGCGCACCGAGGGATAAACAGCACCTGCCACCATTTCGGCGATGCGGTCCTGCAAGTCGAAAAGATCGCCGGTGGACCCCTCTTCTTTTCCGGCCCAGATGTGCGTGCCGGTTTCAGCCTCCACCAGTTGGGCGGTGATGCGGACCCGTTCTCCCACCCGGCGCACACTGCCTTCCAGCAGGTAGCGGACATCGAGTTCCTGGCCGATGCGGCGCACGTCCGTGTTCGTGCCCCGGTAAGCAAAGGCCGAGTTGCGCGCCACAACCAGAAAATCTCCGACCCGCGACAAGGTGGACGTCAATTCCTCCACCACCGCATCGGCAAAGTACAATTGTTCGGGATCCGCTGACATGTTGTCGAAGGGCAGGACTGCAAGCGATGGACGGCGCGAAATGACGGAGGACTTTGCTGCTGCCTCAAAAGCATTCTTTGCTGCCTGTTGCTGAACGTTCCAATCCGGATGCCAGATATAGAGACGCACCAGTTTGCTGATGTTCTTGAGCGCCTGCGAGCCGATATCGTCAAACGCGATGTCAAGCTTTCCAGTCAGGTATTCATGACTCCATTTGGTGATGGCAAGACCACCAGGCGGCGCCTTCACCTGCACCCGCACTGCGAGGTTGATGCCCTCGCCAAACCGGTCAGCACCTTCCACCAGGACGTCAGCCAGCACAATGCCGATGCGCAATTTGAGCGACAGGCCATTGGGTGTGCGAACCGGATTGTCGTGAAGTTGCTCTTGCAGGCTGGCTGCCCATTCCACCGCTGACACGAGGCTTGCGAACTCGGCCAGCAAACCATCGCCCATGGTCTTGAAGATGCTCCCACCCGCGTCCGTCATGGTTGGCGCAACACGGTCGGAGAAGAGGGATTGCACAAGTTCATGGGCCACGGATTCGTCGGCCTCAATCATTCGAGAGTAACCGACAACGTCCAGTGAAACGATGGGAACAAGACGCCTGGCGGCTCCTGTGGGCACCTCTGTGGCTCTCCTCAGGCCAAAGAATAGCACCGTGGGTGTGGACGGCAATTATTTTGCTGCGGCCTGCCCGGCTGGGCGGACGTGTCCGGGGGTCAGCCGCCGGGAATGCGCGGCATCAGGTAGATTTCAGCGTCTGGCGGCAGCGCCGTATCCCACTGGTCACGGTAGATTTTTCCGTCAATCGAAACGGCGACCCCGCGCTTGATATGGGCCTCCATGCCGGGATAATTTTCCGCCAGCTTGCGGAACAGTTCGCGGATATTTTCCGCTTCAACCACAATGGAAGAGGCGCCGCCAGCCATCGGCCGCAGCGCCCCCCAGAGATGTACTTCGATGGCCATCGAAGTCTGTTGCTACTTCCGCGCCGCCTTCAGTGCCTTGAGCACCCGTGGTGGTGACATCGGAATGTGGGTCATGCGCACGCCAGCGGCATTGGAAATGGCGTTGGCGATGGCACCGAGCGGCGGCACGATCGAGGTTTCGCCGACGCCGCGTACACCATAGGGGTGGTTCGGGTTGGGAATTTCCAGAATCTGCGTGTCGATCATTGGCAGGTCGGAGCACACCGGGATACGGTAGTCGAGGAAGCCGGCGTTCTGCAGGCGGCCATCCTTGCCGTAGATGTACTCTTCATTGAGCGCCCAGCCGATACCCTGTGCGGCACCGCCCTGATACTGGCCCTCGACATAAGAAGGATGCATGGCTTTGCCGGCGTCCTGGATGACCGTGTAGCGCTTGATCGAAGTGCGGCCGGTTTCCGGATCAACCTCGGCATCACAGATGTGCGCGGCGAAGGACACGCCCGCACCATCTGCCACAAGCTCCGAATGTCCAGCAATCGGACCACCGGTGTTGGCAGCCTGGGCTGCGATTTCCTTGACCGAGAGTGGTGCCCGGTTGCCGTGCTTTTCGCCGACAGCCTTGGCCGTGCCATCAAGCCACTCAACGTCCTCGACCGGGATTTCCCAGATCTTGGCGGCGCGTTCCCGCAGCGTCTGCACCGCCTTGCGCGTGGCATCAATCGCCGCCATCGACGACGAGAAGGTGCCGCGCGAACCGTCGGTCATGTCGTTGTGGCCGAGCGAAGAGGTATCCGCCACGACGCAACGCACCTGCTCATAAGCCACGCCAAGTTCTTCGGCGACAGCGAGAGCAAGTGAGGCGCGCGATCCACCGACGTCGATCGTGCCGACGGCAACCGTGACCGAGCCGTCTGGCGTGACGTTGACGTCAACGCAGGTCTGGCCACCGAAGTTGAACCAGAAACCACAGGCCATGCCACGGCCCTGATTGGGACCAAGCGGAGCCTTCATGTGCGGATGAGCCTTGGCGGCCTGCAAGTGCAGGACCAATGCCGATCGGACCATAGACCGGACCGTAGGACGACTTGCTGCCTTCCTTGGCGGCGTTCTTGATGCGGAAATCAACCGGGTCCATGCCGATGGCCTTGGCCACGAGGTCCATGGTGCTTTCAACAGCAAAGGCTGCGATGGGTGCCGACGGTGCGCGATAGGCCGCACACTTTGGACGGTTGAGCACAACGTCCTTCGACACTGATTTCACGTTCTTGAAATCATAGCAGGCCCAGCAGGTCATGGCGCCGAATTCAGCCCACGTGAAGGGGAAGGCCCCGTTCTGGTAGCGCAGCTCGGCAAAAGCCGCCGTGACGGTGCCGTCCTTCTTGACGCCGATCTTGACATCGATTGAAGACGATGACGTCGGACCGGTGGCGCGGAAGACTTCATCACGCGTCATGGTCAACTTCACTGGGCGGTTGGCCTTGCGTGAGAGCGCCAGAGCCAATGGTTCAGCCCAGAGATGGGTCTTGCCACCAAAGCCACCCCCAATTTCCGACGCGGTGACGCGCAGCTTGTTGGCATCGAGTCCGAGCAGTGTTGCGCATTGGTTGCGATAGACAAACGGACCCTGTGTCGTGACCCAGAGTTCGGCCATGCCATCGGGCGAGACAGTGGCGAGACAGGCGTGCGGTTCGATGTAGCCCTGGTGGGTCTGTTCAGTCTTGTAGGATTTCTCGATGATGACATCGGCCTCCCTGAAGCCCGCTTCAATATCGCCGTGGCCATATTCGGCCTGCTTGCAGAAGTTGGAGGGCTTCGTCGGCTTGGGCTCAATGCCATCGGTGAAGATGTCGTCGTGCAGCAATGGCGCGCCGGGCTTCAACGCCTCATCGACCTCCGTCACATGCGGCAGGATTTCATAGTCTACCTTGATCAGCTTGAGGGCAGCCCGCGCCGTATGCGCATCAATGGCGGCAACGGCAGCAACGGCGTGACCGTCATAGAGCACCTTCTTGCGCGCCATGCAGTTTTCCAGGATGTCGCGCATGCCACGGTCTTCGCCAGTCAGATCCGGCAGATCGGCTGCAGTGATGACGGCTTTCACGCCCGCCAGCTTTTCAGCCTTCGAGGTGTCGATCTTCTTGATCCTGGCGTGGGCATGGGGTGAACGCAGCACCACGGCGATGAGTTGGCCGGGAGCAAAGGCGTCGGCACCGTATTTGGCGCGGCCCGTGACCTTGTCGATGCCGTCTGGACGGCGGACGCGCGTACCGATCACCTTGAAGGGTTTGCGGACGAGGGATGTGTCGAGTGGCATGTTATGCTCCTCTCATTTCTTTTGCGGCGGACTGGACAGCCCGCACGATCTTGTCATAGCCAGTGCAACGGCAGAGATTGCCGGCAAGGCCGAAACGGATTTCTTCTTCGCTCGGATCCGGATTCTTGGCGAGCAGCGCCTTGGCCGCGATCAGGAATCCCGGCGTGCAGATGCCGCATTGCAGGGCAGCGCCATCAATGAAGTGCTGCTGCAGCGGATGCAGCTTGTCGGCATTGGCCATGCCTTCGATGGTTTCAAGAGTGCGACCTTGCAACTCTGCACCGAGAATGAGGCACGAGCAGGTCAGGCGGCCATCGAGAATGACCGAGCAGGCGCCGCAATCACCGGTGCCGCAACCTTCCTTCGCGCCAGTGAGGCCCAAACGGTTGCGCAACACATCGAGCAGCGTTTCATCAGGCTGGCAGGCATATTCGACCGTGTCGCCGTTAATGGTTGTCTTGACGAGTACGGCCATGATCACTTGCCTCCAGCGCGGGCATACGCAATTTCAGCGGCCCGGCGTGCCAGCACGCCTGCCACATCGGTTCTGAATTCTATGGTGCCGCGCTTGTCGTCAATGGGACGGCAGGCTGCGGATGAAGCAGCGGCAAGACGGGCCAGGGCGGCAGCATCAAGCTTCGAGCCAATGATCGCCTTGGCGGCCTCCTTGACCAGCAGCACGGTAGGCGCAACTGCACCCAGTGCCACGCGGGCCGCAGTGATGACACCTTTCGCATCAAGCGTCAGGCTGATGCCGACCGAGACAACCGCGATATCCATTTCGGTGCGTGGGATGAAGCGCAGATAGGCATCGCCGGAACGCGAAGCCTTCTTTGGCAACTCGATGGCTTCAATGATCTCGCCCTTCTTGAGAACGGTGCGGCCAACGCCGGCAGGCACGTCTTCAATGGCCAGCTTGCGCTTGCCCTTGGGTCCGACGATGACAGCCTTGGCACCGGCAGCAACAAGGGCCGGCACGGCATCAGCGGCAGGAGAGGCGTTGCAGAGATTGCCCACCATGGTGCAACGGCCCTGCACCTGTTTCGAGCCGATGAGCTGGGCAGCTTCGACAACACCCGGCCAGGCCTTGAAAAATGCGGCATTTTCCGAAAGCGCCGCATTGGGCGTTCCGGCACCGACGGAAAAACCACTGGCTGTCTTCTTGATCTCGCGCATGCCCTTGATGCGTTTGATGTCGACCACCAGGTCGGGTTCAAGCATGCCAGCCTTCATCTTGACCAGAAGGTCGGTTCCACCTGCCAGGACAAAGGCCGCGCCTTTTTCCTTGGCCAAAAGGGCACACGCCTCTTTTGTCGTTGCCGGAGATTCGTATCGCATCATTCACCTGTTTGGATTGGGACTGGCACTTTGGTCTATTGCATGGGGTTTGGTCAACCGTCTGCGTGGCCACATGCTGGCAAGGAATTTCACCACTGCCATGCTTTTACGGAAGGTCACATTGCTACGTGGTCACGCCACCACAGCCCGGTTCGCCACTGTGACACTGACGCCGGCCCGCACCAGTGCAGCCGCCAGATCATCAGGCGGTTCTTCATCGCTGAAGAGCCGGTTGATTTCGGTGAAATCACAGACCCTGACCAAGGCCGTCTTGCCGAACTTGGTGGCATCCGAAAGGATGATGCGGCTGTCCGAGCGCGACAATGCCATGCGCGCCAGTTCCGCTTCCTCGAAAGCCATGTCCATGGGGCCATCGACAGGATGCAGGGCGGCAATCGAGATGAAGGAATGACGCACCCGGAAGCGCGAAATGAATTCCACCGCCGGGGGTCCGAAGGCGGCACCATTATCCGCCTTGAGTTCACCACCCGCCATATAGACCCGGTTGCCATTGACCGTGGCGAGTGTGCGCGCAATGTCCGACGAATTGGTGACGACCGTCAGACCGCGGCGGCTGCGCAGTTCCTGGGCGAAGATGCTTGTTGTAGTGCCGGTGTCGATGATCAGGCTGTCACCATCTTCAACCAGCGCCAAGGCAGCCTTGGCAATACTGCGCTTGGCCTCGGCATTGTCGCGCATGCGCCTCTCAAAGGGTGCTTCGCCCACCTGATGCGGCAGGGCCAGTGATCCATGTAGCTTGAGAATGTCGCCGCGCTCTTCCAGCAGCTTGCCATCACGCCGCACGGTTTCTTCAGATACGCCCAGCGCCTTGGCCAGATCGGTCACCGTCATGGTGCCCTGCTGGGCGATCAATCCCATGATCTGACCCAGTCGAACCGAAATTTTGTGATTTTTCATCTTGTTTTTGCGAAATATTGTTGTTTATAAGCTGTCAATGCAACGATTTTGCTCACAAAAATTGAAAAAATCAACAAAAAAATTCACATTTCCAACATGAGTATTGACGCCACAGTCGAAAAGAGTAGCGTTACCTCATTGCTTGGTCTCATCCGAGTTCGGGCATATGGGTGCCACTCTTCCTCCGGGGGCACCTCATTCACTTGAGCACGCCCCCGGTCGAGTGAGAGAGGTGGCTGGAGCAATCCAGCGGTGGCTACCCAACTCGCCTGCTGCAAGCAGGCGGTTCATTTGGTTTTTCTGCAATCCGTCGGGGGTTTTTTCCAAACATAGAACAATGAGTGACGCTGAAGACATTGTGAGAAGCCTTGCCGTGTGGACGGGCCTGCGTTCCGTGACGCCCTTGACCGGGGGCGTGAGCAATGCTGCCTTCATTGTCGAAGATGCCAGTGGCCGCTTCGTGGCCCGCGTCGGCCAGGATTATCCATTCCATCAAGTCTCCCGCGCCCGTGAGGCTGAAGCCAACCGCGCTGCCTTTGCTGCGGGTCTTTCACCCGAGCTTGTCCATGCCGGTGACGGTGTCATGGTGGTGCGCCACATCAGCGCAAAAACCTATGGTGAGGCCGATGTGCGCCAGCGCTGGCAGGACTGCCTTGCTCTGGTCATGCGCTGTCATCGCGACATGGGCACGCGCATCCGTGGCCAGGGGGCGATCTTTTGGGTGTTCCAGATCCTGCGCGACTACGCCGCCACGCTGCATACCGCCAACCACCGCGCCACCCCGCAACTTGCCGGCTGGATGACCATCGCCGATGAACTCGAAGCTGCCCAGGTGCCGCTCCCCATCATCTTCGGTCATCACGATCTCTTGCCCGCCAACATCATGGATGATGGCAAGCGCCTCTGGCTCATCGACTGGGAATACGGCGCCTACGGCACGGCCATGTTTGATCTCGCCAATCTCGCCGCAGCCAATTCCTTCGATCCCAAGACAGAGACGGACATGCTGTCTGCCTATTTCGGCAGGGTGCCAGACCTCGCAACGACGCGCGCCTATTTCGCCATGAAGACGGCAGCGGCACTGCGCGAGGCTATGTGGGGCATGATTTCCGAACTGTACCTCGCCGCCCCTGGCGTCGACTACATCGCCTATGCAGCCGAACACACCGGCCGCTTCACTTCCATTTACGCGCGCTATCGCAAGGACTTTTCCTGACCATGACGAATTCACTACCGTCCCATGCCGATGTTGTTGTCATCGGCGGCGGAATTATCGGTTGCTCAACCGCCTACCATCTCGCCCGCGACCACAACCTCAATGTGGTGTTGCTGGAACAGAACCGCCTGACTTCAGGTTCAACCTGGCATGCCGCCGGACTCGTTGGCCAGTTGCGCTCGTCTGCGGCCATTACCCAGGTCCTCAAATATTCTGTTGATCTCTATAAGAAGCTGGAAGCCGAAACTGGTCTTGAGACCGGCTGGAAAATGACCGGCTGCCTGCGTCTCGCCACAAACGAGGACCGCTGGACCGAATACCGCAGACTGGCCACCACGGCGCAGAGCTTTGGCATGGACATGCACCTGCTGTCACCAACCGAAGTGAAGACCATGTGGCCGCTTCTGGAGGTGAGTGATCTCGTTGGCGCAAGTTTTCTGCCGACCGACGGGCAGGCCTCCCCCAGCGATATCACCCAGGCCTTGGCCAGGGGTGCACGCATGCATGGTGCCCGCATCATTGAAGGAGCGCGCCTCACCGGTTTCAACATGAACGCCAACCGCATCAGCGCTGTTCACACCAATATCGGCAGCATCACCTGTGACAAGGTGGTCAACTGCGGCGGCATGTGGGCCCGTCAGATCGGCGCCATGGCTGGCGTTGTCGTGCCCTTGCAGCCGGTAAAGCATCAATACGTTATCACCGAAAAACTGAAGGGGCTCGCCACCGACGCCGCGACCATCCGTGATCCGGACCTGCGCACCTATTACAAGGAAGAGGTCGGCGGCCTGGTTTTTGGCGGCTACGAGCCTGACCCCATTGCCTGGACCGATGGCGACGTACCATCGACCTTCGAATTCCAACTCTTCGAGGATGACTTCGATCACTTCGAGCAACACATGACGGCCGCCCTGCAGCGCATTCCGGCACTGGCCGATTGCGGCATCAAGAAAATGATCAACGGGCCGGAAAGTTTCACGCCCGACGGCAACTTCATCCTTGGTCAGGCAACCGAATGCGCCAACATGTTTGTAGGTGCCGGCTTCAACGCCTTCGGCATCGCAGCCGGTGGTGGAGCAGGTTGGGTCCTGGCTGACTGGGTGGCCCGCAACGAAGCTCCCATGGACCTCTGGGCTGCAGACATCCGGCGCTTCTCCGCCATGCACGCTGACCGTCGGTTCGTCCAGGAACGTACCCTCGAGGCTTACAGCAAGCACTACACCGTTGGCTTCCCACACGAGGAATATCAGAGTCGAAGACCACGGCTGGTGTCGCCACTCTATGAAAGGCTGAAGGCCAAGGGCGCCTGCTTCGGCTCCAAGCTTGGCTGGGAGCGCCCGAACTGGTTTGCACCTGTTGGGGTGACGCCGCGCGATGAATACTCCATGGGACGGCAGAACTGGTTCCCCCATGCCGGTGCCGAGCACAAGGCAGTGCGTGAAGCGGCAGGCCTGTTCGACCAGTCGTCCTTTGCCAAATTTGAATTGAAGGGAAAACTTGCCACCAACGCCCTGGAAAAAATCTGCGCCAACCGCATTGATCGCCCGGTCGGCGCAGTCGTCTATACCCAGATGCTCAACAGCCGCGGCGGCATTGAATGCGACCTCACGGTAACGCGCCTTGCCGAGAATCGCTACTACATCGTCACCGGCACGGGCTTTCGCACCCACGACTTCCACTGGATCAAGGATCACATGCCACGCAGCCCGGACTGCGTGCTGCGCGACGTCACCGAAGACTGGGGCACACTGGTTCTCATGGGTCCTCGCGCCCGCGATATCCTCTCACAGACAACAACGCACGACGTCTCCCACGCCGCCCTGCCTTTTGCCCAGATGCGCAATATTTCCATCGCCGGCGTAAAAATCCGCGCCCTTCGCGTCACCTATGTGGGTGAATTGGGGTGGGAACTGCACGCCCCCATGACCGGCATTGGTAAAGTCTATGATGCACTGATGAAGCACGGTGAACCGTTGGGATTGAAGCTTGCGGGCTACCGCGCGCTGGAATCGTTGCGCCTTGAAAAGGGCTATCGCGCCTGGTCCGGCGATATCACACCCAACGATACGCCATTTGAGGCCGGACTGGGCTGGGCGGTCAAAATGAAAAGCAATGCTGATTTCATCGGCCGTGCCGCCCTTGAAGCCAAAGTTGGACAGCCGCTCACCAAAATGCTGGTGGGATTCACCACCGAACGCGAGGACATCGTGCTGGTGGGCCGCGAAACCATCCTGCGTGACGGAAAATTTGCCGGTTATCTGACGAGCGGCGGCTATGGCTACACGGTGGCCAAGCCCATCGGTTATGGCTACGTGCGCAATGCCGCTGGCGTATCGGCGGATTACATCATGTCCGGACGCTATGAACTGGTGGTCGCCAAGGAAATCTTGACGGCGGTGCCGCACCTGGGCGCGCTGGTCGACCCGCAGAATGCCCGAATCAAGGCTTGATCATTTCTGCGCCATGCAGGCCTGATAGCGCTTGTCGACAGTCTCGGCGAAAATCCGCGTCGTCATGAAGCGGCGGATTTTCGGGCTCTTGAGGTCGATATCGGGGACGACGGCAAAGGGTGCCGGTTTGCCAATCTTGCGGCCATAGACTTCGCGCAGTGACGCATACGTCCGTGTACTGACGAATGCCTTGTCTTTTTCCAGCAGAAGGTCATTGCGAATCTGTTCGTCACTCAAACCCAGCGCCAGCCTGGTACTGAGCTTGCGGATGGCGCGCTCGGTTGCCGTGGTTCCATTGTTGGCCTTGCCCGACGTGCCGTAACTCAGCAGATCTCCATCAAGCGCCAGATTGTCGCCCGCAAGCTTTGCCACCACCATTTGCAAGGCAGCATTGCGGCTGGCATAACGCCCGGCATTGTAGTCAGCAAAGCGGAAGACCTTGCGGGGATAGCCCGTTTCATAGTCAAGAAGCTGCGGGATACCGTAGTACATGCCGCCCTGACGGGTATAAAGTTGATCGCGCACGGCATAGACGTCGGCCAGCATCATCGGCAGCCAGCGCCGCCGCTTTGCCATTGCCAGCGAGAACTTGACTGAAACCTGCATCGAACCCGCCGTGTCGATTTCGTTGCGCTCTTCGATGATGCGGTTGAGAAGTCCAAGCTGCGCCACAGCACCCAAGCCGGATTTCTCGCCCGCATGGTCAACCAGGGCACGATAGGCGAGGTCAAGGTCACGCTCGGTCTTGGCCGACCGGATGCGGGCCATGAAACTTGTCTGCGGCGAAGGATTGTTCTCGAGCCAACGCAAGGCAACGCCACCTGCCACTGGAATTTTGCCCAGTTTGTCGCGCAGCGCCTGCTCCGACAACTTGCCGAGACCAGGCACGGCGGGATCCGCGACAAAACCTGATTCCTGGTCGATGACGGCAATTGCCGCACAGACATTCTCCCTGCTTGGCTCCAGTTGATGGGTCCGCAGCACATCGAGGAGATCAAGGGCCCAGCCCTGCGGATCGGCGAGCCCTTTTTCTGCCCGGCGGATGAGACGGGTCGTCTCGTCCACCGTGACTGGTGCGGCGCTCGCACTTTGTGCCGCAAAGGCAAGGACAAGTGACGCGATGAGCATATGTCTTCGAAGCATGGCCTGAGCTATAGCAGGAATTGTGGGAGAAACATGATGACGACACGCGCCGATTGCCAGGCCCTGGATTCCGTTGATCCGTTCCGCGCCTGGCGCGAACGTTTCGTTATTCCGGATGGCATGATCTACCTCGATGGAAATTCGTTGGGACTGATGCCGAAATCCGTGCCGGCCCGGGTGGAACACGCGGTGCGGCAGCAATGGGCGCAAGACCTCATCACGTCGTGGAATGTCCACGGCTGGTTTCAGTTGCCCCGCGTCACCGGCGACAAGATTGCCCGGCTGGTCGGCGCCTCTGCCGGCAATGTGATCGTGGCTGACACGATCTCGATCAATCTCTTCAAGGTGCTGACAGCGGCACTGGCGCTGCGCCGTGACCGCAAGATCATTCTGTCCGACCTCGGCAATTTCCCGTCTGATCTCTACGTCGCCCAGGGCCTCAACCGCTTTCTCGCCGATGGCCACGAATTGAAGGCCGTGGCACCCGAACAGGTGCTCGATGCCATCAGCGAGAATGTTGCCGTGGTCATGATCACCGAAGTGGATTATCGCACGGCGCGCCGCCACGACATGAAAGCGGTGATCGCCAAGGCCCATGCCATGGGCGCGCTGGTGATCTGGGACCTGGCCCATTCTGCCGGGGCGATCCCGGTGGCGCTGGAAGCCAATGATTGCGACTTCGCCATCGGCTGCACCTACAAATATTTGAACGGCGGACCGGGCTCTCCCGCTTTCGTGTTCGTGCATCCCCGCCACCACAAGACAGCGGAACCGGCCCTCGTCGGCTGGTGGGGCCATGCCCAGCCCTTTGCTTTTTCGCCAGACTGGCAACCCGCCGATGGTTTGGTGCGCCAGCAATGTGGCACCCAGGCGATGCTGTCCATGCAGGCACTGGATGCGGCACTCGACGTCTGGGCAGATGTGGAGATGACAGCGCTGCATCAAAAGGCCAAGGCGCTCTGCCAACTGTTCATCGACCTGGTGGAGAGCAGCTGCGCACGCCACGGCCTGAAACTTGCCGGGCCGCGCGACCTCGACCAGCGTGGTTCGCACGTCTCGTTTGAGTGTCCCGAAGGCTACGCCGTGATGCAAGCCATGATCGCCCGCAAGGTGATCGGCGACTTCCGCGCCCCCGACAAGATCCGCTTTGGCTTTGCACCCTTGTACAATTCTTATGCTGACGTCTTCGACGCTGCAGCGCATCTGTCCGAGGTCATGGACAAGGGCTTGTGGAATACGCCGGAATTCCGCACCAGGAAGGCCGTGACCTAAAGCAACGCCACGTCGCCAACCCGTCGCACGTCGTCCTCCAACCCCAAAATGGCATCGTAGTCGGCAACAGCCGTGACGGTGAAGCCGCCGATCATCAGCGCATTGCGCACCTCCGCCAGCGCCGGGTCAACCGTGGCGGCGCGCACGGCATTTTGCCAGCGTGCCAAGTCTGCGTCGCGCGAGACATAAGGCAAGCCAGGCACCGACGGCGTTCGGCCGACATCATGCAGGCCATGCAACAGCTCGGGGCGATGGCGCCGGGCAAATGCCACGCAAATGGCATCGACGGCACAGACATCAGCCGCCCCCCGTTGCAACAGCGCCAGCGAATTGAGGTGCCCTCCCGACAAGACCGAACTGCCAAAGAAGTGGCCTTGGTTTGCATGTTCAACAAAGAAAGCCTTGAGCGCCAACATGCCCGACATGGAATCCGGCGTATTTACTGCCGCCACGGTACCACGATAGTCGGCAGGCGCGCGCGCCTCGCGGGCGAACACAAAACTCGAATAGCGAAAGCCATCACATCCTGGCACGGAATAGTGCGGCGTACCAACAAGTCCAAGCGCACCTTTGAAGTGATGGGTGAACGGATATCCGCAGGTCTGGCTGAACGCCAGATCAGGGCGGTTCCAAGGTTCCACATAGTTGTCTGGGTGAGAAAGCTCCAACGCCACACCCGCATGCCGGGAAATTGCCGCCCACCACTGGGCCGTGGCGGCGCGGAGTTCCGGGTAATCATACATCGGCAGTGTAGCAATCATGCCCGCAAGATGGCCAGATTTGTTCCCCTGCGACAACAGGTGAATTTTGTATGATTGCCGGGGGGCAGGTGCGGCAGCTAAAATGCCGGACATGGCATATGTCGAAACCCGCACCGCCCGTGTCGAGTGGCCCACAATCGGGCTGATCGCACTTGTTTATCTCGTCCTTGGCACCCTGGTATGGAACCATGCCGCGCTGCCGTGGTGGGTCCTGCCCATTGGTGCCTACTTCGCGGCGCTGCATGCCTCACTGCAACACGAGGTTCTGCACGGCCATCCCACGAGGCTGCGCTGGCTCAATGAATTGATGATCTTCGTCACGCCGACGTTCTGGCTGCCCTATGGCCGCTACCGCGACACCCATTTGCAGCACCACAATGACATCGATCTCACCGATCCGGTTCGCGATCCCGAATCCTATTACCTGCTGCCAGACGATTGGGCCAACGCCGGACCGGTGAAACGCTTCCTGTTCGCCATCAATCACACACTTGGGGGACGCATGCTGATCGGTCCTGCCGTCAGCATCGCGCAGTTCTGGTCGAGTGACTGGGCTGACATTGCCAAAGGCAATACGGGCAAGCTGAAAGACTGGCTGGTTTTCTTCGCAGCGTGTGCCGTGTCAATTGCGCTGATCACGATGGTTGCTGGAATGCCGTTCTGGAAATTTTATGTGCTCATTGCCTATCCCGGCTTGTCGCTGGCCCTGGTACGGTCCTATTGCGAGCATCAGGCCGCCGAGAATGCCGAACACCGCACCATCATTGTCGAAGCCTCGCCGTTCTGGTCGCTGCTGTTTCTCTACAACAACCTGCATGTTGCCCACCACAGCAAACCCGCACTTCCCTGGTACAAGCTCCCCGGCTACTACGCTGCGGAGCACGCTGAACTGAAGACCAAAAACAATGGCTACACCATGAGGGGTTATGGCGAGATTTTCCGCCGCTACTTCTTCAAGTCAAAGGAGCCGCTGGCTTATCCCAACCTTGGCTGGCTGCGGCCATCGGACAAGTAATGGGCAGCGCCGCTCCGCGTCCACCCGACTTCGCCATCACCTATGGGCAGTTGCCCGCCCTGTTCCACCGCCGTGTGCCCCTTACCCTGGTCAAGGAACCGGCCTGGGCATTGCGCAACGATGAACTCGCCAAAACGATGGGCATCGATGCCGCGTGGTTTGCCTCCGATGCAGCCGTGCAGGCCTTCGCTGGAAATGCCCCGCTGCCTGGGGCTGAGCCCCTTGCCATGGCCTACAGCGGACACCAGTTCGGCGGCTGGTCGCCGCTTCTTGGTGATGGCCGCGCCCTGCTGGCGGGCGAATGGATTGCCCGCGATGGCACCCGTTTCGACCTGCACCTGAAAGGCTCAGGTGCCACGCACTATTCACGCAATGGCGATGGCCGCGCCACGCTGGGTGCCATGCTGCGCGAATACATCGTGAGTGAAGCCTTTGCCGGACTTGGCATACCGACGACCCGCTCGCTCTGTGTTGTCACCACGGGCGAGCCCGTCTATCGCCAGACAACCGAACCCGGTGCCGTGCTGACCCGCGTGGCCAAATCGCACGTTCGCGTCGGCACATTTCAATTGGCGGCAGCCAACCGCGATACCGATGCGTTGAAAGCGCTGCTCACCCACGAGTTGGCGCGCAACTTTCCGCCGGTGCCCGAAGGCACGAACCCGGCGCGCGCGTTCCTGCGCGAGGTCGCTGCCCGGCAAGCCAGCCTGATCGCGCAGTGGATGTGTGCCGGCTTCATCCACGGCGTGATGAACACCGATAACATGCAGGTTGCGGGCGAAACCATCGACTTCGGCCCATGCGCCTTCATGGATCGCTTTCACCCGCAAAAGGTCTTCTCTTCCATCGATCAGTACGGCCGCTATGCCTGGGACAAGCAGCCAACGATTGCGCTGTGGAATCTGACCCGGCTTGCCGAAAGTTTGCTCTCGCTCCTCGATGACGAGCTAGACCAGGCCATTGAAATAGCAAAGGATGAACTGGCCCGGTTCATGCCCGCCTTCGAACAGCATTTTGAAAACGGCATGCGGGCCAAACTGGGCTGGCGCGGCGTCGAAGACAGTGACGGAGAAGCCATCGCCACGTTGTTCACCCACATGATGAAGGGCGGAGCCGACTTCACCGTGTTCTTCCGCCGGCTTTCACAGGTGGCGGCCGGTGCTGATGAGAGCATCATGGCCGGCGTATTTTCGGCACCGGATGACGCTGCGGCGGTGTTGGCGCACTGGCGTGCCCGTGCAGGCAACACCCCCGATGTGGCGGCCATGCAAAAGGCCAACCCCATTCGAATCGCCCGCAATCATCGGGTGGAAGAGGCGATCCGGGCGGCCAACACGGGAGACTTTTCCATTGCCAAGCGCCTGATCGCTGCTGTGCAATCACCATTTACCGACGAACCCGCCTTCGCCGATCTGGAAGCGCCACCCACTGAAGGCGAAGAAGTTCGCCAGACCTTTTGCGGCACGTGAGAGCTACTTCGCAATCCAGGTCATGATGTGCTGGGCCGCGGCGCAGACGTCGCCCTGCTCGTTCAGCACTTTCACATCGGCGATGGTGCGGTTCTTCTCCGCATCGATGGCAACAATTTCGTAACTGACCGTGATGGTGTCGCCAATGCCCACAGCGCGCACGAAGCGCACCCGGTCATAGCCAGCCGACACCGGGAAATGACTATCTGCCAGCGCTCCGCACTTGGCCACGATCTCGGTCGAGCAGCGCGACATGAAAGCCACCAACAGGGCGCCGTGGGCAATGCGCTTGCCATAAGGCGTGCCCCGCATAAAGGCCTCGTCGGTGTGGTTCTGCGAATGATCCCCGGAGATACCGGCAAACAGATAGACATCACTCTCGGACACCGTGCGGGAATAACGGGTCTGGACTCCGATGGTGGCTGGCAACGCTGTGCCCATGACTTTTCCTGCCCTCTTGCTTCAAAGCGCTTTCGCCTTGCCACCCCTGCCCGTGGCCCGTAAAGGAAGCGCCCGGTTTTGAGGAGCGCACACAATATGCCAGCACGGACGACGAAAGCCAGCACCGACAGTATCAAAGCCGAAATTCTGGCCAAGTTGACCTATGCCATTGGCAAGGACCCCGTGGTGGCCAAGCGCCATGACTGGCTTCATGCAACCATTCTGGCCTTGCGTGACCATGTGATTGACCAGTGGATGGACTCGACGCGGCGCGCCTACAAGGCCGGCGCCAAGCGGGTCTATTATTTCTCCCTCGAGTTTCTCATTGGCCGCCTGTTGCGCGATGCGCTGAGCAACCTTGAACTGACGGCTCCCTTCGATGCGGCGCTCAAGGCACTTGATGTCGATTTGTCGTTGGTCGAAGAACTTGAACCTGATGCGGCCCTCGGCAATGGCGGCCTTGGCCGCCTCGCTGCCTGCTTCATGGAAAGCATGGCGAGCCTCGACATTCCCGCCTACGGTTATGGCATTCGCTACTCGCATGGCCTGTTCCGCCAGATGATGAGTGATGGCTGGCAGACCGAGCGCCCCGAAGACTGGCTTGACGGCGGCAACCCGTGGGAATTCCCGCGCCGCGAAGCGGCTTACCGCATCGGCTTCTTCGGTCATGTCGCCGGTGAGGCCCTGGCCGATGTCCGCCAGCGCCACCACTGGCACCACGGCGAAGGTCTGCTGGCTTCAGCCTACGACACACCGATGGTGGGTTGGCGCGGCCGACGGGTGAACACCTTGCGCCTGTGGACGGCAAAACCGCTCGACCCCATCCATCTCGAAGCCTTCAACGTCGGTGATTATTCTGGCGCACTTGCCGATCACAATCGCGCCGAGATCATCACCCGCGTGCTCTATCCGGCGGATTTAACACCACAGGGCCAGGAACTGCGTCTGCGCCAGGAGTATTTCTTCACCTCCGCATCACTGCAGGACATTCTGCGCCGTCACATGCAGCAGCATGGCGACATCAAGACGCTGCCCGACAAGGTGGCGATCCAACTGAACGATACGCATCCGGCCATTGCCGTTGCCGAAATGATGCGGCTTTTGATCGATGCCCATGGCGTGCTGTGGGATGACGCCTGGACCATCACACAAGCAGTGACATCATACACAAATCACACGCTGTTGCCGGAGGCGCTGGAAAGTTGGCCGGTCAATTTGCTCGAACGCATGCTGCCGCGCCACATGCAGATCATTTACGCCATCAACGACGACGTTCTGAAATTGGCCCGCACCCGTCCCGGTGCCACGGCGGAATTCATTTCCTCCGTCTCGCTCATTGACGAGCACGCCGGGCGCCGCGTCCGCATGGGACAACTTGCATTTGTCGGTTCGCATTCCATCAATGGCGTCTCGGCGCTGCATACGGGCCTGATGAAGGAGACAGTGTTCAAGAACCTGCACGCACTGTTCCCCAACCGCATCAACAACAAGACCAACGGCATTACGCCGAGGCGCTGGCTCAACGGGGCCAACCCCGGTCTCTCTGACCTGTTGCAATCGGTGATCGGCGACGGTTTCCTCAGTGATGCATCGGACTTGGCGAAAGCTGAGAAATTCGCCAAGGACGCTGGTTTCCGCAAGAAATTTGCCGCCGTGAAACGCGCCAACAAGGCTTCGCTCTCGAACCTCATTGCCGCACGCATGGGCATTGCAACCGATCCGGACGCCCTTTTCGATGTCCAGATCAAGCGCATCCACGAATACAAGCGCCAGCTCATGAACATCCTCGAAACTGTCGCCCACTACGAAGCGATGCGTGACGCGCCCTCGAAGGACTGGGCGCCCCGCGTCAAGATTTTCGCGGGCAAGGCGGCAGCCAGCTATGCCCAGGCCAAACTCATCATCAAGCTGGTGAATGACGTCGCCACCGTGGTCAACGCTGATCACAGTCTGAAGGACCGGCTGAAGGTCGCCTTCATTCCCAACTACAATGTCAGTCTGGCTGAGGAAATCGTGCCGGCCACGGATTTGTCGCAACAGATTTCGACGGCTGGCATGGAAGCTTCCGGCACCGGCAACATGAAGTTCGCCCTCAATGGCGCGCTCACCATCGGCACGCTTGATGGCGCCAATGTCGAGATTCGCGAGCACGTCGGAGCCGACAACTTCTTCCTGTTCGGGCTAGAGGCCCATGAGGTTGAAGCGAGCCGCCGCGCTGGCGTCGATGGCCGGGCCCTGCTCGAGGCAACCCCCGTTCTCAAACGCGTGTGCGAGGGCCTGCTGTCGGGCCGCTACTCCGATGGCGATACCCTGCGCTACCGCCCCATTGTCGATTCCATCCTGAATGGCGATTGGTTCATGGTCGGCACCGACTTTGCCGATTATGCTGCCACTCAGGAGAAAGTATCATCCCTCTGGACAAGGGCCGATGATTGGACGCAGTCTGCAATTCTGAACACGGTTCGCATGGGTTGGTTCTCATCCGACCGGACCATCAGGGACTACGCCCGCGACATCTGGCATGTGCCAGTGCCGCAGGCTTAAAAAACAAGATGCACCGCAAAAGGTGCCAGAAGGGGAGAATGTATGGCCGAACCAAAGTGGCGATTGTCTGCACAAGCGATTGAGGCAATTGTCCATGGCCGCCATGCCAACCCGTTTGAGGTTCTGGGTCTTCACCAGCATTCCAAGACATGGATCGTCCGCGCCTTTGTCCCGGGCGCCTTGGGCGTTGATGTCCATCTCCTCGATGGCACACCGGTGGGCGCACTGGAACAGCGCCATTCCTCCGGCTTCTTTGAGGGCACAATAAAGCTCAAGGCCCGCCAGCCGCTGCGCCTGTCCTGCTCCAATGAAGGTGGCGCGTGGAGCGTGACCGACGCCTACAGCTTCGGCCCGGTGCTCGGCCCGATGGATGACTACTATATCGGCGAAGGCAATCACCTGCGCCTCTATGACAAGTTGGGAGCACATCCCCTGCACCATGAAGGTGCCGACGGCGTGCACTTTGCTGTCTGGGCACCCAACGCCGAACGTGTCTCTGTCACCGGTGATTTCAATGGCTGGGATGGCCGTATCCACGTGATGCGCAAGCGCCTTGAGACCGGCATCTGGGAAATCTTCGTACCCGGGGCCGCCGAAGGTCATGGCTACAAGTTCGAACTGCTCGACAAGGCCGGAAACGTGTTGCCGCTGAAAGCCGATCCATTCGGCTTTGCCGCCGAACTCCGTCCCAACACCGCATCCAAGGTGGCCCGCACCGATGCCTTTACCTGGAGTGATGATGGTTACCTGAAGACGCGGCGTGAGCGCGACCAGCGCCGCAGCCCGATGTCAACTTACGAAGTCCACGCGGGATCGTGGCGGCGCGGCGACAACAACCGCTTCCTCACCTACGATGAATTGGCCGACCAGCTCATCTCCTACGTCGTGGACATGGGCTTCACCCATATCGAATTGCTGCCGGTCTCCGAGCATCCCTTTGACCCCTCCTGGGGTTACCAGCCGACCGGACTTTTTGCACCTACTTCACGCTTCGGCAGTCCTGATGGTTTTGCCCGTTTTGTCGACCGCGCCCATGCTGCCGGCATCGGCATCATTCTCGATTGGGTGCCGGCCCACTTCCCCACCGACGAATTCGGCCTTGCCCGTTTCGATGGCACGGCGCTCTATGAACACGCCGATCCGCGCCAAGGCTATCATCCGGACTGGAACACGGCGATCTACAATTTCGGACGCCGCGAGGTGTCAAGCTTCCTGCTCAACAACGCGCTGTTCTGGTGTGGCAAGTATCACATCGACGGACTGCGCGTGGACGCCGTTGCCTCCATGCTTTACCTCGACTACTCGCGCAAGGAAGGTGAGTGGATTCCCAACCAGCATGGCGGACGCGAGAACCTCGAGGCCATCGCCTTCCTGCAGCGCATGAACCACGAGGTCTATGGCCAGAATCCCGGCGTCGTCACCATCGCCGAGGAATCAACCGCATTTCCCGGCGTTTCGCAGCCGACCAGCACCGGTGGCCTGGGCTTCGGCTTCAAGTGGAACATGGGCTTCATGCATGACACGCTTGAATACATGAAGCGTGATGCGGTGCATCGGAAGTACCATCACAACGACCTGACCTTTGGCCTGCTCTATGCGTTCTCGGAAAATTTCGTGCTGCCGCTCTCCCATGATGAAGTGGTGCACGGCAAAGGGTCGCTGCTCGCCAAAATGTCGGGCGATGACTGGCAGAAATTTGCGACGCTGCGCGCCTTCTACGCCTTTATGTGGGGTTACCCCGGCAAGAAATTGCTCTTCATGGGTCAGGAATGGGCCCCATGGGGAGAATGGGCCGAGGCCCGCGCCCTCGACTGGCACCTGCTTGATGGCGTGCCGCACAAGGGGATGCAATCGCTGGTCCGCGACTTGAACCACGCCTACACCGGCCATGCCGCACTTCACGCCCGCGACTGCGAACCAGAGGGCTTTGAATGGCTGATCGCCGATGACCACGAAAACTCGGTTTTCGCCTGGGCCCGCCACAGCGGCGACGGCAAGAACCCTGTCGTCGTCGTCAGCAACTTCACGGCAGTGGCCCGCGACAATTATATTCTGCCCTTGCCAAAATCAGGGAAGTGGCGTGAAGTCGTGAATACAGATGCTGAAGCCTACTGGGGCACGGGGCGCGGCAACCTGGGGGGATTGGTTGCGGCCAAAACACCCTCCCACGGGAAGCCTGCGTCTGCGAAGGTCACCCTTCCGCCGCTCGCCACGGTCTACTTCGTCGCTGAATGATGACGACAAGAAAACAAGACGTGGGAGAGACCAGTGGGAGTTAGACAAAAGAGCGGACCCATCGCGCGTGATGCGATGGCCTACGTGCTGGCAGGCGGCCGCGGCAGCCGCCTGATGGAACTGACCGACCGGCGCGCAAAGCCCGCGGTCCCTTTCGGCGGCAAATCCCGCATCATTGATTTTGCGCTTTCCAACGCCGTCAATTCCGGCATCCGCCGCATTGGTGTAGCGACCCAGTACAAGGCCCACAGCCTGATCCGCCATCTGCAACGCGGCTGGACATTCCTGCGCCCCGAACGCAACGAGGGTTTTGACATTCTGCCCGCTTCGCAGCGCGTCTCCGAGGACCAGTGGTACGCCGGCACGGCGGATGCCGTCTTCCAGAACCTCGATATCATTCTCACCTATCGCCCGAAATACATCGTCATCCTGGCGGGCGATCACATCTACAAGATGGACTACGAGCTGATGTTGCAGCAGCATGTGGACTCCAATGCGGATGTGACGATTGGCTGCCTTGAAGTGCCCCGCGAAGAAGCCTCAGGCTTCGGTGTCATGCATGTCGATGAAAAGGACCGCATCACCGCCTTCGTCGAAAAACCCAAGGATCCGCCCGCCATTCCCGGCAACCCCGACATGGCGCTGGCCTCCATGGGCATTTACGTCTTCGAGACGGAATTCCTTGCCGGGCTGCTGCGCCGCGATGCTGCCGACAAGAAGTCATCACGCGATTTCGGCAAGGACATCATCCCCTACGTGGTGAAAAACGGCAAGGCCATGGCCCACCGCTTTTCCAAATCCTGCGTGCGATCAGAACTGGAAGCAGGTGCCTACTGGCGCGATGTGGGTACCGTCGACGCCTATTGGGAAGCCAATGTCGACTTGACCGATACCCTGCCGGAATTGGACCTCTACGACAACAACTGGCCGATCTGGACCTACAGTGAAGTGACGCCGCCAGCGAAATTCGTCCACGATCTTGAGGGCCGCCGCGGCCTTGCCGTGGCCTCACTGGTTTCGGGCGGTTGCGTCGTCTCAGGTGCCGCCATTCGCCGCTCACTGTTGTTCACCAATGTGCGGGTCAACTCCTTTACCACGCTGGAGGAAGCCGTGGTGCTGCCGCGCGCTGTTGTCGGCCGCAATGCCTCGCTCAAGAAAGTGGTGATCGACAGCGATGTGGTGATCCCCGAGGGCCTTGTGGTGGGCGAGGATCCGGTGCTCGACGGCAAGCGCTTCCGCCGCACCGAAAGCGGAATTTGCCTCATCACCAAACCGATGATCGACCGGCTCGGATAATAGATGGATGACCAACGTCCTCTCCGTTTCTTCCGAGGTTTTTCCGCTGATCAAGACCGGTGGGCTGGCTGATGTCGTTGGAGCACTTCCCGCTGCCCTGAGGCCCCATGGCGTTGACATGCGCGTGCTGGTGCCGGGATATCCTGCCGTCATGGCGGCGTTGCAGCAGGCCAAGCAACTGCACACCTATGCCGAACTTTTCGGTGGCAAGGCGCGCATCATGCTTGCGGCCAGCAATGGCATGCAAGTGATGGCGCTGGATGCGCCGCATCTCTTTGACCGCCCTGGCAATCCTTACATGGGACCAGACGGCAAGGACTGGCCCGACAATGCCCTGCGCTATGCGGCCCTTTCCACGGTTGCCGCTGACATCGGCAGGTCGGCGCTGAAATCATGGGCACCGGATGTGCTGCACCTCCATGACTGGCAGGCGGCACTTGCCGCCGTGGATGTGCGTCATCGCGGTGGCCCCCGCACTGTGATGACGGTGCACAACATTGCCTTCCAGGGCCAGTTCCCGGCCTCGATCTTTCCGCGTCTCGGCCTGCCCGCAGCAAGTTACTCGATGGAAGGCCTCGAATATTTCGGCAACGTCGGTTTCCTCAAAGGTGGACTGGCCACCGCCGACATGATCACCACCGTCTCACCCACCTATGCGCGCGAAATCTGCACGCCCGAATACGGCATGGGACTGGATGGCCTGTTGCGCGCGCGCCGCCACAACACCACCGGCATCGTCAACGGCATTGATACCGGAATATGGAATCCGGAAACGGATGAAGACCTGACCGCCACCTACTCGTCCAAGACTTTGGCCAGACGCAAGCTCAACAAGCGTGAACTGGAAAAGCGCTTCGGCCTTGAAACCGGTGACGGCATTCTCCACGGCGTGGTCAGCCGGCTCACTTGGCAGAAGGGTCTCGATATTCTGGCGCAGATGCTGGACTGGCTGGTCGCCTCCGGAGCGCGCCTCGCCATCATCGGCACCGGCGAACCGGGCATCGAAGGTGCCTTCGCCGCCGCCGCCCAACGCCACCCCGGGCGTGTCGGGCTGGTGATGAAATACGATGAGGCCCTCTCGCATCTGGTGCAAGGCGGCGCGGACACCATGCTGGTGCCGTCGCGCTTTGAACCCTGTGGTCTCACGCAACTCTACGGTTTGCGCTATGGCTGCGTGCCCGTGGTGGGCCGCACCGGCGGATTGGCCGACACGGTGATTGATGCCAACGAGGCAGGACTGTCTTCGGGCGTCGCCACCGGCTTCCAGTTTTCGCCGGTGGATGAACCCTCTCTGCAGAATGCCTTGCAGCGCGCGGCAATGCTTTTTGCGCAACCCGCACAGTGGGCAAAGATGCAAGCAAATGGCATGGCTGCCGACGTTTCATGGGATCGCAGTGCGGCCCACTATGCCCAACTCTACAAACAACTCAAAGGGTAGCGGAATGCGCATGACCGTTGCGACCACGCCAATTGACGGACAGAAACCCGGCACCTCCGGCTTGCGCAAAAAAGTGAAGGTGTACCAGCAGCCGCACTATGCCGAGAATTACATCCAGTCGATTTTCGACAGCCTTGAAGGCTTTGCCGGCAAGACCCTGGTGATCGGTGGCGATGGCCGCTACTACAACAAGGAGGTCATCCAGACGGCAATCCGCATGGCCGCTGCCAATGGCTTTGGCCGCGTGTTGGTGGGGCAAAATGGTTTGCTCTCCACACCCGCTGCCTCACATGTCATCCGCCACTACAAGGCCTACGGCGGCCTGGTGCTGTCAGCCAGCCACAATCCCGGCGGTCCCGATGGCGACTTCGGCATCAAGTACAACATCGGCAACGGCGGCCCCGCCCCCGAGAAGGTGACGGATGCAGTCTATGCCCACTCGAAAACCATCGCCAGCTACAAGACCACAGACACCGCCGACATCGATCTGGCCAAGGTCGGCAAGTACAGTGTTGAGGGCATGACGGTCGAAGTCATCGACCCGGTGGCCGACTATGCCGTCTTGATGCAGCAGCTCTTTGATTTCGACGCCATCCGCACCTTGTTCAAAAGCGGCTTCACTATGAAGTTCGATGGCATGGGCGCCATCACCGGTCCCTACGCCAAGACGATCCTCGAGGGCTTGCTTGGCGCACCGGCAGGAACCGTCATCAACGGCACACCATTGCCTGACTTCGGTGGACATCACCCCGATCCCAATCTCGTCCATGCCAAGGAACTCTGTGACGACGTGATGATGGGCACGGCCTATGATTTCGGTGCCGCCTCGGATGGTGACGGTGACCGCAACCTCATTGTCGGACGCGGCATCTATGTGACGCCTTCGGATTCCCTCGCCATCATTGCCGCCAATGCGACGGCAGCACCGGGCTATGCCAAGGGCATCGCCGGCATCGCCCGTTCCATGCCGACAAGCTGCGCACCTGACCGCGTCGCGAGGAAGCTCGGCCTGCCATGCTTTGAAACGCCAACCGGCTGGAAGTTCTTCGGCAACCTGCTGGATGCAGGCCTTGCCACGGTGTGCGGTGAAGAAAGCTTCGGCACCGGCTCCAACCACGTGCGCGAAAAGGATGGCCTGTGGGCCGTGCTCATGTGGCTCAACATCCTGGCCGCATCACGCAAGAGCGTGGCCGAGATCGTGACCTCGCACTGGAAGGACTACGGCCGCAATTTCTATTCCCGCCATGACTATGAGGAAGTGGACGCCGACGCCGCCAACCGCCTGGTGGACAAGCTGCGCCAGCAGTTGCCTGCGATCAAGCAGGCCCATGGCCTGACCACTGCCGATGATTTTGCCTATGATGATCCGGTGGACAAGTCACACACCGCAAAACAGGGCATTCGCCTGATCTTTGCCGATGGTGCCCGCATCATCTATCGCCTCTCCGGCACCGGAACGGCGGGTGCCACCTTGCGCGTCTATATCGAGCGCTATATCGCCGACCCCGCACAGCACGGCACGGAAACGCAGACAGCACTTGCTGACCTGATCGCCCTGTCGCGTTCAATTCCGGACATCGCAGGCCACACCGGCCGCACCGAACCGACGGTGATCACCTGACACCGGTTAGTCTGCAAGCCGGTGGCGCGCCTGCGCCCCTCGGCGTCAGCCTTGTCGCGGGTGGCGTCAATGTGGCTGTGGCCTCGGTCCATGCCACACGCATTTTCTTTTGCCACTTCGATGCCCATGGCAAGCGCGAGCTGCATCGCATCGAACTGACCCAACGTGACGGCCACGTGCATTTTGGTTTCATCGCCGGGATCAAGGCTGGTGCCCACTACGGCCTGCGCGCCGAAGGCCCGTGGCACCCCCACGACGGCATGCGTTTCGACGTGCACAAACTGCTCGTCGACCCATACGCCACCCAGCTTGACCGTCCCTACGCCTTCCATCCCGGCCTGTGCGAGCACACCCGCGAAACCAAAGACCTGGTGCCCAAGGCAGTCGTCACACCGCCCTCCGTCAAAGTTGTACGCCCAGCCCCGCATACCCCACGCTGGATTTATGAAGTGCCGGTCAAGGCCTTCAGCATACGCCACCCGGACATCGCACCAGAAAAGCGTGGTACTGTAGCGGCGCTGGCAGATCCTGCAGCACTGGCCCATTTCAAGCGGCTTGGTGTCGATACCATCGAACTGATGCCGTTGATGGCCTGGATCGACGAGCGCCATCTCCATGCCCTGGGTCTCACCAATGCCTGGGGCTACAACCCCGTGACCTTCATGGCACCAGACCCACGGCTGGCCCCGGCGGCTTTGCCGAAATCGCCGACACGGTCTCAACACTCCATGCCCATGGCATTCAGGTACTGCTCGATGTGGTGCTCAATCACACCGGCGAAAGCGATGCGGCTGGCCCTACGCTTTCCTTCCGTGGCCTCGACAACACCACCTACTACCGCCACATCCATGGTGCGCCGGTCAATGACACAGGCTGCGGCAATACCGTCGCCCTCGATCATCCACTGGTCGCTGACTATGCCGTCACGGCGCTCCGTCACTGGGTAGAGGCCACCGGCATTGATGGCTTCCGCTTCGACCTTGCCACCATCATGGGCCGCAGTACCCATGCCACCCACAAGGGGGGCTTCCATGCCGATGCGCCGCTGATCCGCGCCATATCTGCT
This sequence comes from uncultured Alphaproteobacteria bacterium, assembly GCA_963754625.1. Taxonomy (GTDB): domain Bacteria; phylum Pseudomonadota; class Alphaproteobacteria; order Rhizobiales; family Aestuariivirgaceae; genus Aestuariivirga. The sequence goes on along the minus strand of CAVWGR010000003.1, from coordinate 725,788 downwards.
GATCCCGTGCTGTCGCAATCAATCCTCATTGCCGAACCATGGGACGTCGGCCCAGGCGGCTATCAACTCGGCAACTTCCCGGCCCGCTGGCTGGAATGGAACGACCGTTTCCGCGATGACATCAGGCGCTTCTGGCGTGGCGACGGCTTTTCCGCCAACAATCTTGCCACCAGGATGGCTGGCTCGTCTGATGTCTTTGCCGCCAAGTCTCCTGCTGCCAGCATCAACTTCATCGCCGCCCATGACGGCTTCACGTTGGCCGACCTTGCGCGCTATGCCCACAAGGAAAACATGGCCAATGGCGAGGGCAATCGCGACGGCAAATCTGGCGAGATAACCTGGCCGGAGGGCGACGTACGCGCCCTTCTCGCCACACTTTTCTTTGCCCGCGGCACGCCCATGCTGACAGCGGGCGATGAACTTGGCCGCAGCCAGAACGGCAACAACAACGCCTATGCCCAGGACAATGAGACGACGTGGCTCGATTGGGAGGACGCCGACCAGACCCTCATTTCCTGCGTTGCCGATCTCGTGGCGCTGCGCCTTCGCCATGGTTTGCTGCGTGAAGACCAGTTCCTCAATGGCAATGGCGATGCCCAATGGTTCGGGGCCGACGGCAAGACACCCGATTGGACCAGCCCGGCGTTGCGTGTGCTTGGCCTCATCCTGACCGGCAAGAATGAGCGCCTCGCCATGGTCGTCAACGGCAGCGACGAAGCACTGGCCCTGCCCTTGAAGGGTGGCGGCAAAGCCTGGAAACGGTTGTTCTGTTCCGGCACCGGGCATGGCTGCCCCGCGCAGTCCGTATCACTTTTTGCCGCGATTTCCACATGACGCCGCGACTGGCTTCAGCTTAAACTCCGGCGCTGGAGGACCACCATGACCTACTACAACGAGCCGGAAGGCACAGGCTTTGACATTCTCGACAAACGCTTCAACCAGACGCTGATCGGCCATGCCCGCGTCGAACGCCTGTGGACGGGTGCCCGCTGGGCCGAAGGTCCGGCGTGGTTTGCCGCCGGACGCTATCTCGTGTTCTCCGACATCCCCAACAACCGCATGATGCGTTACGACGAATGCGACGGCCACATGGCAGTGTTCCGCCAGCCCGCCAACAATTCCAACGGCAACACCACCGACCGCCATGGACGCCTTGTAACCTGCGAGCATCTCGGCCGCCGCGTGACCCGCACCGAGCATGACGGTTCCATCACCGTGCTGGCCGATAGCTACAAGGGCAAACGCCTCAACTCACCCAACGATGTCGTGGTGAAGTCCGACGGCTCCGTGTGGTTCACCGATCCGAGCTACGGCATTCTCGCTGACTATGAAGGCGGCAAGGCCGCAAGCGAAATCGGGGCCTGCCATGTCTACCGCATCGACACGTCAGGCGAGATCACGCTTGCTGCTGATGATTTCGAGAAGCCCAATGGCCTGGCTTTCTCGCCTGATGAGTCAATTCTTTACATCGCCGACACCGGCATTTCCCACAAGGAGAATGGCCCCAAACACATCCGTGCCTTGAAAGTAAAACCCGACGGCAAGTCGTTGGGTGCATCATCCGTGTTCGCTGATTGCACGGCCGGGCTCTTCGACGGGTTCCGTGTGGATACCGATGGCCGCATCTGGACCAGTGCCGGAGATGGCGTGCACTGCTACCTGCCGAATGGTGATCTCATCGGTAAAATCCGCATCCCGGAACTGGTGGCCAACGTCTGCTTTGGCGGGGCCAAGCGCAACCGCCTCTTCATCTGCGGCTGCACCTCGCTCTATTCCGCCTACCTGGCTGTGAACGGCTGACGCCATGGTCGCGATGCCGCTGCCCGACGAGGCTGTTCTGAAGCGGCGAGCGGAGATTACTGCCGCCCTGCGCCAGATCCTGCCTGCCGAACATGTCATCGACGCACCCACCGCCCTGCGCGTCTATGAGTCCGACGGCCTCGCCGCCTATCGTCAGCCACCACTTGTCGTGGCGCTGCCCGAGACGGCGCAGCAGGTTTCGCAGATTCTCAACTATGCCCATGCCGAAGGCATCAAGGTCGTGCCGCGTGGTGCCGGCACATCGCTGTCGGGTGGTGCATTGCCTCTGGCTGATGGCATTCTGCTCGGCATGGCGAAATTCAATCGCGTGATTGAAGTGGATTTCGCCAACCGTTGCGCCGTGGTTCAGCCCGGTGTCACCAACCTCGCCATCACCAAGGCCGTGGAACACAAGGGATTCTACTACGCGCCTGATCCGTCATCGCAGATTGCCTGCACCATCGGTGGCAATGTGGCGGAAAATTCCGGTGGCGTTCACTGCCTGAAATACGGCCTCACCACCAACAACATCCTCGGTATCGAAATGGTGCTGGTGACAGGCGAAATCATTCGCCTCGGTGGCAGGCATCTTGATGCCGAGGGCTATGATTTGCTTGGCCTGATGACAGGTTCTGAAGGTCTGCTCGGTGTGGTGACGGAAGTGACGGTGCGTATCCTGCAAAAGCCGGAAACAGCGCGCGCCCTTCTCGTCGGATTTGCCTCCAGCGAAGACGCCGGCCAATGCGTTGCCGATATCATTGCCGCAGGCATCATTCCGGGCGGCATGGAAATGATGGACCGCCCGGCCATTCACGCCGCCGAAGACTTCGCCAGGTGTGGATACCCGCGAGACGTTGAGGCCCTGCTCATCATCGAACTCGATGGTCCAAAGGTGGAGGTCGATCACCTGATCGAACGCGTCAAGGCAATCGCGGAAAAGAACAACTCCCGCACCCTCAAGGTGTCCACCAGCGAGGATGAACGTCTCGCCTTCTGGGCCGGGCGCAAGTCAGCCTTCCCTGCCGTGGGCCGCATCTCGCCGGACTATATCTGCATGGATGGAACGATTCCCCGCAAAGCGCTGCCGCAGGTCTTGCGCGGCATCGAAGCCCTGTCGCAAAAGCATGGCCTGCGCGTTGCCAATGTCTTCCATGCTGGTGATGGAAATCTTCATCCCCTCATTCTGTTTGATGCCAACACCGACAATGAATTCGACCGCGCCGAAGCCTTTGGCGCCGACATCTTGCGTCTCTGTGTTGAGGTGGGCGGCGTGTTGACCGGTGAACATGGCGTTGGCATCGAGAAGCGCGATCTCATGCCGGTGATGTTTTCGGAGGTTGATCTCAACCAGCAGCAACGCCTCAAATGCGCTTTCGACAACAAGGGTCTGCTCAACCCTGGCAAGGTGTTTCCGGTATTGCATCGCTGCGCCGAACTGGGCCGCGTCCACATCAAGGCAGGCAACCTGCCGCATCCCGAATTGCCACGCTTCTGATGTCCAAGACTTTCACGCCCCAGACTTTCACGCCCAAGAGCGAGCAGGAACTTGCGGAACTGGTGGCCGGTGCAACAGCGCCATTTCGCGTGCAAGGTCTTGGCAGCAAGCCGACGCTCGGAAATCCGGTGGCGGCCGGGCAGATTCTGTCGCTCAGGCATTTTGGCGGCGTTGAAATCTACGAGCCGGAAGAACTCATCCTTGAGGTCGGCACAGCGACGGAACTTTCCACCGTCCAGAAGCTGTTGCGGCAGCGCGGCCAGATGCTGGCCTTTGAACCGCCGGACTATTCCAGCTTGTTTGGCACCTCCTCTTCGGGAAGTCTTGGCGGCATTGTAGCGGCGGGTTTGTCCGGCCCGCGCCGCATCCGCGCCGGAGCAGTACGCGATCATGTGCTGGGCTTTCGCGGCGTCGCCGGCAATGGCGAACGCCTCAAGGCCGGCGCACGCGTGGTGAAGAATGTCACGGGATATGATTTGGCGAAACTTGTCACCGGTTCGTACGGCACGCTGGTGGCCATGACCTCAGTGATCGTCAAGGTGCTGCCACTACCGGAAACAGAAGAAACCATCGTCTTCAAGGGGCTCGATGATGCCGCCGCTGTGCTGTTGATGTCTGAGGCCATGCAGTCGTCAGCCGATGTGTCGGCAGCAGCCCACGTGCCGGGCGACATGACCTGCCTGCGGCTTGATGGCATTGCACCCTCGGTTGCCGCGCGCCGCGATGACCTGATCAGGCAGTTGGGCCACGATGCTGGCGTCCTCGGCGAAAGGGAATCGGTCAAACTCTGGCACGGCATTCGCGACGTGAAACCATTCTGGTCTTTGCAGGATCACGCCATCTGGCGCATCAGCGTCACCCCAACGCAAGGGGCTGCTGTCGCGGCGCACCTTGGCGATGCCATGGAGACGAAGCATTTCTTCGATTGGGCCGGTGGCCTGATCTGGCTCGCCGTGGCGGGCGAGGCCGATGCCGGTGCGGCAAAAATCCGTGCCAGCTATGGGTCCGGCCACGCCACGCTGATGCGCGCCCCTGCCAGCGTCCGCGCCAACGTATCGGCTCTTGAACCGCAAGCCGCAGCGCTCGCCGCCCTTTCGCGCCGCGTCAAGCAGGCCTTTGATCCGCGCGATCTCTTCAATCCCGGCATCATGGTGAGAGGCTGACCGATGCAGACCCACTTCACCCCGCAGCAGCTGCAAGATCCGGTCATCGCCGACGCCAACGGCATTTTGCGCGCTTGCGTTCACTGTGGTTTCTGTACCGCCACTTGCCCGACCTACGTTCTTCTCGGCGATGAGCTCGACAGCCCGCGCGGCCGCATCTACCTGATCAAGCAGATGCTGGAGGAGAACCGCCCCGCCACAAAAAGTGACGCCCGCCACATTGACCGCTGCCTGTCGTGTCTGGCCTGCATGACCACATGCCCCTCGGGTGTGAACTACATGCATCTGATCGACACTGCCCGCACCCATGTCGAGGCAACCTACAAACGCCCGGCCTTTGAAACTCTCTTGCGCAGTGTGCTGGCTTTCGTCATGCCGCGCCCCACTCTCTTCCGCTATGCGCTGGCGGCATCCTGGCTGGCGAAACCTTTGACGCCGATGTTCGAAAAACTGGGAGCAACGCGCATTGCCGCACTATTGCGGCTGACGCCCAACCACATGCCTGCAGAGCGCGAGGGGAAGCCCGGACTTTACCCAGCCCACGGCCCGCGCAAGGGGAAGGTGGCATTGCTGCGCGGCTGTGTGCAGTCCGTTGTCGATCCCGGCATCAACGCCGCCACCATCCGCCTGCTGACGCGGTTGGGATTTGACGTTGTGGTGACGGCGGGTGAAAGCTGTTGCGGCTCCCTCACCCATCATATGGGCAAGGAAGAAGACGCACTGGCCCGTGCCCGCCGCACCATTGACCAGTGGACGAAGGAAAACCCTGACCACATCATCGTCACCGCCTCGGGATGCGGCACGACGATCAAGGACTATGGCCACATGCTGCGTCTTGATCCGGCCTATGCGGAGAAGGCCCGCGCCGTCAGCGCCAAGACCCGCGACATCAGCGAATTTCTCGCCGGTCTCGATCTGCCGGAAATGCAGAACAATCTGCGCGTCACCTATCACTCCGCCTGCTCCATGCAGCACGGCCAGAACATCAGGACTGAACCGCAGGCACTATTGCGCCGCGCCGGATTTACGGTGGCGGATGTGCCGGAGGGACACCTCTGCTGCGGTTCGGCTGGCACCTACAACATTCTCCAGCCGGAAATTGCGGCGCAATTGCGCGACCGCAAACTGGCCAATATCGCCACCACTGGCCCGCAGGTCATAGCCACGGGGAATATTGGCTGCATCACCCAGCTTGGCATTGCCGCCGGAGTTCCGGTAGTACACACCGTTGAACTGCTGGACTGGGCCTATGGCGGCCCACGGCCCGCTGCACTGGACAGGATTTCGCCCCATGCGCATTGACAAACACGGCCTCAAGGTCGACCGCCAACTCGCCGGCTTCATCGAGGCGCAAGTGCTGCCTGGCACCGGCCTGCCAGCCGATGCGTTCTGGCAGGGCTTTTCAACACTGGTGCATGATCTCGCGCCAAAAAACCGCGCGCTGCTGGCCAAACGCGATGCCTTGCAAGCCAAGATCGACGCGTGGCACAGGGCCAATCATGGCGCGGGCATTGAAGCGCAGAAGGCATTTCTGTTGGAGATCGGTTACCTGCTGCCGCAAGGACCCGACTTCACCATCGAGACGCAGAATGTCGATCCTGAGATTGCCAGCATTGCCGGCCCGCAACTCGTGGTGCCGGTCACCAACGCCCGCTATGCGCTCAACGCCGCCAACGCCCGCTGGGGTTCGCTCTATGACTGCCTCTATGGCACCGATGCCATGGGCAGTCCTCCGCCAGCCGGTGGCTATGAGCGCGGACGTGGCGCACGCGTCATCGCCCGGGTGCGCGTCTTCCTCGATGAAGCATTCCCGGTCGAAGGCACCAGCCACGCCGATGCCCGCCGCTACCAGGTCAAGGACGGCGCATTGCTGGTCGATGACCTGCCACTGGTGCAGCCGCAGAAGTTCGCAGGCTACCGCGGCAACCCCAGGGCACCTGACTCAATTCTGCTGTGCAACAATGGCCTGCATGTCGAAATGGTTTTCGACCGCGCCCACTTCATCGGCAGCCGCGACCAGGCGCTGCTCGCCGACGTGGTGATCGAAAGCGCCCTCTCGGCCATCATGGACTGCGAAGACTCGGTCGCCTGCGTCGATGCCGAAGACAAAGTGCAAGCCTACGCCAACTGGCTTGGCCTGATGAAGGGCGACCTCGAAGCCAAGATGGAGAAGGGTGGCAAGACGATTATCCGCCGCCTGTCTCCTGATCGCGATTTCACCACGCCTACAGGCGGCACATTGACCCTCAAGGGCCGCGCCCTGCTCTGGGTGCGCAATGTCGGACACCTGATGACGACGCCGGCGATCCTCGACAGTGATGGTGGCGAAATTCCCGAAGGCATCATGGATGCGGTGGTGACGACAACGATTGCCCTGCACGACTTGCAGAAGAAGGACGGCCTGCGCAATTCCGCCCACGGCTCGGTTTACGTTGTGAAGCCCAAGATGCACGGACCAGAGGAAGTGGCCTTCGCCGACGAAGTTTTCACCCGCGTGGAAAAAATGCTGGGTTTGCCCCAGGACACCGTGAAGCTCGGCATCATGGATGAAGAGCGCCGCACCACGGTCAACCTCAAGCAATGCATCCAGGCTGCCAAACGCCGTGTCGCCTTCATCAACACCGGCTTCCTCGATCGCACCGGCGATGAAATTCACACCTCGATGGAAGCCGGCCCCTTCAGCCGCAAGGACTTCATCAAGCGCAAGGGCTGGATCACCGCCTATGAAAACCTCAACGTCGATATTGGCCTCGAATGCGGGCTCTCCGGCAAGGCGCAGATCGGCAAAGGCATGTGGGCCGCTCCCGACATGATGGCGGCCATGCTGGAGCAGAAGATCGAACATCCGAAGTCTGGTGCCAATTGCGCCTGGGTTCCGTCACCGACCGCCGCCACGCTGCACGCGCTGCACTATCACCGCATTGATGTCTTTGCCGTGCAGAAGAAACTCGCCAGCGGCGGACGGCGTGGCCATGTCGAAGCCGTTCTCGATATCCCCATCGCATCCTTCCGCAAATGGAGCGAGGCACAGGTGTTGCGCGAGATCGAGAACAATGCGCAAGGCATCCTCGGCTATGTGGTGCGCTGGATCGATTTCGGCATCGGCTGTTCCAAAGTACCCGACATCAACAACGTCGGACTGATGGAAGACCGCGCCACGCTGCGCATTTCATCCCAGCACATCGCCAATTGGTTGCACCACCATATTTGCACCAGGGAACAGGTGATGGAAGTGATGAAGCGCATGGCCGCCGTGGTCGACAAACAAAATTCCGGTGATGCCGCCTACAAACCCATGGCTCCGGATTTTGAACTGTCCACCGCCTTCCAGACGGCCTGCGATCTCGTCTTCAAGGGCCGCGAACAACCCAACGGCTATACCGAACCGCTGCTCCACGCCGCGCGCCTGAAAGTGAAGGCGCGGAATTAGAGTCAGACCGGGTCCAGCCGTTCGGCGAGGCGGGCGCGTTCTTTCACTTCTTCCGCTGCTGTTTCTTCGCGGCGCTTCAGCACTTCATAGATGATCGCACCCAGGATCGAGAGGCCAATGATAATGACGGCCAGCGCCGACAGCGCCGGTGTCGTACCCTGCCTCACCTGACCGGCCAACACCGTGACGAGGGTCTTGTCGGCGAGGATCGAGAAGGTCGTGGTGTTGAAATTCTCGATCGACGACAGGAATGAGATGACGGCTGCCGAGACCAGGGCCGGCTTCAGGAACGGCAGCAGCACATGCCAGAACACCTGCGGATAGGACGCACCCAGATCCAGCGCTGCCTCTTCCTGCGAGCGGTCAAAGCGGGCCAGCCGCGCCATGATGATCAGCAGGCTGTAGGCGGCGATGAAGCTGGACTGGCCGAAGATTGTGAGGATGATGCCCTTGTAGAACACCGCCTTGGTCACATCGGTCAGGCTCAACACGTCCTTCCAGAAGATCACCGTGGAAATGCCGATGATGACGCCGGGCGTCAGCATTGGAGATATGGTGATCAGGTAGAACAAGCCCCGCGCCCGGTGATAGATCTGGTTCATCATGATGGCCGCCGCGAGGCCCACCGGCACGGCAATCACCACAACGCCAATACCAATGATCAGCGAGTTCTTCATGCCGTCAATCATGGCCTGGTCGTTGTACAGTTTCACAAACCAGTCCAGCGTGAAGGTCTCGAAAGGCACCGCCTGCGGATAGCTGGGCGTGTTGAAGGCAGTGACACTCATCACCATCAACGGCCCAAAGAGATACAGCAGGAACAGGAAGATATAGAAGCCGAGCATCAGCTTGCCGACAAACTTTGAGGTCATCGGATGGCCTCCCCGAGCTTCACCTTGAAGAGGCGTAGCATCACCATCACCAGCACAATACAAGCGGTGAGCAAGATGAAGGCGTAAGCCGAGCCGCGCGGCCAGTTGAATGTCTGGAAGAAGAAGTCATAGACCTTGAGTGTGAACCACAGGGTGCGCGGTCCGCCGAGGAACAACGGTGCCGCCAGCGAGCCCGCCGCCAGCATGAACACCATGGTGCAACCCGAAGCGATGCCCGGCTTGGCGTAGGGAATGACGACATCGCGATGGATTTTCCACCATGGCGCGCCAAGGTCGCGCGCCGCCTCGATCTGGTTCTTGTCGAGGCTTTCGATGGCGTTGTAGAGCGGGAAGATCATGACCAGCAGATAGGCATAGGACAGGCCGACATAGAGGCCGGTGTTGTTGCCAAGGAAATCAATCGGCGTGTCAGTGATATTGAGGCCCATCAGGACCTGATTGATCAGGCCTTTCGAAGCCAGGATCACGCGCATGGCAAAGGCGCGCAGGATTTCATTGACCCAGTACGGCACGATAAGTGCCATCATCAACAGCCGCACCTTCTGCACCGAACCAGCCTGGGCCATGTAGTAGGCGACGGGATAGCAGATCACCAGGTTGAACAGTGTCACCACACCCGAGATGAGAATTGAGGTGACGAAGGCCCACATGTGAATTGTGTTCCATTCCCCGCTCGAAGGCTCCACCACGAAGGATTTGTACTGCTCGAGCGTCAGGTAATCCTTCGGCCCACCGCGCTCCAGGGGTGGCAGGCGCGGATGGAAACTCTCGACCACCATGTAGAGGTAGGGCAGCGTGACCAGAAACAGCGTCCAGAACACCACAAGTCCGATAAACGCCACGCCCAGCATGGTGCCGTTGCGTTCGAAAAAGCCCTTGTGACTTGGATCATGATGGGCTTTCGCTTCCCAGCGCGCCATCAGCCAGAAAATGGCGATGACAACGATGGGAACGAGAAAGACAAATGCGCGGCTGCCCATGGGCGTTACTCGCGCGCCATCTTGCCATCGGGCAGGGCAAGGCCGAGGGCAGGATCATAGTGAATGGCTGCAACGCTTCCCTGGTCCGGGATGACGGCACCGCCGTGACGGCCCACCGTCAGCATGATGTCCTTTTTCCCTGATCCCTTGACGAAGAGGTGGGTCATGTTGCCTTCGAAGGCGACACTTTGTACTGCGCTGGAGAAACTGGTGTTGGCACCACCCTTGCCGAGTTGCAGGGATTCTGGCCGCACAAAAAGTATGGCCTTGGCACCAGCCTTGAGTCCGTTGGGATTACGGCCACGCAGTGGGCCAAACGGGGTCTCGACCACCGCGCCAGTGGCATCAGCCGATTTGACTGTTCCCATGAAGGCATTGTTCTCACCCACGAAGGACGCGACAAAGGGTGTCGCTGGCTCGTCATAAACAGTCTTGCCATCGGTCACTTGCTCAATCACGCCATCACTCATGACGGCAATGCGGTCCGACATGGTCAGCGCTTCGCCCTGGTCGTGGGTGATGTAAATGAAGGTGATACCGACCTGCTTCTGGATGGCGCGCAATTCCGTGCGCATGTGCTGGCGAAGCTTGAGATCAAGGGCTGACAGCGGCTCGTCCAGCAGTAGCACCTTGGGCTGCACCGCAAGCGCGCGGGCAATGGCCACGCGTTGCTTCTGGCCGCCTGACAGCTCGCTCACCAATTTCTGGCCCTGCCCCTGCAAAGCAATGAGGTGCAGGAGTTCGTCCGCCTTTTTCATGCGCTCGGTCTTCGACATGCCGCGCACCCGCAGGCCATAGGCAATGTTGTCTGCCACCGTCATCAACGGGAAGAGTGCAAGATTTTGGAAGATCAGTGCCGTCGGGCGTTTGTTGGGACCAATGCCTTCCATGTCCTGGCCACCGATGCGGACACGGCCTGCGGTTGGATCAAGAAAGCCGGAGACGGTGCGCAGGATGGTGGTCTTGCCGCAGCCCGAAGGGCCGAGAAAAGAGAAGAACTCCCCGCCCTTGATGTCGAGCGTGGCGTCATTCACAGCAGTGAAGTTTCCAAACTTTACTGTGACGTGGTCAAGCTCAACGCCTGCACTCATGCAATTTCCCCTGCCTGGACTTCTTCTGTCTCTTGTCGGCGCACTTTCCACTGATCAGTCGGCAAGATCAAGCGGAACCCATTGGGTCATGAAAAAAGCCAGTCCCGCGAGGGGACTGGCTTCCATGAGGTTTGCCTGGGTCTCAGGCAGTGTTTCAGGCAGATGCTGATCAGGCAGCCTTGAACTTGTCGGTGTATTGGCTGCGGATTTCCGCATACCAGGATGGTTCCGCCGGCCACGGCCAGAGGTTCTTCAAGGCATCGCCCGGATAGGCTTCCTGGAAGTTCTTCTTGAACGTGTCGGAGGTGTGGGCATCGGCACCCGTGATGATCGGATTGTAGTTCGAACCCACCGCCATCATGCCGGACACTTCCGGCGTGAACAGGTAGTCAAGGAAGGCATAGATCTGATCGGTATTCTTGGCAGCCTTCAGCGTGCTGAGACCATCCATCCAGACGATCGCGCCTTCCTTCGGCGCTGTGTAGTTGACCGGCTTGCCTTCAGCCTTGAGCGAAAGCGGAGGACCATCCCAGGTCTGGCCGATCCACACATCGTTCTCCATCAGGCCGGACTTGGTGTTGTCGGCTGAATCCCAGAACTGCTTCACCCAAGCCTTGTGCTCAATGGCGTAGGCAAGGATCGGATCCCACAGCTTCTTGAAGCTGTCTTCGTCCTTGTAGCCGTCAAGCATGCGGTTCGAGGCAACCTTGCCTTCAGCATCCCACCACAAACCGATGGACAGCAGGAAGGAGTGGCCGCGGCCTTGCGTGTGGCCCTTGACGTCGTCAGCCCAGAGCGAGCCATAGCTCAGCTTGGTCGGGTCGCCCTTGTAGAGATCGGTGCGATAGGAAATGGCTTCCGAGCCCCAGCAATGCGGCAGGTGGTGCAAACCATCTTCCCATTTCCACAGGGCTTCCGAGCTTGCCAGCATGGACGGCAGGATGTTGCCTGTGTTCTTCAACTTGGCCAGATCGAACGGCGCGGTGACGGCGAGATCCTTGTACTGCGGAGAACGGTTCACCGTGGGCTGGCAGAGGTCGAAGCCTTCACCGCCAGTGGCCTGCAGCTTGTTGATCTGCTCTTCGTTCTGTGAGAACGGCGTCTGGTTGACCTTGATGCCCGTGGCCTTTTCAAAGCCGGGAACCACGTCGCCAGGAAATTCGTCAGACCACATCAGCAGGTTCAATTCGCCTGAAGACGACAGTGCAGTGTTGCTCACGATGGGCGCGGCGAAACCAACAGCACCGAGAGCGGCAGCGGACTTCATCACGCTGCGGCGGGACAGTTGCGCAGCTTTCAGCAATTCCATCGTGGATTTGGATTTGTTCATATAATTTTCCTCCAAAGAGGGCCCGGCCCAATGCCGTCCCTTGAACTCCCATAACGTCCGGCGGGCCCGGCTTCTGGCTGAGTATCCTCAACACTATGACGCTGATGTGACGGTTGGGCAATGGGGTCTTGGGGGAAGCTGGCGGGCTGGCCCAATCTCCCATTGCAAGCTGGCTCCAATTTCCCGCGCAGCGGTTCAGCCCTTGTTTTTATAGTAAACGTCGAGGAACACCGCCAGCATCAGCACCGCGCCCTTGATGACCTGTTGCCAATCGATACCCACACCCATGATCGACATGCCGTTGTTCATGACACCGATGATAAAGGCACCGATCACCGCGCCGATGATCTTGCCGACACCACCCGTGACGGCCGCCCCGCCGATGAAGCAGGCGGCGATGACCTCCAGCTCAAAACCCAGACCGGCCTTCGGTGTTGCAACATTCAGGCGCGCCGCAAAGATGAGGCCCGCAAGGGCGGCAAGCGTGCCCATGATCACGAAAATCAGGAAGGTCATGCGCTCGGTATTGATGCCCGACAGTTTCGAGGCCTTTTCATTGCCACCCATGGCGTAGACGCGGCGGCCAAAGGTCGTCCGTGTGGTCAGAAAGACGAAGAGTGCGATGAGCGCAAACATGACGATGAGCACATTCGGCAGGCCCTTGTAGCGCGCCATCAGGAACGTAAAGCCGAGGAAGGCCACGGCAATGAGAATGTTGCGCCCGAGAAAAATGCTGTGCGGCTCTTCAGCCAGACCATGCGCCTGTTGTTCGCGGCGCTCCTTGGTATTGAAATAGATGATCAGCGCGGTCACCAGACCGCCGATCAGAAGAGCCAGCAGATTGAATGGTGCCCCGAACACTTGAATTGCAAAGAGATCAGGCACGAAACCCGAGGACAGCAACTGGAACGACTTCGGAAATGGTCCAACCGAGGCACCGCCCAGCACAGTAAGGGACAGGCCCTTGAATATCAGCATGCCTGCCAGAGTCACGATGAACGCCGGAATCTTGTGATAGGCGACAAAGTAACCTTGCACCCCGCCGATGAGCGCCCCCAGCGCCAGACAGGCTGCCATGGTCACGAAGGGGTCAATCTTCCATGGCACCATCATGACGGCAGCAACGGCTCCAACAAAGCCTGAGACCGAACCGACTGACAGGTCGATGTGTCCGGCAATGATGACGAGCAACATGCCCAAGGCCATGATGACGATGTAGCTGTTCTGCAGAATGAGGTTGGTCATGTTGACCGGCTTGAACAGAACGCCACCGGTGGTGATCTGGAAAAACACCATGATGGCCAACAACGACAACAGCAGTGCCGTATCGCGGATGTTGGCCTTGATGAAGCGCATCATGTCGGTGCCTTCGGAGGCCTTGCTGGTGACGTCGGTCATTTTACTTGTCCCATGATTTCATGATGGCCCGCATGATCTTTTCCTGGCTGGCCGTTTTGGCAGGCATTTCGGCAACGAAACGCCCTTCGTTCATCACATAGATGCGGTCGGAGATGCCAAGCAGTTCCGGCATTTCCGACGAGATGACGATCACCGCCTTCCCCGCCTCGGCGAGCTGGTTGATGATGCCGTAGATTTCGTATTTTGCGCCCACATCGATGCCGCGTGTCGGCTCATCGAGAATGAGTACGTCCGGCCCCGCGAACAGCCACTTCGACAGCACGACTTTCTGCTGGTTGCCGCCTGACAGGTTGACCGTCGATTGGAACACCGACGAACAGCGGATGCCCAGGTCCTTGCGGTATTTGTTGGCAACCGAAAGTTCCTTGGGCTCATCGATGACGCTGCGCGACGAGACGTCGCCCAGATTGGCAAGTGTCACATTGTGCTTGATGTGGTCGATCAAGCACGAGGCCATAGGTTTTGCGGTCCTCGGTGGCATAAGCGAGGCCCGCAGCCATGGCCTTGGGGATGGTCGAAACATCAACCGGCTGGCCCTTGACCTTCACCTCGCCCGATATTTTCTGGCCATAGGCGCGGCCGAAGAGCGACATGGCCAGTTCGGTTCGCCCGGCCCCCATCAATCCGGCAATGCCCACGACTTCCCCCGCCCGAACGCTGAGGCTGACATCCTTGATCATCTGACGTTCGGCATGCAGCGGATGAAAGACATTCCAGTTCGACACGTCGAGTATAGGCTCACCGATCTTGGCGCTGCGCATCGGGAAACGGTCGGTCAGTTCGCGGCCCACCATGGCCTTGATGATGCGGTCCTCATCGACCTTGCCTGACTTGGTGTCGAGCGTGTCAACCGTCATGCCGTCGCGCAGCACGGTGATGCGGTCGGCGACCTTCATCACCTCGTTGAGCTTGTGGGTAATGAGAATGGACGAGATGCCGTGCGCCTTGAAACCTTTGAGCAATTCCAAAAGCGCATTGGAATCGGTTTCATTGAGGCTCGACGTCGGCTCATCAAGGATGAGCAGCTTGACCTTTTTGTTCAGGGCCTTGGCAATTTCGACCAATTGCTGCTTGCCGGTGCCAATATTGGTAATGAGTGTATTGGGATGTTCCTTGAGGCCGACCTTGTTCAGGAGTTCACCGGTGCGGGCAAAGGATTCGAACCAGTTGATGACCCCATACGTCGCTGTTTCATGGCCCAGAAATATGTTCTCGGCGATGGACAGCAGCGGTACCAGGGCAAGTTCCTGATGGATGATGATGATGCCGGTGTGTTCGCTGTCGGCAATCGAATGGAAGTGCCTGTCCTGACCTTCAAACTGGATGGCGCCGTCATAGGTACCTGCCGGATAGACACCGGAGAGCACCTTCATGAGCGTTGATTTGCCCGCCCCGTTCTCACCCACCACCGCATGGATCTCGGCGGGCATGACGGACAGGTTGACATTGGTCAACGCCTTCACACCCGGAAAGGTCTTGGTGATATTTCGCATTTCGAGAATGGGCTGCATGCCCGCCGTCCTCCCAAATCCCTGTGGCAAGTTCGCTTGCTCTCTCGGGCGTCACTATAACGTCACTCCCGCCAAGGCGGGAGTCCAACTTGAAACATTTTAGGGGATCCCCGCAGTTCGATGTCCGACGGCGCGGGGACGACGGATTGAGAGCGGGTTCCGGCCCAAAGACCGGAACCCACTGTTATCGTTTACTTCAGGTCTTCGGCCTTGATGTAGCCCGAGCCAACCAGAAGCTTCTCGATGTCACCCACGCCCACGTCATAGGGGGTCAGGAGGTACGACGGGACAACTTTCACTTCGTTGTTGTAGGTCTTGGTGTCGTTGATTTCGGGTTCTTTGCCCGAAAGCACAGCGTCCACCATCTTGGCGGTGACCTTGGCGAGTTCACGCGTGTCCTTGAACACGGTCGAATACTGTTCGCCAGCCATCATGCCCTTGACCGAAGGCACTTCAGCGTCCTGGCCGGTGACGATCGGCATTTCAGCGCCCGGAGCATAACCCACACCCTTGAGCGAGGAAATGATGCCGCGCGACAGGCCGTCGTATGGTGCCAGTACGCCGTGGACCTTCTTGTCGGTGTAGTTGGCCGACAGCAGGTTATCCATGCGGGCCTGCGCCACAGCGCCATCCCAGCGCAGCGTGCCGACCTTGTCCATGCCCATCTGGCCGGACACGATGGCAATGTCGCCAGCATCGATCATCGGTTTCAGAACCGACATGGCACCATCATAGAAATAGAAGGCGTTGGTATCATCAGGCGAACCACCGAACAATTCTACGTTCCACGGCTTGACGCTGGGGAAGCGTTCCTTGAGGCCCTTGACCAGCGAGGTGGCCTGCAGCACGCCGACGCCGAAGTTGTCGAACGTCGTGTAATAGTCCACGTCGCCCGTTTTGGTGATCAGGCGGTCATAGGCGAACACCTTGACACCGGCTTCATGGGCCTTCTTGAGAATGTCGGACAGCGTCGAGCCGTCGATGGCGGCGATGATCAGGACCTTGGCGCCCTTGGTGACCATGTTCTCGATCTGGGCGAGTTGGTTCGGAATGTCGTCTTCGCCGTATTGTAAATCGGACTCATAGCCGAGGGCGGTGAATTCCTTCACCATGCTCTCGCCGTCCGAAATCCAGCGGATCGAAGACTTCGTCGGCATGGAAATGCCGATAAGGCCCTTGCCCTGGGCCAACGCCGGACCGGCGGCAGCGATGACAGCGGCGGCAACTGATGCCATCATGAATTGTCTGCGGTTTGTCACGAGTAATCCTCCCTGATAAGGCCCGCGATGCCCAACCCGATGCTGGGCTTGCGCGGTCCTTGGTCCATGACAATAGTGGGAGGCTTTTTTGCGATCAACACTTTTGTATGACAATTGAGAAGTTCCTAGTATGACACTTGGACAACTCACGGCACGGTCCCGGAACATGCGCAAAGCCAACCTTCACGCCAAAATCGAACGCGCCATCGGCGAACGCATCCTGGGGGGTGAATTTTCCCCCGGTACCGTACTTCCCAACGAGGCTGATTGGGGCAAGACCTATGGTGCCAGCCGGACCGCCGTGCGCGAAGCCTTGAAAAGCCTGACCGCCAAGGGCCTCATTCTCTCCCGCCCCAAGGTCGGTTCCCGCGTCGAGCCACGCGGCCGCTGGAACATGCTGGACCGCAATGTACTGGAATGGCACCGCGCCGCGATGGACCGCCGGGCCTTCCTGCTTTCCACCCAGGAAGCCCGCCGCACCATTGAGCCTGGTATCGCCGAACTCGCCGCGCGCAAGCATACACCCATCCAGTTGGACCGCCTCATCGCCGCATTGCAAGCCATGAAAGCCGCCAAATCGCGTCCCGACACCGTTGCCTCCGATGTGGAGTTCCATGACGCCCTGCTCGCCTGCGCCAACAATGTCCTGCTCATGCCCTTTGGCCTCATTATTGAGCAGGCGTTGAGCAACCTCTTCGACTTCACCACCCAGCGCAACCCGCACTATGCCCGTGCCCTCAAGTTACATGAGGCGATTGTCCGTTCCGTGGCAGCAGGCGACGGGCGCTCGGCCCGCACGGCCATGCTCTCCCTGCTCGACGACACCGACGGCATCATAGACACCACTGCCGGTACCCGCATCCGCGGCGAATTCGATGGAAAAGCATTAAGGCCAGCAAAGCGTTAGGGGTGACGGGACCGATAGCTTCTGCTATTTCGCAACCGCGAAAGGGCCAATTTCATGCGCACTGCCACTGTCGACCGCAAGACCACCGAGACTGAAGTCTCCTGCACCGTCAACCTCGACGGGTCGGGCAGCTACGACATCAAGACCGGCGTCGGCTTCTTTGACCACATGATGGAACAACTGGCACGCCATTCGCTGATCGACATCACCCTGTCGGCAAAGGGCGACCTGCATATTGACGCCCACCACACGGTTGAGGACTGCGGCATTGCGCTCGGCCAGGCCGTGGCCAAGGCGCTGGGCGACCGCAAGGGCATCCGCCGCTATGCCTCGTGTGACCTGCCGATGGATGAAACCCTGACCCGCGTCGCCATTGACGTGTCGGGCCGTCCCTTCCTCGTTTTCACCTGCGACTACCCACGCGACAAGATCGGTGATTTCGACACCGAACTGGTGCGCGAATGGTTCCAGGCTTTCGCCATGAATGCCGGCATCACACTGCATCTGGAAAACACCGCCGGAGGCAACGCTCACCACATTGCCGAGAGCAGCTTCAAGGCGCTGGCCCGCTCCTTGCGCGATGCGCTGGAAATCGATCCCCGCCAAAAGGACAGGATTCCCTCCACCAAGGGTAGCCTGAAGGGCTGATGAAAACTGTCATCATCGACTACGGCTCGGGCAACCTGCACTCGGCCCACAAGGCCTTTGAACGCGCCGCCAAAGATCATGGCGTGAAAGGTGACGTCATTGTCTCCAATCGCACCGAGGATGTGGAGACCGCCGATCGCATCGTGCTGCCGGGTGTCGGCGCCTTCAAGGATTGCCGCAACGGCTTGCTCGCCGTGCAAGGTCTGCGTGAGGCCTTGCAGCAGCAGGTCATTGCCCGCGGCAAGCCGTTCCTCGGCATCTGCGTCGGCATGCAACTGATGGCGACACGCGGTCTTGAACATGAAACGACGCAAGGCCTCGGCTGGGTCGCAGGTGACGTCAAGCGCATCACACCGTCTGATCCCAAGCTGAAAATTCCGCACATGGGATGGAATACATTGAAGGTGCACAGCAACCACCCCGTGCTTGATGGCATTGCCACCGGCGATGATGGCTTGCACGCCTATTTCGTACACTCCTATCATCTCGAACCCACGCTTCCCGAAGACCTTATTGCCACTGCTGACTATGGTGGAGCGGTAACGGCCATGGTCGGCTATGAAAACATGGTGGGCACGCAGTTCCATCCCGAAAAGAGCCAGGAACTGGGCCTCAGGCTCATCGCCAACTTCCTGCGCTGGACACCCTAGGTGCAAACATGATCCTGTTTCCCGCTATTGACCTGAAGGATGGAGAATGTGTGCGGCTCAAACTCGGCGACATGGCGCAGGCCACTGTCTACAACACTGATCCCGCAGCGCAGGCGCTGGCCTTTGAACAGCAGGGCTTTCAATGGCTGCATGTCGTTGACTTGAACGGGGCCTTTGAGGGCCAGTCCGTCAATGGTGCAGCGGTTGAATCGATCTTGCGGACGACGAAAAATCCGGTGCAGTTGGGTGGTGGCATCCGCACCCTGGACAATATCGAGAACTGGCTTTCGAAAGGCTTGGCGCGCGTCATCCTCGGCACTGTTGCAGTGCGCAATCCAGCCCTCGTGAAGGACGCCTGCAAGCTGTTCCCCGGCAAAGTGGCTGTCGGCATTGATGCCAAGGGCGGCAAGGTGGCAGTCGAAGGCTGGGCCGAAGCCTCATCTCTCGGCGTTGTCGAGTTGGCCAAAAAATTTGAGGGTGCTGGTGTGGCCGCCATCATCTACACCGACATCGACCGCGACGGCGTTCTCACCGGCATCAACTGGGACGCGACGATAGCTCTTTCACATGCTGTTTCCATTCCGGTAATTGCTTCAGGCGGCCTTGCCTCGCTTGCCGACATCCGCCGCATGATGCTACCCGACGCCGCCAAGCTTGCAGGTGCCATCACCGGGCGCGCTCTCTACGATGGCCGGATCAATCCGGCGGAAGCATTGAAACTGATTGCGGAGGCGGCATGACGGGCAAAGTTGTTCTGATCACCGGTGGCAGCCGCGGCATTGGTGCCGCTGTTGCCCGCCAGGCTGCGGATGCTGGCTACGCCGTCGCCATCAACTACGTCGGCGACAAAAAGGCAGCAGACGCACTGCTCCATGAGTTACAGGCGGCGGGCACAAAAGCCATCGCCGTGCAGGGCGACGTGGCAAAACTTGCTGATGTCTCCAGGCTGTTCGACGAAACCGAAAAAGCACTTGGTCGCGTCACCCATCTGGTCAACAGCGCCGGAATCACCGGGCGCAGTTCGAGGCTTGATGCGGCTGATCCGCAGGTCATCATCGACACCATCAACATCAATCTCACCGGCAACATCTTCTGTGCCCGCGAGGCGGTGAAGCGCATGTCGACGCGCCACGGTGGCAAGGGCGGCGTCATCGTCAATCTCTCGTCGGCGGCAGCGACATTGGGCGGTCCCAACGAGTATGTCTGGTATGCGGCCTCCAAGGGCGGCATCGATGCGTTCACCATCGGCCTTGCCAAGGAAGTGGCGGAAGAAGGCATTCGCGTCGTCTCGGTCACCCCTGGCATGGTGGACACCGAAATCCACGCGCGTTCCACCGGCGATCAATCCCGTGTTGATCGCATCAGCCCGATGATCCCGATGAAGCGCATCGGCACGGCTGACGAAATCGCCAATGCCGTGCTGTTCCTGATGAGTGACGCCGCAAGCTACATCACCGGCACGACATTGCGTGTTTCAGGGGGCCGCTGATGCTGAAAGCCCGCGTCATTCCCTGCCTCGACGTCAAGGATGGCCGTGTCGTCAAGGGTGTCAACTTCGTCAACCTCGTCGATGCCGGTGATCCGGTGGAAGCGGCAAAGGCCTATGACAAGGCCGGTGCCGATGAACTGTGCTTCCTTGACATTACCGCAACGCACGAAGGCCGCGGCATCATGCTGGACGTTGTCACGCGCACGGCGGAGGCCTGCTTCATGCCGCTTACCGTCGGCGGCGGCGTACGGACGCTCGATGACATTCGCAACCTGCTGCTGGCCGGTGCCGACAAGGTGTCGATCAATTCCGCTGCCGTGACCAACCGTCAATTCGTGAAAGAGGCGGCGGAGAAATTCGGCAGCCAATGCATCGTCGTCGCCATTGACGCCAAGGAAGTGGCACCCGGCAAGTTCGGGATATTCACCCATGGCGGACGCCAGGAAACCGGCATTGATGCCGTGGCATTTGCCCGCGAGGTTGCAGATCTGGGCGCCGGCGAAATCCTGCTCACCTCCATGGACCGCGATGGCACCGGCAAGGGCTTCAACATCGCCCTGACCCGCGCCATCGCCGATGCGGTTGGCATTCCGGTGATTGCATCAGGCGGTGTCGGCACACTTGATCACTTGGCCGAAGGTATTAGGGATGGTCACGCCACTGCCGTACTCGCCGCCTCGATTTTCCACTTCGGAACCTTTACCATCGCTGAGGCCAAGCAGGCCATGGCGGCCGCCGGCATTCCGATGCGGCTCAACAAGGGGGCATGATGGCAACGTTCGATCAACTGGACGTGTTGGCGAAAGAAATTGCGGCGCGAGCTTTTTCCGCGCCCGAATCGTCCTACACCGCCAAACTGCTGGCCAAGGGCGTGGAAAAATGCGCCAAGAAATTCGGTGAAGAAGCCGTTGAGCTGGCCCTTGCCGCCGTGCAGAACAAACGTGACGAAACCACCAAGGAGGCAGCCGATGTCCTCTATCATCTGCTGGTGCTGTTGCAGGCCGCGGGCGTATCGCCGTCATCGGTGATGGCTGAACTGAAACTCCGGGAAGGCACATCCGGCCTTGTTGAAAAAGCCAACCGCACGGATGCCGAGAAAATCATGATTGATCTCGCCGAAGACTTTGCCCGCGAGGTCTCTCCGTTCCGGCGTTTTTCGCGTGATGAATGGGCCATCCTGCGCGCCGATACGCCGATGACGTTGACCGAGGCGGATCTCGAAGAGGTACGTTCGCTCAACGACAAGATTGACCTTGCCGAAGTTGAAACGATTTACCTGCCGCTGTCGCGCCTGCTCAATCTCTATGTGAAGGCCAGCCAGAAACTCTTTCACGCCTCCAACCAGTTCCTCCACATCACTGATTTGAAAGTGCCTTACGTGATCGGCGTGGCGGGCAGTGTGGCGGGCGGAAAAAGCACCACCTCGCGCATCCTGCGCCGCCTGCTCTCACGCTGGCCGGGCCATCCCAAGGTCGATCTCGTGACCACCGACGGCTTCCTCCTGCCCAATGCCGTGCTCGAGCGCGAAGGCCTGATGGGCCGCAAGGGCTTTCCTGAATCATACGACCTGCAACGCATCCTGCGCTTCATGTCGGATATCAAATCAGGCGAGCGCGATGTTGAAGCGCCAGTCTATTCGCATCTCACCTACGACGTGCTGCCCGACCAGACCCAGGTCGTGGACCAGCCTGACATTCTCATCGTCGAAGGCATCAACGTGCTGCAGACGGGACGCCCGCCGCGTGATGGCCGCGGCATACCCAACACCTCGGACTTCTTCGATTTCTCGATCTTCATCGACGCCGACGAAAACGATCTCAAGGCCTGGTATATCGAGCGCTTCTTCAGCTTGCGCAACGGCGCCTTCCAGAATCCCAAGTCCTACTTCCACCGCTATGCCTCACTCTCGGATGAAGAGGCGAACGCCACGGCGACGCGCATCTGGAACACCATCAATCTGGTAAACCTGAAGGAAAACATCCTTCCCACAAGGCCAAGAGCCGACCTGGTGTTGCGCAAAGATACCGACCACAAGGTCAAGAGCGTGTTTTTGCGGCGGTTGTAGACCAATCGATGACGTTCTCCAGGGATTTGATTGTGGCATGCCACAATTGAATACGTGGTTGGCAACCCGGGCCGTGGCCAACCACCAATTGGGCACGACTCGATGCTACGTGGTCGTGCAAGACAAGAGGACGATTGGTTTCTATGGTTTGGCTGCTGGCGCACTTGAGCATGTACAGGCTGCCAGCAAGATCCGGCGCAACATGCCAGATCCAATTCCAGTCATCATCTTGGGGCGGCTTGCCGTTGACGTCTCTTTCCAGGGCAAGGGGCTTGGCGCAGCATTGCTACTAGATGCATTGCAGCGAACACAAGGTATAGCGGATACCGTTGGCGTGAGAGCAATGCTGGTAAATGCAAAAAATCAGCGGGCTGCAGATTTCTATGAGCGATTCCGCTTTGTACCCTCGCCATTGAGCAAACTTACGCTAATGCAACTCGTGTGACTGTCAACAAATACGGTCCTTTGGTAGGGGTCAGTTTGAAATTCATAGAGTAGCAACGTGACCTTTGGGTGAATTGTAGTTAGCCATTGTCGCCCATGCTAAAACCAAAATCACGCAGGAATTTCCAAGGAGGGTTTCAACAATGCCGAAAGCATACATCGTCGCCAGTATCAACGTCACCGATCCGGACGGCTATCAGGCTTACTTAGACGGAGCGGTGAAAGTTACAAAACAGGCCGGTGGTAAGCTGCTAGTGAGCGGTGGCCAAACCGAAACAATCGAAGGCAGATTTCATGACCGCATTGTAGTGATTGAGTTCGAGAACATCGAAGCGGCACGCATGGCCGCATCTGGTTACTCGGCATTGCGGCACACGCGCGGCACTTCGGCCCCCGGCTATGATTCAGTTATCGTCGAAGGCATATAACCGCTCGGGCACGGATTTCAATCTGACCCACTACCGGTCCTTTGGGCTCTTTGCTTTCCACATTCCCGTCATGCTAGACCAGTCGCAATCAACAGGGGCACATACAGAGAATGGCGATCGGAAAACCCTCATACACCTACGAAGAAATCCTCGCCTGCGGGCGCGGCGAATTGTTTGGCCCCGGCAATGCCCAGTTGCCGCTGCCACCGATGTTGATGTTTGACCGCATCACCTCGATCAAGAAGGATGGCGGATCGGCGGGCCTTGGTTCGGTGACGGCCGAACTCGACGTCAAGCCCGACCTGTGGTTCTTTCCCTGCCATTTCCAGGGGGACCCGGTGATGCCGGGCTGCCTCGGTCTCGATGCGCTCTGGCAGCTGACCGGCTTCTTCCTTGGCTGGCTGGGTGAACCGGGCAAGGGCCGCGCGCTGGGCGTTGGCGAGGTCAAGTTCACCGGCATGGTGACACCCAAGGTCAAGACCGTGACCTATGAAGTTGATGTCACCCGCCTCATCCTGCGCAAGCTCAAGCTTGCCGTGGCCAACGGCATCATGAAGGCCGACGGTGAAGTCGTCTATCAGATCACAGACATGAAGGTGGGCCTGTTCGAGCCCGCGAAGTCCTAAGGAGTTTCGGCCATGCGTCGTGTCGTCGTCACGGGGATGGGCATTGTCTCGTCCATCGGCAACAATGTGCAGGAGGTGACAACCTCGCTGCACGATGCCAAATCCGGCATTGTATCAGCCGAGAAATACAAGGAACTGGGTTTCCGCTGCCAGGTTCACGGGCAACCCAACTATGACCTCGACACAATTGACCGCCGTGTCCGCCGCTTCATGGGCGATGGCTCGGCCTGGAATTACGTGGCCATGCAGCAGGCCATTGCCGATTCAGGTCTTGAGGAGAAAGACCAGAAGAACGAGCGCACCGGCATCATCATGGGATCGGGTGGTCCATCAACCAAAACCATCGTTGCCGCCGCCGATACCACCCGCGAAAAGGGACCAAAGCGCGTCGGTCCGTTTGCCGTGCCGCCCTCCATGTCATCTGCCCACTCTGCCGTATTGGCCACGCCGTTTGGCATTCGCGGCATCAACTACACAATCTCCAGCGCCTGCGCCACCTCGGCCCATTGCATCGGCAACGCTGCCGAAATGATCCAATGGAACAAGCAGGATGTGATGTTCGCCGGTGGCGGCGAAGAACTGGACTGGACGCTCTCGGTGCTGTTCGACGCCATGGGCGCCATGTCGTCGAAGTACAATGACCGCCCTTCCACCGCGTCGCGCGCCTATGACAAGAACCGCGACGGTTTCGTCATTGCCGGCGGTGCTGGAGTTGTCGTGCTCGAAGAACTGGAACATGCCAAGGCCCGCGGCGCCAAGATTTACGGTGAGCTCGTCGGCTACGGCGCAACATCAGATGGCTACGACATGGTTGCGCCTTCTGGTGAAGGTGCCATGCGCTGCATGCGCCAGGCCATGGCCACGGTGAAGGGCGAGATCGACTACATCAACCCGCACGGCACGTCGACGCCGGTGGGTGATGCCAAGGAAATCGAAGCCATCCGCGACGTCTTCGGCTCGAAAATCCCGCCAATCTCCTCCACCAAATCCCTGACCGGCCATTCGCTGGGTGCAACCGGGGTGCAGGAAGCGATCTATTCGCTGCTCATGATGAAAAACAAGTTCCTCTGCGAGAGCGCTCATATCGAGGAAATCGATCCCGCCTTCGCCGATGTCCCGATCCTCCGCAAGCGCCTGGACAACGCCAAGGTTGATACCGTCATGTCGAATTCCTTCGGCTTCGGCGGCACCAACGCAACCCTGATTTTTCAGCGCTACAACGGATAAAGAATGACCCAAGGATTGATGCCAAAATTGATGACGGGAAAGCGTGGTCTCGTCATGGGGGTCGCCAACGATCATTCCATCGCCTGGGGCATTGCCCAGAACCTGGCAAAGCACGGCGCCGAACTCGCTTTCACCTATCAGGGCGAAGCCTTCGGCAAGCGCCTGGCCCCCTTGGCGCAAAGCGTTGGTTCCAACATACTGATCAACTGCGATGTCGAGGACATTGCCTCGGTCGATGCCACCTTTGCCGAACTGAAGTCTAAGTGGGGCAGCATCGACTTCCTCGTCCATTCCATCGGCTTTTCCGACAAGAACGAACTGAAGGGCAAATACGCCGACACCACGCGCGCCAATTTCTCGCGCACCATGGTGATCTCGGCGTTCTCCTTCACCGAAATCACCAAGCGCGCCGCGGAGCTGATGCCGAACGGCGGCTCCATCCTCACCCTCACCTATGGTGGCTCGCAACGCGTCATGCCGAACTACAATGTCATGGGCGTGGCCAAGGCTGCACTGGAAGCCTCCGTGCGCTATCTCGCTGCCGACTTCGGCCCGCAAGGGGTGCGCGTCAATGCCATTTCGGCTGGCCCGATGCGCACACTGGCCGGTGCCGGCGTCGGTGATGCCCGCGCCATGTTCAACTACCAGCAGGCCCACGCACCACTGCGCCGCACCATCACGCTCGATGAAGTGGGCGGTTCCGCCGTCTATTTGCTCTCACCGCTTTCGGGCGGTGTCACCGGCGAAATCCATTACGTCGATTCCGGCTACAACATCATCTCCATGCCCCGCCCCGAGGATTTGGAATAAGCATGACCACCCACGCCCGTCTCCTCGACAAGTACGCCGAACTCATCGTCAGGGCCGGATTGAATGTCCGCGCCGGGCAGCAGGTGCTGATCACCGCGCCGTTGGAGGCCGTTGATCTCGTACGCCGCGTCACCTCCCATGCCTATGCCGTCGGTGCGTCGCTGGTGACCACGCTTTACAATGATGAGCACACGGCCCTCATGCGTTTCCGTCACGGCCATGAAGCAGCCTTTGATGTCGCCCCCAACTGGTTGTTCAACGGCATGGCGGAAGCCTTCAAAGACGGCTCCACCGCCCGCCTCGCCATCATCGGCGAAGACCCGAGCCTGTTGTCGAAGGAAAATCCCGACCATGTCGCGCGCGCCAACCGCGCCCGCTCCAAGGCCTACAAGCCGGTCATCGAGCAGATTACCGGATTTGCCACCAACTGGTGTGTGGTGTCGGCGGCAACACCCTCCCATGCCAAATCGGTTTTCCCTGACCTGCCACCGGACAAGGCATTGGCGGCACTCTGGTCGGCGATATTCAAGTGCACCCGTGCTGATTTGCCTGATCCCATCGCCGCATGGGAACAGCACAACGCAGCGCTGCACGCCCGCGTCAAGACGCTCAACGCCAAACGCTACGCCGCACTCAAATACAAGGGCCCCGGCACCGACTTTACCTTGGGGCTGGTTGACACCCATATCTGGGCCGGTGGAGCTTCGACCGCGCGCAACGGCATCTTGTGCAATCCCAATATTCCGTCAGAAGAAGTCTTCACCATGCCGCACCGCGAGCGCGCCGATGGCATCGTGCGCTCCACCAAGCCGCTGTCCTATCAGGGCTCTCTCATTGATGGCATTTCCGTGCGCTTTGAAAAGGGCCGTATCGTTGAAGGCACAGCCGACAAGGGCGGTGATGTCTTCCGCAAGATGATCGAGACCGATGAAGGCGCCGCACGCCTTGGCGAAGTGGCACTGGTGCCGCATTCCTCGCCGATCTCGGCATCGGGCATCGTCTTCAATGAAACACTCTATGATGAAAACGCCGCCTGCCACATCGCCGTGGGCCAAGCCTATTCGCAAAACATGGAAAACACCGCGACACTCTCAGCCGAAGCCAAACTCGCCGCCGGCATGAACACCTCGATCATCCACGTGGACTGGATGATCGGTTCAGGTGAACTGGATGTCGATGGCGTGGCCAAGGATGGCAAGACCGAGCCGTTGATGCGCAAGGGCGAATGGGTGGAGTGATACCGGCCGTTCAGGTCAATTCACCGCCTCCACCACCAGCGTACTCCCCTTCACACCGGTGACGATCACCTGTGCGCCCTGCGGCAAGTCGGGGCCGGAGGCGTCCCAGACGGAATCGTCGATCCTGACTTTGCCCGACCCGTTGCTGATTGCTTTCATCACCACCGTGCGCCGGCCCACATAACCGGTTTGGCGCTGGTTGAGATCGGGTTGGTCGCTCGCCGGACTGTGCTGCTTCGTCACATATTTCCACGAGGCAATGACCAGCAGCACCGAGAGCACCGCAAAGACTGCCAGTTCCATTTGCCAACCCAGCTCGAAAATCAGGTCAACGATCCCTGTCAAAGCTGCCGCCGCGGCGAGCCAGATCAGGAACACGCCCGGCATCATCAATTCACCGATGAGCAACACACCAGCGACGATCCACCAGAACCAGACCCCGCCGAAAAAAGGAAAAAGTTCACCCATGATCTTGCTCTTTCAGCTTACGGCGTGGTGCGGCCGCGGCGCGGGGCCTCCGCCGGAGTTGTGCCGAAGGCTTCCTTGGCGATCTCGGCAATGCCACCAATGCTGCCAATGATCGATGTTGCATCGAGCGGCAGCATCAGGATCTTCTGGTTTGGTGACTGGGCCAGAGCCTCCAGTGCTTTCACATAATTGTTGGCAACGAAGTAGTTGATCGCCTGCACATTGCCCTTGGCAATGGCTTCGCTCACCACCTGGGTGGCGCGCGCTTCGGCCTCGGCAGACCGTTCGCGGCCTTCGGCTTCTCGGAAAGCTGCTTCCTTGCGTCCTTCGGCTTCCAGCACGAATGACTGCTTTTCACCCTCGGCTTTGAGAATGGCGGCAGAACGCATGCCCTCGGCTTCCAGAATGGCAGCGCGCTTGTCACGTTCGGCCTTCATCTGCCGCGCCATGCTGTCAATGAGGTCACGCGGTGGATTGATGTCCTTGATCTCAATGCGGGTCATCTTGACGCCCCACGGCTGGGTCGCCTGGTCAACCACACCAAGCAGCGAATGGTTGATCTGGTCGCGCTGTGACAACAGGCTGTCCAGTTCCATGGAGCCCATGACGGTGCGGATGTTGGTCATGGTCATGTTCATGATGGCGTTTTCAACGTGATGCACTTCATAGGCCGCGCGCGCCGCGTTCAACACCTGGAAGAAGGCGACGCCATCGACCGTCACCATGGCATTGTCACGGGTAATGACTTCCTGCGACGGCACCGGCATGACCTGTTCCATCATGTTGACCTTGTGACCGATGCGGTCAATGAACGGCATGAGAAAGCCCAGCCCCGGTTCCAGCGTGCGCACATATTTGCCGAAGCGCTCAACGGTGTAGTGATAGCCCTGCGGCACCATGCGGATGGAGCGCAGCAGCCCAAAGACCGCCAGCACCACCAATACGAGCACGAAAATATTTGAACCCTCAGGCATGGAATCCTCCCGTCAAAACCAGTTGAATATGGGAGTTCGCCTGAGTCGTTACAAGCCGCCAGGCTGCAGTTCAGGCCCAGCCCGCCAGTTCTTCTGCGGCGATGGTTTTCAACATCGCAATGGATTGCGGAGAATCGTTGAGACACGGCACGACGGAAAACTGTTCGCCGCCGTGCGCAACAAAGGTCTCTTTGAGGCCGATGGCCAACTCTTCCAGCGTCTCGACACAGTCCGAGGCAAAGCCCGGCGAGATCATCAGCAGCTTCTTCACCCCTTGCGACGGCAGCGCCTCCACTGTGTCCTGGGCGTAGGGCTTGAGCCATTCGGCTCTGCCGAAGCGTGACTGAAAGACAATCTGCATGTGCTCACTGGAATATCCCAGCCGTTCGCGCAGCAGCCGCGCCGTCTTCTGGCACTGGCAATGATAGGGATCACCCTTGTCGAGATATTCCCTCGGCAGGCCATGGAAGGCGACGAGAATGCGGTCCGGTGTCCAGCCCAACGTAGCGACATGCGCCTTCAGGCTATCGGCGACGGCAGCAATGTAAGCCGGATGTTCGAAGTAAGGCGGCACCACGCGGATCATCGGCTGCCAGCGCATGGTCATCAGATGCTCATACGACTTGTCGAGTGCTGTGGCCGTGGTGGCGGCGGAATATTGCGGATAGAGCGGGAACAGAACGACGCGGTCACAGCCTTGATCCTTCAGGGCCTGCAAGCGCTCTGCCACCGGCGGAAAACCGTAGCGCATGGCCCAATCGACCACCAGCTTGCCAGTCTTGCTCTTGCCAACATTGCCCAATGCTGCGGCAACCTTTTCGGCCTGCGCGCGCGTGAAGGTCTTGAGTGGTGACTCGTTCTTCTCGCGGTTCCATATCTTCTCATAGGCATGGCCACTGCGTGTGGGACGGAACGAGAGGATGATGACATTGAGGATGAACCACCACAGCACCCGGTTGGTTTCGATGACGCGTGCGTCCGACAGGAACTCCTTGAGGTAGCGCCGCATTGGCCAATAGCCGGTGGCCTCCGGCGTTCCCAGATTGATGAGCAACAGCCCCACCTTGCGGGGCAGTATGGGCGGGTGACCCGGTGGCAGGTGAGCGTGATGCGTTTCAGTCATGGTTGCTTGAACGGCCCGGACACTGGGCCGGATTGCCCCACCTTTAGCGAGGCCAGCGAAAGTAAATCAAGCTAAGATGCAACTGATTCGGGGCAGACAGGCGGGGCATGACGGTGCACCTGAGAGCGACAGCAACGTGACCAACTCGGCAGACGTGGCCAGGGCAAGGCCGGAACCTGCGCATCTTCCGGGACGGCACGTTCTTGCGGCCGGCCTGTTGCTGCTGACCAGCCTGCTCCTGGCGTCTCTGGAATGGTTTCACGCCGTGATCATGCCAAGCTGGGTCTGGCTTTCGCTCATCACTCTTGCAGCACTTGCGCTCGCCGCCAACAGCAATCGCGTCAAGGCAACTGAGACGGCAAGTTCAGTTCCGCAGTTGCCCCTGCAACCAGACGCCAGCCTTGCCCAAAGTGAAGTCACCTGGCCCGCCATCGAACGCCGGCGCGCGCAATTGATCTTTACCGCTGCCAGTCACGAACTGCGCACCCCCATCAATGCCATCGTCGGCTTTTCCGAACTGCTGCGTGATGCCGAGCGCAACAACACCGGTCGCAAGCAGCGCGAAGGTTACGCCGGCACCATCCTCGACAACGCCAAGCATTTGCAGCAATGCCTCAATGATGTACTTGATGCCAACCGCATTGAAACCGGAGCCCTGCATATCTCGGATCAACCTTGCGACATGGCCGAGATTATTGAAGTGGTGAGCCGCGAGCGCCACGCCGCCGCAGGTGAGCGCGGTGTCTCCATCATCGCCCGGGTAGCCGATGGCATCTCCTGCAGTGGAGACGGCAACCGCCTGCGCCAGGCGCTGGCCTGCATCGTCGATAACGCCATCAAGTTTTCGCCCGAAGACGGCATTGTCAATGTCAACATGTTGCGCGGAACCAAGGGCCAGTTGGTTGTCACGGTGACCGATGCAGGGCCAGGTCTCAGCCCCGGCGAACGCGCGCAACTTTTCAATCCATTCCAGCAACTGGACGAAGGTGCGGCGCGCCATCACGCCGGCCTCGGACTCGGACTTTTCATTGCCCGCGGTATTTTCCGGCTCCACGGCGGCGACGTGACATTTGCAAGCTCGGCAAAAAGCGGCACCGAGGTCCGGCTCACGTTGCCGGCCGGACGGGTGAATTGGCATGCCGCCGGCGACGTGAGCCGCGAGCACCATGCCGCCAGCAAGCGCGTTGCCTGACGGGTCAAACTGCGGCACAGTTGCAGGCATGGCAACCAGACCCCGTCGCATTCCTGCCTTCATGGGCACCAAGTCAGCCAAGACAGCCAAGGGCGCAAAGGCCGCTGTCTTTGGGGCACCTCATGGCACGCCCTACAAACCCATCGACAATCGCGTGCACCAGACCGCACCAGATGCCTTCCGCAAAGCCCTGGCTTGGG
This sequence comes from uncultured Alphaproteobacteria bacterium, assembly GCA_963754625.1. GTDB lineage: Bacteria > Pseudomonadota > Alphaproteobacteria > Rhizobiales > Aestuariivirgaceae > Aestuariivirga. The sequence goes on along the minus strand of CAVWGR010000003.1, from coordinate 694,928 downwards.
ATGCAGGCTGGCTCGATCACTGGGATTTCGATTTCGGCAGCAGGCTGCTGCCCGATAAAGGTTTCACTGCGGTTGATCTTGGCAACCTCGCCACCAAATCCAAGGACGGCCGCGGCAACCGCAAGAAAATCGAGACCATGACCAGGTCGATTCTCGATGCCGGTGCCGTCCCGATCATGCTCGGTGGTGATGACAGCGTGCCTATTCCCTTCCTCGCCGGTTTCGCCGGTGGCCCTTCAATCACCATCGTGCAGATCGACGCCCACATCGACTGGCGCGATGAGCGCGAAGGCGAACGCCTGGGCTTTTCCAGCACCATGCGGCGCGCCTCCGAGATGAGCCACGTCTGGCGCATCGTGCAGGCTGGCGCACGCGGCATCGGCAGCGCCCGTCAGGGTGAAGTCGAGACGGCTATCGGTTGGGGTGCACGCATTGTGCCGGGCAAGGTCTTGCACAACGATGGTGTTGCCAGCGTGCTGCAACACATTGAACCTGAATCCGACTGCGTCATCTGTCTTGATCTTGATGTGCTCGACAGTTCGGTGATGCCTGCGGTTGCGTATCCCTCGACCGGTGGCCTCTCCTTCCTGCAATTGACCGAGCTCATCGCCGGTATTGCCAACAAGGCAAAAATCAGAGGCTTCGCCATGGTCGAGTTTGTGCCGAAGCAAGACCTGCACGGCACCGCAGCCTTCACCGCAGGCCGCATCGCCATGCATGTGATGCACCATATTGCGAAGCAAGCTGCAAAAGACAATTGACCCGGCGGCACCATGTGCTAGATTTTGCCGCAAGGGGAAGCGATCTCCTCTTCAGCCCAAGGGCCCAAGTATCGCGTCCACATCAAACAATTCGTTATGAAGGGCGCTCACCATGGCGGGTCCAAATACGTTCTCAATTGAAAAACTGTCGCGGCTGATCGGCACGCCAGCCTCGCCACTTGTCCTCGATGTCCGCACCGCAGAAGACTTTGCTGCCGATCCTCGTCTCATCCCAGCATCGCGGCGAATGGCGCATTCCGATGAAGCGGCGCTGGGCCAGATTGGTTCCGGCAGGCTCATCGTCGTATCGTGCCAACAGGGATTGAAGCTGAGCGAAGGTGTTGCGGCGCTGCTCCGGCTTAGGGGTTTGGATGCGTCAAATCTCGAAGGTGGATTTGCCGCCTGGCAGGCGGCCGGGCTTCCCTTGGTCCCGCTGGCGAGCCTGCCGCAGCCCCTGACCTCCGGGGCCACACGCTGGGTGACGCGGCACCGGCCGAAGATCGACCGCATCGCCTGTCCCTGGCTGGTCTTGCGCTTTGTCGATCCACAGGCCGAATTTCTCTATGTTTCGCCAGACCAGGTGGACGGCGTGGCGCAACGATTTGCAGCCACACCGTTTGACATGGAGACCGGATTCTGGACCCACGAAGGCGGCAACTGCACGTTCGACAAAATGCTCAGCGAATTTGGCTTGAAGACCGAACCGTTGCTGCGGCTGGCTGAAATTGTACGCTGCGCTGACACCAACCTTCTCGGCGACAATCCGCAAGCCGCCGGACTGCTGGCCATATCGATTGGCCTGTCGCGGCTTCACAGCAACGACCTGGACCAGTTGCAGGCGGGTCTTGTTGTCTATGATGCGCTGTACCGCTGGTGCCGGGATGGTACCGAGGAAACCCACAGCTGGCCTGTCCGGGTCAAGGCATGACGGGCATTGCCGAGGCGACGCGCCTGTGGGCCCGCATCGGGCTTCTTTCGTTCGGAGGGCCTGCCGGACAAATTGCGCTGCTGCACCGCGAACTGGTGCAGGAGAGACAGTGGCTGAGCGAAAAGGAATTTCTCTCGGCGCTCAATTTCTGCATGTTGCTTCCCGGTCCCGAAGCCATGCAACTCGCCACCTATGCCGGTTGGAAGATGCATGGCACGCGTGGCGGTTTGATTGCGGGCGTGCTCTTTGTACTGCCGGGTGCACTTGTCATCCTGACACTCTCCGTCATCTACGCCTTGTTTGGGCAAGTGCCATTGGTGGCGGCCCTGATGTGGGGGGTGAAGGCCGCAGTGCTGGCGATTGTGCTGGAGGCCCTGGCCAAGGTCGCAGGCCGCGCCCTGAAATCAACCGGTGACTGGATTGTTGCAGGATTGGCGTTCATCGCTCTCTTTGTTTTCGCCCTTCCCTTTCCCTTGATCATCGCCGCTGCCGCACTTGCCGGTGCGCTTTCCAGTGGAAGCAGTGCCAAGCCACCGCCAGTGACACGACCATCGCGCCTGGCCAGCCTACGCACCATAGCCATTTGGGCTGCTATCTGGCTGCTGCCGCTGGCGCTTCTCCATCTGGTGCGCGGGCCGCACGATCTCTTTGCCGAACTGGCCCGCATTTTCTCGACCCTTGCCGTGGTCACTTTCGGCGGCGCCTATTCCGTGTTGACGTCGCTCGGACAGGAGATGGTGGAGCAGGCGAAGTGGCTGACCACCCAGGAGATGATGGATGGTCTGGCGCTCGCCGAAACCACGCCAGGCCCCCTCATCCTCGTTGGCCAGTTTGTCGCCTTCACCGCGGCGGAAAAGCAGTTGGCTTCACTGTGGGCCGGACTGGCCGCCAGCGTCGTGTTCCTGTGGATGACGTTTGTGCCCTGCTTCTTGTGGATTTTCGCCGGTGCTCCGTGGATTGAGTACCTGCAGTCACATCAACGCATCGCTGCCGCCCTCGGCAAGATCACCGCCGCCGTGGTCGGTGTGATCCTGAACCTGAGCCTGTGGTTCGGCCTGCATGTCGTCTTCGCCCGTGTCGAGCGCCTGCCCGGACCCGTGCCGCTATGGTGGCCGGACCTGGCTAGTTTCGATCCGGCAGCTTTGCTGCTCAGCCTTGCCATGGCCGCTGCCCTGCTCTGGGCGAAGCTGGGCATTCCCAAAACGCTGGCCTTGGCGGCTCTGGCAGGGCTAATATGGCAGCTCTTGTTCAACTGATTTGTGGACATCATGGCTAGATCACGACCCCTCGTAGGCCTTCCCGCCGACACCACTGAAAAAGATGGTTTTCTGTTCCACTCGCTCGGCGACAAATACGTCCGTGCACTGACGGATGTGGCCGATGTCGATGCCGTGATGATCCCCTCGCAATTGGACCACGGCAATCTCGACGGCATGCTCGCCCATTTCGATGGCCTGCTGATGACCGGTGCCGTTTCCAACGTCCACCCCCCGCATTATGGCGAGGATCCGACGGCGGACCATGAACCCTATGACCACCACCGCGACGCCACCACGTTGCAACTCATCCGCACCGTCATCGAGCGCGGCATGCCACTGTTCTGCATCTGCCGTGGCTTCCAGGAGCTGAATGTCGCCATGGGTGGTTCGCTGGAGACGGAATTGCAGCGTGGCGAAGGCCGCCTTGATCACCGTGCGCCCAAGTCTGACGATACCAATGTGCGCTACGCGCCGAGCCACACGATCGCCATTTCGCCCAATGGCCTGCTGCACCGCATTCTCGGAAAATCCGAAACCATGGTCAATTCCATCCACCGCCAGGGCGTCAAGAAACTGGGGTCTGGCTTGAATGTCGAGGCCACGGCACCCGATGGCATTGTCGAGGCTGTTTCGGTCAAAGGCGCCAAGGCCTTCGCTTTCGGGACCCAATGGCACCCGGAATTCAAGGCCGCCAACAATCCGGACTCGGTGAAGCTGTTCTCGGCTTTCGGTGATGCGGTGCGTGCCCATGCCCGCGCCCGTGGCGAGACCCATTATGTGGGGCGCGTGGCTTAGGCCACCTTCAGTGAAAATCCCGGCTCTTCGGCAGAACCCGCACATGGCGTAGACGACGTGTTGAACTCTGCTGCTGCAATGCCGGGTCAGGTGCCACCCACGGGCTATAACGCTCCATCCAGCGGACCAAACTTATGAGGCAGGCAAGGGCGGCCGATGTTGCAACGCACCATAGACTGGCACAGTCGATTTAACTAGCATGGTTTCGAATCCAAACAATAAAGACTGAAGCCGCCTCTTCTGCCCTGCAAAGACCTCCGCCAAGTTGCAGTCTAGTCAGCATATTGCACCGCAATATCACCCATAACCACCTATAAACAGCCGGATTTCAGTGCCTTCTCCAAGATCCCAGCAGGACTGTGGATTTTAGTTTCGAGGCGATATCATAACGTGTCTTCCTCAGTTCAGCGCATAGATGGCCACATTGAGCGCTGTCGCAAAACTAACCCATGCGAGATACGGCAGCATCATAAGGGCGGCCGGGCGGCTTTTGGAGAAATAGGCAAAAATCATCGCCGCAATGGCAAGCCACAACACCACGATATCGACAAGCCCCAGACCCGGAGAACGCGCCCCAAAGAACAGGAAGGACCAGGCCAGGTTCAAGAGAAGCTGTACGCCAAACAGTACCATTGCCGTCCGCGCATTGCCCTTGCGCCACACCAGCCACGCCGCAAGACCCATCAGGATGTAGAGCATGGTCCACACTGGCGCAAAAACCCATGGCGGTGGCGTCCATGTGGGCTTGTTGAGCGTCGGATACCACTCCGCCACAGATTGCGCCGTGGCCCAGCCACCCAGCGCGCCCACCGCCAGACACAGCACAACAAAGCCTGCCAATGCCAACCAATCCCGCATACGCATTCCCTCACATCATCGCGTTGACGCCGCCGAGCGAGGCCCAGAACATCAACCCACCCAAGCCAGCAATGGCCAGTCCGACCAGCAGTCGCACACCCCACAAGACGCGCGCCAGCATCTGGTTCCCCAGCCCGGCATAGCGCAGCGCTGCCGACTTGGCGAAAACGGCGAGAGCCGCAATCACCGAAATGGTCATGAAAACGCCGACCCCCATGGCCAGCGTGGCGAGAATGCCCGCCCAGTACAGACCCAGCCCCCAGGAAAAGATCAGAACGAGCAGTGCACCCGTGCACGGCCGCAAGCCCACGGCAAAGGCCAGCGTCACCGCCTTGCCCCACGACCAGTCACCGCGCAGCGCGCTCGCCTCGGGCAGATGCACGTGGCCACACTCGCAATCGGCGCTGTGGACGTGATCGTGCAAACCAACAGGCAATGGCGTCACGATCTCGAAATGTGAGCCTTCATGCACCCGCGCGCCCAAACCTGCCGCTGTTAGCGGCAACAGACCTTCGCCACAGGCGCATGAACATGGCTTGGCCGGAACGCCGTCCACACCAGATAAAGCCCGAGCCCTGCGATCATCAGGTAGCTGGCACTTTCCAGAAAACCCGCCACGTCGCGCGCCATGGCGGAAGCGCTGCTGACGAACAAGAGCAGTGCACTCACGATGACAATCGCCGTCAGCGCCTGGAACAACGCACTCATGGCGGCAATGACAATGCCGCGCCGCAGATCATTCTCTGTCGCCAGCACCCAGCCAGAGATGACCGCCTTGCCATGACCAGGCCCCGCTGCATGAAACACGCCATAGAGAAAACTGATCAAGACCAGCGTCCAGCCAGCCGCCATGGGCGAGGATGATTTGAGACCGCGAATGGCACCGGAAAGCTGGCGATAGAAATTCTGCTGCTTGTCACGGGCCCAGCGCACCGGGTCTTCGGTAAAGGGTGTCACCATGAACGAGCCGTCAGGATTGCGTGGCGGCACCAGCAGCTTGCGTTTGTCGATGATGACCTTGGGCGTCACCTTGGCCGCATCGCCACTCTGCAGCCACAGGCGCACCACCGGTGGCCTCCTGTGCAACCGCCGCCAGTGACAGCGGCGCGAGCAGCAGCGTCACCAGAACAAGCCATCGGATCAGGGCGCGCATGTCACAACAGCTGCCTGGGCAAAGAGCGAACCAAAGTCCTCGCCCGTATCATTGGTCCAGTCCTTGCCCTTCTCGGCGAGAAAGTTGCGCTTCTGCTCCAATTCCGCGTCGGACAGGAAGGGCTTCAATTCAAAAGAGCAACCGGACGGCAACGTGCCTTTCAGGTCCACCGGTTTGTCCTTCACATAGTCAAAGGCGATGAAGAAATCCGGGTCGTAGATCTTGTAGTCGAAAGTGCCCTTGCGGGGATCAACCGGTGACACCAGCGGCAACACGAAATACAGGGTCAGGCGATTGTTGCCGTAGCTCTGGCCATAATCCGTCACTGGCCCATGTGGCAGCAACTTGCCATCCTGGCGCATGAAGCCGAAATAATCAGACTCGGCCAAATTGGCGATATTTTCATCGGTCAACGGCTTGATCTCCTGGGGATCAAAAATACCATCGCCATTGCTATCCAGACCTTCGAGGGCAAATCCGGTATAACCTTCATCGAAGGTCCATTCCATCGCCACGCCTGTAATCTGGCCCTGGCCATCGACCACCAGACTGGAGCGCATGCTGGCCCAGACATGCGGATGCGCCTGAGCCGCCGCCGCACCCAGACAAGACATCATCAACGCAAGAACAAGCCGCCGGATCATTCCAGACCTTTCCGAATCTGTGCCTGCAATGATCGGAGAATGCGGCAGGAAAGTGAAGCGCTTATCCCGCGAGGCAGGCCTTTAAATCGCGGGCAAGTGTCAGCAGAAGTTCACGGTACGCGGCCTTGCCGGGGCGCAACGTGGAGCCGATGGGATCCAGCACGCCCGCACGCGCCGATGTATCTTCGGTCATGATTTGTGCTGCCTTGCCGGAGAACTGCGGTTCGTGAAAGACGCACACGGCACCTGAAGATTTCACCTGATCGCGCACCTGCTTCAGGCGCTGCGCCGAAGGTTCGCTGGCGGAGAAATCCGAAATGCTGCCTGCTGCAGCCAGGCCAAAGCGCCTCTCAAAATACTGGTAGGCATCATGGTGCACGATGAAGGGCCTGTTTTTGACGGGAGAAAGTTCTGCAGAAATCTCGTCCGCAAGAGAATCAAGTTTGGTTGCCATGGTTTTGGCATTTTTGTCGTAGGTTGCGGCATTGGCTGGATCGGCTGTTGCAAGTTCCTGTGCGATGGCCGCAACCATCACTTTGGCGTTGCCGGGATCAAGCCAGAGATGGGGATCAAACGCAGCCTTGCCGGGATTGTCATCATGCCCGATCTCACCCTCTGCATGGCTGTGGCTCTCGAACGCACCACCTTCGCGAATGGCGAATTTTGTCAATCCGGCAATGTCTGCGAGTTCAACAAAGCGTTTGCCCTTCACCGCTTCGCTGCCGCTCAATTCACCGAGCTTCAGTTCAAGTCCAGCGCCAATGATGAAGACCACATCTGCCGCGCCCAATGCCTTGACCTGCAGTGGTGAGAAACTGGCCTGATGTTCACTCGTCTGTCCAGAGAGCAGAAGTTCAGGCGTTGCCACCCCGTCCATCACACCCGCCACCAGTGCGTGGACCGGCACGATCGAGGCAATGACCTTGGGCGCTGCAGCGGTGGCAATTGCACCTGAACCAAGGAACAGCGCAGCCACCAGCAGGAATTCAAGTCTGGGCAAAACTCTCATCAGTACTCTCGATCAAATAATGTTATATTATAACATAACACATATCACCGATCGGTCAAGCGACCGTCGTGCCGAAAACACACTGCAACGTGATGAACCGCGACACCGCCTTGCGTTGCGAAATCACGTCGACCCTGTCACAGAGCCTGTCCAAGGACTTGAACATGGATTTGAATGTCTCGATTGGGGCCGCCCTCATCGCCGGTGCGCTCAGTTTCCTGAGCCCCTGCGTGTTGCCGCTGGTGCCACCCTATCTCTGTTACATCAGCGGCCTGTCGCTGGATGATCTCGCCGGTGAGGATGTGGTCGTCGAACGCCAGCACCGCGCCCGCGTCATGCTGGCAGCGCTATGCTTCGTGCTGGGCTTCACCACGGTGTTCGTGCTGCTCGGCGCAGGCGCTTCCGCTGCAGGTCAGGTGCTGCGCCAGTACATGCCAGTGCTCACGCAGATTGCCGGTGTCGCCATCATCATCATGGGCCTCAACTTCCTCGGCCTCTTCCGCCTCTCCTTCCTGGCGCGCGAAACGCGCTATCACCATCAGGCCGAAAGCGTCACCCTCATTGGTTCCTATGGCATTGGCCTCGCCTTTGCGTTTGGCTGGACACCCTGCATCGGCCCGGTGCTCGCCGCCATTCTTTCCATCGCCGGTTCGACGGAAAGCCTACCCAAGGGCATGAGCCTGCTGGCAATCTACTCCCTCGGCCTTGGCATTCCCTTCCTGCTGGCGGCCTTGAGCCTTGATACCTTCCTTGGCTTCTTCAAGAAGTTCCGCCAGCACTTGCCGATGGTCGAACGCATCATGGGACTGTTGCTGGTCTTGACCGGCATCATGTTCCTGACCGGTACCATGCAGACCTTCTCCTACTGGCTTCTCGAGCTCTTTCCCGGACTTGCTTCCATCGGCTGATGGAGTAGTTTCCCTCCATGGCAGCGGCGGGAAAGTTGGAAGGCATTCAGGCCTGCGTCTTCGACGCCTACGGCACCCTGTTCAATGTCGCCACGCCGGTGGAAAAGTTGGCCACGGAAATCGGCGGCAAGGCTGTCGACCTCGCACCGCTGTGGCGCCGGAAACAACTCGAATATACTTGGCTGCGCAGCCTCATGGGCGTGCACGCCGACTTCTGGCATGTGACCCGAGATGCCCTCGACTTTGCCCTGAAGCAATTGCAGATCAACGAGCCCGGTCTCGCCGACGAGTTGATGACGCTCTACCTCAAACTTGATGCCTATTCTGACGCCGTGGAAGCCATCACCGCTGTGAAGAAGAAGGGCAAACGCACCGCCATTCTCTCCAATGGCTCACCATCGATGCTGGATGCCATCGTCCGCCACGCCGGCCTCGACAAAGTTATCGACCACGTGCTCTCGGTTGAAGAGGTCGGCATCTACAAACCAAGCCGCCGCGTCTATCGCCTCGCCATGCAGAAGCTGACCATCCAGGATGCGCTGTCGATCTGCTTTGTCTCGGCCAATACCTGGGATGCCCAGGCTGCCGCACAATTTGGTTTCCAGGTGGTACGCATCGCGCGCATGCCAACGATTGACGACAACATCCCCGGCAAACCGGCCCGCGTGATTGAGACTTTGAACGGACTGGCAGAACTGGTTTAATTCACCCGCAGCACCAATCCGCGGCTGGGTGTGGTGTTCGCTTCCCCTGGCATCGAGACATAGGGTTCTGTTTCTTCCGCGCGTGACACAAGACCAAGTGTCTCCAACGCTGCGACGCGTCTCGAAAAGCCACTGTCCCACAAGGTGCCCTTGACCGTCAGCACGATGACGCCGCCCGGTCGGGTGATGCGGACCAATTCGTCCAGCCCTTCCGCGCCCACATGGCCAGACGTGAACACGCCGGCAGAAATGATCCCGCCATAACTGTTGTCGGCAAAAGGCAAGTCTCCACCCAATGCCAGCACATGAAACGCGCTGTAGCAGCTTTTTGCCCGCGCGACCTCCAGCATGCCCTCGGAGATGTCGAGCGCTTCGACGTTGCCGTAGCCCATGATGTTCAGCCATTCGCCAATGAGGCCGGTACCCGCTCCGGCATCGAGCAAGGGCGCTGTACCACGGGGTAGATGGCGCGAAGAAGCGCCAGGCAGATGCTGGGATGGCGATATCCCGCCAGCGCCATTTCGGCGTCATAGGTCGCAGCCCACTTGTCATAAAGCGCGGCCACATCAGCTGTGGTCCTCGAATCATAGACGGCACCCAAATAGCCATCATGCCCACCCTTGTCCTTGTCTGCGGCCATCACCTGCCCTTTTCAGTTCGCGAATTTCCGTGTTAGCCATTGCACCATGTCTCCAGAGGAAGAACAAGTCGTTCGGGCCGCACTCAAGGACGTGCCTGCGTTGGCCAATTATCTTGGGCCGGTCGAACGGCTGGGCGGCTTGACCAACAAGGTCTACCGCATCGGCGGTCATGTGCTGCGCATTCCGGGCAAAGGCACTGAGGAATATATCAACCGCGAAAACGAAGCTGTGTCGGCCCGTGTTGCGGCAACAGCGGGAGTCAGTCCCGCCGTCATTCACGCCGATTCCAAATCTGGACTGATGGTGACCACACTGGTATCCGATGCCGTGACGCTGTCGCCAGAAGGCTTCCGCTCGCGTCAAGGTGCACCGGCACGGGCGGGCAAAGTGCTGCGCCGGCTGCACACCTCAGGCGGCGTCTTTCCCTTCCGCTTTGAACTCTTCGCGATGATTGATGATTATCTCAAGATTCTCGCCACCAGGGATGTAGACCTGCCCGCAGGTTATCATGACGTGGTGCGCGAGGCCGAAGCCATCCGCGCCGCGTTGACGCGAAACCCTGTGGCACTGGTGCCCTGCCACTGCGATCCCCTCTGCGAAAACTTCCTCGACGATGGCACACGCATGTGGGTGGTCGACTGGGAATATTCCGGCATGAACGATCCCATGTGGGACCTGGGCGACCTCTCGGTCGAAGGCGGCTTCGACGACGGTCAGGACATGGACATGCTTCGGGCTTACTTTGATGGCGCACCCTCATCCGCTGATCATGGCCGCATGGTCATCTACAAGGCCATGTGCGATTTGCTCTGGACCTTGTGGGGCTTGATCCAACACGCCAACAACAACCCCGCCGATGATTTCATGGCCTATGCCGTTAACCGCTTCAACCGGTGCAAGGCGCTGATGGCAACCAAGGAATTCTCCCGCCACGTGGCAGCGATGTGAAGGGCTGTGTGCAACCCACGGAGAAAATCCCCTACGCCCACCGCACCGCATAGACCTGCGGCAGGGTGGAACTCACTTGCTTCCACGCCTCTCCCCCGTTTTCGCTGATCCACAGGTTGCCGGTGGTGGAGCCCATGACCAGTTTCTTGCCGGTTTCATCAATCGCCAGACCATGCCGGAACACCACGTCGTAGGCGTGTTTCTGCGGCAGGCCTTTGGTCAGGCTCCGAAACGTCTTGCCGCCGTCCGTCGTCTTGGTGACGACAAGTGCGCCGCCGACGGGGATGCGCTTTTCGTCCTTGATGCCCGGCACGAACCATACAGTGTTGGGGTCATTGGGGTGCACCACGACACCAAAGCCGAAGGACGAGGGCTTGGCTTTCACTTGCGTCCATTTCACGCCGTCATTCACCGATTTGAAAATGCCGGCGTGATGCTGCACCCAGAACTTTTCCGGGTGCGAGGGGGATTGCACCATCATGTGCGGATCCTGGGTTTCGGGATCGGCCAGTCCTTCTTCCGGGCCGTCGCCAAAGCGCATGCCATGGGCCGATTGCACCCAGCTCTCGCCCGCGTCTTTCGTCACCCACACACCGCCACAGGAAATGGCGACACGCACAGTGTCGGGATCGCGCGGGTCAACGCAGATCGAATGAATGCCGGGAATGTCCGCCCCACCCCCCAGCCACTTGTTGCGCGACGGGTGCCGCCACAGGCTTTCCATCAACTCCCAGGACTGGCCACGGTCGGTGGAGCGGAACAGGCCGCCCGGCATGGTGCCGATCCAGATTGTGCCCTTCTGCGTTGGTCCACCCGTTTCCATCGCCCAGATGAGTTGCGTCGTCCAATTGACCGGCTTGCCCCAGCCATCAAGATCCACCAGGGTTTCAGGCTTCTTCGGATAGGCGGGTGTGGTGATTTCCTTCCACTTTTTCTTGCCCCCGTTCTTTGAAGGGGCATCGCGGCGGTGCAGCTTGATGCCGAAGTGACCGTGATTGAGTGCGGCATAGTCGGTGCCGTCGCGCGGGTCGCGCAGCGTCAGTGTGACATTGTCGCCGACGAAGTGACTGTCCGACACGGCCCAGCCGCGCTTTCCCTTACTCACTTCAAACAGCCCCTTGCGGGTCGAGACCATGACACTGCTCGTCATTCTATCCTCCTGAAAGTGCTTGCATGACCCAGACCTGCGAGGCGGGTTTGACAATGTCTGACAGATGATGGCGATCAACGATGGACTCGCCATCGATCAGCACACGCATGTGCTTGCGCAAGGCACCCTGGTCATCCAGCACATAATGCTGCAGGCCGGGATTGGCTGCAAACGCCCCCTCCAGCACAGCCTTCACCGTGCCGCCTGTGCTTTCCACACGCGCGCTATTCACATGCCGCCGCAGATTGGAGGTGAAGTGAACCGTGGCCATGCGACAAAGCTATCATGGGATTTCACTTTGACCAATGGCACCGGGAACCGTATCTGACGCATCCATGAACCGCCGCCGCCTCATTGCCGTTGGCCTGCTCTGGCCATGCACAGCCCTTGCCCACTCCTCCAAAGCGGGTGGCATCGGCATCGGTCATGCCTGGGCCCTGCCTTCGGGGGCCAGCCGCGATGGTCAAGTTTTCATGCCGCTGCTCAATCAGGGCAAAGCCGCCGATGCGCTGATCGGCGCCCGCAGCGAAGTGGCAGCGACAATCGAATTGCGCCGCAATGCCCGCTATGATGATCCCGCCACTGAGCAATTTGAACTTCCGCCGATGCAGCCATTTCCGATGCGGCCCGCTGGCCCGCACCTGCGACTGGTGGCCCTCAGGGCACCACTGGCGGTGGGGCAGCGCTTTAGCCTCATCCTCGATTTCCGCGACGCTGGCGAAAGCGAAGTCGAAGTCTACGTCGAAAACACACCCGGAACATAAATGCCGAATACTGGAGCGTTGCCATGAAAGCCAAAGTCACCTGGATCAACGGTCGTGCCTTCTTGGGCGAGTCTGGCTCCGGCCATGCCGTTGTCATGGATGGCGCGCCGGAAGCGGGGGGCCGCAACATCGGCGTGCGCCCGATGGAAATGCTGCTCCTTGGCTCTAGGTGGCTGCACCGCCTTTGATATCGTGATGATATCTGGAAAAGGCCCGTGAAAAAGTGACGGGCTGCGAAATTGATCTCGACGGCGAGCGCGCCACTGAAGACCCAAAGGTCTTCACCAAGGTCAAGTTCATCTACACCATCAAAGGTCACAACTTGAAGCCAGCGGTGGTCGAACGCGCCGTGAACCTGTCGGCTGAAAAATACTGTTCCGCCTCCCGGATGTTCGAGAAGACGGCGGAATTGTCACATGAGTGGAAAATCGTGGAGGCCTGATGAAGAACCTCGCCATCGCTGTGCCACTGCTCTTTCTGGCCGACGTGACGACAGCGCCGCAACCTCCAACGGTAAAAGAAAAAATTCTCTCGGGCCCCGAGATCATCGCGGTCTTTGAGGGCAAGACGGTGGCAGGTGCCTATGGCGATGGCCTTGCCGTCAAGGAGACCTATGCCGTGGGTGGCGGCATCTCGTACTGGGATCCGCGCGGCAATGACACTGGCCAATGGTCGGTGATGAACAATCTCTTCTGCACATTCTACTCATCAATGGCGGGTGGCTGTTTCCGCATCGTGCAGGTGAGTGACAACTGTTTCGACTACTACGCACTGACCGCCACCGCCGAAGAGGCCCTGAACCCGAAGGACCGACCTTCCTATACGGCGCGCGCGTCAATACAAGGTGTCGCCTCAACTTGCCCGGACGAACTGCAAGCCTGACGCATTGCACATCTGACGCCAAACTTGCAGCGCCAACGCAACCGTCGCATGCTCCGGTGATGGACAGGATCGACCTCAACATTGCCGCCGGCCTGCTGCATGATCATTGGTTGGCCAATACGCGGCTTCCCGCCTGCCCGACAGCTGCGCCCCACACAGCCGCGGTGAAGCCTACGCCATACAGGCGCGCATGATGAACCAGACGGCAGCACCGCTCTATGGCTGGAAGATCGCCGCCACCAGCGTGGCTGGACAAAAGCACATTGGTGTCGATGGTCCTCTGGCAGGTCGTTACATCGCCGAGCGCGTCGTCGGTTCCGGCGGGCGCATACCATTTGGCGACAATCACATGAAGGTGGCAGAAGTTGAATTCGCCTTCCGCCTCGGCGCTGACCTGCCGCCACGCCAGACGCCATACTCTGAGGCCGAAGTCTTCGCCGCTGTGGCTTCGCTGCATCCAGCCATCGAGATTCCCGACAGCCGCTACGACCGCTTTGAAGTGGTCGGTGCCGAAGCACTCATCGCCGACAACGCCTGTGCCCATTGGCTTTGCGTCGGAGATGCCATGCCGGATCGTTGGCGCTCACTCGATCTCGTGGCACTCACACCCCTTGGCCGTATCACCGGCAAGGCTGATGTCGAGGGCAAGGGCGCCAATGTGCTGGGCTCGCCCCGAACGGCGATGACCTGGCTGGTGAATGAACTCTCGGCCCTGGGCATTACCGCGCGCAAAGGTGAGACTGTCTCAACCGGCACATGTCTTGTGCCCATGACGATTGCGCCGGGCGATCACGTACGCGGCGAGTTTGCTGATCTCGGAGCAGTCGAGGTTTGGCTTGACTGAGCCCTGCGACCTTCTCGCAGGTTGCCGGATGCATCGGCTGTCGGCAACCTTGCAGTCATGCAGACAGCAAGAGCAGGGAACGGGAGCGTGCCCATCACGCCATACCAGAAGCTTGGCGGTGCCGACGGTGTGCGCCGCCTCGTCAAGACCTTCTACGACATTGTTGAAAGTGATCCCGCGGGCGCACCGCTCATGGTGTTGCACAATCTCGGTCATGGGTTACCCCATGCCCGGCAGGCGCAGTTCGAATTTCTCTCCGGCTTTCTCGGCGGTCCGCAGCTCTATGTAGAGTTGCACGGCCATTCCAACGTGCGCAAGATGCATGAACACTTGGCGGTGGGCCCGGTCGAGCGGGACTCATGGCTCATCTGCATGGATAAGGCCCTGGCCGCCCAAGGCCTCGATCAGAACACCCATGCTCTGTTGCTCAATCACTTCACCCGTGTTGCCAATATGCTGGTCAACCGCCCATCGTGAGGCGTGCAAGATTGCTCCATTTGCCATCTTGCGCAGTGATGATTCCTATGTACAGTAGGGAAACAATAATTCCACATAGGAAAGTCTGAGGAGGAAACCACATGCCCTTGTCCTGGAGATTTTCGGTCCTTGGCGACCGCCACCGCGCCCTTGGCTCGAAGCTCGAAGACTGGAGCGGCATGGGCACGGCCTGGACTTATGACGCTGACCTCGTCGACCAACATGCCACGGTGCGCACCAAGGCCGGTCTCATGGATGTGTCGGGCTTGAAGAAGGTGCATCTCGTCGGGCCCCATGCCATCGCCGTGCTCGACTACATCACCACACGCGATGTCACCAAGGTTTACCCGGGCAAGTCGGTCTATGCCTGCATGCTCAATGACCGCGGCATGTTCACCGATGATTGCATCATTTATCGCACTGGGCCCAATTCCTGGATGTTGGTGCACGGCTCCGGCACGGCGCACGAGGAAGTGGTAAAGCAGGCCATGGGCCGCAACGTCGCCGTGCTCTTTGACGATGACCTGCATGACCTGTCGCTGCAGGGACCGCTGGCGGTGGAATTTCTGGCCAAGCATGTGCCGGGCATCCGCGATCTCAAGTATTTCCACCACATGCAGACCACGCTGTTCGGCGCACCGGTTATGATCTCGCGCACGGGATACACCGGCGAGCGCGGCTATGAGATTTTCGTGCGTGGCCAGGATGCTGGCATGGTCTGGGACACCATCCTCGAACAGGGCAAGCCGATGGGCATTGCGCCAGTGTGCTTTACCACGCTGGATTTCTTGCGCGTTGAAAGTTACCTGTTGTTCTATCCCTTCGACAATTCGCAGATGTATCCGTTCGCCGATCAACCTCCGGGCGATTCACTTTGGGAGCTTGGCCTTGATTTCACCGTATCACCGGGGAAGACTGGTTTCCGTGGCCACGAAGAGCACTACAAACTCAAGGGCCGCGAACGTTTCAAGATCTTCGGCCTCCTCATCGAAGGCGACAAGATGGCGGACGGTGGCGATGAACTCTGGGCCGACGGCAAGAAAGTCGGCGTCATCACCTGCCCGAGCTATTCCAAGCTCACCAGAAAGAGCATGGCAATCGTGCGTCTTGATGTGCCTTACGCCAAACAGGGTACAGCCCTTGAGGTGCGCGGCAAGACCTTGAAGGCCAAGGCCATCGCCCATACCATCAGCTTCGACGATCCTGAGAAAAAGAAAAGGACTGCCGTCGGCTAGGACTGACCATGCTCGTTAAAGGCATCAAGAGCCGCCCCGTTTACAAGGGCATTGCACTCGACCCAAAGGCCCGCAAGCACCTCGTCGTTCTCGAGGCGGAAGGGGCGCGCGCGCTCACCGAACAGGTGCCGGTGCCGGGCATTGGCGAGATAACCAAGGCCGATATTCTCTATGTGGCTGGCGCATCCAAACCGCACGACCATGACAAGACATTGGCATCCCTCAAACCCAATGACTTGTGGATTGCACCAACAATTCCGGTGTTGCTCAACCGGCTCAACATCATGCTCGGTCAGAGCAAGATGGGTACGCGCATCTATTTGGCCGGCACCGAAGGCTTCATCGGCCAGGCCATGCAGGTGGCGCTGAACCATGGTGTCGATTTCAATTCGATCCGTACCGAGCATCGCGGCTCGGAAGCCCGCCGCGTCCAATGCGTGCATTGCAAGGGCATCACCGACGACGTGAAGACCAGCCCCTTCACCTGCAGCCACTGCGGTCTGGCACTGCTGGTGCGTGACCACTATTCCCGTCGCTTCGGCGCTTTCCAGGGCGTCAACATCGACGCCGAAGAACCGGGCACAGCGCCTGCCCCCGAGGTTCTCTTTCCATGAAGTTTGAACGATGACCATCAATACGGAGATTCCAGTCAGGGTCGCGGCCATTACCCAGGTGGCTGACAGTGTGAGGCGTTTTCGCTTTGAAAGTGTTGACGGCTCGCCCATGCCGATTTTCTCCGGCGGCGCCCACGTCGTGGTCAGCATGCGCGACGGCCCGGTGTTGCGCCGCAATCCCTACTCTCTCATGTCTGATCCCGCTGACAGCTCAGGTTACGAAATCAGCGTGCTGCGTGTCGAACAATCACGCGGCGGTTCGCATTTCCTTCACGACAAGCTCAAGGTCGGCGACCAGTTGGTGGTCAGCCAGCCGGTCAATCTTTTCCCGTTTGATTTTCGCGGCCGCAAGCACATCCTGATGGCGGGCGGCATTGGCATCACACCCTTCATCGCCATGATGCAGCAGATGGAACGCGAGGGCCGCAGCTTTGAACTGCACTACGCCGTCCGTACCCGCAGCCATGGCGCCTACTGGCAGGACTTGCAGCAACGTTACGGCAAGCACCGCATCAAGATTTACTGTGACGCTGAACAACTCTTCATTCCTGCCGCTGACATTCTCGGCAATCAACCCCTCGGCACACATCTCTATGTCTGCGGCCCCAAGGGCATGATCAACGCCATGCTCGGCCAGGCGAGCGACATGGGCTGGCCCGCACAAAATCTCCACTCCGAAGAATTTCTCGCCCCACCGCCGGGCAAACCTTTCCGCGCCCGCTTGCAACGCTCTGCCAAGACCATTGAAGTCCATTCACACCAGAGCATTCTCGAAGCGGCGGAAGCAGCGGGAGTCGATGCACCTTATCTCTGCCGTGGCGGGGCTTGCGGTCAGTGCGAAACCAATGTCATCGCCTGCGATGGCACGCTTGAGCACAACGACCATTTCCTCGAACCCGAGGACAAGGCATCCGGCAAGAAAATCATGATCTGTGTCTCGCGCATCAAGGGCGCCGACATCACCCTCGACCTTTGAGAAGAATACCGGAGCGCCTGATGACCATCACCTTCAAGACCGAGACATTCCGGGATGACTACACCTTCAGGAATTCACCTGAAACAATCCGCCGCTTCCCATTCCCCTTCCACGAAGACAAGTACATGTACGCCGTCAACATGGAGCCCCATGTTCCAGCCGGTCCCAAGGGCCATGCCTACAACAACCTGATCGACATCGATGAACACTTCGTCGCCGAAATGGCCGACCGCGCCAAGGTGCTGAAGGAAGATCCGCTGCGCTATCAGGCGCTGCCCCACATGATGACGGCCCAGTGGGACACACTCGAGCTGATCATGGAACATCAGGCCCGCGACTATCCCGAACACTTCTCGCTGACCAGGGATGGCGACAAATGGCACTGGGTCAACCGCCCCATGGCCATCGACCAGACATTTGTATTCGGCGATGCATCGACACTGCCCATGGAGCCACTCGAGTTCATCACCCGCCAGGCGCAAGGGGATTTCGTCATCGTTGACCAGCGCGATGGCACATTGTGGTGTGATGCCGGCATGGTGACGACGCAGGCCGATTGGTCGCTCGACTTTGATATCGGCATGAATTTCATGGAATGGCATGGACCGGTGCCTCTCGCCCACGAACTGGGTGTTTTCGAGCGTGCCCTCAAATTCCTGCTCAATCTCCAGCAGGGCCGCCCGGTACGCCGCCTCAACTGGACCATGACCATCAATCCGCGCCTCGACACCAGCCCGGAAAACTATCACAAGTGGGGCACCGATCGCGCCACCGTCACGCCGGAGAATGTCGGCAACAAGGTACACCTGCGCTGCGAGTTGCAGAGCCTGTGGCGTCTGCCGCGCTCCAACGCCATCCTGTTTGATATCCGCTGCTATCTCCTCAAGATGGAGGAACTTGCGACGGTTCCCAAGTGGGCCCGCCGCTTTCACCGCGTATTGCGCGATCTTCCGCCTGAGCTGATCGACTACAAGGGACTGACACGCTATCGCCCCACCACGGTGGAGTGGCTTTCCAAATTCGATGACGGCGCGCCCACCAGCCCCGGCATCTTCCCGGATTGAACAACAAAAAACTTCACCAAGCTTATAACATATGAGGGGTTGCATCACATGACACGTGTCGCTGTTATCGGGGCGGGACCATCAGGCCTTGCCGCACTGCGGGCCTTTCAATCGGCCAAGAAAAAGGGTGCCAAGATTCCCGAGGTCGTCTGTTTTGAAAAGCAGGATGACTGGGGCGGCTTGTGGAAATACACTTGGCGCACCGGCCTTGACGAATATGGCGAGCCAGTGCACTGCTCGATGTACCGCTACCTGTGGTCCAACGGTCCGAAGGAATGTCTGGAATTCGCCGACTACACTTTCGAGGAACATTTCGGCAAACCCATCGCCTCCTACCCTCCGCGTGAAGTGCTGTGGGATTATATCGTTGGCCGCGTCAAGAAGGCCGGTGTGCGCAAATGGATCCGTTTCAACACGCCAGTGCGCATGGTCACCTGGGACAAGAAGAAAAAGAAGTTCCTCGTCACCTCGCACAACCGTCCCAAGGACATCATGACGACGGAGGAATTCGACTACGTCATCTGCGCCAATGGTCACTTCTCGACACCACAGACGCCTTACTTTCCGGGCCTCGACAAGTTCAATGGCCGTGTGCTTCATGCCCATGACTTCCGCGACGCTCTTGAATTCAAGGGCAAGGATATCCTGATCGTCGGTCGCAGCTATTCGGCTGAGGACATTGGTTCGCAGTGCTGGAAATATGGTGCGAAGTCAGTAACCACGACCTATCGCTCCAAGCCCATGGGCTTCAAATGGCCGAAGAATTTCGAAGAGCGTCCCTTGCTGCAAAAGGTTGAAGGCAAGACGGCCTATTTCAAGGATGGCACCACCAAAGAGGTGGACGCCGTCATTCTATGCACCGGCTACCAGCACTACTTCCCGTTCCTGCCGGAAGACCTCCGCCTCAAGACAACAAACCGCCTGTGGCCCGCCAACCTCTACAAAGGCGTGGTCTGGCAGGATAATCCGAAGCTGCTCTACATCGGCATGCAAGACCAGTTCTACACCTTCAACATGTTCGATGCGCAAGCCTGGTACGTCCGTGACATCATCATGGGCCGCATCAAGCTGCCCAAAGCTGATGCCATGAAAAAGGACTGGAAGAAGTGGCTGAAGCGCGAAGAGAAACTCGAGAACGCCGAGCAGATGATCTGGTTCCAGGGTGACTACGTGAAGGAACTGATCGCAGCGACCGACTATCCGACGTTCGACATCGAAGGCGTGAACAAGACTTTTATGGTCTGGGAGCACCACAAGATGGATGACATCATGGGCTTCCGCAACAACAACTACGCCTCGCTGATGACCGGCACCATGTCGCCCAAGCATCACACGCCATGGAAAGATGAACTGGACGATTCCATGGCTGCGTATTTGCAGAGCAAGTAGCCGAAGTAGAATGCGAAAAGGGCCGGAACTCATGTTCCGGCCCTTTTTTCTCTAAGATCGAGGCCGCGTTTTCTCCGGATCGTAGTGCGACAGTTTCACAATTCTTGCAGGCAGACGCTTGGCGTGGCCATCGCCCTTGCCAATTTCAACTTCAGTGCCGATCTCGCTGTTCAATGCATCAACGCGGGCGAGAGCGATGTTCTTCTTCAAGATGGGCGAGCGCGTGCTGCTGGTGACAACGCCGACTTGCGCCCGGCCGATATGCACACAGTCGCCGTGTCCAACGGCTTCGTTGCTATCGATATCGAGGCCGACGAGTTTGCGGCGTGGATGCTCCTTGCGCTGGACCAGAGCCGCCTTGCCGATGAAGTCATCAGTCTTGGACTTGAGCGGAACGGTGAAACCGATGCCTGCCTCAAACGGATCAGTTTCGGACGTGAACTCGTAGTTGGCGAAGATCAATCCTGCTTCAATGCGCACCATGTCGAGCGCCTCAAGGCCCATGGGCTTCAAGCCATGTTTCTGGCCCGCTGCCCACACCGCGTCAAACACCTCAACCGCATGCTTGGGATGACAGAAGATTTCATAACCCAGTTCACCCGTGTAACCGGTGCGGGAAACCACCAGTGGCACACCTTCAAAATGACCGATGCGCGCTACGGCAAAGCGGAACCACTCCAATTCGGAAATCGAAGGCTGCGCCGGTGACGTCCAGATGATCTCCTTCAGAATGTCGCGGCTGGCCGGACCCTGCACGGCAATATTGTGCAACTGGTCGGTGGATGACCGCACCCAGGCCTGCAGGCCCAGCTTCTCTGCCTGCTCGCGAAGCCAAAGACCGGAGTAGTCATCGCCACCGATCCAGCGGAACAGGTTCTGGCCGAGACGGTAAACAGTGCCATCATCGATCATACCCCCGTTTTCATAGCACATGGCGGTGTAGACGACCTGGCCGGTGGACAGTTTGCGGATGTCGCGCGTACAGCAATATTGCAACAGCGTTTCGGCGTCCGGTCCCGTCACTTCAAACTTCCGCAGCGGCGAGAGATCGAGCACCACCGCCTTTTCGCGGCAGGCCCAATATTCCTCAATCGGCCCCTCATTGTTGAAGCGTCCCGGCAACCAGTAGCCGCGGTACTCGGAATAGTGCCGCGTCAATGGCGAGAGGCGGGGATGAAAGGCGGTTTCCTTGGTCATCACGGGATCAGCATCAGGTGTCATGCGGTAAGCCACGGCTCTTGAGAATTTCTTTTCGGCGGAATAGGTGCGGACGTGAATGTCTGTGGGGTTCCAGCCATTGCCGGGATCAATATCGTCGGGGCAGGATGAAGTGACGCACACGATATCGGTAAGCGCCTTCACCAGCACATAATCGCCTGGCCGCGACCATGCTTCATCTGTGATGATGACGTTCGCATGGTCCATGCGCGTGTTGTAAAAGAAGTTGAGCGCTTCCCACCCCTTGCGCTTTGCAATGCCGTAGCCATCAAGCGCGAAGTTGAAATTCTCGGTACAGTTGGCATGGCCGGGATAGCCCATGTCGTCGTAGAAGCGAGGATTGCAGGCGGTGGCGAATGCATCATGACGGCCGCACGTGTCCTGCACCACCTCAATCAAAGGTTCGAAGTCCCGTGCGAAACCCTTGGACGGCAGACCGGGTGTGGGATAGGCGCGGCCTGTCAGCGTGCGGGTGATGGTGGCATCCAGCGCATTCTCCAATCCCTTGTCGAGCTTGCGCGCCGAGAAACACTGGAAATCGGTCATTTGCCGGCCAGAGACATCAATGATCTGGATGTATTCCCCGGCCTTGACGAGATACCCGCGCGCTGTTGCCGACTTGATGCGGATATCCTGCAGTGGATCAGCCAGTGGCTCAGGCAAATCGTCGCCCGTATGCTTGACCTTTGGCGCGGCTCGAATCAGCCGAAGCTCAATCACCGTCGCAGTGTCTTGCATGTCCGGCGACATTTGCACTGCGGGAACCGCGATGATCAGCACACCATCGTGCCGAACCGTGAATTCAGCCGAACTCCCTGCCCTGCTCTCAACTCCAAAGAGCTGGAAACTTTTCGCCTGCACCAATGTGATGCCACGGCGCTGAAGCGCTGCACGGGTGCGGTGAGCGCCATCATTGTCCTCTGCCAGCACGGCCTTCAAGGCTTCTGCGGCACCGTCTTCTCTCACTCCAAGACCCGCCAGGTCAAAGCGGCCCTTGGCATCGCAGAACACCAGTTCGACCCGCTGGCCACCTTCCACGTCGGTCATCAATACGCGGTCGCCAACCTTGACGTCGGCCAGAAGCGAACCACCGCCGGAAACGGGATAACGCTCCACATTTGGCGGCAAGGCACGCTCACCGGGCCGCAGGATGCGGCTGGGTCGGGGAGCAAAGAAAGCGGGAGCATTCATGCGCGGGCCAGGCTCAGTACATTTGAAGTTGCAGGTGCGGTGCAACATACTGCACCGCCAATAAAGCTCATGTTCGCATAGTTCTGCTTGACGGTCGATATCTTGTCATTAAAATTTGTTTCCTGGGGTGACTGTTTCAGACGGTCGGGGCTGGGTCCGGGCGCACGCGTTGCAATCCCTCTTTTCTGCGTACTGCCAAGACGGCCCGGAAGAGGCCCATAGCAGTGCGTTCAACAATTAAAATGGGGCAATATGGAGGGAACTATCCATGTCTTCGAATACTGATTCCGGAGGGCTCGTCAGAGCCCTCGACTGGAGGGGCGCATTCTGGGTGGCCGCTGGTGTGCCGCCGCTGGTGCTCTTCTCAATTGGCGGCATCGCCGGCACCACGGGCAAGCTCGCCTTCCTGGTTTGGATCATTTCCATGATCATGGGCTTTCTGCAGTCTTTCACCTATGCAGAAATCGCAGGCATGTTCGGTAACAAGTCCGGCGGCGCTTCGGTCTACGGTGCTACCGCCTGGCTGCGCTATTCCAAATTCATCGCGCCGCTTTCGGTGTGGTGCAATTGGTTCGCCTGGTCGCCGGTGCTGTCATTGGGTTGTGCCATCGCGGCCGGCTACATACTCAATGCCCTCTTCCCCATTCCTGCCGGCGATTCACAGGCCGTTCTAGACTGGGTGACAGCAAATGCCGCCAACTACACTGAAACCTCGCAGTCGGTGATCGACTACATCGCGGCCCATGCCGGCACTGCACCCGCTGATGCCATCAAGGCGGTCGCATCAGCAGATGGCGTTGCAGCACTCACGCCGTTTGCCCGCACCTGGGAAGCCCTGTCGCTCAACATTCCGGGCCTTGGTGCATTGCACTTCAATTCGACCTTCGTAATCGGCGCCATCCTGATGTTGATCATGTTCGCCATTCAGCATCGCGGCATTGCCTCCACCGCAATTGCCCAGAAGTGGTTGGCCATCATCGTTCTGGTACCGCTTTTGCTGGTTGGCCTCGTGCCAATCGTGACCGGTGCCATCGACAGCGCCAATGTTACAGGCCTGGTGCCACCGACCGCCGCTTACTCCGGCGTTGATGGCACCTGGTCGATTGGCGGCTGGACGTTGTTCCTCGGTGGACTTTACATCGCCGCCTGGTCCACCTACGGCTTCGAAACCGCCGTGTGCTACACCCGCGAACTGAAGAACCCGGCCACCGACACCTTCAAGGCCATCTTCTATTCCGGCCTGCTGTGTTGCCTGTTCTTCTTCATCGTGCCCTTCGCCTTCCAGGGCGTTCTGGGACACGCAGGCATGCTGGCTCCCGGAATTGTTGATGGCACCGGCATTGCCGAGGCCCTTGGCAACATGGTTGGCGGCAGCAAGGTCATCACGCAGATTTTTGTGATCCTGATGATCCTCGCACTCTTCCTCGCCATCATGACCGCCATGGCCGGTTCATCCCGCACCCTCTATCAGGGTTCAGTCGATGGCTGGTTGCCGCGCTACCTCAGCCACACCAATTCACACGGCGCACCAACCCGAGCCATGTGGACGGACTTCTTCTTCAACTTGTTCCTGTTGGCGCTTGCGTCCGATCTTGCCGGCTACTTCTACGTGCTGGCCATTTCCAACGTCGGCTACATCATCTTCAACTTCCTCAATCTCAATGCCGGCTGGATCCACCGCATCGATAGCGGACACATCGCCCGGCCATGGAAAGCTCCTGCGGCGCTGATCGGCATCAACACGGTGCTGGCCTTCGTCAACGCGCTGTTCCTTGGCGCTGGCGCCAAGGTCTGGGGCTATTCCAACGCGCTGTGGGCGGGTCTTGTTTTTGCCGCCCTCATCATCCCGGTGTTCTACTTCCGTCACTACATGCAGGACGGCGGCAAGTTCCCCAAGGGAGCGCTTGAAGCACTGGGCCTGAAAGACGGCGACATGGGCGAGAAGAAGGCAGGCATGCTGCCCTACCTGGCACTTGCTGCAGGTGCCGTCGTCGTGCTCGTCGCCAACTGGTTCTTCCAGCTGCCCGCTTAAGGCAACACAAGAAATGAGACCACCGTCGCGAACCGGCGGTGGTTTTTTTATTTGCCAAGCCTCGGTATCAGTTCTTGCTTGAGACCAGACGGACTTGCTGTTGCTGCGCCCCTGACTCTTGCGCGGCAAAACTTTCCTGCCAGGTCTTGATGCTTTCCAACGTCAGATCACCCTTGAGGAGGTCATGCAGGTCTGCAAGCCCCCTGTCGGCAATAGGGCGGCCAAAGTGAAAGCCTTGCAGTTCTTCGCATCCCGAAGCCCTGGCAAATTGCAACTGCTGCGCGGTCTCCACGCCTTCCGCAAGGACCGGAACGCGCAGCGCCGACCCGAGACCGATGACCGCCTTGAAAATGGCGTCGGCACGTTCATTGTTGCCGGTCAACTGGATGAATGAACCATCGACCTTGATGCGATCGAATGGGAACGAACTGAGCAACGAGAGCGATGAATAACCCGTGCCGAAATCATCCATAGCAATGGTGATGCCCAACGCCTTGATCTGGCGCAGGTTGTGCAATGCCCGGTTCAAGTCATGAATAAGCGCCGTTTCCGTCACTTCCAATTCCAGACGGCTCGGCGATACGCCGATCTCCAGCATGGCTGATCTGACCTGGCTCACCATGAGCGGCTGACAGATGGCACGTGCCGAAATATTGACGGCCATGCGAGGTATCCAATTGAACTGCGCCAGCAAATGGCAGGCGCGCATCAACACCCACTTGTCGACTTCGATGATCAGTCCAGTTTCTTCAGCAACGGGAATGAACTGTGCCGGTGACACGAGACCGCGTTTTGGGCAATGCCAGCGCAACAATGCTTCAAATCCAACGAGCGCACCCGATTGGGTCAAGAACTGCGGCTGCAGGTCAAGACTGAGCTCATTGTTCTGTATGGCATGGCGCAAGTCATGAGCCAGGGTGCGGCGGCCGCGGATAAACTGGTCCATCCCCGCATCGAAGATGCAAATTGAACGATCAACCTCTGACTTGCCGCGGTACATGGCAAGATCGGCGTTGGCGAGAAGCTCCTGACGATTGCTTCCATGTTGCGGGAACAGTGCCACGCCCAGTGTAACGCTGGCCTCAATGACCTTTTCTTCCCACTTCAGCGACAATGTCAGATTGTCAACGATACGGCGCGACAGTTCGAGAGCACTTGCTTCGTTGCTCTCACATTGGATCAGGACGAACTCGTCGCCACCGAGGCGGGCACAGAATTCCTTGTCGGTCAGCGTCGACCCGATTTGGGAGGCGGCGTTGCGCAAGATGTGATCACCAGCGGCGTGGCCAAAAAGGTCGTTCACTTCCTTGAAACGGTTGAAGTCGAAAAGCAGCACGGCAACCTGTGTCCCCGAGAAATTTGCCTTCTCGAGACATTCATCCAGGAACGTATTGAAGGCCAGCCGGTTTGGCAGACCGGTAAGACCATCCTGCATGGCGATTGCACGAATACGCTCTTCTGCCAACTCCCGCTCGCGCAGGTCATTGACACGATCAGTCACATCATGAAGCGCCAACAGCGATCCACCGTCTGGAAGTTCTGTGACATGCGCTTCGAGAATGATGTCACCGAGGACGATATCCTTCTCACTTGAGGCAAAGGCCAGCTCAATGAGCTTCTGCTTTGCTCCGGCAGCATCACCGAAAGCCGCCTTGGTGAAATGGGCCATCTGCGCATTCGACAACGTTTCGGTTCCGTCAGCACTCAACACGGCTATGCCGGTCTTGGTATTCTTGAGAATGCTCTTCATCAGACGCTGCCGGTCAGCATGCGCCAGGGCATAGCGAACCGAACGATCCAGAACATCTGCAGTGATTGCCGTCTTCGGAATGAAGTCCGAAGAACCAGCCTTCAGCGCCGCATTGTCGACCAAGTGATCCGAAATACCCGTCAACAGAATGATCGGAGTCTCAATTCCGGCAGCGCGGACACTGTTGATGAAGTCAACGCCAGTGACGGCACCCAACCGGTAGTCACTGAAAATGACGTCAAAGCTGGCCTTGGAGAGTTCGACCATAGCCATGAGTGAAGACGACGCTGTTGTGACCGAGTAACGCGTGCGCGTCACTTCACTCAGCGCTTCGTTGATGAGGTACAAGTCATCCTCATCATCGTCAACGATCAGAACCTTTATGGCCACTCCAGGGGTCACAATCACATCCACTGTTTGGAATTGAGCTCAGTGCGCATGCGCGATCAGGCGGTCTTGCGCGCTTCGTCTGGCTGACTGAGTTGCACATTCTTGGTCAGCAGAAGCTTGCGAATGTCACCCAGTTTCCGCAGTCCAGAAATCTCGGGCATGGTGAAACGCACGTGGAATGCACTTTCCATGGCGAACACGACTTCGATGTGGCGCAGTGAGTCCCACTTCGGTGTGTTCTGTGCGTCAGATTCTTCGTTGAGCAATGCCGGGTCAACGCCCAGCACTTTGCCGATCAGGTCATAGAGTTGCATGTTTTACGTCCCTTTTTGTGTTGTGTTGGAGATCAGGAGAAAATTGCTTTGCGAACGGCTTCCGGCCAGCGCTTCTCGTCGAAGCCGTGCTGCGTGAAGGCAGCAAGTACCCAACGTTCGATGCCGAGGCCGACGCAGCCCGTTTGGGCCGGCTCGCCGTTTTCGCAGGTGAAACCGAAACGCTTGCCAAAGAAATTGCCGTGCAGATTGATGGAACCGCAGGCGAGCATCTTCTGACTGCCATCGTTGCCCAGCGCCGGGATCTTGATTTCATTCTTCACTTCCTGGGCGGCCTGCCAGAACTTCTTGGCAGCGGAGACAGTGGCAAAGAACGGATCAGTTGCAGTCTGGACCTGGCAATCAATGTCGATGAAGGATGCGAGTTCTTCGACAATCGGCAGCGCCTTGGCACGGCAGCCGCGCACATAGTCTTCGTTGCCGACAAACACCAGTTCGCGCACGTTGAATTCGTAGAGACGGTCGAGGCCGTTGATGTTGCGCGACTCATAGCGGAAGACGCGGCCCAGCCACGTATAGCACTGGCCCTCGACGAAATTCTGGCCCGTCAGGGTCGGATAGCAGGGGAAACATGCTGCGGGATTGAGGCACATGCCGTCGATGTGAATGTGATCATGCTGCGGGATCAATGCGCCTTCCGAACAGGAATTGGCCCGGCGGAATTCTTCGATGGCGTCAAAATCTTCAATGACGTTGCCAACAAAAGTAACGGCATTGGGATGCGAGTCGAAGTAGCCGCATTTGTGCAACGTGTCAGCGTCGATCATGGCTGGGAAATGCGAGTCTTTCGCGCCATAAGCGGTACGATAGAGATGGCCCGACTTTTCGTTGATGAGCTGGGCAAGACGCAGAACCGGACCGCTGTAAGCCACCTGGCCCTTGCCGTAGTCGTGCATCCAGCCGCGCTTGACGAGTTCATCATTGACGCCAACTTGGTAAGGACCGGTGTCCTTGCGTTTGGTATCCACGAACACCTTGATTTCGAAACCCGAGACCTGCTTCACCATGACGTCGAGGAAGCGGCCGGCCTTCTCCTTGATCTCGACGAGATCGGCACCCGGACGCGTAACCACGCGCGCGGTGAGATAATCCGGATTTACAAAGATGCGTTCGATATAGGGCGAAACGAACACCGACTCTTTCTCGATGTCGCCAGCGATTTCGCTGTCAACAGAGCGGGGCAGGTTCAATTCGAATTCGGTGAAGTTGTGCTGTTGCGTGTTCATTTTCATTCTCCAGATTAGAATTTGTAATAAAGGAAGCCGGAACTCGACCCGATTGAGGTAATGCCGATTGCGAAGATGCAGGCGCTGACGAAGGCGGAGCCAAAGGATGGGCGCCAGGCCACAAGGCCTGCGGCCGACGCAACTTCTTCAGGCTTGCTGTCAACCACCGGCCACTCGTGATGCAGGATCTGTTGCGTGTTCGGGAGCAACAGCGTGATCGCACCCATGATGACAATCATGGAAAGCGCCTGGGCACTGTCAATTGTCAAAAGCGCTGCCGATGTGGCATTGCCAGCAATACCCCACATCTGACCCAGCAACGAAAATGCTGTGCCGAGATCAGGGGCCCGGAACATCACCAAGCCACATACGACCGTGACCATGGTCAGGAACCAAGCGGCTGGCGAAGGCAATTTCACCGGTGAGAATTCGCGCCAGCCCAGGAATAGCGCAATGGCGACGCCATGCATGGTACCGTAAACAATGTAGGTCCACCCTGAACCATGCCAGACGCCGGCCACGAGGAAAGTGAGGATGGATGGCCAAGCGGCCACCATCAGAAAGCGGCCAAATGCCCCGAGTTGCCACGACATGGCTTTGCGCATGCCGCTCATGGCCAGGCTGGAATAGACATAGGCGGTGAAGAAGCGCGTCATGGTCATGTGCCAACGGCGCCAGAAGTCGGAAATGTTTGTGGCCTTGAAGGGTGAGTCAAAATTCAAGGGCAACCTGATTGCAAATATCGTGGCCAGGCCAATGGCCATGTCAGAGTAGCCGGAGAAGTCAAAGTAGAGCTGAAGTGTATAGCAAAGCGCGCCAATCCAGGCAGTTGCCGCGTCCATTCCCATGCCGTTCTGGGC
Source organism: uncultured Alphaproteobacteria bacterium (assembly GCA_963754625.1). GTDB lineage: Bacteria > Pseudomonadota > Alphaproteobacteria > Rhizobiales > Aestuariivirgaceae > Aestuariivirga. The sequence continues at coordinate 665,926 of CAVWGR010000003.1, read as the reverse complement.
ACCGGCGAACACGCTGTCGGCAAACGGCGCAATTGAATCCGCCAGTACAACTTTCTTGAACAGGCCCATGGCAAACATGGTGAGGCCGATGGTCAGGCGGCGGACATCGAACGCCTTGATTTTAGGGTCAGCGAGTTGCTCCATCATTTCGCGCTGCATCACCAGCGGTCCCGCTGTGACGCAAGGGAAGAAGGCAGTGAAGACGATATAGCGCGCGAAATCATGCTTCAACAGCTGGCCATTGTAGGCATCAATCAAGTAGCCAATTTGCACGAAGGTGAAGAAGGACACGCCAATAGGAACGGCGATGTCGATATGTCCGAAGCTAGCGCCCGAGACCTGGCTTGCAACATCAATGAGGAAGTTGGTGTATTTGAGATAGCCAAGGATGCCAAGATTGACGGCGATGCCACCAAAGAGCAGATTTTTTGCCACTTTTGGATGACTGCCAAGGCAGGCAACAACATTGCCGACGGTGAAATTGAAAATCATCGACACGATGAGGATCAGCAGAAGTGGCGTTCCCCACATGGCGTAGAACACCAGTGAAACGACGGCGAGAAGATTGATCGCCTGCTGCGCCCCGCCGAAGCGATGGGCCAGAATGAAGCCGAGATAGGCCACCGGCAGGAACACGAAGATGAACTGCAGCGAGGTGAATGACATCAGTTTGCACCCTTGGCAGAATCAAGGGCCACGAACTGGTCAAAGATTTTCTTCAGACACTTCTCGTTCGAATGCTCCGCATCAATGTACATCTCGGCCGTGCAACCAACCGAGTGCGGATTGAAGCTGCCAAACACTGGCAGCTGATGATCGCTGGCGAACTTGTCAATCAAACTGTCAACGCGGGCCAGACCCTCGGCATATGGCGTGCCCTGAAGGCGGTCATAATATGTCGGATTGAAAGGTGGCTTGACCAATGAAACGCTCACGCCCTTTTCCTTCAGGAACGTCAGCAGGGTGTTGAATGCCAGCACGCCTTGCGGGTCAACCTGTGGCGGATCGTTTTCACGCTTTGCGGCAAAGGCAAGCGATTCAGCTTTGGTGCGATCTGCCGTGAAGAGATTCATCTTGCGATTGGACCAAACGATCGAGCCATCCGGCAGCAACGTGTCGAGTGTCTCGAAATGCTTTTCGTCAGATGGGCCGGGATGCTCTGGAGCATTGTGCCAGCGCGTTACGTTTTCAAAAAGCATGGGCAGTGACAGCAATGCCCTGGCGCGGTCATAGGGCAGCGTCTTGATGTAGCTTTCGGGCATTAGATCCAGACGCTTTGCCATGCTGCGATAGGCCGGGATACCCGGTTCCCAGAGGAAGTCCTTGCGTTGGGCAACCGGTGTGAACTGGTTGTCGCGGACAGCAATGATCAGCTTCTTGGGCAGTCGATCGTGGCGGATCAGCAATTCGACCATGCCCAGTGGATCTTCCCAATAGTCACGATGGATATGAGCATTGAAGAAATTCTGCCCCGGAATCAGGTCGGCGTGCGCCTCCTGCCAGTGGCTTGCCCCCAGAATGATGACATCTGGGGTCTTGGTCATGCGCCTGAGCTGTTCATCGCGCAGTGCACGGATGTTCAGGTTGAGATCGAAAACCGCATAGTTCTGGTTTTCCGCATGGGCCGCAGCAGCTGGCGCCATGCCCCCCTGCTTGTACATTTCAGGTCCGTAGGCCTTGTTGCCGTAGCAAACAGCGCCCATGCCAGCGAGCGTGGCCAGAATGAAGGCCAGCGCATAGCGCCGTGAGCCACTGCGCTTGGTCACATGCGGGATTGAATTCGTCGCTGTCTCTGTCCGGGGAGCAGGCAGGATGGGTGGGGCACCAATTGGCGGTTGCCCCTGAAGAATGCTACGCACCGACCGCACCATACCGGCGGTACTTGCATAGCCCACTTCCAATTCCACACTCACGCCGTTCACAATTCCGCCCCAGAAAGTTCAGTCAAATTCAACCTACAATTCAAGGGCCTAAACAACTGTAAATCGGCAAGATTTTCGGATTCATAATGGCCAGGACTCGTGATTGAGGATAATCAATCGTTAATTCTCGTGGCAAGAAAGTTGCTAAAATCAGCTGGATTAAAGTGCTGGCTGCAATTGGGCAGCGGCGCGCTGGCCACGAACAACGAAGCTCAACACGAGCGGTGCGAGGAAAATTGGAATTTGCGAAACCCCGACATACTCAGCAGTCGATTCGCCCGCCATGCCCGAGAGCAACACAAAGCCCAATCCAACATTGCGGAAGCCACTGACGATACTCGCCGTCAATGAATCGCTGATCCCCTGGCGGAACATCACGATAGCAGTGAGGTAGGCCATTCCGGCGCCCAGCGCCGTGACAATCACCAGATAGAGAACAAAACGGTAAGGGTCACTCCACATCAAATCTCGTGCCGGACCAACAATACCGATGCCAAACACCACCAATGCCAAAATTGTCGACCGGCGCGACAGGCTTTCAATGGAGTCAGCAACTTTCCGCGGAATGCTTAGCGACACGCCCATGTAGACCAGAAAGAGGCCCAATGGCAGCACCAGAAATATCACGCATCTGTTGATGAAGGCCATGACGTCGAGTTCCACGTTGGCGTGAAGAACAACGGTGAAGAAAATGAAATAGGACACCGGCATGAGGAAGGTCGACAGCACCATGCACTGCAACGCCTTCTTCTTGTTCACCTGCAAGAGTTCGGCAAATGTTGGTGATGCAAAAAGCGAGCCGGCAGAGGCAGTTGTGACCAGCAGCATGGTTATCGCACTGTCGATGCGCGCCAGGTGAGCGGCAGACACGATGATCGCCGGCAAGACAAGCAGCTGCCAAAGCACGATCTGCCAGACCTTGCCATCGAGGCTGAAGACATCTTCACTTTCCATGCGACCCATGGGCACCAGCGACATGATGATGAGCAGCAACAGGCTGGCTGACGTCCATGGTGCCAGAAATTCAGAGAGCCCGGGAACCATAAAGCCCGCAAAAATCGCGGCTGCCAGGAGCCAGCAGGCAATCGTTCTCTCCGTCGTCGACAGCATTCTCGGTCTTCCAGTACGCAATTTACCGCGCCACTCAACATGGCTTTGATCAATCTGCTGCCGTTGCGCTGCAGACCCGTTTGGCCGCTTATCACGCAAAATCGTTAAATATGGAAAAACGTCCAAGGAGGTGATGTTGTCGGGGATTTTCACTGATAATTCACAGCTTTCCGCTAAGCGTTCTACGAAATTTCGGGAACGAGACGTGCAAAAAGACAACCGGGTGACCTCCATTCAGGGTTCTTTCCAGCCAACTGACTTCCAAGCCTTGCCACAGCGCGACAGCACTGAGATTGCTGATCTCTTTGCTGGTGCTGACGTCGGATTGGCGCTTTTTGACTCGCAGCTCCGGCTGCTGGCTTGCAATGACCTGTACAAGACACTGTGCGGCTACTTGAGCTCCGACTTGCCGACAGGCGTGCAGCTTCAACAACTGATCCAGCTGACCTTCAGCCGCCTCAATGTCCAGGCTGACGAGATCGAGGACAAGGTCGAAAAGATCATAGCGCGGCTTGAACCGGGAACAGCCTATACCTTCAGGTACACTGCTCCGAGCGGCAGCATCGTCGAAATTCGCCGCCGCCGGCTTCCCAATGGCACAGCCGTTGAAACCGCCCGCGAGATTGATTCTCCCGCTTCTGGCATCGACTTCAACACCCAATATGAGATGATCGCCGAGCAGTCGCGCTCGCGCCTCATGCACGCGCTCGATGTCATGGCCGACGGCTTTGCGCTCTATGACGCAAATGACCGCATTGTTCTCTACAATCGAAAATACGTCGATTACAGCCCGCTTGTCGCCGATATCATCATGCCGGGTGTGTCAAAGGAAGAAATCCTCCGCAAGTCGACCTTGCGTGGCGCCTTTGTGCTCAATGGCATGTCACATGAAGAATACATCAAATGGCGGCTTGAGAAGCATCGCAATCCCCAGGAGCCGGTTGAAGTACAGTTGACCGATGGCCGCTGGCTGTTGATTACCGAGAAACGCACGGACGACGGTGGCGTCGTCGGCACACGCTCCGACATCACTGAACTCAAGCTTCGCGAAATCGAGATGTTGCGCATTTCGCAACAACTGCATGCCCGCAACCTGCAATTTGATACCGCCCTGACCAACATGGTCCAGGGTCTCTGCATGTTCGACAAGGATCAGAAACTGATCGTCGTGAACAAGCGCTACCTCGACGTCTACGGCTTCTCATCTGACGTGGTGAAGCCAGGAATTACGCTGCGGCAGCTCATGCAGTATTCTGTGAGCCTGGGCAACTATACTGCTGAAGAAGCCGAACGCGCGCTCGCAGAACGCAACGACCCCAATCAACTCAGCCGCCGCAGCATTATCAAGCAACGCCTCAAAGACGGCCGCGTCATCGCCGTCATGAACGAGCCCATGTCCGATGGCGGTACCATTGCAACCTATCAGGACATCACCGAGATTGAAAAGAACGCGGCGATGATGCTGCAATATACCCAAAAACTCGAGCACTCCAACCGAGAGCTGGCCGATTTCGCCTATGTGGCGTCGCACGACTTGCAGGAGCCGCTGCGCAAGATTGAAGCCTTCGGCGAACGTCTGGTCAGCAAGTATGCAAGCATACTTCCTGACGATGGCAGAATGTTCATTGATCGCATGCAGAATGCGGCAGGCCGGATGCGCAAGCTGATCAATGACCTGCTGTCTTATTCACGTGTCACCACCGACGCAAAGGCCTACCAGAAGGTGTCCGTGTCAAAGGTGCTGACGGAAGTCCTTTCTGATCTGCAGATCAGAATTGAGGAAACCGAGGCCAAGGTCGAGTTCGGTGAACTCCCAACCATCGAATGTGAACCCATGCAGATGCGTCAGCTGCTGCAGAACTTGCTCGGCAACGCGCTCAAGTTCCGCAAGCCAGGCGTCACACCGGTCATTCGTGTCACTGGGACCGTCTCAGAGCCTGGTGCAAACCAGTCGGAAGCGCCGCATTTGCTGTTGACCATCGAAGACAACGGCATTGGCTTCGACAACCAGTTCAAGGACCAGATTTTCACAATCTTCCAGCGGTTGCACAGCCGCAACGAATATGAAGGCACAGGCATTGGCCTTGCCACGGTTCGGAAAATTGTGGAGCGCCATGGTGGCACGATCGATGCCAGCGGCGAGCCCAATGTTGGTGCAAAATTCTTCGTAACCCTTCCTCTTGAGCAAGCCAGCAAGGACCAGGCCGCATGATCCGCAGTAATTTCCCCGTTCGCATCGTCGTCGCCGACGATGACGCCGATGACCGCATGATGATCAAGGATGCGTTCGACGAGTCGAAACTCGGCAATCCCGTTGACTTCGTGGAAGACGGTGTGCAGCTTCTCGAATATCTGCGCCGTGAAGGCCCCTATTCCAAACTCGCCGGAGAACCATACCCCGGTTTCATTTTGCTCGACCTCAACATGCCCCGCAAGGATGGCCGTACGGTGCTGAAGGAGATCAAGAATGATCCTGAATTGCACCGCATTCCAATCATCATCCTGACCACGTCGAAGGCCGAGGAAGACATCATCAAGACCTACAACCTTGGTGTGAACTCCTTCATCTGCAAGCCGGTATCATTCGACAAACTCGTCGACATCGTGAAGACCGTTGGTCACTACTGGATTGAAATCGTGGCCTTGCCGCCGGAATGCCAACGCTCTGCCGCTTGACGGAATTTAGACAAGTCGATTGCGATGTTGCTTCAAATCAAACCCCGGTGAAAGCCGGGGTTTTTCCTTGCCGTGATGCATTCCGGCATTGGCGGCAGTCGCCCATAAAGGAGCTGCGGAACGCCAGCCAGTCGCTGCTGTTGGCAGGAGGAGCCGGATTTGATTGCTGAATATTGACGCAAACAGCCAGCCGTTACCCACAGCCGGCACTTTCACAGGAAACACCCGAGACACCGTCCTCGCGGACGGCGCCCTGTCATTTCTTGAATTTGCTGATGATGCTCTTGCCGTCGTTGCCGGCCTTGGCCACCCATTCCTGGGTCATGGTGTCACCGATCTTGGAAAGCTCGGTCGCCAGCTCAGCAGAAGGTGGCAACACCTTGATGCCATTGCTCTTGAGGGCCGCAAGGGCACCGTCATTCGACTTCTTTGACTTTTCAAGTCCAGCAGCTTCCGCCTTGCTGGCACAATCAAGAACGACGGCCTGCTTTTCCTTGCTCAAGCCATCCCAAACGCCTTTGTTCAGAATGACTGTGTTGCGCGGCATCCACGCTTTCACTTCGTAGAAATGATTGAGCTGTTCCCAGACTTTGCTGTCCTGGCCGGTAACGGCAGAGGTGATCAGAGATGCGATGACACCTGCGGACATGGCCTGGCTGATTTCGGCAGCTTCGATCGAGATCGGCGCCATTCCTGTGAGTTCAGCAAGGCGCGCGGTGGCTTTGTTGTAGGAGCGAACCTTGACGCCAGCCATATCAGCGACCTTGTTCACTTCCTTTTTGAAATACAGACCCTGTGGCGGCCACGGCACCGAATACAGCAACTTCAGACCCTGCTCATCGAGCACCTTCTCAAGTTCAGGCCGCGCTGCAGCGTAAAGCTTGATCGAGTCTTCGTAAGACGTGGCGAGGAAGGGGATGGAGTCGGTACCGAAAACCGCATTCTCATTCTCATGCGACGAAAGCAGGCGTTCGCCGAGCTGCGTCTGGCCTGTCTGCACTGCACGTTTGATGTCATTGCCCTTGAACAGGGCACCGTTGGGATGAATGAAGATGTTGATGTCACCATTGGTTCCGGCCGCAACGCACTTGCTGAATTCCTGGGCGTTGACGGTCTGGAAGTTCATGGCTGGATAAGCTGTGGGCATGTCCCATGTTTCGGCCGCAGTGGCCGGCAGGACGGCTGACATCAGGATGACGGTAGCCGGAATGACGCTCATAGTGCACTTCATGTATTTCAGCCCATTTGCTCTAAGTGTGGTGCCCGCGCCGCCCACCCCACCAGGAGTGGCCAGCAAGAACAATTCCCCGGATTTCATTGTTGGTATAAGCGCACAGCTCTTAAAATGATGTTCCTGCCAGGGTTACCTGAATGAATTTGGTGGGCCTGAAGGGCACATTTGCTGGGGTTGGTTTATGAAACGTAATACGGCAGTTGCAGTTTCGAGTGTTGAACAGCAGCTTGCCAACGCCTGCTTGCGGAGAAGCCTTCCCGCTGGACGTGCTGGCAGCATCGCCGTTGCCGCCTTTGCTGATGACGGCACACTTGCTGAAGCAGAGGTGCTGGCCTGCCTGCCCGAAGCAGAAGCCTTGAGTGCGCAGCGTCTCGCGGATCCGGCTGAACGGCGGCATTTCATCATCCGGCGCTGTTTTCAGCGGGTATTTGTGAAAGATGTGTTGGCGTGGGATGGACCGATGCGGACGCTGGCTCTTGAGCACCGGCTTGATACGCAACCGAAATGCCTGGACGCACCTGCCTGTTCGCTCTCCTTTTCCTCCAGCGGGCCAGTGTCAGTGGCCTGCGCATCGCTGACTGTCAGGGTTGGAATTGATCTCGAGCGCATCCGGCCAATCGCAAATGCAGTGGCGCTTGCACAGCGGTTCTTCACACCCGGAGAGGCTGATGCAATTGCGGCCCAGCCGGCGCCAGAGCAGAGCCTCGCCTTCTTGCGCCACTGGACGGTCAAGGAAGCCGGTCTCAAGGCCATCGGCAGGGGAATCGTTTCAGGGCTCAACAGCTTTGTGCTTCAGCACGACGGCAACCATCATCATATTGAAATTAATGGATTATTTTCTCCGAAAAACGGGTGGATTGTTGACTACCCTGACCTTTGTCCACAGCATATTGTGGCAATTGTGCACAACTCTGGATTCTAATGCCCGCTCAACTTGTAACGCCTGAACCCATCATTTACCAATTGTTAACCATTTTGGACATTGTAAATGATTCGGCGTTCCCTTCTTCTTGCGGCCTGTGTGGGCCTTTGCTTCGGTGCCGCCGCCGATGCCGCAGACTTGCCAGCGCTGAAGGGCAAGTCAGTGGTTCACCATGTCACGCCAGCCCAAGTCAAGCCAGCCAAGCAACCGGTGAGGAAGTCTGGCAAACCTGTCAAGTCAGCCGTGAAGTTGACCAACCCACTGCCTGCCGCTGTTACCGCAGAAGCACCCATTGCTGACAGTGAAATTCAAGATCCTGCAGACACGGCAGAGGTCAATCTCTCCTGGGTTCTTGACCCGCTTGTTGCAAATGCAGACGGCAGCAAGAACGAAGATTCGGCCAGCGCTGAGGCCAATCTTGTTGTTGATCAGCCGGGACTGCCGACACCGCCGTATATGGTGATCGAGCTTTCGGGCCACGTGATCAAGACACCACAGTCGACGGTGCGCATTGATGTGCAGATCGGAAAGACCCACCGCACAGTGTCGTGGCAAGCTGACGAGATCCACGCTGGCCGGTTCAAGATTGAACTGAAAGAATCGGTACCGGACGGCAAGTTGCCGGCCTATTATCCGGTATCCGCCCTTGCCTTCGTGACCAAGGCAGGAGCCAGCGCAGCGGCCATGATTTCGCTTGAGAAAATTGTGGTGCGCATGGGCAAAATGCACGTCGCCGCTACACAATAGAAAATCCGGCAACTGTTGAAGTCGCCGGACCGCAGTTCATTGGACCAATTTTGGAACCCTAGGTCAGGGCCTTGAACGACTGGCGCAACATCAGACGCCAACGGCCATCTTCCTTTTTCCACATCTGAGCGATGCTCAGCAGGAAATTCTGGTCTTTGCCCTGGAAGAACACGTCTGCGTCGAAGGTGTGGCGCGCGATTGCGAGATCGCCCGAAACGCGGATGCTGTGATCATAGAGCTTGATGGCGTGGAACACTTCCACCTTGTCAACCACCGTCTTCACGAATTCGACCTTTGTCTGGACGACGCCGTTGGCATGGCCAAACGACATGTCGTCAGCCGACATTTCCAGCAGGCGCGCGCCGTTTCCGTCGACCATCGCCTTGCGATATTCCTCAATGGCCGCCAACACGTCACCCGTGCTGTCCGCCACTGCCTCGGTGCTGCCAACTGTGCCGGCAACAGCCGCAAGAGCTGCCATCGCACCACCCCAGGCCATGTCACGTCTGTTCATCATGTCCTATTCCTTCTGCCTCGATATGACAGAGTGATAACTTCGACCTCTTAAAGCCGGGTAAATCCCGAAGGCGCTCCCGCCGCAAAGTCTAAAAATACCACGCCATGAGGAGAAACTAGGGCCCTGGCCAGGCCGAAACGGTCAGCAGAAGGGCACGAAAGGCCGGCAACCGGGCGATTTGCCGGTACATATCTGGTGGAGCGAAGGGGGATCGAACCCCTGACCTCGGCATTGCGAACGCCGCGCTCTCCCAACTGAGCTACCGCCCCTCACCTGAAGGTGGGGCGCTTTTACGGGGCAGGCATTTTGCCGTCAAGGCAGCCTGCCACCGGCCATATCGAGCCCGCTTGCACCGGCGCGTCTGCCCGCCTACATCAAGCCAACTCTCCCGCACGGCAAAAGCAAGGCGCGCACATGAATCCCTTTCTCTGGCTCATCATCACCATCCTCGACATCTACAAGTGGATTCTGATTGCCACCATTGTCATCAGTTGGCTGATGGCTTTCGGCATCATCAACATGCAGAACCAGTACGTGCGCCAGATCAACTATACGCTGCGCCGGCTGACCGAGCCGGTGCTGGCCCCGATCCGCAACATTCTTCCGGACCTGGGCGGTCTCGACTTCTCGCCACTCGTCGCCTTCATCGCCATCCAATTCCTGCAATACCTGATCGTTTATTACATACCACCCCTGCTGGTGTGATGCTGCCACTGCGCGATACGCCCAAAGGCCGCTTCCTGCAGGTCAAGGCCACACCAAAGGCGGCGCGTGAAGAAGTGGCAGGCATTCGCAATGGCGCGCTTCTCGTCAAGGTGACGGCCGCGCCTGAAAAGGGCAAGGCCAACGCCGCCGTCATTGCGCTGCTGGCCAAATCCATCGGCGTGCCGAAGTCGGCGTTTGAATTGACTTCGGGTGATACCGACCGCACCAAGAGCTTCAGGCTTGTCTCCCATGGCGAAGCAGTTCAGTCTTGGTTGCAGGAATTTGCCAAGCGGGAGCCGCAACAGGAGTGAGCCATGCGCAGCAGCAGCATCGTTCTGGCGAGCATGCTTTTCGCCGCACCGGCACTCGCCGGCACCGACAGTGTCTATACTGAACTTGATCTGAAAAAATGCATGCGCGTCACGCCGGAAACCTCAGGCGAAGACGGTGAATCCAGCGGCATTTTTGAGTGCAAGGGCGTTGGCAAGTATGTCGTGACCTTTGCCGAAGGTGATTTGCGCAGCTTCGTCTCCTTCGGCACCGAAAGTGCTGACCATTGCTCCTTTCGTCAAACCTTTGGCGGCTTCAACAGTGTTGGCAACAGAATCGAGTGGCGGCGCAGGAATGGCACGCCTGTCGCCACCATCCTGCGCTGGACGGTGTCCTACGATCCGGAGAATTCGGAGAAGACCAAGACCTGGCTGGTTGTGACCAAGCTGGAGGCGGATCAATCCTGCCACATGGGTTACGTCGAGGGCGCCACCCCCAATGCCAATGAAAAGGCCCGCGCATTGGCTGATGCGCAGGCCCCAGGATTTTCATGTGCAACTGGCAAGCCCATCTTCATTGCCAATGCCGGCACGAACACGGAAAATGTCGCCTCAAGCGGTTGCCCGCAGTAATTAAGCCGCAGCTTCCTTCTGGCGGCTGATCTTCTTGCGTTCATTGGAATCCAGCACCGCCTTGCGAAGACGGATGGACTTTGGCGTGATCTCCACCAACTCGTCTTCGCCGATATAGGCGAGCGCCTTTTCCAGCGACATCTTGATGGGCGGTGTGAGGATCTGCGCTTCCTCTGCGCCCTTGGAACGCACGTTGGAAAGTTTCTTTTCCTTTAGCACGTTGAGTTCAAGGTCATTGCCGCGCGTGTGTTCGCCAATGATCATGCCCGCATAGACCTTGGCACCCGGCTCGATGAACATGGGTCCGCGGTCTTGCAGATTAAACATGGCATAGGTCACAGCTTCGCCTTCGCCATTCGAAATAAGAGCGCCTGTGTGTCGTGCCGAAATTTCGCCCATGTAGGGCGCGTAGGAATGATACAGCCGGTTCATGATGGCGGTACCGCGCGTATCGGACAGGAGTTCCGACTGGTAGCCGATGAGGCCGCGCGTCGGCGCATGGAATACCAAACGCTGGCGACCCGTGCCGGAAGGACGCATGTCGCGAAGCTCGCCCTTGCGCTCAGACACCTTCTGCACAACGATGCCAGCGTAGTCTTCATCAACGTCGATGATGACTTCTTCCACCGGCTCCATCTTTTCGCCCGTGACGTCATCATTCTTGAACACGACACGCGGGCGCCCAACGGTCAGTTCGAAGCCTTCGCGGCGCATGGTTTCGATGAGAATGCCAAGCTGCAATTCACCCCGTCCGGCGACTTCAAAGGCGTCGGTTTCGGTTTCCGATGGCGTGACGCGCAGTGCGATGTTGCCTTCAGCTTCACGCATCAGGCGGTCGCGGATGACGCGGCTCTGTACCTTGTCGCCCTCACGGCCCGCGAGCGGGCCGTCGTTGATGCGGAAGGCCATGGCCAGCGTCGGCGGATCGATCGGCGTCGCCGCAATGGGTTCGGTCACAGACGGATCACAGAATGTATCGGACACCGTGGCCTTGACCAGGCCAGCAATGGCGACAATGTCGCCCGCTTCTGCTTCTTCCACAGGCACACGCTCAATGCCGCGGAACGACAGCACCTTGGAAACACGGCCCATTTCTACCGTCGAGCCATCACGCGCCAGGATCTTGACCGCCTGGTTCGGCTTGACCGAACCCGAGCGGATGCGGCCGGTGAGAATGCGGCCGAGGAAGGCGTTGGCTTCCAGTGTTGTCGCCAACATGCGGAACGGGCCGTCTTCGACGACCGGCGGATCAAAATGACGAACCACCAGATTGAACAGGGCATCCATGTTGTCCTGCGGACCTTCGGGCTTGTCAGCCATCCAACCATGCTTGGCGGAGCCATAGATGATCGGGAAATCGAGTTGCTCTTCGCTGGCATCCAACGCCGCGAAGAGGTCAAACACCTCGTTCACCACTTCGATGTGGCGCTCGTCAGGGCGATCGATCTTGTTGATGCAGACGATGGGCTTGAGGCCGATTTTAAGGGCCTTTTGCAGCACGAACTTGGTCTGCGGCATGGGGCCTTCGGCGGCGTCGACCAAGCAGTACGGCACCGTCGACCATGTTGAGGATGCGCTCGACTTCACCACCGAAATCGGCGTGTCCGGGGGTATCGACGATGTTGATGCGGGTGTCCTTCCACTGCAGCGAGGTCACCTTCGCCAGAATGGTGATGCCGCGTTCCCGTTCCAGGTCATTTGAGTCCATGACACGTTCGGCAACCTTCTGGTTGTCGCGGAACGTGCCGGACTGGGTGAGCAGGCGGTCGATAAGCGTGGTTTTGCCATGGTCGACGTGGGCAATAATGGCGATGTTGCGCAATTTCATGAGGTGCGCCTGACTTTCTTGAATAAGGCTGAGGGAGTTGGGCCGGGCGTTAGCACATGCAGCAAGGCTTTGGCAATTTTTCTCGGCTATAGGCGTAATGCGGCAAAATACAGGGAATTTGACATGTTTGAGCAAAGTGGGCCGCAGCGGGTCCTGGTAAACCTGACGCTGGCAGACGGCAAGGTGATGATGGCAAACGTCAAACTGCCCATGTCTGGCAAGCTCAACGATGTCCTGAACAACACTGACCGCTTTCTCGATGTTCTAGGCAGCGAGGGCGAGCACTTTTTCCTCGCCAAGGAACGGGTCCACCGCGTGGCGGTGGCCAATCCGCCAAAGGCCGGCCTCAATCTCAACCGCCGCAATTCTGATCAGGGCATCTTCAATCCCTGGGTCATTCTCGGGATCACGCGTAACGCAAAACCCGATGAAATCAAGTCAGCCTACCGCACACTGGTGAAGACCTATCATCCTGACCGTTTCGCCAACTTCGACCTGCCGCAGGAAATGAAGGAATATGCCGCCGCCATGCTGGCCCGCATCAACATCGCGCATGATCAGGTGATGGCGGAATCTTCAACCCCCAGGTAGCTGTCAAGACCGGCAAGGAACTCCTGCCGGATCACGTCCCGCTCCATCAGGATTTCGTGCAGCGAATCCTGGATATAAACCAGCGATACGCCGGGGACGCGGCGCGCGAATGCCTGGGTCACAGTATTGTTGACCACCCGCTCGCGCCCGGCCAGCACCATCAACACAGGGCATTTGGGGCCTTTGGGAAAATTGCCGTCCTTGATCTGGTTGATGCTGTCCATGGCAGCATTGAGCCACCCGAACGTGGCTCCGCCAACGGCGAGTTCGGGGTGGCGCTGCATGGTTCCGGCATCGCGCTCCCAACGCCGTGGTTCCAGCGTCAGCGGATTGGCCACATAGTCTCCCGCCACATATGGCTGGCGGCGCATGCCGGGCAACAACAACCATGACAGTCGCGCCTGCACCATGACGTAGGCCAGCAGCCGTGCCAGCCAGCGCGGCCACAAGCCATAATTGAGGTCCATGAGTGGCGAGGTGAGGATTGCTTTCGAGAACCACGTCTCGCGCAGGATGCTGCGCAGCAGCACATGCCCACCCGTCGAGTGGGCGAGTGCATAGTAAGGTCCCGGGCAATGGCTCCGCACCAATTGCTCCATGGCAGTGCGAAGATCTTCATCGAAGGCTTTGAAGCTGCCGATATGACCGCGCATCCGGTCCGTGAGAAGGCGTTGCGAGCCTCCCTGCCCGCGCCAGTCAAAGCTTGCCACGCAGAACCCCCGCGCCACCAGATCGCGCATGGTTTCGAAATAGCGCTCCATGTAGTCACTGCGCCCGGTGAGCAGCAGAATGGTGCCACGCGAGCCTGTGCCCGCCTTCATGCCGCGCAGCGCAATGCCATCGGCAGTCTTGAGCTCAATCAGTTCCGCCTGCGGTGGCAGGCGGTTTTCCAGTGTGGGGCAAAGTTCCATGCTGGCCCCAGCCTATAGGCGAGAGCCAGCCAGTCAACAAGCCAGACCTGAAGGCGGAGCGCTACTTGAGTTTCTGGACGTCGGTGATCTCGCCAGTCGCTGCCGCCACCTTGATCAGGTAGGAACTGGCAGAGCGCGACGCAGCGAAGCTATAGGTCGCTGCCGGTGCAGCTGCGCGGCTTGACGCTGGTGAACCCATAGCCCGAGACGATTTCCGCCCCTTTGCTGCAGCCAATCGAGCCCGTGGCAGTACCGGTCGTGGCCAGTTGTGTCTTGGCTTGCGACGGCACAGTCTTGGCGGCGGACTTCGGTGCAACTGTTTGCGGCACAATGGCTTTCACAGCCGAAGACGGCAGCGGTGTCAGCGGTTTGATCGCCGTGCTGGGCAATCCCGTCTTGGCGATGATTGGCGCGTCACCCGGCACGGTTTTGACTGCGGTGAAGGACTGGCTCGCGGGTGCAGTCGTCGCCAGCCTGGCACCGGGCTTCACCTTCGGCTTGACCGCGGCAGCTGCGGTCTGTGCCGGTTTCACCGGGTTTTTCTTCTCCACGGCCGCCTTCTTCGTTTTCTTCTTGATCACCCGCGGCTTTTTCTTAACCGGTGGCTCATAGATCGGATCAAATTCATCCGCATCGTAGTCCAGCACCACATTGCGGTCACGGTAACGCTGACGGCGCGGAATCATCACGTCGGGATCTTCGGGATCGAAGAAACCATCTTCCTCATCGGCATACTCATCGCGGTAGAGATAGCCCGACAGGCGCGGTGCATAAATCTTTGGCCATAGCACCCGCATGCGGAAGCGATGATCGGCGGACGCCTGCTCAGCGGTCTGCACAAACGCAAACAGCGCCAGGGCGGATACGGCAACGGCACGGATGAATTTCATTCTACAATCCCCTTAAACACGAAAACAGGTTGGGCGGGCTGCTGACCTGGAAGAGCCCGCCAGTTGAATTCAAAGTGCAGACGCCCTGATACGTCCGGTACGGGCGTTGACCGTCACGACATAGCGCCGACCGTTCTTGCTGCCGGTGAAGCTGTAGTTCCTGCCAGAGCAGTCCCTGGTGACGACTTTGCGGAAGCCCCGCTCACGCACCATCGCACGCGCCTCACCGCAATCAATGCGGTAAACCATGCGAGGTTCGTCGTAATCTGAATCATCCCAGTTCAAACCGTGAGGCTGCGGATAAAAATTCGGATAGATGTAG
This sequence comes from uncultured Alphaproteobacteria bacterium, assembly GCA_963754625.1. GTDB lineage: Bacteria > Pseudomonadota > Alphaproteobacteria > Rhizobiales > Aestuariivirgaceae > Aestuariivirga. Next base: position 650,649 of record CAVWGR010000003.1, on the reverse strand, counting down.
CGCTTGCGCGGATAAAAGTCGCGCGGGCCCGAGCAGTCAGGATTGCGGCCAAGGCGCAGGCAATTGTCATCATAGGGAATTCTCTCGATTACCGACCTCGCCGAGCTTCGGCGGGTCCTTGGCCTCTGCCACGGCGGAAACGCCAGCCAGCAAGACCGCGCTGAGTCCGGTAAAAATTACTGTCTTGAATGTCATGGAAATGCCCTCCGGCTTGTCGCGCCCAACCTGAACGCAACTGATAGAGGGTGAAAATGGCAGAAAGTTGCTGAACGTTAACCGACAGACATGTTCATCTGCGGTTCAGCAACATGGCTGGATTGTGGCAAGTGCAGCCAGAGCGGCCAGAGCGGCCTGACATGGCCGGAAGATAAAGGGCGCAGGACCAGGTCCTGCGCCCCAAATGCCTTAGTAAAGGGCCGACACCGAGATGATCTGGCCATGTTTGCGGCCGACCTTGATGCGATACTTGTCGCCATGCTTCCAGCCGGTGAAGGTATAGACCTTGCCACCGCAATTCACGGCATGCACCTTCTTGAAGTTCGCGGACTTCACTTCCCACTTGGCTTCGCCGCAGGATACACCCCACGAACCACCACCATAACCGTAGCCATGGTCATAGCCATAGTCGTCATAGGCCGGATAGCCGTAGAAGCCGGGGCCATAGAGACCAATGTTGACTGTGCCATGCCACTTGCCGGCCTGAGCCGAAGTTGCGGAAATGCCGGCAACCGAAATGGCGACCGCGGCGGCTGCGATGAGTGACTTCTTGATCATGGAAAACTCCTGGGTGAACTCTGTGACAGCCCTGATTGGCCATCGTTGAGAGCAAAACTAGCGTGTTTCAGTTGAACGCAACCCGAAGGCGTTGTTCATTTTCCATTCATTGCCTCTTGAACTCGGCCCACTTGAATTGATCATGGCACTTCCTACCTATCGGGTGTGGCTGCCTCAGAGGGCCACTCAATGCAAGAAACCCGGCCATTCCGGCGGGTAGGTGTCGATCCCAGAAGGACTGGCACCACGAGAGCACCACTGCTTCAAGGAGAGTGTGACATGTTTGATTATTCCCCCTTCAATCGTTCTTCCGTTGGCTTTGACCGCCTGTTCCGTTTGCTGGATGAAGCTGCAAACGTTGAGACGCAGGCTTGGCCACCCTACAATATCGAACGCCTCGGTGAGAACGACTACCGCATCACCATTGCAGTTGCAGGCTTTGGTCCTGGCGATCTCGCCATCGAAGCCAAGGGCAACGCATTGACGGTAACCGGCAAGAAAACCGACAAGGCCGATGCGTCCGTTGAACTTCTGCATCAGGGCATCGCTGGCCGCAGTTTCGAACGCCGCTTCCAGCTTGCTGACTATGTCGAGGTCAAAGGTGCCGAACTGGCCAACGGTCTGCTCCATGTGGCCCTGACCCGTGTCGTGCCGGAAGCCATGAAGCCGCGCCAAATCGCCATTAATTCGGTTTCCAAACCCAAGGCGATTGAAGCCAAAGCTGCCTGATCACGCAGCAAATGAACAAAGGGGCGTCTCCGCAAAGAGGCGCCCTTTCAGTTTGGGGCGGGGGCGTGCGCCTCGGCATTGGCAAAACTGAGGACAATGATGGCAAGCGCCGCAGCAGCGACCCCGGCGCAGGCCGCAAACACCGCTCCCAACGAATACTGGGCCGCCAGAAATCCCAACACCCAAGGCAGAATGATGCGCGGTGCCCCACCGACCGCAGCGACATAGCCCATGGCCGCTGCGCGGGCCCCCGGTACGATCCGTGCCGACAAGGAAAACAGGCAGGGGAAGGTGATGGAAAGACCAAACCCCACGCCGGCAAAGGCCATCGCTGAAATCCAGAAACCGGGCGCGAAACCCAAGACCAAAAAGCTGGTAACTGCGACGAGGAGGCAAACGGTCATGACCTGCAAGTCGCCGAAGCGGTCACGCAACCTGTCGCCCAAGAGCCGCATTGATCCGCCACATAACCCGTAGAAGGCAACGCCAAGACCGGAAATGGCGGCAAGCTCCGGTGCAATCGATGTCAACAGCTGCCCGGCCCACTGGATGGCAGCAACTTCGCAAGCGACGTTGAAGCCAGCGGCAATGCCAATGAACGTCAGGGCCCGGCGCGGCAAGTTGGCCCGGCGGCGACGACTGCCGTCTTCGTTCTTCACCGGGCGGTGGGGGATGTTCTTGTAAATCGCAAGCCATGCCAAGGCCAGCACCAGACCCGCAAACAAGGACCCAAACCACGGTGCCATCACAACCGAGACAACGCTGCCAACGACGGCAAAACCGGCGATGAAAAGTGATGCCATGCCGTGAAACGTGCTGAACGAACGCCGTCCCGATTCCTGCTCGACGATCGACGCCTCGGCATTCATGAACAGGTCAATGGTTCCGAGACAGGCACTCAAGATGAAGAACGACAGACAGAACGACCAGACATTGCCAACCAGCAGCGCAAAACACAGCGCCGCAAGCAATACCGGGAAAGCAGCGAGCAGCACCGTCCTGTGATCAGCATGCCGGTTGATGATGCCACCAAGACCCATGAAGAGAATATTGGCGATCATGCCAAGCGCACCAGCAAGACCGAAGATCGCTGGAGTCACGCCAGAGGCTTCGACCAAAAACGGCAGCGCCCCCACATGTGTTCCGACGACGGAACCAAAGGCCGCGAAGGTCAGGAGAATTGTGCCGCGTTTGCTGATGGTCAAGTGCGGCCCCAGATCAACCGCGGCCGACAAGTGGCATTTTGGTCGCCATCACGGTCATAAACAGAACATTGGTCTCGAGTGGCAATTGCGCCATGTGAACGACAGACGACGCCACGTGCTTCACATCCATGCGCGGTTCCGGTGCCAGGCGGCCATCTGCCTGCGGCACACCATCGGTCATGCGCGATGTCATGTCAGTTGCGGCATTGCCAATATCGATCTGCCCGCAGGCAATGTTGTACTTGCGGCCATCAAGTGCGGTGGATTTGGTGAGCCCGGTGATGGCATGTTTGGTGGCGGTATACGGCGCCGAGTTCGGTCGCGGCGCAGTCGCCGAGATCGATCCATTGTTGATGATGCGTCCACCCATGGGTGTCTGCGCTTTCATCATCTTGAAGGCCTCCTGTGTGCACAGAAATGGCCCGGTGAGATTGGTATTCAACACGTTGCTCCACTGTTCGAAGCTCAAGTCTTCCAGCATCACCGTGCCCGGGGCACCGGTTCCGGCATTGTTGAACAGCACATCGAGGCGGCCATACTTCTCGTGCGCTTTTGCAAAGAGATTTTTCACGCTGGCAGGATCGCTGACATCCGCGGCAACGCAGAATGCCTCTCCCTTTATCAGCGCCTTTGTGGCATCCAGCGTTTCCAGCTTGCGGCCTGTCAGCACCACGGCGAAACCGGCCTCTGCCAGCGCCACGGCGCAGGCCCGGCCAATGCCCGAACCAGCACCTGTGATCATTGCGACTTTCATGGGACTGGCCTTCTATTGATGGGACACTTGTTCAGATCACGCCTGCCGCCTGGCCTATGACGCGAAGGCCTTTGACGATGGCGAGAGGATCTCCATAGCGCGCTTTGGCACCCGCGACCTCCAGTGCCGACGCATAGGCGCCCCCGATTTTTGCTGAGGCAAGGATAACATAATCCGCCCCGGCATCACGGTTCATCAGCGCGTGGGCCACCTCCGCGCCAATCACCAGGCCGGAGAGATAGGACGACAGAGCCTCCGGTGCGATGTCGTTGAAAAGCCCAAGGCTGCGCACCGAAAACAGGAGATGCGACAATCCCGCCGGTTCAGCCAATGCCGTCTCGACGCCCCGGCAGAAAGCGGCATCATCAACCCCATCGCCCGTCATCAGGCGGCCGAGGATGCTGTGGCCCTTGAGCACGGCGAACAATTCGCCCGTCATGTAGGTATCGAAACTGACAATACGCCCCTCCGCAACGTCAATCCATTTCGAATGCGTACCCGGTGTGATGAAATGTTTCGCACCCGAATCAACAGCGCCAAAGACTTGCGTTTCCTCGCTGCGCATCACGTCGTGGCCAAGCGTCGGACTGGCATGGTGAAGTCCGGTCGAGAAATGCACGACCCGTCCCGAATCCATGACATGGCGGTGCAGGGCCTTGGCCAGATCGCCAGGCCCCGCCGGACAGTCTAGATAGGGCAACTCAACCCAACCCTGCCGCGAGGTGATCATGCCGGCCGCGAGAATGGGGAGCGACGTTTCCCAGTTGCCTAGCCGGGACTCAAGTGCCGCACCAAATGCACCCTCTCGAACGCCAAGAATGCCTTCCGCTGCAGCCACTTGCTCAACAACCTGCCCCGCACCATCGACGCGATAGGCGCGAAACGACGTGGTGCCCCAGTCAACGGCAATAAAGGGCGCTGTCATCACAACGCCTTCACACCACCCGGCTTGTAGTCAGGCTTCATTGTCTTCAGCGAATTGCGCAAAGGAGCACCAAAGGGTGCGGCTTCGATTTCAAATACGTCACCGTTTTCGGTGGCAAAACCATCGGCAATTGAAAGCGTTGCGGTGCCGAAATAGTGAATGTGCACGTCTCCGGGCTGGCGGAAGGGTTCGTACTTGAAATGATGGTACTCAAGATTGGCCAAGGTGTGGGACATGTTGCCCTCGCCGGTCAGGAATGGTTTCTCCCATACAATTTTGCCCTTGCGCAATATGCGGCTCATTCCATCGACACTTTGCGGCAGAGCCCCGGTGATCATCTCAGGGCCAATGGCAGAATGGCGCAGTTTGGAATGGGCGAGATAGAGATAATTCTGCCGCTCGGTTATGTGATCTGAATATTCATTGCCAATGGCAAAGCCGAGCCGCACTGGCCGGCCTTTGCTGTCGATCAGATAAAGTCCGGCAACCTCAGGCTCCTCGCCACCATCAAGGGCAAATGACGGCTTGGGAAGTGCGCCACCGGGCGGTACCAGCCAACGGCCATCACCCTTGTAGAACCACTCGGGTTGCACGCCGGCTTTGCCCTTGCCGGGCTTGCCGCCTTCCAGGCCCATCTTGAACATCTTCAGGCTGTCGGTGAGTTCGGCTACTTTGGTATCGAGCTTTTTGTGCATCGAATCCCGTGCCGAAGCTGAGCCGAGATGCGTCAGGCCGGTGCCGGTGATGATGCAATGGGCAGGATCGGGATGATCAACCGGCGACAGGACGCGGCGTTCCCTGAGCGCGGCGGCATAGTTCTCGCCCTTGCTGCTGGCCAAGGCCTTTGCAAGTGCCGCGAGGCCGCTGCGCTCTACCAGTGCGTGTTCGGCCAGTTCGAGCGTACTGCGCAATCCCTTGATGGCATGTAGATGACCGTCCTTGACGATGCCAACCTGGCGTTTGTCTTTTTCATTGCGGTACTGAACGATGTTCATGTGTTGCCTCTCAAGATGCGAAACGACTCCGGAATTAAGGCCAGTCGGGCAGCCTTACAAATGTTTAATCGACCGCCACCTTGAATCTCCGCAATTGCCTCCCATTTGCGATGGTACCAGCACCGGGCCCCTCTGGCAGGACGCGATTGTCGCCCTGTGATGTCGGAGCTGGATCAGACCAGACCCCCAACTGATGAGAGCCCGGCATGGAATTCCTGTTCGCCGTATTGTCAGCCGATGTTTTCGGCACACCTGCCTATTTCTGGATGGCGTTTGCAGCCATTGTCGTTGCCCTTCTCGCCTTCGATCTTGGCGTCTTGCACAAGGACGACCATGAAATTTCGGCCCGCGAAAGTTTCCTGCTCTATGCTGGCTATGTGTCGATCGCCATGGCCTTTGGAGCATGGGTCTGGTGGTCGAGGGGAGCGCAGAGTGGTCTCGAATTCTACACCGGCTACGTGATTGAGCAGTCGCTGGCGATGGACAACATTTTTGTCATCGCCACCATCTTCAGCTACTTTGCCGTGCCCCGCGTTTATCAGCACCGGGTTCTCTTCTGGGGTATTCTCGGTGCCGTCGCCATGCGCGCCATCATGATCGGCCTTGGCGCCGCCCTGGTCAGCCAGTTCTCGTGGATTCTCTACATCTTTGGTGCCTTCCTCGTCTTCACCGGGATAAAGATGTTTACCAGCGGCGAGGGCAAGGCTGACTTTGACAACAACGCCGTTCTCAAATACCTGCGCCGTCATTTCCGCATCAGCACCGAAATGCACGGCCATGACTTCACGGTGACAAAGCCCGACGTCGGATCAGGAAAACCTGTCATCTGGCTCACGCCGCTCGCCGTGGCGTTGGTCCTGGTGGAATGCGTCGACCTGATCTTTGCTGTCGATTCTGTGCCGGCGATATTTGCCGTCACGCTTGATCCCTTCATTGTCTACACCTCCAACATTTTCGCCATCCTTGGCTTGCGTTCACTTTATTTCGCGCTCGCCGCCGCCATGCATCGCTTCAAGTATCTCAAGATTTCACTGGCGACGATCCTCGTGCTGGTGGGTGGCAAGATCTTCCTCGTGCCGCTGGGTGTGAAGGTGGATACCCTGCTCTCGCTCGTCGTCACGCTGTTGATCCTTGCAGCTGGCATCCTGTTTTCCTTATGGAGAACACGCAAAGACAGCGGCGAAGTCGCGGGGCTTGCCAAGTAAGTCGGCTTCGATATCTATGTCATATCAATCGCAAAAATGGCGAATCGCATGAAACAACTCGAACGGTTTATTGAAAGAATTATCCTGGCTTCGCGCTGGCTGCTGGTGGTCTTCTATCTCGGGCTCACTCTGGCGCTGCTGCTGTATGGAATCTCCTTCCTCAAGAAGCTGTGGGAGTTCTTTTCCAAGGTCTTGGTCATCGAAGAAACAGATGCAATTCTGAAGATCCTTTCACTCATCGACGCAAGTCTTGTTGCCAGTCTTGTCGTCATGGTCATCATCTCAGGCTACGAGAATTTCGTCAGCCGCTTTGATGAGGCCGAGGGTAAAGATACTGAACTGGCCTGGCTCGGAAAAATTGATGCAGGCTCGCTCAAGATCAAGGTCGCGTCCACCATCGTGGCCATCTCTTCGATCCACCTGCTGCAGATTTTTCTCAACTCAAACCAGTACAGCAACGAAAAGATCATGTGGTTGACCATCGTGCACATGGCCTTCGTCTTTTCGGCGCTGCTGCTGGCCTACATTGACAAGGTCATGGCTGGCACCAAAAAAGGAAAGAGCGGGGAATGATCCCCGCTCCATAATATGTGTTGTCCGCGCCGGAAAGCCTTTACTGTGATGGTACAGGCGGCGTGGTCTGAGGCACTTGGTTCATGATGTTCGGCTCCCTCAGTGCCTGACGGGTCATTTCTTCATCCAATTGCTGCGCCATGGCCGACTTGAACTCGGGAGCAGCTTCAAGTTCTGCCAGCGACACATTCAACACGATCTTCGCTGACGAATAATCTCCGCCTGGCGCGATTTTCAGCCGATTCATGGCCACTGCCACAGGCTTTTCACCCAGCCCCATGAATCCGCCGACACCAACGACGATGCCTGTCACTTCACCGCTGGGAGTGATGATGACGTCATTGACGTCACCAACGGCGGTATTGTCAGGCGACAGCACCCACGAGCCAATCAAGGTGCTGGCCAGATACGTGTTCTTGTCCTGAACAATGATCTGCCCATCGATCGGTTGGGGCGGATTTTCCTTGGCGGCTGGCGCTGCCTGCGGCAGCGGCGAAGGGTCTGTTCCATTGGGCGAGGCGGTCTGCGCAAGCGTGCCACCCGATGACGACGCCAAGAGGACAGTCAGAGCTGCAATACTGATGGATTTGATCATGACTTTCTCCTTTCATGATGAAGGTGAGGACCGGGGCTGGCGGTCCTGCCATAATCCGTTCTGTAGCAACACATTCTACAACGGCCCACAACGGCACTTGTTCCAGTTCTGCTATGACGCGGGGCCGTCTGATTTATGTGGGCGGCGTGGTGTGCTGCTTCAAGGGATTTCAAAAAAAGCAGTCCTGGCCGCGAAACAGCAAAAACTTGCCCGCTTTGATTTAGAAATGTTCAAGGTAAAACCCAAAGTCGGCAGTGCCGGCTTTGGGTTTCAAAATAACTACACAGCACGCAAATACCATTCGAAATCGCGCAACGTCGGCTCGGCAAAGAAGCGGTCTGCCTCAACTTCCTTCAGTGTGCAGAAGGTATCAACAAACTCTTTGCCGAAATACTCCTTGAGGATCGACGCGCGCCAGAATGCATCAATGGCATCAAACCAATTTCCGGGAATATACTTGGCGCGCTTTTCATAGCCGTTGCCAACAACCGGATTGCCGGGGTCTTCCTTTTCAGTGATGCCATAGTGCATGCCAGCGAGAATTGCAGCCATTACCAGATAGGGATTGGCGTCAGCCCCAGACGGACGATGTTCGATATGGCAAGCCTTCGGCGACCCGGCCGGGATTCGTAGGGAAACCGTGCGGTTGTTGATGCCCCAGTTGGCCGCCACAGGTGCATAGGAATTGCGCCGGAAGCGCCGGTAGGAATTGGCATTGGGCGCGAAGATCAACATCGACTCCGCCATCGCCGCCTTGAGGCCGCCAATCGCATGCATCAAAAGTTTGTTCTCTGCCGGATTCTCAGCTTCGAACAGGTTGTTGCCTGCCTCATCTCCCAACGAGACATGCACATGCATGCCGGAGCCTGTCCACTGCGAGTAGGGCTTGGCCATGAAAGTCGCGCACAGACCATGCTTTTCTGCAGCCGCCTTGATGACGCGCTTCAACATGATCGCTTCGTCGCAGGCCTTCAGCACATCGGCGCGGTGCCGCAACACGATTTCCATCTGTCCCGGTGCATATTCCGAGATCAAAGTCTTGGCCGGCAAGCCCTGAACATCGCACCAAGCATAGAGGTCCTTGAAGAAAGGTGCGAAATCATCCGTGTCCTGAAGATAATAGGCTTGATAGTGCTGGGGACGCGCTTCATTGATCAGCGACTGCGGCGGAATGGGCTTTCCCGCCAGCGCCGAGGCACGGTCCATCAGGAAAAATTCGAGTTCAATAGCGCCCACTGGCACCATGTTGAGATCGGACTTGAAACGGTTGACCAGCTTCTCAAGTGCATTGCGCGGATCAGCATAGGCCGGCATGCCGTCGAGATCATGGATGGCGGCGGTATATTGCGCCGTATTGTCGAGCCACGGCACCAACACCATGGAACCCGGCACCGGCCAGAGCAACAAATCGCGGTCGCCTTCATCGAAGACAAGGCCCGTCTCAGAGACGTCTTGGCCGGTGGCATCAAGCACCATGGCCGAGATCGGGAAAAAGCGGCCATCGTTCCAGGCCGGGACCACTTCATCGCGGCGCAGGATTTTTCCGCGCTGTACACCGCACAGGTCGGTCCAGACCACATGCACGCTTTCTACATCGGGATTGGCATCCAGGAAGGCTTGCGCCTCTGCACCACGGCGGGGTGTCACATATGTCGACATTTTTACTACTCCTGCTTCCGGTTCGGAAGCGTCAGCTCTTCAATTCGGCAAGGCAGCGATCGAGTCCGCTGATCAACGTTGCGACATGCAGTTCGGTGGTTGCCGGGCAAATGAGCATCATGTTGTGAAACGGCGTAATCATCACGCCGCGGTTAAGGAGAAAATGATGCACAGCTTCATCAATGGGCTGGTGGATCACTTTCGACGCCTCGTAACCGTTGTTCGGACGGTTCGGGCAGCACATGAACTCCACGCGGGCTCCCACGCGAGTCACGTGCCAGTCCACGCCATGTTTGATGATGACATCCGCTATCCCCTTCAGCAGCTTACGGGCAAGCTCCTGGAGTGGCGCGAAAGCCTCCTCTGTGAAATAATTTTTGAGTACCGCCTTGATCAAGGCAAGTTGGATTTTGGAACCCGACAAGGTGGTGCCGATACCGGAGCGTCCCTCGCCCCGTTGCGCCAGAAAGTCGCGAATGCGCGCCGCAACTGCCGTCGAGAAACCATAGGCCGCCGCCGGAATGCCCCCTGCAAGGGGTTTGCCGAACACCAGGCCATCGGGACGGACACCAACCTCGCGGGCATACCCGCCGGGGCCTGAAGACAACGTATGCGTCTCATCAAAAATGAGCAGCGTTCCGGTTTTTTCCGTCAGTGCACGGAGCTTTTCCAAAAATCCCGGCGCTGGCAGCACCATGCCGATATTGGTCATCACCGGCTCGGCGAGGACACAAGCCACGTCACCGGGCAGCAGGGCCGCCTCCAGCGCTGCCTCGTCGTTGAATTCGACGACCTTGGTGAAGGCGGTCAAGTCGCGCGGCTCACCCACCAGGCCATCGGCCATAATGACCACGCCGCCGTCGGCCGTAACGAATGTGTCATCAACGCAACCGTGATAACAGTGATTGAAGATGAGAATTTTCTGACGCCCCGTGATCGCCCGCGCCCACCGCAGCACCGCCCGGTTGGCGTCTGATGCGGTTGCCGTCACTTGCCAACAGGGTAGTCCAAACCGGTCGTGCAGCAGCGCCCCCACTTCAGCGGCATCTTCCGATGGCAGCATGGTGGTGAGGCCCTTGGCTGCTTCATTCTGCAGCGCATCGACAACAGCTTTGGGAGAATGGCCAAACATCGCGCCCGTGTCGCCAAGGCAGAAATCAAGGTAGGTGTTGCCATCAGCGTCCGCGAGGTCAACGCCGTTGGCGTGATTGACAAAAAGCGGAAACGGTGTGCCCCAGTCCACCATCCAATGCATGGGTACGCCACGAAGCCAATTCTGGGCAGCTTTCTCTGAAAGGGCCTTGGATTTCGGATTGCGTTGAAGAAAAAGGTTCTTTTCGCGCTTGAGCATCGCCCGGACGGCGACGTCCGAGATGGGTGACGTCAAGATGGACCTGAATGTTGTTGGCGTTGACCATGGCCTTAGCCGGGTTTAAGGGGCGATCTCAACCCCTCAGGTTTGCACTGCACCATTTACCCGAAAACACCACAGGATAATTGTCCATGAGCCGCATCGCCTATGTCAACGGAACCTACCTCGCCGACAGTGAAGCCAAGGTCTCGATTTTTGATCGCGGCTTCCTCTTCGCCGACGGCGTTTATGAGGTGACTCCGGTGGTCAACGGCAAGCTGGTGGACTACGCCCCGCACATGGAGCGTCTCGACCGATCGCTTAACGAGCTGCGCATGGCCTGGCCTTGCAGCAAGGCTGAGCTCCGCGCCGTGCACGAAGAGCTGATCACCCGCAACGGCCTGAAGGAAGGCATCATCTACATGCAGGTGACGCGCGGTGTGGCCGACCGGCAATTCAATTTTCCCAAGGACGCGACCTCCTCGCTGGTTGCCTTCCCGCAAGTGATGACCCTGATCGACAATGCCAACGCCCGCACTGGCGTGAAGGTTGTGACCACGCCGGACATCCGTTGGCTGCGCCGGGATATCAAGTCTGTGATGCTGCTCGCTCCGGTGTTAGGCAAGCAGGAGGCCTACGAGAAGGGTGCGAACGAGGCCTGGATGGTGGAAGACGGCTATGTGACTGAGGGCACCTCGTCCAACGCCTACATCGTCAAGGACAACACCGTGGTCACTCGGCCGCTCTCCAATCGCATTCTCGCGGGCTGCACCCGCCGCGCCCTCTTCCGCCTTGCCGCCGAGCATGGCGTGAAGGTGGAAGAACGCCTGTTCACGCCGGATGAAGCCTATGCGGCCGACGAGGCCTTCCTCACCTCGGCCTCGCAATTCGTCATGCCGATTGTCGAGATTGACGGAAAGCGCGTCGGCGGAGGTCAACCTGGCCCGGTGACCCGCAAGTTGCGCGAACTCTTTCTTGAAGAAGCCCAAAGCGGCTAAGGATACAACGGTCAATACGGATGGTGCAGCGATCAGGCCGCGATGACCTGGAGGTTGCCCTCTTTCAATAACGCATTCAACAAGTGTTGGAATCCCAAGATGTTCGACTATGGCCACTTCCGTTTTGAATCAAAGCAGGAGCTCATTGACAAGGCCATCAAGTACTGGAATCCGGACAAGACCCGTTTTTGGCAGTCATTGGGTGTGGACCTGGTGATCGACCGCCGCGAGGGCTACTGCCTTTACGACATGTCAGGCCGCCGGCTGATTGATCTTCACCTCAACGGCGGAACCTACAACTTTGGCCATCGCCATCCCGAACTGGTCGAGACACTCAAGAGTGCGCTTGATCATTTCGATATCGGCAACCACTGGTTCCCGTCCATCGCCCGCACAGCACTCGCCGAGTCACTCATCAATGTGGCCCCCGGCATGACCTACGCGGTTTTTGCGGCAGGCGGAGCCGAAGCCGTGGACATTGCGTTGAAATCAGCGCGCTATGCCACCAAGCGCCGCAAGATCGTATCCATCGTCAAAGGCTATCACGGACACTCCGGCCTTTCAGTTGCCACCGGCGATGACCGCTTCACCAAGATCTTCTTGTCGGATCAACCGGAATACTTCAGCCAGGTCCCCTTCAACGACATCGGCGCCATGGAGCAGGCCCTCAAGGGTGGAGACATCGCTGCCCTCATCATGGAAACCATCCCCGCCACCTACGGCTTCCCCATGCCACAAGAAGGCTACCTCGCCGCCTGCCGCGACCTCTGCACAAAATATGGCACCATGTATGTGGCAGACGAAGTGCAGACCGGGCTTATGCGCACCGGTGAGATGTGGGGCTGGCAGGCATACGGCATTCAGCCTGACATCATGGTCACGGCCAAGGGTCTGTCCGGTGGCCTCTATCCCATCAGTGCCGCCCTGCTGAACGAGAAAACAGGCGGCTGGTTGCACGAAGATGGCGCGGCTCACATCTCCACAACTGGTGGTGCTGAACTCGGTTGCATCGTTGCCCACAAAGTGATCGAGATGCTGCAACGCCCTGAGGTGCGTACCAACGTGCATTTTGTCGCCGACTTCATGCGCGAGAACATGGCCAGGATGATGCAGCGCCACGGCGACATCTTCACTGGCGTGCGCCAGAAGGGCGTGATCCTCGGACTGGAATTCGGTCACACTGGCGAAAATGCCATGGCAGTGTCCCGCGCCCTCTATGAGCATGGCGTTTGGGCGATCTTCTCGTCCCTCGACAAGCGCGTGCTGCAATGGAAGCCGGGTGCCCTTCTTTCCGCCGACATGTGCCAGGAAATCATCGACCGCTTCGATGCTGCCATGCCCCGCGCCCGCGAATTGCTTCACCAACAGTGAGGTGGAGAATACCGGCTCTATGGCAGAGGTGTGAAAGGTGTTGCCGTAGTCGCACCAGTTCTGGCAGGAACCGGGGGTCGCAAAGCCTGACGGAGAAATGCACGTGGTCCACTTTGATGCGCTGACGCATGACCAGCAATTGCCGCTGCTGTTGGAGCTTGCCGAAGCCGCGACCCAACTTTATGCGCTGCCCGGTGAACTCGCCGTCAAGCTTGTCAATCTTTCGGAGAACGCCACCTACAAGGTGGAAGCGCCGGACGGTCGTTGCTGGGCGCTGCGCATTCACCGCGACGGTTATCATTCCAAGATGGCCATCGCCTCGGAACTTGCGTGGTTGACTGATCTGCGTGGCACCGGCGTGGTGACAACCCCTGCCCCGGTCAAGGGCCGGGATGGCGAAATCATCCAGCAGTTGGCCCATGCCCGCATGCACAGCCCGCGCAACATCGTGTTATTTGACTGGGAAGCGGGTGCAGAGCCCGGGATTGGCGAAGATCTGTCTGCTCCGTTTGAAGTGCTGGGAGAAGTGACGGCCCGCATGCATCGTCATGCCCAAAAGTGGAAACGCCCGCCGTGGTTTCAACGATTGACCTGGGATTTCGAGTCGAGCCTTGGTGACACACAGCCTCACTGGGGCCGTTGGCGTGATGGCATGGGTGTTGACCTGCCGCGTCAGAAACTTTTTGATCGCACCGTTGCGCTCATCGGCAAGCGCCTCGATGCCTATGGCAAAAGCAGCGAGCGCTTTGGCCTTATCCACTGCGACTTGCGGCTGGCCAATCTGCTGATCGACGGCAAGGCCGTGAAAGTAATCGACTTCGATGATTGCGGCTTTGGCTGGTTCATGTACGACGCAGCAACACCAGTGTCGTTCTATGAACACGAGCCACAAGTGCCCGATCTGATCGAGAGCTGGAAGACGGGCTACCGCCGCGTCACCAATCTCTCTCAGCAAGACGAGGCAGAAATCCCCACATTTGTGATGTTACGTCGCCTGTTGCTCGTCGCCTGGATTGGCTCACACCACGAAACCGATCTCGCCAAGTCCATGGGACTGCCATACACCGAAGCAACCACAGGATTGTGCGAACATTATCTCGGTGCTTTTTCCGGTTGAATGTTTTGCGAGATGCCGGCGGTCACGATGCCAGGTCAAGCTGTGAGAAAATCACCAACCGCCTCCTTGAAGCGGGGCCAGCATTCATCCTGATCGAGGATCAGATGATTTTTTCCCTCAAGACTGACAAACACCGAGCCTGGAATATGGGAGGCAATGCATGGCGGGCTCATGCTTGTGCTAACGCGTCGAGACTTTCGGGCAGGATCTGTCCGCCATCGACGATGATGGTCTGGCCAGTGACATATCCAGCTTCCCTGGAAGCGAAATAGAGCGCGGCATGGCCGATGTCGTCGACGGTGCCAAGTTTTTTCAGCGGAATCGAATTGGCCATGGACTGCTGATAGGCTTCGCCCATTTCAATCAATCCTTCGGTCAGAATGTTGCCGGGCATGACGGCGTTGACGGTGATGCCGTATTTCGCAAGTTCAATGCAAGCGGTGCGCATGAAACCCAATTGCCCCGACTTGCTGGCGCCATAGTGCGTCCACCCCGGGAAACCAGTGACCGGACCTGTGATCGACGACGTGAGGACAATGCGGCCTTGATCCGATGTCTTGAGGAAGGGCACCGCGGCCTGCACCGACAGAAACGACCCTTTGAGATTGGTGTTCAAAACCTCGTCCCATTGCGCTTCGCTCATCTCTTCAAGCCGCGCTGGCGGGAAAATACCAGCATTGGCACACAGCACATCAAGCCCGCCATTGCGTTTGGCGATGTCGGCAATGGCCTTCTCCAGGGAAACTTTGGAGGTCACGTCGCCTGCAACACCAAACGCCCCGTGGCCGATCTCATGCGCCGCCGCATTCGCCACGTCTTCATGGCGCGCGATGATGCCAACCTTTGCACCGGCTTGCGCAAAGACCCGGGCAATGCCTTTGCCGATGCCTTTTGATCCGCCAGTGACTGCAACGGATCTGCCTCTGAGTGACTGGGTCATGACGTCCTCCATAAAAAGAAGTGGACAGCAGGAAACCTGCTGTCCACGATTTCGTCAAGCAAAGTGCTGCGTTATTCGCCTTCGTGCACCATGTGGCCGATTTTCCTGTAGGCCGCCGGATTGGACGACTTCAGGACAAATCCCCAAATCAGACCGGCAATGATGATTGCCAGGCCGACATAGGGAATGCTTTGGGCAAAGCCGTTGGTGCCACCCAGCGTCGCGAGGTTGGCAATCAACGTATAGACCAGCCAGATTTGCACCACGAGCGACACCAGCGGTGCGATCACTGTCGTGAACACATTGCCGCCGCCATTCTTCTTGAACCACATGAAGATCGCCAGTGACACGATGGCCTGCAAGACCAGCAGCAGACCCGTGCCAAGCACGGCGTAGAGCGTATAGACGCCAAGCCAGGCCTGTGCCGACGGATCGTCAAAGCCGTAACCAAGGCCATAGAGAATGACCCAGACAGCAGCCAGGATGGACTGCATGAACGACGCCTTGTGCGGGCTCTTGTGATGATCGTGCGTTTCAGCAATCGCACTGGGCAACACGCCATCACGCGCCAGTGAATACAGGTAGCGCGAAGCGGTGTTGTGGAAGGCCATGCCGCAAGCGAAGGAACTGGTCAGGATGAGCAGGAACATCAGCTCATAGGCCCAGGTGCCAACAAACTGCTGGATGGGTGTCAGGAAGAAGTTGACGCCATCGCCAAATGCCTTGGCAGCCATGTCACCTTCCGTCGGGTAAGCTGAAATCGCGCACCACGAAACGATGACGTAGAAAATACCCAGCCCGACCACTGAATACATCAGTGAGCGCGGAATGATGTGCTTTGGATCACGGCTTTCCTCGGCATAGTTGGGCGCCATTTCGAAGCCCACCCACGACCAGAAGGCCATGAAGATGCCAACGGCAGCCGCACCCGCCGGAATGGCCACGGTGCCAACAGTCTGCGCCGGCAGCGCCGTGTAAACATTGAACACATTGAGGGCTTCCAGGTTGAAGTTGGTGCCGCTCTTGGCTGACAGCACACCGAAGACAAAGATTGCCAGGATGGCGACTTCGGCAATCAGAGCCATACCAAGGATTTTGGCGGAGAGCTTGACGTCGCGGTAGGCCAGAACCGCGATCACAGCGATCATCAGCAACGCCAGAATGGGCCACGGCACGTTGATGCCGAAATGGTCGCTCATCCACTTGTTGCCGAAGAATGCAAACAAGCCGGTGAGCGAGGCTTCAAACAGCGAATAGCAGGCCAGCGAGGTGATGCCTGCCGACATGCCGACCTCGCGGCCAATGCCTTGCGAAATGAACGAATAGAATCCGCCGACGGACGAGACGCGCGACGCCATGGCAGCATAGCCGATCGAAAAGATGGTGAGCACGATAGTGGCCAGCAGGAAGGCTGCCGGCGTATAGATGCCAATGCCATAGCCAGCTGCGAAGGGCACGTTGCCCAGCATGGCAGACATGGGTGCAGCACCGGTCACTGCGAGAAACAGCACCCCGATCAGGCCGACGGCCTTTGATTGAAGTTTGTTGATGGACTTGTCACTGGATATGTCGATGGTACCGGCCACCGCTTTTGTCTGAGCCATTTTGGCATCCCTCTCTTTGATTACCCCACCGCACCGGACCGCCCCTCTTGACGGGAGCTGACCCAAGCCGATTCCTTCATACTAAAGGCTATATTCAGGTGATTGCCAAGGGGACGAAGCTGCGGACGTCCGCCGACGTCATGACATGACAGTAAATCATGTTGATGATTTCCAGCTCCTTGCGGTGAAGTTCATCGGTTGCTGCGGCGCAACAGTCCTCCAGCACAATCACCTGGTAGCTTTCATCTGCCAAACTGCGCACCGTCGAGGACACGCACTGGTCGGTGAAGATACCTGCGCAGATCACGGTCTTGATCCCCAGGTTGTGCAGGATGAGTCGCAGATTGGTGCCGGTGAGGGCTGAATCCGTTGTTTTAGTGACAATGATTTCATCACCTTGCGGCACGAGCTCGGGCACGATCTGCGAAGCCGGTTCATTCTTCGGCAACAGCAGATTGTTCCACCCCGGCATCTTCTGGGAAAGTGACCGGTCGCGGCCGTTCCGGGTATGGCAGGCAATGCGGGCAAACAGACATTCAATGCCCCTGTCACGGGCAAAGTCCAACATTCTTGCAGTGTTGGGAATGACCGACTCTCGCATGCGCTGGTGAAACGGTGTCCACAGGTCGTAACGTTCTTGCTCTTGGGCACTGAGGCTGTTGCGATCTGGCCGTTCGAGATAGGTATTCTGAACATCAATGACGAGGACAGCCGTCTCCTTTGGATTGATCACAGGATCATCGGGTTCGGGCGCTCCCATGTAATAGAGAGAGCGAAAGCCGGTCTTCCACGTCATACCTAGTACCTCTTGGTGAACAACCCGCGCTTTTCATAGACGTCAGCAGCTTCGGCGACAAATGCGGCGATGCGAACAGCGCCAAATTCACTCCGGAGTTTTTCCGCTGCGGCCAACAACTCGTCGCGAGTCTTCGCCCGGCCCGGGCGCAACAGTTCATAGATGCCCATGACGACATCCTGCGGCACATTCACCAATTCGGCGGCGCGTTCGAAATTGTCAGCAAGGCGCGGACGCCCGGCAGCGCGTGATACCGCAGCTTGCGCTGCAAGTGCCGACGGCGTGATGCGCAAGTCTTCGATGGTGACGTCACCGGCAAGCACGGCATCGAGCGTTATGTCGCTGAGCTTCTTGCCACGCGCACCCTTGACCTTGTCAGGATGATTTTCGGCCAGTGGATAGTCTTTGACGCCGTAGCTCATGACTGCACCCCCTTGAAGGTAACAGCAACGTCCACGGCACTTGCGCCCTCCACTGTGAGACTGGTCTCAATAGCGTAAATCATCGCGGTGCGGGCATGGTAACGCGAACCCATGGCTTCTCCACGCGTCGGCACCACCACCGGTTCCGGCATTTCTGAAAGTGCATAGGCGGCTGCATTGGCAGCGAGGCCATGATAGTGTTCCAGCTTGGTGATCGGCGCATTGGAGAACAGTTCAAGATTGTGATGCGGCAAGCGGCCCTTTTGATGGATGACGGCGGTGCCTTTGGCCTGAATGCCGATGCCGATGCCCGAACCTGCAAGCCGCGCCGCTGACAGCCCGAGGAACGATGTGTCCGCCGTGTGACGAAAGCGCACGACGCGGGGGCTCAGGCCCCGCGCCCGGATCGCCGCCACCATCACACCCAGCACCTCCGAGAGGCGGTGGCCAGCCGTTGTCTGAAACAGCTTGAGGCCGAAGGCTGGCGATATGCCGATCACCACGTCGCTTGCATTGTTGCTCTCTTGCGCTTCACCAACTTCGTGGTAGTCAATGTTCTTTGCTTCGTCCTTTTGGTGTTGGGCCTCTGAACGCAGCACTTCCTTCTGGTCCAGCACATCGCGAATGCCAATGATTTCACTCCGCCGCTGCGCCGACAAGCGGTAGCCAGAGCCAGGTCCGCCATAGTCGTTGGGATCATTGATGGCACTGACGACCTTGCCATCGCGCACCATCGCCGAGGTTTGCAGATAGTCACCCGAGACGCGAAGCTTCACCACATTAAGCAGGTTTTCCGCCTCCTCGCGAAAGCCCCGCGCCGCCAGCGCCTTGATCACATCAATGACAGTGATGCCACGCGCCTTGATCATTTCGCTGATCACTGCAACGTCGCGCGGCACAAAACTTTTCGTGTCGTCAGACCCTGACGCCACCAGCACGCTGGCCTTCATGGCGGCACTGGCTGTAGCAAGGTCAAGTTCCTCATAAACAGCAGCGATGGCCTCGATGGCCCGGCTGCGCACATCAAGTGACTGTCCCTCGGAGATGGGGGTGAGACCACCATCTGCCTCAAAGTCCCGCTGCAAGACGAGAAAGTCCTCCAGTTCCTCGCCATTGATGAGCGAAGGATTGAACGAATTGTCATATTTCAGGATGGTCCCAAAACCAGAACAGATCAGGTCGGACCCGGCAATCAGATAGGGCATGATCTTGGCACCCACACGGATTTCGGATTCAGTCGCGCGCGCATCATTGCCCGACGCACATTCAAGATCGAGCCAGACCGCCAACAGGTTTTCCGCCATCAGCTCGCGCATGCCGCCGGGCACTGTAGCCGTCACCGGCGCGCCATCAATGCCACCATTTTGTGTCCCCTGAACTCCCATGCCACGCTGCAGGCAGAGGCATCGCGCTTCGAGATAGAGCAACGACTTCGACTCGTGAAATCCCATCAACAGTTCCGAACCTGCCCCGCTCGTGCAACGCATCTTGATGCCGCGCGACGCGTAGGCCGCCGCAAGGAAAGCCTTGGACCACGGCGTGTCATCACCATCAACGAAGGTTTTCTCCGTGCCATAGACTGACACCGTTTCGGCATAGGAGGTGAAGCCCGCCATGCCGATCTGCAGTTCCTCTGCCTCCTCGCTTGAACACTGGAACAGCGTGCCCCAGCGGCCAACGGCAGCGCCCACTGCACAGGCCACCGCATTGGACCAGGCATTGCGCGCCACCCGCATGGTGGTCTCGACCTCATCGAAGCCAAGCGCCACCGCTGTTGCTGCATCGGCGGCGAGTTGCAACGGATCGTCCTTGGCGTTGGTGACGTGGCCCTGGTTGCCGGGTGTCTTGCGGGCCCTCATCTTGGAATAGGCGAAGGCGATCTCCAGCGCATTCAGCCGCGACACCACGTCGGCCAGTTTCGCTGGTGTCATGCCGTGGGCGAGCCGCACCAAATTTTCGCGGGGCACGTGCATATCCACCAGCATGCGCGCCACCTCGCCTGAATCCATGGCCATCGCTTCCGGCGCAATGTCAGGATCGATATGATAGGTCGCGATGAAGCGGTCAATCATGTCGAAGTCGTGGGCAAGCACGCCGTCGAGACTGACGACACGGCCACCTTGCAGGCCAAGGCCGGGCCTCGGGTCGGCGGGTGATGTAAAGGCGGCAAAGCCGTTTTTCCAATCTTCCGCAGCAAACTTGTCCAGTCGCAGCGGCCGGGCGTCCCAGTCCGAAAATCGTGTCCAGCGGTTTGGCGTCTCTGTCATCGTGCGAGGCTATTGTGAAAATTCACGTCTTGCAATCGGCGTTGCGCCAGCATTTGATAAGCACCATGAACATCACAGCTGAGTTATGGATCACGGCCCAGCATCGGTTGGGCGAGGCCATCATCTGGCACGTGGCAACGCGCCAGCTCTATTGGGTGGATTTGCTTGACCCTGCGCTCTTTGTTCATGACCCGCACAGCCAGAAGACCGTTCGTCATCCCCTGCCCCTGCCCGCCCCCATTGGCTCCATCGCTGCAACCACCGATCCCAAGCGCTTGATCCTCGCCCATCGTGGCGGCTTGTCGCTCCTCCACATTGAAACCATGGCTCTTGAATTCTACTGCGATCCTGAGCAGGGCCGCGATGAGATCATCTACAATGACATCAAGGCCGACCGCTGGGGCCGCCTCTGGGTCGGCACATCGCATGCGCGCGAACAGGAGGCGCGCGGCGCACTGTGGTGCGTGAAGAACCGCAAGACCTGGGCGCTGGGCGACGCCGGCTTTGCCGTTTCAAATGGCCCCGCCGTGTCGCGCGATGGCCGCACCCTGTATTTCAACGACAGCGCCGGACGCAAGACTTTCGCCTACGATATTGCCGAAGACAGCCTGTTGCCGCGAAACCGCCGGATCCTGCGCAACTATACTGAAGATGAGGGCATGCCAGATGGTATCGTGGTCGACGCCAGCGACACAATCTGGAGCGCCCAGTGGAATGGCGCTGCACTCCTGGCAATGTCGCCGGACGGGAGGCCCATGCAGCGCATTGAAGTCGCAGCATTCAACGTCACGACGCTGTGTTTTGCCGGTGAAGATCTGTGCGATGTCTATATCACCACTGCCACTGACGGGGTCAGCGCCGAGCAAATGCAACGCTATCCACTGACCGGCAGCCTGTTCAAATTCCGCTCTCACAACCCCGGCCTGCCGGAACCACTATTTCAACTTTGACCGAAAAACCGCTGCGGGAACGGATGGCTGGCAACTATACCGAAACCCGGCGCAGGATTTCGCTTCGCTCCAGTTCTGACTTGTTGCCGGACAGCGTGACAGTTCCGCGCTCCATGACAACAAAACTGTCAGCCAGATCGAAGGCAAAATCGAAATACTGCTCAACCAGCACAATTGCCATGGCACCCTGATCGCGGAGATATGTGATCACCCGCCCGATCTGCTGGATGATGTTTGGCTGAATGCCTTCTGTCGGCTCATCGAGGAGCAGCAACTTTGGCTTGGTGACGAGGGCCCGGCCTATGGCTAGCTGCTGTTGCTGTCCACCTGACAGGTCGCCACCCCGCCGCCGCTCCATATCCTTCAGGACGGGGAAAAGTTCAAAAATTTCATCGGCCACGCGGCGCCCGGATTTCGGCAGACAGGCAAATCCTGTCTCGAGATTTTCGCGCACGGTGAGGAGTGGAAAAATCTCGCGTCCCTGCGGCACATAGCCAAGCCCGCTGCGGGCCAGCATGTCAGGTGTCGGTCGCGCAATTGCAAGATCATTGATGACAATGTCGCCGCCGGAGCGGTGGTGCACACCCGAAATTGCCTTCAGCAAACTGGTCTTACCCACACCATTGCGACCCATGACACACGTCACCTTGCCTTGCTCAGCTTCAAGCGACACGCCATTCAATATCTGTGACTGCTTGTAGTGGAGCGTGAGGTTCTTGATCCTGAGCATCTCCTATCTCCCCAGATAGACGTCAATGACGTGCTGGTTTGACCTCACGTGATCAAGCGAGCCCTCGGCCAGAACTGATCCCTCGTGAAGAACGGTGACGCGGCAGTCAAGGCGGCGGACAAATTCCATGTCGTGCTCGACCACGACGACTGCACGCGTTTGCGCCGCCCGTTTCAACAGGCTGGTGGTATGTTCCCGCTCTGCCGGTGTCATGCCCGCAGCGGGTTCGTCCACCAGCAACAAGCGCGGTTGCTGCGCCAGAAGCATGCCGATCTCCAGCCACTGCTTTTGCCCATGGGACAACTCACCGGCAATCCGGTGCAAGACATCCGCGAGTCCAATCTCCTGCGCAACCGCATCAATCCCCTGCTGGCCAGCGTTGCTGGTCCTGTGAAGCAGGGCAGCGAAGGGCGACCGCAATGACTGCATGGCCATCATCAGGTTGTCGCGCACACTCTGCGCTTCAAAAACGGTAGGGCGCTGGAATTTGCGCCCGATCCCTGCCTGGGCAATCTGGCTCTCCGACAATGTCAGCAAGTTCACCGATGGCGAACCCCATTTCACTTCACCACTGTCTGGCCGCGTCTTGCCGGTGACAATATCCATGAAGGTTGTCTTGCCCGCTCCATTGGGCCCGATCACGGCGCGCAACTCAGCTTCGCCAATTGTGAACGACAGGTCATTGATGGCCTTGAAGCCATCAAAGGAAACGGAAATGCCGGAGACTTCAAGGAGTGCCGTCATGCCGCCGGCTTTCGCATGACGATGAAGTCGAACAACCCACCAATGCCATTCGGGGCAAACAGCGTGACAAGCACGAAGCCAAGCCCCAACAACACCTGCCACCAATCCACCCACTGGATCGTAGCAAACCCGAGCGGCAGGTCAGGGGCCTGACCGCCCGTAAACCAGCTCGACAACAGCGATACCGCAGTTGCCCCGATGACGGCACCATACAGCCGGCCACGCCCGCCGATGGCAACCCATACCGCAAGATAGATGGATGCGATGGGTGCAATCTCGGTGGGATTGATGATGCCGGCTTGCGGGTAGTAAAGTGCACCAGCGATGGCCGCGATGACAGCGGTCAATGTAAAGACAAACAGTTTATACGTCTCGACAGGATAGCCAAGGAAGCGCACGCGAGGTTCATCATCGCGAATGGCGCGCATGATGTTGCCGAACTTGCCGCCTGTCATCCATGCCGCCAGAACATAACCGCAGCCAAGTGCGAATGCCGACGCCCAAAGAAACCAGAGCGAGACAGTGGCTTGCGGAACATCGCCAAGGCCTGGAATATTCTGCAAGCCCGAAAGGCCATTGTTGCCGCGAAGCCCGCTGTCATTCTGAAACAGGTAAAGCGACAGGGCCAAAGTCATCGCCTGGGTCAATATGGAAAGATAGACGCCGGTAACGCGTGACCGGAAGGCCAGCCATCCAAAGACGAGCGCAAGCAGGCCCGGTACAAGCACGACCAGCAGCAGCTGCATCGGCAGGCTGCCGGCAAAATACCAGTATGCCGGAATGTCACTGCCACCCACCACGCCAAATATTTGCGTGCCGATGGCATCGCGAACCTCTTGCGGAGTTGCTGGCAACGCCTGCCCGGCGAGCGAGATGCGCACAATTTCTTCAGTGCGCGCATACATCAACCACATCCCGATCATGTAACCGCCGAGTCCGAAGAAGGCGAAATGACCGAGAGAAAGAATGCCACAATACCCCCACACCAAATCCATGGCGATGGCGATGAGGCAAAGGCACAAGGTCTTGCCCAATGTCTTGACGAAGCTGGTGGAGATCAATCCAACCCCGGTCGCATCTGAAAGCAAGGTCACGGCAAGCGTGAACACGGCGAGAAGTCCGACAAAGACCAGGATGGATGGCTGGCGCAAGACAAATGGCTTGTAGGAAGCGTTGTTCATGACTTCAATCGCCTGCCGCACGGCCACGCAGGGCAATGATGCCGCGCGGCCTGAACTGGATGAAAATGATGATGAAGATGATCATGTAGGTCTGCGCCGCCAGAGTGTTGGACGGGTTGAACCATTCGATCACTTTTTGCAGGATGCCAATGAGGCTTGCGCCAGCGAGCGTACCCCAGATGTTGCCAACTCCCCCAACAACGACGGCCATGAAGCTCTGTACGATATAGTTGCTGCCGATTTCGGACGTGACCTGCGCCAAAAGCCCGATCGCAACACCTGCAATGCCCGCAATGCCTGATCCCAATCCGAAGGTGAGCATGTTGATGCGGTCTGAATTGATGCCCATGACGGATGCCATGCGGCGGTTCTGCGTCACGGCCCGCACCTGAACGCCAAGCCGTGTGTGATTGAGGGTGAGATAAAGGAGAGCAAGGAAGAACAATGCCAGCGCGAAGATGGCAATGCGGATATAGCTGATGGAGACAACGTCGTTGAATTCGAGTGAACCATCGAGCCATCTGGGCGCCGTCAAGGGCCTCGCCTGCGTGCCGAAAATGTTCTTGGCCAGCTGTTGCAAGGCGATGGAAATGCCGAAGGTGGCGAGAAGTGTTTCCAACGGCCGTTGCATCAGGTGACGGATGACCAACCGCTCCATCAGCACACCTGCTGCAAAGGTCACCACGAAGGCAAGCGGCAAGGCCACGATGAGCGAGAGCGTATAGTCGGGGATCCACAATTGCACGACATAACCGGTGTAGGCCCCGATCATGATGAATTCGCCGTGCGCCATGTTGATGACGCCCATGACGCCGAAGGTAATCGCAAGTCCGATGGCCGCCAGAAAGTAGATCGAGGCAAGAGAGATTGCGTCAAAAGCCAGATCAACAGCCTGATTGATCGCCAGGCTGCGGCTGATACTTGCCAGTGTGGTTTGTGCCGCCTTGGTGACCTCGAACGACGGTTCTAGGTACTCCTCGTAGAACACGTGTGCCGACACAAGGCGTGCCCGTTCTGCTGTCGTCGGTGAAGGTTGGGCAGCACCGGACGCCACGAGCGCGGCATATGCGATGTCCCGGCCTTCCATGCTGCCGAGTTGTTCCCGGGCAACTCCTGCTACGGCACCATCCGTGAGATGTGCCACGAGAGTGGCATTTCGTTCGGCATCTGCAATGCGGGCGGGGGCCAAGCTTGCTGCAACGAGCAGATCATAGGCCTCTTCGATCTCGATGTCCGTGCCGATGCGCAGCTGCCGTGCTATGTTGGCCTTGTCCGGAAGTTTGGCAGAAACTTTGCGGTTCGTTGCCATGATCGGATTGAGGGCCGAGCGAACATCAACGGAAATATCGCCGTCAAAGCTCCTGATTGCCGCGACGCGCTCTGCCTCCGTCGCCGCAAAGCGTATCGAGAGCAGCTGCAGCAGCCTCTCTTTGCGGGCTTTGAGCGCATCATCGCCTTCTCCAGCAATAGAAGCACGCAAGGGCTCAAGTTGCCCCGCGTCTGCCTTGAGTGCGAGGTCATCCAGTGCGGCAGAACGTTTGACCGGGTCCGGATCACTCAGCTTGAACTGCACCAAGGCACCGGCGACTACGGACTGCACACCAGAATTGGGTTTGATTTGTTCAAGGTCGGCCTTTTGGGCCGTGCCCATTTCGGCTCCGCTGACAATGTCGAACAGCATGAAGTTGTCGACGTCACGCCTCACGGTAAAATAGCTGTTGTCAGATTTTCTGACCCAGATTTCGCGCTTGCTCCACTTTTCGAGAAAGGGCTTCACACCTTCCGCACCACTGGCCAGGAGTGCCTTCACCAGGGCCTCGGCCGTCAAGCGCGACGGCTTTTGAATGGCGGCGCTGTTCTGGCTGAGCAAAGCCTGCAAGCTGGCATCCTCAGCAAATGCTGGCATGACAAGCGACATGAGCACAAGCACGGCAATCAATATGCGTCGCATGAATGTTCCGTTGGCCGTGGCGAAGACACCGGGAGAGCACTGATGCTCTCCCGGCACCTGCAACCGATCAGTAGTTCGACTTCAATTGCACGCAGGTCTTGGTCTCGGTGTTGTACATGCCGCACTTGAGTGTCTTCCAGTCGGCCTCCAGCACTTTGGATTCAGGCAGGAAATCCGTCCACGCATCACCAGCGACAGGTTCTGTCTTGGTGATGATCTCGAATTGCCCGTCGGCCTTGATCTCGCCGATGAGCACCGGTTTGGTCAGGTGGTGGTTGGCCAGCATTTCTGCTGTTCCACCCGTGAGGTTGGGGAACTTCTGGCCAATCATGGCATCGCTCACCGGATCAACGTCCGTGGTTCCCGCTTGCGTGACAGCGTTCACCCACATGTTGAAGCCGATGTAGTGAGCCTCCATCGGGTCGTTGGTGACGCGCTTGTCGCTCTTGATGAAGGTTTTCCAGGCGGCAATGAATTCCTCGTTTGCTGACGAGTCGGCGCTTTGGAAGTAGTTCCATGCCGCAAGATGGCCGACCAGGTTTGTTGTATCGAGGCCCGAAAGTTCCTCTTCACCGACCGAGAAGGCCACGACAGGGATGTCATCTGCCTTGATGCCTTGCGCTGCAAGTTCCTTATAGAAGCCCACGTTGGCATCACCATTGATAGTCGAGATGACACCGACCTTCTTTCCATCGGCGCCCAGCGCCTTCACGTCGGCAACGATTTTCGACCAGTCGGAATGTCCAAAGGGCGTGTAGTTCACGAATATGTCAGACTCGGCAATGCCTTTGGACTTGAGATAGGCATCGAGGATCTTGTTGGTCGTGCGTGGATAGACATAGTCGGTTCCCAGCAACGCAAACTTCTTCACACCAAGTTCGTTGAGGAAATAGTCAACCGACGGAATGGCCTGCTGATTGGGTGCGGCACCGGTGTAGAAAACGTTCTTTGAGCTTTCTTCGCCCTCGTATTGAACGGGATAGAAGAGAAGGCCGTTCAGTTCTTCAATGACCGGAAGGACCGACTTGCGGCTCACCGAGGTCCAGCAGCCGAACATCGCGGCAACCTTGTTCACC
This sequence comes from uncultured Alphaproteobacteria bacterium, assembly GCA_963754625.1. Taxonomy (GTDB): domain Bacteria; phylum Pseudomonadota; class Alphaproteobacteria; order Rhizobiales; family Aestuariivirgaceae; genus Aestuariivirga. Next base: position 623,737 of record CAVWGR010000003.1, on the reverse strand, counting down.
GTGATGAGTTCGCGCGCCTTCTCGGCAAAGAGCGGCCAATCTGATGCCGGATCAACCACAACCGCTTCAAGTTTCTTGCCAAGCAGGCCACCCTTGGCGTTCTGTTGCTCGATCAACATGAGCATCGTGTCCTTGAGCGTCGTTTCGGAAATGGCCATGGTGCCTGACAGTGAATGCAGGATTCCGATCTTGATTGTCTCGTCGGCAGCAAACACGGGACTGGCAAGTGCGGCCCCTGCAATGGCGGCCGGAATTCCCTTGAGCAGTGAGCGGCGCGATATGAAGTGCATTGGACGTTCCCTTCCTGTTGATGGCGTTGAACCGCAGGAAAGGGTGCACGGCGCGTGCCAATTCCGCTGGCGGCACGCAAAACAGAAGAATGTGACGCTGGAACAGGTGATTGAGCAAAGCTGTCAGAACATCCGGAATGTCGATACCGTTGCCCAACTGCTTGTCATTTGAGCAGCACCCACACTCAACTGCCTGATGCTTGTGCGTTGCGGTCAACATGGGCATGCGCGCAATTGAGGACTGGGCACCTGTCAAGATTGTACCTTTTCGTATAGTCTGGCTTCAGAAAGGATCGCTCACCATGTCCGTCAGGCCAGTCAAAAGCATCTCGCAATCCCAGCCTGCCGTCGAAGGCGCTGGAGTGAAACTGCGCCGGGTTTTCGGCTTTGGCGATACCACACCATTCGATCCCTTCCTGATGATGGATGACTTCCGCAACGACCGCCCAGCTGACTACTTGGCAGGCTTCCCCTGGCATCCGCACCGTGGCATCGAAACCATCACCTATGTCCTTGCCGGCACAGTCGATCATGGTGACAGCCTCGGCAACCGTGGCTCACTGGGTGCCGGTGATGTGCAATGGATGACAGCAGGCAGCGGTATCATGCATCAGGAAATGCCCCGTGGCGACAGCGCAGGCCGGATGCACGGCTTTCAACTCTGGGCCAACCTGCCCTCGTCCCTGAAGATGACAGTCCCGCGTTACCAGGACATCAAGGCAGCCGAAATTCCGGACATCACGGATGATGATGGTACGCGGGTCAAGGTGATTTGCGGAGATTTTTGGGGCAAGAGCGGACCTGTTGACGGCATTGCCGCCGAGCCTCGCTATCTCGACGTCTCAGTACCGCCGGGCCGACGCAAGACCTTGCGTGTCGAGGTCGAACGTCATGCCTTCGCCTATGTTTTCGCAGGCTCCGGCAACTTCCACGCTGCTTCACGGCCCTTCGGTGTGTTGACCGAGAAAGAGGTGAATGGCCAGGAAGTCCACATTCGCGAACAGACCGGCAACCGCTCTCTCGTGTTGTTTGACAGTGGCGATGAAATTTCCGTGCAGGCTGGCGATGAAGGCATCCGCTTCCTGCTGGTATCAGGCAAACCGATCAAGGAACCAGTGGCCTGGTACGGCCCCATTGTGATGAATACCCAGGCCGAGTTGCAATTGGCCGTCACTGAGTTGCGCAACGGCACATTCATCAAGTCCACCTGAGTTCCAGTCAAACTTCGATTGAACAGGAAACTTTGCTTGGGAATGACTGTCGCTTGGCTGTAAAATCGGGTCGCTTACATGGACAACGCCTGAGAGCTGTGTAATGATTTTGGATGCTTCAATGAATTGAGGGGGAACTCGATGAAATCTCGCGCGGCCGTCGCCTTTGAGGCCGGAAAGCCACTGGAAATCGTTGAAGTTGATCTCGAAGGTCCCAAGGCCGGCGAAGTGCTCGTCGAGGTGAAGGCCACGGGCATTTGCCACACCGACGAATTCACCCTTTCTGGCTCCGATCCGGAAGGTTTGTTCCCTGCCATTTTGGGACACGAGGGCGCAGGCATCGTCGTCGACGTCGGGCCCGGCGTCACCTCGGTCAAAAAGGGTGACCACGTCATCCCGTTGTACACGCCAGAATGTCGCCAATGTCCGTCGTGCCTGTCACGCAAGACCAACCTCTGCACTGCCATCCGCGCAACCCAGGGACAGGGTCTGATGCCCGATGGCACGTCGCGCTTCTCCTACAAGGGCAAAAAGGTCCACCACTACATGGGCTGCTCGACCTTCTCGAATTTTACTGTTCTGCCGGAAATCGCAGTGGCCAAAGTCAATCCCGCCGCTCCCTTTGACAAGATCTGCTACATCGGCTGCGGCGTTACCACAGGCATTGGTGCCGTCATCAACACTGCCAAGGTGGAGCAAGGGGCAACCGCTGTCGTCTTCGGTCTTGGCGGTATTGGTCTCAATGTCCTGCAGGGCTTGAAACTTGCCGGTGCCGACATGATCATCGGCGTTGATATCAACAACAGCCGCAAGGAATGGGGCGAGCGCTTCGGCATGACCCACTTCGTCAATCCGAAAGAGATCGATGGCGATATTGTGGCCCATCTGGTCAACATGACCAAGCGCGGGGCAGACCAGATCGGCGGTGCCGACTACACCTTTGACTGCACCGGCAATGTGAAAGTGATGCGCCAGGCATTGGAGTGCTCGCATCGGGGCTGGGGCCAGTCGATCATCATCGGTGTTGCGGGCGCAGGCCAGGAAATTTCCACACGACCCTTCCAGCTCGTCACTGGCCGCACCTGGAAGGGTACGGCCTTTGGTGGCGCACGTGGCCGCACCGATGTACCCAAGATCGTCGATTGGTACATGGACGGCAAGATCCAGATCGACCCAATGATCACTCACACCATGCCGCTTGAGGACATCAACAAGGCCTTCGACCTGATGCATGAAGGCAAGTCGATCCGCAGCGTCGTGATATTCTGAGTGTACTCGGCCAGTTCAACAACAGGGAGAACGCATAATGGCACGTAAGGCAATAAAGAAAGCAAAGAAGCCGGCAAAGAGACCGGCAAAGAAAGCCGCGAAGAAAAGCACACCCGCAATTGCCCTTCATCCCAGTATCGACAAAGGTGTCGCGAAGTCAGGCAAGAAGGGATTTGCGGGCGGCACGCTGACCTGCAAGTGTGCGACTGATCCAGTGGTTGTCGAACTCGGCTCGCAATCCATGCACAATCACGCCTGCGGCTGCACCAAATGCTGGAAGCCGGACGGAGCGATCTTCTCAGTTGTAGCGGTGGTACCGAGCGACAAGGTGAAGGTTGTGCGGAACGGTCACAAGCTCAAGGTTGTCGATGCCTCAGCATTGATCCAGCGCCACGCCTGCACGAGCTGCGGTGCCCATCTCTACGGTCCGGTGGAAAGACCCGGCCACCCGTTCCAGGGGCTCAGCTTCGTGCACACGGAACTTTCAAAGGAAAAGGGATGGTCGCCACCCGGCTTTGCAGCCTTCGTGTCGTCTGTCATAGAGAGCGGTGTACCGCCTTCCAGATTGCCCGCCATTCGCAAGCGCCTGAAGCAGCTCGGACTTGAACCCTATGACTGCCTGTCACCGGGTCTGATGGACTATCTTGCCACTGCCGCGGCCAAGAAGTCCGGCGCCTATCGCGAAAGCTGATTTCCACATGTCACGATGATCATGCAGGGGGCCACGTGTGCCCCCTGCTCATTTTGGGAACCACATGACTGAAGCACTCACCACCAAGTCGATCAGCATGAGCCATGGCGGCATGCAGGGCGTTTACAGCCATCTCAGCACTGCCTGCCAATGTCCCATGACATTTGCAGTGTTTGTTCCACCCCACCAAAACGGCGAGAAGCTTCCAGTGTTGTGGTATTTGTCAGGCCTCACCTGCACGCATGCCAATGTCATGGACAAAGGCGAGTACCGCAAGGCAGCCAGCGACCTTGGCGTCATCATCGTCTGCCCCGATACCAGTCCACGCGGCGAAGGCGTTGCGGATGTTGCCGACAACTGGAAAATGGGTTGCGGGGCAGGATTTTATGTCGACGCAACACAGGCCCCGTGGTCCTCGCACTACCGGATGTACAGTTATGTCACGGCAGAACTGCCAGACTTGATTGCCCGCCATTTTCCAGCTGACATGAAACGTCAGGGAATTTTCGGACACTCGATGGGCGGTCATGGCGCGTTGATCAGTGCCCTGAAGAACCAGGGCCGCTATCGCTCATGTTCGGCCTTTGCACCCATTACAAATCCAGTCAATGCCGACTGGTCTGCTCCCGCATTGGCGGCCTATCTCGGACCGGATATCGCCACCCAGCGTGCCTATGATACTGTCGCACTCATTGCGGATGGCGCGCGCGTTCCCGAGCTTTTGGTGGACCAGGGCCTGTCAGACCCCTTCCTCAATGATGGGCTGAAACCACATCTGCTTGAAGAGGCTTGCAAGAGCGCTGGCATTCCACTGACCTTGCGCCTCCATGAGGGCTACGACCACTCCTACTTCTTCATCTCGACGTTCATGACAGACCACATTGTCTGGCATGCCAAGCGGCTGATGTAACTGAAACAGGCGGGCCAGGATTTCTCTGGCCCGCCTGCAAAAATCTCACAGCGTCAAACTTTGTCTTAGACCTTTACGGGCTTTCCGGTCTGCCACGACACAGTGGCGGCGTCGGCGAGAATGCCCGCCTGCAAACCGTCGAAACCCGACGGCTTCGGATTGCGGTCACCGGTTTCAACGGCGTTGATGAAAGTATTGAGTTCGTTGGTATAGGCCTGGAAATAGCGCTCCAGGAAAAAGTTCTGCACGGGGTCGGCCTGCGTCCCGGTGGCAGTGTGCAATTCTACTGTAGTGTTGTGGACGTTGCGCGCTGTCAGCATGCCCTTCGACCCATGCACTTCCATGCGTTGGTCATAGCCGTATGTTGCGCGGCGTGAGTTGGTGATCACGGCAATGCGGCCCGATGCGGTTTGCATTTGCACAGCGGCCGTGTCCACATCACCTGCCTCGCCGATGCCCTTGTCAACCAGCGATGAGCCCAGTGCCTGTACCACGACAAATTCCTCACCCATCAGAAAGCGGGCCATGTCGAAGTCGTGGATCATCATGTCACGAAACAGTCCGCCTGAGCCTTTGACATAGGATGGTGGTGGCGGATTCGGGTCACGGGAAATTACTGTTACAATTTCAACATCGCCAACGTCGCCCTTGCGGACGCGTGATTCCAGTTCGGCGAAATGCGGATCAAAGCGGCGGTTGAAGCCAATCATCAAAGTGGATTTGTTTTTCTCCACCACCTTCAATGTCTCATGAATGGCAGCTACCGCCAGTGAAACCGGCTTTTCGCACATGATAGCTTTGCCGTTGTTCGACGCTGCCTGAATTTGCTCGGCATGGAAACCCGTGGGCGAGCCGATCAATACGGCGTCCACGTCCTTGGCCTTCATGATCTCGTCAACCGAGGCCACCTTGGCACCATGCTTGGCCGCCAATTCCTCGGCCGCCTTGGGCATGGCATCGGCGATGTAGGCGAGCTTCGCCTTGGGGTTTGCCGCAATCGTGGCCGAGTGCACCTTGCCAATGCGGCCCGCGCCAATGACGCCAAATCTGATCATCCTGTAGTCTCCATTCTTGTGTTTTGATTATTTCGCCATCAATTTCTTGAAGGCATCCATCTCTTCTTTCGGAGCGCTCACAATCCACGGCTCAACTGGCCAGACCCCGGACTGTACTTCACTGACGAATTCCTTGAAGGCACCAATTCGCATCTGCTGAATGCGTTCATATTCCTTGGCCAAGTCCAGATATTTTTTGGAGTGCTTTGGCACATGGCCGGTGTTGTATCCCAGCACATCGCAGGCAAAGAGATACTGGCAATCACCGCCCTTGCCTCCACCCATGGAGACAAGGAACAGGTCTGTGCGCTTGGCAATCTCGGCGGTGACTTCGGGCGGCACCACTTCAATCTCGACACCGAAGGCACCCGCGTCCTGGTAGCGCTTGCAGCGCTCCCATACCTTCATTGCGCTGCCAGCTGTCTTGCCAACGCCTTTGAAGCCACCCGTCCAAGTGCAGTAGTGTGGCACCAGGCCAACATGGCCGATGACTGGTATGTAGTCCTTGGCCATCCGTTCGACCGTATCGAACGAAGCCGCACAATAGACAGCGTCTGCCCCGGCGTTCATCATCGCGAAAGCCCAGCGCATGTATTCGTCAACTGAGGCTGGAGCCGAATAGAGCGCCATGCCGGGAATTGCGAACAGTGACGGTGCAACGTCGCGGAAATGCTTCTGCACGAGCATCTCAGGTGGCACCGATACCATGTCGATGCCAGCCGCTTCCGCCGCCGCCAGTTCCTCCCACGTCTCGGTGCGCATCATGGTGTATTGGTATTTGCCCTTGTTGGCGCGAACGTCGGCAACCGTTGGTTTCTTGCGAGCCATGTCTATCCCTTGAGCAGTGATTTCAGTTGAACGGCAGAATCAGCGAGTGCGTCTGGCGATGGCTTCATGCCCTTGGCAATCATCATCTCGGCAAGTTTCACATCACGCGCGATGGTGTTGCCCGGACCGATGGCGCTTGCGCCCATCAGGGTCCCATCGCTGGCAAGGTGGAACATGATGAGTGCGCCGTCGGCGGGCTTTCTCAGGACCGTTACAGGCCCCATGTCGGCAAATCCCGCGATCTGCAGGCCAAGTTCGTACTGATCGGACCAGAACCACGGAACGGCTGTGTGCAACTTGGTCCCACCCAGCATATTTTCTGCCGCAGTCGCCGCCTGTTCTTGTGCCGAACGCCAGGCTTCGAGCCGCAACCGCCGTCCACCGAATTTCTGGTTGATGTAGGACGCACAGTCTCCTGCCGCATAGATGTCAGCATCAGAGGTCTGCATGTGCGCATCACATGCAATGCCATTGTCGATGGTCAGACCTGCATCCTGCGCCAGTTTGACATCGGGTGCGGCACCGATCCCGGCAATGATTGTATCAGCAGCCAGCACGCGGCCATCTGACAAATGCACAGCGTTAGCCGTCAAATGAGACAAGCCCGTGCCGGTCAGCATCGTCACCCCTGCCGCCACATGGCGCTGATGGATGATCTTGGCGATCGCCTCTGGCACGCCACGCATGAGAATGCGCGGCTGCGCTTCAACGAGCGTGACATGGCAACCACGCTTGATGGCTGACGAGGCAAGCTCCAGACCGATGAAACCACCGCCAATGATGATGATGGATTTGCCGGGTTGAAAGCGCCGCCGCAGTTCCAGCGTATCTTGGTGATTGCGCAAGGTAAGGGCATGCTCACCACCTGGAATAGGCAGATTGCGCGGTTTGGCACCCGTCGCCAGCAGGAGCTTGTGGTAAGCCTGTTCAGTGCCATTGCTCAGCGATACGGTTTTGGCAGAACGGTTGATGGCCAGCACCTGCACGCCAGGGCGCGCATCAACCTTGAGGTCCTTCACAATGGCTTCGTCCAACAGCCACACGGGTGCTGGTTCGCCTTCCTCCCCAATCGACGACTTCGACAACGGCGGCCTGTCATAGGGCAGCAACGCTTCTTCTCCGATGAGAACGATGTCGCCGTCATACGCGTTGGCACGCAAATTGATGCAGGCCCGCGCTCCGGCCATGCCCGCACCAACAATGACAATGGGAGCGGTCATGCTCAGGTGATATCGACAAACACTTTGCCACCTTCAAGCTTGGTGACGTAGCTCTTGAGATTGATGCAGGCCGGCGCTCCCTTGGCCACACCCGTGGTGTAATCGAAGCGGCCATTGTGCTTGGGACATTCGATGATGTTGTCCATCACCAGGCCATCGGCGAGATGTATCTTCTCATGCGTGCACAAGCCGTCGGTGGCGTAGTACTTGTCATCGGGTGAGCGGTAGATGGCAAAGGTCCTGCCACCATGGTCAAAGCGAATGACATCTTCGTTGGCCACGTCTTCGGCAGCGCAAGCTTCAATCCAGTTTGCCATTATTCCCATGTCCTTCTCATTCTGCAGCGGCTGGCACGGTTTGATCATGCAGGTCCGGTCGGTAGGCTTTTGCCGTTGCCGGCAGTTCCCGCACAAGGAAATAATCTTCGCCTTTGAGCTGCCGCAACCATGCCGGGATCATTTCTCTATAGCACGCCCAAATCGAGGGGCTTGGCGCCGGGAGATCGTGCTTGATCATCTCATGCAGCCGGGGCAGCGCGTGGTAGGGCACCATCGGGAACATATGGTGCTCAATGTGGTAGTTCATGTTCCAATAGATGAAACGCGAAACCGGATTGATCAGCACCGTGCGTGAGTTCATGCGGTGATCGAGCACATTGTCGGCGAGGCCACCGTGCTGCATCAGGCCCGTGAGCACATGGTGCCAGGCACCATAAATACGCGGCAAGCCAACCAGCACGATCGGCAGCCACGAATTCAGGGAGAAGGCCAGCGCGATCGTCGCCGCATGGACAAGCACCCAGATGCGCGCCACCAGAATGACCTTGTGCCATTCCATTTCGGGAATGAAGGACTTTTCCTCATCGGTAATCCTGCCGGAGGCGTTGATGAGCATCATCTTCATGGCCTCCCAGACGTCGAGAATGCCGACATAAGCAAGAATGACCTTGATCAACACCGGCGGCCGCATGACAGCGATCTCCGGATCAAGTCCGACAATGATGGTATCGGTATGATGGCGGGTATGGCTCCAGCGCCAGCGCGTCGGGTTGCGCATGATCATGAAACAGGCGATCTGGTAGACCGTGTCGTTCATCCACGGCGTCTTGAAGGCCGTGCCGTGGCCGCACTCATGCCAGCGCGAGTCAGTGGCTGAACCGTAGAGAACGCCATAGGCGGCAAGCGGCAAGATCGCCCACCAACTCGGCCACAGATAAATGGCAAGCCCAGCCAGGACGACCATGGAACCAAGCCAAATGATCGTGTCCCGAATGGCCGGGCCGTCTTTGCGCTTCATCAGGTCTTTCATGTCCTTGCGCAAAACCTCGGAGTGATACCAATCCGCTGACTTCAGACCCGTGGCTTCAGCCTGCCGTGCGTCAGCACCAAGCAAGCCGTAGTCCCGCTCTGAGGTCGTCGTTGTCATGGAATTCTTCCTCCCGTTACAAGTTAAATAGAATTCTTGTTTCATCCGTGCAATCCGGTTATGATGGTTTCTATCATCTCCCATCATTATGTTGCAGGTGCGAGACGCATCAGCACAAAACAAGGAAAAGCCAAGCTGTGGTGAAGAGACCAACGATTGCGGATCTGGCAACGGCAGCAGGTGTCAGCGTCGCAACCGTAGACCGCGTCCTGAACCGCAGGCTGCCGGTAAGTTCTGACACCGCCCAGCGGGTGGTCATCGCCGCCGAGTCCATTGGCTATCACGCCACCAGCCTGCTGAAGCGCCGGTTGGTTGAAACACCACTGCGCCGCTTTGGTTTTCTTTTGCAGAAACGTGACAACTTCTACCAGGCCTTTGGCCGTGACCTGGTCAACGCCACCAAGGACAGCAAGGAGGTAGATGGCAAGCCCACCCTCGAATTCATGGATGAACTGGTGCCGTCATTCATCGCCAGACGGCTCATGGAAATGGCGCCGCGCGTCGATGCCATCGGCCTGGTCGCCATGGATCACCCGCAGGTCAACCAAGCTGTGGAAACCGTGGTGGCTTCGGGCAAGCCGGTTTTCACACTTCTCAGTCCCATTTCAAGCACCGTCTGTACCGGTCATTTTGGCCTTGATGCGCGGAAATGCGGGCGTATTGCCGGATGGACGATCGGCCATCTCGCCAAATCGGTAGGCAAGATCGGCATCCTTGTCGGCAGCCACCGCTATACCAACCAGGAAATCTCTGAAATCAGTTTCCGTGCCTACATGCGCGAACACGCACCGGGATTTCAGTTGCTGGAACCAATCATCAATCTCGATGACGAACGCATTGCCTACGAAGCCGTGACCGACATGGTGGCGCGCTACCCTGATCTCGCGGCCGTATATGTATCCGGCGGCGGTCAGGACGGTTTCATCCGGGCCTTGCGCGAAATCACCGGCCGCCGCCGCCCGGTGGCTGTGTGCAATGAATTGACCACCACAACCCGCGCCGCCTTGATCGACGGCACAATTGATCTGGCACTGGCAACGCCTATCCACAATCTGGCCCAGCGGCTGGTCGCAAGCATGGCCAAGGCTTGCGCGGCAGCTGATCGGCCCCGGCTACCCCCTTACCTGGCACCACCAGACATTTTTATCAGCGAGAACATCTGACAATCTATCAGATTGCCCAACGCTTGCGTTTTGACATAAAATGATAGGAACAGCCGCAGACATCCATTGCTGACACAGCTTTGATTGACTCTCTCACTCAATGGAATATTCTGTCCATATCTGCTGGTGAATGCAACAATTGTTCCAAAAAATGAACTCTTTTGCTACCAGCGAAACCGCAACGCGCCAAAAAGAAGCACGGGCGGGCATGGGACGACTGATCACGTCACAGTCTAGAACTTTGTCCGAACCATTGTGCCTTGACCTCTACTCCCTGGAGGTCCGGAGCACGGAACAAGACGTTGTGGGCAGAACCTGAATACCCGGTCTTCGGGATTCCGGCAGAACAACGGGTGCCGCCGGACACCCGATTACAGGAGCCCAAAATGAAAAAATATCTTCTTGCCGCCTCACTGGCTGCATTGATGTCTTCCACGACCATGGCTGCCACCAAGATCGGCGTTTCCATGGCACTGTTCGACGACAACTTCCTGACCGTGCTGCGCAACGGCATCGAGGCCCAGTCCAAGGGCATGGATGCTGAAGTGCAGATCGAAGACGCCCAGAACGACGTCGCCAAGCAGCTTGACCAGATCAAGAACTTCGCCGCTTCCGGCGTTCAGGCCATCATCGTCAACCCGGTTGACACGTCGGCCACGCAAGCCATGTCGGATGCCGCTGCAGCCGCCAACATTCCCCTGGTCTACGTGAACCGTCAGCCCATCAACATCGACACGCTGCCTGACAACCAGGCTTTCGTGGCCTCGAACGAAGTTGACTCCGGCACGCTGGAAACCATCGAAGTCTGCCGCCTCCTCAAGGAAGCCGGCAAGACCGAAGCCAACATCTATGTGATGATGGGCGAGCTTTCCAACCAGGCCGCGGTGCAGCGCACCAAGGACATCCATGATGTCATGGGCGATGGCCGTTGCGCCGTGAAGCTCAACATCATCGACGAACAGACCGCCAACTGGTCGCGTGACCAGGCCACGAGCATGATGACCAACTGGATGTCCGCAGGCAAACCATTCGATGCGGTGATCGCCAACAACGACGAAATGGCCATTGGTGCCATCCAGGCTCTGAAGGCTGGCGGCGTTGACATGAAGTCAGTCATCGTTGGTGGCGTTGACGCAACCCAAGACGCACTTGCAGCCATGGCTGCTGGTGATCTGGATGCGACCGTGTTCCAGAACGCTGCGGGCCAGGGCGCTGGCGCTCTCGATGCTGCAATCAAGTTGGCCAAGGGCGAACCCGTTGAGCAGAAGGTCTGGATTCCCTTCGAACTCGTGACCCCGGCCAACCTCGCTGACTACATGAAGAAGAACTGAGTTTTACTCAGGCTCGAATTGGGGAGCGGTCCGCACGGGGCCGCTCCCCTCCCTTGACAGGTGAACAAAGCCCGCCTGTTGTGTCTCTCAAGCGAAGCACCGCATGTCATGATGCTCCGCTTTGGTGGCACTTATTGGAAATCTGAGGGGATTGCATCGTGGCAAAGTCTGACGCAGGCGTGGGCGGCGTGAAGTATGACGCAGCCAAACGGGCCTGGCCCAATGAACTCAACGTCTTCATGGCATTGCTGTTGATTGTCGCGACGTTCGAAGTCCTTGGCCGTCTGATCATCGGCGACAGCTTCCTGTTCAACACCCGCGCCGATCTCGGAACCCTGTTCAACGAACAGCGTCTTCAGGTCATCATCCTGCAGGTCTCCATTGTCGGCATCATTGCGCTCGGCGTCACGCAAGTTATCATTTCCGGTGGCATAGACCTGTCGTCTGGATCTGTTGTTGGTGCCACAGCAATGATCGCCATGTCATTTGCGCAGACGGCCATCGTCAACGGAAATCCCAATCCCAAGGCCATTTTCCCTGAGTTGGGCTGGCTTGACCTCCCCGTCATCATTCCCATTCTGGTGGGCATCTTTTGCGGCGTCGTCGCTGGCTTTGTGAATGGCGCCATTATTGCTTACACCCGCATTCCCCCTTTCATTGCGACCTTGGGAATGATGGTTTCGGCCCGCGGCTTGTCAAAGTGGTGGTCGAAAGGCAATCCGATTTCGTTCCCTACAGAAAGCTTCGCCGACATCGGCAAAGGCATGAACCCCGTCATTATCTTTATCGTGCTGGCCATCCTGTTCCAGCTTGTCCTCACCTACACAAAGTATGGCAAATACTGCTACGCCATCGGCTCCAACGAAGAAGCCTCGCGCACCGTCGGCATCAGGGTCGAGAACCACAAGATTCTGGTGTACACCATTGCGGGCGCGCTAGCCTCCATCGCAGCCCTGGTGCTGAGTTCCAAAAATCTGACGGCTCAGGCCGGCATGGGCGTTATGTACGAACTGCAGGCGATCGCCATGACCGTCATCGGCGGCGTGTCGCTGTCTGGCGGGCGTGGCTCCATCATTGGCACAGTGCTGGGATCGCTGATCTTCGGTGTCATCATCTCCGGGTTCACGTTCATGAAACTCGATGCCTACTACCAGGAGATGGTCATGGGCGTGATTATCGTCTCCGCCGTCGTGCTCGATCAATGGCGCCAGCGCCGCAGTGCTGCAAGGAGCTAGTCCATGTCTGATATCGTTCTGAAGACCGAAGGCCTGACCAAACACTATGGCGGTGTCCATGCCCTTGAAAACGCAAACTTCGAACTGCGCATGGGCGAGCATGTCGCCATCATGGGCGACAATGGTGCCGGCAAGTCAACGTTCGTGCGCCAGATCACCGGTGTGGAACAGCCAACCCGCGGCAAGATCATTTTCCATGGCAAGGAAGTGAGCTTCAAGGGTCCGCTTGATGCCCGTCGCGAAGGCATAGAAACGGTGTTTCAGACTCTCGCATTGGCCGATGACCTTGATGTTCCCTCAAACTTGTTTCTGGGCCGCGAGAAGGTGCTCTTCAATCTTGGCCCGTTCTCAATCCTCGACCGCAAGGCCATGCGCGAAGACACCCGCAAGGCGCTGGCACGCACAGCCGTCAAAATCCCCTCGCTTTCCAACACAATCCGCAACATGTCGGGCGGCCAGCGCCAATGCGTGGCCATTGCCCGCACCGCGACGTTTGCCTCCAAGCTCATCATCATGGATGAGCCAACGGCAGCGCTCGGCGTGCAGGAAACGGCACAGGTTGAAAACATTGTGAAGACACTGAAAGCCAATGGCGAACCGCTGATCCTGATCTCCCACAACATGCGCCAGGTTTTCGATCTCGCTGACCGCATCGTCGTCTTCCGTCGCGGACGCATCGTCGCCAACCTGCGCAAGCAGGACACCAGTGGCCAGGACATCGTGGCCTATATCACCGGTGCCAAAACCGGGGCCGAATACGCCGACGCGGCTTGAAAGATCCGGAGACTCCACAATGCAATTTTGCCTGAATCACATGGCGGCCCCACGCCTCGACTATGCGCAGTTTTTTGATCTCGCACTACGGCTTGGCGTCAAGGCTGTCGAAATCCGCAATGATATTCCCATCGCGAGGATGGGAAACAAGAACGCCAGGATCATTGGCCGCCTGGCCAAGGACAAGGGTATCACCATTGTCAACGTCAACGCCTTGCAGCGCTGGAACCAGTGGACGCCCGCAAAGGCTGCTGAGGCACGAAAACTTGCAGAGTACACGGCCCTCACCGGAGCCAAAAACCTGATCCTCGTGCCGACCAACGACAAGTCCTTCCGCCCGTCACAGGATGAACGGCTTGATGGCTTGCGCACAGCACTCTTGGGACTGAAAGACATCCTGAAAGACCACAGCCTTGTCGGCTGTGTGGAACCGCTGGGATTTCCAGAGTGTTCCCTGCGCCTGAAGGCCGAAGCCATCGCGGCCATCGACGCCGTGGGTGGAGCCAAGCGTTTCAAGGTCACCCATGATACCTTCCATCACTTCGTCGCGGGTGAGAATGACGTTTTCGCCGATCGCACAGGCCTGATCCACGTATCAGGTGTGACGGATTCCCGCCACACCGTCGCAACCATGCGCGATGCGCAACGCATGTTGGTCGACAAGAACGACATGATCGACAACCAGGGTCAGCTCAAGCGTCTGTTTGCTGCGGGTTACAAGGGGCTCGTCTCGTTTGAGCCCTTCGCCAAAGAGGTGCATCAAGACGATGCAATTGCCCGCTCGCTTGCCCGCAGCATGGACTACCTCGAAGCTCGCTGATCTTTGCAAAAGCAACTGACTTGACCGTTCAATGTGGAAGTAGCCAACGGACGCGATCCATGGTCTTGCGTGAAAACTGACTGATGCAGGCCCGAAATCTTCCCCGGAGTCTGCATGTCATTTCCAGTTCCCTTTCAAATTTTGCGCGCTCTCGTGCCAATCTGCGACTTGGAAACCCCATGCTGTTTGGTCGGCCCGCCACGGTTGACGTCAATTGGCCCGGCAATCTTTCCAAGGGCCAGTAGGACCTGCCGCAGGTCGTCACTTTCTTCGCCTGGCATCCCCTCTTCGAGGGCGACGGCTTCGGATGACGCATCATACTCCCACTTCAGGAGGACTTTTATCTTCTCGTCGTGAGACAATTCCGCATCGCTCAGCACATCTCCAGGGGCAGCAAATGTCGCTGCCGGATCTGACAGCGCGAGTTCCAGCTTTTCAGTGGTCATGGGCCAGGTTCCTCTTCACTTGGTTCTCCCAGATAACGCTCGGGCATCTGGAAAAAATGAGATGAGACATTCCAGCCAACATGTAGTGCGCCTGCGTTGATTGTAAAAGGTTTGGCGTGGACAGCCGGTTCCGGCACGGATTTTTCCTTTGGATTCAACTCATCGCATCATTCATGATGGGTGCAGGAGTTTGACCATGGCAGAATTGAGTATTCGCATCGACTTCGGAGCAGGCCACCGCCTCGGCCCGGGCAAAATCCAACTCCTCGAACACATCGCTTCACTTGGATCAATTGCAGCGGCTGGCCGTGCCCTCGGCATGTCCTATCGCCGGGCATGGCAACTGGTTGATCAAATTAATCAAATATTCGAACAGCCTGTTCTCGTGCCCAAAACCGGAGGCAAGAAGGGAGGCGGCGCTGCCCTGACACCGCTGGGTCTCGCCCTCATCTCGCGCTACCGTGCAATTGAGCAAGCAGCATCGGCCGCCGCATCTGCTCAACTCGCCGCTCTCAACGCAGCGATTCCCGTCCATCCCAGATCGGCATCCTGATGAATGGCGTGCCGTATCAGGTCGCAGCGATCAAATCAGCGAATTTACTTTCACATCCGCCAGCTGCGCCCTATTTTGTGGGCGCGTTGTCGGTGTCTTCACTGACATGGCCTTGACGATGGCAAAGGCCGGCTTCCCCGGCTTCAGACCAAGTTTGTTCACCGAATAGCGGGTGACCCTGGCATCGATATTGTCGTCACCACAGCGCAACGTCACAACGCAGGCGGATTTGTCGATTGTTGTGATTGTAGCAACACGGCCGCGCAGCACATTCAAGGCGCTGATAGAAGCGGGCTTGACGGTGGCAATCATCACATCAGCTGAGCGAATGTGCACGCGCATCACTGTGCCCTTGCGCATTCTACCGGCAACACGTGCTTCTCCACCGGAAAACATCAGCTGTGTCAGATCGTTGTCGCGATCATAGCTGCCAACTTGCATGTCGATCAGGGAGCCCGCTTCTTCGCCCAGGGTGCCGTCGAGCCGCTCCAGCGCTGGCATGATGAGTTGCGTCGCGTCACTGGCAATCACATGGCCGCTCGCCATCAATACTACATCCGTGGCGAGACGCGCCACCTCGGCGGCCGAATGACTGACATAGATGATGGGTATCTTGAGCTCGTCTCTGAGCCTCTCAATATACGGCATGACCTCCTGCTTGCGTTGCTCGTCAAGCGACGCCAGTGGTTCGTCCATCAATAGCAGACGGGGTGATTGCAGGATTGCCCGTCCGAGTGCCACTCGCTGCATTTCGCCACCCGACAGTTGCCGCGGCTTGCGGCCAAGCAACGCGGCAAGACCGAGAAGGTCGACAATTGACGCCTCTTCGCCAAAGCGCCGTTCCTTCGGCGTGAACCAACGGCCATAGGCAAGATTTTGACGGACGGTGAGATGCGGCAAAAGCCGTGCGTCCTGGAACACGTAGCCAATGTTGCGGCGATGGGCAGGCAGAAAAATTCCCTGAGCCGTGTCAACTAGCGTCACGCCATCGGCAACAACCTTGGCGCTGTCAGGCCGTATCAGTCCGGCAATAACATTGACAACGCTGGTCTTGCCGCAACCCGAAGGCCCGAACAGGGCCGTGAGCCGTCCTTCACTTTCGAAGCTGACATCAAGGGAGAAGTTCGCCAGTCGGTGGCGAATGAAGACAGACAAACTCATTCAGCGACCCGCTGGCTGACCCGCCGTGCCAGCGCCTCTGACGCTACCAGTGCACCCAGTGAAATGACCACTGACACGGCGGTAAGCCGCAATGCATTGGCATCACCACCCGGCACCTGCGTGAAGGTGTAGATTGCCGATGGCAGCGTTTGTGTTTCTCCGGGAATGTTCGACACAAATGTAATTGTGGCACCGAACTCACCCATTGCCTTGGCAAAACTGAGGATCATGCCGGCAATGACGCCGGGCAACATCAAGGGCAAGGTTACCGTCAGGAACACCCAAGCCGGACTGGCACCCAGTGTTGCAGCAGCGTCTTCGAGTTTCCGGTCGATGACTTCGATCGACAGCCTGATGGCGCGGACCATCAGGGGAAAACCCATCACCGCGCAGGCCACTGCTGCACCCGTCCACCGGAATGACAGGACGATGCCGAATGTGTCGGCAAGAAAGCTGCCCGCGATACCACGGCGTCCGAGCGTAAGCAGCAAAAGATAACCCGTTACAACAGGCGGCAGGACCAGCGGCAAATGCACCAAGCCATTGAGAAGGGACTTGCCCCAGAACTCGCGCCGGGCCAGCACCATGGCCACGGCAATGGCGAATGGCAGGCTGGCGACCATGGCCCAGGCAGCGACCTTCACGCTCAACCGAACGGCATTCCATTCCTCCGGGCTGAGCGTGAACCAATCCATCGGCATTCAATTAGCAGCAGGAACCAGTATCGAGAAGCCTTGTTCCTTGAAGATTGCCTGGGCCTTGGTTCCTTGCAGGTACTTCACGAATTCTGCAGCGTCTGCGTTCCTCGACGTCGCCACGATGCCCACTGGGTAGATGATTGCTGGATGCGAGGACGCGGGAAAGGTTCCGATGACCCTGACGCCGGACTCTGCCCGGGCGTCCGTCGCGTAGACGATGCCCAGTACCGCTTCACCTGTGGACACCAGCTTGAGAGCGGCGCGGACATTTTCCGCCATCGCGACCTTGTCCTCAACGGACGTCCAGACGCCGAGTGATTGAAGTGCCGCCTTGCCATACTTGCCAGCAGGTACGGCTTTGACGTCAGCCATGGCAAGCCGGCCATCACCGATTGGTCCGGCGAGGTCAAAACCGGGTTCGATCCTGATTTCGGCTTTGGAGTCCACCGGAGCAATCAGCACAATGTCATTGCCGAGAAGGTTCACGACTGAGCCGTCTGCAATGAATTTGGCTTCTGCCAACTTGTTCATCCAGTCGAGATCGGCAGACATGAAAATGTCTGCAGGTGCCGCTTCCTCGATTTGTTTGGCCAATGCCGAGCTTGCGGCGTAGGAAATCGTCGTTTCCTTCGTCGTCTCGGCTGTCCACGCATGACTGACAGCGTCGAGCGCATTCTTGAGGCTGGCAGCGGCAAAAATGGTGACCTTGTCGGCAGCCCGTGTGGGTGCTGCAACCTGGGTCAGCACAGCGCACAGTGCCACCATCGCCAGCGATTTACTCACCAGTGTTCTGCGCTTCATCTGAAGTCCGTGCTGTATGTCAAAATGCATTGCTCACGGCGGGCATTCCACGATCCCATCGTTATATTCCATGAACTATAACGATTAAAAATGCAAGTTTCCGTCAAGCCGAATGGATGAGCTGTAGGTCAGGATTATTCCGCTCAACCTGCGGCACGGTTTCCGTAAATTGCCTCGCGCACGACGGAGGCGCTGGTGACAGCATCTTGTCCGGCAATGGCCGCTCTCAGGCGATTGTCTGTTTGCAGATTTCTGACGACGCTGCGCATGGCCTCAACCGTGGCGATGTTGGCTGCGCACTCCGCAACCGGGTCCATACCCGTCGTATCGGGAAAGGTATCGAAATAGATTGGTCGGTCGTAACCAATCGACTCGAGAACATAGATCAACTCCATGGTCTGCACAGGATGCACAGTGCCCACCATCAGCCCGTCATCACGCTTGCCATAACCATCATTCAGGTGAACGCCAAAAAGTTTGGAACTCCGTGCCGCAAGCGCCACGGCATAGGCCGGCATTTCATCAGCGTAGAGCACATGTGCGAAGTCGATGGTGACACCCACATTCTTGCGGCCCATCTCGCGGATTGCCAGCAGTGTTGTCCCGATGTCCGGCATCAGTGCAAAACTGCGTGGTTCATTGGGCTTGTATTCGATGCTGACTTCACTTGACGGCACATGATCGGCCACTTCGCTGATGGCCTCCAGCGTCTGGTCCCAGAGGCGCGCATAGTCAGCCTGGAACGAATAATCAAAACCGTCCTGTCCCATCCACAACGTCATCAGCGTGCCACCCAGTTCCAGCATCTGGTCAATGCCTCGCTTGGTTTGGTCAATGGCGAGCCGGCGAAGCCTCGCGTCAGGATTGGTGAAGGCACCGATCTTGAATCCTGGATCGCTGTAGTAGCGCATGGCAAAACCGTTCACCGATAGACCGAGCCCGTCAAGGTGACGTTTCATCTCCTTCAGTTCCACACCTTCAAGATGGTCGGGAAAGTTGAGATCAACGGCATTCAACCCAGGCACCAACGCGGCGCGAGACAGCAGTCCGAAAACGCCGGGTGACTTTGAAGATGCTGCAGCGCCTGCAGCTCCGCCGCCCTTGAACGAGTTCAGCCGGGCGGCATATTTGTAAGCGGGGAGTGCAGCAGGAGGTGACATTTCGGTCCTACGGTTGGTTCCCGTCACATTCCACTACAGGTGATTTCTGTAAAGTGGTTTCTCAGTGAGTGACGAAAAACAGGGGTCTGCGCCACACCTCTCATTCCGACCGTGAGACAAATGCGGCGGCGGCTTTATTGGCCGCGCGGCAGGCATCAACCAGTTCACCGCCAGCTGCAAGCTGGGCAGAAAGTACCCCGACAAAGCAGTCCCCCGCCCCGTGGGTGGACTTTACTTCAACTGGAATTGCCGCGATCTCCAATATCTCCGATGACTTTGTCGAGACAACCAGGCCCTCGCCCCCCAGCGTAATGATGACCGCGCGTTCAGCACTTCGCAGTTTCGCCATCGCCGCACGTGCCGATACCCGGTTGGCAACGGGCATGCCGGACATCGCCTCGGCCTCAACCCGATTGACGACCAGAACATCGACATGGGCGAGCAGGTCATTGCCGATTTCGCGCGCCGGCGCTGCATTCAACACAACCTGCGCGCCACCTGAACGGGCTGCCTGTGCAATTGCGACGTTGACCGCGTGTGGCACTTCATTCTGGAGGATGAGGACTTTGCCTCCACCAAGTTTATTCCACTGATCAGGCAGTGCAGCGGCATCGATTGTGGTGTTGGAACCAGACACGATGACCGCTCCATAGTCACCGTTGTCCTGCAGGATCGCCACGCTCATGCCGGAACCAAGGGCACGATCCTCCGTCAGGCCAGTTACATCGACGTCGGCTCTCGATAGGTTTGCCCGCAGGGTCTTGCCGAACTCATCTGGGCCGATGCGGCCAATCATGGCCGTGCGCGCGCCTGCCCGTGCAGCCTGCACAGCTTGATTGCCACCCTTTCCGCCACACACCTGCTTCCAGCCGCTGCCGACTGCAGTCTCATCAATGCGCGGCAGGAACTGAGCCCGTACGATGATGTCAAGATGCAAGCTTCCGCACACAATGACATCGAAAGCAGGTGTCAATTTCATCTCATGTCTCCATGCAAGCCCTGAACAACGGAAGACAGATGCCAGCCAACGGCGAATAGCGGGACAGGCAGACTCGAAGCAAGTCCGACATTGCCACAGGTCGTCATGGATCCACTTGAGGTTTCAACTAAACTGTAAAGGCGTCACGGAATGCTGCGAGAGCATCTTCTGCCTTGCCTGCCGCAAAGGATTCCAGGCCGACCGGGCCGCGATATCCCATCTTCTTGAGGGCCTGCGCCACACCCTTGTAGTTTATTTCCCCAGTGCCCGGTTCATTGCGCCCAGGGTTGTCTGCGACTTGCACCTCACCAATCCAGGGCAGGCATTTCTCACACCAGCGAACCAGGTCGCCCTCGCCGATTTGCGTGTGATAGAGATCGAGATTGATGCGTAGCTGCGGACGGTTGACGGATGACACCAGTGCCAAAACATCGGCGGTCGAGCCAAACGGGCAGCCGGGATGATCAAGCAGATTGAGGTTTTCCAACGTGTAGGTCACGCCCTCGGCTTCGGCCAAGTCGCAAATCCGGTTCAGCGTGTCACGGGCCTTGAGCCACATGGTACCGCTGACCACATCTGTCTGGGCGATGGGAATTCCGCCATCGCCAAGGCCTGTACCATGCAAATTCAACCGCGAGACCCCCAGCCGTTTGCCAACCTGTGCGGTTTCGCGTGCTGATTTCAGCAGCATGTCAGCGCCTTCATCATCTGCCAACCGGCCCTGCAGATAACCATTCATGATTGTAAACGTGGCACCCGTCTTTTCGAGTTTTCTCAAATCGTGATCCGGCCAGTTCCACAGGCCAACGCCGAAACCCATCTCTTTCAGTCGGCTGGCGCGCCACTCAATAGGCTGGTCGCGCCAGAGCATTTCAGCGCAAGCCGCGAGGGCGAAGGGTGAGGGCATGAAAAATATCTCCTGTGAAAAAAGGGCGAGACCGCGAGGAGCCTACCGCAGCCCCGCCCGAGAAAGTTCAGTGAGCGGCGTGGGATTCAATTTCGGCTTCAAGATTTGCCATTGTTTCGCCACCCGCCATGAGATCGGTGATTTCTTCGCGTGAGCGTTCGCCCTTCTTGAAGTCAGCCGCAATCGCCCCACGGATCAGCACCGCAAAATGGTCACCGACCGCCATGGCGTGCATCACCTGATGGGTGATGAAAATCACGGCCAGGCCGCGCTTCTTGGCTTGGTTTACAATGCGCAGCACATGCGAGGCCTGCTTGACGCCAAGTGCGGCGGTTGGCTCGTCGAGGATCAGGACGCGGGCGCCGAAATAGACAGCCCGGGCAATCGCCAGGGATTGGCGTTCGCCGCCTGACAAACCCGCCGACCAACCGGTCACCATCGTCAATCCGAGTGATGCCGAAATCCCGAACCGACTTTACTGCAATCTCGTTGGCCTTCTTGCGGTCAAAAATCTTGAACGGACCCCAACCCTTGGTCGGCTCGACCCCGACGAAGAAGCTGCGGCCGATGCTCATCAGCGGAAAGGTTCCCCCGAATTGGTGCACCGTCGCGATGCCCTTTTCGCTGGCAGCGCGCGGCGTGTTGAACGCAACAGGCTCGCCGTCCATCAGCACTGAACCAGAACTTGGAATGTACACGCCGGACATGATCTTGATCAGCGTCGATTTGCCAGCGCCATTGTCGCCGAGGAGACAAAGTACTTCGCCAGCTCGCACTTGCAATGAGATGTCATTCAAGACGTCAATCGGACCGAAGGACTTGTTGATGTTTTTCAGTTCCAGAATGGGAGCGGTCATGATGCAATCCTCATTTCTTTTTCGGCGTGTAGGTCAAGGCCATTTGGCGGAACGTGTTATTCATGAGCACGGCTGCCAGCAACAACACGCCGATGATCAGGCTCGACCAGTTGCGGTCAAAGTTTGTGTAGTAGATGCCTTGGTTGACGATGGCGAAGGTGATGGTGCCGAAAAAAATGCCGATGACAGAACCAAAGCCACCGGTCAGCAACACGCCGCCGACGACGACTGCGATGATGGCATTGAAGATGAATGACTGGCCACCGGCGACTTGCGCGACATTGAAGAGAATCGCCTGGCACATGCCGACGAAGGCCGCCGAAACGGCCGAAAGGACGAAGAGTGCGATCGTCATGCGGTCTGTCGGGATACCAGCATTGCGCGCGCTCACCTTGTCGCCGCCCATGGCAAAGATCCAGTTGCCAAAGCGCGAATAGTGCACAAAGAAAACGTAGGTGACTGTAAACAGTATCCACCAGATCACAATGACCTGAAGCTGGCCCGGCGGGAAGAAACCGCCAAAACTGACGAAATCACCAAACAATGACTTGGCAATGCCATCTGTCTTGAGCGCCACACTTGTGGACTTGGTCACCAGCACGGTGAGACCGAGGAGAATACCCTGTACCGCGAACAACGAACCCAATGTAATGATGAGTGATGGCACCGCGGTGCGCACGACCATGAGGCCGTTCACCAGACCGACGATGACACCGAAAGCAAGTGTCGCCGCAATACCCCACCAGATAGGAAGGCCATAGTGGCCTCCAATAACGGCTGTCATCATGGCACCAGCGGGAACCATGGCGCCAATTGAAATGTCCAACTCGCCTGCAATCATCAGCAGGCCGACGGGAATTGCAATGATGCCGAGGCTCGCAGCCACGTTGAGCCAGCTTGTCATGCCGGAAACTTGCAGAAACTTCAGGCCACCAAAGATGGTGAAGAAAACCAGCACTGCAATCAGTCCGAGAAAGGCACCTGCTTCAGGGCGGCGCAGAAGACCGCCGAATGTGAAATTGCGCTTCATTTGGATTTATTCCCCAAAGATGTGATGCTCGAATTGAATGTCAGAGAAACTGCTCCCCCGCCCTGAAAAGACAAGGGAGCAGCATTTTCAATGTGTCATATGATCAGCGGGCACCAGCGGCGACGCCCTTCAGTGTCGCTTCGATGTTCGACGAGTCAACAATGCCAGGTCCTGTAAGAACCGGGAACACTGGCAGTGTGTTTCCAAAATCGATGTGCGATTGCAGCAGGCTCACTGCCAAGTAGCCCTGGAGATAGGGTTGCTGGTCAATGCAGAACGACTGAGTGCCATCCTTGATGCGGCTAAGGTTTGCTTCGTTCATGTCGAAGGTGCCCAGCGCAACGGTCTTCACTTTGTCGGCCTGCTGGATGCCAATGGCAGCCGAGTCAGCATCACCAGCGGAGATCGTCACAACGCCATCGATCGTGGCATCTTTCAGCAATTCAGCCTTGATGGCTTCGGCAACAGCCGTTGCGTTGCCGAATGCGGTTGAAGGCAAAGGCAACTGCGTGGACTTGCCGCCAGCCTTGGAGATGCCGTCAGAGATACCCTTGCAGCGGTCTTCAAGGTTCTGTGCACCTGGAATGGTGTTGACGCAGATCACGTTCTTCTGGCCGTGAGCTGAGAAATATTCACCGCCGGCAAGGCCAGCGGGATACTCTTCATTGCCGACATAGTTGAGCGCACCAAGTTCCTTGGCCTTTGCACTGCCTCCAGCATTCATCAAGATCACCTTGATGCCAGCTGCCATGGCGTCCTTGATAGCTGGATCTTCAGCTTCCGGAACCCAATCCGGAATCACGAGGCCATCAACCTTCATCGAGATTGCCGTGCGGATCAGCTGCACAACGTCTGGTGCAAAGTTGTCATAGTTCTGCAGGCGCAGATAGTTGACTGAACCGCCGTTGGCGACGATGCCGGGGGTCGCGTCATCGAGGCCTTTTTTGATCTTGTTCCAGAATGCGTCATCGTTCGAACCGCCGATCACTGCGATGTTGGCGCTGAGCGCAGTGGTTGCGCTGACAGCCAGAATGGCAACGGCGCCCAAGAGTTTCTTCATCATACCTAGTTCCTCCCATTTACCGTCTCACGGACGGGTTCCCAATTGCTGACGTGCGGAATTGCCCATCAGGATTTGTTGGCGTTCATGCGTGCAACTTTTTTGGCGTATCGGGCATCCATCAGTGCCTGCGCTTCTTTCGAACCGTCGTGCCAATAGCCGAACCACTTATCGAGTGGGATCAAGCCATCGCCGCCATAGTTCACTTCGAAATACTTGTGATGCAGGTAGTGCAGATAGGCGTGGCTATCGAGCGCGGTGTCCTCGGTGATTTCCAACTTGTCGAAGCCGATGTGACCGTTGACTGCGCCATAGCCAGCCATGTTCAGCTGAAACAGGGCAATCAAAGGATTGGACGGCAGCACCAGATGCCACCAGACCACACCATGGTAGAGAAATGTCTCGACCGGATGCATCGACAATGAAGACCACGGTGAGGGGTTGACCGAATTGTGATGGATTGAATGGATCCATTTGTAGAGGATTGGAATGTGGATGAAGCGGTGAATGAAGAAGAAGTTGACCTCGTGGATCAACGGCGTCACGAACAACATGAGCGCCAGCCAATAGGGATGCTCCGACCAGTTGAGCCAGTGGGCATAGTTGTTGGCGAAGCACCACAGCATGAGCACTTCCACCAGCGTCCACATCGAAATGCCGGACAAATAGCTGCGCAGGAAGTTGTCGATGTTCTGGCTCTTGAACCAGAAAACATCTGATGGCTGTTCGGCAGGAAATTTCGGATTGTACTTGAAGCGCGCGCCCTGCTTGCGTTTCACGTAATAGAAGAGCTCGATGGCTCCATACATCACGAAGATGCCGACGGAATTGACTGCGTAGAGCCAGAGCGACCAATCCCAGCTCAACGTCTTCATCACCTCCCAATCGGGGAGCACATAGCGCCAATACAGCAACGTCACGGCCATGTGGAAAACGTTCCATGGCCAGATGTACCCGATCAGAAACGTCACCCACTTGCGAAGGTCGAAAGGCGTCTTCCAGTAAAACGCTATTTCAGGGTGGGCCAACGGCGACCACTCACCCTTTTTGTTGCGCGTGCCAAACTTGAGGTCATCCACGATGCGTCTACCCTTCGGTAACCTTCACCATGAATTGACATGATAGAACATTTGACTCAAGATGCCTCACGACGGAATGAACATTTCATCTCTTTTGTTTCATTCATCCAGTCACTTTGGCCAAAAATGACATTCGCAGGTGCAAAATCATGAAACGACCTACCATCAATGACTTAGCCAAAGAGGCTGGTGTTTCAATTTCAACCGTCAATCGCGTTCTTGGCGGCGCCGACAACGTGCGGGACGTCACGCTCCAGCAGGTGAAGGAAGCAGCAGAGCGCATCGGTTACTATGGGCTGGGCACCATCCGGTCGCAGATCACATCCCGCAAGCCAAAACTCCGTTTCGGTTTTTTGCTGCACCAACCGACCCGCACCTTCTACCGGATGTTGGGTGCAGCACTGCAGGCCGCAGCAAAGGCGACCGAAGCGCAAGACATCGAAACCGAGATCATTTTTGCCGAAGACCTGTCGCCGTTGTTCATCAGTGACAAGCTCCGCGAACTTGGCCAGCGCTGCAACGCAGTCGGCGTCGTGTCTGCCGTTCATCCATCGGTATCGCAGGCGGTGGACGTTCTCGACGCCATGAATGTCCCCGTCTTCGCGTTGATCTCGCAACTCTCGGCGACTGGCGGTGTCAACTACGTGGGGCTGGACCAATGGAAGGTCGGCCGCACCTCCGCCTGGGCCTTTCACAACATTTGCCACGCACCAGGAAAGATTGGCATCCTGGTCGGCAACCATCGTTATCGCTGCCAGGAAGCCAACGAGAGCGGATTCCGGTCATATTTTCGCGAGCATGCCCCGAACTTCCAACTGCTCGAACCAATCACCACATTCGAAACAACCGCAGTGGCCGAAGAGATGACCGAGAAGCTCATACAGGCGCATCCCGACATCTCCGGAATCTACATTGCTGGCGGCGGCATATCTGGCGCCATGACGGCACTGCGGACAACCGGCATTGCCGGCAAGATCGCTGTCGTTGGCTATGAGTTGATGGACAACACACGGGCTGGCTTGCTGGATGGCACATTGACGATGATCATCTCCCATCCCCTGCAACGATTGGCCGAAGCAGCCGTCGCCGGCATGATCAAGGCAACATCAACAGAGCCTGGCGCGGGCAAGCAGACCATAGTCATGCCATTCGAAATATACACCCGCGAAAACATATAGCCGCGAAGGGCATCGGATTGAATGCCGGATAGCGACACGCGCTCCACTTTACTGGCCGCAACCACGTGGCAGGTCGGCCTGCGCAGCGGCCAACCTGAAACTTCGCAGCCTTCCCCAAACGAAAACCCCGGCCAAAAAGGGCCGGGGCATCGCAAGTCATAGTGGTTGCGGGAGCCAGATTTGAACTGACGACCTTCAGGTTATGAGCCTGACGAGCTACCGGGCTGCTCCATCCCGCGTCAAAGACGCTTACGCGCGGTAGGGGGTATGTATGCGGCGGGGACCACGAACGCAACCCCTTTGTCACACTATTTTTGCATTTCTGCGCCGCTTCCGCACAGCGGCGTAACCACTTGTTCATACAAAACTTTGTTTTGGAAACGCTTTCGAAACTAGCGCCCGTTAGGTTCATATCCACGACATGCGTATCCCGAGCGGGGAAGTGTCTAGGATCGATCCGGGATAAGGTACTGCGTACCTGGGTCACCAGTTTGTAAGTGGGGAGCTTCCAGTCATGGAAGCTCCCCATTTGTTTGTTCGCGCACACTTCTGGAAGGCGTGCGACAGCGGCGCGGAAACGCCAATGAAGCAACCAGATAGCAACATGCTTCATCTGGAACACGGAATTTTCCTTTGGACCCACTTTGCGGTATGTCACTCCGATGAACGACGCTCTCACCCTGTTGTTTCCGGTCGCACTTGGCATTGGCCTGGCAGCGGCCACGGGTTTCCGGGTTTTTCTTCCGCTGCTTCTGATGGGGCTGGCGGTCCGTGCCGGATATATGCCCGTATCCGACAGCTTCACCTGGGTCGCGACCACACCGGCGCTGTTGATGTTCGCCATCGCAGCCGTCACCGAAATCATCGCCTACTATGTGCCGGTCCTCGACAACCTTCTCGACGGCATCGCCGGACCCACCGCCATCGGTGCCGGCATCGCCGTCTCTGCCGCGGTCATGGGCGACTATCCCCCCATGCTGAAATGGAGCCTCGCCATTATCGCAGGCGGAGGTGCGGCGGCGGCAACACAAGGAGCGACAACCTTGCTGCGCGGCACCTCGACGGTGCTCACCATGGGCCTTGGCAACCATGCTGTGGCAACGGCTGAAATCATCGGTGCCATCGTCATGACGCTGCTGGCGATCGTGCTGCCTTATCTGGCCGTTCTGGCGGCAGTGGTCTTCTGCATCATCGCTTGGCGAGCACTCTGGCGCATGCGGCAGCGACGGCAGGCCGCACAACAGTAAAACCTCGCAGGCCAGCACATTCCGCATTATGCAGGCGCAATGAACAAAGCCCCGGCAACAACGCCTGACTTCGAAATCTTCCTTGTGGCAATACCCGGCCTAGAAAGCACCCTGGCTGACGAAGCCAGGGCCTGCGGCTTTGCCGGCGCAACACAAGTTCCTGGAGGCGTGCGCTTCACTGGCAATTGGCGCGACGTCTGGCGTGCCAATCTGGAACTCCGTGGTGCCAGCCGCGTGCTCGCCCGCATCGGCAGTTTCCGCGCCTCTCATCTCGCCCAACTGGACAAACGCTCGCGCGCCTTTCCCTGGCGCATGGTGCTCCGCCGCGACGTACCAGTGGCTGTTGAGGCAACCTGCAAGCACTCCAAAATCTACCACAGCGGTGCCGCCAGCCAACGCATCGCCACCGCCATTCGCGAGGAACTGGGCGCTACCATCGCCGATACTGCCGAGGTTACCATCAAGGCCCGTATTGAAGATGACCTCGTGACTCTCAGCCTCGATACCTCGGGCGGCTTGCTGCACAAGCGCGGTTCCAAGCAGGCGACAGCCAAGGCTCCCATGCGCGAGACCATGGCCGCCCTGTTTCTGCGCCAATGCGGTTATGACGGCACTGAGCCAGTGCTCGATCCCATGTGCGGCTCCGGCACCTTCTGCATTGAAGCGGCCGAAATGGCCTTGGGCCTGCCACCAGGCCGCAATCGCAGCTTTGCTTTCGAACACTTGGCGACTTTTGATGATAATGCTTACCAAGCGCTGAGGTCTTCGCCGTCTCTCAACATACCCGGGAGTGCAGTCCGCGCACAGGCTGCGGCAGCAACTGCAATCAAAGTCTACGGCAGCGACCGCGACGCCGGAGCCATCAAGGCGGCGGCTGCGAACGCTTCACGCGCCGGTGTTGCTGCCATTATGGTATTTGAAAGAAAATCGGTGAGCGACGTGACGCCACCCGATGGCCCGCCCGGCCTCGTCATCTGCAACGCTCCATATGGTACCCGCATCGGCGACAAGAAGCCGCTGCACGATCTCTACAGTGCCTTTGGCCAGACCATGCGCAGCCGTTTCAAGGGCTGGCGCGTCGGCCTCATCACCAGCGACATCAATCTCGCCAAATCAACAGGCCTGCCCTTCAAGGCAAGACCGGCCCCGGTGCTGCATGGTGGCTTGCGCGTTTATTTGTTTCAGACAGGCGAGTTGCGATAGGGCACTTCGCCGTCAAGGCACTTCTCAGCAACGCTGAAACATAAAACCCGCCGGCCATTTCCGGCACGGCGGGCTTTGAAGAGTTCAGTTCACTCAGGCGCCTTTGAACAGGCAGGCGACAGCCAATACTACAAAGGCAATGCCCATGATCCACACCGAGGCAATGGGCAGGATGGAGATTGTGCCAAGCGCCGACAACGCCGCAATGATGGCGATGACAACGGCAATGACAAACATGAGAGTGGTTGGTGCCGAAAGTTTCAGTGTCATGGACGTGGGCCTCCGTTTGATTCGGTGAAGCTTAGCAGGTCTGCAGCCGGCAAACACAAAACCTGTTCGTGCAGGTCAGGCGTTAGGTGACTCAGGCACGCCAGCGCGGCGCAGTGCGGCAATGACGGTGTTCAACTTGTCGGTCTCCCTGTAGCGTTCGGTACGGACCGTGTCTTTCAAGCTGTAGGATGGATATTTGGTTCTGATCTCGGCGGCGGTCCGGGTTGCTTCGGCCTCGAGATTCTTGACGCCGTAGACCGTCGCCAACAGCACAAGTGCGTCGATATCATCCGGATCCGATCGTTGAAATTCTTCGGCTGCCGCCTGCGCTGTGTCGAGATCGCCAGTCCAGATGTGCGCCATGGCGTAGGATTCGATGTACCAACCAATGGGGTGCGGACATAGACGCAGCGCCGACTTAAGGACTTCAACCGCTCTTGCCGCCTTGCCACCATAGATGCAGACCAGACCCAGATACGCGAGGACCCAGGAATCTCCCGGCGCCAACTCCGCAGCTTTCTCACACAGGGCAATGGCCTCCTCATGTTGATCACGCAAGAAAGCATTGCCGCCCAGCAGCATGTAAGCACTGCCCATGTGCGGATCGATGGAAAGTGCCTGCTTGGCCTGCTGTTCGCAAAGTTGCAGTGACAGTTCTCTTTCCGTCGACGTATCGTAGCGGGCCTGCCACCAGTGGCACAGACCGAGCTGAATCATCGCGCCAGTGTAGCCGGGGTCAATGTCGAGTGCCTCATTGAGTACAGCTTCTGCCCGTCTGACATTCACCGGATCAAAGCACAGGAAATGGTCGCGCCCTTGCACCATCTTCTCCCAGGCCTGCAGGCTTTTGGTTTGGCCATCCCAAAGCCGGGCAAGATCGCCGTAAGTCAGCTTGATCTGCATGGCAAGGGCGATTTTGCGGGTGATTTCGTCCTGAAGGGTGAATACGTCGCCGAGCTTGCCATCAAATCGCTCCGACCAGATCGATTGCCCCGAATGACCGTTCACCAATTGAGCTGAGACGCGCACCGTATTGCCCGCAATCTGCACACTGCCTTCCAAAACATATTCGACACCCAGTTCCTGGCTGGCCTGCGGTGTCGAAATGGTCCGGCCCTTGTATGAAAAGCTTGTGGACCGGGAGATGACAAAGAGTTCGCGTATCCGGGTCAATGCCGCAATCAGGTCTTCCGTGATCGCATCAGCAAAAAATTCGTGTTCAGTTTCGGCACTGAGTTTTGCAAATGGCAACACCACAATTGATGGCTTGCCAACTGAGGGCAGCGGCCGGTCCGGAACGCCGAGGAAGAAGGACGTTCTCGTGACGGGAGTTGGCAGGGCGAGTTGATAGCCAAAGCGCTGCACCGTCTTGATCCACTCCCCGCCATCAGCACCTTGCCCCAGCACCTTGCGCAGCGCCGCAATCTGAACGGTGAGGTTGCTTTCCTCGATATTCTCAGACTGCCACGCCGCGTCCATGAGCGCCGACTTGCTGACGGCCTGGCCGTTGGCCTTGAGAAGCGCCTCAAGCAGGGCCAATCCCCGTTGCCCAAGGCTGATTGGCACACCTTTTCTCAGCAGAAGCTTGCGGTGTGTGTCGAACTGGAAGGGCCCAAAACTGATGGTCCGGTCGTCCATGCAACCTCCATAACGCATTTCCGGAGATTTCGGAACTTTTCCGGCGTGCTTTCAGGACTGCGGCGCGCTCCGGCAGCATGTTCAGGCCACGCACCCAACGCGGATGCCCCAAACCACGGAGATCATCATGTTCACGACATTCCACAAGTCGCCCCTTCGCTTGTCAATTTTTGCAGCCTGCATTTTCACCGCAGGTGCAGCATGCGCCCATCCCGAAATGGACAAATGGGGGCGCGATATCACCAGCGGGCCATTGCCCGATCTGAGTGAGCCAACGTCTGCTGCAGCGGCATCGGCGATGACCGAGGAAGCTGCCAGCGGTGAAATCACCGGATCAATTGACCAGCCAGGCAAGTGCAGCCGCCAATCACCCCAGGCTTGCGCGCCGGCAGTTCGCCCGGACAGGCCTGAACGCGTCCGTCCCGACTATTGATTGCGCCGACAACACGAGCAGCACCGCCACTCTCTCGAATGCAGGACCGGAACCATGCGCCGCATCACCGAATTCAAGGGCTATCGCACCATCATCGCCTACGACGCAGAAGCAAAGTGCTTTTCTACCCGGCGCGTTGCCTCTGCGATGGACGTTGAAACGGCGAACAACGTCAATCCGGAACCTGAACACCACCCGCAGAAGTGAGCTGCTGTCACGCGCCCCTCGGCCGCCGCTCTCCCAAGCACAAAACCCGCCGACCATGTCTGGATCGGCGGGTTTTGGTTTGTCTGATTGTCATCGTGAATGAAGGGATGTTCCTGTTTTTCCCAGACCTGGTAGCGACCTGAAGTTCCGCGTCACTTCGATCAAATCCTCGCAACGTCCTCTGAAACCAGCTGATTCGACTTGTCAGTCTCGCAGTCAGGCAAGCATGCCCAGCTCCTTTTTCCGCTGTTCAGCCCACGCGCCAATCAAACGGCTCGCAATAATGCCGATAAACGCGATCCCCAAACCCGCCAGCAAGCCACGGCCAGTGTCAGCACCTGGCAGTGCCTTGTAAATCTCTTGGCCCAAATCGCGTGACCCGATCAGTGCCGTGATTGCCACCATGGCCAGCGCCATCATGATTGTCTGGTTGATGCCCAACAGGATTTCCGGAAAGGCAATGGGGAGTTCGACCTTCCACAAGCGCTGCCATTTTGTGGCTCCCGAAGCAGTCGCTGCTTCGATCACGGTTTGCGGCACGCGCTGCAGTCCGAGATAAGTGTAACGAATGGCGGGCACAGTGGCATAAAACAACATGGCGATGACATTCGACAAATCACTCGTCTGGAACAGCATGATCACGGGAATGAGATAAATGAAACTTGGAAATGTCTGCAGCAGATCGCAAATGCCCGAAATCACGCGCGCCGCTGTGGCGTTCCGGGAACTCCAGATACCAAGCGGAATGCCGATCAAGATGCACAGGATCGTGCAGCCTGTAACCAGGTAAACCGTCAGCATCAGCGGCACCCAGAATCCGGCAAGCAACATGAAACTGAGAAAGCAGATCGGAATGAGCGCCAACCGCAACCCGCCAAAATGCCAGCCGACAAGACCGAGTGTCCCAATCACTGTTGTCCACGGCAGCCACAAGTAGAAATCCCGCATCGGCAGAAGCATCCAAATTGTGATCGTGTCGCGGATTGGCTTGACGTAAGGGAACAGGTTTTTCGAAATCCACCGCACCAGGTCATTGATCGGACCACCATAAGACAGTGTCAATTCTCTCGGTAAGATGGCGAGCGCAGGTATGAAGGTGGCGATGACAATTGCAACCGCCGTCGCAATCAAAAACCATGTCAAATGCCGATGCCGTTTGTACCAAGGCGTGTCGCCAGCAAATCGCGGCGGCGTGCGCCGGACAAAAGCCTGCGTCATGCGGTCCAGCACCATCGCAATTAGGGTGATGGCGATACCTTGTTCAACGGCTTTGCCGATTTGCAATTGCTGCAGCGAGAAAAGCAACTTTTCGCCAAGTCCCGACGCGCCGACAAGCGAGGCAATAACCGCCATCGCCAATGTTTGCATCACAACTTGATTAAGACCGAGAAGCAGCGCCTGCTGGGCTGAGGGCAATTCAACTTTCCACAACAGTTGCCGTGGCGTGCAACCAGACATTTGGCCGGATTCCAGAATGTCAGACGGCACATTGCGAATGCCCAACACTGTGAGCCGGGCCATCGGCGGTACCGCAAAGCCAAGGGTAGCGAGCATCGCCGGCACTTGACCAAAGCCAAACATGATTACGACGGGACCCAGATAGGCCATGTGTGGCGTTGCTTGCAGCACGTCAAATACGATGTTGAGCCCGCGTTCAATGCGTGGACTTCGTGTCGCCCAGACTCCCAATAGCAACCCGGTGAGTGCAGCAAGCGGCACGGTGACAGCGACAATGGCCAGTGTCTTCATCGAATCCGTCCACAACCCGAAGATCGCGAGATAGAACGCACAAAGCCCGCAGAAAATTCCAAGCTTGCGCCCACCGATCCAATGACCGAGCATGCCCGCGCCCATCACAACCGAAATCCATGGCAATGGCGCAATGCCAAGATTTGGCACACCGCGATAGAGCAGTGCTTCGACGGCAGCGAGTGGTTGCGCCAGAATATACGAGATGGCGCGCGTGACAGGCTTGGCGACGGCGCTAAACCAGGCAAAAAAATCCGTCACCCACACCCGTACCGGCACTAGCCACTCAAGGGGCCAGTCATCAAGTGGTGCCACAAACTTGCTGATGACTATGCTGATGACCGCAAAGACGAGCAGCACAACTGGCAAAGACCTTTTTTGCGCACCAAAGCTGAGACCAGCCGGTTGGGCGACGTCGCTCATAGACTGAGATCCGGGTAGAGCGCGCTGATCATGTCATCGCGTGTAATGACACCAATTTTTTTGCCCAGCGGATCGACAACGGCAATGGCCTCATCCGCATTTAATACACGTGACGCAACTTCGCCAAGTTTCGCCGACGATTGCAGTGGTTCGCCCGTGGTTTTTAATCTCATTTGACTTGCAATCGCACCAACCGACACAATTTTGTCGCGCGGCGCGTTCTTGGTGAACGCCTTGACATAATCGTCAGCAGGATGCGTCACCATTTCTTCGGGTGTTGCAAGTTGCACCAATCTGCCGTCCTTCATAATGCCAATGCGGTCGGCAAGACGAATGGCCTCATCAAAATCATGGGTAATAAAAACAATGGTTTTCTTCAACAGGCGTTGAAGGCGCAGGAATTCATCCTGCATTTCACGCCGGATCAATGGGTCAA
>CAVWGR010000003.1:0-580000 GCA_963754625.1 uncultured Alphaproteobacteria bacterium | reverse complement strand
TTTTCTGTCCTTTGCGCTGCGTGGCCTCGGCCTTGGCGCACTGGCTATTCTGACGCCGCTCTTACTTCTCATTGTCTTGATGATTGCCGGATTGAACTTGGGAGCAGCCGCCATTCCTGCTGGGTTCATTTTCCTGATGTCCTTGTGTTTTGTCTTTGCTCGCTGGGGGACCATGTTGCCGGCCCTTCTGGTGGGCGATGACAAGACCATGGCCACCGCCGTGCAACGTGCCACTCGCACTGGCACGTATGCATTTTTCCATCTCATGGTGCCCTTCGGCCTGCTGACAGTCCTGGCAACTGCACCAGCCGTCATCATCGTGATGATGTCAGATGGAGATGGCCGCTTCCTGCCTGCGAACGGCAGCATCGACCTACCGCTGATTTTCGCGACGTTGTTGTCAAACGTGGTCGGCGCTTTTCAGGTGGTAATGATCGCCGTTGTTCTGTCGCGCGCTTATCTGCGGGCCATGCAAACAGTAGGCCTTACAAACCCAACGTGATGCGTTGGGTTTTCGTCAGGTTCAATCCGGCCAAGCGGTGACTTTCGCGCAGATAATCTTTGAGCGCCGCGCGATCGAGCGTTTCTGCGTTGAGCCACTGCAACCATTTCATGCCGCGTGCGGCAAAGTAAGGTGCAGGCCGCATCCCTGGCTGGTCCTTCAGCAAATCATAGCTCATTTGCGACACCTTGAAAGTAACCAGCATGCCATCGGACTCAGGCCAACACACTGCAAAGACCTTGCCTTTTGCACCGCCAACCTTCCACACATGGGCACCGCCCCACTGCACGACGTGTGAGGTGTGCGGCAGGGCGGCGCAATGGGCGTTGTAGTCGTCCAAGGTCATGGTGTTCGACCTTAGCCATGGTTCAATGCAGCGTCACCACATTGCTGGCTGGCGGCAACACGCCATCCACCATGCCGTTGAGCGCGATCTTGCCGTTGATGACACCAACTTCGACAGCCTCGCCATCCTTGACGTGGCCAGCAAGAATGGCCTCCGCCAGCGGATCCTGCACTGACTTCTGGATGACGCGCTTCAGTGGCCGCGCGCCATAGGCAGGGTCGTAACCCTTGTCTGCCAGCCACAAGCGCGCTGCCTCCGTCAACGTCAGAACAATCTTCCGTTCACTGAGCAATTTTCCGAGGCGCAGCATCTGAATGTCGACGATGGCACCCATGTGCTGGCGTTTGAGCCTGTGGAACAGGATGATTTCATCGATGCGATTGAGAAACTCCGGACGGAAGGCGCGCTTGACGACCTCCATCACATCGTCACGTACGTCATCGACATCCTGTTCCTCACCCAGACTCACAAGATGTTCAGAGCCAAGGTTTGACGTCATGATGATCAGCGTGTTCTTGAAGTCGACGGTGCGGCCCTGGCCATCGGTCAGGCGGCCATCATCAAGAACTTGCAGCAGCACGTTGAAGACATCCGGATGCGCCTTTTCAATCTCGTCGAAGAGCACCACCTGATAGGGCCGACGCCGCACCGCCTCTGTCAGCGCGCCGCCTTCGTCGTAACCGACATAGCCCGGAGGTGCGCCAATAAGCCGTGAAACCGAGTGTTTCTCCATGTATTCCGACATATCGATCCGAACCATGGCGTGCTCATCGTCAAACAGATAAGACGCCAGCGCCTTGGTCAACTCGGTCTTGCCCACGCCCGTCGGGCCCAGGAACATGAACGATCCGATGGGCCGGTTCGGATCCTGCAAGCCGGCCCGCGCCCGGCGCACAGCCGTCGCCACCGCCGAAACGGCGTCAGCTTGCCCTACGACACGCTTGGCCAGCATGTCTTCCATGGCCAGCAGCTTCTCGCGCTCGCCTTCCAGCATCTTGTCCACCGGAATACCAGTCCAGCGCGACACCACTTGCGCGATGTGGCTTGCAGTCACGGCTTCTTCCAGCATCTTGCTGGAGCCAGCTTCTTCAGCCCCTGCGAGTTTCTTTTCCAGTTCGGGAATGCGCGCATAGGTCAGTTCGCCAGCCTTGGCAAAGTCACCCTTGCGCTGCGCCAGTTCGAGATCACGGCGAGCTGCTTCCAGTTCTTCCTTGATCTTGGACGCAGAGGCGAGTTTCTCTTTTTCGGCCTGCCAATTGCGCGTCAGCACAGCAGATTTTTCTTCCGTCTCTGCCAATTCCTTTTCCAGCTTCAACAACCGGTCCTTGGAGGCAGTGTCAGTTTCTTTCTTCAGGGCTTCACGCTCGATCTGCAATTGCATGACCCGGCGATCGAGTTCGTCAAGCTCTTCAGGTTTTGAATCAACCTGCATGCGCAACCGCGAGCCTGCCTCGTCCATCAGGTCAATGGCCTTGTCGGGCAGAAACCGGTCAGAAATGTAGCGGCTCGACAGCGTAGCGGCAGCAACGATTGCCGCATCGGTGATGCGCACACCGTGGTGCAACTCGTACTTCTCCTTGATGCCGCGCAGGATCGAAATAGTATCTTCGACCGTTGGCTCGTTGACGAAGATCGGCTGGAAGCGCCGCGCCAATGCCGCGTCTTTCTCGACATGTTTGCGGTACTCATCGAGAGTCGTTGCCCCAACGCAATGCAACTCTCCACGCGCCAGCGCAGGCTTCAGCAGGTTCGAGGCATCCATCGCCCCTTCCGCCTTGCCGGCACCGACAAGCGTGTGCATCTCATCAATGAAGAGAATGATGCCGCCTTCGGCCGAGGTCACTTCCGAGAGCACAGCCTTCAG
This sequence comes from uncultured Alphaproteobacteria bacterium, assembly GCA_963754625.1. GTDB lineage: Bacteria > Pseudomonadota > Alphaproteobacteria > Rhizobiales > Aestuariivirgaceae > Aestuariivirga. The sequence continues at coordinate 577,288 of CAVWGR010000003.1, read as the reverse complement.
CCGTTCTTCGAATTCACCACGGTATTTGGCACCGGCGATGAGCGAGCCCATGTCGAGGGCCAGCAGCTTCTTGTCTTTGAGGCTTTCCGGCACGTCGCCCTTGATGATGCGGAGCGCCAACCCTTCGGCAATTGCAGTCTTGCCCACGCCCGGCTCGCCGATGAGCACGGGGTTGTTTTTGGTGCGCCGCGACAGCACTTGAATGGTACGGCGGATTTCTTCATCCCGCCCAATGACCGGATCAAGTTTGCCGGCCTGGGCTGCTTCCGTGAGGTCGCGGGCATACTTCTTGAGCGCATCATAGCCCTGCTCGGCCGAAGCGGTATCAGCCGTGCGGCCTTTGCGAATGGCATTGATGGCGGTGTTGAGACCCTGAGCCGTCACACTGGCGGCCTTCAGCACCTTGGCCGCCTCACTCTGTTCCATCGCAAGCGCCTGCAACAGGCGTTCCGCCGTCACAAAAGAGTCGCCCGCTTTTTCAGAAATCTTCTGGGCTGCATCAAAGACGCGCGCCATTTCCGGTGCCAGGTAAACCTGCCCCGCGCCGCCGCCTGAAACCTTGGGCATACGCGCCAAGGCGGCTTCCGTATCCCTGAGGGCCTGGCGCGGATCACCGCCTGCTGCCCGGATCAATCCGGCAGCGAGGCCTTCCTCATCGTCGAGCAAAACTTTCAGCAGATGCTCGGGGCTAAAACGCTGGTGCCCCTCGCGCAATGCCAGACCCTGGGCCGACTGAATGAAACCACGCGACCGCTCGGTATATTTTTCGAAATCCATCTGTAACTCCTCCTCGGCACGCTCCCCCGGAGCCCAAAAAAGGCACTCCCCGAAACGCCGTCAACGGCTGAACTTGCACCACATATGGGGGTGCCTTTGGGCAAGACAAGCATCCTGCGACACAGTAAACCGATGACACGCTTGCAAGCTGTGCAAGATCGTCGGTACCACAGCTTTCGGAAAACCCATGTCAGACCAGCCCAGCCGCCCAGACCCCACGGGCATCGACGCCTTCAGGCCCGCCGAAATCGCCGCGCGCATTGAAGCTGCAGGTGTGGTCAAGGCCGGCTTGCAACCGCTGCCATTGGCCGTGTTGTCGGTCATGGCCGGCGTGTTCATCGCCTTGGGGGCAGCAGCATTTACCGCTGTCATGGCAGGCACCGATCCCGGCTACGGTCCGTCGCGCTTTCTCGGTGGCCTGGTCTTTTCCCTCGGCCTCGTGCTCGTCGTTGTGGCGGGAGCCGAACTTTTCACCGGCAATGCGCTCATCGTCATGGCTTGGGTGGACAGGAAAGTCACCACCCGGGCCCTGCTGCGCAACTGGGCCTATGCGTTCTTTGGCAATCTGGCGGGCGCAACGCTCATCGCGGTGTTGATGTGGGGATCAGGCCTCCTGACGGGCGCGCCAGGTGAAATGGCGCGCAAACTTGCGCTGGCAAAAGTCTCCATCGGCTTTTCCGAGGCCGTTGTTCGCGGCATTCTCTGCAACATGATGGTGTGCCTTGCCATATGGATCACTTTTGCGGCTCGTTCCGTCGCTGGCAAGATCCTTGCGATCCTGTTGCCCATCTCAGGCTTCGTGCTGCTCGGCTACGAGCACTCCATTGCCAACATGTACTTGATTGCCGCTGGTTGGGCCGCCGGTGCCGAAGTTGGGCCAGCTGGCTATCTTGGCAATCTCGCCGCCGTCACCATCGGCAATATCATTGGTGGCGCAGGTGGCGTCGCCATCACCTACCGCTTGGCCTATGGCCCAGTGAAAAAGTGAGAAATAGCGATCAGTCTTCGCCGCTCGCGGGCTCGTTGGGGGTCACGCCCTCTTCGCCATAGCGCGGCCTGCGCGCCCGTGGACGGCGCTCTGTGGCAGCTGGCGCAGCCTCCGGGGCAACACCGGCATCCTCCGCCACTGTGGGCATTGGACGCTTGAGGAATGACGGAGCTTCCCAATCACCAGTCGCTTCTGCCGCAGGGGCGGCTTCGCTACGCTCACGGCGTGGGGGCCGTTCTGATCTTTCGGCACGCTCACCACGTTCCGGACGCTCGGCACGTTCAGGTTCATCGCCTTGCGATTGCGGTGCCGGTGCCACATTGCCGTCGCGCTGATCCGGGCCACGTTCGTTGCGTCGCGGCCAGCGGTTGCGGAAGCGTTCACGGCCACCACCGCTGTTCTGGTCACGGTTGCGGGCATCACGGTCCTGGCCTTGCTGGCCCTCTTCGTTGCCGTCACCCTCGGCGGCTACTCCTGCGCCAGGCGCAGCGGCAGCGTCGTTACCCTCGGCACGTTCGCCCTGGACGGGCTCGGCACCACCTTCATCCTCGCCATCACCACCTTCGAGGTCTTCCACATCCTCATCGAGGCGGCGCGGAAAATGAACGGGCTGGCCGGCAGGCTGCACGGCGAGCCACAGGCGATAATAGTGATCGGCATGCTGGTAATAGCTTTCGCCCATGACCCGGTCGCCGGAAGAAGCCGCGTCGCGCGCCAACTGCATGTACTTTTCCGCAATGGTCTGGGCGGTACCGCGCAACTTCACGTCCGGCCCGTTGGAATCGAGCACACGATTGTTGGAATTGCCGCCGCCGCCTCCACCGACGTTGTTGCCACCACCGCTGTGGCGGCGATTGCGGTTGCGATTGCGATTCTTGAAGTTGTTGTTCTGTCCGGGTCTCATTTTACGTCTCTATGGTGATGATCGCCCATGCCAGCGCCCGCGCAAAAAAGCGCGCGGCACACGGCGGGGTGAGGTGCGAGTCAAGTTTCAATCAAACCGAGCAATCACATTGTCCTGGTTGCAGTCCCTGCCGCCGCCGCACGTGACCTTGACGGGCACATTCATCGCCTGGTCTGTACGCACGGGAACGGATTTCGCTGGTTTTCGGAAGCAAAACCCGGCTCTTTCGGCTAAACAGTCTCAAAAGGCAGGGGATACACTCACATAGATAGCGGAAGTGCTGGCCGATTCCAATGGATTTTTGAAGACGTCCACAATCAGGCTGAAGATTTGGCAAAGGCCAGTGCCCGGACATGCCCGCCAAGATCATGCCTTTGCCGAGTCAGGACCAACCCGGCAGCCCCGAAAATGGCGGTCACATCGGCGGCTTGCCCGGCCCCAATTTCCACGATCATGTGCCCGTCCGGCGCCAGATGGACCCCTGCCTGCCCTGCAATTGCCCGGTAGCAGGACAATCCATCGGCGCCACCATCCAGCGCCAGATGCGGATCATACTGGCGCACATCGGGCTCCAAATCCGCAATTACTGCGCTCGCAATATAAGGCGGGTTGGACACGATGACGTCAAAGATTCCGGACACTGGTTCCAGCCACGAGCCCTGCAACACCTGCAAGCGATCTGCCACACCAAGTGCCGCTGCATTGACTGCCGTCACCGCCAACGCCGCGGCCGAAAAATCGACGGCCACACCCGTAGCTTTCGGCCATTCCGCCAACAAGCTGCAGATCAGCGCCCCGCTGCCGCTGCCGAGATCAAGCACACGCAGGGCCTGCGGCTGTTTCAGTTCAAGTGCCAGTTCGACAATCGTCTCGGTGTCGGCGCGCGGATCCAGGACATCGCCCGTCACCTGAAAGCGCCGGCCATAAAAATCACGCTGGCCCAAGAATTTTCGATACCGGTTCATGGGCGCACCGGCGCGTCAGATACTGGTCAAGGAGCCGTACCTCGCTGGCGGTAAGTATGCGGTCCGGGTGGGTGATGATTGCAGCGTGGTCAATCTTGAGTACGGCCTGCAACAACAAGCGTGCATCAAGCGCTGAATTTGGAGTATCGGCTGCCACCAGTATTCCGCGCGCCCGTGCCAGGGCCAGTTCAACTGTCTCAGCAACCGGCTCAGCAGCCTTCTCACGCATGGGCGTCCATGTCCGCCAGCAATTCGGCTTGATGATGCGAGATCAACGCCGAAACCACCTCCTCGAGCGCCGGACCTTCGATAATCTCCGGCAGTTTGTAGAGCGTGAGATTGATGCGATGATCAGTCAACCGCCCTTGCGGGAAGTTGTAGGTGCGAATGCGTTCTGAGCGGTCCCCGGATCCAACTTGCCCTTTGCGCGCCGCACTGCGCTCGGCATCAATGCGCGAGCGTTCCATTTCATAAAGCCGCGCCCGCAACAGCTTCATCGCCTGGTTCTTGTTTTTGAGTTGCGATTTTTCGGTTTGCTGTGCAACGGCAATGCCAGTGGGAATATGAGTGACTCGTACAGCGCTGTCAGTGGTGTTGACCGACTGTCCGCCCGGCCCGGAGGAACGGTAGACGTCGATACGCAGGTCCTTGTCCTCGATCTTGATATCAACCTCTTCGGCTTCAGGCAGCACGGCCACCGTTGCAGCCGAAGTATGAATGCGTCCCTGTGTTTCGGTATTTGGCACGCGCTGCACCCGGTGCACACCTGACTCGAATTTCATCTTGGCATAAGCGCCAGCGCCAAAGATGTTGGCGATCACTTCCTTGTAGCCACCATGTTCGCCGTCACTGGCCGAAATCAATTCAACGCGCCAACCCTGTGAGGCAGCGTAACGCTGGTACATGCGGAACAGGTCGCCAGCAAAGATCGCCGCTTCATCACCGCCCGTGCCTGCCCGCACTTCAAGGATGACGTTGCGTTCGTCGGCGGCATCCTTGGGCAGCAGCATGAGCCGCATCTGCAATTCCAGGTCCGTGATCGTTTCAGCCAGCGCAGGCCGTTCAGCTGCGGCCATCGCGGCGATCTCGCCACCGGCGTCTGCCATTTCGTCGAGACCCGCCATCTCGTCATAGGCCTTGCGCAAAGCCATTGCCGCCTTGGCCGCAGGCTCAAGCTCGGCATAGTCCTTCGACAGCTTGACGAAAGCCTCGCCCGTGGCACCACTGGAAAGTCCGTGTTCAACGCCTGCAAAGCGTTCAAGGATGCGGTCAAGTTTTTCGGGAGGAAGTCTGGCCATGGGGCCGGGCTCATAGCCTTACTTGACGGCGGTATCAAACCAGATCGTCACTGGTCCGTCATTGACCAGCGCGACCTTCATGTCAGCTCCGAAGATACCACGCGCCACCCTCAACCCTGTCTCGGCAAGTGCCGCACAGAAAACATCATAGAGTACCTTGCCGCGTGCGGCGTCGCTGGCGGCCGAGAAGCCCGGACGGTTGCCACTCTCGCAGCCATTTGCGGCCAACGTGAACTGGCTGACGGCGAGCACCGATCCGCCGACCGCAGAAAGCGGCAGGTTCATCTTGCCGGCGTCATCCTTGAAAATCCGGCAGGCCGAGATTTTGCGGGCCAGCCAGACGGTATCGGCCTCGTTGTCAGACATCATGGCGCAGACAAGAACCACAAAGCCGACACCGATTTCGCCAACAATTGCGCCGTCAACTGTGACACGGGCCTCTGCGACCCGTTGCACCAAAGCCCGCACGGATGAAAGCGTCAGCCCTTGGCGGCGAGTAACTTGGGATCAAGCGGCTCGGCTGCGAGCAACGATCCCGGCAGGCCAAGAACACCCTTCTCAACACCGTCAAGCATGTAGACCAGCGCACCACCATCCTGGGCGATGGCAACAAGCCCCTCGCGATCGGGAACCCTGTACATGTCACCGGCATTAAGCATCTGCGTGGCGACACGGTTGCCTTGACCATCCTCGATCAAAAGCCAAATGGCCTTCGTTGCCTTCAGCACCACGTGTACGGACGGATCTTCGCTGCCGAAAACGCGGCCTTCGCCGGGCGCTGCGGGTTCTATCCCGGCAGGCTTGCTGGTGGCAGCAACGGTTTCAGGATCGGCTTCCCCCACCTGTTCGGCAATGAACGCACCGAGATCACCGGCAGCATCGTCGGCAGGGATCGCAGCCTGATCAGCATCTTGGTCACCCGAAGCAGCGACGGGCGTGTCAGCAGTCGTGTCTTCCACTGGCAACTGCGAGTCAGAAATCTTGACATTGGCAACATCCTGACCGGTGGTCGCCGTCGGCATGGGATCACTCGACGTGGCCATCTGATCTGTAGCGGGCACATCACCACCACCCGACAACATCCAGCTGGCTCCGCTGAACAAGATGAACGCCGCAGCGACTGAGGCGACAATGCCATTGCGGCCGCCTGGCATTTTGGGCATCGGCGGCAGCTTGATGGTCTTGAGATTGAGGGCCGGAATCTTCGGAAATTTGCCGAAGGGAAGAACTTTGGCACTCATCATCGGCAACGGATTGGCCGGGTGATGGCGCGGTGCCACCTGCGGGCGCGGCAGAAATGAAGCATAGTGTTGCAGCAGTGGATCTGGATCAAATCCGAGGAAATCCGCATAGGCCGAAATCATTTCCAGCGCTTCGAGGCGTGGCGGCATATGTGTCATGTCACCATACTCGATGGCTTCCACGTGATAGGGGTGAATGCCCGTGCAAGCCGCCACATCGTCGAGTGTCAAGCTGCGTGCCAAGCGTTCACGTTCCAGATACCAGCCCGCTTCCCCCGCCGGATCCATGATACCGTCTGGCTTGGCACGCAGCGCAGGCTGCGCCTGTTCCCCGGCATGTGCATCACCTGCATGTGAAGACTGGCCGCTGAAATCGTCGGAATAGTTCTGGTCCATAGCTTTCAACCCTGCGACAACCGGAGTTGCCGAATTAACATCTGACTAATTATTGAGAATGGCCAAGAATGGTGAAGGATGCCCTAACAGGCGCCACCCCACCTGTTTTTTCCAATTGATCCCGATCAATGCGGGCGGGACGGCAGCCAGCAACACTCAGCGTCAATCAATGGAGTACCTCGCGAAATGAAAGACGAAACCCGGACAATCTGGATTGTTGTGGCTGATGGCGGCCATGCCCGCATTCTCGTGAACAAGCACCGCGACGAAGGCGTGAGCGAATTGCCGCTGGTGAGCAAGCACGATCCCAGTCTGGCCCATCACCACGGCGAGCTGGCGGCTGGCGTGCATCACACGCCGGTATTCAAGCCTTCACCAGAAAAGCGCGGCGAAGACAAATTCCTCAACACTCTTGCTGAAACCTTGCAGACTGGCGTTTCCAGGAAGGAATGTGATCAAGTGGTGCTTGTCGCACCCGCCATTGCCATGGGCGTGCTGCGCAAAGCCCTGAGCAAGGACACACACAAGCATATCGTAGCCGAAATTGTGCACGACTACACCCACCAGGACAACGCCACCGTCTGGAAGCACGTGAAGGACAAACTGCCGCTGTGAGCGACGCGCGCGTGGTGCCTTGCGAGGGGCACCACCGGTATGCGCGACAACATTCAAGGGTAGTGGCATCTAAGATTTCCGTCGAAGCCCCAGTCCCAATTGCACTCCTGTTCAGCATGACTTACTTGGCTGATCTGTCTTTTGCTGCTTCGCGTGCTCGTCGCGACGTTTTGACATTTCACGATACAAGGCTTCCCGGCTTACGCCGAGACTTTGCGCAAGAAGTTGCCACTGACCTTTGGCTGGCAGAGCCGTGCCTCCAGCAAGCCAGGCATCCAGTCGTTCTCCCACTGTTTTGATTGATTTGATCGCAGAGTTCATGCGAGCGGCTTGAAGCCCGTGCGCCAATTGTGCCGCCCACATGTGCGCCAGCTCAACATTCTGGTCTAGCCTTTCCCGAAACGACGCCACAGGAATCGACAAGACCCGACTTTGGACGGCGGCTACACCATCGCAATGATAGGCGTCTGAGTAGGCCGAAGCCTCGGCAAGAATTTTTCCGACTCTTGCTTCAAACAAGAGAATACGTGCGCCCGACTGGGTGTAGCGCACCAGATCAATCTGCCCCTTGGTGACAAGGTACATTGACCTGACCGGCTCACCGCTAAAAAATAGGACTTCATTGCTGACAAGCGACCTGGCCAATCCGTCATCAAAAACTGTCCGTATTGCGTCTGACATGATTGCGATCATATGCCGGATGCATCAGAACTGTCATGAGGAATTGCCGACAGGCGATTGGATTTGATCGTGCGGTGAGGAGCAGAAGCAGTGACAAAATCTGGAAGTGGCGCGGGCGCTAGACGCAATGCGATTGTGATGCTCATCCTTTTTGGACTCTTGGCAGGCGGGACGTCGCTTTACTTTCGTGGACCTCAATTCATGAAAATCATGGGTCATACGGGCGGAATGCACATGCACGGCCAGGATGGCACCGGTCATGACGAAATCAATATGCCCGGTCTGAAGGGAGAGAATGCAACGCCAGAGGAAAGTGCCGAGCTGGCGATCATTTTCCGCAACTTCAAGACCTTGACCCGCGAAGTGACAAATCTGCCTGACGGCATTCGCACCGTCACGAGATCGTCGGACCCGTCAGTGATGACAAATCTGGTCAGTCATGTGACGGGAATGATTGGGCGGGTGCAAAGCGGGCAGGATCCCAAGATCATTATTCAGAGCAAGACGCTCGATATCTTCTTTGCCCGCGGACAAGGCATAACGTCAAATATTGATGTGACAGACGAGGGCATCGTTGTGGTTCAAACTTCAAAAGAAGCCGAAGTCGTCGCCGCGTTGCAGACCCATGCCGCGGAAGTCTCTGACATGGCCGCACGCGGCATGCAGGCGGTGCATGATCGAATGATGAACCACGAACAGTGAAAAGCGAAGTGAAGGAACAACGCTAGCGCGACGTCTTATATCACCACGCCGTTGCGGTTGGCGAATTCCAGGAGATCGCCGCGCAGTGAGTGCGCGGGTGAGTGCAACAAGGGTTCCATGAACGCCCAGAGTTTCTTCTGGTCGAGTGAACGGATCATTGCCTTTACCGGGCCAATGCCTGATGGCACCATGCTCATCGAATTCATGCCAATCCCCACCAGCCCCATGGCTTCAAGTGGACGTCCTCCCAACTCGCCACACAGCGTCACTTTCTTGCCGTGCTGCTTGCCCTTTTCGACAATCATGCGCATGGCCGACAGCGCCGCCGGGGACAGCGGATCATAGCGGCCCGCCAGCTTGGGGTTGCCGCGATCCGAGGCAAAGAGGAACTGCACCAGGTCGTTGGAACCAATCGAAGCGAAGTCAACGATCGGCAGCAGATTGTCGAGTTGCCAGATCAGCGACGGAATTTCGATCATCACACCGATCTTGAGCGAGCGCGGCAACACGTGCTTGCGCGCCGTCAGGTATGCAACTTCCTTGTCCACTGCCGCCTTGGCCTGGAGGAACTCATCGACATCGGCAATCATGGGAAACATGATGCGGATGTCCTTGCCCTCGCCCGCCATCAGCATGGCGCGCACCTGCAAACGCAGCAGCGCCGGACGGTCGAGTGCCATGCGGATCGAACGCCAGCCAAGTGCCGGGTTCTCCTCACGCGGCTGGCGCAGATAAGGCAGAGTCTTGTCGGCACCGATGTCAAGCGTGCGGAATACCACGGGCTTGCCCTTGGCCTGTTCGAGAATCTGCTGGTAGTGGCGCATCTGCGCCGACAGCCGCGGGAACCGCTGTGCCATCATGAAATGCAACTCGGTACGGTAGAGACCAACGCCCGCTGCGCCGGAATCATGCAAATGCGGCAGGTCAACAATCAGGCCGGCATTGATATTGAGTTCGACATCAATACCATCCTTGGTCACCGATGGAAGGTCGCGCAACGCTGCAAATTGTGCCTGCTTGCGCGCATAGAAGCGCACCTTCTCGCCATACGCCTTTTGCAGCTCCTGGTTCGGGCGTACGAAGACTTCACCCGTGCCGCCATCAACGATGATGTCATGACCCGGATCGATGATGTCGATGAGACCGTGCGCCAGACCCACGGCCGGAATGGCAAGCGCCCGCGCCACGATGGCGACATGGCTGGTCTTGCCGCCCTCCTCCAGAATGACGCCGCGAATCTTGTTGCGATCATAGTCCAGCAATTCCGCCGGGCCCATGTTGCGTGCGACCAGGATGGCGTTCGACGGGAGATCCGTGCGCGAAGCAGTGGCCACGGCCCCCGTCAGAATGCGCAACAGCCGGTTCGACAGGTCATCGAGGTCGTGCATGCGCTCACGCAAATATGCATCCTGCATGCGCATCATCCGGGCGCGATTGTCGTTCTGCACCCGCTCCACGGCGGCTTCCGCCGTCAAACCGGTCTGTACCGCGTCCTTGAGACGGTTCACCCAACCCTTGTCGTGGGCAAACATGCGGATTGTTTCGAGCACGTCGGAATAGTCGGTGGCCCGCATGGCATCCGAGCCATCGAGCAACTCATCGACCTGGGCCCGCAACTGTTCAATCGCCGCCTCAAGCCGTTTCGTTTCCGCCGGAATGCTCTCAGCAATGAGATTGTGAATCTCGACGCGCGGCTCGTGCAACACCACCTGTCCAAGGGCAATACCCTCGGCCAGAGTTTCAAAGCGCAGATTGTGGCTGCGCAGATGGGCGACGTCGATTGCAACCTCGCGCGCCACTTCCTTCAGTTCGCCCGACGCAATGACTTCGGCCAACACCATGGCCGTGGTCTGCAGGGCCTCTTCTTCTTCCTCGGAATAATTGCGCTTGGTCCGGTTCTGCACTACCAGCACGGCAATCACCGAACCTCCACGCATGACGGGCACGCCGAGGAAGGACTGATAGATTTCTTCACCCGTTTCCGGCAGGTATTTGAACGACGGGTGATGCTGCGCGTCGGAAAGATTGAGACCAATCGCCTGCTCGGCAATCAAACCAACCAGACCCTCACCGGACTTCAGCTTGGACTTGTGCACGGCCTCCGCCTTGAGGCCTTCCGAGGCATAGAGTTCCAGCACGTCGCCCGGCCGCATCACATAGATCGAGCACACCTCCGCCACCATGTTGGCGGCGATGATCATCACAATCTTGTCGAGTTTGACCTGCGCTGTCTCCGGCTCCGCCATCACTTCCCGGAGCCGTCTGAGAAGGACACGCGGGCCGAGTGTGGCACTGACCATGAGACGTGTCCTTTATGGGCGCTTGTGGCGGCAGCGCATGCAATCTCCAAACGCCATCATTCCGGCGGCGGCCGGAATCTGCGTCCGCGTGACCCAGGACTTCGCCGGGGTGACAATATGGAGAGTCGCACAGAACATCAGTTTACTTCTTGTCCAATCCATAGGCCTGATGCAAGGCCCGTACGGCAAGTTCCGTATAGGCTTCGTCGATCAGCACCGAGACCTTGATTTCCGAGGTGGTGATGGCCTGGATATTGATGCCCTTGTCAGCCAGCGACTTGAACATCTTGGCGGCCACACCGGCGTGGCTGCGCATGCCGATGCCAACAACCGAAATCTTGGCCACGTCGGCTGAATGCACCACGTCCTCGAAGCCCACCTTGCCCTTCATGGCGCTGATCACCTCGATCGCCTTGCGCAGGTCCTTGCGGGCCAACGTGAAGGTGATGTCGGTAAAGGCGCCATCGGACGACAGGTTCTGCACGATCATGTCAACGCTGATGTCGGATTCCGCCAGCGGCCCGAAAATCGAGGCGGAAACACCGGGCTGGTCCTTGACGCGGCGGATCGAAATTTTTGCTTCATCGCGGGAATAGGCGATCCCGCTCACAACATGCTGTTCCACGATCTTGTCCTCATCGCAAACGATTGTTCCGGGTCCCGTACCATCGGGCTTGTTCTGGTTGGGCGAATCTGGTGGTTCGAAGGACGAACGCACCTGTAGTGGCACCTTGTAGACCATCGCCAGCTCGACCGAGCGGGTTTGCAGCACCTTGGCCCCGAGCGAGGCCTGCTCCAGCATTTCCTCGTAGGAAATGCGGTCAAGCTTGTGCGCTGCCGTGACGATGCGCGGGTCAGCAGTATAAACGCCATCGACGTCGGTATAGATGTCGCAGGATGCCTCGAGTGCGGCCGCCACAGCAACGGCGGACGTGTCGGAGCCACCGCGGCCAAGGGTCGATACGCGCTTGTCTGGTCCGATGCCCTGGAAGCCGGTGATCACTGCCACCTGGCCCTGTTCCATGCGCTTGACGATTTCCGCACCATTGATTTCAGTCATGCGCGCCGATCCATGCACGCCGTCGGTCTCAATCGGAATCTGCCAACCCGCCCACGAGCGCGCCGGAATGCCCATGTCCTGCAAGACGATTGCAAGCAGGCCAGCGGTGATCTGTTCACCTGTCGACACCACGGCGTCATATTCGCGGGCGTCATGAACGGCAGCCGCCTGGCGGCACCACTCCACCAGCTGGTTGGTCGTACCCGCCATGGCGGACACGACAACCGCAACGTGGTTGCCTGCCTTCACTTCCCGTTCGACATGGCGCGCAACATTGCGGACGCGGTCAAGATCCGCCACCGATGTGCCGCCGAATTTCATCACCAATCGGCCCATGGGCCCCAGAATCCTTGTTTGTTCCACTCAATCCGGAAGCCGCCGGAAATCGTAACGATTTCGGCCCATTGCAGGAACTGAAGAGGAATCCCCGGAGGCGTCGGGCGGTCTAATAGTGGACGCGCGACGGCGATGCAATATAAGAGCGGCGCAATTCCGGTTTTATGCCGTTCCAAAGGAGAAAGCCGCAGCCTGACTGAACAGGATTTGCGGCATTGACCTGAATGACAAGGTTTTCGAGAACATGACAATCGATACAGCGCCCCCGGCAAGCCTGTCAGCCGCCAGTCTTGATCCTGCGGAGGTTGAGAAATTCTCGAAAATGGCAGCCGAATGGTGGAACCCCAAGGGCAAGTTCGGGGTGCTGCATGTCTTCAATCCGGTGCGCCTCGACTATATCCGCGAGCAGGTGACGGCCCGCTTCGGCCGTGATCCCTTGCTCCGTCATCCCTTCGAGGGACTGCGTTTCCTTGATATTGGCTGCGGTGGCGGCCTGCTGTGCGAACCGATGGCCCGCCTCGGTGCCACGATTGTCGGCGTTGACCCCTCCGAAAAGAACATCAAGACCGCTTCGGTCCATGCCGCAGAGATGGACCTCACCATCGACTACCGCGTCGGTCTGGCCGAAGACCTTGCCGCCGTGGGCGAACAGTTCGACGTCATCCTCAACATGGAAGTGATCGAGCACGTCGCCAACCCGGAAGCCTACACCCGGACATGCCTCGCCATGCTCAAGCCCGGCGGCCTGATGTTCGTTGCCACCTTGAACCGCACGGCCAAGTCATTCGCTCTCGCCATCATCGGCGCCGAATATGTCCTGGGCTGGCTGCCCAAGGGCACGCACCAATGGGAAAAATTCATCAAGCCCGAGGAACTCAAAGGCTGGCTGACCCAAAACGGTGCTGATGTGAAGGACGAAACCGGCGTCACCTACCACCCAATCGGCGGCGACTGGAAACGCTCCCGCGACATGGGCGTCAACTACATGCTGGTGGCGCAGAAGCGAACTTGAGTTGAACCGCAATCAGTTGCCATCTTCCGGCAGGCGCGGCAGGGGATGCACTTCAATTCCCTCTTCAATCAACTCTGTGGTCTCGTCACGCGTCGCCTGGCCATAGATGCCGCGCTCTTCGGTTTCGCCGTAGTGGATCTTGCGCGCTTCATCAGCAAACTTGTCGCCGACGTTTTCGGAGTTCTGTTCCACGTGTGCGCGCATCTCGCGCATCATCTGCATCATCGCCTGCATGCGTGGATCAATCGGTCCAGCGGCCATTTTCTGTGGTGTGGCAGTCTTCTTGTTTGACTTCGATCCGATATTCGGCGCCATCAATTGTTTCTGCACCTTGGTGGTGCCGCAGAGCGCACATTCCACGAATCCGCGCTTGGCCTGCGTCTCGAACGCTGCGGAGTCCGAAAACCAGCCATCAAATTCATGGCCCTTGTCGCAGATGAGATCGTAGCGGATCATGACAATGGAGGTAGCAACCGCTCACCCGGATTTCAAGACAAAGTCCCGGGCATTCTTCAACGCGGGAATGCGCTGGCGGGCAAGGTCTGACGCCAGGGGATCAATCTCCGCCGTGATGACGCAAGGCTCCGTGCCGGCCTCGGCAACAATCTCGCCCCACGGTGAAATGACCAGCGAGTGGCCGTAGGTTGCCTTGCCGCCATCATGCAGGCCGCCCTGTGCCGCAGCCAGAACGAAACTTCCGGTTTCGATGGCCCGGGCCCGCAACAACACATGCCAATGGGCTTCACCCGTCGGCACGGTGAAGGCCGCAGGATAGGTGAGGATCGAGGCACCTGCATTGGCCAGGGTGTTGGCCAGACGCGGGAAACGCACGTCATAGCAGATGCACAAACCGAATTTGGCAAATGGCAAATCGGCGACGACAGCGGCATCTCCTGGCGCATAGGTGGCTGACTCGCGATAGCTCTCGCCATTGGGAAGATCGATGTCGAAGAGATGAATCTTGTCGTAACGCGCCACGATGCTGCCATCAGGGGCAAACAGCAGACTGCGGTTGGCGATGCGGCCGTCAGCCGCCTTCACTGCCACCGAGCCCGCATGAAGATGGATGTTCAACTGCTGCGCCAGTTCGGCAAAGCGCTTGACCATCGGGTCATCGCCTTCGCGCTGCACCACCGCCCGCAAGCGTTCCTTGTCGGGCTCGAAGATGTTGCTCACCTCAGGTGTCAACACATAAGCAGCGCCAGTTGCTGCTGCCTCGCGCACGAGACTTTCACCCGCATCCAGATTGCGGTTCATCTCGCGGCTGGACCGCATCTGAACGAGTGCAATACGTGCCATCAGACTGCCAGCAGCGGGTCAAGATTGCCCGCAGCATCGAGCGCATGCAGATCATCGCAGCCGCCCACATGGGTGCCGCCGATGAAGATCTGCGGCACAGTGCGCCGCCCGTAAGCCTTCTGCGTCATGGCTTGCCGCAGCGCCGGATCAACGCTCACGTCAATCTCGCTGAAATCGATATTCTTCCTGCGCAGCAGGCCCTTGGCCATGCTGCAATAGGAGCAGAACGGCGTGGTATAAATGGTTACATCCGGCATGTCTTTGATCCGTCAGGCATCTATATGTAACCGGGTTGGCGTCAGCACAAGGGCAAAGCTCAGCACATCAACATGGGCAGCCCCTGCCGCCTTCAACGTTTCGGCACAGGCCGCCGCTGTCGCCCCGGTGGTGCGCACATCATCGACGAGCAGCACCCGCTTGCCGTCGATCATCGCCCGGTGTTCCGGTGGCACCAGGAAGGCGCGCCGCACATTGCGATGCCGCTCCACCGCCGTCAGTCCCACCTGAGACCGCGTCGGCGATTGCCGCACCAGCACATAGTGGAAAAATGGTTTGCCGGTGGTCCGCGACAGCTCAAGCGCCAGTACAGCCGCCTGGTTGAAGCGCCGCTGCCACAACCGCCTGCGATGCAGCGGCACCGGCACGATGACATCGCAATCGGCGATGAGTTTGCGTCCAGGCCCCAGCAACAAGCGCGCCATGACGAGGCCTGCCTCATGCACGTCATTGTACTTGAGAAGGTGCACGAGGTGCTTGGACGACTCATCAAAGGCAACGGCCGCCCGCGCCCTGTCCCAGGGCGGTGGATCGGCGATGGCAGCGGGAGACAGCGCACCCTCACCCTGGTCATATTCAAAGGGGATGCCCAGTGCTTCACAGACCGGTTCATCGATGAAGTGCAGCTTCTGCCAGCACGGCACACACAGGCTCGCACCGGCAGTCACCTCGGCACGGCAGGCAACGCATTTGGGTGGTGTCAGCCAATCCACCAGCCGGCACCAAAGCAGTGCAGCCATCTTCTGGCTGCGCTGGCTGAGCGGCGGCTTTTCGGCTATCGGCTCTTGCGTCATGCAAGGACCACACCATATTTTCGATCGGGCTGTCTATGTGGCGCGCGGGCTTGCAGCGTCAGGCAAAGCAGCAGACCTGCTTGATCACCGCATCGCTGAGGAACTTGCCGAACGCCTCGCGGTGATCAACCGCGTATTTGCCGACGCGACACTCATCGCAACCCGCCCGACGGTTGCCGAACGTGTTTTGGAGACGTCCGGAAAATCTTTGAAAATCAGCTTGTTACCACCTTCATCTGACGACGGTCTCAACCTCCCAGAGTCAACATGCGACTGTCTCGTCAGCCTTCTTGATCTGCAGACGGTCAATGATGTGCCGGGCCACCTTGCCCATGCTGCCCGCGCGCTGCGGCCCGATGGCCTCGCCGTGTTTGCCTTCTTCGCCGGCGAGACCTTGCGCGAATTGCGCGATTGCTGGCTGGCCGCTGAAAGTGAGCTCACCGGTGGCGTCAGTCCCCGCGTGGCCCCGATGATCGACCTGCGCGAAACCGGGGGATTGTTGCAGCGTGCTGGTCTGGCCCTGCCCGTCGCCGACATGGATCGTTTGACCCTGCGCTACGACAATGCGCTGGCACTCATGCAGGAGATCAAGTCCGTGGGCTATGCCAATGCTCTCACTGGCCGTATCAGGCGTTTCACGTCGCGCCGGCTGCTGGCCCGCGTGGCCGAGCTTTACCACGAGCGCTATGCCGATGCTGATGGCCGTATCCGTGTCACGCTCGATATTGCCTGGGCCATGGCCTGGAAACCTCATCCCTCGCAACAACAGCCGTTGAAGCCGGGATCAGCCAAGGCGCGCCTCGCTGACGCCCTTCGTCCTGACGGAAACAAGCAGGAAGAGTGAAAGATTACGCCGCCCGCCGCCCGCGATTGCCGCGGGTCACGGGTTTGGCGGTGGGCTTGTCTTCGAACAACTCGGCCAGCTTGTCGGTCATGGCGCCACCCAGCTCCTCTGCATCCACAATGGTGACGGCCCGCTTGTAGTAGCGCGTCACATCATGGCCGATGCCGATGGCAATCAGTTCAACGGGTGAGCGTTGCTCAATATCAGTGATCACCTGGCGCAGGTGGCGTTCCAGATAATTGCCCGAATTGACCGACAGCGTTGAGTCATCAACCGGCGCGCCATCCGAAATCACCATCATGATGCGCCGCTGTTCCGACCGCCCCAGCATGCGGTTGTGGGCCCAGATCAGGGCTTCGCCGTCGATATTTTCCTTCAACAAGCCTTCGCGCATCATCAGGCCAAGATTCTTGCGGGCCCGCCGCCACGGCTCATCCGCGGCCTTGTAGATGATGTGACGCAGATCGTTGAGGCGGCCAGGATTGCCGGGCTTGCCCGCCGAGAGCCATTTCTCGCGGGACTGCCCGCCCTTCCAGGCGCGTGTCGTGAAGCCAAGAATTTCTGTCTTGACGCCGCAACGTTCGAGGGTGCGGGCAAGAATGTCGGCACAGGTAGCGGCAACCGTGATCGGCCGCCCGCGCATGGAACCGGAATTGTCGATGAGCAATGTCACGATCGTGTCGCGAAACTGCATGTCCTTCTCCATCTTGAAAGACAGCGGATGCATCGGGTCGATGACGACGCGCATCAGTTTCGCGGTATCAAGAATGCCCTCTTCCAGATCGAAGTCCCACGACCGGTTCTGCTGTGCCATCAGGCGGCGCTGCAGGCGGTTGGCCAGCCGCGACACGACACCCTGCAAATTGGAAAGCTGCTTGTCGAGATAGGCGCGCAGCCGCGTCAATTCCTCGGCATCGCACAGGTCATCGGCCTCAACGATTTCGTCGAAGGCGTTGCTGTAGACCTTGTAGAAATCCTCGTTGCTGTTGGACGAAAATGGCAGTTGCGGCCGGAACGGCTCTTCACCGTCGGTGTTTTCGTCGGTCTCCGCATCATCAGGCTGTTCATCTGTTTCGATAGCCTGGGCTTCCATTTCAGCGGATTCGCTTTCACCTTCCGCCTGCTCCATCTGCTCGGCCTGTGATTCGCTTTCCTGCTCCTGTCCTTCGGGAGTCTCGTTGCGTTCGCCGGAATCTTCTTCCGAGTCCTGTTCTTCGTTTTCGTCGCTCTTGTCCGGGTCCTCGCCCAGCTCGTCAGCCATATCGAGGGCCGAGATCAATTCGCGCGACAGCCTGGCAAAGGCCTGCTGGTCGTTGAGCGCATCCTTGAGATGATCAAGCTGTCCCGCAGCTTTCTCCTCTACCCACGAGCGCCAGAGATCGACGAAGCCCTTCACCGCGGGTGGTGGCGCTTCACCTGTCAGGCGCTCGCGCAGGATCAGTCCCACCGCTTCTTCCAACGGCGTATCGCGCCGGTTGCTCGAGCGGTTGACCACGGTTCGGCTGTATTTGTCGTCGAGCATCACACCAAGGTTTTGCTTCACCCCCGGCATGGCGTTGGCACCAATGGCCTCGACGCGCGCCTGCTCCACCGCCTCGAATACCGCCTGGGCATTCTTGCCTTGCGGCATGTAGTGACTGTGCACCGAATCGGCATGGTGCGAGAGACGCAGCGCGAAACTGTCGCCAAGGCCACGGGTGATGGCAATATCACGCAGCGTGGCATTCTGGTTCACTTGTGGCAGGCGCGCCTTGTGGCCAGTCAGACCCGGTTGCTCATTGCCGAAACTCACATTGAGTTCCGGATCGAGCGCCATGGTTTTCATTGCAGTGCCGAGCACACCCTTGAAGTGTTCGGCGCGATCATCCTTGCCCTGCGCCATGAAAGTCTACCTTCAGGCGATGGCGAGGCGGGCCGCCGACTCCGGCAGTTCTTCACCGAAGCAGCGCTGATAGAACTCGGCCACGATGGAACGTTCCAACTCGTCGCACTTGTTGAGGAAGGTCATGCGGAAGGCGAGGCCGATGTCGTTGTCGAAGATTTCGGCATTCTGCGCCCAGGTGATGACGGTACGCGGACTCATCACGGTCGAAACATCACCCTGCATGAAGGCGTTGCGCGTCAGGTCAGCCACGCGCACCATGTTGGCCAGTGTCTTGCGGCCCTTGTCAGTGTCGTAAGCCTTGCACTTGGACAGCACGATGCCGACTTCCTGAACATGCGGCAGGTAGTTCAGCACAGTGACGATCGACCAGCGGTCCATCTGTGCCTGATTGATCTGTTGCGTGCCATGATAAAGGCCGGTCGTGTCGCCAAGTCCGACCGTGTTGGCCGTGGAAAAAAGCCGGAATGCCGGGTGTGGCCGGATGACGCGGCTCTGGTCGAGCAACGTCAACTTGCCCGAAGATTCGAGAATGCGCTGGATGACGAACATCACATCTGGGCGGCCAGCATCATATTCATCGAACACCAGCGCCACGTTGTGTTGGTAGGCCCATGGCAGAATGCCTTCGCGGAATTCCGTGACCTGCTTGCCTTCCTTCAACACGATCGCATCCTTGCCGATGAGATCGATACGGCTGATGTGGCTGTCGAGGTTGATGCGGATACATGGCCAGTTGAGGCGCGCTGCCACTTGCTCGATGTGGGTTGATTTTCCGGTGCCGTGATAACCCGTCACCATGACGCGGCGGTTGTGGGCAAAGCCCGCCAGGATCGCCAGCGTGGTTTCCTTGTTGAACAGGTAATCCGGGTCCAGGTCCGGCACGTGCTCGGATGCCTCAGCATAGGCTGGCACCTGCATGTTGGATTCAAATCCGAACAACTGCGAGACAGAAACCTTGGTGTCGGGAGCAGCAGTACTTGCACCATTGGTCCCATTTGCATTTGAAGTCATGTCAGCTCACTCAGTCACAGGGGCCAATGAAGGCCAATTGATCCGTCTCTCATTCGGGGAATGAACGCCTTGTAATGCCAAGACGGCCTTCCGGCAAGTCAGCAGAAGCCACTTGCCCTCAGCGTGTCGTAGGCGTGGATCACGGCCTTGAGCGTGTCCTCGTTGGCGCGGCTGCCAGCATTGGCGTCGGGATGCAGGCGTTTGACCAACATCTTGTATTTGGCCTTGGCATCTTCGGGCTTGGCATTCTCGTCCAGTCCCAACGTTTGCAGGGCCTGCAATTCGTTGCGTTTTAGACCACGGCCAAGGATTTGTTCGGCCGGCTTGCGCTGGGCCCGGCCGAGGATTTCCATCGGGTCATCAAAGCGCCGCGCTGTGCCGCGAGTCGAACCAGCCCGGGCGTGGGCATTTTGCCCCAGTTTCCAGGTCGGCCGGTCGCCCAGCTGGGCGGCCTTCTGATAATCAGACACCGAACCATCTGACATGCCGGAGAAATAATTGTACGTCTTGTTGTACTCCTGCACATGGGCTGTGCAGTAGTTGTGATACTGGCCCTCGGCATTTCGGCCTTTCGGTGCCTTGTGCTTGGCCGGCTTGTCGCAGCCCGGCCACTCACACTTGGCCTCCGCCTTGGGCTCGGGTTTCGAACCGCGCGGCGTGATTCTGATCTTGTCGAAATATTTTGAGTTGAGTTTCATGATGCCAATATAGTGATGGAAGATTGAAGCCGAAGCTTGTACCGCATTGCCTCACCAAATGCGAAGCTTTTGATCATCACGATATAGGGCGGCATGGCACGGAGAAGCGCTTGAACAACACATTGGGACCAGTCGGAAAACGCATGGCAGCCAAGTTGCAGGCGGCACTGGCGCCAAGCCTGCTGGAGGTGATTGACGAAAGCCACCACCATGCCGGTCATTCTGGCAGCCGCCCCGACGGTGAAAGCCATTTCCGCGTCCGCATCGCCGCAGATGCACTTGCCAACCTCAGCCGCGTAAACCAGCACCGCAAGGTTAACGACGTGCTGGCCGACGACCTCAAGACCCGCGTGCATGCGCTGGCAATCGAGATCGTCAAGAAGTCTTAACCGGACGCTTCTTCCTCATCGGCCTTGGGCACGGTGAGTCGCGCCACCCTGATCGATGTCAGCTGCTGGCGTTTCTTCTTCAGCACTTCGAAGCGGAAACCATGGAAGGTGAAAACCTGCCCCACTGACGGGATCATGCGCGCCTCATGAATAACGAGACCCGCAAGTGTCGTGGCTTCTTCATCCGGCAGGTCCCAGTCGAAGGCGCGGTTCAGGTCACGCAACGGCAGCGCGCCGTCAACGATGATCGATCCATCCTTGGACTTGCGCACATTCGTTGCCACGGCATCAAATTCGTCTTTGATGTCGCCGACGATTTCTTCAATGATGTCTTCCAGCGTGACCAGACCTTGCACCTCGCCATATTCATCGACGACAATGGCAAAATGTGTCTTGCGCCTGAGAAACGCGTTGAGTTGGTCTTCGAGTGGCCGGGTGTCGGGGACGAACCACGGGTCAGAGACAATGTCTTCAAGATCCACCTTGCCAGCATCGCCTTCGGCCTTCTGCACCGCTGCAAACAGCGCCTTGGCATGCAGAATGCCGATGATGTTGTCGGGTTTGTCTTTCCACACTGGCAATCTCGAATGACCTGATTTGAGCACCAGGGCGATAACCTCTTTCACTTCCGAGGACACATCGAGCGTCACCATCTTGGTGCGGTGAACCATGACATCGGCCACCTCCAGATCCTTGAGGTCAAGGATGCCGCCCAGCATGTCTTTGTCATACTTGACCAGTGAATCTTCCTTGTGGTGGAGGTCAATGGCACCGCGCAATTCGTCATGGGCCGAGAGCACATTGACGTTTTCGTCAATGTTGGCACCGAAGAGTTTAAGCGTATGCTTGACGATGAACTCCACCGCCAGCACGATGGGACCGAGAACTGCCGAAATCACCCGCATGATCGGCGCCACCCCGATGGACGTGCGCTCCGGATAGGTGATGGCGTAAGTCTTGGGCATCACCTCGGCGAAAACGAGAATGATGACGGTCATTGCGGCAGAGGCAATCACCGCGCCACTGTTACCAAAAATCTTGATCAATGCCGCCGTTGCAACCGCAGAAGCTGTGATATTGGCGAGATTGTTGCCAAGAAGCAGGGCCCCGATCAACCGCTCCGGCGATTCGAGCAGTCGCAGCACCATTGCGGCGCGGTGGTTGCCGCGCTTTGCGAATTCCGTGAGCCGTGCCCGTGAAGCTGCGGTGAGACCTGTTTCCGCTGCAGAAAAGAAGGCCGCAACAAAGAGCAGGCAAACAATGGAAAAAACGGCATAACCGATTTCACTCATGGTTGTTTCAAGTCCTCTTCGAGAAAGGCAAGCACATCAGCGTCGCTGACATCACGCGCAATGAAGGCCGCGCCAATGCCACGGGCAAGAATGAAGGTCAGCTTCCCCGCAACCGCTTTCTTGTCCTGGCGCATGAGATCAAGCAACGCCGCAGGCGGCGGCAGCTTGCCTTCAATGTGGCTCACATGGGTGGGAAGCCCCGCCAATTTCAGGTGCGCCGCGACACGCGCAGCCGTTTGTGGCGGGCACAGACCCTGGCGTTCGGAAAACCGCAAGGCTTGCACCATGCCGATTGCCACTGATTCACCGTGCAGCAGGCGCTGCGAATATCCTGTTGCCGCTTCCAGCGCGTGACCAAAGGTGTGGCCAAGATTGAGCAGTGCACGCACGCCTGTTTCAGTTTCATCCTCTACGACAATAGCTGCCTTGGCCCGGCAACTGACCTCGACAGCATGCGACACCTCATCGAGCGAAACCGCGAGCACGTCTTCAACGTGTCCTTCCAGCCAGTCATAGAATTCAGCATCACCGAGAAGCCCGTACTTCGCCACCTCGGCATAGCCTGCAGCGAGTTCACGCGGCGGCAGTGTCTTCAGCAATCCGAGGTCAGCCAACACCAGCAGTGGTTGGTGAAAGGCACCGACGAGGTTCTTGCCATGAGGCGAATTGATACCGGTCTTGCCGCCGACAGAACTGTCAACCTGGGCCAGCAATGTCGTCGGGATCTGGATAAAATTGACACCACGACGCAAGATCGCTGCGGCAAAGCCAGCGAGATCCCCGATCACACCACCACCAAAAGCGATGATGGCATCACGCCGCTCGACGCCCGCAGCCAACAGCTTGTCACACAATTCTGCCAGCGCCGCATAACTCTTGGTCTTTTCGCCCGGCGGCATGATGATTGCGTGTGAGGCAATGCCAGCTGCCGAAAGCGATGCCTGCAGCGACGCCAGGTGATGGCGCGCCACGTTCTCGTCGGTCACGATCACTGTGGATTGGCGCTTCAGATGTGGCTTCACCAACGCCCCGGCCCGCGCCAGAAGGCCTTCACCGATCAGGATGTCATAGGAGCGGTCACCGAGAGAGACCGCGACGGTTTTATGAGTCATTCTTCTGATTCCGTTGTCATTTCCACTGGACCAGTCTCCGCCGCCTTGCGGGCCATTGCCCGCAGCACCTCATTCACCATCTGCGTATGTTGCACGTCACGGCACTCAACGGTGATGTCGGCTTCGGCATAGACAGGATAGCGGTCTTCGATAAGCTTGCGCATGACGGCTTGCGGATCAGCTGTCCTGAGCAGCGGTCGGTCGTTTCGCTTCATCACGCGCCTCATCAGCAGGTCGAGATCGGCCTTGAGCCAGATGCAAACGCCACCCGCCTTGATTCGCGCCCGCGTCTCGGCATTGATGTAGGCCCCGCCTCCGGTAGCCAGTACCTGTTCACCATTCTCCATCAGGCGGGCAATGACCTTGCGCTCGCCCTCACGAAAATAGTCTTCGCCATGTTCGGTAAAAATGTCGGCAATGGACTTTCCCGCTGCGGCTTCGATTTCGTGGTCAGCATCGACGAATGACAGCCCCATCTTTTCGGCCAACCTGCGGCCAATGCTGGTCTTGCCTGCCCCCATAAGCCCGACAAGCACGATGGGGCGTCCGCGCAAGAGAGATTTGGCGGCTTCGAGGTCTCGGCTGGTGTTGCGTTTGGCCATGAGTCTGGCGCGCTTCTAGCGCATCAGAGCCCCAAATGAAATCATTTGCGAAGTGAAAGATGCGCCAGTTTCAAAGTGTTACAACAATACGCCGGGGATCGGCCGGCGGCCGCTTTCTGGCGTGCGCACGCGAGGCAATCGCACCGGTACAATGACCTCTTTCATTTTTCTGGTGCAGCAGCCGGGGCTTTCTGGCACACTGCATGTGGGGGCTATGCGTTGTCAGATTTTGTTGCACATCAAGTGATCCCCGACTTTCTCAAGTTCATCATCATCATCGCCGCACTTGTGGGTGCTGTCTATGGTGGTGCCTTGGCCCTCGCGACGTTCCCGCCAGAACAATCGGACGTGATCCAGCCCCTGCCTCATGAGAAGCTCCGGCAAGACTAGCACCAGCAGCAATCCGCTGATCAATCGCTTTCTCGAAATGATGGCGGCAGAACGCGGTGCTGCAAAGAACTCACTTGTCGCCTATGGTCGCGATCTACAGGACTACGCCAGTGATCTGGCGCGCTCCGGCAGCACGCCCACATCAGCCACGCCCCAGCACATCCGCGACTATCTCGCCGGCATCGAAACCCAGGGCCTGACAAGCCGCACCGCCGCGCGCCGGCTATCAGCCATCCGGCAATTCCACGCCTTTCTGCTCAGCGAAGGTTTCGCCGCCCACAATCCCGCACTGATTGTCGAAAGCCCAAAACTCGCAGCTGTACTGCCGTCGGTGCTTTCGGCAGATGAAATTGCCGCCCTGCTACAAACAGCGACTGAAGAAGCCCATGCCAGTGTTGGCAAGCAGGCTCTCAAGGCCTGGCGACTGGCCAGCCTTGTCACCCTGCTCGCGGCAACCGGTTTGCGCGTCTCCGAACTCGTTGGTCTGACGCGCCGTCAAGCCACTGCCGAGGCCGCCATGTTGGTCATCAAGGGCAAGGGTGGACGCGAACGCATGGTTCCCGTTGCCCCGGAAGCGCGCGCCCTGCTCGACCGCTATATCACACTGCTCGCGGCGCAGAACCACGAGACGCCTTGGGCATTTCCCTCCCATGGCAAATCCGGTGCATTGACCCGCCAGCATTTCGCCCTTGAATTGAAAGCCCTTGCCGCCCGCGCCGGCATTGCGTCCGCCCGCATATCTCCGCACGTGCTGCGCCATGGCTTTGCCACGCGTCTTCTTGATCACGGTGTTGACCTGCGTGCCGTGCAGCAGATGCTGGGTCATGCCGACATCTCGACGACCCAGGTCTATACCCACGTGCAAGCCTCTCGGCTGACGTCCGCCGTGGAACAATTCCACCCGCTCTCACGCAAAAGGCCGCTTCCCAAGACACGTTGACAATCCGGTGCCTCCCCGCCAGTAACATCGACACAGACAATCCCGAGGTAAATCTTGCAGGCATTTCTCGACTTCGAAGCTCCTGTTGCCGAACTGGAAGGCAAAATTGCCGAGTTGCGTGCCCTCGCCCAGGGTGACGCCTCCATGTCGATTGCCGATGAGGTGAAGTCGCTGGAAAAGAAGGCCGGAAAAATTCTCGCCGACCTCTATGCCAATCTGGAGCCGTGGCAGAAATCACAGGTCGCCCGCCATCCCGAACGTCCCCACACGCTTGATTACATCAGTTCGTTGATCACTGATTTCGTGCCGTTGGCTGGTGACCGCAAATTTGCCGAAGACGAAGCCATCGTCGGTGGACTTGGCCGCTTCCGGGGCAGGGGTATTGTTGTGATCGGTCAGGAAAAGGGCAGCGACACCCAGAGCCGCCTCAAGCACAACTGGGGCATGGCCAAACCCGAAGGTTACCGCAAGGCAGTCCGTCTCATGGAAACCGCGGATCGCTTCGGTCTGCCTGTGATTACTCTGGTCGATACGTCTGGCGCCTATCCTGGCGTTGATGCTGAAGAACGTGGCCAGGCCGAAGCCATTGCCCGCTCAACTGACTGCTGCCTGGCGCTCGGAGTGCCACTGGTTTCGCTGATCATTGGTGAAGGCGGATCGGGCGGCGCCATTGCAATCGCCACTGGCAACAGCGTGCTGATGCTCGAACATGCTGTTTACAGTGTGATTTCGCCTGAAGGTGCAGCTTCGATCCTGTGGCGCGACCCCGCCCGCGCCAAGGATGCAGCCTCCGCTCTCAAGATCACCGCACAGGATCTGAAGAAGCTGGGCGCCATTGACGAAATCGTGCCGGAACCGCTGGGCGGCGCCCACCGCAAGCCGGAGGCCGCGATTTCCGCCGGAGGCGAAGCCATTGCGCGCGCGCTTCAGACGCTGGAGGGTGTATCGGGAGACGTGCTGCGCACCCAGCGCCGCGAGAAGTTCCTCGGTATCGGCCGGGGCTTATGAGCCGCTGTCGATCGTGCTGATCAGGAATTGCATCTGCAACGTAAACGCCGACGAAACGTAATAGAATCCGGGAACGATTGCCAAAGTCAATGCGGCAGCAATAACCACGTATTCGATGGCGACGGCGCCATCATCATCGGCCAGATACTGCGCAGCTATTCTTTTGATCGCTTGCATATTTGCTCTCCCCGCGGTCGCCCGCGTTCATTACAGAAAAGCAATAATCGATCTCGGCTTTCTGTGCGTTTAAGGGGATTACTAAAATTGTAGGTATTCAGTCACGAACCCATCACGAAATCTGCAATGGAGGTCATCAATCCATTGACGGCCGAAGAAACGTAATAGAAACCGGGGATGATTGCCAAGGTGATCGCCGATGCAATGACGACATACTCCACCGCCACCGCGCCTGACCGATCGCCAATCAACCCCCTGAACACAGAAATCAGTTGGTCCTTCACGTTGTCTCTCCCAGAAAAGATGCCCCGCCTTCGCCCAATTAACATGTGATGCTTCCCGAACGGTTAACGGTCGGACCTGAAATTGAAGAGTGAAACCATGAGTTGCGAACAACGCCCCAATAGCACTGGAAATGCCGTTCAACTGAATCGCCGGACCTTGTTGTTGGGTACGGGAGCTTCCGCTGCCATGGGGCTGAGCATGGGATTTGGCCGGCGCTCGGGCTTTGCAGCCGCTCCGCGCCACGAGCTCACTATCGCCAGCCGTGTCCTGGACGTGAAGGGCAAGGCTGCCAAGGTCTTTGGCATCTTCGACGCCAACGGCCGCCCTGGCATCAACATGGTTTCCAATGGCTTCTTCGCCGCCAATCTCACCAATCAGCTCAACGAAGAGACTCTCGTTCACTGGCACGGACTGACCCCACCCGTGGCCATGGACGGAACGCCCATGCTCTCCGGTCCCTCCCTGCAGCCGAAGGAAAGCCGCATCTATGAATTTGCCACCCGTGACGCAGGCACACATTGGATGCATTCCCATGTCGGCTTGCAGGAGCAACAGATGCTGGCTGCCCCGCTGATCATCCGCGAGTCCAATGCGCCACTCTTCGATGAGCAGGAACACGTCATTATCCTCCATGACTTCACTTTCCGCGATCCCCATGACATCCTCGCCGAATTGCAGGCAGGTGGCGGTGGCCACGCCGCCCATGCAGCCCATGACATGTCCAAAATGGATATGAGCAAGATGGATATGAGCGGTACGGCCATGCTGAATGACATCAGCTTCGATGCCCTTCTCGCCAACGACCGTACCCTGGATGATCCCGAAGTTGTGCAGGCGGAAAAGTCCGGCCTCATGCGTCTGCGCATCATCAACGCCAGCGCCGCCAGCAACATGTGGATCGATCTCGGCCCACTCAGCGGCGACCTGATCGCCGTGGACGGCAAGACCATAACCGCAATCAAAGGCCAACGGTTCCCTCTCGCCATAGCCCAGCGCGCCGACATCCGCCTGCAATTGCCACAAGGCCCAGGGGCGTGGCCCATTCTGTTCAAGGCCGAAGGCACGGCCCAACAATCGGGCATCATTCTGCGCGCCGGCGACGGAGCCATCAGCAAGATCAGCGACCAGGGTGAGGTGCAACCCGCAATTGATCTCGCCCTTGAAGCGCAACTCAAATCCGTGACGGTATTTCCCGATATTGCCGTATCGCGCACCGAAATGGTCATGTTGACCGGCGGTGACGCTGGCTACCAGTGGGGTTTGAACGGCAAGTCATCCATGCACGACGTGCTCTTCACCGTGCGCGAAGGTGAGCGCTATGAGGTGATGTTCCACAACATGACCAGCATGGCCCATCCCATGCATTTGCACGGCCACTACTTCAAGGTGGTGGGCATTGGCAGTGACCGCATCAATGGAGCGGTGCGCGACACCGTGCTCGTGCCCGTCGGTGGAATGGTCACCATCCAGTTCGACGCCAACAACCCCGGCACCTGGGCCTTCCACTGCCACCACATCTATCACATGAACTCCGGCATGATGGGGGCGATTGCCTATGCCGATGCAGCATAGACTTCGGTACTGAGCCAGCTGGCAAGTGCAACGCCCAAGGCATCCGGATATTCCAGCGTCGGAAAGTGCCCGCACTCCGGCAATTCAACGAAACGTCCCCGCTGCACGCCCGCCGCCAGCCGCCGGCCATCGGCCAACGGGCTGAACTGGTCATGCGAACCCCACAGGCACAGGACCGGACAGGCAATATTTGAAATGGACTGCCATTGATCGGCGCGATGCGCCAGCGCATCGGACTGCCGCGCCATCACCTCCGATCCCATTTTGCGTCCCATGTCGATAAACGCCTGGCGTGTGGAAGGTCCACGCGGCCCCGGTAGATGCGCAACCATGTCGCCCATCTCGCTCAGTACGCTTTCGATCTCGCCGCCACGTAGCCGCGCCGAACGCCGCAGTCCAGCCGACGGATCAGCAACGCCACCCGCTCCCGCCCCAATCACCACCAATCCTTCAACCCGCTCCGGTGCCGCCAAGGTCACCTCCAGCGCCAATCGTCCACCCATGGACGTCCCGAGGACGGCAAAGTGCGCGGGAGCAACATCCAGCAGGGCCTTCGCCATGGCCTCATACCTGTCTTCATGCGCGATATGGGTCAGCACCTCCATGTGGGGCGAGAGCCTCGCCGCCACTTCGGTATAGAGCCCGCCATCACAACCGAACGCCGGGATCATGATCAGTGTTTTGCGCATGGTAGGTACGACCTCTGGTGCTTGTGCAGAAACAATTGTGCCGCCATAAACCTTTGCGAAGCAACCCACCACACTGGAAGAACAATGGCCAAGTCCCTCGACGCAAAACTGAAGCGCATCACCTCCGGCAAATACAAACCCACAGACTTCATCGTCGCCGATGCCAAGGATCCGGAAATGTCGGCTGGCGTATCATCGCCGGGGCCGAAAGATTTGCATGACGAGTCCAAGGGCTTCCACTCGGTTGAACGCTTCCGTCAGGACATTGTTGATGTTGTGAAGCAGGGCGTTGTCGACATCATGCTGGTGGCAGCGTCATCGCTGGAAGCCATATTGCGGCCAAGGGCGTGTTCAAGAAGTCCCACGTTACCCCCGCCATTCGCGCCAATGACGCCACCGATATCTGGCGCGCCCGCGGCTCCACCTACGCCAAGGAATTCGCCCGCCCCTTCCGCACCGCGAACCTCGCACACTGCAAGAAGTTCTCCGACCTTGGCCTCTACTCCGTCACCTTCAACAATGACCTCAGCGCCGACTATGCCCATCTCGAGGCCTACAATGAATTCCGCGCCGAAGCCTCAAAGCTGAAGTTCCGTCACTTCCTTGAAGTCTTCAATCCCAATGCGCCGAAAAACCTGTCGCCGGAACAAATGCCCTTCTTCGTCAACGACAACATCCTACGTTGCTTGGGCGGCATGACCAAGGCGGATCGTCCGCTCTTCCTCAAGATGCCGTTCAATGGCCGCAAGGCCATGGAAGAACTGGCGAGCTATGACACCGAACTCGTCGTCGGCATTCTCGGCGGCGGTGGCGGCACGACGCGTGACTGTTTGGAACTCATCCATCAGGGTGAAAAGTCTGGCGCCCGCGTGGCGCTCTTCGGTCGCAAGATCAAGCTCGCCGAAAGCCCGCTGGATTTGTTGTCGATGTTCCGCCCGGTGATCGAACGCCACATCACCCCCGAAGAAGCGGTGAAGCAATACCACGCCATCCTCAAGAAGAAGAACCTTCGCCCGGTGCGGTCACTGGAAGACGATCAGAAGATCACCGAGCATGTGCTGGAAGGTTACAAGAAGTAAGTTGTGACGCTCCACCCCAACAATCGCTCCGGCATTGTCCTCGCAGGCACAGTCGTTCTTGATATTGTCCACATGATCGAACGCTGGCCGGATGAAGAGCAGATTGCCTTCATCCGCCAGACCATTGAAGCTCCCGGCGGCCCGCCTCACAATGCCGCTGCTGGCCTCATCAAGCTTGGCGCACCCTTTCCCGTCACCATGATCTGCGTTGTCGGAGATGATGCGGCTGGCGATACCTTCGTGCGCATTGCAGGCGAGCATGGCCTCGACACCCGCAACGTCATTCGTGCCACCGGGCATGGCACTGACGTCACCCATGTCATGACTTCGATGGCCACGGGAAAGCGCACTTTTTTCTATCGCCCCGGCGCCAATGCGACAATGACGGCTGCGCAAATGCTGCCACCCGATGACCGCGCGAGAATCTACTATCTCGGCTCGCCCGGCATCTCGGCGTCGATGGATGCCAGCGACGGCTGGCGTGTCGCCCTTCGCGCGGCCCGCGCGCGTGGTTTCAAGACAGCCATGGAACTTTGCCCGGTGCCGGCCGAGTTGCAGCGCGCCCAAACTTTGCCTTGCCTTTCCTTGCTGGATTATTTCGTCATCAACGACAGCGAAGCTGAAATCCTGTCTGGCCTGCCCGTATCGCACGGTGGCCACTTCAACGCTGAGCTGGCGAGCGTAGCCGCACAGAAATTGTTGGACCACGGTGTGGCCGAACTCGTCGCCATCCATCATCCCGATGGTGCCGTCGCCATGCGCAAGTCAGGTGAAACGGCCTTCGTGCCATCGGTCAACGTACCGCAGCAGGAAATCGTTGGCACTGTCGGTGCGGGCGATGCTTTCTACGCTGGCATGCTCTTTGGCATTCACGAGGACTGGCCGCTGCACGAGTGTGTGCGCCTCGCCAACGCCAGCGCCGCAACATCACTGCACTCCGCCACAACCTCAGCAGCAATCAAGCCATGGCGCGAGTGTCTGGAGTACGCAGAAAAGAAGGGTTTGAGGAAAGGGTAACGTCTCCCCTCCCCGCTAGGTGGCAAGTCTACTGCCCGTCTTCGCCCTGCAATTCCTTGATGCGCTTCGTCGTCATGTCGGCGAGGCAGGCGTTGACCAACATGGGTTCCATCGATCCGCCGTGCGCCTCAAAGCCCTGCAACGTGCATTCGGCATCGCGATAGACCAGCCACGCCTGCTGAGATGCCATGAGCGCATCCAGGTATCCGCCCATTCCCTTCAGACGCCTCGGCATCCTGGTCCTGGGCGTCCTTCTTCAGGCCCGGCCAGACGAGGTTGAGCTCAGCATCGGCCTTCTCATAGTCAATCCCGGCGCAGTGCGTCATGGTGTTCTGGTCCAGCCGGTTTGCGCAATCAGGCTCGTCCTGTGCAGCGGCAGGCAGTGCGCACAGTACAAGGAGTGCGAGTACAGATGAGAATTTCATGACCGTGCTCCCGTTCAGCGATGTCACGGAGCATGGCACGCCTCCGGTTGCATGTGAACATCGGCCAAACGAAAAACGCGGGCACCTTTCGGCACCCGCGCTCAAATTTAAATCACGAAGCAGAGGGACCTCAGTCCCCGGTCTTCTCGTCACTGCCGTCAGCTGCGCCCTGCTTGGCCGACAGGTCTTCACCTGTGGCTTGGTCCACGACCTTCATCGACAGGCGGATCTTGCCGCGGTTGTCCATGCCGAGGAACTTGACCTTGACGGTGTCGCCTTCCTTGACGACATCAGAGACCTTCTGCACGCGCTGCGGAGCCAGCTCCGAGACATGCACGAGGCCGTCACGAGCCCCGAAGAAGTTCACGAACGCACCGAATTCCATGATCTTGACGACCTTGCCTTCGTAGATTTCGTTCACTTCCGGTTCCGAGACGATTGACTTGATCCACTTCAAGGCAGCGGTGATCGCTGCACCCGAGGCCGATGCCACCTTGACGGTGCCGTCGTCCTGGATGTCGATCTTGGCGCCGGTCTTTTCCACGATTTCGCGGATGACCTTGCCGCCGGTGCCGATCACTTCACGGATCTTGTCGGTCGGGATCTTGATCTGCTCGATGCGAGGCGCATGTTCGCCAAGACCCGGACGCGCCTTTTCCAGCGCTTCCGACATTTTGCCGAGGATGTGCAAGCGGCCGTCCTTGGCCTGGAACAGGGCGACCCGCATGATCTCTTCGGTGATGCCGGTGATCTTGATGTCCATCTGCAGCGCCGTCACACCTTCTGATGTGCCAGCGACCTTGAAGTCCATGTCGCCGAGGTGATCTTCATCACCAAGGATGTCTGACAACACGGCGAAGCGGTCGCCTTCCTTGATCAGGCCCATGGCGATACCGGCGCACGGCGCCTTCATCGGCACGCCTGCATCCATGAGTGCGAGCGAAGAACCGCACACCGTGGCCATGGACGAGGAACCGTTGGACTCGGTGATTTCCGAAACCACACGCACCGTGTAGGGGAAATCTTCCGGCTTCGGAAGCAGCGGGTTGATGGCACGCCAAGCGAGTTTGCCATGGCCGATTTCGCGGCGGCCGGTGGCGCCCATGCGGCCCACTTCGCCAACCGAGAAGGGAGGGAAGTTGTAGTGCAGCATGAACTTGCCCTTGGTCAGGCCGTCGAGCGTGTCGATGTACTGTTCGTCTTCACCGGTGCCGAGTGTAGTGACAACCAGCGCCTGGGTTTCACCGCGGGTGAACAGCGCCGAACCATGGGTACGCGGCAATACCGAGGTTTCCGCAATGATGGTGCGGACAGTCTTGGTATCGCGGCCATCGATGCGCTTGCCGGTATCGAGAATGCTGTTGCGCACGATGTCGGCTTCGAGGTGCTTGAAGTTTTCACCGACAGCCTGTTCGGAGGGAGCGGCTGGGTCTTCCTTGTTGACGAGAGCGGCCTTCACCTTGTCCTTGGTGCTGGCAACGGCGTCCTGGCGGTCTTCCTTCTTGGCAATGGCATAGGCCTTGCGCAGATCGGCTTCGGCCTGCTTCTTCACTGCGGCATAGAGTGCCGAGTGATCCTTGGGCTGGAAGTCGCGCGGCTCGCGCGATGAGCGCTCGGCCATGCGGATGATCGCTTCGATCACCGGCTGGAAGCCACGGTGACCAAACATCACGGCTTCAAGCATCACTTCTTCGGACAGCTCCTTGGCTTCCGATTCAACCATCAGCACCGCATCCTGCGTACCAGCAACGACGAGGTCGAGGGACGAAAGCTTCTGCTGTTCGATTGAGGGGTTGAGCACATAGGCACCGTCGATATAGCCGACGCGCGCCGCACCGATCGGGCCCATGAAGGGAATGCCCGAGAGCGTGAGGGCCGCCGACGTGGCGACGAGTGCCGCGATGTCGGTGTCGTTTTCGAGGTCATAGGAGAGGACGGTGGCAATGACCTGGGTTTCAAACCGGAAGCCATTGGGGAACAGCGGGCGGATCGGACGGTCGATCAGGCGCGAAATCAGTGTTTCGCGTTCTGTTGGCCTGCCTTCACGCTTGAAGTAACCGCCGGGGATCTTGCCCGCGGCATAAGTCTTTTCCTGATAGTTGACGGTGAGCGGGAAGAAATCAATTCCCGGCTTTTCGCTGCGCGCCGCAACGGCGGTGGCGAGCACGGTGGTTTCACCGATGGTGACGAGAACGGCCCCGTCGGCCTGGCGGGCAATGCGGCCCGTTTCCATGCGGAGCGACTTGCCGCCCCATTCCAATTCTTCAACGTCGATGTTGAACATCTTTGTAAATCCTTCAATCGTCCTTCGCCGCCACTTTGCTCACCTACGTCTGGACGGCATCCCCTTTGGACAACGGACGGAAGCCCTATTGCTTCCATCTGATACGGGGACGCGGACGGAAATTCGGTGATCCGCCCGCTCATGTTTAGAAACGCGAAAGGGCCCTCATCCCCCTTCGGGACCTTCTCCCATGCGAAGACGCACGGGAGAAGACTGACTCATCTGCCTTCTCCCGTTTGCCCTTGCAAATGGGAGAAGGTGCCCCACGGGCGGATGAGGGCCCTTGAACTTATCTGCGGATTTCGAGCTTCTTGATGAGCGCCAGATAGCGGCCTTCATCCTTGCTCTTGAGGTAGTCAAGAAGGCTGCGGCGGTTGCTCACCATCTTGAGCAGGCCCCGGCGCGAGTGGTTGTCTTTCTTGTGCAGCTTGAAGTGTTCGGTGAGCGCAGTGATGCGCTCGGTCAGGATCGCCACCTGTACTTCGGGCGAACCCGTGTCGGCGGCGGTCGTTGCATTTTCCTTGATGAGAGCGGTTTTGCGCTCAGCAGTAATCGTCATTGAGTTAACTCCGTGCATCCAGATTGAACAAGCGAATGGTCTTGAGCACTCCACGTTCGATCCGGAACATCCCCAGGGGTTGTCCGGCATGGGTGACCAAAACCGCTTCCGCCTCGCGAAGGGTTTCCCCCTCGGGCAACATGACGCCCAAGCTTTCCAGAGGAACTCTTTGACCCTGTCTGAGACGTTTGGCCTCCGCTTCCATCATGGCCAGTGCCGGGATGCCGTCCAGCACGGTCTCGATGGGGCGAATGAGGCCAGCAAAGCTGTTTTCGCTGGCGGGTCTATGGCTCAATTCCTCCAGCTTTTCCAGCGAAATCATGTCACCTTCCCGGAATGGCCCGACCGCCAGCCGGCGGAGAAAGACAACATGGCCGAGCCAGCCGGTCGCCCGCCCGAGGTCACGGGCCAGCGAACGCACATAAGTCCCCTTGCCGCACTCAACTTCAAACGTCGTCTGAGAGGGGCTCGGCCAATCAACGATGCGCAGCCCGTGGATTTCAACAGTCCGGGCGGCCAGGTCCACTTCCTCCCCGGCCCGCGCAAGGTCATAGGCACGCTCGCCATCAATCTTGATGGCGGAATAGGCTGGTGGCTTTTGCTGCACCGCACCAAGAAACGCCGGCAGTTGGCATGTTAGTAATTGCTGCATTGCGGCATGATCATTAGACTGCGGTAAGAATTTGTTTTCGCTGTCTTTTGTGTAATAGTTTGAAATCGAAACTATATCACCTTCTAAATCATCAGTAGAAGTTTCGGCTCCCCACTGCACGGTAAAGCGATAGGTTTTTCGCCCGTCCATGGCCCATTGGATTGTTTTGGTCGCCTCTCCCAAAGCAATGGGCAACAATCCTGATGCCAGCGGATCCAGCGTTCCGCCATGCCCGGCCTTTTCGGCACTCAGCAACCAGCGCACCTTGGCCAAGGCCTGCGTGGACGTCAGCCCCAACGGCTTGTCCAGCACCACCCAACCATGAATGCGCAGCTTTTTCCGCTTCTCTCCCCTCCCCTTCGGCGAAGGGGCTGGGCCCGCCACGCTCTCCGTCACTCCTCGTCCTTCTTCAGGTCGCGCGCCACCTCAGGTGAATGCAGCAGGGTGTCGA
This sequence comes from uncultured Alphaproteobacteria bacterium, assembly GCA_963754625.1. Classification (GTDB taxonomy): domain Bacteria; phylum Pseudomonadota; class Alphaproteobacteria; order Rhizobiales; family Aestuariivirgaceae; genus Aestuariivirga. The sequence continues at coordinate 542,283 of CAVWGR010000003.1, read as the reverse complement.
TCTTGGCAGCGTAATCCAAAGCAGTATCGGTTCGAAACCGAAGCTGCGGCATATACTTCATCTCCAGTTTCGGAGCGATCAGACCGCGAATGTACTTCTGGTTCCGGGTGCAGGCGTAGAGCAGCGTCTTCTCCTGCCCCATGATCAGCGGCCGGACATAGGCCGTGGCGATCTTCAGGTCTGGCGACATCTGCACCTCAACCACCGAAACACCGACCTTGTCGAACTCCGGATCATTAGTTTCACCGCGCATGAAAACCTCCGCCAGGGCGTGACGGATCAGCTCCCCTGCACGGAGCATGCGTTGCGAAGGAGCACTACCAGACATGGGCATTACCCCCGTGCATACCGCGCCAAGCGCTCGTCGAGGGTTCCCGTGTGTAACTCAAACAGATGATTGTCATGGTCGTGGAAATAGAGGGATTGTCCCTCCCCGTCCACCCTTGGTCGCAGCGGCTTGAGGTCAAGCCCCAGGCGCTCGATCACCACCTTCGCCCGCTCCAACTGCTCGTCGGACACCTTGAAGGCCACGTGGTTGTAGGTCCGCGTGGGCAGGCTTTCGCCCTCCATGAGGGCAATCCAGATGCCACCCGCCACAAAGAATTTCTCCCGCGAGGTGGAGAATATGTCTTCGCCAGAAGAGTAAACTTCCTCACCACCAAGCACTTCAGTGATGATCCGCGCCATCTTGTCGAGGTCACGGACAATGAAGGTGAGATGGGAAAGGCCTTGGATCACCGGGACATGGCCGCCCGCTTCGGCCGAAACAGGCAGTACAGCACGACGTCCGTGTTTATGGCTGCGCTTCCTGCCACATCAAATCCACAGCGCTTATAGTAGGCGACATTCTCTGCCGAAGCAGTCTCCAAATATGTGCCGGAAGAAATAGGATCCATTTCTGAGAGCCTGCAGAATGCGGTGATCAGATTCCCACCAGCTCCAACGCCCTGCCGATTTGGATGGACGCCAAGAACTCCCAGATAATAGTGCGGTTTCCGCGGCGCAAACTGCCTCGAAAGGTTATCGTAGGCATCAAACCGTTCAGACAGTCCGCTCCAGTCGCGGAGGAGCGCGTCCAACCTTGCCAGTTGCTCCTTTGGCCATGCGGGTCGGCTTGTATCGTAGCCCATCACAGCGCCGAAAGTCTCTTCGCCATCGTTCAGTACAATGACCGGCATATGCAGGGCGACACGAGCGACCATTAGCATTGTGAAGAAATCGCGTGCTGCTGCTGCCCGGCGGCCCAGTTCTCCGGGAAAGAAATGGAGCATGAGCGGGTCATTGGCAAAGGCAGGCACAAGGCAATCAACAGCCCCCGGGACATCTTTATGTTTGGCCGAGACCAGCTCCATTTCTTTCGACTCCAGACACTCCTTCGTCAATTCGCCTTCGGGCGCAGCATGGAGAATATAGTGCGAAAAAAAGGAACTTTGACCACTTCAACCCCCTGGCACCATCTGCCACGCCACAGCGCTGCAGGAGATCGTTCACGCCAGTTTGCGTTCCACCTTCTCCACCCGGAAGCATTCGATCACGTCGCCAACGCGCATGTCTTCGTATTTCTCGAAGGCCATGCCGCATTCCTGCCCGGCGTTCACTTCCTTCACTTCGTCCTTGAAGCGCTTCAATGTCGACAGACTGCCTTCGTGGATGACCACGTTGTCGCGGATCAGGCGCACCTTGTTGCCGCGCTGCACGCTGCCTTCGGTCACCATGCAACCGGCAACCTTGCCGACCTTGGTGATGTTGAAGACTTCCAGGATCTTGGCGTTGCCCATGAAGGTTTCGCGCATTTCCGGGGCAAGCTTGCCGCTCATCGCTGCCTTGATGTCGTCCACCAGGTCATAGATGATGTTGTAGTAGCGGATTTCGATGCCCATTTGCTGGGCCGCGTCACGCGCCTGGCTGTTGGCACGAACGTTGAAGCCCAACACCACAGCGCCCGATGCGGCAGCAAGCGATACGTCGCTTTCAGAAATGCCACCCACGGCGTAGTGCACCACGCGCGAGCGGATTTCCTCGTTGCCGATTTTTTCCAGCGCCTGCACGATGGCTTCGGCAGAACCCTGCACGTCGGCCTTGATCAGGATCGGGAATTCCTTGCGGCCCGACTGGTTGATCTGGCTCATCATGGTTTCAAGCGAAGCACGAGCCGAGCTTGAGCCGCGCTTGTCGCGGCGCTGACGCTCGCGATAGTCGGTGATTTCGCGGGCCCGGGCTTCCGTTGCCACAACGTCGAAACGGTCGCCCGCTTCCGGCGCAGAGTTGAGACCCAATACTTCGACAGGAACCGACGGACCGGCTGTCTTGAGTTGCTCGCCCTTTTCGTTGACCAGAGCGCGCACCCGGCCCCAGGCAGAACCTGCGACAAAGATATCGCCATGCTTGAGAGTACCACGCTGCACCAGCACCGTGGCGACAGGACCGCGGCCCTTGTCGAGCTGCGCTTCGACCACGAGACCACCGGCCTCACGGTCAGGATTGGCTTTGAGGTCAAGCACTTCGGCCTGCAGCAGGATGGTGTCCAGCAACTTGTCGAGGTTGGTACCCTTCAACGCCGAAACTTCGATGTCGAGCACATCGCCGCCCATGCTTTCCACGACGAGATCGTGTTGCAACAGGTCAGTGCGTACCCGCGTCGCGTTGACGTTCGGTTTGTCGATCTTGTTGATCGCGACGATGATCGGCACTCCCGCCGCCTTGGCGTGATTGATCGATTCAATCGTCTGCGGCATCACGCCGTCATCAGCAGCAACAACCAGAATGGCGATGTCGGTTGCCTTGGCGCCGCGTGCACGCATGGATGTAAAGGCTTCATGGCCCGGCGTGTCGATGAAGGTGATGAGGCCACGTGGTGTCTGCACCTGATAGGCACCGATATGCTGGGTAATGCCGCCCGCTTCGCCTGAGACCACGTTGGTCTTGCGAATCGCATCAAGCAGCGAGGTCTTGCCATGATCGACGTGGCCCATGATGGTCACCACCGGCGGGCGTGTCTTCAGGTTTTCTTCCGTGTCGCTGTTGTCATCGAGACCTTCGACAACATCGGACTCAGACACACGCTTGACCTTGTGGCCCATTTCTTCGGCGATGATCTGCGCCGTATCGGCATCGATCACGTCGTTGATGGTGTGCATCTGGCCCTGCTTCATCAGCAGCTTGATGATATCGACGGCCCGTTCGGCCATGCGGTTCGACAGTTCCTGAATGGTGATCGCTTCCGGAATGATGATTTCGCGCGACATTTTTTCCGTTGGCATCTGGAAGCCGTGGGCCTTGTTCTTCAGGCGTTCAGTGCGGCGGCGGAAAGCAGCGACCGAATGACCGCGCTGGTTTTCATCTTCATTGAGCGCGTTGGACAGCGTCAAGCGGCCGCGTTGGCCCTTCTTTTCAATGTCGGCCTTGGTGCGTGCCGGCGTGACAGTCTTGACCACCTTGGGCGTAAAGCCACCGGGGCGTGCACCACCACTGCCCGCAGGCCTGGCGTTGGCACCAAATGTCCGGCGTGGCGCTTCGGGCTCCTCATCGTCGGCAGGAGCCGACGACTTCGGTGACAGCCGTTTGGCGGCCTCTTCAGCTTTGCGGCGGCCCTGCTCTTCCTGCTGGTGGCGGGCGTCATCTTCGGCTTTGCGCTTGGCGGCAGCTTCGCGCTCGACAAGGTCGCGCTCGTCCTGCGACTTGCGGCGGACAAGTTCTTCTTCCTGGCGCTTGCGCTCGTCGGCTTCGCGCACCCGGGCATCAGTCAGCGCCCGTTCACGCGCTTCACGCTCATCAGTTGACAGGGTGCGCAATACCACACCGGCGCGGCTTGGCGGCGGCACCGGGGGACGCGCCTGCGGCGACGTCGTGCTGTTCTGGATCACCACCTTGGGCTGACTCTGGAAAGCAGGCTTCGCGTCTGCACTTCCGGCCGGCTTGTCGTCGCCAAAACGCTTGCGCTTGGTCTCCACCACAACCGTCTTGGTGCGGCCATGGGAGAAGCTCTGCTTGACGCGCGATTGCTCGACGGCTGGGCGCTTGAGTGTCAGCGTGCCACCTGGTTTGGAGTTGCCGGTCTTGTCTTTGTTATCCGTCGTATCGTTCATTGTTCGTCTTCTGACCCAACTGCCCTAAAAGCATAACCTTCGTAGCGCGCCAATCGCGCCACATGAAAAACCAGCCGCTCTGCCAACCCGCCGTCAGCCACGGCTGCGTGTACCACATTTGCCCGGCCAAAAGCCAAATCCAAATCATCTGGCGTCAGGAAACCGCAGATGGCGGTCCGGGGACCGGCGTACCGGTTCAATTTGCGGGCGCCGTCTTCCGACGAACCCGCCGCGTGCAACAGGAGCCGTACCGGTCCCCGCTTCAGCGCCTCTTCCACTTTCATGTTGCCCGACAGTGCCTCACCAGCCTTACGGGCCAAGTGACAAATGTGACACCACCTGTTGACGCAGAAGCGTTCCGACCCGCTCCGGCAAACTATCATCAGCCCTGCTCTGGGCCTTGAAACCCCGCGAAAACAATCCCTTGGCGCTGGCTTCTGCAACCTTTGCCCGCTCCAGCGCCACCCACACGCCCCGCCCCGGCAGCTTGCGGGCCAAGTCTGGCACCACGTCACCGTCGGGCGAGCGGACAAAGCGCAGAAGTGCTGCCTCATCCATGACCTCGCGGGTCACGATGCACATGCGCTCCGGCAAATCGTCCTCGTCCGTGACTGGAGTTTCGCTCAGGCGTCCTGCTCCACGTTTGCCGCCGGCTCACCCTCGACAACCGGAGCTTCAATCCAGCCCAATTGTATGCGGGCCCTCATGATCAGGCTTTCCGCCTCGTCGGCAGCAACACCCAGATCCGAGAGATGGCCCTTGTGCTTGACCGTTTCGCCATTCTTGCGTTCGTTCCAGCCGGTGAGGTCGTCGGTGGCAAGGTCGGCGAAATCTTCCAGCGACTTCACACCCGCTTCACCCAGCGCCACCACCATGCGGGGGCTAAGCCCCTCGAAGGAGGCGAGGTCATCGGCCACACCGAGCTCTTTGCGCTTCTCTTCCATCTCGGTTGCTTCCTTTTCGAGATAAGCCTTGGCGCGGTTCTGCAACTCCTCAGCTGTTGATTCATCCAGACCCTCGATCGAGGCAATTTCGTGGGGATCGACCAGGGCCAATTCTTCAACCTGGTCGAAGCCTTCCGAGGCGAGGAGCTGGGCCAGGGTTTCGTCGACGTCGAGGGCATCGACAAAGCGCTGCGTACGGGTGGCAAATTCTTTCTGGCGGCGCTCCGATTCCTCGGCTTCCGTCATGATGTCGATGTCCCAGCCAGTGAGCTGTGAGGCCAGACGCACGTTCTGGCCGCGCCGCCCAATGGCGAGCGAAAGCTGCTCGTCGGGCACCACGACTTCGATGCGTTCAGCCTCTTCATCGAGCACCACCTTGGCAACTTCCGCAGGTGCGAGCGCGTTGACAACGAAGGTCGCGACATCCGGCGACCACTGGATGATGTCGATCTTTTCGCCCTGAAGTTCGTTGACCACAGCCTGCACGCGCGAGCCGCGCATACCGACGCAAGCGCCGACCGGATCAATCGATCCATCCTTGGAGCGCACGCCGATCTTGGCGCGGCTGCCGGGATCGCGGGCGACCGATACGACTTCAACAACGCCATCATAGATTTCCGGCACTTCCTGGCCGAAGAGTTTGGCCATGAATTGCGGATGGGTACGCGACAGGAAAATCTGCGGGCCACGCTGTTCGCGGCGCACGTCGTAGATGTAGGCGCGGATGCGGTCGCCAGGGCGGAAGGTTTCGCGCGGCAACGTTTCATCGCGGCGCACGATGCCTTCACCACGGCCGAGGTCGACGATGACATTGCCGTATTCGGCCCGCTTTACTGCGCCATTGATGATGTCGCCGATGCGATCCTTGAATTCTTCGTAGACACGGTCACGCTCGGCATCGCGCACCTTTTGCACGATCACCTGCTTGGCTGACTGGGCAGCAATGCGGCCGAACTCGATGGGTGGCAGCGCTTCGGCAATGAAGTCACCGACCTGGGCAGCAGGGTTGCGCTTGGTCGCTTCGGCAACGGAAATCTGCGTGGCATCATTCTCGACCACGTCGGCCACTTGCAGAAGGCGGTTGAGGCGGGTTTCGCCGGTCTTCGGATCGATCTCGGCGCGGATTTCGTTTTCCATGCCGTAGCGCTGCTTGGCAGCCCGCGTCATGGCATCCTCCATCGCTTCGAGCACGATCGCCTTGTCGATCGATTTTTCGCGCGCCACGGCGTCTGCGATTTGCAGAAGTTCGAGCCGGTTGGCGCTGACAGCAGTGTTAGCCATTGTCGTTTCCTTCTTTGTCGTTGTCTTCCCCGTCGTCGTCTTCGGGGGATTTGATCTCGCCGTCGAAGTCGGAGGCATCCCCGACCGCGTTGGGATTGGCTTTGAGCCGCGCCTTGGCGGCAGCAATCAGTTCATCGGTGAGCGTGAGCTTGGCTTCGCCGATATCGGCAAAGGGCACACCGATCAGCAGTGGCTCCTTGTTGCCTTTGGGGCCACCCTCGGGATTTTCGATGAACAGTCGGACCTCGCCATCGTGATACCCTTCAAGCTCACCCTTGAAGCGCTTGCGGCCGGCTTGCGGTACCGCCATGTCAACTTTCACCTCGTGACCGGCCCAGTCTTCAAAGTCCTGGGCGCGCACCAACGGACGATCGATGCCGGGCGATGAGATTTCGAGATTGTAGTGACCGGACATGATGTCGGCCACATCAAGGACAGGCGAGAAGGCGCGCGAGAACTGCGCACAGTCCTCGATGGTGAAGGTGCCATCGGGACGTTCCGCCATGATCTGCACGATGCCGCCAATCAACTTCACCCGCACCAGACGAAAGCCCATGCCCTCAAGAACCGGCTCGGCCAAGGCAGCAATGCGCGCCGCCGGTCCGGTTTCACGGGCAAGGCGGGTCGTCGGAACGGGGGTATTTTCAGCGTTTTTGTCGGTCATGTTCAGGCAATAAAAAAAGCGGGTCCCTTTCGGGACCCACCCTCATGTTCCGGTCTCCCGGCTATGTGAGTGAATTCTTGAAGCTGCATATAGGCGAAAGTGCCGAAAGACACAAGTGGTGCATCGAGGCGGAGATTTATCTTGACTTTTATCCTATTGTAGGATATAAAACAAGAATGATGATTTTCCTCACACTTTTGGTTCTGCTTCTGCTGCCACTCGCGTCACGTCCCCGTGTCCTTGCCGTCGATGCTGATCTTGTTCTTGCGGTTCCAGTAGGCGCGCACGCCATCTGGGCCCATGTCCTCGTAAAAGGGCAGCAGTTCCTGCGGGCCGCGCTGGTGCACAAATTTCATTTCCGGAACACCGGTTCCACAGGAGATCTGCACCAGATCGATGTCCAGCGTGAAAACCTGCCGGCTACCCGCCATGGCTGGAAAGGGCGCCACAGCTCCCGTCCAATCGGCGTCAGCGGGATGGATGACGCGGGCTGCGCCGTAAATCCGCAAAATTCGCGCAGGACCTTCAAAGGCACAGAACATCAACGTCATGCGTGGATTTTCGCGGACATGGGCCGCCGTCTCATTGCCGCTGCCAGAAAGACTGAGCCAGGAAATTCGGGTGGCACTGTGAACCCGCAGCGAGTCGAGGCCTTTGGGAGAAAGATTGACCCGCCCGCTGGCCGCCGCTGTCGCCACAAAAAACACTGGCTGGGCTTCAATGAAAGCAATCTGATTGGGTGTGAGGTGGGAAACCGGCGGCATATTTCACCTCTGTTGAGCAAGCGCACATTATCTGCAAGCCGTGTCAACCCATGGCAGCAGCCGGTAGTCGGTCATTTTGAATATCAAAGGCGCATCATTGTCAGAGGCACTTGTTTGTCTTCATTCGCAATAATGGCAGGCGAAAATCCGGACGACCAGATGTCGCTGTGAACAATGCATCTGGCCCGATCGGGAATGGCATCAAGTCGTGCAGTGAAGCGCTCGACTATTTCGGCAAGGCCTGGATTTGCGCCGGACATGGCCCCATGCTTCTGTCAATGATTGGAAGATTGTGGAGAGCTTGACATGAAACCGGCAAACAAGATCACCTCCGTCGCGATCATCGGCAATGGCCTGATGGGGCAAGGCATCTCTCAGGTTTTCGCCCGGGCTGGAAAATCCGTGGTGCTGATCGGGCGCAAGGTGGAAAGCCTCGACAAGGCCATGGCCGCCATCCGCCGCAACATCGATGCCTTTGTCGAGCGGGGCCTGACCCCGAAGCCGGAGGCGGATGCAATCTTCGCCCGCATCCGCACGAGCGTGAATATCGGGGATGCGGCTGCCGCCGACCATGTGATCGAGGCGGTACCGGCTGAGCGCGACTTGCAGATCAGCATCTTCGGCAAACTCGACGAGGTCTGCGCGCCAGATATCGTGCTGGGATCGACCAGCGGACAACCGATCAGCCTGATGACGGCCAAGATGAAAAACCCAGAGCGTGCCGTGGCCATGCATTTTATCTATCCGGCGCAACTGATCCCGATTGTCGAAATCTGCGGTGGACCCGGGACTGCGCCCGAAGTGGTCACTTGGGCCTGCGATGTGATGAAGGCCGTGGGTCAGACTCCGGCGCTGATGCAAAAGGAGGTCGACGGTTTCATCGTCAACCGCCTGCAATTCGCCATACTGCGCGAGGCCTGGTCGATGTGGGCAAATGGCATTGCCAGCGCCGAAGCCATCGACCAATCGTTCAAGCTGTCGTTGGGGCGGCGCTATGCGGTCACCGGGCCGATCGAGAGCGCCGAGCTGGGCGGCCTCGACATCATGCATAAGTTCGCCCAATTCCTGCAGCCCGATCTCGATACCAGCAAGGCTCCGCCGACAGCAGTGGGCGATCTGGTCAAGGCTGGCAACTTCGGCCTCAAGACGGGGAAAGGCGTCTATGACTGGTCAACGCGCGACGGCCAGGCCTTGCTGCGGGCCCGCGCCGACAAACTGTTCGAGCATTTGAAGGCCGAACGGAAGTGAAGAAGAATTGCCGGAGGAATTACCGTGCGAATTCCGGTGAGATGAAATCAATGCACTTTTCCGGACTTATGTATCAAGCGCACCAAGACTTGTGAATCCCGAAAAAGATATGGTCCCAGCTTAACCGGGGGCGGTGGAGGCTGGGACCATGGTAGTCGGTTTCGGCGGGGGCAAACCCTAGAAACCGTATTGCTTGTCTCGCACAATAACCTTGAGTTGGATTGAAAGTGACCGTTCAAATTGTCCACACTCTCAACAGCAAACGCCGTGAGATAGAAGCCCACGTCACCAAGCTGGAAGCGGACCTAGAGCAGGCCCGGCGCGACCTGTCTGCCATACTGGCTGCAACTGCCGTGTTTTCAGGTGATGGCCCGCTGCCCAAGTCCTACATGAACTTGGCCAAGCTGTTCCCCCGGCACGAGTTGCCCAAGCTATGCAGGGCGGCACTGAAAGCCGCTACAGGCCCAATCTCGACAAGGGAGATTGCGGCGGCAAGATAGGCCCTGAGTGCGGTTGCACGCCTTTCGCCCGAAAGCTTTGGCAGAAGTGACGCCATCGATTGACCTTCGATCCGGTCCTCGATCACATAGAGCTGACCTTCAATCCTCGAAATTTCGCGGACACGCGGCACGGCAAAGGGAAGCGGCGGCAGGTTTGCCGTGAACGCTGCCCTAGCGCGAACCTGGTCTTCACTGCCCGCCCCGGGTCTCGGAATGCGCAGGATTTGCGTCTTCCCCACTGCATAGATCGTGCTTTCCCATCCCGAACCCAGCAGGTCGGCATCGGTTACGCAAAAAGCCGCCGTCACTGCCTCGCTCATCCCTGTCCCCGCTGCTCACGTCAGTTTTTCGTTCACCAGAAGAGTTTTGTAGATCGCGATCGCTTCTTGTTGCCCCAGTCCCATGTCCATTGCCCGCTGGAAGTAACCGGCGATAAAATCCGGAATGTCAGTGGGTATGCCGGCATCGCGCGCCTGCATCTGGATACGGGCCAGTGCTTCGCCCCAGACCTGAAGTGTCGCGGTGGGGTGATTGTAGTTATCGTTCTTGATGATCCCGGCCAGTTTGCGGGTGTAGGCGTCAGCATCCGCTGGCGCGGGTTCGGCTGGATAAAGATCGATGAACGCCTGCATATCGATGCCCTGCGCCCGGCAGATGCGCGCTGCATGTGCAACACCAATGAATTGCACGTAGGACATCGTCAGCCATGCGAAATCGAGTGCGGCGGCGTCGCCCACCCCCTGACCCACGTTGCGCACTTTCCCGGCAAGGCATGTCAGGAGCGGCCCTGCGGCCTGCCATGCCAGCGCGTCACCTGAAACAAGAATCTCACCACCCTTGCTGCCGATTTGATTTGGGCCGCAAAGGATCGCGCCATCAAGATAACGCGCGCCCTGCGAACCGACCCAGACCGAAAGCTCTTCGGCCTCGCGCGGGGTGCCAGTGGTCAGATTGACCACTGTTCGCCCGGCGAGATGACCAGCCTGACCTTCTGTTTCCAGAAGAGCGCGGGCAGACACATAGTTGTCGATGCAGATCAGCAAGACTGGACTGGCGGACACTGCTTCGGCGAAGATCTGGGCTTCGCGTGCCCCCAAACGCATCAGTGCCTCTGCCTTTCCGGGCGAGCGGTTCCATACGGTGATAGGGTGTCCGGCCGCCAGCAGCGCGCGCGCGAGAGCAGACCCCATCAACCCCAATCCGACACAGGTAAGCTCGGTCAACGGCGCATTCCCCGACGGACGTGCAAGCAATGTCTGGCGCTCACTTGTTTCCGGCAACGAAAGCGTAGTGCAGTTCGAGAGTTGCGGTCAAATGGCTTCGCGCTTTGACTCCTCAGACAAGCGGACGCGGACCTGTAATGGCCGAGCCGACACTACTGCCCAGCGGCAATTTGCCGTCGTTCATCTCGCAACTGCGAGATTGTTTATCTCGCAGTTGCGAGATAGGTTGCTTTAATATGACATGGCAGGTTCGAACTCCCTGCCCGAAAACCGGAGATCAATCATGCTGTACAAGAAGTATCGCAAGATGGGCGGAAGCAACGCCGGCCATACCTACAGTGTTCATGCCCACGGCAAGCCCAACAAGGTCCATCAATGGTTGCTGTGCCGCGACAGCGATATTTTCGACCGCCGTATGGTCGCGGAAAATGAACTCAACGATCCGGCGCGTTGGCAGTGGCTGGAATAGTCTCTGTAGCCTAACCCCAAAGCGGCAGGCTTAACACCAGGGACAAGGCAATCAGCCCGAAGCAGATGTGCCGGAAGAAATCGGCGTTGGCCATGTGAAAAATCTTGCTGCCGAGCCACAAGCCGCTGGCAAAAAATGGCACCAGCACCAGCGCGAGTTTCAGGATGGCAACAGTCAGCAACTTGCCCACCAGGTAGCTGACAAAGGCGAAGGCCGTCAAAAAAGCAAAATACAGAATGGTCGAGGCGCGCATCTCCCGTGGCGCGTGATTGCCGCCCAGCCAATAGGCCACGACCGGTGGACCGGCGAGTTGCGCCAGACCGCTGAAGACGCCTGACAGCACGCCGATACCAATGGTCATGCCACCATGTGGCCGTGCGCCGTAACGCCAGCCCGACAGCAGAAGAACCAGCATCAGGGCAACCAGCGCCGCGATGATCCAGCGCAGCACGGTCGGCTCGCCAAAGGCCAGGGCCAGGGTGCCCAGTGGAATGCCAACGAAGCCACCGGCCGCCATCAGGGCCACCTCGGGCTTGCGCGCATTTTCCCACGAGTGCCAAATGAGTGGCAGCGCCACAATGCCGTCGGTGAGCAGCAAAAGCGGCGCGGCGGCCTGCGGTCCGATGAGCCGCGCTGCCAGCGGTACGAAAATCAGCGCCGCGCCGAACCCTGAAAAACCGCGCGCCAGTCCCGCCACAAAAGCGGTGACAGCCAGCATCATGAGGGTGGCCATGGGCAGGTCCGGCGGCAGGAGTGACATTGCGCTGCTGATAGGGACTGCACCAGAGCCGTCAAGCACCACGCGCCCGTGGCGCTCAAGTCCAGCATGCCCTTCCCATCGTCATGAGGTCAGTCTAGCGTCGGACTGTAGTGGGTGCGGGAACTTACATCGTGCAGAAAAAGCGCGTGATCATCGTTGGTGCAGGATTGGCGGGCCTTGCTGCCGCGCGCGCCCTGCAACAGGCCGGTGCCACCGTAACCGTGCTGGAGGCGCGTGAGCGTGCCGGTGGCCGCGTCTGGACCGAGGATGGCATCGACCTTGGTGCCCATTGGATCCACGGCACCGATGGCAATCCCATCACCTCGATCTGCCGCGAGCTTGGCGTGCCCACCATCTTTGTCGGTGGTGACAGCAGCTACACTGGCGGCTGGGAGGACCTGCAACTGCACCAAGGTGGCAAAGCCGTTTCGGCACAGCGCAAGGACGCCAGCATCACGCTGATTGATGACGTGCATGATGCCATGGATGACTTGCGCCGCCGCATCAGTCTTGAGGGTGGAGATGATCTTTCGCTCAAGGATGCGGCAGAAAAAGTGCTCCACGACATGGCCGTTGCTGACGATCTCCGCCGTGATGTCGATTGGCATCAGGAACTGGTGGCCCGCGATGATGCAGGAGCCGGGGCCGCAGAAATGTCACTCCTGCACTGGGATGAAGGCTATGAAGTCTATGGCCCCGGCGACAGCTTGATTTCCGGCGGCAGCGGCACCTTGATCGCGCGCCTCATTGAGGGGCTCACCATCCACTACGATGCGCCCGTCACCCGCATCGCCCATGATGATGAGGACGGTGTGACCGTGACCAGTGCCGGCGAAACCTGGAACGCCGATTGTGTGATTGTCACGGTTCCGCTGGGCGTTCTCAAATCCGGCCTGATCGACTTCGATCCACCGTTGCCGGAGCGCAAACAGGAGGCGATCGACAGGCTGGGCGTGGGCTCGCTCACCAAGCTCATCCTGCACTTCAACGAACCGTTCTGGCCTGCCAACCAGTATGTCTTCGGCAGCCTGCCGCAGACGGATGATTTTGGTCCGACCGCCATCATCAACATGTGGAAGAGCCATCACCGCCCCATTCTGGTGATGCTCTATGGTGGTGCTGCAGGCCGCGCCATCGAACAACAGGATGAAGCAGCGGTGCGCGAAGTTGCCATGACAGTGCTGCGCAATGTCTTTGGCGCGGCGGCGCAGGTGCCCCAACGCATCCAGACGACAACCTGGGAAACCGACCCGTTTTCTGCCGGTGCCTACATGTATCTACCGCCCGGAGTGACGTCTGAAGAACTGGACGTTATCGCCGAGCCCATTGCTGATCGTGTTTATTTTGCCGGCGAGCACACATTGCGCATTCATTGGGCCACCATGCAGTCGGGCTATCATTCTGGTCTGCGTGAGGCAGCGCGCATCACCGGCGACACCACGATCCTGCCCAATCGCCGCTTCACTGAAACCCGGCGCTGGCGCGAACAATTGAAACGGGCCGAGCGCCTGTTCAATGCCGCCCACAAGACGCTTGATGCGGCCCAGTTGCAGGCCCGCCTCGACATGATGCTGCGCAGCCCGGTCTTTGAAGCCATTCCAGCGGGCGACCTTCGCGTGCTGGCAGCAATTTTCACGCAGCGTGATCTCGCCGACGGCGAAGTGCTGTGCCGGGCCGGTGATGCGGCAGACAGCGTCTTTGCGGTGATGGCGGGGGTACTTGATGTCATCCTGCCCGGCGAGATTCGCGCTGTCGCGCAGAAATTGCGTGGCGATGTGGCGGGCGAATACGGCCTCTTCCTGCCCGAGCGTTCAGCCACACTCAGGGCCCATGGCGATACCTCGGTACTGGTTCTCGAATATGAAAAATTCCGCAAATTCCTCATGGTTTTTCCAGAGTCGATGATGGTGCTGTTCGGCCAGGCCGTGCGTCAGGGAACGAGCATAGTGAATGGCATCATGAAGCGAAGGGATTAAACCCTGAATGTCCGCAGGATCGCTTTCAGTCCGGGCTCGGCGACGCGTAACGCCGCATCGGCCAGGCTGAACCATTGCCGCTCGCGCTCTTTCATCTCGGGCCACGCTTTGAGCGACTTCTCGACTTCGAGTGCATAGATCGTGACCACAACACGCCGGTTGCCGGTCATGCCGATCTTCTCGTAACTGAATTGACCCAGGGCCTCCTTGCTGATCCGGCCATCGACACCCGCCTCTTCAAAGGCCTCGCGCTTTGCTGCGGTGTAGTCCTTGCGGCCTTCCATGGGCCAGCCCTTGGGGATGATCCAGCGCTTTGTCTCGCGCGAAGTGATCAGCAGGACATCAAGCGACGATTTCCTGTGCCGCCAACACAGGGCGGCGACCTGCTGGAGGGGTGTTTGCGTCATCCGATGAAGGGTGCGGCCAGCCAATAGAACAGGGCAGCAAGCAAGGCCGAGGCCGGGATCGTGATGACCCACGCCCAGACAATTCCCGAAGCAACATTCCAGCGCACGGCCGCGGCGCGTTTGGCTGAGCCGACGCCGACGATGGCACTGGTGATGGTATGGGTGGTGGAAACAGGCACACCAAAACTTGTCGCGGCAAAGAGTGTCAGCGCACCAGCCGTTTCCGCACAGGCACCCTGCATCGGAGTCAGCCGCGTGATCCGCGAGCCCATGGTATGGACGATGCGCCAGCCTCCCAGCATGGTCCCAAGGCCCATGACGATGTAGCACGAGAGAATGACCCAACCGGGCACGGTGAACTCCTTGTAGAACCCGTTCGAGTACAGCAGCACGGCAATAATCCCTGCCGTCTTCTGGGCATCGTTGCTGCCGTGCCCGAGCGAGAACAGCGCTGCCGTCAGCAATTGCAGTTTGCGGAAAAATCCGTCGGCAAATGCCGGGTTGGCCCGCACAAACAGCCAGCTGACCATGATGACCAGCACGATGCCGAGAATAAAACCCGTCACCGGCGAGAGGACAATGGCGTAAATGGTTTTCGACAGTCCACTCCACACGATGGCGGAGAAGCCCGACTTGGTGACACCCGCGCCGACGATGCCGCCGACGAGCGCATGCGATGATGATGACGGAATGCCGCCCCACCAGGTGATCAGGTTCCAGCCGATGGCACCAGCAAGCGCGCCGAAGACCACGGCATTGTCGATCAGCTCCGGCGAAATCAGACCCTTGCCGATTGTATTGGCGACATGTGACTCGAAAATGAAATAGGCGGCGAAATTGAAAAAACCGGCCCACAGCACGGCGTGGAAGGGCTTGAGCACGCGCGTCGACACCACTGTCGCGATCGAATTGGCTGCATCATGCATGCCATTGATCAGGTCAAACAGCAGCGCAACGCCGATGAGAAAGATGATCGTGGCCGTGACAACACCGGGTTCCATGTGATTGCCTGCCGCGTTCAGGCGTGTTCGATGACGATGTCGCTCATCACGTGAGCCACATCCTCGAACCGGTCGCAGACCTTCTCGAGATGATCATAGAGTTCCGAACCGATGATGAAGGCCAGCGGGTCTTTCTTGGCCTTGCCCTTGTATAGGGCGCGCAAGCCTTCATCGTTCAACTGGTCGGATTGTTCCTCGATCTTGGTGATCTCGCCGGTGAGGGTGTGCAGCTTGCTCGAGTTCTGTCCGATGTTGCGCAGCAGCGGCAATGCTTCAAAGGTGAGTTTGGCGAGCAGGATGACACGATCCGCCATGGCCCTCATGTTGGGCTCAAACGTCTTCACGTCATAGAGCATGACGACCTTGCCGGTCTTGTTCATCTGGTCGATGGCATCGTCCAGCGCCGAGGACAGTGCCTTGATGTCGCTGCGGTCAAACGGTGTGATGAAGGCGCGGCGGATCGCCTGCATCACTTCATATGAGATATGATCTGCTTCTTCTTCCTGGCGCGACAGCTTGGCGCAATTGTCAGCCAGGGACTTGCCGCCATCAAGAATGGCCCGCAGCGTTGCGGCTGCTTCCTGGGATTTGGCGGCATGGGCCTCGAAGAGATCAAAGAACTTCTCTTCCTTGGGCATGATGGACTTGATGAAATGGAACACCGGCACCGTCTCCAGATATGACAATTGTGTGACAGCCTTAGAACAGCGCGCGCGCCCGGCAAACGGGATTCTGCTTCAGTTCACTGTTTTCGGAAGCTGAGATAGGCCGGCACTCGTCCCTCGCGGACGGCCTTGGCCTCATAGCGGGTGCGGGTCCAGTTCTCATATGGCTGGCCGGCATCGCCTTCCTCGGCAAAGCCACCAAACTCCGCCACATGGGCCCGTGTCCAATCCACGTAGTCGGGAATGTCGCTGGCAAAGAGAAACAGCCCTGAGGGTTTCAGAAGGCGATGAAAATGGCCGAGGTTGGCGGGGTTGACGAAGCGCCGCTTTTTCTGCCGCTCCTTGGGCCAGGGATCGGGATAGAGCAGGTAAATCCGTTCGAAGCTGCCGTCTGGCAAGACCTCAAGCAGTTCGCGTGCGTCACCATAGTGGATGCGCAGATTGCTGACCGGAATCTCCTCAACATGGGCCAGCAGCTTGGCGATGCCATTTTGAAAGGCCTCGGCGCCGATGAGCGAAACCTCCGGATTGAGCACGGCCTGATGGGCCAGATGTTCGCCACCACCAAAGCCAATCTCAAGCCAGCGCCGATCACCCATGCCTGCGAGTGGTCGCGCCAGATCGACGGCAAGCGGCGGCAGCAACTGGTCCATCAGCTCGGAATGATGACGGCGCAAAGGTTTCCCCTTGCGCCGTCCGTAGAACTGGAATTTGGGACGTGATGCCGTCACTTCACCGCCGCTTTGAGTTTCTTCGCGAGGTCGGTGCGCTCCCATGAGAAACCACCGTCCTTTTCGGCCTTGCGGCCGAAATGGCCATAGGCTGCAGTGCGGGCATAGATCGGCTTGTTGAGATCAAGATGAGTGCGGATGCCGCGCGGGCTGAGATCCATGACCTTGCGGATCGCCTTCTCGAGCTTGTCTTCCTTGACCTTGCCGGTACCATGGGTATCGACATAGACCGACAGGGGTTGCGACACGCCGATGGCGTAGGACAGCTGGATGGTGCAGCGTGATGCGAGCTTCGCCGCGACGATGTTCTTGGCGAGATAGCGCGCGGCATAGGCGGCCGAACGGTCAACCTTGGTCGGGTCCTTGCCGGAAAAGGCACCACCGCCATGAGGAGCCGCACCGCCGTAGGTGTCGACGATGATCTTGCGGCCGGTGAGGCCTGCATCACCATCCGGACCGCCGATGAAGAATTTTCCGGTGGGGTTGACGTGCCAGACCGTGTCCTTGCTGATCCAGCCCCTCGGCAGCGCCTTTTTCACATAGGGCTTCACCAGTTCAAGCACATCCGCGGACGACATGGTTTCGTCGAGATGCTGATGCGAGACAACGATCTGTGTAGCACCTACTGGCTTGCCATTTTTGTACTGTACCGTGACCTGCGACTTCGAATCAGGACCGAGGCGCTTTTCGCCCTTGTGACGGGCCTCGGCCAACAGCTGCAGGATGCGCTGGGAATAATAGAGCGGCGCCGGCATGAGGTCGGGCGTTTCATCGCAGGCATAGCCGAACATGATGCCCTGGTCACCGGCACCTTCATCCTTGTGGGCGGCGGCATCGACACCGACTGCGATGTCGGCCGATTGGCCGTGCAGGAGGATTTCGACCTTGGCGGTATTCCAGTGGAAACCGTTCTGCTCGTAGCCAATGTCCTTGATGGCGTGACGCGCCGCAGCTTCAATCTTCTCGTTGGTGACTGTCGATGGGCCGCGGTACTCGCCTGCGATCACCACGCGGTTGGTGGTAGCCAGAGTTTCACAGGCCACACGCACCGACCAGGGATCCATGCCCACGGCCAGCGCTTCACGGAAGAACAAGTCCACAACCTCATCAGAAATCCGGTCACAGACCTTGTCCGGATGACCTTCCGAAACGGCTTCACTGGTGAAAACATAGTTCTTGCGCGCCATGCCAGATCCCTTCGCTCATCAACATAAAGAAATCTTTATGTGCTTTGGGCGCCGTTAATGGCAGCACTGGCATGTACGGTCAAGTGCGCCAAACAATCACACTTTACGGCGTTCAAACAGCGCCGGCACAATACGGTTGACCATGCCCGCCGATACCGGCCCGAACATGTCCACGAACTGACTGATGAAAATGAGAAAAGCGGCGACCATCCAGGGGATGTGCCGTCTTCCCAGTTGCAGCCGCCGAGTGCGGCAGGCCTATATCAAGACGGATCTTTTGAGTCGGCAACCTGACGGGCCAATGCCGCAATAAGCTTGCGCTTCTGCGGATTGTTCGCGTCACGAAAAGCCTTGGCGAGCTGAATTCCTTCTGCCGTCATGAGGGCAGCGAGAAATTCATCCGGCTGTGCCCCTTCCTTCAGGCCGCCGTCGGCTTCCAGCCCCGGCAAACCTTCAAAGAAGAAGTTGATGGGCACACCCAGCGTCTTGGCGGAATAGAACAGGCGGCTGGCGCTGATGCGGTTTGCCCCCTTCTCATACTTCTGCACCTGCTGGAAGGTGATACCCAGAAGTTCGCCAAGCCGTTCTTGACTCATGTTGATCAATTGGCGGCGCATGCGAATGCGTGAGCCAACGTGTACGTCTATGTAGTTAGGGTCTCGTCTTGCCATTTTATCTCAGACCATTGCCCCCAGCCTGATTGAATTACGACCAGACGCGAGCAATCCCCAGCAAATGACAGGCGCGTGGTCAATAATCTGTTACCACTTAAGGCATGTCGCACAGTTGAACAATCAGAAATGCGAAAAAAGGGGTGAATACAACTCTGCATCCTTTGGGGACCTACCCACGTGCAACCGTGTGCACCGACCTCCAGGTCGTGCTGCGCAACATCAAAATGGAAACAATCATCAATACAATGAGCGCAGCGTCGCCCCATTGGACATAGGTCGGCGGATCAGCCGAACGTGGCACCATACTATCCAGGAATGTGGTTTCCTCAAGGCTGGATTTCACGACAATGCGACCCGCAGGATCAATGACGGCAGAGATACCCGTGTTTGCAGCGCGCAGAAGCGGCAGTCCCTGCTCGATACTGCGAAACCGCCCCTGGGCAAGATGCTGATAAGGCCCGGTCGAACGGCCAAACCAGCCATCATTGGTAACGTTGACGAGCACACTTGGACGTTCGGCGGCGACCAGAGCGTGGGGAAAGATCACTTCATAGCAGATCATCATTGCAGCCTTGCCCAGCCCCGGCACAGTCAGGTTGCGCGCACCAACACCGGCGGTGAAACTCTCGGGCAGCGTCACCACCTTGCGAAAGCCCAATTGCGAGAGAACGTCCTCGAAAGGCAGATACTCGCCCCCCGGCACCAACCGCCACTTGTCGTAATTGCCGGTGACGGCACCGGTGTCATCGATCATCAAGATGCTGGTGAAGTACTGCTCCGGACACGACGGGCAAGGTGAGGCAGGTACCTGGCGCCGGATGGCACCTGTCAGCAGTGTCTTGCCGGGCGTCAGAAGTTTGCTGATCTGTTGCAGGGCGACCTTGTTTTCATTCAGCAGGAAAGGCACCGCTGATTCCGGCCAGATGATGTGCGTGACAGCAGTGGCATTGGCGCCCTCGCCCGAGAGAGCCACAAGTTTGTCAAAGATCGCGACGGAATTGTCGGCCCGCCACTTGTCATTCTGCGCGATGTTGGGCTGCACCAGACGCACCACCACTCCGTCCTCAAATACAGTTGGCATCTGCGTCAGCCGCCACAGGCCCCACAGGTGCGAGGCGGGCAATGCCGCCAACAACAGCGCAGGCAGGAGCAGGTTCCGCAGCCCGGACTGCCGGCGCTGCCACAGCACAACCGGCAATGCGGCCCAGACCAGGACAAGCAGGGTCAGGCCGTTCATGCCGACGAGACTTGCAAGCTGAACAACCCCGCCCATGCCATCGGCGGCGAGGCCGGGGACGCCCCACGGGAAACCGGTGAACAGACGGCCGCGCAGCCATTCCGCTGCGGCGATAAACACCAGCGAGGTCAGCCAGCGCGGCACAAGTTGCGCTGAAACGGTGGCGGCAAGCGTGACCGCCACGGCCCAATAGCCTGCCATGAACAGCGCCAGTCCCCCGACCGCAAATGGCATCATCCACAGATCGGCATCGTTGACAAAAAACGCGTAACCAATCCAGTGAAACGCAACGCAGAAATAGCCAAAGCCGAAACTCAGTCCGGACATGAATGCCGTGCGCCAGCCCTGTTCTTTGGCCGTCTCCAGCCGCCACAACAAGACCGGGATGGTGGCGAACAGCACCCACCACAGGTCAAGTGGTGGCAGTGCCAGCCCCGACATCGCACCTGCTGCTAGCAGGATCAGGGCGGCGGACTTGCGGGCGGCGAAAGACTTGGCAATCACAGTTTCCAGAACCTCATGGGCAGGACAGTTCCTTGCAGGGCTTTGCACCGCGCCGCAAGCGTGGCTACAGGTGCGCTTCCCGGTCTCGCCAAAATTCATTCACCATTGGTGCCAGACGCCCTGACGTAACCGTGAATCTGGTATAACCGCCGACGCTACGAACTGGGGGATCGGCAATCATGAAACATTCCGTCGGGGATCAATCCGATCTTGCGCTTGCTGTTTCGCAGCTTGAAGAAATCATCGGAATTCTGGCGGCACCGTCCGGTTTTGCCAGGCTGTCACCGGAGCAGCGCAAGTTCGCGCTCGCCGTTGTTATCGGCTCAGTTGTTCCGGCTGACGGCAAGATCAAGCCTTGCGAGCTGGAAAAACTGGAACACCTTCTGCACGGCCGCATGCAGACCCGCGGCAAGACCTTGCAGCAGGCCCTTGAACTGGCGAATTCCAGGTTGGCGCAGAGCCAGTCCATTGCGGTTCCGGCATCGCGGCTGGCCGATCTTCTGGGCATCGAAGACCGGTGCAACCTGATTGGCATGCTCTGGGATGTAGCGCTGTGCGACTACGAACTGCACGTCCATGAAGAGAAGTTGATCTACGACATTGCCGACAAGGCCGGCGTGCCACGCAAGAAGGTGGCGGAACAACAGGCCAAGTCAGCTGCCAACGTCACGTGACCCGGCGCTTGCTGACGCTTTCCGCCATCGGGCAGAGAATTTCGAACATCATGACGACACCGGCGTAGGCCGTGAGACCTGAAGGATCAAAGGGCGGCGAGACCTCGACCACATCGGCCCCCACGATGTTCACGCCCCGGAGCCCACGCAACATTTGCTGGGCCTGGAACGTCGTGAAGCCACCAATTTCAGGGGTGCCGGTGCCCGGTGCATAAACCGGGTCAAGCATGTCGATGTCAAAGCTCACATAGGTTTCACCATCGCCAGCGATGCGCCGCGCCTCTTCCATGACCTTGACGGGGCCGAGATCCATGGCCTCCTCGATGCGCATCATGCGTACGCCCATCTTCTCGCCATACTCGAAATCATCGAGATCATACATCGAACCGCGCAGGCCGATCTGGATGGTGCGCTTGGGATCAAGCACACCTTCCTCGATGGCCCGCTTGAACGGCGTGCCGTGGGTATATTTGAAG
Source organism: uncultured Alphaproteobacteria bacterium (assembly GCA_963754625.1). Classification (GTDB taxonomy): domain Bacteria; phylum Pseudomonadota; class Alphaproteobacteria; order Rhizobiales; family Aestuariivirgaceae; genus Aestuariivirga. Next base: position 520,813 of record CAVWGR010000003.1, on the reverse strand, counting down.
CCGCCAAAGTAACCGTCATAGAGATCAGAGTGGGCATCAAAATGGATCATCCCCACCGGCTTCTTTTTGCCGAGCGCGCGCAGCACCGGCAGTGAACACAAATGGTCGCCCCCCGCCGACAACGGAGTGATGCCCTTGGCAACAATATTGTCAAAATGCTTTTCCACCCGCGCCAGCGTGTCATCAACGCTTGCAGGATTGACCGAACAATCACCCAGGTCAGCCACGTTGGCGAGATCGTAAGGCACGATGTGGCTGGTCTGGTGCATGCGCCTGACCATCGAGGACTGGTCGCGCATCTGGCGTGGCGCATGGCGCGGACCCGGCCGGTTGGTGGTGCCGCCATCCCAGGGAATGCCGACGATGCCGATGTCAATATCCTTGGCCTCGGGCAGCGCCACATGCGGCAGGCGGAAAAAGGTGGCAATGCCCCCGAAGCGTGGCGTGACAAGCCCGGATACGGGCTGATTGAAATCGGAACGGTTGGGCATGGCGGTCTCCTGTAGCCGTCACGCTAGCATGGGGCGGCAGCCACGCAACCACCAGCGCGTGACAAAGAAGCAAGCCATGGGTTAGGCTTCCCGGCATGAAAACCTACGACATCATCGTGATCGGGGGCGGCATCGCCGGTGCCTCGGTTGCCGCCCACCTGGCGGAGGAGCGGCGCGTGGTGCTGCTCGAAATGGAGGACCGCCCCGGCTATCACAGCACCGGACGCTCGGCTGCGAGTTTCGAGCCAAACTACGGTCCGCCACCCGTGCTTGCCTTCACCCGCGCCAGTGAACGTTTCTTCCGTGAACCACCACGGGGTTTTGCCGATGCCCCGCTGCTCATCGACCGTGACTCGCTCTTGTTCATGCCTGAGGGACAGGAACAAGCCGCCGAAACACTCATTGCCAACAGCGAAGACCTCGCCGAAATAACACCGCGTGCCGCCCAGGAATTCTTCCCCGTGCTGCGCGACGGCTATGCCAAGCGTGTCTTCCTCGATACCAAAACCGGCGATCTTGATGTCGATCTGATCCATCGCGGCTTCCTGCGCCTCTACAAGGAGCGCGGCGGCGAGGTGTTGGCAGGCCATCAAGTCAAGGGCTTGCTGCGCCGCGACTGGCAATGGCAACTCGCCACCGAGCACGGCATTTTTGTTGCGCCCATCGTGGTGAATGCCGCAGGTGCCTGGGGCGATGTGGTGGCCAAACTGGGTGGTGTGAAACCGGTCGGCCTGCAGCCCAAGCGCCGTTCCGTCGGTGTGGTGCCAATTGAGGTGCAGGATGATTTCATGGACTGGCCCATGGTCACTGATGTTGGCGAAACCTGGTACTGCAAGCCACAGAGCGGCAAATTGATTGTCTCGTCAGCCGATGCAACACCGTGTGATCCCCATGACGCCTATGCCGATGACATGGCCATTGCCGAAGGTATCGAGCGCCTGATGCAGGCCACCACGATCGAGGTATCGCGCCTCGAACACAGCTGGGGAGGCCTGCGCAACTTCGTCGCCGATGGCATGCCGGTCGTCGGCTTTGCCCCACAGCACGACGGCTTCTTCTGGCTCGTGGGTCAGGGCGGTTATGGTATCCAGTCGGCACCAGCGCTGTCGCAAACAGCAGCCGCACTGATCCTCGACAAACCATTGCCAGTGGGGGTCGTCGCCCACGGCCTCGAACTCACTGACATTTCACCCGAACGGTTCAACCCATGACATCACGACCCGAACTCTCGGCCGGCGAAGCCCTCGTCAGCCTGCTGGAGGCCTATGGCGTAGACACCATCTTCGGCATTCCCGGTGTGCACAACATCGAGATGTACCGAGCCTTGCCGCGCTCAGGCATTCGCCACGTCCTGACCCGTCACGAACAGGGCGCCGGTTTCATGGCCGATGGCTATGCCCGCGCCAGCGGCAGGCCAGGTGTGTGTTTTACCATCACAGGCCCCGGTCTCACCAACATCATGACGCCGCTGGGCCAGGCCTGGTCGGACAGTTCGAATGTGCTGGTGATTTCATCGGCCCTCGACATTGCCGACAGCGCCCAGGGCCGTGGCCGCCTGCACGAGATGATCAGCCAGTTCGCTGCGGCAGCAGCCGTGACGGCACATGCCATGCGCGCCTATACCGCCCAGGACATTCAGGATGGTATCGCGCGCGCTTTTTCCGGTTTCGCCTCGGCACGGCCACGTCCGGCCTATCTGGAAATTCCGCTTGATCTCCTGTCGATGCCGGCAGGCCCCGGCTGGAAGGCCCGTGCCACGGCACGCCGCGCCAGCCATGACAGCGATGACATCGCATCTGCGGTGGCCATGTTACAGGCGGCCAAATCTCCCATGGTCATTCTCGGCGGAGGCGCGCTGGATGCAGGTGCTGCCGCCATTGCCATTGCCGAAAAGCTTCGCGCACCCATCCTCACCACCACGGCAGGCAAGGGCGCAGTGCCAGCCGGACACCCGCTGTGCTGGGGGGCCTTGCTCAGTCATCCCGACGTGCAGGCGGCACTCAAGGCTTCGGATTGCGTGCTCGCGGCGGGAACGGAATTGTCGGAAACGGATTTCTGGAACAGTGCCCTCCTGCTCGACAACCTGATCCGCATCGACATTGATCCCGCCTCGATTGCCCGGCCCCACGCGGCGAGGCTGGCACTGCTCGCCGATGCTGGCCCGGCACTTGCCGCCATCGCCGCAGGCCTTGGCGCGACTACAGCGGGACAACGCAAAACTGCTCCGCTCACGGATCAATCGGCCTTGCGCCAGATGTTGACGCTGGTGCTGAAGGTGATCCGCGACAGTTTACCGGAGGATACCGTCATCGCTTCCGACATGACGCAGATTGCCTACGCCGCCAACGAAATATTCCCCGTGAGCAAGCCCCGCACCTGGCTGCATCCCGTCGGCTTCGGCACACTGGGTTTTGCGCTCCCTGCTGCAATCGGTGCGAAATTCGCCGTTGGTCAGAAACCCGTTGCCGCCCTCGCTGGAGACTACGGGTTCCAGTACACCTGTAACGAGCTGGGCACGGCGGTGGAGCACAAGCAGCCTCTGCCCATTCTGCTCTGGAACAACGAGGCGCTGGGGCAAATTCACGACAGCATGGCAGGTGCGGGCATCCAGCCCAACGCCGTGAACTTGCTCAATCCCGATTTTCAGGCGTTGGCCCGTGCCTATGGGGCGGCCTGCGAACGGCCGGCCAACCTGAAGGCACTGGCCCAGGCCATCGCCAGGGCACTTGCTGCCGATGGCCCCACGTTGATTGAAATGACGCCGCGCATGGTCAGCGCGTGAGCCCTGCCAATGCCGCCGTGATTTTCGACGTCGACGGCGTCTTGCTGGACCTCACCGCAACCGAAGAGGATGTCTTCTTTGGCGCCTTCGCAGACTGGTGCCCGCCCGGCAGCCTGTCGCGCCAGTGGAACTCCTACCGCATCCGCAACGACGACAACATCGTCGACGAGATCATGGCCAGCCATGGCATTACAACCGCGCACAAGCCACGCATCGTGCAGAATTATTTCGCCCGGCTGGAACAATGCCTGGCTGATGGCAGCGTGCAGTCCACGCCCTTGCCAGGTGCCCAGGACCTTCTGGCGGCCTTGCATGGCAGAGGTCAACGCTTGGCATTGCCACCGCCAACTTTCGCGAGGCGGCGCGTCTGCGTCTGGTGACGGCAGGACTGTGGCAGCCCGTTTCGGCCTTTGCCTTCGGGGCCGATGGCGGTGGCCACAAGCACGAAATCCTGGCCCGCGCCATCTCCGCCTGTGGCTTGCCCATGAGCCGCATCGTCTATGTCGGCGACAATACCAATGACGTCGAAGCGGGACTGCGCCACGGTGTGCACTTTATTGGTTTTTCCACCTCGCCTGAACGCCGCGCCAGCCTTGCTGCTGCGGGAGCACGTCAACTCTCCGGCAACCACGGCGACACACTGCGGCTGATTGTTCACAGTTTGAGCGCTTGACCCTGCCAAGCCCGCATGGGAATTCCTGAATAAGTTGAATCGGAGTTCTACGCATGGCTGGCAAAAGCCAATTTGCATTGTTGAAGACCAAGCGTTTTCTGCCGCTGTTTGTCACTCAGGCAATGAGTGCCTTCAATGACAACGTCTTTCGCTACGCCTTGTCCATTCTCCTGCTCACGTCGCTGGGCAAGGAACAGGGCGGCTTCCTCAACACCGTATCAGCAGCGTTGTTCATTCTGCCATTCTTCCTGTTCTCCGCCTTCGCCGGACAACTTGCCGACAAATATGACAAGGCCTTCGTGGCGCGGCGCGTGCGCTTTGCCGAAATCTTCATCGTCACCATTTCAGCCCTGTCGCTGTTCTCGGGTCACATTCACTTGCAGCAATTCTGCGTTTTCCTGGCCGGTTGCCAGGCGGCATTTTTCGGGCCCGTCAAATACGGCATCCTGCCCCAGCACCTGACCAAGGACGAGTTGCTGGGCGGCAACGGAATGGTCGAAATGGCAACCTTCATCGCCATTCTTCTCGGCACCATCTTCGGTTCGATCGCCATCAATGCCGACGGTGGTCTCACCGTCGCTGCTGTCATGATCGGCATTGGCATCATCTCTTATTTCACCTCTCTGCAAATTCCCCCGGCGCCCTCGGCCCAACCCGACCTCAAGCTCAACTGGAATATCTTTGGCGAGACCTGGAATGTCATCAGACTTGCCATGCGCAAGAGCAACGTATTCCAGCCGATCCTCGGCATTTCCTGGTTCTGGTTTTTGGGCGTGGTCTTCGTCACCCAGATTCCCTTGTTCACCCTCGACAGTCTGAAGGGGTCAGAGACTGCCGCCTCGCTGATTTTTGCCCTGTTCTCGATTGGCATCGCCGCAGGCTCGGTGTTTTGCAACCGGCTGCTCAAGGGCAAGCTCAGCGTCAGGTTCGTGCCCATCGCGGCACTCCTGATGAGCGTCTTCATGATCGATCTCTATTTCGCGGCGGGCAGCGCCCAAACGGCGATGTCGTCTGCCATTGCAGCGGGTACAGTGAAGGCCGAATTGACCGCCTCTGGTGACCAGGTCACGGGCCTCGCCGGCATACTCGCTCAGTGGCAAAGCTGGCGTGTACTCTTTGACCTTGCAGCAATCGCCTTTCTTTCCGGCCTCTATGTCGTGCCACTCTTCGCCACCATGCAGGCGCGCACGCCCTACTATCTCCGCGCCCGCATCGTTGGTGCCAACAACATCATCAATGCCATCTTCATGATCATCGCCACGCTGCTCTCCGGCGTGTTGCTGGCCTCTGGACTTTCGGCACGCGGCCTGTTTCTGGCGTTGGGTTGCGCCAACCTGCTGGCCGCCATCTATGCCATCCGCCTGCTGCCCCATGAAGCGCTGGCCGGTTTTGTCCGGGCTCTCTTCCGTCTGCTCTATCGCGTCGAAGTGAAGGGCATCGAACACGTCACGGCGCGTGGCCGCCGCTCCCTGATTGTCGCCAATCACACTTCACTTTTGGATGGTCCGTTGCTCTCGGCCTTCCTGCCGGAGCGCGCCGCCTTCGCCATCAACACGCAAATGGCCAAGCGCTGGTGGGTCAAGCCGGCTTTCGCGTTGTTCGATCTCTGCCCCATCGATCCCGGCAATCCATTGGCTTTGCGCAGCCTCGTGGACCAGCTGAAAAAAGGCCACAAGGTGGTCATTTTCCCTGAGGGACGCATCACCGTCACCGGCGGTCTGATGAAGATCTATGAAGGCCCTGCCGCGGTGGCCCAGATGGCGCGCGGACATTTGGTGCCAGTACGCATCGAGGGTGCCCAACTCACGCCGTTCTCGCGGCTGGCCGGCACCATGCCGCGGGTCTGGTTCCCGAAAATCACCATCACATTCCTGCCACCCGTCGACAGCAAGCCAGCCGCCGAGCTCAAGGGCTCTGCCCTGCGTGAACAGCAGGCCGAACATCTCTATGACGTGATGACGGATGCACAATTCCGCACTGCGCCCTTGAACGAGACCCTGTGGCAAACGCTTCTGCGCGCCAGACAACTTCATGGCGGCGGCAAAAAAGTCCTGGAAGACATCAACCGCATTCCTGCCAGTTATGACCGGTTGGTGCTCGGCAGTTTCATTCTTGGCCGCAAGATCAATGCAGCCATTCCCAATGAAAAGAATGTCGGCGTGCTGCTGCCCAATTCCGTCGGCACGGTGGTCACCTTCTTTGCGCTGCAGGCCATCGGCCGGGTGCCCGCCATGTTGAATTTTTCGACTGGTGCCGTGAACATGTCAGCGGCCTGTGCTGCCGCCGAAGTGCGCACCATCCTGACGTCGCGCAAATTCATCGAGATGGGCGAGATGGAGGCCGACCTCAAGCTTCTCGCTGAACGTTGTCGCATCATCTATCTCGAGGATCTGCGCGCCAGCGTCGGGCCACTCGACAAGGTGCGCGGTCTCTTGGACAGGGCGTTCCCCGGCTTTGCCCTGCAGCACCTCGGTGCCGCCCGTGATGCCGAAACTCCGGCCGTCATCCTGTTCACCTCGGGCTCGGAGGGCGTTCCCAAGGGCGTGGTGCTGTCGCACCGCAACCTCAACGCCAACTGGCAGCAGGCAGCGGCACGGATCGATTTCACGCCGCTCGATGTGGTGTGCAATCCGTTGCCGGTATTCCATGCTTTCGGCCTGCTGGCAGGCATGGTGCTGCCACTCATGTCCGGCATTTATACCTTCCACTATCCCTCGCCGCTGCACTACAAGATCATTCCCGAACTTTGCTATGACATCGGGGCAACAGTTCTCTTCGGTACGGATACCTTCCTTGCAGGCTATGCCAAGAACGCCCACCCCTACGACTTCTTCAAGATGCGCCTGGTGGTCGCGGGCGCCGAACGCCTGAAACCGGAAACCCGGCAGACCTGGCTGGACATGTTTGGGGTTCGAATATTCGAAGGCTATGGCGCCACCGAATGTTCGCCCGCACTGGCCTTCAACACGCCGATGCTGAACCGTCCCGGCACCGTTGGCCGGTTCTTTGATGGCATCGAATACAAACTCGAACCAGTGCCCGGCATTGATGACGGCGGCCGGCTTTTTGTCCGCGGTCCCAATGTCATGATGGGCTATCTCCGTGCCGACAATCCCGGTGTGCTCGAAGCGCCGCCGGATGGCTGGTATGACACGGGCGATATTGTGAATGTTGACCAGCGCCGCTTTGTCACCATTCTCGGCCGCGCCAAGCGCTTCTGCAAGATTGCCGGCGAGATGGTGTCGCTCAACCTCATCGAGAGCAAGCTCGGCCTCTGGGATCCGGACCATGCCCATGCCGTGGTCGCCGTGCCTGACAAGAAAAAGGGCGAACAACTTGTCCTGTTCACCACCCGGCCAAACCCCGACCGCAAGGAGATTGCCACAGCCCTCAAGCAGCTGGGTCTCGGCGAACTGATGATTCCGCGCAACATTTTCGGTCTCGACACCCTGCCGTTGCTCGGTTCCGGCAAGACCGACTACGTCAGCATCAACCGGATGGCCCGCGAGAAAGTGCCGGAATAAGTCTCGAGAGAGAATCTGGACATGACAGCACTGCGGCACTGGAGTTGAGGTGAGCTTCGGTTGCGTGTATCCACCCCCGCATCATGAAATACGCCTCCATTGCCACCCGCCTCGCTGATCTTGGTTCGGCGAAATGGGCCGTCCATATCGACGGCAAGCGCCGCGCCGCAAAAGGCGAGAAGATGATCTTCCTGTCGATCGGCGAGCCCGACCTGCCGCCGCCCAAGGCCATCCTCGATGTGGCCGCGCGCGCCATGCATGACGGGCGCCTGCGCTATTCTCCCGGCCGTGGCGAGCTGGTGATGCTGGAAGCCTTGTCCCGTTATTATACCCGCCAAATGGGCCGTGACATCAGCAAGGACCAGTTCCTGTTCCTGCCCGGCACCCAGACGGCGCTGTCCATGGCGTTCACTGCAATTGTCGAGCCGGGCGATGAAGTGCTGCTGCTTGATCCCTACTACGCCACCTATGAGGCCGTGGTGACGGCGCCTGGCGGCGTGCCGGTGCCTGTGCCGCTCGACCCAGACCGGGGCTTTCACCCCGACATCGCGGCAATCGAGAAATCCATCACCCCAAAGACGCGGGCGATCCTCCTCAATTCGCCGTCCAACCCGACAGGGGCCGTGTTCACCCGCGCCGAGAACATCGCCATCGGCGACATCGCCAAGCGTCATGACCTGTGGATCGTCTCGGATGAAGTTTATGCCGCGCAGATTCACGGCAACCATGTTTTCCATTCGCCGTTCATGGAAAAGGACCTGGAGGAACGCACCATCGTCGTATCGTCGATCTCCAAGACCCACGCATTGCCCGGTTTCCGCTGTGGCTGGATTGCCGCCTCGCCTGAATTTTGCGCCCATGTGCTGCCAGTGACGGAATCGCTGATGTTCGGTTCGCAACCCTTCCTGCAGGATGCCACGGCCTTTGCCCTCGACACCCATTTCGATGAAACCGAGGCCATGAAGAATGCCTACCTCGCCCGCGCCCGCGTGTTGATGGATGGCGTGAAGCAGGCCAAGGGCGTGTCCGTGCACCTGCCGGAAGGTGGCATGTTCCTGATGCTCGACGTGCGCGGCACCGGACTGTCCGGGGTCGCCTTCGCCCGCCACCTGCTGGACGAGGAAAACGTCGTCACCATGCCGGGCGAGAGCTTTGGTGCCCGGGGCGCTGGCCATGTGCGCGTCGCATTGACGGTCGACGAAGCCACGATCGCTGAAGCGGCCCGGCGGATTGTTGCTCTGGCCGGGCGCATCGCCACCTGAACGTTGTTTCTGGCAATGCTTGCCGCTTCCCGCGTCATCGCCTAGAAGCCCGGGCAGATCGAGCGAGATTGAAATGGCAAAAGACTTCCGCCCAAAAGCAAGAGTGGCCAAGGGTTTCCGCGATGTTGGCCCGGATGAAATCCGTGGGCTTCGCACCATGTTGGCGACCATTCAGCGGGTTTATGAATCCTATGGCTTCGAGCCAGTGGAACAGCCCTTCATCGAATACACCGAAGCGCTGGGAAAATTCCTGCCCGATCAGGACCGCCCCAACGCCGGGGTGTTCTCGTTTCAGGACGACGACGAGCAGTGGCTCTCGCTGCGCTATGACCTGACGGCACCACTGGCGCGTTATGTGGCCGAGAACAATCAGGGCCAATTACCCACACCCTATCGCAGCTATCGCCAGGGCTGGGTTTTCCGCAACGAAAAGCCGGGGCCGGGCCGCTATCGCCAGTTCATGCAGTTCGACGCCGATACAGTCGGCACCGCATCGCCCGCCGCCGACGCCGAAGTGTGCATGATGGCGGCGGATACGATGGAAGCACTGGGGATTGAGCGCGGACAGTATGTGATGAAATATAGTCATCGGAAGATCTTCGATGGCGTTCTCGAAATCTTGGGGCTGGCAGGTGTCGATAATTTTGCACGGCGAATGACGGTGTTGAGGGCAATCGACAAGTTCGACCGCCTCGGTGTTTCAGGAGTAAAACTGCTTCTGACTAAAGGTCGAAGAGACGAAAGCGGAGACTTCACTGAAGGTGCCGGGTTGAGCGAGCAGTATGCCCAAGTTGTCTTGGATTTCTTGAATGGGGGGGCACAGCAGGACTACATTGGAAGCCTAGGCCTTCTAGTCACAATACCGCATTCGCTTGCTGCACTTCCTTCCTATCAAACTAACCAGACTTTGTCTGACGGATTGAGTGAGGCCGCTGGAATTAAGAAGCTGCTGGAAGAAGCTGGCTACTTGAAGGATCGAGTACGGTTTGATCCTTCCATCATCCGCGGCCTCGAATACTACACTGGCCCCGTCTTCGAATGCGAACTCCTGATGGAGACGAATGACGAAGACGGCAAGCCCGTGCGCTTTGGTTCCGTCGGTGGCGGTGGGCGCTATGATGATCTCGTCGCCCGCTTCACCGGTGCCAAGGTTCCCGCCACCGGCTTCTCCATCGGCGTGTCGCGGCTCTATTCGGCACTGAAGCTCGTCGGCAAGGCGGAAGTGTCGAACGTGCTGGCTCCCGTCGTCGTCCTCGTCATGGACAAGGAGCGTCAGGGTGATTACTGGCGCATGGTGACGGAACTGCGCACCGCCGGCATCCGCGCTGAAATGTACATGGGCACGGCGGGCATGAAGGCGCAGATGAAATACGCCGACAAGCGTGGGAGCCCCCTGGTCATCATTCAGGGTGGCGATGAGAAGGCCAACGGCCAAGTGCAGATCAAGGATTTGCGTCTGGGCGCTGAACTGGCGGCGGGCATTGAGTCACGCGAAGAATATGCTTCGCAGAGATTGGCGCAGGTGACGGTGCCGGAAACGGAACTTGTTGCGGCAGTGAAGAAGGCGCTGGCCTGAACATGGCCGGACGCTCCTCATCCGAACGCGAAGCGCTGGCGCGCCAGAACGCCGCCATCATGGCGGTGTTCGAGCGCGCGGGGTTTGACCACATTGCACCCGATATCATTCAGCCCGCTGATATTTTTCTCGAACGCTCAGGCGAGGACATTCGCGCCCGCACCTTTGTTTTCAATGATCCCGACGGCAATGAACTCTGCCTCCGGCCTGATCTTACCGTGCCGGCCTGCCGCTATCACCTGAGCCACGCCGCCAACCCTGCTGCCGAAAGCCGCTACTGCTATCTCGGCACCGCCTTCCGTTTTCCCGACGAGGCGTTGAGCCCGCAGGAATTCCATCAGGCCGGTGTCGAGTGGTTTGGCGACAGCAATCCGGTCGAGGCCGAAGCCCGCATCATCAAGCTGACCATGAGTGCACTCGAAGCCGCTGGCCTCTCCAAACTCAAGGTGACGCTCGGCGACCTTGGCCTGTTCAACGCGCTGCTTGAAGACATGCCGATGCCGGAGCGTTGGCGCCGGCGGCTTCGCCACCAGTTCTGGCGCCCGCAGGCCTTCCGTGCGCTGCTCGAAAATTTCGCCAAGCCGGCCACCGCCAAGCGCACCACCATTTCACAACACGTCGACGCCATTGCCGGAGGTGACGCCGAAGCAGCAACCGCCGCACGCCTTGCCGCGTTGAGTGTACCGCTGGTCACTGACCGCAGCATTGCCGACATCGCCGCGCGCCTCACCGAAAAGCTCGCTGACCGGTCGGAAGCACCACTCGCCGCCGCCATGGTCCAGCGCATCGAAACCTATCTCGCCCTCGAAGGCCCGTTGACGGAGATTGCTGCAAAGCTCGCAGGCCTCGGTGATGGTAAGGCCTTCGCCGGAGCGCGGGCCTGGTTCGAGCAGCGCATCGCAGCGCTTGAGGATCAGGGACTCAATCCCCGCCGCTTTCATTTCAGCGCCAATTTCGGCCGCGAGCTTGAATACTACACCGGCCTTGTCTTTCAGGTTGAAGTCGAAGCCCGCAATGCGCCGCTCGCGGTGGCGGGAGGCGGCCGCTACAATGACCTGCTGGCCGATCTCGGCGCAGCAACACGCGTGCCCGCCGTCGGCTGCGCCATCCACACCGAGCGTGTACGTGCGGTGCTGCCATGAGGACCACACTGACGCTTGGCATTCCCTCCAAGGGCCGCTTGATGGAGGCGAGCGCAGAACTGCTGGCCAAGGCCGGTTTCGCCATTGACCGCAGTGGCAGCGAACGCGGCTATCGTGGCAAGCTCGTGGGTGTCGACAATGTTGAAGTGGCGTTTCTCTCGGCCTCCGAAATCGCCGGACAATTGCGCGATGGCCGCATTCACCTCGGCGTGACAGGCGAAGACCTGCTGCGCGAGAAATTCCCAGCCAGCGATGAAACCGTCGACGTGGTGTTGCGCCTTGGCTTCGGTCCGGCCCGGGTGATCGTGGCTGTACCGGACTGCTGGCTTGACGTAGCCGCCATGGCCGACCTCGATGACGTGGCAGAGCAGTTCTATCGCAGCCAAGGCCGCCGCATCCGCATTGCCACCAAATATGTTCACCTCACCCGGCGCTGGTTTGCCGCCCATGGTGTCACCGGCTATCGCATTGTCGAAAGTGCCGGGGCCACAGAAGGCGCACCTGCTGCCGGAACAGCCGAGTTGATCGTCGATATCACCACCACGGGCTCAACGTTGGCAGCCAACCATTTGCGGATTCTGGATGACGGCCTGATTCTCGAATCTTGCGCCGTACTTGCCGCGCGCAGCGAGATTTTGCCTGATTCGAGGCTCTCAGGACTGATTTTGGCACTATCCAAAGCCCTTTGAATGACTTCCGGTTGAAGTTCGCTGTGATGAATTGCAGCTTATGCGAATTCAGCGTAATGCAAATGTATTCAAGGAGTTCTCCGCGGGGGCGGGATACGCGGACGCCGGGCTGAGACCGGGCATGCCGTGAATTCGTGCTTGCAAGGTGCCGGCATCGCCCCCGGTCCGGTGACTTGCTCCCAGCATGGGTTCTGACATGAAGTGGTCTTGGGCGGGGGCGGCGTGCAAACGCTGCCCCCGTTTTTTGTTGCCCTTGTGGTAGGCTGACACGACTCACAACCCTTCTCACGCGAATAGTCCGGCGGCCAAATGCAATTTCCCTTCACACCCAAACTCATCACGGTGATGCGTGAGGGTTATACGGCCTTGGCTTTCCGCAAAGATGCACTCGCCGGTTTGACTGTCGCCATCGTCGCCTTGCCGCTGTCCATGGCCATCGCCATTGCCTCTCATGCGCCGCCGGAAGCAGGCCTGTTCACCGCCATCATCGGCGGCTTTCTGATTTCAGCGCTGGGTGGCAGCCGCTTCCAGATTGGTGGACCAGCGGGGGCCTTCATCGTGCTCGTCGCCTCCATCATCGACGTTCACGGCATGGAGGGACTGCTGCTCGCCACCATGATGGCCGGCGTGATGATGCTGGTGGGTGGCGTGTTGCGCTTTGGCTCGCTCGTCCGCCATGTGCCCCATGCCGTCACCGCCGGTTTTACGGCTGGTATCGCCGTCATCATTTTTGCCAGCCAGATCCATGATCTGTTTGGCCTCACAGTACCGGGACAAGAGCCGGGCGAATTGTTGCACAAGCTCGAAACCCTGTGGGGCGCGCGCAGCACGCTCAATCCTTGGGCGGCAACACTGGCGCTCGCCACCATCGCCGTCATCACGGCGATCCGGGCCTGGCGGCCGCTTTGGCCTGCGCTGCTCATTGCCGTTGTCCTGGCCTCACTGGCCGCCTGGGCTCTGAGCCTTCCGGTGGAGACAATCGGCACGCGCTTTGGCAGCATTCCCGCGATGCTGCCCTGGCCAGCCATGCCTGCCGTCACACTGGCGAAACTCTGGACCCTTCTGCCCAGCGCCATTTCATTGGCAATTCTGGGCAGCATCGAAAGCCTGCTTTCTGCCGTGGTCGCTGACGGCATGACCGGCCGCATGCACCGCTCCAATGCCGAACTGGTAGCCCAAGGTGTCGCCAACATTGCAACTCCGCTGTTTGGCGGCATCACCGTGACGGGAACCATTGCCCGCACTGCAACCAATGTGAAGGCCGGTGCCTCTGGCCCGGTCTCCGGCATGTTGCACGCGCTCTACATCCTGCTCTTCATGCTGGTGGCAGCGCCGCTCATGAGTCTCATCCCACTGGCGGCGCTGGCCGGTATCCTGGCGCTGGTCGCCTGGAATATGGTCGAGAGAAAAGAAATTGTGAAACACGCCGCCTGGCCCACGGTTTCGGTGTTGGCCATAACCTTCCTGATCACCATTTTCCGCGACCTCATCCAGGGCATTGCCGCCGGCATCATCTTGTCCTTCGCATTGAATTTGTTGCTGCGCCGTCGCACGGCTGAATGACGAAACCTTGATCTTGCCACGCTCCCCCTCTACGGGTGTGGCGGCGGGGGCAAAAAATGTTTGAGATTCGGCGGTTTCCCATGCGCATTCTTTTGGCCATTTTCACCATCGCACTCACTGCCTCCACGGCCCTTGCCGCCAGTTGCGGTGACACCGGTGCCGGCTTCAAGCCCTTCATCACTGAGATGAAACAGGAAGCTGCCGCACAAGGCGTGAGCAAGCGCTCCGTCGCCGTTCTCGATACGGTGAATTACGATCCAGCCATCATCAAGCGTGATCGCGGCCAGAGCATCTTCTCTGACAGCTTTCTCACCTTTCAGGGCAAGATGATTTCCAAGTACCGGCTGTCACAGGGTCAGGCGCTGGTGCAAAAACACAAGTCCACCTTCGACAAGATCAGCCAGAAATATGGCGTGCCCGCGCCCGTCATTGTCGCCTTCTGGGCGCTGGAAACAGATTTTGGTGCAACCACCGGCGACTTCGATACCATTCAAGCCATCGCAACTCTGGCTTGGGATTGCCGCCGCCCGGAAAAATTCCGCCCGCAGCTGATTGCTTCGCTGCAGTTGCTGGACGCCGGTGACCTGAGCCGCGCCGAGTTCAAGGGGGCGTGGGCTGGTGAAATCGGCCAGACCCAGTTCATGGCCTATGATTACAATGAAAGTGCCGTCGACTTTGACGGCGACGGCAAGCGCGATCTGCGCAATTCGGTGCCTGATGTGCTGGCTTCGACCGCCAACCTGTTGCGCAAACATGGCTGGCAACCGAACCAACCCTGGTTGCAGGAAGTAAAAGTGCCTGCCGAACTGCCATGGGACCAGGCCGATATCGCCATCAATCATCCGCGCAGCCAGTGGGCCAAATGGGGCGTCACAGCAGCGAGCGGCAAGGCCATCAAGTCTGATGCCATGCCAGCGGCACTCCTGCTGCCTATGGGCCGCAATGGTCCGGCCTTCCTCGCCTATGAAAATTTCACCACGGCCTATCTCAAGTGGAACGAGAGCCTCGTCTATTCAACGACCGCCGCTTATCTCGCCACACGTATCGCTGGTGCGGGAGCTGTAGGCCGAGGCCGCGGTGAGGTGAACCATCCCTCCTATGAAGAGATCGTCAGGTTGCAGAACAAGCTCGCCAGCCTTGGCTATGACGTCGGCAAAATCGATGGCAAGATTGGCAAGGGCACGCGCGCCGCGGTCAAGGAACAGCAAGTGAAGCTTGGCCTGCCAGCGGATTCCTACCCCAGCCAAGAAGTGATTGCCCGCATCGTCAAAGGTGGTGCCAAGGCGTCGGGCACTGCGGCTGCTCCGGCTCCGGCCCCCGAGATGGAGGTGACGCAAGAAACCCCAGCACCACAGAAACCGATGAAAGCAGCCAAGCCAGCGAAGAAAAAGCCCGTTATTGCCATTGATCCACCGGCCGATGAGCCTGCCGATGTAGGAGATAGCCTATATTGATTGCGATTTTGAGCCATTGATAGGATTTATCCTTGACAGAGCCGGGGTTCTGTCGTGAATCCGCATCATGGACACGATCGCACAGACCTTTCTCTCGGACATTGAGCGTCATCTCGCGGCGCAGAACATCGAGCCTTCAGCCTTCGGCAAGCTGGCCCTGGGCGATCCCAATTTCGTTTTTGACCTGCGCAAGGGCCGCTCGCCCTCGGCGCGCACCATGGACAAGATCCGCTCTTTCATGGCGGGCTCTGCCGCAACAACTGCAAACACCGTCATCAAGACCATATCCACGCCTGAGCGACTGAGCCACCTCGAACGCCTGGAAGCAGAAGCCATCCATATCATCCGCGAAGTCGCTGCCGAATGCGAAAAGCCGGTGATGCTCTATTCCATTGGCAAGGATTCGGCTGTCATGCTGCATCTCGCCATGAAGGCCTTCTATCCGGCCAAGCCGCCCTTCCCGCTCATGCATGTCGATACCCGTTGGAAGTTCCAGGACATGTATGCATTGCGCGATTCGACCGTGAAGAAACTGGGCCTCGATCTCATCACCCACATCAATCCCGAAGGCATCGAGAAGAACATCAATCCCTTCGACCATGGCTCGGCGCTCCACACCCATGTCATGAAAACCGAAGGCCTGAAGCAGGCCCTCGACAAATACGGTTTCGATGCCGCCTTTGGTGGCGCCCGCCGCGACGAGGAAAAGTCCCGCGCCAAGGAACGCATCTTCTCGTTCCGCGACGCCAAGCACCGCTGGGATCCCAAGAACCAGCGCCCGGAACTGTGGAACCTCTACAACGCCAAAAAAAACAAGGGCGAGTCGATCCGCGTCTTCCCGCTCTCCAACTGGACCGAACTCGACATCTGGCAATACATCCATCGTGAAAATATCGAGATTGTTCCGCTCTATTTCGCCGCTTCTCGCCCAGTGGTCTGGCGTGATGGCCAGATGATCATGGTTGATGACAACCGTATGAAACTCAATGCCGGTGAAAAGCCGGAAATGCGCAAGGTGCGCTTCCGTACCCTGGGCTGCTATCCCTTGACCGGGGCCATCGAATCCAACGCAACAACACTGCTCGACATCATTGAAGAAATGCTGGTGGCAACATCTTCAGAACGCCAGGGTCGCGTCATCGACAAGGACGCCTCAGCCTCCATGGAAAAGAAGAAGCAGGAGGGATATTTCTGATGACCCGCTATGTTGAATTCCAGGGCGGTGACGTCGAGGGCTTCTTGCAGTCGCAGGAACGCAAGGACCTGTTGCGTTTCATCACGTGCGGTTCGGTTGATGACGGCAAGTCAACGCTGATCGGGCGCCTGCTTTATGAATCGAAGATGCTGTTCGAAGATCAGCTCACCGCCCTTGAAGCAGACTCGAAGAAGCTCGGCACCCAAGGTGGCAATCTCGATTTTGCCTTGCTCGTCGATGGTCTTGCCGCCGAGCGCGAACAGGGCATCACCATCGATGTGGCCTATCGCGCCTTCACCACCGCCCGGCGCAAGTTCATCGTCGCTGATACACCCGGACATGAACAATACACCCGCAACATGGCAACCGGCGCATCGACAGCCGAACTCGCGATCATTCTGATCGATGCCCGCAAGGGCGTGCTCACCCAAACTCGGCGCCACACCTTCATCTGCACCCTGCTCGGCATCAAGAATCTCGTTGTCTGCATCAACAAGATGGACCTTGTGAACTATTCCCGCACCACCTTCGAGGCCATCGAACAAGACTACCGCACCTTTGCGAAATCCGTGGGGGCTGGCGACATCACTCTCATTCCCGCCTCAGCGCTTGCCGGGGACAACATCATCGAACGTTCCGCCAGGATGCCGTGGTATCAGGGTCCGACGCTGATGGCCCATCTTGAAACCGTGCCAGTGGGCGAAGACCTGGCTGAAATGCCCTTCCGCCTGCCGGTGCAATGGGTCTCGCGTCCCAACCAGAATTTCCGCGGCTTTGCCGGCACCATCGCATCAGGCACAGTCAAGACAGGCGATGTCCTGAAGGTTCTGCCCTCGGGGCGCCAATCCACCGTCACCCGTATCGTCACAGCCGATGGTGATCTCGCAGCAGCCATCGCCGACCAGGCCATCACCATCACGCTCGCCGATGAAATTGACGTCAGCCGGGGCGATGTACTCTGCGCCGCCAGTGCGCCTGTCGAAGTCTCCGATCAGTTCGAGGTCGAGGTCTTGTGGATGGGTGACCAGGAAATGCTGCCCGGGCGGCCCTATTTCATCAAGTCCGGCACCAAGACAATCACCGGCACCCTCGACAAGCTGAAGTACAAGGTCAACGTCAACACCATGGAGCATGTGGCGGCCAATTCGCTGGCGCTCAACGAAATAGGTGTCTGCGCCCTGGAACTCGATGGTCCACTCGCCTTTGCGCCTTATGGTGAGAACAAGGCGCTTGGTTCCTTCATCATCATTGACCGCTTCACCAATGCCACCGTCGGCATGGGGCTGATCAACTTTGCCCTGCGTCGCGCGGCCAACATTCATTGGCAGGCCACCGATGTGCACAAGGATTCGCGCGCCAGGCTGTTGAAACAGAAGCCAACGGTGCTGTGGTTTACCGGGCTTTCGGGTGCCGGCAAATCAACCATCGCCAACCTGGTGGAAAAGAAACTGCACGCTGAAGGTCATCTCACCTACCTGCTCGACGGCGACAACGTCCGCCATGGCCTCAATCGCGATCTTGGCTTTACCGACGCCGACCGGGTGGAGAACATCCGCCGTGTGTCCGAGGTCGCCCGCCTGATGGCCGATGCCGGACTGATCGTGCTCGTGTCCTTCATCTCGCCGTTCCGCGCCGAGCGCCTGATGGCGCGTGAGCGCCTTGGCAAGGACGAGTTCTGCGAAGTGTTCGTTGATACCTCACTGGCGGAAGCCGAGAAGCGTGACGTCAAGGGCCTCTACGCCAAGGCCCGGCGCGGCGACCTCAAGAACTTTACCGGCATTTCCTCACCCTATGAAGCACCGGAAAATCCGGAGATCCGGCTCGATACCGGCCGCATAAGTGCCCCCGATGCGGCAACGGAAATTGTCAGCTATCTGAAAAAGACAGGCCGGATCTAGTTCGTTCACCAGAATAACAAAAGGTCCCGCAAATTGCTTGCGGGACCCCGTGTTCACGACTGCATGCAGGCGTATTACTTCATCACTTCGGTCCAGATCTTGGTATAGAGTTCCGCCACTTCTGGCGGGCACATCTGGCTGATTTCCGTGGTCTTCATGAATTCTTCCGGAATGATCACCTCCGGTGCGCTGGTCATGTCGGCAGGCATGAACTTCTCTGAGCCCTTGATGCCATTGGCATAGCGCGCGAACGCTGAAATCATCGCCGCATTTTCAGGATCCATGATGAAGTTCTGGAAGAGCTTGGCATTTTCCACGTTCTTCGCATCCTTCAGCACAATCAGGTTGTCCATCCAGATCACCGTACCTTCTTTGGGGTAGGCATACTTGATGTCAGGATTTTGCAGACGCTGGCGCAGCGCCGAACCATTCCAGTCGCTGGAGGCGTAGAAATCGCCCTTCACCATGGGCTCGATGGTGTTGTATTCCATCGACATCCAGTTTGGTTTCGCAGCCAGCATCATGTCGCGAGCTTTTTTCAGGACTTCCTTGTCACCGGTGCATTGTTCGCCGCCCGCCAGCTTGATGGCGCCAAACATGACGTCGAACATTTCCGGCACCATATTGATCTTGCCCTTCAACTCGTCCGGCGGATTGAAGACCAGGTTCCAGGTGTTGATATCACCCTTGAAATGTTTGGTATTGACGACGATTCCGACCGTACCCCACTGCCACGGCACCGTGAACTTGCGCTCCGGATCGTAACTGACACCCTTCCAGCGGTCATCGAGATTCTTGAAATTTTCCATCTGGTTGGGATTGGTTTCGAGGGCCAGGCCTTCGCTGATCCAGATCGGCACAAAATTGGACGAAGGAACGGCAATGTCGAAGCCGTGGCCACCGGCGCGAACCTTGGCCAGTGCCGTGTCATTTGAGTCGTAGTCAGTGATGGTCACTTTGACCTTGTAGGCTTCCTCAAATTTCTTGATCAATTCCGGGCTGGTGTAATTGCCCCAGTTGAAGATGTTGAGTTCGCCCTCGGCATGGGCGGGGGAAAGTGATGAGGCCAAAGCAAGACCAAGTCCTGCCAAGACAGATTTCCAGTTCATATCGAGCTCCATTCAGTTGCGTTTGGTGAATACTCAGTTTCGTTTCCTGCTGATGAAAAAGAAAATCGTGACGATCAGCAGGGAGATCGCCAGGAAGACGGTTGATATGGCGTTGACCTCAGGTGTGACATTGCGCTTGAGCTGACCCAGCATGTAGGTCGGCAGCGTTTCCTGCCCGGGTGCCTTGACGAATTCGGTGATCACCACGTCATCAAGCGAAATGACAAAGGCCAGCATGAACCCCGCGAGAACGCCGGGCAACAGCAACGGCAGCGTGATGCGCTTGAAGGCATTCCACGGCGTGGCGTAGAGGTCGGCGGCAGCACGTTCCAGCGTCAGGTCCATGATTTCCAGACGCGCCCGGATGGGCAGGTAGGCAAAAGGAATGCAAAAAGCTGTATGGGCAAGCAGCGTATAGCCAACGCCATTGTAGCCTGACCACACCTTGAGACGCGAAAAGGCAATGAGAAGCGCCACCGCCGTCACGATTTCCGGCACCATCAGGGGCTGGTTGATCAGTGCGTACTTGAGCGTGAGGCCGCGGTAGGGCGCGGTGCGCGTTGTGGCAATGGCTGCCATGGTGGCGCAGATTGTCGCCAGCGATGCCGCGATCGTTGCAACAAATATCGTTCGCAGTGCCGCTTCCTTCACGTGTTCATTGTGCCAGGCCGACTCAAACCAGCGCAGCGACAACCCCTTCCACACGGCAACCGACTCGCCCGCATTGAAGGCGTAAACAACAAGCGTCAAAATCGGCAGGTACAACATTGCGAAACACAACATCGCGATGGCGGAAAAACCCGGTTGCGTCTTGAGCGAGAACGGTTTCAAGGTCCTAGTGGCCATGGCCCGCCCCTGATTTGGAAGCGTTGCGCACATAAACCAGCAAAGCCACGGTGACGATGATCATCAGGGTGATGGAGAGGGCCGCCCCCAGCGGCCAATTGCGGCCCTGGCCGAATTGCAGGTCGATGAGATTGCCCAGCATCATCTTCTTGCCACCGCCCAGAACCCGCGGCGTGACATAAGCACCGATGGCCGGAATGAACACCAGTATGGACCCTGCGATGAGGCCGGGCTTGGTGAGTGGCAGGATGATGCGCCACAATACCCGCAGCCGCGTCGCGTACAGGTCATAACCAGCCTCCACCATGCGAAAATCGAGTTTTTCCAGCGAGGCATAGACCGGCAATACCATCAGAGGCAGATAGACATAGACCATGCCAAGCAGAATTGCTGTGTCAGTGAACATGATTTGAATTGGCGATGAAATCACGCCCAGCTTCAGCAGCACGGTGTTGATCACGCCTTCGTTGCGGATTGTCTCCTGGATGGCAAAGGTACGGATCAGGATGTTGGTCCAGAACGGCACGGTGATCAGGAATAGCCAGATCTCCCGTTTGCCCTCATCGCGGGTCGAAATGAAATAGGCGGTGGGAAAACCAAGAATGAGCGTCGCGACGGTGGTGATGGCCGCCAACCTGATTGAACGCCACAGGATCTGCACGTGGGCGTCGGCCCAGCTGGTGATGCTCTCGTCAAAAATGTCTGTCTGGCGAAACACTTCAACCCAGCCCCGGCTCGAGAACTCCCAGTATTTGACGTCGCCATAATCCCCCTTCACCATGAAGGAATAAAGCAGCATGACAAACAGCGGACCAATGGCACCGACGGCAATGATGAACAGCGCTGGAGTTGTGAGCCACCAGCGCGTGCGGATGTCGGCTTGGCGGAAA
This sequence comes from uncultured Alphaproteobacteria bacterium, assembly GCA_963754625.1. GTDB lineage: Bacteria > Pseudomonadota > Alphaproteobacteria > Rhizobiales > Aestuariivirgaceae > Aestuariivirga. Next base: position 499,719 of record CAVWGR010000003.1, on the reverse strand, counting down.
CTCTCGGCAACTTCAGCAGCGCTCGATCGCGATGGCATGGCTTCAGTCCTTCAGCACGCGCGCGGAATTCTCCGCGATTGTGATGCCAAGGCTGCGTCCGGCTTCATAGGCCGGGGCACCGCCACCATCGTTCTGCTGCCGCACCACAAAGGGTGTGCCGTCGGCGAGGCGCAGATGGAAATGCGTATCTGTGCCGAAGAACACGATGTTTTCCAAATTGCCCCTGAAGTCCGCTGCAGACTTGCCATTGCTGATGCGGGCATGTTCGGGCCGTACCACCACGGTGACCTGGCCAGACGCCGAAAAGCCCTCGGGCACGGTGGCTGACAATGTCGGGCCCACTGCCAGCTTGACACTGACGTTACCTGCTTTTCCGGGCTTGGCCACGACGCCCTTGAGCATATTGGTCTCGCCAATGAAATCAGCCACAAAACGTTCCGTCGGCCGCTCGTAGATGTCGCGCGGGCCGCCGATCTGCAAGATCTTACCCTTGCTCATCACCGCAATGCGGTCCGACATGGTGAGGGCTTCTTCCTGATCGTGCGTCACAAAAATGAACGTGATCCCGGTTTCATGTTGCAGGCGTTTCAACTCGATCTGCATGTCCTTGCGCAGCTTGTAGTCCAACGCCGAAAGCGGTTCATCAAGCAGCAGCACTTTGGGACGCGGCGCAAGCGCGCGAGCCAGCGCCACGCGCTGCTGTTGTCCGCCAGAAATCTGTGAAGTGCGGCGGCCGCTCAATTCTTCCATGCGCACCAGTTGCAGCATTTCCCGTACGCGGGCAGTGATTTCGTCCTTCGGCTTGCCCAGCATTTCGAGGCCAAAGCCGATGTTCTGCGCCACCGTCATGTGCGGGAACAGCGCATAGTTCTGAAACACGGTATTGACCGGTCGTTTGTAGGGCGGCAGCAGGGCGATGTCGTCGCCATAGAGAAGAATTTCGCCTTCGGTCGGAAAATCAAATCCGGCAATCAACCGGAGCAATGTGGTCTTGCCACAGCCCGAGGGCCCCAGCAGGGTGAAGAATTCATTTTCGCGAATGGCAACCGAGACATTGTCGAGAGCCCGGACTTCGTCCTGCCCTGCTCCCTTGAACACCTTGCTGACATTGCGCGCATCGATGGCGCTGGCCGTTGAACCCAAAATACCGTCTCCCCCGGGGCCTCTGATGGGCACCTCTTATGGGGATACTAGGATGCAAACGGGGATTTTGCCAATGGGGTCAGATTGACCGTTCAGACAGACCAGCCGCCATCTATATTGATGGCCTGCCCGGTGATGAACGCGCTCTCATCGCTTGCCAGATAAACAACCAGAGCGGCTATTTCTTCGGCAGTTCCCAGTCTCCCCATGGGTTGGCGCGACACAAATGCCTTGTGCGCGGCTTCGTAATCGCCGGTGGCGCGCATCCGGTCGTGCAGGGAGGGCGTGTCAACCGTGCCAGGGCAGATGGCATTCACCCGGATACCTTTGGCGAGGTAGTCAGCTGCCATGGCCTTGGTCATGCCGATGACGGCAGCCTTGCTGGTGCCGTAGAGGAAGCGGTTTGGCACACCTTTCACCGACGATGCCAGCGACGCCATGTTGATGACCGAGGCCTTGCCTTTTTCGAGCCACGCGGGAGTGAAGGCCCGCATCATGCGGTAGTGCGCCCGCACATTGAGTTCGAAGGCAAAGTCCCAGTCCTTGTCCACGACGTCCATGATCGTGCCCGCGTGAACATAGCCCGAGCAGTTGAACAGCGCATCGGGTGCTTCGATTTTGGCGGCCAGCGCGTCGATCTCGGTCTGCTTGGTGACGTCGAGGCGGTGGATGCTGATGGCCTTCGACTGCTTCGCCAGGTCTTCAAGCGCTGGCACATTGATGTCAGTGGCGACAACCTTGGCACCTTCCGCCACCATGGCCAGAACCGTGGCCCGGCCAATGCCCTGCGCCGCCGAGGTTACCAGTGCCGTTTTGCCTGCCAGCCGCGTTCCCATGGACATTATCCTTCTGCAATGTTGAGACTGTCTCTAGCCAATCAACGATGGGCCTGTCCATGACTGAGGCGAAGATGACCAACGATGATCTCTGTTACTTGACTGCCACTGAGGCGGTGCGGCTTTTCAAGGCGCACAAACTGAAGCCGTCCCACCTCATGGCCGCACTCAGGGACCGCAGCAAGCGGATCAATCCCAAGCTCAATGTTTTCGCCGACCAGTATTGGGATGAGGCGGACGAAAAAGCCCGGGCTGCCGACGCACTCTACGCCAGGCGGGGTGCCAAGGTCCGTCCGCTCGAAGGCATTGCCCTGGCGGTCAAAGATGCCCAGCGCGTCAAGGGCAAGCGCACCACCCACGGCTCACTCATCCATGCAGCCAACGTGCGATGATCACTCCGATCCCATGATCGAGCGGTTGGAGAGGGCCGGCGCCATCATCTTCGCACGTACCACCACTCCGGAGTTTTGCCTCTCCGGCGTCACCCATTCCCGCATCTGGGGCGTGACGCGCAATCCGTGGAATATGGACTGGGGGCCTGGCGGTTCCTCGGGTGGATCTGCTGCAGCACTGGCCGCCGGATTGACGACACTTGCCACCGGCACCGACATCGGCGGTTCCATTCGCATTCCCGCTGGCTGCTGCGGCATCGTTGGCTTCAAGCCACCCCATGGCCGCAACCCCGATGGCCCGCCCGCCAATTTCGACCGCTTCAACCATTGCGGACCCATGACCCGCAGCCTCGCCGACGCCGCCTTGATGCAGTCGGTGACCGCCGGTGCCCATCCCCTTGACCATGACTCATTGCGCCCGCGCCTGCGCCTTGCCTGACAAGGCCACCAGCATCAAAGGCCTGCGCGTCGCCTATTCAACTGATTTTGGATACGTCAATGTCGATCCCGGATGTCCGCCGCAATACTCTGCTTGCCATCGATCATTTCCGCGATCTTGGTGCCGACGTCGAAGAGGTGGAGCTGGGCTGGACCGGAGAGAGCGATGCCGACTGCCTGCACTGGTACAACATGATGCACTTTGGCCGCCAAGCCCTGTGGCACAGCAAGGAGAATGCCCACCTCTTGACTGACTATGCATTGAAGATGGCGGCGGCAGTGGCGCGTTCCACCTTGGATGACGTCCACAAACCCTGGCAGCGCGCCCATCTGATGTATCAGTCACTGGGGCCTGTTCTGGCCAGCCATGACGTGTTCATCTGCCCCACCAACAGCGCGCCTGCAGTCAAGGCAGATCACGATCCGTGGGATGAGAATTTCACCGTCAACGGCAAGAAGGCTGATCCTGAATACGGCTGGGTGATGACGCATCATTTCAACATGCTGCACAATTGTCCCGTCATCTCGGTGCCATCTGGTCTTTCTTCAAGTGGTGTACCGACCGGCATTCAGATTGTCGCCCGCACCTTCGACGACACGCGCGTCTTCAAAGCCGCGCTGGCCTATGAAAAAGCAGTTGGCGGCTGGTATGGCGACAGGAAGCGCAGGCCGAAACTCTAGATTGCCGCCCCTTCCACGCTTCGGAACGTCAGGCTGTCAAACGTCTCAAGTCAGATCAATTCAAGTGCGTTGCCACCCTTGGAACCACGCAACTGCCATGGCATGAAAGGTGATGCACCTCGTACATCCCGACGCCCTTCACTTTGATCAAACCGTGGACAGCTATTGGGAAGCCTCGGCTGATCCGCTGGGCCTCAACCTCGTTACCCTCGGCCCGAACGAAACCTGTGACGTCGCCATCATTGGTGGCGGCTTCACTGGTTTGTCGGCAGCAATTGAACTGGCTGAACGCGGGGTTGATGTTCGTCTTCTCGAAGCGGGCGCCATTGGTTGGGGTGCCTCTGGCCGCAACGGCGGCTTTGCCTGCATCGGCTCGCACAAGCTTGGATATGGCGAGATGATCGCCACCTACGGCCTTGATGCCACCAAGGCTTTCTACAGCGCCATGAAAGCCAGCGTTGACCTGGTGGCTGACAATGCCTCGCGTCACAGCATTGATGTGTGGAAAACCATGTCAGGCGAGATTACCCTGGCGCATCTCCCCAATCGGCTTGAGGAATTCAGGGAGGACCAGCGCTTCTATCGCGCGACGTTCGGTGAAGAGAACGAAGTGCTTTCTCGCCAGCAACTGCTGGAGCGCGGCCTTGGCGGTCCGGAGTTCCACGGTGGTCTGCTGGGTCCGGTGGGCTTTGGCGTCCATCCCTTGAACTATGTGCGTGGCCTGGCTCGTGCTGCCCACAAGGCCGGAGCCAAACTTCACCCCAACTCCCGCGTCATCCGCTGGGAAGAGCGCGATGGCGGCCATCACCTCACGACAGCAAACGGCAGTGTGAAAGCCAAGCGCGTGCTGGTCGCCACCAATGGCTACACACCGGAAGATGTTTCGACCCGCCACGCAGGCCGCATTTTGCCAGCGCTCTCCAACATCATCGTCACGCGGCCCTTGAGTGATGACGAACTGAACGCGCAAGGCTGGACCACTGAACGCCTCGCCTATGACAGCCGCAATCTCCTGCATTATTTCCGCCTGCTGCCCGGCAAGCGCTTTCTCTTTGGCGGACGTGGCGGCACCAATTCATCGGCGGAAGGGGCCGAAGCCTATCGCCGCCACATCACCGCAACTTTTCATCACCTGTTTCCGGCCTGGTCCAAGGCCGAAATCACCCATTTCTGGCGCGGCTTCGTCTGCCTGAGTTACGATCTCGTACCCTATGTGGGCGCACTTGATGAGCGGAAGTCGGTGTGGACGGCGCTCGCCTATCACGGCAATGGCGTCGCCATGGGCTCGTGGTGCGGGCGCGCTGCGGCGCGCCTGATGCTCAATGAAAAGGCGCGCGATGAGGTTCCCGCCGTCATCACGCGCCGTCTGGCAAAATTCCCCTTGCCTGCCTTCCGGCCGCTCTATCTCAAAGGGGCCTATCTCTGGTTCGGCTACAAGGATTGGCGCTGAACTACCGCTTGGCCTTCTTCGCCTTTTTGGCTGATCTCTTCGCCGACTTCTTCGCCGGGCGTGCCGCCTTGGCAGCCTTGCGGGCCGTCTTCACGATTGCGGCTTCGACCATGATCTCAACATCGATACCGGGTGCTGCGAGTTTCGATTCGACCGTGGCGCGGGCTGGCGTCTGGCCGGGGACAACCCAGGTATCCCACACTGTGTTCATCTCGGCCCAGGTCTTGATGTCGGTGAGCCAGATGTTGGCCTTGACGATATTGGTCTTGTTGGTGCCGGCCTGCTTCAGCGTCGCGTCGATCTGCTCGAGAATATCGCGCGTCTGCTCGGCAACTGACTTGCCCAGCGCTTTCTCTGGCGTGTAACCGGCCAGATAGACCATGCCGTTGTGAATGACGGCGGCGCTCATGCGCTTGCCGGGTTCGATTCGCTTCAATGCCATTGTGGCCTCCTCAAAATGAAGCCCGCCTCTAGCCCGATTTCGCCACCGCTTCAATCACGCTAAGCAACACGCGGGGCAAAATTTCAAATGCGTAGGGTGCATGCAGCCGCTCCAGCCAGGTATGATAGTCGCGGCCCCAGGGACCGATGTTGATGCACGGGTAGCCCCCCGGTTCCGGCATGGTGAAACCGGTGCCCCAGATCGGCGTATTGGCCGCCACCACGGCATGGTCGCCTGCTGCCTCACCAAAGAAACTCATGTCGGAAATACCGGCAAAGTAGTTGACCTCGCCAAGTCCAAAGGGCTTCACCGCCTGTGAAATGGTGGTGCGGAGTTTCTGGTCCTTGAGCAGCACTGCCGCATAGGGAATGGAACCAAAACCGAGGATGACGGTGGGTTCCTTGATTGCCAGCAGCGCCGCTGCTTCGGCCATCACAACACGTGTCTGGTCAGGCAGGCTGGCTGCAGGATCACGGCCAGCAGGAATTGTCAAACCCTTGGCAATATCAGCCCAGTTCGTGAGTTTGATGTGGTGTCCCGTCCTTGCTTCTACCGCAGCAACGGCATGGCGCGCCAAACCCATCGCAATCTCGAGAACTGCAGCTCCAGAGCGCTGATGCTGCATGGTGTTCCAATAGGCGAAAGCATGTGGTGGCGTCGTCACATTGTAGCCCTGCTTGCCGTCCTTGGCGAACAGCGTGGCCGGTGGTGCAGCCACTTCCGTACCCGTGGTTTCAGAAAGTTCTGGTGCCAGTTCAATGACCCGCACCAGTTCCGCCATCACATAGGCCGCATTGACGCCGTCCTGCGGGTATCCGGCATGGGCAGGCTTTCCCACCACATGCGCAGCCAGCAACTGCTTGCCAATGGAACCATAGGTGACCACGCGTCCCGTCGCGCCATCGCCCTGATCCGAGATGGCATCGAGATTGATGACGAGCGCAATGTCGAGACCTTCGTCATCTGCAATGCGTTTCAGCTGAGAGACCGCAGCGCGGGCTCCGGCAGATTTCTCTTCCTCATCGGACACACCGGCAAAGAGCAATGTCAACTCGCCGCCATAGACTTCCATGGCGGCGATCCCTGCAGCAAGACCGGCCTTCATGTCGAGAAGTCCACGGCCCGGAATGAAGTCCCCGCTTTCAAAGTCTGCGAGCGCCAGCGGATTTTCTCCGGTTTGCCGCAAGCGCTCCATGGTTGGAGCCAACAGTTTTTCTGGAGAAAAAGCCAGGTCTTGCAGTGCGCCATAATCATCAACCGCCACCACATCAAAATGCCCCGTGAGGACGACGGCGCGCCGCGAACGCCCACGCTTCAGCGCGAAGATGTTGCTGCGCTGCGCCGGATCATCGGGAATGGCTTCAATCCATGTTTTGTCGAAACGGGAAATTGCTTCCGCCAGAAGATGCGGCAACGCCGCCTCATCCGCGCTACCTGTTACTGACGGCCACGACGCCAGAAGAAGTGCCAACTCTCTGGCTCGCGCTGCAAGTTCAGACGTCATGTCCTGCCTCAGGCCAGCGTCGCGTCGTGGGCGAGGACGGCATTGAGCAGCACTTGCGCGCCTGCCCCACACTCCTCCAGCGTCGTTGATTCTGCTTCGTTGTGCGAAATGCCACCGAGGCAGGGCACGAAGATCATTGTCGTTGGTGTCACGCGGTTGATATAGGCGGCGTCGTGCCCGGCCCCCGAAGCCATTTCGCGCGAGGAATAGCCCGCCTGCGTCGCCCCCTGCCGCACACAGTCGATGAGGTTTGGCGCAAACTTTACAGCCGGAGAATTCCAGATGCGCTTTTCTTCCAGTTCGAGATTGAGTTCGGCAGCGATCTTCGGCAGCGCTGCCTGATACGCGGCCTCCATCTTGTCGAGTTGCCGTTCATCTGGGTGGCGCAGGTCAACCGTGAAGAACACTTCCCCGGGCACCACGTTGCGCGAATTGGGGCGGTTCTCGATCAGACCCACCGACGCCACGCCCGGCAGATGCGCCATACCGACTTGATGGATGGCCTCGATCATGCGTGCGGCACCGAGCAACGCATTCTTGCGCAGGCCCATGGGTGTGGCACCTGTGTGGCTTTCCTGTCCCCGTACCGTCACCTCATACCAGCGCATGCCTTGCACACCTGTGACGACGCCGATCGTCTTGCCCTCAGCTTCCAGGATCGGGCCCTGCTCGATGTGCAGTTCAAACATCGCCGAGAACTTGATGTCACCGGCCTTGTGCTTGCCCTTGTAACCGATGCGCTCCAACTCATCGCCCAGCTTGATGCCCTGACGGTCTTCGCGGGAATAGGCAAACTCGGGCGTGAACACACCGGCATAGACGCCCGAACACAACATGGCGGGGGCAAAACGCGAGCCCTCCTCATTGGTCCAGTTGACAATCATCAGCGGCGCATTGCTCTCGTAGCCCATGTCTACCAAAGTGCGCAGCGCCTCCAGCGCTCCCAACACACCCAAAACGCCATCGAACTTGCCGCCCGTGGGCTGCGTATCGAGATGTGAACCCATGGCCACTGGCGCAATGTCCGTGCGCTTGCCTGGCCTGGTCGCAAACATGTTGCCGACTTCATCAACCTCGACCGTGCAGCCCAGCTTTTCACATTCAGCCTTGAACCAGTCACGCACCCGCTTGTCTTCATCTGAGACCGTCAGGCGCTTGATGCCACCCTTGGGTGTCCCGCCAAAAGCCGCTGTCTCCATGAGGGTATCCCACAGACGCTGCGGATTGATCGTGAGATTGGTTTTCGACGGCATGACAAACCTCTGAATTCTGGGCCAAGTCTCTCGCTGCCCCTCGTGCAAGTCAAGGCACTGGGCTGTGCAGCCATGCAGCAGACACAGGTAGTATCTGCAACATTCCTCTTCGACAAGGTGAAGTGTTGCAGAATTTGCCGGATGGTGCATTCTCTCCGCCGGGAGGATTGATCAATGGTCAAAGTCATTGGCTTGAACAGCGGCTCGTCGTTCGACGGAATTGACGTGGTACTGGTCGAGATCGAAAATGGTGCCGATGGCTACCCACGGCGGCCCACCTTCATCACGGGCAAATCCTATGACTGGCCCGATGCCGTGGCCGAAATCGTGCTCAAGTCTTTCGAGAACAAGATCAGTCTCTTTGAATTGAACCGCCTCAACTACCTCGCCGGCGCTGTCTATGCGCAGGCCGCCCGCGACTTCATGCGCGAGCATAACTTGAAGCCTGGCGATGTTGAAGTCATCGGCTTTGATGGCCAGACCATCTACCAGGAGCCGCCGGTGCATCACCTGCTGCGCAACTACGACCACAACGAAGATCTCGTCTCCCGCTGGCTTGATGGCCCTTACGCCTGCGGCATGCAGATCGGCGAACCGGCGATCGTGGCGGAAGCCTGTGAAACCCATGTCGTCACCCACTTCCGCACCATGGACCACGCGCTGGGCGGCACCGGCGCACCGCTGATGCAGTATCTCGACTATGTCGCCTTCCGCGACATCGGTCCCATCCTGACGCTCAACATCGGCGGCATAGCCAATTGCCAGCTCGCTCACCCCGACCGGGCGAGGATGATGGCTTTCGACACCGGTCCGGGCAATGTCATGATCGACCATGTCATGCGCGCGAAGTTTGGCCAGCCTTACGACAAGAACGGCGACATCGCCAGCACCGGAAAGGTCGACGAAAAGCTGATGACCAGGTTCAAGAACCATGACTATTTCAAGCGTCCCATTCCGCGTTCGGCCTGGCGGCTTGATTTTGGTTCAAGCTACGCTGACGGCTTCATCGCGGATTTCAAGAACCTCCCGGCCCCCGACCTCGTTGCCACGGTGACGGAATTTGCCGCCTACTCCATCGTCCGCTCGATCACCGACAATGTGAAGTCGATTGCCGAGATCAGCACCATCATGGCATCTGGCGGCGGCACCCGGAACGCTTACCTCATGGAGCGCCTCGCCTCCTACGTCCCGAAGGGCCTGCGCCTCACGCTCTCCGACGAGTTCGGCGTTCCGGCAGCCTTCAAGGAGGCCATCAAATTTGCCACTTTGGCCCACGCCACCGTGAATGGCCTCGCCAACAACATTCCGGCAGCGTCGGGCGCAACGCGCTTCGGCATTCTCGGCAAGCTCGTGCAACCACCGCGTCTGGCAAAATTGTAAGGCCAAATTGTAAGGGAGATCTGCGATGTACACCAAGCAAGCCCTGCGCGCTCTTGGCGTCGGACCCGACACCATCACGTCCGAACAAAAGGAGCAGCTCGACCGTGACGGCTTCTTTATTGTTGAGAATGTCTTGAGTGCTGCCGACGTCAGCCGCATGCGCAGCGAATTCGAGCGCATTCACGGCGCTGAAAATGACAAGGGTGGCCATGAGGTGCACGTCGAACCTGGCGCGCGCCGCATCTCCAACATCTTCAACAAGACCGAAGCCTTCGATAAATGCCTTTGGATTCCGGAGGTCCTCGCGGCGTCCGCATATCTTCTGGGTGAGATCAAGGTACACGGTGCCAATCTGCGCGATCCGGTGAAAGGTTACGGCCAGCAGGACATGCATGTCGATGTGCCGAAAAAATTCGATGATGACTGGTGGGTCGTCAACTCAATGATCATGTTTGACGACATGACACGCGACAATGGCCCGACGCGCATCGTGCCGGGATCACACAAGTGGGCACCGATCAATGTGCCCTATGTGAACATCGGCGATTGGGAACCAGCTCCGCTCTCGGCTGAAGACGAAGCGCGCATGCCAAAGGACCTGTCGGCACCCTATCCGGGGGAAGTCCTGGTCGAGGCACCTGCGGGTTCCGCCATCATCTGCAATTCATCAATGTGGCACTCCGGCACCTTGAAGACCGGCAACGCCTACCGCCGCATGCTGCATCTCACCTACACGCGCCGCGACCTGCCGCAGCAGTTGCTGCAGCTCGATTACCTGACCGAGGGACTGTACAACCGGATGAGCCCGGAGCAGCGCTACCTCATGGAAATCGAACCGCCGAAAAACGGTGACGGCATCCTTCGTCAACCCAGCAAGGACCACAAGGGCTGGTGGAACTGATCACATGCGCGGCTTGCGTGCGGCGATGTAGGGGGCATGCATGGACAAGTCGGCTGGCCCCAACCGTTCAGCTGCCGACCAGCATTGATGCCAGTAGGGATAAGGTTGTGGCACTTGGCTGACGTCATCAAGCATCTTGCGTTCTTCGTCAGAAATCTTCAGCTGCGCTGAGGCAAGACTGTCCTTGAGCTGCTCTTCATTGCGCGCGCCGACGATCAGGGACGAGACACCGGGCCGTCCTGCCAGCCAAGAGAGCGCGACTTGCGCGGCCGATACCCCGTGCGCCTCACCCACCCGAACCAAGGCTTCGATGATGGTGTAGAGCCGCTCCTGGTTGTAGATGGGCGGCTCTCCCCAGCCTGCGATGTGACGCGACACCTTGGGATCTGGTTTACCCTTGCGAAATTTGCCGGAGAGCAAGCCACCGGCAAGCGGACTCCACACCTGAATTCCGACACCCTGATCAAGCGCCACCGGCATCAGTTCAAACTCGGCCTCACGCGCCTCGATGGTGTAGTGAATCTGCTGGCAGACAAAGCGCTGGAAGTTGTGCCGGTCAGCAGCGGCGAGGCACTTCATGATGTGCCAGGCGGAAAAATTGGAACAGGCGACGTAGCGCACCTTGCCCTGCTTCACCAACGTATCGAGCGCCTCCATCATTTCCTCGACCGGCGTCAGGCCATCCCACTCGTGGAGAAAATACAAGTCGATGTGGTCGCGCCGCAACCGTTTCAGGCTGGCATTGGCCTCGTGGATGATGTGAAAGCGTGACAGGCCCTGCTCGTTGGGGCCAGAGCCCATTGAAAACCGAACCTTGGTGCCGACCATCATCTGCTGGGAACGGCCCTTGAGAATTTCGCCCACCGCCTCTTCCGACCTGCCGGTGGAATAGGCGTTGGAGGTGTCGAGCATGTTGACACCATGGTCGGCAGCCATATCCACCAACCGCGCTGCGTCTTTCACCTGCACCGGTCCGGCCATGCCGAAAAACGCGCCTTCCCCGGCGAAATTCATCGTGCCCAGGGTATGCAACGAAATCTTCAGGCCTGAACGGCCGAGCTGACGGTATTCCATGATTGATCCTCCAGTAATTTGCGCTATCACGCCACGGGTGGGGGATAGGGTCAACAGCGTTTCGTGCATCGCCACGATGCGCAATTCCGTGAACGGCGCATGATCTCATCTGATTTTTTCGTCCAGAATCTCGTCCACGTCGCGGCGATCTTTACGCTGGTATGCTTCCTGTTCCGCGACCAGATCAAGCTCCGGGCCTTCGCCGCTTTGGGCGATGCCTTGCTTTCGCTCTATTACTACCTCGCTTTTCCCGAACCCTTGTGGAACCCGCTCTACTGGAGCGTTGCCAATGTGCTGATCAACACCACCATGATCGGCATTCTGCTTCACGAGCACCGCATGTCGCTTTTGTCTGACAACGAGATGCGGCTATTCCGTGGTCTCGAAACGCTTTCGCCGGGCCAGTTCCGCAAGCTCATCAAACACGCCACCTGGCACGAAGTGGCTGAGGCGACGCAACTGACAACAGAAGGTCAAATGCTCGACAAGCTCTACTATGTGCTCGATGGCAAGGTGAGTATTGGCAAGCAGGATCGCATTCTGGAGGCCGGGCCAATGCTGTTCATCGGCGAGATTGCCTTTTTGCGCGACAAGGCCGCCACCGCCACGGTGCGAACTGCTGAAAAGTCACTCTATGTCTCGTGGAACCAGGCCGAATTGCGAGGCCTTTTCCGCAAGGACGACGGCCTGAAGAATGCCATGGGCGCACTCCTGTCTGCCGACATGGCCGACAAGGTGGCGCGCTCCTGATCCGCACACGGGTTGTGGCCGATCGCTCACTCATTTGAATGTTGCCAGTTGAATGTTGGCAGGGCTGGACTCTGAACCAGTTTCCCGCTCAGGTTGTTGCCAGGACATTCATGACTGCAGGGGGAGGATAAAATGCCATACTTCGAGTACGTGGCTCCGCATCTCATCCACGTTGGTGCCGTTCTCTATCTTATTTGCTTTCTGTTCCGGGACCAGATTGCATTGCGCATGTTCGCCATCGCTGGCGACTTTGCCTACATGGCATATTATTTCACGGTGTCGTCGTCGCCCCTCTGGGAAGCCATCTTCTGGATTATCCCCAACATGGGCATCAACATGGTGATGATTGCCTTGATCCTGCGCGACCGCCGCATGACCACGCTCAGTGATGATGAAATGTCGCTGTACCAGAACTTGCGCGGCATCAGCCCTGGTCAGTTCCGCCGCCTGATCAAGAGCGGCAACTGGCAACAGATAGATGAAACCACAACATTGACCGAAGAGGGCCAGACCCTCAACAAACTCTATTATGTGTTGCGCGGTGACGTGGAAATTGACAAGGCCGGGCGCAAGATCAAAGTGGATCCGGCAGTGTTTATTGGCGAGTTGGCCTTTTTGCGCAAAAAGCCGGCCACCGCCACGGTCAAGGTGGCTGCCGGTGCTGTGGTGGTATCATGGCACCACGCTGCGCTCGCCAGCATCACCCAGAAGGACGAAGGTCTGACCAACGCGCTGGCGCTGTTGCTCAACTCTGATCTGGCTGAGAAAGTGGCGCGTGGCTGAAGTCATGCCTCTGGTGGTGGCTCTTTCCAGTTGATGATGAAAGTCCACAGCGAAAATACAAAGATTGCGCCAAAGATCACGGCCCAGAATCCGCTCCTGGCTATGAAAGCCTCAACTGCCGTCCAGCCGCCAGCTGTTGCTACGATCACGACGCGCCGCCACAGGGGCCGGTAGAAGGGATTCTTGATATCGACAAAGTTCACAGCAAATCTCCTGCCCGCAACATAGCTGCTCCTCGACAGACGGCAAGCAGCGTCCGTCACCATTCCGCGATTCCGAATGCCGTGCATCTTGCGCCATGCGCTGTCCGGTGCGAAACTTCGCCAGACCAATTCGGGAGTCCGGCGATGGGCACCAACATCACTTTCAAGCGCGCAGACGGAAAGGACACCAAGGGTTACCTCGCCAAGGCTGGGCGCGACCATGCGCCTGGCATCGTTGTCATTCAGGAATGGTGGGGCCTGCAAGACCAGATCAAGGGTATCTGCGACCGGCTTGCACGCGCCGGCTATGAAGCTCTTGCGCCTGATCTCTATGCCGGGGTGGCCGTCGAATACCACGATAGCGCCAAGGCCGATCAGGAAATGTCATCGCTCGATTTTCTCGACGCCACCGACAATATCGTGCGGGGCGCTGCGCAATATCTTCACCGGAGCGGCGTCAGGGTCGGCTTGACCGGCTTCTGCCTTGGTGGTGCCATGACCATTATCGGTGCCGTGCGTGTGCCGGAAATTTCAGCCGCCTGCTGCTTCTACGGCATTCCCCCGCGCGAGGCCGCCAAGCCCGAAGACATCCGCGTGCCCTTCCAAGGTCACTTTGCCGTCCGCGACGACTGGTGCACGCCGCGGGCAGTCGACGAACTTCAGGCTTCACTGAAACATGCAAAGGCGTCGTCGGAAATCTTCCGCTATGACGCCGACCACGCCTTCATGAATGAACAGCGCAGCGTGCATGACCGCGCCGCCGCCGAGCGTGCCTGGGCCCGCATGCTGGAGTTCTGGCGTTGCCATCTCGGGTCGTGAGGCAGCGCTTCGCCCGTTGATCTGCGTCAAGGTCACGCGCGTTCTGCTGCGCTAGACTTCCCACCATGAGAATTCCTGTCCTGTACCTGACTGCGGCCCTGTTCGCCTGCGCCGTGCCCGCAATTGCAGCCGACCAGTTGGCCGAGGGCGAAAGGATTCTCCGCGACAACTGCAGCCGTTGCCACGCCATCGGCAAAGATGACGCCAGTCCGCATGATAAGGCGCCGCCATTCCGCAACGTGATGAAGATCTATGGCGCAGATTCACTGCAGGAGGCTCTCGCCGAAGGGTTGGTGACAGGTCACCCCGACATGCCGGAATTCGTTTTCCCGCCAGAACAAGTGGGCGCCATCGTTGCTTATCTGCACAGCCTGGAGGCAACGCCATGACATTTCTCCGAAGCCTTTTGCCGGGCTCCGTTCTGGCGCTTGTCATCGTTTTGGGTGCCTCCACGTCCGGGGCCCAGGAAGTTGATGCCGCAGCCAAGGGCAAGAGCCTGGCCGAGGCCAACTGCGCCGTCTGCCACGCGATTTACGAGACCGGCACAAGCCCGCTTGCCATTGCCCCACCGTTCCGCGACATCGCCACCACTTATGATGCAAGCGAATTGGAGGATGCCTTCAATGATGGTGTCGCCACTGACCATCCGGTCATGCCCGACTGGCAAATGACGCCGGAACAGGCCCATGCGTTGGCACTCTACATCATGGCTCTTGCCGGTGCAGGAAAACAGAAGACCGATCTTGGCCCCATCACTCCGGGTGTGGCCGGAGCAACACTCGCTAGTCCGTGACGGCGTAGAGCGCCCTGATCTCCGCCGCCACGCGCTCCTGCAATTCCCACAGACCAGCATCGTGAATTCCGAGCGCTTCCAGATGGTGCACGGTGTTGTAGAGATAGTCCGCCCCTGAGCCCCAGTGTCCGCAAGCACGCGCCAGTCCATGGGCAATTTCAGTCATTGGCCTGTTCGGCTGGTAATATTCGAGCCCACTGGGCCCGGCATAGAAGGCCAACGCCTGGAGTGGTCCCGCGTCACCCTCAACGGAAATCCAGCGCGCGGCTTCAAGCCCACCATGGCGGCTGACTTCGCGGCGCAAAAGTTTTTCTGTCTGTTCAAGCTGGCCTTCATCGGACAGCCGCAGCACCACACCCTCGCATCTGCCACCAGGATCAAGACACATCATGTAGCCCGGCTGTGCTTTCGATCCGCGATAGCGTTCGATCTTCATGGAGAAGGCCCGGTGCCATCCCCCAGCGGTGGCGCGCTGCGTTTCAACGTGGGGAATTTCCGGCTTCCAGATCAGTGAGCCATAGGCAAAAAGCCAGAAGGGTCCATCGCCCTTGCGCGCCAGCAGTGCTTCTGCCGATGGACGGAACTCCTCGTCACGCAAGTAGCGCGTATCCGATGAGGGACCGGGATCGTCAATCGTCCGGTGGCACCGTGCCACCAGGGCCGGTGTGAGGCTCATCACCCGCGGCGGCGCAGCAGTCACTTGAGGATGGCAGCAATTTCCTTCACCACAGCCGCCGTTTCAGCTGCGGTGAGGACGCCCACCCGCATGTCCACCCGCCAGGTTTCGCCGCCGGGAAGATCAACGAAGTGGCCCTTCTTCTTTTCAGCCGTGTAACCCTCGGTTTCTGATGTTGAGGGAAAGGCCATGCCGATTGCGTCCTGGTCGGGCGTGCGGCAGATCCAGCGGATGCATTGCCCGCACTGTTCCGGACGGTAGCGCATGTAGTCCGATGTGCCGTCGGGACGTTTGAGCAGCGCATGCGCAAAGCCATCCGCACCCGCCTTCATGTCGACGGCAAATGCCACTTCCGGATCGAATGCGAGTTCTGGTTTGAGTGTGTGGTGGAGTGCCGGATTGCGCGCAAGTTCGGCGAGGAATTCCGGATAGCCGGGCTTGGGCGTGATGTGGGCGGGAATAGACTGGCGCACCCGCACTGCCGCAGGCGTGGCTGGCGCCGAATAAATCAGCTCACCATTGTCGACCGGACGGAAATTTGCATGCGCCAGGTACATGAGATCCATCGGCGTCTTTTTCAGGTTCTCGACCGAAAGCGATACATCGAGCAGCGTCCCGTTGGCAGCCATTAGATGTGTGGATGTGGCGAGGTAGTGATGTGAGAAAGCAACGGTGTATTCGTATGTGCCGACAATGGCGCAAGTTCCCTTCTCCTCATCAATCACCACCCAGCCCTTCTGATAGGGTGCGTTGGGAAGCTCACCGTGCAGCGCATGACGGTCCGTCGGGCCCGGCGCACCAATCGCTGTGGCGCCGCAATGAATAAAGAAGGCGCCATAGGTCTCGAGATAGGGAACGTCCGGCACCGGTTCTTCGAACATGGATTTCATGGTCAGATCACGGCCATCAAAGATGCAGCGCCAGATCTGGTGGCCCTTGAACGGTAGCACGATGATCTCGCCACGGCGGTTGCGCACGCGCAGGGCGGCAATGCCGGAATCATAGCGGAAGGTCGACAGCGAGAATCCTGCGGCATCGGCAAGCGGCCTCTCCTTTTCACCGAACTGGACAGAGGCGAGATCAATGCGCACAGGCATGGCGTGGTTCCCTTAAAAGCGTTGCTGTTTCCAGCCACCATGAATGACATGATGCATTCGGCTTGCCAAGACGATGTGACCGTTCAGTTGGCTTTTTCTGCTGCGAGGCAGCGGCCAATCCAGCCCAGTGGATGGGCCGAAAAGCCGTGGCAGACCGAGCCATCCGGGAAATCCACTGCCCAATTTTCCCATGTGGTAGCCTCGCCTGATTGTGCCCAGCGTCCCCAACGGGCGCGGATGATCGACATGATGTCACCGTGGCGGCCAAGCGTCTCAAGGGCGAGAAACACATAGTGATGCATGAATGGTGAGGCGAGTATCAACGCACCCTCGGCGTCATCGTCCCTGAGATCAAGCGAGCGCGCAACGATGGCGTCGGCGACGGCGCCCGCGTCCTCCGCTACAGCGCATTTCGTAAGTAAGAGAAGTGCTAGCCCCAATTGCGAAGCTGGCGTTCCTTGGGTGTTTTCGTGCCAGCGTCCCTGGGTATGAAAAGAGGTGCGCATTGCCGCCCGCAAACTATGGGAACGACCTGACCATCTCTGTGCAAGTTCAGCCCGCCTTTGGTCCAAAGCAAGCCCGGTGGCCACATCGAGCGCATAGAGATAGCGGGCATTGTAGGTGAGGCTGGGTTCGCTCCGGTCCACCGCAGACCAGTCGAGAAACAGTCTTCGCCCCGGCTGTGCGCGGATGAGACCGTCCGCGTCGCAGTCAGCATCGAAGCGCTCCAGCATGCGTTGCAGCACCGGCATCTGCTCGCCAACCAATTCGCGCCCATCATCGGCCCGGGCATGGTCAGCATAAAGCGTCAGCAATTCCACCCAGCTGAAATTGTAGTCTACCACGGCATAGGCATGGACCTCGCCCGGCAACACGCTTGGCAACACGCCATCATCATAGGCACCTTGCGCCGCCATGGTGATGGCACGGCGCAAAGGCCGCAGATCATCCGAGATGGCAGCAAGCGCAAAGGCTTCGGCCACGCAGTCACCCAGCCACTGCGATGATTCGCGCCAGACGCTGTCGACAAAGCCATCCTGCAGACAGGCGCGCAGTGTTGTCAGGCACATGTTGGCAATGGCATGCAACTGGGGCTCGGTCGGCAGCCGCACTGCTGCCCAGTCCAATGGATAGTGCGTCAGGTGCGCCGATGGCGTCAGCGCCAATTGGCAGGGCGCCGCCGCAGTGATGGCAAAAATGATAAAGCGCCCACCGCGTGGCGTGAAGCCCTCGACCTGCTGTGTGCCAGGCCGGAGGATGAATTCATCGGTTGGCCGCATCCGGCAATAGGTCTCGGGATCAGAGAGCAGCACGTCACCATCGCGAAGTTTTTCGGCATAGGAGATGAGCACACGCTCACCACCTGCCGCGCCTGCAATGCCAATTCCACCCCGGCAAATATGGCTCGAACCGAGATCATGGACATGGATCAGCGTTTCACCCGCCGCTAGCACCACAGGTGATGGCGGCACAGGCGTGATCGCCGTCGCCTGCCAGAGTGCGCGCAAGGCAAGATGCGGATCATCGGCACCCGGGCCGGTGCCTCCCCGCCGCGCAAGAGCGGGCGCGCCAAGCGGCAGCACCTTATGGCGCAACAACGGCACATCGCGCGGCATCACCTGCCGCCACTGCCCGCCCTGTGCCGGGGCGACGATGCGTGGAACTTTCCAGTCTGCCGACGTGGCATCGACTGTCTCCCAGTCATGGACCAGCGCCATGTCGCGGCGCTCGACACCACTGCCATAGATGGACACGCGCATGACGTCTTCGCGCCATGAGCGGTCACGCTGCACTCGCCAACCTTGATCCGTCACCAGCGTGGCGGCACCATCACAGTCGAGCCAGGCGAGCAGTCCATGGACGCCACGATGGACATAGGCAAAGTGCGAGTAGCCGGGTGAATACACTTGCACCGCAATAGCGTTGTCGCCTGACGTCAGGTGCGCGGCAACATCGATCTCATCGACCTGCTGCGCATGAGGCCAGCACCGCGACGGCCCTGCCTGCACGAATGTGCCATTGATCCACAGCCGGTAGCGGCTATCGGCCGAGATGAAGAGCGGCGCCGTGGCCGGAGCGCTGGCCAGGACAACATCACAACGGAAGTTGAGATAGGCCTCGTGCAGATCAAATGGATGATCCGAGCCGATCCAAAAAGCCGCGTCCGGCACATTCATGGCGCTAGTGCAGCGTGCCATATTTCTCCGCCAGTTGGTGCGCCAGCCGGTAGGCCCGCACCAGACGCAGTGGCGGAATGTCGGGCTGGATGAAATGTCCGCCGTTGAAGATGAAGCCGCCACCCGGCGCATAGATCGCGAAGCGCTTGGTGATGTATTCGTCAAGCTCCTCACCATCATACTTGAGCAGGCCGTCAATCACGTCGAGTGAACCATAGATGACGATCTTGTCGCCATACTTGGCCTTGACCTCGCGCGGGTCCATGCCGGCACTTTCCTGCACCGGATGCCACGAGGTGTACCCCATCTCGATGATGTCATCGACGATCTGCATGATATAGCCATCGCTGTGCAAATTGACTGGCAGACCACGCGAGCGTGCATGCTGCACCACCCGCATGGCATAGGGCTTGATCAACTTGCGCCACATCTTGGGCGAGAACAGCATGGTGCCGTTGGAACCCCAGTCATCGGACAGCGTCATCATGTCAACGCCAGCCTCAATGAGATTTTCCACCTGCACGCACATCCAGTCAGCATAACGGTCGAAGAATCCCGCCATCTTGTCGGGCTCACCACCAAGATTGAGCCAGCAGTTCTCGATGCCGAGGAAGCTCGAAGTGCCCTCCACCATGCCCCAGGTATGGGCAAGCACACAGCGCTTGCCCTTGTGGTCCTTCACGGCCGTTGCGATGTTGGTGCCGCCGAAATCATAGTTCCAGTTGGAGAAGTTCAGCCACTTCGGATCCTTGGGGTCTTCGAGCTTAACGTACGGCAGTTCATCAATGGAGCAGCGCGCGCCGGACTGGTTCGGAAACGGCATCAGACCGACAAAGACATCAATGCCAAACTCCTCGATGAATTTTTCGCGCGGCCCATAGTCGGCTTCAAGGCGGTCGAGAAACTGCTTCTGGTACAGCCAGCAATCAATGGGCGTACGATCAACGGGCTTCCGGTTGATGGTGTTGAGCACACGTTCGAGGGACTTCATGGCAATTTCTCCTTCAATACCAGCATGCGGCGCCAGTCCGCCAGATCCACGCCATCGACGAATTGGCTATGGAAACTTTCCCAGTGAACCTGCTCCCATTGTGGCACGAGCGGTTTCAATTCCGGCGGTGATTTCTGGATGAGTTCGGCATAGGCACTCTCGAGCAAGCGGTAGCCCGATGTTTCCGACACGGCGTATTGCGGATGCGCTGCAATGAGGCCGTCTTCCACCATGGTGGCATCAAGCACGTCAGACATTTCATGCAGCAGATCGAGCTTGCGCACCCATGAGGTCGAAAGCTGCGGCGCTTCTTCGACAATGTGCTGCAACCGCGCGGCCATGCGCGGCAGGCGGTAGAACATGGAGGTCAGCCACTTGTCATAAGGGTAGTAGGTGCGATCAAGCATGAACGCCATCTGCACGCCCCAGCGCAACGAGCGCGAGAAGGTGGTGGAGGCATAGAGCATGTTGTTGCGCAGCAGGGCCCGCTTCAGCGCATAAACGCCCATGCCGGAGAAATAGCGGCACCAGTGGGCCAGGCGGCGTATGCGCACGGGCTCCGGATAGTAGCCTGAAAGCCCGGTGCGCACGGCGGTGAAAACCCCGGCGGGATCATGCCAGACCTCGCCCGCCACCACATGGATCACGTCTTCTTCCGGAATCGACATCCACTCGGCATAAGTTTGCGGGGCATGATCAATGCCGATCGTGCTTTGCAAGTGTTGCTCGAGACTGGCCAATGCCACGCCTTTGGTGCGGGTGTATCCCTCGCGCAGCTCGCGGCCATTCCAACTGTGCGGCAGGTGTTCTGCCAGCAGGTCCTCTATGGCGGCACCCTTGGTATCCAGCAATGCCTGCGGCAGCAGCACATTGACCCGCAGGCCGAAGTGGTGATCAGTCGAGTATTCGTCATCAAGACCCAGAACCTCCGAGCCATAACCGAAGAATCCTGCCGCCATGACTTGCGTTTCTGCCGGAACCTGGCGCTGCAACAGCGGCAACACGACATCGCCAAAAAAGGCGCGGCTTTCAGTAATGATGGAGTCTTGCTTCAGCATTGCCGCACCTAGACAATGCCGGAGGATGACCCCAGCACAGGCGGGCGTTCCTTTGCCTTGTGGGCGCGGTAATTCGCAGCGCGATAGGTTTCAATCGGATTGAGCGCGCCACCCTTGCGGCGGCGGGCTTCGGCCAGGATGGGCGAAACATCGGTGATGAAGGCCTGCTTCAACAGGCGGTGGCCGGCCATCACGTCGTTGCCATCTTGTGCGGCCGCCAGTCCGGCGCGATCCACCAGTGAGGCCTGCACGAAGCTGCGGATGATTTCGGTCGCCGACGATATCAGGCTTTCGATGGGGTCGGTGACATTGTGTGACTGGTCAATCATGTAGGCGGGCGAGAAATCCTTGGCCTTGCGGGCCTCGGCATCCACCAGTTCATTGAACACGAGGAAGAGACGGAACGGCTCGATCGACCCGGAATCGAGATCATCATCGCCATACTTCGAATCATTGAAATGAAAACCGGCAAGGCGGCCCACATGGATGAGCCGCGCTACAATCTGCTCGATGTTGGTGTTGGGCGCGTGGTGGCCGAGATCGACAAGGCATTTGGCCTGCGGCCCAAGGTGCTGTGCCGCCATCAGGCTTGAACCCCAATCCGATATGACTGTCGAATAGAATGCCGGCTCATACATCTTGTGTTCGATGAACATCAGCCACTTCTTCGGCAGACCTGCATAAATCCTCTCGCACGCCTCAAGATAGTTTTCGAACATGCCGGACAGGCTTTGTTGGCCGGGGAAGTTGCTGCCGTCGGCAATCCACACCGTCAGTGCTGTTGATCCGAGCTTCTGGCCGATCTCGATGCATTCGAGATTGTGTTCGACGGCCTGCGCCCGCGTCATCTTGCTGGCGTGGGCCAGCGAGCCAAACTTGTAGGACAGCGCCTGCCCCTTCTGGTCCTGGAACGTGTTGGAGTTCACCGCATCAAAGCCAAGCGCATACTGTGCCGCTTCCTGGCGCAGTGCATTGTAGTCGCTGACCTTGTCCCACGGAAAATGCGGCGAGACTGTTCCGGTGCAACGCACCAGTTGGTGAATGACGCCACAGTCCTCGAGCTTGTCATGGATGTGGCGCGGCTCACCGGGTCCGGGAAAGCGGGCAAAGCGTGTGCCGCCCGTGCCTACACCCCAAGTCGGCACGGCCACGGCATAGTCCGTGGCGCGTTTGGTCATGGCCTCGATCGATATGCCGCGCCGCTCCAAATGGCGGCCAAGCGCCGCATAGTCTTCCTCATGGGCAGCAGCAGCGGCAGCGTTTTGCGTGGCAATGAAATCAGCGGAGATGGTCTGGCTCATGTGGCGTTACCGCGTGAACGAGGCGAGATGGCCTGCATCCACATTGAGGATGTTGCCAGTCGATTTGAAGGATGCGTCCGACGCGAACCAATAGACCGCCTCGGCAATGTCTTCAGGAAACACCGAGCGTTGCAGCAGCGAACGTTTGCGATAGTGTTCTTCCAGTTCGTCCGGCCTGATCTTGAGTGACTCGGCGCGCGACTTGCGGAACCCCTCCGACATGATCTTCGAGCCACGCAGCACTGCGTCTGGATTGACCGTATTGACGCGGATACCGAAGGGTGCACCTTCTGCCGCAAGCACGCGCGCCAGGTGAATTTCCGCCGCCTTCATGGCGCCATAGGCCGACGTGCCGGGCGATGCCACCATGCCATTCTTGGACGCGATGTAGATCATCGAACCGGCATTGTTCTGGCGCTTCAGGATGCGGAATCCTTCGCGACCGACGAGGAAATAGCCGGTGCCGAGAATGGCCATCTGCTTGTTCCAGATCTCGAGCGTGGTGTCTTCGGCGGCCATCGGAATGGCAATGCCGGCATTGTTGACGACAATGTCGAGGCCGCCAAAACGTGCCACCGTGTCGGCAAAACCCTGGATCACGGCTGCTTCGCTGGTGACGTCCATGCGCACGGTGCAGACATTGTCCTTGCCGTATTTCTTGCCGAAATCCGCAGCCACCTCAGCCATCATGTCATCATTGATGTCGGCAATGGTGACGCAGGCCCCTTCTGCCAAAAGCTTCTGGGCGATGGCCAGACCAATGCCGCTTGCCGCCCCCGTTACCAGTGCGACGCGGCCCTGCAAGGGTTTGGGTCTGGGCATGCGTTGCAGTTTTGCTTCTTCGAGCAGCCAGTACTCGATGTTGAATGCTTCCTGTTCGGCCAAGCCGCGATATTGTGATACGCCTGAGGCACCGCGCATGACATTGATGGCGTTGCCATAGAACTCGGAGGCAATGCGAGCCGTCGCCTTGTCCTTGGCAAACGAGATCATGCCGACGCGCGGCACCAGATAGATGACAGCATTGGCATCACGCATGGCGGGCGAGTTGGCATGTTTGCAGCGCTCGTAATAGGCGGCATAGTCCTTGCGGTAGCCCGCCAGCAATTCATCCAGCTTCGCCCCATCGGCATCATGCGGCACAATCAAAGGCCTGATCTTGGTGCGCAGGAAATGATCGGGGCAGGATGTGCCAAGCGGTGCCAATTCGCCGAGCTGCTTCGAGTTGACGAATTCCAGAACCTCCGGGGCGTCGCTGAAATGTCCGGCCTTCATTTCGTCCTTGGCAATGCGGCCGCGGATGTCCGGCATCAGGCGGATTGCGGCTGCCAGCCTTTCCGCCGCCGGAAGTGATGACACGGCCTCGCCCTTGAACACCGGGCGTTTGACGTTCTTGTCGAGCCAGCTTGCCGCCGTGTTGATGATGCGCAGCGTGGTGTCATAACAGTCCTTGGCTGTCTTGCCCCAGGTGAAGAGACCGTGCGATCCCAGCACAACACCCACAAGTTTGGGATTTTTCGCCGCCATCTCGCCAAGCTTGATACCGAGATCAATGCCGGGGCGTTGCCAG
Organism: uncultured Alphaproteobacteria bacterium; assembly: GCA_963754625.1. Taxonomy (GTDB): domain Bacteria; phylum Pseudomonadota; class Alphaproteobacteria; order Rhizobiales; family Aestuariivirgaceae; genus Aestuariivirga. The sequence continues at coordinate 476,007 of CAVWGR010000003.1, read as the reverse complement.
GCGAGATATCCCATCTCCGCTCCAAAGATCTGCTGCGTCAAAGTTTCGGAATCAGCCGAAGCGGCAATGGCGATAACAGCATCGGAATGCACGTGGTCGACATGCGGCCACGGCACATAGCCGTGCAGACACGTATCGATCGAGGGCGCGCGCGCGTTGAGATTGAAGATGCAGTGATTGAGGGCATGTACCATGGCATCTTCCTGATCGAGGCTCTTGTAGAGCGTCTTCAGGGAGACAAGCTTGTCCATGTAGAGCGTGGCGAAACCATCGAGCTTCATCGAGCCCAGATCGCCACCCGAGCCCTTGACCCACAACACGTCCACAGCCTTGCCGGTGAGCGGATCCTTGTGCGTGACTTTGGCCGAAGTGTTGCCGCCACCAAAGTTGGTGATGCGCAGATCTGCGCCGAGCAGGTTCGAGCGATACAAGAGCAGGCCCGGTTCATCGAGGGACTTGGCGTGTGCGTCGTCCCAGAGCGAAGTGAGGAGAATGTTTGACATGATCAAAACCATATGGACGTGATCGCTCACGGTCAATCAAGATTCGATTGTGCATGCGCGATATTGCGCTGCAATGACGTTTTGCGTCGCATCATGAGCGAATCCGGATTGACCGTTGTGAGCGATCATGCGTAGTTGTTCGCATCATGCATGAACGCGAGAGATGGCAATTGATCCTGAGACAAGTGCGTGAGCGCGGTGTTATCCGTGTGCGCGAACTTGTTTCTCTGACCAAGGCGTCAGCCGCGACGCTGCGCCGTGACGTGACCAAGCTTGAAGAGATGGGCCAGCTCCGCCGCGTCCATGGCGGCATCGAAGTTGTCGAGGCGGCCCAGCAATCCCATCTCGCCACCCGCGCTTTTGGCGTCAGCCAGACCATCAACGCCACGCGCAAGCGCGCCCTGGCGCGGGCCGCGGCGGCCATGTGCCAGGACGGTGAATCGATCATTATCAACGCCGGCTCCACCACCTGGTTCATGGCGGAGTATTTGCGCGAAAGCCGCCTGCAGATCCTCACCAACTCTTTCCCTATCGCCCAGGAACTGATCGCTACTGGCAACAACCGCATTGTCATTCCGGGCGGTGAAATCTATCGCGAGCAGGGCATCATCCTCTCGCCTTTCGATGAAGACGCCATTCAGCACTTCACCGCTTCGAAGATGTTCATGAGCTGCTACGCCATCACCCAAATGGGCGTGATCGAGGGTGATCCCCTCATTGCCCGCGCCGAAGCAAAACTACTCTCGCGCGCCGAACAGCTGGTGGTCCTCGCTGATTCATCGAAGTTCGAACCGCGCGGCTCCATGGCCGTCTGTCAGTTCTCGCGCGTCCATACACTGATTACCGATGACGGTGCACCGCAAGCCCTGCTTGACCAAATCCGGTCACGCGGCGTGCAGGTCATCATCGTCGGAGACGAAAGCAAAAAATCCCTCTCAGCCGCATGAGGCTGGGAGGAAAAAACAGCATAACGGGAGGAAAAAACCATGCTGACGATGAAGACAGTAGCAAAATTCGGCCTCGTGGCCGCCATCGCTTCGACCCTGATGACAGGTGTTGCCCGCGCTGAAGCCGTCACGGCAAAGCCCGGTGGTGCAGCCAACCTCGTACTGTTGCCGAAGTTCCTCGGCATCCTGCCGTTCGACCAGGCCAACCGTGGTGCCGAAGAAGCCCACAAGGAACTGGGCAACACCGGCACGCTGCAATATATCGGCCCGACGCCAGAAAATTCTGTTGCCGGTCAGATCGAAATGCTGACCACCGCAACGACCCAGAAGCAGGCGGTCGTCATGCTTTCCAACAATGCCGGCGACCAGATCTCGGCTGCCGCCGAAGCCGCCCAGGCTGCGGGCACCAAGGTCGTGACCTGGGATTCGCCCATCCCGTCGGGCAAGGGTGAAAGCGTGTTCGTCGCCCAGGTGGACTTTGGTTCGATCGGCGTCGTCATGGCTGACATGGTGCATTCGCTCACCGGTGGTGCAGGTGAATTTGCCGTTCTCTCGGCCACCCCCGATGCAGCCAACCAGAACGCCTGGATTGAGGCCATGAAGAAGACCATCGCGGAAGGCGGCAAGTACAAGGACTTGAAACTGGTTGACGTCGTCTATGGCGATGACCAGTCGGAGAAGTCCTACAATGCTGCCCTCGCCCTGGTGGACAAGTATCCCGGCATGAAAGTGATCATGGCACCAACAACGGTTGGCATTGCCGCCGCGGCCAAGGCCATGCAGGACGAAAAGCTCTGCGAAAAGGTCAAGGTTTCCGGCCTCGGCCTGCCGGCAGAAATGGTGAGCTACACCATGAACGGCTGCGCACCAGAGTTTGCTCTCTGGAGCTTCGTTGACCTGGGCTACCTGACCTATCAGACCGCCTATGCCCTCGCCACCGGCGCCATCAAGGGCGAAGTGGGCGAAGAGTTTGTGGCTGGCCGCATGGGCGCCTTCAAGATCGGCGAAGATCCGGGCCGCGCTGGTGCCAAGCGCATCCTGATGGGACCCTTCACGGTCTACAACAAGGACAACGTCGAAGCCGCGGCCAAGTAACGCCGTCGATATTCTGCAACATGCGAGGCCGCAGCACGTGCGGCCTCGTTCTTCTCTCGCCAGCCCACGACGCTGCCCAGAATTTAGCCCAGGATTAGACCTTGACCACACCGGTCCTTGAACTCGCCAACATTTCCAAAAGCTTTGCCATGACAGCAGCGCTTGCCGACATGTCGCTTGCTGTGCACCCCGGTGAAATTCACGCCATCGTGGGCGAAAATGGCGCGGGAAAATCCACCCTCATCAAGATCATGACCGGCGTCTATCAGCCAGATGCGGGCGAACTGCGCGTTGAGGGCAAGGCCGTCAGCATCCGCAACACCCAGGCGGCGCAGGCCTTGGGCATCGCCGCCATCTTTCAGGAACCCATGGTCTTCCCCGATCTCGACGTGGCGGAAAACATCTTCATTAGCCACCGCAATCTCGGCGCGGTGATGAACTGGGGTGCACTTTACCGCAACGCCAGCGAACTCATTGCCCGCCTTGGCGTGACCCTGGACGTGCGCCGCGCTGCCAGCGGCCTCACGCTTGCCGAACAACAGACGGTCGAAATCGCCCGCGCCCTGTCGCTGCACGTCAAGGTGCTGATCATGGACGAGCCCACTGCGTCGCTGTCGGCCCGCGAGGTCGACAAGCTGCACGAAATCGCTCGCGCCCTGAAGGAGCAGGGCGTTGCCGTGCTCTATATCAGCCACCGTCTCGATGAAATTTTCCGCATTGCTGACCGCGTCACCGTGCTGCGTGACGGCAGGCACATTTCGACGAGACCCATCGCCGAAGTCAGCCATGACAGCATGGTGAAGGACATGGTGGGACGCGCCATTGATGCCTTCGCCATCAAGACCAGGGCCAACCCCCATGGCGAGCGGCTTCTATCCGTGAAAAACCTCTCCCGCGCCGGTGTATTCCGCGGCATCACGTTCGACCTGCACAAGGGCGAAGTGCTCTGCCTCGCCGGACTGATCGGGGCGCGGCGCACCGATGTCGGCCTCGCCCTCTTCGGCATTGCCCCGGCAACCGAGGGCACCGTTGAACTGGCAGGTAAACCGATCACCATTTCCACGCCCCAGCAGGCGGTCGAGAACGGCATCGCCTATGTCTCGGAAGACCGGCGCAAACTCGGCCTTGCCATGTCCATGCCGATCTATGCCAATGCCTCGCTGGCCAGCCTCGGCAAATTCCTCCGCCGCTTTGGTTTCATTGACCGCGCCGCCGAAAATGCCATGGCCGAAAGCCACCGCGAACGCCTCTCCATCCGCTCACCTGATGTGTTGATAGAAGTGGGCAAGCTCTCCGGCGGCAACCAACAGAAAGTGATGCTGGCGAAGTGGCTTGAAACCAATCCGCGCCTGCTGATTTTCGATGAACCGACGCGCGGCATTGACGTTGGTGCCAAGACTGAAGTTCATGCCATCATCCGCGAACTGGCAAGGCAAGGCGTTGCCATTCTTGTCATCTCCTCGGACCTGCCGGAAGTGCTGGCATTGGCTGACCGCGTGCTGGTGATGCGCGAAGGCCGCCAGATGGGCATCTTCGACATTGCTGCCTGCGACCAGGAAAAAATCATCGCACTCGCCACCGGCAAAGACCTGGACGTGAGCGCCGCATGACCGCAACCCTCCGCAACCTTCATCCCCAGACCCTGCGCCTGATTGCACTGGCCTTCGTGTTGCTGTTGACCATCCTGTTCTTTGCCAGCCAGATCACCGGCTACTTCTCTCCACGCATGGTGAACCGCATTGCCACCAGCGTCGCTGTGATCCTGCCCATCGCCATCGGCCAGGCACTTGTTGTCATGACACGCAACATCGATCTGTCCGTCGGTTCGGTGGTTGGCATCGTTGCCTATCTCATCGGCGATTTCCTCGGCACCCACCCTGATCTTCATCCCATTGTGGTGGTGTTGATGGCGTTGGCACTGGGTGCTGCCTGTGGCGCCATCAACGGCATTCTTGTTGCCTGGGGTGGCGTGCCGTCGATCATCGTGACGCTTGGCACGCTTGCCCTCTTCCGCACCTTCCTGGTGGAGTATTCCGACGCCCGCACCATTACCACTGCAAGCCTGCCGACATGGCTGGTGGAGTTACCACAACAAACGGTCTTCTCCATCGGCGGCTTCGACATGAAGGCCATCGTGCTGCTGGCCCTGCTCGCAGCCATTGTGTTCTGGGTGGCGTTGTCACGGTTGCGCGTCGCAAGGCGGTTTTATGCCGTGGGCTCGAACCCCGACGCCGCCATCGTTGCGGGCATCAATGTGCCGCGCGTTGTCTTCACCAGCTTTGTGTTGAGCGGCATGCTGGCTGGCCTGGCCGGCTTCATCTTCCTCACCAAGTTTGGCAACATCACCGTGGTGGCGGGGCTGGGTTTTGAATTGAAATCGGTGGCTGCGGTTGTGGTCGGCGGTGTCAATATTTTCGGTGGTTCGGGTTCCATTCTCGGCGTGGTGCTCGGCACCTTGCTGGTGGATGTGATCGACAACAGCCTCATTCGCTGGGCCATCGTCAGTGAATTCTGGCGCGACGCCCTGCTTGGACTTTTGATCCTTGCCGCCGTTGCTGCCGACACTGCCATGTCCAGAGGCCTTGGCCGCCTCAAGGGCAAGGCTACGGAGAAGGCTGTCTGATGCTCCAGCGCTTCGTCCAACACCTGAAAAGCTGGGAAGGTTTGCTGCTTCTCATCCTCATCGTCACCGTGGCCTTGAACGTGGCGCTGGCCCCGCAGTTCCTGACCTTGCAGAACCAGGTCAATCTTTTCCAGCTCTCGATCGAAAAGATCATCATTGCCCTGGTCATGACCTTCATCATCATCAATGGCGAAATTGATCTCTCGGTCGCTTCCATCATGGGATTGGTGGCCTGCATGTTCGGCGTGCTGGTCGAAGGCGGAATGCCACCGGTTCTGGCACTTCTCCTGTGCTTGTTGCTGGGTGGCGCGGCCGGCGCCTTCAATGCCTTCTGGATCACCCGCGTCGGCATTCCCTCGCTTGTTGTCACCCTCGCCATGCTGATCGGTTATCGCGGCTTTGCCCGCGTGCTGCTGGAAGACCGTGGCATCTCCAGTTTCCCGGCCTGGTTTGGCGAACTGGGCCAGAAGCCATTCCTCGGACCGTTTCCTTTGGGCCTCATCATCTTCGTGGTCATGCTCGTGGTTCTGGGCCTGATCCTGCACCGCACCGGCTTTGGCCGTCAGGTCTTCGTCATCGGCAACAATGCCGAGGTGGCACGTTTCTCCGGCTTGCGCGTCAACCGCGTCAAGGCGATCCTCTTCATCCTTTCAGGTTTCGTCGCGGCGCTGGCAGGCCTCCTCTATGCCGCGCGTCTCGCCTCGGTGCGCGGCGATGCCGCCTTTGGCTTTGAACTCGATATCATCACCATGGTGCTCTTGGGCGGTGTCAGCATCTTTGGTGGCAAGGGCTCGATGATGGGCGTGCTGCTTTCGATCCTCATCGTTCTCAATCTCCGCAATGGCATGGCGCTGGTCAACATCACCGGCCATGTGCAGACCGGGATCATCGGCGTGCTGCTCATCGCCTCGGTGCTGGTGCCCAACCTCATCCAGCGCCTCGGCGAAACGCGCCGCAAGCCCGTCGCCTGAGTGGCTTCTGAACACGCTGACTGGCGAAATAGCATTGCTATCACTGCACCCCGCAATGCCCTATGCTGCAACGATGACAAAAAGAAACATCGCAACCAATGCCGCTGCCGCCGAAACGATCATGCGGCGCATGCCGATCATGTGGTGGCAAATGCTGTCGCCCACACCCGAAGGCCAGGCAGAGATGCAGCTCATGGTGGAAGAAAAGCACAAGGCGGTCGTGGATGGCATTCTGGCAGCACAGGCGCAGCTGGTGAAAGAGACATTCCGCTTTTGGACCACGCCGTTTTTCGCGTCCAAGAGCGGCAATGCCAGCCAGCGCATCATCAACGCTGCGACTGCCCCGGCCCGCCGCACCGTGAAGGCCAACGTGAAACGCCTGCGCAAGGGCTGACGTCTTCAATCCGTGATTTGACAACGGCCCCGCGCCGGCGTGAGATGGTGCCATGCGCATGCGATGGTTTGCCCTCGCTCTTCTCGCCACGGCGGCCGCACCACACGCTGCCGCTGCCCACACTTGCACCTGCAAGTACAAGGGTGGCGACGCCAAACAGGGCGAAACCGCCTGCATCAAGACCACCACCGGAAACACCCTGGCCCGCTGTGAAATGGTCCTGAACAATTCCAGCTGGACGGTGTTGAACCAGCCTTGCGACGTGGAACAAAGTACCCGCACCGAACCAACAATCCGCAACCCATCCTGACAAATTCACTGACCTCTCCCCCCTATCCTCGGGGAGGAGTAATGTTGTCCTTCTCCCCTCCCCAATCCTTGGGGAGGGGTGGGGGTGGGGCCTTCCACTTAAAAATTCCCCCGCGACGGAAATCACCAGCCAGTCCGTCTGACTCCATGAATGGGGAGCATGAATGGGGAGGCAGACATGGCAACACAACTCAAGCCACGCACGATCCAGGCGCGGACCTTGCGGCAAACCGCAAATCCAGCCGATCAATTGCTGTGGTCGGTGTTGAGGTCACGGCAACTGGGCGGCCACAAATTCACCCGGCAATATCCCATCGGACCATACTTTGCCGATTTCGTCTGCCGCTCCTGCAACGTCGTCATCGAAGTGGACGGCAACCAGCATCTGGAGCGTGCAAGCATATGACCGGGCCCGCGACGAATACATGCTGGCAGCAGGCTATTCGGTGTTCCGCGTACCGTCGTCTTCAGTGCTGAATGCGCGGGAGGATGTGTGCAACAGCATACTGGCAGTGCTCGAAGACCGGATCGAGGATTTCGTCGAGGCGCCGGATTTGCGCTTCGGACGGAGTAGAGCAGAGCCCAGACGGCGCGGTTTCAACTCACGAAGTTCAATCCGGCAAATGACCCGCTGAAGAACCCCACCCCCACCCCAAGAATTGGGGAGGGGAGAGAACTCGACTTCACCCCCTACCCAATCCTCGGGGAGGGGCAGGGGTGGGGTTTGGCAGAGGCAGGTTTTGGAAGGAGTAAGAGCCGAGCAGCGCTGCCGCAAAAAATAACCTTCAAACCGTAGTCCAGCGTTCAATACTCCGAAGTTCGTCCGGTGATTCACTCATTATTTGCCACGCATTTTCGAATCTGAGTAGCTGGTCCATCATGCGCGTGTGGTGTCCAACATGCACGGAAGGAACCCTGTCGAAACTCAAATAGATGGGAAAGTTTGTGGTCCGCCGCCCACCTTTTTTCAGGGGCACATTGTACCAATATTTGATGTGTTCTTGACAGAGACGTTCGGCAAATCCGACGGGTAGAACTACAAATCTTGGGCCTTGTGGACGATAGTGAACAGCAACGACGACATCAGCAATCAACGGGCTTTGCTTCGAATTGAAGACTGCACACCCATCCCTTAAGTGTGCGGTTGCGTATCCAAATCCCAGGAAGTCCGAATGCGCATGCTTGTGAAATGCGTTGGTCGTCTTGACTTGAATTGAAATGCGCCTTGACCTGTTGATTGCAAGGAGGTCCGCGTTTGCTGCCATTTGTGATGTGTCAAGCCGGACGGGATGCCAACCTCGTTCGATCAGTTGTTGCTCCACAAGCAATTCACCTAGCCTACCAACTTTGAAGTCAAGCTCCTCAGTGCTCGTCATCTCACGGCACCACTTCAATTCGCTGAACCCCCTTCGGCTGCGTCACGCCCTTCCAGATTGCGAACGCCTGATTGACCGGCGCATTCGGCTTTCTTGCCACGAAATCGCCATCGCCCGCCTTCGCTCGCATGTCGCCCTTCTCCACCGCCACTTTGCCGCGCGAGATGACTGTCTTCGGTGCGCCAGTGCAGACGAAGCCTTCAAACACATTGTATTCGATGCGGCTGATCTGCTTCTTCGCGGTGATCGTCTTGCTCGCCTTCGGGTCCCACACCACCACATCCGCATCGGCGCCCACGCGCACCACGCCCTTGCGCGGATACATGTTCAATATCTTGGCGATGTTGGTCGAGGTCGCTGCCACGAATTCTTCCTTCGTCAAGCGGCCCGTATTCACCCCCGCCGTCCACAACACCGGCATGCGGTCTTCAAGTCCTCCCGTGCCATTGGGAATCTGGGTGAAGTTCTTCGCCCCCATGCGCTTCTGGGCGCGGGTGAACGTCGCGTGGTCAGTGGCAACCACCGACAATGTGCCAGACTGCAAACCGGCCCACAGCGAATCCTGGTGCTTCTTGTTGCGGAACGGTGGGCTCATCACGCGGCCCGCCGCGTGGTCCCAGTCCTTGTTCTGGTATTCTGAATCATCGAGCACCAGATACTGCACCAGCGGCTCTCCATAAACGCGCTGCCCCGCCTGCTTGGCGCGGCGGATGGCGTCATGGGTCTGCTCGCAACTGACATGCACGATATAGAGCGGCACACCCGCCATGTCGGCAATCATAATGGCGCGGTTGGCCGCTTCGCCTTCCACTTCGGGTGGCCGCGAGTATGAATGACCCTCCGGCCCGGTCACGCCACGCGCCAGCAGATCCGCCTGCATGCGCGCGACAACGTCACCGTTCTCGGCATGGACCAGTGGCAGCGCACCCAGCTGCGCACAGCGTTTGAAGGAATTGTACAGCTCGTCATCATTCACCATCAGCGCGCCCTTATAGGCCATGAAGTGCTTGAAGGTGTTGATGCCATAGGTCTTGACCACGGTTTCCATTTCATCGTGGATTTGCGGCGACCATTGCGTGATCGCCATATGGAAAGAGTAATCCGCCGCCGCTTTCTCGCCCTTGTGGCGCCAGGCCTGATAGGCCTTGAGCAGGCTTTCGCCGGGTGCGGGCAGGCAGAAATCCACCACCATCGTCGTGCCGCCGCTCAACGCCGCCATGGTGCCGGACTCGTAGTCATCCGCTGTCGTTGTGCCCATGAACGGCATGTCGAGATGTGTGTGCGGATCAATGCCGCCCGGCATCACATAACAGCCGCCAGCATCCACAACAGTGTCGCCTGAAAGCCCCTCGCCCACGGCAATGATCTTGCCGTCCTTGATCAGAACATCGGCGCGCTCCGAACAATCGGCATTCACAACGGTTCCGCCGCGGATCAGGATGGTGGGCATGGGTGTTCTCCGTGTACTGACAAAAATGCCCTCCCCTGCACAGGCAGGAGAGGGCCGTTCATGATTTACTGTGTCACAGCCTTGGTCACGACATCGCTCCAGGCACCGACCGGGGCCTTGGTGATGACGGGATCAGAACCACCCTTCATCAACGTGGCAACCGTGCGTTCGGCAGCGGCCACATCCAACGTACCGTCAGAGCCTTCGGTGAGCTTGTTGATCTCGCCCATCATGCGCTTCTGGTGGTCGATGCCAGCTGCACCCGTGGCATCAGCGTCAACGACGATCTTGGCCGCCTCGTCACCATTGGCGCGGGCATAATCCCAGCCCTTCATGGAGGCTTTCACGAACTTCGCCATGGTCTCGACGAAGGCCGCATCCTTGAGCTTGTCTTCCATCACATAGAGGCCATCTTCGAGCGTGGCGACACCCTGGTCCTCATATTTGAAGGTCACGAGTTGGTCGGCGGGAATGCCTGCGTCAATGACCTGCCAGTATTCATTGTAGGTCATGGTCGAGACGCAATCCGCCTGCTTCTGGATCAGGGGATCGACGTTGAAGCCCTGCTTGATCACTTCGACGCCATCAACACCGCCGGCTGTCGGAAGGCCGAGCTGGCTCATCCACGACAGGAACGGATATTCATTGCCGAAGAACCACACGCCCAGTTTCTTGCCTTTGAAATCGGCAGGAGTCTTGATGCCGGTTTCGGCACGGCAGGTGAGCATCATGCCCGAGCGCTTGAAGGGCTGGGCGATGTTGACCACGGCCTGGCCTTTTTCGCGCGTGGCAAGGGCTGATGGCATCCAGTCGATCACCACATCAGCACCACCGCCAGCAAGCACCTGCTGCGGGTTGATGTCGGGTCCGCCCGGCTTGATCGTCACGTCAAGGCCAGCTTCCTTGTAGAAGCCCTTGGACTGGGCCACGAAGTAACCGGCGAATTGCGCCTGCGTCACCCACTTGAGCTGCAGTGTGACCTTGGTTGCCGGACCGCCACCGGGACCGCCCGCCTTCTGCTGCCAGAAATAGTACCCGCCGGCCAAGACCGCCAGGACGGCAAGAGCCGTGATAAGTTTCCGGTTCATGTTGTCTCTTCTCCTTTGTTGCCGCCTACATCCTGTAGGACGGATGCCAGAATGTCACGCCCCGTTCGATGAGAACAAGGAGTGCATAAAATAGTGAACCCGTGACGGCGGCTACGGCAATTTCGGCCCAGACAAGGTCAAGGCTCATGCTGCCAAATCCCGTCTGCATGCGAAAGCCCATGCCGGCAATGCGGGTGCCAAAAAACTCCGCCACAATCGCGCCAATCATGGCGAGAGTCGAGTTGATCTTGAGGGCATTGAAAATGAAGGGCATGGCGGCAGGAAGTCGCAGCGCCAAGAGTGCCTGACCCCATGACGCACCATAGGAGCGCATCAGGTCACGTTCCAAATGTGAGGATGCTTCAAGCCCGGCAATGGCATTCACCAGCATGGGAAAGAAGGTCATGATTACCACCACGGCAATGTTGGGGGCAACCCCAACGCCAAACCACATGACCATGATGGGGGCGACCCCAACCAGCGGTAACACCGAGAAGAAATTGCCAATCGGCAAAAGTCCCCGCTTCAGGAATCCAAACCGGTCGCAGGCGAGCGCCACGGCAAGACCCGACGCACAGCCGATGATCCAGCCGGGAATGACGGCCTGTATGACAGTCTTGAAAAAATCAAAAGCCAGGGTTGGGATTTCTGCCACGATCTTTGCACCAATGACAGAAGGGGGCGGCAGCAGGATGGGCGAGATGGGAACGGTGCGGCAGGCCACCTCCCAGAGAATGAGAACGGCCAGGCCAAGAAGTGCCGGGGCGGTAAGGGAGCGGAGAAATGTCATGTCGGTTTCACCCCCATGTGGGTGAGTGTCTTGCGTTCGGCGAAGCCCACGAACCACACCAGCAGCGCCGCCATGACAGAGGCTGCAACGAGCGCACTCCAGATGATCATGGTGAGGCCGTTGTAAGAGCCGATGAGAAGCCTTGCCCCAAGTCCCGCGACTGCACCAGTCGGCAATTCACCGACGATGGCACCCGTCAACGCAATGGCAACCGCAACTTTGAGTGAGGTGAAAAGATATGGCACGGCGGCAGGCATCCGCAGCTTCCACAGGGTTTCGGAGGCAGACGCATTGTAGGTGCGCATGAGATCACGGTGGATCACGTCAGGCGACATCAAACCCTTCACCATGCCGATAGTGACGGGGAAGAAGCACAGATACATGGAAATCAGCGCCTTGGGCAAAAGCCCGGTGAGGCCAACCGCCCCCAGCACCACGATGATCATCGGTGCAATGGCCAGAATGGGAATGGTTTGCGAGGCGATGATCCACGGCATCAGTGCCGTCGACAGGATTTTCGAATGCACGATCAGGATGGCGAGGAAAACGCCAAGCAGCACGCCGAGCACAAAGCCCAGCAGCGTCGCGGACAACGTCACCCAGCAATGATAGAGCAGCGACTTCACCTGCCACGGTGCGATCATGAACACCGTGTTCCATATCTCGGCGACAATCTGGTGCGGTGCCGGAATAACGGGCCGCGTGTGGTTCCAACTTTCATGCAGTGTCGCCGCAAGGCCGCCACCAGCGGCATTGATTTTCGCTTCAGCCACCACCGCATTCAGCGGAATGCAAGCGAGATACCAAACCACCAGCAGCACGATACATATCGTGACAACGGGAATGGTTTGACCTGTACCGGCGCCGCTAATCCTCATAGCTGTGCCCCGCCTTCAGACCCTCACGCACCCGGTGCGCAATCTTGAGAAACTCAGGTGCCTCGCGAATGTCGAGGGTGCGGTTGCGCGGCAATCCGGTCTCGATGACGTCGATGATGCGGCCGGGCCGCGGCGACATCACAATGATCTTGGTCGACAGGAACACCGCTTCCGGAATCGAATGGGTGACGAACACCACGGTCTTCTTCGTCCGCGCCCACAGCTCGAGCAATTGCTGGTTCAGCTTGTCGCGTACAATTTCGTCGAGCGCCCCAAAGGGTTCATCCATCAGCATCAATTGCGGATCAAATGCCAGTGCCCGGGCAATCGAGACACGTTGTTGCATGCCGCCTGAAAGCTGCCAGGGAAACTTCTTCTCGAAACCGCCGAGATTGACCAATTCGAGATTGCGCTGCACCCGCTCGTCGGCATCCGCAATCTTCATGATTTCGAGCGGCAGCGCCACGTTGCGCTCCACCGTGCGCCACGGCAACAGACCCGGTGCCTGAAAAACATAGCCATAGGCCCGCGCCAGCCGGGCCTCTTGGGGGCTCATGCCATTGACCGAAATGCTGCCTTCGGTTGCCTGTTCGAGATCGGCGATGACGCGCAAAAGCGTGGTCTTGCCGCAACCCGACGGTCCGATGAAGGACACGAATTCACCGTCCGCGACCGAAAGATTGACCTTGGACAGGGCGTAAACCGGCCCGTCCGCAGTTTGGAATGTCAAACTCAGGTCTTTCGCCTCAATGACGGCTGCCGCCACGGCGGTCTCCCCAAAATTCTTATTTGTTGTCATGAAGCTATCCGCACTTGACCAGTTGATCAAGATTTATCAGGTTGTCCCCATGCCCAAGCAGCAGGCAAGACCTGAACGAAAAACGCGCATCCAGTCGCAGAATGAGCAGATCATTCTCGATGCCGCATTGGAGGTGTTTTCAGCCTATGGCTATCGCGGTGGCACGGTTGACCAGATCGCCGCCCGCTGTGGCCTGTCCAAACCAAACCTGCTCTATTACTTCCGCCGCAAGGACGATATTTACGAAGCGTTGCTGGAGCGCACCCTGACCGAGTGGTTGGCGCCCTTGCGCACCCTTGATGCCGATGCTGATCCGGTGGCGGAACTGACCCGCTATATCTCAGCCAAACTCGACATGACCTTCGAACGGCCCGCCGCCTCGCGCCTCTTTGCCAATGAAATCCTCCATGGTGCGCCCCACATCGGCAAGTTCCTCAAGGGTCCGCTGAAGGAACTGGTGGAGGCCAAGGCGCTGGTGATCCGCCGTTGGGTGGCGGAAGGCAAGCTGCGTCCCGTTGATGCCACGCATTTCATCTTCGCCATCTGGGCCGTCACCCAGCACTACGCCGACTTTGCCGTGCAGGTGGAAGCGATTTCTGGCGGCCCGCCGGCCCGGACGCGGGTGCGCCAGGCCGTGCTCGACATCCTGCTGGGTGGACGTATCGCCAGTTAGAGCAGCCAGCGGTCAATTGACCGTCGACAAGCTGCTCTAACACTTTGAGCCTGGCGCATCTTTTACTTCGCAAGTTAATTCATTTGCTCGTCCGATGCGCTAGATGAACACCAGGTCAGCGATGTCAGCCCATCATCGCCCACGATGCGCAACGAAGATTGGGGGTAATTCAACCGTGTGTGCAACAAGGCTCACCCTGATGCTGCCCTTTGCTGGTGTCGTGGGCGTGCTATGTTTTTTTGTTGGCAACAGCCAGTTTCAGAGCCTCGGATTGTCCGACACGGGTGACCAGCACACCCTGTGGCGTTGCCACAACGATCAGGTCACTGTGCGCAATGCCGTCTCCAATGATCACTGTTTGCAGGCTGCTGTGAACGAAGACGCCTGCACCGTTGCTGCCAACCTGCGCCAGTCGCCGCACTTCATCCCAGGTGCCGACATCACTCCATTCGAGATCCATCGGGATCATGCGAACATCGGCAACCCGTTCTACGATTGCGCGGTCCAGTGCAAGTCCAAGGCCTTGCTCCAACAGTACGGCAACCTCGATGGTGATTTGACTTTTCGCGCGCGCTGCAAAGCCGTTCCGTGCCGCTACCAACAATGCAGGTGCGTGCTCTTCGGCCCAGCCAAGCAAATTTTCGCAACCGCTGACAAAGTTGCCGCTGTTCCACAGGGCCCCCTCGTGGATCAAAATGTCTGCCTGTTCTGTGCCTGGCTTTTCAACAAATCTGCCGACCGGCACGGCACCTGCCTTGTGGGCACCCGAGGCTGGAACAATATAACCAAAAGCCGGTGACGGGCCGCGCGGGGCAACCCCAAAAACGACCAATGCCCCGTCGGTCGCGGCGGGTAAGGCTCGCCCGATACAGCTGGCAAATCCGTCGGCATCGGGAATGTGCTGGTCTGACGCCAGGATGGCGAGAACGGCCGCACCATGCAGTTCCTGCGCCCTCAACGCTCCCAGCAGTGCCGCCACACATGTGTCATGTCCCTGACGTTCCAACACAACATCAACAGCCAGGCCGGTTGCTGCCAATTGTTCCAACACCAGCACCTCATGGGCAGCAGAGGCGACGACAATGGGCCGGTGGGTGAACGGAAATTGGCTGGCGCGTCTCAGTGCCTGCTGGAAGAGCGTTTCACGGCCAGCCAGTGCATGAAAGGGTTTGGGATGGGAGGGCGTGGACAACGGCCAGAGTCTTGATCCTGAGCCCCCGCACAGGATCACTGGAACCACGGCAATGTCCATGACGCCCTCCCTCGCCGGAGTTAGCGCCAGGATGGCAGGTACGGCAAGTTGCAATTGTAGAAGAGGCAAATCGCACGTTAACGGATCATTGCAATGTTACACATAGAACCGTTGCCATGTCTCGTTTTCAACCCGGTGCAAAGCTGCTTCTGATTGGCAGCGACAATCCTACGACATGGATCGTCTACAACAAGTTGATCCGGGAATTCGGGCTGTTTGAGGCCATCATCGAAGAGCCCATGCCAAAGCGCACGCTTTTGCGCATCCGCGCCCGCAAACTGGGCTGGCGCAGCGTCTTGAGCCAGGCCGCGTTCGTCACACTGTTGCGGCCCATCCTGGTTTACCAGGCATCGCGCCGCATCCGTGCAATCTGCCGCCAGGACAATCTTGAAATCCACAAGCCGCTGACACCGGCAATCCGCAATGTCACCAACATCAATACCTCGGAATCTGTCGAGATGATCGCTGCCTGCGAGCCGGATATCGTCATCGTCAATGGCACGCGCATTCTGAAGCCAAGTCTGTTGAACCGGATCAAGGCCACCTTCATCAACACCCATCAGGGCATCACGCCAGCCTATCGCGGCGCCCATGGTGGCTATTGGGCCATGCATGAAAACGATCCCGCCAACTGCGGCGTCACCGTGCATCTCGTTGATGAAGGCATCGACACCGGCAACATCATCGCCCATGCCCTGATCTCGCCAACCGCGATCGACACCTACATGACCTACCCCTACCTGCAGGTTGCGGCCGCCTTGCCGTTGCTTGTGACGGCACTGAAAGCCTGTGCTTCTGGAGAACTCAAGACATTCCCTGGCAGCGGCCGGTCAGCAATCTGGTACCATCCGGGACTCTTCCAATATATCCGGGCCTGGCTGCGCGGCGTGCGCTGAACCGCGCGCGGTCTTGCCTCAGACAATCTTGACCGCTTTCGGATCCCAGTCCTTGGGCTGCGGATATTGCGGGTTCATCTCCTCAAGAGTCTCGCGCACGACCCGTGCAATGAGGCCGTTGCGCACCCAATTGCGGTCCGAGGGAATGACGTGCCACGGCGCATGGGCGGTGGAACAGCGGTTGACTGCAATTTCATAGGCTTCAGCATACCTGTCCCACAGCGCCCGGTCTTCGAGATCACCGGGATTGAATTTCCAGCGCTTGGTTTCATCCTCCACTCGCTCCTTCAACCGCTCGGCCTGCTCGTCCCTGGAGATGTGCAGCATGAATTTCAGAACCCGCGTGCCGTTGTCCGACAGCATTTTCTCGAAAGCATTGATCTCGTCATAACGCCGCTCGATTGCCTCGGGTGAAGCAAAACCCCTGACCTTGACCACCAGCACGTCTTCATAGTGCGAACGGTTGAAGATGCCGATCATGCCACGCGGTGGGCACACCTGATGCACACGCCAGAGATAGTCATGGGCCAGTTCCGGTGCCGTGGGGGCCTTGAACGGATTGACCGTCACGCCGATGGGGCCACAGGTGTTGAACACCGCCCGCACCGTGCCATCCTTGCCCGAACAGTCGATGCCTTGCAGCACCACCAGCAACGCCCGCTTGCCTTCGGCGAACAGCCGGTCCTGCAGCGCGTCAATAGCGGCAGCATCCTTCTCGGTCTGCGCCTTGACCTCATCCTTGTCGGAGAAGGGTCCGGTTTCACGCGGATCAATCGCCGACAATTTGAAAGCCTTGCCCGGTGCCACCCGGTATTGCTCAGCCAGCGATTTTGCCATGGTCTTCACCTCTTGATTGCTTAACGACGCAAACATCCATCCCTTGCTTGAAAGCACCCTTTGCGGCAAGCCTCAAGACTATGCAAATCAGCAAGGGGCGCAAAGTGTCCAACACTACCCACAACCTTCCGCAAATGAAGAGTGCCGCCTACCGGCTGCCTGCCATGGACATCGAGTTTCTGCTGGGAGATTCGACGCGTGGCATTCGTTTCCAGCTCGAATACCAGAAGGCGGAAGAACACCTGCGTGCCTGGGGCGTGGAAACAACCGTGGTGGTTTTTGGATCGGCCCGCGTCAAGCCCGGCGCCGCCGACGGCTGGTATGACGGTGCCCGCGCTTTCGGCAAGATCTGCTCGGAACAGGGCGGCGCCAAGCACAAGGTGAAACCGCTTTACAATGTCGTTGCCACCGGTGGCGGCCCCGGCATCATGGAAGCTGCCAATCGCGGCGCCTATGACGCCGGCGCACCATCGATTGGCTACAACATCACGCTGCCCATGGAGCAGGAGCCCAACGCCTTCTCGACGCCCGACCTGACCTTCCGCTTTCACTACTTCGCCATGCGCAAGATGCACTTCGCCATGCGCGCGGCAGCGCTTGTGGTCTTTCCCGGCGGCTTTGGCACCATGGATGAGTTGTTTGAATTGCTGACGTTGCGCCAGACTGGCAAGATGACCAAGCCGCTGCCGGTCGTTCTCTATGATTCCAAATTTTGGAAGCGCACCATCAATTTCCAGAGTTTCGTTGACGGTGGACTGATCAACGCCGATGACCTTGGACTCTTCTCATTCGCTGACACGCCTGAAGAGACCTGGCATGAACTGCAGCGTTCCGGCCTGCCCATCCCCAAGGACTGAACCCGAAGACTGAACCCAAGGACTGATCAATGTTGAAACTTTCGTTCCACGGTGCGGCCCGGACAGTCACAGGTTCGAACTATCTGTTGCAAACCGACACGGCGCGCGTCCTCATTGACTGCGGCATGTTCCAGGGTGCCAAGACTGAAACCGAACTCAACTACCGGCCCTTCCCCTATGACCCGAAGTCGATCACGGCACTGGTCCTGACCCACGCCCATATTGATCACACCGGCGTAGTCCCCAAACTCACCAAGCACGGCTTTGCCGGTCCGATTCACGCGACCGAAGGCACGCGCGATCTCTGCGGCATCATGCTGCCGGATTCTGGCTTCATCCAGGAAATGGAAGTCAAGAAATTGAATGAGCGCAATGTCAAGCGCGGCCTCCCCGAAGTCGAGCCCATGTATACGCTCGAGGATGCCACGGCGGCCCTGAACCAGTTCAAGATCGAAGCCATGGAGCAATGGTTTTCACCCGCCAAGGGCATTCGCATGCGCTACTGGAATGCCGGGCACTTGTTGGGCTCGACATCAATCGAAGTAGAGGTGGAACAGGCTGGAAAACCCGCCACCCGCATACTTTTCTCGGGCGACATCGGCCCTGATGCGAAGCTCTTGGAGCGCGATCCGGAGGCTCCGCAAGGCTTCGACTACGTCATCTGTGAATCGACCTATGGCGGCCGCGACCGTTTCGAGCGCTCCCTCGACAAGCGCCGCGAACTTCTCGCCCAGGAATTGAACGATGCCGCCAAGCGCGATGGCGTCATGCTCATTCCCTCTTTTGCCGTTGAGCGCACGCAGGAAGTTGTCACCGACCTCGTCGCCGTCATGGATGCGGGCCTTGCCCCCAAGGCCAACATCTTCATTGACTCGCCTCTCGCAAACAAGGCCACTGCCGTTTTCCGCAAGCATGCCGCAGAGATGGAAGGTGGCAAGGAATTGGCCCACGCCTTCGCCTCGCCACTTGTCAAGTCAACCGAGAGTGTGGACGATTCAAAGGCGCTCAATCGTTTCAAAGGGTTTCATATCGTCATCTCCGCTTCCGGCATGGCCGAAGCGGGCCGCATCCGCCATCATCTCCGCAATCGCCTGTGGCAGCGTTCGACCACCGTTCTGCTGGTGGGTTTCCAGGCCAGGGGTTCGCTGGGCTCATTGCTTGAAGGCGGTGCCAAGCGCGTCACCATCATGGGCGATGAGATCAACGTCGCTGCCACCATTCGCAAGATCGATGACTACTCGGGCCATGCTGATGGTCCGGAACTGGTGCAGTGGATCAAGGAGCGCCTGCCCATCAACAGGTCGGTCTTCCTCACCCACGGCGAAGAAGAACCACAAATGGCGCTCGCCGAAGCCATCCGCGGCCTGGTCGCCGATGATTGCATCATCCGGCCCCGCCTCGATGATGTCTATGACTTGACCGGCAGCGCCTGCGCCCTCATTGCCGAAGAAACCAAGCCCCGCATTGACCCTGCTGCCGTGGCCAAACTTGACTGGAACAACGATTTGCAGTCGCTCATCCTCGACATTCAGGACGAGTTGAAAACGGTGGCAGACGCCAAGGCCAAGGCCGTGCTCATCCGCAAACTGCGCCGCGCCCTCACCGGTGATGCCCAGCAAGCTGGTGCCCAAACAGGGAAGCCATCAGCCATCGACGAATAGCTTGGAACAACTGTTCCAAATTGATTGTGACGGCGTCTGTTCCGTGGTTTGCTTCCGGTCATGATCAAGAATGACCTGCCACGCGATTTTTCCTCCCTGCGCGCGCTCATCGTGGAACGGGCCGGAGTCCTGCCACGCCGCCTCAAGGAGGTCGCCACCTACGCGCTCGAAAACCCGGACGAGGTGGCCTTCGGCACCGTCGCCTCCATTGCCATGGAAGCAGATGTGCAGCCGTCAACGCTGGTGCGCTTCTCGCAAAGTCTTGGTTATCAGGGCTTCAGTGAATTGCAGGACGTCTTCCGCTCGCGCCTGCGCGACCGCGTGCTCAACTATGAAGAGCGCATCGAACAGTTGAAGGAGCACACCCGCGCCTCCGGTCAGGCCGGCCTGATCTTCGACGGCTTTGCCGATGCCTCCGAGAAGTCCCTCGCCAATCTGCGCGAGAAACTTGATCCCGCACAACTTGATTTGGCCGTCAACATGTTGGCGGATGCCGAAACCATCTACCTCATTGGCCTGCGCCGTTCTTTCCCCATTTCAAGCTACATGGCCTATGCCTTTGGCAAACTCGGCATCCGCTATGTGCTGGTCGACAGCATCGGCGGACTGGCCCCGGAGGATACCAGCTTTGCCACACCGCGCGACGTGGCGCTCACCATCAGCTTCACGCCCTATGCCAGTGAGACGGTGGCGCTGGCCCAGAAGCTGGCCACCCGCAATGTCCCCATCCTTGCCATTACCGATTCTCCGTTCTCGCCGCTCGCCTCCGTGGCCCGCAGCTGGTTTGAGGTGCAGGAAGCCAATTTTGAGGGCTTCCGCTCCATGGCTGCCACCCTGGCGCTGGCCATGACCCTGACGGTGGCCGTGGCAGAACGGCGCATCAGCCGGAAAGTGCCCTGAAAAGCGGTGTGTTCTAAGGTATTTTAGATATAGAATGAACGTTCCATATTGACATGAACTTGGAATTATTGTTTCGTTTATTTTTATGTCTGGCATCGCGGAGACGAGACAATGGCAGCCCAATCCGGCGCAGCAACGGCCCTTGACGTGATCACCATGGGGCGCTGCTCTGTGGACCTCTATGGCCAGCAGATCGGCTCGCGCCTCGAAGACATCGCTTCATTCGCCAAATCTGTTGGCGGTTCACCCTCCAACATCGCCATCGGCACAGCGCGTCTGGGCTTGCGCTCTGGTCTCATCACCCGCGTTGGCGATGAGCAGATGGGCCGCTTCGTGCGCGAACAGATGACCCGTGAGGGCGTATCAACCCGCGGCATCACCACTGATCCGGCCCGCCTGACATCACTCGTGCTGCTCGCCGTCGAAAGCGACAAGACCTTCCCGCTCATCTTCTATCGCGACAACTGCGCCGACAGCGCCATGGAAGAAGCCGACGTTGACGAGGACTTCATCCGCTCGGCTGCATCGCTTCTTGTTACCGGCACGCATTTCGCCCGCGCCAATACTGATGCCGCCCAGCGCAAAGCCATGACGCTGGCGAAAAAGCATGGCCGCCGCATCGTCATCGACATCGACTACCGCCCCAATCTCTGGGGCCTTGCCGGACATGGTGCCGGCGAAGAACGTTACATCAAGTCTGACAAGGTCACCTCTCACCTGCAGACGATCCTCGCTGATTGCGACTTGATCGTCGGGACCGAGGAAGAAGTGCATATTGCTGGCGGCACCGAGGACACGCTCGAGGCGCTGCGCACCATCCGCAAAATTTCCAAGGGCGTGATTGTCCTGAAGCGCGGCCCCATGGGGTGCGTTGTCTATCCTGATGCAATTCCTTCCTCCCTGGACGGCGGCATTGTCGGCAAGGGCTTCCCCATTGAAGTTTACAATGTGCTGGGTGCCGGCGACGCCTTCTTGTCAGGCTTCCTGCGCGGCTGGCTGAAGAATGAACCCTACGAGATCTGTGCCACCTGGGCCAATGCCTGCGGTGCCTTTGCCGTGTCGCGCCTGCTCTGTTCGCCGGAATATGTGACTTGGGAAGAGCTGCAGTATTTCCTCAAGCATGGCTCGCCGCACCGGGCGCTGCGCCAGGACGACGCCATCAACCACCTGCACTGGGCCACCACGCGCCGTACAAAATGGCCAAAGCTCTTGGCCTTCGCCATCGACCACCGCAAGCAGCTGGAAGACATGGCTGACGGTCTTGGCGCTTCGCGTGACAAGATCGCCCCCTTCAAGCGCCTTGCCATCCAGGCCATCGCCAAGGTCGCCGATGGCCAGCCCGGCTTTGGCACACTCCTCGATGACACCTATGGCCGCGAGGCCATGTTTGACGCGGCCAAGCTCGGCCTCTGGGTCGGCCGCCCGCTGGAACAACCGGGCTCGCGTCCCTTGCGTTTTGAATTCACCCAGGATGTCGGCGCCCGGCTTGTGGACTGGCCGGTTGATCATTGCATCAAGTGTCTCGCCTTCTACCACCCCGATGATCCACCTGCCTTGAAAGAAGAGCAGCAGCAGAAATACCGCACCCTCTATGAAGCGGCCCGCAAGGTTGGCCGCGAACTGCTGATCGAAATCATTGCCGGCAAGAACGGCCCGCTTGACCGTCACACCGTTGCCCGCGCCATGTCAGAACTGTATGCGCTCGGCATCAAGCCCGACTGGTGGAAGCTTGAGCCGCAAGCCGACCCATCCGCCTGGGACGAAATCGGCAAAGTCATCGACGCCAACGATCCTTATTGCCGTGGCATCGTGCTGCTGGGTCTCGAGGCTCCGGCAGACGAACTCGCCAAGGGTTTCAAGGCGGTTGCTGGCAAGCGTCACGTCAAGGGCTTCGCCGTCGGCCGCACCATCTTCAACGAGGCCGCGCTAGGCTGGCTCGCCGGCAAGATCAGCGATGACAGCGCCGTCGCCATGATGGCGGAAAAATTTGGCACCCTCGTCACCATCTGGAATGCGGCGCAGCGCGCCTGATCATAGAGAGATTGCACCATGGCCAAGACCATCCGCCTCACCACGGCGCAAGCCCTTGTCAAATTCCTCACCGCGCAGATGACCATCATCGATGGCAAGAAAACGCCAATTTTGCGGGCGTCTGGGCCATCTTCGGCCACGGCAATGTCGCTGGCATCGGCGAAGCGCTGTTTCAGGTGCGCGATCAACTCCCCACCTATCGCGGCCAGAACGAGCAGTCCATGGCGCTCGCCGCCATTGCCTACGCCAAGGCCAGCAATCGCAAGCGTATCATGGCGGCAACCACATCAATCGGTCCCGGCGCCCTCAATATGGTAACGGCCGCTGCCGTGGCGCACGTCAATCGCGTGCCAGTGTTGCTGCTGCCAGGCGACGTGTTTGCCGGGCGCAGGCCCGACCCAGTGCTGCAACAGATCGAAGATTTCGGTGACGGTACCATGAGCGTCAATGATTGCTTCAGGCCGGTATCGCGCTACTTCGACCGCATCACCAGGCCGGAACAGTTGATCCCCGCCCTCAATCGCACCATGGCAGTGCTGACCGATCCCGCCGAGTGCGGCCCAGTGACCCTTTCGCTCTGCCAGGATACGCAGGCAGAAGCGTTTGACTATCCCGTCTCCTTCTTCAGGGAACGCGTCTGGAGCTTCCGCCGCCCACGCCCCGATGAAGGCGAATTGCATGCAGCCGTCACGGCGCTGAAAGCGGCAAAGAAGCCCGTCATCGTTGCGGGTGGTGGTGTGAACTTCTCCGAAGCCAACACGACACTGGCAGCATTCGCTGAACGCCACGGCATTCCCGTGGTGGAGACGCAAGGTGGCAAATCTTCGCTTCCCTTCCTCAATGAATTGAACATGGGCGCTGTCGGCGTGACCGGTACAGGCGCATCAAACGACGTCTGCGACGAGGCCGACCTCGTACTGGCTGTCGGCACGCGCCTGCAGGATTTCACCACTGCGTCGTGGACGATTTTCCAGAACGAAAGCAAGACCATCATCGGCCTCAACACCCAGACCTTCGATGCCACCAAGCATCAGGCCTTGCCGCTGGTCGCTGATGCGAAAGTGGGACTGGAAGAACTTTCAGCCAATCTCGGCAAATGGCAAGCGCCCGAAAGCTGGACGAAAAAAGCTGTTCAGGGCCGCGCAAACTGGATCAAGGCCGCTGACACCTATACGGCTGCTTCGAACCTTGAGCGCCCCTCAGATGCGCAAGTCATTGGCGCCGTGCAGCGTGCACTCGGTCGTGACATCATCGGCATGGGTGCCTCGGGCGGTTTGCCCGGTGAAATGCACAAGCTCTGGCAGGCGTCGTTCCCCGGCTCCTATCACATGGAATATGGCTTCTCCTGCATGGGTTACGAAATTGCAGGTGGTCTTGGCATCAAGCTGGCGCGGCCCGACAAGGAAGTTGTGATCATGTTGGGCGATGGCAGTTACATGATGATGAATTCCGAACTCGCGACCTCCGTCATGCTGGGCCAGAAAATCACCGTCATGCTGCTCGACAATCGTGGTTTCGGCTGCATCAACCGTTTGCAGCACGCAGCAGGTGGTGAGCGCTTCAACAATCTCTATGACTACAACGTGAAGCAGGACATCCCGCCCGAGATTGACTTTGCCGCCCACGCCCGCGCCATGGGTGCCGTCGGCGTCAAGGTAAAGTCTCTGGCTGAACTCGAAGTGGCCTTGAAGGACTCAAAGAAGAATACCCGCTCCACCGTGATCGTCATCGACACCGACCCGATGATTTCAACGGATGCCGGTGGCGCATGGTGGGATGTTGGCATTCCCGAAGTGTCGGAGCGTCCGGCAGTGCTTGCCGCCAACAAGAAATGGGCGGAAGGTCGCGCCAAGCAGAAATTGGGAGACTGATCCATGCCCTCCAAACTCCTCGTCAAGCCATCGAAAAAAGCCGGCAAGGTCATTGCCGTCTCGCCCGCATCTGCGAAGTGGAAATATGTCGGGCACGATGTGTGGAAACTTGCACCCGGCAAGACTGCCAAGGGCGTGGAAGCCGGGCGCGAAACCTGCATTGTCTTCATTTCTGGAAAGGCTGAAGTGAAGGTTGACGGCAAGAGCTTCGGCGTCATTGGCGAGCGTATGAATGTATTCGAGGGCAAACCTTGGAATGTGTTTGTGCCCATGGGTGCGAAGTGGTCTGTGACTGCGACAACCGAATGCGTCATCAACATCTGCACGGCACCTGCGAAGCTGAAGTCCAAACCCTTCGTCATTTCGCCAGATGAACTGAAAATCGAAACGCGGGGTGCGGGCTCCAACACCCGCTACGTCTGCAACATCCTGCCTGAGCAGGACAAGCGGGCCGAAAGCCTGCTCGTCGTCGAGGTGATCACGCCCAACGGCTGCACCTCGTCATATCCCAGCCACAAGCACGACAAGAACAATCTGCCGCATGAATCGCTGCTCGAGGAAACCTACTACCACCGCCTCAACCCGCCGCAGGGCTTTGCCTTCCAGCGCGTCTACACCGACGACCGCAAGCTTGATGAATCAATGGCCGTGGAAGACGGTGACATCACCATGGTCCCCAAAGGCTATCACCCCTGCGCCACCATTCACGGCTACGACCTGTACTATCTCAATGTCATGGCCGGCCCGGTGCGCATCTGGAAATTCAACAACGCCAAAGAACATGAGTGGCTGCTGCCGAAGAAGTAAGGTGCTTCCTCACCACTTGAATTCCGCCGCCAAATAGTCCGGCATCGGCTTCAACTCGGTCTCCGCCACACCAGCACTCACACCCTGCTGCACCAGCAATGTGCTCAATCCCGCACCGCGGCCCCCTGCCACATCATGCTCGGCACTGTCGCCGATGCACAACACGCGTCTGGGGTGCCCCAGCATTTTCAGAGCGTGAATATAGATGCCGGGATAGGGCTTGCCGATCCAGGTGACCTGGCCACCCTTCTCCTCATACAGCGCCGCAATCGCACCCGGTGCGGGTTGCAGTCCGCCCCCAGTGATCATCCACCGGTCGGGATTGCAGCACATCGCCGGAAGCGTGATCCCCGCGAACAGCTGGCGGTATTCGCCCAATGATGTCTTCGGCGCGTTGGATCCGAGGATCAGCATGACCTCGGCCTCGGCAGGATCATCGACAAAACGCACCGGATCAAACCCGTAGTCCTCGCCATCCTTGCCGATGAGAAAGGCTGTTCGTACATCCAGCGACTGGAAAGCAACCTCGCCTGAACTGACGCAATCAACGAAGTGCTCGCGCGCGATT
This sequence comes from uncultured Alphaproteobacteria bacterium, assembly GCA_963754625.1. GTDB lineage: Bacteria > Pseudomonadota > Alphaproteobacteria > Rhizobiales > Aestuariivirgaceae > Aestuariivirga. Next base: position 450,431 of record CAVWGR010000003.1, on the reverse strand, counting down.
CCCATCTTCACCACGCGCGCGGTGTTGGGTGCGGCACGTTTGCCCGAGTTGGTCATCACAACGACGGGTATGCCAAGACCGCGCAGTTCCGCCAACACTTCAACCGCACCGGGATAAAGTTTCTGGCCATCATGAATGACGCCGAACTGGTCGATCAGCATGGCATCAAAATCGCGCGCGATCTCCCGCAAGCCTGAAATTCTATGCATCATGGCCGATCCCGCGCCACGCCAGCCGCGCCGTGCCCATGGCTGCATGTTCATTCTCGGGGTCACGCGCCGGAACCGCCAGCGCCTTCAGCCGCATGCGAGTCCACTTTTCATTGCCGGCACCACCACCCACACTGCGAATGGACGCGAGCGGCGACGCGCCAAGTTCCGCCAGCTTGCGATAGGCCAGTGCCTCCACCGCAGCTATTCCCTCCAGCAATCCTTGCAGGAACACATGATCTTGCGGCGGACGTGGGCTGACACGCGGCGCAAAATCCGGATCATTGACCGGGAAGCGTTCGCCCGGCCGCGTCAGCGGATAATAGTCGAGGCCCGTTGGCACATCCGGATCGATCAATGCCGTCAGCCGCACAATTTCGTCACGCGAAAAGAAAGAAGCCAGCACGCCGCCGCCAGTATTGGACGCACCTCCCGCCAGCCACTGCTCACCGATCCGGTGGCTGTAGATGCCAAACTGCGGCGCGAACACCGGTGTCGCCGAGAGCAGTTTCAGGGTCAGCGTGGTTCCGAGCGACGTGACACCATCACCATCATCCTTCGCCCCGCTGGCCAGAAACGCCGCGCAGCCATCGGTCGTTCCCGCGACAACTGCGACGTCAGGAGAAAGTCCAAAGACCCTGGCGATATCCGGCAGCACCGTTCCCACCCGGGCACCCGCAGGCACAACAGTGGGAAATCGCGTCACGTCAAATCCGGCAGCAGCAATCCATTTTGGCCAGCGCCGTGCCACCGGATCATAACCGGACTTCAGTGCGTTGTTTTCATCCGATACATCAAAGCGCCCGCACAGCTTTCCCAGCAGCCAATCTGCCTGATGCAGGATCCGTGGGGCGGCAGCGTCCATCATCATGGCACGCGCCAGCGCTGACGTGCCCCCCAGCGCTGCCGTTTCCACCGGAGCCACGGATTTGATTGCCAGCAGCGCACCGGCCTCGGCCACATCATTGTACATGGAGGCCAGCCCCAGCGGCTTGCCAGCCTGATCGCAGGGCAAGATGGTACCCGACGTGCCATCGATGGCCAGCGCCAGCACGTGCACGCCAGTAAGGTTGAGCCCCTTGAAGGCGGCCACAAGCGCATCCCACCAGATCATCGGATCCTGCATCGCACGGCCGAAATCCGTCATTGGCGCGGCCATCATCGCCTGTGACATCGCCAGCAATGTGCCATCAGTTCCGCGAGCCGCAATGCGCACCCCTGAAGTTCCCACATCAATGCCAAGAACAGCTTCAGTCATGGCTCACGTCTTCATTGCAACCAGTTGCTCCGCAGTCGCTTCGTCGGTGACAACTCGGTTGGCATAGCCCGCCGTGAGCGCACCATGAACGGCTTCCACCTTGGACTTGCCGCCCGAAACCAGAATGGAATTGCGCACGCCTTTCAGGTGCACTGGCGGCAGTCCGACGGCGCGCGAATTGAGCGGATGATCGACAAGTTCGCCCCTGACATTGATCCAGTGCGAACACACATCACCCACTGCGCCCGCTGCCAGAAGACTGGCCATTTCCTCGCGGCTGATCAGGTTCAGGCTGATCATGGTATTGGCCTGCGCCAGATCGCCCACCGACAGGAACGCCAGATCGACATTGCGGCCGCGCTCAAAGACATCACGCAACATCGGCTGGTTCATCAGCATGTCGCGGCTTTGCGCCGTGTCGGTGAAGGCCGGTCCGGCAAAATAGTAACACTGTCCGCCAATGATGTCGGCCAGATGCGAAGCCGTTTCATGGGGATTGACGGCAGAAGATTGCGTCAGCCCGCCGATCAGCGACACCACCGAGAGCTTGCGGTAGGACTTGCGCGGCATTGAGGCCAAGGACAGCCGCAACGTACGCCCCCACCCCACGCCCACAGACATGTCATCGTGCAGGTGCTGCGCCAGGTATTGCGCGGCAGCAGCGGCCAGGATCGGCCGCAGCTGTGCCGTGTTCGCTGTCGCCGGCACCACCACTGCATCCTTGAGGCCAAATCGTGCCACCAGCTCATGTTCCAGCGCCACGCACGACGCGAGCCTGCCCGTCACCTGGATTTGCACCAGCCCCAGTTCGCGCGCCGAAGCCAACAGCCGGTTGACGCGAAGCCTGGTCAGGCCAAGTTTCTTGGCGATTTGCGCTTGGGTATTGTTGCCGATGAAATAGAGCCACGCGGCGCGTGTCGCCAACTGCTCCTCGGGATCATGAACCTGCAATATCTGGTCCATCTCGCTGTCTCCGGCGGCGCGGCTTGCGGCAATCTCCGGGACAAGGCGGTTCATCTGCTTACCCTGCGTGAAGCTTCTGCCAGGGTGGATCAAGCGGCGTGTCACCGGTCAGTGCATCGAGCATGGCCCGCGTCAACGGCAGTTTCTCTGCCGACAACCGGCCTGCCGCCATCATCGCCCTCAGCGATGCGGCAACCGCACGGCCCAGTTCCGCACCTTCGATCGTATCCTCGCGCATCGGCCCCGCCTTGACCTCGCTATAGGTCATGCCGCTGCCCATGTGATGACCGAGCCGCGAATTGCGCCCCGCCTGACAGGTCACGTAAAGATCGCCAGCACCCGGCATGCCCCACACACTTTCAGCAGAACCGCCCAGTGCGCGCGTCAACTCCATCATTTCGCGCACCGCCTGGTCGAACAGAACGGCGGCGGCATTGTGGTTGCGCGCCTTGTTTGAAGTGGCGGGCAATGTGTCACCCTTGCCGTGGGCCCAGCCAACCGCAATGGCGAAGAAATTCTTGAAGGCCGCGCAGACCTCCACACCCATCATGTCGCTTGATGGCCGCGGGTGATAGTATTCGGTGACAAATTGCGCCGCGAGTGACGCCGCCAGTCCCGCCTCACGCGACACGATCACGGTGCCGGTTTGCCGTCTGACCGCAAGTTCACCGGCAATGCACGGGCCCGCGACTGCGGCAACAGGCACGCGAAATCCCAGACGCTTTTCCAGCGCCGCCTGCAGCACATCAGGGAACGCTGCGAGACCTTCCGCCAGCGGCGACATCCCCTTGGTGATCATCACGATAGGCACGGGCTTGGACAGGGATTCCGCCAGCCTGTCGATGGCCCAGTCAACACCGGCCGAAGCCACACCCAGGAGAATCACATCGGTGTCTGTCCCCAGCGCCGTGCCAAAGTCCTCGTGATGGTAAGCGGAAATGCCCGTGGGCAAGGTCACGTTCAGCTTGGGATGAAGTCCCGTTGCCTTGATGCTGTCGATGATGGCGCGGTCGAGATGTGTTCCCACCAGCCGCACGGTCATGCCACGGTCGGCAAATGGCAATGTCATGGCAGAGCCCATGACGCCCGCTCCAAGGATGGTGATGGTCTGGCTCACAGCACGTTGCCTGTCTCGGCGTCGAACAGATGCACCTTGTCGAGACGCGGCGCGAGATTGACCGTCTCACCGCGCTTCACATCAACGCGCTCGCGCAATACGGCGCAAATTTCATCTTCGCCCAGATCACCATAGAGATGGATTTCGGGGCCTGTTGGTTCGGTCACCGACAGCTTGATGCCAAAACCCTTGCCGATTTCAAGGTGTTCCGGCCTGATCCCATAGACAACCGACTGGCCTTCCTTGCCCTTCGCCTTCTTGGGCAGCGGCAATTTTGCCCCACTTGCGGTCACCACAAAACCCTTCTTCACCGTCCCCTTGATCAAGTTCATGGCCGGTGAGCCAATGAAGGATGCGACAAAGAGATTGGTGGGATGATCATAGACGTCAAGCGGCGTACCTTGCTGCTCGATCACGCCATCACGCAGGATGACGATGGTGTCGGCCATGGTCATGGCTTCAATCTGGTCATGCGTCACATAGACGGTCGTTGTCTGCAACCGCTCGTGCAGGTCCTTGATTTCGGTGCGCATCTGCACCCGCAGCTTGGCATCGAGGTTGGAGAGTGGTTCGTCGAACAGGAACACCGCCGGATTGCGCACGATGGCGCGGCCCATGGCCACGCGTTGGCGCTGGCCGCCGGAAAGTTCACGCGGGTAGCGCGCCAGATAGGGATCGAGATTGAGAATGCGTGCCGCCCATTCCACCTTCTCGTCGATTTCCTTCTGCGGTTTCTTCGCCAGGATCATCGAGAACGTCATGTTGTCCTTGACGTTCATGTGGGCATAGAGCGCGTAGTTCTGGAACACCATGGCGATATCCCGGTCCTTGGGATGGACATCATTGACGCGCCGTCCGCCGATTTCGATGTCGCCCGAGGTAATGCTTTCCAGGCCTGCAATCGAACGCAGCAGCGTGGACTTGCCGCAGCCCGATGGCCCCAGCAACACCACGAAGGACCCGTCCTCGATGGTAAGATTGACACCGTGGATCACTTCCAGGTTGCCGTAGTTTTTGCGGATGTTGCGGAGTGTGACAGAAGCCATTGTGCGGTCCCTATTGCGGATCGTTTGCGAGAAATTCATCGAGAAGCCCGGCGTCGTCGGCAAGGTCCAGGAAGGACCAGCGGTTGCGCACATCGCGGGCGTGTTTCATGGCATTGCGCCAGACGTTGGGCGGCAAGCCGAGTTCTGTTGCGCTCGTCGGTCCACCAGCAGACTTGATGACACGCGCCATGTCATCAGGATCCATCATCATCGTTTTCAATTCGGCGCGAAGTTCCGGCCAGATTTCGGCCAGTGTCCGGTTGAAGCGCGCCGCTCCCACAGTATCGAAAGATTTCTTTTTCGCCTCGGTAAACATCATGCGGCCGATGTTCTCGCCATAGCGCCGCGCAAAGTCGGTTTCGGAGATCTGTGTTGGTTTGATCACCGGCGCCCGGTCGAGCGACAACAGAAATTTGTGCAGACGCGCCAGCGCAATCGCCGCCACACCAACTTGTTGGCCGTGGGTGGAGCCGGGATGGGCCGCACCTGCAAACATGTCGATCCAGTGCGACACCTGGTGCTCGCCCATGGAACCCGAATGCGACGAGCCCACGATATTGTTGCCGAAACTCGCCAGCACCAACACGCGATAGAGATAGCCATTGGCCGCAATGGATTTCTTGGCGTAGTCAGGCGCCGTCTTGATCATCAGGTTTTCATCGTCTTCGATGTGGAACAATTCAAATGGCGTTGCGGTATAGGCCGTGCCGAGCAATCGGTGCGCTGCCCACCATTCCACCTGTGCCGTTGGCCGGCACAGGCTGTCGCCCAACCCCGCCGCTGCAAGCCAGCTCGGCGCTGCCGCACTCACCGCGAGATCAACGAAAACTGCCCGAGGTGCATGGGCCGCGACGCTGGTCTTGTAACCGTTGGCAAGCGTGACCGACGCCGTACCAGCACCGTAGCCGTTCATCGAACCCGCCGTGGCGAAGCTCACATACTTGCGCCCATCCTTGAATGTCGCGAATTTCACCGTATCGGAAAGTGAACCAGACCCCACCACGACGCAGCCGTCACAATGGCGCGTCTTTTCCTGCATCAGGGCAATCGTCGGTTCGTCGCAATGGGTGTCACCGGGAAAGATGATCTCGTCCACATCCGTCCAGCCGCGCAATTCCTTGGCCACGCGGCGGCCCATCGCTTCCTCTGTGTTGGTATCGGAGATGACCGCGAGCTTGCGCCCGATCTTGAGCGGTGCCACCAGATCAGCCGCCCCGCCATCCAACGATTCTTCCAGCCGGATGGTCTCAAATGGCACCGCGCAGGCCTTGCCCGTTGCCGGGTCACGCCACTCCCCCGCGATCACCTCGCGGATCAGGCTGTTCCAGTCCTTCTTTGTGACGACAGGCGAGGCGATATTCATGTGCCTTGCCTCCGGGAAAAATCCTGCATACGTGCATTCCAGCCGGTGATCTGCGGCCAGAGGTCCTGATAGATCGAGAGCAGCTCGGCATAGGCCTTTGACTCTTTCGTCCGTGGACGGAAGGTTTTGACGGGTTTGCCGCTCATCGCTGCCGCCGCCGCCGCAACTGACTTGAACCAGCCTGCACCCTTGGCTGCCGCCATGGCAGCACCCAGTGCCGAGGCCTCCGATGTTTCCAGCCGCTTCACATCGCGGCCCGCAGCGTCCGCTACAATCTGGCACCACAAATCGGACTTCGAGCCACCGCCTACGGCAGCGAAATGATCAATGGGACTTGTCACTGCGGCCACGCGATTGGTCATCATCGCCTGCTCAAGTGCTATACCTTCCATCAGGGCGCGATAGAGATCGCCGCGCGTATGACTGCCCGAGAGACCGGCAAGGATGCCACGGCCATCGGTGTCCCAATAGGGCGTCATGATGCCGGAGAAATAGGGCACGAGAACAAGACCACGTGCGCCGATGGGAACGGCCTTCGCTTCGGCCTCGAGGTCGGCAAAAATCTTGGGGTTCTTCGCCGGGTTCTGGTGAAAGATGCGCTCGACGAGCCAGGTCACGAGGTAGGTGCCGGTGCGGATCGCCGTTTCATAACTGTAGCCGGTTTCGCCCACCGCAACGAGACTGCGGAAGGAGCGATCAACAGCATATGTCGCGCCGTAGCTGCCCGAAACTGCCGCTGTGCCAAGATTGAGATAGGCCCGCCCCTTGAGGAATGTATTGGCTCCGGCACCGGCGCACTGCCCGTCACCGCCGCCGGCTACGACAGGCGTACCGGCCTTCAGGCCGGTAAGCTTGGCCGCACCTTCCGTCACTTCACCCATGACTTCACCCGAAGTCACCAACTCCGGCAACATGTCGCGGGTCAGCCGCGACGCTTTCATCAGGACGTCAGACCAATCGTAGGACTTGGCATCGAGCAGCCCCATGGGACTGGCCGATGACGTGGATGTTTTCCATGCACCGGTGAGAAAGTGTGCGATGACACCATGCACTTCCGCTGTTTTGGCGGTCTTGCTCCACACCTTGGGTTCGTTCTTGGCCAGCCACAGGCAGCGCGTCCGGCACGGCGTCACGTCATTGGGAATGCCGGAAATCTGATGCAGTCGCTCGAGGCCAACGTCCGTCGCTATCTCTTTCACTTCCACATGGGCCCGTTCATCCAGCCACAGGCTGCCGGGGCGCAAGGGTTTGTTGCGGGCATCGAACTGCGCGAAGCTTTCGCGCTGGTTGGAAATGGATACCGCTGCGATGCGTTCCCGCGACACTTTCCGGGTCACTTGCTTGAGCGAGATGGCCACTGATCCGGTCCAGTCCTCGACCTTCTGTTCGAACCAGCCCATGCGCGGATTGGACAGCGGCACGCCGGCCCGGCCCTCGGCAACGATATGGCCGCGCCGGTCAAAGGCAATGGCCTTCGTTGCGGTCGTCGACTGGTCGATGCCAATGACAAGATCGGGTTTCATGTGATTTGCCGGGACCTGAAAAAAACGGGAGACAGTCCGCAGACTGTCTCCCTTTGGTCAGTCTCAGAGACCTGCTTCGGTGACGGCTGCATCGATTGCCGAGGCAATCGTGTCCATGCACGCCTTGGCGTCACCACCGAAATCCTGGCCCGTCAGCAACTTGCCGAGGTTGACCGGAATCTCGTTGTTCGAGAAGCCAGCCCACAGCGGCATGTCGGGTTCGGATGCCATGTCATTGTCGATGATGTCCTTGACGACGGGCAAATGCCGCGTCGTGCCGGGACCAACAACTTCCTTGGCCTTGACGCGTGGATCGGCGAAGGACGACAGACGCATTGGAGCGAAACCGCCGCCCAGGGTGCAGCGTGTCATGATGTCCTTCGAACAGGCCCACTGCATGAAGATCCAGGCAGCATCGACGTTCTTCGAATACTTGGACAAGCCAAGGATCGACCCGCCCTGGTGCGCGGCACCGGGGATTTCACCGAAGCCTGCATCAGCAGTCGTGGCGTATTTTGGACCACGGATCGGGCGCTTGGCTTCCCACAGACCTTGCACCTTGGAATCGGCAGCGTCCCAACCCGGGAAGAATTCATCCCATGAGTTGATGAGCGCGACCTGACCCGATGCACCCATCTGCCACTGACCATCCCATGTGGAGTTGGTCGATTCTGCAGGCGAGTTCTTGAGCCATTCCTGATAGACCTGAAGGCCGCGCACAGCCGCTTCGCTGTTGCCCGAGAACTTCTTGTCGGCGCCAAAAATGGTGCCGCCTTCGTTCCAGACCATCTGCGTCCAATCGCAGTTCAGCGAGTAGTGGCCGGACTTGGCCTGAAGACCCGTGCCGAACATGCCATTGGCCTTTTCGGCCTCCGTGATCATTTTTACAGCGGCCGTGAATTCTTCAACCGTGTTCGGCGGAGCAATCTTGTGCTTCTCCAGAATGTCCTTGCGGTACATCGTGGTCATGATCGGAATGTCGAACGGAATACCGGCCCACTTGCCGTCATAAAGTGCCAGACCATTCACCAGTGTCTTGGAGAAATCGTCCCAATCCATGCCGGGCAGAGCCAATTCTGGCTTGTCCTTGTAGTAGGCAATCGGGTCAACCGTATCCTGGCTGAACGTCGCAACCCATGACTGGTCGAGATAGTAGATGTCATAGGAACCGAGCTGGCCCTGCACGTCTTGCGTGGCCTTGGCGAGAACCTGTTCCAATGGAACAATTTCGATCTCGACTTCAATGCCGGTGAGCGCCGTGAACTCGCCCTTCAGCTTGTCCAACACAACGGTTGGCGGTGTGGCTTCCGAGGTATAGCGGATCTTGGTGCCCTTGAACTTGGAACCAACTTCCTTCAGCCACGCATTCACTGCCGGATCACCAGCATCCTGGGCGAAAGCAGGTGTGCCGATCAGGCTGCTGCGGTCCTTGCGCAGGTTGCCGAGCAGGCCAAGGTTGAAGGCCGAGAAGCCAACGCCGGCCATGGCCGACTTCTTCAGGAACGAACGCTTCGAGATGCGGCGCGCCGTAAAGTCGTTGGCGGCGTCGATCAGAAAGGTTTTCTTGTCATACTCTTTGAAACTCATTTGGTTTTCCTCCCAAGGGTTGCTGAGTTTGTATTCTCTCGTCTTGACGGCGCTACTCTTTCAGGGATCCAAGAGTAAGGCCGCGGACCAGATGGCGTTGCACCAGCAGGATGAAGATGAAGCTCGGGATCGCGGCGGCTGTGCCCAGCGCCGTGATGAAGCCCCACTCGTTGCCGGTGGATGTGACAAAGGTTGAAATCTTGACGGGGATGGTGCGGATTTCCGTGGTCAGGAAGAGAGACAGCAGGAATTCCGTCCACGAGAAGATGAAACACAGGACCGCGGCCGCCGCGATGCCGCCCTTGACCATGGGCAACACGATGAGGCGGAAACTCTGCCAACGTGTTGCGCCATCAATCATCGCCGCCTGGTCAACATCCTTCGGCACATCATCAAAGAAGGACTTGAGCAACAGCAGCGCGATCGGCAGGTTCATCAGCGCGTAGATCATGATGATGCCGATGTAGCCGAGGAGATGGTTCTGGTTGTCGCGCATGCCGAGACCGGCATAGATTGTCACCAGAGGAACGATGATGGCGATGGGCGGCATGAAGCGCTGGCCCAGCACCCAGTTGAGAAAGCTGTCGCGGCCCTTGAAGGCCATGCGCGACAGGGCATAGGCCGCAAGCACCGCGACCAGCATGGTGACGGCGGTGGCGCCCAGCGAAATGATGACCGTATCGACAATGGACTGGCGTGAATCATAAGTCCCCGCACCGGCAACACCCATGCCGAGGCCATCATCGATGGCCATCTGCGAGCGCGAACGCCCAAACAGCGTGACGGCATAGTTGATCAGGGTCGGAGTGAAGTCGAACCACACCACCCGGTCCTTGTCGAACACCGCCGAGATCGGCTTGATCGATGTGAGGCCCCACCAGAAGATCGGGAACATGAAGATTGCTGTGACGAAAATCGCGACTGCGTCACGCACAAACTGCCAACTCCGCGAAAGTTCCATCAGAGCTTCACCTTGAAGATGCGCATGAACAGCGTGGAGGTGAGAATGACCAGCACCAGCGTCAACAGCGAAATGGTGGAGGCATAGGGGAAATCGGCATTGCCGAAATAGATGCGTCCCGCATAGCTCGTCATGGTTTCCGTTGCCGTGCCAGGGCCGGAGTCGGTCATCACCTTCACATAGTCAAAGGCGCGCATCAGGTCGATGCCGCGGATCAGCACGGCAATGGCGATCACCTTCGACATCATCGGCAGTGTCAGCTTGAAGAAGGCTTGCACCGGTGTGGCGCCATCAATCGCTGCGGCCTCAAACGGCTCCTTCGGCAGCGAACGCAATCCCGCCAGCATGATCAGCACCATGAACGGCGTCCACTGCCAGATCTCGGCCACCAGCACGCCAGCCATGGCCGTGGCGGAATTGCCGAGGATGGGATAGCCCGGCGGCAACAGCCCCAGCCCGATCAACCCTTGTGCCAGCACGCCGAACGAGCCGTTCAGCATCAACAGGAACATCATGGCCGTGACCGAAGGCGGAATCACCAGCGGCAACGTCATCATGGCGCGCATCAGGCCATAGCCCTTGCGATCGGAATCGAGCAGCAGCGCAATCAGCATGCCCAGCACCAGTTGGAAGAACAGCGCCACCGCCGTGTAGAACAGCGTGTTGTAAAGCGCGTTCCACACCCGCTCGTCGAACAGCACCTTGGTCCAGTTGAAATCTGGATCGAACACCAGCTTTCGGGTCGCAGCATTCTTTTTATAGAGCGACGTCTCCACCGCCTTGTACAGCGGATAAAGTCCGAACACGACCATGAGAGCGGAAGCAGGAAACAGCCACGGAAATGGATGTTCGCTGGTCAGCCAATTGGGCAACCAGGGACGCTTCGCCTCAGCCACCTGCCGCTCTCCCATTTCGTCTCACTTCATTCTGCGTTGGGAGAACTGTCGCAAGCCCTCCGTGAACTTTTGTAAAATCGAAAATACATTTGTATTCGGCGACACTAGGGGTGCTTGCTGGCCCCTGTCAACAAAAGTGCGTAAACTTGTCTCGCAGTGCAACAAAGCCGGAGCTTAAGTGCCTCAGAACGTGCTTTTCTTCACCTTGCGCGGCCAATCCTTCTGCGCCTTTTCCTTCGGGGCTTTGGCAGGTTCGGCAGCCTCGCTGCGCTTCACCGGCTGCATCACCGCCAACTGCGATGGATCAACGCCCTGCAGATCGGCAGCCTGCTTGCCATAGGTCTTGAAGCGCCTGAGCACGCTTTCCATTTCTGTGTCGCTCAACACCACAGGCTTTCCAGCCAGCAATGCCGCCCAATACTGGTGGCAGTTGGCTTCGATTTCGCCTGCCAGCCACAGGGCCTTGTCCAGCGTTGGCCCAAAACAAATCTGCCCGTGGTTGGCCAGCAGGCAGGCCTTGCGCCCTTCCATGGCCTTGAGCATGGCCACCGACAATTCCATCGTGCCGAATTCGGCATAGTCGGAACAGCGCAGGTTCACACCGCCCGTAACGCCGATCATGTAGTGAAACGCCGGAACCTCCTTGCGCAGACAGGCCAGCGCCGTGGCGTAAGTCGAATGCACATGCACGATGGCTCCGGCTTCCGGCCGGTTCTTGAAAATATCGAGATGCATGCGCCATTCCGTCGAGGGCAGGAAATCGCCGCGATAACCGCCATCGAGGTCCATTTCCACCACATGATGCGGCTTCATCTTCTTGTAGGGAATGCCCGACGCGGTGATCAGGAAACCCTCTTCCGTGCGCACGCTGACATTGCCGGAGGTGCCCTGATTGATACCCTCGGCGTTCATGGCGAGGCAGATTTCGATCACTTCCTTGCGCAGATCCCGGTACTTCAACTTGGATTTCAGTTTGCTCATCTCTCACTCCAGACTTTCACTGCACCTAACAGCCTCCCAGGCGTTGCGTCCAGTGCTGCTGTTTGCATAAGCTGTATGCATGAACACCAAGAACGCATCTGTAGCGCCGCCACACCTGCCCCGCGCTATCGCCGTCGTCGATGTCGGCTACACCAACAGCAAGGTCATTCTCTACGATGCGGCCCTCAATCCTTTGGGTGAGCGCAAGATGGAGAGCCCACACCATCAAGGTGCCATCTATCGCGAAATTGATACCGCACCCATCATCGCCTTCGCCGCTGCCGCCCTGGCCGAACTCGATGCCATCGCGCCAGTGGATTGCATCGTCACCTCGGCGCACGGCGCCTGCATCATCAGCCTCGCTGCTGATGGCAATCTCACTGTCCCTGCCATGGACTACCTGTCGGAACCGCCTGCGGAGATCATCGCCGCCTACCACAAGGTCATGCCGGATTTTGCCGAGAGTTATTGTCCTGCCCTTCCCATGGCACTGCTGCACGGCATGCAGTTGTTCTGGCAACAACAAGCCATGTCAGCTGCTTTCGCCCGCACCACCTCAATCCTGCCGCTCATGCAGTATGTCGGATTTGCTCTGGGCGGTCGCGCCGTCACCGAAGTTTCGTCGATGTCGTGCCAGAGCCACCTTGTCGACATGCGCACCGGCGCACCGTCAAGCCTGGCCCGCAGCCAGGGCTGGGACAAACTCTTTGCCCCATCGGCCAAGGCCTGGGAGGTGATCGGCACCCTGAAACCGGAACTGCGCGCCTCTGGCTTTCGCGGCCGTGCCGACATCTGTGCTGGCGTGCATGATTCCAATGCCAACTTCCTGCGCTATCTCGCCGGCGGCCAGTCGCATTTCACCCTGCTTTCGACCGGCACCTGGATCATCGGCTTTGACACTGATGCCGACGTGGCCCACCTCGACGCTGGCAGGGACATCGTCGCCAACAAGAACGTCTTCGGCAAGACCATCGCGTCATGCCGGTTCTTCGGCGGCAAGGAATATGAAGTCCTCGCCAGAGGCGCGCCCGGCACTGCGGCCGCGCTCAACGCCGTGCAACAGTTGATCGCAGGCAATACGTTTGCGCTCCCGTCCTTCAGCGATTCAGGTGGCCCCATGCCAGGCACAGGCGACAATGGGCACATCACCGGGCCTTTCAATGACACAGCGGAAATGCGAGCCTCGCTCGCCTCGCTCTACTGCGCCCTGATGGTGGCGCAATCACTCGATGCCATTCAATCCCGGGCCAACATCATCGTCGATGGTCCGTTTTCGCAGAACGAAGTTTTCCTCGGCATTCTCGCCGCCTTGCGTCCCGGCCAGACCGTTCTGGCCTCACAGGCCCGCGATGGCACGGCAGCAGGTGCCGCCTGCCTCGCCCTGATGGCGGACGGACTGCTGCCGCATATCGACATCGCCATGCGCAAGGTGGCACCGGCGGCACTGACGGGGTTGGGAGACTATCAAGTTAAGTGGCGGAGACTGGCCTGACAACTGCCACCTCTTAACGATATTGCAAGCACCCGGGCGCACACTCCCTCACAGTAGTTAGTGTGTGGGGGTGCGTGATGCCCGCTGTTGTTCGCAGTCATGTTCTGAACCATCTGCTGGGCCACAAGGCTCCAGCCACTGAAATCCTGTCTTGCCCGCCCATGAATGCAGGCGGACTGGCCAGTGATATTCGTGCCCGCGGCAATGTCCCTGTTGCAGTCGGCACAGGCTGCATGTTCGAACTGACACCCGACGATATTGCTGAGACCTGGGGCTCGACCTGCGCCCTCAAGAAGCAGGTGGCCGGTGCCATGGTCGCTGAAATCAGTCACCGCCTGTGCACTGAGCTGACTGACGGCGAGGAAGACGAAAGCACCATCGCCAGCGAAGCCGCCGCCTGCCTCTTCCTGGCGCTTCGCCATCTCAACATGCCGATTGCCGAGGCTTTGCAGGGCTGTCGCATCACCTGGGACGACCGCGCCCGCGCCGAGGCAGTGGAATATCTCGCCTGACACCGATTGGTCTGGACCACTGAGGTCCTCTCGTGATGGAATGCGCCAATGTCTCCCGGCGCTCCCCTCTCCGCACCCGACTATGGCCGTTCCCTGCGCGGCCTTGGCTTCAACCTGATTGTCAGCGACATCAACCGGGCCATACACTTTGCCACCGAAGTGCTTGGGGCAACGGTTTTTTTCCGCAGCGATGTCTTCGCTGCCATGAAGCTGCAGGAAGCTGATTTCATGTTCCATATTGCCGCGAGCTATCGGGGCAATGAACTGTATGCCACGCTGGTGAGTGATGCCCCGCGTGGTGTCGGCGTCGAACTGCGCTGCTATCATGTGGACCCCGATGCCGCCGAGGCCCGCGCCCGCGTCCATGGCTATACGGTGTTGGCAGGCTCCCTCGACAAGCCCCATGGCTTGCGCGAATGCATGGTCCTGGATGATGATGGCTACGTCTGGATTCCCTCCCGCCATCTGCCCCCGCATCAGCCAAAGTGACACATGCCTGTTCTCGATCTTCCCAATGACTACTACGATCTTCCCCACGGCAAGCTCGCCAATGTGGTGACCTGCCTTGAAATGAAGGCGCGGCCGTCACGCGAACTCATGCCCTTTCCGGCAGACCTCACGCTGCGGCGCTTTTCCAGCGGCGACATTGCCGATTTTCGCGATCTCTTCCGCACCATCGGCAGCGACCTCATGTGGTTCTCGCGTCTGATCATGCGCGATGAAGATCTCGCAGCCATCATCGGCAACCCCGAAATCGAGTCCTATGCCCTTGTCCGCGACGGCATGCCCGTGGGTTTGCTGGAACTGAATTTCGCTGACATGCCCAATTGTGAACTGGCCTTCTACGGCCTGGTGCCGTCGGCCATCGGTCAGGGACTGGGCCGCGCCCTGATGGATGAATCGATCCGCCGTGCCTGGGATAGACCCATCACCCGCTATTGGGTGCACACCTGCACCTTTGACTCACCGCAAGCCCTGCCGTTCTACATCCGCTCTGGCTTCACGCCCTATGCCCGCATGATCGAAATCCACGACGACCCCCGCCTCACCGGAAAACTCGCAACCGGCGCGAGCCCGCAGGTTCCGTTTCTCACTTGAAACGAAAAAAGGCCCGCAACCTGTGCGGACCTTCTCGATTTCAATCAGTGTCGGGGATCAGCCTTCGCTGCCGGCGATCACTTTCATCCAGCTGCCACCATTGCCAGCCTGCTGGCCAGCATGGGGCTTGTTGCGCTGTGCCGCGGGTTTGCCACCACGGCCACCGCCGCCAGCACCAAATGACGGTTTGCCGCCACGGCCAGCACCAAACGACGGCTTGCCGCCTTTTCCCGGACCAGACTTGCCACCGCCAAACTTGCGCTCGCCCTGAGGACGATCACCCTGTGGACGGTCGCCAAACTTGCGTTCGCCCTGCGGACGGTCACCATGGGGACGATCTGAATGTGGGCGCTCGGACTTCGTGCGTGGACCTGGCGCATGGCGGTCACCGTCAGCCTTGCGGCCAACGTTTTCCGTGCGCGCTTCGGCCTTCTTCGCAAACTGCGACTGGTCGATGGCCTGCGTTGGCATGCCAACCGGGGTCCATTCGCGCTTGGGACCACCCGCCTGCTGGTGGCCTGCGCCGGTCTTGCCGTTGCCCTGGCCGCGATGATGCGGCTTCTTGGCGGAATTTGGCATGTGACGGCCACCGCCCGACTTGCGCGGCGCACTGGGATTCCAACCATGGTTGGGAGCCAGTTCAGTCACGCCCTGAAGGCCCAACTCGTGTTCCTTCATCGGGATGGTCTGGCGGATGGTGCGTTCGATATCGCGGAGAAGGCCACGGTCTTCTGGTGTGCAGAAGGCGATTGCTTCACCTGTCGCACCGGCACGTGCCGTACGGCCAATGCGGTGGACATAGGATTCAGGCACGTATGGCAAATCGTAGTTGAACACGTGCGACACGGCATCAACGTCAATGCCGCGCGCCGCGATGTCCGTCGCCACCAACGCCAGCACCTTGCCGGCCTTGAAGCCGGCCAGCGCACGCTCGCGGTTGCTCTGCGATTTGTTGCCGTGAATGGCAGCGGCTTCGAGCTTCGCCTGGATGAGGAACTTCACCACCTTGTCGGCACCATGCTTGGTGCGTGTGAAGATGAGGGCCCGGGTGATCTGCGGATCTTGCAACATCGCTGTCAGCAGTTTCGCCTTGTTGGCGGGATCGACATGCACCACGTGCTGTGACACCAGTTCGGCAGTTGTTGCCACTGGCGTGATTTCAACGCGCACCGGACTGTTCAGCAGATTGGCGGCAAGTCCGGCAATCTCCTTCGGCATGGTGGCCGAGAAGAACAGGTTCTGGCGCTGCTTCGGCAGCATCCCCGTGATCTTGCGGATCGCATGGATGAAGCCAAGGTCAAGCATCTGGTCGACTTCGTCGAGGACGAGGATTTCGACCTTGGAGAGTGTCAGCGCGCGCCGGTCAATGAGATCGACGAGGCGGCCCGGCGTGGCGACGAGAACGTCGACGCCGTTGCGTACCGCTTCGATCTGCTTGCCGAGCGAAACACCGCCGAACACCACGGCGCACGACAGCTTGACGTTCTTGCCGTAGGTCTTGAAGCTCTCGTGGATTTGCGCGGCAAGTTCGCGCGTCGGCGACAGGATGAGGGCGCGGCAGGTGCCGCGTTCGGCTCTGCGGCCAGCCTTGGAGAGAATTTCCAGCATCGGTAGCGCAAAGGCTGCGGTCTTGCCAGTGCCGGTCTGGGCGATGCCCAGAAGATCGCGGCCCGCCAAGAGATGCGGGATCGCCTGCGCCTGGATTGGCGTTGGCGTGTCATAACCTTCCGCCGTCACAGCCTTGAGGATGGGTGCGGAGAGATTGAGGGATTCGAATGTTGTCAAAATAATTGACTCTCAAATGTCGGAGGCAAAAGGGGACATGACCCACCGCTGCATCCGGGCGCGGTGCGAAATGACAGTCCCACGTGAATGGAATGTTGGGAGAAACCTGCAGGGCAGAACAGCAGCCGTTGACCGGCGCTTCACGTCATTCTTGGCATGGCCACATGAAGCAGGATGGCTGCCATATGGATGCTGCACTGCAAAAAGTCAAAGGAAATCGCCGAGATGGGCCATTTCACGCAAAATCGCGGTTACGCCAAGCTTCTGTAGCGTCTCGGCTTGGCTCTCGGCGTCAGCGTGCGTGCCGACGAAACCGATGGTCCGCAATCCGGCTGCCAGCGCTGCCGTGGAGCCGGTGGCCGAATCCTCGACCGCCAGGCAATCCGCCGGGCTGACACCCGCCCGTTGCGCCGCCGCCAGATAGACGTCAGGTGCCGGCTTGCCCTCAGCCACATCCTCGAATGTGACAATGCGGTCGAAATAGTCGCTGATGCCGGTCAGCTTCAACGCCAGTTCAACCCGCCGCCGCGGGCTGTTGGAGGCAATGGACATGCTGAGGCCCCGCGCCTTGATCGCCGCCAATACCTCGCGCACCCCGGCAACGATTTCCAGTTCGCGCACATACATCTCTTCGATGATGCGGCCCTTCTCGTCATGAAGCCCGGGCGGAAATTGCGTGCCGTGGCGCTCCGTCATCATCTCCAGCATCGCTTCGAAGGTCTTGCCGACGAACAGCGCATGGGCCTCGTCTTCACCCATCTCGATGCCGAACCGCTGCAGCACCATGACATCGGCCCGCATCGACAGCGGTTCTGAATCAACCAGCACGCCATCGCAGTCAAAGATCACATGCTTCACACTCACTGCCCGAGATGCCTCAACGCCTTGATGACATCGACATAGACTTCCTTCTTGAACGGCACCACGATATCCAGCACCTCATCCATGCTGGCCCATTTCCACTGGTCGAATTCCTGCTTGTGACCGGGTGGGGCGAGATTGATCTCGCTGTCATCGCCGGTGAAACGGCAGGCAAACCATTTTTGCTTTTGGCCGCGATACTTGCCGTTCCAGCTCTTGCCGATCAGCTGCTCGGGCAGGTCATACTTGAACCAGCCCGGTGCTTCGGCGATCACGTGGGCTGAGGTCACGGCCGTTTCTTCCGCCAACTCGCGCAATGCTGCTGCGGCTGCATCTTCGCCTTCGTCAATGCCACCTTGCGGCATCTGCCACCACTTGCCCACGCCGTCATCGTTCTGCTTTTCAAAGCGCCGGCCCACCCACACAAGTCCGTCCCGGTTGATCAGCATCACGCCGACACAAGGCCGATACGCCGTGATTTCGGAAGCCTTCTTCTTCGCCATGATCGATTAAGTCCTTAACCCAGCCGGCCCTTGTAGCTCGCTGTCACCGGCACCAGGATGATGCCGCGCTCATTGGCCTCTTTGGCCCAGTCCTTGAGCGTGTCAATGGTCACTTCCAGGCCAGACCCGGTGCCAACCGCAAAACCATTGGTCTTGGCCTCTTCCTCCAGCATGGTGAGGGCATTGCTGATGGCTTGCGGCGAAGGATCGGCGTCGATCACCACCTTGGCACGCTTGACCTGCAGGTTGGCGGCTTTCGCCGCCTGTTCGGTTGCCGACAGCGCCAGAGAACCATCCTCAAGGAACAGGAGGCCTCGATTTTTCAGTTCCGTGAACATCGGTTTCAGCGATTTGGGCATCGAAAGAAAACGTCCACCCATGTAGTTGACCACACCGGCATAGCCCGCAAAACGGCTCATGTGCCAACGCATGGCGTCAATGTTTTCGGCCTCCGATGCGTCGCCCAGCAAGGTCTTGGGCCCGGGATTGCTGGCCGGATAGCCGATGGGTTCAAGCGGCATTTGCAGGAAAACTTCATGGCCCTGCGCCCGCGCCCCGTTCACCTGTTCCTGCAGGTCTTGCCCGTAAGGCGCAAAGGCCAGCGTCACTTCACCCGGCAGTTCGCGGATCGCCCGCTGCGTCAGTTTTTTGTTGAGGCCGAGCCCGCCCAGCAGAATGGCAACCTTCGGCCGGTCGGAGTGCATGTCATTCATCGAAGCGGTGCGGGCATAGGCCCGCGACGGCTTGGCGCCGTCCTGCGCAATCCGCGGCAACTGTCCCCACGTCGTCACCTCCATGACAGCTTGCAATGGGAGCAGGTGCCAGCGAGCGCCGTGGCTGGATGATGATCGCATCATTGCTGCGCACCATCTGGGCTGGCGCGGCGACGTCCTCCGCTCCCTGCGTGGCAGGATCTTCAGCATCAATATCTGGCGCGGCTGGTTCGGCAATTTCGTCGGCAACGGCGTCAGGTGCGGGCTCAGTCGATGCCGTCTTGATGTCCTCAGCGACCGGAACGGAGACCGTCAGCATCGGTTCACCGGCAAATGGCAACGGTTGCTTGATCGCCCAATAGCTGCCGCCGCCAAAGGCGCTGGCGGTCAGCACATAGGCCGTGAGCAGAAGACCAGGACGCTTCGCCCACAGGCGCTGCGCCAGGCTCTTCTTCCGCAAGGGCTGCTTCAATTCGTCGCGAAACATGTTGGGAGGCCGTCTACACTCGATTCGTGAAGTGCCACCATGGCGTCCCAACCGTTAACGCGTCATTAACCACGCAAGAAAGAGGCCCCTCCCAAAACGCAAAATGGCCAGGTTACCCCGGCCATTGCAATCTTCACGTCCAAGAGCCAGCGTCAGTTCGCCTGCTTCGCCTCGGCCTTTTTTTCCGGCGGCTTCACATTGGTGACGACCTTGATGCCATGCAGGAAATCGACAGCCGCTTTCAACTGCACGTCCTTGGTCTTGTCTTCCGGAACATAAACCGACGAACCACCACCTTCATCTCCACCCTCGGTATTGTTGAGATGGCCACGCAGGCCTGCTTCGCCTTCGGTCGAGACATTCTTGCCCTGCAGTTCCGGCGGCAGCGGCTGTTCGATCACGATATCCGCATCGATGCCCTTGGCCTGGATGGAGCGGCCCGACGGCGTGTAGTAGCGTTGCGTCGTCAGCCGGATGGCACCTTCATTGCCCAGCGGGATGATGGTTTGCACCGATCCCTTGCCGAAGGAGCGTGTGCCGATGATGGTGGCACGGTGATGGTCCTGCAAGGCACCGGCTACGATTTCCGAAGCCGAGGCCGATCCGCCATTGATCAGCACGACCAGCGGTTTGCCGTTTGAGAGGTCGCCCTTCTGGGCCGAATGGCGTTCGATTTCATCGGCATTGCGGCCGCGCGTCGAAACCACTTCGCCGCGTTCGAGGAAGGCATCCGATACCGAGACGGCCTGCAACAGCAAGCCACCGGGATTGTTGCGCAGGTCGAGGATGTAGCCCTTGAGCTTGCCGCCGGATTTCTTGTCGAGTTCAGTGATGGCCTTTTGCAAGCCGATATCCGATTGCTCGGTGAAGCTGCTCATGCGGATCAGACCGACATCTTCGCTTTCCATCGAGAATTTCACTGATTCGATCTTGATGATGTCGCGGGTGATGCTGACGTCGAAAGGTTCCTGCTTGTCGCGCGCGATTGTCAGCACCACGGGCGTACCCACGGCACCGCGCATCTTGTCGACCGCTTCGTTCAAGGTCAGACCCTGCACTTCTTTCTTGTCGATACCGACGATCAGGTCATTGGCCAGAATGCCAGCCTTGGCGGCAGGCGTGCCATCGTATGGTGACATCACCTTGACGACGCCATTCTCCATGGTGACTTCAATGCCAAGTCCGCCGAACTCGCCCTTGGTCTTCACCGTCATGTCCTCGAAGCTCGAGGCATCCATGTAGCTCGAGTGCGGATCAAGCGACATCAGCATGCCGTTGATCGCCGCTTCGATCATCTTCTTCTCGTCAGGCTCTTCCACATAGTCGGCGCGCACGCGGTCATAGACATCGCCAAAAAGGTTGAGCAGCTTGTAGGTTTCGGAATTGGACGCGGCGTCAGCCCCGTTGAATGCCTGCAGGGCAACGGTAGCCGACACGGCCCCGGCCAACACCAAACCGAATGACTTCATACGTGACTGCGCCTTCATCTCATTGCCTCTTTCCTGCCCGCCGACCACCAGGGGGTGGGATCGACCGGCTCGTTTCTCTTTCTGAACTCCACGTATAGCACGGGAGTCTTTGCCAACGTCAGATCCGACGCCAATAGCATGGCGGCAGGTTTTTCGCCCATGATTCCTACGGGCTCACCAGCCCGGATGGATTGGCCTTGCACCGTGGATATTTCGTGCATCCCGGCCAAAAGCACAAGATACCCTTCACCCGGATTTATGATCACAAGTTGGTCATAACTGTGGAATTGCCCGGCAAATTCAACCGTACCGTCAACTGGCGACAAAACCTGTGCTTTGGCACCTGCAGAAAGGAACACGCCAGCGGTCTTTCCCTCACTGCCATTGCTGGCCCCGAAGCCCCGCCAAATATTGCCCTGAACCGGATAATCGAGTTGTCCTTTGGCCTTGGAAAATACCATCCTGGGCCGGGCCAACGCTTTCAGGCGCTCGGCTTCGGCTGCTTCCAGTGCGGCAGTTTTGGCAGCCAATTCTGCCTCGGCTTTGGCGCGTTCTTCTTCTGCAGCCTTGGCGCGCATTTCGGCCTCTTGCTTGAGCCGTGCTGCCTCTGCCTTTTTCTTCTGTTCGAGACTGGCCACGAGTTCCTTGAGGGTCTTGGCCTTTTCAGACAGCACCTCGGATTTCTGCTGCTCCCCCGAGAGTTGTTCAGCAATCAATGCCGCTGCCTGCTGCCGTTCACCAACCGCCGCCGCCATTTCGGTTCGCGTGCCATCAAGGGCCGCAAGGGCCGCAGCATTGTGCGATTTTTCCTGTTCCAGCGCGGTTTTTATCGTTTCCACGTCCACCAGGGCGGCACGCAATTCATCCATGTCATGGCGCAGGTCAGGGATCACTGCGCCAAACATCATGGCCCCCCGCAAGGCCTGCAGGACATCGCCCGGAGACACCACCAATGCCGGCGGTGGATTTTGTTCCAGCCGCTGCAACCCTGCAAGAAGCTTCGAAAGTGCTTGGCGTTTCTGGGCCAGCGCCAACATCGCCTTGGCATTGTCAGTCTTGAGTTTTTCCAGGCGTGTCGTGGCCTTTTCCAGCGCCTCTTCCTGCTGCCGCGCCGTGGCGGCGAGCGCCACCAGTTTGGCCGATGCTTCCTCCTGCGCCCGGATCGCCTCCACCATGCGCCGCACCAGCGTGGCCTGGGTATTTGTCGCCTGGCTCAGAGCTGATTCAACCTCCTGCAAATCCGTCGCGGGATCAGCCGCAGCCGGTGTTTCGGCCCACGCCAGACCCCTCGCCAGAGCGAGGGTCAGAAAGATATGACACAAGAGTTTTATCATGTTAAAGGAATATATACAGAAACTCTTTGGCCAAAACATGGCGGTGTCCGCAACATTCTTTCAGGCGCGGTGGTAGGGATGATTAACCAGAATGGTGACTGCCCGGTAAATTTGCTCAAGAAGCATGACCCGGACCATCCGGTGGGGCCAGGTCATCGGCCCGAAACTCAATGTTTTCATGGCTTTGACACGGGTTTCGGCAGCATGGCCGTCGGGCCCGCCAATCATCAGGGTCAGCTGTTTGGCCCCGCGCTCTGCCTCCGCTGCCAGAAGTTTGGCAAACACTGCACTGGAAACCGCCTCGCCCCGCTCATCAAGCACGTAGACTGGCGCACCATCCGGCACCACCGACCAGAGCAGCCGCGCCTCCTCGGCCATCCGCTGCTTCGCATCCGGGGCCCTCGATTCGGCCCAGTCCTGAACGCTCAACCCGGAAATCCCGGCCTTGCGGCCGAGCCCGGAAATGCGCGTTTCATATTCCGCCGCCATTGCTTTTTCCGGCCCCGACTTCAGGTGCCCGATGGCAGCGATGGCAACTTTCACTGTGGCGCGTGCTCGGACCAGAGCTTTTCCAGATTGTAGAAGCTGCGCACTTCCGGGCGGAACAGATGGATCATCACGTCACCGGCATCGACCAGGACCCAGTCACACTGCGGAATGCCTTCGACGCGCAAGTTCTTCTTGCCCGCCTTCGACAGCGCTTCCATCACCTGATCGGCGATGGCGTTGACGTGACGGCTCGAACGGCCCGACGCCACCACCATGGTGTCGGCAATGGTGGATTTGCGCGAGACATCCAGCGTCACCACGTTTTCGGCCTTGCTGTCATCAAGCTGCTGCAGGATCGTCTGCACCATTGGCGGCCAGTGGCTCGCCGAAGCAGTCAGCGCAACCGGCGCAACGACGACCTTCTTGACCGCGACTTTCTTAGATGCAGCCTTTTTGGCAACGGACTTGGTTGCTGTCTTCGCAACAGGCTTCGCAACCTTCATCGTTTTCTTGGGTGCCGATTTTTTTGCCGCAACTTTCTTCGTCACGGACTTTTTGACAGGCGCCTTCTTCGCGGCGGATTTTTTTACCGCCACTGGCTTCGCCACTTTCTTGGCCACCGATTTTTTGGCCACGGACTTTTTGGCAAGCGGCTTTTTCACCGCAGCTTTCTTCTTCACGGCAACTTTTTTCGCAGCTGCCTTCTTCGCGGCTGGATTGCTGGTGGAGGATTTTTTCGCCTTGCTCAGTTTGGCTGCCGGCTTTGCAGCCTTCTTGGCGGCCGGCTTGGTGATTTTCTTGGCGGACTTCTTCGCGGCCTTCTTGGCTGCGGACTTCTTGGCTGGTTTTTTCAGAGGACTGGTTCCTTGTTCTGGTGGCAATCTAGCTGCCCCGGCGCTGTCGTTCAAGAACGCTTGCGCCGTTTGCGAATGGCCGTCGAACTTTCCTTGCGCAACGGCATGGTGACAAAAACGAAGGCCGGAGCCTTGCGCGACGGCAATGCCGCCGCAAACTGGTCCGGCACTTGCTGCATGGCATAGCGTGTTGCCGCCGGACTTTGCAGGGCGCGGATCGAAAACCCCGGTCGCGCCAGAACGGCAATCGGCAGACTGTCGGCAATGTCTGTCCAGTGATGCCAGCGATGCAGATTGGCCAGGCTGTCGGCACCCATGATCCAGACGAACTTGCCGCGCTTGAAAGCACCCTGCAGGGCCGCAAGTGTTTCCGCCGTGTAGCGGGTATGGATTTGGCGTTCGAGATCACTGACCACAAAGCGCGGATGCCGGGCAATGCGTCTGGTATCGGCCAGGCGCTGGTCATACTCGCCCGTCTCTTTCGGATCCTTGAGCGGGTTCTGCGGTGACACCAGCCACCACACCCAGTCCAGCTTCAGCCGTTTCAACGCAAACAGCGCCACCATCAAGTGGCCCCGATGCGCCGGATTGAATGAGCCACCAAAAAGGCCGATGCGCTGGCCCGCGCCAAAGGGCGGCAATCTCAACATCAGGGCCGCGTCTGGCCGGAACCCCGGACCTGGTATTTGAAAGTGGTGAGCTGCTCCACGCCGACGGGACCGCGGGCATGCAGCTTGCCGGTGGCAATGCCGATTTCGGCGCCGAAACCAAATTCTCCGCCATCGGCAAATTGCGTTGAGGCATTGTGCAGCACAATCGCCGAATCAACCGTCTCCAGAAATTTTTCTGCCGTCGCGGTGTTTCCCGTGACAATCGCGTCCGTATGCTGCGAACCATAGCGCGCGATATGTGCAATCGCAGCATCAACGCCATCGACGACAGCGATCGAAACGATGGCATCAAGATATTCCGTCGACCAATCCTCTTCGCTGGCGGGTTTCACCCCGGCCGCCACGGCCTGAACAGTCGCATCACCGCGCACTTCGCAGCCTGCATCCATCAGTACACGGATGATCTGTGGCAGCGCCTTCTCTGCAATGGCCGTATCGATCAGGATTGTCTCGGCCGATCCGCAAACACCAGTGCGCCGCATCTTGGCATTGAGGACGATATTTTTCGCCATTTCGATATCGGCATCCCGGTCAACATAAACATGGCAGATACCTTCGAGGTGGCTGAACACCGGAACCCGGGCATCGGCCTGTACCCGCGCCACCAGGCCTTTTCCCCCGCGCGGAACGATGAGGTCAATGCTCCCGCCAAGACCTGAAAGCATGTCTCCCACCGCTGAACGATCCGCCGTCTGCACCATCTGGATGGCATTGCGGTCCAATCCTGCTGCTGCAAGTCCTTCGCTGAGGCAGGCAACAATCGCCTTCGAGCTTTCAAAACTGTCAGAGCCACCGCGCAGGATTGCGGCATTGCCGGATTTGAGGCAGAGGCCGCCCGCGTCTGCCGTCACATTGGGCCGGCTCTCATAGATGATGCCGATGACACCGATGGGAACAGCAATGCGGGCAATCTGCATGCCGTTGGGGCGCGCCCACTGGGAAAGCACCCGCCCCACCGGATCGGGCAATGCGGCAATCTCGTCCAACCCCCGCGCCATCGCCTCGATACGTTCGGGCGTCAGCGTCAGTCGGTCGAGGAACGAGGCCTTGAGGCCTTTGGCGTTCGCCGCTGCGATGTCCTTCAAATTGGCGGCGAGGATTCCGGCAGCGTTCTTGCGGATGGCATCGGCCATGGCCTTGAGGGCAGCCGTCTTGGTCCTGTCAGGAGCAAGCGCCAGCGACCGTGCAGCAGCGCGCGCTTTCTGCCCCATTACCAGCATCTCACTGCCCATCACCGGACCCCGCCATCATCACGAGGTCATCCCTGTGGATCAATTCATCACGCCCCGCAAGACCGAGTTCTTTTTCGATCTCGGAGGACTTGCGTCCCTTGATGCGTTGCGCATCGTCACTGTCATAGGCGACGAGACCGCGGGCGATCTCGTGACCGTTGTTGCCGACAACGCTCACCGTGTCACCGCGTGAGAACGTGCCCTGAACGCCTCGCACGCCGGCAGGCAGCAGGCTCTTGCCCTTGAGCAGGGCGGCCTTTGCTCCTTCATCTATGGTCAAGCGCCCCACCGGCTGCAACGTGCCGGCAATCCAGCGCTTGCGTGACAGCAGCGGCGTCGCCTCGGCGACAAACCAGGTCACCCGCTCACCCGCACGGATGCGCCGCAGCGGATGCTCGACATGCCCCGAAGCAATCACCATGTTGCAACCGGAGCCCAACGCAATTTTCGCCGCATCAATCTTGGTGATCATGCCCCCTGAGCCGACGCCCGAGACAGGTTTTCCTGCCATCGCCTCGATCTCGGGTGTGATCTTCAAGACCTCGGCAATGAAAGTCGCACCCTTCTGGTTGGGTGGTGCCGAGTAAAGGCCATCAATATCGGACAGCAGCACCAGACAATCCGCCGACATCATCGAAGCGACGCGCGCTGCCAGCCGGTCATTGTCGCCGTAGCGGATTTCGGTCGTGGCCACAGTGTCATTTTCATTGATCACGGGAACCGCACCGAGTTTGAGGAGCGTCGAAAGCGTGGCCCGGCCATTGAGGTAACGCCGCCTTTCTTCCGTGTCGTTGAGTGTCACCAAGACCTGTGCCGCGACAATGTTCCGCGTCCGCAGCGCTTCAGTCCAGGCCTGGGCCAGGGCGATCTGCCCCACCGCAGCCGCAGCCTGTTTCTGCGCCAGATCAAGCTTGCCCTTGGGCAGGCCAAGGGACCGCCGCCCCAGCGCGATGGCGCCCGAGGAAACAAGAATCACTTCAGCACCATTGACGCGCAGATCAGCGATGTCATCGACCAGCGAAGACAGCCACGACGCCTTGATGGTGCCGGACTTGTCATCCACAAGAAGCGCCGAGCCCACCTTGATCACGATGCGGCGGGCCTTCTCGAGACGGCTTGTCATGGCCGCCACTCTTCCGTGGTCACGTCTTTCGAGTCAGGAGTACCAAGCTTGCCGCGCGACTTGCTGATGATCTTCATCAATTCGCGCGTCACGTCTTTGACATGCAGGTTGCCAGCCGCAGAAAGCGCAATCGGGGTTTTCTTCACCTTGGCCGTGAAGGCCTTG
The DNA here is from genome assembly GCA_963754625.1 of uncultured Alphaproteobacteria bacterium. GTDB lineage: Bacteria > Pseudomonadota > Alphaproteobacteria > Rhizobiales > Aestuariivirgaceae > Aestuariivirga. The sequence goes on along the minus strand of CAVWGR010000003.1, from coordinate 423,739 downwards.
ATTTTTTTCTCCAACGTCTTGGCATCCAGTGCGTCGACCTTGTTGAAAGCAATGACTTCGGGCTTTTTGGCCAGCGTGCTGCTGTACGCCTTGAGTTCGGCGCGTACTGTCTTGTAGGCATCGACCGGATCATCGGCCGTCGCATCAATCATGTGCAACAGCACCGCACAGCGCTCGATATGACCGAGAAAGCGCGTGCCCAAGCCCGCCCCTTCGCTGGCCCCCTCGATGAGACCTGGAATATCCGCCAGCACAAAGCTGGTGGAATCGCTGCGCACCACACCCAATTGTGGGTGCAGCGTGGTGAAGGGATAATCCGCGATTTTGGGCCGTGCCGCCGATACCACCGACAACAGCGTCGACTTCCCGGCATTGGGCAAACCGATGATCCCTGCATCGGCAATGAGCTTGAGCCGCAACCACACCCAGCGCTCCTCACCCATTTGGCCGGGATTGGCGCGGGTCGGGCTGCGGTTGGTCGACGACTTGAAGGCATGATTGCCGAAGCCGCCATTGCCACCTTTGACGATACGGGCGCGCTGCCCCACCTTGGTCAGGTCAGCGAGAATTGTTTCGCGGTCTTCGTCATAAACCTGCGTGCCTACCGGCACCTTGAGCACGATATCGTCTGACGAGGAACCGGCGCGCAGCCGGCCCATGCCGTGCCCGGCAGTGCGCACCTTGAAATGCTGCTGGTAACGGTAGTCGATCAGGGTGTTGAGGTCGTTGGCCGCTTCCACCCAGATATCACCACCCGTGCCGCCGTCGCCACCGTCCGGTCCACCCATTTCGATGAACTTTTCACGCTTGAAAGAGACAGCGCCGGCCCCGCCGTCACCAGCCTTCAGGTAGATTTTTGCTTCATCGAGGAACTTCATGGGAGGGCTCTTAGTTCATTCTTTAGGGTGAGGGAATTGCCGCTTCGCACCGCCAATCGTAAAAAAACCCCTGTTAACTGAGGTTTAACTAAGTTGTTGCATCGCAGCAACACAGACTAGAGAAAGTATTTTGGGGTGTCTGAACCACATTGTCGTCACATTTAGGCAATGTAACGACCCCCATCCACAACAGCGGCGGTCAACACGGGCGTCATCACACATGCGATGACGCAACTATTGATCACTGTTGATACAAGGGGGTATATAATATGATGAATTACTTGAAGCCTGCAGCAGTTCTGTCGGCACTTTACTTGACGTTACTTTCAACGACTGCGTCGGCCGGATGTACAGCTGGCGATAAATGCAAAGCTGACAAGGTCAACGCCCGCAGTGCTGGTGTGATCTCCATGATCAAGGCCATGGCACCGTCCCAGGGCGTTCCCGTCTGGTTTGCTCTCCGCATCGCCAAGGTTGAATCAAACTACAATCCCAAGGCCCGCGGCTCTGCCGGTGAACTGGGCCTCTATCAGCTCAAGTGCGCCACTGCCCGCGAAATGGGCTTCCGGGGCAATTGCACCACGCTTCTCAATCCCGCCGTCAACATCCACTATGGCCTGAAGCACCTTGCCGTCGCCATTCAAAAGTCGAACGGCAACCTCAAGCTCGCCGCTTCCAAGCACAATGGGGGCCTCGGCCGGAAGAAGCTTGTCGCGTCTTACGTTGCCAAGGTTTTCTGAGACACCAGCAACCACCGCGCCCGTGACAACGCCATGTTGGTCACAGGCACCTCTCGGCCCTGGGCTTTTGAATAACTGCTGCAGGCACCAATGACTTCAAATCCCGCTTTGGCGAGAATACGCGCCGAGGCGGGATTGTCGTTGTGATGGCAGGCAACAAGTTTGTCATGGCCAGCATGAACAATGGCATCTTCGACCATGGCGAGCGCTGCCTCGCTGCCAAGTCCGCGGCCCCAGGCACTGCGCGCATACCAATAACCAAGTTCGGCATCACCAGAGGTTTCGCTCCACTCATAGCTGATCATTCCAATCAGCCGGCCTGGTGCCAACTTCTCCTCCACGCCAGCGATGCGCGAGCGCGCCGCACCAGACTGCGCGAAGTCGAGATATTCCAGTGCATCCGCCCGGTGATAAGGGTGCGGTATCCGTGCCGTGTTGCGCGCGATGGCAAAATCATTGAGCTCTTGCACCAGTGTGTCGCAATCATCCTGCGTCAGCGGCCGCAGCAGCAGGCGCCGGGTTTCGAGCACAGGCAGCATCGTCACCTCCAAATGGAAACGGGGAGATGGTTGCCCAACTCCCCGCGTCATACAAATCAGAATTTGTGATTGCTTATTCAGCAGCCTTCGCTGCGATAACCGAGACAACCTGCTTGTTGCCCTTGCTGCCGCGGAAGCTCACCGTACCCGCCACCATCGCGAAGATGGTGTGGTCGCGGCCCATGCCCACGCCCGTTCCGGGGTGAACCTTGGTGCCGCGCTGGCGGATGATGATGTTGCCGGGAATGGCGTGCTCGCCACCGAACAGCTTCACGCCGAGACGGCGGCCCGCGGTGTCGCGGCCGTTGCGGGATGAACCGCCTGCTTTTTTATGTGCCATGGCTCATGTCTCCTTGATCGTTATGTGCGGGCTCGGTCGGTCTTGGCGCGCGGTGGCTTGCCGGCGAGGAGTTCCTGCGCCTGTTCAATCCATTCCTCACGGCCAACACGGCCCTTCTGCTTGAGGTGGGCTTCAACCTTTTCCACGTCAGCCGGTGTCCAGGCTGCGATCGCTGCAAAGGTGGTGTAACCGAGTTCAACGAGGCCCGCTTCCATCTTGGGGCCAACGCCACCGATGAGCGAGATGTCATCGCCCTTGCCGGCGACCGGGGCTGCAACAGCCTGCGGAGCATCAGCTTTCTTCTCGGCCTTCTTTTCAACCTTGGCCTTGGCGGCGGGCTTGGCACCGCCGGTGAGGATGTCGGTGATGGTGACCGAGGTCAGCAACTGGCGGTGGCCGTTGCGGCGGCGGTAATGCTTGCGGCGGCGCTTCTTGAAAATATAGACCGTATCGGCCTTTTCCTGGGCAGCGATTTCGCCGACGACCGTGGCGCCGGAAACGATTGGCGCACCAATTTCGATGGCCGCGCCATTGCCGACCATCAGCACGTCGGTAAACGTGACCTGGTCTCCGGCGGCGCCCTCGAGCTTTTCAATGGTGATCTTGTCGTTGGCGGCAACGCGATACTGCTTGCCGCCCGTCTTGATGACTGCGTACATATTCTTCCTTCTTTCTCGCGCCCTGTGGAGCCGCTTCATAACCCGTTGAAAAAGCGGTCTTTATCCAGTTGGCCTCAAATTGAAGCCGGGTGCCCTCGGACAGCGCAATGAACCCGGGCTGCCGTGTGACAGCCAAAGTTGGGCGCTCAATGAAGAAAATGTCCCGGAAAGTCAAGCCTTCACCACTTTCAGCGCGGCATCTTGCGCTTCCCGACGCCTGTGCTTTGATGACGCCACGGAGTGGCACCATGTGGCGCAAGTTGTTTGTGGCTTTGCTTGTATCGGTCTTGGCGCTGGCCTTGGCCGGAGGTGCCGATGCTGCCAGGAAGAAGAAAAAGGCAGCAGCCCCGCCTGCCCCGGCTCGCATAGTACCTATCTATGATGCCCCCATGCGCGTCGTCGTCGTGCACAGCAGTGACCCATCCTGCAAGGATCTCTGTCCGGAATGGATTGCCGCCGAGGGCGAAATCACCGGCGCCACGCCCGGCCAGTTCGCCAAAGTCTTCAAGCAGATCGGCAAGCGCAAACTGCCCGTCATCATCCGCTCGCCAGGTGGCTCCATCACTGCTGCCCTTGAGATTGGCCGGATGATTAGAAAGCGCGGTCTTGATGTTTCGCTCGGCTGGACCTTCTATTCCGGTTGTGCACCCGACAAGAAGTCGTGCGTCCTGCCCAAGGAACAGAAGGGAGTCTATCGCGGCATGGTGCTGTCAATGCGGGCCTTCTGCAATTCAGCTTGCCATCTTGTGCTGGCCAGCGGCACGACCCGCCTTGCCAGCGCCGAAACCTACGTCGGCGTGCACCAACCCCGCACTGTCTGGACCCGCGAGATCATCACCTACCGGGAACGCTACCGGATCATCAACGGCAGGAAGAAGGTCATCGACCGCAAGATCGTTGGCCGCAAGCCCGGCAAGTCGCGCGTGACCTACGGTCATGATAAGGGCCTGCGCAAGAAACTCACCGCCTTCTACAAGGAAATGGGCGTCAGCCCAAGAGTGCTTGAAGAAAGCGACAAGGCCCAGTTCAAGGACATCAACTATCTCACCGGCATGCAGCTGGACGAACTGAAACTCCGCACCGCCCCCTTCGGAGCAGAACGCCTGGTCGAACCGAAAGTGTGCAACACGTCACCTGCCGCGGCGAATTGCGCAACTGGCAATGACAAGATCAGCGCCGCAGAGAAAGTTCATCAACCCACAAAGACAGCCTCCGCCATTTGGCGCGCCTGAGGCTGTGGGATTGTGCCGTCTGGGTCAAACGCTAACTTCGCCCCTCCAGCAAGCCCACAACGCCATCCATGATGGCATCGAGGTCGAAGTCCTTGGGCGTGTAGACTGCTGCCACGCCAAGCTGCTTCAGCACATGGCTATCTTCTTCCGGAATGATGCCGCCGACCAAGACCGGAATGGAAATGTTCCGTGCACGGAGTTTTTGCATCACGTCCCGCACCAGCGGCACGTGGCTTCCAGACAAGATCGACAGTCCGAGAAGATGCACTTTTTCCGCCGCAACTTTCTCCACCAGCTCGTCAGGTGTCAGCCGTATGCCGTCATAGATGACTGACAGTCCTATGTCGGCGGCGCGCGTGGCGATCTGTTCGGCGCCATTGGAATGACCATCAAGCCCCGGCTTGCCCATCAGGAACTTGGGTTGCCCACCAAGCACTTGCGCCAGCTTCGCAACACGGGCGCGAAGTCCTGCGTGTGAACTGTCATCGGCAACCTTGAGCGATACCCCTGTCGGCCCGCGGAATTCACCGAAAACCTGGCGCAGTGTTGTGCCCCATTCACCCGTGGTCACACCAGCCTTGGCGCAGGCAATCGAGGCCTCCATGACATTGCCGCCTGCGCCAGCGACGTCGCGCAATTGCCAACAGCGCCGCTGCAACCGCCTTGCTGTCGCGTTGTTCGCGCCACGCCTTCAGGCGCTCGATCTGGCCATACTCCACATCATCCTTCACCGTCAGAATGGCATTGCCGGCAGACAGCGGCGAAGGCGCTGAAGTGGTGAAGACATTGACACCGACAACCTTGGTCGCCCCGGTCTCGATGGCCTTGAATCGCGCCGTGTTGGCGGAGACCAGCGCCTCTTTCATATAGCTGAGGCCTGCAAGGCTCGCGGCCCCGCCCAAGGCCTCGACCTTTTCCAGTTCGATTTTGGCAGCAGCCTTCAGCGCCTCGACCTTGGCATCAATCACACTGCTGCCATCAAAGATGTCGTCATGCTCGAGCAGATCAGTTTCAAAGGCCATGATCTGCTGCATGCGCAGCGACCACTGCTGGTCGAAAGGCCGTGGCAGGCCGAGCGCCTCATTCCACGCCGGCAATTGCACCGCCCGCGCCCGCGCGTTCTTGGACAGCACCACTCCAAGCATTTCAATGAGGATGCGATAGACATTGTTTTCCGGCTGCTGCTCGGTCAATCCCAGCGAATTGACCTGCACGCCATAGCGGAAGCGCCGCAACTTCGCGTCTTCAACACCATAGCGATCGCGCAGCATCTCATCCCAGAGATCGACGAAGGCCCGCATCTTGCAGAGCTCGGTGATGAAGCGGATACCGGCGTTGACAAAAAACGAAATGCGGCTGGCCACAACGGGGAAGGCCGCTGCCGTAATGTCTGGCGAGGCGCGCGCGCCATCCAGCACGGCCCGCGCCGTCGCCAGCGCAAAGGCCAGTTCCTGCACTGGCGTCGCACCCGCTTCCTGCAAATGATAAGAGCAGATGTTCACCGGATTGAATTTCGGCATTTCACGCGTGGCAAAGGAGATCGTGTCGGTGGTCAGCTTCAGCGAGGCGGCGGGCGGAAAAACATACGTGCCGCGCGCCAGATACTCCTTGATGATGTCGTTCTGCGTCGTGCCCTGCAGTTTGTCGCGCGCTGCTCCCTGCTCATCGGCCACCGCCACATAGAGTGCCATCAGCCAGGCTGAAGTGGCATTGATGGTCATTGACGTGTTCATGTCGGCGACCGGAATGCCCTCGAAGAGGGCGCGCATGTCGCCGATATGGGAAATGGGAACGCCGACCTTGCCCACTTCGCCCGCTGCACGCACATCATCACTGTCATAACCCGTCTGCGTCGGCAGGTCGAAAGCCACCGACAGTCCGGTCTGACCCTTGGAAAGGTTGGTGCGGAACAGTCGGTTTGAGTCCTGCGCGGTGGAATGCCCCGCGTAGGTGCGCATCAGCCACGGCGCATCATGGGGCCTGTCCTTCGTTGCGTCAGTCATCGCTGTTCAATTCATATTGCATCGCAACAGGGAAGCATGGCCCATGCCGCACTGCAACCCCACTTTCGGCGAGCCCCGGCACTACAACGTGTTCTTATCTCTGTCCGCCGTCCGACGTCTCGGTCCTGAACAACAGCAACAGAATGAAACCGACCACCACCTGACCGACCAACGACAGAACGATGGCGTTCTGCATGTCGGTGGCCCCCGTGAGATGCACATTGCGACCGAGAAAATTTGTGAACAGGCCGGCAAAGAACAGCAGGATGAAGCTGATCGGCAAAGTGAACATGCGGCTGCCTGCAGTGAAACCGGTTAGCACATAAGATGAGATGGCTGTGAATGCCAATACCGTCACCATGGTGACCGGTGGCGGTGACCACGTTCTCAAACCGTCGTAGAGCCCACCCAGGGCGTTGGTGACCAGTTCAAACATCATGGCCCCCCGGCCAATTGCGCAGTCTGCTACTGCCTTGGACACGCCGTCCGCACAGTTTCAAATCAACTCCCCGATATTGGCCACACCCCACTGCAACGTCAAGATGCCGCGCCAATTCGCTTGTTCCGGGCATGGACTAATGGTGCAGTGCAAAATAGACTGTGGCAGCGCTAGACTGATCCGCCGGAAGGCTGAGCATGAGAGCCCAGCCAAGCAATTACTTTCTGCCATCTGTGAGGACATCATGACCGCAGCCGCCAGCAATATCTCCCTCGTCCGCAACAAGGACAACCAGGGCAAGGATGTTTATGCCGTCGGCAAGATTCCACCACTCGGCCATGTGCCTGAGAAGATGCACGCGTGGTGCATCCGCCAGGACCGCCACGGCGCACCTGACCAGGCCATGCAGATCGAAGTGGTGCCAACCTGGAGCATCGGCGAGGACGAATGTCTCATTCTCGTCATGGCTGCGGGCGTCAACTACAACGGTGTCTGGGCAGCACTCGGCAAACCCATCTCACCGATCGATGGCCACAAGAATCCATATCATATCGCAGGCTCGGATGCGTCTGGCGTTGTCTATGCCGTGGGAGCCAAGGTCAAGCGCTGGAAAGTCGGCGATGAAATCGTCGTACATTGCAATCAGGATGATGGCGACGATGAAGAATGCAATGGCGGCGATCCCATGTTTTCATCATCGCAAAGAATCTGGGGTTATGAAACGCCTGATGGTTCCTTTGCCCAATTCGCCCGCGTCCAGGCCCGCCAGCTTCTGCCCAAGCCCAGGCACCTGAGCTGGGAAGCGAGCGCCTGCTACATGCTGACCCTCGCGACCGCCTATCGCATGTTGTTCGGTCACCGCCCACATGTTCTGAGTGCGGGCCAGAACGTGCTGATCTGGGGAGCCTCGGGCGGCCTCGGCTCCATGGCCGTGCAACTTGCGGCAACAACCGGCGCCAACGCCATTGGTGTTGTTTCCGAAGAAGACAAGCGCGACTTCGTCATGGGGCTTGGTGCACGTGGTGTGATCAATCGCAAGGACTTCAAGTGCTGGGGCGAGATGCCCAAAGTCGGTACACCGGAATATGATACTTGGGCCAAGGCGGCGCGCGAGTTCGGAAAGGCCATCTGGAATATTACCGGCAAGGGCAACAGCGTCGACATGGTCTTTGAGCATCCCGGCGAAGCAACCTTCCCCGTGTCAATTCTCGTGGTGAAGCGCGGCGGTATGGTGGTGATCTGTGCCGGCACCACAGGCTACAACCTGACCATGGATGCGCGCTATCTTTGGATGCACCAGAAGCGTGCCCAAGGCTCGCACTTCGCCAACCTCATGCAGGCGAGCGCTGCCAACAAGCTGGTTGAGGCACAGCGCATCGACCCCTGCATGTCAGATGTTTACGGCTGGAACGATATTCCGTTGGCCCACATGAAGATGTGGAAAAACCAGCACCGTCCCGGCAACATGGCCGTGCTGGTGTCCGCGCCACGGCCTGGCCTCAAGACTTTCGAGGATGCACTCGAAGCGGCAAGCTGATTTATTCGCGCAGATCAGGCTTGTCCGGCAAGACTTTCTGCGTGGTGAGCAGGTCAATCACCCGGTTCACTTCGCCACCAAGAATGAGCACCAACGCCGCAAGGTAGAGAAAAAACATCGCCGCAAAGAGGCCGGAGAGTGAGGCGTAGGTGGAAGCAAAAGAGTTGAACTCCAGCAGCCACCACGAAAAGCCGATGGCCAGCGCCGCCCAGATGATCACGGTGAACAGCACGCCCGGCAATATCTTCATCACCGGCAAGCGCCGTGCCGGCAGAGCCAGATGAGCCGACAGGACGCCGACAAACAGCACCGCGAAAGCAAGCAGGTAGCGGAACTGGGTCAGCGACGTGAAACGTCCGGCGACGTCGATACCGTGTGTCGCCGCAAAACGCAGCGCCAAAGGCAAAAAGACGATCAGAAACGAGAAGGCGAGAAAAAAGACTGCTGCCGCGACGACAAAAACAACGTCGATGAGATAGATGATCCAACCCGGCCGTGCATCCTTCAAATCGTAGGCCCGGTTGAGGCCAACGCGCACCGAATCCACACCCGCCATGGCGCTCCAGATCGTGAGCAAGGCAGCGAGGCTAAGGAGATCGGCCCGTGGCACCGTGAGGATCGAGGTGATCTCGCCGCCAAGCGGTCCTACCAATGTCGCAGGCGCGACTGAAATGAGAAAGTCGACCGCCGCCTTGGCCTGCTCCGCCGTTCCGACAAAACCGGCAATGGCGGTGAGAAAAATCAAAAATGGAAAAATCGAAAACAGGGTCCGGAATGCAATGTTGCCTGCCAATGGCACAGCCTCATCAGCAAACAGCCGCCGCAGGCTCTCCACCAGCAGCCGGGCCACGTTGAGCGGCGGACTATGTGTTTCAGTCATCGCCTTTGGCTTATCCCGGTCCGGTTCACCTGGCAAAGCCCAAGTGGCAAGAGCAGCTGCCTATTGTGAATCAGCCACAGGCTTTTCAGCTTTGACAGCGGCAAGTGTTTCGCGCGCCTTGTCGCGGTGCGCCTGGGTGATGTGATTGCGCATCAGCGTCACTGCCGTCACCAGCACCGCCATGTCGTCAGTGAAACCCAGACCGAGGATCACGTCGGGAATGACATCGAACGGCAGGATGAAATAAGCGAGAGCTCCGAACAGCGTCGCCTTCACCTTGATGGGGGTGGCGTTGTCGGTGGCGCAATACCACGCCGCCAGGGCCTCATCGGCAAAAGGCACGCGCGCCACATTGCGGGCAAGCTTGGGCCAAAAACCCTCGCGGACAATGTCTTCGTCAGATGCAGCAGCCATGGCACGTCCTCCCCGGTCAAAAGGAGATCAACAGATGGGGAACACGTGTGCCAGATTCAAGCCCCGCGCTGGGTGAACCAGAGGACCGCCATGAGGATGATGATCGCGACAAACTGCAGGATGACGCGCCAGCGCATGAAGGTCTGCGAACGGTTGGCGGAACCACCACGCATCATGTTGAAGAGGCCGAGCACGAGCACCACCGCAACGGCGGCCACGGCAATGAAGCTGAGGGAATTGCTGAAAGTCATGCACCGTTCCTAGCCTGAGCGGGCGAACAAATCCAATTGCAAGATTGTCGCTCTACGAACTGTTGCGATCGGCAAAGGCATCGAGCAGTCTCGACGGCAGGATGCGCCTCAGGATGGCCACCACATGGGTCGGGATCGTCACATGGTAGTGGGCCCGGGGGTTTGGCTTCTCCAGCGCCAGAACAAGCTTGTCGAGCACCGCCGTCGCAGGCAGCTTGAAGCGGCTGTTACCACCCCGGTCGAGCCGAGCCTTTTGTGCCTCGAACTGTGCCTTGTAGTGTGATCGGGTCATGTCAACGTTGCGTTCGAATGCGGCGCGCGCGTTTTTGACGAAGTCACTGGTGATGGGACCGGGATTGATCGTCACCACCTTGATGCCCGTGCCGCGCAATTCCAGCCGCAACGTATCGCTGAGACCTTCAAGCGCGAATTTCGTGGCATTGTAGGGACCGCGCCATTTCAACGCGAGCAGACCAAGCACAGATGAACATTGCACGATGCGACCCTCGCCAGCCTTGCGCATCATCGGCAGGCACAACGCCGTCAATTGGTGCCAGCCAAAAAAATTGGCGGCAAATTGCTCTTCAAGAACGGCGCGCGTGATATCCTCGACGGCGCCGGGTTGGCCATAGGCACCGTTGTTGAACAGCCCATAAAGTACGCCATCGGTGCGCCGTGACACTTCTTCTGCGCAAGCCGCAACACTGTCCGGGAAGCGGTAGTCAAGCTTGATGGCCTCCAGCCCTTCACTTTCCAGACGCTTCAGGTCCTGGTCGGTTCGCGCTGTGGCGAAGACGCGGTAGCCCCGCTCCTTCAGGCCCTTGGCGCAGACGTAGCCGATGCCGGTTGAACAGCCGGTGATGAGGATGGATTTTTGCGACATGCCCTTTCATAGGCACGGCGGCGTGATTTGCGAAGGGTGCTCAGTTCGCCCCATCGAGGAGACGGCGCGCGATCACTTGCGCCTGAATTTCAGCTGCACCTTCGAAGATGTTGAGAATGCGCGCATCGCAAAGGATCCGGCTGATCTGGTATTCCAGCGCGAAACCATTGCCGCCGTGGATTTGTACGGCATTGTCAGCGTTGGCCCAGGCAATGCGTGCTGCCAGAAGTTTGGCCATGCCGGCCTCGACATCGCAACGCCGTCCCTCATCCTTGGCTGCGGCGGCGCGATAGGTGAGCAGACGCGCGCCGTGGGTCTCCGCCGCCATCAGCGCCAGCTTGTCGGCAACGCGCGGAAAATTGATCAGCGACTTGCCAAACTGAACCCGGTCAAGGGCATACTTCAATCCAAGATCAAGCGCGTTCTGTGCCACACCCACAGCCCGCGCTGCTGTCTGGATCCGCGCCGATTCAAAAGTCTGCATCAATTGCTTGAAGCCCTGACCTTCGACACCACCAAGCAGATTGCCCGCCTTCACCGCAAAATCTTCGAAGCGGATTTCATATTCCTTCATGCCACGATAGCCGAGCACTTCGATTTCACCACCCGACATGCCGCGCGCCGGAAACGGATTGGCATCAGAACCGCGCGGCTTCTCCGCCAACAACATCGAGAGGCCCTTGTAACCTGCCTCATCGGGATTGGTGCGGACCAGCAACATCATCAGGTCGGCACGGACGGGATGGGTGATCCAGGTCTTGTTGCCAGTGACTTTGTAAACGTTACCTTCTTTCACAGCGCGCGTCTTGAGTGAACCAAGATCAGAACCGGTGTTGGGCTCGGTGAATACCGCTGTCGTGAGAATTTCGCCCGATGCAATGCGTGGCAACCATGATTGCTTCTGTGCTTCCGTGCCGCCACAGAGAATAAGTTCGCTGGCAATCTCGGCGCGCGTGCCGAGTGACCCGACGGCGATCCAGCCGCGTGATAATTCTTCCGACACAACGCACATCGATTGTTTCGACAAAGCGAGGCCACCATATTCTTCCGGCAAGGTCAGCGCGAAGACCCCAAGCTCCGCCAGTTCGGAAATGATCTCCAACGGCACGTAGTCGTTCTTGCGATGCCAGGCGTGGGCGTTGGGGGCAACCTTGTCGGCAACAAAGCGCGCCATCGACTGGCGCATTTCCTCCAACTCGGAGGCGAGCCCGGACGAACCGCAAATCTCTCCCGCCGCTTGCGCCTTCAGGGCGTCTGCCACAGCGGCGCGGGTCTCTGCAGTATTTCCGCTGCGGAACAGCGGCAATGCGCGCACTGCCGCTATCGCCTGATCGCTCAATCCCAGTTCATGGGGACGGATCACCTCCTGCTGGTTCAGCGCAATGCCGCCGGCCACCTGATTGAGGTATTCACCCGCCAGCACTTGCGCCAAGAGCGCGTCAACGCTGCTGTACGAATCCTGCGCCGACAGGGTCTCGGCGTGATCGGCCAACGCCGCCATGGTTTCAGCATAGGTCGCCAGCCATGCGATGCCGTGGGCGAGATGCTGCTCGCGGTCAAAGGCCTCGGCCTTGTCCGACCCCAATTTTCCCCGCAGGTAAGTCAATGCCTGCGGCAGAAGTGCCGATACATGGCCCTGGGCTTCACGCAATTGACCGGCGATGTTCACGAGCTAACCTCCAAGAGAATGTCCGGAAAGCCTAGGGGGCTCAATGCTGCGCCGCAACATCTCCTTTGGTCGGCACATGACGCATTGCCGCATTTGGGCCGGAATTTTGCGGTCTAGAGCAGCCGCGGTCATTTGGAATCAATTGTGGAATCAACTGTCCGTCGACAAGCTGCTCGTCGAAACAAAATCTGGCGCACCGTTCCAAACCCAATTGCGATCGCAATTGAGTAGCCGTTGCGCTAGGTCAAGATGACGCTCCGTTACCCTGTGTTAACGGATTGCCTTTTATGGTTAACGAATGATGATGCACGGCAAAACACCAGCTTTTTTGATTGTCCTCGCGCTTACGGCGAATGTTCCGGCGGCGGCTGCGCAGGCTGATGAGCCCAAGAAGCTCGGCGCCTTCAAGGATTGGCAGGCCTTCACCTATTCAGCACCCGATTCCAAGGTCTGCTTTGCCTTCTCGGAACCCGCCAAGAGCGAAGCCAGCCGCGAGGCCAAGCGTGGACCTATCCGCTTTATCGTCACCAATTACCCTGGCCGCAAAGTAAAGGGCCAGATTTCGACGATCATCGGCTACCGTTTCAAGGAAGGCACCGGCGTCAAGCTGGCCATCGACGACAAGGATTTCACCCTCTTTCCGGTGGATGACACGGCTTGGGCCGAGAAGGATGATGCCGCCATTGTTGCAGCCATGAAGGCCGGCTCCACTCTGACGATCTCCGGTACGTCTGCCAAAGGCACCGACACGACCGACAGCTATTCCCTGGCTGGCATCTCAGCTGCGATCGACGAGATCGACAGCGCCTGCAAGTAGACCCGCAAATGACCTTGCGGCGGCTGTTGTCTGGGCTTGTCCTGGCTTTGGCCGTTCTGGTCAGCCCTGCCGTGGCAGGCTGTGGGCCACTGAACCACGAGGGCCTGAATTATGCCGTCTGCCGCTTTGACCCGGCAACACAACCCCTGGAACTCTTCAACCTTGATTCAACCGGCGCACCCCTTGCCAATTTTTCCAACCTTGCCCGCAACCTGTCGGGAGAAGGCAAGCAACTGACCTTCGCCATGAATGCCGGCATGTTCGACGATAGGTTGAGGCCCATCGGGCTCTATGTTGAGAACGGTGAATTGCGCAAGAAACTCAATCGCCGGAACGGCTTCGGCAATTTTCACCTGAAGCCCAATGGGGTGTTTTTCATCACCAATGGCAAGGCTGCCGTCATGGAAACAGAGGCATTCGCCAAATCTGGACGCAAACCAGACTTTGCCACCCAATCGGGGCCCATGCTGGTGATCAACGGCAGGATTCATCCGAAATTTTCCGAGAACGGCACATCCGCCAAGATCCGCAACGGAGTAGGCGTAACCGTTTCAGGGGAAGTTGTGTTTGTGCTCTCCGACTATGCCGTCACCTTCCACCAGTTTGCCCGGCTGTTCCGCGATGGCTTGAACACCCCCAACGCGCTGTTCCTCGACGGTTCGATTTCCAGCCTCTATTCCACCGACATGGGCCGCAATGACGGTTTCATGCCGCTCGGGCCTATGGTCGGGGCCTACGAAGTAAAGTAAAGGGGCGGACATCATGGCCACCCTTATCGACAATCTGCCCACCCGCTACATCCAGAACGACCTGCGCCCGACGCTGGTCGGGCTAGACCGTGAGAAGTTGGCGCAATGGCTTGAGCGCGTCGGCGTTCCCGAGAGGCAGCGCAAGATGCGCGCCAACCAGCTGTGGCACTGGATCTATCACAAGGGTGTCACCGACTTCGCGGCCATGACGTCGATCGCCAAGGAGCTGCGCCAGAAACTTGGGGAGGTCTTCCAGATTACCCGGCCGGACATCGTTGCCGAACAGATTTCCAATGATGGCACCATGAAGTGGCTCTTGCGCCTGGCCCCCGACGAGCGCGGACAGCGCCACGAAATCGAAACGGTTTACATTCCCGAGGCTGATCGCGGCACGCTGTGCATCTCGAGCCAGGTTGGCTGTACCTTGACATGCTCCTTCTGCCACACCGGCACCCAAACGCTGGTGCGCAACCTGACGGCCGAGGAAATCGTCGGCCAAATCATGTTGGCCCGAGACCGCATCAAGGATTGGCCCGATGATCTTGCGGCCAATCCGCAACCGCCGTCCTCTGGCCGTTTCATCACCAACGTCGTGCTCATGGGCATGGGTGAACCGCTGTACAATTTCGACCATGTGAAACAGGCCATGGAAATTGCCAGCGATGGCGAAGGCATGTCACTGTCGAAGCGCCGCATCACCCTGTCGACGTCGGGCGTGGTGCCGGAAATTTTCCGCGCCGGTGCCGAGATCGGCACCATGCTGGCGATTTCGCTGCATGGCACCACCGATGAAATCAGGAACAAGCTTGTTCCCTTGAACAAGAAATATCCGCTGGCCCAACTGCTCGAGGCCTGCCGCAATTATCCCGGCGTTTCCAATGCGCGGCGCATCACCTTCGAATATGTCATGCTGAAAGGCGTGAATGACACGCCTGCCGATGCCAGGCGGCTGGTGAAGCTGCTCGCCGGCATTCCAGCCAAGATCAACCTCATCCCCTTCAATCCCTGGCCGGGTACGCAGTATGAATGCTCCGACTGGGATACCATCGAAACCTTCGCCGAAATCGTCAATCGCGCCGGTTATGCTTCACCCGTGCGCACGCCTCGTGGCCGCGACATCATGGCCGCCTGCGGGCAGCTCAAAAGCGAGAGCCAGAGGGTGCGGGCGAAGGACCGCATTGCAGCCGCCAATTCCGCGTGATAGGTGCCGCGCCAAACCCAAAGGCGCATCATGTCGAAACAGAAAATCCGCAAAGTCGTCCTCGCCTATTCCGGCGGGCTTGATACTTCGATCATCCTCAAGTGGCTGCAAACCGAATACAACGCCGAAGTGGTGACCTTTACCGCTGACCTGGGCCAGGGCGGCGAGTTGGAGCCGGCGCGCAAGAAGGCCGAACTGCTCGGCATCAAGGAAATCTTCATCGAGGACCTGCGCGAGGAATTCATCCGCGATTTCGTCTTCCCGATGTTTCGCGCCAATGCTGTCTATGAGGGCGTCTATCTGCTCGGCACCTCGATTGCCCGCCCGCTGATCGCCAAACGCCTGATCGAGATCGCCGAGAAAACCGGTGCCGATGCCATCTCCCATGGTGCCACCGGCAAGGGCAACGACCAGGTGCGGTTTGAACTCACCGCCTATGCCTTGAACCCCGACATCAAGATCATCGCACCGTGGCGCGAGTGGCAGTTCAAGAGCCGCACTGACTTGATCGAATTTGCCGAGACCCACCAGATCCAGGTTTCCAAGGACAAGATCGGCGAAGCGCCGTTCTCGGTTGATGCCAACATGCTGCATTCATCATCGGAAGGCAAAGTGCTGGAGGATCCATGGGAAGAGCCGCCACCTTACGTCTACCAGCGCACCATCGCGCCTGAGGATGCGCCCGACAAGCCGACCTACGTCGAGATCAGTTTCAAGAATGGCGACCCCGTGGCCATCAACGGCAAGGCCATGTCTCCGGCTACGCTGTTTACCGAACTCAATCGCCTCGGCCACGACAATGGCATTGGCCGCCTTGACCTTGTCGAAAACCGTTTCGTCGGCATGAAGTCGCGCGGCGTTTATGAAACACCTGGCGGCACCATCCTCGCCACCGCGCACCGCGCCATGGAGTCGCTCACGCTCGACCGCGAGGCCGCGCACCTCAAGGACAGTTTCATGCCGCGCTATGCCGAGCTGGTGTATTACGGCTTCTGGTTTGCGCCTGAACGCGAGATGCTGCAGGCGATGATCGACAAGTCCCAGGAGCATGTCGAAGGCGATGTCCGCCTCAAGCTCTACAAGGGCAACGTCATCGTTGTGGGCCGCAAGAGCCCGAAGTCGCTGTACAAGAACGACCTCGTGACCTTCGAGGATGATCGTGGCGCCTATGACCAGAAGGATGCTGCCGGATTCATCCGGCTCAATGCGTTGCGCCTGCGCACCCTGGCCGCAAGAAAGCGCAGCACGTCATAATTCCATAATAGGAAAAAAGTACTTGACACTGCGCGGATGATCGGCTAGCTTCCGCAACACTCCACAACTGCACCACATCCGGCCTGCTGACACACCCTGTCAGCGGGCCGTTCTATTTGGCCTGTCTCTGAAGGATGGCACATGAGCTACGCACAAAACCTCTGGATCTTTTTCATCCTCGTCTTCGGCATCATCATCGTGCCGGGGATGGACATGTTCTTCGTCATCGCCAATGCGCTGACGGGCGGCCGCGCAAGGGGCTTGATGGCAACGGCGGGCGTCATGCTGGGCGGGATTTTCCATACCGTCTTTGCCGCCATCTGCGTCGGTGCATTGACGACGTTGCCGAGTTTTGTGTTCACGGTGATTTTGCTCAGCGGTGCCGCATACATGGCGTGGATTGGTTGGACGCTGGTCAGGAGTTCGATCACCGTCACCAGCCTTGGACAGAATGGCTCGGCCTCAATGCGCCAGGCCTTCGTGCAGGGCCTCGTCACCTGTGTGCTCAATCCCAAAGCCTACATGTTCACGCTGGCCGTCTATCCGCAATTCATGCTGCCGCAATATGGCCCGGTGTGGGCGCAGGCGATTGCCATGGGACTGATCACTATCGTGACCCAGGGTTCAATCTATGGCGGACTGGGGTTGGCAGCAGCCAAGTCACGGGATTTTCTGACCGGCTATCCGGCGGTGACGATTTGGGTCGGGCGGGTGGCCGGCGCATTGTTCATCGCCGTGGCGGCGTGGACGGCGTGGAGGTTAGGCGTGGAGAAATTCACCTAGCGCAATATCGGGGAGCGGTTCACGTTTGGCCATTCACCAGATCGCGAAAACTTTTTGGATAATGCATCTCGAAACTCTTCCAGCTCTCGCGGAATCCCGGTGCTTCCATGTAGCGGTTGAGAGCGTTGACGTAAGCCTCCCAGACTTCGTCGTCGATCAATCCGTTCTGGAACTGCACATAGGCGCTGTAGGCCAGTGACATTTGCACGCTGATGATGCGTTGATACTTGAGTTTTTCTGCCGGCTTGAGTTTTGCCAACCCGGCCGAACCCTTGAGATAAAGTTCGGCATTGTTGGCAATCAGGGCAAAGACGTCTTTCTCGAAGTTCATCAGTGACTGGACCGTGGCACCTTCGATGGCTTGGGCGTTGCGCCGGACTTCCAGAATGAGGAAGACCAGCGAGATCATGCCGCCGATCACACCCAGGATGGTGGCGATGGCGGTGACTGTAGTCCAGTCCCAGGTCACCTCAATGATTGTCCCGTGGCACCGGGTGCAGCTTGGCGACGCGGCGGAACTTGGTGGCGCCTTTCAGCACCATGCCTTGCGCCAGTTGATCGGTTTCCTTGCGGAAGATTTCCTGCCATGGCGTTTGTGACTCAGGCACTTTGTAGCCACCCGCCTTGTCGAGATCGGCGCGGCGCTTTTTCAACTCATCATCACTGACCAGCATGTTGCAGTCGCCGGTATTGAGATCGATCCTGACCATGTCGCCGTTCTTGAGCAGTGCGAGGCCACCGCCTGCTGCGGCTTCCGGCGAGGCGTTGAGGATCGAGGGTGAGCCCGATGTGCCGGACTGGCGACCATCGCCGACGCAGGGCAACGAGCGGATGCCTTTTTCCAGCAGATAATTCGGCGCCCGCATGTTGACCACTTCCGCTGCACCGGGATAACCCAAAGGCCCGACGCCACGAATGAAGAGAATGGTGTTTTCATCAACGCCCAGCTTCGGGTCATCGATGTTGGCGTGATAGTCTTCCGGGCCATCAAACACGATGGCCTTGGCCACGAAGGCGTTGGGGTCCTTCGGGTTGGCGAGATAGCGCAGGCGGAATTCTTCCGAGATCACACTGGTCTTCATGATCGCCGAGGCAAAGAGATTGCCCGACAGCATCTTGAAGCCGGCCCGCTTTTTCAGCGGATCATTGTATTCGCGGATGACCTTGCGGTTCCACGAGAACTTGCCTTTGCAATTCTCGCCGATGGTCTTGCCGTTGGCGGTGATGCAGTCTTCGTGAATTTTTCCTGCCGAAATCAATTCTGCCACCACCGAAGGCACGCCACCGGCGCGGTGATAATCCTCGCCCAGGTATTCACCGGCGGGCTGCAGGTTGACCAGCAACGGCAGGTCATAGCCCTGCTTTTCCCAATCAATGACATCAAGCTCGACGCCGAGATGGCGTGCGATGGCGTTGAGGTGATTGGGCGCATTTGTCGAGCCGCCAATGGCGGTGTTGACCCGGATGGCATTCTCGAAAGCCTTGCGCGTCATGATTTTCGATGGCGTCAGGTCTTCGTGCACCATCTCGACGATGCGCTTGCCGGTTTCGTATGCCATCTGGCCGCGTTCACGATAAGGCGCGGGGATGACCGCATTGTAGGGCAGGCACATGCCCAGCGCTTCCGCCAGCGAGTTCATGGTCGAGGCCGTGCCCATGGTGTTGCAATAGCCGGTTGATGGCGCCGATGACGCCACCAGATCAACGAAACCCTGATAGTCGATTTCACCTGTCGCCAGTTTTTCGCGCGCCAACCAGACGATGGTGCCCGAGCCTGTGCGCTGGCCCTTGTAGTCGCCGTTGAGCATCGGACCCGATGAGAGCGCAATCGCCGGAATATCAACCGTCGCGGCCGCCATCAGGCAGGCCGGCGTGGTCTTGTCGCAGCCGATGGTAAGGACAACGCCATCCAGCGGATAGCCGTGAAGCACTTCGACGAGCGAGAGATAGGCAAGATTGCGGTCGATCGATGCAGTGGGGCGTTTTCCCGTTTCCTGAATCGGATGCACTGGAAATTCCAGTGGAATGCCACCCGCCGCGGTGATGCCGTCGCGCACCCGCCTGACCCAATCGACGTGGGCCCGATTGCAGGGCGATAAATCCGAACCCGTCTGCGCGATGCCGATGATCGGCTTGCCACCTTGCAATTCCCCCTGGGTGAAGCCGTAGTTGAGATAACGCTCGATATAGAGCGCCGTCATGTCGGCGTTGTCCGGATTGTCGAACCAGGCCTGGGAGCGGAACTTGAGTTTGCTTTTGGATCCGGTGGTCATGGCTGTTCCCGCCTAATTGTCATACATATGACCAAGACTTAGCCAACTCTCGGTCCTCTTGTCCATGTGCTTTGGTGAAATGCCGGGCCGGGCAGTGGCGCGGGACAAAATATATTTCTTCACAACTTTGTGCGCGCATGCAGCATCACGACCGTGTCGCCGCGCCATGTTCTGGTTGCAAGATCAAGACTCGATTGAATGAATCGTGCCGCGGACCGGTCGCAGTTACGGTTATTTTCGGGGGCAAATTTGATACAGAGAGTCGCTTCGGAAGTGAATAGTTCGGGGGCCATTCATTGTCTTTTGCACAATTTTATGTTATCGAAATCGCGAGGGGTGCACTTCTCTCAATTCAGAAGGTGCATCATGAAAACTTCGCATACACTTCTTCTTACTGTCATTCTCGGTTCGGCTGCATTTGTTTCAATGCCGGCCATCGAAGCACAAGCTGCCCGGGAATGTACTGACCTCACCAGAGCTGGATGCGCGTGCCAGACAGCGCTCGAGTCCGGTTCACAAGCAACCATGAGACGGTTCCTGCGGGACTATCCCGATGGTGATACAATCTGCAATGCCAAGGCATCAACAGCTGGCGTGACCAGTGTTCAGAGATTTGTTGGCGGCTATGACGGTTCCAGTGATGGCCCATCACCTCGTGGCAGGATCTTTGACGACGACAACAAGGGCCCAAATCGTGGATTGGGTGAATCACACTGAATGGCGGCGGTTGAACCGTATGCCCGGCTGCTGCGGCAATGACATCGAAAAGAAGGATAATGGTGACGTTTCGGCCTTGCACAATAGTCCGCAAACGGCACCGCAACTGCACCCCTCACGCAACTGACCTTCTCGAACTTTCATGGCCGCAACAGTTGGCTGCGCCACTGCCGCAGTGAGCGGGCTCTCCTATCGCCCCCTGGGGAGCCCGCTCTTTCATTTCCACATTGAACGTGCTGCGTGAAGGTTTGGTGCGCGCATGACTGATTATGTGAGCCCGCTTGCAAAGGTGATGCGCCAGGCATCGCTATCAGCCAGACACAGTTTTTCACCGCAGAGAGAGTTCACCGGAAGGCCGACCAATGGGAAATTCAAATTTCCGGGTCAAATTTTTTAAAGTGATTCGTCGACAAAGTGAATCATTTACTCGCGTATTCGTTGCTTTTTGAACAAGTTTATGATAGCGTTATAGTTGAGGGGTGCACTTGCCAACCAAGGATGGTGCATCATGAAAACGTCTCAATCACTCGTTTTGTCAGCAATCCTCGCATCAACCACTTTTCTGTCGATCGATGCTCAAGCGCGCGATTGCTCTCCCCGCGACCCCGTCTGTGTGTGTCAGACTGCCTTGGAATCCGGCTCCAGGCAGATGATGCGGAACTTCCTCAGGAAATACCCCAACGCCGACACAATTTGCAACGCCACTGCTTCGACTTTCACTATCAGACTGCGGGACGATAGCAGCGACGACATTCCGACGAACGTTGGCGAACGCCCCACGCACTCCAAAGGCGATGGCTACGAAGAACACGACAAGCATGACAAACACGAAAAGCATGACGAACATGACAAGCATTACGGTGGTTATGGAGGCGGCGGCCCGATGGTTCAATGAACTGGCAGTCGGGCGGCGGTGTCCGATTGAGGAAATGGTAGCGATGCAACAGTGCTGATTTATCACTGACGCTGGGACAAGAGGCAATGACGTTGGCCACACGCAATGTCCAAGGTCATGATCAAAACATGCACCCCTCACCCTGCTGTTGGCTTCTCACTTTCGTCATTGAGAACAGAACTGTCTGCAGCCAAAGCTGCCAAAGCGGGTTCCTCATCGCCCACCAGGGGGAGCCCGCTTCCTTCCTGCAATTCCGCGAGTGGCTGGTTCGTGACGACGGAACACGTCGCCAAGCGAAATCAGCGCATCGCGATGACCTCGTCGCAAGCCCGCATGAACTTGCGGGCATAACTGTAGTTCATGCTGATCAACTGCCGGGTAAGGCCATTGTGGCTGGCAATCCAGTTGCGGACCCAGCCTGGATAGTTCGACATCATGAAACGTTTGGCCGCAGCACTTGTTCCGGCCGTGCGGGCTGTCGGCGCGTGAAACCGGAACACCGCACCACGGGTGACGCAAGCCTGATTGCGCGGCAGGGCCAGAAGCAAAGTGCAGGCGGAATCGCAGGTGCTGGTGAATTGTACCTGTGCCCGGCTTTGCCGGTAGGAGGCCAGGCGCATCATGAAGTCGCCAATATGACCGCCTGAACTGGCACCGATCCTGACGGTCTCCGCAGCAGCAGTCAACGACGGCATTGAAATCACAAAGGCACACAATGCAGCGGCAACGCCGCGGCGCCTGAAGGTATCATTCATGAACAAGAGCCCCTCTTGGCCGACGCTAAATGATTTCACGCGCCGGTAACGAAACGGTTAAAATATGTGCCGAAGTCCGGCAATAAACATTTCGGAGCAGTATATCGATGCGTCAGACAGCGTGACGTATTCCCCTTCTGATTGTACCGTGGCTAGGCCTCGCAGGAGATCGCAAGCCGTTGCCGCGGCGGCATAAATCAGACCCCCGCAACTGCCAATACATGGCCTGTAGACAGGTTCGCCTGTGAGGTTGCGACAATCTGCGCAGCACAATTCCGCAAATTTGACCAGTTGAACAAAATCTGTCATCGTCGCGGGCAATCAAAATGTGTCTCCCGGGAGGGACGTGATGGCCGCTAAAAGCAAAGCCCGCAAAAAAGCAGGCAAGGCGCCTGTAAGAAAAGCCGGAAAAGCTACGGCCAAAAAGAGTGTGGTCAGGACTGGTGGCAGCAAGGCCAAACCCGTCACAAAAGCGGCACTCAAACCCGCGGCAAAGTCCACAATCAAACCCGGCAAGGCTGCTGACATTCACCCAGGCCGTCTGCAGAAGCAGGACTACGTCGCCAATTTTGCCGACCTGCATCCCCGCCTCAGCGATCACGAAGCGCTGG
Organism: uncultured Alphaproteobacteria bacterium; assembly: GCA_963754625.1. GTDB lineage: Bacteria > Pseudomonadota > Alphaproteobacteria > Rhizobiales > Aestuariivirgaceae > Aestuariivirga. Next base: position 401,220 of record CAVWGR010000003.1, on the reverse strand, counting down.
TCGAAGCCGATCGCTGCTTCTTCTGCCACGATGCGCCGTGCCAGACCGCCTGCCCCACCTCCATCGACATTCCCCTGTTCATCCGCGAGATTGCTGCCGGACACCCGAAGTCGGCTGCCAAGACGATCTTCAACCAGAATATTCTGGGCGGCATGTGTGCTCGCGTCTGCCCGACCGAAACACTGTGTGAGGAAGTCTGCGTGCGCCAGACCTCGGAAGGAAAGCCGGTGCGCATCGGCCAGCTGCAACGCTATGCCACCGACGCCGCCATGACCGACAAGAAGCATCCTTTCACCCGCGCCAGGTCCAGCGGTAAAAAAGTGGCAGTTATCGGAGCCGGGCCGGCAGGATTGGCGTGCGCCCACCGCCTGGCCATGCGCGGCCACGAGGTGACAATTTTTGAGGCGCGGCCAAAGTCTGGTGGCCTCAACGAATTCGGCATCGCCTCCTACAAGTCGGTTGATGACTTCGCCCAGAAGGAAGTGGACTTCGTCCTGTCGATCGGCGGCATCAGCGTTGAGCATGGCAAGGTCCTCGGCAAGACGATCGCGCTTGCCGATGTGCAGGCAGGTCACGATGCCGTCTTTCTCGGTCTCGGCCTGCAGGGTGTGAACGCGCTCGGCAGCAAGGATGAAAATGCCAAGGGCATCGAAGACGCCGTCGGCTACATCGCCGAACTGCGCCAGGCCAAGGATCTGGCCAAGCTGCCGGTGGGACGCAAGGTGTTGGTGATCGGTGGCGGCATGACCGCTATCGACGTCGCCGTACAATCAAAGCTTTTGGGCGCCGAAGATGTGACCATCCTCTATCGCCGCGGTCAGGACCAGATGAAAGCCTCGGCCTTTGAGCAGGAACTGGCGCAAACCCGTGGCGTCAAGATCAAGCACTGGGTGGCACCGAAAAAGCTGGTGGTGTTGAATGGACAGGTCAAGGGTCTGGTCTGCGACTACATGAAGGACGTCAAGGGCAAGCTCACAGCCACCGGCGAAACCTTCAGCCTTGAAGCCGACATGGTCTTCAAGGCCATCGGCCAAAGCTTCATCGATGTCACCGGCGGCACGCTGCGCCTGGAGGGCGGACGCCTCAAGGTCGATGACGAACGCCGCACCACGGTCAAGGGCATTTGGGCCGGTGGTGATTGCGCCGCTGGCGGCAAGGACCTGACGGTCGCAGCCGTTGACGACGGTCGCCGCGCCGCCGAATCCATTCACGCATTCCTGAACGCCTGAGGAGAACTGCCATGGCAGACCTTCGTTCGAATTTCGTTGGCATCAAATCACCCAATCCGTTCTGGCTGGCCTCGGCGCCGCCGACCGACAAGGAATACAACGTCGTCCGCGCCTTCAAGGCAGGCTGGGGTGGCGTCGTGTGGAAAACGCTCGGCGAAGAAGGCCCGCCCGTCGTCAACGTCAACGGCCCGCGTTACGGCGCCATCCATGGGCCAGACCGCAGGCTCTTGGGCCTCAACAACATCGAACTGATCACCGACCGTCCGCTTGAGGTGAACCTCCGCGAGATCAAGAAGGTCAAGCGCGAATGGCCAGACCGCGCGCTGATCGTTTCGCTCATGGTGCCGTGTGAGGAAGAGCCCTGGAAAAAGATTCTGAAGCGTGTTGAGGAAACTGATGCCGATGCTGTTGAACTGAACTTCGGCTGTCCGCACGGCATGAGCGAGCGTGGCATGGGCGCTGCCGTCGGCCAGGTGCCCGAATATATCGAAATGGTGGCACGCTGGTGCAAGCAGCATTCCCGCATGCCAGTGATCGTCAAGCTGACGCCCAACATCACTGACATTCGCAAGCCTGCGCAGGCTGCCTTGAAGGGCGGAGCTGATGCGGTGTCGTTGATCAACACCATCAACTCCATCACCCATGTCGATCTCGATTCGTTTTCACCCATGCCATCCATCGACGGCAAAGGTTCGCATGGTGGCTACTGTGGACCGGCAGTGAAACCCATCGCGCTGAGCATGGTGTCAGAAATTGCCCGCGACCCGCAGACCAAGAGTTATCCCATCTCGGCCATCGGCGGCATTACGACGTGGCGCGATGCCGCCGAGTTCATCGCCATGTCGGCCGGCAATGTCCAGGTCTGCACCGCAGCCATGACCTATGGTTTCCGCATCGTCGAGGAAATGAAATCTGGTCTCGCCCGCTGGATGGATGAGAAGGGCTATCGCGCCATCGATGATTTCCGGGGCCGCGCCGTGCCCAATGTCACGGACTGGCAGTACTTGAATTTGAACTACATCGCCAAGGCCAGGATTGATCAGGACCTCTGCATCAAGTGTGGCCGCTGCTACGCCGCCTGCGAGGACACCTCGCACCAGGCGATCATGAAAGAGAAAGACGGCAAGCGTCATTTCGAAGTGATGGATGATGAATGTGTGGCCTGCAATCTCTGTGTAGAGGTCTGCCCGGTGCAGGACTGCATCACCATGGAGAGGCAGACATCCGGCACAGATGCGCGTACCAACAAACCGATCTCACCCGACTACGCCAACTGGACAACCCATCCCAACAACCCGATGCGGAAACTGGCGGCGGAGTGAGAAAGCACATCAAGTCTCGGAGGTGAAACGGATTTCATCTAACGCTTCCCAACCTTGCCGCATTTCCGTCGCAGGGACTTGTTTCAGATCAAGGCGCGACCATATCAAGCGCACCACATTGAACGCGTGAATTGAGAAGCGCCCCGACCCTTCTCGTGCTATGCTGGTATCTGCCGGGGCTTGTGTCTGATGGAGGACTGCCATGGCCTATAAAACCATTCTGCTCTGCCTCACCGAAATTGACCGCGTGGCCGAGCTCATCGCGGCGGGCCGAAAGCTGGGTGCCGACCACGATGCCCATGTGACGGGCCTCTATATCATTCCCGGTATTCAGGTTTACCCCAATGCCGGCCTTGCCGCCGTGCCCGATGTCTATGACGGCAACCGCAAGCACTACATCGCCAACAAGGCGGACGTGAAAAATGCCTTCCAGGAGGCCATGCGCCAGGACGGCCTGTCCTTTGCCTTCCAGGAGGTGGATGCCACGACCCCACTGCTTTCGTCAGCTGTGGTTGACCAATGCCGCAGCGCCGACCTGGTGGTGGCCTCTGCCGTCAACCCGGATGAATCCATGGGTCCCGAGTATGATTTCGTGCAGCGTTTGGTGATCTCCGCTGGCCGCCCCGTACTGGTGCTGCCGCGCAAGGGCGACGCCGCGCTCTCCTACACCGAAGCCATTGTCGGCTGGGATGGCGGCCGTGAAGCTGCCCGCGCCGCTTTCGACGCCATTCCCCTCTTGAAGAAGGCCAAGCGCGTGAAGCTTGCCCGTGTCGATGAGACGCCACGCGGGCAAATGGGTGGTGCCGACATTGCCGAGGGACTGGCCCGCCACAAGATCAAGGTCGAGATTCTCGGGGTCAGCTCTGATGGCTCGAATGCCGGTGCAACACTGCTGCGCGCCGCCCAAGACCAGGGCGCGGGACTTCTGGTGATGGGTGCCTATGGTCACAGCCGCTTTGCCGAATTCGTTTTTGGCGGAGCAACACGCCACGTCATCCAGAACCTCGACCGCCCGGTTCTGATGTCGCACTGAGCACGTCTGGAGATTGACATGTCCCTGTCCAAGATCAGGCTGGAACTTGCCCGCTGCAAGCAATACCCCGAAGGGGCCCACGACATCGGCTATGAATTCGCCGCTCCCCTGAAGGACGATGGCCGCATTGACGCCGACGCCTGGGCTGGCAACCGCGAGCATTGCCGCGTGGTGCGCTTCCGCCCCGGCGAGGATGACGATATCGGCCATCTGATGCGCAAGCCTGGAGGGTCGTGGGCCTTCCATTACGACATCCACTCCGACGCGGAAGAAGACGAGGCTGGTTACCGCTTCGGTGACCACACCTTCCGCCTTGGCGAATATGTTTCAGTGCGCGAGGACGATGAACTCATGCCCTACAAAGTGGTGCGGGTGCTGAAGGTGGCCTGACCAATGGCGTGAGCCGCACGCGCTGCTTGTCAGAACAGCCTGAACCCGCTACCTCAGCCCGCGAAAAGCAATCTCATTTCGCGAGCACACATCATGGCCACGTTCAATCTCCTCTATCTCCCCGGTGACGGCATTGGCCCCGAAGTCATGGCAGAGGTAAAGAAGGTGGTGGCCTGGATGGGGGCCCAGGGCATTGCCAGGTTCGAAACCGACCAGGGCCTCGTCGGTGGCTCAGCCTTTGATGCCCACGGCAAGGCCGTCTCCGATGCCGACATGGACAAGGCCCAGGCCGCCGACGCCGTGCTTTTTGGTGCCGTGGGCGGACCGAAGTGGGACAAGGTGCCGTACGATGTGCGCCCAGAAGCGGGACTGCTGCGCCTGCGCAAGGACCTCGGGCTGTTCGCCAATCTCCGCCCTGCCATCTGTTACCCTGCGCTGGCTGATGCATCTTCACTCAAGAAGAACGTCGTCGAGGGTCTCGACATCCTGATCGTGCGCGAGCTCACCGGTGGCGTTTATTTCGGCGAACCCAAGACAATCACCGACCTCGGCAATGGCCAGAAGCGCGGCATCGACACGCAGGTCTATGACACCTTCGAGATCGAGCGCATCGCGCGGGTGGCCTTCGACTTGGCCAAGACGCGGAAAAACAAGGTGTCCTCGGCGGAAAAGCGCAATGTCATGAAGACCGGTGTGTTGTGGAACGAAGTGGTGACGCGCATTCACGCCAATGAGTACAAGGACATTCAGCTTGAGCATGTACTCGCCGACAATTGCGCCATGCAGTTGGTGCGCTGGCCCAAGCAATATGACGTGATCGTCACCGACAACCTGTTTGGCGATGTACTCTCCGATGTGGCGGCCATGCTGACCGGCTCGCTCGGCATGCTGCCCTCGGCCTCGTTGGGCGCCCCTGATGCCAAGACCAAGCGCCGGAAGTCACTCTATGAGCCGGTGCATGGCTCGGCCCCCGACATCGCTGGAACAGGTGCGGCAAACCCCATCGCCATGATCGCATCGTTCGGCATGGCGCTGCGATATTCGCTTGGATTGGGCGAGTGGGCCGACAAGCTTGACGCGGCCATCTCCGCCGTGCTCGCCAAGGGCTTGCGCACCAAGGACATCGCCAGCGATGGCGCACCCGCCAACGCATCGACAACCCAGATGGGCGAGGCGATTCTCAAAGAGTTGCAGGCGCTGACTTAAACTGGTTTGCTGTTGGCATGATTGAACTCAAGTCTCCCCACATCACCGTCGGCCTCCTTCCACTCGGCGCGCGCATTGCCTCTTGCGTGGTTGACGGTATCGAAACCTGTTTCGGCACGGGCAGTGAGGACGAACTGGCGCGTGGTGACCTCTATTCCGGCGTCATCTGTGGTCGTCATGCCGGACGCATCACCAACGCACGGTTTCCGCTGGATGGCGCTGTAATCGCACTGACACCCAACATGGGCGAGCACCAGCTGCATGGCGGACCCCACGGCTTCCATGCCCGCCGCTGGGACTGGCTGCGTGATGGCACCCACCGGGTCACCTTCTATTTGCAGTCTAACGATGGCGACCAAGGCTATCCGGGCGATCTCGCAGTCACCGGCGTCTATGAACTGCACGACACGACACTGTCGCTGAAGATCGAGGCGCGCACAACGAAAGCCACGCTGTGCAACATCACCAACCATGCCTATTGGAATCTGGCGGGTGGCGGATCGGTGCTGGACCATGACTTGCAGATCATGGGCGACAAGCATTTTCCGCTCAATGACCTGTTGTTGCCAAAGGGGACCATCGAAGACACGGCAGGCACCCCCCATGATTTTCGCACGCTGCGCCGCATTGCAGGCGATCACGATTTCTGCACCAAGCTTGACGGCAGGCGCGGTGAATTGAAACAGGGGTTGACGTTGCGCGATCCTGCCTCTGGCCGCCAACTGGATGTGTGGACCACGGAAGGCTGCATGCAGACCTATACGGCGATCCATTGGGAGCCTTCAATCATTGGGCACCGAGGCCCATTGCAGCGTTCCGGCGCGCTCGCCATCGAACCGCAGAACGTGGCCGATGCGCCCAACCATGCGGCGTTTCCGTCGTCGATCCTGCGCCCCGGAGAAGTCTACCGCAATCACATGGAATGGCGGTTTTCGTAAGCTTACCCTCACAGGAAATTGTACGGATCGACATCGATCTGCAAACTGAGTGAGCCTTTGGTTTTCACCTCACCCAGCCACAGTTTCAGAAACGCCTGGATATCGACACCGCGCGCCGCCTTCACCAGAAGCCGCCAGCGGTGGCGGCCACGAATGACTGAGATCGGCGCAATCGCCGGACCCAGCACCTGCACATCATCCGTAGGCGGAGCAGTTTTGCCAAGCTGGCGGGCGAAGCGTTCGGCGCTCGATGCATCATCAGCGGAAATGATCAACGCCGCCAACCGCCCATAGGGCGGCAACCCCGCCTGCTGACGCAACAGCTTTTCCTGTTCGAGATAACTGTCGCGCTCACCGGTTTGCAGCGCCCGCATCAGCGCATGATCAGGTGAGTGCGTCTGCACGTAGGCACGGCCCGGCTTTTCACCCCGCCCTGCCCGTCCCGCAACCTGCGCCAGCAGCGCCCAGGTGCGCTCACCGGCGCGCGGGTCAGAAGACTCCAGTGCCAGATCAGCGTCGACAACACCGACGCAGGTGAGGAAGGGAAAGTGATGCCCCTTGGCCACCAGCTGCGTGCCGATCACCAGATTGCACACGCCATCGGCGACATCGCGCAGCACGTCCTTCAACAATTGTCCGCGCGTGATGTCACTCGACAGGATGGCGAGGCGCGCCTCGGGGAAATGCTTCATTGCTTCTTCGGCGAGACGCTCGACCCCTGGCCCAACCGGCACCAGCTTTCCCTCCGTACCGCATTTCGGGCAGGCGTGTGGAATAGGTTCGTGATGGCCACAGTGGTGGCATTGCATGATGCGGCGGAACCGGTGCTCCACCATCGAGGCCGTGCAATTCGGACAATTGAGATGATGCCCGCAGGCCCGGCACAAGGTCAGCGGTGCATAACCCCGGCGGTTGAGGAAGAGCAACGCCTGGTCACCGCCGTCGAGCGTTGCCTTGACCTGCTCCAGCAATGGTGCCGACAGCCAGGCACCGGCCTCGACGGGTGCTTGCCGCATGTCGATCAGGGTGATCTCCGGCAATTCCGGACGGCCGTGACGGTCAAGCAATTTCACCGCCGTGTAGCGCCCGCGATCCACATTGACGAGACTTTCCAGCGACGGTGTCGCCGACGACAGAATGACCGGAAACCCCGCCAGCGCGCCATAGAGCACCGCCATGTCGCGGGCATGATAGGTGACGCCGTCATCCTGCTTGTAGCCGCCTTCGTGCTCCTCATCGACAATGATCAGGCCGGGATTGGCCCATGGCAGGAACAAGGCCGAGCGCGCGCCCACCACAATGCGAGCCGAGCCATCGGCAACGCCGCGCCAGGTACGCTCACGCTCGCGTGGCCGCAAATCTGAATGCCAGCCAGCGGGCTCAACCCCAAAGCGCCGCTCGACCCGGGCCAGGAAGGGCGCGGTCAGCGCGATTTCCGGCAACAACAGCAACACCTGTTTGCCCTGGCGCAGGGCTTCCGCCATGGCCTCGAAGTAAACCTCCGTCTTGCCTGACCCGGTGACACCATCCAGCAGCGTGACCGCATGTTTCTGCGCCCGCACCGTTTCGCGCAAGATGTCTGCCGCAATCACCTGATCCGGCGTCAGGTCGAACGCTTCGGCATCAGGATCAGGCAGCGCGAAGGGGCGCAGAGCCGGAAGGCCCACCACCTGCAGCGCGCCATCTTTCGCCATGGCCTTGATCACCGAGATACCGACGCCAGCGGCATCCGCCAGTTCACGTGCCGGAAGGGCAAACCCATCCCGCGCGATTTCAAGGACGCGCTGGCGCTGTGGCGTCATGCGTTTGGGCGGTGCCGCGCCGATGCGATAGGCCACCTGTTCACGCGGCGCCTCGAAAGCCGAGGGCACGCGCAACACCATGCGCAAGACATTGCCCTTGGGCTCAAGATAATAATCCGACAGCCACTCGATGAACTTGCGGTGTGTCTCCGGCATCGCTGTCATGGCGAAGCGCTGTGTCACATCACGCAGCTTCATGTTGGTTGGCGTGGCGGGTCTGACCTCCCAGACCACGCCGATATAGCTGCGCGGTCCGAGCGGTACTTCGACGTAGTCGCCGGGCTGCAACGCCATGCCTTCCGGCACGCCATAGGTATAGGCCTGCGCCAAAGCCAGCGGCAGCAGGACCTCGGCAACGATGGCGGACCGGGTGGACATGGCGTCTGGAATAGACATGGCGGCTGCAGGCTTCCAGCATTATATCACGGGCCATGCCGCAGGCCCGCCCATCGCTGCCGAAAAGCTTGTCCGCGAAATCATTTACGCGGAGCCTTTTGCCATGGCGCGGCGGCTGAAAGGCGCGCGCGCCTTGACGCTTCTGGAAAGCGTGCAGCGCCACGAACATCTGGGCCGCTATTCGTTTCTCGCCGTTGATCCCGCCAAGACTCTGCGGGTGGTGAACGGCATCGCCCATCTCGATGGTGTGAAAAAAGACGAACCGCCGCTGGCCCTGCTGCAACGGCTGCTGGATGAAAACGGCCACGCCCATGTGCCGAACCTGCCACCCTTTCAGGGCGGCTGGGCCGGCTTCATCTCCTACGAGTTTGGGCGCTATCTGGAACCCAAGGCAAAACTGCCCGCTTTTCCTGCCATTGCCCCCGACATGGAATTTCATTTCTTTGACACGGTGATCGGCATCGATCACCTGCAGGAACGCGCCTGGATTTTCGCTGACACGGAGCCGGCGGCTGATGCGCTTGAGCAACGCCTGCGTCTGAAGCAGAAGACGCTCACCGGCCACGCTGTAAGCGGGTTTGCCTCGAACTTTGAAAGGCCTGACTACGAGCACATCATCGACAAGACGGTGGACTACATTCTCGCCGGAGACATTTTCCAGGCCAACATCACGCAAATGTTTTCAGCCCCAGAGCCTGCGGGTTTTGATTGCTTCGCACTCTACGAGGTGCTGCGCCGGAAAAACCCGGCCACCTTTGCCGGGCTGATGGACTACGACAGCATCAAGCTCATCTCGTCCTCGCCCGAGCGCCTGATCCGTTTTGACGGCAGGACGGCGGAGGCGCGGCCCATCAAGGGCACCAGGCGGCGTGATGCCGACGCGGCGCACGATGCAGCGCTCGTCATGGAGCTGCAGGCCTCGCGCAAGGACCGCGCCGAGAACGTCATGATCGTTGATCTCCTGCGCAATGATCTCAGCCGCGTATCGCTGCCCGGCACGGTGCGCGTGCCGGTGTTGTGTGGGCTCGAATCCTACGCCAATGTCCATCATCTCGTCTCGGTGGTGCAGGGCGACCTGAAGCCGGAAAAATCGGTTGTTGATTTGCTGGCCGCCGTCTTTCCCGGCGGCTCGATCACCGGTGCGCCAAAAATCCGCGCCATGGAAGTGATCGCCGAACTGGAGCAGGCGCCGCGCGGGGTCTATTGTGGTGCCATGGGTTACCTGGGCAGCAACGGCCACTGCGATTTCAATATCGCCATCCGCACCGTGCAGGTGTCACAAGGCACCGTGCGTGTGCAGGGTGGCGGCGGCATCACCGCGCGCTCGCAAGCCCCGGCTGAGTATGACGAGAGCCTGACCAAAATCGCCCGCATCATGGACGCCCTGAATGAGGGTTTGAGCGAGGGCGCAGCATCATGATCCTGCTCATCGACAACTATGACAGCTTCGTTCACAACATTGCCCGCTACTTCGAGGAACTGGGCGAGCATGTTGTGATCCGCCGCAATGATGAGGTGAAGCGGAATGACCTCAAGGCCAAGGCCATCGTCATCTCGCCTGGTCCCTGTGCTCCGCAACAGGCAGGGCAATCGCTTGACGTGGTGCGCGAATTCTCGGGACAAGTGCCCATACTCGGCATTTGTCTCGGTCATCAGGTGATCGGCGAAGTGTTTGGCGATCAGGTGACCCGTGCCCGCCGCCCGATGCATGGCGACAGCTCCGATATTTTGCATGATGGCACCGGCGTGTTCGAGAACCTGCCGCAACGCTTCTCTGCCGGGCGTTATCATTCCCTCATCGTCGAGACCCGTGGCGGCTCACCCTTACGCGTCACTGCCCGCAGCGAAGAGGGCGAGGTGATGGGACTACAACACAAGGATCATCCGACCTTCGGCGTGCAGTTCCACCCCGAATCCATTCTCACCGAGCATGGCTACGACCTGCTGCGCAATTTCCTCAAGGTGGCGGCATGATGCGGGTATGGTTCAAGGGTGGCCTGGTGGCAGACGGTTTGACATTGTCTCCCTTGGATCGTGGCCTGACGCTGGGTGACGGTCTGTTTGAAACCCTGCTGGTGCACAACGGCGTTGCCCTTTGGCACAACGAGCATCTGGCGCGGTTCAAGAACAGTGCTGCGGAACTTGGCATGGCATTTCCGGAACAGGAAATCGCCGCCTCGGTTGCGGCCTTGTGCAAGGAGGCGACGAAGCACCACGTTCTGCGGTTGACTTTGACGCGGGGGGCATCGGGGCGGGGTCTGGCATCCGAAACCGATGACTTCAGCTATTTTGCAACCCTGCAACCCTTCGATCCTGGCTTGATGTTTCAACCTGTTGACCTGACGCTGGTGTCAGTCTGCCGCAACGAGACCTCGCCAGCATCGCGCCTGAAGGTCACGTCATACATGGACCAGATTCTGGCGGCCAGGGAAGCGGCGGCGCGGAAATGCGATGATGCCCTGATGCTCAACACCAAAGGCAATGTGGCCTGCAGCACCATTGGCAACGTCTTTCTTATCAAGGGCAATCACCTCATCACACCCGCGCTCGACCAAGGGATTTTACCAGGTATCATGCGTGCCGTGGTGCTTGGCCTCGCAGAGTCAGAAGGTTTCATCGTTGAAGAACGCGCCGTTGCTGCAACAGAACTGGACAAGAGTGGCGGCGTGTTCACCACCAATTCCTTGCGCTTTCTGAGACCTGCAAAGGGTTATGCAGGGTCACGCCATGAACCATTGATCGAACGTCTCTGTGCCGCCGCAAAAATGCAAAGCGGCGCAGACCTTCGCGCTATCTGAAAGGAGCACTGCCATGAAATTCTTCACCGACACCGCTGATATTGCCGAGATCAAGGCTTGCCAGGACATGGGCCTGGTCGATGGCGTCACCACCAACCCCTCGATCATTGCCAAGTCAGGCCGCAAGTTCAAAGAGGTCATCGCCGAAATCTGTTCTTTCGTCGATGGCCCTGTCTCCGCCGAGGTTGCTGCGCTCGACTACGACGGCATGGTTCGCGAGGGCAATGAGCTGCGCAAGATCGCCAAGAACGTTGCCATCAAGGTTCCGCTGACACCCGATGGCCTCAAGGCCTGCCGTTTCTTCACCGGCGAAGGCACCATGGTCAATGTGACGCTATGCTTTTCGGCCAACCAGGCGCTGCTTGCCGCCAAGTCCGGCGCCACATTCATCTCGCCGTTCATTGGCCGCCTCGATGACATCAATCTCGTCGGCATGGACCTGATCGCCGACATTCGCACCATCTATGACAACTATGGTTTCGACACCTACATTCTCGCGGCATCGATCCGCAGCGCCAACCACATCAAGGAGGCGGCACTGCTGGGAGCCGACTATGCCACCGCCCCGCCAGCCGTGTTGAAGGCGCTCTACAACCACCCTCTCACTGACAAGGGCATTGAAAGCTTCCTTGCCGACTGGAAGAAAACCGGACAAAGCATTTGATCACCGAACACGCCGTGCTGCAGGTGAAGCCGGGCCAATCGGCAGCTTTCATGGCGGCCATGCGCGAGGCTGTGCCTCTCATTTCGGCAACGCCAGGGTTTCGCGGCATTGACGTTTTGCCGTGTCTGGAAACGCCGGACCGCTTTCTCCTGTTGGTGCAGTGGGAAACGGTAGCCGCCCATGAGCAGGGCTTTCGCGGCTCTGAACGTTACGGGCAGTGGAAGGCGCTGCTGCACCATTTCTATGACCCATTCCCGCTGGTGGAGCACTACGGCCCTTCCATCCTCGATCAACCGTAACCTTGCGGCAAGGATTGCAGACTAGGTTTTCGTCGTATGGATGTGACGCTTTTCAATCTCGCGCCTGATGCCGCCGATGTTGCCCGCAAGTGGCTGCAGTCGCTCGCCTCGGAAAAGCGCCTGGCCGTGAAGTCACGCGAGGCCTACGCCTCGGACCTGACCCAGTTTGCGGCCTTCCTCGCCGAACATGGCGATGCGCCAGCCGACGTTGCCACGCTGGCGGCAACGCCGATTGCAGATTTCCGCAGCTTCATGGCAAGACGCAAGGGCGACGGCATCGCCAGCCGCTCGCTGGCCCGCCAGGTTTCGGCATTGCGGTCGTTCTTCCGCTTTGCCGAGCGCAATGGCCTTTTCGCCAACCGCGCCTATGGCGCGGTGCGCACACCGAAACTGCCCCACGCCATTCCCCGGCCACTGCCGGAAGAGGCCGCCGCACGAACTGCTGAAATGTCGCTCGAATTGTCGGCTGACTGGACCGGACTGCGTGACCGCGCGGTATTGACGCTGCTCTATGCCTGCGGTCTGCGCATCTCCGAGGCATTGGCCCTGACACCCGAAGGCTTCGCCGCCAATCCCCTGCGCGTCACCGGCAAGGGCGGCAAGACCCGCATCGTGCCGGTGTTGCAAGACGCCCGCGACGTGGTCACGGCCTATGTTGCCGCCTGCCCGTTTCCGCTGGCGCCCAGGGAACCGATCTTCCGGGGAGCAAAAGGCGGCCCGTTGTCGCCACGCATTGTGCAGCTGCTGATGGAGAAAATGCGCGGTGCCCTGTCGCTGCCTGACACAGCCACGCCACACGCACTGCGTCATTCCTTTGCCTCACATCTCCTCGGCAATGGCGCTGACCTTCGTGTCATCCAGGAACTCCTCGGCCATGCCTCATTGTCGAGCACCCAGGTTTACACGGAAGTGAATCGCACCCATCTGATGGAACAGTATCGCAAGGCTTTTCCACAGGGCTGAATCCACACTGTACCTTGCCCGCGTGACGGGCCTCGGCTACCACACGCCATGCCTGTCATCGACATCGTTACCCCCAACGACACCCTGCCCGAAAAAGCCGACGCCGTGATTGTCGGTGGCGGCATTATCGGCATCATGACGGCACTGGAACTGTCCGAGCGCGGGCATTTTGTTGTCGTTGTCGAAAAGGGTGAAGTCGCCGCCGAACAATCCAGCCGCAACTGGGGTTGGTGCCGCCAGATGGGCCGCGATCCCCGGGAGATTCCGCTGATCCTCGTGGCGCTGGAAAAGTGGCGCAAGATGAACGAGCGCGTCGGCGCTGAAACCGGTTTTCGCCAATGCGGCGTGCTCTACATGAGCGACACCGACACGCAGCTGGCCGACAAGGAGGCCTGGTACCGCAACACCGCTGTGCCCAACAAACTCAACACCAAACTTCTGACCAGCAAGGAGGTGGCGCAATTCGCTCCCGGCTCGCTCAAGACTTGGCGCGGCGGCCTCTTCACCGGCGATGATGGCCGCGCCGAGCCTTTCATGGCCACCGCCGCCATGGCGCGCGCCTTGCAAGCCAGAGGCGGCATGGTCTTCACCCAATGCGCGGCCCGCGGCATCGAAACCACGGCCGGCCGCGTCTCGTCCCTGGTGACTGAAAAGGGCACCATCCGCACCGACACGGTTGTCGTGGCGGGGGGGTATTGGTCACGCGCCTTCCTGCGCAATGCCGGTATAAAATTTCCGCAACTGGGTGTGGTCAACTCGGTGTTGCGCACCGGGCCGCGCGAGGCCGGATTGAAACACACGATCTCTGGCAGCAAATATACCGCGCGCAAACGCCTCGATGGTGGCTACACCATCACCCACAGGCATTTATCGGTGGCCGAACTCACTCCTGGCCACTTCCGCCAGTACATGATGTTCCGTCCACTGATGAAACTTGACCGCGATGGCGTGAAAGTGAAATTTGGCCGCCGCTATTTCCGTGAGATGCTGATGCGCAAACGCTGGCGTCTGGACCAGATATCGCCCTTCGAACGTTGGCGCATTCTTGATCCCAAGCCTTACAACGGCATTCTCAATGAGGCCTTGAAAACCCTGCAACAGGACTTCCCGGCGTTTCAGGGTATCGACGTTCAGGAGCGCTGGGCCGGCATGATTGATGCGACGCCTGATGCTGTTCCCGTCATCGATGCGATTGCGAAAATTCCCGGCCTTTTCGTCGCCTCAGGTTTTTCCGGCCATGGCTTTGGTCTAGGCCCCGGTGCCGGCAAACTGATGGCTGACATTATCACCGGCGACAAAACCTGTGTTGACCCCACGCCCTACAGGCATGGCCGCTTTGGCTGGTTTACCAAGCCGGTGCCGACGACTGGCTTGTGACTGGCTGAAAATCAGGCGGCCTGGGCCGACTGCTGGAAAGCCCGTTCCACGGTGTTGATGAGCTCTTGCGGTTGCACTGGCTTGCGCATGAATTCAAAAACCTTGAGACCGAGCGCGCGCAGCTGCGTCGAGCGTTCGACGTCTGCTGTCACCATGACGATGGCGGCCTTGGAACCCATGGCTTGAAGTGTTTCCACTACGTCGAGACCGTTCTTCACGCTGCCGAGGCGGAAATCAAACACCCCCACGGCAAACTTCTGATCGACGGCAAATTCAACGGCGCTTTCAGGATCGGCAAATCCCTTCACCCGGTAGCCGCAATCGGCGAGCAGTTCAGCGACGCTGGTGAGCAGATCGACATCGTCGTCCAGCACCATCACATCGACATTCTTCAAATCGGCCATGGCCATCCCTCTTTATTGTTGAGGACAGTTTTAGACATTGCCGCTTGCAGTCCAGTGAAGGAAACCACTCCAATTTGAGTGTTCCCGTGGAAAGCAAATCTTAACTGTGAATGGCCCGGCCGGCGACGGCGAGTGCTGCTTCTTTCACTGCTTCGGCGAGCGTGGGATGGGCATGGCAGGTGCGGGCCAAGTCCTCTGCCGAACCGCCAAATTCCATCAGCACGGCCACTTCATGGATCAGTTCGCCTGCCTGTGGCCCCACGATATGACAGCCCAGCACCTTGTCGGTGCGGGCATCGGCCAGCACTTTCACAAATCCGTCGGTGGTCTGGTTGGCCTTGGCGCGGCCATTGGCGAGAAACAGGAACTTGCCGGATTTATAGTTAACGCCAGCTGCCTTCAGTTCGTCCTCGGTCTTGCCGACACTGGCCACTTCCGGCGTGGTGTAAACAACGCCGGGAATGACATCATAGTTCACGTGTCCGGCCTGGCCTGCGAGAATTTCCGCAACCGCAATACCTTCATCCTCGGCTTTGTGGGCGAGCATCGGTCCGCGGATCACGTCACCAATGGCAAATATGCCCTTCACGTTGGTGGCGAAATGATCATCGACGATAACGCGGCCACGTTCATCCAATGCAATGCCGGCCTCCTTGGCACCAAGGGCCTCGGTGTAGGCGGTGCGGCCGATGGCCACGAGCACCACGTCAGCAACAACTGTTTCAGCCGTGCCACCCGCCGCAGGTTCGACGGTAAGCGTGACGCCGGACTTGGACGTCTTGGCAGATGTGACCTTGTGGCTGAGCTTGAAGGTGAAGCCCTGTTTTTCCAGCAGCCGCTGGAAAGCCTTGGCCACGTCGCTATCCATGCCGGGCAGGATGCGGTCGAGGTACTCAATGACGGTGACCTTGGAACCAAGCCGCGCATAGACAGAACCCAGTTCCAGTCCGATGACGCCAGCACCGATGACTGTCATGGTGGCGGGGATTTTTTCCAGCACCAGCGCACCCGTCGAGGTGATGATCTGCTTTTCATCAATCTCGACACCGCGCAGTTTGGCCGAGTCAGAACCGGTGGCGATGACGATGTTTTTCGCCTCGTAGGTCTTGCCATCGACTTCAACTTTTCCCGCGCCGAGCGATCTTCGCCGTGCCGCGAATGACATCAACCTTGTTCTTCTTGAACAGGAAATCGATGCCCTTGGTATTGCCGTCGATGGCTTCCTGCTTGAACGTCATCATCTGGGCGAAATCGACCTTGGTGTCGGAGATCAGGCCCATCTTGGCGAAGCTGTGCTTTGATTCCGCCAGCAGCTCGGTGGCATGCAGCAGCGCCTTGGAGGGAATGCAGCCGATGTTGAGACAGGTCCCGCCATGGGTCGCGCGTTTTTCTATGACGGCAACCTTGAGGCCAAGTTGCGCGGCGCGGATGGCACAGACATAGCCACCAGGGCCAGTGCCGATGACGATGAGATCGTGCGACATGGTTGACCTCACAAATCCAGCAGCGCGCGCTGCGGGTCTTCGAGGCCTTCCTTGATGCGTACCAGGAAGGTGACGGCTTCCTTGCCGTCGACGATGCGGTGGTCATAGGACAGCGCCAGATACATCATCGGGCGGATCACCACTTGGCCGTTGACGGCGATGGGACGGTCCTGGATCTTGTGCATCCCCAGAATGCCAGACTGCGGCGCGTTGAGGATCGGCGTCGACATCAGCGAACCATAGATGCCGCCATTGGAGATGGTGAAGGTGCCGCCCTGCATGTCGGCGATGGTAAGCTGGCCATCGCGCGCCTTCTTGCCATAACCGGCAATGGTTTTTTCAACCCCGGCAAAGGACAGCATGTCGGCATTGCGCAAAACCGGAACGACGAGGCCCTTGTCGGTGCCGACAGCAACGCCGACGTGATAGTAATTCTTGTAGACGATCTCCTCGCCATCGATCTCGGCGTTGACGGCGGGCACATCCTTCAGTGCCTGGATGACGGCCTTCACAAAGAACGACATGAAGCCGAGCTTCACACCGTGCTTCTTCTCGAACACGTCCTTGTACTGGTTGCGCAAGGCCATGACGCTGCTCATGTCCACCTCGTTGAAGGTGGTGAGCATGGCGGCGGTGTTCTGGGCTTCCTTGAGGCGCCGCGCGATGGTGGCGCGCAGCCGTGTCATCTTCACGCGCTCTTCGGCACCCGCAGGCGCCTGCGGTGCAGCCGCAACCGCGACGGGTGATGGGGCTGCGGCGGGCTTGGCCAGGTGATCAATCACGTCACCCTTGGTGATGCGGCCATCGCGCCCGGTTCCCTCAACATCAGCGGGATTGACGGCATTCTCAACCACGGCCTTGCGCACGGCTGGTGAGAGTGTTTGCTCAGCGGGCTTCGCCGCGGGTGCCGGTGCCAGTACTGGGGCCGGAGCAGGAGCTGGTGCGGCAGCCTTGGCCGGAGCGGCAGCCGAGACAGCACCGGCAGCACCTTCGGCAATCGAGCCGAGCAGCGCACCGATGGTGACTGTGGCACCCTGCAACGCAATGATCTTTTCCAGCCTGCCGGAAGCAGGTGCCGGAACCTCCACCGCCACCTTGTCGGTTTCCAGTTCAACCAGCGGCTCGTCGGCTTTGACCGCGTCGCCTTCCTTCTTGAACCATTTGGCGATGGTGGCCTCGACAACGCTCTCGCCGAGGGTGGGGACCTTGATGTCAGTGCTCATGGAATTTGTCTTTCGGAATGGGAAAAATCAGACCCGGTAATTGGAAAAAAAATCAGGACAGGGCCTCATCGAGGAACATCTTCAGTTCCCTGAGGTGGCGGCTCATCAGTCCGGTGGCGGTGGAGGCCGAAGCGGCGCGGCCGACATAGCGCGGCCTGGTGTTCTTGGCCTTGACGAAGTCGAGCACGCGTTCAATGCCGGGCTGCACGAATGTCCACGCCCCCATGTTCTGCGGCTCTTCCTGACACCAGATGAATTCCGCCTTCTTGAAGCGGGCCAATTCCTGGGCCAGCGCCTTGTGCGGCCAGGGATAGAGCTGCTCGACGCGCAGCAGGTAGACGTCATCAACGCCGCGCTTCTCGCGCTCCTCATAGAGATCGTAGTAGACCTTGCCGCTGCACAGCACGACGCGGCGGATCTTCTCGTCCTTGACCAGCTTGATCTTTTCGTCGGGCATCAACTCGGCGTCATCCCACAACAGGCGGTGGAACGAGGTCTCCGCACCCATCTCGTCAAGCCGCGAGGTCGCGCGCTTGTGGCGCAGGATCGATTTCGGCGTCATCATGATCAGAGGCTTGCGGAAATCGCGCTTCAACTGGCGGCGCAGGATATGGAAATAGTTTGATGGCGTGGTGCAGTTCGCCACTTGCATGTTGTCTTCCGCGCACATTTGCAGGAAGCGTTCGAGGCGGGCCGAGGAATGTTCTGGACCCTGGCCTTCGTAGCCATGCGGCAACAGGCAGACGAGCCCCGACATGCGCAACCACTTGCGTTCACCTGATGATATGAACTGGTCGAAGACCACCTGCGCACCGTTTGCGAAGTCGCCGAACTGCGCTTCCCAGATGGTCAGCGTGTTGGGTTCGGCCAGCGAATAACCATACTCGAACCCCAGAACCGCCTCTTCCGACAGCATGGAGTTGATGGCCTCGATCTTGATCTCCTGATCTTTCTTCAGGTGATTGAGCGGGGTGTAGCGCTTTTCCGTGACCTGATCGACCAGCACGGCATGGCGCTGCGAGAAGGTGCCACGTTGCACGTCCTGGCCGGAGAGGCGGATCTTGAAGCCGTCATCGAGAAGCGTGCCGAACGCCAGGCTTTCAGCCATGGCCCAATCAATTCCCGCGCCATCTTCAATCATCTTGCGGCGGGCATCCAGCACCCGCTGCATGGTCTTGTGGACGGTGAAGGTCTTTGGCACCTTGGTGAGCTTGAGGCCGATTTCCTTCAGCCGCGCGTCGGCAATGCCGGTGCTGCCCCGGCGGTCATCATCGGCACTCGCCGCAATCTTCAAGCCAGACCAGCGGCCATCGAGCCAGTCGGCCTTGTTGGACTTGTAGCCGGTGGCCACCGAATGGGCGTCATCCAGGCGCTTGCGATAGTCCGCCCGCAGGCCGTCAAACTCTTCCGCCGTGATCACGCCTTCCGCCACCAGGCGCTCGCCGTAAACGGCAACGACGGTCCGGTGGCTGCCGATGCGCTTGTACATGATCGGCTGGGTGAATGCCGGTTCGTCGGTCTCGTTGTGACCAAAGCGGCGGTAGCAGAACATGTCGATGACCACCGGCTTCTTGAACTTCTGCCGGAACTCCATCGCCACCTTGGCCGCAAACACAACTGCTTCCGGATCATCACCATTGGCATGAAAAATCGGCGCATCGATCATCTTGGCAATGTCGGACGGATAGGGCGACGAGCGCGACCAGATGGGTGATGTGGTGAAGCCGATCTGGTTGTTGATGATGAAGTGCAACGAGCCGCCGGAGCGATGGCCCTTCAGCCCAGACAACCCGAGGCATTCCGCCACCACGCCCTGACCGGCGAAGGCCGCATCGCCATGGATCAGCAGTGGCAGAACCGAGGTGCGGGCCTTGTCGCCGCGCTGGTCCTGCTTGGCCCGTGCCTTGCCCAGCACCACGGGATCAACGATTTCGAGATGCGACGGATTGGCGGTGAGCGAGAGATGCACCGTGTTGCCATCGAAGGCCCGGTCCGACGACGAGCCCAGGTGATACTTGACGTCGCCCGACCCTTCCACTTCGTCGGGTGTCGAGGAGCCGCCCTGGAACTCGTGGAAGATGGCGGAGTATGGCTTGGCCATGACGTTGGCCAGCACGTTGAGGCGGCCGCGATGGGCCATGCCCAGGACAATGTCTTTCACACCCAGGCTGCCACCGCGCTTGATGATCTGTTCAAGTGCTGGAATCATGCTCTCGCCACCGTCAAGGCCGAAGCGTTTGGTGCCGGTGTATTTGACGTTGAGGAAGTTCTCGAAGCCTTCCGCCTCGATGAGCTTGTTGAGGATGGCCTTCTTGCCTTCCTTGGTGAAATTGATTTCCTTGTGCAGGCCTTCGATGCGCTGTTGCAGCCAGCCTTTCTGCTCGGCATCGGTGATGTGCATGAACTCGACACCCAGCGTGCCGCAATAGGTGCGCTTCAGGATGTCAACAATCTGCCGCATGGTGGCGCTTTCGAGGCCCAATACCATGTCGAGGAAAATCGGGCGGTCGAGGTCACCAGGGCCGAAGCCATAGGTGGTGGGATCAAGCTCGGGATGCTGTTCCGGGTCCTTGAGCTTCAAGGGATCGAGATCAGCTGCGAAGTGGCCGCGGATGCGGTAGGCGCGGATCATCATCAGCGCCTTGACGCTGTCAGTGGTGGCCCGCTTGATGTCATCAACCGAAGGACCAGCTGCGGGTGCAGCGGCAACGGGTGCCGCTGAAGCTTTCAGCTTTGCTTCGATCTTGGGGGCGAGCAGTGATTCCAGTGCCACCCAGTTGCCATCGAGTGCCGCAGTGCGCTCATCCGACGGCTTCGGCGGCCAGTCGGCCCTGGCCCATGAAGGTCCGTGGGCGGGGCCGTTGGGCTTGCCCTCGCCATTGGCCATGCCGTCAAAGAAAGACCGCCAATGGGTATCCACGGCGGCGGGGTTGGTCAGATAGGTGTTGTAAAGATCCTCAATGAATTGGGCGTTTCCGCCAAAGAGGAATGAGGTTTCCTCGAAAGCCCCAGAAAAAGCCGCGGTGGCTTCGGTCTTGTTCATTTCGTCCGTCCCGTCTGGCCATCTCCGGGGTTTGGCTTCATTGCCAACATGCCGGTGGGCGCAATCGCCCGGATGGCCGTTAAAGTGAACTTGTCAGTAGTACATATAGGTGTCCGGCACCCTTTAGGCGCTGCCGGGTTTCCATTCTATTGCAAATAAGTCGAAACTACTTACGCTTCAACTTTTTCATGAGCGTTTCACCCAAAAGTGCAGGAGACGCCGAAACCGCGATCCCTGCCCGCTTCATGGCGTCGACCTTGGAGCCGGCATCACCCTTGCCGCCGGAGATGATGGCGCCGGCATGGCCCATGCGCCGTCCGGGTGGGGCGGTGACCCCGGCGATGAAGCCCGCCATGGGCTTCTTCACCTTGTTCTTGCGCAGGAATTCGGCCGCTTCTTCTTCGGCCGAACCACCGATCTCACCGATCATGATGATCGATTTTGTCTTGGGGTCGGCGAGGAACATTTCCAGCATGTCGATGAATTCGGTCCCTTTGACCGGGTCGCCGCCGATGCCCACGGCCGTGGTCTGGCCGAGGCCCTGCTGGGTGGTCTGGAACACTGCTTCATAGGTAAGCGTGCCGGAGCGCGAGACGATGCCGACTGAGCCCTTCTTGAAAATGTTGCCGGGCATGATGCCGATCTTGCATTCGCCTGGCGTCAACACGCCCGGGCAGTTCGGCCCGATGAGGCGCGATTTCGAACCGGACAGCGCCCGCTTCACCCGCACCATGTCCATGACGGGAATGCCCTCGGTGATGCAAACGATCAACGGAATTTCCGCGTCGATGGCTTCGATGATCGAGTCAGCCGCAAATGGCGGCGGCACATAGATGACCGATGCATCGGCTTGGGTACGTTCGCGCGCTTCGGCCACGGTGTCATAAACCGGCAGACCGAGATGCGTCATGCCGCCTTTGCCAGGCGTGACGCCCGCAACCATCTGCGTGCCATAGGCAATCGCCTGCTCGGTATGGAAGGTGCCGTTGTTACCGGTGATGCCCTGGCAGATGACGCGTGTCTTCTTGTTGACGAGAATGGACATCAGGCAGCTTCCTTCACGGCTTTGACAATCTTCTTGGCGGCGTCGTTGAGGTCGTCGGCCGGGATGACGTTGAGTTTCGAATCGCGGATGATCTGCTTGCCCAGTTCGACATTGGTGCCTTCGAGACGCACCACCAGCGGTACCGTGAGGCCCACGTCCTTCACCGCTGCAATCACGCCTTCGGCAATCACATCACACTTCATGATGCCGCCGAAGATGTTGACGAGAATGCCTTTGACCTTGGGATCGGCAGTGATGATCTTGAAGGCCGCCGTCACCTTTTCCTTGGTTGCACCGCCACCGACGTCGAGGAAGTTGGCGGGCTCGGCACCGTACAGCTTGATGATGTCCATGGTCGCCATGGCAAGCCCCGCACCGTTGACCATGCAGCCAATTGAACCATCGAGCGCCACGTAGGAGAGATCGAATTTCGCGGCTTCGATTTCCTTGGGGTCTTCTTCCGAGAGGTCGCGCAGTTCGACAATTTCCGGATGGCGATAGAGCGCGTTCGAGTCGAAGTTCACCTTGGCATCGAGACAGACAAGCTGGTTGTCCTTGGTGACGACAAGCGGATTGATTTCGAGCAGGCTCATGTCCTTCTCGGTGAAGGCCTTGTAGAGCTGGCCCACCATCTTGACACATTGCTTGACCAGATCGCCCTCAAGCTTCAGAGCCGAGGCAATGCGGCGTCCGACATAGGGCTGATAGCCGGCGGCGGGATCGACATGGACGGTGACAATCTTTTCCGGCGTGTCATGGGCCACTTCCTCGATGTTCATGCCGCCTTCGGTGGAGACGATGAAGGCAACGCGTGAAGTGGCGCGGTCAACCAGAATGGAGAGATAAAGTTCCCTGGCGATCGCCGTGCCTTCTTCGATGTAGAGGCGTTGCACCAGTTTGCCCTGCGGGCCGGTCTGCGGCGTGATCAGGTTCATGCCGAGAATGCGGGCCGCTTCGGTGCGCACTTCATCGATGGATTTCACCACCTTGACGCCACCGCCCTTGCCACGGCCGCCGGCATGAATTTGCGCCTTCACCACCCACACCGGGCCGGGTTGGCCCTGGGCAGCTCTCACCGCTTCATCGACTGTAAAAGCGGCGGTACCCTTGCCCGTGGCTACACCAAATTGGCGCAACACGTCCTTGGCCTGATATTCGTGGATGTTCATCTCGTGTCCTCGTTCCCGCGTGTTGCGCATCCTTCGTGGCTCGCGGTTGGCTCGCACCTCAGGATGAGGGTTCTATTTTCTTCTCATGCTGAAGTGCATTGCAAAGCAATGCCTCGAAGTATTCTTCAAGCCAGTTCCGGTGCCAGCGTCTTGGCCGACGCCATCAAACCGTTGACGGCATCAACTGATTTCTGGAAGCCCGCCTTGTCGGTGGCATCAAGTGCCACTTCGACGATGCGCTCGACCCCGTTTTCACCGATGACCACGGGCACACCGACATAGGTGCCCTTCACGCCATACTGGCCATCGAGATAGGCGGCACAGGGCAGCACGCGCTTGTAGTCCTTGAGGTAGCTCTCGGCCATGGCGATGGCGGAGGACGCGGGTGCATAATAGGCTGAGCCGGTCTTCAACAGGTTCACCACTTCAGCACCACCATCGCGGGTGCGCTGCACGATCTTGTCGATGCGCTCCTGGGTGGACCAGCCCATCTTGATGAGGTCCGGTACGGGAATGCCCGCAACTGCGGAGTAACGCACCAGCGGCACCATGGTGTCGCCGTGGCCGCCCAACACGAAAGCGTTGACGTCCTTGACCGAGACCTTGAATTCGTCGGCGAGGAAATGCTGGAAGCGGGCCGAATCCAGTACGCCGGCCATGCCAATGAGCTTGTGGGTCGGGATGCCGGAGAATTTCTGCAGCGCCCAGACCATGACGTCGAGCGGATTGGTGATGCAGATGACGAAGGCGTTTGGCGCGTGGGCCTTGAGGCCCTCACCCACTGACTTCATCACCTTGAGATTGATGCCGACGAGATCATCGCGGCTCATGCCGGGTTTTCTTGGCACGCCTGCTGTCACGATGCAGACATCGGCTCCGGCAATGGCCTCATAGGAGTTGGTGCCGGAGAGCTTGGCGTCAAAGCCTTCGACCGGGCCTGCCTGCGAAAGATCAAGCGCCTTGCCCTGCGGCAGGCCTTCGGCAATGTCGAAAATGATGATGTCGCCCAGTTCCTTCAAGGCCGCCAGATGGGCCAACGTGCCCCCGATCATGCCACCACCGATCAGTGCGATTTTCTTGCGCGCCATGGAAACCCCTCTCCGCCGCAGTTTCGCGGCATGTTCGGGACCTGCCCCGCAAAAGTTGAAGACTTTTGCGATCGGGGCATGCCCCACTTATGTTAAATGGCGCGGGTCCTGTTTGCCTGGCCGCCTGCGGCCAGGCAGGACGCGCGCCTGCGAAATCGGCATCTCTCTAATCCCCTTAAGCCCTGCGGGCAAGGGCAGGAAATCCAACTTAAGGTGAGGCTTCAGGTTTCGACGGGTGTTGCGCCCCACCACGAGGCGGATTGCATCTCTTTCAGGCGCGATATCGTGCGCTGGCTTTCGAAGGCGTGCTGGCCCTTGGGAAAAAGACTTTCTGCCGCACCTTCCGCCAGCACCACAAGGCGGGTGCCGGCATCGTAAAAAGTGTCGATCATCAGGATGAAGCGCTTGGTCTCGTTGCGCTGGTGCGCCTTGAGTTTGGGTACGCCCGAGATGAACACGGTGCGATAGGCCTTGGCGATGGCCAGATAGTCCGGTGGTCCCAGCGCCGCACCACACAGCTCGAAGAACGTGAAGGAGGCGCAGGCATGCGCCGCTTTTGGCACCGTGAGCTTGCGGCCCAGGACCTCCAGCACTTCGGCCTGGCCCATGGCATTGTCGGTCAGGTCTTTCCACAGTGCATTGAAGGCGACCCGGTTCTCCGCCGTTGCCGGTGCCAGAAAGGTCTCGCGCGTTCGCACCCGGCCGAGGCGGTAGTCGGTCGGCGAATCGAGCGGGATGACGTCCAGCGTGGCGCGCAGCCGGGCAATGAAGGGCTCGAAGAGCTGACGGTTGAGGCCGTCCTTGTAGAGCTCCTCTGGCGCCACATTGGATGTGGTGACCAACACCACGCCACGCGCCAGCAGAGCCTCATAAAGCCGGCCGACAATCATTGCGTCGGCAATATCCACGATCTGCATTTCATCAAGGCACAGCAGTTTGGCCCGCGCCGCCAGTTCATCGGCAATGCCGGCAATGACGTTGTCACCGCCCAGTATGGCCCGCTGGCGGTGCACCTCCAGCATGAAGGCATGGAAGTGAATGCGCAGTTTTGGCCAGCCCGTCACACTGGCATGGAACATGTCCATCAGCATGGTCTTGCCGCGCCCGACCTGGCCATGGAGGTAAAGTCCCTTGGGAGGCAGAGGTGCCACCTTGCCGAACCACTTGCCAAGGCGTGATGGCGCAACGGGGGGGTGGCCATTGAGTTTGGCTGCGAGCACCGACAGATGTTCGAGCACGGCCCTCTGGGCCCCATCGGGTTTCAGTGAACCGTCTGCCAGTTTCTCGCGATAATGCCGGGTGAGCGCCATGCAGAAGGGGCGCTATCGGCTCACGCCGCGTTTTGCAAGAGGGCAGCGTAGTTCATGAAATACTTGAACAGCGTCATGTAACAGGCTGTCATTGAAACATAGGCGAAAAGCGTGATCGCTATCTGCAGGCTGCTCAAGGGTATCAGGCCTGCATCGATCCGGCGGTCCTTCAGGTTGGCAATGATGGCGACGCCACCAAAAATCACCAGCACCGCCTGCTGCATGATCAGTCCCGTACCGGCAATGAGAAGCCCGACGAAGATGAGACCAAAGCGGGCAGAAGATCCCATCAGGCGAGTCAAAACCGAGCGCAGGGCAACGCCGCCATCCAACGGTTCGACCGGAAGCAGGTTGAAGATATTGAGCCCAACTGCGATCAACCCAAGGATCGCCACATACGGATTGGGTGTATCGCCCAGCATCGCCGGAACGAGACAGGAGAACGCCAGCAAGGTCGAGAACCCCGGCCCCATGAGGGCCGCGAAAACAGATTGGCCCTGGCTGTCGAACGGCAGGCGCGGCAGGGCAATGGCCCCGAGGAAGGGCAGGAACACCATTCGCCCCCACGGTTGCCCTATCAGGCGGTAGGCCAGGAGATGGCCAAACTCGTGAACGAACAGCGCAAAGACCAGCATCAGTGAAGCCTTGAGACCAAGAAGCAAGGCAAAGGCCGCCAGTGAGACAACGCCTGTCGCCAAAGCGACACCGGCTGAAATGAGAAAATACGGCAATTCGGCCGGCTTGCCGGTTTCGGCAAGACCCTTGAGGCGGAAGATGCCGCCCCACAGATCAGCTCGCGCCATGACTTGCGCGAGAAGCGGTCGTGAGCCCCAATGATAGGACATCGACAGGCGCGTCCCGCCGGGTACTTCGGTGAGTTCATAGCGCTGTTCGAGAAGTTCGTTTGTCGTCGACTTTCCTTCGAGCCCGGCGCGCACCAACACCAGCCTGCTGTTGTCGGTGCGCTCAGCAACGCGGAACAGCGCCTGTGAGGATTTCTGTACGCCGGTGGTGAGAGTGGTGGTGTAGGTCTTGCGATAGGTCTGGCTGGCACTGTCAACGAGGTCGCACCTGACCGTCGTGGTGCCCCAACTGTCGATCTTGCCATCGTGGACGTCAACTATGTCAAAGACCCGCGCAATGGGTGCACGGATGAACAGATGGGCCCGCGGGACAACCGCCCGGCGCAGGCCGAGCAGCGCCAACAGGAACAACGTGAACGGGATTTCCGGACCGAAGGTGGAGAGGATCGAATACATCAGCCGCAAGTCGTAACGGCAGAGGCGTTAAGGATTTGAGAAGGGAAGACCTTGCCGGGAACCAACCGCCGCGTCAGGGAGTTTGCATGGCATGAAGAAGTTCAGCGACCATGTCGAATTGACCAAGGTTGAGGCCACTCAAGCGACAGAAAAACCGCCGACACAATACGTCCTGGGCATCAGTCTCGCAGGCGTGATCGTCGCCTTCGGAGTGGTGGCAATGTATTGGTGGTGGTGACGGCGGCCACCGCTGAATAGACCAAGCCGGTGACTACAGCGCTGCCTGCAGCGCCTTCAAATGGTCAACTGTTTCGCTGGCCTTGCGCCGGGCTTCATCCGACTTGGCGTCGGCGAGGTCTTCTTCGGCGTCCTTGATCTGGCTGGCGATTGCCGCAGCATCGAGGTCAGCCAGCGGAATTGCCGTTTCGGCGAGGACCGTCAAGCCGACGGCATTTACTTCGGCAAAGCCACCGCGCACGAAAATCTTTTCAGTGCCATTGTCCTTCTGCACCACGACAACACCAGGCCGCAGGGTCGAGAGCACCGGAGCATGACCCGGCAAGATGGTCATGTCACCTTCGGTACCCGGAACCTGCACCGAGGCCACTTCGCCTGAGAACAACAGACGGGCCGGAGAGACGAGTTCGAAATGCAGTGCCATGTCTTCGTATCCTTTGTCGGTCCCGCAGTGTTCGCGGTTACGCCGCGTCCGCGGCCAGCTTCTTGGCCTTGGCGACGGCTTCTTCGATGGTGCCCACCATGTAGAAGGCAGGTTCCGGCAGATGGTCATAGTCACCGTTGCACAGGCCCTTGAAGCCCTTGATGGTATCTTCGAGCTTGACCTGCACGCCGGGCGAACCGGTGAACACGGCAGCAACGTCGAAGGGCTGGCTCATGAAGCGCTCGATCTTGCGGGCGCGTGACACGGCAAGTTTGTCTTCTTCCGACAATTCATCCATGCCGAGAATGGCGATGATGTCCTGCAAGGCCTTGTAGCGCTGCAGGATCGACTGCACCTGACGCGCCACGGCGTAGTGTTCCTCACCGACGATGGCCGGAGACAACATGCGCGAGGTTGAATCGAGCGGATCGACGGCAGGGTAGATGCCCTTTTCGGCAATCGAGCGCGACAGCGTTGTGGTGGCGTCCAAATGGGCGAACGAGGTTGCTGGTGCCGGATCGGTCAAATCGTCGGCTGGCACGTAAATCGCCTGCACCGACGTGATCGAACCCTTGTTGGTGGTGGTGATGCGTTCCTGCAGCGCGCCCATGTCGGTGGCCAGCGTTGGCTGATAGCCCACGGCGGACGGGATGCGACCCAAGAGTGCCGACACTTCCGAACCGGCTTGCGTGAAGCGGAAGATGTTGTCGACGAACAGCAGCACGTCCTGGCCTTCGTCACGGAAATGCTCGGCAACCGTGAGGCCCGAAAGGGCGACGCGCATACGTGCACCCGGTGGCTCGTTCATCTGGCCGAACACGAGCGCGCACTTGGACTGCACATCGGACTTCGGATCATGTGGATCAGCGTTGACCTTGGATTCGATGAACTCGTGATAAAGGTCGTTGCCTTCGCGGGTGCGCTCACCCACGCCAGCGAACACCGAGTAGCCACCGTGCGTCTTGGCGATGTTGTTGATCAGTTCCTGAATGAGCACCGTCTTGCCCACGCCGGCACCGCCGAACAGGCCGATCTTGCCGCCCTTGGCGTAAGGCGCGAGAAGGTCGACAACCTTGATGCCGGTGACAAGAATTTCAGCTTCCGTCGACTGCTCGGTGAATTCCGGCGCCGGCGCATGAATGGGGCGGCGGGTCTTGGTCTTGATCGGGCCGGCTTCGTCAATCGGCTCGCCGATGACGTTCATGATGCGGCCCAGGGTTTCCGCGCCGACCGGAACCGTGATCGAGCTGTCGGTATCGCGCACCGGCTGGCCGCGCACCAAACCTTCGGTCGCATCCATGGCGATGCAGCGCACCGTGTTTTCACCCAGATGCTGCGCCACTTCGAGCACCAGACGGTTGGCACCGTTCATGGTTTCAAGCGCGTTCAGGATCTGCGGCAGGTCGCCATCAAAGGCCACGTCAACGACGGCACCCGTGACTTGCGTGACGCGGCCGGTTGCGCCCGACATTGAAGAGGAAGTTGCTTTCTTGGCCATGACTGTGTGTCCTTACCTGTGTGCTTAAAGCGCTTCCGCGCCTGAAATGATTTCGATGAGTTCTTTGGTGATCTGGGCCTGGCGCTGGCGGTTGTACTTGATCGACAGCTTGTTGATCATGTCGCCGGCGTTGCGCGTGGCATTGTCCATGGCGCTCATGCGTGCACCCTGTTCGGAGGCAGCATTTTCGAGAAGGCCACGGAAGACCTGAATGGAAATGTTGCGCGGCAGAAGATTGTCGAGGATTTCGCCCTCGTCGGGCTCGGCATCATAGATGGCGCCGCCGAGGTCAGGTGACTTCGAGGCATCAAACGAAGCGGGAATCAGGCGCAGCGCCGTCGGCTTCTGCGTGATCACTGACTTGAATTCGGAGAAGAACAAGGTGCAGACATCAAATTCACCGGCCTCAAACATCGCCAGGATCTTGGCGGCAACACCTGACGCGTGATCGAACTGCACCGCCTTGGTGCCACGGAAATCCACCGCGTTGACGACATACTTGCCGTAGTTGCGCTTCAGGGCATCAGCACCCTTCTTGCCGACGGTCATGATCTTGACGGTCTTGCCATCGCGCATCAGGCGGTCGGCATGTTCACGCGCCAGCTTGACGATCGAAGTGTTGAAGCCGCCGCACAGGCCGCGCTCTGCGGTTGCGATGACGAGCAGGTGAACCTGGTCGTTGCCGGTTCCGGCGAGAAGTTTCGGTGCGCCCGATTTGCCTTCCATGGCGGAAGCAAGGTTGGCGAGCACCACGGCCATGCGTTCGGAGTAAGGACGCGCCGCCACGGCTGCTTCCTGGGCACGGCGCAATTTTGCCGCCGCCACCATCTGCATGGCCTTGGTGATCTTGCGTGTCGCCTTCACCGAAGCGATGCGGTTGCGCAGGTCTTTGAGACTAGCCATCTCGGCCCCTTAAGCTTTAAGCAAACGCTTTGGCGTAGGCATCTACCGCCGCTTTGAGCAGCGGCATGGTCTTGTCCGAGATCGCCTTCTCAGTGCGGATGGCATCCATCACGCCAGCGTGCTTCTCGCGCATGGTGCGCAGCAAGCCTTCTTCGAAGCTCTTGATCTTGGCGACCGGCAAGGCGTCGAGATAGCCGTTGACGCCGGAATAGATCGACACGACCTGCTCTTCCATCTTGAGTGGCGAGAACTGGCCCTGCTTGAGGAGTTCAGTCAAACGCGCACCACGGTTCAACAGTTTCTGCGTCGCCGCATCAAGGTCGGAACCGAACTGGGCGAACGCCGCCATTTCACGATACTGGGCCAGCTCGCCCTTGATCTTGCCGGCGACCTGCTTCATCGCCTTGGTCTGGGCCGAGGAACCGACGCGCGACACCGAGAGGCCGACGTTCACGGCAGGACGGATGCCCTGATAGAACAGATCGGTTTCAAGGAAGATCTGGCCATCGGTGATCGAGATCACGTTGGTTGGAATGTAAGCCGACACGTCGTTGGCCTGGGTTTCGATGACCGGCAGGGCGGTGAGCGAACCACCACCCAGCGAGTCATTCATCTTGGCGGCGCGTTCCAGCAAGCGGGAGTGGAGATAGAACACGTCGCCGGGATAGGCTTCGCGGCCCGGCGGGCGGCGCAGCAGCAACGACATCTGGCGATAGGCCACGGCCTGCTTCGACAGATCGTCATAGGCGATCAGGGCATGCATGCCGTTGTCGCGGAAATACTCACCGATGGCGCAACCGGCAAACGGTGCCAGATACTGCAGAGGTGCCGGATCTGAGGCGGTTGCCGCAACGATCACCGAATATTCGAGAGCGCCGTTGTCTTCCAGTACCTTGACGAACTGGGCCACCGTCGAGCGCTTCTGGCCGCAGGCAACGTAGACGCAGTACAGCTTGTCCTTTTCCGGACCAGCGATGTGGATGGGCTTCTGGTTCAGGATGGTGTCGAGGATGATGGCGGTCTTGCCGGTCTGGCGGTCACCGATCACCAGTTCGCGCTGGCCACGGCCCACCGGGATCAGTGCGTCGATGGCCTTGAGGCCGGTGGCCATGGGCTCGTTCACCGACTTGCGCGGAATGATGCCCGGCGCCTTCACGTCAACGCGGCTCTTGAGCTTCGACTTGATAGGGCCCTTGCCGTCGATTGGATTGCCCAGCGGATCAACCACGCGGCCAAGCAATTCCTTGCCGACGGGGATTTCAACGATGTTGCCGGTGCGCTTGACGGTGTCGCCTTCCTTGATGTCGCGGTCGGAACCGAAAATCACGCAGCCGACGTTGTCGGATTCAAGGTTGAGCGCCATGCCCTTGATGCCGCCCGGGAACTCGACGAGTTCACCGGCCTGCACATTGTCGAGGCCATAAACGCGGGCAATGCCGTCGCCGACCGAGAGAACCTGACCGATTTCGGCCACTTCAGCATCCTTGCCGAAGTCCTTGATCTGCTTCTTGAGGATGGAGGAAATTTCGGCGGCGCGGATATCCATTACTGGCTCCCCTTCATGACGGCTTTGAGTGAATTGAGTTTGGTGCGAAGCGAATTGTCCACCATGCGGCTGCCCACCTTGACGATGAGGCCACCGAGGATGGCGGGATCGACCTTGGCGGCAACCGCCACGTCGGAGCCCGTTGAAGCCTTGAGCGCCGCCTTGAGATCGGCGAGCTGCTTGGGCGAAAGTTTTTCGGCTGACGTGACTTCGGCGGTGGTCTCGCCCTTGGCCAGCGCCACCAGATGATGAAAGGCCGAGATCGCGGCGGGCACGGCGGCGAGGCGGCGGTTGGCCCCCATCACCTTGAGAAAATTGAGGGCAAGTCCGTTGATGCCGGCCTTGGCTGCAAGCGCCTCAACGGCGGCCATCTGGTCTTCAGCCTTGAATACCGGCGAGAACATCAGGCGCCGCAGGTCAGCCGATTCATCAACCAGGCCCTGGAAACTGGACAGCGCCTTGGCCACATCGGCCACGGCCTTGTTTTCTGTCGCGAGGTCAAACAGGGCGCGGGCATAGCGCCCTGAAACACCCGAAGTGGATTGATCTGTCGTTGCCACGATCGATCTTTCAAAGCGACGTCGGGCGCATCGGACGACAGGCCCAAGTCATTGATTTCTTTGGGAAGCATTTTGCACAAGTCAAAACGCTGCGGTGCGGGATGTTCCCGCCGCGCGCGCTGGGTATCATAAGGCTTTGAGACTCGCAACAGGCGTTTCGAGGGCGGGGTGTCGCGGGGGTGCAGATGTTTCGGCAGGGTCGCGGGAATCAGGACTTCCCGCGTGACCGGCCGCGTGACCGGCCGCGTGACCGGAAGGGATGCATCAACAGATCAACTGCCGTGAAACGGCGAGGCTCTTCGGTGACGGCCAGACCCATCACCAGGTCAACTTCGCCGGTTGCTGGCTGGTGCAAATAGGTTCCGAATAGCCAGTCCCAGACCGAGAGGACGGCACCAAAATTGCTGTTACCTTCGGTGATCGCGATGGAATGGTGGGTCCGGTGCATGTCAGGTGTGATGATCAACCAGCGCAAGGAACGGTCCAGCCATCCCGGCAGTGCCACTTCGGAATGGGAGAACGCGTTGTGCGCCGCCGCCGCAAAGCCATAGAAGATGTACAGGATGACCGGCAAACCCAGAACCACCGTGAAGAACAGCACGAACAGCGCCACCGGAATGAATTCCAGAGGATGGTGCAGGAGTCCGGAAACCGCCGTCACGTGCTTGTCCGAATGATGGATCGAATGCAGGCGCCAGAGAACTGGTACGCGATGAGCAATCACGTGGGTCAGGTAGTGCATGAGATCAAGCAACAGGAAGCTCAGCACCACGACAAGCCAGTCTGGAACTGGCCATTTGGCGATGCTCATGACTTGCAACGGCAGCAACATGCCGATCAAACCTGTCTGGACGTTCTGTTGAAACAGCAACACCGCTGCCAATGATGCCAGTGCCATGGCCAGTATGGTGCGGGTGCGCCCGGGAAATCGGCGATCTTGCGCCAAGCGTGGCCAGCGCCGCTCAAATGGCACGAGCGCCACGATGACTGCAAGTGTCAGGAGCCAGGTGCTCGAGGATTCAATAAGGTGACCGATATCAAGCATGCGAGGCCCGGCCAACGTCTGTGTTGTGAGAGATACACCCTGTCAGTTGACGAGTATCAGTTGACGAGGGGTGGAGCAGGAATCACGACCCTGTCTGGAGCGCCATCATAGCTGTTGAAGCCAAGGTAAGGGTGCAATGCACCGTCCAACTGGATATCAAGCCCGCCTTCGACGAACGGACCCTGCACACCCAATCCGAGGAGCGGTTGCTGACTGGCAAAATCAAAACCGACCCCGGCCATGCCCTGAACATCCGGTGTGCCGATGAGACCCATGCCGCGCACCGTTGGAATGAATTGCTTTTCGCCCATCAGAGGGAAAGCAATTTCGCCAAGAGCACCCGTCACGTCATTGTCCGTGTCAGTCCTGGTATGACGCACCTGTCCAACGATTTCTGGCTGCATGTCGCCAAAATCAAAGCGCAGGCCAATGGAAGCCATGGTCTGGGTGTCACTGCCATAGGTCGGCACGAATACCGCAACCCCTCCGCTGACTGCGGGGACGACAAGAAGCATGGCGGCCAGTGTTGCCCAAATGAGTTTGATGCGCTGCATCGGTCTCTCCCGCCAAAACCGTGTCGTGGTTTCGTTGATCTTGCCCTAACACGTCGGCACGCTGCGCGCAATCGAGGCCCCACAAAAAGGATAGGGCCCGCCACCGTTTTCACGATGACGAGCCCCGGGAGGAACTTGTGAGGAAGTTGTAGAGGAAGGTCTTCTTACTTGAAGGCCTTCACCCGGGCCACGTGGCCCAATTGGTAGCGCTTGGCGCCGATATCGGCGAGGTCGGCTTCGGACAAGCCGGCAAGCTCGCCCTGGATGGCCTGATAGCCCTTGAGCCGGGCCCGGCGTTCGATAAGTCGGCCGACAAATGTAAAACTGCCCATGCTGAAATACCTTTTGATTTGTTGATGGACGCTCAGCGCGCGGCTTCGCGGGCCACGCGTTGGATGTCCGCGCGGGCAATGCCGAGATCGGACAATTCGCGATTGGTCAGCGCATTGAGCTCCGAAACGGTGCGGCTGTAGCGCTTCCAGGCGGTGATACGGGTCTTGAGAACTTCAAACATGATGGTCTCCTACTTTCAGTGTTCAATCCGGAACAGTTCCGGCATTCA
This sequence comes from uncultured Alphaproteobacteria bacterium, assembly GCA_963754625.1. Taxonomy (GTDB): domain Bacteria; phylum Pseudomonadota; class Alphaproteobacteria; order Rhizobiales; family Aestuariivirgaceae; genus Aestuariivirga. The sequence goes on along the minus strand of CAVWGR010000003.1, from coordinate 367,449 downwards.
TTTCTTTTCTTCGACAGCCGGAAGATATGTGCGTTGCAGCAGAAAGAGAAATGCAAATTTTGCATATCTCGCATGAAACGCTTAAAAACCGTATCTTCATAAAGAGGTAACAAATATCTGAGGCACAGAAACAGATCACAATACAGACAATATCGTCTCGATTCTGCCACTGAACTGTCACTTTACATCAGTTTTTGGCAGATGAATTGCCCGAGATATAACAAATTTGCATGACAAATAGGCAGGCCGCCCAGTTTCAGTGCGATTTTTGGAAGGCTATGTTGCGATGCAATACATTTGGGCAGGTCATGATCTGCCACGATGTGATGCCAGCCGAACCACGGGGAACCGTCCCGGGCCAGGTCCCGGGAATGGTTAACGGCTGTTAGCCACGATCCTTGCGCAATAATTTACGGACTATGTTTAGCCTGCGGTGTCAATTGCGGGGATTTGCCTTGCGAGCCACACGTCCCCTTGCGTTGGGTTCCGAATGGCAGCAGCGGCATCGGGCATAGGGCGGCAGACACGGTACATGACAAAGATTTTTGAAGCAGCAACATCACTTGCCCAGGACGGGCCAGTTCTGACAGACACCAGCACCTTGCCAGAAAGTTCGCCTGTCAGTTCGCCTGCCAGTCTCGACTATGCCAGCATCTGTCTCGCCATCACCTCGGCAGGAGAATCAACCTACCGCTGGAACCTGGGCAACGACACGCTCACCTGGAGCCCCATGGCCAGTGATGTGTTGAAGCGGCCAGAGACAGGTTTCTCCACCGGCAAACGCTTTGCCGCCCTGCTTGATCCGGATAACCTTACCAGCCGCTATGATGCAGTCTTCAACAGCACCCTCGACGACACCGGCAATGGTGTTCCCTATCACATTGAATATCAGCTCAAGGCCGATCCCGACACAGGCTTAGCCGCCATGTGGGTTGAAGACCGGGGCCGCTGGTTTGCCGACAATGACGGCCGACCGCGTGATGCGGTGGGCGTGCTGCGCCCTATTGATGAGCGTCACTCCCGTGACCAGATGTTGAGCAAGCTCTCGCACACCGATCCTCTCACCGGCCTGATGAACCGCAGCCGCCTCGACGAAGCGCTGGAGGAGGCCATTGGCGAGGCTCGCCGCGGTGAACAGTCCTGCGCATTCGCTGTCGCCACCATCCGCAACCTCGACGTGGTCAACGATGCCTATGGCTTCGAGGTGGCTGATGAAGTGATCTCTTCAATTGCAGAGCGCCTGCACGCCGTCACGCGGACCGGTGACGGCATAGCCCGCTACTCCGGCAGCAAATTCGGCTTCATCCTCAATTCCTGCAGCACCGAAGACCTGCCCATAGCCATTGAGCGCTTTCTCAATGCCGCCCGTGACAGCGTCATCGAGACCAAGCATGGTCCGGTCTGGGCTTTGCTTTCTATTGGTGCTGTGCTGCTGCCGGCCCACGCCGAAAACGCCGTGTCAGCGAAGGCCCTTGCCGAAGAAGCCTTGTCGGCTGCCCAGCGTCTCTCCAGCGACAGCTTCGTCGTCCATCAGCCATCAGAGAAAGCCACCACCGACCGTCTGGTGAATGCCCGCTGTGCCGGCGAAATCGTCGAGTGCCTGAAGACCGGAAAATTCCAACTGGCGTTCCAGCCGATGATTGACGTCGCCAGCGGCACCGTTGCTTGCCATGAAGCCCTGTTGCGCATGCGTGACAGCGCCGGTGAACTGGTGACCGCCGCCCATCTCGTGCCGGTGGCCGAACGCCTGGGACTGATCCGCCTGGTCGATCGCGCCGTCGTGCAACTCGCCATCGAGACCCTGCACAAATATTCCAGCGCCCGCCTCTCGATCAATCTCTCGGCCACCACCGCCAATGATCCGCGCTGGAATTGCCAGATCATCGACATGATCCAGATGGCTGGCGAAATTGCCAGCCGCCTCACCGTCGAAATCACCGAGACCATGGCACTCACCGACCTCACTGCGGCTCTCGCTTTCCTTGTACAGTTGCGGTCCGCCGGGTGTTGTGTGGCCATCGACGATTTCGGTGCCGGCTTCACCTCGTTCCGCAATCTGCGCGACCTGCCGGTCGATGTGATCAAGCTCGATGGCAGTTATTGCCGTAATCTCGCCAAGGACACCGAGAACGTCTACTTCGCCCGCACCTTGATCGACATGGCCCATCATTTCGGCATTCGCACCGTTGCTGAATGGGTGGAGACCGAGGGCGATGCCGAAATCCTCCGCAGTCTTGGGGTAGATTTCATGCAAGGCAATCATTTCGGCGCGGCCACCGTTGAGCCGCCGTGGATTGAAACCGCAGCGCCCGCCTTCAACTTTTCTGCTGTCGCAACAGATGATGGTCAAGCACCATCATGCCTGCTCGCCCAAATGCAATCCGCAGCTGATGCAAATGACACCCCGGCCACAGAGACAATTGCCCACGGCGGCATCGAAGTGACCATGGACTCCGGGACAATCGAAGACAATGTTGATGCCGTGGCCATGGCACCGGACCTGATCAGTGATATTGCACTGGCGGCCGCCATGCCGGTGGAATCCCACACCGATGAAAACCTCCCGCAGCAGACTTTGGAAGACGGGATGGAGACCGGACTTTCCAAACTTCGGCAAGCACTCGATCAGCTCAGCCTGCATTTTGCTGAGGCGCGCAGCGCCAACGAAGCGGATACCCGCCTCGCCAGCTGATTTTTTCCGTCGGGCGAAAATTCCGTTCTGCTCAGCGGTTCAGCTGATCGATCTTTTGTTGCATGGCCGCAAGCTGATCCTTGAGCGACTGCAGATCATCCCGGCTCGGTCCCGCCCCGGACGTACTGTTTGACGACGGTCGTTCACTGGCCTTGCCGGCAGCGGCAAAGGGATTGGGAAAACCCGTCGGAATATTGGGCATGCCGGCCCCAAAGGGCGTGAACATCTTCAGCGAGTCCTGGAACATCTGCATGTTGCGCTTGGCGGTATCTTCAATGGTCTTGAAGGCATCGCCACCAAAGGCGTCCAGCATTTGCTTTCTTACCTTGTCCTGCTCTTTCATCAGGTTGCCGAGAGAAAACTCGAGATAGCCCGGCACCATGCCCTGCATGCTGTCGCCATAGAAGCGGATGAGCTGGCGCAGGAAATTGATCGGCAGAAGATTGTTGTCGCCCTTGTTCTCTTCTTCAAAGATGATCTGTGTCAGCACCGTGCGGGTGATGTCGTCGCCGGTCTTGGCGTCATAGACGATGAAGTCGGATCCTTCCTTGACCATCTTGGCCAAGTCTTCGAGCGTCACATAGGTCGAGGTGGCGGTGTTATAGAGGCGCCGGTTGGCGTATTTCTTGATGACGGTGGCATTCTTGGCCTGCTCGGTGCGGGCTTGCTCGGGTTTACCCTGGCCGGAAGGAGGGGTCTGGTCTTCACTCACGTGTCGTCTCCACAACGCAAAACACTGTCATTCCGGGGGAACCCCGGCGGTCGCACGGGTGTACCGTGCAGTGCGAAAAATCTGCGCCCCGCACCGCACAATTGCAAGTGCAAAAAAAGTTGGACTTGCGTGACGCCAACCTATGTCGCATTGCACCATTGAAGGCTAAGCTGTCATAGACTTGAAGCAGACACAAACCCCACGCCGCCCACCATGGGCCAGCAGCACGGAGACCACTGAATGTCCGACGTCGTAATCGTATCCGCCGCCCGTACCCCTGTAGGCTCGTTCAATGGTGCGTTGGCCTCGCAGACCGCCGCCCAATTGGGAACCGTTGCCCTGAAGGCCGCCATCGAACGGGCAAAACTTTCACCTGACGACATCAATGAAGTGATCCTCGGCCAGGTACTGACCGCCGCCCAGGGCCAGAACCCGGCCCGCCAGGCGGCCATCCATGCCGGCATTCCCAACACCGCAACCGCCTGGGGATTGAATCAGGTCTGCGGATCAGGCTTGCGCGCTGTTGCTCTCGGCATGCAGCAGATTGCGTCGGGTGATGTGAAAATCGTTGCCGCCGGTGGCCAGGAATCGATGAGCAAGTCGACCCACGCAGCCCATCTCCGTGACGGCGTGAAGATGGGTGACTGGAGCTTCATCGACACCATGATCCGTGACGGTCTTTGGGATGCCTTCAACGGCTATCACATGGGTACCACAGCCGAGAACGTCGCCAAGCAGTGGCAAATCACCCGCGATGAGCAGGATGCCTTTGCCGTTGGCTCGCAGAACAAGGCTGAAGCAGCCCAGGCCGCTGGCAAGTTCAAGGATGAAATCATCCCCGTCATCATCGCCGGCCGCAAGGGCGACGTGACCGTGGCGGACGACGAGTACATCAAGAAGGGCGTCACCCTGGATGCGGTCACAAAACTGCGTCCGGCCTTTTCCAAGGATGGCACGGTAACCGCCGCCAATGCATCGGGCATCAATGATGGTGCTGCCGTCCTGATCCTCATGTCGGCCAAGGAAGCAGCCGCCCGCGGACTTGAACCGCTTGCCCGCATCGCCTCCTGGGCTACCGCTGGCGTTGACCCCGCCGTCATGGGCTCTGGTCCCATTCCTGCCTCCCGGCTCGCCTTGCAGAAGGCTGGCTGGAAGGCCACTGATCTCGACCGCGTCGAAGCCAACGAAGCCTTCGCCGCCCAGGCCTGTGCCGTCAACAAGGACATGGGCTGGGATCCAGCCAAGGTGAACGTCAACGGCGGCGCCATCGCCATTGGTCACCCCATCGGTGCCTCAGGCGCCCGGGTGCTCATCACGCTGTTGCACGAAATGAAACGCTCAGGTGCCAAGAAGGGCCTGACCACACTGTGCATCGGCGGCGGCATGGGCATCGCCATGTGCGTGGAACGCTAAGCGGCAGTTAACCCTGCGCCCAACATTCCGCCCCGGACTGCTGTCGGCTTAACCGCCCGCAAAGTCCTCTCCATCATAACTCCTGCCCAATACACTCGGGTGGGAGTTTTTCATGTTGAACGATCTTGTTGCTGCCGTCACAAAGGCAGGCCGTATCACGGCTGATGATGTACTGGCCTTCCGCAAGGCCTATTATGAAGACGGCTGCATCACCGAGAGCGAAGCCGACGCCATCTTTGCAGCCAATGACGCCTGCCGCCAATGCCATCCCTCGTGGAGTGTCTTTTTCACCGAGGCCATGTGTGACTATGTCGTGCACCAGATGCAGCCGCATGGCCATGTCAGTGCCGAAAATTCGCGCTGGCTCATGCAGCGCATCGATGCCGACGGCAAGGTCGGCACTGCAACCGAACTCGACGTGCTCCTCGCCATCCTCGAACAGGCCAAGACCGTTCCGGAAAGCCTGGCCACCTACGCACTCACCCAGGTCAAGCACGCCGTGGTGAGTGGCGAAGGCCCGCTGCGCAGCGGCAAGTCTCTGGTTCCCGGCGTCGTCGACGAAGCGGATGTCGAACTGCTCCGCCGCATCCTCTATGCTTATGCCGGTGGCGGCAACATTGCCATCACCACGGCAGAGGCCGAAGTCCTCTTCGACATCAACGATGCCACTGCTGGTGCCAGCAACCATGCGGCCTGGGGTGATCTCTTCGCCAAGGCCATCGCCAACCACCTGATGTTCGCTGCAAACCATGCACCGGTGAATCGTGAAGACGCGCTGCGCCGCGACGCCTGGCTCAACAATACGTCCGGCAATGTCGGTGACTTCGTCGCCGCCATGGTGACCACGCTGCGCGACATCTACAAGGTCGCGACGTTCAAGGAGACTGATGCCCAGCGTCAGCGCCGTGAAGCCTATTTCAAGGCCATGCGGTCCGCCGAAGAAATCTCGGAAGCTGAAGCCCGCTGGCTCAGTGACCGGATCACCCGTGACGGCAAGATGAGCGACGCCGAACGCGCCGCCCTGCTCTTCATCAAGCAGGAAGCAAGCGACATTCACCCGGCGCTGGCACCCTTGCTCGACAAGGTCGCATAAACCGGCCCATATAACCGAATTGACTATGGCCGCGCGCCCGTGTCACCTCTATGCGGAAAGAAACGCTAAGGAGGATGCCCATGGCACGCGTCGCATTGGTCACAGGTGGTTCACGAGGTATCGGAGCCGCGATTTCGAAGGCTCTCAAGGCCAATGGCATCAAGGTTGCAGCAAGCTACGCTGGCAACGATGATGCCGCCAACGCCTTCAAGGGCGAAACAGGCATTCCCGTATTCAAGTGGGATGTCTCCAGCCACGAAGCCTGTGCCGCTGGCATCAAGGCGGTGGAAGCAGAGCTTGGCCCCATCGACATTCTCGTCAACAATGCCGGCATCACCAAGGATGCCATGTTCCACAAGATGACGATTGAACAGTGGCAGGCGGTGATCAACACCAACCTCAACTCGCTTTTCAACATGACGCATCCGGTGTGGGGCGGCATGCGTGACCGCAATTTTGGCCGCATCATTTGCATCTCCTCGATCAACGGCCAGAAGGGCCAGATGGGTCAAAGCAACTATTCTGCCGCCAAGGCCGGAGAAATCGGATTTGTAAAGGCGCTGGCCCAGGAAGGGGCTGCCAAGGGCATCACCGTCAACGCCATTTGCCCCGGCTACATCGGCACCGAAATGGTCCGCGCCATCGCCCCTGACGTGTTGGAAAAGCGCATCATTCCGCAGATTCCTGTGGGCCGCCTCGGTGAGCCCGAAGAAATTGCCAGGGCCGTTGCCTTCCTCGCCGCTGATGAAGCTGGCTTCATCACTGGTGCCACACTATCGGTCAACGGTGGACAATACATGACCTGAGCGGCTAAACCCCGCTGCCATGAAACTCATCGCCAACGCGCTCGCTTGCGAAAGAAACGGGCGCGTTGTTTTTTCCGGACTGAACTTTGCAATTGCTGCAGGCGAACTCGCGGAATTGCGCGGCCCCAATGGCTCCGGCAAGTCTTCGCTGCTCCGCCTCATCGCTGGTCTGGTGCCTGCCGCTGCTGGATCAGTGTTGCTGACGCCCGCCAGCGATTGCCCTTTGCCCCTGCATTGCCACTACATCGGCCATCTTGACGCTCTGAAGAACGCCATGACGGTGCGTGAGAATCTTGTGTTCTGGTCGCGCCTGCTGGGCGGCAGCGGTGACGCTGCGGCCCTCGCGGCCTTCAAGCTGTCACATCTCGCTGATGATCCCGTGCAATTGCTTTCGGCCGGACAGCGCCGCCGCCTTTCGCTGTCGCGGCTGCTGGCCGCACCGCGGAAAATCTGGTTGCTGGATGAACCTGCAACCGCACTTGATGCCACTTCGCAGGCCACCCTGTCGTCTCTCGTCGATGCCCACTTGAAAGCGGACGGCATGGTCTTGGCCGCCATCCATGGCGAAGGCCTGCGCCCGCCTGATCATGTCATCCAATTGGGGCAGCAGTCATGAACGCCGTCATCACCCTCATGCGGCGCGACCTGCACCTGATGTTCCGTCAGGGCGGTGGCCTGGGAGCGGCAGTGTCTTTCATGCTGGCTTTCATCGTCATGGTGCCGTTGGCAATCGGACCCGACCAGGCGACGCTCGCCCGCCTCGCGCCCGGTCTCATGTGGCTTGGTCTGTTGCTCGCCGTGCTGCTCACCACTGAGCGCATGTTCCAGCAGGACCATGAGGATGGCTCGCTTGACCTGCTCAACGGCGCGTCGATTCCACTCGAGCTCGTCTGTCTCGCCAAGGCAATTGCCCATTGGCTGGCCGTCGGCCTGCCACTGGCGGTGCTGGCAGCACCTCTTGGCATTCTGCTCAACCTCGCGACCAGCACCATCATTCCCCTGATGCTGGCGATGATCACGGGTTCGATCGCCCTCTCACTTCTGGCCTCGATTGCCGGAGCCGTGACGGCGGGCCTGCGCCGTGGCGGATTGGTGGTGCCGCTGCTGGTGCTGCCACTTTATGTACCGGTGCTGATCTTCGGCATTGCGGCATCAACCGGTGACCTTGGACCCTCAGGCAGTCTGCCTGCCCTGCTCGTCCTGCTGGCCATTGCATTGGTAACCCTCGTCATCCAGCCCTGGGCCGCTGCTGCGGCACTGCGGGCCTATTTTCGCTAGAATCATCGCGCTAGTATTGCCCCATGCAAATTCTCGCCAATCCCAATCTTTTCATGCGTATTGCCAATGCCGTACTACCCTGGGTCTGGGCCGCCACGATCCTGACACTGGGGACCGGCCTCTATCTCGCCATTGTCACCAGCCCTGCCGACTACCAACAGGGCGAAACGGTGCGCATCATGTATGTCCACGTGCCTGCCGCCTGGATGGCGCTCTTTGTTTATGTGTTGATGGCAGCGGCCAGTGCCATTGCCCTGATCTTCCGCCATCCACTGGCCGATGCGGCAGCCAAAACAGCCGCACCACTGGGTGCTGCCTTCTGTTTTCTCTCGCTCGCCACCGGTTCGATCTGGGGCAAGCCCATGTGGGGCACCTGGTGGGTGTGGGACGCCCGCCTCACCTCAATGTTTGTGCTGATGCTGCTTTACCTCGGCTACATCGCCGTATGGCGCGCCTTCGAGGATCCGATGCGCGCCGCAGGGCTTGCGCGGGTGGTTGCACTTGTCGGCGTCATCAACATTCCCGTGGTCAAGTTCTCGGTCGACTGGTGGAACACACTGCACCAACCAGCAAGCGTCATAAAGATGTCAGGACCGGCCATCGACCCGTCCATGCTTTGGCCGCTGTTGCTCATGGCAGTGGGCTACACGTTCTTCTTCGTGGCGCTGCACCTCATGGCGATAGGCAACGAGATTGCCGCCCGCAAGATCAGGACGGCCCGCCTCAAGGCCATTGGAGCGCACTGACATGGACTTCGCGTCACCGCATTTCGGATTTGTCGCCGCCTCCTATGCCCTGTCGTTTGCGGTGCTCGCCGGCATGCTCATCTGGACACTGGTCCGTCGCCGGGCGCTGGCTGCCGAAGTCAAACGTGCGCTCACGGACGGGCAAGACGAGACATGAACCGCCGCAAATTTCTGCTGCTGCTGCCGTTGCTCATCTTCGCTGGAATTGTTGTCCTGTTCCTCAAGGGACTCTCGGGCGATCCTTCGACCCTGCCATCCGTCCTCATCAACAAGCCCGTGCCTGCCTTTGCCTTGCCAGCCGTCGACCAATTGGGCGTGCCAGGTGTGTCGGATATCGACCTCAAGTCGGGTCACGTCACGGTGGTCAACATATGGGCCTCGTGGTGCGTGCCGTGCCGCCAGGAACATCCTGTGCTCATGGGGCTCGCGAAGCGCGGCGACATCAGTCTCGTCGGCATCAACAACAAGGACCAGGCCGACAATGCCCGCCGCTTCCTTGGGGCTCTCGGCCAACCCTTTGCGGCGGTGGGCGCTGACACCGACGGCCGCGTATCAATCGATTGGGGTGGTTACGGAGTGCCAGAGACATTCATCGTCGATGGCCAAGGCGTTATTCGCTACAAGCATGTCGGGCCCTTATCCCCGCAGGACCTGACAGGTGAGTTTGCCAGCCGCATCGAGGCAGCCAAGCTGCCACTCAAGTAAAGTTGCTTCTATAACGCCTGCTACTGCGGACGGCGCTTCAGCTTGACCTTGATGGGGGCGGGCTTCTCTGCCTCTTCTTCATCGAGCTTGTCCATCTCGGCAGCAATGAGTGCGAGATTGTCGACCAGCGATTTGCGCTCCGAAACGGAAAACAGCTGGAGCAGCTTCTTGTCCACGTCATCGGCACCCGACTGGGCCGACTTCAAGGCCTTCTTGCCCATCGGCGTGAGCTTGATCGAATTGGTGCGCGCGTCTTCCTTGGTCCGGCGGCGCTGCACATAACCCTGGGCCATCAGGCGGGCCACCAGATCAGCGAGAGTCGAGCGGTCAATGCCGGTGATGCGTACCAGTTCTGTCTGGCTCTTGCCCTCATGCACATCTGCAGCCGAAAGCACCGTGAACTGACGATGCGTCAGACCAGACTTGCCCGCCTCTTCCATGTAACAATGTACAGAAAATTGCACGGCGCGTTTCAGAAGATGAGAGAAAGATCGCGCAAATGTTTTTGCGTCTTTGCTGCTCGACATACGTTACCCTTTTTCCCGCTGCAGCCTGCCTGCCATTGGCCTCAAGCCAGACATTCTGCACATTCCACTTTGGTGATGCAGCCCCCGCGCTACACCAGAGAAGTATTCAGTCCGGAGCGTGTCCTAGCTTCCCGCATTTCAGCCTGCAAGCACAAAGAAAGCCGCTGACCCTCCAGTTGTTGCAATCACCATCGCGCCGAAGGCCGCGCAATTACAAGTCTTGACTCTTTGGAGAAAAAGTGTGCAGCCAATCATCAGTCAACGGATGGTTTCTTCGAACCCGGTGCCTGTTCATCTTCCATGTGTTTGGCCATGAAGGGCGCATTCGCAAATGCGAAGACAACCGTCAGTCCAATCAGTCCAAAGACCTTGAAAGTCACCCACTGATCGGTTGTGTAGTGCCTCCACACATACTCGTTGAGGATGGCGAGAACGGCAAAAAACACACCCCAGCGCAGGCTGAGCGTGCGCCATGCCGCTTCCGGCAGTGTCATCGCCTCACCCATCACGTCCTTGATGAAGGATCGGCCGAACGCCACACCTCCCAGCAACAGTGCCGCGAAGATGAAATTGATCAAGGTGACCTTTACCTTGATGAAGGTTTCGTCCTGTAGGTAAAGGGTAAGACCACCAAAAATACCAACGAGAATCGCTCCGGCCAGTGGCACTTTCGCCACCTTGCCTGTGGTGAAATAGGTGTAGGCCAGCACCACCAGCGTGGCCCCCATGAAGATGCCTGTGGCCCAGAAGATGCCGGCCTTCCAGTTGGTCGCAAAAAAAATGACCAGCGGTGCAAATTCGAGCAGCTGCTTTCTACCCTGACTCATCTGTGCTCACTCATGTGCATTGATTGGCTCCGCAATGTCTCAATGTTCTTCCAGCCCGGCAATGGCGCGGGAGAAAGCTTGTGCGTCGAAGGGTTGCAAGTCGTCAATTGATTCGCCTACCCCGATGGCGTGGATCGGCAACCTGAAGCGCTCGGCGATGGCAACCAGAATGCCGCCCCGCGCCGTGCCGTCAAGCTTGGTCATGATCAGCCCGGTGACGCCTGCAACCTTGGTGAAGGCCTCCGCCTGCGCCAGTGCATTCTGTCCCGTCGTAGCGTCGAGCACCAGCAGCACCGCATGCGGAGCCGCAGCGTCATACTTCTTGATAACCCGCACCACCTTGTCCAATTCGTCCATCAGATAGGCCTTGTTGTGCAACCGCCCAGCCGTATCGATGAAGACGATATCGGTACCATTTTCAGCAGCAGCTTTCATGGCGTCGAAAGCCAGGCCAGCGGCGTCGGCTCCTTGTGGCCGCGATATGGTTTCGGCCCCGATGCGCTTGCCCCACACGGTCAGTTGTTCGATGGCCGCAGCCCGGAACGTGTCACACGCTGCAAACATCACCTTGAAGCCTTCGCGTGCTGCTATGGCGCCGAGCTTGCCGATGGTCGTGGTCTTGCCGGAGCCGTTCACGCCGACCACAAGAATCACGTACGGTTTTTCAGAGCCGAAATTGAATGGCACCTCGACCGGCCGCAGCACCTTGCTGACCTCGTCGGCGAGAATCTGCTTCACCTCCTCGGGATCGACTTCCTTGTCATAGCGGCCGGTCGCCACCGCCTTGATGATGCGCTCCGACACCGCAACGCCGAGATCCGCCTGGATCAATGTGTCTTCGAGTTCCTGCAACGTCGCGGCATCAAGCTTGCGCTTGGTGAAGATTGCGGTGATCGAGCCGGTGATGGTCTTTGACGATTTCGACAGGCCCTGGGTGAGGCGAGACAGCCAGCCCTTGGGCCGCGCGTCGTCCACCACAGGCGCTGGGACAGGCGCTGGCACGGGATCGGGAACCCGCAGCGGACGCAAAATCTCGACAGGTGTTGGCGGTGGCGGTGGCACCACCTCGATTTCCGGTGACGGAGGTGGCGGCGGTTCTGGTGCAGGTGGCGCGGGTGGAACCGCCACGTCGACAGGCTTGACCCTGGCTACAACCTTGGCCACATCTTTGGCAGCTGGCGTGCCGGGTGCAGCCTTGGCAGCGGCCTTTTTCGGTTCCGGCTTCCTGGCCTCCGGTTTCTTTGGCTCTGGTTTCTTTGGCTCTGGCTTTTTCAGCTCTGGCTTTTTGACCTCGGCCTTCCTTGTCTCCGGCTTCCTGGCCTCAGGCTTTTTCGGTTCTTTGATCTTGGCAGGTGGCTTTTTTGCTGCCGGCTTTGCAACGGAAGCTTCTTGCGTGACGGCAGGAGGCGGTGCGGCCACCTCTGCAACAACCTCCGCCACGTCGTCTTCGGCAACAGGTTCAGGCGCTGGCAGTGCGACGGGCTCCGGTGCCGGCGGCGCTGCTTCTGTCTTGCCAACGATACGGTTGAAAAGTTTCTTGAAAAACCCGCTCATGCCGCCACTCCGCCGGCGGGATTGCCACCCGGCACAACATGCAGGGCATCGTCATGGGCCGAGGTGACGACGGCGCGTACGATTGCACCCGGCATCATCTGCTGGCTGAAACGTGCCAGCGCAAACTGCGGCGTGCGCCCAAGCTGCGGTGTTTCCACCAGCACATCGTGCGTTGCCCCGATTTGCGTCGCGAGAAAGGCCTTGAACCGCACCTCGCCTTTTTCCCGCAGTATGGCCGCGCGGCGCTTGATGACATGATGTTCGACCACAGGCATGCGCGCAGCAGGCGTTCCGGGCCGCGCTGAATAGGGGAATACATGCAGGAACGTGAGCCCGCATTCATCCACGATCTTGAGGGAATTTTCAAACATCTCGTCTGTTTCGGTGGGAAAGCCCGCGATGATGTCAGCCCCGAAAACCATGTCCCTGCGCCGCCTTCTGAGATCTTCACAAAAGCGGATTGAATCTTCCCGGCCATGGCGGCGCTTCATCCGCTTCAGGATCATGTTGTCGCCGGACTGCAGCGACAGGTGCAGGTGCGGCATCACCCGCTGTTCACTTGCCAGTATGTCGATCAGTTCGTCGTCGGCCTCAATCGAATCAATCGACGAAAGCCGCAAGCGCTTGAGATCAGGCACGTCGCGCAGCAACCTGGCGAGCAGTGCTCCCAGTTTCGGCGCACCGTCGAGATCAGCACCCCACGAGGTGAGATCAACACCCGAAAGCACCACTTCATTGTGCCCCTCCGCCACCAGGCGCTTCACCTGTTCCACCGCAGCAGCACTGGCAACCGAGCGTGAATTGCCGCGGCCAAAGGGAATGATGCAGAACGTGCAGCGATGGTCACAACCATTCTGCACCTGGGCAAAGGCCCGGGTGCGCCCGGACAAGCGCTCTATCATCGGCACATGAGCCTCTTTCACCTGCATGATGTCGGAGACATCAACGCGCGGTGCATTCGAGCCCTTGAGCCAGCTTGTCGCCTTGAGTTTTTCCTCGTTGCCAAGCACCCGCGTCACTTCCGGCATGGCGGCAAAACTGCCAGCTTCGGTCTGCGCCGCACAGCCGGTGACAATAATGTCGGCGTGGGGATTTTCCTTGCGGGCCTTGCGGATCGCCTGGCGCGCCTGGCGGGTCGCTTCTGCCGTCACCGCGCAGGTGTTGAAGATGATGGCGTTGTCGAGTCCCGCCTTTTCGGCATGACCGCGCATGATTTCCGACTCGAAGGTATTGAGACGGCAGCCAAAGGTTTCAAGGCGTGGGCCCGTCATCCCGGAATACCTGCCAGAATACCTGTTGGCAGCACGCCTTCAAAATCATACGCCAGCGGACCGGTCATCAAGACATGGCCATTGTCCTCATTGACGGCCATCAGCAAATCACCGCCCGGCAGCGTCACGCGGGCTTGCCTGTCGATCATCTTGAGCCGGTAGCCTGCCGCCATGACGGCGCAGGCCGCTGTGCCACAAGCCTTGGTCAGGCCCGCACCCCGTTCCCACACCTTGACGATCACATGGTCGCGCGCCACCACCTTGGCCAGTGTCACATTGGTGCGCTCCGGGAAAAGCGGATGATGCTCGATCATCGGGCCAATCTTGCCGAGATCGACGACATCGAGATCATTGACCCAGAAGATGCAATGCGGATTGCCGACATTCACCACTGAAGGCGAATGGATGAGGGGCTTGTCGATGGGCCCGACCTGCAATTCAATGTGGCGGGTGTCGGGAAAAGCTTCCGACAATGGAATGTCCTTCCAGTCGAAATGCGGCTTGCCCTGGTCGATCCGCACCATCAGCTTGCCTGCCTGTTTTGCCGTCAGGAGACCGCCCTTGGTGTCGATGGTGGCCGTCGTCGTACCGTTCTCTGCCATCACCAGATCGGCGATGCAGCGCGAGGCATTGCCACAGGACTGTACTTCACCACCTTCGGCGTTCCAGATGCGCATGCGCACATCGGCCCGTGGCGACTTTTCCATGACGATCAACTGGTCACAGCCAACACCGGTCTTGCGGTCGGCAATGGCACGGGCCTGCGCCTCGCTGATGGCGAGCGGCTGCTGGCGGCCATCAAGCACGACAAAATCATTGCCGAGTCCGTTCATCTTGCGGAACGGGATTTGGCTTGCATGAGACATGGTACTGGACATGGCGGGCCTTATATGGGGAAAGGGGCCCTAAATCCAACTGTCGAATCCAACCGCTCTCAGCAAAGACCTTGAACCTGCAATGACACCATCCTCAATCCTCATTGGCCGTATCGCTGGTGCCCACGGCATCCGTGGCGCCGTCAAGCTCAAGAGCTTTGCCGCCAGTCCCGCCGACATCGCCAACTATGGCCCGCTCAGCACTGCCGATGGCCGCCATTTTGAAATTGCCCAGATGAAGCCGGCCAAGGACTTTTACATTGCCGATCTGAAGTCAGTGCGTGACCGCAATGCCGCTGAAGCTTTGGCCGGAGTCGAACTCTACGTGACGCGCGACAGGCTTCCGCCACCCGCCGCAGGTGAATTCTATCTGATCGATCTGGTCGGCCGCGATGTTGCGGCCAATGCAGCCATCATCGGCAAAGTCAGCGGCATTCAGAATTTCGGCGCTGGTGATTTGCTCGAACTCGACAGCGGCCTGCTCATCCCCGTCACCTTTGTCACCTCCGTCATTGATACGAACGCCACCGAACCTGTGGTGGTCGATCTGCCGGAAGGTTATCTCGACACCTCGGAACGCCCGCCCCGTGGCCAGAACGGCAGACCTTAAGTCCCGTGCCCTTCGCCGCCACCATCCTCACGCTTTTCCCGGAGATGTTTCCAGGGCCGCTCGGCCATTCGCTGGCTGGCCGCGCCCTGAAGGAGGGACTGTGGTCACTCGCAGCCCAGGACATCCGCGGTTTTGCCAGCGACCGCCACCGCACGGTTGATGACCATCCCGCCGGCGGGGGCGTTGGCATGGTGCTGAAACCGGACATTCTGGCCGCCGCCATTGACGGCACCCCCCATGTCGGCCCGCGCCTGCTCATGTCACCGCGTGGCGAAACCCTGACCCAGGCCCATGTCACCGAACTCGCCAACGCGCCCGGCTGCCTCATCGTCTGCGGACGCTTTGAAGGCGTCGACCAGCGCGTGATCGAGCGCCGCGGCCTGCGCGAGGTTTCGGTGGGTGACTATATATTGTCTGGTGGCGAGCCTGCCGCCATTGTCCTCATCGATGCCATTGTGCGCCTGCTGCCCGGCGTCATGGGCAAGCTTGAAAGCGCCGCCGAGGAAAGTTTTTCCGACGGGCTTCTGGAACACCCCCACTTTACCAAGCCGAACCTCTGGGAAGGCTCTGAAATTCCTGCGATTCTTCTGTCCGGCGACCACCGGGCCATCGCCCGCTGGAAAACCGAGCAGCGCCAGTCACTGACCCGGACGCGCCGTCCTGACCTTTGGGCAAAATTCCAAACGCCCAAAGGTTGACTTTTCCACAGAGTCCGCCCTAGAAGCCCTCCCGAAACGGCCTTCACACCGCTTGTGATGGCCCGGAAAGGTATTTACGAACATGAACATTATTGCGCAGCTCGAAGCCGAGCAGATGGCCGTTGTTGCCGCCAAGCGCCAGCTCCCGGAATTCGATGCCGGTGACTCGGTGATCGTCAATGTGAAGGTGGTCGAAGGTGACCGCACCCGCGTGCAGGCCTATGAAGGCGTCTGCATCGCCCGTTCCGGTGGTGGCCTCAACGAGAGCTTCACCGTCCGCAAGCTATCATACGGCGAAGGTGTGGAACGTATTTTCCCGGTGTATTCGCCAATGATCGACTCGATCAAGGTCGTGCGCCGTGGCCGTGTCCGCCGCGCCAAGCTCTACTATCTCAAGGGCCGTACCGGCAAATCCGCCCGCATCATGGAAGACCAGCGTCAAGCCTTTGCCGCCATCGAGGAGGCTCGCGCCCCCAAGGTGCAGTTGGCAGCCGACGATGTCTCGCTGATCGGTGGCGTTGGCCCCAAGATCAAGGAAAACCTCGCCAAGGAAGGCATCACCTCCCTGAAGCAGATCGCCGAGATGACCGACGAAGCCATCTTCAACCTCGACGAAAAGCTTGCCCTCAAGGGCCGCACCAAGCGCGAAGACTGGATTGCCCAGGCCAAGGAGCTCCTTGAAGGCAAGGCACCGCGCGCCAAGGTCGATCAGGAAAAAGCCAAGAAGGCCTGATCACTATTCACATCTGGAATTTCAAAGGGCTGGCCTCATGGGCCGGCCCTTTTGCTTTGTGGGAGACGTGCTGCTTCAGGTCAGTGCTGGCGCAATACCCACCGGCCCGCCCGTTCCACCAAATTGTTCCGCATAGTGTTGCGCCTGGGTTTGCGCCGCTGTCAGAGCATTGCGCATCAGGATTGAGACAGTCACTGGCCCGACACCACCCGGCACCGGTGTGATCCAGCCCGCCACATCGGCACAAGGTTCGTAGTCAACATCACCCACGGTAATGGATTTGCCGCCTTCCTCGATCTGGTTGATGCCGATGTCGATCACCGCTGCACCGGGCTTGATCATGTTGGCGGTGATGAAGCGCGGTTTGCCAACGGCAATGAACAACGCATCCGCTGCCCGTGAATGAATGGCCAGATTGCGCGTCATGTGATGGCAGACGGTCACCGTTGCGCCTTCCGCCAACAGCAGAAATGCGATCGGCTTGCCGACAATTTCAGAATGCCCGATGACCACGGCGTTGAGACCTTCCAGTGTCAGGCCGGTACGCTTCAGCAGTTCGACCGAGGCTGCCGCCGTGCACGGTGCCAGCGCCACATCACGGTAGACAATGTTGCCGATGGACGTGGGGTGCATGCCCTCCACATCCTTCAGCGGGTGCACGGCGGACTGCAGTTCCTTGATGTTGAGATGCTTTGGCACCGGGCGCTGGATGATGATGCCGGTGACGCGCGGGTCGGTGTTGAGGGCCTGCAGGATACCGATCAACTCGATACGCGAGACATTTTCCGGCAGGTTCCGTTCCTCGAAGAGAATGCCAGCGCGCTGGGCCCCACGCGCCTGGTTGCGCACATAGAGATTGACCGCCGCCACATCACCGATGGTGATCGAGACAAGTTTGGTGGGCCAACCCTTCTCGGCCAGCGCTTCAACGCCGGTGTAGACACTGGCGATGATCTCGTCGGCAACGGGTTTTCCCAGAAGGGCATTGTGGCGATGAGGCGAAGTCATGTCGTGTCCTTGTGTCTTGAGTGCTGCACCAATTCGACTGGTCGCAATCAGGTATTTTAACGTCTGGTGTTTTGCAGGACCATACCGCTGCTGCTGGCGATCACCGTTGCCAGTCGCGTCATCGCTGCGCTGAAGGCGACCTCTGGCGGCAATGTGAGCCGGGCCGCCAGATAGGCACCGGCGAGGAAATCACCCGTGCCATGTGGCACGTGCTCCTGCCGTGTCATCTGGTTGAAGTGACTGACACCTGATGTGAGCAGGAGCGTGCCTATGGTTTCAGTGTCGACCGGAACCGAGGTGACGAGTGTTTCACGGCACGGCAGTTTCACGACAGCATCGACAGCTGTTCCCGCTGACGTGACGGCAGTACCAGTGAGCCACGAGAGTTCGAAGACATTGGGTGTGAGGATCGTTGCCAGCGGCACCAACAGGTCACGAATTGCCTCTGCGATATCTTCGGCCACATACAGCTTGCCATGGTCACCGATCACCGGATCAACCAGCACCACCAGGTCCGGGGTTTCTTGCCGCAAACGCATGATCAAGTCAGCGGCGATCCGCACCTGCCCGGCCAGCGCGAAGTATCCTGTCATCACTGCGGCACAATCGTTCAACCCACCTTTGCCCTCGACCGCCGTGATGAGACTTTCGAAATCTTCCGCCGCCGTCGCCCGCATCACGGGCCTGCCATGACCGGGATGATGCGACAGCAAGACGGTCGGCACCTGCAGCACCTCATGCCCCGCTGCCTGCAACGCCGGCACCGCCGCCGTATTTCCAACCGGCCCCCACACCACTTGCGAGGAGAGGCAAATGATCTTGGCCATCAGAAAATGTTTTTCTCGAACAGCGGCTCTTTGCGCTGCAGGCGTTCATAACCCATGCGGGTGAGGTCGATCGCCCGATAGTCACCAAAGCAGATCAGTTCGGCGATGGCATTGCCCGTTGCCGGACCCTGCTGGATGCCATGGCCGGAAAAGCCATTGCCGAGATAGAAGTTGGCAATCTCCGGATGCCGCCCGATGATGCCGTTGTGGTCGAACCAGTTGTAGTCATAGTGGCCGACCCATCCGCCCACCATCTTCACCGCTTCAAACACTGGCACGCGCTCAGCCAGGGCGGGCCAGATGCGGTTTTCAAACCAGCTCTCGTCCATCTCCCAGTCCTTGATCTGGGGTTCTTCGTCATCGCTCGGCGTGAAGCCCCAGATAAAGTTGCGGCCCTCGGGGCGAAAATATTCACCCGTCACGTCAAAGGTCAGTGGCCCCTTGCGTTGTGCTTCGCTCGCCGCCGGGCAATCGATGACATAGACATAGCGCTTGGCTGGAGACACCGGCAGGTCAACGCCAGCCATGGCGGCAAGCGCGCCAGCGCCAGCACCCGCCGCATTGACCAGCGCGCCCACAGTCAATGTCTCGCCGTTGGCCAGCGTGATTGCAGAAATCTGTCCGCTGTTGGCAACACTTGTCACGGCCTGCGGCACCAGCTTCACATCGCGCGCCAGTGCTGCCTTGCGCACCAGCGTCATCAGTGAATAGGGATCAAACCAGCCCTCGTTCTTCGGCCCGAATGACGCCGCCGCTATGCCGTCAAAATTGATCCACGGGAAACGCTTGGGCAGGTCCGCACCGGAATAAATGATGGTATCGGCACCCATCGAGGCTTGCAGGCGCTGGTTTTCTTCCAGCACCGCAACACCCTTTTCGGTTGCCAGCACCAGGTATCCCTGTTCCTTGAAACCGATATCGGCATCAGGTCCAAATTCAGTCTTGAGATCGCGCAGCAACCGCAAGCCGAACTGCGACATCCGGATGTTTTCAGGCGTCGAGAACTGTTGGCGAATGCCACCCCACGACAGCGCCGTACACGAGTGCTTGAAGCTGGTGTCCTGTTCGAAAATGGCAATCGAACCAGTGAAACCGTGTTTGCGCAGATAGTAGGCGGTGGAACTGCCGACGATCCCGCCGCCGGCAATGGCAACATCAATGTGAGTCATTTTGGTCATCGTCTGCCACCATGCCCAAGCCCGGCGCAACACTCAAGACTGTGACAAAAGTCTGCTTTCCATGCTGCACTGCAAAAGCTAGGTTTTCACCATGACAACCCCAAGCTACCGTTCCCGCCGCAGCGTTCTCTATATGCCTGGTGCCAATGCCCGCGCCCTCGAGAAAGCCAAGACACTCGCCGCCGATGCGTTGATCCTTGATCTCGAAGATTCGGTTGCCCCCGAAGCCAAGGCCGAAGCCCGTGCCACCGCCTGCGCTGCCATCACCACCGGAGGCTACGGCCACCGCGAGGTCGTGCTCCGCATCAACGGCCTCGACACCGGTTGGGGTGAAGCCGACATGGCCGCTGCCGTATCAGCCAGACCCGACGCCATTCTGGTGCCCAAGGTTTCAACCTCGGCCGATGTCACCCGCGCCGCCGCCTTGGCCAGAGGTGTGAAACTCTGGGTGATGATTGAGACGCCACTCGCCATCCTGAACCTGCGAGACATTGCTGCTGCGGCCCGTGCCGCCAATCTCAACTGCTTCGTGCTCGGCACCAACGACCTCCTCAAGGACACGCGCATGAAGGCAGCGAATGCCCGCGCCGCACTGCTGCCAGCGCTGTCACAGGCGGTCCTCGCCGCCCGCGCCTTTGGTCTGGACTGCATTGACGGCGTCTACAATGATTTCAAGGACGAAGCAGGATTTGCGGCCGAGTGCCAACAGGGTGTAACCTTGGGCATGGATGGCAAGACGTTGATTCACCCCAGCCAGATCGACATCTGCAATAGGATGTTCTCGCCTTCGCCAACAGAAGTTGATTGGGCCAGCAATGTCATTGCCGCTTTCGCGCTCCCCGAAAACGCCGCCAAGGGCGTCATCACCGTGGATGGCAAGATGGTTGAGCGCCTGCACCTTGTCATGGCCGAACGCATCGCCGCAATTGCCAGGGCAACAGTGCCATGAAGACAAACCCGGGCAACTTCTTTGAAGACTTCCGCATTGGCCACAAGCTGGTCCACGCCACACCACGCACCATCACCACCGGTGACGTGGCATTCTATACCGCACTGTATGGCTCACGCTTTGCCGTGCAGTCGGCAGATGCCTTCGCCCGCAGTGTTGGCTATCCCTCAGCGCCGATTGATGATCTCCTCGCCTTCCACATCGTCTTCGGCAAGTCCGTACCAGATGTTTCGCTCAATGCAGTTGCCAATCTGGGCTACGCTGAATGCAATTTCTTGAAGCCGGTATATGCCGGTGACACGCTCTATGCCTCGAGTGAAGTGATCGGCCTCAAGGAAAACTCCAATGGCAAGACCGGTGTCGTCTATGTCCGCACCACGGGCTTCAACCAGAACGATGAGCAAGTCCTGAACTTCGTGCGCTGGGTCATGGTCAGGAAGCGTGATGAAAACGCTGCGGCACCCCCGTCCTCTGTTCCAACCCTGGCCAAATCGGTTGCCATTGCAGACCTTGGGAGCGCCTGCCCAGCGATTCACACGGCTCATTGGAATACGGCACTCACAGGTTCGACCCATCGTTGGACTGATTATGCCGTTGGTGAACAGATCGACCATGTTGACGGCATGACGGTGGAGGAAGCCGAACACCAACTCGCAACGCGCCTTTACCAAAACACCGCCAAGGTGCATTTCAATCAGAATGCCGAACGCTTCGGCAAGTTTGGCCGCCGCCTCGTCTATGGCGGTCATGTCATTTCGTTGGCCCGCGCCCTCTCCTTCAATGGCCTGGCCAACGTCTTCCACATCGCAGCCATCAATGGTGGCCGCCACGCCGCCCCGCTCTTTGCCGGTGGTACGGTCTATGCCTGGTCAGAGATTGTCGAGAAAGCCGAACTGCCGGGCCGCAGCGATGTCGGCGCCTTGCGCATCCTCACCCGCGCCACCTGCAACGAGCCTTGCGAAAAATTTCCCACCGCTGAGGCGACGGCAGAAGAACCGGGCGTCATTCTCGAGCTGGACTACTGGGCAATCCTGCCACGCTAGATATAACCGGCGTCCATCAGCCACAGCAATATCGACGCGGTGACGGCGGCAAAGCCGGTGCCCAGCGCCACGGCACCGGTGACGGCTGGCACAGCCTCATCATGCCTCTGCGCAAACAGGAAAGCGTTGGCCCCGGTTGGCATGGCAGCAAACAGTACGGCGACCTTGATCCACAGTGGCGGCAGCGTCACCGCATACCGTGCAAGGGCAAACACGAAAAGTGGCATGGCCAGCATCTTCAACGCAATCAACACCAACATGCCGCCCCAGCTTCCCTTGAGGCTATAGGCCGCCAGCGAAACCCCCAGCGCCACCAGGGCTGTCGGCACACCGGCATCGCCAAGCATGGCCAGCATCTTGTCGGGAACGGCATTCAAACCCAAACCCGTCAACCGCCACAGCCCACCCGCCAGCAACGCCAATATGATGGCGTTGGTTGCCAACATCTTCAGCAACGTCTTGGCTGTATCGGCAAAGTCGAAGGTGGCGGAGTGACGGGCCAATTCTCGGTGCAGGGTGGCGGAGAACCACAACAGCGGCGCATGAATCGACAGGATCATGCCCAACGGCACGGCAATGCCGTCACCAAAATGTGCCAGACCGAGCGGCGTTCCAAGCAGCGCCAGATTGCCAAAGCCGGTTGCCATCGATGCCGCAGCGCCCCCGGAATAATCCAGGCTGGAAATAAATCGCGATGCGATGGTGGCGGCGATCCACGCCAAAGCCAGCCCGCCAAAGAAAGCGATCCACAAGGCCCATGGCGCACCGTCCTGCGCTTCCATTGAAGCGACGGTACGAAACAGAAAGGCCGGGATTGCGACGTTGAAGACAAACAGCGTGATGCCCCGCCCCGCCACACCGTCAATGATGTTCGCCTTGGCGAGGCCATAGCCAACAACGATGAGGCCAAAGACCGGCAACACCGTTGTGATGATGGCGTTCATGATGGGAGAGAAGCGATTGCGGTCGACATGTGCCTCGGCTCCCGTTGCTACTCGCTACTCGCTATTCGCTCACAGCCACGAATGTGACGCCGCATTCTTTTTCTCGAAGGCTGCAATGCTGTCGGCCTTCTCCAGCGTCAGGCCAATGTCGTCGAGGCCGTTCAACAGGCAATGCTTGCGGTGCGCATCGATGTTGAACTTCACTGTGCCGCCATCGGGACCACGGATTTCCTGCTTCGGCAGATCGATGGTCATGGTGGCATTGGAACCACGCTCGGCATCATCCATCAGCTTCTTGAGATCATCGGGCGAAACCACAATCGGCAGAATGCCGTTCTTGAAACAATTGTTGTAAAAAATGTCGGCAAAGCTGGTGGCAATGACGCAGCGGATGCCAAAGTCGAGCAGCGCCCATGGTGCATGTTCGCGTGACGAGCCGCAGCCAAAGTTGTCACCGGCGACAAGAATTTGCGCCTTGCGGTAGGCCGGCTTGTTGAGCACGAACTCCGGAAGTTCCTTGCCATCCTGGGTGTAGCGCATTTCATAGAACAGCGACTTGCCCAACCCGGTGCGCAGAATCGTCTTCAGGAACTGCTTGGGGATGATCATGTCAGTGTCGATGTTGACGATGTTGAGCGGCGCCGCCACTCCATTGAGCGTGTCAAATTTCTGCATGGTTCAGTTCTTTCTCGCTACCTTGTCCAAATAAGCCGTCAGATCGGCAATGGTATCCAATAATACGTAGGCGGTTCCACTTGATACATCTGCGTGAATTTCGTGGACCGCGCGATTTCTCACTTCGCGGATGTTGGCGATGGTGGTGAGCATGGCAGGCGGCACAAGGTTTGATTTCGCCAACGCATCAATATGCGATTTTATGGACGTGCTTCTTTCAGCCCCCAGACGATTGACCGCCAGGTTTGTAATGGCGCGCTCAAGGTTTTTCCAACCTTCGGCCACCGCGAGATGCGGGTGGGTTTCGACCAGTTCGACCAACTTGCTCTCCACGGGCCGGTCTTCATAGTCTGGATCATTCTCAAACGACTTGGCTTCTTCCCTGATCGATTCAACTTCCTGGCCGAATTGGGCTTCAACTTCACCCCATTTCAGGCGGCTCAGGTTTTTCACCAGATTTTGTATCTGTGACCGGAAGATCATGGCGATGACTGCTGCTGCCATGGGCCATGCCAGCGCCGAAACCATGCTCGATATGAAAGTCAGCCAGTCCACGCTTACGCCGCCAGATTGACCGAGGCTGCTTCATCAGCACCGGTCATCAGGTTGAGATTTTGCACGGCGGCACCCGATGCGCCCTTGCCGAGATTGTCATAGATGGCCATCAGCACTACTTGCCCCCGCGCATCATTGGCAAAGACGTTGAGGCGCATGTCGTTTGTGCCGTTGAGGGCTTGGGGATTGAGGTTGGCCGCATCATCAAGTGCCGCCACCGTGATGAAGCGGCGTCCTGCATGGTAGGCGGCGATTGCCGCATGAATGTCTTTGCCCGACACACCCGCCCTGAACTGGCTCACGTGCAGCGGCACCGTCGTCAACATGCCTTGCGCGAAGTCGCCGACAACCGGTTGGAACAACACGTCGTGTGAAAGGCCGGTGTAGTGCTTCATCTCGGGCAGATGCTTGTGCTGCAGGGACAATCCGTAGGGGGCGAAGTGCGAAGCTGATTTGCCCTTCGCCTCGTAATCTTCGATCATCTTCTTGCCGCCACCGGAATAGCCGGAAACACCGCCATAGGTGAGCGCCACATCTTTCGGCAACAGGCCCGCCACAACCAGCGGCTTCACCAGTGCAATAAAACCTTGCGGCCAGCACCCGGGATTGGCGACGCGCGCCGCGCCAGCAATCCGTGCCCCGTGTCCGGCATCAAGTTCGGGGAAGCCATAGGCCCATCCTGGATTGATACGGAAGGCCGTGGACGCATCGATCACCCGGGTTCTGGAGCCCTTGCCGATCAAGGACACGGCTTCAATCGCTGCGTCGTCGGGCAGGCAGAGGATGGCCACATCGACGCTGTTCAGAAGATCGCGCCGGGCAGCGGCGTCCTTGCGTTTTTCAGGAGCGATGGAGACGAGTTCAAGATCCGTCCGGCCCTTCAGCCGGTCACGGATTTGCAGGCCGGTGGTGCCAGCCTCGCCGTCGATGAAAATGGTGGTTTTTGCGGTCATGTTGCCGGGCATTTAGCGCGCTTTCCGGCCCCATGGAACATGGGGCTGAAAAGAATTCGCGCCAGTCATTTAAAGCTTGCAATGCCCCGGCAATTCAACGCCGCAAAAAGAGGATCAGGTCTGCTTATTCGCAGAAGAAGTGGCAAGCGCCAGGTTGGGCTTTTTCCATAGCCTGCACCGTGGTCAGGGCGGCCATTCCGCCAGCAACCGTGGTGAGAAGCACGAGGCCAATGAGGACGCGACGAAGGAATTTCGCGTCAGCAGTCAATGTAGTGTTCAATGTCAGTCCCCTAAAACTCATACAATCGGCAGCCCCTGTACCGATTCGACGTTTACTGCCCTGCGGTGTCATTACCGTAAACAAGGCGTTAATCAATAGCTAACGCAACCCTGATGAACACATGATGAACGCCTCAACCGGATCAGGGTCAGCCGTTGCGAATATCCACAAACTTGCCCGCCAGTGCTGCCGCCGCTGCCATTTGCGGTGACACCAGATGAGTGCGGCCGCGATAGCCTTGGCGGCCCTCGAAGTTGCGGTTGGAGGTGGAGGCGCAGCGCTGGCCGGGCTTCAACTGGTCCGGGTTCATGGCCAGGCACATGGAACAGCCGGGTTCGCGCCACTGGAAGCCTGCATCAACGAAAATCTTGTCGAGACCCTCGGCTTCCGCCTGTTGCTTGACGATGCCGGACCCCGGTACGATCATGGCATAGGCCAACGCAGGCGAGACCTTCTTGCCCTTCACCACCTCGGCCACAGCGCGCATGTCTTCGATGCGGCCATTGGTGCACGAGCCAATCCACACCACGTCGAGCGCGATATCGGTGATTTTCTGACCGGCCCTGAGGCCCATGTATTCAAGCGCCCGGATTTTTGACTGACGCTTGCCCTCATCGGCGATCAGCGCCGGATCGGGCACTGCACCTGATACCGACACCACGTCCTCAGGTGACGTCCCCCACGAGACGATCGGCGGCAGAGCTGCCGCATCCAGTGTCACGATACGGTCGAAATGTGCACCGTCATCGGAGCGCAGTGTGTCCCAATAGCGCAGGGCGGCATCCCAGTCGGCACCCTTCGGCGCCTTGGGCTTGCCCTTGAGGAAGGCAAACGCCTTTTCATCGGGAGCAATCATGCCGGCCCGTGCCCCACCTTCGATGGTCATGTTGCACACCGTCATGCGGCCTTCCATGGAGAGATCGCGGATCGCCTCACCGGCAAATTCAATGACCGAACCGGTGCCACCTGCCGTGCCGATTTCGCCGATGATGGCGAGGATGATATCCTTGGCGGTGGAGTGCCTGGCGAGCTTGCCATTCACTTCCACCTTCATGTTCTTGGCCTTCTTCTGGATCAGCGTCTGGGTGGCGAGCACATGCTCGACCTCCGACGTACCGATGCCATGGGCCAGCGCCCCAAATGCGCCATGCGTCGAGGTGTGGCTGTCACCGCAAACAATCGTGGTGCCCGGCAATGTGAAGCCCTGCTCCGGGCCGACGACGTGAACGATGCCCTGGCGCTTGTCGAGCTCATTGAAATACTCGATGCCGAATTCCTTGGCGTTGGTCGCCAGCGCTTCCACCTGGATGCGGCTTTCTTCTTCGGCAATGCCCTTGGAGCGGTCAGTCGTGGGAACGTTATGATCGACAACGGCCAGCGTCTTTTCCGGATGACGCACGCTGCGACCGGTCATGCGCAGCCCCTCGAAGGCCTGCGGGCTCGTCACTTCATGGATCAGGTGGCGGTCAATATAGAGCAGGCATGTACCGTCGTCAGCCTCGTGTACGAGGTGATCATTCCAGATCTTGTCATAGAGCGTGGTCGGCTTGGCCATGGCGCAGGTCCTGCAGATGAAACGTGAATTTGGCCGCTATCTAGCGCGTTGGCCCCCAGAATCAAACCCCAAGAGTCAAAGGCCCCGGCGGAAGCCGCAGGCGCAAAGCACCCATGCCTTCCCGCCGGGCCCTCACAGCCCGCCGCCGCGTGTCATGCTGACGAACAGCTTCGCCTGTTCGCGGGCCAGCCGCACCTCTTGGCGCATTCTCTGCAACTCGCGGATTTCTTCCTGGGTCAGACCCGGGAATGCCTTGGCGTCGCTGCGTTCCCTGGGCCGGATGCTGATCACCAGCCAGTCGAAGATTGAAAAGGTCATGACAATTCCTTGCGCGGGCGACCTGTCAGATCACAGCCACGATGCATGGCAAAGCCAGCGCGAAACCGCACAATGCTTGCCGATTAAAATGAAACGGATTTGAAAAAGCGCCTCAGGCGCGGGTAAACGCATTCTCGCTCAAGGCCCACCGGACCTGAACGAGTCCGGGGATCAGCGTCGCGTAAAACAATGCTCCATGATCGATCTCCCGTGAAAATGAATGACGGAACTGCTCCTAGCCGCGAATTATGAAATGGGAAACAGGGCAGGAAAAATTCCACTGCCCTGTTGCGCTGAAGTCACGCAAAAGCCCGCTGCATCACCTCGGCCATGCGCCGCGCGAAAGCAGCAGGATCAGCCACGGGCTCACCTTCCAGCACCTGCGCCTGATCAAGCAGCAGGTGTGCCGCATCGTCAACTGAAGCCGTCCCCTTGGCCAAAGCTTGCGCCGCCAGCGCCTTGATCAGGCCATGGCCGGGATTGATTTCCAGCACTGGCGCCGAGATGTGCACGCCTGAATCCTGCTGCCGTGACAACAGCTTTTCCAAAGTCCGGTCCATCATGCCGTCGGCCACCAGACACACCGCACTGTCGGTCAGGCGCTTCGACACGCGCACATCCTTCACCTTGTCGCCCAGTGCCTGTTTCAGCGCGGCGACAAGCGTTACCGTTGCGGCATCTGCCTCGGGCGTTTCGGTTGTGTCGGTTGCGGGCTTGATCCTGTCGAGGTCAGCCACACCTTGCGTGATCGAGGTAAAGGGCTTGCCATCAAAACCCATCGCCGTTCTCACCCAGAAACTGTCAACCGGGTCAGTCAGCAACAGCACTTCGATATCGCGCGCCTTGTAGCCTTCAAGTTGCGGGCTTGCCGCCGCCTTCGCTGCATCTTCCGCCGTGATATAATAGATCGCAGTCTGGTTTTCCTTCAGTCCCGCCACGTAGTCGCGCAGCGACACGTTCTCACCCTTGGTCGACCGGAAACGCGCAATATCGAACAACTGGTCGCGCCGTTCCATGTCTTCATAGAGACCTTCCTTGATGACAGGGGCAAAGGTCGACCAGATCTTGCCAAAGGCGGCATTGTCGCTCTCGGCGCACTTCTTGAGTTCAGACAACACGCGGTTGGTCACCGCCTTGCGGATTGCCGCCACATCCGGATTGTTCTGCAGCATCTCGCGCGACAGGTTGAGTGGCATGTCGGCTGAATCAATCACGCCGCGCACAAAGCGCAGATAGGGTGGCAGCAACTGTGCATCATCGGCAATGTAGACGCGGCGCACGTAAAGCTTTTGCCTGCCCTTGCGTTCCGGGTCATAGAGATCAAACGGCTTCTCGCCTGGCACATAGAGAAGCACATTGTACTCCTGCCGCCCTTCGGCCCGGTAGTGAATGGTGAGCGCCGGCTCCCCCGCCGAATGCGTCAGGCTGTCGAAGAACTCCTTGTGCTGTTCCGCCGTGACCTCGGCCTTGGCCCGCATCCAGATGGCACTGCCGGAATTGATCTGGCGGGGCGCTTCGCCGTCATCTCTCAGTAGGATCGGATGCACGATGTGATCGGAATATGCCTTGACGACACTCTCGATCTTCCATCCCTCAAGATAGTCCACTGCATCCGGTTTGAGATGCAACACGATCTGTGTGCCGCGCGGTGCACTTTCAACTTTTTTTACGGTAAAGGTTCCGAGGCCATCCGACTCCCAGCAATGCGTATCCTTTTCGCCAGCCCGCCGTGACGTCACGGTGATTGTGTCGGCCACCATGAAGGCAGAGTAGAAGCCGACGCCAAACTGGCCGATGAGGTCGGGCACATTGCTGGCGTCCTTGGTATCATTCATGAAGGCTTCCGTACCAGAGCGCGCAATAGTGCCAAGGTTGGAAGCGAGTTCATCCGCCGTCATTCCGATGCCAGTGTCGGTGAGGGTGAGTGTCTTTGTCCCGGCGTCAGGTGCGATGGTGATCGAGAGTGCCGCCTCGTTTTCCAGAAGTTCAGGCGCGGCAATCGCTTCGTAGCGCAGCTTGTCCAGCGCGTCGGAGGCATTCGAGATCAGTTCGCGCAGGAAGACATCCCGGTCGGAATAGACCGAATGCACCATGAGTTTGAGGATTTTGGCGACCTCAGCCTGAAACGCCTGGGGTTCACCGGTGGTTGCCTTGATCTTGTTCTTGCTTTTGCTTGCCGTTGCCATTGTCGCCTCGTCACTGTGGTGCCACCTACAGGGGGGTGCACTCATGGCGTCATATTGGGAAGGCAGCACTTGGCGTCAAGCAAATCAACATCTGCAAAAAAAAGCGGCCCATCTGGGCCGCTTGAGTAACGCTCACTCAACTCACAAAGAGTTGGGGGCCCGGCCGGATTTAACGCGGATCCCGGAGGGGCTGGGGGGCTGAAACCGGGGGTTCCATCCAGCCGGGCTATCGAGGCAACGCGAACCTTCTGGTCCCCTATCTTGGCAGCGGCATGATGCAATTGGGGCGAAAAGAAGAATTTGCATTTTGCCTTGCCAACGCCAGCTAGGCACAGCACTATGACAGTCACATGTCGTGGTCGTGGGGAGGCTTGCCCTTGGATCTGGAATCAAGTGTCGATAGCCGCGCGCGGGAAGCCGAAGACGCAACCGTCCTTCGCTTTCCCGCCAAACCCCTCCCGAAACCGGTGGCCTTCGACCGCCACGAACTCGCACAAATCCTGAACCTCTATGGCCGTTACGTCGCGGCGGGTGAATGGCGCGACTACGCCATGGATTTCGGCCGCGATGCCGCCTGCTTTGCCATTTTCCGCCGCGCCTCCGAGCAGCCGCTCTACCGCATCGTCAAATGCCCGGCACTGGCCCGCAAGCAAGGCATGTATGCCGTGGTTGCCCATGGCGGCCACATCCTCAAGCGCGGCCACGATCTGGCTCAGGTCCTGCGCATTCTGCTGACCAAACCACGCCTCGCAACCTGAGCAACGGCGTCCCAGAAAGCAGAAAACCAAACAAAAAACCCCGGTGTTGCCACCGGGGTTTTCGCATTGCAGCGATGCGTTGCTTATTCGTCGCCGCCGCCGAGGAAACCGAAGACCTGCAGCAGGTTGACGAAGATCGAAACAAAGCTGCCATAAAGTGCGAAGGCACCAAAGATCGACTTTTGCTTTGCCGTGCCGACATCGTCACCGGCGTGGTAAAGCTCCTTCACCATCTGGGTTTCCCAGGCAGTGAGCAGCGACACCAGCACCACGAAGGCAGCCGAGATCAGGATCGAGATCATCAGGCCGGTGGACGACAGACCCACGACCATGGCGACCACCATGTTGACGAGGGCGGCAATGAGAAGGCCCAGCATGATCATGGCCACGGTGTTGGCCATGCCAGAGAGGTCCTTCTTCGAGGTATAACCCCAGACGCTCATGGCACCGAAGGTGATCGCTGCCGTCAGGAAGGCCGACATGACCATGGACGGATCAATGCCCAGATAGCGGTTGACGATCGGCGCGATGCCGATGCCCCAGCCTGCCACATAGGCCCAATAGACGGCGTGCGCCCTGCCGACTGAACCATTGAAGACCAGGCGCGGACCAAACCAGCCCAGCGCCAGAACGGCGATCATGGCCGGGAAGGACAACGCCCGGGTCGCGGCGCCCAGCGCCGGAATTGTGAACGACGCCAGGATCAGGATGGCGGTCACCGCCACACCCAGTGCCATGTAATTGTAAACGCCCAGCATATATGACCTGAGACCCTGATCGGCCTCGCTCCGCGTGCCGGCGCGCGATTGGGTAGGATAACGAAGTTCAGCCATGGTTTCCCTCCAGGAAGATGTGCCCGCAATATGGGGAGACCACCGGCCCCCGTCAAGTTACTGGCCTGTAATCAAGAATCCCTGTCTTCAAGAATCATCGAGCCGGAACACTCAATCCTTTGCAATGGCGTCCATTTTTTGCGCGAGCGCGATATCGAGCGCGGTGATGCCATTGGCCGAATGGGTGGTCAGCGTCACCTCCACCTTGCCGTAGACATTGGCCCACTCGGGGTGATGGTCCATTTTCTCAGCCACCAGCGCCGCTTCCGTCATGAACCCAAAAGCCTTGCGGAAGTTCTTGAATCTGAAGGTTTTTGTGATGGCGTCACGGCCTGGCACATCGTCCCAGCCATCGAGTTCCTGGACCGCCTTGATCCGCGCGGCACCCTGCAAACGTTCCGTCATTGCAGCACTCCAACCAGGGACCTGAGGGAATAGGCTTCTTCCACCGCATAAGGTCCACCGCCCTTGAGGGGCCGCGAGGAGAAGAGGACGAAGCGGCTCACCTCAAACGGCAGGCTGCGGTAGAGACTGTGCACCTCAACCCAGCGCTGCAGTGCCCGGGGCTCGGGATCCTTGAGCCGGGCCAGCGACACATGCGGCACGAATCGCCGCGGCTCGGCGGCGAGGCCCAACACCTGGCAAAGCCGTTCGTGCAAATCATGCAGGCGTTTCAGTTCGGCATTTTCCTCGACCCCGGCATAGATCGAGTGCGGTTTGTTGCCGCCAAAAAGCCCGACCCCCTTGAGCGTCAGCCGGAATGGCCGCGCCTGCAG
The DNA here is from genome assembly GCA_963754625.1 of uncultured Alphaproteobacteria bacterium. Taxonomy (GTDB): domain Bacteria; phylum Pseudomonadota; class Alphaproteobacteria; order Rhizobiales; family Aestuariivirgaceae; genus Aestuariivirga. The sequence goes on along the minus strand of CAVWGR010000003.1, from coordinate 336,071 downwards.
GGCATCAAGACCATGGGCAATCTCGCGGGCGAGGCCCGTGTCGATATCACCGATGAAACGCAGTGTCAGATGATACTGTGAAGAGTCCATCCAGCGTGCCCCGGGCACGCCCCCTTGCATGATCTGCAGGTCAAGTGCCACATCATCTGGCACTTCCAGTCCGGTGAAGAGGCGCGGCATGGTTCCCTCCGTCTTCTTCTTGGCAATAAAACTAGCGCGATTCGGCGTTTCGCCAAGCGCTATTTTTGCCAAGGGTTACTGTCGGGCGCGGGCCAGCAGGGTTTCAACAGCCGGCATGATCCGCGCCACGATGACATCGACACCTTCAGCCGTTGGATGCAGGCCATCGCCTTGGTTGAGCGTTGGGTCAGCCGCCACTCCATCAAGGAAAAACGGATAGAGTGCGGCACCGGAGGCCGCCGCCACCCGCTGGTACATGCCTTCAAAAGCAACACCATATTCCGGCCCCAGATTGGGCGGTGCCCGCATGCCGGCAATCAGCAGCGGCAGCTGGCGTGCTTCAAGTTTGTCACTGATTTCGCGCAATGCCGCCTCTGCCTGCGGTGGCGGCAGGCCGCGCAGCGCATCATTGGCCCCAAGCTCGACGATCACTGCGTCAACCTCATCGTTAAGCGACCAGTCAAGCCGTGCCGCACCTTGGGCAGCCGTGTCACCCGAGATCCCGGCATTGATGACCACCACGTCATGGCCCCGGGCTTTCAGCGCCGCTTCCAGTTTGACCGGGAAGGCCGCCGCCGGTTCAAGCCCGTAGCCAGCGGTCAGGCTGTCGCCCAGCGCCAGAATGGTCAGGGTCTCGCAACGCGCGGCAATTGCACTGGTGAAAATCAACAGTGACGCAAAGAGGGCAACGGTGAACAGGCGGATCATCGAGCTCCATGTGGGGCGAATCATTCTAAGCTGCAAGAACTCCTCGCAAATTCTCCCCCGCGACCCCATTTGAGCGCTTCTCCTGAACAATTCCCTGCATGAGTATCAGATGACACCACCTGCCCTCGCCCTCGACGATGTGCACCTCACCCTCGGGTCAAGGGCAGGCGACGTCCAGATTCTCCGTGGTGTCTCTCTTGCCGCCAACCCGGGAGAAGCAATCGGCATTGTCGGTCCCTCAGGCTCTGGCAAGACGTCGCTGCTCATGATCATTGCCGGTCTTGAACCCGTTACCTCCGGCCACATTGCCGTTGCCGGCACCACGCTGCATGACAAGTCGGAAGAGGCCCTCGCCCGCTTCCGCCGCGATACCATCGGCATCATTTTTCAATCCTTCCATCTGATCCCCACCCTGACCGCCCTTGAGAACGTGGCCATCCCCATGGAGTTCAAGGGTGTTGCCGATGCTGTCGAACGCGCCCGCAGCGGACTGGAGCGCGTCGGTCTTGGCCACCGTCTCAGCCACTATCCCGGCCAGCTTTCCGGTGGCGAACAACAGCGCGTCGCCATCGCCCGCGCCGTTGCATCGGGTGCCAGGATCCTGCTCGCCGATGAACCCACCGGAAACCTCGACCAAGAGACCGGCCAGTCGATCATCAACCTGCTGTTTGACCTCAAGGACCGCGACGGCGCCACGCTCCTGCTTGTCACCCACGACCGGGCCCTGGCCCAGCGCTGCAGCCGCATCATCGAAGTGCGCGACGGCAAGGTCAGCGAGGGCCGCCACGGATGATGGCCAGCATTGCACTCTGGCTCCGCTATGCCCTGAAAAACCTGCGCTCCGGCCTCAAGGGGTTCTGGATATTTCTGACCTGCCTGACACTCGGCGTGGCCGCCATCGCCATTGTCGGTTCGCTGAGCGCCGCCATTGAACGGGGTCTTGCCGAGCAGGGCCAGCCGCTGTTGGGTGGTGACCTCGAATTCTCTCTCATCCACCGCGAAGTGAGTTCAGCAGAACTTGCCTTCGTCAAATCGAAAGGTGCAATCAGCCGCATCGCCACCCTGCGCGCCATGGCCACAGCCAATGCCAACACCACACTGGTCGAGATCAAGGCCATCGATGACATCTATCCCCTCTATGGTGCGTTGACCTATGAGGCCGGGGCCAGGCTTCCGGTTCTTGGCATGGTCGAGGGTGTTCAGACCGTCGCCGTCGATCCCCTGTTGCTCGGCCGCCTCGGCGTCAAGCTGGGTGAACGCATCAGGATCGGCAGCAAGGAATTCGTCATCAACGCCGTCATCGCAACCGAACCAGACCGCATTTCCGATGGCATCGTGCTGGGTCCGCGCCTGTTCATGTCGCATGCCGCGCTGGCCAGCACCGGCCTGATCCAGCCGGGCAGCCTCATTACCTGGCGCTACCGGGTGAAGCTGACAGGCGACACTGCACTGTCCGCCGCCAAGGCCATCATCGCCGAGGCCAACACCGCGTTCCCCGACTCCGGCTGGCGCATCCGCGCCCGTGACAGCGCCGCCCAAGGGGCCGAACGCTTTGTCGAGCGGCTCGGCTACTTCATGTCGCTCGTCGGCATTGCCGCCCTCATCATCGGCGGTGCCGGCATTGCCAATGCTGTCTCCGCCTTCGTGACCCGCCGCATCGGCACCATCGCCACACTGAAATGCATTGGCCTCTCCAACCGCGATGTCATGGGACTGTTTCTCACCGAGATCCTTCTGGTCAGTCTGCTCGGCATCGCCATCGGCCTTGGCGCTGGTGCGGTCGCACCTGCCCTTGCCAAATTTGCCTTCGGACATTTGCTGCCACTGCCCCTGTCTACTGTGATTGAAGCAAAGCCATTGGCCTTTGCTGGCGCGCTCGGACTTTTGGTGACGCTCGCCTTCGCCATCCTGCCGCTCGCCCGCATTTCGCGCATTCCCGGCGCTGCCCTGTTCCGCAGTCATCTTGTTGAAGGCCGTGGCAAACGCAACTGGCTGGTTTTGGGAACAGCCGCATTGATACTGGCGCTGGCCGCAGGTCTCATCCTCCTGAGCTTCGACAACATGCGGGTGACGGCGCTTTATCTCGCCGGACTGGCCGGGGCTTTCGTGCTGCTCGCCGCTCTCGCGTGGGTTCTCATGCGTGCCGTTGCCGCCTTGCCGCGTCCGCGCAACATTCTCCTGCGCCATGCCCTGCAATCCCTGCACCGGCCAGGCGCATCTGCGGTTTCTGTCATTCTGGCTCTCGGTCTTGGCCTCACGCTGTTCGTCGCCTTGGCGCTGACCGACCGCACCATCTCCGAGGAATTGCGCGCCGGCATTCCGGACAAGGCACCGGCCTTCTTTGTGCTCGATGTCCGCAACGAGGAACTGGCCTCCTTCCGCTCCCTGGCACTGGCGCAGAAGGGCGTCACCGCCGTCAACAATGCGCCAATGCTGCGTGGCCGCATGGTGAGCGTGAAGGGCGTCGCAGCTGATCAGGTGAAAGTTGCTCCCGATGCAGCCTGGGCATTGCGCGGCGACCGTGGCCTCACCTATGCCGATGTCCCGCCTGAAGGCTCGAAACTTGTCGAAGGTCAGTGGTGGCCGCCTGACTACAGCGGTCCTCCCCTGGTTTCCCTGGTCGACGAGATTGCCGAAGGACTTGACCTCAAGATCGGCGACAAGATCACCGTCAATGTTCTGGGCCGCGAGATTGAAGCGGAAGTGCGCAATTTCCGCAGTGTCAACTGGCGCAGCATGGGCATCAACTTCGTCATGGTGTTTTCCTCCAATACCTTGAAGGCGGCCCCCCACAGCCACGTCGTCACCATCGAGATGGAGGGTGGCGATGAAGCAGCCTTCCTCAACACCATGGCCCAGGCCTTCCCCTCGGCCACCGCCGTCCGCGTCAAGGACGCCCTTGCAACAGTCAGCGATCTCCTGGGCCGCATGCTGGCGGCGGTGCGTGGTGCCAACGCGTTGACGCTCCTCACCGGCGTGTTGGTCTTGTCCGGTGCCTTGGCTGCGGGTCTGGCATCACGCTCCTATGAAGCCGTCGTTTTGAAGACCTATGGCGCCACCCGCCGCCAACTCCTCACGGCGTTCATGCTGGAATATGGTTTGCTTGGCTTGGTCGCCGCCCTCTTTGGCATCGTGGTCGGTTCCGTCGGTGCGTGGTACCTGTCCAGTTTCATCCTCGAATTGGGCTTCAGCTTCTCCTGGCCGGTGGCCGTGATCACGGCGGTGCTGGCCATGGTGCTGACCATTTGCGCCGGCCTGCTGGTCACCGCCCGTGCCTTGTCAGTCAAACCCTCAAGTTATTTGCGCAACGAGTGAGGGCGGGCTAACAGCATGATGCCAAAAAGTTGCAGACTTTTTGGATAACATCATGCGGAAATCTGAATGGGTGAGAGCATGATGCCAAAAAGTTGCAGACTTTTTGGATAACATCATGCCGAAGTCTGAAGAGGTTAGAACGGACCATGGTTGTTCTGAACAAGATTTATACCCGCACCGGAGATGGTGGCGAGACGGCCCTTGGCACCGGCGAGCGTGTCTCCAAGGCCAGCCTGCGCATCGACGCCTACGGTACGGTTGATGAGACCAACGCTGTTGTGGGCGTGGTCCGGCTGCATACGTCAGACCCGGCGCTGCACCAACTCGACACCATGCTGCTGCGCATCCAAAACGAATTGTTTGATCTGGGAGCTGATCTCTGCGTGCCCGATCGTGGCCAGAAGCTTGAACATGAACCGCTGCGCATCGCACCCACCCAGTATCAACGGCTCGAGCATGAGATTGACGAGCTCAATGGTGAACTCGCGGCCTTGCGCTCCTTCGTCTTGCCCGGTGGTCATGCCGCAGCGGCGCACCTGCATCAGGCCCGCACGGTCTGCCGCCGCGCCGAACGCCTGATTGTGTCGCTGAAGGCCGTGGAGGGAGAACACGTCAGCGCAGGTGCCATTGCCTACATCAACCGCCTGTCTGATTTCTTTTTCGTGGCCAGCCGCTGGGTCAATGCCCGCACCGGGCCTGGCGATACACTCTGGGTTCCAGGCCAGACCCGCTGATGCTGGCCGCTGCCGTCGCCGGCTTCCTGCTCGGCGGAAGTCTCATTGTGGCCATTGGTGCGCAGAATGCCTTTGTCATCCGCCAGGGAGTCATCGGCCGTCACGTCTTCTGGGTCTGTCTTTTTTGCAGCCTGAGTGACGGACTTCTCATCTGCGCTGGTGTGTTCGGCCTCGCTGTCGTAGTCAAGTCCGTGCCGGCATTCATTCCCGTGATGACCTATGGCGGCACCGCGTTTCTGATCTGGTATGGCATCAAGGCTCTGCTCCGTGCTGTTGCACCAACCGGCCTCTCCGTCGCGGACGAAGGCAATGGGTCGCTGACAGCCACCATTGCCGCCTGCGCTGCCTTCACATTTCTCAATCCGCATGTCTACCTTGATACGGTCATTCTGGTTGGTTCCATTGCCAATGCCCGTGCGGCGGGTGAACAGCTGCCTTTTGCCTTGGGTGCATCGCTCGCCTCCTTCTGCTGGTTCTTTGCCATTGGTTATGGCGCCATGGCGCTGCGCCCCTGGCTCAGCCGCCCTGCCGTGTGGCGCGCCATTGACGTTGCCATCGCACTGATCATGTTTGCACTCGCGGCCAAACTTCTGCTGGGCTAGGATCGGTCGATGCTCTTGCCACTCAAGGACGACACACCGCTTCACGTCATCCGTTTTCAGGGCGTGACAGCCGCGATTGTGCTGGTCAATGTGGCGATCTTTCTTCTGACCGGGCCATTGGCACGGCCGGAATTTTCCTCTGCCATCGCCACCGCATACGGTGTTGTACCTGTCGAACTCTTCAGTCCCGGCATGGTGACACCGGTGTCATTGGAGCCGGTACCGGAGCCGGTCACGCTGGTCACCTACATGTTCCTGCATGGTGGCTGGCTGCACCTCTTGTTCAACATGGCCTTCCTCTGGGTGTTTGCCGACAACATCGAGGACGCCTTCGGTCATCTCGGCTTTGCACTTTACTTCATCATCTGTGGGATCGCCGCAGCACTGGTTCATGCCGTGATGACGCCCTTAAGTCAGGTACCGGTGATCGGCGCATCGGGTGCGATATCGGGTGTGCTCGGGGCCTATCTGCTGCTTTTTCCGCGGGCCCGGCTATGGGTCATCTTCTATCTGCCCATCCCCTTCCGCATCCCGGCGGTGATTGTATTGGGTGTCTGGTTTGTCACGCAATTGCTCGGCGTCTTCTCTCCCGGCGAGGAAGGAAAACTGGTGGCCTGGTGGGCCCACATCGGTGGCTTTGCCACCGGTGTCCTGCTTACAATGCTGTTGCGCTCACGGCTGCGCCTGAAGAAAGCCTGAAGACGAAGGCCTGAAGATGTATGGCGTTGCTTCATCTTCATGGAAGGTGAAGTCCGCCTCATCGCTGTCTTCCGCCATCATGGCATCGCGCAGGTCGGCGAGAATGTCTTCTGCCGCAATCGCTGACTTGGCCAGGAGATGGACGTGGATCTCGTCAATGCCAAGCCGCGCCACATGGGCCGCCTCGCTGCTCATCATCGTGCCATCCCAGAACGGCGTGAACCGCCCGACGGAAAGGGCCAGACGCAAATTCCCCTGGCGCCTGACTGCCACATAAATGGCGCCCGGCAGCGGCGGGCAATTGTCCGGCGCATAAACGGAATGGATGTATTTCTGCCCCGAAGCACCATGCCAGTACCAAAAACGGTCCTGCAGGCCGGGATCGGAGGGGAGTTCTGCGGTGATGGGTGAACCATGGATAAGCATGAGAACATAAATAGAACGAAAATACCTGAGTCGTCAAGAACAAAAATAGAACAGGTTCGCTCTAACCGCAGGCCGCGTAACCGCAGCTGAGACAGGTGGTGCATCCCTCCCGCGCCACCAGGTCAAAACCGCCACAAGACGGGCAGCTCTTGTCCTCCGCCTGGCGCTCAGAAAGGATGGACCCGGTCACCGCATTGGGCCGGAAGGTGGTGCAGCCCTTGAGGCCAAGACCATAGGCCTCCTCATAGACATGGGCGAAATCCACGAACGGCAGGGCCTCCGGCACATTGATGGTCTTGGAGATCGAACTGTCGACATGGGTCTGTGCCGCCGCCTGCATGGCGAGATGTTCGGACGGCGTCAGGTCATTGGCTGTCACCAGTGTGGCGGGTGGCGCACCGCCTGCCGTCATCTGCCGCCACAGGCCATAGGCCATGTCTTCCATGCGTAGCGTTCGCGACGTGCCATCGGCCGCGAGCACGCGCCGGTCATAGGACAGCGAGAAGATTGGCTCGATGCCACTCGAGACATTTCCGGCGATCAGTGAAATCGTTCCTGTCGGTGCAATTGATGTGAGCAGGCCATTGCGCAAACCCTGCCGCGTGATGCGCTCGCGATGGCTCTCGTCCAGGGCCAGGCCATAAGGTGTCGCCAGATAGGCCGCCGCATCAAAGAGCGGGAACGGGCCTTTCTCGGCGGCCAGATCAGAACTCGCCGCCAGCGCCGCATCCTTGATCGCCTTCATCCACGTGCCGGTGGCGGCAACAGCAACAGGCGAACCGTAACGCATCCCGCACATGAACAGCGCGTCGGCAAGCCCGGTGACACCAAGCCCCAGGCGGCGCTTGTTCATCGCCTCGGCGCGCTGCTGCGGCAGCGGATAGTTCGACACCTCGACCACATCATCCAGAAAACGGATCGCCGTTTGTGCCGCTGCTTGCAACGCTGCCACATCCAGCTTCGCCGCATCTTCGAAGGCATGACGCACGAAGCGCGTCAGGTTGAGCGAGCCTAGCAGGCACGCCCCGTAAGGCGGCAGCGGCTGCTCACCGCACGGATTGGTGCACGAAATCGTTTCGCAATAGGCCAGCGGGTTGAGCTGGTTGATCCGGTCAATGAAGATGACACCGGGTTCCGCCACGTCATAAGTGGCACGCATGATCTGGTTCCACAGCGCCCGCGCCCGCACGGTTTTGAACACCTGTCCGTGAAACACCAGGGGCCAGTCGCCATCTGCCGCGACCGCCGCCATGAAGCCATCGGTCACCAGCACCGAGAGATTGAAATTGCGCAACCGCCGCGGCTCACGCTTGGCCTCGATGAAATCTTCGATGTCGGGATGATCGCAGCGCAGCGTTCCCATCATCGCCCCGCGCCGCGCCCCTGCCGACATGATGGTGCGGCACATGGCATCCCACACATCCATGAAGGACAATGGCCCCGAGGCGTCCGCCCCCACCCCCAGCACCGCCGCCCCTTTGGGCCGCAGCGTCGAGAAATCATGACCGATGCCACCGCCTTGCTGCAGGGTTTGAGCCGCCTGCTTCAAGCCTTCAAAAATGCCGGCAATGGAATCAGGCACGGCACCCATGACGAAGCAGTTGAACAGCGTCACATCACGCGCACTTCCGGCTCCCGCCAGAATGCGCCCGGCCGGCAGAAAGGCGAAGTCGGACATCAGGTCAAGGAAGCGCTCCTGCCAATGCGCCCGGACCTCAGGCATTTCCGCATCAGCCACCGCTCTGGCGACGCGCACAAACGTATCCTGCACGCTCCCTTCACCGTCTTGCCGGTACTTGAGCGACCAGATATCCGCCGCCACATCAGGCCGGGAAATGGACTGGGGAGCACGCTGCTGCATTGTTTCAATCTAGGGCGGGGCGAAGGACCTGTCCAGAATTTGTTCTAGTTTTGTTTCCGGCCTTCAGCCACCAGCTGCCGGGTGGAATTTTCGATAGCAGCCTCCAATTGCACCTGGAACTGCTTGCGCGGCAGTCCAGCCGGAATGGCCGGCAGGAATTCGATGATGATGGTGCCAGGATGGCGCAGGAATTTCCGCCGCGGCCAATACAGCCCGGCATTGAGACCAAACGGCACGCATGGCACAGCAAGTGCGCCATAGAGAGCCGCCGCCCCCGGCTTGTAATCAGGTGGATCATCGGGGCCCTTGCGCGTCCCTTCGGGCATGATGACGATCTGCCGTCCGTCTGCCGCCTCGCGCCGCGCCCTGGCGATCATTTTCTTCAGCGCCACGGTTCCTGCCGCGCGCTCCACCGCAATCATCCGGAACTTGATGGCGAACCAGCCAAAGACCGGGATGTAGGTGAGCTCGCGCTTCAACACCATGCAGGGATCTTCCAGCAGCGGCAGCACGGCAAACGTCTCCCACAGGGATTGATGCTTGCCCGCCACCAGTGCCGCACCTTTCGGCAGATGTTCGGCCCCGCGCACCTCCATGCCGATGCCGGCCACCACCTTCAGCAACCACACCGAACTGCGCGCCCAGGCTTTCAACCCCTGCATCGCCCATGTCCGCGGACAAACCGCCAGCCACGAGCCCAGCACCAGAAACAACACCAGGTTCACATAGAACAACACATTGAAGACCAGCGACCGGATCACTGTCATGGCAGCGTTCTCAACATCGAGAGCAATGTAAAGCGCGAGGTGACAAGTGCAAGCAGCGTCGCCACCAGTGGCACGGCCAGCAGGGCAAGCGGTGTCACCCACCAGCGGCTTTCCGGCAAATAGAACAACGACCGGCTCGCCGCCGAAAGGCCATCGGCTTGCGGCAGTCCCGCGTACCCCAGTGCCAGAAACGTTGCCAGCGCCAGCACCACGCCAAGTCCGCCCGCCCACAGTCCTGTCGCCAGGAAGCGCCGGTTGATGGCGCGCGCAATGTATCCGTCTTCGGCACCCACGAGATGCAGCACATCAACTGTCTGCCGGTTGGCATCGAGCACGGCGCGCGTTGCAAAAATTACCATGGCCACCGCCGAACCGCTGATCAGCAGCAGGATCAGAATCGAAATCGCACTCAGTGTTCCCGCCATGCGCGTCAATTCATCTTCCCAGCGCCGGTGGGTATCGAGGCTGGCCCCCGGCGTCACCGCCGCGAGCTGTTCTGCCAGCGCATCATAATCAGGTGGTGCCTCTGGTTGAACTGTCACCCGCAGGATGCGCGGCACCGGAAGGGCATCAAGCCCTTCGGTCCCCAGCCATGGCTCGAGCAACTTCTCTGCTGCCGCGCGGCCCAGATCTTCGGCATCGACAACACCATCGGTGACGTTCAGCAACGCCAGCACAGCCGCCACATCAACATCAATGTCGCGCGCTTCGATCTCGCGCACCTGCACCGTCACCTCGCGTGACAGCCCCCGCGACCAATTGTCGACTGCCTGATTGATGAGAATAAGGGAACCGATGGCAAGACAGGCGAGATAGCACATCACCGCCATGGTGGCCGTGAGCGTGCGCAGGCTCGCCGCTTCCTTCGGGATGATGAGACCGGGTTTGCGTGGCGGCGAACTCATAGTGTGCGCAGGCTCCCGTCCTGCAGATGCAATACCGGCGCGCGGACCTGCTTCAACAGGCCCTGGTCGTGGGTCGCCAGCAGGACGGTGGTGCCCAGCCGGTTCAATTCGGCAAAGAGATGAATGAGACGCCGCGCCAGCACCGGATCAACATTGCCTGTCGGTTCATCAGCGAGCAAAAGTTCCGGCTTGGCAATGACCGCCCGCGCAATGGCAGCGCGTTGCTTTTCACCGCCTGAGAGCACCGGCGGAAAGGCGTGCGCCTGTTGTTTCAATCCCACCCAGTCCAGAAGGTCCATCACATCCCGCGCATAGGACGCTGGCGCCTGCCCCATCACCCGCAGCGGCAGCGCCACATTGTCGAATGTTGAGAGATGGTCGAGCAGGCGGAACTCCTGGAACACCACGCCAACCCGCCGCCGCAGTGCCGGCAGCGCCGTCCGCGGTACCTGCGTCACGTCCTCACCAAACAGGCTGATCTTGCCCTGGCTTGGCCGCAGCGCCAGGAACAGCAGCCGCAGCAACGTCGTCTTGCCTGCCCCCGAGGGTCCGGTGAGAAAACTGAAGGCGCCGCGTTGCAGCCGGAAACTCACCCCGCGCAGGATGTCCTGCCCGCGGCCATAGCGGAAGCCCACATCGTCCAATTCCAGCATCATGCCCTTTTGCCAGCCTGCTGCTTAACCACGCGTTAACCGTAAGCACACGATACGTCTGGGGAAGCATCAAGCCAGACCACATGCCAGATCACATGATCGTCAATTGTCCCTCTTGTTCCACGCGTCACGCCATGCCGGAAGCCCGCCTTTCGAGCGGGTCAATCGCCATTTCGTGCCGCACCTGCGGCCACCGCTGGACCGAGGTCGAGACCATCGACATCGAGGATGTGCCGGTGCGCACCCTGCCGCGCGTCATTGACCACGACGATCAGCCAGAGTTCGAGGCCCGCCGTCTCGCTGAAATCGCCCGTGAATCCGAACGCCGCTTTCATGCCCGGAAGGCTGAAAGCCAACGCTCCGTGCGCAGTTGGGCAGCCTATGGCGTGTTTTTCCTCGCCCCCATTGCCGCCGCACTGCTGTTCCCCGAACAGGTTGTTTCGGCTGCTCCGGTCACTGTCCGGGCCTATGAAAGACTCGGTTACGACATCAACATCTATGGCCTCGAACTGCGCCGCGTCGAACGCCAGCATGCCATCGTCAACGGCACCCGCGTCCTCTCGGTCAAGGGCGATATCCTCAACATCAGCGCGGACATGCGCAAGTTGCCCTGGTTGCGCTTTGCGCTCGAAGACGAGACCGGCAAGGAACTTTACACCTGGACCCTGGACACCACGGCACGGCCCCTGCGCCCCGGCGAAGTGACCTCCTTCACCACCCGTGTCGCGGCTCCGCCAGAAGCCTCTGCAAAACTCAAAATCCGCTTTGCAAAGGCTGATGAAATCGGCTCAAACGGCGGATCATGAGCCTCACCATTGACGGGCATCGCATTGATGTCCTTTTTTCTGAATCCGAAATCCGCGCCCGCATCAACGTCCTTGCCGGTGAAATTGCCGCCAGAAAGCCGCACCGTCTTTTGGTCGTGCCGGTTTTGAAGGGCAGCTTCATTTTCGCCGCCGACCTGATCCGCGCCATGCATCATGCCGGCCTGTCGCCGGAGGTGGATTTCATGATCCTCGCCAGCTACCGCGAGGGCACCCGCTCCTCGGGCAAGGTTGATGTGCTGCGCGATATCGAATCACTGGTTGAGGACCGTGATGTGCTTCTCGTCGATGACATTCTCGAATCCGGCCGTACCCTGGCGTTTGCCAAGGACTTGCTTGCAGCGCGTGGTGCCCGCAATGTCATGAGCTGCGTATTGCTGGACAAACCCGGCCACCTCGCCGCCAACATCAAATCGGATTTCAGGGGCTTCGACTGCCCCGACAAATTCGTCGTCGGCTACGGCATGGACATGGCCCACCAGTTCCGCGAACTGCCCTTCGTCGGCCATGTGGTGACGTAAGGGAAAAGAGACCTCATCAGTCGCTAGAGCAACGTGCGAGCAAATGGAATCATTTGCGAAGTGTAAGTTGCTCCAGATTTAAAGAGTTAGAGCATCTTGTGGACGGTCAATTGACCGTCCGATGCTCTAAGCGACAGCTTCTCCAAAGGAGAAGCGACACGTTTCATTTCTGCAGTCCCTTCCCCTTCGGGGAAGGTGGATCGCGCGCCAGCGCGAGACGGATGAGGTCCCTTCACCCCAAACCCAATCCCTCAATACAGCCCGCGCAACAGCCTCTCGATATAACCGCGCTCGCTGTCCGTCAGGCCCTGTTCGTTCGACTTCGCCCGAAGCGTTTCGAGAATTTCCCGTGCCCGCTTCATCGCCTGTTCGGTGGGCAGGATGTTTTCATCCGGACCATCATCAGGATTGCGCGTGGCGCGCGGGCGGCCCAGCGGGTCGTCCTTGCCGCCACGGCCCTCGCCGTCGAGCGCATCGCTTTCAGCCTGGCCCTGACCATTTTCACGCAGCTGTTCGGCCAGCTTGCCCGCACCCTTGCGCAACTGGTCCAACGCCTCACCTTGCTGGCGCAGCGCCCCATCCTTGTCGCCATTGCGCAGTGATTCCTCCGCCCCGCGCATGGCCTTGTTGGCCTCGCCCAGTTCACCCGGAGTCTGACCCTGGCCTTGGCCCAGCATGTCTTCGAGCATCTGCTGCAAACTGCGTTGCCGGTCGGCGAGGCCACCCATGCCCTTGCCCGGAGCCTTGCCGCGGTTGCCTTCTTCGCCCTGTTCACCCTGTTCGCCCATCTGGCCTTCGTCGCCTTCAGCACCGGGCTGGCGCTGTGTGTCATCCATCAGACCCTGTTGGCGCTTCATCATGTCGCCAAGCTGGTCCATCATTTCGCCCATGCCATTGTCGCCCTGGGCCTGTTCGCCCATGCCGGGCTGCATGTTCTGCAGCATGCGGTCCAACTCATTGAGCAATTGCTCGGCCATTTCGCGTGAACCACCCTTGGCCAGGTCTTCCAGCGCATCCATCATCTTCTGCAGGTCTTCCTGGGTGATGGTGCGGCCCTGCTGACCCGGCTGTGGACGCTGCAACGTGCCATCCTTCATCCGCCGTTCGGCTTCCTGGCGCATCGCTTCCATGAACTTGTCCATGGCCTTGCGCATCTTGTCCATCAGTTCGGCAATGCGCTCAGGCGGTGCACCATCCTGCAGGGCCTTTTCCAGTTCCTTCTTCAGCGCCTGCAATTCCGCGCGCGCGTCTTCGAGTGAGCCTTCCTCGATCGACACTGCGACATCCCACAGGCCGCCAACCACCGCCTTGACGTCATCATAGCCGCTGGCATTGCGCAGCCGCGAGGCAAGGGTGGCAATCGCCACGACATGGCCACTGCGTTCAACCAGACCGGAGGGATAGAGCATCAGCGTATCGAGCGCGTCGCCAACTTCAATGGCGCGTTCGGGAAACAAGATGAGTTGCTTGCGCTGTTCGATCAGTGCCTGCGGCAGTGGCCGGATGAATTGCCGCTCCGGCAGTGCGAAGGTCGTGACGGCACTCTTGCCCACCTGCCCTGCACCATCCTTGACGGCAAGTGTCAGGTTGACCCTGCAGGCCAGCCCATGGATGGGCAGCGAGATCATGCGTGGTCTTTCCCGCCTCTTCCTTGGCATTGGGACGGCGCAGGGCAAACTTCAGCTCCGGCGGATCAAACAGGAACACGCCATTGCTTTCGAAGCCAAGGCCGCTAGTCCTGTTCATCGGCAAGCTCGATCTCGCCGCTCACCGACTTGATGCCATAGTCATCCTTTGCCAGCCATTCCGTCACCAGGGCACCACGCTGTTCGCCCGCCGGTGTCTTGGATATGGCGATCGTGGGGGCAGCGTCGGGAATGATGCTGATGGGATAGCGGGCCAGTTCGGTGTCACCGTCAAGGACGACAATGCTGACCGGTTCACTGAGTTTCATTTCAGCCGCGAGGACACCATCCTGCGGCGTCGATGTTTTGAGACCGGAAGCCTCAATGATGGGCTGTTCGTTGCGGTCCAGCAATTTGACCGCCGGTGCAGCCGCACCTGATACCCGGAGCGTGAAGACCGATTGTTCCGGCACCAGCAGGTCATCGCCGCGCGCGATCTTTTCCTGCATCGATGGTGCCGAGAGAAGCAGCGGTGGCTTGCCTGTATAGGCAGGCGGCTTCAACCAGGCATCAAGGGTCAAAGGCACGGCAGCAACAGCGGGTGTTAGCCTGGTTGCATCGCGCAGATTGGATGTCACACTGCCGGGGCCAAGCAGCACCGCCGCCAGGGCCGCAAGCATGACCGGCACACGCAAGGCCCGGGGATCAAATTTTGACCAGGCCGAGCGCGGTGGCGAAATCCTGATATCCTTGAGGGCCAGCAATTGCCGGCGTTGATGTTCTTCCCACACCGCATCGCTGAGCGGGTCCAGAACTTCGGCGGCAATTGTGTCTTCGGCACTGGAGAGTGGACGGTGCACCACGGCGGAGGCCCGTTCCATCCGCCGCATGGCCTCGCGCCGCGACGGCCAGATCAGACGGAAGAGGTCTTTCAGCGAAATGAGGAAGACCAGCCCCACAACCGCGAGAAGCCCAAGCCGCACCATGTCCGGCAGGGATTGCAGGATACCCGAGGCCACCAGCGCCAGCGCCACGCCAGCGGCAGATCAACGGCCAGTGCAGCGCCGCCCACAACCGTTCCCAGATGACGCCGAGCTGCTGCAGGGCAACTTTGCGGGCAAGGTGGGTGGGTGAAATCTGGCTCATGAACGTCCCCTACTAGCACAGAAGGGCAGAATTGTGTCACCAAGGAAATTAATCTTAGTGTTGGGATAATCACGATTGCCACGCCGCCAGGCGATCAAGCCCGATCAATTCTTCGTAACTTTGCCGCGGCCGGATCACTGACCACTGGCTGCCCTTGACCAGAACCTCGGCCACCAGGGGCCGCGAGTTGTAGGTTCCCGATTGCACTGCGCCATAGGCCCCCGCTGTCATCACGGCCATCAGGTCACCCTGCTGGAAGTGCGGCAGCCGGCGCTGTTTTGCCAGATAGTCACCTGACTCGCAGATCGGTCCCACCACATCAGCCTCAGTGAGTTCGCCGGATGCCAGCGCCTCGTCAACCGGCAAGATGTCGTGATGGGCATCATAAAGCGTCGGCCGGATGAGATCGTTCATCGCCCCGTCCTGGATGATGAAGTCGCGCGCCTCGGTATCCTTGCGATAGATCACACGCGTCACCAGGATGCCGGCGTTGCCCACGAACATGCGCCCCGGCTCCAGCACCATCTTCAAACCGAGCGGCCCCAGCACGCGCTTGCACATCGCGCCATATTCATCCGGGTGCGGAGGAATATCATTGTCACCGCGATAGGGCACGCCAAGCCCACCACCGAGATCAAGATGACGGATGGCATGACCCTCGGCCAGAAGCTGCCGTGTCAGTTCGGCCATCAGCGTATAGGCCTTCTCGAAGGGTGCCAGCTCGGTGATCTGGCTGCCGATGTGCATGTCGATCCCCGCCACATCGATCGCCGGCAAGGCCGCAGCGCGCGCATAGACCTCGGACGCCCGCAGATAGGAAATGCCAAACTTGTTGTCGGCCTTGCCGGTGGTGATCTTGGCATGCGTTTTTGCATCGACATCTGGGTTGACCCGGATCGACACCGCCGCCCGTTGCCCCACCCGGTTGGCCACCGACGACAGCAGCTCCAGTTCCGGCTCCGACTCGACGTTGAAGCAGGCAATGCCTTCCTTCAAGCGCCAGCGCCATTTCGCGCGCCGTCTTGCCAACGCCGGAAAACACGATCTTGCGCGCCGGAACACCAGCCGCAAGGGCTCGGCGCAGTTCGCCTTCCGACACCACGTCCATGCCAGCCCCCATGGCCGCCATGGTCTTGATCACCGCCTGATTGGAGTTGGCCTTCATGGCATAGCAGATCATGTGATCCGTCCCTTCAAAGGCCCGGTCCATGACCTGGTAGTGCCGTTCCAGTGTCGCGGAGGAATAGCAATAGAAGGGAGTATCAACCTCTTCGGCAATGCGCCGCAGGCTCACGTCCTCGGCGTGGAGGACGCCGTCCCGGTAGGTAAAATGATGCATGGGTTTACTGCTGGGTGAAATTCGGTGGTGGTTCCGGATCACCGCGAACCCCGCAGGCGGTCAGCGACGAAACGACGAGGGCGGCGAGCAGCGCCTGTTTCAGGAATGACATGTCAGCGACCCTTCAACTGTTTCAGCCACTCTAGCGCAGCTTTTTTGACAAGGCGAGGTGCCGTTCCACCAAAACTCACGCGGCTGGCGACCGAGGCCTCAACCGACAGCACTTCGAACACGGCCTTGCTGATCCGCGGCTCGATGCCCTGCAGGTCGGCCAGCGTGAGCTCATCGAGCCGCAGTTTCTTCTTTTCCGCCAGCGCCACCACCCTGCCCGTCACATGATGGGCCTCGCGGAACGGCATCTTGAGGGCGCGCACCAGCCAGTCGGCGAGATCAGTTGCCGTGGAATAGCCGGTCATCGCCGAAGCTTTCATGGCCGCCGCATTGGGCTCCATGTCCCGCACCATGCCGGCCATGGCAGCGAGCGCCAACGCCAGCGCATCAAAAGCATCGAAGGCCGGCTCCTTGTCTTCCTGCATGTCCTTGGAATAGGCCAGCGGCAAACCCTTCATGACGACAGCCAGTGCCATGAAGGCACCGAGAATACGGCCCGGCTTTGCCCGCACCAGTTCGGCAGCATCGGGATTGCGCTTCTGCGGCATGATCGAGGAGCCGGTGGTGAACTTGTCGGAGAGCGCGACGAAGCGGAACTGCGCCGTCGTCCACAAGACGATTTCTTCGGCCATGCGCGACAGGTTGATGGCCGAGATCGAACAGGCCGCCAGAACCTCCAGCACATAGTCGCGCGACGAAACCGCATCGAGCGAGTTCCGCATCGGTCCGGCAAATCCCAGCGCCTTGGCGGTGGCATGGCGGTCAATCGGATAGGGCGTGCCCGCCAGTGCCGCTGCACCAAGCGGACTTTCGTTCAGCCGCTTGCGTGCGTCCTGCAACCGTCCGCGATCTCGTGACAGCATTTCCACATAGGCCAGGCAGTGGTGTCCAAAGGTGATGGGTTGCGCCACCTGCAAATGGGTGAAGCCCGGCATGATGGTGCCAGCGTGTGCTTGCAGCCTTTTCAGCCAGCGCCCGCATCAGGTCGGCCAGGCTTTCATCCAGCGCATCGACAACGGCGCGCACATAGAGCCGCATGTCGGTTGCCACCTGGTCATTGCGCGACCGCGCCGTATGGAGCCGGCCCGCCGGTTCACCCACCAGTTCTTTCAGCCGCGATTCCACGTTCATGTGGATGTCTTCCAGCGCCGCGCTGAAATTGAAACTGCCATTTTCGATTTCGGCTTTCACCGCATCGAGGCCCTTGGCAATTGCTGCCGCATCCGCCTTGCTGAGAATGCCCTGCTTGGCCAGCATGGCGGCATGGGCCTTGGAGCCAGCGATATCCTCGGCATAAAGGCGCTTGTCGAAACCGATCGAGGCGTTGATTTCAGCCATGATGGCGGCAGGACCGCTGGCAAAGCGGCCACCCCACATGCTATTCGAGCCGGACCGTTGATTGGCCTTGGTCATCATTTTTCCCAGTTTTCAGGCGAGCCCCACCAGATGAGCCGTTCCAAAATGACAAAACCCTTTGCCACGGTCCCGCTGGTGATCGTGATCCTTCTCGCCGCAGCTGGGCTTTACTGGTTCAATGGCAGCGCTGGCAAGGTGGAAAGCCCATCTCAATCCGCTGCGGCAACCGAATACAGGCTCACTCAAGGCTTTCGCCAAGGGTCCATTGGCCGGTTTCCTGGTCCATGAACCCCGCAAGGACGTTGCCACATTCACCTTCAAGGACGCGACCGGCAGCGACAAGACCCTGGCCGATTTCAAGGGCCGGGTTGTTCTTCTCAACCTCTGGGCCACCTGGTGCGCGCCCTGCCGCAAGGAAATGCCCGACCTTGCAAAACTTCAAGAACGAAATGGGCAGCGCTGATTTCGAAGTCGTGGCCCTGAGCCTCGATCGCAAGGGGGCCGAGGCCTCGTCGGCATTTCTCAAGGAAACCGGTGCCGACAACCTCGCCCTCTACACCGATGTGGAAAGCAGGGCGCTTGCCGCAGTGGGTGCGCTCGGCCTTCCCGCCACCTTGCTCATCGACAAGGAGGGCAAGGAGGCAGGACGTTTGCTCGGGCCCGCCGACTGGGCCTCGGACGAAGCCAAGGATTTGATCAAGGCCGTGCTCACGCCATGACGGCAGAGCGCTCCGCAGCTCTATCGCAAACTCGCCCTGGCTCTGCCGGCAGCTGAGGAGAAGTCTCATTTCGGCAAAGCCGACTTTCGCGTCCGGGACAAGATCTTCGCAGGCTTCAATGACAAGGGCATGGCCTACGTGAAGCTGACGCCGGAACAGCAGGACATTCTGGTCGCAGCAGAACCAGACAGTCATCGCCCCGATCCCCGGCGGCTGGGGCCGCAAAGGCTGGACTCTGGTCGATCAACAAAAGGCAGATGAAGCGCTGCTCAGAAGCATACTTGCTGATGGCCTGGAAAAACGTCGCGCCAAAATCACTGCAAAAATAATCAGCGCGTCGGCACCGGTTTCTCGCCGCGGTAATCGTAGAAGCCGCGCTGGGTCTTGCGGCCAAGCCAACCCGCCTCCACGTATTTCACCAGCAGCGGACACGGCCGGTACTTCGAATCCGACAGGCCCTCGTGCAGCACCTGCATGATCGAGAGGCAGGTATCGAGACCGATGAAGTCGGCCAGTTGCAACGGCCCCATCGGGTGATGCGCGCCAAGCCGCATGGCGGTGTCGATGGCTTCCACGCCAGCCACACCCTCATAGAGCGTGTAGATCGCCTCGTTGATCATCGGCAGCAGGATGCGGTTGACGATAAAGGCCGGGAAATCTTCCGAAACGGCGATGGTCTTGCCCAGAGAGGTCGCAAATTCCTTGACCGACTTGTAGGTGTCCTCGTCGGTGGCGATGCCGCGAATGAGTTCGACCAGTTCCATCACTGGAACCGGGTTCATGAAATGAACCCCGATGAATTTTTCCGGGCGGTCGGTAACAGCGGCCAACCGCGTGATCGAGATCGACGAGGTGTTGGTGCCGAGCAAGGCATCCGCCTTCACATGCGGAATGAGAGCCTCGAAAATCTTCTTCTTCACTTCTTCGTTTTCAGTCGCCGACTCGATGACCAGATCGTGGTCGCCAAATCCGGCGAAGCTGTCGACGGCAGTGATGCGTGCCATCGCGGCTGCGCGCGCTTCTTCCGACACTTTGCCGGATTTCACCTGACGGCCAATGTTTCCGCCAATGTTGGCAAGGCCGGCCTCAATTCTTTCCCGGCTGACGTCATTGAGGCCCACTTCAAAGCCTGCCAATGCGCACACATGAGCTATGCCAGAGCCCATCTGGCCGGCGCCAATGACGCCGATTTTCCTTATTTTCATCTTGGTTTCTTGGCTCAATCCATTCAAGAGTGACGCAAAGCCTAACCGTCTGATGGGCGTACCGCAAGCGCCTTTCGCGACTGCGAGATCATGCCACAATGACCATTTTAACTGAAGCCAGGCCACGCCTTCCGCTCTGGACCCTGCTCCTCGGCAACTTCATCATTGGCACCGGAATTCTTTTGCCAGCGGGCCTCCTCAACGAGATTTCGGCTGATCTCGCCGTCTCCGCTGCAACCGCAGGTCTCCTGATGCTGGTGGGGGGAGTAGTCGTCGCGGTGGGTGCGCCGTTGGTGGCGGCTCTCACCAGCAGCATTGACCGCCGCGCTCTGCTGGTTTTTGCCCTTGCGCTCTATGCCTTGGGTCATCTGGCAGCAGCGTTGGCGCCGGGCTTCATATCACTTCTCGCCATTCGTGCCGTGACCGTGCTGGGTGCGGCCATCTTCACACCCCAGGCTGCCGCTGCCGCAGGCCTTCTTGTGCCCGCCAAAAAACGCGCTGGTGCCATCGCCTTCATCTTCATCGGCTGGTCGGCGGCGAGCGTTGCCGGCATTCCACTCGGCAGCTATCTCGCCACTCTGTTGGGCTGGCGTACCGTCATGGCGGGCATGGGTGTCGCTTGCATCCTGGCTGCACTTCTTGCCGCCTGGTCCCTGCCGCGCCGCCTCTTCGTGCAGCCACTCACACTCGCCGCCTGGAAACAGGTCCTCACCAATCCTGTGTTGCTGGTGGTGTTGCTGGTCACATTGCTCTCAATGTCGGGGCAGATGACAGTTTTCTCCTACATCGCACCAATTCTGCGCGAGGCCTTCAACGGCGGCCCGGAACAAGTGGCCATGGCCTTTGCTGCTGCTGGAGTAGCCGGTGTCATTGGCAACGCCATCGCCGCCCGTATCGTCACGAACTTTGGCACTGATCGCGTTATCGCCATCTCGATTGTCTGTCTCATCGCAGGTCTCGGAATCTTTGCAGCGAGCTATGGCAACTTCATTCTGGCCCTGTGTGGTATCGGCATCTGGGGCCTTGGCTCGTTCTCGTCCAACTCGCTGCAGCAAAGCAGGCTTGTCGCCATTGCTCCCACCCTTGCAGCAGCAACGGTGGCGCTCAACACCTCGGTTGTTTATGTCGGCCAGGCGATTGGTGCAGGCCTTGGCGGCTGGTTTGTTTCACAGGCAATCACGCCGTCCATTGCCTGGACGGCGTGCGTGTTGACAGGTGCGGCCTTGGCAGCATCTCTGCTCGCAACCCGTCTGGCGCGAACCTAGTTACCTGCCGAGCTTGCCCAGTTCCGCTTCCAGTTCCGGCACAGCGGCGAACAGATCCGCCACCAGTCCATAATCGGCCACCTGGAAGATCGGCGCTTCCTCGTCCTTGTTGATGGCCACAATGATTTTCGAGTCCTTCATGCCGGCCAGATGCTGGATGGCACCCGAAATGCCGACGGCAATATAGAGATCAGGGGCAACCACCTTGCCGGTCTGACCGACCTGATAATCGTTCGGAACATAGCCCGCGTCCACGGCGGCACGCGAAGCACCGACTGCAGCATTGAGCTTCTTGGCGACGGCTTCAAGCATCTTGAAGTTGTCGCCGTTCTGCATGCCGCGGCCACCCGATACGACGATCTTGGCTGAGGTCAGTTCTGGCCGGTCCGATACGGTGAGGTTTTCGCTGACGTAAGACGAGAGACCGGGATCGGCAGCAGCATTGGCTTTTTCAACCGCAGCAGAACCACCTTCTGCTGTGGCAGCAAAGGAAGCAGTACGCACCGTGATGACTTTCTTGGCGTCGGTCGATTGCACTGTCTGCACTGCATTGCCAGCATAGATGAGGCGCACAAAGGTATCGCCAGACTTCACTTCGGAAATATCAGAGATCTGCATGACATCGAGAAGGGCTGCCACCCGTGGCATGTAGTTTTTACCGTTGGTGGTGGCCGGCGCCACGATATGTTCGTAGGCACCCGCAAGCGACACGATGGTTGCCGCCATGGGTTCTGCCACCGGACGTTCAAGTGCCGCACTCTCGACGTGCACCACCTTTTTCACACCGGCAAGCTTGGCGGCCTGGGCGGCGGCGGCGTCGGCCTTGTTGCCAGCCACCAGCACGTGAACGTCACCACCCATCAGGGCAGCAGCAGTCAACGCCTTGTGGGTTGCATCCTTCAGACTCTTGTTGTCGTGTTCGGCAATGAGAAGAACGGCCATGATCAGATTGCTCCCGCTTCCTTGAGTTTGCCGACAAGTTCGGCAACCGATTTCACTTTCACACCGGCGAGACGCTTCGGCGGATCTTCCGTCTTCACGACCTTGAGGCGGGGTGCCGGATTGACGCCATAGTCAGCTGGCGTTTTTTCATCGAGCGGCTTCTTCTTTGCCTTCATGATATTGGGAAGAGACGCATAGCGCGGCTGATTGAGACGGAGGTCAGTCGTCACGATCAGGGGCATCTTGACCTTGAGTGTCTGCAGACCGCCATCGATTTCACGGGTAATCACCGCTTCGCCGGAGCCGGGTTCAAGTTTCGAGCAGGCGGTGGCCTGTGGCCAGCCGAGAAGGGCGGCCAGCATCTGACCGGTCTGGTTGGCGTCATCGTCAATCGCCTGCTTGCCGAGAATGACAATCTCCGGCTTTTCAGCCTCGACAACACCCTTGAGAATCTTGGCAACCGAGAGCGGCTCCACGTACTCATCATGCCTGACGAGGATGGCGCGGTCGGCGCCCATTGCAAGGGCGGTGCGCAATGTTTCCTGGGACTGCGCCGGACCGATGGTAACGGCGATCACTTCCGTGGCCTTGCCCGACTCCTTCAGACGCACCGCTTCTTCAACGCCGATCTCGTCAAAAGGGTTCATTGACATCTTGACGTTGGCGAGCTCGACGCCCGAACCATCCGCCTTGACGCGGATCTTCACGTTGTAATCAACGACGCGCTTGACCGCGACCAATACTTTCATGGGACTACCTCTTGAAAAGGCCTGTGGAAAAAGTTGCCGGACCCTAGTTACGCCCATCCGCCAAGTCAATTCCGCCAACGGCGTGGCTGGCTTGAATGCGACGTTTTGGCTTGCCCTTTCGTTGAGGGGCGCTGCTCAAATAGTCAGTCACCGATCAGACGCATCAGTCGCGACAGGCCAGGATCATCAATGCCGAGTTGCAGGAGATGGGCATGGGTATTGCGGACATAGTCGAGATTGCTGCCTGCCTCGCCCTCGCCCTGACGCACCAGGGCGACGATGGCGTCGTCCGAAAGCCCACACGCACACTGCGGATGGGCCCGGTCAACAGCATAGGTGAGAACATCCACTGGCACCCCGTCCGCGAGTACGACCCGCTTGCGCAATTCCCGATACACCATGGTGATCTGCTCGCGATTTTGCAGATAGTCTTGCGTGGCACGCCAATCCTTCTCCGATACCTCGAAGGCAAGTCCGTTGCATGACCCGCCGCGATCAAGACCAAAGACCAGACCGGGCTTCCCCGGCTGTCCGCGGTAATGGAAGGAGTAGACGCACAGTTTGCGGTGAAAGCCGGAGAGGCGAGCCGGTACGGAGCGCACAAAGCGGAATCCCGGGTTCCACATCAGCGACCCATAACCAAAGACCCAATGGGAGGCCTGTCCGGTCATCGCTTTCAGGTCTTGTGCGTGGGATCACGCCCGAAGTTGGGAACAGCGGTATCCTGTCCTGCCGCAATAATGCCTTTTCGGATATCGCGGGCCCGGCTGAACAAGTTGAACAATGTCTCGCCATCACCCCAGCGGATGGCCCGTTGCAAGACCGAAAGTTCTTCCGAGAAGCGCCCCAGCATTTCCAGCACCGCTTCCCTGTTGTTGAGAAAAACGTCGCGCCACATGGTGGGATCAGACGAGGCAATGCGGGTGAGATCGCGGAAACCGCCGGCCGAGAATTTGATCACCTCGGATTGCGTCACCGCCTCAAGATCAGCCGCTGTCGCCACCGAATTATAGGCGATGAGATGCGGCAGATGGCTGGTCATGGCGAGCACAAGATCATGGTGATCCGCCGTCATGTGTTCGACCTTGGACCCGAGGCGCGTCCAGAAGGCTTCGAGTGCAGCAACTTTTTCAGGCGGATTGTCCGGCAATGGCGTCAGGATGAGCCAACGGTTCTGGAACAATTCGGCATAGCCCGCGCGCGGTCCGGATTGCTCGGTGCCGGCGACCGGGTGGCCCGGGATGAAATGGGCGTGTTGCGGGACATGCGGGAGGCAGTCCCTGATGATGGCGCCCTTGACCGACCCGACATCGGTGATGATTGCACCAGGTTCGACCGCATCCCTGATCGCTGCCACCAGCGCGCCACATACCCCGATGGGCGCACAGAGGATGATCAGGTCGGCACCCTTCACCGCCTCTGCCGCCGAGACATGCAAGCTATCGGCAAAACCAATCTCCGCCGCGATGCGCAATGTCTCGACACTCTTGGCATGACCGCTGATGATCTTGGCGCCACCATAGGCCCGGATGGCATGGGCAATCGATGAGCCGATAAGGCCAAGACCGAGAATGGCAACCTTGTTGAATTCAGTGCTCACGACATGAAGTCCCTGAGTGCGACAACAACGGCGTGATTGGCTTCTTCATCTCCAATTGTCAGACGCAAGGCCTGTGGCAGTCCATAAGCGTCCATGCGGCGGACAATGATGCCGCGCCCCTGCAGGAACGCATCCGCTGCCGCTGCCGTCTTGCCCTTGGGAAAATTCAACAGCAGGAAATTGCCGACACTGGGCGTGACCGCAATGCCAAGCTTGCCGATCTCAGCCGTCAGCCACGACAGCCATTTGGCATTGTGCTCCAGCGCCTTGTCCATGAAGGCTTGGTCCTCGATTGCGGCGACGCCAGCTGCAATCGCGCCCGAAGATACGTTGAAGGGCCCCCTGATGCGATTCAGCACGTCAACGACATGGGCCGGGCCATAGAGCCAACCCAATCGCAGCGCGGCAAGACCAAAGATTTTCGAGAACGTGCGGGTCATCACGACATTGTCGTATTCACTGACCAGTGCAATGCCCGACTCGTAGTCATTGTTGCGCACAAACTCCGCATAGGCAGCATCAAGCACCAGCAGCACGTTGGCAGGCAACGCTTGATGCAGCCGCTTGACCTCTGAAAATGGAATGTAGGTGCCGGTCGGATTGTTGGGATTGGCGAGGAACACCATGCGCGTACGTGGTGTGATGCAAGCGATGATCGCATCGACGTCTGTCGTATGGTTCTGTTCCGGTGCAACAATGGCCTTGGCCCCATTGGCGGCAATGGCGATGGGGTACACAAGGAAACCATACTGGCTGTAGACAGCCTCATCGCCCTCACCCAAATAGGCGTTCGCCAGCAGCTGCAGCAGCTCATCCGAGCCCGCACCGCAAACGATATGATCGGCGGAAAGTCCATAGCGTTGCGCAATTGCCGTGCGCAGCGCCGTGGCACTGCCATCAGGATAGCGTTCCAGCGTTTCGGCTGCTTTGCGATAGGCCTCGACCGCCTTGGGGCTGGCACCAAGGGGCGATTCATTGGACGAAAGCTTGTGAATTTTTGTGCCCCTGGCCGCGCTCTTGCCCGGCACATAGGGTTCAATATCAAGAATGCCAGATTTCGGCACTGGGCGCGGCTGGAGCCGCCCGGTTGCAGCTGTGGACATGGTGTCTAAACCTCGATGGCCGACGCATAGCGCCCGGCGACCTTCAGGCCAAGCCCGGGATTGGAGCGGGACAAACTGATGAGGGGGCTTTCATGCTCCGAGTACCAGCCCGCCAGAGACGATAGCCGGTAAGGTCCCATCTTGAGTTGCCACACGGGCTGGATGGAAAAATCGCGCGGCAGACTGCCTTTGCTGATGAGCAATGTCTCGTCCTCGCCGGTTGCCTGTGTTGGTGTGACACCGAGCACGAGAAGCTTCGGGATTTCAGCATCCTTCAGAGCCGGAAGCGTCGCGATGACCTGGGCCTTGCCCGCCTTGCCCTCAAGGAATGGCTCGATCCAGTCTGAGTCTGTATCCACGACGCAGATATCTGTGGGATTGGCGTTGACCTGCATGAGCGCCTGCGCGCCGTCCTTCCACTCTTCCACGGCAAAGCGCCCGAAATGGTCCCGGATACGCAGACGATGTCCCATGGACTGGGACAGTTTCTTGGTCACGTGGATGGTGACACTTGCCTGCTTCAAGGTTGCTTCACTGATAAGTCCACGCCAAAGACGCACCAGGAGTTCTGGTGCGACTCCGCTGCCCTGGCCAATGAGTCGCTTCAGGATCAGCATTTCCCGGGTTGGCCGCAGCGGGGAGGCCAGCGGCTGGCTGTCTCCGGCCTTGGCTGCAATGACACCGTCCACCAGGGTGATGCGCTTTTGCAGGAGCGCCAGCACGGCATCATCCACGCCATCAATGGCCTGCCGGATATCGTCCAGGTTGGGCGGAGGTGAGGGTGGCATGGTTGACGTCATCGGCGGCGGACTCAATGTCTGAGTGAAATGTCATAAAGCACGATGACTCCAGTGAGAACAGGCTTTTCTCACAAACCGCTCGAGGCCGGTGGCTTGCGGTGCGTGGGTTGCGGCGATGGCAGCAGCACCGGACGCAGCCGCGGCACAAGGCGGCGCGCGCGCTTGCCGGATGAGAACGCATAAACCTGCTTCATGGCTTCGAAGAGCAGGACACCGGAGTAGCGTCCCAGCACGCGCGAACCCATGCGTTCGAAGGCAGGTGCCATCTTGAGGAACGCTGGCGCCGCAAATGGCGGCATCACCAACGCCTCCTTAGACCATGTAACAGTAAAGCGCGCCTCCTTGAGGAGGCTGGTGATCTGCGATCGGGAAAAGGGCTGACCGTTCCCAAAGGGCGACGAATCAGAAGCCGACCAGAGGCCCCGGCGATTGGGTACGATGAGATAAAGCCTGCCCTGCGGTGCCATCACCCGCCAGATTTCTTGCAGCATTTCAAGCGGGCCATCGGAAAGCTCGAGACCATGGGCCACGACCACGTGATCGGCAATGCTCTCCAACAGTGGCAAATCGCATTCATCGACAAGGGCTGCCCTGACGGATTGATCCTCCGGCCAATGGATGACACCCTGACGCGCCAGCATGAAGGAGAGTGTAACTGCCTCTTCAGAACCTGTCCCTTCCAGATAGGGGTGGGCAAAACCCAATCCGAGAACTGTCTGTCCGGCATGGCACTTCAGTCTGGGAGCAAGGGCATTGGAAATCCGCACCCGAGCCGATTGGCCAAGCGCGCTCTGGTAGAATTCCCTGAGGTCAACAACATCCATGACGTCAGTCTAGTCGCTCACCGCGCAAAAAACAGCAGCTGCCTTGTTGATCAGAAAACATGGTATAGGCACGCCATCATGTCTAATCTTACCGTGCATCAATTCATCTGCCGCAGCGACAATTACGGCATTCTCGTCCATGACAGCCGCACTGGAACGACAATGTCGATTGACGCTCCGGATGCCTCGGCCGTTGCGGACAATCTGAAAAAACGCGGCTGGCAGCTTACCCACATCCTCACCACACATCACCATCCCGACCACGTCGAAGGCAATCTTGAACTCAAGGATATCTTTGGTTGCCGGATCATCGGCCCGGAAGCCGAAAAGGATCGTATCCCGGGAATCACCCAGACGGTGAAGGGCGGCGACGTGATCGAACTCGCCCGCCGCCCTCTCAAGGTTTTTGCCTGCCCCGGCCATACCGCCGGACATGTCGCCTATCATTTCTCTGATGATTATATGCTCTTTGCCGCTGACACGCTTTTTGCCATGGGCTGTGGCCGCATTTTTGAGGGAACGGCGGAACAGATGTACAATTCAGTCAACCAGTTCCGCACGCTGCAGCCCTTGACGTCAGTCTATTGCGGCCATGAATACACCGAAACCAATGCCAGGTTCGCTTTGACGGTGGAGCATGGCAACCGGGCACTGGTCATGCGCGCGGCGGAAGTAAAGAAGCTGCGTGAGCAAGGCAAGATGACCTGCCCCACAACCATCGGCGAAGAGCTGAAGACCAATCCCTACATGCGCTGTGACTCGCCCGAAATCCGCAAGGTGCTCGGCATGGAAACCGCAACAGATATTGAGGTCTTTGCCGAACTGCGGCAGCGCAAGAACAATTTTTCCTGATCAACTTTTCCTGAACAACATGTCTTTGGCAGCGATCACGCCTCCACCTGTGATTAGCACGCAGGCGGCAAGAATTGACCAGTGCGGGACTGCAAAGCCGGTCATGAGCAGAACCAGGGTCGAGAGCAGGGGCGCCGCATAGGCAGAAGCCCCCAGCACCATGGGATCTCCGTGTTTCATGCCAAAATCCCAGGCATAAAATCCAAGACCGAGAGGCAAAATGCCAAGTCCGATGACAGCAATCCATTGCAGCCCGGCAAGAGGCCAAACAGTAGTTTCAAGCATCACGTGCGAAAGCCCGGCGAGGACGCCGGTTGCGAGGCAGAAGCCAGCCACGATGTCAGACGAAATCTTTCCATGGCGGCGGATGGACACCGAATAGGCAGCCCAATAAATGGCATAGGGCAGCGCTATCATGTGGCCGGCTTGCAATCCTTGTGACAGGCCAATACCCTCTCCTTTGCCAACGACAAGCCAAGCCCCGGCAAGACCAAACGCCGCTCCCAGCAAATGATGTGCTTTCAGTTTTTCGCCCGGCAACAGGCCTGCGAACAGTACGATGAAAAGCGGCCAGAGATAGGCGATGAGGCTGACCTCCAGCACGGGCGCACGCTTAATGGCCATGAAATAAAGGAAATGGGCGCCAAACAACCCCGCAACATTATGGATCCAGACCACAGGCGGGTGTTGCAACAGCACCCGACTTGCCCCAGGCCTGAAGGGCCAACTCGCCGCGCCAACAAGGCCACCAATCGTAAAGGCCATGGCTGTGATTTGCAGTGGCGGAATGTCACCCGCAAGTTTGGAAAGGAAGGCCAGCAGGCCCCATGTCAGCACTGCGGTAAAACCTATAAGCGTTGCGGTTGCTTTCATGCCGTGTTCCTGTGCTTCAGCCATTGCCCGCCAAAGATCGAGATCAGCACGGCGAGAATGATGATGGCACCACCGATGAACGACGCCTTGTCCGGAACTTCGCCAACAAACAGCCATGGCCACAGCGGATTGAGCACCGCATCCAGCATGGCAATCAGTGACAATGTGACCGCGGGAACTGAACGTGCGCCCTTGATGTAGAAGACCAGTGGAATGGACAGCTGCAACGGTCCCATCAACGCCAGCAGCAGCATTTCACGTGGCGCGACCTCAAATCCTCCGCCGGCATGTCCAGCCGTGAAACCCAGTAGTCCGGCCGCGAAGAACGAGAGAAAACCACCCAGGCAAATCGCCGGTGTCATGTCGACGCTGCGATAGCGCCGCAAGGCCAGCGTTTGTCCGGCAAAGGTCATCGGCACCATGACCGATACGAGAATGCCTGCAAGATTGCCGGCCTCAAGGCCGTTCCAGGCAATGACGCCCACACCGGCCATGGCCAGTGCTGCGGCGGCCCACGCCGCAAGCCCAGGTCGCTCGCCCGTGACCCACGGACTGAGCAGGCCCGTGAAGATGGGCGATGACGCGCCGATCACTGAAATGGTTGCCGTGCTGACGAGCGTCAGCGACGTCACATAAAGGGTGGAACCGAGGGCAAAGAAGCCTGCGGAAAAACACAGCGCCGCCAGCGGAATGACCTTGAAACGCGACCACGTGTCGCGGCCATAGGTGACAATCAGGTAGCAGAGTAGCGCCACCGCCATCCAGAAGCCGCGCCAGCAATTGAGCTGCCAGCCATCAAGTCCCGGCATCAGGCGCACGAACAGGCCGGAAATGCTCCAGCCCAACGTGGCAATGAGAACGAAGACAACCCCTGTCCCGTAGCCCTGCTGCCCTGATGTCCCAGAAATCATGTTGATTCGCCTGCTGCCATGGTCACCATACCAGCAAGCGTGGCAGCATCTGTCAGGTGTTCCTCACGCCCGGAGTTTCAGGTTGTCGGGATCATAGGGGCTTTCGGCCACCACTGTTGTCTTGAACATCGATCCGAGAATCTTGACCTCGAGCTCAGTGCCCAGTGCGGCCTGTTCAGGCTTCACCATGGCGAGCGCCAGTGACTTGTTCACCCGGAAGCCAAAGCCGCCGTTGGTGGCACGGCCGATCAGCTTGCCATTGGCATAGACTGGTTCCGACCCGCGCACGTCCGACTGGTTGTCCTTGATGCCATGCACTTCCATGGTCACGAAGTTCCAGTCGAGGCCCTTTTCGCGGCCCGCCACCAGCGCATCACGGCCAATGAACTGACCCTTGTTGGGATGGACGAAACGGTCAAGGCCCGACTCATAGGCTGAGTACTCGATCGACAATTCACGCGGCACCAGACGGTAGCTCTTTTCAATCGACAGCGACGACATCGCCTTGATGCCATAGGGTCGAATGCCAAATTCCTTGCCCGCGTCCATCAGCAGATCAAAGAGCGCCACCTGATGTTCGATGGGGTGATGGAATTCATACCCCAGTTCACCCACAAAGTTGACGCGCACGACGTGACTTGAGACATGGCCGACGCTGATCTGCTTGCCCGACAGCCATGGGAAAGCCTCGTTCGACAAATCGGTTGTCGTCAGCTTCTGCAAAAGCTTGCGGGAATTCGGACCTGCGATGACCAGAACGCCAAGGCGCGTGGTGATCGGATTGAGTTTGACTGAGCCATCAGAGGGCAACAGCTTCTGCAGATAGTCATGGTCGTGCCGTTCATAGGCACCCGCCGAGACCAGATAGAAGCGGCCGGGCTGCCACTCATAAACGGTGAATTCGGCCCGTACGCCACCCTTGGGCGTGAGCAGATGGCAGAGTGCGATGCGGCCCTGCTTCTTGGGAATCTTGTTGGCGAGAATGGATTCAAGCCAGTCCCGGGCCTTGGGGCCAGAGACTTCCATCTTGGCAAACGCCGACATGTCCTGCAGCGCCACACTGTCCATGACGGCGCGGCATTCTTCGCCGACGTAGCGGAAATAGTTGGAGCGGCGGAACGACCATTTTTCCTTGACCTTGCCATCAGCGGCAGCGGGCGCGTGATTGTGGCTGGTCAGCACGTCAGGCGTGCCGATCTCTTCTGTCGTCAGGCCATAATCCTTGGGCGCAAACCAGCCCGGACGTTCCCAGCCGTAAACCGAGCCGAACACGGCACCCAAATCCTTCATGCGGCCGTAGCACGGCGTGACCTTGAGCGGGCGCGCCGCCGCCCGTTCTTCATCCGGATAGTGCGGCGTGAAGACGTTGGCGTAGGCCTCCTCGTTCTTGACCTTGAGATAACCTTGCGTGGCATAGGGCCCGAAACGGCGGGGATCGACACCCATCATGTCGATCGTCGGTTCACCATCAACGATCCACTCCGCCAGCTGCCAGCCCGCACCACCGGCAGCGGTGACGCCGAAGCTGTGGCCCTCGTTAAGCCAGAAATTCTTCAAGCCCCAGGCTGGACCGATGATCGGCGAGCCATCCGGCGTGTAGGCGATGGCACCGTTGTAAACCTTCTTGATGCCCACTTCACCGAAAGCCGGCACGCGCGTGATGGCGGTTTCGATGTGCGGTGCAAGACGGTCAAGGTCTTCGTTGAACAGTTCGTACTCGCTTTCGTCCGAGGGACCATCAACGTAGCAGCAGGGTGCGCCATGCTCGTACGGTCCGAGCAGCAAGCCACCGTTTTCCTCGCGCATGTACCAGGACGAATCTGCCTCGCGCAGCACACCCATTTCTGGCAGGCCCTTGGCTTGGCGCTCCTTGATGGCGGGATGCGGTTCGGTAACGATATATTGGTGCTCGACCGGAATGACCGGCACATCAAGGCCAACCATTGCGCCGGTCTTGCGGGCAAAGTTGCCGGAGCAGGAAATGACATGCTCGGCGACGATCTCGCCCTTGTCGGTTGTTACCACCCACTTGCCATCGGCGCGCTGGGCAATCGCCGTCACGGTGGTGTTGCGGTAAATTTCTGCACCGCGTGAGCGCGCGCCCTTCGCCAACGCCTGTGTCAAGTCAGCAGGCTGGATATAACCGTCATCGGGATGCTGGATGGCACCGAGCAGTCCCTCGGTTTCGCACAGCGGCCAAACCTCCTTCACCTGCTCAGGCGTCAGGATATTGACCTTGATGCCAATCGTTTCCGCCACACCGGCATAATACATGAATTCGTCCCAGCGATCCTTGGTGCGGGCGAGACGGATGTTCGACACTTTGCGGAAGCCGACGTGCTGGCCGGTCTCCTTGCTCCAGTTCCTGATAGAAGCGGACGGAGTATTTGTGGATCTGGCCGACCGAGTACGACAGGTTGAACAGTGGCAGCAGGCCCGCCGCATGCCACGTCGACCCGGATGTCAGCTCCTTGCGCTCAATGAGCACGACATCGCTCCAGCCCTTCTTGGCCAGATGGTAAAGGGTGGACACTCCGACGACGCCACCGCCAATGACCACTGCACGCGCTTCTGTCTTCATGGGGAAATGCCCTGCTCAAACGTTTGGATTTTCAGTTTCCACAACATTAGTGAGGAAAACTCAACAGGCGTGAAGAACAAGCGACAGCGACCAGCCGGATTACGACACGGCCTTTCGGAAATGAACTGTGCTGCCACCGCCCGGAAACGGTTCTTCCCTGCAAAGCTCAAAGCCCAGATGACAATACATATCCACATTGCTGGCGAAGGCCTTGTTGGTCAGCAAACGCAACTCCGCAAGGCCGCTGCGCCGGGCCAACTGTGCCGCGTGATCAATCAGGTGCCGGGCCAGACCTTGCCCCTGTACTGCTTCTGCCACGGCAATGTTCTGGATATAGAGGTGATCAGATTTGGGAATGGTTTCGATGAGTGCAACAAGCTGCCCCCCGATCTCCAGAAGATCAATCCAGTGTTCCGCAACGGCCCGCTCATAGTCAGCCTGCATGGGCAATGGCTCGCGGCCAATCTGCGCAATCCATTTGGCATAGACAGCGCGGGTCAGAGCCCTGACGGCAGCAGCGTCAGCGGGACCAGCGCGTCGGATCAGACCGGTCATCCGGCAAATCCCCCTGACGTGAGGAAGGCGATTTCCTCGGGCGTCGAAGTTCGGCACAAAATGGCATTGCGATGGGGAAAGCGCCCGAAGCGCAAGATGATGTCACGATGGACCCTGGCCCAATGCGCCATGTCCACCAGGCCCATGCTTTGAAAAAGCGCAACCGCACGATGCTGACAATCAAGGTCTTCGGCGTGTTCAAAGGGCATGATGAACCATTGCGCCAGTGGCGCTGGCAACATTTGGTGAAACCCCCGGGCAACCGCTGATTTCGACAAAGCGAGCGCCTTGCCATCAGCAGCAAAGGCCAGAGGCGAGCCCCGGTGAATGTTGCGCGAAAACTGATCAAGAAGAATGATGAGCCCCAGGGCCCCACGCGGCGTTTCAGCCCAGGCGTCAAATACACCGTCCCGTGCCTGCTGCACGGCATCACCAAATCCAACGGAAAGTTCACCATCAAAGGTCGCACTCTTGATGAACCAACGGGCGGACCCAGCCGCCTCCCAGAACTGCAGGACTTATTTCAGGCGTCATTTCGTGGTTCATTTCAGGAGTTGCGGCAATTGCAGGTGCAAGACAATAAATTTGGCGAGGGCTGCAACATCGTCACGGTCAAACACTGGCACTCTGACATCATCAACAAGTCCATTGCTGGCGATCGCCACGATTGTTGGATCATCTCCTGCCAGGTGCGGATGGTCAAGTTCGACATTGCGCACCTCGATCTTGTCGTGGGTGTCGCGCTTGTAGCCTTCGACGATGACCAGGTCACACGGTTGCAATCTTTCCAGTACCTGATGCAGTGATGGCGGCTCGTCACCACGCAGCTCATGGATCACGGCGGTGCGGTCACGGCTGATGACGGCCACCTCGGTGGCGCCAGCCTTGCGGTGGCGAAAGGAATCGCGGCCTTCATGATCAATATCAAAGGAGTGGTGGGCATGTTTGACGGTGGAGACACGGTAGCCCGCACCCGAAAGATGGCCCACCAGTTTCTCCACCAGCGTCGTCTTGCCGGAGTTCTTGAAGCCCGCAACCCCGATGACCCGATGACCCATGCTCTTCCCTGTCCTGTCATGCCAATCCGTGATGCCTCTATCACAAGACTTGAATTGCCCGGCAACAGCTTTCCGGCCTAGCTTGCCCGCCTCGGGAGAATCCGGTGACTGCATCACCCCACATCAAATATCCGGCGCTGCAATTGGGCCTGGCGCTGGCCGTCAGCGGAACTGTCGGCGTCTTCGCACTTGAAGCAGGCGTCGATCCGATGACCACGGTTTTCTGGCGGTGCGCGTTTGGCGCGCTGTTTCTGGCCGCCTGGTGCTTTGCCCGTGGTCTGCTGTCCGCTGCCACGTTCACCCGGCGCAACTTCCTCCTGTCGGCATTGGCGGGCGCCTTTCTTGCGGGCTGCTGGGCTTGCCTCTTTGCTGGTTTTGCCATGACCTCGATTGCCACGGCGACCATCGTCTTCCAGAGCTATCCCTTCCTGTTGGTGCTGGCAGGTGTGATTGTCTTAGGTGACCGCCTGCAACTCGACCAGATCCTGTGGATGATCATCGCCTTTGTTGGCGTGCCGCTGGCCAGCGGGGTGACCGGTATCTCGGCCTTCTCCGGCAGCAGTTGGCTGATAGGTGTTGGTCTCACGCTTGCCGCCGCTGCTGCCTATGTGGTGACAACAATGAGTGTGCGCGCCATCGTGGGCCAGCAGCCGGAAGTGACCATGATGATCCAGGCCACGGTCGGCGCAGTGGCGCTGTCGCTGGGCGCCGACTTCGATCAGACCATCAGCCTGCCGTCCTGGGGCTGGCTTGCCGGCATGGGCGTCATCCATTCCGGCATTGTAATGGTCGCGATGTTTGCCACCTACCCCGTGCTGACGACACCCGTGATCGCCATCCTGAATTTCATCTACCCCGCAGTTGCCATCATGCTGGACTGGTTGGTCTATGGCCATCCGCTGACACCACTTCAGTGTCTTGGCCTGCTGCTGATTGTGCTGGCCACGCTGGCAGTGAACCTGAAGTGGCGCATTCTTGGTGTACCGGCCACGCCTTAGAGCAGCAGGTGTTCTGCGGCCGCCAAATCTTCGGGAGTATTGATATTGAGAAACGGGTCATGCGGATCGACCGCCCAATCGGCAATGGCGATCTCAAACACCGAACCGAGGTCCATCATCCGCCGCAGCTTGTTGCCCACGACAAGCTCCTCGAGCTTTGCCGCCATGGCGGTGGACCAAAGCCCGGTCAGATAATGATGTTGTCCCCCACTGCTGGCAATCGCGGCACCCGTGGTGCTGCCCGCCTCGGCCAGACGCGACACAAGGTTGAGCGGCAGGAACGGCGTATCGGATGGCACCGTCAGTACGGCATCAAATCCTTCGCCTGCACCGTGGCGCAGCACGGCATGCAACCCCGAAAGTGGTGTCGTGAGGTCGAGAATGTCGCCAACAACAGGTTTGCTGAAAGCGTCGAACCGGCTGTGATCACCATTGCCATTGATGACAATTGTTTCGACCTGCGGGGCGATGCGCGAGATAACCCGTTCGATCAGCGGTACGCCAGCCAGTGGCAGGAAAGCCTTCTCGCGGCCGTCCATGCGGCGCGAATGCCCGCCAGCGATCACCGCCCCCAGCACCCTCATCGATCAGACAACCGGCATGTGGGGATAGGTCCGGTTGGGTGGCAGCCATACCGTCATGGCATCTCCCACCCTTACTTCACCCTCGCGTTCGACCCACGCGGTAACGCCGCGCTTGTGGGTGGCCGCCTTGACCACCTGGAACTGCACGTCAGGGTGATGTTGCGCCACAACTGCTGCAACCTGGCTGCACGGCATGTTCTCCATGTCGACGACCAGCGTAGCACCCGACGGGAATTGCAGACGGGTTGACGGCAACAACAGCGTTAGGTCCGGCACAGCTGACACCACCATGTTGGCCCCGAACCAGGCAGGATCAATCCTGGGAATACCGAGCGCCTTCGCTGTGTCGTCTAGTTCTTCAACCGAAAGTATGGTCACTTGCCGCACGTTGCGGATATCCGTATTGCGCTTGTAGAGCTGCAACGTGCGTGAATCCGACAAACGGTTGATGCCGGCATGGCAATCGCCTTCGGGTCCGTCAAAACGCAACATCACCCGGTCCGTCCCAGCTTTCTCGAAGCCTGTCTCGCGCGACGCCCGTTGCAACAACATTTCAACCTTTCCGGGGTCAGGCAATTTCGTCAACAGCGGCATGTGGCATCTCCTCGCAATTGCCACTATACGAACCCCGCATGAGCGACAACCACCCCGAATGCGAAAACCAGCTGGACGTGACGGGCCTTCTCTGCCCGCTGCCCGTCTTGAAGGCGCGCAAACGGCTGGAGGCACTGGCCTCCGGTTCGGTGCTGAAAGTCGTCGCAACCGACCCCATGTCGATGATTGACATGGCGCATTTCTGCACCGAACAAGGTCACAACCTGCTGTCCCAGGAACAATCCGGGCAAACCTACCATTTCAGGATCAAACGCAAATGAGCTTCGATTTCGGCGCCTTCAACAATTGGGGCACACTCAAGAAGGTGGCGATACGTCATCCGGCCCAGGCATTTCAATCCGATGCCAAGATAGATGCCGAGTGGAAGGACCTGAATTACCATTCCCGTCCCGACCTTGCCAACGCGCTCAAGGAATTTGCAGCCGTCGAAAACATTCTCACCGCCACCGGTGCTGACGTGATCAGATTGCCGGATGGTCCTGGCCTCACCCTCGACGCGCTCTATACCCATGACGCCCTCGTCGTTACACCGCGCGGCCTGGTCAAGCCGCGCATGGGCAAACCGCAGCGCCGCAAGGAAGCGGCAGTGAACGGCAGTCACCTCGAGGGTCTCGGCATTCCCATTGCGGGTGAGATTACCGGGGAAGGCAAACTCGAAGGCGGCGACCTTGTCTGGCTTGACCGCCACACGCTGGTGGCTGGTGTCGGCTACCGCACGAATATGGAGGGTGTGCGTCAATTGCAGGAACTGGCGGGCGAGGATGTCGAAGTGCTGTGGTTCGACATGCCACATTACAAGGGCCGCACAGATGTCTTCCATCTTATGTCGGTCTGGAGCCCGCTCGATCATGATCTCGCCGTCGTGTACCTGCCGTTGATGCCGGTCCGCTTGGTTGAGTTGCTCGAATCCCGCGGCATCAACTTTGTTCATGTCCCCGACGAAGAGTTCGACAGCATGGGCTGCAATGTGCTGGCGCTTGGACCTCGCCACGCCATGATGGTTGATGGCAACCCTGAAACTCACCACCGCATGCGTGGAGCGGGCGTAAAGGTTGAAGTCATCAAGGGCGTTGACATCTGCCGCAAGGGTGAAGGCGGTCCGACCTGCATGACCAGGCCGCTGGCGCGCGGCTAGGTCAGATCAGAACAGCGCCTTCACCTTGTCAGCAAAGCCAACGGTGACAGTGCCATTGTCATGTTCGATGAGCGGACGGCGAATAAGCGAGGGAATTTTGACGGCAAGTGCGACTGCAGCAGCTTCCGTCAGACCCTCTGTTTCCGATTTGTGTAGACCGCGCCAAGTATAGCCGGCCCGGTTGATCAGTTTTTCCCAGCCACCAAGTGCCTTGGACCAACCTTCCACTTGCTTGGCGGTGGGCGGCGTTTCCTTGTGATCGGTGAAAACGACTTTCACTTTCCTGTCGGACAGAAATGCGAGTGCGTTCTGGCAAGTCGAACACTTCTTCAGTCCATAGGTTTTCATTGCGCCATCATGACAGTGAAAGTGTCTTGTCGGTCTGGCTTGCGCCACCGGTGACCGGATCAGTGAAGGCCCGGAACAAGTCTTCGATTGCCGCTTTGTCGATGTCCTTGACGATGAAGACGAGACGGCTCTGTTCGTTGCCATCCGGCCAACGGTCAAGCCGCACCGGAGGATGCAGCACATGTTGTACGCCGTGCAACACGACAGGGCGCTGGGGATCGTCACTGAGTTTTATGATGCCCTTCATGCGCAAGAGTTTCGGGCCATGATAAGAGGTGAGCAATTCAAGGAACAATTCAAGCGCCTGCGGACTGATGGCATTGTCATCAGTGAAAGCAAAAGACCGGATATGTGCATCATGGCGGGAGACATCATGGTGGTGATGGCTGCCCTTGTCGTGAGAGTGCTGGCCTGCATGCGATGCCCGCTCGGCCCGTTGCACGGCCTCCAGCGAAAGCCATGCTTGCACATCCAGCGATTTCTTGCCGGGGTCATACAGCCCGGTGTTGAACAGACGTTCCGCTGTTGCCTCGCCGCGATGGGTGGTCAGAAGACGCGCACCCGGCGCCAGCTTTCGCACCCGGGCAATAATGGCAAAGAGCATGTCTTCGCCTTCCTTGCCTTCCAGCAGATCAAGCTTGGTCAGGACCACGCGGTCTGCCACCGCCACCTGTTTTACAGCCTCGGCATGGGCGTCAAGTGTTGCCATGCCATTGAAGCCATCAACCACTGTGATGACGCCTTCCAGTCGCAGGCGCGAGACCAGCAGCTGGTCCATCATCAACACATGAAGAATCGGGGCGGGATCGGCCAGTCCGGTGGTTTCGATGACAATGCGGTCAAAAGCCTTCAAGGTTCCAGCATCTCGCCGTGCCAGGAGGTCAGTCAGCGTATCGATGAGATCACCGCGGATGGTGCAGCACAAGCAGCCCGACGACAGCTCCACAACATTCTCGTCTGACCTTTCGACCAACAGATGATCGATGCCGATCTCGCCGAATTCATTGATGATGACGCAGGCATTGGCCAGCAGCGGATCCTTGAGGAGGCTGTTGAGCAGCGACGTCTTGCCGGAGCC
Organism: uncultured Alphaproteobacteria bacterium; assembly: GCA_963754625.1. GTDB lineage: Bacteria > Pseudomonadota > Alphaproteobacteria > Rhizobiales > Aestuariivirgaceae > Aestuariivirga. The sequence continues at coordinate 297,504 of CAVWGR010000003.1, read as the reverse complement.
AAGAAAGCCGGTGAGAACGCAAACTGGAACCGGTGCAGTGTCATTCATACGTTTACTCTTTGTGGCAAGAAGCCTGCAAACACCAGCGCGGCGAATACCATGGCCCCGCCAGCCCATTGATTTGACGTCATCGCTTCACCCAGGACAAAGACAGCCAAACTTGTTGAAACGATGGGTTCAAGGTTGAAGTAGGGTGCCACAACCGAGGACGGGGCGGCTCTCACCGACGACATGTGGCAGAAATATCCGCCAAGATAGGCAAGACTGACAAGCCCCACCGCAACTGTGGCCCAGGGGCCGAGAGTACTGCGGCCATCAATCAGCGTCAGAGTGCCGCCGCCGAATGAAAGGGCAAGCCCCAACATGATGGGCCAGATCATCAGGTGAACCATCGAGCCGAAGGCGGCAGGCGCGAGGTGGCGAGATAACATCCGGCCAGAAAAGAACTGCAACATGCAACCCACCGCGCCAAGAAAGGCAAGCACCACGCCAAGAGTGTTCACGCCGTTGAACGCCGGGCCAACCGCGACCACCAAACCGGCAAATCCGAACATCGCCACCCCCAAACGGGCAACGCCGGGAAAGCGTCCTTCGGCAAGCGGAGCGGCCAATATGATGAGCAAGGGAAAGAGATAGAAGATGATCACCGACAATGTCACCGGCAGAAACTGTACGGAGGCCAGGTAGCAAGCCGACACCATCAAAGTCGCCAGGCTCTGGAAAACGAAGCTTGGCCAGGACTGCCGGGTCAGACGAAAGCTTTCGCCGCGCATCACTGCCACGATCCCCAACACCACCGCTACAGCCGACGTGCGATAGAACACCGTCTCAAGAGCAGGCACACCATTGAGAAAGGCGAGGCGCGCAAAGTTTGGCACAGCGCCATAAATTGCCGCGGCCGCCAATGCCAGGAAAATTCCGGAAAGGTGAACAGGCTTCATTCAATGGCCGATGCGGCGCTTGTGTCTCTTGTGCATGGGGCTTGCCGCTTGCACCCCATCAGAACCTTGTTCGATCGCGGTTTGCGCAGCTTGGGCTGCTTTTTTTGCTTTTGCCAAGGTGGCCATTTGATCCATCAGTGCGGCCGGCATGACGTCGCAGTGCGCCCCGTCCACCTTGTAAGCGGAGCAGAGATTGATGCTTTGAACTTGCTCAAGACCCCATATCGCCGGAGAAAACCCGGCTCTGTCTGGCAATTCAATCACACCGGTTCGCCCCCGCACCGCAAGGCTGGCAGCGCTGAGCACGCGGCCCCGCAAGGCCATCTGCGCCTTGTCTGGGGTATCATAGGTACCGAAGGACGCGGCCCATCCAGCGAGTGCGGTTCCGTCTTGCACCGTCACAGGCGGCTTGTTGCGGCACACGGTAGGCGTCATGTCGACCGGAACGATCGCACCCTGCGGCAGGTTGATGATGTCAGCAACCTTGCCCCGCGGCGCTGCTGGCAGGTCAAAACCTGCCTCCAGCATGGCCCGCGCAGCAGCAGCGCGCGATGCACTATTCTTCATGCCCATGACCACGGCAATGAGTCGACGGCCATTGCGCGACGCCGTGGCTACAAGATTGAACCCGGAAGCACAGACGAAGCCTGTCTTCATGCCATCGGCATCCGGCATGGTACGGATGAGAATGTTGCGGTTGGGCAAGCGGCGCTTGCCCACCTCAAGATACTGCTGCTCGAAATATTTTTGATATTCGGGAAACTCGGCAATGATGACAGCGGTCAAAACTGCAAGATCGCGTGCACTGACCACGTGGCGTGGATCAAACAGGCCGTTCGGATTCATGAAGTGTGATGCGGTCAGGCCGAGCCGCCGTGCTGTGGCATTCATGTCATCGGCAAAATTCTGGATTGATCCAGACGCACCTTCCGCCAGCACATAAGCCATGTCATTGGCAGAATAGACGAGCAACGCCTGCAGGGCGAAATCGACCGAAACGGCCTTCCCTGCCGGAACACCGATTTTGCTCGGTTCCTGACTGTGAGCCAGTTCCGAGACAACTATCTGCTGGTCCGGCTTCAAGGCGCCGGAGCGCAGCTTCTGGAAGACCAGGTAGCCGGTCATCAGTTTGGTGAGCGAAGCAGGATAGAACGGTTCACCGGCCCGGTCCTGGGCAAGCACTTCGCCTGTCCTGGCATCAATCAGTATCGAGGGACCATGGGGTTCGGGCTTTGTGTCCTTGGTTTTTTTGTCGGCCTTCTTCTGCGGCTTTGCCACAGCAATGCCCTTTGTCTTGTCAGTCGTCTTTTCTGAGGCTTTTTCGGGGGCCTTGTCGGAAGCGGCTGGAGAAGCCTGTTCTTCCTGTGTTGCAGGTTGTTGATCCGCGTCTTCGCCTTCCTCGCCCTGTGCCAGGGCAAGGCTTGGCCACAAGACCAGCAACAGAAGAATGCGAAACAAATGCTTCACGTGCAACACACCCGGCTTAGGCAGTGAAAGTTTATCTCCTCCACCTGCCCCAGAGTCCTGAATACCGGGTCAGGACGAAACGGCAGATTTCGGAGTGGTGCCCGTGGAGGGACTTGAACCCCCACACCTTTCGGTAGCGGATTTTGAGTCCGCCGCGTCTACCATTCCACCACACGGGCGATGCGGTGCGAACCTCTAGAGCGCAAGGCCTTGCGCCGTCAACCAGAAAGGCGCTTAAGGCTTTTCCCCATGATCCGCATTACCGACTCCCTTGTGATTGACCCGGCTGATATCCGCGAGGCTTTCATACGGGCTTCCGGCCCCGGTGGCCAGAATGTCAACAAGGTCGCAACCGCAGTGGAACTGCGCTTCAATATCGAAACCGCAAGCCTGCCTCTGGAATTGAAGGACAGGCTGAAAAACCTGGCCGGACGCCTGTTGGCACAATCCGGCGATCTCGTCATCACCGCCCAGGCATTTCGCTCACAGGAGCGCAATCGCGAAGACGCTTTGCAAAAACTGATTGCCCTCTTGCGCAAAGCTGCCATTCGTCCGCGAAAACGTATTGCAACAAGAGCCACAAAAGCGTCAAAGCAGCGCCGGTTGGAATCAAAAGCAAGGCGATCAGACGTCAAATCGAAGCGCCGTACGAGACCCGGACTGGACGACTGAGACACATGCTGCGCGCACTATACGATTGGACCCTTTCACTAGCGGCCCGCAAGTCGGCGGAAGTATGGCTCGCCGTCATTGCCTTCATCGAAAGCTCGGTTTTTCTGGTTCCGGCTGATGTCCTCTTCCTGCCCATGGCGCTGGCCCGGCCGGCGCGCGCTTACCGTTACGCTGGTGTCGCAACAATTGCCTCCACACTTGGTGGAATCGCCGGATATTTTCTCGGGTCATTCGCCTATGAAAGCCTGGCAAAGCCGGTCCTTGCTTTTTACGGCAAACTGGAAAGCTTCGAGGCACTGAAGGCCTGCACCAGCGAAGATACACTTGTCATGCTGTTGATTACGTCGGGTCTCGCCCACCTGCCGCCAATCAAGGTCGTGACCATTCTTGCGGGCGTGGCACAGGTCAGCTTTGTCTTCTTCGTGCTGTCCTGTGTGATTGCCCGCGGCACCCGCTTCTTTGCGCTGGCCTGGGCCCTGCAGCGCTACGGCGAGCCGGTCAAGTCCTTTATCGAAAATCGCCTGGGGCTGATTGCCGGCCTTGCTGCCGCCATCCTTGTCGCACTTTATCTTGCCGTGAAATATCTCGGAAGCTCGGGGGCACTGACATGCTGACCACACTTTCCGCCCGCAACACTTGCTGGCTTATCGGCTTCGTGGCATTCGCCACAATTGCTGGTGCGTGGATTTTCGAGGCCTTCGGTTATGCCCCTTGTGAACTCTGCCTGACGCAGCGCTGGACCTATTATGCGGGCGTACCACTCGCTATTCTTGTGGCACTCTGGAACCCCTCTTGGATCAAACCCGCCCTGGTGCTGATGGCCGTTCTCTGGCTCGGCAGCGCGGTCTTTGGTGTCTACCATTCGGGTGTAGAGTGGGGCTGGTGGCAAGGACCGACTGCATGCTCCGGTGGAGATGAGCTTGGTTTCGGTGAAGGACTGCCTGATCTCACCAAAACGGCAGTGAAATGCAACGAGGCCGCAATTCGCATTCTCGGTTTGTCGCTGGCCGGTTGGAATGCGGTGATTTCGTTTGCCCTCGCCATGCTGGCTGTGCGGGCCGCGCGCTGATCACGGATCGAGTTCGGTATCCCAGTAGAGATAATCGAGCCAGCTGTCATGCAGGTAGTTGGGCGGGAAGAGCCGCCCATTGGCGTGCAGATCATTGACGCTTGGGCAGTGAGGTTTGTGCTTCGGGTACATGCCTGCCTGGTGCGGCAGCATTCCCCCTTTGGCGAGATTGCAGCCGGCGCAAGCCGCCACCACATTGTCCCACGTTGTCTGTCCACCTTTTGAGCGCGGGATCACATGGTCAAAGGTCAGGTCACTGCCATCGCCACAGTATTGACATTCGAAGCGGTCGCGCAGGAATACATTGAAACGGGTGAAGGCCGGAGAACGGGAAGGTTTCACATAGGTCTTGAGTGATACAACCGATGGCAGCCGGAACTCCATCGACGGACTGCGCACCACCCGGTCATATTCGGAGACGATATTCACCCGTTCCATGAACACGGCTTTCAACGTGTCCTGCCAGCTCCACAGGGACAAGGGATAGTAACTCAGAGGCCGGTAATCGGCATTGAGGACCAAGGCAGGGCAGGCTTCGGGCGCGATCGGCGCGTGATACACGAGTTTCTCCACTGCTGTGGATTCAGCTTGATGTACTATATCTTGTATGACGGCCCTGTGAAGGGGGGTGGCTCAGCATCGATCTGCCCCCAAATTCATGCCACAGTCAGGCCTGTTTCAGGTTTTTCAAACCCCGGTAGTGGCTCCACAGAAGCCGTGCCGCGATGGCCCGGTAGGGAGCGAAGGATGAACCGAGCTCCAGCATGGTTTTCCGGTCTGGACGGTTTTCGAGTTGGAACAGGTCGGCAACAGCCACTTGCAGGGCAAGATCACCCCACGGCCAGGCATCGGCCCGTTGCAGAGAGGCGAGCAGATAGATCTCTGCTGTCCATGGTCCGACCCCCGGCAGAATGAGAAGGTGTTGGCGCACGGTTTCATTGTCGAGTGCCTCCATTGCACTCGGCGTGAACCGGCCCTCGCACATCGCCAACGCTACTGCGTGAAAGCTTTTCGCCTTGGCTCCAGATAAACCAAGCTTCATCAGCTCATCTGCGGGGCATGCCAGAATGACCTCGGGTGCAAAGGGAGAAAGTCTTTGATGCAGCCGCTCCCAAATGACCGCCGCCGCCTTCAGTGACAAGAACTGTTCGGTTATGGTGAGCAACAGCCCTTCCACACCTCCCGGCATGGCCCGCAGCGACGGCAGGCCGTGGCGCTCAATCACCGGCGCAAAGCGAGGCTCGCGCACGCAGAGTATACGCGCGCCTTCAGCAAGGCGTTCTTCGGTCAGTGGAGTGTGCGGGTCCATGATATGCAGAACTGTTTGACGAAGGCGCGGTCTCTTCGCAAGAAGGCGCTATGATTCAACCCGTTTTCCGATTTGCCCCCAGTCCCAATGGCAGGTTGCATCTGGGGCATGCCTATTCTGCTCTCCTCAACGCCGAGATGGCAAGGGTCATGGGCGGGCGCTTCCTTGTCCGTATCGAGGATATCGACCCGCAGCGCTGCACCGAAGCGAACACTGACAATGCCCTCGCCGATTTGCACTGGCTTGGTCTGGAATTTGAGAAGCCCGTACTGCGCCAAAGCAGGAGGTCGCCAGCCTATTGGGATGCAATAGTGCGCTTGATGGAGATGGATCTTCTCTATGTCTGCACCTGCACCCGCCAGCAGGTGGCGAACCGGGCTTCGGCCCACGGTGCGTTTACACTGGATCCCGAAGCACAGCCCGTCTACCCCGGAACCTGCAGCAGACTTGCCTTGCCGTTTTATCGTACGTCGGCACTGCGCCTGCGGATGGCACAGGCTGTCCGTCTCGCCGAAGACCGCGCTGGTCCACTGACCTGGCGCGAAAAGGGAGAACCGATAGCCGCCGACCCCTTGGCTTGGGGCGACGTCATCATTGCTCGCAAGGAGATCGGCACTAGCTATCATCTGTCAGTTGTTATCGACGACGCCCATCAGAATGTCACCCATGTGGTGCGCGGCCACGACCTGTTCCACGCCACCGCCATCCACCGTGTGCTGCAAGTGCTGCTCGGACTGCCACAGCCGGATTATCATCATCATCAGGTACTGCGCGATGAGACGGGCCACAAACTGTCCAAGTCCAAAGCCGATGAAAGTCTCGCCGATGTGCGGGGCCGTGGCATCAGTGCAAGCGAGATACGACGGCAACTGGGCTTCGCCTGAGCAAGAGTGACCAGAAGGATCAGAAATCCGAAGTGATCCCCTTCTTCTCCCAATCGCCAAAGCGCGTCGGTTCTGGTCCGCGCGGTCCACCTTTCTCCGCTGGCAAAGATGAATTCCGTGTCATCTTCCGGCGCTCGTCGGCTTCAGCCAGGGCACGTTCGGCTGCGGGTGTCAGTTTCCGTTCGCTCATTCTTGCAAATCTCACATGCTCTCACCATTTAGCGCATGTCCAGCCAAAGTGCGAAGCGGTTTGGTGTCCGGGACATGCGCACTGTGGCTTCGTCGATCTTGCCCAAATCCTGTGGAGTGAAAGACCATGAACGTGATGAAGACCGGTTTGTTGATGGCGGCCATGACGGGCCTTTTCCTTGCCATCGGTTTCGTCCTCGGCCGTGAAACAGGCATGTTGCTGGCCTTGGCTTTCGCCGTTGCCACCAACATGTTCGCCTATTGGAACGCCGACAAAATGGTCTTGCGTATGGCGGGAGCCCGTCCGGTTGGACCTGCAGACAGCCCCGCATTTCATGCCATGGTAGCGCGCCTAGCGCGCAACGCCAACTTGCCGATGCCCAAGGTCTATTTGATCGAATCTGATCAACCCAATGCCTTCGCCACGGGACGCAACCCCCAGAACGCGGCCGTCGCTGCGACGACAGGCCTTCTGCGCCATCTTTCGCCTGAAGAGGTTGAGGGCGTGATGGCTCATGAACTGGCGCACGTGAAGAACCGCGATACACTCATCATGGCATTCACCGCGACCATTTCCGGTGCCATCGCCATGCTTGCCAATTTCGGGTTTCTGTTTGGCGGGAGGGATCGCAATGCCCCGGGCGGTGCCTTCGGAAATATTTTGCTCATCATTCTGGCACCGTTGGCTGCCATGATCGTGCAAATGGCCATCAGCCGCACCCGCGAGTATGCCGCTGACAGGGGCGGAGCCGAAATTTCCGGCAAGCCCCTGGCATTGGCCTCGGCCCTGCGCCGCATATCTCAGGCAGCCCACGGCATTCGCAATGAAGAGGCAGAAGCCAATCCCGCCATCGCGCATCTTTTCATCATCAATCCCCTGTCAGGTCTGGGTATTGATTCGTTGTTCTCCACCCACCCCAAGACCGAACGCCGCATTGCCGAGTTGCAGGCCATGGCGCGCGAACCAGGTTTCCACGTCCGCGAACCGCAATCGCAGGGGCCGTGGGATGCACCTGTTGATAACCCGGCCGAGAATATTGGCAGCCGCAGCGGTCCCTGGGGATGACGGGGATAACCCAATCTCACCCACCATGCCGTTAGGACTTCGTTAACCATGCCGGGTTGAAGCTTGCCGGGTTCCACACGATTGAATCCTCCATGGCTGACCGCGCCCTCTCGCTGCTCAGAACGGTATTGCGTCCCGTTCTCTCAACCCTGCCCTTCGGGACGGGGCAGGCGCGTGCTGGCTTGCCGCAGTCACCACATCACGCGGTACCCGCCATTCACTTGAGTGGTGTCATACTTGATCGCGCTGCGCCAGCAGATGTCCAGATTGCAGAAGCCATGTATGGCGGGGCCTTCAATTTTGCTGGCGAGCATGTGATGGCGCTTCCCGATACGGTGTTTACAGCACCCGCCGCCAGCAGTGCCTGGCGCTCTGCACTTTTGCGCATGGACTGGCTCAGCAGTTTCCGGGCCAGCAACAAGACCCTGCACAGCCTTTATGCACTTCGCTTGCTTTCTGCCTGGGTAAGCGTACGTCCACACACGACTGATCCTGGTGACCAGATCGCCGCCCTTTACAATCTCGCTGTTGATGCACCTGCCATTGCCGCAAGCCAAAGCCCGGCAGCTATCGCCATGGCAACGGCAGCGATTCTGCAGGCGCAGAATTCTGTCCTGAAACTCAAGCCCAGGTCAACAGCAGAGGCCTTGTCGCGAGGTCTGGCCCTTCTCGCCGCGCATCTCGCCACCAAGCGGCCTGATGCCCATCGCAGCAAGCTCATCCAGGAAATCAGTGAGTACCTCCATTGTCTTGTCTGTGATGATGGCAGCATGGACGATGGCAGCATCATTTCATTGCATCGCCTGCATTCTGATCTTTCGACATTGCTCGGGGGTCTACAGCGCAGTGAAGAAACGATACCTCCCGTGTTGGATGGGATACTTGCCCGCATCAACGCCTATTTCACTCTCATCATGCGCCCAGATCGCAGCCTCGCCTTCGCCAAGCTAGAGAGCCTGCTTGCCCCAGCCAGCCTTCGACCCTTGCAAGAAAGTGCTCTGGCTCATGACGCAGGCCATGCCCGGCTGGTTGGAGGCAAGACCTTGCTGCTTGCCTCATTTGGCGCAACTCGTGAAACAAAGACGCTGCAGATCGAAATACATGACGGCAACCAGCCCCTGCTCTGGCTGCAGCAAATGGCTGAGCAAGTGGCCGTCCAGCGTGATGAATGCACGGTGATTTGCGCTGCTGGTGGCAGCCTGCTCGAAATCCAGGGGCACAATCGCCTCGGTGACAAGCAACGTCTTGCAGTTTTCTTGTCTGGCGATGGCTCCGACATCAGGCTGGAGGACACTCACGGCTCTGGCACTGCCGCAACTTATCTTCTGCACGCCCCTGAGTTGGCAAAACTTTCCACCACCCATGGCGGCACCGGCGCCATGATTGTGCTGGGTCCATCCCAGGCATGGCAGGTGCTTGTCCGTGGCGGCCACATCGAACTGGAACACGGCTATTTCCGCCTCCTGCCCGACCGCAGCGCCGGGCAGTTTCTCAATTTCGCCTTGAAGCGGTTGATTGCGGCGGAGCGGCCATCCCGCTCCAGCAAGAGCACCCGCGAGCGGGCGCCACAGGGCTCCGGCAGTGGCTCCGGCGTTCCTCTCCCCGGTTGCTTTGACTCCAGCAAGACTGTCAACCACAACAAATTAGCGGTTCCGCCGGCCAAGCCCATTGGCTAAGTACCACGGCATGACCACATCTGATCTTGCCTTGCGGACGGTGACCCGTGCGCTCCTCTCGGTTTCCGACAAAACCGGCCTGCTCGATCTTGCGAAGGCGCTTGCTGGCCTGGGCATCGAAATTGTTTCGACGGGAGGTACGGCCAATGCGCTGCGAGACGGCGGGATCAAAGTGCAGGACGTCTCTGACGTCACCGGCTTTCCCGAAATCATGGACGGCCGAGTCAAGACACTGCATCCCGCCATTCATGGTGGCCTGCTGAGTGTGCGCGGCAATGCTGAACATGCAGAAGGCCCAGACCCGAAACGGCATCTCCAACATCGACTTGTTGGTGGTGAACCTCTACCCGTTCGAAGCGACCGTTGCCGGCGGAGGCAATTACGATGACGTGATCGAGAACATCGACGTGGGCGGACCGGCGATGATCCGTGCTGCTGCCAAGAACCATGATGGCGTGGCCGTGGTCATTGACCCTGCTGACTATGCGCAGCTCATTGCAGAGCTTGCTGCCCACAATGGCAGCACCACCCTTGCCACCCGCAAGGCGCTGGCCGCCAAGGCTTTTGCCCGCACCGCAAGTTATGACGCTGCCATAGCCGGATGGTTCCAACGGCACCTCGGTGATGACTTGCCCGAACGCATTGTCGTCGCAGGCGAGCGTCACATGTTGCTCCGTTATGGTGAAAACCCTCACCAGACGGCCGCTGCGTACCGCAGCCCGGATGGCCGCTTGGGCCTGCTTGATGCCAAGCAAATTCAAGGCAAGGAACTCTCCTATAACAACATCAATGATTCCGACGCTGCTCTTGAATGCCTTGCCGAGTTCGCCAATGGCGAGGCAGCTTGCGTCATCGTCAAGCACGCCAACCCTTGCGGCGTTGCAACTGCCGGCAGCCTTGCGCAAGCCTATGCCAAGGCTTTTGCCTGCGACCCCGTCAGCGCCTTTGGCGGTATCATCGCGGTAAACCGCAAGCTCGATGGCGAAACGGCTGAGGCAATCAGCGGTATCTTCACCGAAGTGATTCTTGCACCTGGTGCCGATGCTGAAGCCCTCAAAATTCTCGCGGCCAAGAAGAATCTCCGCCTGCTCTTGTTGCCCGAAATACCAAGTCCCAAGGCGGCTTCACGCACTGTCAAATCGATTGCCGGCGGGTTGCTGGTGCAATCTCGTGATGCCACGGCGCTTGAGGAAATTGACAGCCGCATTGTCAGCAAGCGCCACCCGACACCACAGGAAATGGCCGACCTTGGCTTTGCCTGGCTGGTGGCAAAACATGTCAAGTCCAACGCCATTGTCTTCGCCAAGGACAGCGCAACCGTTGGCATCGGGGCAGGCCAAATGTCACGTATTGATTCCACACGCATTGCCGTCAGCAAATCACGCGATGCCGCCCACCATGCCGGTGGCGATACGCCACTGGTGCGTGGTGCAGTGCTCGCCTCGGATGCCTTCTTCCCGTTTGCTGATGGTATTGAGGCGGCAGCAGAAGCAGGTGCCACCGCCATCATTCAGCCCGGTGGTTCGATCAAGGACGAGGATGTCATCAAAGCCGCCGACGCCCGCGGTCTGGCCATGATCTTCACCGGCCAGCGCCACTTCAGGCATTGACGCCATGAGCCACACTGCGGGCTATCTGTTGCAACAGATGCTGAATGCGGTGCAGCTTGCAAGTTTTTACCTGCCTCTGGCATTGGCCTTTGCCATCATGCAGGCGATCACCGGCCGCATTTTTCTCGCCTTCGGTGATATCGCAATGTTTGCGAGTTTTGCTGCCGTTTATTCCTGCTTCGATAGCCTATTGCAGGGCAACGGCGATGTTCTTTCAGCCGTTTGGTCCCTCGCCGCAGCCATCGCAGGTGGCGCGGCCCTTGGCGCCACCTGCGCGCGCGTATTCCTCGGCGAGAACCTGTTGCGCTCGCCCCTTGCCTACATGATCGCTTCTGTGGGTCTTGCCATCGCCTTGCAGGAGACAATGCGCATTCAGTCGCAAAGCCGTGACGTCTGGGTGCCGCCACTCTTTGGTGGCCAGTATCTCGTGGATATTCCGGGTGCCTATACCGTGCGTCTCGCCACCATGCCCACCATCTCTGCAGCGGTGTCATTGCTCGCGGTCGTCGGCGGTGGCGTTCTTTCTCAGCCGCTCCACCTTCGGCCTGTTGTGGCGGGCAACGGCACAGTCGCTGCGCCTCGCCACGTTGACCGGCGTCAACGCCACGGCTGTCGCCGCTGCCAGTTTTGCCATGGCAGGTGGGTTGGCAGGTGTGACGGGATGGACGTCGGCGATTTCCTATGGCGGCGCTGATTTTTCCATTGGCCTGATGGTCGGCTTCAAGGCCATGTTTGCCTCGGTGATCGGCGGCTTCGGAAGCCTGCGCGGAGCGGCACTGGGTGCGGTGGCGCTGGCCATTATGGAAGTGTCCTGGTCTGCGGCGTTCTCCACCGCCTACCGGGACGTTGCAGTTTTCGCCATGATCATCGTTATACTGGTGCTCAAGCCCGAGGGACTGCTGGGCATATGGCAGCAGCGTGAGAGTGAGGACCGGCCATGAAATCGGCGATGACGTTGAACCTCGTGTTCCTGTTGATGCCAATGCTGGCTCTTTCTGGTTGCGGCGACAATGGCGGTCCCAAGGATTATCTCGACATTGCAGGAGGCGGACTCACCTTCAACTACCGCTATTCGCAAGCCACGATTGTCGTAGTGGCCAAACAACTTCATCCAATGCCCGAGGGGTCGGTGGTTGAAGCGGATTTCACCCTGCCCGGCGGCAAGGATCATGAGACCGTGCAACGCCCCGTTCTGCCCGGCAAGCTGACCTACAAGATGGAGAGCAATCCGCTTTTGGGCATCCGTAAGGGCGAAGCACTGAAAGTCACACTGCTTGTGCGCGACGCCAACGGCGCCGTCATTGATCGTGATGAGACGAGCTATACCTCGGATGTAGATCAGGACACACTGCCGTCCAAGCCACTGGTCCAACCAGACAAGCCAAACTATGTCCCTCAACTTGAAAATCTGGAGTAGCGCTCAGGACAGGGTTAGACAAATGGCACTAACATCATCAGCCGGTTTGAACCGGAGATGTTGGCGGCAATCCGGATCTGCCTGTTCAACTGCACGAATCGACTTCAACACGCTTTGAACGCCACCTGGTCTCGCACTTGCGGCCAGCAGACTGTCAACTTGATATTGTCCGTAGTGGTCAACGGCCCTGAAATAACCGTCCGTACACAGCAGAATGGAACTCGGATGTCCGAGATGGATTACTTCGGGCATGCGCAAGGCGGACCTGTCAGCTACAAGAATGCTATAATTGCCGGGCGTGTTTCGGCGCTTCCGATTAGCCACCAGAAGCGGTTTGAATTCGGCAAGCAGTGATTTGAAATCCAGTTGCCCAGCAGCGCGCCTCCGCCGTGCCTCTTGCCGCAATTTCTCTTCCAGTCCTTGCAGATCAGATGGTGGCGAAGGATGCAATTTCGCGCCCTCTCCATCAGAAACAAGAATTGAGTCACCCAGCCTGAGTGCCCGCCATCCATCGTCATATTTTTTGGCCAACAGCAGACAGGCAGCGGGAGGATCGTAGTCCTGCGGCAATGTAAGATGATGCATTGCGCCAGACCAGTCAGCCATCAACCGATCCACCAGCACTGCAAGGATGTCAGCAAGTGCGAGATCTAGGCTTGCGATTTCGAGCATGTGGCGCTGGGCCCGTTGTACCAGCCAGAACGCATCAGTTGGTGCGGGCAGCTGATGGCCGGAGTTGATGCCGGTTACGCCATCGAATACCCACGCTGCCACCACCTCTCCATCGCTTTCAAAAAGGCCGCAGGCATCTTCATTGCAAAGGCCACTGCCCTGGCTCACTGCGCCAGCAATCTTCAAAGTTCAATGACCTTGCCGGTGCGTACGCTTTCATCGGCGGCCAGCACGATACGCAGTGAATTGATCGCTTCTTCAACATGGAGCGTCATGTCGCGATCATGGCAGATTGCATCAAGAAACACCGCCTGCTCCCGGTTGCACAGCTCCTGATGGCCCGGCTCGTCAATCATGCGCACCACGTCATCGGCACGCTGAAAGCGTCCATCTGGGCCGAGAGTGCCATGGTGAATGCGCAGTGCAGATGTCCTGGTATGACTGTCGACATCAGATGATTCAGTTTTGCTTTCGTCCATGGCGATCGAGACGGAACCCAAGGGTCCGATCATGTCTTTCACGAAGAAGGCCGTCTCGCTCATCATCGGTCCCCAGCCCGCTTCGTACCAACCGACCGAGCCGTCATCAAAGCTCACCTGAAGCTGGCCATAGTTATACATTGTGGGATCAATCTCGGACGAGAGTCGCACTCCGATGGCGTGAACACGCGTTGGCTTGGCCTCCGTCACCTGGCACATCACATCGACGTAATGCACCCCACAATCAACAATCGGCGAAATTGATCTCATCAGCTGCTTGTGCACCTCCCATTGCGCGCCTGAGGATTGCTGGTTGAGATTCATCCGGATGACGAGCGGCTTGCCCAATGTCTTGCCAATTTCGACAAACTTCATCCACGAGGGATGGACACGAAGTATATAGCCAATGACAATCTTGCGCTGCTTGGCCTTGGCCAGTGCCGCAATGGTTTCAGCCTCGGCCACGGTGGAAGCCAATGGTTTCTCAATGAAGACATGGCACCCCGCTTCGAGTGCCATGCGAGCATATGCGGCATGCGTATCCGGCCAGGTGTTGATCGAAACGGCGTCCGGATGACTGGCTTTCAGCGCCTCCGAATAGTCCTGGAACAGCGCCACATCCGGAAACTCGGCCTTGATGTCATCACGCCCGTCAATTCCCCGGCTGCACAGGCCGGCAATTTCAAAGCCGTCGTTTGCGGCATAGGCCCGGGCATGGGAGAGCCCCATGTTGCCAACGCCGACCACAAGGACCCTCACTCTTTTCATTGACCTTCAACCCATGCTTGCGTGACGTTGAGAGCATCATCAAGATGTACAAGGCTGGCGAGAGCCCCAACTGCAATGCAGCCGAGGTCTTTGTCACGACCAAGGAAGCGAGCCGGATTGCGTGACGCCATCTGAAATGCCCGTCCGAGTGGGACACCCAGCTTGGTAACGCAATAGCGCAATGCAGCATCCATGGTCAGATTTGAACCAGCCAGTGTTCCATCTGCGAGTTGCAACCGGCCATTGACCCGGCGCACGTCGCGGCCCTGCAACAAGAAATGATCCGGACCGCCAGCGGCTGGCGGCATGGCATCACTCACCAGCATGAAACGGTCGGGGGACGTGCTGGCCATTGCCAATTTCAGCGCTGCGTCGTGCACATGATGGCCGTCGGCAATGATGCCGATGTAGCTTTTGTCATCATTCAACGCCGCACCAACCATACCCGGCTCGCGTCCGCTCAATTGACTCATGGCATTGAAGAGATGGGTGAAGGCGCTGGCGCCCGCAGCAAGCGCAGTGCGCACCTCGTCATAACGCGCATCGGAATGCCCAAGGCTGACGCGCACACCCCGTGACACCAGTTCGCTGATCAGACTGGACGGCACTTTGTTGGGAGCAAGTGTCAGCATGACCTTTCCGCAGTCCGCGCCGGCTATGGTATCAACATCGGCAATCGTCATGCTGCGGATAAATTTTGGTTCGTGGGCCCCCTTGCGCAAGGGATCAAGAAATGGGCCTTCGATATGAATGCCCAGGACCGAGGCCTCTCCTTGGGCGCGTGCTTCCCGCACCGCTTCAATTGCTGCAGCCATGACTGGCGGCGCGTCGGTGATGACGGTGGGCAAGAGGCCAATGGTTCCAAAGCGGCGATGCGAGTGTGCGATCTTGCTCACTACCGCGACGGAAGGGTTTGCATTGAGCAGCGCACCACCGCCGCCATTGACCTGCACGTCAATGAAACCGGGTGCCAGCAGTCCGCCTGGCATCGGCACGCATCTCAGATCGCGAGCAACCTCACCCTCAGGAACAACGCCGGCAATGCGCTTGCCTTCGACGAGCACAGCCCTGTTCGTGTGAAATGCCTCGCCGTCAAAAATTTTCGCGCCGGTGATTGCATATGACATCACAGCGTCTCCGTCACTTTCTTGAGAAGGCGGGGACGGTCTGGATCGCGGCCACGCAGGCGCGCGATTTCCTCGATGGCGAGATAGGCTGACTGGATCATCAGAATGGGATCGAGCAAGGTATGGCTCGACCTTACATGTGGCAGGCCTCCATCACCAACGAACACCACTTCAGCACCCGATTTTCGCATCCGCGCGATGGCTGCCATGGTACCAGCAAGTGCGGCGTCATTTTGCGCATATGCAAGAACCGGAAATCCGTCACCAAGAAGTTCGAGTGGCCCATGCATGACTTCTGCAATTGAGTAGGCCTCAGCGTGAATGGCACAAGTCTCTTTCAGCTTGAGGGCGGATTCGGCCGCGATCGGCAGAGAGGGTCCGCGCCCAAGAACATAGAGCGATTGAGCCATTGCCGCCTGCGTCACAAAATCGCCCCAAGGGAGCTGGGTTGCAGCCATGAGTTGGTCCGGCAGCTCTTGCAGTGCAGACAACAAAAGGCGATCAGCGCTCCAATGCGCCACGACCGCTGCCCCGGCAACCAGTGATGTGATAAAGGTTTTTGTTGCAGCTACGCTGCGCTCAGACCCGGCGTGCAATGGCAGGCAGAGTTCTGCGCTGCGCGCGACCGGTGCATCTTCCGCGTTGACGATGGCAACCGTCAGTGCGCCAGCTTTTCGGGCCGCATCCTGCAGGGCAACGATGTCCGGACTCATGCCGGATTGGGAGATAGTAATGGCCAGGCATTGGTGCGCCCTGAGTGTTGCGCCATAGATTGAGACAACTGACGCACCCACCGAGGCCACCGGCACACCAGTCGTGATCTCACAGAGATATTTGAAGTAGGCGGCGGCATTGTCAGAACTGCCACGCGCCGAGGTCAGCACGGCAGGTGGAGGATGGTCCCGCAGTCGCCGGCCCAGCGCCTGAAGAGATTGATGATTGCGGTTGAGAAAGCGCTCGACGGCCTCCGGTGCCTCCCTTGTTTCATCGGCCATCAGGGTCATGGATGGTTATCTCCGGCCAGCGCCAGTTCAGCCACGAAGTCATAAGTATCACCACGATAGAGTGAACGTGTGAACTCAACCACCTGCCCATCTGCAAGGTAGGAAATGCGTTCAATGGCGAGCGCCGGGCTACCGCCCGGCTGTTCAAGCAACGCTGCTTCTTCAAAGGACAACGCAGTTGCATGAAGCCGTTGCAAGGCGCGCACTGGATGAAATCCGCGGACAGCAAGTGCGGCATAAAGCGAGTCCACCACTGTTTCAGGAGCTTCAATAAAGCGCTGGGGAATGGCGGCGCGTTCAATGGCCAGCGGTACATTGTTGGCACGGCGCAGGCGATGAAAGCGGCAGATGCGCTCTCCCGGTGAAATTGAAAGCTTTAGCACTTCATCAGGTGTCGGCAACGCGACGCTGCGGTTCAGCCAATCCGCATCGGTCTTGAGACCGCGAATATGCATGTCTTCGCTGAAACTGGTGAGACGTGAGAGAGGCTGTTCAATACGGCTTGTGGCTTGCCGGACAAAGGTACCAGAGCCTCGCCGCTGCACCAGCAAGCCTTCGTGTACCAATTCAGTGAATGCCTTGCGCACCGTGACCCGGCTTACATGCAACAAGCCGGCGACACCGCGTTCACTGGGAATGGCATCACCTTCCTGGAAATCCCCTCGTGCGAGTGAATCCTGCACCAGTTTCTTGATACGCAAATAGAGCGGCGCGTTCTCGTTGCCTGCAAACTGTCGTGCGGAAAAAACTCGCGCTGCTGCCGTCATGACCAACGCTCCGTCAGACCCTGGGCGCGCCTGGCCATCATGATCGCACCATCGGTCGCATCACAGTCAGCCGGTGTCAGGGCGGCGCGCACATCGGCGTCAAGATAAGGCGGATAGACTTGCGACAGTCCACCGAGGAGGCAAAGCCGCTGGGCTCCACGGGCAAGTAGAGCGTGCCCCAATTTTGAGATGGAGGCTGCCCCTTCGATGACGATGCTCATACCCTGCACATCGGCTTTGGCTGCAGTCTCGAAGACAAGTGGCGCAAAGGCTGCATAGTCCTTGGGGACAGCATCCTCCGACCAACGCGACAGGCTTTGACGTGTCCGTCCGGTGCGCTCCAGTACCTGTTCAATGAGAATCGTAGGCTGCAGCAGGCCATCCAGTGCCAAGGCCGCCCGGCGCACCGCATGGTGGCCCAGCCAGGCACCCGAACCATGATCACCCAGCTGAAATCCCCATCCCCCAACCATGTGGCGCTGTCCTTCGACAATAGCGAGACCGATGGAGCCTGTACCCGCAACCACAATGCCGCCGTTGCCACCCGAGAAGGCTCCGATACAGGCGGCGTATGCGTCGTTGTCGGCAGTGACAGATGCAAAGGGAAGGTTTGCGGTGGCGATGCGTTCTGCCCCGACCGACGTGACAATGCCCGCAAGTCCAAGGCCCGCATGGAGTTGCGAGAGGTCGAGGCCGGTTGACTTGGCTGCCTGTCGCGCTGCCGCGATGATGTTGACAATAGAGCCGTCAAAATTCTGGTAAATATTTGAGGCTCCACCAATAGCTTCACCCAGTTGCTGGCCTGAACGATCACGGATGCGCGCCCGGCACTTGGAGCCACCGCCGTCGATTCCGAGGAAATGGGTTGCCTCTGTGGTCATACTTCAGATCATACCAAAGCAATACCACTCTTCAAAGTCAAATATCGTCACTCCCGATTTTGCCTGTAATTGCAGGCCTCCTGCCCTACCAAGAATTCCAGTGGACAAGTGGTCGCTAGTTGGTATTACTTTTGCCATGTCCTCCCCTCGCGCTGGAACGGAAAACAGCCTGCCTGACCTCGAAGGCTTCGACACGTGGGACGACCACCGCATACTCCTCACACTGCTTGGGGGACAACGCCGCGCCATCGACGCAGTGCAACAAGCCCTCCCGCAAATCGCCAAGGCCGCCAATGCTGTGGCTGCCGCCGTCGCGGCGGGAGGCTGTCTTGTCTACGCCGGTGCTGGTACCTCTATCCGGGTTGCTGTGCAGGATGGCACTGAACTTCCTGCCACGTTCGGCATGGCCGAGGACCAACTCAAATACCTGATTGCAGGTGGCCGCAACGCCATGTTCGAAACCATGGCCGATGCCGAGGACGACGAAGTTGCGGGCGAAAATGCTGCAAGTGTCTGCTCCGCGAAAGACGTGCTCATTGCCGTCGCGGCATCGGGTCGTACACCCTACACCATTGCAGCGGCCCGCAAGGCACGCGCAAACGGAACAGTCGTCATCGCTGTCGTCAACAACCCTGACTCTCCGTTGGCCAAACTCGCCCATATCGAAGTCCTTCTGAACTCAGGACCGGAAGTGATCTCCGGCTCGACGCGCATGGGGGCGGGCACTGCACAGAAGGCTGCACTCAACTTTATCTCGACGCTGGCCCATATCAAGCTGGGTGCTGTGCACGATGGACTGATGGTCAATGTTCAGGCCGGAAACAGCAAGCTTCTAGCCCGCTCCCGCGGCATTGTCGCCCGCATTGCAAGCGTCAGCGATGCTGCCGCCGGTGCGGCACTCGCGCGCTCTGCCGGAAACGTCAAGGTTGCCATCCTTCTGTGCAAGGGCGCGCCCGACATGTCAGCAGCGCAAATTGCTCTGGCCGGGGCGAGGGGAAACTTGCGCACGGCACTGGCACAACTGCCCTTGTCGCCACCGAACAGGGCGGTGTAGCCTCAAAGACCATCAACCGCTCAAAAAGGAGAAGCCCATGTTGAAGACAACCCTCAAATCCGTTTTGTTGGCCGCCGTGGCCGCCGGTGCCATGGCTGGCGCCGCCTCTGCTGGCAAGTTGACGATCGAAAGCTGGCGCAACGACGATGCCGCCATCTGGAAAGACAAGATCATTCCCGCCTTCAACGCCAAGTATCCCGACATACAGGTCGAATTCAATCCAACTGCGCCCAAGGAATACAACGCTGCACTGAACGCGCGTCTTGAAGGTGGCACCGCCGGTGACATCATCACCTGCCGGCCATTTGATGCTTCCCTCGAACTCTTCAACAAGGGGCATCTCGCAGCTCTGAATGAACTGCCCTCCATGGCCAATTTTTCTGATGTAGCCAAGAGCGCCTGGACGACGGACGACGGCAAGAGCACATTCTGTGTGCCAATGGCCTCAGTCATCCACGGCTTCATTTACAACAAGGACATCTTCAAGGAAGTGGGTGTTGAGCCACCGAAAACAGAAGAAGAATTCCTTGCCGTTCTCGAAAAGATCAAGGCCAACGGCACTTACACACCGCTGGTCATGGGCACCAATGACCAATGGGAAGCTGCCACCATGGGGTTCCAGAACATTGGTCCGAACTATTGGAAGGGCGAAGAAGGCCGCAAGGGCTTGATCGATGGCACAGCCAAACTGACAGACAAGCCTTACGTCGACACTCTTGCAGCACTTGCCAAATGGGCGCCTTACATGGGCGAAGGCTACAAGGCCCAGACCTACCCTGACAGCCAAAATCTCTTCGGTCTTGGCAAGGGTGCCGTCTATGCTGCAGGTTCCTGGGACATTTCCACTTTCCGTGGCCAGAATGTGAACATGGGTGCCTTCAAGGCGCCGCCGCCTGCTGGCTCCGATTGCTACATCTCCGACCATACCGATATCGGTATTGGCCTCAATGCAAAGTCGGGCAATGCCGAGGAAGCCAAGAAATTCCTCGACTGGGTGGGATCGGAGGAATTCGCCAACATTTTTGCCAACGCACTGCCAGGCTTCTTCCCTCTGTCGAACTCAAAGGTTACACTGTCTGACGACGTGGCCCAGGAATTCGTGAACTGGCGTGGCGAATGCAAATCAACCATTCGTAACAGCTACCAAATCCTGTCACGCGGCACGCCGAATCTTGAAAACGAAATGTGGAACGTATCAGCCCAGGTGCTGAATGGTACCCTGACGCCGGACGCAGCCGCTGCCCAGCTCGAAGACGGGCTGAAGAAGTGGTATGCCCCACACCAGAAATAACCAAACATAATATGAACGAGGCCCTCTCTCCAGACAGAGAGAGGGCCAATTTCGAGTTCGGCTATCGGCATGTCAGAACAGCAACGCAGCCTACACATGGCACTTGGGCAACCGGGTCTCGTGGGCATGACACGTGTTGCATATGTTCGTGTGTTGGTGTTTTTTCTCGCTCCGGCGATCATCGTTTATACGGCATTCTCGGTCTATCCGCTGCTCAACACAATTGTCAGCTCGTTCTACGACAGGCAGGATAATGGCTCGTCCATCTATGTCGGTATCCGCAACTTTACCACCCTGCTCACCGATCGCACATGGTCGGTGCCGTTTTGGAATGCCTTCTGGAACAACTGCAAATTCTTCGTCATCCATATGCTGGTGCAGAACCCCATTGGCCTTGTACTCGCAGCGCTGTTGAGCCTGCCAGTGCTGCGCTTTCGTGCCGCCTATCGTACTCTGATCTTCATGCCCACCATGCTGTCGGTTGTCGTCATCGGCTTCACCTGGCAACTGATCCTTT
Organism: uncultured Alphaproteobacteria bacterium; assembly: GCA_963754625.1. Lineage (GTDB taxonomy): Bacteria > Pseudomonadota > Alphaproteobacteria > Rhizobiales > Aestuariivirgaceae > Aestuariivirga. The sequence goes on along the minus strand of CAVWGR010000003.1, from coordinate 276,644 downwards.
CACCGCTCTGGGGCATCGCCAAGATGTTCCTGCAATTCTTCGGCTTGGGGTTCTTGTTCGGCCCATGGCTGGGGGAGGAATCCACGGCACTGCTCACCATTTCACTCATTTCGGTTTGGCAATTCGTCGGCATTCCGATGATCCTGATCTATACAGCCTTGCTCGCCATTCCCGACGAGCTGATTGATGCCGCGACAGTTGATGGCCTCAACCAGTTCCAGGCCTTCTTTCACGTCAAGCTGCCGCTGATCTGGCCAACCATAGGTCTTGTCTCGGTGCTCACCTTCGTCAATAACTTCAACGCCTTTGATTTGATCTACGCCATGAAAGGTGCGCTTGCGGGTCCCAATTTTTCCGCCGACATCATGGGCACGCTCTTCTACCGCGTCTTCTTTGGCAACCAGTTGCAGCTCGGCGACACCTCCATGGGTGCCACTATTGCCACCATGATGTTCATCATCATTCTCTGTGGCGTCATGTTCTATCTCTTCCTGATTCAACGCCGCATGCAGAGGTATTCCTTCTGATGCGCAAACCAGTCTCAGCTTTTGCCGTTCATGCCGTGCTGGTGTTTTATACCTCACTGGCGCTGTTCCCGATCATTCTCGTGATCATCAACAGCTTCAAGGCAAAGCGCGCCATCTTCAATACCCCGCTTCAGCCCCCGATGCCGTGGAACGTCGATCTCATCGGCTACTACAAGGTGTTTGGTGACGGGGCGATTGGTACCTATTACCTCAACTCCATCACTGTCACAGTCGGCACAATCTTCCTCACCTTGCTTTTTGGCTCAATGGCGGCCTGGGCTCTCTCTGAATACAAGTTCCGCTGGAACACCGCGCTCGCCATCTTTCTGTCGATCGGCATCATGGTGCCGATCCGTCTCGGCTCGGTTTCAATCATCCAGATGATAGCCGATCTCAATCTCATCAACACGCTGACCGCGCTGGTCCTGGTCTATGTGGCGCAAAACTTGCCACTCGCTGTCTTCATTCTCTCGGAATTCATCCAGCAGATCCCAAGGGACCTGCGTGAAGCGGGCCGATGTGATGGCTTGTCGGAGTATCACATCTTTTTCTACATCATCCTGCCGCTGCTCCGACCTGCCATGGCAACCGTTGCTGTATTCACCATGATCCCGGTGTGGAATGATCTTTGGTTCCCGCTGCTGCTTGCTCCCACTGGCGGCAAGCAGACCATCACGCTCGGCGTCCAGCAATTTCTCGGTCAGTACATCACTGATTGGAACGCCGTATTGGCCGCGCTTTCAACGGCGATTGTTCCTGTCCTCGTTCTCTATGTCATCTTCTCCCGCCAGCTGATCCGGGGCCTGACTTCCGGCGCCGTCAAGTGAGTGCCCCATGGCCCAGGTAAAAATCGAACACCTCAACAAGTCCTATGGACCCGTGGATGTCTTGAAGGACATCTCGCTCACGGTAGAGGATGGATCATTTGTTGTGCTCGTGGGACCATCGGGTTGCGGCAAGTCCACGCTGCTTCGTTCCATTGCCGGTCTTGAGCCAATTGATGGCGGCACGATCACGATTGCTGGACGCAATGTCAGTGACTTGCCACCTGCAGGGCGCGAGATTGCCATGGTCTTCCAGTCCTATGCGCTCTACCCCCACATGAATGTCGAAAACAACATGGCCTTCGGCTTGAAATTCGCCCGGACGCCAAAGGCCGAGATCGCCGCGCGTGTTGCCGAAGCTGCGCGCATTCTTCAGCTCGAGCCATTGTTGAAGCGCAGGCCGCGCGAACTGTCCGGTGGCCAGCGCCAGCGCGTGGCCATCGGCCGTGCCATTGTTCGCAAGCCCCAGGTCTTTCTTTTCGATGAGCCGCTCTCCAATCTTGATGCCGCATTGCGTATCAACACCCGTGTGGAAATTGCCAAACTGCACAAGCTGTTGAAGGCGACGATCATCTACGTCACCCACGATCAAGTGGAGGCCATGACACTGGCCGACAAGATCGTCGTGATGAACAAGGGCGAGGTCGAGCAGGTCGGCAAGCCGCTCGATCTTTACTACCATCCGGCCAATCTGTTCGTTGCCGGCTTCATCGGTTCACCCGCCATGAATGTACTCGACGCGACGGTGCGCGGCCCGGCGAGGCTTGACCTTGGCTCCGGGCTCAAACTGAATGTGCCGTTGCCGAAGTCACTCAAGGCAGGTGACACCGTGAAACTCGGTTGCAGGCCAGAACACATGAAGCTGTCAAGTACTGGCCTGCCAGCCACCGTCGATATCATTGAGCGGCTGGGAGAGTCGGGGTTTGCCCATGTCCGGTTGGCCACCGGTCAAGTGCTGATTGTCGAAGTGCGGGGTGACCCGCGTTTGGACACAGGTGACACGACCGCGATTGTTTTCGATCCTGCTCATCTGCACGTGTTTGATGCCGGGGGTGGACGCCTAGCATGAGCACACGTCCGCTTGCACACTTGAATTGGCTGGCTGTATTCCCACATGCCGCCCACGCTGAAGGAGAGACACATGCTTGTCACTACCACCAACACCCTCGAGGGTCACCGCATTCTCGAGTACAAGGGACTTGTCGCTGGCGAAGCCATACTTGGTGCAAATATCTTCCGTGACCTGTTCGCTTCCATCCGTGATATCGTCGGCGGCCGCGCGGGATCTTATGAAAAGGTCCTGAATGACGCGCGCCAGACGGCAATTGCCGAACTGACCGACAAGGCTGAACGTCTTGGCGCCAATGCCGTGATCGGTGTCGACATCGATTATGAAACCGTTGGCACCAATGGCTCGATGCTGATGGTGACCGCCGCTGGCACAGCTGTGAGGATTGAATAGTACAAACACCGTCCGCCACTCGGGCGACCGGCTTTTCACGACGACATCTGAACTGAAAAATTGGAGCGGGCGAGGCGAATCGAACGCCCGACCCTAACCTTGGCAAGGTTATGCTCTACCCCTGAGCTACGCCCGCTTAAGCGACCGGCGCGACGGTGATAGGCGTCCGGTGGGGCGTCTTATTGCCTAAGCCACTTCCAAATGCAATAGCATCGGTGATCATTGTTTTTGGGAAAGATTTTCAATGCCTGCGACACGCCAGGAGCTCCTTGACCTGTTTGGAAAACTGGGAATCTTGGTGGAAACTCAGGAACATGCCGCCGTTTTCACAGTTGAGGAAGCCAAGAAAGTTCACGATGGCATCACCGGTGGCCACTGCAAGAACCTCTTCTGCAAAGATGAGAAGGGCGTTCTCTGGCTCATTGTTGCTCTGGAAGATTCAGTCATCAACCTCAAGACTGCACCAGCCAAGATCGGATCAAAGCGCCTGACTTTCGGCAAGCCGGATCTGCTGCAGGAAATCTTGGGGGTTGAGCCGGGTTCAGTGACACCCTTTGGCCTGATCAACGACAAGGCCACGCGCACCAATGTCATCCTTGACCAGCAGATGATGGCGCAGGAGAAACTTAATTTCCATCCCCTGCAGAACAACGCCACGACAACGATTGCCTCGACCGATCTCGTCACCTTCATCAAGTCCTGCGGTCACCAGCCGCGGATCATTGCCGTCAGCGATCCCTTGCCGTAACGGCTCAAAACCCCCAAATACTGGGGAAGATACAGCTGGATTTGTCATATGAGCACGATTCTCGACGCCACCTCCCCGATTACGACCGCCGCCGCGGTCAAAGACACCACCGACGCCTCGTTTGTAAAAGACGTCGTCGAGGCTTCACGCGAAGTTCCCGTCATTGTCGATTTCTGGGCGCCGTGGTGTGGTCCCTGCAAACAGCTTGGCCCCGTCATTGAAAAGGTCGTGCGCGAGCAGAATGGCAAGGTGCGCCTCGTCAAGGTGAACATCGACGAGAATCCCGCCTACGCCGGGCAATTGCGCGTGCAATCAATTCCCGCCGTCTTTGCCTTTGTCGATGGCCGCCCGGTTGATGGCTTCATGGGTGCACAACCTGAGTCGCAGATCCGTCAGTTCATCGGCCGTCTCGGAAAGATGGGTGGTTTGGCGGAACAGATTGCTTCTGCGATGGCTATGGCCCGGGCTGCCGTAGCCCAGAAAGACTACGAGGCAGCACTCGATATCACCAGCCAGATTTTGCAGGCTGACCAGAGCCAGGCCGAGGCTTATGCATTGCAGGCACAAGCTGCCATGGAGTCGGGCCAGCTTGAGGCTGCCGAGGCCACACTTGCCGCAGTGCCTCCAGACAAATTGGCTGACCCGATGATCGTCAGCGCCAAAGCCTCACTCGACCTGCTTCTCAACCCTGTGGATACCAGCGGCATGGGTAAACTTGAATCGGCCATTGCCAGCAATCCGAACGATTTTGCCAACCGTCTCGAGTTAGCTGTGCTGTTGAACGGTGCGGGCAAACGAGCCGAAGCAACTGATCAGCTCATTTTCATCATCCGCAAGGAACGGGGCTGGAATGACGAGGCGGCTCGCAAGCAACTGGTGCAGTTCTTCGAAGCCTGGGGGCCGAAGGATGAATTCACCTTGCAGGGCCGTCGCAAGCTCTCGTCCGTATTGTTCGCATAGGCCAACACAGGAACAGGAGTGACGCCATGCCGCGCTATTCCAGAATAGAAGAATTGCCCGGTGTCATTCCGGTCTTTCCTTTGGCGGGAGCGCTGCTCTTGCCACGCACGGATTTGCCACTCAACGTTTTTGAACCTCGTTACCTCGCCATGGTGGAGCACGCCATGGCAGGCAATCGACTGATCGGGATGATCCAACCTGTTCCGGGTGCTGTCGAAGACACGCCGCAGCTCTCCCAGATCGGTTGCCTTGGACGGATCACATCTTATGCTGAAGCCAATGATGACCGGGTGTTGATATCGTTGACTGGCATCTGTCGCTTCACTGTCAGCAAAGAGATGCGGGTTGATACCCTCTTCCGTCAAGTGGAAGCAGATTTCAGTGGTTTTGCTGCCGACCTCGTCAGCGAGAACGCTGCGCGGACCGTCGACCGCGATGCTGTCATCAAGGCCTTCCAGCACTATCTCGAGGCCAACAACATGAGTGCCAATTGGGACGAGATTGAACAGATTCCGACAGAGCTGCTGGTCAATACGCTTTCGCAACTTGCTCCCTATCCCGCTCCCGAAAAGCAGGCCTTGCTGGAAGCCAGTGACTTGCAGGCCCGCGCCGACATGCTGATTGCCTTGACCGAATTGGCGCTTGCCGGCGGAGCGAGAAGAGAACGATTGCAATGAGCAATGCCCAGTCGGATCCGAAATTGTTGGAGCGGCTCGTCTGCCCCGTCACCAAGACGCGTCTCGTCTATGACAGCGAGAAGCAGGAACTTGTATCGCGCGCTGCAGGCCTTGCATATCCCATCCGCGACGGCATTCCAATCATGCTGGCGGAGGAAGCGCGGGACATCAATCGTGATTGAGGCTTGGCCAACCGACATCAGCGTGCGCGATGAGGGCCGCACACTCGTCATCAGCTTCGACAACGGCGAGCAAGGCAATGTCAGCGCCGAATTGCTCCGCGTGGAAAGCCCGAGTGCCGAAGTGAAGGGCCATGGTCCCGGACAGGAGCAACTGGTATGGGGCAAGCGCAATGTCAGGATCAGCAAGGTTGAAGCGGTAGGCAACTATGCCATTCGCATCCACTTTGATGACATGCATTCGACCGGCATCTACACGTGGACCTATTTGCGCAAGTTTGTCACTGACGGCGAGACGCTTTTTTCCGCCTACGAGGCGAAGCTCGAGTCAGCGGGCCTGTCGCGCGGCTGAACTGCTGCGGTCAGATGCCACGCATCAATCGCGGCAGGGTGCCCGTCATGCCGGCGGCTTCCGTCATGAGAATTGATTTCACGGCCGGCATCCTGTCCACCAGTTGAAGCCCGGTGCGCCGCAGCAATGACAACATGGGCCAGTCATTGACGAACAGCGCATTCATGGCCTCCATTGCGGCGATGGTCGAGATGATGTCGAAGCGCCGCCACGATTCATACCTTTCCAGCACTTGTGCCGAACCATGATCTTCACCCCGCCGCAGGGCATCGCCGACACACTCGGCCAGCGCTGCAACGTCCTTGAAACCGAGATTGAGGCCAAGTCCAGCCAGTGGATGAATGATGTGCGCGGCATCTCCGACCAGCGCAGTGCGAGACGCAGTCAGCGCTTTCGCCACTTGGCGCTTCAGTGGATAGGCCTGGCGCAGTCCCTCAAGCTTCACCCGACCGAGATGATCACCGACTTTTGCATTCAGGGCGTCTTCAAAACCGCTGTCGTCCAACGCCATGAGCTGGCCTGCTTCCTCCGGCGATGTACCCCAGACGATTGAGGAATGATTGCCGGGCAGAGGCAAGACAGCGAATACGCCTGTTGGCGAAAAATGTTCCTCGGCTCGGTGCCCATGAGGCAGCTCGTGACTCATCGTGAACGTGAGGGCCGTCTGGTTGTCTTGATGGCCATCAACGGCAATGCCCGCTAGTTGGCGCACGAATGAATTGCGCCCGTCTGCACCAATGAGAAGCGGCGTATGCACCTCCACACCATCGGCGAAGGTGATCCGCGCTGGCCCCCTGTCAGTCTCAATTTTTGTGATCGTGACGTTGGCCCACAACGCAACGTCCGGTGAGCGGTCAACCGCCGCCATCAGGGCCCAAGCAATGGCGCGGTTCTCAGTGATGACTGCAGCCGGCTTGTGGGTCTCATCTGTCACAAAGGAGAGCAAGGCCGGGCGATCCTGATGGTTGCCATTGCCATCGGTGACAATGATGTCGCGCACCTCTGCCACGTGTGTCGACAGGTCAGCCCAGCAGCCCAAGGCCTTGAACATGTTTTGCGTGGCAACGGTGAGCGCCGAGCCGCGGGTATCCGTGCCGGAATTGGCGAAGTTGCGGGGATCCCGGGCATCAACCACCAACACGCGGGCTTTCGGCCGGGCTGACGGCCCACCAAGTGCCAAAGCCAATGCGAGGCCATTGGGCCCGCCGCCAACAACGACGGCATCATAGTTTTGAGAGGTAATGGCAGATCGAGTCACAAAACACTTTCTGATTAAGATTTGTGCAGATTGGCATCAATGCATAATATTTGTGCGCGTGCGCTGCAAAGAAGTGAAATCCTGAAATTTTTATCCTGCAATTTCATCATCTTAGATTCATCCCGAACTGGCACGAGTCTTGATTTGCCATAGTCCGGTCAATAGCGGGGCAACCCCGGAAAGGGATCAGATCATATGAAGTATATCATCGCAATCATCAAACCCTTCAAACTTGAGGAGGTGCGGGAAGCGCTGGGCGCCCTTGGCATTCAGGGTATCACCGTCACCGAAGTGAAGGGTCACGGACGCCAGCGCGGCCATACGGAATTCTACCGCGGGGCCGAATACGCCGTGAGTTTCGTGCCCAAGATCAAGATCGAGGTGGCAGTGGACAATACGCTTGCCGACCGGGTCATTGAGGCCATCCAGATCTCTGCCCAGACCGGACAGATCGGCGACGGCAAGATTTTCATGCTCCCGCTTGAGCTCGCCGTGCGTGTGCGCACCGGAGAGACCGGCAGCGCTGCCCTTTGACAATTCACACATCTTCGAAAGGAAATACTCCATGTCTTTAACAGACGCTCTGAAAAGACCAGCACTGGCGCTGGCAGGCGGTGCCGCCATGACGGCGCTGCTACCGGCCAGCAACGCCTTTGCTGCGGCCTCCATCAACAAGGGCGATACCGCCTGGATGCTCATCGCCACGGCGCTTGTTGTGCTGATGACCATCCCCGGCCTCGCCCTCTTCTATGGCGGTCTCGTCCGCTCCAAGAATGTGCTTTCGGTGCTCATGCAAGTGACGGTGGTTTTCTGCGTGCTGGCCATTCTTTGGGTGATCTACGGCTATTCGCTGGCCTTCACCAACGGCAACGCCTTTATCGGCAGCTTCGACAAGGCCTTCCTGTCGGGTGTGACCATCTCAACGATGGCGGCCACCTTCTCCAAGGAAACCTACATTCCAGAACTCGCCTTTGTGATCTTCCAACTTACCTTCGCGGCAATAACGCCGGCCCTCATCGTCGGTGCCTTTGCCGAGCGCATGAAGTTTTCCGCCGTGCTGCTCTTCATGGTGATCTGGTTCACTTTCTCTTACTTGCCCATGGCTCACATGGTCTGGTGGTGGGCTGGCCCGGACTGTCTTACGCTCAATCCCGAGGCCATCGAAACAATCAAGGCCTGCGTCGGTGAAACCGCCGCGACCGATTTCCTTGCCAAATTTGCCGCTGCCGCAGACGATGCCGCCAAAGCCACAGTCCTCGCGGATTACGGTACGGCTGCCAACGCCGCCAATGGCTGGCTCTTCAACTGGGGTGCCATCGATTTTGCTGGCGGTTCCGTTGTTCACATCAACGCGGGTGTTGCCGGTCTCGTCTGCGCCCTCATGCTAGGCAAGCGTATCGGTCTCGGCAAGGAAGCCATGGCTCCGCACAACCTTAGCCTTGTCCTCGTCGGCACGGGCCTTCTGATGTTCGGCTGGTTCGGCTTCAACGCCGGCTCCAACCTTGAAGCCAATGGGCTTACGGCGCTTGTCATCCTCAACACCATTCTCGGTGCTGCGGGTGCCACACTTGCCTGGTCCTTCGGTGAATGGTTGACCCGCGGCCACGCCAGCTTGCTAGGTGCAGCTTCGGGCATGGTTGCAGGTCTCGTCGCCATTACTCCGGCCTGTGGCTGGGTGGGTCCGATGGCTGCCATCATTATCGGCCTTCTCGCTGGCGTCATCTGCCTTGCTGCAGTGACTTGGCTCAAGGCCAAGCTTGGTTACGACGACGCACTTGATGTCTTCGGCGTGCACGGTGTCGGCGGTATCGCTGGCGCCCTGCTCACCGGCATCTTCGTCAATCCGAACCTGTTGGGCGGCATGGGTGTCACTGACTACCTCGCCACAGATACCTCGACGAAACTTGTCGAGTATTCCTTCAACGTCCAGATGACGGGCCAGATCATGAGTGTGATCACCGCCGTCGTGCTCTCTGCGGTCGTCAGTTTCGTCGCCTTGATGATCTGCAAGGTCACCGTGGGACTGCGTGTTGACGAGCAGGACGAACGCCAGGGTCTCGATATCACGAGCCACGGCGAGCGTGCCTACAACTGACACAAAGCCAGAATTGCAACACCGAAACCCCCGCGTCAGCGGGGGTTTTTTCATACCTGATGACACCCGAAACAAGGCCTGAGTTTACGTCACCTTAACCATGCTGAGCCATTGTGCCGTTAACCATTTGTTATGCCGCTGCAGGCCTTCTGCCGCGGCGAGGATCAGGCCATGGCAGTTCACGAACCTTATGATACCGATGACAGCGCAATTCCGGCTGCACTCCGCCGCTTCATGCGCAATCGTGCCTACGAACTCTCAGGATTGATCCTGCTGACCGGCATATCAATTGCGGGCCTGGCTCTGGCGTCATGGTCTGCCAAGGACCCCTCCTTCAATCATGCCACTGACGCCGTCCCCATGAATTGGCTGGGCTACTCCGGCGCGGCGTTGGCCGACTTGCTGGTTCAGCATCTGGGGCTTGCCAGCCTCGCCGTCATTTTCATTCCATTGGCTTGGGTCTACCGCCTGTTCTCCCATGAGGACATTGCGGGCTTCAAGAAGTCCCTGTTGAACTGGGTTCTTGCGACCCTTGGTGCGGCCCTTCTCGCATCGGCATTGCCGGCACCTGTGACATGGCCGCTTTCAGGCGGCATGGGTGGCATGGTGGGTGACAGTCTTGCCGGCCTTCTGGTGGGCACATTCGCAATTGGTCTCAAGCCCATTCTGGCGCAGATGATTGCATTCAGCCTTGGTAGCGCGATCATGATCTGGTGCAGTTTTCGCGCCACCGGGCTCACGGGTGAAGATACCCGCCAAGGTGTTTCGGCATCAGGCCGCCTGCTGGGGCGCGGTGCCAACGCCATGTGGGGGGCAACGCGAACCGGTTCTGGCTTGCTGCTGTCTGGTACCACGCGCTTGGGCGGTCTGTTTCAACGCCAATCCACACACGTCTCACGCGCACGTTCGTCGCAGTCCGCTGGCGATCCAAATGATGACATTCTGACTCGCCTCGCGCCAGCGCGCGGTTTGATGAAGGGCAAACGCAAGATTGAGCCCACTCTCATCGATGGAGCCGATGGCGATGGGTTTGCCAGGTTCGATGAACCGGCATACAACGATGAAATCGGCAGCGACAATGAGGACGGATCGGCAACGGAAATTGCTTCGTTCCGCGCAATCAAACCTGCATCGAAACCCAAAATCCGTCGCAAGGCGTCAGCAGATGCCTTTGAGCTTCCCGATCTTGAATTGCTGAGTGAGCCCAAGCGTCCATCGAAGCAGCACGAAGTCTCGGCTGATGTGCTGGAGGCCAATGCCCGCGCGCTCGAAAGTGTGCTTGATGATTTTGGCGTCAAGGGCCAGATCCTCGATGTGAAACCCGGCCCTGTGGTAACGCTTTATGAACTTGAACCTGCGCCAGGCATCAAGTCGTCGCGGGTCATCAGCCTGGCCGATGATATCGCCAGGTCCATGAGTGCGATCTCGGCCCGCGTTGCTGTAGTCCAGGGCCGCAACGCCATCGGCATTGAACTGCCAAATGCCAAGCGCGAAACTGTATTTCTGCGCGAGATGTTCGCGGCTGATGCCTTCACCAGCAGCACTGCCGGACTTGTTGTGGCGCTAGGCAAGAACATCGGTGGTGAACCCATCTATGCCGACCTGGCCCGCATGCCACATCTGTTGATCGCCGGCACTACCGGTTCAGGCAAGTCGGTCGGCATCAACACGATGATCCTGTCACTGCTCTATCGTTTGCCACCGGACCGCTGCAAACTGATCATGATCGATCCCAAGATGTTGGAATTGTCCGTGTACGAAGGCATTCCACACCTTCTGGCGCCCGTTGTCACCGATCCGCGCAAGGCCGTAGTCGCCCTCAAATGGGCAGTGCGCGAGATGGAAGACCGGTACAAGAAGATGTCGAAAGTCGGCGTACGCAACATTGATGGATTCAACACTCGTGTCGCCCAAATGATCGAGAAGGGTGAAAAGCTAAGCCGCACGGTACAAACCGGATTTGATCCAAGCACCGGCCAACCCATCTTTGAGCAAGAAGAGATGGAAACGTCGCACCTGCCGTACATCGTTGTCATCATCGACGAAATGGCTGACCTGATGATGGTCGCAGGCAAAGACATCGAAGGCGCAGTGCAACGCCTGGCACAGATGGCCCGTGCTGCCGGTATCCATGTCATCATGGCGACGCAGCGCCCGTCGGTCGACGTCATCACGGGTACCATCAAGGCCAACTTCCCCACCCGCGTTTCCTTCCAGGTGACATCGAAGATCGACAGCCGCACCATTCTGGGTGAGCAGGGTGCCGAGCAACTGCTTGGTCAAGGCGACATGCTCTACATGGCAGGTGGCGGTCGCATATCGCGTCTGCATGGTCCCTTCGTTTCTGACTCGGAAGTGGAGGCCATTGTCCGTCATCTCAAGCGGCAAGGTGCACCTGACTATGTCGAGGCGGTGACCGAGGAACCGGAAGAAGGTGACTATGGTGAACCAAGTGCCACCGCAGAGGGCGGTTCTGGCGATGAACTGTATGACCAGGCTGTGGCCGTGGTGTTGCGTGACAAGAAGGTTTCAACAAGCTACGTGCAGCGCCGTCTCCAGGTAGGTTACAACAAGGCCGCCAGTCTGATTGAACGCATGGAAAAAGAGGGCCTCATTTCTGCGGCCAACGCCACAGGAAAGCGCGAGATTCTGGTGCCGGGAGACAGTGCCCGCGTCTGAAGCCACAAATCGGCCTGTTTGTCTGCGTAACGGCGTTTCACCTCAATTTTGGACAAGATCATGCTCAAGTTTTTGAAAGTCCTCGCCGTCGCCTTGGCTGCCACTCTATTGATTCAGGCAGAAGGGTTTGCTGCCACCAAGAAGGTGCCGCTTGTTCTCAATGATGGACAGCGCGCGGCCATCGAGAAGATCAACACCTACATCAACAGCTTCCAGACCCTCAAAGGTGATTTTGTCCAGATCAGTGACAAGGGCCAGTCTGTGAAGGGCGTGCTCATGCTGAGCAAGCCGGGCAAGATCCGGTTTGACTACGCACCGCCCAGCCCTCTCCTCATCGTCTCGGACGGCAAATGGCTCACCATCAAGAACAAGATCAAGGAGAAGGGTGATCAGGTGCCGCTGAAATCAACACCGCTCCGTCTCATCGTCGCGCCGAAGATTGATCTTTTTGCCGAAACCGAAGTGCTTTCAGTGGAAGAAGCAGATGGTCTCACCAGCGTGGCGCTGGCCGACAAAAAGGACTCTCTCGGTGGTCACATTGTTCTGATTTATGACAATACCCAGAATACCCTGCAGCAGTGGGTGATTGTGGACGGCAAGGGCCGCCGCACAACTGTGCAGTTCGCCAATCTTGAAATGGACGTCGAACTCAACCAGAAGCTTTTCATGGAAACCATCAAGCGCAAGGAAAAGCGCAATTAACTTCACGCGACCACTTGCACTGATTCCAGAGCCCATGGCATGCAGTGGCCATGGGCTTTTCTGTTGCCACCTGGAACATAAACTCGGTCCGATTGCGGATTGATCTTGTCTGCCGCTTTCTCAACGAACAGCAGCCGGACGTCCTGTGCCTGCAGGAGACCAAGTGTCCGCAGGGACAATTTCCATCCGGGCCTCTGAAGGACTTGGGCTACAACCACATCGCCGAGTTCGGTCAGAAGGGCTACCACGGCGTAGCTATTGTCTCGCGCCTACCTTTCACAGAGCAGACGTCGCATGATTTCTGCAGCAAGGGCGATTGCCGCCATGTGAGTGTCAGGCTGGAAACACCGCTACCGACAATTCTGCACAACTTCTACATCCCTTCCGGCGGCGATGAACCAGATCCAAAGGTGAATGAAAAATTCGCCCACAAGCTTGCATTCCTGGATGAACTCAAGGCCTGGACGAGAAAGAAGGCAAAGCCGGCTGGCCATGAGGCTATACTTGTGGGCGATCTCAATATTGCACCACTTGTGGAAGATGTCTGGTCGCACAAGGACCTGCTCAAGGTCGTAAGCCACACACCGGTGGAGACCGAAGCGTTGTTGGCCATCCAGTCAGCCGGTGCCTGGCACGATGTCATGCGAAAGCACGTGCCGCCGGAACAGAAGCTCTATACGTGGTGGAGTTACCGCGCCAAGGATTGGTTGACTGCCAATCGGGGCCGCCGTCTCGACCACATCTGGACGTCCGAGTCACTGGCGGTGCGGTGCAGCGCGATTCATGTTCACAAGGACGCCCGCAGTTGGACCCAGCCTTCGGACCACGTGCCTGTGCTGGCCCACTTCACCGACTGACCTGATCAGAGGTCGGAGAAGCTCTTGGCCCGGATCAGAAGTCCGCGGATTGAATCAAGTTCCTTAACTGAGACGTCAAGTTTGCGCGACAATGCCGACAAGACCGCTCGGCCAAACTCTGGAAATTCATCGGCGACACGCAAGAACAGGGCGTTGTCGATGCGCGCTGAAGTAACTGATTCGTTGGCAATCGCAGTAATGGCGTAAAGTGCGCCACTGATCATGGCGAGTTCGCCCAAAAACGCCCCAGGCTCTGCCCGGCCGATTTCTTCTTCGCCATTCAGCACGCGCGCACTGCCTGACATGATGAAGTGGGCGGACTTGGCTTTCTTGCCTTGACCGATGATCGTTTCACCAGGCAGGAAACTCTGCCGTTCGGCCGCAAAGGCCATCACCTGAAGGGCAATCGGATCACAGTCTCGGAAAATTGGAATTTGGCGCAAGCTTTCGGCATCGGCCCTGACATTCATGGCCGTTCCGCCCCTGATCGCCACTTCAGCAATCTCACCCGCATGGGCCCCATTTGCCCGCGCGGGTCCGATTTGGCAAGTTCCGTGCAATTGGCGGCTCAGGGGAGTAGGCGGTAGCCTCCGCCCTCAGTCACCAGAATTTCGGCATGGGAGGGATCCCGTTCGATCTTCTGGCGCAGGCGATAGATGTGGGTTTCCAGCGTGTGGGTTGAAACACCTGCGTTGTATCCCCAGACATCCTGCAACAATGTCTCACGGCTGACGCTTGCCTCGCCAGACCGGTACAGGAATTTGATGATGGCGGTTTCCTTTTCCGTCAAACGGATTTTTTTGCCTGCCTCGGTCAACAGCAGTTTTGAGGCCGGTTTAAAGGTGTAGGGTCCAACGCGATAGACAGCGTCTTCACTGTGCTCATGGCTGCGCAGATGCGAGCGAACCCGTGCCAGCAACACGGCGAATCGGAACGGCTTGACGACATAGTCATTGGCACCAGCATCAAGACCAAGGATCGTATCGGAGTCGGAGCCCTCGGCAGTCAGCATGATGACCGGGCTTTTTACCCCATTGCGGCGCATGGCCTTGCAAGCCTCGCGCCCATCCATGTCGGGCAGATTGACGTCGAGGATGATGAGATCAGCCGTCTCTTGTTTCAGGTATTTGAGACCCGCAGTCGCTGTTGCGGCATCTGACACGTCGAATTCATCGTGGAGTGAGAATTGTTCTTTCAGCGTGTCGCGCAAGGCATCGTCGTCATCGACGATCAGAATTTTCTTGGTGGCGGACATGCTCTGCGGTTCCTCTGTTGTGTCGGACTGCTCTTGCGGTTACCGCCTTGATACGGCAACACAAGTATCCGTGACAGCGAGCATAACATATCTTCACATTCGCGCGAGGTCTGGCTGCGCCACGGCTGGTCAGCTGGTTATTGGCCACACAGTTTTCCCGTGCCGCCTGGGCCGGTCGGGCCGCATCCACCGCAAGAAGGAAGGAGATGGTGCCAGCCCCATTGGTATCTGGCAGTTGCAAACGGTTCATTTTCGCGCCGACCGCATGGTGCGGCCAAGGACAGGGCTTTCAATCCGGGTGAGCAAACCAACAGACGCCTGGTGTGAGGACCCGCGTGACGGCCGGTACAATCGCAAGATCTCCCTGCTCCCGGGCCAGGGCAACGAGACTTTTTGGCGGGTTGATGAGGCCTATGATATCGTCGTACCGACCAACCACAACGCAAGACCAAGGGTGAGGGGTGGTGGCAGCGCCATTTTCTTTCATTTGACGCGCGAAGGCAGCACAGTGACGGCGGGATGCATCGCAGTTTCCCCCCTGCATATGCGCAAAATTTTGGCCCGCTGCACGCTGACTACGAAATTGGTGATTTGGCCGTCGCAGGGGGGGCAGCCGGCCGGGCTCCAAAAATCGCCGATCCCACGCGGACGGAAGTCGCACCCTCGGCAATAGCCTGCTTGAAATCTGAACTCATGCCCATCGAGAGTTCTTCGAGACCGTGGCGTTTGCCCAATTCTGCCAGCAGCCGGAAGTGCGGTACCGGGTCTTGATCAACGGGGGGTATGCACATGAGGCCGGCAAATCCCACGTTGTGCTCATCGCGCGCGCGGACCAGAAACGCCGCCAGGTCATCTGGCGCAATGCCGGCCTTTTGCGGTTCAAGGCCGGTGTTCACCTGCACCAGCAGTTTTGGATGCTTGTTTTGGCGTGCTGTCTCCAGGGCCAGTGCCGAAACCAGTTTATGGCGGTCGACTGTCTGGATCACGTCGAACAGGGCGACGGCTTCTGCTACCTTATTGCTTTGCAGTGGCCCGATAAGGTGAAGCTCGATATCCGGGTAGTCCGCCCTGAGCGCTGGCCATTTTTGCTTCGCCTCCTGCACCCGGTTTTCACCGAAAACGTGCTGGCCTGCATCAAGTACCGGGCGGATCGCCTCAGCGTCATGGGTTTTAGAAACCACCACCAGCCGGACATCACCAGGCCGCCGCCCGGCGTGGTCAGTGGCCTGGGAAATCTCTTCCATGATGGAACGGTAAGCGCGGGCGTTGGGATGGGGCATCAGTGACGGGTTTATGGCCACGCTTGCGAGCCTTGGCAAGGACTGGTAGCAGCCTCCATAACACGTGATTTCAGGCATTTATCGCAGGTAACAAGCATGTCGGCGACCATCGAGCGCTACAACCACCGCACTGTCGAACCCAAGTGGCAGGCTTATTGGACCGGGGCCAGGAGTTTCGAGGCCAAGGAAGACGCTTCGCGCCCGAAGTACTACGTCTTGGAGATGTTCCCCTACCCGTCGGGCCGTATCCACATGGGCCATGTCCGCAACTACACCATGGGCGATGTGATTGCCCGTTTCCGCCGTGCAGCTGGTTACAATGTACTGCACCCCATGGGCTGGGATGCCTTTGGCATGCCGGCCGAAAATGCCGCCATTGAACGTGGCGTCCACCCCAAATCATGGACCTACGAAAACATTGCGGCGATGCGCAAGCAGCTCAAATCCATGGGCCTGTCGCTGGATTGGTCGCGTGAGTTTGCCACCTGTGATCCTGAGTACTACCGGCATGAACAGGCTATGTTCATCGACTTCATGGCGAAGGGACTGGTCGAGCGGAAGTCCTCTAAAGTGAATTGGGACCCGGTAGATCAAACGGTCCTCGCCAACGAACAAGTGATTGATGGCCGTGGCTGGCGCTCCGGCGCACTGGTGGAACAGCGCGAACTCTCGCAGTGGTTCCTCAAGATCACCAACTATTCGCAGGACCTTTTGGACTCCCTTGACCGCCTCGGTAGCTGGCCAGAGAAAGTCCGTCTTATGCAGCGCAACTGGATCGGGCGCTCGGAAGGGCTGCTGGTACGCTGGGTGCTGGACTGTGCACCTGCCAGTCATACCGAGTTGGAAATCTACACGACCCGGCCTGACACACTGTTTGGTGCATCTTTCATGGCCATCGCAGCTGATCATCCGTTGGCCAAAGCTGCATCGGATGGAAACCCAGAACTCGCCGCGTTCTGCGAAACCTGCCGACGCATGGGCACGTCGGTGACCGCCATCGAGACGGCAGAGAAGATGGGTTTTGACACCGGGCTGGTGGTCAGTCACCCGCTCGATCCCAGCTGGAAAATTCCTGTCTACGTCGCCAATTTCATTTTGATGGATTATGGAACAGGTGCCATTTTCGGCTGCCCTGCCCACGACCAGCGCGACCTCGATTTTGCCCGCAAGTATGGCTTGCCAGTCACCCAAGTGGTCGCACCAGCACAGACTTCTGCCGCTGCTCAAGCCAGCAAGGAAATTGCCAGCGGCACCGCCTATGATGGTGATGGCCTGATGGTGAATTCGCGCTTCCTCGATGGTCTCTCCCCGGACGCTGCTTTTGCAGCCGTGGCGAACAAACTGGAAGAGCTGCTGCTGGAGGGAAAGCCGGTGGCGGCCCGTAAAGTCAACTTCCGCCTGCGTGATTGGGGCGTGTCGCGCCAACGCTACTGGGGCTGTCCCATCCCCGTCATTCACTGTGAGACGTGCGGCATTGTGCCAGTGGCGAAAACCGACTTGCCCGTGCGCCTGCCCGAGGATGTGACCTTCGACAAGCCCGGAAATCCGTTGGCCCATCATCCCACCTGGAAGCACGTCAATTGCCCTTCTTGTGGCAGCAAGGCCACGCGCGAGACCGATACCTTCGACACCTTCATCGACAGTTCCTGGTACTACGCGCGCTTCTGTTCACCCCATGCGGATGTGCCAGTTGATCCTGCCGCAGCAAAATACTGGATGGGTGTCGACCAATATATTGGTGGTATCGAACACGCCATCTTGCATTTGTTGTATTCGCGCTTCTATTCCCGCGCCATGCAGGCGACGGGTCACTTGCACATGGACGAGCCCTTCACCTCGCTCTTTACGCAAGGCATGGTGGTGCACGAGACATTCAAGTCAGCAACCGGCGACTGGGTGCTGCCGACCGATGCCACCAAGACAGACTCAGGCTGGGTGCATGTGACGACTGGCGAGCCCTTGACGACGGGGGGCATCGAGAAAATGTCCAAGTCGAAGAAGAACGTCGTCGATCCGGACAACATCATTGAATCCTACGGCGCCGACACGGCCCGCTGGTTCATGCTCTCGGATACACCACCTGAACGTGACATCGAGTGGACTGATGCCGGTGCTGCTGGGTCTTGGCGATTCACCCAGCGGCTCTGGCGCATGACCAATGAGACGGCCGCACTGGGCCCGTCAAAGGCCCACGACGCCAGCGGCAAATCATTGCGCCAGGCAACCCATCGAGCCATTGCTGCTGTTACCGATGATCTGTCTAACCTGCGGTTCAATCGGGCCATCGCGCGGATCTATGAACTGTCAAATTCGATTGGTACAGAATTGCAAAAGACTGAGCGTTCGACGGGCGAAAATGCGGCATTGCATGAGGCGATGGGGGTTCTGGTTCTGCTCTTTGCCCCGATGATGCCGCACCTTGCTGAAGAGTGCTGGAAGGTGCTTGGCCATGGGGTCGCTGTGGTCGATTCACGCTGGCCCGAAGCGGACTCGGCCCTGACGTCGGTCGATGAGGTGACGGTCGCCATCCAGGTCAATGGCAAGCGCCGTGACGAAATCAGGATGCCAAAGGGCGCGACACGCGAGGATTTGGAGCCTATGGTACTGGCGCTGGAATCGGTCGTACGGGCCCTTGACGGCAAGCCCGTGACCAAGTTCATTGTCGTTCCCGACAGGATTGTGAACATCGTATGCGCCAATTGAAAGCTTTCAGCCTTGCCCTGGTGGTCGGAATTGGACTGGCCGTATCAGCATGCAGCCACCGTCCGCTCTATGGCCGGACCGAGAACAATGTCGCAGTCGCGAGCCAACTCTCCGAAGTGAGCGTTGAGGAGCAGCGCGATCGCGCCGGCCAACTCGTGCGCAATGAGCTGATTTCGAGTTTTGGCGCAGGCGACGGCTCAAACTTCTTGCTGAAACTTGCCATCGTCGAAAAGACCGCCACAATTTCGTCTGTGTCAAACAACGTGGTCGATCGGCATCGCTATCGCCTGAACGTGACCTATCAATTGGTCGAGGTGAGTTCGGGCCGCGAAGTGTCAGGTGGCAAGAGTTTCTCAAGTGTCTCTTTTGACACCGTGCAGGAGCCAGTCTCCGACTTGCAGGCCGCAGAGAATGCCCGTGAACGCGCTGCCCGCGAAGTGGCACAGGACTTGAGATTGCGCATCTCGGCCTTCTTCGCCACCCGCAACAGCTGAGTCTGCCCCATTGGCGGTCGTTCGTGAGGTTGATCTGCCCGAGGCCTTGAGACGCCGCTCGCGGGACGCAGGAGGCCTATTGGTGTATGGGACCGAGGAGGCACGTGTCTCGGCCACAGTGGAGGCCGCTCTCAAGATTTTGACAAATCCAGAGGACGTCACGCGGCTGCACGTGTCTACGGTGCGAAGTGAACCGGCCCTGCTTGACGATGCACTGCGATCACAATCATTTCTGGGTGGTCGGCAGGTCGTTGTCCTTTTCGATGCCACGGACCAGCATGCCAAACTGATCGAACCTTTCGTGCAGACGAAAAGTGAATCGAACTTTTTCATCGTCTCGGCCGGAAGTCTCTCGAAATCATCACCTCTGAGAAACTTGTGCGAAGGCGCAGAACGTTTCTTGGTCACACCGATATACGAAGACCGGCCTGCCGACATTCTCGAGATCGTCATGCGCCGATTGCGCGGGAGCGGCATGGCATTTTCCGAGGACGCGGCAGAACGCTTCATGGCACTTTGTGGCACCGACCGACTGCTGGCTCTGAACGAGGTGGAGAAGCTCAGTCTCTATTGTAGCGGACAGTCACTGATTTCAGCTGACGACGTCATTGCCAGCTGTGGCGATCAGGCGGCATACGGCCTCGATGGTCTGATTGATGCCGCGCTAGGTGGTGATTCACTTGCTGCCGACCGCATGCTGCATGTTCTGGACGAAAGCGAGTGGCGGAGTGTCTTGCCCATACTGTCGGCGCACGTGGCGAAGCTTGCGACTCTGCGAACTGACGTGGATCGTTTGGGTGGCATCGAATCGGCTTTGCGGGCGGCACGCCCTCCCATTTTCTTTGGGCGCAAGTCGGCCTTCAGCCAACAGTTGAAGGCGCTCGACGTCGATGCGCTGGTCCGCGCCCAAGTGGCCATTGAACACACCGTCGAACAAAGCCGGCGCCACGCCAACCTCGCGCCGGAGTTGATCAGCCGTCTCTTGCTGTCACTTGCTGCGGAAGCGCGGCGTGGGGCACGCGGCTGATTAATTCGGCGGCCGGGTCAGGCGGCGGAAGACGTCATCCAGCTGGTCGAAGTTCTTGTAGGTAATGACAAGCTGGCCACCATCGCCCTTGTGGCTGAGGCTGGCGCTCAGTCCGAGCGCATCGGCAATGGCCTTTTCCATGGCGCGCGTATCGGGATCTTTTTCGGTGACGCTGCGCTTTGCTTTGGGCGTTGTTGTCCGCGTCAGGTCTTCGGCCTGTCGCACAGTCATGCCGAGCTTGATGATTTTCTCGGCAAGTTCCTGCGGGCTGTCTGTGGCAACCAATGTTCGGGCGTGTCCCGCCGAGAGTGTACCACTTTCGATATGCGACAAAACCGATTGCGGCAGTGTCTGAAGCCGCAACGTATTGGCGATATGGCTGCGGCTTTTGCCGATCGAGTCGGCCAGCTGTTGCTGCGTATAACCATACTGGTCGATGAGTTGCTTGTAGGCGCGAGCCTCTTCCAGTGGATTGAGATCGGCGCGTTGGACATTTTCGATGAGTGCAATTTCGAGTGTCTCGCGGTCGTCGAGTTCACGGATGAGTACCGGCACATCGTGGATCAGGGCGCGTTGCGCAGCCCGCCAGCGCCGCTCGCCAGCGACGATTTCATAGCCACCCGAAGCCTTCGGCCGCACGACGATGGGCTGCAGCAGTCCTTTTTCGCGCAGCGACTTGGCCAGTGCTTCAAGTTCATCTTCGGCAAAGTGTTTGCGCGGGTTCAGCGGATTGGCGCTGATCAACTCTATTGGAACATGCTTCAGGCTGCGCACATCGGCAACAACCGTATCTTCGGCGACGTCATCTCCAATAAGGGCTGCAAGTCCCCTGCCCAGCCGCCGCTTTTGAGCCTGTGTCATAGGCATTATATCCTTTTATAAGTTTTATATTCTATTGTTTCGGATGTGAATCGGATGGTAGGGCTAAATCAGGCGGCGCGCAATTTGCGCTCACGGCGGATGACCTCCGAGGCGAGTTTGATGTAGGCTTGCGATCCGACGCAGTCGTGATCGTAGAGCAGGACCGGACAACCGTGTGATGGAGCTTCCGAAACGCGCACGTTGCGCGGAATGATAGTTTCATACACCTTCTCGCCGAGCACGCTGCGCACGTCTTGTGCCACCTGTTCCGAAAGCGAGTTGCGCTTGTCGTACATTGTGAGAACCACGCCCTGAATGATCAGACGGGAATTGAGAGTGGCCTTGACGCGCTCAACCGTCTTGAGCAACTGACTCAATCCCTCCAGAGCGAAGAACTCGCACTGCAACGGCACCAGAATGGCGTCTGCGGCCGCCAGTGAGTTGATGGTCAGAAGGTTCAGCGATGGTGGACAGTCGACCAGAATGTAGGTGTAACCGCGGCCCGCAGTTGTCATGCGTTGGATGGCGTCCTGCAGCCGGTAGGTCTTGCGGTCAAACTCCGCCAGCTCGAGTTCAGCACCCAGCAGGTCAATGGTGGAGGGCGCGCAGTGCAGGTTCGGAATGCCGCTGTCCTTGATGACATCGGAAAGCTCGGCCTCGCCGATGAGCACGTGATAGGAGGACTTCTGGTTGGGCTGGCGCTGGATTCCGAGCCCGGTGCTGGCATTGCCCTGGGGATCCAGGTCTATCACCAGCACGCGCTCACCAACGGCTGCCAGCGCGGTTCCAAGATTGATTGCAGTGGTTGTTTTGCCAACGCCGCCCTTTTGGTTGGCAATTGCCAGAATGCGGGGACGGGCTTCGGCAGCGGGGATGGTTTCGTCAGACACGTGCGACCTCCTCTACTTCCAGAATGACAGCTCGCGAATCGGTCAAACTCAGGTGTTTACGGAATTGGATTCTCCAGGATTTTGTGGCTTGGGTCAATTCGGCATCGACATCTTGTCCCTTGTGAAAAAGGCCGCAGGCCCCGCTCAGGAGGAAGGGTTGGGCCCACTCAAGCAGCAAAGGCAGTGGCGCCAGCGCCCGTGCCGTCACAGCTTGCACGGCTGGAACGGAGAGTTTCGGCACGTCTTCCAGCCGGACCATATGGACTGTGCCCTTGGTACCGCTCTGTCGCAAGGCTTCACGCAGAAAGGCGGCCTTCTTGCCATTCGATTCGTAGAGGTGGACGTGTGCGCCGCTGGCAATAGCAAGCGGCAAGGCCGGGCAGCCCCCGCCTGAACCCAGATCAGCGAACGCCGTGAGGCCGGAGGGAAAGTACGGCAGCACCTGCAGGCTATCGATGATGTGACGCTGCCAGATGTCCGGTACGGAAGCTGACGAAATCAGGTTGATGCGGAGCTGCCAACTCAGCAGCAATTCGGTAAACCCGACGATTTGGTCCCATGATTCACGTGAAACACTCAGGCGTTCTGCCGCCAGCCAAGCTGCGTCTTTGGTCAGCGGAAGGGTGAGAGGGCCATTCATGAAGCGTGTTGCCGGGCCGGTTTGCGGATGGCCGAGAGCACACAAGCCAAGGCGGCCGGAGTCATGCCGTCAATGCGGGTGGCCTGACCCAGTGTGGCCGGTTTTACCCGCGAAAGTTTTTGGCGCAGCTCCATCGATAGACCGGGTAGGCCGTGGTAGTCCAATGTTGCAGGAATTGCCTGCTGGTCGTCCCAGCGGAAGCGCTCGATCTCCAGTTTCTGACGACCCGCATACCCTGAATAGAGCGCGTCTGCCTCCAGGGCTGTGCGGACGGGTTGCGACAATCCTTCCAGTTCCGGCCATATCGTGGCCAGCTGCTCGAATGTAACGTTGGGCATGGCCAGGAGCTGGAAGGCAGAGCGGCGTTGACCGTCCTGATTGACCTTGAGGCCAGCCTTCAGGGCAGCAGCAGATGTCAGTGACAACGACTGGGTGAGATCCCGGCCCCGTTTGATCTGCTCCATACGATCAATGAAGACACGTTGACGCGTCTTTCCGACGAGCCCGATTGCAAGTCCCTTCGGCGTCAGCCGCTCGTCAGCATTGTCGGCCCGCAGGCTCAACCGGTATTCGGCCCGGCTGGTAAACATGCGATAAGGTTCACTGACACCGCGGGTCACCAGATCGTCGACCATGACACCAAGGTACCCATCGGCGCGATCAAAAATGACAGGCGCAAAACCGCCAGCCGCGCGAGCCGCATTGATGCCAGCGATCAGGCCCTGGGCCGCCGCTTCCTCATAGCCCGTCGTACCATTGATCTGTCCAGCCAGATAAAGGCCGGCCACTGACTTCACAGCCAACCCGTGATCAAGTTCGCGGGGGTCGATGTGATCGTACTCAATGGCATAGCCGGGCCTGATGATCCTTGCATCCTCGAGCCCTGGAATGGAATGGATCATGGCTTGTTGAATGTCTTCGGGAAGCGATGTCGATATGCCGTTGGGATAGACCGTATCGTCGTCGAGTCCTTCCGGCTCAAGGAACACTTGGTGCGATGTCTTGTCGGCAAAGCGATGGATCTTGTCTTCGATCGACGGGCAATAGCGCGGTCCCACGCCTGAGATCTGCCCACTGTAAAGCGGCGAGCGCGAAATGTTGTCGCCAATGATGCGATGCGTTTTTTCAGTTGTATGGGTGATGTGGCACGAAATCTGTGGCGTGGTGATCGCGGTTGTCAGGAAGGAAAATGGTTCTGGAGGATCATCACCTTTTTGTTCTTCCAGCTGATCCCAGGCGATGGTCTTGCCATCAAGTCGGGCAGGGGTTCCGGTCTTGAGACGGCCCATGGCAAGGCCCAGTCCCTGCAGCTGTTCCGAGAGACCGAGCGCTGGCGCTTCTCCGACGCGTCCTGCTGGTATTTTCTTTTCGCCGATGTGGATGAGGCCGTTGAGGAACGTGCCAGTGGTCAGCACAACGGCGCCACAGGAAAGGGTGCGGCCATCCCCAAGTTCAACGCCGGTGACACGGCCGTCGGTGATCAGCAGTCCCGCCGCAGCGCCTTCGACGACTTCGAGACCAACAGTGTCGTTGATCGCGGCCTGCATGGCCAGCCGATAAAGCTTGCGATCGGCCTGGGCACGCGGCCCACGAACCGCCGGACCCTTTGAACGGTTGAGCATGCGGAACTGTATGCCGGCAGCATCCGCGACGCGGCCCATCAGTCCATCCAGCGCGTCGATCTCGCGCACGAGGTGGCCCTTGCCCAAGCCGCCGATGGCAGGATTACATGACATCTCGCCAATGCTCGCAAAGCGGTGCGTGAGGAGAGCCGTGCGCGCGCCGAGGCGTGCCGACGCGGCTGCCGCTTCGCAGCCAGCATGTCCTCCACCAATCACAATCACATCGTAGGCAACACTCATCGACTTAGACTCTCTCACGCGATGTTTGCAATTCTGAGTCCGGAACGTGTTCGCCGGACATTTATTCCGTTAACGGATCATTTACCACAAATCGCTTCTGGCCTTGAGTTTCACGTGAAACACTATTTGCCAATGCAGAAATCCTTGAAGATGTGTCCGAGCACATCTTCCACGTCCACGCGCCCTGTCACACCCGCCAAGACCTGCGCGGCCTTTCGCATATCTTCGGCCACAAACTCAAGCCCCTGTTCCTCTGCGCCGCGTGCCGCGTGCAGATGGGCGAGAGCCCTTTGAAGCGCCTGTTTGTGGCGCTCGCGCACCACGACCGCGTCTCCGTCGAGATGGTTTCGCTCGCGAATCAAACCAGTAATGCTCGTCCGGAGTGCTGGTAGCCCGGCGCCCGACTTCACTGAAACTGGCCATGCCCCGGCAATCTGGGGTCGCCCTACGTCCGCGTGAGCCAAGTCAATTTTGTTGAGCACGGCGATGTCGGGTGGCCGCGGACTGATCGCCGACCCACTGTCATCCAATGCAGAAATCCACACCAGTATGTCTGCCTCATCAACAGCACGGTGGGTGCGAAGCATGCCCTCACGTTCGATGGCATCTTCTGTTGCCACTCGCAGCCCCGCCGTATCCGATACCAGGACTGGCAGTCCGTCTACGATCAGAGCCGCCTCGACAACGTCACGCGTCGTGCCCGCGACTGGCGAGACAATCGCAGTGTCGCGCCCCACAAGCCAATTCAGCAGAGATGACTTCCCGACATTGGGAGGTCCCGCCAATACCAGGCGCAACCCGCGCCGAACCGCCGAGGCCCGGCTCGACTGGGCCAGTGCAGATTCAAAGGCGGCACACAGCTGCACCATCGCGACCTGCGCGCCCGCAAAGGCCCGATCCGCCACATCGTCTTCGTCGGAAAAATCAATGGCTGCTTCAACCAAAGCCAGAGCGCGCAAGAGGTCCTGGCGCCATGTCTCATAGATGGAACTTGCTTCGCCGAGGAACTGCCGCATCGCCAGACGGCGCTGTTCCACGCCCTCCGACGCCAACACGTCAGCCAGTCCCTCGACTTGCAAAAGGTCGAGCCGGTTGTTGCGGAAGGAGCGGTAGGTAAAGGCCCCGGGTTCAGCCAAGACAAATCCATCGGCACTGCCGAGTTTGGAGAGAACTTCGGAGACAACGGCAGGCGCGCCATGCAGGTGAAGCTCCACCATGTCTTCGCCGGTGGCGGTACCAGGCCCAGGTAACCAAAGTGTCAGGACTTCATCCAACACTTCGCCGTCTGACTTGAGGCGGCGCACGCTTGCCACACGCGGAGAAGGGCAAGACACACCGAAGAGACTGAAGACGGACTGAGCTGCCGGGCCGCTGACACGAACCACCGCAACGCCGGCCCTACCAGAGCCAGACGACAAGGCGAAAATGGTACTTTCCGAGATCATAACGGATTCGAATCGAAACCAGTACCGATCCCAATCGCGCCTGAGATCAGGCGTTCATCGAATCGAAGAAGTCGCTGTTGCCCTTGGTCTGGCGAAGCTTTTCGAGCAGGAACTCGATGGCATCGACCGTGCCCATGGGATTGAGGATGCGGCGCAAGACGTAGGTCTTCTTGAGCGTGTCGGCCTTGACCAGGAGTTCTTCCTTGCGGGTGCCCGAGCGCAGGATGTCGATCGACGGGAAGACACGCTTGTCGGCGACCTTGCGGTCAAGGATGATTTCAGAGTTGCCGGTGCCTTTGAACTCTTCAAAGATCACTTCGTCCATGCGGCTGCCAGTATCGATCAGCGCGGTGGCAATGATGGTGAGTGAGCCACCTTGTTCAATATTGCGGGCGGCACCGAAGAAGCGCTTGGGACGTTGCAGGGCGTTGGCATCCACACCACCCGTCAGCACCTTGCCGGAGGAAGGAACAACGGTGTTGTAGGCCCGGCCGAGGCGGGTAATTGAATCGAGCAAGATCACCACGTCGCGGCCGTGTTCAACCAGGCGCTTGGCCTTTTCAATCACCATTTCCGCAACCTGGACGTGGCGCGTTGCCGGCTCGTCGAAGGTCGAAGAAATGACCTCGCCCTTCACCGAACGCTGCATGTCGGTCACTTCCTCCGGACGTTCATCGATCAACAGAACGATCAGGAAGCATTCGGGGTGATTGCTGGAAATGGAGTGGGCAATGTTCTGCAACAGCACCGTCTTGCCGGTCCGTGGCGGAGCCACGATCAAAGCACGCTGGCCCTTGCCGAGCGGGGCTACAATATCAATCACCCGCGGTGAGAAGTCCTTGCGGGTCGGATCGTTGATTTCCATTTCCAAACGCTGCTCGGGATAGAGCGGCGTCAGGTTGTCGAAGTGAACCTTGTGGCGGACTTTTTCCGGATCCTCGAAATTGACGGTGTTGACTTTCACCAGAGCGAAATAGCGTTCACCATCCTTTGGACCACGAATCTGGCCCTCAACGGTGTCACCGGTCTTGACGGCAAACTTGCGGATCTGGCTCGGGCTCACGTAAATGTCGTCGGGACCGGGAAGGTAGTTGGCGTCTGGAGAACGCAGGAAGCCGAAGCCGTCCTGCAGAACCTCAACCACGCCCTCACCGATGATCTCGACGCTCCGGGCGGCAAAATTCTTGAGGATTGCGAACATCAGTTCCTGCTTGCGCAGTGCACTGGCATTCTCGACTTCAAGCTCTTCGGCCAAACTCACAAGATCGGCAGCCGACTTGCGCTTCAATTCGGAGAGTTTGATCTCCTTCAGGTCACTGATACTGGTCATACGATGTCTTTATGAAATCACGCCGGACACAAGGAGCAGTGCTCACAACGACATCCGGCAGAAGAGGGGAGGGAACCGAGAAACGGCTGGTTGCGCAATTAGCAGCTTTCCTTGGCCAGGGGAAGAGTGCTGATCAGGAAAATGGCCGCACCACCACCAAGATGACAATGGCAATCAGCAACAGGGTTGGAATCTCGTTGATCACTCGGAAATAGCGTGAACTATTGAGCCGCAACCCGGACTGGAATTCCCGAACATGACGCTCAAGAAGTCCATGGAAGATGAGCATCATGACCACCGCCACCAGTTTCAGGGCGACCCACGGTTCAGCCAACCGAAGGCCCAGAACGTGAAGCAGGGCAATCCCGCTCACAACCGCCACAACGGCTGCTGGACGCATTATCGCCCTCAACAAGCGCCGTTCCATGGTTTTGAACGTATCATCGCTCTCTGAGCCCAGAGCTTTGCCGGCATGATAAACAAACAGGCGCGGTAGATAAAACAGTCCTGCCATCCACGAAATCACCGCGAGGATATGAATGACCTTGATCCAGGGATAGATCACACAGTCCTCCCATCCGTGCGCCGCAATGTCTCTACCAAGAGCCCTACATTCTCTGGTGGTGTCTGCTGCACAATGCCGTGACCGAGATTGAAAATGTGCCGCTCCATCGGCAGTGCTCTGCAAATCTGTTTGACGCCCTCTACCAGAGCGCTACCACCTTCCTGCAGAACCAATGGCGACAAATTGCCCTGCACTGCAACTCCGGTCGGCAATTTGAGTAGCAGTTTTGCCATGTCCTCTTCCTGCTCGACGCTCACTGCATTAGCGCGCGTTGCAACAGCCAGCGCATCGTGACCAGACGAAAGCCCACGTCCAAAGACGATGACCGGTACATCTGGAAAAATCTTGCGGACTCCGACAATGATGGCCGAGATCGGCTCATGCACCAGACGGCCCCTCAGCTCATTGGGCAAGTCCCCGGCCCAGCTATCGAAGATCTGCAGTGCTTCAGCGCCCGCCCTCACCTGCCCGACCAGATAGTCAATCGACACCGAAACCAAAAGGTTTATCAAGGCAGCAAACCAGTCAGGATTTTCCCGGGCTGCAGCCAGCGCCAATTTGCGGTCTGAACCCCGGCCCTCGACCATGTAGCTGGCTACAGTCCAGGGCGCTCCACAGAATCCGATCAGCGCAGTATCGGCATTCAACTCCTGCTTGACCCTTGCAAGCGTTTCGTACACCCGGGCAAACTGCCATGCACCTTCACCCAGCTTCAAGGCCTCGAAGCCGACCATGTCCCGCACCACCGACAGAACCGGGCCTTCCTGTTCCACGAAATCCAGCGAGCAACCAAGCGCGTGTGGCACCACCAGAATATCTGCAAAGACAATACTTGCATCAAGATCGTACCGCCGCAACGGTTGCAAAGTTACTTCAGCCGCAAGCGCGGGATTGTAACACAGGTTCAGAAACGAGCCCGCCTTCTGGCGCACCTCACGGTATTCCGGAAGGTATCGGCCAGCCTGACGCATCAGCCACACTGGACGCCGTACTGGCTTCCGTCCCGCGAGTACATCCAAGAGGGCTTTCGCCACGCCTCACTCCTTAAGAAAAGGTTAATATCTTATTGTTGTTATTGCTGGCCTGTGGGAATCCGGGATAACGGGGAAAAAAGCAAGCCATGCGACGCTCTATTCGTAGAATTTTAGGACAATTCGGCCCGTTCCACCGGATTCGACCTCTCAACTCTGCGACTTCGAAATGTTCATGACCGTCCCGGATATCAACAGCTGTTCATGATTTTCGCCACATCTGCAAAATCTGACCACAGCCGCCGTCGGCATATCAACACACATATCCCCAGCCATGTGGACAACGCGTGCCTCTTTCACGCTCCCCAATTCCGCATGCTAAAGAACACGCCATGATTATCCTTGCATCCCAAAGTCAGGCCCGCAAGCGCTTGCTTGAACGCGCTGGTATCTCTTTCCGGGCAATCTCGTCTGACTTTGACGAGGCAGCGGCAAAGAAAAAATTTTCTGGAAATACTGCCGCCGATCTTGCAACAGAACTGGCGACAGGAAAAGCCATGACCGTTTCGCGGACCCACCCGAACGATGTGATCATAGGTGCCGATCAGATTCTCGACTGCGGCGGTGAGTTCTTCAACAAGCCGCTGACCAAAACCGCAGCGCGCCAACAGCTTATGGCGTTGCGCGGAAAGTCCCATACGTTGACCAGTGCGATTGTCTGTGTGACTGCAAGAACACCGATCTGGCACCATGTCTCCACGGCCCGCATTACTTTACGTCAATTCTCCGACGCAGCACTTGAAGACTATCTCGATGCCGCTGGCAAAGCCATACTCTCCTCCGTTGGTTCCTACCATTATGAAGGCATAGGTATCCGGCTGATGGACGCAGTCAGGGGCGACGATCATACCATCCTCGGCTTTCCGATGTTTCCACTTCTCCGCTTTCTGCGCCGCCAGGGAATACTCCCGTCATGATCAAGGCCTGCGTTATCGGTTTTCCAATCAAACATTCCCGCTCGCCGCTCATTCACGGCCATTGGCTCAGTCGTCTCGGTATTGAAGGCACTTACGAACGAATTGAAGTGCCGCCGGACTCGCTGGCCACATTTCTGGGCGACCTTTCGCACAACGGTTACGCAGGATGCAATATTACACTTCCTCACAAGGAGAGGGCAGCAGCACTGGTTGATCATGTTGATGATCGAGGCACCCGCTCAGGTTCTGTAAACACAGTGTACATCCGGGACAATCAGACATGGGCGACCTCCACTGACGGAGAAGGGTTTGTCGAGAACATCAACTGGGTTGTTCCCGAATTTGTGTTTGCCGGAAAGACCGTAACTGTCGTGGGGGCCGGCGGATCTGCACGCGCTATCGTCGATGAGCTATTGCGCCGGGATGCAAAGAACGTGATTCTCGCCAACCGCACCCTCGAAAGGGCCAGCGTGATTGCTGCCGTTTTCGGTGAACGTGTACTGGCTGTACCGCTCCCAGCCATCAGCCAGTACCTGCAGAGAACGGATCTCTTGGTCAACACCACGTCAGCTGGCATCGTTGATCAGCAGTCATTGGATATTCCGCTCGAACAATTGCCGCAACACGCAATTGTCACTGATATCAACTACGTGCCACTCGTGACGCCATTTTTGCAGCAGGCAATATCTCAAGGTTTGCCGATTGTGCCGGGGCTTGGCATGTTGTTGCACCAGGCCGTCAAGGGCTTCGAGCTCTGGTTTGGCAAGCGTCCTGCGGTAACCGAGGACTTGTACGATTTGATCGCTCGCGACATTGACCCGGAGTACCAGCGGTGATTGTCATCGGACTCACTGGATCAATTGCCATGGGCAAATCAGAAGTCGCAAAGATCCTGCGTGCCGAGCAAATCCCCGTCTTCGATGCCGACAATGAAGTGCACGCACTATATGATTCCGGTGAAGGTGTAGACCTCGTGAGGCCAATTGCGCCCGAAGCAATCGCCGATGGCAAGGTAAGCCGCCAGATTCTAAGCCGCGTTGTTGTGGCCAACCCCCAGCTACTTGGGAAGCTCGAACGGCGAGTTCATGCTGCCATTGCCTTGCGCCGTGTGGCCTTCATCAATCAGGCCGAGGCAGAAGGTCGCAGCATTGTAGTTATCGATGTGCCACTCCTCCTCGAGAATGGTGGCGACAAAGATGTTGATACGACGATTGTCGTTTCGGCACCACGGATCATACAACGCCAGCGCGCGTTGGCTCGCACCAGCATGACGGCGGACAAGTTGGCAATGATCGAGAAGCGTCAGATGCCCGATTCAGAAAAGCGCCGGCGTGCTGATTACATCATTGAAAATGATGGTACGCTGGATGATCTGCGCGACAGGACTCGTGTCGTTCTCAATCGCATAAAAAAGGACCATGCCCTGTGATACGCGAAATCATTCTCGACACGGAAACAACCGGAATTTCTCCCGCCGAAGGCCATCGCATTGTCGAAATCGGGGCCATTGAACTTCTCAACCATTTGCCAAGTGGCAAGGTCTTTCACTTCTATATCAATCCGGAGCGCGAAATGCCGAAGGAGGCAGAGGCAATCCACGGCCTTTCATCAGCATTTCTGAAAGACAAGCCGCTTTTTAAATCAATTGTCGCGGATTTCGTGAATTTCATCGAAGATTCAGTACTGGTCATTCACAACGCCTCATTCGACGTTTCATTTCTCAACGCCGAGCTTTCGTACCTAGAGCAGCCCCTGATCAACATGGGACGGGTCGTGGATACGCTTGCCTTGGCACGGCGCAAACACCCTATGGCATCCAATAGTCTTGATGCCCTCTGTAGGCGCTATGGCGTCGACAACACCAAGCGCACCAAGCACGGTGCCTTGCTCGATGCCGAACTTCTCGCAGACGTCTATATCGAATTGTTGGGAGGACGGCAGACCGCACTCAACCTCGCCAGTGAGACCGGGAAGATGACGCGTATCAACGCGGTTCAAATGACGACTTCAAATATACCGGCTGCACGCCCGGTACCGCTTGCCGCCCGGCTGACCGAGGATGAGCGCACCGCACACATCATCCATATTGCGGGACTGGGTACGGCACCGCTCTGGACGACAAAATAGAATTCTCAGGCCAGTTGCGTGTTCAGGCCTGAGCAGCGGTCTGTTGCTTCATGCGTTGCTGATACATGGCGGCAAAATCGATGGGGTCCAGCATCAGGGGTGGAAAACCGCCATTGCGGGTCGCATCTGCCATGATCTGGCGTGCAAATGGGAAGAGCATCCGAGGGCACTCGATTAATACAGCCGGGTGCAGGAGCTTCTGCGGAAAATTCTCAAGCCGGAATATGCCTGCGTAGAGAAGCTCGGCTGCGAACACAACTTTGCCGCCTCCACTGGCCTTGGCATCAAGGTGCAATTCCACCTCGAAGTCATTGGGGCCAAGGTTGCGAGCGTTCACATTGACCGCAATATTGATATCAGGCTGGTTCTGTTGTGGCGCGAGTGATGCAGGCGCATTGGGATTTTCAAAACTGAAATCCTTGAGATATTGTCCCAGTATCTTGATGCCTGGCTGGGTGCCCGGTGTTGGCTCCGGTACCGACAGCACAGGTGCCGCGGCCGGCTTGGCCACAACCTTTGCGGCCTCTGATTTGACAGACGATCCGTTGCCTCTCGCCTTTGCCGCTGGTTTCGCTGCCGCCGCCTTGCCTGTTTTTGTGCTCTTTGCCATGCCTCGTCTCCTCGCCGCCGCTCCCGGGGCGTTCCCCCGGCAGAATCACTGTCCAGCTAACATGAAGGTTAACAAGCTGCAATGATGCCACTCAAGCAAAGGCCGCAATTTCCCTCCGGAATTTGCAATTGGCCTTTGAATGACCACGACAAGTTTCTATATGGTGGATGAGAAGCCGCAAGCTCGTGCGGGTTCCAATTTTTCCGGCAGGATGAAATGACACCGTTGTTTGACCCTCTAAATCTCGTCCTGCTGGCAATTGCGCTGGCCGTGTTCTGGCGGCTGAAAACCGTTCTTGGTCAACGGACTGGCAATGAGCGGCCATCTGCTGATGTCACCGTGCTCAGGCCAAGGTCGGAAAAACCTGTCGATCCGGCTCCGCAGGAACTGGGCGTACAGGACCATGAACCGGCTAAACCAGTCTGGCATGGCCTTGCGGCAGACGGCAGTGAAGTCGCCAAGGGACTGATTGCGATTGCAGCCACCGCGCCTGATTTCAACGGTCGGCAATTTCTTGAGGGTGCCAAGCGCGCCTACGAGATGGTACTGTCTGCTTATGCCAACGGCGACAAGGCTGCACTCAAGCCGCTCTTGGCCAAGGATGTCGCAGATTCATTCAATGCCACCATCGACCGCCGCAAGGCAGAAGGTTCCAAGCTCATTTTCCAGTTTGTTGGCGTCAACAGCGCAAGGATTGACCGCGCTGTTCTCGACGGAACGTCGGCGTCGCTCACTGTGCGTTTCCGCAGTGAAATGATTCACGCCTTGCAAGACAAGGAGGGCCAGACGATCGAAGGCGATGACCGCGCCGTCCGTGAGGTGGAAGATATTTGGACCTTCGAGCGCGATGTCTCCAGCCGTGACCCCAACTGGAAACTGGCTGCAACTGACGATGACATCGGCTGATCAAACCCAGAGCAACGTGCTCATGACAGATGCTGTTCGACTCGAGCCTGTGCCGGCAAAGATGATCACTGGCATGCGCCAGGACGACCTCGCACAGGCCCTTTCAGCATTCCAGTTGCAGGCCCGTGAAATCATTGATCGTGGCGCCGGCTTTTCGCGGCTCGTGCAATTCGGTGGCCGCCGCGACGATTGGCTGTCCGTTTGCAAACAGGCTCTGACTACGAACGACGCTTTTGAGTTTTTCACCACTGCCTTCCGGGCTTTCCATGTCCGTGCCAAGGACCGTCCGCAGGGGCTGTTCACCGGCTACTATGAACCCGAGGCCGACGGCAGCCGCATTCCAGCACCAGGTTATCCAGTTCCAATTTATCGCAGGCCTGATGATCTCGTGGCATTCACGGTTGAAGAGGAAACACTGACGGGATTGAAGTATGGCCTGCGCGAGAACGGGGTCGCCAGGCCCTACCTCGAACGAAAAATTATCGAGCAGGGTGCATTGGCGGGCAGAGCACTTGAAATCTGCTGGCTGAAAGATTGGGTAGAGGCTTTCTTCATTCATATCCAAGGGTCAGGCCGGGTGCGTTTACCTGATGGCACGTCACTTCGTCTCTCATACGCGGCCAAAACGGGTTTGCCCTACACCGGAGTTGGCGGTGTGTTGGCGGAGCGAGGCATTCTCACACGCGAAACCATGTCCATGCAGACGGTCAAGGCCTGGATGGCGGCGCATCCACAGGAGGCACGTGACCTCATGTGGCTCAACAAATCCTATGTTTTTTTCCGCGAGATCAGTGTCGACAACGAAAATCTTGGTGCTGTTGGTGCGGCCCAGGTCAATCTCACGCCCTACCGCTCGATGGCCATCGACCGAGCCAATTGGATGTTTGGCACACCCATGTGGATTGAAACGCATTATCCGCCGGAAGCGGAACGCGCCGACCCATCCTTGCAGCGTCTGATGATCGCGCAGGACACCGGCTCGGCCATCAAGGGATTTGTCCGGGGCGATTTTTATTGGGGCCGCGGAAACGCAGCTGCTCTTGTCGCCGGGCATATGAAAAGCGAAGGGCGCATGACTGTGTTCCTGCCCCATGCGGTTTGCACCCATCTGGGATTGCCCGGATGAAAGGGCGTGTGCCAGAGCCTCCCGACCATGGTCTCTGGGATGAAGTAAAGCGGACCATCACCCCGTTGCGGCAACCGCGCGCGCTCCCGGCTCAGCATGGCTACGTGACGGCAACAGCAATGTCAGGTCAAAATCCCATCATACACCGCGAAATGCTGGTGCAGGCCATGGCCAAAGCGGGGGCGCCGCCGCCATTGGCGAGCTTTGACCGGCGTATGGCCCAACGCCTCTCGCGCGGACAACTCGATCCCGACGCCCGCATTGACCTTCATGGTGATGGCCTGGAAGTGGCGCGGATCAAGCTCTTCCATTTCATTGAGAGACAACGCCGCGAAGGGAATAGATTGTTGCTTGTGATCACCGGTAAAGGGGCCTCCCCATTTGGTCGACACACGCTTCATGGTGTGGGCTTCTACCATGCGCCCGAACGCGAAGGCCGCTTGCGGCGGGAAGTGCCGATGTGGCTGCATGAAGCCCCGTTCCGAGATCATGTCTCGGGTTTCCAGCCGGCTCATCCCCGTCATGGCGGCGGCGGCGCTTTCTATTTGAGACTGCGGCGTATGGTCCAGCACCCATGACACCCTTCGGCGCCAGGCTGCGCGAGCTGCGCGAGGACAAGGGCGTCTCGCTGACCGACATGGCACGCGAGCTGGGAATCTCAAGCGCCTATCTTTCGGCCCTCGAACACGGCAAACGTGGCCGACCTTCCTGGTATCTCATTCAGCGCATCATCGCCTACTTCAACATCATCTGGGATGAGGCCGAACAGCTCTCGGGTCTCGCCCGCATTTCTCATCCGCGCGTGACGATCGATACGTCCGGGCTGTCTCCGCGGGCCACCGAACTTGCCAACCGCCTCGCCTATTCAATCAAAGATTTGGACGACGAACAGTTGCAAAACTTGCTGGGCATCCTGAGCAGCAAAAATGATTGACGGGACCGAATTCGGTTGCATCATCATTCTTTCACACCTCAAAATAATGTTGCGAATTCCGGTTCTTTGGCACAGCATGGCCTGAAAGCCGGAGTTTCAATGCGCTGGGGCGTGTGAACTACCGCAATAATACGACGGGAGCGACATGGCCGAAAAAGCTGACAGCGAACTTGTCCGGCGGCAGAACCGCAGACTTGTTTTGGCTGCCTTGCGGCAACACGGCGCTTCTGCCCGCGTCGAATTGGGCAAGATGACGGGCCTTTCACCAGCCTCCATAACCACTATCTGCGCGCAACTGATCAGTGAAGGCATCATCAACGAACAAAGTTTGCCGCTGATTTCGCCACCTTCGGGCAAGCGTGGCCGCCCCATTGTGCGCCTGGTCCTCAACCCCGAGGCTGCCCATGTCATGGCGGTCAAGATTTCCATCGACGACGTGATGATTGTGCTCACCGACTTTACCGGAGAGATCGTTGCCCGCACGGAAGTACGCTTGCCGACCTATAGCACTGGCCGCGAGGAATTTGGCAACCTCTTGGCCAATGAGATTGTGGTCTTCCTGACTGCGCAGAAAATGCCGTCCCGTCGTGTCTCACGCATTGGCGTAGCTGTGCAGGGACTTGCAGATAGCCGCCGCGGCACGATTGTGTGGTCGCCAGCCTTTTCTGCGGGCGACATTCCTGTCGCCGAGCCCCTTGAAACGCGTCTCGGCATTCCGTGTCATATTGCCAATGACGCCAACATGATTGCTGAGGGCCTCATGTCTCTCGATCCTGACCGTTATGGCGGCGTGACGGCTGCAATCTTTACGGGATACGGCGTCGGCATGGGCATCATCATCAATGGTGAAGTCTTCCATGGGGCAACAGGTGCTGCGGCAGAATTCGGTCACATGAATCACATTCCGCAGGGAGCTCTATGCCGTTGCGGCCGCCGCGGTTGCCTCGAGGCCTATATTGCTGACTACGGCATCCTGCGCCATTTCACCGGTGAGACTGACCTCGACGCTCCTCGCACAGCTGTTTCAGAAACAACCATGGCAAACCTTCACCAGCGCGCCAAGGCTGGCGACAACAAGGCGCGCATCGCCTTTGAAACTGCGGGTACGGCGTTGGGATTCGGCATCGGCCGGGTCATTTCGATTTTGAACCCTGACCGCATCGTCCTTGCAGGTCCCGGTCTTCAGATTTCGGAACTTATGGACAAATCCATGCGCGACGCGCTGGAGGAAAGTGTTGTCGAAGTACTGCGCCGCGATGTTGCCATTGAGAAAGTCCGTTTCAGTGATGACATGATACTGCGTGGCACCATTGATTCACTTCTGCGTACCATTGACCGTGAAGTTTTCGCTGCAGCGCCCAGTGTCAACCATGCCTTGGAGACCGTCCCATGACAAAACTGTTTCAGGCATTCTCAAAGACAATCTTATTGTGTGCAACAGCGCTGCACCTTCTGCTGTGCGCGCCTGGAGCCAATGCTGCAGCGCCAGAGCGCGTCATACTCGCCTGGTATGATCTTATGCTCGAACTTGTGCGCCATACACCGACTTATTCACCGCCTGTGGCCAGCCGGTCTTTTGCTTACCTGGGAGTGGCTTCTTACGAGGCAGTTGCGAGCGGCAATCTCGCAATGGTGAGTCTTGCGGGCCAGGTCAACGGACTCGCACCGCTTCCAAAGCGTGAGCCAGGTAAGGCCTATGATGACGCCATTGTGCTTAACGCTGCAGTATCAAAGTCAGTTCAGAAGTTTTTCAGCAACACCGGACCAACCGGCGAGCGCGCTGTCACGGCGATGATTCGAAAGCAGGAGAAAGATATTTTCGGGGGCGTTGCAGCCGATGTTATTGCGAGGAGTGAAGCCCATGGCATAGCCGTTGCTGAAAGTATTCTCGCCTGGTCGCAAGATGACGGTGGTGCCGTGATCGAAAACATGGGTTTTCCATTCACCTACAAACTGCAAGACGGCGAGGCTCACTGGGTGCCCACGAGTCCAATCCAGCAGCAGCAATCTCCTCTCCTGCCCAAATGGGGGTCCAACCGGCCTTTCGCCATGCCCAAGGGTACAAGTTGCCCACTAGGCCCACCTCCGGAATTCAGCGAAGATCCGCAATCACGATTTTACCAGGAAGCAAAAGAAGTCTACGACGTCTCAAGAACCCTGACCGACGAACAGCGTACCATCGCCCGCTTCTGGTCGGACGATCCGATGATGTCGCCGACACCACCAGGGCATTGGATCCATATTGCACTAAGACTGTTGGAAGAAGAAAATGCTAGCGAAGTCCGCGTGGCAGAAGTGCTTGCCCGGGTCGGAATTGCCATGGCTGATAGCTTCATTGGTTGCTGGGACAGCAAGTTTCAATATAACCTCTTGCGTCCCATCACCTACATCCGCCGCACCATTGACCCGAAATGGGATGCGCTTCTCATCACCCCGCCATTCCCCGAGTACCCCAGCGGTCACAGCACGCAATCTGGTGCCGCTGCTGTGGTGATGGAGAAATTGTACGGCGAGGCATTTCCGTTCATTGATTCAACCCACGAGCGTGATGGCATTATTCCCCGCAAGTTCGCGAACTTCAGAGCTGCGGCAGAAGAAGCGGCGATCTCGAGGCTCTACGGCGGCATCCATTTCCGCGCCGCCATTGAACAAGGTTTGCAACAGGGACGATGCATCGGATTGTATGCAGCCAACCTGAAAACACGGAAATAGCTGATGAGAACATATCGACCGCTGGTTTTCTTTATTCTGGCTGCGAGCATTGCAACGCCGGGTCTGGGACAAGAGCCCTCGGCCCGTTTCGAGGAAGAAACCGATTCATCTTCACTCGACAGCACATTCACGGGTGAATGGGAATACATGGTGGGAGGGGGCGTCGCCGTGTTTGATTGCAACGATGATGGCTTTCCCGAAGCCTATCTTGCTGGCGGTGCGGCACCGGCATCTTTCTTTCGCAACATCAGCAAGCAGGGAGGCACCCTGCATTTTGAAAAGATCAAGACGGGGCTCGAGGTCGACAAAGTTCTCGGTGCATACCCCATCAATATTGATGGCGATAAGTACACTGATGTCGTTGTCCTGCGGCAGGGTGAAAATCTGGTGATGCGCGGCCTCGGTCAATGCCGTTTCGCGAGCGCCAATGAAAATTGGGGATTTGTCGGCGGCGACGCTTGGTCGGTGGCTTTTGCCGCGACCTGGGAGAAAAACCAGAATTGGCCAACTGTTGCCATCGGTAACTACATTGACCGCAACGAAGAAATCTCTCCGTGGGGTTCTTGCACGGAAAACTGGCTGCACCGTCCCGCTTCCGGCAAAGAAAAACGCTTCGCGGCCCCGCTTGCGCTGAAACCCAGTTTCTGCCCGCTGTCCATGTTGTTTTCAGACTGGAACCGATCCGGGACGCCGTCACTACGCATCACCAACGACCGGCAGTACTATGAAGGTGGACGCGAGCAGCTCTGGCATGTTGAGCCCGGCAAGTCACCAGCGATCTATCAGGAGAAGGAGGGCTGGAAGTACTTGCGCATCTGGGGCATGGGCATCGCCAGCTACGATCTCGATTTCGATGGCTATCCGGAATATGCCCTCACCAGCATGGCCGACAACAAATTGCAGGCCCTGGCCGAGGTTCCGCCGGCAGGCACTCCCAAGCCCGGGTACAAGGATGTGGCTTTTCCCAAGGGTGTGACGGCACATCGCCCCTATACCGGTGATGACTTGCGCCCCAGCACCGCTTGGCACATTCAGTTTGAAGACGTG
This sequence comes from uncultured Alphaproteobacteria bacterium, assembly GCA_963754625.1. Taxonomy (GTDB): domain Bacteria; phylum Pseudomonadota; class Alphaproteobacteria; order Rhizobiales; family Aestuariivirgaceae; genus Aestuariivirga. The sequence continues at coordinate 237,562 of CAVWGR010000003.1, read as the reverse complement.
AACAATGACGGGTTGACCGATCTCTTCATTGCCAAGGGCAATGTTGCGGAAATGCCCGACTTCGCCATGAAGGATCCCAACAATCTCCTGCTGCAAAAGCAGGACGGAAAGTTCAGCGAACAAGGTGACAAGGCCAATGTTGCCAGCATGCAGTCTTCACGAGGCGGCGCGCTGGCGGATTTCAATCTCGATGGCCTGGTTGATTTGATGGTCGTCAATCGTGGAAGCAAGGCACAAGTCTGGCGCAACACCACACAAACCGACGGTCATTGGGTTGCACTTCAGCTTGTGCAAGACGGACCGAACCGCGATGCCATCGGTGCCTGGATTGAGTTGCGCAAGGATGGCAAGACAATGCGCCGTGAAATCACTCTGGGCGGCGGTCACGCCTCTGGCCAACTGACGTGGTGGCATATGGGATTGGGCACAACCGCTGCGGCAGAAGTCCGGGTACTGTGGCCGGATGCCGAGGCCGGAGAATGGCAGAAACTGCCGGCCAACCAGTTCTATGTTATTGGTCGCGGCAAGCCAGCACAGGTCTGGACGCCGAGGTAAGCAATCCCGCAGTTTGACCAGAGTACTGTGGCTCAACCAAACTTCACTTTCATCTAGGATGCTCTAGAGGAGTTTCATGAAGGAGAAGGACGCATTACTGACAGCAAGTTGCCGCTGTTTTTTGTTGGTGGCGGAAACGGGTTCTGTGCGATCTGCGGCGCGTCAAGCCAATATGGCGGCCTCTGCAATCAGCCGTCAGATTTCAATTCTTGAGGAAAACCTGGGTATCAAGCTGTTTGACCGTACGGGGCGCACCTTGACACTTGCGCCAGCTGGTGAGGAACTGTTGCGCGGACTGACGGCATCAAGCTTGGTCCATGAACAAACGCTCGATCAGTTGAATGCCTTGCGCGGCCTCAAGAGCGGGCGTGTGCGGATTGCAACAGTTGAGAGTATTTCTGTCTCGATCCTGCCGCGCATGCTTGAATCGTTCACCCGGGAGCATCCTGGACTGCAGGCCATCGTGTCAGTCGCGGGTTCCGACACTGTCACCGGCCTAGTGCGGGACAATGCTGCCGACGTGGGTCTGACGTTCAATCCTTCGGCATTCGAAGGTCTCGATGTCGTTCAAACGGTAGACTTGCCGCTGGGTGCGGTAGTGGCACCTCATCATAGGATTGCAAAGCAAACGAGTATCACACTGAAGGATTGTCTCGAACACGCTGTTGCCTGGCCGGCCCGTGGCCTGAGTTTGCGCAATCTGCTCGACCCTGTTGCCCGTCATCACAAACCGAATCTGAAGCCTGCCTTCGAATGCAATTCCTTGCGGGTCATGGCGGGCCTTGCCGTGCGCGGTGTGTGTATCGCCTTTCAGACACCCGTCGGCATTGAACGGGAATTGGAAGAAGGGAAGCTGATATTCGTGCCGCTTGCCGACAAGCGCTTGCCTCCAGACCGGTTGATGTTGGTTCGCCGTCAGGGACTGGACGAACGCACCGCGGCCAACGCCTTTGTCAACCATGCGCGGCAACACATTTCAGATCTCGAAAATGTGCTCAAAAATAGAACATAGCGTGGCAAATAATTGGGCTGTCTCGAACAAGGACACCATGATAATCTGACTGTCGAAACGGTGGCGCAAGACCTCCGCGAGATCAAGGCAGGAAGGAAAATTCGTTGGCTTCAGGTCGCCTCACCACGCACGTGCTCGACACCCAACTTGGCCGACCGGCAGCAGGACTCATTGTTGAGCTGTGGAACGTTTCAGGTGAGGCGGTGAAACTCAAGACCACCGTGACCAACGGTGATGGCCGCGTGGACGAACCGCTGCTGCAGGGAGACGCTTTGAAACCGGGCATCTACGAATTGCGCTTCCGGGCTGGAGAATATTTGCATGGAACTGGTGCAAGCCTTTCAACACCGCCCTTCCTGGATGTGATCCCGATCCGCTTTGGCATAGGCAATTCCGGCCAGCACTATCACGTACCACTTCTCCTTTCCGCCCACGGCTACGCCACATACCGCGGAAGCTGACAGCCATGAGCCTTCCGGTCATACGTTTTCTGAGGCGAGGTGTTGTTATAGAGCATCGTATCGCCAATCCGGTGCAAACAGTTCTGGAATACTTGCGTCTCGAAGAACGGTCGAAAGGTACGAAAGAAGGCTGCAATGAAGGTGACTGCGGTGCCTGCACAGTGGCCATCGGTCGCCTCCGCAATGACAAAGTTATTTATGAACCCGCCAATGCCTGTATCCTGCTGATGGGTCATCTCCATGGCTGCGAACTTGTGACTGTTGATGACTTGGCGCTGGGCGGCACGTTGCATCCGGTGCAACAGGCCATGGTGGAGCACCATGGTTCGCAGTGCGGCTTCTGTACGCCGGGCTTCGTCATGTCACTCTTTGCGTTGTATCATTCACCGCAGAAACCTGACCGCAAGGCAATTGTCGATCAACTCGCCGGAAATCTCTGCCGCTGCACCGGCTATCGGCCCATCATTGCTGCGGCCCAGAACGCCTGTATCGGTCAGCCTGCTGATCTCTGGTCTGAAACCGCGCCTGACATCGCGGAAGAACTGCGGAAACTTCACGATGGCGAAGATGTCTTCTGCGGCACGACGGAGAGTTTTGTTGCTGTTCCGGCCAAACCGGAAACTCTGTGTGAACTCTCGGCCAAGCATCCGGATGCCACGATTGTGGCAGGTGCCACCGACGTAGGCCTTTGGATCACCAAACAACTGCGCAGCTTGCCGAAACTTATCTTCACCAGTCACGTCGTGGCATTGCATGCGATTGCCGACCGCGTCGCCACTCTGTCACTTGGCAGTGCAGTAACCTATGCAGAGGCCGAGCCGCAACTCGCCGCAATTTCTCCGGACTTGGGGGAAGTGGTGCGCCGCATCGGCTCGAAGCAAGTCCGCAGTTCCGGCACCATCGGCGGAAATATCGCCAATGGCTCGCCCATCGGTGACATGCCACCCATGTTGATAGCCCTTGGCACACGTATTGTGTTGCGTAAGGGTGAAGAAACGCGTGACCTTGCTCTTGAAGATTTCTTCATTGACTATGGCAAGCAGGACCGCAAGCCCGGTGAACTGGTCTGGCGCATTGATATTCCCAAGCTCAGGAGCAGTGAGCGCTTCTTTGCCCACAAGATTTCCAAGCGCTTCGATCAGGATATTTCGGCCGTTTTGGCAGCCTTCAAGTTTACCATTGCAGGCCGCATGATCGAGTCCGCAACCTTGGTATTTGGCGGCATGGCCGCGACACCGCGCCGAGCCCGCAAGACAGAAGCGGCCATCAGGAGCCTGAAGTTGGATGCGCCGGAAACGTGGCAGGAAGTAATCAGCACTCTTGCCCAGGATTTCAGCCCCATCAACGATATGCGTGCATCGGCAAGCTATCGCATGAATGCGGCCCAGGCCCTGCTTCAAAAGTCTCTGCGTGAACTGGTGGGAGACCGTCCCGCTACTCTCCGCGTCCTGGCTCCTGCTGGCAAGGAGGCGTGGACATGAAGGACAACGCCCAGACCAAAGCCCAAACAAAAATCCTGGCGAAAGCAAAGGCCAAAGCAAAGACCAAAAAGGTCGCAGCCGTGACCCGTACCCACCCCGCAGTGCCGGAGTGGGGCACGATCGGCAAGGCGCTTCCCCATGATAGTGCCGAACTGCATGTCACGGGCCAAGCTGTCTATATTGATGACATGCGCGAACCTGAAGGCTTGCTGCATGTTGTTCCTGGTTTTGCCAATGACGCCGCTTGTGGCCGCCTCATCACGTGCGATCTCTCGGCTGTTGCATCATTTCCAGGTGTTGTACGTGTCATCACAGCCAAGGATATTCCTGGCCGCAATGACTGGAGTGCTTCGATTGGTGGCGATCCCATTCTGGCCGACGGCGAGATTGTGTTTCATGGCCAGGTCATATTCGCCGTTGTCGCGGTGACGCGGGAGGCAGCGCGCCATGCTGCAAGGCGTGCGCACCTTGTGATCGACAAGCAGAACCCGGTGGTGACAGCCGACGAGGCAGTGCGGGCCGCCACAATTGATGTGTTGCCGGAATACACGTTCACACGCAGGGACGCCGCAGCAGTGATTGCAGCTTCCGGCCAAAGTTTGCTCGATTCATTTCTGATCGGCGGCCAGGAACATTTTTACCTTGAGGGCCAGATTGCCATGGCATTGCCCGACGAGAAGGGAGGGATGACGGTCTATTCTTCGACCCAACACCCGACCGAAGTGCAACACAGCGTTTCCCATATGCTCAAGGTGTCAGACAGTGTCATCACCTGCGAATGCCGGCGCATGGGTGGCGGTTTTGGCGGCAAGGAGAGTCAGGCCGCACAATGGGCCTGCCTCGCAGCACTTGCGGCGCATCTGACTGGCCGCCCTGCCAAATGCCGGCTTGATCGCGACGATGACATGATCATGACAGGCAAACGTCACGATTTTCGCGTCAGTTCGGAAGCCGGATTTGATGATGATGGCCGCGTCACAGCTGTCAACGTCGAGTTTCATGCCCGTTGCGGCTGCTCGGCTGATTTGAGCCAGGGTGTGAATGATCGCACCATGTTCCATGCTGATAACGCCTATTTCTATCCGGCGTTGCGCATTCATTCCCGCCGCCTGCGCACCAACACGGTGTCGAATACGGCGTTCCGCGGATTTGGCGGACCACAGGGCATGGTTTTTGCTGAACGCATGATGGAGTCGATTGCCCTGCGTACCGGACGCGACGCGCTCGATGTGCGAAAGCGCAATTTCTACGGCAAGAATCGTGATGTGACCCCGTACGGTCAGCAGGTCACCGACAATATTCTCGCTGAACTCGTTGGCAAACTCGAGGACACCAGTAACTACCGAGCCCGCCGCGAACAGTTGACCCAGTACAACGAGACCAGCCCAATTCTGAAAAAAGGATTGTCGCTGACGCCCGTGAAGTTCGGCATTTCCTTCACCCTCACACACATGAACCAGGCAGGCGCGTTGGTCTTGGCCTACTGCGATGGCTCTGTGCAATTGAACCATGGCGGCACCGAAATGGGGCAGGGTCTCTATATGAAAGTGGCGCAGGTTGTCGCTGAAGTATTCGGCATTGGCCATGACCAGGTGAGGATCTGTGCAACCACTACGGGCAAAGTGCCCAACACGTCACCCACAGCAGCCTCGTCGGGTAGCGATTTGAACGGCATGGCAGCCAAACGGGCCGCTGAAGAAATCCGGAACAATATCGCCAATCTCCTGGCTCGTGAGTGGCGCGTGCCCAAGGCCAAGATCATATTTGCCAATGGCGCGGTGACAGCCGGCTCAAAAAGCATGAGCTTTGCCGAAGCCTGTAAGCGCACCCATCTCGCACGCCTGCCGCTGTCGGCCACTGGATTTTATGCCACCCCAAAAATCACCTGGGACCGCCCCAATGGCAAGGGCAGGCCCTTCCTCTATTTTGCCTATGGTGCGTCTTGCAGTGAAGTGACTATCGACACGCTCACCGGGGAAATGCGTGTCGATCGGGTGGACATTCTTCATGACGTCGGCAAGTCACTCAATCCAGCCATCGATCTGGGGCAGGTGGAAGGGGCGTTTGTACAAGGCATGGGCTGGCTGACAACGGAAGAACTGGTGTTTGATGGCGAAGGACGGCTGCGCACCCATGCCCCGTCGACATACAAGATTCCATGTGCCTCCGACGTGCCGGAAGAATTCAACGTCTCGCTCTTTGAATCGAAAGGCAACAAGGAGGACACGATCTACCAATCCAAGGCCGTGGGTGAACCACCGTTGATGCTTGGCATATCCGTCTGGACTGCAATCTTCAACGCGGTGGCAGGATTGGGCAACCGGATCATTCCCGCACTTGATACGCCCGCCACACCAGAAGCAATCCTGCACGCCATAAGGAGTGTGCGGTCATGACCCTCCTGGCCCGCGCCCGCGCAATTGTCGCCGAAGGCAAACCGGTTGCCGTGCTGCGTGTCACCAAGGTTCAGGGTTCGGCGCCGCGAGAAGTTGGCGCAACAATGCTGGTCACGGCCAATGGCATTGCGGGTTCGATCGGTGGCGGCACACTGGAATGGAAAGCACTGGCCGAAGCACAGCGCCGACTCGGCAATGGCCCATCGCGCCAGGTCAAACGCTTTGCGCTCGGCCCGGATCTGGGTCAGTGCTGCGGCGGGCAGGTCGAAATCACCATCGACGTGTATGACCAGACCAACATTGACACGCTGCCCGCCGAAAATGCCGGAAGCGTACGCACAGTCTTTCTCTTTGGCGCTGGTCATGTCGGTAAGGCAGTGGCGTTCTCCTTGTCACAAACTGATTTCCAAGTGGTGTGGGTTGATCCCCGCCCCGGGGCATTCCCTGCAGCAATTCCGGGCAATGTCGCCCTGCGCGATGACGCTAATGTTCCGGGCGTTCTGGCAGGCGCGCGACATGGATCACTTGTTTTGGTCATGACGCATTCGCACGAACTGGACCTCGCCATTGTTGATGCCAGTCTTCGGCGTCCGGAAATTGCGGCAACCGGCCTCATCGGCAGCGCCACGAAGCGGGCCCGCTTCGAAAAACGGCTTGCAGGCGCTGGAGTTGACCCAGCTCGCGTTGCCGCACTAATTTGCCCCATCGGGATCGGCAGCATCCGCTCCAAACGCCCGGAAGCCATTGCAATTTCCACAGCTGCCCAGTTGCTGGCACTGGACGAGCGCCTCAAACTCGAAGAAGTATCTCCCACCATGTTTTCCGCTCACCGCACAGCAGCCATATGACCGAAACGTCCGCAACCCCGCTTCTGGAGGCTCGCAACATCGTCAAGGTCTTCGGCTCACTGCGTGCCAATGATGACGTGACCCTGACGATAATGCCCGGTGAAATTCACGCCTTTCTCGGCGAGAACGGTGCTGGCAAGTCTACGCTCGTGAAGATGATCTATGGCGCCCTCCAGCCCACCTCAGGAAAGTTCCTCTGGAAAGGTCGTGAGGTCATTACTTCGAGCCCGTCTGTGGCCCGCCATCTCGGCATCGGCATGGTGTTCCAGCATTTCTCCCTTTTTGACGCGCTCACTGTGGCCGAGAATATCGCTCTCGCCATGCCTGGCCCCTATGATCTCGAGGCGCTGTCGGACAAGATCAGCAAGGTGTCGGCATCATATGGCTTGCCCATCTCGCCGACCGCTGTTGTGGGCGATCTCTCCGTTGGCGAACGCCAACGCATCGAGATCATCCGTTGCCTGTTGCAGGAACCCAAGCTCCTCATCATGGATGAGCCAACCTCGGTGCTGACACCGCAGGAAGCAGACCAGCTCTTCATAGTGCTGAAGCGACTGGCCAGTGAAGGGTGTTCGGTACTTTATATCAGTCACCGTCTTGAGGAGGTGAGGGATCTGTGTGATGCCGTCACGATCCTGCGACACGGCAAGGTGGTCGCCCGCGTCAATCCCAAAGTCGAGACGGCTGCGAGCCTGGCCCGTCTGATGGTCGGTGGCGATATTCACGTCGTCCGTCCACAGAGCATGGGCAAAACCGGCAAGCCACGGCTGGTGCTGAAAAACCTCTCTCTTGCCGCCGATGGACCGTTTTCAGTGGCGCTCAAGAACATCTCTCTATCCGTCACAGCGGGAGAAGTCGTGGCCATTGCAGGCGTTGCCGGCAACGGCCAGGCCGAATTCTTCGACGCAGTTTCTGGCGAACGTCCAGTCGCAGCGGGGATGATTCTGCTTGATGACATTTCCTGTGGCAGCGTCTCCATCAGCAAGCGCCGCAAGGCTGGGGCAGCATATGTACCGGAAGAGCGCCTAGGCCACGGGGCGGTTCCCACCATGCCGTTGTCACAGAATGTCATTCTCTCGCGCCATGCCGTGGACGAAAAACTCGTCAAGTCTGGCCTGGTGCAGAAGGATGGTGCACGCCAAGCTTCCGAACGCGTCATCACCACTTATGACGTGCGCAAAGGCAAACCGGATCCTGAAGCGCGCGCACTATCGGGCGGCAACTTGCAGAAGTTCGTCGTAGGACGCGAGCTTGACCGCAAACCCAGCGTGATGGTGATCAACCAGCCCACCTGGGGTGTGGACGCCGGTGCTGCAGCATCGATCCGCCAGGCTCTTGTTGATCTCGCGCGCTCAGGATCGGCGGTTTTGGTGATTAGCCAGGATCTCGATGAAATCTTCGAGATTGCCGACCGCATTGCGGTCATTTCCCGTGGTCATTTGTCTGAGGCAAAACCGGCCCATGACATGAATCGCGAAGAGATCGGCCTGCTGATGGCGGGTGCCCACGAAACAAGGGGTGGGGACAGTCATGCGGCTTGAGAAACGCGCCGAACGTTCCAGCGCCATGGCGCTGGCCTCACCATTTATTGCCCTCGCACTCACTGTCATCACCGGCGGCATCATTTTCGCACTGCGTGGCGATAATCCGTTCCTGGCGCTCTATGTCTATTTCATTGAACCGCTTACAGCCCTGTGGTCAGTTGAACAAATGTTGGTGAAGGCTGCGCCTCTCGTCTTGATCGGGGCCGGTCTTGCAGTTGCCTACCGCGCCAATGTCTGGAACATCGGCGCCGAGGGACAACTGACCATGGGCGCAATCTTCTGCGGCATGATCCCCGTCATATTCCCGCAGTGGCAATCGCCGCTCACGCTGATCGTGATGTTGATCATGGGTATCGTGGGTGGGATGCTCTGGGGTGCTATCCCGGCAGCGCTGCGCAACCGGTTCAACGCCAATGAAATTCTCACTTCGTTGATGTTGGTTTATGTGGCACAGTTGTTGTTGGACTGGTTGGTGCGCGGCCCTTGGCGCGATCCACAAGGCTTCAATTTTCCCAAGTCAATCACCTTCACCGACTGGCAGCTCCTGCCCTATCTGACGTCCGGCATTCACCTGGGCGTGCTGGTGGCGCTGTTTATCGCGTTGGCATTGGGTTTTGTGATGACACGCACGATCAAGGGTTTTGAAATCACCGTTGCGGGCCTTTCGCCCCGCGCCGCCCGCTTCTCAGGTTTTTCGGAAAAACGCACTGTGATGTTTTGCATGCTGTTGTCGGGCGGCCTGGCGGGCCTTGCTGGTGCCATCGAGATATCCTCCGTGGTCGGACAATTACAGCCGCAAATCTCACCCGGATATGGCTTCGCCGCCATCATCGTGGCCTTCCTCGGCCGGCTCAATCCAATTGGCGCAATCTTCGCCGGATTGCTCCTCGCCTTGAGCTATATCGGAGGTGAAGCAGTGCAGACTGCCTTGCAGATTCCCGACAAGATCACCCGCGTGATGCAGGGAATCCTGTTGTTCTACGTTCTGGCCTGCGACACACTCATCCTTTATCGCATCACGTTCGGAAACAAGGTCTGATCATGGATCTGCTGCTGACCCTGCTGACAATCATCATGACGGCTGCAACACCGTTGTTGCTGGCAGCTTTGGGTGAAACCGTGACGGAACGTGCAGGCGTCCTTAATCTTGGCGTTGAAGGCATGATGGTGATGGGGGCCGTAGCTGGTTTCGGCGGAGCATTCCTCTCCGGTAATCCCTGGCTTGGCATCTTCACGGCGATCATCGCCGGGGTTTTCATGTCACTGCTCTTCGGTTTTCTGACCCTGACGCTGCTTACGAACCAGGTGGCAACTGGATTGGCGCTTACCCTTCTGGGCTTGGGCTTTTCGGCATTGCTGGGCGAATCTTTCGTGGGCCAGCCTGGTGTGAAACTTCCAACGTTTGCTGGCATTGACCCGCTCATTCCATTCTCGCTGCTGCTCGTTATGCTGGTGAGTTATCTCCTTTTCAGGACTAAGGCGGGCCTCATCATTCGCGCTGTGGGCAACAGCCACGCAGCTGCTCACGCACTGGGATATAAGGTCATTTTCGTTCGCTACCTCTGCGTCATGTTTGGCGGCGGCTGTGCCGGGTTGGCCGGTGGTTATCTCTCGCTGGTCTATACCCCGCAATGGGTGGAAAACATGACAGCCGGTCGTGGCTGGATTGCTCTGGCACTGGTGGTGTTTGCGTCATGGCTGCCGCTGCGGATTCTTGCTGGAGCCTATCTCTTTGGCACGATTTCCATCCTTTCGTTCGTTTTGCAGGCACAAGGACTCGGAATCCCCTCGCAATTCCTGTCCAGTCTGCCTTATCTTGGAACCATTCTTGCACTTGTGATCATCTCCGGGAACAAGGCCTTGACGCGTCGCAATACGCCGGCCTCACTCGGACAACCATTCGTGCCGGACCGGTAATGCGTACAGTTTCAACAGGGAGCTCATAATGAAAAAATATCTTCTGACCGCGGCAACTGCCGCACTCATGCTTGGGGCCGCTTCGGCCTCTGCATCTGCCGATGCCGTGAAGGCATGCTGGGTTTATGTCGGCCCGATCGGCGACTTCGGCTGGTCATATCAACATCATCAGGGCCTCGAAGCTGTGAAGAAGGAACTCGGCGACGCAGTGGAAACCGCCTATGCCGAAAACGTTCCCGAGGCTGATTCCGAAAAGACCTTCGAACGGTTCGCCCGCGAGGGCTGCAAGATCATCTTCGCAACGTCTTTTGGTTACATGGAGCCTGTGCTCAAGGTAGCCAAGAAATTCCCTGATGTGAAGTTCGAGCACGCCACCGGCTACAAGACCGCCGACAACGTGACGACCTACAACGCGAAATTCCACGAAGGCCGCTACGTCATAGGCCAGATTGCGGCCAAGATTTCGAAGACTGGCACGGCCGGCTACATCGTATCCTTCCCAATTCCGGAAGTGGTCGCAGGCATCAACGCATTTATGCTCGGTGCCCAATCCGTCAATCCAGACTTCAAAGTCAAGATTGTATGGGCCAACACGTGGTTCGATCCGGCCAAGGAAGCTGACGCTGCCAAGGTCTTGCTCTCGCAGGGCGCCGACATCACCGTGCAACACACGGACTCGGCAGCTCCCCTGCAGACTGCTGAAGCTGCCGGAGCTTTTGGCTTTGGTCAGGCCTCGGACCAGATCAAGTTTGCGCCCAAGGCGCAACTCACGGCCATCGTTGACAATTGGGCACCTTATTATGTGCGCCGCGTCAAGGACGTAATCGACGGCACCTGGAAGTCGCAAAGTTCATGGGACGGCATGAAAGAAGGCACCGTTTCCATGGCGCCCTATACCAATATGCCCGATGACGTTGCCAAGATTGCAACTGAAACTGCTGCCGCCATTGCCGCTGGAACGCTCAACCCATTCAAAGGTCCGGTCACCAAGCAGGACGGCACCGTGGTTGAAAACGTTGATGACGGCATGATCCTCGGCATGAACTGGTATGTGAAGGGTGTGGATGACAAACTCCCACAATAACCTGAACTGACATCCCGATGCCGGGTGTCAATACTGGCACCCGGCATTTTCTTGGAAGCGCGCCCGTGATTGATCCTTTTGCCGCTGACTGGTTGAACCTCCTGCTCCGCTGGGGGCACTTGATTGCAGGCATCGCCTGGATCGGTACATCGTTCTATTTTGTTGCGTTGGACTTTTCACTGCGTCAGCGCCCCGGACTACCCGACGGCGTGCGCGGCGAGGCTTGGGAAGTTCACGGTGGCGGCTTCTATCAAGTGCAGAAGTATCTTTCGGCACCTCCGTCACTCCCTGATCACCTGACTTGGTTCAAGTGGGAAGCCTACCTTACATGGGTCACGGGTTTCCTTTTGCTCATCATTCAATATTACCTGAATGCTGAAAGTTATCTCATCGATCCTGCGGTCATGCCGCTGACCTCGACCAGCGCCATCATCATTTCGCTCGTGTCCATCGCCGGGGGGTGGATTGTATATGACCAGCTTTGCCGGCACCTGGCGCTCAAATATCCCACCTTGCTGGTTGCCTGTGTGATAGCGCTCGTTGCTGTTGCGGCGTATGGGTTCACCAATGTATTCTCCGGTCGTGGTGCCTTCATCCACGTCGGTGTGACTATCGGCACAATGATGGCCGCCAATGTCTTCATGGTCATTATCCCCAACCAGCGCAAGATCGTGGCAAGCCTGATGAAGGAAGAGCCACCTGATCCGGCATATGGCGCCATGGGCAAGCAGCGCAGCTTGCACAACACCTATCTGACCTTGCCAGTGCTGTTGATGATGGTGTCAAATCACTATGCTTTTCTCACCGGGCACCCGCAGAGTTGGATTCTGATTTTGCTGATCGTTGTCGGAGGAGCTGCCTTGCGGCACTACCTCGTGCGCACTGAAGTGGGTGACGAACAGCGCGAGATCGCCTGGTTGCTGCCGGTAATTGGTGGCGTTCTGGGACTGGCACTGATGATTACCGCGCCATCAGGTCGACCGGCGTTTGAGGGCGATGTGTCTGATGCCGACGTGCTCGCCATCGTTCAGTCCCGCTGTGTAACATGCCACGCTGCAGTTCCCACGGATTCCACAGTCAAGGCAGCACCGAAGAATGTCATTCTTGAAGGTCTTGATGAGATGCGCCGCCACTCCCCGCAGATCGTCACCCAGGCAGTCAATGCTCGCGCCATGCCACTCGGCAACAAGACGGGCATGACCGAACTCGAGCGTGCCAAACTCGGTGCCTGGCTGGCCAAGCAATGAGAACGCTATCTGCCATCAATGCCATGTCCGAGGCGGACTTTGTGGACGCCTTCGGTGACGTGGCTGAACATTCACCGTGGGTGGCAAAAGGTGCCAGCCTTGCCCGACCCTTCAAGAGCCTGGACGACATGATCGTGGCCTTTGAAGCGACCATGCGTGCCGCTCCGCCGGCAGCGCAGCTTGCGCTCATCCGGTTTCACCCTGACCTTGCTACCAAGGCCAGGTTGACAGAAGACTCATCGCGAGAGCAGCGCGGAGCCGGCCTGGCGAACCTCACCGCAGACGAGTTTGCGCACTTCACCGAACTCAACAACGGTTACCGCAAGCGCTTCGGTTTTCCCTTCATCTTCGCCGTGAAGGGGGCGACCAAGCAACAGATCTTGGCCAGCTTCGAAGAGCGCATCTACAACAGCAAGGAAATGGAGTTTGAAATGGCCCTCACCCAAGTCATGCGCATATTCCGCTTCCGTATCGAAGACCGGGTGAATGCCTGATGCGCGTGATCCGCGGACAGGTTGTTTCCTTCAGCGAAGCTCTCGCAGTAGCCGCACACTATCCCAAGGGTGCCGTAGCAATCGATGATGCTGGGCGGATTGCCTGGGTTGGCGAAGCATCAAGCTTGCCCGCAGCTTTCAATGGTGTACCAACCGATAACCATGGCAACATGCTTGTGCTGCCGGGATTCATCGACGCGCACATCCACTTTCCGCAATACCGGATGCTGGCCGCGCCCGGCAAAGATCTGCTGGATTGGCTCCGCCGTTTCACATTCCCGGAGGAAGCTCGCTATGGCGAAGAAGATTTTGCTCGCCATGCAGCAACAATCTTTTTGAACCGGCTGCATTCCCATGGTACCACTGCGGCGCTGGTATTCTGCTCCGTACACAAGGCATGTGCCGAAGCGTTGTTTGCAGCTGCACGGGACTACAACATGGCCATTGTCACCGGCAAGACCATGATGGACCGCAATGCCATTCCCGCCGTGCAAGATACCGTAGAGGGTAGTGCCCGCGACTCACAGGAGCTTTATGCCGCTTGGCATGGCAAGGGCCGCGCCCGCTACGCCGTCACGCCCCGCTTTGCCATCACCTCCACTGAGGCGCAATTGCGTGTAGCAGGCGAATTGCTTGCCGACTTGCCTGGCGTACTGATGCAGACCCACATCTCCGAAAGCCCGGGTGAAATCGCCTTCGTGAAAGAGCTGTTTCCAGCAGCCAAAGACTATACCGATGTCTACGATAACAATGGCCTGCTTGGCCCACGCAGTCTATTTGCTCACGGTATTCATCTGAGTGAGCGCGAAGCACAACGATTTTCAGACTCGGGTTCGAGCATTATTCATTGTCCAACCTCTAACACATTCCTTGGCTCGGGCCTCATGCCCATGAGTTTCCTGCGCAAGACCGAGCGTCCGGTCTCAATTGGCATTGCCACAGATGTGGGGGGTGGCACCAGCTACTCCATGCTGGCGACACTGGGCGAAGCTTACAAGGTGCAAATGCTGAACGGCCTGAAGCACACGGCGGCCGAACTATTCGCAATGGCCACTCTCGGCAATGCCGTCCGCCTGCATATTGCCAGCGAAACAGGTTCACTCACGCCCGGAAAGTTTGCCGATGTGGTGGTATTGGATCCCGAAGCGACACCTGTTCTCAAGAGCCGCAATGAACTTTCACAGTCACTCGAAGATATCCTATTCGCATTGATGATTCTGGGAGATGATCGGGCCGTGGCAGCAACTTATGTGGCGGGCCGCCGTTGCCACCAGCGCACCGCTGCGCAATAAAGCCAGCCATGCCTCGCTTTGCCGCAAATCTCTCGATGCTGTTCACGGAATTGCCGTTTCTCGATCGCTTTGCAGCGGCGCGGGCCGTTGGTTTTGCGGCCGTTGAATTCCAGTTCCCCTATGCCCATGCCGTTGCGGAACTGTCCAGCCGCGTGAAGGACAATGGACTGGAAGTCGTTCTCTTCAATCTGCCACCGGGAGAGTTTGAAATTGGCGAACGCGGCATTGCCTGTCTCCCGGGACGGGAGGCCGAGTTTGCAAGTGGGGTTGAAGTGGCGTTGCGCTACGCCAATGAATTGAATTGCCCGAAAATCAATTGTCTCGCAGGCTTCAAGCCTGCAGGCCTTGACCGCGGAGAAGCCCTCGCGGTCCTCCTGTCCAACCTGTCATACGCTGCTGGCAAATTGTCCGATCATGCCATTCAGCTGATTGTTGAACCACTGAACACCTTCGATATGCCGGGCTTCCTCTTGAACCGGAGTGCTGATGCACTTGCGGTGATGGACGCACTTGGGCCAGCAAATGTGAAACTGCAATATGATCTCTACCACATGCAACGTATGGAAGGTGAACTGATGGCAACGCTTTCACGCCTCTTGCCGCGTATCGGGCACATTCAGCTTGCCGACGTACCGGGCCGCCATGAGCCGGGCACGGGCGAGATCAACTATCGAAACGTATTCTCTCACATTGATACCATCGGCTATGATGGCTGGGTGGGGTGCGAATACAAACCTTTGACCACGACACAAGATGGTTTGGGCTGGTTGGCCGCGCACGGAATAACGTTGTGATGAAACCCGACGTCCTTTTGCGCGTTCTTTTCACTGCAGCCGTTGACGCGGCTTTGCCGGAGAAATCAGTGCCCCGCTTTATGCCGCAGAAGCCGAAGGGCCGCACCATAGTTGTCGGTGCCGGCAAGGCATCGGCGGCCATGGCCAGGACCTTTGAAGAACATTGGGATGGTCCCCTCGAAGGTCTCATCGTCACTCGCTATGGCCATGGTGTTCCGACGTCACGCATTCGAATCGTCGAGGCGGCCCATCCGGTTCCCGATAGCGCTGGCGCACAAGCCGCCGCAGACATTCTGGCCAAAGTACAGGGCCTGAATAAGGATGATCTTGTCGTTGCCCTTATCTCGGGCGGAGGATCAGCCCTTCTCAGTCTCGCGGCCGATGGCATCACCATCGACGACAAGCGTGCGGTCAACAGGGCATTGCTTGCGTCGGGCGCACCAATTCATGAGATGAATTGCGTGCGCAAGCATCTCTCCCGAATCAAGGGAGGCAGGCTCGCTGCAGCCGCATATCCGGCAAGAGTTGAAACACTGGTGATTTCCGATGTACCAGGTAACGATGTCTCGGCTGTGGCCTCGGGCCCAACCGTACCTGATCCAACCACTCTTGCCCAAGCACGCGCCATCATCGCCAAACACGCGATTGCCATACCGGAATCGGTGCGTCGTCAATTGCAGGTGCCCGATTCCGAGACACCTAAGCCGGGCGATCCTCGCTTCTCCAATGCGCGCACCACGCTCATTGCCTCACCGCAAACCTCCCTCGAAGCTGCGGCTGCTGTGGCCCGTCAAAATGGCGTGTTGCCGATCATCCTGGGGGATGCGCTGGAAGGTGAAGCGCGCGAGGTTGGCAATGTCATGGCCGGCATCGCCCGCCAAGCCCGCCAATTTGGGCAACCGGCAAAGCCACCGTGCGTCTTGATCTCCGGTGGCGAGACAACCGTGACAGTGAAGGGGAAAGGTTTTGGTGGCCGCAACGTCGAGTTCCTGTTGGGTCTCGCCCTCAAACTTGACGGGGCAGAGGCCATCTACGCCATCGCTGCCGATACCGACGGTATAGATGGTGCACGCGAGGTGGCAGGTGCCATTGTCACGCCGGATACGCTCGTGCGGGCCCGCGCCCGTGGCATGGACGCATGGGCTATGTTGATGCAAAATGATGCGCACACATTCTTCGAGACATTGGGTGACCAGGTAATAACCGGCCCCACACTGACCAACGTCAACGACTTCCGTGCCATTCTCATACTGTAGCTGAAGCGGGACTTATCCTGTCTCGATTTCACCTGCTTCGATTGCCTTGAGTGTGCTTGAGAAGGCTGACTCGAGATGATCGCCCATGGCGCGCCGCGCCCGTTCAGGGTCTCCACTGTTCAGTGCGCGGATGATGGTCCGGTGCTGCTCCAGGGTGGCCTCACCTTGCCCTTGACGCGGCAGCATGACGTGACGGCAACGATCCAGCTGCGCCTTGGAGATTTCGATTGCCCGCCACAGCCGGTCAAGATTGCTGATGTCGGCAATGTAGCGATGGAACCGGTCGTCTGTAGAGATCGCCTCAACAAAGCGCCGCCGTTCAATGGCGCGGGCGTGTTGGTGCAGGAGGTCGTTGAGTGACTCCGCATGGCCATCATTCATGCGTGTTGCTGCCTGCGCCGCACTTTCCATTTCAAGGGCACGGCGGATGAGAAAGGCCTGCTCCACTTCGGCGGGATCGATGTGGGAGGCGCGCGTTCCCGATTGCGCCACGACATCCACAAGATGTTCATCACTGAGCTTCTTCACAGCCTCACGTACGGGCGTGCGTGAAACACTGAGTTTTGCCGCAATGAATTTCTCGTCCAGCACGTCCCCGGGGGCTATTCGGCCCGTGAGAATCAGCTGCCTCACCAGATCATAGATCTGGTCTCGCAAGGGCCGCTTGCGATCCAGGCGCGATGCGTCCAACTCGTATGGCATTCTGTCATACTAATATAACAGTTCTGGACAGCAAATGGAAAACCTGCAAAATTGAACTTACAAACAATAAATCTGGGTCAGAAACGTCGGGAGGGCGCCGTGGCTTCCAACAATTTTCCGAAGCTGCACAATGCGATGTGGCCGGGTCTTGTCGGCAAGGGCTCTGATTCAGAACCCGGGATTGAGCTTGACGCACTTCTCGATCTCACGGCCAAGGCAGAGGTCAACGGCGTGAAATTTGATGGCGTGGACATCTTCCACGTCGGACCACACACCAACATTGATTGTGATGATGACGAGATCAAACGCCTCGCTGAACGCGTCGCCCGGCGCAACCTGGTCATTGGTTCCATTGTTGCGCCGGTTTGGCCACCAGTTGGAGGTGGTTCGGCCATGGGCGGACCAGCCGACCGCAAGAAATTCGTAGAAAATGTCCGCAAGTCCTGCAACCTCGGCAAACGTTTGCGGGAACTGGGTGTGCGCCACTACGGCGTGGTTCGGATTGATTCTGCTGCCGGTCCTGCCGAATGGGTCAAGGACCCAGCCGGCAACACCAAGAAGATCGCCAAGACTTTCCGCGAGGCCTGTTCGGTGGCTTCGGACTATGGCGAACGGCTTGCCGCCGAAGGTGAGATCTGTTGGGGCGGCATGCATTCCTGGAAGGACATGATCAATACGCTGGAGGAGACAGATCGCCCCCAGACCATCGGCTTCCAGGCAGACATGGCCCATACGCTGCTCTATACGATGGGTTACAACGCCCCCAAGTCGCGCCTCCTGCCTGCCAAGTTTGATTGGAAGAGCAAGAAGACGCTTGATGAGGCGCTGAAGAAAATGACCGACGCCCTGCGCCCATGGACCATTGACTTCCATGTTGCCCAAAACGATGGCACCGTAAAAGGCTTGGGCTACCACGACAAGACCGGGCGTCATTGCATGGTGACCGACAAGAACGGCAAGCTCGATATTCCGAAGCATGCTGGCTACTGGCTGCGCGACGGCAGTGGCGAGCTGACCAAAGCCTTCCGCCATATCTGTTGGGATGGCTGCATGTTCCCCAACGACGTGATGATGAAGCAGCAGACCTGGAACGACATTCTCGGCACAATGATCAAGGTGCGCGACAGGCACGGGTGGGTGGCCTGATGGCAAAGAAGAAACTCAACATCGGGATGGTGGGCTATGGTTTCATGGGCCGCGCCCACTCAAATGCCTTCTCCCAAGTTGGCCATTTCTTTGATCTGCCTTTTCAGCCGGTTTTGAAGGCCGCCTGCGCCCGCAATGCCGAGAAGCTCAAGCCTTTCGCCGAACAGTGGGGTTATGAGTCCACGGAAGCCGACTGGCGCAAGCTGATCGAACGCAAAGACATTGACCTCATCGACATCGCAGCGCCCAACGATGTTCATCTTGAAATAGCGACTGCTGCTGCTGCAGCAGGCAAGATGGTGATGTGCGAGAAGCCTCTTGGCCGATCCGCTGCTGAATCCAGAAAGATGGTCGCTGCAGTAGAGGCCGCCAAGGTTCCGAACATGGTGTGGTACAACTATCGCCGCATCCCCGCCGTCACGCTTGCAAAGCAATTGATCGACGAAGGCCGCCTCGGCAAGATTTTCCACTATCGCGCCAAGTTTCTGCAGGACTGGACCATCTCAGCCGACCTTCCCCAGGGCGGCCAAGGACTATGGCGCCTAGACGCCAGTGTTGCTGGCTCTGGCGTGACCGGTGACTTGCTGGCCCACTGCATCGATACGGCCATGTGGCTGAACGGCGGCATCGACACGGTGATAGGCATGACCGAGACCTTCATCAAGGAGCGTCAGCATTCACTCACCGGCAAGGTTGAGCCCGTCAAGATTGATGACGCAAGCCTCTTCCTCGCCCGTTTCGACAATGGTTCGCTCGCCAATTTTGAGGCCACCCGCTATGCGCGCGGACACAAGGCACTTTACACTCTCGAAATCAACGGCGAGAAGGCGTCAATCTTCTGGGATCTGCACGATCTGCACCGCCTGCAATATTACGATCATCGCGACGAAGGCCGCACCCGTGGCTGGCGATCAATCCACATCACTGACGGTGACCACCCTTACATGGCCAAATGGTGGGTGCCTGGCCTGCAAATTGGCTATGAGCATTCCTTCATCCATCAGGTAGCGGATTTCCTTGAAGGCGTTGGCAGTGGCCAATCTGCAGCTCCCACCTTTCGTGAAGCAATGGCAACTGACTTGGTGACGGATGCAGTGCTTAAATCTGCGGCATCGGGGCGCTGGGAAAGCGCCAAGGGCGGAATATGAAGATGGAATCACATCAAGTTCTTGCAACCCACTGCACCTGCGCTAGGCTTGCGACAACGCGAAGGACAGAGAATGCCACCGAGCAGTAACACCGCTTTGTCGCTTTCAGGTGTGACCAAGCATTACGGTCAGGTGCGCGCCGTCGAAAACTTGTCGTTCAACGTTCAGGAGGGACGTTTCTTCGTCTTGTTTGGTCCAAGCTCGGTGGGCAAGACCACGGCTTTGCGCACCATAGCAGGCCTCATCCGCCCGGACCGCGGCCGCCTCGACATCTTTGGCCAAGACAAGACCAACGCAGAAATTGCCGGCCGAGGCGTCTCGATGGTGTTCCAATCCTTCGCACTCTACCCGCATCTCACCGTCTACCAGAATTTCGCCTACCCGCTCGTGGAAGAAAAAGTGGCGCGGGACGAGATCGACCGCCGCGTCAAGGAAACCGCGGCCATGCTGAAGCTCGACCAGAAGATCGACCGCAAGCCAAATACATTGTCAGGCGGCGAACAGCAGCGCGTCGCCCTCGGCCGTTCACTTATTCGCCGTCCCAAAATCCTTCTGCTCGATGAGCCGCTCACCAATCTCGATGCGAAACTCCGCCATGACATGCGCGCTGAGTTGAAACGCTTGCATCGTCAGTTTGGCCTGACCATCGTCTATGCCACGCCGGACGAGCTGGAGGCCCTCTCCATGGGTGAGGAGATCGCCGTCATGCGTGATGGCGGTGTGGTGCAGGTTGGCACACCCGATGAACTCTATGAAACTCCACACGACATGTATGTGGCGGGCAAGATCGGTTCGCCGCACATGAACATGATTCGCGGCAAGACCACCAAGGACAGATCGGCTCTTGAATCATCATTGGGTTCACTTCCCTTCGCCCGCAAGTTGGCCACTGCAGAGGCTGGCGAAGAGGCCTTCCTTGGCATCCGGCCAAGCGATGTCCGTTTTGCCAGCAAGGGTGAAAACGGACTGAAGGCAAATATTGCAATGCTCGAGCCACTGGGAGATGTGACAGTCGTGTCCGTCGAAACCGGAGGCGAAACTCTGCGTCTGGTATTGCCTGAATCCGCAGCCTCAACACTGCGACCAGGCCAGACCACATCAATTTATCTCAACCCACAGAAATTCCATGTCTTCCGCGCTTCCAGCGGCCAGGCCCTGACGTGAAAAGGGACGGCCGCGAAGAGCCTGAAGGAAATACGGTAACAAAGGGAGGAAACCTCAAGATGACCGTGATGACCAAAGTGAAAGCCTTCGCGACGGCAGCAGGATTTGCTGCCACGTTGATGGTGGGCGGCGCAACTTTTGCGTACGCTGAGGACGTGACGTTGACGATGGCGGTGCCGGATTGGCCGCCAACGCGCATCATGAAGAAATTCTTCGATGAGCAGTACAAGCCGAAGAGTGGCAATACCGTGAAGCTCGAAGTCGACTTCATTCCATGGCCAGACTTCTACACGCGGGTCAACGCTTCGCTGACTTCAGGCGAACAAAAATACAACTTCATCGTTTCGGACTCGCAGTGGCTTGGCGCTTTCGTTGAGGGTGGCTACTTCCGCAAGATCAATGATCTCTTGGAAGCCGATCCAGACTTCATGGCGACGTTCAAGACAATCCATCCAAATCCACTGAACGCCTATTCGACCTATCCCCACAAGTCGGAAAACTACTATGGCTTCCCGCAGTTCCCCGACGTGCTGGTGAACTACGGCCGTTCGGACATTCTTTGCCACGAAGAAGAGCAGAAGAACTTCCAGGCGAAGTACAGCAAGAAGCTGCCCTGCACGGGCGAAGAACTCGACGCGATGACGTGGGACGATTTCCGCAATGTCGGCGAATTCTTCATGCGCAAAAAAGGCGACATGCTCGCTGGCAAGCCTGCCGACGATGATTTCTACGGCATCGCTTATCAAGCCGGCAAAGGCTACGACTTCTCATCCATGCAGATCAACGGTTTGATCTGGCAGATGGGTGGCGATACCTGGGATGAAACCAAGGCACCAAAGGCGCAAGCCGAAGGTGTGGTGAACTCGCCACAAGCCATAGCTGCTCTCGAAAAATACTTGGGCATGATCCAGTTTATGCCACCGGTCGCCAAGACCGGCACTATGGACATCTTCGTTTCGGACCAGTTGTTCCGCGAAGGCAAAGTGGCCATGAACATCGACTGGATCGGTTTGGGTGAAGCCTCGCTTGCCGCTGACTCAAAGGTCAAGGACAAGCTGGTGTTTGGCCAAATGCCTGGAACCATGGGAGCTGACGGCAAGATGATCCGTTGGTCGAACATCGGTGGCCAGCCCTTCGTGTTGACGACTTGGACGACAGAATCCCAAACCAAGGAAGCTGTCGATTTTGTGAAATGGTGGCTGTCCAACGACATCCAGCATCAGTTCGCGCAAGGCGGTGGCCAGTCAGCTGTGAAGGCTGTGTATGAGGATCCGAAGTACGTGACTTATCGTCCTTGGAACCGCGCATGGGCACCACAACTCGAATGGCAGAAGGACGTATGGCACGTGCCACAGTTCTTTGAATTGCTGACCCAACAGCAAGACCAGTTCGACCTCGCCATCACCGGCAAGCAGGACGCCAAGACCACACTCGATAACATCGCTAAGTTCCAGCAGGACAAGCTGAAGGAAGTTGGATTGATTGAGTAGCCGATAATCTCCCTCACCCGCCCTCTGGCCACCTTCTCCCGCACAAATTGCGGGAGAAGGTAGCCGGCAGGCCGGATGAGGGAATATTTAACACTGTATGGAATTGCAAAACTAAATGTCGGCTTCGCTTACCACTGAAACCACCCCTCTGCTCTCACTTGAAGCTCACAATTGGAAGCTCGCGATATCCGCTGGGCTCGTTGTATCCATTCTGGCGGCTCTCGCATTGCCCGCATCTGTTTCGTTCTGGATTATCGGCCTCGTGGCCGTTGCGGTCGCCGCTGCCTTTGCTGTCAATGCCTATCGCCGCAAATATTATGGCGGCCTGCTCGTGGCCCCAGCCATTGCCGTGCTTTTCGTCATGAACATTTTCCCGTTGCTTTGGTCGCTCGGCTTGTCGTTCTTCGCCTACAACTCCAACAATCAATCGATCCGCTTTGTTGGCCTCAACAATTACCTCAAGGTTCTGACCAACGACATCGCCGCGCCCGCCAACTGGGATGCACTGATCAACACAGGCATGTTCGTGATCTTCACCGTGGCATTGCAAATGGTCATGGGATTCTCTGCTGGCGATGCTTTTTGCAAAACAGTTTCCATTGCGGAAATACCTGTTGATCCTTGTTCTCACGCCCATGATGCTTTCCGTTGTCGCGTCTGGAGTGTTCTTCTCCTATTACTACGACCCCACTTTCGGCATCTTGAGCTACGTTATGGGTGAAATCACAGGCAATCAATTCATCCTGATGGACACCAAGGTGGGAGCGGTGGCTGGCATCGTGTTTGCCGACGCATGGATGTGGGCACCATTCGTGATGCTCTTGGTGCTCGCCGGTCTCGTTTCAGTTCCGAAATATCTCTACGAGGCCGCTGCCATTGATCGGGTGTCAAAGCCACGGCAGTTCTGGACCATCACATTTCCCTATATCCGCGGACTTTTAATGCTTGCCCTGCTGTTTCGCACTATCGAAGCATTTAAACTCTATGACCTCGTCTACATCCTCATTCGCGGCGGGCAAGACACAAAGACCATCGCTTATCTCGTGACAGAAATCGCCAATGAGCAGAACAAAACGAGCGAAGGCGCTGCACTCTCATATGTCATTCTGTTCATGGTGATTGTGCTCACCAACCTCTATCTCTATTTGGCCAATCGCCGCAACCAAGGCGCATGAAAATGACGACGCTTGCAGAAAAACTCGGTTTCAAGAAAGCCTCCGGCGTCGGTGAAGCAGGCTGGGGCCACACACTTCTTGTCGCCATCGTCTCTCTGGTCTACTTCTTGCCCGTGCTGATGATCATCTTCACGGCCTTCAAGCCCAGCGCACAGGCGCTATCAGTGCCGCCAACATTGTCACCCACATCGTTTTTCGGGCTGATCCCGGAACAATTTGTCTTCTCCCCGACACTTGAAAATTTCGGACAGGTCTTCAACCGTGTCATGGTCTCTGGAAGTTCGGCGGAACCAACGGGATTTGACCGCTTCTTCGTCAACTCCTTTATGATCTCATCAGTGTCGGTCCTCTTGGCGCTGATTATCGGCACCCTAGCCTCGTATGGCTTCTCGCGTTATCCGCTCAAGGGCAACGACACATACCTGTTCATCATCTTGACGACGCGCATGCTGCCTGCAATCGTCGTCATCATCCCGATCATCCTGATGTTCCGGGTTGTTGGCCTGTCGGGTTCGTACATTGGCATCATCATGCTCTACACCGCCTTCAATCTGGCCTTCACCATCTGGATGATGAAGAGCTTTTTCGATGAGTTGTCGACCGACGTCGAAGATGCCGCCCGCATTGACGGGTCGTCAGAAAAGAAGGTCTTCTTCAAGATTGCACTTCCGCAGGTTGCGGCAGGACTTGCCGCCACGTTCGTCTTTGGTATCATTCTCACCTGGAACGAATTCCTCTTTGCCCTGCTGCTGACTGGTGTTGATACCCGTACCGTTCCTGTTGCCATGAACCAGGCTGTATCCTCAGGTGGGCGGGGCACCGACTGGACTTTGCTGGCCTCGATTGAAACACTCTTCCTCATCCCCGTGTTCCTGGTGACCTTCTTCCTGCAGAACCATCTGTTGCGCGGGGTCACCTTCGGAACCGTAAAGCGCTGAAACATGTCGACAATCGAAATACGAAAAGTCACCAAGAAATTCGGCGAGTTCACCGCCGTGCGCGATGCCGATCTTTCGGTGGCGGCGGGCGAAGTCGTGTGTCTTCTGGGCCCTTCGGGCTGCGGCAAAACGACGACTCTCCGCATGATTGCTGGCCTCGAGCGTGCCACCGCGGGCGATGTCATTATCGCGGGAAAGAAAATGAACGAACTGCCGCCGGAAAAGCGTGACATCGCCATGGTGTTTCAGTTCTATGCCCTCTATCCCGCCCTGACTGTCGGCGAGAACATTGCCATGCCGCTCCACTATGAAGGCCTTGGGCCAGCTCGAGCAGCAAGCACGCGTGAAAAAGGTGGCGGATATCCTCCACTTGACCAATGTTCTTAACCGGTTGCCCGGCCAAGTTTCGGAAGGAGAGAAGCAGCGTGTTGCTGTGGCCCGTGCCATTGTGCGTGATCCGAACTGCTTCCTTTTTGATGAACCATTGTCGCGTCTTGATGTTGAGCTGCGACATTCCATGCGAGGCCAGATCAAGGGCGTGTTGGCGAACCTCTCAAAAGCAACGGTCATCGTCACCCATGACCAATTGGAAGCTCTCACCATGGCCGACCGCATCGCCATCATGCGCGACGGCATGATTGAGCAGGTTGGCACGCCTCACCAGGTTTTCGCCAAACCTGCCAACATTTTTGTTGCCAGTTTCATTGGCACACCACAAATGAACTTGTTGCAGGCCGAACTTCTGTCGGTAACGGGCGGCAAGGCGGAGATGGTGTTGGATGGAGCTTCCGTGCTCATGCCGGTCAATGCCGCAGCAGCTAGTCTCAAACCTTCGAAAGTAACGATTGGCATCCGGCCACGCGCCTTCTCGCCCGTACCCAAGCCAGCGAAGACGGCCATCACTGCCATGGCCGAACTGATTGAGCCCATGGGTGCTGAAACGCTTGTTCATGCGCGCACCAAGGTTGGCAATGACATTCGCGTGGTGGTCCCGCGCGAAAGACGTATCAAGGTAGGCGAAGTTCTGCATCTCGAGCCTGATCCGGCACAGACCCACCTGTTCGGTGAAAATGGAATGGCGGTGCGCGCATGACCAATGGCAACGACGACCAACTTTCGGCGCAAGCTGCGTTGCGCATGGAATACTCAATCATTGCGCTCGGCATCGTCGCATTGCTCATGATTTTCCAGCCCTTCAGCCTGACGCTTTTCACCATTGGTTCAGTCGTCGTGGTGCTTGCTGGTTTGATCAACAACTTGTTGCCTATGGCTCAGCCAGGGGTTTCCCGCAGATCGGTCGTGACGGTCGCAATGGTAGTTGCAATGATATTCTGCATCGTGTTGCTGGTTGCGATATTGTCGGCATATCTCTACGGCAACTTTTTCCTCAAGCTCCCCGATCCAAATACTACGGCCGGCAAAGTGCAGTTGAATGCCACGCCATGGTACTTCCATAGCTTTACGTGGACGATTGCGGCAATTGCGGCTGTTTTGGCTGGCCTCATTGCGTGGCGATCACGCAGCAAGGCATAACCTCCCATGCGTGAGGTCCCGGCCATCGGACCACTTGTCCTCGCAGAAGCTGACAGCATTTGGCTCAATATGATATTCGGTTGCATGAAAAGATGGAAAGTCAATTCATGAGATTTGCAAATCGCCGCGCCGTTGTCACAGGTGGCATGTCTGGCATTGGCGAAGCTGTCGCCAGGCGGATAACAGCAGAAGGCGGCAAGGTCGTGATCTGGGACACGAATGGTGGAATCAATACCGATATTTCCGACTATGGTTCTGTGGAAGCTGCAATTGCCAAGACAATCAAGCAGATTGGCGGCATTGACATCCTGGTGAATAGTGCTGGCATTACTGGTCCCACTGTCCCCGTTGATGGTTTTCCCATTGAAGGTTGGATCAATACAGTGGCAATCAATTTGAATGGCACGTTTTTCACCAACCGTGCCGTTCTCCCCCACATGATCGCCCAGAATTATGGCCGGATCGTCAACATTGCATCCATTGCAGGAAAGGAAGGCAATCCGAATGCCTCTGCTTATTCGGCATCGAAGGCCGGCGTCATCGGTTTCACCAAGTCGCTGGCAAAAGAAACAGCAAAGTACAACATCACAGCCAACAGCGTGACTCCCGCTGCCGTTCGCACGCCGATTTTTGACCAGATGCCGCAAGCGCATATCGACTTCATGCTCTCGAAAATTCCCAAGGGACGTTTCGGCACGGTTGATGAAAACGCCAGCCTCATCTGCTGGCTGGCGTCGGAAGAATGTTCATTTTCCACCGGAGCCGTGTTCGACATATCCGGTGGCCGGGCCACATACTGATTACACCGCAGTGTAGCCGCCGTCGATCAACAGGTTCTGGCCGTTGACGAGGTCCGAAGCCGATGACGCCAGGAACAGGATCATGTCGGCAACCTCAATTGGCTTGCCAAAACGTGCCGCCGGAATCTTTGCTTTCATCGGGTCGCCCTTTGCCGGGTCGCCCCAGACCTGCTCGCCCATCGGCGTGAGAATGACGGTCGGGCATACCGAATTGATCTGGATGTTATGCATGGCCCATTCAACGGTCATCACTTTTGTCAGCATGTTGAGACCGCCCTTGGAGGCAGCGTAGGCACCGTGCGCCGCGAGGCCGACAACGCCAGCTTGCGATGAGATGTTGATGATCTTGCCGCGCTTCTGTTTGATCATTCCCGGCACAACGGCGCGCGCCATGAGAAAGGGCGCGCGCAGGTTTACGGCCATGGTCTTGTCCCAGTCCGCAACCGGTGCCGTGAGCAGCGGTTCAATAAGCGCGATTCCGGCGTTGTTGACGAGAATGTCGATGGTTCCAAAAGCCTGCATCGCGATCTTTGCCGCAGCAGCTGGGCCTTCCGAGCTGGACATGTCAGCCGATATTGTGAGGCACTTGCGCCCCGTTGCATTCACTGCAGCTTCCACTTCCTTGAGGCCTGCGGCGTCCCGGCCAACCGCAGCAATGTCTGCGCCTGCATCGGCCAACACCTTGCATGTCTCAAGGCCGATGCCCTTGGTGGCACCCGTCACCAGCGCCGTCCTGCCCGCCAGACTGAAGCGCTTTTCCCATTGTGCCATGCAACTCTCCTCTTGCTGGTTGTTGACTTTCTGACAGGCAACGAATGCCGTCAACCGGGATGCAACGTTGTCTCTCGCGCCCGAACGGGATAGACCAGCGCTATGGCAGCCGAACCCGACTACGACCCCGAAACTGGCGAAATCCGCGACGGCGGAGGCAGCAATGCCATCGAGTATTCAGTTACCGATATCGCTCATGCCCTGAAGCGCAGTATCGAGGAGCAATTCGGACACGTGCGGGTGCGTGGAGAAATTTCCGGGTATCGTGGCCCCCACTCTTCCGGGCATTGCTACTTTTCGATCAAGGATGCCGGAGCCAAGCTCGACGCCGTGATCTGGCGCGGCAGCTTTTCGCGTCTTCGGTCCAAGCTGCAGGAAGGCCTGGAAGTCGTCGTCACCGGCAAGATCACATCTTATCCCGGCAAGTCATCCTATCAGATCATCATCGAGACTGTGGAACCGGCAGGCGTGGGCGCACTCATGGCCTTGCTGGAAGAGCGCCGCCGAAAGCTCGACGCCGAAGGTCTGTTCGATACCGCCCGCAAGAAGCTGTTGCCCTATTTGCCACGCGTTATAGGCGTCATCACCTCACCAACTGGTGCGGTGATCCGCGACATCCTGCATCGCCTCAACGATCGCTTTCCCCGTCACGTTATCGTCTGGCCAGTGCGGGTGCAGGGTGAAACGGCAGCAGCAGAAGTGGTGGCCGCACTCAATGGTTTCAATGCCATGGTGGAGAAGCCTGATCTATTGATCGTGGCACGCGGTGGTGGCTCACTTGAGGACCTTTGGCCCTTCAACGACGAATCGATTGTGCGTGCCGTCGCGGCAAGCAAAATCCCGGTAATCTCCGCCATTGGTCACGAGACTGATACCACTTTGATTGATCACGTCGCTGATTGGCGCGCGCCGACACCAACTGCGGCTGCCGAAAAAGCTGTACCCGTGCGTGCTGATTTGGTCGCCGAACTCGCCTCGCTTGAAGCACGCCAGCGTCGTGCCATGGCGCGTGTCATGGCAGAGCGGAAACTGCGCCTGGAATCTGCCGCCCGCGCCTTGCCGACACCGGACGATGTCATGGCCATTGTCCGTCAACGATTCGATGGCTTGGCGGCGCGCCTTCCAGGCGCACTGAAAAGCAATCTGCAGCGCCATGCCGTGGAACTCGCCGGGCAAACAGGAAGGCTGTCACTCAAAATCGTGCAGCAACGTTTGACCGAAGCCCGCCGCAGGATCGACGAAGCTGGCAGGAGGGGCACGCGTGCCTTGCACGTCTCGGTGACGCGCAACAAGGAGCGTTTCGCTGCGGAAACGAAATTGTTCCAGTCGCTCGGTTACCAGTCGGTTCTGGCGCGGGGTTACGCAGTGGTACGTGGCATGGACATGCAACCCATCCGCGCAGCCGCCTTTGTGAAACCCGGCGCCCGCCTGGCAATTGAGTTTGCCGACGGCAGTGTCGGCGTTGTGGCAGAAAAGCCGTCCAAAGTGCCGGGTCAGGGTTCCCTCTTCTAACTGCGCCGCAAACTCGCTATTTCAACAGTCATGAACCGTATTGATCCATTGCTCCCGCCACAACGCGAAGCCAAACTGCGTTATCTTGATCATGAATTTGAGGTCGTGCGGGAGGGCGAGTTTGTGCGCTGTGCTTTGACGGGAGACCCAATCCGGCTCGACAATCTGCGCTACTGGTCAATCGAAAAGCAGATGCCGTTCAAGTCGGCCCGTGAGGCTTTTGCAGACTATTTGGTGCGGCTCAAATAAGTCCGCCGAAATTGATCCTGCCGATCCAGTGCAAGGCGTCTTCCTGCAACACAATGGCGATATTGGCGATCAGCAGCACCAATTGGACGACTTCTACTGTCCGGTTACGCATGCGGTGTTTCGTGGTAGCTCGTCGAACGATAAACAGCACAAGGAAGATTGTGTTAAGCGCAAGCAACTGCAAGGCCAGCGGAGGATTCCCCTTCGCCAGTATACGGTAAAGGCCATCCCAATCGGCGGCCCAGAATAAGTCCATAAACGACACGTGCTGCACCCTAATCCAGAAAGTGTGCCATCAAGCGGTTATGCTAGGAGCAAAGCGTTAAGAGTAGGTTTCCGGATCGTCGCACCATGGCTCACGGTGCCTTAGAACTGTTGGTCTTTGGCCCACTGGCGTTCACTGTTGCACTGCGATATAAGCCCCCCTTTGTTTGGAGTAAGTTTCATGACAACCGCGTGGACCCCTGACAGCTGGCGCAAATTCCCCGTCGTCCAGATGCCGGATTATGCTGACCAGGACAAACTCAAGACCGTGGAGTCGCGGCTGGCAGGCTATCCACCGCTGGTTTTTGCAGGTGAGGCCCGCAAGCTGCGCAAGATGCTCGCCCGCGTGGCCGAAGGCCGTGGTTTTCTGCTTCAGGGTGGTGATTGCGCCGAGAGCTTCGCGGAGCACTCGGCCGACAATATCCGCGATTTTTTCCGTGTTTTCCTGCAGATGGCAGTTGTCCTGACGTTTGCGGGTGGCCAGCCCGTGGTGAAGGTCGGCCGCATTGCTGGCCAGTTCGCCAAACCGCGTTCTTCGCCGACGGAAGCCATAAACGGCATCGAATACCCGATCTACCGTGGTGACATTATCAACGCACCGGAAGTCAGCCTGGAGGGCCGCAACCCTGAGCCGGAACGCCAGATCATGGCTTACCGCCAGTCTGCCGCGACCATGAACCTGCTGCGCGCCTTTGCGCAAGGCGGCTACGCCAATCTCGAAAACGTGCACAGGTGGACGCTGGGCTTCCTCAAGGATTCGCCCGCATACGAACAGTATCAAGATCTGGCAGACCGCATTTCGGAAACGCTGGGCTTCATGAAGGCGTGTGGCATCACGGCCGAAACCGCTCCACAACTGCGCGCCACAGATTTCTACACCAGCCACGAAGCCCTGCTGCTCGGTTATGAGCAGGCGCTCACGCGTGTCGATTCGACCAGTGGCGACTGGTATGCCACTTCCGGCCACATGCTGTGGATCGGTGATCGGACCCGCCAGCCTGATCACGCTCATGTGGAATTCTGCCGCGGCGTCAAGAACCCGATTGGCCTCAAGTGTGGTCCTTCGCTGAAGCCAGACGAGCTGATCCGCCTGATCGATCTCCTGAATCCGGAAAACGAGCCGGGCCGGCTCACCCTCATCGCCCGCTTTGGCGCTGACAAGGTGGAAAAGCACTTGCCCGATCTCATCCGCGCCGTGAAACGAGAAGGCCGGGTGGTGGTCTGGTCTTGCGACCCGATGCACGGCAACACGGTCAAGAGCACCAGCGGCTACAAGACCAGGCCTTTCGACTCGATCCTCAAGGAAGTGCGGAATTTCATGGCAGTCCATCGCGCCGAAGGCACTCATGCCGGTGGCATCCACGTCGAAATGACCGGCAAGGATGTGACTGAATGCACCGGCGGTTTGCGTGCCCTGCGTGATGAAGACTTGAACGACCGCTACCACACCTTCTGCGACCCCCGCCTCAACGCCGCCCAGGCGTTAGAGCTTTCCTTCCTCGTCGCCGAGGAGATCAAGAAGGAATTGGCCCTGCGACCCAAGCGCGACGACGACGACGCGATGGAAGCGGCGGAGTAAGAAAAGAGGGGCACTGCCCTCTGATCTTGCTGAGTTTATCGGCACGTCAGTTCAAGGAAAAGTGCTCCGCTGTGAGTGAAATAATTTTGTCATGCACCACCTTCCGAACCGTGCCTGATGGATCGGTGCAGACCGGGTCGTCTTTTTCCCTGGCGAGAATTGCCACTCCTTCGGGTTTGCAAACTGGCATTGCTGTGAAATGTGTTGCAGGTACCAACACTTCAACGCGGGCGTTTGGCACCAGTGTTTCAAAACCTGAGCCATTCTCAGATGTATCCGTTGGATAGATGCGATCTTGGCCTGCACCCAAGCCAATGACGAGAAGTTTGCCTTGGTCAAGATCACGAACATTTTCGGTGCCCATTTTCCAAGTGAGACCCGGTTCAATGGCGACTACTGATTTAATACGCGCGTCCTTGTAGCTGGCACTCCACTTCTTGCTTTCGGCTTTTGCAGGGTCAAAACCAAAATGCTCCAAGTCCGTACAATTGTGCGAGCGTAGTCCCGCCGCCTTGCAATAGGCCGCATTGCCCTGAAGATCAGCCGTTGCACCGCCAATGGAAAGTGCAGTCCAGCCACCAAATGAAAAGCCAGCGGCATAAATGCGTTCCTTGTCCGCAATTTCTTTCAGCAAGGGATCGGCAAGAATATCGTCAAGTGCCGCCTGCAAGTCCTGAACGCGCGTCCAATGGTTGAACATCGTTTTGGAATCTCGGTCGCGGAACGAGCCGTTGGGATGATCAACACTGATAACGATGGCCCCTTTTTCGGCGAGGCCGGAGGCCAGCCAATTCAAACTCAAATAGGTGCCGCCCATGCCGTGAGACAATAATACGATTGGGTGTTTGCCAGGTACGGGTTGCGCATTGCGGCGCACCTCACCGCCTTGGAAAATTGAATTGTCGGCAAACAGTTCGGAGTTGCCTTCACTGGCAGGATACCAGACCGCGACGCGCATGGCGCGACCATGATGTGGTGCTTGAATTTCCCGTTCAATGAGTCCGGGAGCATTGGCTGCGATTGCTTGGCTTGCGAAAGAAAAAGAAAGAGCAAAGAGGAGTGATGTTCCGATATTCATGATGCGGTTCCCTTGTTGAAATTGCCCTTGTCTTCAGCCATGAAATTTGTTGGAAAACGTCCTCAAACCGGATCGAGGTCGCGCAAATCCGGATTTAGGTTTTAGAGGGGTGCATGCCTGTTTTGCCCGTTCCCATGATTATTGCTTTCCTGCTGTTTGGATTTTTCATTCAGCGGCTGGCCACGCGTGAATCCCACATCACCATTTTGATCCTGATTGCAGTCTGCGCTGTTCAAAGCGCCATCATCGCCATTGTGCAATATTATGGCGTGACGGCAATCAGACCGCTCCAACCCATTCTCGCCATGACGATTGCGCCTATCGCCTGGGCCGCTTTCCGAAATGCTGCGGGGGGTGATGTGCGGTTGAGGAATTTGCTCTGGCACGGCATTGGGCCGCTGCTTGCGATTGCGTTTCTGATCATCAACCCATTTTTGCTGGATGTGCTGATACCGCTGTCCTTTGCCGGATATGGGATTGCCATTTTGCTGCACCTCTGGCGTGGTGAAGACACCTTGTTGCACAGCAGATTGGAGAGTGGATCGCGGGCGCTGCTGGCGTGGCGCATTCTCGGCATATCCCTCATTGCGTCGGCGCTTTGCGATATCTTGATTGCCTATGGCATGGCGCACGGCGTGCAAGCATATGTACTCTGGGTGCCCAGCATCGTGTCATCACTGTCGTTGTTGAGCCTCGGCATACTGAGTCTTTCAAATGCCATTGAAAGCCGCCGCGAACATGAGACGGAAACTCTATCGGAGGAAGATGCGTCGCGCGATCAGGCTATTGTCAACAACCTTGATCAATATTTGGAACTGCAGAAACCATATTTGGATCCTGACTTAACACTGGCACGGCTGGCGCGAAAATTAGTGGTGCCTGCAAAACAATTGTCGGCCGCCATCAACCGCTGCAAGAATGAAAACGTGTCACGCTACATCAATCGATACCGCATTGAACACGCATGCGGGTTAATGGGGCAGGGGAAGTCAGTCACCGTGGCCATGTATGATTCTGGCTTCAACACCAAATCCAATTTCAACCGCGAATTCCTGCGCATCAAAAATTCAACGCCCAGCAAATGGCAGTCCCTTGCAATCAGGCATGCGTGACCTTAGTTTAGTAACTCAAGAAATTACACAATTCGGAGTTGCGATGATCGACTTGCATTATTGGCCCACTCCAAACGGCCACAAGATCACGATATTCCTTGAGGAATCAGCACTGCCCTACACTATTCACCGGGTCGACATCGGCAAGGGTGACCAGTTCAAACCTGACTTTCTGAAGATTGCGCCCAACAACCGCATGCCGGCGATTGTCGATCAAACACCTAAAGACGGCGGTACGCCGATCAGCGTTTTTGAGTCTGGTGCAATCCTGCATTACCTCGCGGAGAAGACCGGCAAATTCCTCTCTACAGATATCCGCGCAAAGACCGAGACCATGCAGTGGCTGTTCTGGCAGATGGCGGGCCTTGGTCCGATGGCGGGACAGAACGGACACTTCAACAAGCACGCGCCGGAAAAAGTGCCCTATGCCATGGAGCGCTACACCAGGGAAACGTCGCGGCTTTATGGCGTGCTGAACAAGCGTCTTGCTGACAGGTCCTTTGTCGCAGGGGACTATTCCATAGCCGACATGGCGATCTATCCGTGGATTGTTCCCTACGTCTCCCACAAGCAGAACATCGAAGACTTTCCGCACCTCAAACGCTGGTTCAACGTGATGCAAGCGCGACCAGCGGTCGTACGCGCTTATGCGCTGGCCCCGCCA
This sequence comes from uncultured Alphaproteobacteria bacterium, assembly GCA_963754625.1. Classification (GTDB taxonomy): domain Bacteria; phylum Pseudomonadota; class Alphaproteobacteria; order Rhizobiales; family Aestuariivirgaceae; genus Aestuariivirga. The sequence continues at coordinate 203,856 of CAVWGR010000003.1, read as the reverse complement.
CCCAAGCCCATGACGGACGAAGAGCGCAAGATCCTGTTTGGTCAGGACGCTTCGACCGTCATGGCGTAGGAGCGAACTCTGCTTCGGTTGTGCGTCCACCGCGGCGGAACTCGCCGATGATATGGGTGAACAAGGCAACGAGGACCACCAGTCCACCGATCAGCGTCATGATGGCGGGCGTTTCGTTGAGGAAAAGCCAGACCCAGAACGGTGTGAATGGAACCTCGAGAGCGGCCAGCAACGTCGCCTCGGCGGCGGGAATGCGCTTGGTTCCGAACGTGTAGAAGACCAGCCCCGCCGCATTCTGGAACACCCCAAAGGCCAAACAAAGCAAAATGTCGGTTGAAGCTGTCTGCGCGGGGCTGGCCCAGCTGAAACAGAAGGCCGAACACAGCCAGGCTGACAGCGCCATCGCAGGCAGCATGGGCAGATCGCGGTGGCCGCGCATGATGACAGAAAAACCGGCCATGGAGAGAGTCATCAAAACCGCCAGGCCCTTGCCGATCATCGAGCCGCCCCAATCCGACCCCACCAGCATGACCATGACACCCGCCAGTGCGACGAGACTGGCAATGATGGTGGAACGAGAGGTTTTCTCGCCAATCGCCAGATAGGCCACGCCCGCAGTGACGAAAGGAACCGTTGCATAGATCACCATGGCATCCGCCACGGTGCCGAACCGGATCGAACCAATGCCGGTCACCATGCCGGTTGCTGACAGGACGGCGACGGCCAGACCCGGCCAGCCCATACGGAAGAATTCACGGATCGCTCCACCCCGCTCCAGCAGCATGAAAACAATGAAAATGGCTGAGCCCGAGAAGATGCCGCGCCAGAACAGCATGGTCATCAGATCAGCCGAAATCAGCCGCGTGAAGATGCCAGCCGACGACCAACTGAGGGCAGCAAGACCAGTGAGGAGAAGGCCGAGGCGATGGGAGGAGGAGGCATTCACGATTACCAAGCCTTAACCGCGCCGCTGGCGACCGCCAGTCCGGAAACGGCATGGCAACCCTGCAAAAGCCCGGGATCTCACAAGACTTGACGGCAGGGCACGATTTCGCGCAAGAAATGACCCATGACCATCGCCAGCCAGTCTCCCTTCAACAAGCCTGCCGTTAACATTTGCGGCATTATCATTTGCACCTAGCGAACCCTTCGCTGGCACGGCGCCGCTGACCCTCAAAGTAGCAAAGCGATCCCGGAGCCAGCCTCCGAGAGATCAAAAATGACGTTGCGCATCTACAATACGCTGACCAGGACCAAGGAAGACTTCAAGCCCTTGGATCCGAAGAACGTGCGCATGTACGTCTGCGGTCCGACGGTCTATGACTTTGCCCATATCGGCAATGCCAGGCCGGCAATAGTTTTTGATGTGCTGTTCCGCCTGCTTCGCCATCTTTATGGGGCGGACCATGTCAAATATGTCCGCAACATCACCGACGTGGACGACAAGATCAACGCCCGCGCGCTCCGTGATCATCCCGGCATGGAATTGAATGCTGCCATCCGCAAGGTAACTGAAACGACGGCCAATCAGTACTTCGCCGACGTGCGGGCGCTTGGCTGCCTTGATCCCACCGTGCAGCCGCGTGCCACCGAACACATTGAGGGCATGGTTGGGATGATCAGCACATTGATCAAACGCGGCCATGCCTACGTGGCCAATGGTGAGGTGCTGTTCGATGTCGGCTCCATGCCGGATTACGGCAAGCTGTCGCAGCGCAAACTGGAAGACCAGCAAGCCGGAGCCCGCGTGGCTGTAGACGCCCACAAGAAAAATCCGGCGGATTTTGTCCTCTGGAAACTGTCGTCACACGACGAACCGGGCTGGGAATCACCGTGGGGCCGCGGCCGTCCCGGCTGGCACATCGAATGCTCGGTCATGAGCCAGAGCCACTTGGGCGAAGTCTTCGACATCCACGGCGGTGGGCTGGATTTGATCTTTCCCCACCACGAAAACGAAATCGCCCAATCCCGCTGCGCCCACGGCACGAGTGTGATGGCCAACTACTGGATGCACAACGGCTTCCTTCAGGTGGAAGGACAGAAAATGTCCAAGAGCCTGGGAAATTTTGTGACGATTGCGGATGTTTTGAAAGATTGGCCGGGTGATGTGGTGCGCTTCAATATGCTGCGTACGCACTATCGGCAACCGATTGATTGGACGAAGTCGTCGCTTGAAGCAAGTCCTATCATATCCTTACGAAGATCTCTGAGCGTAGCATCGACGGAATCGACGATTTTGCTGCCACCCAAATCTTGCCATAATCAACAAAGTTGGTAGATGCCCTGTCTGATGATCTTGGAACTGTCCGAGGCAATCGTCTGAGCTTGGCATCAACTGCAGGAAGAGCATCGCGCAATCTGGACAAGGTGAGCGAGCGCAAGAATTGGCGGCAACGTCTCGAGATGTACTTAGAGTAGCTTGACTTCTGAACGCTTGTTGGTCAAGAGCATGGACGTGGAATTCAAGTAACAGTTCGAGAGCGGACATCCGAAGAAAATTGAAATGCTTGTCGATGCCCGTCTCGAGCCCGCAATGCCAAAAACTGGGATGAAAGTGACCGCATCCGCGATGAACTTCTCGCTATGGGCATCCAGATCATGGATGCCAAGGACCCCGCCACGGGTGAACTGAAAACCACATGGGAAGTGAAGCGATGAGCCGCGAACGCCTCTATCTTTTCGACACCACGCTGCGCGACGGCCAGCAGACGCCGGGCGTGGATTTTTCGCTCGAAGACAAGCTGCTCGTCATCGAGATGCTCGATCGCCTTGGCGTGGATTATATCGAAGGTGGCTATGCCGGTGGCAACCCGACAGACGCTGCGCTTTTTTCCGAACCGCGCAAGATGAAGGCCATCTTCACCGCATTTGGCATGACCAAACGTGCTGGACGCTCGGCTGCAAACGATCCGGGCTTTCAGGCCGTCATTCAGGCAAAATCCAAAGCCGCCTGTTTCGTCGCCAAGTCCTGGGACTATCATGTGCGCGTGGCGCTGGGCTGCACCAACGAAGAAAATCTTGAATCCATCCGGGACAGCGTGGCCGCAGCCAAAGCCGCAGGCAAGGAAGTGCTTGTGGATTGCGAACATTTCTTCGACGGCTACAAGGCCAACCCCGCCTACGCCACGGCCTGCGCCAAGACTGCCTATGATGCGGGCGCACGCTGGGTTGTTCTTTGCGACACCAATGGTGGCACGCTGCCCGGCGAAATTTCAGATATCGTCCGTACCATGACGAAAACAGTGCCGGGCCAGCATCTTGGCATCCATGCCCACAATGACACGGAGCAGGCGGTTGCCAATTCGCTTGCTGCTGTTGATGCTGGTGCCCGCCAAATCCAGGGCACACTCAACGGCATCGGCGAGCGCTGCGGCAATGCCAACCTTGTTTCGCTGATCGGCACGTTGGCAACCAAGCCGCACTACAGGGACAGATTTGAAACCGGCGTCGACGAGGCCCGCCTCAAGGAACTGACGGCTGTTGCCCGCGGCTTTGACGAATTGCTCAACCGCTCACCAAATTCACAGGCACCCTACGTGGGAAAAAGCGCCTTCGCCACAAAGGCCGGCATTCACGCCTCGGCTCTGGCCAAGGAACCGGAAACCTACGAACATGTGCCGCCGGAATCCGTTGGCAATCGCCGCCGCATTTTGATTTCTGATCAGGCCGGCAAGTCGAACCTGTTGGCTGAGCTGAAACGCATCGGGCTTGAGGTCAACAAGGACGATACACGTCTTGATGCCTTGTTGCGCGATGTCAAGGAACGCGAGTCGCAGGGCTACGCCTATGATGGTGCCGATGCCTCCTTCGAGCTTCTGGCCCGCCGGGCATTGGGCACAGTGCCACATTATTTTGATGTGTTATCGTTCCGCACGTCGGTGGAACGCTTCAAGGGCGAAATGCACACCGAGGCCGTGGTGAAGGTGCAAGTTGGCAACGAGATTTATCTCAATGCGGGTGAAGGCAACGGTCCCGTCAATGCGCTTGACCTCGCATTGCGCAAGGATCTTGGCAAATACCAGAAGCACATCGCCGACATGGAATTGGTGGACTTCAAGGTCCGTATCCTCAATGGCGGTACGGGCGCCACGACCCGGGTGCTGGTGGAAAGCCGCGACAGCCACGGCAATCGTTGGTTCACCGTGGGTGTGTCAGCCAACATCGTCGAGGCTTCATTCCAGGCTCTGCAAGACGCCATCATCTACAAGCTTCAACGCGACGGCGTTGCAGCCTGAGGCAGCGGTGCGAAAATGCCGTTCAGCCATGCGTCGGGCAGCAATTGATGCTGGCACTGCCAGCGGCTAGAGCGCCCTCATGCAGGGTATGAGCGAATCCCAGAAGGGCGTGTTGTTTTGTGTGATCGCCCACCTCTTCTGGGGTGGCATGGCACCCTATTTCGGCTTCATGCGTCACGTTCCGGTGCTGGAGATTGCCGTCAATCGCGGTGTCTGGTCGCTTCCCATCGCCGCCCTCATCGTCTGGTGGTTCGGCCAATATGGCGACGTCTGGCGCGTCTTCCGCACGCCCAAACATCTCGCCATCCTGGCGCTTACCAGTCTTATCATCGTGTTCAATTGGGGCTTCTATATCTGGTCGATCGAAGTGGGGCGGGCGCTTGAGTCCAGCCTCGGCTATTTCATCAATCCGCTCCTCAATGTCGTTGCGGGCTACTTTTTTCTGCACGAACGTTTCAACCGGGCGCAAGTCGTGGCGATTGCACTGGCGGCATTGGGCGTCATCATTCAGACAATAGCCACTGGCGTCTTTCCGTGGCTTGGTCTGATGCTGGGCGGCAGCTTTTGTCTTTACGGCCTGTTGCGCAAGATGATCCCTGTGGGCGCAACCCAGGGCTTCCTTGTCGAGGTGATGCTGATCACACCACCCTTGTTGGTGGTCGAATACGTCTTGATGCAGAAAGGTATCGCCAAATTTGGCGGGAACGCCTTTGATACTCTCATGCTGCTGGGCTGTGGCATTCTGACTACGGGCGCATTGGTATTCTTTGCCGAATCGCTGAAGCGCATCCGCTATTCAACGGCAGGCATCCTGCAATACATTTCACCGTCGCTGGTCTTTCTCACCGCCATCTTCATGTTCGGTGAACCCATGGACCGCTGGAAGCTGCTGTCATTTGTCTTCATTTGGATCGCGCTGGCGATCTATTCCGTCTCGGCTTTCCGATCCGACAGTGCAAAGTCCGCCTAGAGCTTGTCCTTGAGGATCGCCACGGGTGGCTTGTCCTTGGTCATGCTCAGGCGGTGTTCATAGGCCGAAATAACGTCGGCAGCATCATCCACAACGTCGAGGTTCACCTCGAATCCCGGGCGGATGAAACCATCCCGCTTCATCTCGTCGATCAGTGCAATGAGCGAGTTCCAATAACCCAGTGTGTTGACGAGGAGGATGGGTCGCGCGTGCTGCTGCAACTGCGCCCAGGTGAGAATCTCGGAGAGTTCCTCCAAAGTGCCGATACCACCGGGCAGTGCGACAAAACCAGTTGAGCGTTCAAACATCGCCATTTTGCGCTCGTGCATGGTGCGGGTCACGATGAGGTCGTTGACGCCATCCAGCATCCGCTCCTTGGACACCAGAAAATCCGGGATGATGCCCGTCACGTGTCCGCCCGCCGCCAAAACAGCACGTGCCACCTCACCCATCAGGCCCACGCCACCTCCACCATAGACCAGCCCGATGCCACTTTCTGCCATGGCGCGGCCCAGGTTGCGCGCGGCCGCGGCAAATTCAGGCCTATTTCCAGTTGAAGAACCGCAATAGACACAGAGGCGGTGGGCAGGGGGCGTCATTGATCTCTCGTTTCGTGGCAATGCTTTGCAAACTGTCAGATGAAGCCTTAATACGGCCCGGTGGGGGCACTATCTAGCAAGAAAGATTGACGGGTCATCAAGCCCGCCCGGCAGGAACCGCAGACATGAAAAAGAATACGCCACTCCTCATTTTCACAGGACTTGCAGTCGCAGCGGCAGGAACTTTGGGTGCAGTGCTGACGGGCAGTTATCCTGGCGCTACCGTATCGCAAACGGTGGTTGAGGCTCCGGCTTCTCCGGTTGCAAGTCAACCTGCCGCCCCAGCTGAAACGCAGCCTGAAACGCAGGCTGTCACAGAAACTCCGGCAGCACCTGTCCAGGACAACGCACAACCTGCAGCGGCCGCTCCAGTCGAAACGCAGGTCGCAACCGCTCCTGCTCAAGACGTAGCTCCTGCGCCGATCACGGGTGTTGCCAACGCCGATCCGAACGCTCCCTCATTTGATACTGTCAATGTTTTGCCGTCCGGTGAGGCCGTGATTGCCGGTCACGCCAAACCCGGCAGTGAGGTAACAATCAAATTTGCGGGAACTGAGGTCGGCAAGGCAGTGGCTAGCGCTGATGGCAGTTTTGCATTTGTGCCGGAAAAGCCGCTGCCCGAGGGAGCCGGAGCTTTGACGCTCGAAGCGACAGTCGATGGCAAGCTCATGGTTTCGCAAGATCAGATCGCCATTGTCGTGGCAAAGGGCAAGCCGGCCCTCGTCGCCAAGATTGAGCCGCAGGCACCGACCAAGGTTGTACAAGCGCCATCGACCGGTTTGCCGGCAAAGGAGGTTCAGCTCTCAGCCGTCGATTACGACGAACAGGGCAACATCGTCTTCCAGGGACGCGTCACGGCAGGCGGTACAGTGCGGTTCTATGTCGACAATCAGGTGGTGGGCGACACCAAGGCTGATGATGCCGGCAACTGGATCTTCAAGGGCAGCACACCCATCGCCCCCGGAACACACACATTGCGTGCCGATGAAATTGACGCCGTGGGCAAGGTTTTGAGCCGCGCCGAATTGCCATTTTTGCGCGAGGAAGCAGAAAAGGTGATCGCTGCCACGGAAACTGAACAGCCTGCAGCACTTCCTGTAGCGCCCGCGCAAGAAACTGCCGCAACTCCTGATCAAGTGCAGCCGAAGTCAGCAGAGCCTGTGGCCCCGGCAGAAGTCGCAGTGCAGACCGTGACCAACAGCAACAACGTGGTCATCACTACAACACCCGGCAAGCCGTCACGCATCATCATCCAGCCTGGCAACAATCTCTGGCGCATCTCGCGTCAGGTATATGGCAAAGGCCAGATGTTCACCGTGATATGGGAGGCCAACCGCGAGCAGATCAAGAATCCCAACCGCGTCTATCCCGGCCAGATTCTGTCTGCCCCGAAGAGCTGAGAAGAGGCCCGCACCGACCACCATGAAAAAGATTTCGGCGAAACCGGGTGAAGGGCACACGGCTGAAGTGGGACAATGGCAGACGATGAAGCGGCTGATGCCGCATCTCTGGCCGAAAGACCGCCTTGATCTCAAGACCCGCGTCGTCATCGCCCTTGTACTGCTGGTGGCCTCAAAGCTCATCACCGTTGTCACACCCTATGCTTTCAAGGCTGCAACCGATGCCTTGACCACAAAGAGCACGGCCGAACTCGCGCTTGTCGCCGTGCCGCTTTTCATGGTTTTGGCTTATGGCATTGGCCGCATCATGATGGTGGTCTTCGCGCAACTGCGTGATGCGATCTTCGCCAAGGTTGGCCAACGCGCAGTGCGTGAACTATCCTACACCACCTTCCGCCACCTGCATCAGCTTTCACTCTCTTTCCATTTGAGTCGTCGCACCGGCGGCCTGTCGCGCATTATTTCCCGAGGCATCAATGGCGTCGACTCGGTCTTGCGCTTCGCCCTGTTCAACACCGCACCGACGGCGCTGGAAATCGCCCTTGTGTGTGCTGTCATCGCCTATTCTTTCGGTCATCTTTATGTCTGGGTCGTGGTCATCACCATCATTGCCTATGTCGGGTTCACCTATTGGGCCACAGAACGCCGCATCTTCATACGCCGCACCATGAACGAGGCCGATAACGATGCCGGCACCAAGGCTATCGATAGCCTTCTCAATTTCGAGACGGTGAAATACTTCGGCAACGAAAAGCATGAGGCCGACCGCTATGACGGTGCCATGGCGCGATACGAAAATGCGGCCGTGCGCACCTGGGTCTCGCTCGCTGTCCTCAATGCCGGACAGGCCATCATCTATTCGATCGGTCTCACCATTGTCATGGTCATGGCAGCGCGCGAAGTGTTGCTGGATACCCTGACAATCGGTGATTTCGTCATGATCAACGCCGTCATGATCCAGCTTTACATGCCGCTCAACTTCATTGGGTCGTCTTACCGCGAGATCAAGCAGGGCCTGATTGATGTTGAGGGCATGTTCTCGATTCTAAGGCAGAACGCCGAGATTGCCGACAGGCCGGGTGCCAAGACGTTCGTGGCTGGAAATGGTGAAATCAAGTTCGACAATGTGCATTTCTCCTACGATGAAGAGCGACCAATTCTTCGCGGCATCTCGTTTACCGTTCCTGCCGGCAAGACTGTCGCGATTGTCGGGCCGTCAGGTGCCGGCAAATCGACGATCTCACGTCTCATCTTCCGCTTCTACGAAATCACCTCAGGCCACATCAGCATTGATGGCCAGGACATTCAGACGGTAACCCAGGAAAGCCTGCGCCACGCCCTTGGCATGGTGCCCCAGGATACCGTGCTCTTCAACGATACCATCCGCTACAATATTGCCTATGGCCGGCCTGGTGCCAACGAAGCCGAGATACTTGAGGCAGCGCGTCTCGCCCAAATCCACGACTTCGTTCTTTCGCTGCCGCTGGGCTACGACACAGTTGTCGGTGAACGCGGATTGAAACTCTCAGGTGGCGAGAAACAGCGCGTCTCCATTGCCCGCACCATTCTGAAGGGGCCGCCAATTCTGGTGCTGGATGAAGCAACTTCCGCGCTCGACACTTTTACCGAACAGGAAATCCAGGCGGCCCTGAAGCAAGTATCGCGTGACCGCACAACACTGGTGATTGCCCATCGACTTTCGACTGTTGTCGATGCCGATGAGATTATCGTTCTGGACAAGGGCGTCATCGCCGAACGCGGCACACATGCGGGCTTATTGCGCAAGAAGGGCATCTATGCGGCGTTGTGGAACCGCCAGCGCGAAGCTGACGAAGCCCGCCGCAAACTCGCCGAAAATCTTGATGCCCGTGGCCCCATGGCGGATGATTTGGTGCTGGCAAAGTAAACAGCGGCTGAATCAATCTTTCCGCAACCATGCATGCGAGTCGCCCATTAACGCTGACACCGGGAATCACCTCCATTTTGCCGAAAACTTGAATCAAACCCCGCACAATTCACACTTGTTTACCGGCTCGCGGTGCAAAGTATGTCCATCAGCACGGCGAAACGTGCAGAACAAAATGTGGGACCGGCGAGAAGCATTCGAAAACAGAAATGCAACCGCCATCAAAAATTGGGGAAGTCAAATGAGAGTATCAACTCTAGAGTCGATTGCCGGGCGTGTGGTGGAAGAAACCCTCGGCGTGGTACGTGGCACAATCATGTGGTCGCGTGGCCTGAAGAAGTTCAGCCGTGGCGGTATCCGCGCGGTGGAATATATGACCACTGAAGACGTGGCTCAGGGCCTCAACAAGGCCCGTGAAGACGCCGAAGCGGCTTTGATCCGTCAGGCGGAAGCGCTCGGTGCCGATGCCATCATCGGCGTGCGCTTTGAAATCGTGGAAATGGGAGCAGGCATGTTTTCGGCCAGCGCCATGGGCACTGCGGTGAAGACAGCCGCCATTGTGCCGGTTCAACCAGCTTACGTGGCCCCGGTCCCGATGCCGTATTTTGCCAATGCCGCCAATGATTCAGGTGCCGTGGTTCTGCCCTTCCGCCGCGCTCTGGGCTAAATCAGGCTTAGCGACGGGAAAAATCAGGAAACTGCTGCGTGCCGGGGGGTACGCGGCAGTTTCTTTTGTTTTGGCGCCAACTGCTGTAATGGGCGGCCCCATGAATATTGTCACCAGTATCACCTCCTCCCTCGCGCCCGTTCACCGGGAGGGTTATCCCTTCGTGCTCGGGGCTGCCGCCATTACGCTTGTGCTGTTTTGGTTCGGCCTCGATCCTCTGGCCTGGGTGGCAGCAGTGCTCACCCTTTGGTGCGCATACTTCTTCCGCGATCCGGAACGCGTGACGCCCACCCGGAAGGGTTTGGTCATTTCACCTGCAGACGGACGGATCAGCGCCATCACCGAGGTCATCCCTCCACCCGAATTGGACCTCGAGCGCGAACCCCACACCCGCATCTCCGTCTTCATGAATGTCTTTGATGTGCATGTGAACCGTGCTCCGCTTGAGGCCAGGATTGTCCGGCTCGCCTATGTGCCTGGGGCCTTTCTCAATGCCGAACTGGACAAGGCCAGCGAAGACAATGAGCGCCAGGCCCTTACCCTTGAGGTGGACGGTGAGCAGCGCATCGGCGTGGTTCAGATCGCCGGGTTGGTGGCGCGGCGCATCGTCAAGTTTGTGGACGAAGGTGAGCGCCTGACCGTGGGCCAGCGCTTCGGGCTGATCCGTTTTGGCAGCCGGGTGGATGTCTACCTGCCAACCAGTATCAAGCCACTGGTCTGCGTTGGCCAGCGTGCCATCGCGGGTGAAACAGTACTTGCTGATCTGGCAGGCGGCGAAGTCCAGCGCCTGGGGCGCAAAAGCTGATGACGCCGGAAAAAGACAACCTTACGCCATCGTCCAGGGCCTTCCGGCCGGTGCCGGTGCGCTACCTTCTGCCCAACCTGATCACTCTGCTTGCCCTCTGCAGCGGTGTTACTGCCATTCGCCTCGCTTTTGAAGGGCGCTACCAGGTTGCCGTCGCCGCTATCATTCTCGCCATCTTCCTGGATGCCGTCGATGGCCGGCTTGCCCGTTATCTCAAGGGCACATCGCGCTTTGGCGCGGAACTCGATTCACTCGCCGACTTCGTGAACTTTGGCGTCGCCCCGGCGATCCTTCTCTATGTCTGGTCGCTCAACGCCCTGAAGCCCCTTGGCTGGATTGTGGCGCTGACGCTATCCATCGCCTGCGCGCTTCGTCTGGCGCGATTCAATGTCGCGCTTGAAGACCCAAACAAGCCCGCCTACGCGCAAGCCTTCTTTTCCGGCGTTCCGGCGCCGGCCGGTGCTGGCCTTGCCATGGCGCCAATGTACCTGGGCTTTCTCGATGTGCTGCCTGATGGCCATGTCTATGCCAAAGTAATTGCACCTTATATCTTTGCCATCGCCATCCTGATGGTCAGCCGGGTGCCGACATACTCAGGCAAGACAGTGACTCAGGTGCCACGCGAACTCGTGCTGCCCATCCTGGCCGCAGGAGCGCTCATCGTCGTCTGCCTGATCACCTTCCCGTGGGAAACATTGCTGTTGGCGGCAGCGGTTTATGCCTCACTCATTCCGGTTAGCATCAGCAGCTATTATCGCCACAAGCGCAAGACCCAAATCTGAATCCCCAGGATTGGCGCCTGGGCGTTAGACTTTCTCCCACTTGCCCGTTTTTCCGGCTTTGAAGAAGGCGTCGATGATTTTCATGTTCTGGATGGCGTCCTCCACCCCCCAGACAAGTTTCTCTTGCTTGCGGATGGAACGGCCAAAAGCCTCCGCCTGCAACATGTATTGATCTGACACGGGGAAGGAAATCCATTCCCCCACATTCATGTCCATGCCTTGCACAAAGATGCGGTTCGGCTTGTCCGGAGGCGCATTGAAAGGGATTTCCACCTCGATGCGGCCCTTTGTTCCCATGATCTGCACGCGCTGGAAGGGTGCGAGCTGGGTCGATATTGTGAAGGAGAGATGGCGCCCTTTGCCGAAATCCGCCATTCCGCCCATCAGGCGGTCAGTCTTGAATTTGGGGTCGAATTCGATGGTAGCGGCCACACGTGTGGGTTCGGCCCCGAAGATGTATCTCGACACGGTGATGGGATAGCAGCCGATATCGAGAAGGCCGCCACCGCCGATACCTGCCTTGTTGCGCACGTTTGCCGGATCGCGGTTGAAATAGCTGAACATCACCTGGATGGCGCGGACCTCACCGATCTCGCCCGCTTTGACACGGCGGCGCGCATCGATCCACTGCAGGGCGTGGCGCACCATGAAGGCTTCCGCCACCAGCGTCTTGCTCGGCACCTTGCGCAGCTTGGCGGCTTCCTTGGCCGTAATGGCAATGGGCTTCTCGCAGAGCACATGTTTGCCCGCCTTGACGGCAGCGAGCGTCAGCGGCACGTGCAGGTGGTTCGGCAGAGGGTTGTAGACGGCCTCAATGTCCGGGTCCGCCAGCATCTCCTCATAGGAACCGTAAGCCTTGGGGATACCCAGTTTGGAGGCCCAGGCCTTGGCGGACTTGAGGTCGCGTGACGAGATCGCCATCACGTCCAGAGCCTTGCTCTTCAACATCCCGGGAATAACCTTGGCCACCCCGATGTTTGCCGTGGAGATGATACCCCATTTGACGTTTTTCATGCGATTCTCCTGCTTTCCCCCTTATGACGGAATTGCCCGTCAAGGTTAAGCGTCGTCCTTGGCGTTCGGTACGCCGTATCGCACCTTGACGCTCAGGCCCTTGGCGCGCTTAGCTTTTCCCATCAGGTTGGTCTGGCCACTGGCTTGGCTGGCCCAAAAAGTCTGATTAAACACAGGGAGTAAACCAATGAACCTTTCCAAGACACTTTTGGCTGCAAGCGCGTTCACGGCGCTGGCCGCTTCTGCTGCCCAGGCTGGTGATGCAGAAAGCTGCAAGGCCGTACGCTTTGCTGACGTGGGCTGGACCGACATCCAAGTGATTACAGGCATTGCTTCGAACATCTTTGACGCACTCGGCTACCAGTCCGAGGTCAAGACACTTTCGGTGCCTGTCACATATGCCTCAATGAAGAACAAGGACATCGACGTGTTCCTCGGCAATTGGATGCCGTCGATGACCGCCGACGTGAAGCCATACTTTGATGACAAGTCGGTGGAACAGGTTTCCGTCAATCTGGAAGGCGCTGGCTACGGCGTCGTCGTGCCACAATACGTCGCCGATGCTGGCGTCAAGTCGGTCGCTGATCTCGCCGCCAACAAGGACAAGTTCAGCGGCAAGTTCTACGGCATTGAAAGCGGCAATGACGGCAACCGCATCATCCAGACCATGATCGCCGACGCCAAGAACAATCTCACGGGCTTCGAACTCGTCGAGAGCTCTGAAGCAGGCATGCTGACTGAAGCTGAGAAGGCGATCAAGAACAATGAATGGATCATCTTCCTCGGTTGGACCCCGCATCCTGTCATGGGCGAAATGAAGATCGCCTATCTTGATGGCGTTGCCGAGTATGGTTTTGGACCGGCCACCGTGCACACCAATGTCCGCGCCGGCTATCTCACGGAATGCCCGAATGCTGGCAAGCTCGTCACCAACTTGAAGTTCGACCTCAAGATGGAAGGTGAGATGATGGCACCGGTGCTCAAGGACGGCGCTGATCCAAAAGCGACGGCTCTCGCCTGGATGAAAGCCAATCCGGCCCCGATCAAGGCCTGGCTCGAAGGGGTAACGACCTTGGATGGCGGTGACGCCGTTGCGGCTGTGGAAGCCTCTCTCAAGTAAGACGCGTCCGGAGGGGAGACTGCAATCGCAGTCTCTCCTGTTTCTTCCGCGCCAGATGCGCCAGATTGACCCGCCATGATTGATCCGCTGTCCAAACTCATCGCCACCTGGAAAATCCCCGTCGGGCAATGGGGTAAAGCCCTCATTGATTTCATCATAAATTGGTTCGAGTGGCTCTTTGATGGCATCAAGGATGGCCTCAACGGGCTCGTTGAAGGCACGACCTGGCTATTACTTCTTTGCCCACCGATCGTGCTGGCAATAGCGCTCGCGGCGGTGGCCTACTTCATCCAGAAATCAAAACCGCTGGCCATTGCTGTGCTCATCGGATTCCTCTTCATCATGAACCAGGGCCTGTGGAAGGAAACTGTTCAGACGTTGGTGCTGGTGGTATATTCGACGGCCCTCTCAATGATGATCGGCGTGCCGCTCGGCATATGGGCAGCCCACAAACCACGTGCATGGCAGACCTTGCAGCCCGTCCTCGATCTCATGCAGACGATGCCGACCTTCGTTTATCTGATCCCAATCCTCATACTTTTCGGTCTCGGTGCGGCTCCCGCACTTATCGTCACCATCATCTTCGCCATGCCAGCCCCCGTGCGCATGACTTATCTGGGCCTGACGTCAATTCCCAAACCCATGCTGGAGGCAGGTGAAAGTTTCGGCGCCACCAAACGGCAACTGTTGTGGAAGGTTGAACTGCCCGCCGCCCTGCCGACGATCATGGCAGGCCTCACCCAATGCATCATGCTGTCGCTTTCCATGGTAGTGATCGCTACGCTGATCGGTGCACCCTCACTTGGCAACCCTGTCAACCGTGCGCTCAATAACCGCAACATCCCCTTGGGCATTGAGGCGGGCCTCGCCATAGTCATCCTGGCCATCATCCTTGACCGCGTCTTGTCCGTGAAGGCGGGAGGCAAGAAATGAATACTGCCGTTGAATTCAAGAACGTCGACATCATTTTCGGTGACAAAACCGACGCTGCCGTTGCCATGCTTGATGCAGGCAAAAGCCGGACTGAAATCTTGGCCGCCACCGGTTCGGTTTTAGGTGCGGCCGGCGCCAGTCTCAAGGTCCGGGAAGGCGAAATCTCAGTTCTCATGGGTCTTTCTGGTTCTGGCAAATCAACGCTGCTGCGCGCTGTCAACGGTCTCAACAAGGTGACACGAGGCGAGGTGCTGGTCCGCCGGGACGGCAAGATGATTGATGTAGTGAACTGCAGCGATGATGCCCTTCGCGAAGTTCGCCAGCACGCGGTCGCCATGGTCTTCCAGCAATTTGCCCTGTTGCCCTGGCGTACGGTGCGCGAAAATGTCGGCTTCGGTTTGGAACTCGCAGGCGTTCCAGAACCAGAACGCAACGCCAAGGTCGACAAGCAATTGAAGCTCGTTGGCCTCGACCAGTGGGCCAACAAACAGGTGCATGAACTTTCAGGCGGCATGCAGCAACGCGTCGGTCTCGCCCGTGCCTTTGCCACCGAAGCACCGATACTGCTGATGGATGAGCCCTTTTCCGCACTCGACCCGCTGATCCGCACCAAACTGCAGGATGAATTACTGCAACTGCAGAAGGAACTGAAGAAGACCATCGTTTTCGTCAGCCATGACCTCGAAGAGGCCCTCAAGCTTGGCAACACCATCACCATCATGGAAGGTGGCCGCATCGTCCAGTCGGGCCGGCCGGAAGACATTGTGTTGCGTCCCGCCAATGACTACGTGCGTGACTTCATTGCCAATGTGAACCCGCTCTCTGTGCTCACCGCCTGGAATGTCATGCGCGCACCCCATGAGCTGGTAAAGGACAAGGGCGGCTGGATTTGGCTTGATCGCCGCAAGACCACCCGCTTCAAACTTGGCAAGGATAACAAGGTAACGAGTGTCGAGCGCGACGGCTCCGCCGCCACCTGGATTTCCTGTGTCGAAGCCGAAAAGGTCCTCGACGCCAAAGCCAAGCCCGTGTTCTGGGCCACCCCCGGCACCACGCTCAAGACGGTCATGCTGGCCATGCATCGTTCGGAGACAGCGCCTGTCGCACTTTTCAATGACGACAACACATTTGCTGGTTCCATCGGCGTCAGGGATGTGCTGCAGGCCGTGCTGAAACGGCAGGATTGACCCTGGCCGCTGGCCCTGCCAAACAGCGCGCCAAATGATTGATCCTTCCCGCATCCGCAATTTCTCCATCGTCGCCCACATTGACCACGGCAAGTCCACCCTGGCCGACCGGCTGATTCAACTCACTGGCGCGGTCTCGGACCGTGACATGCAAGACCAGATTCTCGATTCCATGGATTTGGAGCGCGAACGCGGCATCACCATCAAGGCCAATACCGTCCGTCTCGACTACACCGCCAAGGATGGCAAAGCCTATGTGTTGAACCTGATCGACACCCCCGGACACGTCGACTTCGCCTATGAGGTCTCGCGCTCGCTTGCCGCCTGCGAAGGCGCGCTATTGGTAGTTGATGCGTCGCAGGGCGTGGAAGCCCAGACGCTGGCCAATGTCTACCAGGCCATCAATGCCAATCTTGAAATCGTGCCTGTTCTCAACAAAGTGGATCTGCCCGCTGCCGAACCGGATCGCATCAAGCAGCAGATCGAAGACGTGATTGGCATAGACGCTTCTGAATCAGTCCTGATCTCGGCCAAGACCGGCCTCGGCGTGCCCGATGTGCTGGAAGCCATCATCTCCCGCCTGCCGCCACCGACGGGCGACCGCAACGCACCCCTGAAGGCCCTGCTGGTTGACAGTTGGTACGACCCCTATCTCGGTGTTGTCGTGCTCGTGCGCATCAAGGATGGCGTGCTCAAGAAGGGCATGAGAGTGAGGATGATGGGTACGGGTGGTTTGTACAACATCGAGCGCGTTGGCGTGTCGCGGCCCAAGAAGGTTGTGGTCGATGAATTGGGCCCGGGCGAAATCGGATTCTTCACCGGTGCCATCAAGGAAGTGGCTGACACCCGTGTCGGTGATACCATAACCGATGATCGCAATCCAACGGCCAAGGCCCTGCCGGACTTCAAAGAAGCACAATCTGTTGTGTTTGCCGGCTTCTTCCCTGTCGATGCATCGGAATTTGAGGACTTGCGTGAAGCCATGGGCAAACTGCGTCTGAACGACGCCAGCTTCTCCTATGAAATGGAAACGTCGGCAGCACTTGGATTTGGTTTCCGCTGCGGCTTCCTCGGCCTGCTCCATCTCGAAATCATCCGTGAACGGATCGAACGTGAGTTCAACGTCGAGATCATCACGACGGCACCCTCGGTCATCTACAAGATCAACTTGCGTGATGGCACCCAGGTCAACATGCACAATCCTGCAGACATGCCCGATGTCTCGCTGATCCTGTCCATGGACGAACCGTGGATTGAGGCGACGATTTTCGTGCCTGATGACTATTTGGGGTCAGTACTGAAGTTGTGCGAAGATCGTCGCGGCCGTCAGAAACAGCTGACTTACGCCGGCTCGCGCGCCATGGTGGTTTATGACCTGCCGCTCAACGAAGTCGTGTTTGATTTTTATGATCGCTTGAAGTCAGTGTCAAAGGGTTACGCGTCTTTCGACTACAAGATGACTGAGTATCAGCAGGCCGACTTGGTGAAACTCACAATTCTGGTCAACGAAGAGCCGGTTGATGCCCTGTCCATGGTTGTTCACCGCACCCGCGCCGAACAGCGTGGCCGTGTCATGTGCGAAAAACTGAAAGACCTGATTCCACGTCACATGTTCAAGATTCCGATCCAGGCATCGATCGGCGGCAAGGTCGTGGCCCGCGAAACCCTCTCAGCCATGCGCAAGGATGTGACGGCCAAGTGTTATGGCGGTGACATTTCCCGTAAGCGCAAACTTCTCGACAAGCAGAAGGAAGGCAAGAAGAAGATGCGCCAGTTCGGCAAGGTTGACATTCCGCAGGAAGCCTTCATTGCCGCCTTGAAGATGGACGAGAACTGATCAGGCAGCTTTGGGTTTCGGTGCCAGTTTGCCGGCGAGCCACCAGCACGCAACCGCCAACGCAGCACCAGCATATCCATCAATCGCATAATGCCAACCCAGTACGACTGAACCTGCAAGGATCAGCAGTGCAAACGGTACGGTGAAGTACAGGAACCAGCGCTGTCCCCAGGCGCGTGCCAGCAGGATGAACAACACACTTGTCGCCACATGCAGCGAGGGCATGGCTGAAACGCCTTCGACGTCACCTTGGCCCGCAAGATGGCTCTGCCACAACGTTTCCTGAGTGGGCACAGCCCAAATCGGATAGATGGAATTGGCGGACTTGAGCGTGGCGAGGAGACCTGCGTAGGGGTCCACACCGGGTACGATGAAGCCATAGAAGCATGGCCCGGCCGAGGAGAACACAGTTCCGAGAACGCACGTGCCCACGAGCCAGAGGCTCAAATAGGCAATGAGGTAGCGTTGCCGCAAATATGAATCGGCCTTGGCATAACCGAACCAGAAAAAGCAGAAGAGGATCACCACAAACCACATGTTGTAGGCGACGTTGATAACCAGCAGTGCTTCCGGCGACCCAAGCCAGGGCAGGAGCCATTCATGTGGCAGCACACCACCGTGCAGCGTCTTGTCCAGTTCCATGAATGGCGCGTCCCAGCCAAAGGGAACCACATGGGGAATGGATTTTTTGATGGCGATAAATCCGACGAAGAATATGCCATTGGCAAGGAACGCGTGCAGCGCGTTGGAAATGCGCGATGGTGCCAGAATCTCTGTTTGCAGGGTATGCAGCAGGGCAATCGAAGGCCGCCCCCGATAGTCAGCACGCCAAAGCCGGAACAGGTCGAAGGCGAGCCAACCGCCGACAATGACACCAAGAAACAGAAAGGTTGTGCCTGAGGCAATCGAGATCAGGCTGTAATTCACCGGCAAACCAAGAAGCATGCACTCGACGATGCCTGCGAAAGTAGCTGAAGAACGCAATGACATAAAGTACGCGGTGGGTACTGAAGCCAGCACGAACGGCTTCCAGTATTTCGCGACCATAGCGGCTGGGAGCAACTACGGACTTGTCTGATGATGAAATGTCGAAAGTCGTGGCCGTCATGTCGATCGTTCTCCGTTCCGGGAGACTAGCCGTCGGCACGTAAAATCGCAGTTAAGACCGCATCAGGCGAGGTCCTCTGCAGCCTCATGGACGATGCACAGGAGCATCGTTTCGGCAGAATTCAGGGACGTGCCATCCACTCCACAGACCGGCTGATCGGCTCTGGTCCCGCCCTGCAGATGGCGGCAGCCGTTGCACGTGCCAAAGCGGGATGCCTTCTGGCGGTCGATTTCGGCTGACAGAAGGTCTGCAAGCCCCCGGCCAAAGCGGCGTTTGGTCTTGCTGGCCATCACCTCCACGTCTGCGGCAATCGCCCGCAGGGGATCAAGCGCCAGAACGGTAGTGCCATCGGTTGTCAATGCCAACAACACATGGCGCTCGTCATCGCTCTTGGTCTGGCGGGCGACCAGGCCCTTCTTTACCAGTGTTTGTAGGCTCTGCGACACCGTGCCCTTGGTGCTTCCCAGGTAGCGCGCCAAGGCTCCCGGTGAGCGTGACAGGCGATTGGCCCGGCCAAGATAGCGCAAGACTTCCCATTGGGCAGGCACCAGTCCTTCGGCATGACCTGCCTGACGCAGCAGCCGCGCCAGCCTTTCAAGTCGCGTCACGATTTCCGGTGCCGTGGCGCCATCTTCAAATTCACCGTCGTCTTTCGCCATGGTCTAGGCCGCAATTCCTGTGCCGATGGGGCAGGTAACGCCAGTGCCACCCAAACCGCAATAACCCTGCGGATTCTTGGCGAGATACTGCTGGTGGTAGGCCTCGGCAAAATAGAAGGGCTCAGCCGGAGCAAGCTCGGTGGTGATGCTGCCCAACCCTTTCGCCGTCAGAGCATTTTGGTAGGCCTTGGCGGATGCCCGGATCACGGCCTCATCGGCGGGGTTGGTCCAAAATATGGCGGAGCGATATTGTGTACCCATGTCGTTGCCCTGGCGCATGCCCTGGGTCGGGTCATGGGCTTCCCAGAAAACCTTGAGCAAAGTCTCCAGGGAGACCTTCTTGGGCTCATAGACGACCAGAACAGATTCAGCATGGCCCGTGGCCCCGGAACAAACCTCTTCGTAGGTGGGATTTGGTGTGAAGCCCCCGGCATTGCCCACTGCCGTTACCCAAACGCCGGGAATCCGCCAAAACGCCCGCTCCGCCCCCCAATAGCAGCCCAGCGCAAAAATGATGCTGGCCGACCCGTCCGGGTGAGGCCCCTTGAGGGCATGACCATTGACGAAATGTTTTTCGGCTGTGGCCAGGGCCACCGTGCGCCCTGGCAGGGCTGCGGACTTGTCGATCATTGCGGCTTTGCGGGTCAGAAACATCAAGGCACTCCCTTTCTGGTGAAAACTAGCACATGGGACGGCGGGTCGAAAATAATCAGACACAATGACTTGATCAGCCGCAAACGCTGGTTATAAGCCACGGCCAACGGAAGGGTGGCCGAGTGGTTTAAGGCGCACGCCTGGAACGCGTGTTTACGTGAAAGCGTAACGAGGGTTCGAATCCCTCCTCTTCCGCCACACTGCAGTGGCAAACCATGGCAACCGGATGTCAGACCTCGACCTGGCGGATTTTCCGCTTGGCGCAGGTCGGGTTGCAGCGAGATTCGCCTTTGGTTCTCGGGGGGATGACACCACCCGTGCCTGTGCTAGGATTCCCTCAATGAATGCCGGACCCAATCCACCGGCACGAGAACAGGGAGTTCCAGTCCATGAAACATTTCAACCTCAAATCTCTGCTGGCGGGCGCGGCCATCATGGCGCTCACCGCTTCGTCATCATTCGCCGAGGTGGTGTTCAACCGCGGCAACTCTGCCGATCCGGAATCGCTTGATCCGCACAAGACATCGACAGTCTATGAGGCCCACATTCTGCGTGATCTTTTCATGGGTCTGATGATCCATGACGCCAAGGCAGAGTTGCAGCCCGGCGCAGCCGAAAGCTACACCGTCTCTCCCGACGGCAAGGTCTATACTTTCAAGATGCGCGCGGGTGCAAAGTGGTCCGATGGTTCACCAGTCACGGCCCAGGACTACGTCTTTTCCTGGCAGCGCCTGGTAAACAAGGAAACGGCCGCCGAATATGCCTATATGCTGGCCCCGGTGGTGAATGCCGAAGCCATTACCAAGGGCGACAAGAAACCAGATGAACTGGGTGCCAAGGCCATTGACGACATGACCTTCGAAGTCACCCTCAGTGCGCCGACACCCTACTTCCTTGAATTGCTCACTCACCAGGCCGCCTACGCCGTCAGCAAAGCCAACGTGGAAAAGTTTGGCGCCGACTTTATCAAACCCGGCAATCTGGTTTCGAATGGCGCCTACATGCTCGCTGAATTCGTGCCAAATGACCACGTCAAGGCCGTCAAGAATCCCAATTTCTATGATGCCGCCAACGTCCAGATCGACACGGTGAACTATATCCCCACAGAAGACCGTTCCACCGCCATGAAGCGTTTTGAAGCGGGCGAGCTTGATTCAAACGATGACATCCCGACCGAGCAATTGACTGAGCTGCGCGCCAAGTTTGGTGACCAATTGCGTCTCGGACCTTATCTCGGCACCTACTATTACGTGTTCAAGACTGACAAGGCTCCATGGAACAACGTGAAGCTTCGCCATGCCGTCTCCATGGCCATCGACCGCGATTACCTCGCCGAAAAGGTTTGGCAGAACACGATGATCCCGGCCTATTCTCTCGTTCCTCCGGGTATTGGTGGCTATGAGACGAAGACACTCGATTATGCTGGCATGTCCCAACTCGACCGAGAAGATGCCGCCAAGAAAGAACTTGCCGAGCTGGGCTATGGTCCCGACAAGCCGTTGAAAATGGAAATCCGCTACAATACCTCGGAAAACCACAAGAACACTGCTGTCGCCATCCAGGAACAGTTGAAGCCGTTGGGCGTCGAAGTAACGATGGTCAACACTGACACCAAGACACACTATGGCCATCTCGAACAAAAGGGCGACTTCGACATCGCCCGTGGTGGCTGGATTGCCGACTACAAGGATCCGGGCAACTTCCTTGATCTCTGCAAATCAGGCACCGGCAACAACTACGGCCAGTATGCCAATCCTGAATATGACAAGCTCTTGGCAGATGCGGCCGCAGCACCTTCACCAGAAGAACGCATGAAGATGTTGTCAACTGCCGAAGGTGTGGGCGTGGCCCGCGATCTGTGCTTCCTGCCGCTGCTCCATTACGGCTACCACACGGTGGTTTCGACCAAGCTCAAGGGTTGGCAAGACAATGTCATGGACATTCACCCCACTCGCTTCCTCAGCAAGCCATAACAACAAATGATCCTGTTCCGCCCCGGCAAACGGGGCGGAACGGAATTGATCCAGCATGCTGCGCTATGTCATCCGCCGTCTATTCACGGCCATTCCAACGCTCTTTCTGATCGTTGCGATTTCGTTTTTCTTGATCCGTGTGGCCCCCGGTGGTCCCTTCAATCAGGAGAAGGGACTGAACCCCGTCATCAAGGCCAACCTCGAACGGCAATTCGGTCTCGATCTTCCACTTTGGCAGCAGTTCCTCAATTATCTCCGCAATCTTCTCCATGGTGATTTTGGCCCAAGCTATAACCTGCCGGATTTCACGGTCGCAGAATTGTTCCGCACCGGTCTGCCGGTTTCGATTCAGCTCGGTGCCACGGCCCTGATTCTCGCCCTGTTGATTGGTGCTCTCCTCGGCATCACCGCCGCCCTCTATCAAAACCGCGCTGCCGATTATGCCGTGGTGGCAGCCGCAACGGCTGGCAGCACCATTCCGACCTTCGTGATTGCGCCGCTCTTTCAGCTTTTCTTTGCGCTCACGCTGAAGTGGGTGCCTGTCGGCGGCTGGGGAGATGGCGCACTCGTCAACAAGATTGGTCCGGTGGTGACCTTGATGTTGCCGCAGCTGGCTATCGTGGCGCGGCTGATGCGCGGTTCAATGATTGAAGCCCTGCGCGGACATCACATCCGCACTGCACGCGCCATGGGCCTCTCGGACTATTCCGTCGTGGTGCGCCATGCCCTGCGCGGGGCGTTGCTTCCCATCATATCCTATTCCGGCCCGGCTGCGGCCTCGCTTCTGACAGGCTCGCTGATTGTTGAATACATTTTTGCAATTCCCGGTGTCGGTCGCTATTTCGTCGATGCGGCCCTCAACCGTGACTATACGCTGGTCATGGGCACGGTGGTGGTGATTGCCATGTTCACCATCGTCTTCAATCTCATTGTCGACGTCCTTTACGCCATTGTCGATCCGCGGGTGCGCTATGACTGACCCTGCAACGCCTGCGGCCGTTGCCGGACGCTCACTCTGGGCCGATGCCCGCGCCCGTCTGTTGCGAAACAAGGCGGCGATGGTGAGTCTCATCTATCTTTGCCTGATGACTCTGGCCTGCATCATCGGGCCATTTCTGGTACCCAATGACTTCACATCTATTCATGCTGATTACACCCGCGTGCCACCGTCGCTCTCGGCTTACCCCAAAGCAGAGGGCGTGGAGCGGGCACTGACGGAAGTCTTGAAACGCGCCCGCCTCGATATCGCATCGTGGAAACAGGAGGGCTCCCGGCTTGAAGTGACAGTTACATCGGTCAAGCCCATTGATGAACGCTCCACCCGCTATCTCGACCGTTCGGACGTGTTCGAGCAGGCGCAAGTCGTTCACAGGTCTGCAGATGGATTGAGCATGACCATGGCAGCAGAGGTACAGCAAACATATTTCCTGTTCGGCACCGACAGCAATGGCCGTGATCTCCTGCAACGCACCCTGGTCGCGGGCCGTGTTTCACTGTCCATTGGATTGTTGGCCGGTCTGGTCGCCGTCGTGATTGGAGTACTTTACGGATCTTTCTCTGGTCTCATGGGTGGTAAGACAGATGAAGTGATGATGCGCGTCGTGGATATTCTTTATGCGCTTCCCTTCATATTCTTCGTCATCATGCTGGTGGTGTTTTTTGGCCGCAACTTTGTACTGATGTTTCTTGCCGTCGGTGCGGTCTTGTGGCTCGACATGGCACGCATCGTGCGGGGCCAGGCGCTTTCTCTCAAACGTCAGGAATATGTCCAGGCTGCTGAAGCCCTGGGCGTCGCTCCTGGTGGCATACTGCTGCGCCACATCGTGCCCAACCTGCTTGGGCCGGTGGTAATCTACATGACACTGCTTGTGCCGCAGGTCATCATCCTTGAAAGTTTTCTCTCCTATCTCGGACTGGGGGTTCAGGAACCTTTGTCGAGTTGGGGGGTGTTGATTTCACAAGGGTCACAATCCATTCCCGGAGCCAAATGGCTACTTGCCTTCCCATCGTTCTTTCTGACGACAACACTCTTTGCCTTGAACTTCATTGGCGATGGACTGCGTGACGCGCTCGACCCCAAGGACCGCTGATATGGCTGATCCGGTTCTCAGACTTGAAAATATTTCAGTCCGTTTTCACACACTTGATGGTGTCGTTGATGCCGTACGTGGCGTCAGTCTGTCGGTGGTGCCCGGCGAAACACTGGCGATCGTCGGTGAGTCAGGTTCCGGCAAGAGCCAGATGATGATGGCCGTGATGGGCCTTCTCGCCAGCAACGGCGAAGCTGCTGGACAGGCTCATTTTGATGGCGTCAACCTCATCGGCTTGCCCAAGGCGGCGCTCAACCGCATCCGCGGCCGCCGCATCAGCATGATCTTCCAAGAGCCCATGACCTCGCTCGATCCGCTCTATACGGTTGGAGACCAGCTCGTTGAACCTATTATGCAGCACCGTGGACTGTCGACCAGAGATGCCGAAGCGCGTGCCTTGCAAATGTTGGAACTCGTCAGGATTCCGGACGCGCTCCGCCGCATGAAGTCATATCCGCACGAAATGTCGGGTGGGCAGCGCCAGCGTGTGATGATAGCGATGGCTCTCGCCAACAATCCCGAAATCCTGATTGCCGATGAGCCCACGACGGCGCTCGACGTCACGATCCAGGCCGAGATCCTCGACCTCATGGCCGACCTGCAGAAGCGCCTCGGCATGGCCATGGTCTTCATCACCCACGACCTCAACATTGTGAAGCGGATTGCTCACCGCGTCGCTGTCATGCGCAAAGGCGAAGTGGTGGAACAGGGAGCAACGGCAGATCTCTTCGCCAACCCCCGCCATGCGTATACCAAGGCCTTGCTGGAGGCAGAGCCAACTGGCCGCAAGCTGCCCGTGGCGGCCTCTGCTCCTACCATTCTTGCCGGCACTGATGTACGGGTAAATTTCTCCCTCGGTGGCGGCTATTTTACCGGGCCTTCAATTGTGCTGCGCGCCGTTGACCGTGTCTCACTGCGGCTGAAGCAAGGCCAGACCATTGGCATTGTCGGTGAATCCGGTTCCGGCAAGTCAACCTTGGCTCGTGCTTTGCTCCGGCTATTGCCCAGCGAAGGTGCCATCAGCTATTTGGGCAGGGACATCACGCGCAACGATAGTGCTGCGATGCGTCCCTTGCGCCGGCAACTGCAGATCGTGCTGCAGGATCCTTTTGGCTCCTTGAGTCCGCGCATGACGTCCGGTCAGATCATTACCGAAGGCCTGCTTGTCCATGAACCAGGGATTTCATCTTCCCAACGTGACAGACGTGCCGCGCAGGCGATGGAAGAGGTGCAGATTGATCCCGCGCTGCGCAATCGCTATCCCCATGAATTTTCCGGTGGCCAGCGTCAGCGCATCGCCATTGCCCGCGCAATTATTCTCAAGCCGAAGGTCGTTGTACTGGATGAGCCGACCTCGGCCCTGGACCGTCAGGTCCAGAAGCAGATTGTCGATCTCTTGCGCAATCTGCAGATTGCCAACAATCTCTCGTATCTCTTCATCAGTCACGACCTTGCCGTGGTGCGGGCCATGGCCGATCATATCATGGTGATGAAAGATGGCCGTCTGGTGGAGGAAGGAACGCCTGACGAAGTCATGGACAACCCCGCCGATCCCTACACGCGCCGGCTCATGGCCGCCGCCTTCACCTGACATCACGCCATCAAACCTTTCATCAAGGATCAGACATGACACGCAGCTTCGCTTATCCTGACAAGATCTCCTTGGTGAAAGCGGCCCGCCAGGACACCGCCGCTGATACTGCGGCAATCGAAGCCACGGTGAAGCAGATCCTTGCCGATGTTCGCGACACGGGTGATGCAGCGGTGCGCAGGTATGCCCTCGACTTTGACAGGACTTGCCCGGATATTCTGGAGGTGAGCAAGGTTGAACGTGAAGAAGCGCTCAGACTTCTCGACCGTCAAACCCGCGCTGATACTGAATTTGCCATCGGCAATGTCAGGCAATTTGCCGAAGCGCAACTCAAGACCATCTTGCCGCTTGAAGTTGAGACGAGTCCCGGCCTTCACCTTGGTCACCGCGTGATTCCAATTGAGACAATTGGTGCTTATGTGCCAGGTGGCCGCTATCCCTTGCTCTCGGCCCCGATCATGACACTGGTGCCGGCCAAAGTCGCGGGTTGTTCGGAAGTTGTTGCCTGCCTGCCACCCTCGGCACATCCCGCCATGATCGCAGGCTGCCATCTCTCAGGTGCCGATCGGATCTTCCATGTAGGTGGTGCACAAGCGATTGCTGCCATGGCTTTCGGGACTGAATCCATTCCCGCCGTCGACAAGATCGTGGGTCCGGGCAATGCCTTCGTGAACGAGGCCAAGCGTCAGGTCTTCGGACCCGTTGGCATTGACCAGCTTGCCGGGCCAAGTGAAATTTTCGTTGTTGCCGATGAAACGGGTGACCCGGAAATGATTGCGACTGATCTCTTGGCCCAGGCCGAGCATGACGTTCGCACCCGTGTCGGCCTGATCACCACCAGCGCGTCTCTCGCGGAAGCAACCGCCAGAGAAGTGGAGCGGCAATTGTTGACGCTCGCAACCGCGGCCGTCGCCGGAAAAGCCTGGGCTGACAATGGGACCATCGTACATTGCGCTGACGAAGCAACGATGATCGCCTATTCCGATTTCATTGCGGCTGAACACCTGCAAGTCCACACGGTGGATCCGCAAGCCATGTCACGCAAGCTCCGCAACTACGGTTCACTTTTCATTGGTCCATTGGCCAGCGTCGTTTACTCTGACAAATGTTGCGGCACCAACCACACACTGCCGACAATGGCAGCTGGCCGCTACACTGGTGGTCTCTGGGTCGGGTCTTATGTGAAGGTCTGTACCCATCAATGGCTTGATGAACGCGGTGTGGCCGCGGTCGCACCGCCTGCCGCCCGCCAAAGTGCCACCGAGGGGATGGAAGGTCACCGCCGCGCTGCCGTCTTCCGCCTGAGCCGCGAACAACTGGCATGAGGTACCGGCAGGTTTGCCTTTTGCCCACCGCTGTGGCACTGTTCCGACATGTGCTTCCACCTCACCCCCGCAGGCGATGTCATTCCTGTCCTGACGTGCACGGCCAAGACCGCCGTGATGGTCAACTGCGCCCGCATTGGTTTTAAGCCTTAAGCTCTTGTTCCTGAATGATTTTTACGAACTGCCCGAAAGAGCAGTCGAACCCCTTTCATGTCCGGAGTTTATCCATGACCATCCACCAGAAAAACATCAATATCGACGAGATCGTCAGATCCGATATCGCCCATCATTTTCATCCGTTCACGGATCATAAGAGTTTTCACGCCGCCGGTGGCCCGCGTGTCATCACCCATGGCGACGGAGTTTACATTTGGGACGGCAAGGGCAACAAGATCCTCGATGCCATGTCAGGCCTCTGGTGCGTGAACATCGGCTACGGCCGCAAGGAACTGGCGGACGTGGCCTATCGCCAGATGCTGGATCTTCCATACTACAACACCTTTTTCAAGACGACGACAGTGCCGGCGACAGACTTGGCCGCCAAGATTTCATCAGTGTTGCCCAAGCGTTTCCAGCACATCTTTTTCACCAACTCCGGGTCGGAGGGCAATGACACCATTGTCCGCTGGGTGCGGCACTACTGGAAGGTGATGGGCAAGCCCTATCGCCAGCACATCATCGGACGCCGCCGCGGCTATCACGGCTCCACCTGGGTTGCGGCAAACCTTGGAGGCATGGTGGGCATGCACGAGCAGGGCGGAACACAACTGCCGGGTTTCCACCACATCCAGCAACCCTATTGGTATGATTTTGGTGGCGACAAGACGCCAGAGGAGTTCGGCCTCGAAGCCGCCGCTGAACTGGAAAAGAAGATTGTCGAACTAGGTCCCGACAACGTCGCCGCATTCATTGGTGAACCCATACAGGGAGCCGCCGGCGTGATCATTCCACCCGCAACCTATTGGCCTGAAATCCAGCGCATCTGCCGCAAGTACGGTGTGCTCATCATTTCTGACGAAGTGATTTGCGGTTTTGGCCGCACCGGCAAGTGGTTCGGCTTCGAGAGCTTTGGTTATGAGCCCGATATCATCAACATGGCCAAGGGACTGTCCTCGGGCTACCTGCCCATTGGCGCGGTTGCCTTTTCGGAGACGCTCCTCAACCCCTTCTTCGACAAGGGCGGCGAATTCTATCATGGCATGACCTATGATGGTCATCCCGTGGCTTCGGCAGTGGCGCTCAAGAACATCGAAATCCTCCAGGATGAGAAACTGGTGGACAGGGTGGCAGAACTTGCACCTTATTTCAGCGCCATGCTGCAGGGTCTGGCAGACCATCCCATCGTCGGTGAGGTCCGCAGCATGGGCTTGATTGGAGCGATTGAACTGGCCAAAAACAAGGCAACCCGTGAGCGCTTCCACGAGTTGGGGCGCGTTGGAACCATTTGCCGCGACCATTGTTTTTCCAACAATCTCATCATGCGGGCGTGTTGGGATACCATGGTCTTGGCTCCGCCCTTCTGCATCACCAAGAAGGAAATAGATGAAATTGGCCGTCTGGCCAGGATCGCATTGGACCAGACCATGGCAGACGTAAAAGCCGAAATGTCCTGATTGGAAAATTCTACAACCTTCGGGCCGTGGCATGACACTCATTGGCCCGATATTTGCTTGCCCGATCTCATGAAACCAAATCACTCACAACCGGAGGGCGACCCGAAATGACAACATTCAATCCCCGTATGCTGATGAACCGCCGCAAACTTTTGCGCGGCGGCAGTGCGCTGTTCGCGGGCCTGACATTCTTGCCTTACAAGGCGATGTCTGAAGAAGAAAAGAAGCTGAGCTTCTACAACTTCGACACTTATATCGGCGAGCATTCGCTGGCAGATTTCAATGCCGCTACCGGCATTGAAGTGAAAATGGACCTGTTTGCCGATGGCGATGAACTTTTCACCAAGCTGAAAGCCGGCAATCCCGGTTATGACGTCATCATCCCGCCGAACGACCGTGTCGAACGCATGAGCAAGGCCAACATGTTGACCCCGCTTGATCACGCCAAGATTCCAAACATCGCAAATATCGATCCGGCCTTCATGAACCCCACTTTTGATCCTGGCCGCAAGTTCTCTCTGCCCTACATGTGGGGTACGGTCGGTATTGGCTACCGCAAGTCAAAGGTTGCGGATGCTTCGAGCTGGAAGATCATGTTTGATGATACCACTTATGCTGGTCGCATCGCATCGCTTGGCGATCAAGAACATAACATTGGCTGCGCTCTCAAGTACTTGGGTTTCAGTTACAACTCCACCAACATGGACGAGTTGAACAAGGCCAAGGACTTGCTGATTTCCGCCAAGAAGAACATCAAGAAATACGCCGACGACAATGGACAAGACCTTCTTGCCCAGGGCGAAGTCGACATGACGATGGAATATAACGGCGACATCGCGCAGGTGATGGCGGAGGACGAAGACATCGCCTACTCGGTGCCCAAGGAAGGTTCCAATGTCTGGGAAGACACGATTGCCATTGCCGCAGGCGCTCCGCATCCGGAAAATGCCCACGCCTTCATCAACTTCATTTTCGACAAGGATGCGGCCAAGCATATCGCCGAGACCATCCAGTACGCTACGCCCAACAAGGCTGCGAAGGACATCATGGATGCCTCCTATACCGGCAATCCTGCCATCTTCCCGCCGATGGATATACTCTCCAAGTGTGAATATGCCGCATATCTCGGCGAAGAAGCCCTGAAGGTGCGTGACGAAATCTGGACGGCAGTACAGGCCGCCTGATAAATGCTGCTTGAATGATGTCAGGGCGGAGGCAAACATGCCTCTGCCCTTTTTCGTGGTGAACCCGTGAACCCAACCTTGCCACCTAACCTGCCCACAGATCGTGTCGAGGAGTTCCTGCAGCAGAAGTATGGACTGAAGGGTCAACTGGCGGCACTCGACGGCGAACGTGACCAGAACTTCAAGCTGACGTCACCAACGGCAACTTGTATTGTCAAAATCTGCAATCTCGCAGAAGGGCGCGACATAGCAGCCGCTCAACTTGATGCTCTTGACCACATCAACTGCGTTGATCCCTCTCTTCCGGTTCCCCGCAGCAGAGCGCCTTTGACCGCCGAACGGCTGGAAGTCCTGTCTTTCGAGAGCCGGAACTATCCGGTCATTGTGTTGGATTGGTTGCCCGGCAATGTCATGGCTGACCGCGATTTTCCGGCGCAGCACTACCTTGCCCTTGGGAAAACCATTGGCCGCCTCAGTAAGTCCCTGCGTGGTTTCGCCAGCGCTGTCTTCGCAACACGGCAACTTGCCTGGAACACCGCCAGATTTTATCCGTCCACAGATGATCTTCTGCTGCTTCCAGGAGATGCACAAGTTCGTATCTCTGACCTGCAGATGGAATTCAACCGATCGGTGCAGCTGGCCCTTCAGTCCTTGCCGGGTCAAGTGATCCACGGTGATGTTCATCCCTTCAACACATTGCTTGATGAGAGCGATGTCATTTCGGGTATCATTGATTTCGGCGACATGATCCATGGTCCTCGCGTACTGGATATTTCCAACGCCATGGCGGACTGCCTGCTGCCCGGCCAAGACGTGGAAAAGGTCCTTCACCACATGCTTGCGGGTTACGTGCTGCAAGTTCCGCTGGAAGAAGCTGAAGTCGACGTCATCTTGAATCTGATGCGGATGCGTCTGGCACTCTCTGCGCTCATAACCGCGCGCCGCCGGGAAGAAGGTATTGCTGTAACTCCGCAAATTGCCGCTCTCGATAGCGTCAGTCTCGAGATGTTGAAGGCTCTCGACGGTGAGGGCTTGCAAGGCGTGATCCGCTACGGAGCAAATTTCACGCCACGCCGGGCTGTTCACCAGCAAGATGGTTTATTCCGCCGCACACTTGCCATGGGTCCGAAACCATTGCTTTTCTACGATCAACCCTTGCACATGGTGAAGGGTGAGGGCGTCTGGCTAACGGACTCAGATGGCCGCCGTTATCTCGATTGCTACAACAACGTGCCGCATGTCGGGCATGCCAATCCCCATGTGGCAGAAGCTGTGGCCCGCCAGATGCGGATCCTCAACACCAACACGCGCTATCTGACTGACGAAGCCATCGACTATGCCGAACGCCTGAAGGCCACTCTTGATCCTTCTCTCGACACGGTGATTTTCGTCAATTCCGGCAGCGAAGCAAATGATGTTGCGTATCGCATGTGCAGCGCCGTGACGGGAAACAGTGGCATGTTGGTCATGGACTTCGCCTACCATGGCATCACCAATGTGAGCGCTGCCATGTCACCCTCCAACTATCCCGCTGGTAAATTCCGCAATCCGCATGTCCGGCAACTGCCAGCACCGGATACTTATCGCGGACCGTACCGGTTTGGCTTGAATGACATTGCAGAACGCTACGCTTCATTCGCAGATGTTGAGATTGAAAGTCTCACAGCCTCCGGCGGGGGCGTGGCGTTGGCCATTATTGATTCCGCCTTTATGACCAACGGCATCATTGATGCGCCAAGAGGTTATGTAAAGGCCATCGCCAGTCGCACGCGCAAAGCCGACGGACTCTTCGTTGCCGATGAAGTGCAGTCGGGTTTCGGTCGCATGGGCACTCACATGTGGGGCCACCAACATCACGGAATCGTTCCGGATATCGTCACCATCGGCAAGCCCGCAGGCAATGGCTATCCCATTGGCGCCATTATCACCCGCGCCGAAATACTCTCCCGTTTTGTAGATGAGTCCGGGCCTTTCTTTTCCACCTTTGGCGGCGGCAATGCCGCCTGTGCAGCAGGCCTCGCCGTTCTCGATGTCATGGAGCGTGAAAATCTGATCCACAACGCATTGACTGTGGGTGCCAAGCTGCGTGCCAATCTCACTGCCCTCAAAGACAAACACGCACTGATTGGCGATGTGCGTGGCTCCGGTCTCGCCATTGGTGTTGAACTGGTGCGTGACCGCACCAGCCTGGAACCGGCCAATACCGAGGCCAGACGCGTGATCAACGCGCTGCGCCATGAAGGCGTGCTGGTGGGTGTTGATGGCAAGAACGCCAATGTGCTGAAAATCCGTCCTCCGCTGATGTTCGGTACTTCTGACGCTGAATTCGCGGTATCGGCCCTGGATTGCGTGCTCGAAACGCTGGCATGAGACAGGCATGAGATGGGCGCGCTTGCCCCTCCTGATGAAATCGGCTTAAACATTGGAAAAATCACAGGGAACGGGGACGACACATCTTGGATGATTGGAAGGCCAACGCCCGCGCATTTTGGACTCTTGCCACACCCGGCACCATCTGGCTGGTCATCTTTTTTCTCTTGCCCCTCGGTTATCTCCTGGTCCTGTCGTTCTCGGAAAAAGCCGTCATCGACGGCCAGGTATCGGTCAACGAATACACCTACCTGACAGGCATCGCGAACTACATCCGCTCCTTGAACCCCGACATCATCTCGATTTTCATGCGCACATTGTGGTGGAGTGCCTTGGCCACCGCCGCCTGCCTGCTGATCGGCTATCCCATCGCATTTCTCATCTGCTTCTTGCCAGAGCGCTGGCGGCCACTGGCCCTGCTGATGATCGTGCTGCCCTTCTGGATCAACTTGCTGATCCGCACTTATGCGTTGAAAACGGTGATGGGAACGCGCGGCGTCATCAACACGGTGATTGGCTGGGTGGGATTGGGCCCGATTGACATGTTGGGCACCACGCCGGCCGTCATCTTCGGTCTCGTCTATGTCTTCCTGCCTTTCATGATCCTGCCGCTCTATTCAACCATCGAGCGGCTCGACAAGAGTTTTCTCGAGGCCAGCCTCGATCTTGGTGCATCGCAATTCCAGACCTTCTGGAAAGTGACGCTGCCGCTGACGATGCCCGGCATCATCACAGGCCTCATCCTCGTCTTCATTCCCTGCCTCGGCATGTTCCTGATCTCGGATGAATTGGGTGGCACGACGTCATGGATGATCGGCAACGTCATCCAGGCGCAGTTTGGCGCGTCGAACGACTGG
Source organism: uncultured Alphaproteobacteria bacterium (assembly GCA_963754625.1). Classification (GTDB taxonomy): domain Bacteria; phylum Pseudomonadota; class Alphaproteobacteria; order Rhizobiales; family Aestuariivirgaceae; genus Aestuariivirga. The sequence goes on along the minus strand of CAVWGR010000003.1, from coordinate 170,968 downwards.
CCCTTTGGTTCTGCATTGTCCTTTGTCCTCATGTTGCTCACCATCATCGTGCTGGTGATGCAGTGGGCTTATCAACGCAAGTCCAGAGGCATGGGGGCAGGCTGATGGCAGAACAGTTGAAACCTGGTAGCGGACCACTCGAGTTTGGCAACCGTCGCTGGCTGCAGGCGCTCTTTGCGGCAACCAACTTCATCCTCTACCTCCCCATTTTCGTCCTGATCACATTTTCATTCAATCAGCAGAACCGGGGTGGGGTCTGGAGGGGCTTTACCTTCGAAAACTATGGCAAGGCCTGGAACAATCAGTCGATCTTCGATGCCATGGTGAATTCGCTGACCATTGCCGTCATCGCCACACTGGTTGCCACGGTGATCGGAACCATGGTGGCGGTGATGATGTGGCGCTTTCGCTTTCCCTTTAAGCCTGCCTACGAAGCGGCCATGGGGCTCCCTATCGTCATCCCGGAAATCTGCATGGGCGTGGCGCTGCTGCTCTTTTTCAATGCATCCGGCATCATGAATTTCTTCAGCCACATGATTTGGCCGTTCAATCTCTCCACCATCATCATTGCCCACATCGCCTTCTGCTTCCCCTTTGTTGCCATTGTCGTGCGCTCTCGCCTCGTCGGCTTCAACAAACAGCTGGAGGAGGCCTCGCGCGATCTTGGTGCCAATGAATGGCAGACATTTACCCAGATCCTTGTGCCCTACATGAAGCCGGGAATCATCGCCGGCGCATTGCTGGCCTTCACACTTTCGCTGGATGACTTCGTCATTACCTTCTTCACGGCTGGTCCCGAAACCATCACCTTCCCCGTCAAGATCTACTCTATGGTGAAAACCGGCGTGAAGTATGAAGTCAACGCCGCTTCCACCGTCCTCATCGTTATCACCATACTCGCCACCGTGCTTGCCATGAAATTGCAGGCTCCAGCAAAGTCAGGTCACTAACCATGGCAGAACCAATTGTCTCCGTTCGCAACGTGTCGCGCCGCTATCCAGGCGGGGTTACAGCGGTTGATGACGTTTCCGTTGACATCATGCCTAACGAGTTCTTTGCGCTCCTCGGTCCGTCGGGTTGTGGCAAGACGACATTGCTGCGCATGATTTCAGGTCTCGACACACCAAGTGAAGGCCATATCTTCATTGGTGGCGAGGACATGGCGCTGACGCCGCCCAATAAGCGCCCAACCAACATGGTGTTCCAGTCCTATGCGGTGTTCCCGCACATGACCGTGTCAGAGAACGTAGCCTACGGCCTGAAAGTGACGGGCGTTCCTGCCGATGAAATCAGGCGTCGTGTTGCCGAAGGCCTCGAACAGGTGAAGCTTACGCATCTCGCTGATCGCAAGCCTGACCAGATGTCGGGCGGCCAACGTCAACGCGTGGCGCTGGCCCGTGCACTGGTGAAACGCCCCAAAGTTCTGTTGCTCGATGAACCGCTCTCGGCGCTTGATGCCAAGCTGCGTGATGACATGCGTCTTGAACTCACCCGCTTGCAGCAGGAAGTTGGAATCACCTTCATCATTGTGACCCATGACCAGGATGAAGCCCTGTCGATGGCCAGCCGCATTGCCGTCATGGAAAAAGGCGCGATACGGCAACTGGCTACGCCATCGCAGCTTTATGAGCAGCCCACGTCGCGCTTCGTCGCCGATTTTATCGGCAAGGTGAATCTCTTCGAGGCCGACGTCATCTCGCAAAAGGGCAAGGCCGTGATCTGCAGCGCAAAAGGTCTCGGCAAGATGAATCTCACGTCCGACAAGACCTGCGGAAAGTCGGTGACCATTGCGGTGCGTCCTGAAAAACTGAAACTGGCGAAGATACCGCCAAAGGCCGAAGGTCTGGTGAAAACCGAAGCAAAAGTGCGCGATGTCGCCTATTTCGGAGATTGGAGCGAAGTGGTAGCTGACATGGCAAATGGTCAACCCGTCTCTGTCAATGTGCAAAACGACAAGCGCGACGGCAACACTGGCTTGAAGCGTGGCGACAAGGTGTGGATCACCTGGGCCCCGTCTGACAGCCTTGTTCTCACGGAGTAAGAACCTTGGCCCTTGAAATGGACAAGCTCGGACGCGTGCCGGGTGATGATGCCTTCCGCCGCACTTCACTGAAGGGCACGAACTGGGAAGCAACCTACGCAGGCGCGCTTTCCTTCATGCGGCGCAAGTATACCCGCGATCTGGCAGGTGTTGATATTGCCGTTACCGGTGTTCCGTTTGATCAGGCAGTCTCGCATCGCTCCGGCACGCGAATGGGCCCGGAAGGCATTCGCAAAGCCTCTGCCGAGAATGCCTGGGGTCCGTTCTGGCCGTGGAATTTCGATCCCTTCGACACGCTCGCTGTCATCGACTACGGCGATTGCTTTTTTGATTGGGGAAAGAAAGACGACTTCCCCGCCGCACTGGAGGCCCACGCGACTGGGATCATTGCCGGCGGGGCTGAAATGGTCACACTCGGCGGTGACCACTACATTTCCTATCCGTTGCTCAAGGCCCATGCCAAGAAACACGGACCGTTGGCACTTGTGCATTTTGACGCCCACCGCGATGTCGAGATCGACAACGGTGGCCGCATCGACCACGGCACCATGTTCGGCTATGCCGTGCAGGAAGGACTTATTGATCCGAAGAAGTCCGTGCAGATCGGCATCCGCACCACCTTCACAGGCGAAACCACTATGGGCTTTCGCATCATCTACGCCGATGAAGTGCACGAGACGAGCGCTGACCAACTGGCCGCGATCATCACCGAGAAGGTAGGCGCAACGAAGGCCTATCTCACGTTCGACATTGATTGCCTCGATCCTTCTGCCGCACCCGGAACAGGCACGCCCATCCCCGGCGGCATGACCTACCATCAGGCTGCTTCGGTGATCCGCCGCCTGACCAGGATCAACTTCGTTGCCATGGATATGGTGGAGGTTTCACCGCCCTATGATCACGGCGAGATCACCTCGGGTGCTGCTGCCGGGTTGATCATGGAATATCTCTGCCTCAGGGCATGGCAACGCGGTGCCCGCGCTACCGTGATGCCAGAATGAAGCTCGTGTGATCAGCCGGTTCTTGCAGTGCTGACCTTCAGCACATCCTTGATGATATGTTCTGCCGTTCGCACGGCCTGTGCAACAATTGTAAGTGATGGGTTCACTGCTGTCGACGACGGCAGGAAGGACGCATCGACGACATAGAGATTATCCACATCCCAGACGCGGCAGTAAGGATCAAGCACCGATGTTTTGGGATCCTTGCCGAAGCGCGCTGTACCACACTGGTGCATGGCCACCTTGATGTCCATCTTCTGCGTGATGATGATGGGATAACCCATGGAGCGCATCAGTTTGGTCCAGTGCTTGACCAACTCGCCATGTGCCTTGAGGTTGTTGGCGGTATACGACAACCTGATCTTGCCATCACTGTCGATGGATACACGGTTGCCGGGATCAGGCAGATCTTCCGACATGATCCACCAGTCAACACTGCGCTTAGCGAACAGGCTCATCAACCATTCCGGAGTGCCCTTCATGTTGGCGGTGAGCATGCCACCCTGCAGCTTGCCAAGTCCCTGCACATTGCCAAGGGGATAAGGTTTCACACTGTTGCTGAGATAGAAGTCATTGATACACAGCGACTTCTGGAAGACGACGTTGTTCTTCTTGAAGGGATTGACAGCCATCATCGCGGTGTTGTTGTGGGCCATGTAGTTGCGCCCCAGCTGGTCGGACGAATTGTTGCCAAGACCCTTGGGATGTTTGGTACCAGCTGAGCGAAGTAACAGTGCTGCCGAATTGATCGCTCCGGCACTCGAAATGAAGAGATCACCATTGATCATCTTCGTCTGTCCCTTCTGTTCAATCTCGACACCCACTACCTTGCGTCCCGTGTCATCGGTGACGAAACGATGCACCAGGGATTCCAGCACCAGATCGACATTGCCGGTTTCAATGGCAGGATCGACCATGCGCACCTCGGCATCGTTCTTGGCACCGAGTTTACAGGCGAAGCCATCACATGTGCTGCAGCGGATGCACTTTCCTCCGGGATGGAGATCAATGGCGACAGGCAGCGGGAAGGGCTTGAGGCCCAACGCCCGCAATTTGGTGTCGAAGGCCTGAATCTCCGGTTCGTGGCCAATTGCAGGATGCGGCATCGGTCCGGAGCGCGGCGGCTCGCACGGGTCCATGCCAGCTGTGCCGTGGGTACCAAACAGTTGCTCTGCCACGTCGTAATAAGGAGCAAGCTCGGCGTAGGTGATGGGCCAAGCGGGGGCAACACCTGCTTCATGCTGCAGGTCTTCGAAATCTGCGACGCGAAAACGCAAGGTCGCCGTCCCGAAGAATTTGGAGTTGCCGCCAACATAGTAATAGGTGGACGGGTTGAACTCATGTCCGTCGCGGTCGCGCCAGGTTTCCGTGGTGGTGTAGCGTTTCTCGTGAAAAACAGCCTTGACGCTCCAGTTGTCGGCCTCGCGCGGCAACCGGGTGCCGCGTTCGATTACCAGCACCTTCGCTCCCGCTTTGCCCAGCCGGTTGGCCATGGCACCGCCCCCAACACCAGCACCGACAATGATCACGTCATAGGATGACCGGATTATATTCATGATGTTCTCCCGACTGAGGTCATTGGGCCGGCGCTTCTTGGGTTTGTCGTCGAGTCCGAGAACAGTTCGGAACTGATGTCATACATCGCGCTCATCACGGCAAACGAACTGTCGAGGTGGATGCGCATGGCAAGCTCTGCCTGCATGGCATTGCCACGTTGCAGTGCCTGGGCAATGGCCGCGTGTTGTTCCGTCACCTCGGCCAGATGCCCCGGCACCGGCGCACTCAATTGCCGCATGCGGTCAAGATGCACCTTGGCCAGCGTGATGAATTTCCAGATCCGGGGATAGCCGCTGGCCCACGCAATTGCAGCGTGAAAGGCATCATCCTCCTCGAGATAATCCGCCAGCCGGTTCTCCGTCAGGATCACGCGCATGCGGGCGACGTGGCGTTGCAGTTCCTCTGCAACATCTGGCGTCATGCGCTCTGCCGCTTTGCGCACACTCTCGATTTCGAGAGCCCGGCGCAGCACGAAACCTTCTTCCGCGACGGTGAAGGAAATGCGGCTTACCCAAGTGCCGGAATGCGGATGAATGGTGACGAGATCTTCCTCCGCCAGCCGCTGCAAGGCCTCACGCACTGGCGTACGGGAAACTGAATAGCGCTGGCAGATGTCCTTTTCCTGAATTGCGCAACCCGGCTGCATGTCGAGCCGAACAATAGCTCGGCGCAGATACTCATATATCTGATCTGATTTTGCCGGAGGCTTGCCGGTCAATGCCAAGTCAGTTTCCATGCAATTTTCTTGGTTGCTTGATCCAAAAGAATGGGAATTGACAGTCCGGATATGATCTGCGCCTAATAACTCATATATTGGAAGGCGGCACAAGCGCAAAATATTCGCCATCCCACGAGGCTGTCATGAGCACCATCTCTTATCTCACCCGCGTTGAATTCGGCGAGGGACAAATTTCCCGCTTGCCGGAGTTCCTCTCTGCCTTGGGCGTGGCCCGTCCCCTCATTGCAACAGATAAGGGCTTGGTTGCCTCGGGTCTCGTGGCCAGGGTGGCGGGCCTTCTGAAAACCCCGCCCGTGATCTTTGATGGCACGCCAGCCAACCCTACTGAAGAAGCTTCAATCGCCGCCCACGCCCTGTACAAGGAAAGCCGCTGCGATGGCATTGTCGGTCTGGGCGGGGGCTCGGCTTTGGACCTGGCCAAGGCGGTGCGGCTGATGACCGGGCATGATGGCCCGTTGTCGCAGTACACGCTCGTGGCCGGCGGCCTCACGCGCATTCACGGCAGCATCTGTCCGATGATTGCTGTGCCGACCACGGCAGGTACAGGTTCGGAAGTGGGCCGCGCCGCCGTCATCATCACCACGGAAGGCCGCAAGCTTGGCATCATCTCGCCACACATGTTGCCGTCGATTGCACTGTGCGATCCCGAGCTTACCTATGGTCTGCCACCCGGACTGACCGCTGCAACGGGCATGGATGCCATGTCGCATTGTCTCGAAACCTTCATGGCCTCCGCATTCAATCCCCCGGCCGACGCCATCGCCATGGATGGTCTCACGCGTGGTTGGCGCTCGCTCCGCACCGTTGTCAAGAACGGCCAGGACAAGATGGCCCGCAACGACATGATGATGTGTGCCCTCGAAGGTGCCATGGCCTTCCAGAAGGGCCTGGGTGCCGTCCATGCCATCACCCATCCGATGGGCGCTATCCGCTCGCTGAACCTGCACCATGGCACACTGAATGCCGTTCTCATGCCAGCCGTGCTGCGTTTCAACCGCACTGCCATTGCTGGCAAATGGGACGAATTGCAGCATTTCTTCGGCCGGGCGCCGGATGTGGCAATCACAGAACTCAATTCAGACATCGGCATCCCGAATGGCCTCAAGGCACTTGGTGTCACCAAAGCTATGATGGCAGACGTTTCACACGAAGCGCTGAAAGATCACTGCCACGGCACCAACCCCCGTATCGCCACGCCAGCGGATTACCTCGCCATCATGCACGACTCATACTGAACAAGAATCCAGGGAATAGTCTGGGAGGACACCATGCCGGGAATTGCAGCCTACAAGAACATCTTCAGTCTGAAAGGCAAGAAGGCCATTGTCACTGGCGGTTCGCGCGGCATCGGAAAGGCCTTGGCCGAAGGACTGGCAGCCCATGGGGCAGACGTAGCCATTGTTGTCAGATCAACAGTCGATCGGGCTGAAGCGGTTGCCAAGGACATCCGCGCTGCCGGATGTGATGCCATGGTCATCAAGGCCGATGTCTCGGATGAATCCGACGTGAAGCGCATTGCCAACGAAGTCACAACACGTTGGGGCCGCATCGACATTCTCGTCAACAATGCCGGCATCATCTACCCGGGACATGCCGAGACCTATTCGCTTGAAGACTGGCGCAAAACCATGGCCACCAATCTTGATGGCGTCTTTCTCGTTTCGCGCGAAGTCGGCAAGCAGATGATCAAGCAGAAGTCCGGCTCCATCATCACCATCGGATCGATGTCAGGCTACATCGTAAATTGGCCGTTCCGTCATACCGCCTACAATGTCTCGAAGGCGGGGGTGCACATGCTCACCAAGGGGCTGGCCACCGAATGGGCCGAACACAACATTCGCGTCAACGCCATTGCCCCCGGCTACATCCGCACCGAACTCACTGACGAAGTGATGAAAGAGCATCCTGATGTGGTGAACAATGAGTGGGCCAAGGGTGCCGTCCAAAATCGCATTGGGTCGGTCGATGAACTCGTTGGCGCCACGGTCTATCTTGCCTCTGACGCCGCAAGCTTCACCACCGGCGAGGTCATCGTCATCGATGGTGGACTGACGCTGCGCTAACCCACGAAATGATCCTGGCGTGCTGCTGCGGTAGGTGCGGGAAATGGTGAGATGGATGGTGGAGCCAGGCGGAATCGAACCGCCGACCTCTTGCATGCCATGCAAGCGCTCTCCCAACTGAGCTATGACCCCGTTTCCGGTTCATCCAAAAAACTGGCGGGGGTTGGAAAACCGCCGCCGCGTTGTGCCAGGGGTCAAGTACTGATCCCGTTGCGGGCCTGCCATAGTTGGCTCGCGCCCGCCGATCAAGAAAAACTTTCGCGACCGGTCCAGGTCTCCTTGCGGAGGCCTGCCGCAGTTCAAGTTTCCTCTTCGTCTTCCTTGCCGCCGCCCTCGATGAGGACGTCTATGGCGCCGCCTTCTTCTTCTTCTTCAACCAGGAAGGTATCATCTTCTTCCTCGGCGTCGTCGGCGGCTTCTTCACCGAGATCCACGTCTTCAATGCCTGCGGTCTCGTCGTCGTCCTTGCCGTCCTCTTCAACTTCCTCGAGGCTGATCAGTTCGACATCACCGGTTTCGGCGTCTTCAACGACTTCCTTTTCGCGCGGCTTGGCAACGGGGACAGGCGCGGCACCCGGGAACTCGCCCTTGGAGGGCAGGATCGGCTGTGAGATGAAAGCCGTGCCGCACTTCGGGCAGGTGATCGGGTCTTTCAGCAGATCATAGAATCGGGCCGCACAGGAAGGGCAGGTGCGTTTAGTGCCAAGTTCGGCGTTGACCACGGAGTGTCCTCTTGAAATCAAAGGTGTCAGGGAATTGGCGCGCCTCATGCCATGTGCCGGGGCAATTGTCAAAACACCAGTGACAGGCTGTTGCGGGCAGGTGACAGGGAGAAAGTCCCCGTGTAGGACACAGCCGAATTCCCCCGTCATTCCATTGGTCCCCAAATGTCGCATCCAGTTCCTCCACTGCCTCTGATTTCACGCAAGGCGCAAGGCCTGAAAGGCACCATCCGGGTGCCCGGCGACAAATCCATGTCGCATCGCGCCCTCATGTTTGGTGCCATTGCCAAGGGCGAAACGACGATCAAGGGTCTGCTGGAGGCCGAGGACGTTGTGAACACTGGCAAGGCCATGCAGGCACTGGGAGCAGGGGTCGCGCGTGATGCGCAAGGTATCTGGCATGTCCAGGGCGTTGGTGTCGGCGGTTTGCGCTCACCTGCAACCGATCTTGATTTCGGCAATTCGGGCACTGGTGTGCGGCTAGCCATGGGTCTCATGGCGTCAACACCGCTGACGGCCCGTTGCATTGGCGATGCCTCTCTGTCGAAGCGCCCCATGGGCCGCGTGACCAAACCGCTGGCGCAGTTCGGCACCCGCTTCGAGGTCAGCGAAGGCGAGCGCCTGCCGCTCACGCTCCATGGTGCCGGCGATGCCCGGCCTGTCACCTACACATTGCCGGTTGCCTCGGCCCAGGTGAAGTCGGCCATCCTGCTGGCCGGTCTCAATACCGCAGGCGTGACAACGGTGATCGAACCCGTCGCCACGCGCGATCATACCGAGCGCATGCTGAAATCCTTCGGCGCCCACATCTCTGTCGCTGACAAGGATGGCGCGCGTCACATCTCGATCGAGGGCCGTCATGAACTTGCCGCGCAGGCAATTGATGTGCCGGGCGATCCGTCGTCGGCCGCCTTCCCCATGGTCGCCTCGCTCATCTGTGCAGACTCGGAGATTGTCATTGAGAACATCATGCTCAATCCCACCCGCACGGGTCTGTTCGTCACGCTGCAAGAGATGGGCGCCGACATCACCTTCGAGAACCGCCGCCAGGCTGGTGGTGAGGACGTGGCTGACATTCGCGTGCGCGCCTCGCAACTGAAGGGCGTTCGCGTGCCGCCGGCGCGCGCGCCTTCGATGATCGACGAATATCCCATCCTCGCGGTTGCGGCGTCCTTTGCGGAGGGCACAACGCGCATGGAGGGACTTGAAGAATTGCGGGTGAAGGAGAGCGACCGCCTCGCGGCAGTTGAATCCGGCTTGCAGGTCAACGGCGTGATGACCCACTCGGGCCGTGACTGGCTGGAGGTGCACGGCGGCGGTGCGCCCGGTGGCGGCACAGTCGTCACCCACATGGACCACCGCATTGCCATGTCCTTCCTCGTCATGGGGCTGGCATCGCGCATTCATACCAGTGTTGACGATGGCCGCTTCATCGCCACGAGTTTTCCCGGCTTCACCGACTTGCTGAACGGCATGGGTGCACGCATGGATGCGAAATGATTATCGCTGTTGATGGTCCGTCGGCGGCCGGCAAGGGCACCATCGCCCGCGCCGTCGCCAAGGCACTGGGGTATCATTTCCTCGACACCGGCACGCTCTATCGCATTGTCGGCCTGTTGATGGTGCGGGCCGGCAAGAGCCTTGATGATGCCGATGCGGCAGCAGGCTTTGCCTTGACCCTGGATCCGGCCAGCATCCCCGATGCCGACTTGCGCAGCGAGGAAGTTGCTGCTGCTGCCTCGCGCATTTCGATCTTCCCGCAGGTGCGCGCCAACCTCCTCACGTTCCAACGCGACTTCGCGGCCCGCAAGCCAGGCTCCGTGCTGGATGGCCGTGACATCGGCACCGTTGTCTGCCCCGATGCCGACCTCAAGTTTTTTGTGACAGCGGCAACCGATGTCCGAGCCCGACGGCGTCATGATGAATTGGCAGCGTCTGGTCATGCGCTCACCTACGAGCAGGTTCTCGAGGACGTGCTGGCCCGCGACGAGCGCGATGCCAACCGGACTACGGCGCCAACAGCCATGGCGGATGACGCCATCCTCATCGACACCTCGGAACTGGATCGTGACGAGGTGCTGAAGGAAGTGATGGCCGTGATCCGCGAACACATGGCGGGGTAAAAGACTTCACGGCGGATGGAGAAGGTGCAGGAAAAGTGGAGGGACTGTTCTCGTCCCGGCTCCACGCCAGCATGCTGGGAAAAGGGAGTTGGGAAGACGGTGTTCGGCGTAAAGCCAGTCCACCACGCACGCTGCCGGCGCTTTTGGGCGCAGGCGAGAGGCGTGCCGTGGCCTCTTTCGAGAAGAACGCAGCGGTTTTGGCCTGCAAAGCTTGCACTCGCCAGGACCACGGGCGGCGGCACTCCAGGGCATTGCTGCCAGGCCGCCTGGTGTGGCTGTACTGCGGAGACCCGCGCCTGGGCCATAGTACCCAGGGGGCTTGCTTCCGGCTCCCGGGATCAGTCAGTGCTCTACTGACTGAGCGCAGGCGCTGCGCGTGTTTCTGGCAATGTGGACAAGCTCGCGACACTGGTCCCCCCTTTCCAGAAACACCGGACGGAGATATGTCATAGAATAGGAGTAAAGTCAAGATGATGTTTTCACGCCTTCGCGCGACATGAGGAAACTGCTCGCCCATGAACCGGCAGACTTTTGACTGTTTAAACTGACTTCAAGCAGCAGCGTCCGCCGGGTGCACATGTTTCCTGATGTCTTCGCCGCTCTCCCGTTCAGCGATAGCAATGTCATATTGCCCTTGCAGATCGATCCAGAACTGCGGACTGTTTCCGAAGTATCGGCCCAAGCGCAAGGCTGTATCCGCGCTGATGGAGCGGCGGAGATTCAGGATGTCGGTGATGCGTCCCGAAGGCACGCCGAGCAGAATGGCGAGGCGATTGGCGCTCAGGTCACGCGTCCCCATCTCGCGGCGGAGCAGGCGTCCGGGGTGAATTGCTGGTGTCATGGTCTATCCCGTATGATAATCGACAATTTCAACATGTTGTGCGTTGCCGTCTTTGAACACGAAACAGATGCGCCATCTCGCGTTGACTGTCATCGCCCATTGGTTCTTCCTGTCGCCCTTCAACTTGTGCAATCCGACACTTTTCAGAGGGCTCAGGTCCTTCAAACTCTTGGCCACATTCAAGGCAGCTAACAGTTCAATGGCATATTCAACGTCCAGACCGCGAAATGAATTGCCGCCGTCACTCTCCCAGAACTTGCGCGTGGCGGCATTCTTCCAGCTCTGGATCATGGCAAAAACGTAGTACGAGACACGGCAAAAGTCAATCTAGGCCCCGCCCTTGCCCCACCCTCTCCTTTGAGCTATAGCCCGCCCGTCTCGAGGCAGGGGAAACCCTGACGGTCACCGGGGTGCAGCTGGATCATCTGATACACATCGGATTCAGGGGCACCCTCACTTGTTTTGGACGGTTCGTTGTAAGGCGCCTCACCCTGCAGCATTCAACCACCCGGAACGCCCTTAACCCAAACTGCCTGACCCCGTGAGGCTGAATGCCCCGGTCACCGCAGCCTGAAGCCGCCGCCTTCTGATTTGGCCGCCGCTTCTTCCAAGGACATACCCTCTATGGCAAAATCTGCCGTTTCCATGACCCCCACCGTTGACGACTTCATGTCGCTCCTCGAAGAGAGCTATCTCGACCGCCCCGTATCCGAAGGCTCGGTCGTCAAGGGCAAGGTTCTCGCCATTGAAAAAGACCTCGTGATCATCGACGTCGGTCTCAAGACCGAAGGCCGCGTGCCGCTGAAGGAATTCTTCCAGCCCGGCAAGGACATTGTCATCAAGCCCGGCGACACTGTTGAAGTCTATCTCGAGCGCATCGAAAACGCCCTTGGCGAAGCCGTGCTGTCGCGCGACAAGGCCAAGCGTGAAGAGGCCTGGACCCGGCTTGAAGAAATGTCCGCCAAGGCGGAACGCGTTGATGGCGTCATCTTCGGCCGCGTCAAGGGTGGTTTCACCGTTGACCTCGGCGGTGCCGTGGCCTTCTTGCCCGGCTCGCAGGTTGACGTGCGTCCGATCCGCGATGTGGGTCCGCTCATGCATGTGGCCCAGCCTTTCCAGATCCTCAAGATGGATCGCCGCCGTGGCAACATCGTTGTCTCGCGCCGCGCCATCATGGAAGAGACCCGCGCCGAACAGCGTTCCGAACTGGTCCAGAACCTCGCCGAAGGCCAGGTGGTGGATGGTGTGGTCAAGAACATCACCGACTACGGTGCATTCGTTGATCTGGGCGGCATCGACGGCCTCCTCCACGTCACCGACATCGCCTGGAAGCGCGTCAACCATCCCTCGGATGTGCTGACCGTTGGCCAGACCGTGAAGGTGCAGATCGTCCGCATCAACCCCGAGACGCAGCGCATCTCGCTCGGCATGAAGCAGCTCGACAAGGATCCATGGGATATCGTCATCGAACGCTATACCGTTGGCACCAAGGTCAAGGGCAAGGTCACCAACATCACCGACTACGGCGCATTTGTTGAACTGGAAGATGGCATCGAAGGCCTCGTCCACGTTTCGGAAATGTCGTGGACCAAGAAGAACGTGCACCCCGGCAAGATCCTTTCGACCTCGGAAGAGGTTGAAGTGCAGGTGCTCGAGATCGACGCTGCCAAGCGCCGCATCTCGCTCGGCCTCAAGCAGGTCCAGCAGAACCCATGGGAAGGCTTCTCGGCCAAGCATCCGAAGGGCTCGGTTGTCGAAGGCGAAGTGAAGAACATGACCGAGTTCGGTCTGTTCGTCGGCCTCGACGGCGACGTCGACGGCATGGTCCACCTCTCCGACCTCGATTGGAAGCGTCCCGGCGAAGAAGCCATCAAGGACTACAAGAAGGGCGACAAGATCCAGGCCGTCGTGCTCGACGTCGACAAGGAAAAAGAGCGCATCTCGCTTGGCGTCAAGCAGCTCGGTGGCGATCCCATCAAGTCTGCCGGTCCGATCAAGAAGGGCGACAGGGTCACCTGTGAAGTGATGAAGGTGGAAGACGGCGGTCTTGAAGTGAAGATCACCGGCACTGACCTCACGGCCTATGCCAAGCGTGGCGATCTCTCGCGCGACCGCAACGAACAGCGCCCCGAGCGCTTTGCCGTCGGCCAGAAGTTCGACGCCAGCATCACCCTGTTCGACGCCAAGGCCCGCAAGGTCAACGTCTCGATCAAGGCGCTGGAAATCTCTGACGAGCGCGATGCAGTGGCCCAGTATGGTTCCACCGATTCAGGCGCCAGCCTCGGCGACATTCTCCAGGCGGCGTTGAAGCGCAAGGACGAAGAGAAGGAATAAGTCCTTCTTCTTGCAACACCTTTCAACCGGCCGGGGCGACCCGGCCGGTTTTCTTATTGCTGCCTGCTGCGTCGTGGTGATTGTCGAATCCCCTCATTGCGCCCATATTCGCGGGCATGACTGCATCCGACATCGATCACATCATCAATCACTTGAGCCTCAAGAAGAGCCGCCGCCGCTGGCGCCTGCTCGCGCTGCTTGCCGCAGGCCTTGCCATTGTCATTGCGATTTTCGCCTGCGCCACTGGCAGCGGCATCACCCGCGACCACATCGCCCGCATCCGCATCGACGGCCTGATCACCGGTGACCAGAAAAGCCTCACCTTGCTGAAGGATCTGGCCAAGGATGACAAGGTCAAGGCGGTCGTCCTGCGGATCGACAGCCCTGGCGGCACCACTGCTGGCTCGGAAGCACTTTATGAAACGATCCGCGACCTGGCAGCGAAAAAACCGGTCGCCGCCGTCATGGATACAGTCGCGGCCTCGGGTGGCTATATTGCTGCACTCGCCACCGATCACGTGGTGGCGCGTGGCAACACCATCACCGGCTCCATCGGTGTGATCTTTACCTTCCCGGAAGTCTCGCGCCTGCTCAACACTGTTGGCGTGACCATCGAGGAGATCAAGTCAGGTGATCTCAAGGCCGAACCTTCGCCTTACAAGCCGGTGTCCGAAAAGGCCCGTGCCTATGCCATGGTCATGGTTCAGGACGGCTTTCAGTGGTTCAAGGGACTGGTGGCCGAGCGCCGCAAGCTGAGCCCCGCCAAGGTTGATCAATTGGCCGATGGCCGCGTCTTTACTGGCCGTCAGGCCAAGGCCGAAGGCCTGATCGATGAACTGGGCGGCGAGGAAGAGGCGGTGAAGTGGCTGGAAGCCGAAAAAAAGCTCACACCCGGCCTCGATGTGCTGGATTGGGCCCCGCCCAAACCCTTCGCCGAGCGGGTGTTGGGCAGTTCCATCGCCGACAGTTTGCTCGACGCCACCGGTCTGACCGGGCTCCGCCAAATGGCCGAACGCGCCAAGCTTGACGGTTTGCTCGTGCTTTGGCACCCTGCACGATGAGTTTGCGCCGCGTCCGGTGCTTTGAGGCCCCACATGATCAAGTCTGAGCTGGTTCAAAAGATCGCTGACAAGAATCCCCACCTCTACCACCGCGACGTGGAGCGGATCGTCAACCGCGTCCTCGACGAGGTCATCGCCGCCATGCGTGACGGCGCGCGTGTCGAACTGCGCGGCTTTGGCGCGTTCTCGGTCAAATCGCGCGAGGGCCGCCTCGGCCGCAATCCGCGCACCGGCGAGGCCGTCGATGTGGTTCCCAAGCGTGTGCCCTTCTTCAAGACCGGCAAGGAATTGCGGGTCCGCATGAACGGCAAGGCCGACTGACACAGAAGGACTGAAAAGAGTTGCGCCGCTTTATCCGCTGGCTGGTGGGTGCGCCCATCGCCGTCATCGTCATTGCCTTCGCGGTCGCCAACCGCCGCTGGGTGACGCTGTCGCTTGATCCCTTCTCCCAGGACGCCCCCTTTGCCGCCATCGACATGCCGCTCTGGCTGCTGCTTTTTGTCGGCGGCTTCATCGGCATTCTTGTGGGCTGGTTCGGCAGCTGGCTGGCGCAAGGCAAATGGCGCAAGGCAGCGCGTGACTCCAAGGCGGAAGTGGCCTTGCTGCAAAAAGAACTCTCCGACTTGCGCAAGACCGATGCCGGATACTCCAAACAGGAAATCACCACCTTTCCCGGGGGCATGATGTGAAGTGGCTGGCGGCGGCAGATGTTGCCCGTCTGGCCTCCTACAAGGACCTTGTTGCAGCGCTGCGCGACGGTTTCGCCAGCGCCATCACCACGCCGGTGCGCCACCACCACGAAACCGGCGCAGCGACTCTGCTGCTCATGCCGGCCTGGTCAAAGGACTGGACCGGCATCAAGACGGTGACCTTCAAGCCCGACAATCCGGCCCAAGGCCTGCCGACCATCCAGGGTGCCTATCTCCTCATCGACAACGCCACCGGCACACCTGTTGCGATGATGGATGGCACCGAATTGACCCGCCGCCGCACCGCTGCCGCGTCAGCCTTGGCCGCCGACTATCTCGCCCGCAAGGATGCAGCAACGCTGGCGGTTTTTGGCGCCGGTGCATTGGCCAGACATTTCGTGTTGGCCCATGCATCGGTGCGTCCGGTCAAGACCGTGCATGTGGTCAATCGCAGCCGCGACAAGGCCGAGGCACTGGTGGTGGAGTTGCAGGCACTGGGCTTTGCCGCCATGGCAAGTGAACCTGAAGCTGCGGCGCGCGCTGCCGACATTGTGTCCTGTGTCACCAGTTCGACAGTGCCGCTGGTCAAGGGCGCATGGCTCAGGCCCGGCACCCACGTCGATCTCGCCGGAGCGTTCAAGCCGACGATGCGCGAGACCGATGCCGAAGTTGTGGGCCGCGCCCAGGTCTATGTCGACACCCACGATGGCGCCAGGGCCGAGGCCGGCGATCTCCTGCAGGCCGAGGCAGAAGGCACATTCTCCTTCGACCGCGTGCAGGGTGATCTTGCGCAACTGTGCAAGGGTGAGGTCAAGGGCCGCCGCGATGACCAGAGCATCACCCTGTTCAAATCCTGCGGCACGGCATTGGAAGACCTCGCCGCCGCTGTTTTGGTGCATTTGCGCTCCGCCTGATTTGGCGCTAGCACCCGCGCCATGAAGATCGCCAACCCCATCTGTGTTGCCCTCGACACGCCTGACCTGTCCCGCGCCCGCGCTCTTGTGAAAAGCCTGCGCGGCAGTGTCGGCCATGTGAAGCTCGGGCTGGAGTTTTTCTATGCCCATGGTGCCGACGGTTATCGCGCCATCGCCAGTGAAGGCATTCCCATTTTTCTTGATCTCAAGCTGCACGACATCCCCAACACGGTTGCACAGGGCTTGCGCTCGCTCATGGCGCTGGCACCCGCCCCGGCGATCATCAACGTTCATGCCTCGGGTGGCCTCGACATGATGAAGGCGGCGCGCGAGGCCGTGCCCGCCAGCACCAGGCTCATCGCCGTGACAATTCTCACAAGCCTGTCCAACGACAACATTCATGCCGCCGGATTTGACGCCGCGCGTGATACTGCTGCTCATGCATTGTCCCTTGCGAAACTGGCCCACGCCGCAGGGCTTGACGGCATTGTCTGCTCGCCGCTCGATCTCGCCGGCATTCGCGCCAGCCTGCCGCGCGACTTCCTCACTGTCGTTCCCGGCATCCGCCCGGCTGAAACCGCGGCCCATGACCAGAAACGCATCGCCACGCCCAGGGCTGCTCTTGCTGCTGGTGCCGATGTCCTCGTCATTGGCCGCGCCATCACCGGGGCGGCCGATCCCGCTGCGGCGGCGCGCGTCATCCTCGCGGAGTTGTCGTCATGACAGCTCTCGTCAAAATCTGCGGCCTCTCGACGCCTGAGACATTGGAGTGTGCGCTTGATGCCGGGGCTGATTTCGTCGGCTTTGTGTTTTATCCGCGTTCGCCGCGCAATGTGCTGGTCCGCCAGGCCACCGGCCTTGCCGCCCGGATCGAAGGCCGGGCCCGCAGTGTTGCCCTTGTTGTCGATGCCGATGACCGGCTGTTGAGCGAAATCGCCGAAACCGTGAAGCCCGATCTCTTCCAACTCCATGGCGCAGAAACACCGGAGAGGCTTGCCCGCGTCAAGGCTGTCACCGGCATTCCCGCCTACAAGGCACTGCGAGTGCGGACGACCGCAGATGTGGACAAGGCAAATGACTTCGCAGCCTCTCCCTTCATCCTCTATGACGCCATGCCGCCGCAGGATGCGGTTCTGCCGGGTGGCAACGGCCTGACCTTTGACTGGACGATTTTAGAACAGGCGGCCCGCCCCTTCATGCTGGCTGGCGGCCTGACGCCTGAGAATGTTTTAGAGGCCATCCGGGTGACGGGGGCTGCCATGGTCGACGTGTCTTCGGGCGTTGAAAGCGCGCCGGGCAGCAAGGACAAAACCCTGATCAGGAAATTCATTGAGGCCGCCAAACGGGCGGGCTAGAGCAAAGCCATGACTTCATCCATGACCGCCGCACCCCCACCCAATTCCTTCCGCACCGGGCCCAACGAAAAAGGTCTGTTCGGTATTTATGGTGGCCGTTTCGTTGCCGAAACCCTGATGCCGCTCATCCTCGAGCTGGAGCAGGCCTACAAGGACGCCAAGGCTGATCCGTCCTTCCAGCAGGAACTTGACCAGTTCCTCGAGCATTATGTTGGCCGCGCCAGTCCGCTGTATTACGCCGAGCGCCTCACCCAGCACCTCGGTGGTGCCAAGATCTATTTCAAGCGCGAAGACCTGAACCACACCGGTGCCCACAAGATCAACAATGTGCTGGGCCAGATCATGCTGGCCCGCCGCATGGGCAAGACCCGCATCATCGCCGAGACGGGTGCTGGCCAGCATGGCGTGGCAACCGCCACAGCTTGCGCCCGCTTTGGCCTGCCTTGCGTCGTCTACATGGGCGAGGTTGATATCGCCCGGCAGATGCCCAACGTCTTCCGCATGAAATTGCTGGGGGCCGAAGTGGTGCCCGCCAAGTCCGGCTCGCGGACCTTGAAGGATGCCTTGAACGAGGCCCTGCGTGACTGGGTCGCCAATGTCGAAGACACCTTTTACTGCATCGGCACGGTGGCCGGTCCAGCGCCATACCCTGAGATGGTGCGTGATTTCCAATCGGTCATCGGCAATGAAACCCGCGACCAGATGTTGAAGCGCGAGGGCCGCCTGCCGGATTCGCTCGTTGCCGCCATTGGCGGTGGTTCCAATGCCATGGGCCTGTTCCATCCCTTCCTCGATGACAAGGACGTTGAAATCATCGGCGTCGAAGCCGCCGGCTTCGGCCTCAAGACCAAGACCAAACATGCAGCCTCCATCACCGGCGGCAAGCCCGGCATCCTGCACGGCAACCGCACCTATCTGCTGATGGATGACGATGGCCAGATCATCGAGGGACACTCGATATCGGCTGGCCTCGACTATCCCGGCATCGGGCCTGAACATGCCTGGCTCAATGATATCGGCCGCGTCAGTTATGTCTCGGCCACCGACAAGGAAGCGCTGGAAGCCTTCCAGCTTTGCTCCAAGCTGGAGGGCATCATTCCCGCCCTTGAGCCGTCCCATGCCATTGCCCATGCCATGAAGATTGCGCCCAAGCTGCCCAAGGATCACCTGATGGTCATCTGCATGTCGGGCCGTGGCGACAAGGACATCTTCACCGTGGCGGATATTCTGGGAGTGAAGTTGTGACCACCCGCATCGACAGCAAATTCGCCGCCCTCAAGAAGCAGAAGCGCGCTGCCCTTGTGACCTTCATCACGGCGGGTGACCCGGACTACAAGACCTCGCTCAAGATCATTGCGGGGTTGCCGAAGGCGGGCGCTGACGTGATTGAGTTCGGCATGCCTTTCACTGATCCCATGGCCGATGGTCCGGCCATCCAGGCCGGCGGTCTGCGCGCCCTCAAGAATGGCCAGACCTTGAAGAAGACACTGCAACTGGTGACCGAGTTTCGCCAGGGCGACGACACCACGCCCGTGGTGCTCATGGGCTATTACAATCCGATCTATGTCTATGGCGTGCCGAAGTTCCTGATCGACGCAAAGAAGGCCGGCGCTGACGGGCTGATCATCGTCGATCTGCCGCCCGAAGAAGATGACGAGCTGTGCCTTCCTGCCATGGCGGCGGGCATGAACTTCATCCGCCTGACGACACCAACAACCGATGACGCGCGCGCGCCCGCGGTGTTCAAGAATACCTCCGGCTTTGTTTACTACGTGTCGGTCCTCGGCATCACCGGAACCAAGGCACCTGACTTGAAGAGCGTGAAGGCCAATGTGCGGCGCCTGAAGAAACACACCAAGCTGCCGATTTGTGTCGGCTTTGGCGTCAAGACGGCGGAGCAGGCCAAGGCCATTGCAGCAGATGCTGATGGCGTTGTTGTTGGCTCCGCGTTGGTGTCAGCGCTGGCTGATACATTGACCAAGACCGGCAAGGCCACGCCGAAGACGGCAGAAGCCGTGCACAAGCTCGTCAGAAAAATATCCAAGGGTGTAAGGGGTTGAGACCATGAACTGGATCAAGAACTTCGTCCGGCCGAAAATCCGCTCGCTGCTCGGCCAGAAGCGTGACACGCCGGAGAACATGTGGATCAAGGATCCCGAGTCCGGCCAGATGGTGTTCTACCGCGACCTTGAGATCAACCAGTTCGTCTTTCCCGGTTCCGAGCATCATCACCGCATGCCGGCAGAGGCGCGCATGAAATCGGTTTTCGATGGCGAACACTGGGAGAAGATTTCCTTCCCCACCGTGCCGGTTGATCCGCTCAAGTTCCGCGACGAACGCAAGTATGCTGACCGTCTCAAGGAAGCCAAATCCAAGACCGAGGCCGATGATTCCATCCGCTCCGGTTATGGCAAGGTCGATGGCCAGGACATGGTCGTGATGGTGCAGGACATGGGCTTTATCGGCGGCTCACTTGGCATGGCAGCGGGCGAGGCCATCATCGCCTCCATGCGTCACGCCGTGCAGAAGAAGTGCCCGTGCGTGATTTTCGTGGCCTCGGGTGGCGCGCGCATGCAGGAAGGCATTCTCTCCCTCATGCAATTGCCGCGCACCACAATTGCAGTGCAGGAACTGCGCGCCGCGAAATTGCCCTACATTGTCGTGCTCACCAATCCGACGACAGGTGGTGTGACAGCGTCATACGCCATGTTGGGCGATGTGCACCTGGCTGAACCCAACGCACTGATCGGGTTTGCTGGCCAGCGTGTCATCGAGCAGACCATCCGCGAGAAATTGCCGGAAGGTTTCCAGCGCTCGGAATATTTGAAAGACCACGGCATGGTCGATGCCGTGGTGCATCGCCATCAGATGAAGGCCACCATCAGCCGCATCGCCCGCATCCTGATGAAGGCCCCGCCAGCGTTGACCGAGAGCGCCCAGACCGCACTGGTCCCGGCGTAACCCGTCATGGCGGTGAGTGACGCCATTCTGACGCGGCTGCTGCAGCTGCATCCCAAGATCATTGACCTGTCGCTCGAGCGCATGCACCGGCTGCTGGCGTTGCTTGATCACCCCGAACGCAAGTTGCCACCAGTAATTCACGTGGCAGGCACCAATGGCAAGGGCTCTACCGTGGCCTTCGCCCGCGCCATGATCGAGGCGGCAGGTCTCACCGCCCATTGCTACACCTCGCCGCATCTGGTGAAATTCCACGAACGCATCCGCCTTGCCGGTGAACTGATTTCGGAAGCAGCGCTTTCTGCCCTGCTCGAAGAATGTGAAGTGGCCAACGGCGGTGAGCCCATCACCTTTTTCGAAATCACCACGGCCGCCGCCTTCCTCGCTTTCGCGCGCACACCCGCCGACTATCTCATCCTTGAAGTGGGACTTGGCGGCAGGCTTGATGCCACCAACGTTATTGATCGTCCGTGCGCCACCGCCATCACGTCGATCGGCCTTGATCACCAGCAATTCCTCGGCGACACAATTGCGCAGATTGCCCGCGAGAAGGCTGGCATCCTCAAGCGCGGTGTTCCCGCCATCATTGGCCGCATGCCCCACGACGCGCGCGCCGCCATCGAGGCTGTGGCCGATGACGTGAAGGCACCTCTCACCATCGCGGGCCAGGAATTCGATGTTTTCGAACAGCATGGCCGACTTGTTTTTCAGGATGGTGATGGCCTGCTTGACCTGCCGCTGCCGGGCCTCAAGGGCGCCCACCAGATCAACAACGCCGGCAATGCCATCGCCCTCATGCGGGTGCTCAAGGACGAGCGCATTGGTGAAGACGAAATTGCCCGCGGTCTCGTTTCGGCGACGTGGCCAGCGCGGCTGCAACGTTTGAAAGGCGGCGCACTGTCACGTCTGCTGCCCGGCGGGTCAGAGCTCTGGCTCGATGGTGGCCACAATGCCGATGCAGGCGTGGTGCTGGCAGATGCGCTGGCCGCGATGGCGCGCACCGACAAGAAGCCACTGGTGCTCATCTGGGGCATGCTCAACAGCAAGGATGCGAGCCAGTTCTTGCGGCCCTTGGCGGGATTGGCCGGTCACGTCATCACGCTGGCCATTCCAGGCGAACCCAATGCCATTCCGGCGGAACACCTGGCCGAAACGGTGCGTGCCTTGGGATGTTCCGCCGCACCGGCAACAGACGTTGAAAACGCCGTGAGCCAAGCTTCGGCATGGGCCGCTGCATACGGTCCTGCCTCACGCATCCTGATTTGTGGTTCGCTCTATCTCGCAGGCCATGTGCTGGCGGCGGAAGAAGGAACGGAAATGTCGGCGGTCAGCGGCGTGGCGCGCCGCTAGATCCACTCAGATCGACTGCTCGATCCAGCTCTGCAACTGGTTCTTCGGAGCCGCACCCACCTTGGTGGAGGCCACCTTGCCATCCTTGAACACCATCAGTGTGGGGATGCCGCGCACCCCGTACTTCGACGGCGTACCGGGGTTTTCGTCGATGTTGATCTTGACGATCTTGGCCTTGGGACCAAGCGTTGCAGCGATTTCTTCCAGCGACGGACCGATCATCTTGCAGGGGCCGCACCACTCCGCCCAAAAATCGACAACCACCGGCGTTGTGGACTTGAGGACATCGGCTTCAAAGGAAGCGTCGGTGACTTTGTGAGTGGTCATGGGCAGAAACTCCAAATCGGTTGTCTGCCCCAGAGGTAGTGATGCCGGGGCCCGGGGTCAAGCTGTCTTGGCCTGCTGTTCTTGCCGCATCCGCTCAAGAGACCGTGAAAGCACGGGGTCTGCCAGGTGTTCCAGCGTCCCGTCCTGCGTCCAGAGCAGGGCTGCCTTGACCGCGCGTCCGGGAAAGATGTCAGCGAGCACGGCGGCATAAATCAGCCATCTGCCGGATGTGATCGTCGGGAGTCTTGCCGGGCCTGCGCCCGGATTTGAAGTCCAGCACCCAGACAGTCTCTGCCGTGACCAGCAGGCGGTCGACGCGGCCCTGCACCTGCTCCAGGCCGTCGAGCCGGCCGACAAACGTCGCTTCGCTTTCCGCGTCGGGTGAAAAGTAGGGTGCGGTCTCGGCGTCCGAGAGCAGGGCATGCAGTGGCGCGGCCAGGTCCGGCTCGAGCTTGTGGCGGTGCAGCCGCTGCGTCAGGGTCTCGAGACTGTCACCACGGCGGGCGTGTTCCAGGACCTTGTGGATGGCGAGCCCGCGTTCTGCTGCTGCCCGGTCAAAGACCTGCGATGTTCCCGATGCCATCAATGTGACACTGCTCCAGCGCGCCTCAGACCGGTCACGGAGGACGGGCGTTTGCACCCACTCCGGCAGTGACGGCGCAGTCGGGGGTTGCTGTTCGGTGGCGGTGGCAAGCCACTGTGGCTCATCGCCATGGCGCACAATGTCGCCTTCGGGATGTTGGCCAGCCACGTTGCGCAACTGTGTTGTGGTGGACTGATCAAGGGCCGACTTGACCAGCGTGTACCAGCAATTTTCCGCAAGCTTGTTGTCACCCTTGTGTGCCCGCCACATAAAGTTCGTCCCTGGCCCGCGTCATCGCCACATAGAGAAGCCGCATGCGTTCATGCCGGTCCTTCTCCTGCTGGGCATCGCGCCACTCGCGGATGGCGGGCGGCTTGACCGCCGTTGCCGCATCAAAGAGCGGCAGAAAGGCCTGCTCGTTGCCCCCTGTTGGCACCGCCAGAAGCGCTGGTCCGCCGCGTGGTCCGGGCATCTCGGTCGCATCAGGCAGGATCACGATATTGGCTTCCAGATCCCTTCGCCCCGTGCACCGTCATCAGGCGCACCTGGCCGCCTTCAGCTTCAAGATCGCGTTTCACGTCTTCTTCGCGCGCCATGAACCAGTGCAGGAAGGCGGCGAGCGATGTGCCGTGATCGCGCTCGAAGGCGAGAGCCACGTCAAGCAACATGTCGGTCGCATCCTGTGCTTCCACCCCGAGATGCTCCACCATGGCGCGGCGCGCCTGTGCCAGCACGCGCGCCAGAAATCCGTGCGGGCCAGAAACTGGCGCCTCTTCCCGCCAGTGCTGCAACGAGGCGACGGCCCCGCGGTGGTGTCCACTGTCCAGCAACGCCTGCCACAGGCTGCCCTTGCGCCCCGGTGCAATCGCAATCAGGTCGTCATCGTTCAGCGGTTGCGCCAGCAGCGGACATTTGAGCACGCAGGCCAATGACAAGTCATCTTCCGGCAACAGGCAGAACTGGATGAGCGCCATCAGATCCTTGACGGCGAGGCTCTCCTGCAACTTCAGACGGTCAGCACCAGCGACGGGAATGCCGCGATGGCGCAACTCCGCGATGAGCGCATCAAACAGCGGCCCGCGCTTTTGCAGCAGGATGAGAATGTCGCCTGCTGCAACAGCCCGCTGTTTTGATGCCAGAACACGCTTGCCGATCCAGCCGCCCGATCGTCTCGGCAACATGCTGCGCCAACCGTTGCCGCGGTGCGTCCTCGGTCTCGCGGTCAACCGGTGCCTGCCACTGGTCACGCTCTTCCTTTTCGAGTGGCAGGAACGGTGGCCACAGTTCGAAAATGCCCCGGCCTTCAGTCTTGCGTTGCGCCTCATGCGGACGGTCCTTGCCTTCAATCTGCTTCAGCCCCTTGGAGGCCGGCGCACTGGCTGCGAACACCACATCGACGATCTGCAGAACCGCAGGCAAACTGCGATATGAAACTGTGAGGTCAATCTCCTGCAAGACATCGCCATGCGCCGCCACCCGTCCCTGGAAGAAATCCCGGGCCGAAGTGAAGGCATCCGTATCTGCACCCTGGAAACTGTAGATCGACTGCTTGATGTCTCCGACCACAAATACCGTGCGCGGTGTGCGGCGCTGGGGGCCAGCGCCAGCAAAAAATTCATCGGCCAGCGCCGTGATGATACGCCACTGCGCCGGGCTGGTATCCTGTGCCTCATCGACAAGAATGTGCGACAACCCGGCGTCGAGCTTGTACAGCACCCACTGCGCCGCACGGGATTCCTGCAGCAGCGCCTGTGTCCGCATGATCAGGTCATCAAAGTCATAAAGACCACGCTCCTGTTTCAAGACGCTGAAACGTTGGTCGACGCGCCGCAGCAACCGCAACAACGAAAGTGTGGCATCAACCTTGCGCGACAGGGCATGAGCTTTCAACAGTTCCGTAAGGCGTTCCTTCTCGCCGTCAAACCAGCTGCAAGTATCGGTATGCGTCTTACGTGTTGTCGTCGCGAACAGTCCCTGCTTTCCGACTTCGCCCTTGTCGGTAAAGAGAACTGGCTTGAGTGTGTTGTAGACTTCCGCAAATGTGGTGGCGTGGCCCATGGCTCGGAAAATCTCGCCCATGTTGCGCTGATAGTGCAACCCGATGCCAGAAAATGCAGTCGCAGCTTCGCCATAGACAGCTCGGTCCAATTTCAGGACATCTGACTCTATTGCTTCGGTCGAACCATCTTGCGTCAGCCCAACCGCCCGGCGCAGCAATGTTTCGAGTGCAGCCTCATCAATTTTCGGATCAAGAGCCTTGCGGAACAGGGACGTTGCCGGGAGAAAGAACTTTGCCAGGGCCTCGAAACTGTCGGGCGTGGAGACCAGACCTTCTTCAAACAGCAGCAGCGCTTCATCAGCCTCCGCCACGGCATCGGCCAACGCATCGACGCGTGCCTCTTCCAGCAAGGCCATGCGGTCGGCGTCATCCATGACGCGAAAGCCGGGGGCCAGCCCCGACTCCACCGGGAAGAGCTGCAACAATTTTTCGCAGAAGGCATGGATGGTCTGGATCTTGAGGCCACCCGGCGTTTCGATGGCGGTGGCGAAGAGCCGGCGCGCCTGCGCCAGATCAGCGGCGCCCACGCCGGTGGCACCCAGTGATTCCAGTTCCGCCTTCAATTCATGGTCATTCCGGGCAATCCACGACGACAACAGCTTGAACAGGCGCAGCGACATTTCCGCCGCCGCCGCCTTGGTGAAGGTGAGACACAGAATGCTTTGTGGCGGGAAGCCTTTGAGCAGCAGCCGCACCACACGATCAACCAGAACATGGGTCTTGCCGGAGCCGGCATTGGCCATCACCCAGACAGAGTTGGCGGGATTTGCGGCGCGCAATTGCTCTGTGGTGCGAGTGACGTCTTTCTTGCCGTTCATGCGCCACCCCGCGACCATTCGGCAAAACGCGAGAGGTGATCGTAGTCCGAGGGTTCCCGTTCCTTGTGGATGACGGCACGCGGGATATAGGCCTGTTCGGCAGAACGGTATTTCGTCAGCAACTCTTTCAGCCGCTTCAGGTGAGTGGACACCGTGTCATCGATGTTGGCATTCTCCTTCTGGAACTTTTCCGCCAGCAGGATCACCTCGACCGGCGGCTTGCCGCCACTGATCTTGATGTAGACGAGATCGACAACAGCGGTGGGCAGGCCGTCACCAAAGCCACCTGCTTCGGCGATGGCGGCTTCCAGCGTCAGTTGCGGGTTCAATCCGCTGACCACTTGCTTGGCCGAGGGCACACTTCCCGTCTTGTAGTCGATGAGGCGAAGCCTGCCGTTCGTGGTCACATCAATGCGGTCGGCGCGGGCCCGCAGAATGTGTTCGATACCAGCGATTGCGAAGCGCAATTCACCGCCCCGTTCCACCAGACTTGCCGCCACATCGGCACGCAAGGTCAAGTCTTCTGCGATGAAGTCAGTGGCCATGCGTTTGAAACGCGGCCACCAGAAATGCAACACGTCGGGATGATCAAGGTAGTCAGCAAAGACCGCTTCGCCTTGCGCAATCAGGTGGACGGCGCCTTGCCCCTGTTGCTGCACATGCCGGCTCAATGCCTCATGGAACAAGGTACCACGCAGGCGTGGTTCCAGCGCACCACCGAGTTCTGGCAACGGTTCCAGCTTCAGGATGCGGCGCGCGAAGATGGCGTAGGGGTCGCGGATCAGGCGTTCGATCTCGGTTGCCGAAAAGCGTGTTGGCCGCAAGCTCGGCGCTGGTCTTGGCCGCGGCATGTCGACCGCGCCTTTCTGCTGTGGTTCATCGAGCTGCTGCGCCAGCACGGGCGTGCCGGCATCGAGCTGCGCTTCGGCGGCAATGCCACCCGCCTCGAGCAGTGCCCGCAGGCGCAGCACCCAGCGCGCTGGCATCAGTGGCGTTGTGCCGACACGTTTCGACCAGGTGACGACGACATTGCTGTGCTGCAGACCCTGTGCAAGGTCATGGGCAGTCATGCCAATGTCGCGCTCGGGCTGGGCGAGTGCGAGGCTCTGGCGCATGGAGCGGTTGACCCACGGACCGGGATCGGCAGCAGCCGGCCAGATGCCTTCGTTGAGGCCACCCAGCACGACGAGATCAGCATCGATCATGCGGGCTTCGGCCAGGCCGAAGATGGCGAGACGGGTTGCCGCAACGGGCAATCGCCGCATGGTTTCCTGACCCAGCGCCCAGACAATGCTAGGAAGCGCGCGCCGGAACGGACCGACGGGATGATGGTGTGATTCCTGCCGCAGCGATTCCATCACCCGGGCAAAGCTGCGACTGAAGATACTTGTTGTGTCGTCTTCAGGTGCGAGTGCCGCCAATGCATCACCGAGCAATTGCACGTGTATTGCAAGGGCAGCAGGCGGCGCCACTGACAGGGGCACCAGAGCAGAAGCCAGGCGCTGGGTGAAACTGGAAAGGCCGTCCCATGCCTCGTCATTCAAGGCGGCCAGCATGTGGTGGGCGTGGCTGTCAGCGGCAATTTCGCGGCGCACCCGGACCAGCACATGGGCAAATGTTGCCGGACCTCGCGGCGGCAAGTCCTGGCGCAGCAATGCCATCTCAAACAGGTGTGCCAGTGTCCGGGCCTGCTCGCGGGAAAGCCCCAGCGTCACCAGAGGATGCGCCAGCAGCGCAACAAGGGCGGCGGGGGCGAAATCGTCCTCGATGCAATCAATCAGCACCTTGCACAATTGCGCCCGCTCAAAGCGGATCAGCGGCTCGCCGCCCGAGTCATCGATCTCCGCCTGCCAGCGTGACAGTTCTGCCGTGACTTGCTGGCCGAGGTCGCGGTCTGGTGTTACAAGTGCCGCCCGGGCCCCGGGCCGTTGCAACGTTTCCCGCAACAACAGCGCGATGCTGCGGGCTTCCAGATGTCTGTCGGGAGCCTCGATCAACCGCAATCCCTGCCGTGCCGCATGCAGGACCGATGCTGGCAGCGCGCCACCGCCGAACCATTTGTCCGTTGTTTCGGCGGGGCGCATGACTTCGCGCAGGAGCGTCTGGCGCGCCGTGGCAGGGGCAAGTTCCTGAACCTGGGCCCGTGCTATCTCCAGCTCGGCCAGCAGAAGTTTCATCGCGTGCTGCGGATGATTGGGAGCAACGATGTTCCAGGATTCATCATCAAGGGCGAGATCAAGCCCCGGCAGGATGACGGCACCCTGGGGATGATTGGCAATCGCCTTGAGCAAGGCGCGGGTCGCCGGATTTGTACCGGTTGAGCCCGCCGCAATGATCGGCCCGGTGATGTTGCCTGCCGCAATGCGTGCCGCTTCCAGCCGCAAGGCCTTGTTGCGCCGCGCCGCCGGCCCCATCAGATTGAGCTCATGCAGGCGCTTCGGCAATTGTTCCTGCACCAGATGCAGGAGCGAGGTGATGGTCTGGCGGTGTTCGGCAAGGTCGAGTTCGGCAAAGGCGCTGCCGAGATCGGCTGTCACTTCCTCGGTTTCGAGCTGCGTCAACAACTCCACCAGCGACTGCGCCAGACCCAGCGCCTGGCTGCGCGAGGCATTGACATCGCTGGCCAGGGCCAGCTGCGGATTGTCTTTCGCCCACGCGTCGATGAGGCTGAGCACGAGGAAGAGTTGACCATTGCGTGAAATCGCATCGGGCAGGCCGTCGTCTGGCAGTTGCTCGGCAATCAGGTCATCATCGACGTCGCCAATGGGCCTGACCCTGGGCAGCAACAGGGACTTCGTCGTGCAGCGCTGAAACAGACGGTCTTCAAGCGCCTTGGCCGCACGGCGTGTCGGTACCAGGATTGTAACGCGAGAAAGTTCGGGTGCCGTGCTGGGCTCAAGTGGAAAACCGGACAGGACTTTTTCGGCCAGAACCTCGATCAGTCCGGCACCGCAGGTCCAGACATGAGCGTGTGGCCGCATTCAGGTGTTCCGCTTCAACCAGTCTTCGGCAGCGCCAATGGCCTCCGGTGTGCCAACATGAAGCCAATGACCGGTATGGGCAAGACCGAACAGTCGGCCCCGCCCAATCGCCTGATCCCACAACCAGTTCATCGAGAAGGTCCCCACCGGGGCATCGGCAAAGAGGCGGGGATGGACGAGGTAACCGCCGATATAGGCAAAGGCCTTGTGGCCGGGTGCCGATTTTGCGCGGGCGAGGCGGCCATCCCCGGCAATGACGAAATCCCCCGCGCCATCATAGCCGGTGGTATCGGCTGGATCACAGAGCAGGAGCAGGCAATCCATGGTGGCGTCGTTCCATGCGGCGCGCAGGCGAGAGAGCGCCGGCATGCCCCGGTCGATCCAGAAGGAGTCGCTGTTCAGCACAAAGAAGGGATCGGCGCCGAGCAAGGGAAGCGCGCGGGCAATTCCGCCGCCGGTATCGAGAATGGCATCGCGCTCATCCGAGACGATTGTGTGCGGGGACTGTGCACAGTGGCGCACCATGCCTCAATCTGTTCAGCAAGGTAGTGCGCATTGACCACCGCTTTCGACACCTCAGCCGCCCGCAGACGGTCGAAGTCATGGGCAATGATGGGCTGCCCCGCCACCGGGATGAGGGGCTTGGGCATGGTGTTGGTCAAGGGCCGCATGCGCGTGCCAAATCCCGCCGCCAGCACCATCGCCGTGTGACCGATAGTGTGGGTCATGTCTTCACCGACAACGCCTCAGGCAAGTGATCGCGATACCACTGCTTCAATTCGGCTGAGCACCGGATGCTCGAGGTTCCTGGCCAGTGCCCGCGACACGCGCGGCATGTGACGGAGGTAGCCATGCTTGCCATCGCGCTTGGAGAGCCGCGCGAAGATGCCGAGAATCTTGGTGGCCCGCTGCGCCCCGAGCACGGCGTAGGCGGTCAGGAATGCGTCGCGGTCAAATCCGGCTTCATCTGCACGCAACGTCAGGTAATGCGTCACCGTCTGCGCTGCCAAGGCATCAGGAATATCAACCCGCGCATCCTGCGTCATCGACATCAGATCGTAGGCACCATGGCCCATGACAGCATCCTGCGTGTCGATGAGGCCGACACGCTGCACGCCTTGGCGCTCCGGAATCCAGATCAGGTTGGGCGAATGATAGTCGCGCAGCACCCATTGTGGCCGGACCTGCACCGTGTGTGGAACGAGTCTGCGCCACACGGCAGCGAACGACGCATTGACCTCCGGCGGTGGCGCAAGCCCATGCAAATAGGGCCAGAACCACGAGGGCAGAAGGTCAGCCTCGATCAACAGCGCATCTTCATCGTAGGCCGCCACGCGATGAACCACGCCGTCACCGGCAGGTACATCCGCAGACCATTCATGCCGCGCCATGTCAGCCAGCACTTCGGCAGCAGCGAGCATCGGCCCGGTCATGTCTTCGCCCGCCAGCAGCATCTTGCCATAGACACGGTCACCAAGGTTTTCGATGAGGGCAATCCCGCGGTTCAGGTCCGACCTGAGAATGCGCGGCGCACTAAAGCCCCGTTGCACCAGCATTGTATTCACCGCCACGACGGCAGCCAATCCTTCGGCGAGATGGGCGACGGCACTGTAGGGCTTGCCATCCTTGACTGGCGGACCATCAGGCCGCGCCGGCA
Organism: uncultured Alphaproteobacteria bacterium; assembly: GCA_963754625.1. Lineage (GTDB taxonomy): Bacteria > Pseudomonadota > Alphaproteobacteria > Rhizobiales > Aestuariivirgaceae > Aestuariivirga. Next base: position 140,795 of record CAVWGR010000003.1, on the reverse strand, counting down.
TGTCCATGAGAATGGGTTTGTTGCCAGCCGACACAGTGAGCCATTCATAACGCCGCGCCGAGGCATCGCCTTCGAGAAAATGGCGGGAGCAAGGATTGCTGCTGGCGAGAAAGTGCTCGATCTCGGCATCGCGCGCCAATGCCTTGGCCCAGCCGCCATCAGCCGTGATGACAATCTCGCGGTTCTCACCCGTACCTGTGAAGGACACGTGCAACACATCAGGCGTCAATCCAGCGGGCAAGCGTTCCGGCCATTCCACAAGTCCCACGTGTGTGCCGAGCAAATCACTGAGACCCAGTTCCTCAACGTCGCCGTCACTCTTCAGGCGATAGAGATCGGCATGAAACACTGGCAGCCGTGTCTCGTCATAGTTCTGCACCAGCGTGAAGGTCGGGCTTGGAATGTCGAATTCATCCTGGCCTTCAGCCAGGGCGCGAATGAAGGCGCGGGCAAAGGTCGATTTGCCGCTGCCGAGATCACCGGCCAGCAGGATGAGAAAACCCGGCCTTGCCCACAATGACAGGCGCGCCGCAAGGGCTTCGGTTTCGGCTGGGCTGGTGCTGGTAAAAATCATGATGACGAAATCTATGCGGCGCGTGTGGCAGCTTTGCGCTGTGGCCCGTCGATGGGGAGCGAGCACACCACTGTGGTGCCCTGGTCAAGCTTGGACACCAGTGACACCTTGCCGCCATGCAACTCGGTGAAGCTCTTGACCAGCGACAATCCAAGGCCGGGACCACGGTGACTGCCGGCGGACGGCTTGGCCTGAAAGCGTTCGAAGGCCTTGCCCTGGAATTCGCTATCCATGCCGCGGCCGGTGTCGGCAACCCAGATCTGGACCATGTCCTTGACCCGCCGTGCACCCATGCTGATCTGCGCACCCGGTGTGGAAAAACCGATGGCGTTGGACAGGAGGTGCCCCAGCACCTGCTCGAGCCGCGCCGCGTCACCCTTGATGTCCGGCACATTGGCGGCAACTTCAATTGATATGGTCTGGTTGCGCCGTTCCAGCGCTGGCAAGACCCGCGTCGTGGCATTTTCCAGCAGGTTGGTGACGTCAATGGCAGCGAGTTTCAATTCCATTGCACCGGCATCAATGGCGGAGAGGTCGATGATGGCATCAATGATGGTGGTGAGATCGCCGGCCGAACGGCGGATGTCGAGGACATACTCGCGCTGCTTGGCTTGCATCGCGCCGGCAATGCCGACGTCAAGCGCCTCGGCAAAGCCCGCGATGCTGGTCAGTGGCGTGCGGATTTCATAGGAGATGCTGGAGAGAAAATTGGTCTTCAGGCGGTCGGCTGCTTCGAGCGCTTCGGTGCGGTCACGCAAGGCTTGTTCGGCCCGCACCGAGTCGGTCACATCGGCAAAGGTCAGAAGGGCATGGCCATCGGGCAACGGCACGGCGCGGAAGCTGAGAAAAAATTCGCCGTGGCGGAAACGCCCGTCGACGACCTTGCGGGCGCCGTCAAGTCCGGTGATGCCGTAACGGATATCAGACCAGGCGGCCCGCGCATCGGGTTCAAGTCCGGGCGCGCGTTGCAGTTCATCGACGTGCGGGGTTGCCTGCGGTGCCACTTGCCACAACCGCGTGAACGACGGATTGGCCAGACGCAGACGGCCATCGGTGCCGAACAGCGCCACGGCCTCGGCCAGATTGTCCAGTGTTTCGCGTTGCGTGTCGAAGAGTTCGTTGACGCGGCTTTCGAGCTGGTACTCCTTGGTCATGTTCTCATAGAGATAGGTGACGCCGCCGAAGGGATGCTGTTCGCAGATCACCATCACCGAGCGGCCATCCGGCAAATACCAATAGTCTTCCCGCACCTCGAGCGTCGTGAAGGAGGACAGTTGCTTGGTTTTCCATTCGCGGTAGTTGGCCTGCTCCGGCAGTTGCCGGTTGCTGCGCAAGCGGTCGAGGATTTCGCCGTTGAGCGGCTGGCCCTCAAGCCACTTCACATCAAGACCCCAGAGTTTCGCATAGGCTTGGTTGAAAAAGCGCAGGCGCTGGTCCGGCCCGAAGATGGCAATGGCAGTGTTTAGCTTGTCGAGCGTCGAGGTGTGGGCCTTGATGTGGCGGTCGAGTTCCTTCTCTGCACCCTCAAGTGTTGTGATGTCGATGGCAAAGCCCGCGACGCCGCCATCGATTTGCATCTCGTGAATGTTGTAGGCGCGCCTGTTGCCCTGTTGCACGGCATGGACACGGCCGAGAAGTTTCTTCGACGGGTCAGCGTGGCTGCTGTCGATGTCCGACGACTTGGCGAGGCTGGTGGCACGCTGCGCCCCTTCGAAACTTGCCGCTTCAACTGCTGCCACATAGGACTGGTTGGCCCACAGCAGCACACCATCCTTGCCGTGGATCCAGGCCGGAAAGGGCGCGGCATCGAGAATGGCCGAGAGACGCTCGACCTGCTTGCCCAGTTTGCTGGCATCGAATGACAGCTCCGTCATTTGCCGCCGGTCACCCACCAGCGGGCGGATGCGCAGCGTCGCCAGACCGCCAGCAGCGCGGCCGTCGGCTTCCAGCAATTCACCCTTGAGCGTCTTGACGCCGATATTGAAGGCCTTGCCCGTGCCCCGCAACGCCGCCAGCGCCTGGCCGAGGCTGGCGTTCGAATCGCGCTCCAGCCACGACCCGAAGCTGAGGATTTCGTTGCTCTGCACCGGCACCTGGGCGGTGCCGCGAATGTTGTTGATGAGGCGCTCAGGCGTGGCATTGCTGCCGCGCCAGATCACCAGAATCTGCGGTTCAGACAGCAGCGAGGCTTCCGCCTCGTTGAGCAGAAGCTCCAGATCACCGACACGTTGCTGCGTGGCCCGCAGGCGCTTGTGCAAACGCAACGCGGCAAAGGCGGAAAAACCCGCCGTCAGGACAAGCGCGGTGGCCCCAAGGACGGTGGCGGTCAGGGTTTCGGGCGCAAACGAGATCAGGCCTGCTGCTCCGGCTGGGTTCGCCATCAGGCACGGGGCCAGACAGAGCGCAAGCATCGACACGCCAGCGCGAACCGCGCAGCGCATCATACCCCCTTTGCCATCCCCTAAAGACACGACTGTCCTCCAACCGCCCGGCCGCCAAACAACTACGCACTTTGGCGGGACATGCACGAACCAGCACGCGAATCACAGACACACCCATTGAAGAGCCCGGTATAGACAGAAACACCCCGCGAGGTGAATCCGTCACGGGGTGCAATCTGGGATCGGTCTTGGTCGCCGGATCAGTAGCGATAATAGTCCGGTTTGTAAGGGCCGTCGGCGGTGACGCCGATATAGGAGGCCTGCTCAGGGCGCAGTTCCGTGAGGTTGACGCCAAGCTTGGCGAGGTGCAGGCGAGCCACTTTCTCGTCGAGGTGCTTGGGCAGCACATAGACTTCGTTCTTGTACTTGCCGGTGGCGCGGTTGGTATAGAGTTCGATCTGCGCCAGTGTCTGGTTGGTGAAAGACGCCGACATGACGAAACTGGGGTGGCCCGTGGCATTGCCAAGGTTCACCAGGCGGCCTTCCGAGAGCAGAATGATGCGGTTGCCCTTGGGGAACTTGACCAGGTCCACCTGTGGCTTGATGTTGACCCACGGGAAGTTCTTCAGTTCCGCCACCTGAATTTCGTTGTCGAAGTGACCGATGTTGCAGACGATGGCCATGTCCTTCATCTGCTTCATGTCATCGATGGTGATGACGTCCTTGTTGCCGGTGGCCGTGACATAGATGTCGGCGTTGGGCAGCATGTCCTGCAGCGTCTGCACCGCGAAACCATCCATCGAGGCTTGCAAGGCGCAGATCGGATCGACTTCGGTCACCACAACACGCGCACCCGCACCGCGAAGCGAGGCGGCGGAACCCTTGCCCACATCGCCATAACCACAGACCACCGCAACCTTGCCGGCGATCATCACGTCGGTGCCGCGGCGGATGGCGTCAACGAGTGATTCCTTGCAGCCATACTTGTTGTCGAACTTTGATTTGGTGACGCTGTCATTGACGTTGATGGCGGGGAACGGCAATTCGCCCTTCTTCTGCATCTCATAGAGACGGTGCACACCGGTGGTGGTTTCTTCCGACACACCGATGATGGCCTTGCGCTGCTTCTCAAACCAGCCGGGCTGGTTCTTGATGCGCTCCTTGATCTCGGCGAACAGGCATTCTTCTTCTTCCGATTTTGGATGAGCAATGAGGGAGGCATCCTTCTCGGCCTTTTCACCGAGCAGGATATAGAGCGTGGCATCGCCACCATCGTCGAGGATCATATTGGACGGCTTGCCGTCGGCCCAGTCGAAAATCTTGGCGGTGTATTCCCAGTAGTCGCGCAGGCTTTCACCCTTCACCGCAAAAACCGGAATGCCGGTGGCGGCAATGGCCGCAGCGGCGTGGTCTTGCGTCGAGAAAATATTGCACGAGGCCCAGCGGATGTCGGCACCGAGTGACTTCAGCGTTTCGATCAGCACGGCGGTCTGGATGGTCATGTGCAGCGAGCCCGAGATGCGCGCACCCTTCAACGGTTGTTCCTTGGCGAATTCGGCGCGGGTCGACATCAGGCCGGGCATTTCCACTTCCGCCATGTCCAATTCCTTGCGGCCCCATTCCGCCAACTTGATGTCGGCGACCACATAGTCGTGCTTGCTCATGACCAATCCAATCCTGATTTTGATAGTGGCGTCTTAGCGGATGGCAGGGAGGGCGGCAAGAGCTATATAAGGATATCTTTATGTAGCTTGATTGGTCAAGAATCGATGCAGTTGGATTGAGCGTGCGCGGCATCGGCCGCCACATGGTCCGGACAACTGAGTTGCAGTCCATGATCGCCATGGGCGCGGTCGATGAATGCGCAGTGATGGGGTTTCTCTTTATCGGCATGGGCAAAGGGTCGGAAGTGCTGGCATGTCACGCACATGCGTTGCGGCGAAATTGCTCCATCGTCCTGCAATTGAACAATAATCTTTGAAAGCGCCCGCAGCATGACGCCCTGCTCGCTGGGCGAGAGGGTTTGGACGGCGCGGGCCAAAAGGTCTGACCAGTCGGCAGAGCGCAAAGCCAATTCCTGGCCGGCGGCGGTGATATTTATGGCTACGGCTCTTCGATCCGCACCAGCGACTTTCACCGCAAGTCCTTTGTTGACCAACGCAGTGACCGCATCGCTGGCTGTTGGCGACGAAATTGCAAGCGCAGCTGCGACTTCGCCAAGCCGCAGGGGGCCGGACGATTCCGCCAGCTGCTGCAGAATTTCTGCTTGGGTCGGAGTAACGGCGTCTTCCGTGGCCCGCTTCCAGGCGAGCCCGCGTAGCACCACCGCGATCCTGCCGAGACCTGAGGCAATGCGACGGGAGAGCTGGGTTGAATTTTTCATTGTGGAGTCCTAAATAATACTTGACGGCCCACAATACAACAATTAGGAATCCTATTTATTGTCAGAGGGAGTCCTGCCCATGAACTGTAAAACGCTCTTGTTGTCAGCAATTGTCTTGTCATTGTCACCTGTTCTGGCCTTTGCCGATCCCATATCGGCCAAAAGCGGCAATCACGGTGATGCTGCTTTTGACATCGTCACGGCAAAGATTTCCAGGGCCGGTGACCAACTGGCCTTCTCCATTGCCGTCTCCGGTGCTGCAGGTGCATCGAAGCCTGCTGCCAACGGCAAACTTGAGGGTGCCGCCGTCTATTCATATGTCTGGCCGACAACGCTTGATTCGTCGGCGGTTGGCTTTGAAGCCAAGCAGGGCATTCTGGCTTTGGCTGTGACGGCACATCCGGATTTTGACGACACACCTGTTGCCGATGAAAATGCCGACGGCGACTTGAAGAATGATGGCGGCGTGTGGCACAGTCACTGGGTGGTGCTTGGCCCAGACGACGCTTGTGGCAAGGGCGCACTCAAAGTGATTGATATCCCGGAAGGTGCCAAGCCGAAGTTGCCCGCCACATGGCCGGGTCTGCCCTTGCTGATTGACAGTCCCAATCTGCCACCGGTGATTGACGGAGCCAATGTAACAGTCAGTGTTCCCGCTGCGAAGCTTGGCGATGTGAGCACACTCAAGTTTGACGGTGTCACCGCCGGATTGCGCGTCAATGAACAGGCTCATGCACCACTGCTGTGCGTCATCAATGTGTTTGATGTGGCCAGCGGCGACTTGAGCCTGCCCGGCGCTGTGTCAGAATAGGGTGATGACGGACCACCTGCCTGCACCCGAATGGATCACCAGTCAGTGGCTCAACAGCAATGAGTCACTGACGTTGGCGTCATTGCGTGGCCATGTGGTGCTGGCCGGGGCCTTTCAGATGTTGTGCCCGGGCTGCGTGTCCGAACTCATCCCGCAATTGCGCAAGGCCCATGCCCTGTTCAAGGGCGCTGCTGTCAGCGTCATTGGCCTGCACACCGTCTTTGAGCATCACGATGCCATGCAGCCGGTGTCGCTCAAGGCCTTCCTGCACGAAAATCGCATCGCCTTTCCGGTTGGCGTGGACATGCCGCAGATGCCTGGCAATCCAATGCCTGCCACCATGGCGCTTTATGGCATGCAAGGCACGCCGACGATGTTGCTCATCGACAAGGCCGGAAACCTCCGCCGCCACAGCTTCGGCCACCTCGACGACATGCAGCTGGGTGCAGAAGTCATGGCACTCCTGGGGGAGAGCTAGAGACGGGCGCTCTCGACAGCCCCTCACCCTTGCAATAGGCTGGGACCTTGGTCCGGACCCCACCCGGAAATCAGCGGAGGCGGCAATGGTCGGCGGTATCCTGCGCGTTGTCTTTCTTGCCATCATCGGAGTTGGTGTCTCTTTCGCCATAGCGACCTGGCACTATCTCCCTGCCGACCAAAGCGGAGCTCCCCTCCTGGATCGCGTCAAGGTTTTCAGCAATCGTGCCCTCGCTGATCTCTCCGATTTGCCATCCCTGCAAGCAGAACTGGACATATGGAAGCAGGCTGCACTGACAGTTGACGAATCCGCAGCCCAGGACACATCAGACCCGGCTATGAAAAATCTCATGGTAATGACCAACACCATGAAGGTCGAATTTTCCGCCATGCTGGAGTTCAGGAAGAGGATTGATTTCTGGCACGATGTTGCACTTGGCACCGCCTGCCTCGCACTGGGTGGCCTGCTCGGCGGCCTGTTCCGCCGCCGCCCCAGGGACCAGTCAGCATATGACTGAGATTCAATCCCGGTAGTTCGCCGGATCAAGCGACGTGACCGTGGGGTTTCTCCCCGTCAGCGGGTTGTCCGGATTCCACGCCAGCCTGGTTTCGAAGAAGCGCGCCCACAACGCGTCATACATCAGGATGCGGCCAGCCAGGCTTTCGCCGATGCCGAGCAATTCCTTGATCACCTCCATGGCCTGCAATGATCCAAGAATGCCGGGCAGCGCTCCCAACACGCCCGCCTCTTCGCAGGCCGGAAATGCACCGCGCGGCGGCAAGTCACCAACAAAACAACGGTACGTGGGATAGGGTGTGCCATCGGTCATCTTGAGATGCGGCTTGAAGGTCGAAATCTGTCCGTCGAATTGCCCGACTGCCGCCGAGACAAGCGTTTTTCTTGCGAAGAAGGCGGCATCGGACACCATGAAGCGCGTCGGGAAATTGTCACAGCCATCGGCGATGATGTCATAGCCAGCCATCAGCTCCAGGGCATTTTCCGGCGTGATGCGCGAGGCATGCTGTTCAACCACCACATGCGGATTGATCGCCTTGATCTGTTGCGCGGCGCTTTCGACCTTGCGCAAACCGACGCGATCTGTGGTGTGGATGACCTGGCGCTGCAGATTCGAGAGCGATACCGTGTCATGATCGACAATGCCGATGCGGCCGATGCCCGCGGCACCAAGGTACAGCAGCAGTGGCGCGCCCAGGCCACCAGCACCGATCACCAGCACCGAAGCGGCCTTGAGCTTGTTCTGGCCGGGACCGCCGACCTCCGGCAAGACGATGTGCCGGGCGTAACGTTCAACTTCTTCCTCAGAGAGTGCCATGGTTGCAGACTACTAGGACTTGCCCGAACTTCCAAATCCGCCCGCCCCACGCAACGTTTCGTCAAGCACGGAAACTTCATCAAGCGTCACCTGTTCGACGCGCGCGATCACCAGCTGGGCGATGCGGTCACCGCGCCCGATGACGAAATCCTCTGCGCCGTGATTGATCAGCGGCACCTTGATCTCGCCGCGGTAGTCGGCATCGATGGTGCCTGGCGCATTGAGTACGGTGACGCCGTGTTTGACCGCCAGCCCGGACCGTGGCCGCACCTGTGCCTCGGTATTGGCTGGAAGTGCCAATGGCAATGCCGGTGGCGACAAGTGCCCGCGCTCCGGGCCTGAGGATCAGAGCTTCAGCAGAGCGCAAGTCCATGCCGGCCGCGCCCGCCGTGGCGTAGGCAGGCAAGGGCAAGTCAGCACCATGCGGCAAGCGGAGGACCGCAACCCTCACGCCAGGCCTGCCAACTTCGCCATCAAACGGCTGGCCACTTCCGTCTTGGAAATCTTCGGCCAGCTTTCGACGCCCGCTGCCGATACCAGATGCACCGTATTGGCATCACCGCCGAAAACATTGTTCTCCACACTCACGTCATTGGCGACGATGAGATCACAGGATTTTTTCGCGAGCTTGGCCTTGGCGTGATCGATGACGTTTTCAGTTTCTGCCGCAAAGCCGACGACAAGTTTGGGCCGGCCCTTTTTCAACGTTGCCACGGTCTTGAGAATGTCAGGGTTCTCGGCAAAGCTGAGGACAGGCGGTGTTCCGTCGCCAGCCTTTTTCATCTTCTCACCCGCCACCTTGGCCACCCGCCAATCCGCAACCGCGGCGGTGAAAATGGCGATGTCGGCAGGGAGCGAGGTTTCAACCGCATGCAGCATTTCTTCTGCCGTCGTCACCGGGATCATGCCGACGCCCGGCGGGATCGGCAGCGCCACGGGCCCGCTCACCAGGGTCACTTGCGCGCCCAGCTTCACTGCCGCCTCGGCAATGGCATAGCCCTGCTTGCCGGAGGACTGATTGGAGATATAGCGCACCGGATCAATGGGCTCGCGCGTCGGGCCAGCGGTGATCAGCACATGCTTGCCCTTGAGCGGTTTGGCCGCCGGGCTGAGCAGTGCTTCAACCGCCATGGCGATATCAACCGGTTCTGCCAGACGGCCGAGACCAAATTCGCCGCAGGCCATTTCGCCCGCCGCCGGACCAACAAACTGCACGCCCTCACTCGTCAGTGTACGGATGTTACGCTGGGTCGCCGCATGATGCCACATACGCACGTTCATGGCCGGCGCCGCCAGCACCGGCTTGTCGGTGGCCAGCAGTGCGGTGGAGGCAAGGTCATTGGCCAGTCCCGACGCCATCTTGGCGAGCAGGTCGGCGGTGGCGGGGACGACGACGACAAGATCAGCCGAGCGCGACAACTCGATGTGGCCCATCTCGGTTTCATCGGTGAGCGAGAAGAGATCGCCATAGATCTTGTTGCCGGACAGGCTCGCCACCGAGAGCGGCGTCACGAACTGTTCCGCCGCCTTGGTCATGATGGCGGTGACGCCAATGTCCTTGGCCTTGAGCAACCGGATCAGCTCCAGCGATTTGTAGGCGGCAATGCCACCACCGATGACAAGAAGAATGGATTTTTTCATGTCAGCCATTACAGCACCAATTTCACCGCAATCACAACCAGCGCCACGGCACCTGCATAAAGTGCCAGCGATTGCCACCGCCGCGACTTCATTTGTGCCCGCGCCATTTCCTGCGCCGTCGCCGGGTCAAGTTTGAGGCCACCACCATTGGCCATGTCGGCGAGCATGCGTGTCGCCCGCTGGGCCTCGTCCAGCATCTCGGGCAATTGCAGAGCTGCCCGGCCCAGTGACGCAGCAGCACCAGCCGCCTGCTCGATCTTGCCCAGGGGCCCGAGTTTGCGTTCGATCCACTGCTTGACCACCGGTTCAGCCGCAACCCACATGTTGAGATTGGGATTGAGTGTGCGCGCCACCCCCTCAACCACCACCATGGTTTTTTGCAGCAGCAGCAATTGCGGTTGCGTCTCCATGTCGAACTGTTCGGTCACTTCGAAAAGCTGGGTCAGCAACCGCGCCATGGATATCTTGTCGGCGGGCAGGTCCATGATCGGCTCGCCGATGGCGCGCAAGGCTTGGGCAAAGTTCTGCACGCTCTGGTGCGAAGGCACATAGTTGGCATCAAAATGCACCTGCGCCACACGCGTGTAGTCCTTGACGATGAAGCCGTAGAGGATTTCGGCGAGCACCGTCTTGTCCAGTTCCGAGAGCCTGCCCATGATGCCGAGATCAAGCGCCACCAGTGTGCCTGTATCATCGACCATCAGGTTGCCCTGATGCATGTCGGCGTGAAAGAAACCGTCGCGGATGGCGTGGCGCAGGAAACTCTGGATGATGCTGTCGGCGAGGCGGTTGAGATCGTAGCCCTTGGCCCGCAAGGCGGCAACGTCGGCCATGGCAATACCGTCGATCCATTCTGTCGTCAGCACCCGCCTCGAAGTCCGCGCCCAGTCGATCTTTGGCAGGCGGAAGCCTGGATCGTCTTTGGTGTTCTCACGCATTTCCGCCAGCGCCGAGGCCTCCATGCGGAGGTCAAGCTCGAGCTTCATCGATTCTTCCAGCGTTTTCACCGCAGCCACTGGGCGCAGTCGCTTGCCCTCGTTCGACACGCGCTCCATCAGCCTTGCCGCAAAACCGAAACTGTCGATATCGGCGGCGAAACGTTTTTCAACGCCGGGTCGCAACACCTTGACGGCAACCTCGCGGCCCTCGGGCGTCGTCGCCTTGTGCACTTGCGCCACCGAGGCCGCCGCCACCGGTTCACTGAAGGCCGTGAACAGGTCTTCCACCGGCTGGCCCAGTTCGGCCTGAATGATGGCCTTCGCCTCGCTCATGGGAAACGGTGGCAGCCTGTCCTGCAGGGCTTTCAGTTCAAAGGCCCGCTTGGCCCCGATCACATCGGGCCTGGTCGAGAGGAATTGTCCGAGTTTGATGTAGGAGGGACCGAGCGACGACAGCGCCGCCGAGATGCGGTTCGATTGCGATGTTGTGGTGGTGTCTCCGGCACCCATCTGCGCCAGTTTCAGAATGGCGCGTGCCGGAAGCGGCAACTTGTCTGACTGCTCCTCGGGCAGCAACGCATTGTGCCGTGCCAGGACAAAACCAGCTTTCGCCAACCGGAACAAATTAGTGATGGCGTTGGCCATCAGATGCGCCAACCGGAATGAATGGCGGCAATGCCTCCTGTGAGATTGCGCCAGGTGACGCGCGAAAATCCCGCCGCACTGATCATGTCGGCAAAGGCCTGCTGCTTGGGAAATGTCCGGATCGATTCGACGAGATAACGATAGGGTTGGCCGTCGCCCGTCACCACCTTGCCGACGGCGGGAATGACGGTGAAGGAATAGGCATCGTAGATCTGTTGCGCCAACGGCACATCCAAATGGCTGAACTCAAGGCAGAGAAAACGTCCGCCCGGCTTCAGCACACGATAGGCCTCCGTCAGCGCGGCGTCGATCTTCGGCACGTTGCGGATGCCAAAGGCGATGGTGTAGCAGTCGAAACTCTTGTCGGCGAAGGCCAACTGTTCGGCATTGCCGACGGTGAACTCGACTTTTCCGGCATAGCCCTCGCGCCCGGCCCGCAACTTGCCCTCGTTCACCATCTCTGGCGAAATATCGGCGATGGTGACGCGGGTGTTGGCCCCGCCTGCTGTGACGATGCGGAAGGCAATGTCGCCGGTGCCGCCTGCCACATCGAGGCCGTGGAAAGGTGTCGTGCCCTTGGGCGGGTTCACCATCTGCACGAAGTCGTCTTTCCACAGGCGGTGCAGGCCCGCCGACATCAGATCATTCATCTGGTCATAGCGGGCGGCCGATTTCGCAAAGACCTCGTTCACCAGCCCCTGTTTTTCGCCCTGTTCAACAGTGCGGAAGCCAAAGGCGGTTTCATTTTTGCCCGGTGTTTTGAGACGCGGTTCAGACATGAGGCCATACATAGGGGATCGGGGGTGCAAGTTCTATTGCCTTTCCCGGCGCAGCGCGGTTAACCCTAAAATTCCACACGGAAACCAAGATGCCCGAACTGCCAGAAGTTGAAACGGTGAAACGGGGGCTGGAGCCAGCCCTGGCGGGCCGCGTTGTGGTTCGCGTCGAGTTGCGCCGCAAGGACTTGCGCTTTCCCTTCCCGCCCGATTTCAGCGAACGGCTGCAAGGGGCTCGCATCGAAAGCCTGTCGCGCCGGGCCAAATACATTCTTGCGGACACCGACCGCGGCGACCGGCTGATCCTGCACCTCGGCATGACCGGGCGCTTCACCATTCTGCGCCGCGACGGCAGCATCGGCACGCCGGGCGAATTCTATGACAGCGCCGCCGCCAAGGGCAGCGCTGACAGCACGCACGACCACGTCGTCTTTCATCTCGATGACCAGACCCGCATTGTCTATTCCGACCCCCGGCGCTTTGGCATGATGGACCTGGAGCGTGCCGGTGAGGCCCATCCCCTGCTGCGCGATCTCGGGGTTGAGCCGCTCGGCAACGGGCTCAGCGCCGATTATCTGCGCCAGGCCTTCACCGGCAAGAAGGCGCCATTGAAGGCGGCCCTGCTGGATCAGCGCATCATCGCCGGGTTGGGCAATATCTATGTTTGCGAGGCGCTGTTTCGCAGCCGCCTGTCGCCGCGCCGCAAGGCTGGAACCATCAGCAAGCGCAATGACCTGCGCAGCGATGAGCTGGTGCGCCACATCCGGGATATTCTGACGGAAGCGATCGCCGCAGGTGGTTCCACCTTGCAGGACTATCAATCCGTCGACGGCACCAAAGGCGAGTTCCAGGAGCGCTTTTTGGTCTATGACCGCGAGGGCGGCACCGTGCCATGCACCGGGTTGCACGTCGACGGTGCGCCGTCTTGTACAATCGGGCCGCTCCACCTTCTATTGTCCAACCTGCCAACGCTGAGCATCATGAACCAAGATACAATCATCACGGAAATCCGGGGCAAGGTCGGGATCATCACCCTCAACCGCCCCAAGGCGCTGAATGCCTTGAATGGCCAACTGATCACCGAAATGAACGCGGCGCTGGACCGTTTCGACGCCGATTCGAATATCGGCTGCATCATCCTCACCGGCAGCGAAAAGGCCTTCGCGGCCGGTGCCGACATCCGTGAGATGAAGGACAAGACTTTCGCTGAGGTGACGGAGGAAGATTTTCTCTGGGATTGGGATCACATCATCCACCATCCGCAAACCCATCATTGCGGCGGTGGCGGGCTATTGCCTCGGCGGCGGCTTTGAATTTGCCCTGGCCTGCGGATTTCATCATCGCCGCCGACAATGCCAGGTTCGCCCTGCCGGAAGTGACACTTGGCATCATTCCCGGCGGCGGCGGGACGCAACGCCTGGCCCGCACCATCGGCAAGGCCAAGGCCATGGAGATGATCTTGACCGGCCGCATGATGGAGGTGACGGAAGCGGAGCGCCTGGGGTTGGTGGCGCGGATTGTGCCACCGGATAAACTGATGGAAGAAGCACTCGCCGTTGCCAGCAAAATCGCCAGCCTGTCACAGCCAGTGATGGCGTCAGCCAAGCGGGCGGTGAACGCCGCCTTCAATACAACACTCGGCGAAGGCCTCGCCTTCGAGCGCAAATCCATTCACGCGCTGTTCAATCTCGAAGACCAGAAGGAAGGCATGACAGCGTTTGTGGAAAAGCGGCCACCGAATTTCAAGAACCGGTGAGGCTCAAACCTGGCGCACTTCTGCCACGCTTGGCACAAAATGCTTGAGCAGGTTTTCGATGCCGTGCTTCAGCGTCGCCGTCGATGACGGGCAACCAGCGCATGAGCCCTTCATATTGAGGTAGACAACGCCGTCCTTGAAGCCCTTGAAGGTGATGTCGCCGCCATCTTGCGCCACGGCGGGACGCACCCGCGAGTCGAGCAGCTCCTTGATGGTCTTGACGGTCTCGCCTTCACCTTCCTCGAAGAATTCTTCATCGTTCGAGGTGTTAACCGTGGCTGCACCGGCGAGCACTGGCGCGCCCGAAAGGTAATGATCCATGATCGCCCCGAGAACGGCGGGCTTCAGCTGTTGCCATTCGATGTCCTTGCGCGACACGGTCACGAAGTCGTGGCCGAGAAACACGCCGGACACACCCTTGATGGCAAACAGTTTGGCGGCGAGCGGTGATTCCACCGCCTCAGCCGTGGCGCGATAATCCCGCGTCGAGCCGGGCAGGACGGGCCGCCCCGGAATGAATTTCAGGGTGGCAGGATTGGGCGTGGCTTCAGTTTGAATGAACATATCTTAGTCCTCTGGTCGGATATATAGACCACTTTGGAATGATTTTAAAGTGTGGTGTTCAGGAAACAATAAAGCCGACGATCTTGCGGACGTCCCGCATGATCGGGGCCGCGATGGCACGGGCCCGCTGCGCCCCGTCCTTCAACACACCCTCGACGTAAGCCGGATCAGCCAGAAGACGGTTCATCTCACCTGCGATGGGCGCAAGCTTGGCCACCGACAGGTCCGCCAGTGCGTTCTTGAAGGAGGAGAACTGGCCACCGCCGAACTGCCCCAGCACTGTTTCGACGCTTTCACCCGCCAGTGCCGCGTAGATGCCGACGAGATTTTCGGCTTCGGGACGGCCCTTCAATCCATCCGTGTCAGAGGGAATGCCGTCAGCGTCTGTCTTGGCCTTGCGGATCTTCTTGGCGATGTCATCTGCCGTATCGGTGAGGTTGATGCGCGAAAGATCAGACGGGTCCGACTTCGACATCTTCTTGCTGCCATCGCGCAGGCTCATGACGCGGGTTGCTGGCCCGGTGATGATCGGATCCGTCAGAGGGAAGAAGGCCTCGCCGAAACCCTGTTCTTTGATCGCCTCGGCAAAATCGGTGTTGAACTTCTGGGCGATGTCGCGCGTCAGCTCAAGATGCTGCTTCTGGTCTTCACCAACCGGAACCGCAGTCGCCTTGTAGATCAGGATGTCAGCGGCCATCAGGTTGGGGTAGATGTAGAGACCAACGCTGGCCTTCTCTTTGTCCTTGCCGGCCTTCTCCTTGAACTGGGTCATGCGGTTAAGCCAGCCGAGGCGCGCCACGCAATTGAAAATCCAGGCCAGCTCGGCATGTTCCGGCACCTGGCTCTGGTTGAAGATGATCGACTTCTGCGGATCAAGGCCACAGGCGATATAAGCCGCCGTCACATCGCGGATCGCCTTGCGCAGGACTGCTGGTTCCTGCCACACGGTGATGGCGTGCATGTCAACGACGCAATAGAGCGTCTCGTGGGTCGCCTGCATCTTGATCCAGTTCAGCATGGCCCCGAGATAATTGCCGAGGTGCAGATTGCCGGTGGGCTGCATGCCCGAAAGGACGCGGTCGCTGAATTGTTTCCCAGGTGCTTGGCTCATGGTGTGGACCCTTGATCAGGATGTTGACGGCGCACCTTGGACAGCGCGCCGTATCGAGCGCGCCTGATAGCGGCGGGACGCCAGCTTGAAAAGTCCTATCTGCGCAGGAACGTCTTGAACTCACGCAGGCGGAAAGCGCCCGTCAGTTGCGCCGCCGCAAAATAGCTGGCCACGCCAACGCCCAGCAGCGCCAACAGGCCCCACACTGCGGCTGCAAATCCCGCCCCCTCGGCATAGTTGCCCGCCAGCACGAAGCGCGACATTGCCCACAACGCAGCCGCCATGATGGCGACCGACAGCAAGATGCGCGGTAGGCGTGAACGGAAGCGCTGATCGGTTGTATAGAAGCCGCGGTGCAGTGACATGGCAATGAGCGACAGCGCATTGAGCCAGGCCGCGATGCTGGTCGCCAGGGCAATACCGACATGTGAGTAGAACCTGACCAGCACAAAACTGGCGATGATATTCACCGCCACCGTGGCCATGGCGAAATACATCGGCGTCTTGGTATCTTCGCGGGCATAGAAACTGGGCTGGAAAATCTTGGTGAGGGTGAAGGCCGGAAGTCCTGCGGCGAAAGCGGCAAGGGCGGGTGCCACGGCCAGGGTATCGGCGCGCATGAAGGCACCATGCTCATAAACCGTATGCAGGATCGGACGCCCGATGATGATCAATGCGGCAGCGGCGGGCAGCGTCAGGAAGAGTGCAAATTCCAGCGCCCGGTTCTGGCTGTCGAGGGCCCCTTGCGTGTCATTGGCGCGCAGTTTGCGTGCCAGCGTCGGCAACAGCACGACACCGATGGCCACACCGATCACACCCAATGGAAGCTGGAACAGGCGATCGGCGTAGTACAGGAAGGCCACGCCACCGGCGATGCCCGAGGCCAATGCCGTGGCAATGGCGAGATTGATCTGCGTCACGCCGCCCGAAATGATTCCGGGCACCGACAACAGCAGCACCCGCTTCACGTCAGGCGTGATCCGCGGCATTCCGGGCCGCACCTTGGCTCCGGCGCGCCGTGCCGAGACCAGCAGGAACAGCATTTGCAGAACACCCGAAATCGTGACGCCATAGGCAAGGAAACGGCCGGTATCGGGCGTGTTGCCCAGCCCCAGGTACCAGGCCAGCAAGGTGACGGAAATCACCACGATGTTGAGAAGAATGGGTGCGGCTGCAGCGGCGGTGAAGCGCCCCAGCGAATTGAGAATGCCGGAGAACAGAGCCGTCAGTGACATCAGGCCGAGATAGGGAAAGCAGATGCGCGTCAGTTCAACCGCAAGATCATAGGTTGCGCCATCGTGGCGGAAGCCGGGAGCAAAGGCATACATCAGCCACGGCATGAAGATCATCGCGACGGCACAGAACAGCAGCATCCAGTTGGCCAGCACCGAGAGCACGTCGCGGGCAAAGCCGAAGGCCTTGTCCTCGCCCTCCCCTTCGACCTTGCGGGCGAACTGCGGCACGAAGGCGTTGTTGAATGCGCCTTCGGCAAACAGTGCCCGGAACAGGTTGGGCAGGCGCTGGGCCACGAAGAAAGCTTCCGCCACATAGCCCGTGCCCAGCGTGAAGGCGATGAGCTGGTCGCGCACGAAACCAAAGAGGCGGCTGATCAGTGTAAAGCCGCCAACGGTCGCCGCGGATTTCAGAAGTGACATGGATTTCCCTTGTGTACCCGTCTTCAGGTTTTCAGTCTTATGTTCCAGTTTTGAGGCCTTCGGCCTCGGGTGCCAGCACCTGCATCAATCGCTTTTCGATTTGCGCGTGACGGGTTGGATTCTCGATCTTGGCTCCGGTGAGGTCAGTCACATAGAACACGTCGATGGCCTTTTCACCGAAGGTGGTGATGTGGGCCGAGGCAATATTGAGATTGAGATGAAACAGCGCCTCGGTCAGGCCATGCAGCAGGCCGACACGGTCAAGACCATTGATCTCGATGACGGTCTGGCGGTTGGATGAGGTGTTGTCGATGATGACGCGCGGCGCCACTGAAAACGCCTTCACGCGTTCGGTGAGATCAGGAACCGTCTTCAAGGCATCGCGCAAGCGCAACTGGCCACGCAGGGTGTTGGCAATGGTGTCGGCCACCCGCTCGGCCCGCCGCGTCTCGTCGGTTTCCATGTTGAACTCCCGGCGCAGGAGAATGGTGTCGAGTGCCATGCCATCGGTCGTGGTGAAGATCTGCGCGCCAATGATATTGGCATTGGCGGCAGCGCACGCCCCGGTGATGAGCGCCAGCAGCCGCGGATGGTCCGGCGTGTAGACAGTGATTTCGGTGACGGCTGCAAAGGCATCACTGCGCGTCGCAGTGATGACGTCACGCGCCGGTGCCCCGTCATTCTGGGCCGTGGCGATGAGCTGCTGATGACGCAGTTGCTGGTCGAGCGGCACATTGAGCCAATAGGCATCGTAGTGCCGGGCCGCCTCGCGCTTGCGTTGCTCCTCGCTCCAGGTGCTGAAGTTCTTGAGGAACTGGGCCTGGGCATCGGCAACCCGTTCCTTGCGGGTGACGGCAGTGTGGCCGCCGCTCAGCACCGGTTCGGTTTCACCAAAAAGCGTGCGCAACAGCTGGCCCTTCCAGCCGTTCCAAACGCCCGGTCCGACGGCGCGGATATCGGCAACCGTGAGAATGAGGAGCAGCTTCAGGCGTTCGGGACTCTGCACAATGGAGGCAAAATCGAGGATGGTCTTGAAGTCGTTGAGATCGCGCATCTGCGCCGTCTCGCTCATCAACA
Organism: uncultured Alphaproteobacteria bacterium; assembly: GCA_963754625.1. Taxonomy (GTDB): domain Bacteria; phylum Pseudomonadota; class Alphaproteobacteria; order Rhizobiales; family Aestuariivirgaceae; genus Aestuariivirga. Next base: position 122,672 of record CAVWGR010000003.1, on the reverse strand, counting down.
GGTGATGGCGGATCAGCCAGGCCACGGTTTCAGTCTCGGCCTGGTCCAGTCCAAGGCGCGGACAGATGGCCAGCGCCAGACGCTCACCGGCGATGGAGTGATCTTCGGGCCGCCCCTTGGCAATGTCGTGCAGCAGTCCCGCCACATAGAGCGACCGGCGCGATGTCAGTGTGGGAAAGAGCTTGGCCGACAGCGGATGATCGCCACTGAGGTTTCCGGTTTCGATCTGCCGCAACACGCCGACAGTGCGGATCAGGTGTTCGTCAACCGTGTAGTGGTGATACATGTTGAACTGCATCATCGCCACGACCTTGCCGAAATCGGGAATGAAACGGCCAAGCACACCGGCCTCGTTCATCAGCCGCAGCAGTGATTCCGGATCGCCCGATGATGACAGGATGTCGAGGAAGTCGGCATTGGCTTCAGGATTGTGGCGCAGTTTGTCATCGATCAGACGCAGCGAACTGCGCACCAGCTTCAAGGCGTCCGGGTGGATCTCCATGCCCTGTTCCGCCGCCACCTTGAAAATGCGGATGAGGTTGACGGGGTCGATGGCGAAAACGTTGTCGTCGGCGATGTTGAGACGGCCCGCGTCGTTGCTGAAACCCTTGCCAGGTGTCTTGGCTTTGCCCTTGGGCAGAAACTTTCCGATCATGCGGGCGAAGGATGGCGGCTCCTTCAAGTGCTTCGCTTCAAGGCTGGCACAGAAGATGCGCGTCAGGTCACCAACTTCCTTGGCTACCAGGAAGTAATGCTTCATGAAGCGCTCGACATGTTTCAATCCGGCGTGGGCCTTGTAGCCGAGACGCTCGGCCAGCTCGCCTTGACGGTCAAACGAGATCTTGTCCTCGCCGCGCTTGGCGATGAAGTGCAGATGGCAGCGCACCGCCCAGAGAAAATCCTCGGCCTTCTGGAAGCGCCGCAAGTCATCACGCGAGAAGGCACCCTTTTCGGCGAGTTCTTCCGGTGAATTGGCATCGAAGAGAAACTTGGCGATCCAGAACAGTGTGTGCAAATCGCGCAGACCACCCTTGCCATCTTTCAGGTCAGGCTCCACGGCATAGCGGCTTTCGCCTGACTTGCTGTGGCGCTGGTCGCGCTCGGCGAGTTTGTCGGTGACAAAGCCGCGCGCTTCCTTGTGCAGAATGCCGCTGCGGTATTGCGCCTGCAGCTCGGCAAACAGCGGCGCGTCACCACAGATGAAGCGGGCCTCAAGCACCGACGTCATGATGGTGTTGTCGGTCTTGGCCAGCTTCACACAATCGGCAACCGTGCGCGTGGCGTGTCCCACCTTCTGGCGCGCATCCCACAATGCATAAAGCAGGAACTCCACCACTTCGCCAACGCGTCGATCATCAATGGAGGGCGTCAGGAACAGGAGGTCGATGTCGGATCCTGGTGCCAGGGTGCCGCGGCCATAGCCACCAACCGCCACGATGGCGAGCGGCAGATCACCGGACTTGAAAACATCAAGGCGGGCAAAATCAAACAGCGCGCAGATCAACGCGTCTTCGGCCTGCGACAGGACCATGGCGCAGGCCGTGCCCTTGCCGTCCTTCAACAGCCGCGCCTCGGCGTCCGCCCGCACATCCGCAAGGCAGGCGCGGATGAGTGTCGAGGCCGCGGTGCGGATGGCCAGCGTCGGCTGGCCCGCTGGCACCAACAGCGCCTTCAGTGCGGCGGGGAATTCAGCCAGCGCGAGGGTGGCCAGCGCGAGGGTGGGATGGGTCGTCACGATTGCGGCTCTTTGCCCGAAAGCGATTTCAATTCATAGAGCAGGTTCAGTGCCTCGCGCGCCGACAGGCTGTCGGGCTCGAGACTGGCGAGCCGCTCTCGCACCGGATCAGTTTTGGCTTGCGGCGCTGGGTTCTGCACATGGCGCACCGAAAACAGCGGCAGATCTTCGGAGAAGTGCTGGTCTGGTTTCTCGTCGCGTTGTTGTTCCAGATGCTTCAGCACCTCGAAGGCGCGCGCAATGACCGGTGCCGGAAGCCCTGCCAGCTTCGCGGCCTGAATGCCGTAGGAGCGGTCAGCCGCGCCCTTCACCACGTCATGCAGGAAGATGATTTCGCCTTTCCACTCCTTCACCGCCATGGTCATGGAGGTGAGGCTGGTGAGCGTTGCGGTCAGGGCCGTCAACTCGTGATAGTGCGTGGCGAACAGCGCCCGGCAGCGGTTGACCTCGTGCAGGTATTCAAGTGCCGCCCAGGCAATGGACAGACCGTCAAATGTTGCCGTGCCGCGCCCGATCTCGTCGAGGATGACCAGCGAGCGCGCCGTCGCCTGATTGAGGATGGCTGCCGTTTCAACCATCTCGACCATGAAGGTGGAGCGCCCGCGCGCCAGATCGTCGGCTGCACCGACGCGGCTGAACAGCCGGTCGACCACACCGACGTGGGCTGACGTTGCCGGAACGAAACTGCCCATCTGGGCGAGAATGGCGATCAAGGCATTCTGGCGCAGGAAGGTTGACTTGCCCGCCATGTTGGGGCCGGTGAGCAGCCACACCCGGCTCGCCTCGCCACCCAGCACGCAGTCATTGGGCGTGAAGCGGGTTTGCCCTGCCTTTGCCAACGCAGCTTCAACAACCGGATGCCGCCCGCCTGCCACGTCGAACGTGGTGGATTGATCGACAACGGGCCGGACATAATTTTCGCGCACCGCCAATTCGGCCAGGGCAGCAACACAATCGAGACTGGCGAGCGCCACCGCGGCATTGGAAATCGCGTCACGGGCCGCCACCACATCGGCAACGAAACCGCCGAACAGTGCCAGCTCGATAGCCAGCGCCCGGTCGGAGGCCCCAGCGATCTTCTGTTCCAGTTCCATGAGTTCCGGCGATGAGTAGCGCATGGCCCCGGCCATGCTCTGGCGGTGCTGAAATTTGAGCGGCAAGTCGGGCGACGACATGGCGTCGGCCTGCTGGGCGTTGACCTCGATGAAATAGCCGAGGATGTTGTTGTGCTTGATGCGGAGCGTCCGCAAGCCGGTCATCTCGGCATAGCGCGCCTGCAGCGCCGCGATCACCTGACGCGTGTCATCACGCAATGCCTTCTGTTCATCAAGCTCTGCGTGATAGCCGTTGGCTATGAAACCGCCGTCGCGCACCAGATGGGGAAGTTCGGGGGCCAAGGGCCTTGGTCAGGCGCTGGGCGAGATCAAACGGGGCAGCGGTCAATGTGTCTGCCTCTCGCCTGACCATTGCTGGCAAGTCGGCGGCGCGGTGCAGCAGGGCCGCAATCCCTTGCGCTGCCAGCAAGCCGTCGCGCATCATGGCGATATCACGCGGACCGCCACGATTGGCGGAGAGACGTGCAAGGGCGCGCTCAATGTCGGGCATTGCGGCAAGGGCCGAGCGCAGGTCGGCGCGCAACGTTTCAGCCGTCGCCAGGGCTGCAACCCCGTCCAGCCGCACGGCAATGGCGTTGGGGTCGGCCAGTGGCTGACCGAGCAAGGATGCCAGACGCCGCCGTCCAGCCGGCGTGACGGTGCGGTCAATGGTGGCGAGAAGACTTCCCTGCCGCTCACCCGAGAGCGTCCGGGTCAATTCGAGATTGCTGCGCGTCGCTGCATCAATCAGCAACCCGTCGGCGGCATTGTCCTGCCGGGGTGGGCGCAGATGCGGAACCTGGCCTACTTGGGTGAGCTGCACATAGTCGAGGAGCGTCCCCAAGGCGGCAACCTCGGCCCGCGAAAAGGCACCAAAGCCTGCGAGACTGGCGACCGCGAAATGCTGGAGCAGCCGGTGCTCTGCAGCCGAACTGTCAAAACGGCTGCTGGGCAGAGGCGACAGTGCGGCGCCTGATTCCTGCGCCAGACGGGCCAGCATCGGCTCATCAAGGACGGCATCCGGAAGAATGAGTTCAACTGCGCTCAGGCGCGAAAGATCAGACGCAAGGCGCGCGCGCTCGGTCAGCGTGACGGCAAAATCGCCAGTCGAGATATCGCACCACGCCAGCGCCATCTCATCGGTGCCCTTGAGCCAGGCCAGGGCTGCGAGATGATTGACGGCCGCCACATCAAGCAACGTCTCTTCGGTGATTGTGCCCGGCGTGATCAAACGGATGACGGCGCGCTTGACCACAGATTTGGCACCACGCTTCTTGGCTTCGGCCGGGTCTTCCATCTGCTCGCACAGCGCCACCTTGTGGCCATGGCGAATGAGTTTCTGCAGGTAGTGATCGACGGCATGCACCGGCACACCACACATGGCGATGTCATCGCCCAGATGTTTGCCCCGTTTGGTCAGCGCAATGCCGAGCACACCTGCGGCAATTTCGGCATCGGCAAAGAACATCTCGTAGAAATCACCCATGCGATAGAACAGCAGGCTGCCGGGATGGGCTTTCTTGATCTCGAGATATTGCGCCATCATTGGCGTGGCCGGAGTGGGCAACGGCGGATTGGCCGGCGCGTCGCCGCGGCCCGCGTCAGTCCCTGTCCCGTTTGAAAGTCCATGCATGGGCCTGCCTTAGCGGGAATTGCCAGCCAGCGAAACCATCCAGACTGCTGTCACGGCGCGATTGCCGCTTACAACTTTCGATGCGCTATTGTGCCCTTGAGAACCGGCGGCAGTCTCTCTAGGCTGAACCTTTCAGCATTCCACCAATCAACTTTCCCTGAGGAAATCCAGCTTATCATGAGCACGCCCCCCCGGAAGCTGCCCAAGCGCCAGTCCATTTCCGATGAGGAAGCGCTGCAATTCCACCAGCAGGGCAAGCCCGGCAAGCTGGAGATCAACCCCACCAAGCCGATGGCCACGCAGCGCGACCTGTCACTGGCCTACAGCCCGGGCGTTGCTGTTCCGGTGCGCCGCATCGCTGAAAATCCCGATTCGGCCTATGACTACACCACCAAGGGCAACCTCGTTGCGGTGATCACCAACGGCACGGCCATCCTCGGCCTCGGCGACCTCGGCGCGCTGGCCGCAAAACCGGTCATGGAGGGCAAGGCCGTTCTCTTCAAGCGCTTTGCCGATGTTGATTCGATCGATCTCGAAGTCGACACCAGGGACGTCGAGGAATTCATTGGCGCGGTGCGCTATCTTGGTCCCTCTTTCGGGGGCATCAATCTCGAAGACATCAAGGCGCCGGACTGTTTTGTGATCGAACAGCGCCTGCGCGAGCTGATGGACATTCCGGTTTTCCACGACGACCAGCACGGCACCGCCATCATCGCCACGGCGGCTCTCATCAATGCCTTGCAGTTGACGGGACGCTCACTCAAGGATTTCAAGCTGGTCTGCAATGGCGCGGGAGCAGCGGCAATTGCCTGCGTCGAACTGGTGAAATCGCTCGGCGTGCCGGGCCACAACGTCATTCTCTGTGACTCGAAAGGCGTCGTCTACAAGGGCCGCACCGACGGCATGAACCAGTGGAAATCTGCCCATGCCAGCGACACCGACAAACGCACGCTGGCTGAGGCTATGGCTGGTGCCGACGTCTTCTTCGGGCTGTCGGTGGCGGGCGCCTTGACGCCCGAGATGGTAAAATCCATGGCCAAAAATCCGGTCATCTTCGCCATGGCCAATCCCGATCCTGAAATCACCCCGGAAGACGCCCACAAGGTCAGGTCCGACGTCATCATGGCGACCGGCCGGTCCGACTATCCCAACCAGGTCAACAACGTGCTGGGCTTCCCCTATATTTTCCGTGGCGCACTTGATGTCCGCGCCCGCACCATCAACGAGGAAATGAAAGTGGCCGCCGCCCGCGCCCTTGCCGAACTGGCGCAGGAGGACGTGCCTGACGAAGTGGCGGCTGCCTATCACGGCACACATCTTACCTTTGGCCGCGATTACCTGATCCCGGTGCCCTTTGATCCGCGCCTGATTTCCCGCATTCCGGTGGCGGTGGCGCGGGCCGCCATGGAATCAGGCGTGGCGCGCCATCACATCGCCGACATCGAATCCTACGCCGCCCAACTCTCGGCCCGCCTCGATCCCATCGCCGGCACCTTGCAGAATGTTTACGGCTATGTCCGCCAAAAGCCCAAGCGCATGGTCTTTGCCGAAGGCGAGGAAGACCGCATGATCCGCGCCGCCAACTCCTATGCCGCGACCGGCCTTGGTACGGCGATCCTCATTGGCCGCGAGGAAGTGATCAGCGCCACACTGAAAACCTCCGGCATTGAACTCAATGAAAACGTCGAGGTGCTCAACGCCCGGCTCTCCGACCGCAACATCGACTATGCCAACTATTTGTACGCACGCCTGCAGCGCGATGGCATGCTCTACCGCGACTGCCAGCGCCTCGCCAACCAGGACCGCAACGTCTTTGGTGCCTGCATGGTGGCGCTGGGTGACGCTGATGCCATGGTGACGGGCCTGACGCGCAACTACTCACTGGCTCTCGACAACGTCCGCCGTGCCATGGATGCGCGTCCAGGACACCGCCCCATCGGCGTTTCGATGGCGCTGGTGCGCGGACGCACGGTCTTCATCGCCGATACCTCGATCCATGAACTGCCGTCAGCCGTGGAACTTGCCGATATCGCCCAGGAGGCGGCTGGCGTGGCGCGCCGCTTCGGCTATGAACCGCGCGTCGCCTTCCTCTCCTATTCCACCTTTGGCTATCCGCGCGGCGAGCGGGTGGAATACGTCAAGGATGCTGTGCGGATACTGGCTTCACGCAACGTCGATTTCGAGTTCGATGGTGACATGGCAGCTGATGTGGCGCTGTCGCGCGAGGCGATGGCGCTGTACCCCTTCTGCCGCCTCACCGGCACCGCCAACGTGTTGGTCATGCCGGCCGCCCACTCCGCCTCGATTTCTACGAAAATGTTGCAGCAGCTGGGTGGCGTGACGGTGATCGGTCCGCTTCTCACCGGCATCGCCGGCTCGGTGCAGATTGCCTCGATGTCGGCCACCACCAACGATATCGTCAACCTGGCGGCGATTGCGGCCTTTGACCTGAACTGGTGATCAGGCAGCGGCTGGCGCGCCAAAGTGCGCGAAGTATCTCGGCTTGATCGCCGCCACCGGCAACACGATCAGCACATCCGTGGTGTTGAAGTCGCGGTCGATGACGGCACCTTCGCCGACGTGGCAGCCGAGCTTCACGTAGCCCCGGATGAGCGGTGGCAGGGCCCGCAGCGCCCGGCGCTCGTCAATGCTTTCGAGCGGCTTGCGCTTCATGTCGACATAGCGTTCGGGCCGTGCCCTCACCCGCCAGTCGTCGGGCGCACTGGCCTTGTGGGCAAGATAACTGAGCGCTTCGGCATGGGACTCGGGGTCGGTGCCATCAAAGCTGGCGCAGCCCATCATCACGTCGATGCGATGGTTACGCACATAGTTCCAGATGCCTTGCCACAGCAGTTCCGCCACTGGCTCGCTGCGCATGTCGGCGCGGACGCACGAGCGTCCCAGCTCGAGGAATGAAAGACCTTGCTTGCGGTGCAGAAGCGGGGCGATGTCATATTCGCCGGCACTGTAGAAACCCTGTGGTTCTGCCGTCGTCGATTGGCGCAGCAACCGGTAGGTGCCGACGAGATCACCATCTGCGAGGGCACAGGCGTCTGGTCCGTGCGCACCGGCTTTCACCACCAGCAAATGATCGCACACTGCATCAAACGGGTCAGCGTCGTGACCTGCTGTATTGGAGCCGGTCTGTGTTTGCCCTTTTTCCACGAAGACCCGGTGGCGCAGACGTTGCGCGGCAGCGACATCTTCAGCGCTGCCGGCAAGGCGTGCAACAAGACCCGATTTGCTGGCAAGAACAGCGGTCATGAGACAGGATTAAACCGGAATTGCGACAGCGCGGTAACGAAATCAGGCGGCGTGCATGTGGGCGAGCCGCGCGATGCTGGCTTCGAGATCCTGGCGCTCGAAAGGCTTGGCGAGATGGCCGTCCATGCCCGAGCGCATGCAGGCCTCGACGGCTTCGGGCCGCGTGTTGGCGGTGAGTGCCAGAATGGGAAGCCGTGGCTGCTCCGGGTCCTCGCTTTCGGCGGCGCGGATCAAAGCCGCAGTATCGGGTCCGCTCAGGCCCGGCATTTCCATGTCGAGCAGCAGGATGTCGAAGGGGCCATGGCCATTGATGGCTTCGATTGCTGCCGCACCGGAACTGACGACGGTGACCTTGTGGCCCACTTTTTCGAGCATGGTGCGGGCGATGACGGTGTTGACGGGCGTATCATCGGCGAGCAGCACATTGAGAACCCGCCCCGTGCCTGCCCTGGTGGCGATGGTGCGCAGTTGCGCTGCCGCCGTCCGGATGAAGGCGCTGTCGCGTGAGGTGAGCTGCTCGACAATGGTGGAGCACCGCACCGGTCGCATGAGATAGCCGGTGAGCGGCAATTTCAGGAGATGTTGCAACGGACGGCGTTCATCGGGGGTCAGCAGGATCCAGATTTGCGGCAGCGGTCTGCCTTGCCGTGACAGCCGGCGCGCCGCATCGAGCAGCGTCGGCCCTGAGCGTGAATCACAAATGATGGCATCGAGACTGTTGTGCAACAGGTGTGCGGCGGTCTGGCCTTCAAGCTCTGCCGGGTGAACCACAAGGGCGCCCTGCGCCACCAGTTGCCGGGCAAAATTCTGCGCCACAAAGGGTGTATCGAGAAGGAGGCGGAAACGCCGTCCGGCAAGCGCCGTGGCATCGCGCGGTGACGAAGACCCCGGCATCATGCCGGGCAGAGTGACGCTGAGACGTGTTCCGGCACCCACTGTACTGCTGACCGAAATTTCTCCGCCCAGGCTTTCGGCGATACGCCGGCTGATGCTGAGGCCAAGTCCGGTGCCGCCATAGCGCCGCGTGGTATCGGCATTGGCTTGCTCGAAGGGTTTGAAAATGCGGGTCAGTTCATCAGCCGTCATGCCGATGCCGGTGTCGGATACGGTGAAACTCAGGCCATTGGCACCATGACGCGCGACTTCAATGGCAACCCCGCCACAGGCCGTGAACTTGATGGCATTGCCAGCGAGATTGAACAGGATCTGGCGCAGCTTCATGTCATCGCCGGGGACCATCTGCGGCACATCGGCGGCAAACAGCGAGACGATCTCGATGCCCTTGGCATGGGCGCGCGGGGCCAGAAGTTCGGTGACGTTTTCAACCAGCGCGATGATGTCGACGGGCGCGATCTTGTCCCTGCCCAAGGCTTCCGATTTGGCACCGTCGAGAATTTCATCAATGATCGAGAGCAGGATGCGGCCAGAGCCATGGGCGGTGTTGGCGTAGTTGCGTTGCTCCAGCGACAGTTCGCTTTCCAGCATCAGTCCCAGCATGCCGATGACACCATTGAGCGGGGTGCGGATTTCGTGGCTCATGGTGGCCAGCAGCCGCGATTTTTCATGGGCCAGTTCTTCGGCTTTGTTGCGCGCCAGCTGCTCGGCAGAGAGACCCGACTTCAGAACCTTGAGCCGTTCGAGGACTTCCCGGTGCATGAGCATATAGGCGAGGCCGGAGAGGGCGGCGGCGCCAAACAGCAGCGCCATCGCCGCCAGCAGAGGCCTGTCATCCATGAGACGGTTGACCAGAGCGATCATGCCGAAGGTCAGCAGGATTTCAACCCCGGCAATGGCAACGAAACCAGCCACCCGCCAGGTGCGGCTTGGCCGCGAGCGGCGTTGGCGGTGAAATTGTTTCGGGGCAGAATCGAAGGTCATGGCGCTTTTTACGGGGGCAAGCCTTGCCAAAGCGTGACCCGATGAAATCACGGTAAATTTTGCGATAACTGTGGACAACTCCGGCCGCGCCGTATGGCCTCAGGCGGCGCGCAACGAGGCCGGTTTCTGGCGGTAACTGAGGGCTTCCGCGAGATGAATGCGGGCGATGTTCTCGCGGCCATCAAGGTCGGCAATGGTGCGCGCCACCCGCAGCACCCGGTGATAGCCGCGTGCCGACAGGTTCATCGCCTCCGCTGCATCGCGGATGAGGCTGGTGCCGGCGGCATCGAGGGTTGCGATTTTTTCCAGGACAGTGCCGTCGGCCTCGGCATTGGTGCGCAAGCCGGGCAGATCGAGCCCCCGGTAGCGCTCGGCCTGACGGGCCCGCGCTGCTGCAACCCGCAGCGCCACATCGGCACTTTTCTCCTTGGGTGGTGGCAAGGTGAGGTCTGCCGCTTTCACAGCTTGCAGTTCGATCTGCAGGTCCATGCGGTCGAGCAGAGGGCCGGAAATGCGACCTTGATAGTCAGCTGCACAACGCGGGCCCTGGCGGCAGTGATGGCCGGGTTCTCCCGCCATGCCGCACTTGCACGGGTTCATGGCGGCGAGCAGCTGGAAGCGCGCCGGGTAGGTCACATGGTAGTTGGCCCGCGCCACCACGGTTTCACCGGTCTCCATGGGTTGGCGCAGCGATTCGAGCACGCGCGGCTGGAACTCCGGCAACTCGTCGAGGAACAGAACGCCGTGATGGGCCAGTGCCATTTCTCCCGGCCGGGCGCGAAGACCACCACCCACCAGGGCGGGCATGGAAGCGGAATGATGCGGATTGCGAAATGGCCTGACCCGCGACAGGCGGCCATCCTTCAATTCGCCGGAGAGCGAGGCGATCATCGAAACGTCGAGCATCTCGCGCGCCTCCATCGGCGGCAGGATCGATGGCAGGCGTTGCGCCAGCATCGATTTTCCCGCACCGGGAGGGCCGACCATGAGCATGTGATGGCCACCGGCGGCCACCACCTCAAGCGCCCGTTTGGCTGCCTCCTGTCCCTTGATGTCGGAGAGATCAGGCAGCAGCTTGGCTGCTTCCTGCAGGCTGGCGGCGGGCCGCCGCAGCACCTGCGTGCCCTTCACGTGATTGATCAGCTGGATCAGGGTTTCCGGTGCCAGAATGTCAACGTCCTCGCCCGCCCAGGCGGCTTCCGCCCCCGACGCCTTGGGGCAGATCAGCCCCAGGCCATTGGCGTGGGCGGCCATGGCGGCAGGCAGCGCCCCTGACACCGGCAGCAAACTTCCATCCAGCGCCAATTCACCCATGACGGCGTAGGACTGCAGGAAATCAGGGGGGATGACGCCCAGCGCGGAGAGCAGCGCCAGCGCAATGGGCAAGTCATAATGACTGCCTTCTTTCGGAAGATCGGCAGGCGACAGGTTGATCACCAGCCGTTTGCCGGGGAGCGCAAGGCCCACGGCATGGAGAGCCGCCCGCACCCGCTCGCGGCTTTCGGCCACCGCCTTGTCGGGCAGGCCGACAACCGTGAAGGCCACTTGCCCCGAGACAAACTGCGCCTGGCAATCAATCAGAACGCCTTCCACCCCCTGGAACGCAATGGTCGCAACCCGCGATGTCATCAGACCCCACCCCTTTGAGATCAAGACGATAGGGCGGGGACTTTCCGTCGGTCAAGAACAAAAATAGAACGAATAGCGGGGATTGCGGCGGTGGCTTGACTATGCCGCCGGCTTGTCCCGCATGTTGTTCCAGGGTGCATCGTTGGAATTGTCGATGGTCTCGAAGCCGTCGCCAATTGAGGGACCAAAGATAGCCACCAGCCTGGCGTCACCTTCACCCGCGTTGAACGAGGCGTGCACTTTGCCGGCCGGTATGAAGGCAGCATCGCCAAAGCTGAGAATGCGCTTCTCATTGCCGACCCATTGTTCGACTTTGCCGCCAATCACATAAACCACTTCCTCTTGATGGGGATGGCTGTGAAAGCTGTGCGCCTGGCCAGGCGCCAAAGTGGCGTCGATCACGGTCAGCTGCTTGGCGCCTGTTGATGCGGGATGGCACACCCAACGCCGGGTGACCCAGTTTTCATCGCCAGTCGGATTGTCGGCGGCCATTCTGAATGTGTTGCTCATGGCATGTTTCCTTCATTGCAAGCCTTGTGTTGCAGATCACTGTTGACGCGCGGCCAGGATCAGTTGGCCGCGGCCTTGGCGGTTGTCATGGATTGCGCCTGTGCTGGCGTTCCATAAGTCCAGAACGAGTCGGGCATCGGCGAGCCTGTCCAAGCCGCGCCATGGGCAATGTCGGAGGCATTCCAGACAATGGTTTTCCAGTCCGGATCGAAAATCATGTAGCCGGGGTCTCCCATCAGCTCGATCCGATTGCCGCCCGGCTCCATCAGATACAGGAAGGTCGCCCCGCCAATTCCGTGGCGCCCCGGACCATGTTCAATGGCAATGCCTGCTTCGCGCGCCAGTTCTGCAACATCGAAAAGATGCTGCAGGGATGTGTAGTGAAGACACAGGTGATGGAAGCGCCCGCGCAGTTCTGACGGTTCGGGAACCAAGGCGATATCATGCGATAGGTTGGTAACACTGAGCCAACTCGCAATGAGCGGCCCGCCACCATCAACTTCAACTCGTTCCCTTTCCCGGAAACCCAGGACGTCAGTGAAGAAATCCCGGCACAGTGCCGTATTGGCGGTCATCAGGTTGAGATGGTCGATGCGGCGCACCGGAATGCCGGCTGAAGGCCGCCGTTGCGGACGGTTGAGCAGGGCCGTCTCTTTTCCCTGGGGTGGGCTTGCATAGTCCACTTCCCAGAACAGTTCCATGGCGTGCCCTTCAGGAGTCTGGAAACGGTAGGTTCTGCCTTGTCCAGGTCCAGCTTCAACCCAACCGACGCCATGTCCACTGGCGTTGATGGCAGTAACCCGGCGCTCAAGGGCCTGTGGGCTTCTGGCCCGCCAGCCAACATGACCCAAACCCGCGTGCCGTGCCTGCGTCAGCTTGAGGGAATGATGATAGTGCTCCTCGTAGCCTCTCAGAAAAACCGAACCACCCTTCCTTTCGGTCACTTGCATGCCGAGCAGGTTTTGAAAAAATCCGCTTGAACTTTCGAGATCTGGAGTCAGGAGTTCAACATGGGCGAGGTGGGCCACGTCAAAGATGGGTTCGCTTGCAGCTTGAATGTTCATGATCAGGCTTCCTTATTGGCGGCTGGCCTGGACGCTGGCGAGCGTCCATTTGCAGCTGACGAAGGCAACAATTGAAAAGCACTTGGATCGATCTAAGTCGTCAAATAACAGCTATTATCGACAAATGTCAAGAAAATATTGGATCGATCCAAAAAATTCAATTATAGGAAGCACATGAGCCAATCGTCCAAACCTGCATTGCTGCCAAAACCGACTTTGCTGGATGTCGCCAAGAAGGCGGGCGTCTCACGCAGCACGGTGTCCAATGTCTATTCCCGTCCTGAATTGGTCCGCCAGGAGGTGCGCGACCTGGTTGCGGCGGCAGCGCAAACCTTGGGGTACCTCGGTCCTGACCCGCGCGGAAAATTGTTGCGAAAGGGCAAGTTCGACGCCATCGCCATCGTTCCTCCGGGGGAATGGGGTGTGGCCGATTCCATCATCAACCCGGTCTACCGCCAGTTTCTGTTCGGCGTGGGAGAAACCTGTGACGATGTAGGTGCCAATCTTGTCATCATCCCTGACCGCAAAGCCAATGGTGGCGTGAGCACGGCGTTGGTTGATGGCTTCATCTTCGGCCGCATTGAACACATCAGCGAGACGGAGCCTGCCCGGCTTCGCCGTCTGCCATTTGTTGTGGTGGATGCAGACGCCGGTCCCGACGTCAGTTCCGTGCGCGTCGACACCCGGAAAGGCGGGTATCTGGCGGCACATCATCTCACTGAACTGGGCCATCGCCGCTTTGGCATCATGTCTTTCCTGCGCGGATTTGGCCCGGCGCGTTTTCATCCATCCGGCGTTGCGCGCGGTCCTGAAGCTGCAGGGATGGAGACTGACCAGGAAAAATTTCGCGGTTACGCAGATGCGCTGGCGGAAGTGGGACTCGATATTGCCGATGTTCCGGTGCTGCAGGCCCATCCATGGGATCGCGAAGCTGCCGGGATGATGCTGGATCAAGCGCCGGGGGCAACGGCCATCTTGTCGATGTCGGTCATGCAAGGAATTGCCGTGATTGAAGAGGCACAACGTCGTGGCCTCTCGGTGCCCCGTGACCTCTCGGTTGTCGGGTTCAATGAGATTGCCGAGGCCGCAACCTGCAATCCACCACTCACGACGGTTGACGGCAGGTCTGCAGAAAAAGGCCGCTTGGCCGCCCGGATCATCTTTGACGCCGGTCCTGTCCGGCGCGAGATACTGCAACCAGACCTGATTGTCCGCGCTTCGACGGCGCCACCACCGCGTTAGACTGACTATGCCGTGTTGATGAATCCGGACTGTGTCAAAGTCATTGCATTCGGCAACAAGAAAGCAGAGCAGCCTTTCAAACGAGTCGTTTCACCACTTCCACCACCCCGCGCATGTCCTTCACTTCGTAGAAGCGCGCGGTGCCTGCGGGTACGTCTTCGTGTTCGTGCTCCCAGAGAATGTCGAAGGGCACGTAGACACCGTAGCCACCGGCCCTGATCATCGGCAGCACGTCAGAGCGGATCGAGTTCCCCGCCATCAGCGTGCGTGCGGCGTGGCCGCCGTGGCGGCGGCAAATGCGCTCGTAGGTTTCCGGTTTCTTGTCCGAAACGATTTCAACGCCTTCGAAATAATGCGCCAGCCCCGAGGCCAGTACCTTGCGTTCCTGGTGGTGCAGGTCGCCTTTGGTGACGAGCAGCAGGCGGAAGGAGCCATGCAGCGCCTTCAGTGTGTCCTCGACATGGGGCAGCAATTCGATCTCGTGGCCGAGCATGTCGCGGCCCATGGCGATGAGGCGGCTGATGGTGGCGGCATCGACGGCACCGCCGGACACATCGATCGCCGTCTCGATCATCGACAGGGTGAAACTTTTGACGCCGAAACCATAGAGCGCGATATTTTTTCGCTCGGCTGCGGCGAGGCGCGCTGAGGCATCCTCTGCGGCCATGAAGGATGACAGCATGTGGCCGAACTGGCGTTCCGCCGCATCGAAATGGATGAGGTTGTGCCACAGCGTGTCGTCGGCATCGAAGGCAACGATCTCGAGCATCTTCACCTGCGCGCTTCGATCGCATCCCAGATCAGGGCTGCAATGTCGGCACCGCCGAAACGTTTCACCTGGCGGATGCCAGTGGGTGAGGTGACATTGATCTCGGTCATGTAGTCACCGATCACGTCAATGCCGGTGAAGATCAGCCCGCGCGCCTTGAGTTCAGGTCCGATGGCCTCGCAGATGTCATGCTCACGCCTGGTCAGCGTCGACGGCTCGGCCCGCCCGCCGGCATGCATGTTGGAGCGATGGTCGTGCGCGGCCGGAATGCGGTTGATCGCACCCGCCACCTTGCCGTCAACCAGGATGATGCGCTTGTCACCCTTGCGCACCTCCGGGAGATAACGTTGCGCGATGATCGGCTCCTTGAACAGCTGGCCGAACATTTCCAGAAGCGAGGCGAAGTTCTGGTCGCCGTCATGGGTCTTGAAGATGCCGGCGCCGCCATTGCCGTACAGCGGCTTCATGATGATGTCGCCATGCTCGCGGCGGAACGCGTCAAGCTCGGCGGCGTCGCGCGAGATCAGCGTCGGCGGCATGAGATCGGCAAAGCGCAGGATGAACAGTTTCTCCGGCGCGTTGCGAACCTCCGCCGGATCATTGACCACCAGCGTTTTGGGGTGAATGCGCTCAAGCAGATGCGTCGCCGTGATGTAGCCCATGTCGAAGGGCGGATCCTGGCGCATCAGGATCACGTCCTGTGTCGAAAGATCAATGCGGCGGCGTGCGCCAAAGGAGAAATGATTGCCGGTCTCGTCGCGCACCGTCACATCCTCGCCGGTGGCAAACAGCGTACTGTCGCGATAGGCCAGCGTGTTGACATGATAGTGGAACAGGCTGTGGCCGCGCCGTTGCGCCTCCAGCATCAGGGCAAACGTGCTGTCGCCCGCAATGTCGACGGCAGAGATGGGGTCCATCTGGACTGCAACAGAAAGAGCCATGGCTCAGCGGTCTCCGTAAAAGGCATTGGCAATGTGGGTGGGCCACAACCTGGACCAGAAGTTAGAAGAGACGGCGACGATGTCAAACCGGCAATGGCCACTGGCGGCAACGGCATCGCGCGTCATCCACAGGGCAGCGGCGGCAGAAATGCGCCGGGCCTGATGCGGCGTCACGGCGATCACTGCCTCGTCGACGGTTGCCCGTGCCTTCACCTCGATGAAGGCCGTCGTGTCACCCCGGCGCATGACCAGGTCAACTTCACCGGCATGGCACTTGAACCGCCGCGACAGCAGGCGATAGCCCTTGAGGCGGAGATACCACAACGCAATCGTTTCGGCCCGGTGGCCGCGCCGTTCGGCTGATTGCCGCCGCTTCATGCCTTGCCCTTGAGTTTGAGGATGCGGGCAAAGGCCTCATCGCGCGCCAGCCCTGTCAGCTTCGCCACCTGTTGCGCCGCCTTGCTGGCCGGAAGTGCCGCCGCAGCATCGGCAATGATGCGGGCGATCTGGGTGTCGTCGAGCGTCTGCACTTCGGCCTTGCGCCCGGCGATGATGACAACACACTCTCCCTTGATGGCGTCGCGTGACGACAGCTGTTCGAGAATGTCTGCCGCCGTGCCACGCAGCACTTCTTCATGCAGCTTGGTCAGTTCGCGCGCCACGGCCGTAGGCCTTTCAGCATCAAGTGCCGTGATGGCAGAAAGTGTCTCGCGCAAGCGGTGCGGGCTTTCGTAGGCGACTGTGGTGTGCGGCGATGACAGCGCCTCTTCCAGCATGGTGTTGCGTTCACCATCTGCCGTGGGAAGAAAGCCGACGAAGCGGAAGGCATCGGTGGCAAGGCCAGAGAGCTGCAAGCCGGTGAGCACGGCGGAGGCACCGGGAAGTGCCGTCACCATGACGCCCGCTTTGGCGCAGGCCTTGACCAACCGGTAGCCGGGATCGGAGATCAGCGGCGTGCCGGCGTCACTGACCAGCGCCAGCGCCTGCCCGCCCTCGATGAGGGCCACGAGATGCGGTGCAAGATCAGCTTCGTTGTGATCATGCAAAGGCTTCAGCGGCCGCTTGATACCGTAGCGCTCGAGCAGACGCACCGAGACGCGCGTATCCTCGCAATAAATGACATCGCAGGCAGCCAGCGTCTGCAACGCCCGCAAGGTGACATCGCCGAGGTTGCCGATGGGCGTGGCCACCAGATAGAGCCCCGGCACCAACGCGGGCGCATCCAGCGCCACAGCACCAATGTGAAAACGCCCGCTCATGCGTGTGACAACGGCCACAGCAAGGCGGCACCACGCACGCCACTGGCATCGCCAAAGGCGGCCCGCGCGATCTTCACCTTGGCCGCACCGGAGAAACTGTAGTGTGCCACAAGGCCGGGAAGTTCTTCCACCAGTTCCGGCAGGTTGGCCATGCCGCCCCCCATGACAACGATATCAGGATCGATGATGTTGACGAGATTGCCGACGACCCGTGCAAAACGCGTTTGCATGCGGGCAAGTGCTGCCTGTGCCGCCGCTTCTCCAGCCCGGGCGCGCCCAATGATGGTTGGACCATCAACAGTTTCACCTGTGGAGCGCGCGTAATCTTTCGCCAGCCCCGTGCCCGAAACATACATTTCCGTGCAGCCGCGCTTGCCACAGAAACATTCAACCGGTGGCCAGTCCTCTTGCGTCATCCACGGCAGACCGGTGTGGCCGAACTCGGCAGCCTCGCCATTGGCGCCGCGAATGAGCTTGCCGTCGATGACCAGCCCGCCACCAAGACCGGTACCGATGGTGAAGAATGCGACAATTGAATGTCCCTTTCCTGCGCCATCCAGCGCTTCCGAGAGGGCAAAACAATTGGCATCATTTTCCATGCGGATGGCGCGGCCGATAGAACGTTGCAGATCTGCCAATAACGGCTTGCCGTTGCACAGGGTGATATTGCAATTGCGCCACAGACCATCAGGACCCAGCGAACCCGGTGCGCCGATGCCAACGCTGCCCGCCCCTGCCGCCTGCACCAGCGTGGCGACGGCAGCGACAATGGCGCCATAGTCCCTGGGTGTGGCGACCCGCGTCTCGTGCACAATCTGTCCCTGTTCGTCGAAAACCGCGCAGGCAATCTTGGTGCCACCGATATCAACGCCGATGCGCCGCATGGGGTTCAACTCCGCTGATAGATGTCGTCGTAGCGGATGATGTCGTCCTCGCCGAGATAATCGCCAAATTGCACTTCGATGATTTCGACAATTCCGCCATCGAGGGATTCGAGCCGGTGCTTGGCACCAAGCGGAATATCGACAGCCTGCCCGCGCGCCAGTTTCAACACCGTATCATCAACGGTGACAGTGGCGATGCCGGTGACCACGGTCCAGTGTTCGCTGCGCTGCCGGTGGCTCTGCAACGACAGCCGCCCGCCATCCTTGACGACAATGCGCTTCACCTTGAAACCCGGTTGTTCATCCAGCACATGAAATGAACCCCAGGGACGTGTCTCGCTATACATCTATATGTCTCCTGTGTCCGGCTTAGGCGGAGCGCCCAGTTAGCGCAAGTTCAGCGCCAGTTCAGCGCCAGTTCAGCGGATGGGCTTGAGGGCGTGATAAAGGGACCGGTAGATTGGCAGCCGTTCGGTGTAGACCTTCTGCCAGGCGGCAACGGGTTGAACCTCTGTTGATCTTGCGGGCTTGCGGAAAAGTTCTGCCGCACCCTCACCGGTCACGGCCTGCCGCGCCAATCGCGCCACGCCGATGGCGCCCGCATTTGTGCTGTCGGCAATCACGCGGATCGGCCGCCCGAGGGCCGAGGCAATCATCAAGGCCCACAGTCTGCTGCGAAAACCGCCGCCCACTGCATAAAGTGTATCGGGTGTGGTGCCTGTGGCGCGCAGCACATCATGGCAGTCGGCCAGAGACAGGGCGACGCCTTCCAGCACGGCGCGCACCAGGTCAATATCATCGCTGGTGGCATCAAGACCAAGAATTGCGGCGCGCATGGCAGGATCATCATGAGGCGTGCGTTCACCCGTGAGATAAGGCAGGAAGAGAAGCTGTGATGGCTTGACCATGCGTTTTTCAACAGCGCGCAACAGTGCGGGAATATCACCGCTGCGGTTCAACCGTTCGGCAATCCAGGCCAGTGGCGACGCACCATTGAGCATCGCCGCCATCTGGAACCACAGACCCGGCAGACCATGAGCGAAGGCGTGCACATTCTTTTCGGGAGCAGGAACATGGGCTGCCTTGCTGACGATGATCTGCGCCGCCGTCCCCAGTGAAATGACACCATCACCTTCCGCGATGAGGCCAAGGCCAAGTGAATTGGCGGCGGCATCGCCGGTACCCGTGACAATGGTGAGGCCCGGTGCCAGGCCGAGGGCGCGCGCCGCTGCCGGTTGCAGCGTTCCTGCCACGGCGTTGCCTTCGAGAATGGCTGGCAGTTGGTCCATGCGCAACCCGCAGGCCGCCACGATGTCGGCGCACCACTGGCGCTTTCTCACATCGAGCAGCCACATGCCCGAAGCATCGGCAGGGTCAGTCGCGGACCGGCCCGTCATGCGCCAGCGCAAATAATCCTTTGGCGACAAAACAACATCGGCAGTGGCCAATACGGCTGGCTCATGTCGTTTCAACCACAACAGTTTCGGCGCCGTGAAACCTGCCATGGCGCGCACCCCGGCAATCGCTGCGCAGGCCGGAAGGGCTGCATTGAGCGCTGCCGCCTCGGCAGCAGCGCGGCCATCATTGTGAAGAATGCACGGCCTGAGCGGCTTGCCGCCACGCAGGAGAACCGCACCATGCATGTGACCTGACAGGCCAATGGCGGAAATGCGGTCCCACTCCCGGGGCGACGTGGCCGCCAGGGTTCTGCAAGACTTTGCCAGAGCGCTCCACCAATCCTCTGGACTTTGTTCTGACCACAGCGGTTTTGGCCGCCGCGTGGCGATGGCGGTTGACGCCGAGGCGAACACCCGCTGGCCATCGCTGACAACCACTTTGAGGGCGGTCGTTCCCAGATCGACACCCAGCACCCGGATCTGCTTCATTCCAGCCTCTCGAATCGCGCAATTGACGGCGGCTGCCCTTCATGCCTATAAGCCCGCCATTCCGAAAGCCGCTGTCGCGCCACAGGGGGGTCCAAGATGTCCCGGGGTTCGAGTGCGGTCATTTGCGTTTTGAACATTAAGCAGGACTGATCCATGGCCAACACCTCTTCCGCCAAGAAGGCAACCCGCGTTGCCTCCCGCCGCACCATCATCAACAAGAACCGCCTGTCAGCGGTCCGTTCCTCCGTGCGCAAGGTGGAAGAAGCAGTTGTGGCCGGCAAGAAGGCCGACGCTGAAGCCGCACTGAAGGCGGCAGCTCCGGCACTTGCCCGTGGCGCGCAGAAGGGCGTCATGCACAAGAACGCTGCCTCCCGCAAGATTTCGCGCCTGACCAAGCGCGTCAAGGCCATGACGGCCTGACCAGCATCCTCAAACGGCCTGCAACAGGCCTGAGAGTCCCTCAGTCATTCTGAATGCCAAGCCCGCCGGCCCTGCCGAGCGGGCTTTTTCATGACCTGGAAAGTCAACCTGGGCACCGCCATTGTTCCGGGAACGGACGGATTGATGATTTTAACTTATTTAGAAACAATGAGTTACCACATCGGAGGCCGTCAACATGTCAAAGTGGCGATCTCTTTCGTCTTTTCTTTCGCTCTGGTTGCATTTGCATGTGGCAGTGTTGCAAATGTGCATCAATCGGATTCACGGCGATGAATCAAGTGCTTGAAGGCTATCCCCCGGCGCGGGCAGCGGCAGGCCAGCAAAAACGGCACGCTCCGTGTACGGATGAAAAACCGAATCTGTTTGGCCCGTGCAAAGCCCCTTAGTAAGTTCTCCATCAGGCGGCGGGCGAGAACAAGACCAAGTCCCCGGCGACTGAAGCAAAGAATGAGCAGACAGGCGGGAGTAGGCGTTGAAACTGTAATGGATTGCGGCACGGAGCACGCCTGAGGCAGGTGGTTCCGGGGTGAGTGCGGCCCCCTTTGGGGCGGGGACAAGTTGCGTTGAGTGACGGTGTTGAGTGCGCATCGGGTGGTGACATCCGGCGTCTTTGATATGGCATGCAACGGTGGACAGGGCGAACAAAGTGAAATTGACGGGCGGACAGGCAGCGGCGCAGGTGGTGACACAGGCGTCAGAAGGCAGCAAAGAGACCATGGATACAGCTCTCTTGCGTGAAATCTGGACAAAAGTAGCCCACAGGCTGCGCGCCGAACTGGGTGATGACCTCTACACTTCCTGGTTCGGGCGTGTGGAACCAGACAGCTTTTGTGAAGGCGTTCTGGCGGCATCCGTGCCAACGCGTTTTCTCAAGAGCTGGATCGAGAACCACTACACTGCCAAGTTCCAGAAGATTGCAGCTGCGGAATTTCCGGGCCTGAAGCAGGTGCTGTTGCGCGTGCGCGTACAGGGAATCCCGGTGCAGCAGGTGCCGGTGTCACGCTCGATGGTGCCAGCGCAGCGTTCGAACACTGACGGCCGCCCATCAGAGACGGGCCCGCTTCAGCCCATGGGCAACTACCTGCCGCAGGCCGCAGAGAGCGCGCTGGCGCGCCAGATCGTGGTGGATGAAAGCCAGACCTTTGACAGCTTCATGGTGGGGCAATCGAACCAGTTTGCCCATGCCGCAGCATTGCGCGTGGCCAACGGCACGGCTGGAGCACCGGTGGGTTTCAACCCGCTCTATATTCACGCTGGCGCTGGCCTTGGCAAAACCCATCTGTTGAATGCATTGGCAACGCGGATCAAGCAGACCCAGCCCATGCGCAAGGTCATGGTCATGACCGCCGAGCGCTTCATGTATACATTCATCCACGCGGTCAGGCAGCGCGACACACTGTCATTCAAGGATCAGTTCCAGCAAGTTGATGTGCTGCTGATTGATGACTTCCAGTTTCTCCAGGGCAAGGCCATCCAGCAGGAGTTCTGTCACTCCTTCAATTCACTGGTGGACCAGCGCCGCCAGGTGGTGGTGGCAGCAGACGTGCCGCCCTCACAGCTTGACACCGTTGATCAACGCATGCGCTCTCGTTTGATGGGTGGCCTTGTGGTTGATATTGAAGCGCCCGATCTGGCGCTCCGCCGCAAGATTCTCAGCGTGCGCCGCGATGCCATGCTGGCCCGTGACGCCGCCGCCATGATCGCCGACGACATCCTCGACCTGATTGCCGAGCGCATCACCGGTGGTGGCCGCGAATTGGAGGGGGCCTTGAACCGCATTGTCGCCTTCCAGCAATTCAACAGCCAGCCCATCAACCTTGACCTCGCTTCGATGGTGCTGCGTGATGCGGCGGCCCAGGGCCAGGATCCTGGCCGCATCAAGATTGATGACATTCTCAAGGTGGTTGGCCGCCACTACAATGTATCGAAGAACGACCTGCTGTCGCCGCGCCGCGCCCGCAGCGTGGTGGTGCCGCGCCAGATCGGCATGTATCTGGCCAAGAAACTCACCAGCCGGAGCCTGCCGGAAATCGGCCGCCGCTTCGGTGGCCGCGATCATTCGACGGTGCTTCATGCCGTGCGCAAGATCGACGACCTGATGCGTGCCGACGAAAAGCTGGCCAAGGACCTGGCCCAGCTGATCCGGCTGATCGAGCAGGGCTGAGCCGCCAAGGGGACTGTGGAAGAGGTTCGGAATTGACTGGATTTTCATTGAAAATCCGGCCTTTCCGCGCCAATGTCGCCAGTCCGAATTCAACTCTTGCAGACTGCAAAGACAATCATGCGCGTAACCATTGAACGGTCAGCCTTCCTGAAAGCCCTGAACCATGTGCAGAGCGTGGTCGAGCGCCGCAACACCATTCCCATCCTCTCCAATGTTCTCGTCCATGCCGACAAGGACAAGGTGAAACTGACGGCAACCGACCTTGATATCGAGATCGTGGAAACAGTAGCCGCTGAATCGAGCCGCACCGGTGCTGCCACTGTGCCCGCCCACATGCTCTATGACATCGTGCGCAAACTGCCCGATGGTGCGCAACTCGAACTCGAGCAGGGCCCCGACGCAGGCCGCGTCAACATCAAGGCCGGACGCTCAAAGTTTACCTTGCAGGCGCTGCCGCCGGAAGACTTTCCCGATCTCTCCAGCGGCGACTTCGGCAACAGCTTCACCCTTGGCTCGGGCGACCTGCGCCGCCTCATCGAAAAGACCCGCTTTGCCATCTCGACCGAAGAGACGCGCTATTATCTGAACGGCATCTATCTGCATCAGGCCAAGGACCACACCAGTGGTTCCGATGTGCTGCGTGCCGTGGCAACCGATGGTCACCGTCTGGCCCAGTCACAGATCGCCCTGCCTGAAGGTGCTGGCGGCATGCCTGGCATCATTGTGCCGCGCAAGACTGTGCTGGAAGTGGTGAAGCTGCTCGAGGGTGACAACACCGACGTGCAGGTTTCGCTGTCGTCCTCGAAGATCCGTTTTTCCGCTGGCCATCTGGTGCTGACCTCGAAGCTGATCGATGGCACCTTCCCGGATTATGAGCGTGTCATTCCCCGCAACCACGACAAGGTTCTGATTGCCGACGCCAAGGCCTTCGCTGATGCCGTCGATCGTGTCTCCACAATCTCGCTGGAAAAGAGCCGTGCCGTGAAGCTGGCATTGTCGGAAGGCAAGCTGACGCTCGTCGTCAACAATCCGGATTCTGGTTCGGCCGAAGAAGAAGTCGCCGTCGACTATACGAGGGAGCCGCTCGAGATCGGTTTCAATTCACGCTATCTCATGGATGTGGCGGGGCAGATCACGGCGGAGACCATGCGCTTTGAATTGCAGGATGCAGGCTCGCCGACTGTCGTACGTGATCCCAAGGACGCACAGTCCCTCTATGTGCTCATGCCCATGCGGGTCTAACCTCCAGGCGTGAGTCTCATCCCCGCTTTCGCCGTCACCCGGCTGACCCTGACCGACTTCCGCAACTACGTCCATTTGCGGCTTGAGCCGGTGCGTCCTCTCATCGCCCTCGTCGGTGCCAATGGCGCTGGCAAGACCAACCTCCTTGAGGCCGTATCGCTGCTCATGCCGGGCCGGGGCCTGCGCGGTGTCGAGTTTCCAGCGTTGGCGCGCCAGGGTGGTTCCGGCCACTGGGCAGTGGCCGCAGCAATCTCGACGCCCTTCGGCGACATGCAGGTCGGTACCGCCTGGCAGCAAGACGAACAAGGCGAAGGCACCAACAGCCGCGCCGTCATGATTGACGGCCTGGCGCAACGCTCGGCCGGCGCATTGAACGGGTTGTTGCGCATGGTCTGGCTGACACCTGCCATGGACCGCCTGTTTCAGGGCGCTCCCGGCGACCGCCGCCGTTTTCTCGATCGCATGGTCATGCTCTTTGATGTTGAGCATTCCAGCCGTGTCAATGCCTTTGAAAAATTGATGCGGGAAAGGAACGCTCTTCTGGCGGAGGCAAGTCCCGATCTCGCCTGGCTCGCCAGTCTTGAGGTGCAAATGGCCGAGGCGGCCGTTGCCGTCTCCGCTGCACGGCTCGGCGCTGTCGCCACGCTCGCCCGCCACATCGGCGAGCACGAGCATCTCGGTCCATTTCCATGGGCTGATCTGGCCATTGCCGGTGCCATGGAAGACCTGGTGACATGTCATCCCGCCGTCGAAGCAGAAGATATCTACCGGCGCGAACTGGCGCGCGCCCGCCCGGCTGATCGTGCCGCTGGCCGGGCCCTGCTCGGGCCGCACCGCAGCGACCTCAAGGTGACGCATGGACCCAAGGCCATGGCAGCGGAATTTTGTTCGACCGGCGAACAGAAGGCGCTGCTGATCGGCCTCGTTCTGGCCCAGGCGCGGGCCGCAAAATCACTCTTCGGCGGCCCGCCAATCCTGCTTCTTGACGAGATTGCCGCCCACCTTGATCCGGCCCGCCGGGAGAGCCTGTTCAGGCTCCTGGAAACCTTGCAATCTCAAGTGTTTATGACCGGCACTGAGGCAGCACTTTTTGATGGCGCAGGGGCCGCCGCAGTGGTGTATCAAGTGGACAGCGGGCAGATTTCCGAATCACACTGAACCGCCTCCCAGATGGCCATGGCAAACGACGACACGATCTCCAAAGAACAACCTGAATATGGTGCCGACTCAATCAAGATCCTGAAGGGTCTTGATGCCGTCAGAAAACGCCCCGGAATGTATATCGGTGACACCGATGACGGCTCGGGACTGCATCACATGGTCTATGAAGTCGTCGACAATGCCATCGACGAAGCGCTGGCTGGCCATGCGACATTGGTGACTGTCACCCTCAACGCCGAAGGCTCCGTCACCGTCACCGACAACGGCCGCGGCATCCCCACCGGCATCAAGGACGACGACGACCACGAGCCCAAGCGTTCGGCGGCCGAAATCGTCATGACCGAGCTTCATGCCGGCGGCAAGTTCGACCAGAATTCCTACAAGGTCTCTGGTGGTCTGCACGGTGTTGGCGTGTCGGTGGTGAATGCTCTGTCAGTGAAACTGCAATTGACCATTCACCGTGGCGGCAAGACCCACACCATGAGCTTCACCCATGGCGTTCCTGACGCACCGTTGCTGGTGAGTGGCAGTTCCGAAGGCAAGCGCGGCACCGAAGTGACGTTTCTGCCGTCCACCGAAACCTTCACCAAAACCGATTTTGATTTCGCCACGTTGGAGCATCGCCTGCGCGAACTGGCCTTCCTCAATTCCGGCGTGCGCGTCACCTTGACCGACAAGCGTGGTGTGGAACCCCATGTGGTGGAGCTGTTCTATGAAGGCGGCATTTCCGCATTCGTGCGCTATCTCGACCGCGCCAAACAGTCCCTGATCAAGGAACCAATCTACATCAAGGGGGATCGCGACGGCATTACCGTTGAATGTGCCCTGTGGTGGAACGACAGCTATCACGAAAGCGTCTTCTGCTTCACCAACAACATTCCCCAGCGCGACGGCGGCACCCATCTGGCAGGCTTCCGGGGCGCCTTGACCCGCGTCGTCAACAACTACGCCTCGAGTTCCGGCATTGCCAAGAAGGAAAAGGTGCAGCTCACTGGCGATGACGCCCGCGAAGGCATGACCTGTGTTCTTTCGGTCAAGGTTCCTGATCCAAAGTTTTCATCGCAGACCAAGGACAAGCTGGTGTCCTCGGAAGTGCGCCCGGTCGTTGAAAGCTACGTCAACGATGCCCTCGGCTCATGGTTCGAGGAACATCCCGGCGACGCCAAGTCCATCGTGCAGAAGATCGTCGAGGCCGCTGCCGCGCGCGAAGCGGCCCGCAAGGCCCGCGAGTTGACCCGCCGCAAGGGCGCGCTTGATATCTCGTCACTGCCCGGCAAACTCGCTGACTGCCAGGAACGCGATCCCTCGCGCTGTGAGCTCTTCATCGTCGAGGGTGACTCAGCCGGTGGTTCCGCCAAGCAGGCCCGCAACCGCGACAACCAGGCCGTCCTGCCTCTGCGCGGCAAGATCCTCAACGTCGAGCGCGCCCGCTTCGACAAGATGCTGGGTTCGGCTGAAATCGGCACGTTGATCACAGCACTCGGCACCGGCATTGGCCGCGAAGAATTCAACATCGACAAGCTGCGCTATCACAAGATCATCGTGATGACCGACGCCGACGTTGACGGCGCCCATATCCGCACGCTGCTGCTCACCTTCTTCTACCGCCAGATGCCGTCGTTGATCGAGCGCGGCCATCTCTATATCGCCCAGCCGCCGCTCTACAAGATCAAGCGCGGCAATTCCGAACAGTACCTCAAGGACAACAAGGCGCTGGAAGAAAACCTGGTGGACCAGGGACTGGAAGGCACCAAGCTGGTGCTCGGTGATGGCAGTGAACGCGGCGGCGCCGACTTGAAGTCGATCGTTGAAGAGGCGCTCGCCATCCGCGGCATCATTGAAGGCCTCAATGCGCGCTATCCCACACTGGTGATCGAGCAGGCAGCGATTGCCGGCGCGCTCAATCCCGACGTTCTGTCCGACAAGTCCAATGCCGAAGCCGCTGCCGCCTATATCGGCAAGCGCCTCGACATCCTCTCGGATGAAACCGAACGCGGCTGGAAAGGCTCGATCGCCGGTGATGGCGGACTTATTTTTGCGCGCGAACTGCGCGGCGTGTTGGAGACCTGGCACATCGACGGCAAACTGATTGCCTCGGCCGATGCCATCCGGCTCGACCGCAAGACCACGCACCTGCAGGAAATCTATGCCCGCCCGGCAAAACTCCGCCGCAAGGATTTCGACACCGCCGTCAACGGTCCCCTGAGCCTGCTCGATGCCATTTTCACCGCCGGCCGCAAGGGCGTGACCATGCAGCGCTACAAGGGTCTTGGCGAAATGAACCCGGAACAGCTGTGGGAAACGACGCTTGATCCCAACGTGCGCTCTCTGCTGCGCGTCAAGGTCTCGGAGATCGATCAGGCTGATGATCTCTTCACCAAGCTGATGGGGGACACAGTGGAGCCGCGCCGTGACTTCATTCGCGAGAACGCGCTCAATGTCGCCAACCTTGACGTCTGAGGATCAGTAGAGTTCGCCGTCCTTCTGCAACTGGCGGCGTCTGACTGGCAATTCAACTTCATCTTCCTGCAGGCCGAAGATGCGCGCCAACAGTCCACGCTTGCGCTTCTTGCGCGACACCGGCGCGATGTCTTCGTCGGTAATTTGCGGATCCTCTTCGATGACGTTGGAAGGATCTGTCTCCGCCACCACCACGTCAGGTTCGGGTTTTGCCATGCGCCCGGGCAGGATGCGCGGCTCCAGGCCCCTGTGTGCTTCTTCCATCACGTCTTTCCAGACAAGTGCCGGAAGCGATCCGCCGGTGACGCGTTTGGTAGGAGAATTGTCATCGTTGCCCATCCACACGCCCGTCACATAGTAGGGCGTGAAGCCGACGAACCAGGCGTCGCGGTAGTCCTGGCTGGTGCCGGTCTTGCCGCCAATGTCGAGATTGCCGAATTGCGCCTTGGTGGCCGTGCCCTCGCGCACCACGGCGCGGAACAGGATGTTCATGGCGCCGAGATCATTCTCCGACACCACTTGGCCCAGGCCATCACCCTGGCGCTGATAAAGAACCTTGCCTGCCTTGGTCGAAATGCGGGTCACGACATAGGGCTCTACCGCATATCCGCCGTTGGCGAACGGGGCATATGCTGAGGTGAGTTCAAGTGGCGTCACTTCTGATGTGCCGAGAGACAGCGTGGCGTCATGGCCGAGTGGCGAAGTGATACCAAGGCGCCGCGCCACGTTGGCCACGCCTTCCGGCGTCACGGCCTGTCCAAGTCGTGCCGCCACCGTGTTGATCGACAGTGCGAAAGCCCGTTCCAACGTCACCGGACCAAGATACTGCTGCTTGTAGTTTTCCGGTGTCCAGTTGCCGATGCGGATGGGTTCATCAATTTCAACTGTATCGGGTTTGTAGCCGTTCTCGATCGCCGCGAGATAGACAAAGGGTTTGAAGGCCGAGCCAGGTTGGCGCTTGGCCTTGACGGCACGATTGAATTGACTGCGCTTGTAGGAGCGTCCGCCGACCAGTGCCTTCACGGCTCCGCTTGCATCCAGCGTCACAACGGCACCTTCAGAGACGGCAAGTTTCTTGCCGTTGTCGGCGAGGCGCTTGCGCAAGGCGGCTTCCGCCTTCAATTGCAACACTGTGTCGATCGTTGTTTCCACCACCAGCGACTGGCCCTCGGATTTTGTCAGCAGGGGCAACTGCTCGACGATCCAGTCGACCGCATATTGCGTGGCGGGAACGTAGTCCGCAGGCGTTGTCCTGGTGTTGGAGGCCAGTGCCTCGGTCATGTCTTCGCCAGAGATGTAGCCCTCGTTGACCATGTTGCGCAGCACGAGGGTGGCGCGCTCGCGCGCTTCTTCCGGACGCTTTGCAGGATTGTAGTTGCTCGGCGCCTTGAGCACGCCGGCCAGTGTCGCCGCTTCCATGATGGTCAGTTCTTCCGGCGACTTGTTGTAGAAAGCCCGTGACGCCTTGTCGATGCCATTGGCACCGCCGCCGAAATAGACGCGGTTCATGTAGAGTTGCAGGATTTCATCCTTGCTGAATTTCTGTTCGATCCAGATCGCCAGCACCGCTTCCTGAAGTTTTCGGTTCAGTGTGCGCTCAGGCGAAAGGAAGAGGTTTTTGGCCAACTGCTGGGTGATGGTCGAGCCACCCTGGGTCATGCGCCCGCCCTTCAAGTTGCTGACCATGGCCCTGGTCATTCCCCACGGATCAATGCCGTGGTGACTGTAGAAGCGCCGGTCTTCAATCGCGATGATGGCGTTGGGCACATAGTCAGGCAACGCTTCGATATTGACGGCATCGCCGAAGAACGTGCCGCGCTGGGCCAATTCAGTACCGTCGGACGCGAGAATCATGATGCCGGGCTCCCGTTCGGGAACCTGGAAGACGCCGTTCTGGGCGAGTGTGAACCAGACGAATGCAAATGTGGCAGCCGTTGCCACCGCTCCCCAGAAGGTCAGAGCAAGAAAGAAGCGCATGAGCCAGCCGAGAACGCTGCGCCGCCGCCGGGGCCGTGCCGGTTCGGGCACACCACGGCCACGCCTGTCAGTGAAAAGCTGCGGTTCCTGCCGTCCCCGCCTTTGATTTTGTGCGGCTTTCTTCTTGCGGCCGCCAAACCATCCCATGTTCCACTCCGCCCCCGTGAGGGGACACTCCTACAATCCAGTCCTTGCCGGGCCGTTACCGGCCCCGGTTTGGCCGGGCATGGATGGAAATCATGGGCAAAAGATGACCTGCAAGTGGCGTCTACATCACCGCGCCGATGTACCAAGGCACATATTCATTTTCGCCATAGCCCAATTCCTCAGACTTGGTTTTCTGGCCCGATGCCGTCTTGAGCATGAGATCGAAAATCTGCTGGCCCTTGTCGGCCAGCGAAACGCCCTCGATCACATCACCGCAATTGATGTCCATGTCTTCGATCATCTGGTTGTAGATGGGTGTGTTGGTGGCGAGCTTGATCGAGGGGCAGGGCTTGTTGCCATAGGCCGAGCCGCGGCCGGTGGTGAAGCACATGAGATTGGCACCACCTGCCACTTGGCCCGTGGCCCCGACAGGATCATATCCGGGTGTGTCCATGAAGACGAAACCCTTGGCGGTCACCGGTTCGGCATAGTTGTAAACCGCCTGCATGGTGGTCGTGCCACCCTTGGCGGCTGCGCCCAACGACTTCTCCAGGATCGTCGTGAGGCCACCGAGCTTGTTGCCGGGCGACGGGTTGTTGTTCATCTCCATGTTGTTGCGCCGGGTGTAATCCTCCCACCACTTGATGATGCCGACGAGTTTTTCCCCGACCTCGCGGGTTGCGGCGCGGCGCGTCAGCAAATGTTCGGCACCATAAATTTCTGGCGTCTCGGAAAGAATGCCGGTGCCACCGTGACGGACCAGAATATCAACCGCAGCACCAAGCGCCGGATTGGCGGTGATACCCGAATAGCCGTCCGAGCCACCACACTGCAGCGCCACGATGAGATCAGACGCAAGACACGTCTCGCGTTTCACGTTGTTGACGGCAGCGAGCATGTCCCTCACGTAGCCCACCCCCTTCTCGACGGTCTTGCGCGTACCACCGGTCTCCTGAATGGTCATGGTACGGAAGAGTTCGCCTTCTTCCACTTTGTAGGCTTCCTTGAAGCGCGGAATCTGGAAGCCTTCGCAACCAAGTCCCACCATCATGACGCCGCCCATGTTCGGGTTGGTGGCATAGCCCCAGGCAGTGCGCTTGAAGGTATCGAAAATGACGCCGCGATAGTCGATGACACAACCATTGTCCTGGGTGAGGGCAATCACACCATCGACATTGGGATAGTCATTGAGAAGGCCGGAACGTTCGACTTCTCGCGCAATGTGGGCGGCAACCGTGGCCGAGCAGTTCACGCTGGTCATGATGCCGATGTAGTTGCGCGTGCCGACCTTGCCATTCTTGCGGCGATAGCCCTGGAAGGTAGCGCGCTGGCTTTCCGGAAGAATGACTTCAGACCTTGCTTCCGTGGCGTAGCCGTAGTCATGGCTGAGCTCGCCCATGACAACATTATGCTCGTGCACCCAGTCACCGGGTGCGATGTCAGCTTTTGCGAATCCGATGATCTGGCCAAATTTGCGGATTGGCTGACCGCTGGCGATTTTGGCGGAAGCCACTTTGTGGCCGCGCATGATCTTGGCCAGCATGGTGAGGCCGTCGATGGTTTCGCCCTTCTCGATGATCCGGGTTGTCACCGCGACATTGTCGTTGCTGTTGAGACGCAGGAGCGCCGTGGCCGGGCGTGGTGCTTTATCCATAGTGACTTGGTTCCGCAAACTGATATAACAGTTTAATAGGCCCGGCAGGGGTCCAAAAGCAAGCCGCACAAGGCCGCATGGGGCAGCACTAGGGAAGAGAACAATGAAAAAGAAACGCTTCAGGGCTCCCTCGGGCGCAGAGCTCACCTTCACCGAACTGGGTTGCGGAACGGCACCACTCGGCAATCTCTATCGCGCCGTGTCCGACAAGGACGCCGACGCCACGCTTGATGCCGCCTGGAAGGCCGGCATCCGCTATTACGATACGGCACCATTGTATGGTCTGGGCCTGTCGGAGACACGGCTCAATCCGTTCCTGCGCGGCAAGAAGCGCTCTGACTATCTGCTCTCCAGCAAGGTGGGCCGCCTGCTGCACGTCTGTCCGCCCGGTGAGCGCACGGGCATTGGCAAGTTTTTCAATACGCCGTCACGCAAGGAAGAATTCAACTATACCTATGATGGCATTTACCGCTCGCTGGAGAGTTCACTCGAGCGCCTCGGGGTTGATTCAATCGACATCCTGCTGGTGCACGACGTCGACGTCTTCACTCACGGATCGGAAGCGGCGCGTGATGCCCACCTGAAAACGCTGATGTCATCTGGCTACAAGGCCTTGACCAAATTGCGCGACGAGGGCGTGGTGAAGGCGATCGGTGCGGGCGTCAACGAATGGCAGGTCTGCGAAACCATGACGCGCGCCGGAGACTTTGATCTCTTCCTGTTGGCAGGCCGCTACACGCTGCTGGAGCAGGAGGCCTCGCTCAACTCTTTCCTGCCGCTCTGCGAAGAACGTGGCATCGGCATCATTCTGGGCGGACCCTACAACTCCGGCATTCTCGCCACCGGTGCCAAGCCCGGCGCCCATTACAACTATGACCCGGCGCCAAAACACATTCTTGACCGTGTCCGGAAAATCGAAGCCGTGTGCAAGGCCCACAAAGCCAAGTTGCCGCAGGCCGCATTGCGCTTTCCCCTGACGCATCCGTCCGTGGTGTCAGTCATACCCGGTACGCAATCACCCAAGGAAGTGGCACTCAACGTCAAGACCATGAGCGTCAAGCTGCCCAAGGCCCTGTGGAAGGACTTGAAGGCGCAAGGTCTTGTTGACGCCCGCGCCCCAGTACCGAAGTGAGCAAAGTGAACCTGCGATGAAGATCGATTCACACCAGCACTTCTGGCATCCGGGCCGCGGCGATTATTACTGGATGGAAGGTGAGGGTGCAGCGCCGATCCGCCGTCCGGTTTCTCCCGATCACTTGCGCCCGCATTTGAAAGCGCTCGGCATCGACAAGACGGTGTTGGTGCAGGCGGCACCCACGGTGAACGAAACCGAATATATGCTGGGCCTCGCCGACGCCACCGACTTCATCGCCAAGGTGGTGGGCTGGGTGGACTTCGAAAATCGCGACGACCTCCGCCATCTCGCGCGCTTCGCCAGGCACCCGAAGTTCGCTGGCGTGCGTCCGATGATCCAGGACCTGCCCGATGCCGAATGGATGCACCGCAAGGACATCCAATGGGCCTATGATGCCATCACCGATCTCGACATCACGTTCGATGCCTTGGGCTTTGCCCATCATGTCGAACCGTTCGAGCGCTTGTTTGAGGCGCGGCCAAGGATGCGCATTGTCGTCGATCACTGCATGAAGCCGGCCATTCGCGATGACAAGTTTGCCGATTGGGCCAAGGGCATGGAGAAGATCGCCAGAACGACCCCCGTGTTCTGCAAGCTCTCTGGCATTGCCACCGAAGCAAAGCCTGGCTGGAGTATCGATACGCTGAAGCCCTACGCCCGCCATGTCATCGACTGCTTCGGCGCAGACCGCGTCATGTGGGGTTCCGATTGGCCGGTACTGGAACTGAATGGCAGCTATCCGCAATGGCATGCGGCCGCCACGGCAATTGTCGGCACCAGCGGAGCGGACGCCATCTTCGGCGGCACCGCAGCGAAGTTCTATCGTATCTAGTCTTTCGGCCAGCCGAGGCAGGCGATGCCGATGCAGATCAGCGCAATGCCGAACCATTGTCCCGGCGATACTTTTTCGCGCAGGAAAATCATCGCCAGCAAAACAGCAAGCCCGCCATAAGCCGAGATGCCCATGGCGGCGAATTCCTTGTTCGGAAAATGCCCCGCCGCATTGACCGCAGTGACCGCTGCCACATCCATTGCCGACATGGCGAAAATAGCAAGACTGCCACGGGCCGGCCAACTGGCTTGCCGGCGCTGGCCGATGAACAGCAGGGGCAGCAGCAGCAGCGCCGCCGGAAAGCGCGACACGAAGGTTGTTTCAACCTCGCCCAGGCTTACCGCTGCCGTTTGCCCCAACACCACGGCGGACGCGAAACCCACGTTGGCGGCGATGATGGCAAGCAAGGCGAAGAGCAACTGTCCCGGTGAAATGGAGGTGCGCCCGCCGCCCTCTCCACCGCTGGCACCGACGATCACCGCTCCGGCCAGCACCAACGCCAGACCAAGCCATTCCAGTGGCGCAGGCGAAAGCCCGTTGATAAGGCCCCACACCACCACGAGTGCCGGGTAACCCGCCGTCATCGGCCCGACGATGGAGACAGGGGCCAGACTGAAAGCCTTGAACAATCCGCCAAGTGCAAGCGCGTAGACGCAACCCAGCGCAGTGGCATAGCCCAGCGCCCAGCCCTCTGCCTGCCAGATGACGCCGCGCCAGAGGACGGCAGGCAATAGGATGATTGCACCCGCCAAGGCCACGAGAAAAGCCATGCGATAGGGCCCGAAGCGCTCGGCATAGAGCCTGGCAATCACATCATGGGTCGACCAGCACAGGGCAGCAAAGAGCCCGAAGGACACAGCAAGCATGGCTGGGAGGGTGCCATTCCCACCGGAATGACGCAATCAGAACACGCCGTGGCCAGAACAGATGTGCAAGTCTGGCTCAAGCTGTGGCAAGAAGGCCGCCATGTTCCTCTCAGTCTTCGACCTCTACAAGATCGGCATCGGCCCATCATCATCCCACACTGTGGGACCCATGGTGGCGGCGCGGCGTTTCCTTGAAAGTCTGGCACAACTGCAATGGCCTGCCGGTGCGCGGCTGCGGGTCAGCCTGCATGGCTCGCTGGCCTTCACTGGCAAGGGCCATGGCACTGACCGCGCCATCATTCTGGGACTTGCCGGCGAAACCCCGCAGGACATCGATCCCGACCGGGTTGATGCGGTGCTGGCAGACATGGCAGCGCGTCAGAGTGTGACCCTCGGTGATGGCCGCACGCTGGTTTTTGATCCAGCCGTTGATGTGATCTTCGACTATGGCCCGGCGTTGAAGGGCCACGCCAATGGCATGATCTTCCGGGTCCTGTCCGGTGACGAGGTCGTCACAAGTGGAACATACTATTCAATCGGCGGCGGCTTCGTGCAGACCGAAGCCCAGCGCCTGGCCTCGGTCAGCAAGGGTGATGCACCACCCAGCAATGTGCCCTATCCGTTTTCCAATGCCGAGGAGATGCTGGCCATGGGGCAGGCGTCAGGCAAATCCATTGCCACCATGAAGCGCGCCAATGAAGAGACGCTGCATGGTGCCGCACTCGATGCCAAACTCGATCATGTCTGGGCGGTGATGAACGGGTGCCTGCAGCGCGGCCTCGGCCAGCACGGCATTCTTCCCGGTGGCTTGAAGGTGAAGCGCCGCGCCGCAGATGTGTTGGCCAAGCTCAAGGCCGAAGTCGGTGGCAATGCCATCCAGCCCCACCGCGTCATGGATTTCCTCTCGGTCTATGCCATGGCGGTGAATGAGGAGAACGCGGCGGGTGGCAAGGTCGTGACCGCACCGACAAACGGCGCGGCGGGCGTCATCCCGGCTGTCATGCGCTATTATCTCGATCACTGTGTCGGTGCAGATCATGACGGCCTGCGCACCTTCCTGCTCGCCTCAGCCGCGATTGGCGGCATCATCAAGCACAATGCCTCGATCTCGGGCGCTGAAGTCGGTTGCCAGGGCGAAGTGGGTTCTGCATCCGCCATGGCGGCGGCAGGATTGTGCGCGGCTTTGGGCGGCACCAACGAGCAGGTCGAGAACGCCGCCGAAATCGCGCTCGAGCATCACCTCGGCATGACCTGCGATCCGGTCGGCGGACTGGTGCAGGTGCCGTGCATCGAGCGCAACGCCTTTGGTGCCGTGAAGGCGGTCACGGCAGCCTCACTGGCGCTGCGCGGAGATGGCACGCATCTGGTGCATCTCGACACCTGCATCGAAACCATGCGCCAGACCGGACTGGACATGAGCGAACGTTACAAGGAGACATCCACCGGTGGCTTGGCGGTGAATGTGGTGGAGTGTTGAGGGGCGGCTCAACGCGTCAAAAACTTCACCAATCCCGCCGTTGATGCATCCAGCCCTTCCACCCCGCGCTTGCCTTCAATGACCGGCTGCAGGCCCGTCGCCAGTTCCTTGCCCAGTTCCACGCCCCATTGGTCGTAGGCGTTGATGTCCCAGATTGTTGCTTCGACAAAGACGCGGTGTTCGTAGAGCGCGATCAGGCGGCCGAGTGTTGCAGGATCGAGTTGGCGGTAGGCAAGGGTGATTGACGGACGGTTGCCGGCAAAAACGCGGTGCGGGGCCAATGCTTTTGCCTCGGCCTTGCTCTTGCCCATGGCGACGAGTTGTGCCTCCGCTTCCTTCAATGTGCGGCCCTTCATCAGCGCCTGTGACTGCGCCAGGCAATTGGCCACCAGCAAGTCATGATGCACCTTGATGCCAACTTCATGGGGCTCGGCGGCGATCAGGAATTCGACCGGGATCACATCGGTGCCCTGATGCAGCAACTGGAAGAAGGCGTGTTGCCCGTTGGTGCCGGGCTCGCCCCAGACGATGGGGCCGGTGGC
Organism: uncultured Alphaproteobacteria bacterium; assembly: GCA_963754625.1. Taxonomy (GTDB): domain Bacteria; phylum Pseudomonadota; class Alphaproteobacteria; order Rhizobiales; family Aestuariivirgaceae; genus Aestuariivirga. The sequence continues at coordinate 86,786 of CAVWGR010000003.1, read as the reverse complement.
CTCCTTCGCTTCCTTGCCCGCAACCGTGACGCGCTTGCCGTTACTCTCCATGTCGAGTTGTTGCAGGTAGGCTGGAAAACGCGCCAGGCGTTGGTCATAGGGTATGATGGCGCGCGACGGCAGCCCGCAGGCATTGCGATGCCACACCCCGAGCAGTCCGAGCAGCAGCGGCAGGTTTTCCATGGGCTTGGCCGTGAGGAAATGCTGGTCCATGGCGTGTGCGCCCGCCAGCATGTCGAGGAAATTGCGCGGCCCCACGGCGATCATCAGCGACAGGCCAATCGCCGACCACAGCGAATAGCGTCCGCCCACCCAGTCCCAGAAACCGAAGGTGCGCTCCTTGGCAATGCCGAAGGCCGCAACCTTGTCCAGCGCTGTGGAGATGGCGGCGAAGTGATCGCCAACGGCAGCCTCGCCCAGTTTCTCCACCAGCCAGCCCCGTGCCGTGCGGGCGTTGGTCATGGTCTCGATGGTGGTGAAGGTCTTCGACGCCACCAGGAACAGTGTGGTCTCGGGGTTGAGCAGCTTCAGTGTGTCGGCGATGTGGGCGCCATCGATATTGGAAATGAAGTGGGCCCGCGGGCCATCATGATAAGGGGCAAGCGCCAGCGTTGCCATGACGGGTCCAAGATCCGAGCCGCCAATGCCGATGTTGACGACGTCGGTGATCTTGCCCGCGACGTGTTTCTGGCGGACCTCCACGGCAAAGCGCGCCATGGCCTCAAGCACGTCATGGACGTCGTGCACAATGTTGTGGCCGCCGACAAAAACCAGTTCACTTTTTGGACGGCGCAGCGCTGTGTGCAGGACCGCGCGGCCCTCGGTGATGTTGATGGCGTCACCGCGCATCATGGCGTGGACCTTGCCTTCGACGTCTGCCGCCTTGGCCAGGGCCGCCAGCAACTTCATTGTCTTTGTGGTGACGCGGCACTTGGAATAGTCAAGCAGCAGGTCATCCTGCCGGGCCGAGAATTCGGCAAAGCGGTCGCCCTCCTTCTTTCCTGGGGCAAAGGCCTTGCGCATGTCTGGCAAGCCGTCACGCGCGTGTGACTTGAGTTCGGCAAGAACGGTTTTTGCAGCAGGTGTCATGAAGGCCTCCGGATGGTCTTCCTTTAGAAAATGCCTGCGGGCGAGGCCAGTCTTTTCGGGGCTCAGTCTTTTCGGCTCAGGCCTTTTGCCGCGTGCCCACGGCGATGATCGCCACGGCCACCAGCGACAGCACAACGAATCCCGCCGCCATGGGCACGGTCGTGCCGTCATAGAGTTGACCGATGAAGGTCCCCAATGCGGCACCGATGACCATCTGCAGGAAACCCTGGGTCGAGGCGGCAGTTCCGGCAACAGCGCCCAGCGGCACCATGGCCAGCGCACCAAAGTTCGACATGATGAAATTGAAGCTGACAAAGATCACGCACATCATCACGAAGAACACCGCCACTGGCATCAGGTTCAGAACGCCGAGCAACAGCATCACGATGGAGGCGAGCGTGAACACGACCAATGCCCCATGCGAGAGTGTCTTCATGCCAAAGCGGGTGACCGCCTGTGAGTTGGCAAAGCCGCCAATGGCGGCACAAATGCCACCCGCCGCAAAGAATGCCGGAAACCACGCGCCCATGCCGTAGTGCTCGACGTAGATCTGCTGCGACGACGTGAGAAATCCCATCAATGTGCCAAACAGCACGGCTGTTGCCATGATGTAGGAGAGTGACAGGCGATTGCGGAAGACGATGCCAAAGCCTTCGATGATCGATGCGGCGGTGAAGGCCCGGCGATGTTCGGGCTTCAGCGTTTCCGGCAGGCGCAGGAACGTCCACACCGTCACCAGCCCGCAGAATCCGGCCATGAAGGCGAACAACCCTTTCCAGCTCATGATGGTGAGCAGGAACTGCCCGAGGCTCGGTGCCAGGATGGGCGAGACCATCATCACCATGAACACCAGTGACAATGTCTTGGCCATCTGGTCGCCGACAAAATGATCACGCACCAGGGCCACCGCGATGACGGCGGAGGCAGCAGCGCCAGCACCTTGCAGCACCCGCAACCCCACCAGCATGTTGAAGTCGGTGACAAAGAAGGCGCTGAGCGCCGCCAGGCAATAGATCGCGAGGCCAAACAGCAGCGGCTTCCTGCGCCCATAGCGGTCGGCCAGCGGACCAAAAATAATTTGCAGCACGCCAAAGCCCAGCATGTAGGCGGGGATGACCAACTGCCTGCGGTTTTCGTCGGCTCTCACCGAGACTCTGGCCGATCTCCTGCAAGCCCGGCAACATGATGTCGATGGCAAAGGCATTGATGGCGATGAGGGCTGCCACCAGCGCAATGAATTCAAAGCGCCCAAGGCGGCCGACGACGTTATCTGACGGGATGGTCTCAGACGACATGAGCGTCTCCTTTTGGGAACGTAAGAGGAACGATTTGGCGATTCAGGGTGTCAGAGTCAACCGCTGGAGGTGGTGAGTTCTTCTGCTGCTGACACATCCTGACACCGGCGGCCCTGTGCGCGGTCTGCAACATTGAGAAACGACCTTGCCCGCATCGCGGCTCACTCCTACACTTTTGCAAAATGACCACGCGACTGAAGTTGCGGGACAAGGGGAGGAAACGTGACACAGCACAACAAGTTGCCGGGGTTGCAGTTGGGCCAGGATATTCTGGCTTCACTTGGCAGTTGCGGGTTTGGCCTTGGTCGCCATCGTGAAGGCCCGCGCCCTTGACTACGGCTCTCTTGCGGAGATCGGGCCTGGTCTGTTTCCCACGGCGCTGGCGGTCATTCTCGTTGGTCTCTGCCTGTGGCTTGCGCTGGCATCCTGGCGCAGCAAGGCCTCATCCGGGTCCCAATCCGCACTGGACATCAGGTTCAATGGCCGGGCCCTGGGCTGCATCATCGGGGGCTTGTGTGTGTTTGCCGTCACCATTCGCGGCCTGCCTCTCGGGACATCGGGCATCCCGGCGCTGGGTGTGGTGGGGGCAACGCCGCTGGCGATCTTGCTGGCGGGACTTGCCGATCCGGACACCCGCTGGGCACAGCTTGGCATTTTCGCCGTTGGCCTGACGGCCTTCTGCACCGTGCTGTTCCGTTTCCTGCTCGGTCTGCCGCTGCCCGTGGCACCATTTGTCTTGGGGTACTGAGATCATGGAACTCCTTGATAACCTCAGCCTCGGTTTCAGCGTGGCCCTGACATTTCAGAATGTCGCGCTGGTGTTTGTGGGGTGTCTCGTTGGCACCTTGATCGGCGTGCTGCCGGGTGTGGGGCCCATTGCCACCATCGCCATGCTCTTGCCCATCACCTATGGACTGGAACCCGCAAGTGCCCTCATCATGCTGGCCGGCATCTATTATGGTGCGCAGTATGGTGGTTCGACGTCGGCCATCCTGGTGAACATTCCCGGTGAAGCGACAGCCGTGGTGACAACGCTGGACGGTCACCAGATGGCACGCAATGGCCGCGCCGGAGCCGCTCTCGGCATCGCGGCCATTGCCTCTTTCATTGCCGGAACAGTGACAACGGTCTTTGTCGCAGCCATCGGTGCGCCGTTGACCAAACTTGGACAATTGTTCGGTGCGGCGGAATATTTCTCTCTCATGCTTGTGGGTCTGGTCTTTGCCGTGGTGTTGGCGCGCGGCAGCATCCTCAAGGCGGTGATGATGATTGTTGTCGGGCTCTTGTTGTCCACCGTGGGTACCGATGTGAACACCGGTCAGGAGCGCCTGACATTCGGCATCGGCGCACTGGTCGACCGGATTGATTTTGCTGTTCTGGCCATGGGTCTGTTTGGCATTGCGGAACTGTTGCGCAGCCTGGAAAATCCTGAAGCCAGGGATGTGGTCAAGGCCAGCATCGGCTCCGTCTTGCCAACCTGGGCTGAAATCAAGACCAGCCTCAATCCGATCTTTCGCGGCATTGGTCTTGGAACTGTACTGGGGGCCTTGCCGGGCAACGGAGCCGTGCTGGCACCTTTTGCAAGCTATGCCATGGAAAAGAAACTGGCCAAGGATCCCTCGCGCTTTGGCAAGGGGGCCATTGAAGGTGTGGCAGGACCTGAGTCAGCCAACAATGCTGGCGCACAGGCCGCGTTCATTCCCTTGCTGACACTGGGCATTCCGCCCAACGCAGTCATGGCCTTGATGGTTGGGGCCATGACCATTCACGGCATCGTGCCGGGGCCACAGGTGATGACGCGCAATCCCGACTTGTTCTGGGGCATGATTGCCTCCATGTGGATCGGCAATCTTGCGCTTCTCATCATCAATCTGCCGCTGGTGGGATTGTGGGTCAAACTCCTGCAAGTGCCATATCGTTTGATGTTTCCTGCCATCCTCGCATTCTGCTGCATCGGCGTTTATTCGATCAACAATCAGGCCGCCGACATTCTGGTCACTGCGTTTTTCGGCGTCATGGGCTATGGCCTGATCAAGCTCGGATTTGAACTCGCACCACTGCTTCTCGGCTTTGTCCTGGGCGGGTTGATCGAAGACACGTTCCGGCGCGCCATGGATTTGTCACACGGTTCGATGATGACCTTTGTGGAACGGCCGGTCTCGCTGGGCCTGCTGCTGGTTGGTGTTGCCGTGCTGGCAGTTGCGGCACTCCCGGCCATTGCGGGTAAACGCGAAAAGGTCTTTGTGGAGTGAGCCATGCTGACTATAGAAATTCTCAGCCGCACATAAGCGGCATGATAACAGCCAGGGAGAAACTCATGATCAGACGCACATTTATCGGACTGGCAGCAACGTTGCTGCTGTCGACTTCAAGCTTTGCGGCAGGCTACCCGGAAAAACCGATTACCCTTGTGGTGGCTTTTGCCGCCGGTGGACCAACGGACGTGATTGCCCGTGTCGTGGCCGAAGACATGTCCAAGACCCTTGGCCAGCAAATCGTCGTTGAAAATGTGGCCGGTGCAGGCGGCACGACGGGGACGGCAAAGGTCGCAGGCGCGGCGGCTGATGGCTATACGTTGATCATGGGCCAAATGGGCACCCATGCAGCGGCTCCTTCGCTCTACGAGAGCCTCAAGTATGATCCCGTCGGCGATTTCACGCCCGTCGGCATCGCTGGCATCACACCAATCCTGGTGGTGGCGAAAAAAGATTTCCCCGCGGCCAACCTCGGGGAACTCATTGCCCATGTGAAAGCCAATGCTGGCACCATTAACCAGGCCAATGCCGGAGTCGGTTCAACATCTTTCACAACCTGCGTGTTGTTCAAGGCTGTTGCCGGTCTGCCGAAGATCAACGAAGTGGCCTACAAGGGCACCGGCCCGGCACTCAATGACCTGGTCGCTGGTCAGGTTGACTTCATGTGTGACCAGATCACCAACCTCGCCCCGCAAATCCAGTCCGGCAATGTGAAGGGCCTCGCCATCGCCACCCCGGAGCGTTCACCGGTCTTGCCCGATGTGCCGACGACCAAGGAAGCTGGCCTCGGTGATTTCCAGATTTCCGGCTGGAACGCCATTTTTGGACCCAAGGCCATGCCGGCCGACGTGCAAGCCGCACTCGCAGCCGCGTTGGACAAGGCCCTGTCCAATGCCGACGTCGCCAAGAAGCTGACCGACCTCGGTACGGTCATACCCAATGCCGAAGAACGCACACCTGCTGGCCTTGCTGCCGTGCAAATGCGTGACATCAAGGTGCTGGAAGGCCCGCTGAAGGCGTCCGGTACGGTCATCAAGTAACCCCGCAAATCCACACATGCGGCGGGGCGGACACCTGTTCGCCCCGCTTGCTTTTTGGCGGGGGTTCTGCTTTATCCCGGCCATCTCACTCTCAAAAGTTGAGGTTCCTCAATCGCCTGGCCGTGTAAGGGCTGCCAGGGCGATTTTCGTAATGTTCTGAAAGGATTGAACAAAATGCCCAAGATGAAGACCAAGTCTTCAGCCAAGAAGCGGTTTCGTTTTACCGCTTCCGGCAAAGTGAAGGCCGGTGCCGCAGGCAAACGCCACGGCATGATCAAGCGCACCAACAAGCAACTCCGCAACCAGCGCGGCACGATGATCCTGGCCCCCGGCGATGCCGGTCTGGTCAAGATTCACATGCCCTATGCTGGCAAGTAAGGAGGCCTGATCCATGCCACGTTCAAAAGGCGGCGTCGTCGCCCGCCGCTCCCACAAGAAGGTTTTGGCCCGCGCCAAGGGCTTCTTCTCCCGCCGCAAAAACATTTTCCGCGTTGCCGTTCAGGCCGTGGAGAAGGCGGAACAATACGCCTACATCGGCCGCCGTCTCCGCAAGCGCAATTTCCGCGCCCTGTGGATTCAGCGCATCAATGCCGGCACGCGCGAACTCGGCCTGACCTACGGCCGATTTATCAACGGCCTCGACAAGGCCGGTATCGAAGTCGACCGCAAGGTCCTCGCCGATCTCGCAGTGCATGACAAGGCCGCCTTCGGCGCGCTTGTCGAGAAGGCAAAAGCCGCTCTCGCGTAAGTTCTGAACTTACAAGACGTCATTCACCGGGCCTTGAGTGGGAGTGCAGACTCCCGTAACTCAAGGCCCGATTCATTTTGGGCCGATTCATTTTAGGCCAGATCCATTTATTGGGGTAGACGATGTCGCTGCAGGCGCTCGAAACAGAAACCTTGGCTCAGGTCCAGGCCGCCGCAGACGAAGCAGCGCTGGAAGCGGTGCGCGTTGCGACACTCGGCAAGAAGGGCACCATCTCGGAACAGATGAAGGGTCTGGGCGCTCTCTCGCCCGATGAGCGCAAGACCTTTGGTGCCGCGCTCAACCTGTTGAAGGACAAGGTGACGGAGGCGATCAGCACCCGCAAGTCCACGCTGGCCGATGCTGCCTTGAACGAGCGTCTCGTCACCGAACGCATTGACGTGACCTTGCCGGTCCGGATCGAAGTGCGCGGCACGGTGCATCCTGTGTCACAAGTCTGGGAAGAAGTGGTGCAGATTTTCGGCGACCTTGGATTCTCGGTGGCTGAAGGCCCGCACATCGAAGACGACTTCCATAATTTTGATGCCCTCAACATGCCGCCGGAACATCCGGCCCGGCAGGAGCACGACACCTTCTATTTCCACGAGAAGGAAGATGGCTCGCGCATGGTGTTGCGCACCCACACCTCGCCTGTGCAGATCCGCACCATGCTGTCATCGAAGCCACCGATCCGCATCATCGCGCCGGGGCGCACCTTCCGCTCTGACTCGGACATGACGCACACCCCGATGTTCAATCAGGTGGAAGCGCTGGTCATCGACGAGACCACGCACATGGGACACCTGAAGTGGGTGCTGCATGAATTCTGCAAGGCCTTCTTCGAGGTTGATGATGTGAAGATGCGTTTCCGCGCCTCGCACTTCCCGTTCACCGAACCGTCGATGGAAGTGGACATCCAGTGTTCATGGAAAGACGGCCAGGTAAAGATCGGCGAGGGTGAATCGTGGTTGGAGATCTTGGGGTCCGGCATGGTCCACCCCAACGTCATCAAGGCTGGTGGACTTGATCCCAACAAGTACCAGGGCTTCGCCTTCGGCATGGGCATCGACCGCATCGCCATGTTGAAATACGGCATCCCCGATCTCCGCGCCTTCTTCGAGAGCGACCTGCGCTGGCTCAGGCACTACGGCTTCAAGTCACTGCAAGTGCCGACATTGGCGGGAGGCCTGTCATGAAATTCACCCTCTCTTGGCTCAAAGATTATCTCGACACGTCCGCGAGTGTTGATGAGATCGCGGCTGGCCTGCTTGGCATTGGTTTGGAAGTCGAAGAGATTTCCGACAAGACCAAGGCGCTGGCGGATTTCACCGTGGCGCATGTGCGCGAGGCGTCGAAGCACCCCAACGCCGACAAGCTCCGGCTCTGCGTGGTCGAAACCAAGGATGGCGTGAAGCAGGTTGTCTGCGGCGCGCCCAATGCGCGGACGGGGATGAAAGCCATCGTGGCGTTGCCGGGTGTTGTCATTCCGCACAACGGCACTGTCTTTGCCCCTGCCACCATTCGCGGTTCCGAGTCGCAGGCGATGCTGTGCTCCGAGCGCGAGTTGCTGCTCTCTGAAGAACATGACGGCATCATCGACGTGCAAGGTGACTGGCCGGTGGGCACGCCCGCCGCTGTGGCGCTCGGTCTTGATGATCCGATGTTTTATGTGAAGGTGACGGCGAACCGCCCCGATGCATTGGGCATCTATGGCATAGCGCGTGATCTTGCCGCCAAGGGACTGGGCACGTTGAAACCGCTCCCCGCACCGGCGGTGAAGGGTGGCTTCGACTCGCCCATTTCCGTGAAGCTCGATTTCCCCAAGGGCGACGAGAAGGCCTGCCCGTTGTTTGTGGGCCGCTACATTCGCGGTGTGAAGAACGGTCCCTCACCTGACTGGTTGCAACGCCGCCTGAAGGCCATCGGCCTGCGCCCGATTTCAAAGCTCGTCGACATCACCAACTACATCACCTTCGCCCATGCCCGGCCCTTGCACGTGTTTGATGCCAAGAAGGTGACAGGCAATATCACGGCGCGTTTTGCCCGTGATGGCGAAACCATCGCCGCACTCGACAACAAGACCTACACGCTGGCGTCCGGCATGACGGTGATTGCCGATGATGCCCATGCCGAAGCCGTTGGTGGCATCATCGGTGGTATTCCCTCGTCCTGCACTGAAGACACCACCGACGTGTTCCTCGAAGCCGCCTGGTTTGATCCGGTGCGCACGGCGGCGACCGGCCGCAAGCTTGGCATCAACTCCGACGCACGCTATCGTTTCGAGCGCGGCGTTGATCCCGCCTTCACGCCGCTGGGTGCTGAAATTGCCACTGAGATGATCCTCGATCTCTGCGGTGGCGAGGCCTCGCATCCCGTTGTCGCCGGCAAGGTGCCCGAGACGAAACGTACCTACACGCTGCGCAAGACCCGGGTGAAGCAGTTGGCCGGGCTTGATTGTCCGTGGGCGGAGCAATTGAAAATTCTTCGCTCTCTTGGCTTCCAGGTGACGGAAGCCGCAGGCGGCGCCTCATGCATTCCGCCGACATGGCGTCCCGATGTGCTGGGTGAGGCCGATTTGGTGGAAGACATCTGCCGCATCGTCGGCCTTGAGAATATTCCCTACACCGAAATGCCAAGACCCCACGCCATTGCCCGCCCGGTTCTCACGGCTTTGCAAAAGCGCATGCTGGCCTCGCGCCGCACCCTTGCCGCGCGTGGGTTCAACGAAGCGGTGACCTATGCCTTCCTGCCGCAGACCCAGGCGCAGCTTTTCGGCGGCGGATCACGCGCGTTGCAGCTCGCCAATGCCATTTCCTCTGAACTGACGGACATGCGGCCCTCGTTGCTGCCCAATCTCATTGCTGCTGCGGGCCGCAACATCGCCCGTGGCTTCTCAGGCTTTGCACTCTCGGAAGTGGGACACGCTTACGCCGGTGACAAGATCACTGACGAGACCTTGCGCGCCGCCGGTATCCGCCAGGGCACGGCAGTGTCGCGGCAATGGCAGGGCGGCACGCGCGCCGTGGATGCCTTCGACGCCAAGGCCGACGCCATCGCCGTACTCGAAGCCTGCGGCATGGCTGCGAGTACCTTGCAGGTCGTCAGCACGGCACCCCCATGGTTCCACCCTGGCCGCTCCGGCACGCTGCAGATGGGCCCACAGAACAAGATTGCGTATTTTGGTGAAGTGCACCCCCGCGTGCTGGCCGAAATGGACGTGAAGGGCCCTGTGGTCGCTTTCGAGATCATTCTCAACCTCGTGCCAGCGCCACGCCAGAAAGGCACGGCGAAACCAGCACTCGCCCTGGCCGATCTCATGGCCGTGTCGCGTGACTTCGCCTTCGTTGTTGACGACAAAATACAGGCTGCCGAATTGCTCAAGGCGGCGCGTGGCGTCGACAAGGTCACCATCACCGAGGCCAATGTCTTCGACGTCTTCAAGCTCGCCGATGGCAGGACCTCACTGGCGCTCGAAGTGACCTTGCAGCCGAAGGACAAGACCTTCACCGACGTCGAGATCGAAGCCCTGTCAGCAAAGATTGTCGCCGCCGTGAACAAAGCCACCGGCGCCGTGTTGCGGAGTTGATGCCGCGCGCCTAGACTTTCGGCATGACTGACCGCATTGAACGCGACTCACTGGGTGATCTGGCTGTGCCGGAAGATGCCGACTATGGCGTTCACACCGCCCGCGCTGCCGTCAACTTCCCGATCACCGGAACGTTGCTCCGCCACTACCCGGAACTGGTGATTGCACTCGCCATGACCAAGAAGGCGGCGGCTGAAGCCAACGCTGCACTCGGCGCCCTTGATCCGCGCATTGCCAAGGCCATTTCCGTTGCCTGCGACCATCTGATTGCAGGCGAGAACCACCAGCATTTCATCGTCGACATGGTGCAGGGCGGGGCTGGCACTTCAACCAACATGAACGCCAATGAGGTGATCGCCAACATGGCGCTGCGCGAACTGGGTGAGCCGCGCGGGCGCTATGCCATTGTCCACCCCAACGACCATGTGAATCTCTCGCAATCGACCAACGATGTTTACCCGACGGCGGTGCGCCTCACCATGTTGCGCGAATGTCCGTCGCTGATCGCCGCCCAGACAGCTCTTGTGGTGGCACTTGAGGCCAAGGCGAAGGAATTCCACGACATCATCAAGGTCGGCCGTACGCAATTGATGGACGCCGTGCCCATGCGCCTGGGCTCGGAGTTCCACGCCTTTGCCGTCACCGTGGGCGAAGACATTGACAGGCTGCGGGAGTTCTCGGCCCTGTTGCGCGAAGTGAACCTCGGCGGCACGGCGATTGGCACCGGCATCAACACGCCAAAGGATTATTCCCGCGAAGTCATTGGCCGGCTTGCGGTGATCTCGGGCGTGCCTCTGGTGCCTGCCGGAGACCTGATTGAAGCCACCTCAGACATGGGTGCCTTCGTCACATTCTCCGGCGTGCTGAAACGCATTGCCGTCAAGCTCTCCAAAATCTGCAACGATCTCCGTCTCCTCAACAGTGGCCCGCGCGCCGGCTTCGGCGAAATCCGCTTGCCAGCGGTGCAGGCGGGCTCGTCGATCATGCCGGGCAAGGTCAATCCGGTCATTCCCGAAGTTGTCAACCAGATCGCCTATCAGGTGATTGGCAATGACCTGACCGTCACGCTAGGCGCCGAAGCTGGCCAATTGCAGCTCAATGCCATGGAGCCGGTGATAGTCTTCAACATCCTGCAATCCATGCGCATGCTGACGCGTGGCATGGTGGTGTTGCGCAACGCCTGCATCATCGGCATCGAAGCGGATGAAGAACGCTGCCGTGAATTGCTTGAGCATTCGCTGGTCGCGGTGACGGCGATCAATCCCTACATCGGTTACACAGAAGCCAGCCGCGTCGCCAAATTGGCCTTGAAGACCCGCCGCAGCATCAGGGAGATCGTCTTGTCAGAAGCATTGATGACCGAAGATCAGCTGGCCAAGGCGTTCTCGACCGAAACGCTTCTCGGCCAAAGATAGACTATTCTTCGTCGAACTTCGCCTCGACCAGTGCGCCCAGTGCGTTCACGGCGGATTCGGCTTCGGGGCCGGAAGCCTCAACCATGATCGATGTGCCCATGGACGCAGCCAGCATCATCAGTCCCATGATCGACGTGGCGGGGACGCTGTGGCCATCCCTCGAAACAGTGATTTCGGCATTGAAGCCTTCGGCACATTTCACAAACTTCGCCGAGGCACGGGCGTGAAGACCGCGCTGGTTGGTGATCGCCAGTTCCCTTGTAATGCTCGCCATCCGTCCCCGGCCTGTCCCTTAGCGCGCTTCCCGGCTTGATGGAACCATCAAGCCGAAAAGGAATCGCGCCAATTTATCATGTTGGTGCATGTCCCGACCGCCAAACCGCTGCGCACTTTGGCGGGACATGCACTAGTCCCCAAGCACCTGGCTGGCGATGTTGATATATTTGCGCCCTGCGTCCTGCGCCGCCGCTGCGGCCTTGTGCAGGTTGCAGTCGCGGCGCACCCGCGCCAGCTTCACCAGCATCGGCAGGTTGAGACCAGCGACAACTTCTATTCTGCCTTCCTCAAGAAGTGAGATGGCGAGATTGGAGGGCGTGCCGCCAAACATGTCGGTGAGGATGATGACGCCATCGCCGCTGTCATTTCGCGCGGCCGCCGCTGCGATATCGGCGCGGCGCACGTCCATCTTGTCGTCGGGTCCGATGCAGATCGCCTCGATCTGCTCCTGCTTGCCCACCACATGCTCAACAGCATGAATGAACTCGGAGGCAAGTCGGCCATGGGTCACCAGTACAAGGCCAATCATGCCCACAGGTGCCTTCTCGTATTTTTCATCTCGCCCCGCTTGAATTGCGCAAAGTGCCGCTCTTTACGCCGATTACCCCCCATCCGGCAACAGCCTCAGGCGGGACGTGAGAATCATGCGGATGATGGCCGGGGCGGCAGGCTGGGCCTGGTCGACGGCGATGCGCGGAACTGTCACACCGGCAATTTCGGTTGTCAAAAGATGTTCTTCGGGCATGCGCTCGATTTCGCTGGCGGGGCGCAGATCGACGACAAGGGCAACTGGTGCCGCAGAAATGTGGGGCAGGTGCAACAGGCCGTGTCCGCGCAATTCGATCATTCCAGCGAGCGTTGCCGGGGTCTCTGCCACCAGCTTGCCGTCTTCAACCCGCAGCATGGTCTGGTCATCGGCCAACAATGTTGCCCGCACTGGCGTCTCGCCTGCGCCAAAACCAGCAGCATCAATGAGGCGCAGCGCCAGTTCCGATTTGCCGCTGCCCGGTTTGCCGCGGATCACAATGGCATGGCCGGAAATCACCACAGTGGTGGCATGAATGTTGAAGGATTTCATGATGCGGAGGGCGCGTCCCAATCCGCCGCCAGCGTCGGCAACCGGACTGTGAAGCGTGCACCGAGCACCGGTTTCGTGCCGTCAGCAGCAGTCCGTCCCTCGCGGTTCTCGGCCCAGATGCGACCCTTGTGCGCCTCCACGATCTGCCGCGAGATGGCAAGGCCAAGTCCGGAATTCTTGCCGAAACTTTGCTCAGGCCGGTCGGTGTAGAAACGCTCGAAGACACGCTCGAGATTTTCTGGACGGATGCCCGGGCCATAATCTTCGGTCCGAACCTCCAGTTCATCACCCGCGCGTCGCAGCCGCACATGGATCTTGCTGCCTGGCGCAGTAAATGAGCGGGCATTGTCGATCAGGTTGCGGAAGACCTGGCTCAGTCGCGAGTCCTGTCCGAGAACGCGATAGGCAGTATTCTGTGATTGACCAGAGCCAGGTGGCTGCACATGCAGCATGACTTCGGCGCCATCTGCCTTGCCAGTCTCGTTGCACAGCAGCACAATGGCACCGAGAAGTTTTGCCACATCGAGAGGCGCGGATTCTGTACGCGCCAGTTCGGCATCAAGCCGTGACGCATCAGAGATGTCGGTGATCAGGCGGTCCATGCGCTTGACATCATCCTTGACGATTTCGATGAGGCGAAGACGCTGTTCATCAGTCTTGACGAAACTCAACGTTTCCACTGCGCTGCGCAGCGAGGTGAGCGGGTTCTTCAACTCGTGGCTGACATCTGCCGCAAAGGCTTCAATGGCATCGATGCGCTTGTAGAGCGCACCGGTCATGTCGCGCAACGATCCCGAGAGGTGGCCGATCTCATCGCGCCGCCGGGTGAAGTCGGGAATTTCGACACGGGTGTTGACGCCGCGCCGCACTTTCTGAGCCGCAGCCGAAAGAAGCCTGATCGGTTTTGCGATGGTGGAGGCGAGGGCAATCGAGAGCAACAGTGCCACCAGAGTGGCAAAACCGAAGGTGAGGAAGACGATTCGCCGCTCAGACCACAGCACGCCGTCAATCTCGCCACCCTTGTTGGAAAGAACAAGCGCTCCCAGCACGGCACGGAAGCGCTGCACCGGCACCGAGACGAGGACAAAGATTTCGCGGTTGTCATTCAGCCGCACGATGCTGACCGAGGCTCCATTGAGTGCCGCGGCCACCTCCGGTGCTTCCTTGTTGTTGTCGAGGCCGTATTCCTGTTGCACAGGATAGTCATAGGCAAAAGCCCAGTCGAGCAAACCAGTCCACCAGCGGACGAAAATGTTGTCCGATGGCTCAGCCCGTGGCGCTTCCGATTCGATGAGGTCGCTGCCACCCAGAAGGAAACGGCTGTCAACGATCAGGTTGCCATCGGGATCAATGATGCGGGCACGGTTGTTGGTGTTGGCAAGAAGGCGGCGCAACACCGGGCCGGCCGTTTCCGGATCGATGGGGAAGTCGAGACCCTCAACAGGATCGACGGCGCTTTGGCTGTTCTCGGCAAAATCCTCGAGGGAATCAGGACTGATGACAATGGAGCCTGTGTCGGCGGTGGCCGATCCTGCAATGGCACCGGCAATGATCTGCGCCTGCGTGGTGAGGCTCTGCACCCGGGCGTCAATCAGGCCTTGGCGGAACTGGTTGAAGTAAAGAATGCCGAGCGCGAGGACGACCAGACCGAGGATGTTGATGAGGGCGATGCGTGCCGTAAGGCTAGTCGGCGCCAGGCGCTGCAGCAGCGGCGGACGCAAGTCTGCTGAGACGCCAGCAGTATCACTTTCCGGCGCCTCATCCAGTTCAGTCCGCTCTGTGTCGAGATCCTTTGGTTTGTCCAGCATCGAGGCCGTTAGCCTATCACAAATGCCGGATCACTGCTCCTTGAAGCGGTATCCCACGCCATACAGCGTTTCGATGCCGTCAAAGGCCGCGTCCACCTGGTTGAACTTCTTGCGCAGGCGCTTGATGTGGCTGTCGATGGTGCGGTCATCGACATAGACCTGATCATCATAGGCCGCGTCCATCAGCGCATCGCGGCTCTTGACGATACCGGGACGCTGGGCGAGCGATTGCAGGATGAGGAACTCAGTAACCGTCAAAGTCACGGGTCGCCCGTCCCAAGTGCAAGAGTGGCGGTCGGGATCCATGGCGAGCTTGCCGCGTTCGATAACCTTGGCAGCCTCGGTCGGGACAGCCGTGCCATCCTTGGCACTGGCGCGGCGCAGCACGGCCTTGACTCGCTCGACAAGCAGGCGCTGCGAGAACGGCTTCTTGATGAAGTCATCAGCACCCATCTTGAGACCGAACAACTCGTCGATCTCGTCATCCTTGGATGTCAGGAAGATCACCGGCATATCGGTTTTCTGGCGAATGCGGCGCAACAGTTCCATGCCATCCATGCGCGGCATCTTGATATCAAAGATGGCGACATCGGGTGGATTGTCTTGCAGGCCTTGCAGGGCCGCAGCACCGTCGTTGTATTTCTGGACCGAATAACCCTCGGCTTCCATGGTCATCCCAACGGAAGTGAGAATGTTACGGTCATCATCGACCAAGGCAATCGTCGGCATCTTCTTGTTCATTCCTTTCGTATCCTCCTGTCGCATAGGTATGAAAGTGGAACAAAATATGGCACTTGATATAAGGCCTTACCGGAGAAATTGCGAGGGGCGAGATGCAGACACCAAAACAAGTTGGCATTAAGGCTGCAAACCGGCTGTTCCGCGCCGGCGGAACGGCGGCCCTTTCCGTGCTCGACGCCAGGTCAGGCGACCCCCTGGTCACCATGGTTAATACCGCAGTAGATGAGCAGTTGCGGCCCCTGATCCTCATTTCAGCCCTGTCGCTGCACACCCGGTGCCTCACGGTTGATCCGCGGGCGAGCCTCATGCTGCATGAAGATTTCCCGGCTGAAAGCGACCCGCAGACGGCGCTGCGCGTGACCTTGTCGGGGATATTTGCAGCGTTGCCGGCTGGCGAGGAGGCAAAAATCGCCACCGACGTTTTCCTCGCCCGCCACCCCTACGCCGGGCTTTATGCCGGTTTTGGCGATTTCGCCATCTGGCGCATGGAGCCCACCCGGGTCCATATCATCGCTGGCTTCGGGCGGGCCTATGATGTCAGCTTTGCAGACTTGGCCAACTCTTCCCCTGAAGCCTGATGCTTCAGGCTTGCGAGGCATACTGCCTCCGGTCTAACGCCTGCCCATGCTGGTTCTGGCCCTTGATACAACCCTTGCTTCCTGTTCCGCCGCTGTTTTTGACAGCGTGGCGCAACGCCTGCTTGGCCACCAACAGCAGCGCATGGACAAGGGGCACGCCGAAGCAATTGCCCCCATGGTGAGAAGCGCACTCGCCAGTGCCGGTGTGGCGGCGACGGACCTCCAGCGCATTGCCGTCACCACCGGGCCGGGTACGTTCACGGGTTTGCGCATCGGACTCTCTTTGGCCCACGGCATGGGCGTGGCGCTGGGATGCGACGTTGCCGGCATCGATACGCTGACTGCCACCGCCGCACCATTGCTTGGCAAAGTGCAGAACATCTGCGTCGTGCATCAGGCCGGTGCGACCGGCAAATTCTACACGGCACGTTTTGTTGATGGTGTCCTGCATGGCGATCTCCTCTTTGAGAGCCTTGAGGTCATCGCCGCGAGCGCCGGCCCGTCACTGCCTTTACTCATCGGCACCGGCGCTGATGCCGTGATGACACTTGCACCTCATGCCTTCACCCGGCTTACCGGCCACGACTTGCCACTTGCCGGACATTTCGTCCGCCTTGCCGCAGCACGTCCCGCGCAGCGAGGGTTTCCCCAACCCATCTATCTTCGCGAGCCGGACGCAAAACCTTCTGCTGATTTCCGGCCCGAGATCATCCGGCTTGCCCAAGCTGATGATCTTGCGGCTCTTTCGGCATTGCATCAGATGTGTTTCGACCATGGCTGGAGTACTGCAAGTCTGGGTGCATCGTTGTCTCTGGCCGGTGCCCAGGCGCTGGTGGCCGAACGCGACGGCAGAATCCGTGCCTTCGTGCTGGTGCAACAAGCCGCTGGCGAAGCAGAGATCATCACGTTGTGCACCGAACCGCGCTGGCGCCGCCGGGCACTCGCTGAGAAACTTGTGGCTGCAGCACGCGATTTTCTGCGCCAGCACGAGGTCACAAAACTTCATCTCGAAGTCGCTGCCGACAATATCGCCGCAACAGCGCTCTATGCCAAACTGGGTTTCTCCGTGAGTGGCCGCCGCAAGGGTTACTATAGCCGGGACGGTGGTGTTACTGTTGATGCCCTGCTGATGTCGCTCTCGCCATGAAGCATCTGCGGCCTACCTTTGTTCTGCTTGCCTTCGCCGGGTTCACTTTGCCACTGATGGCGGTGCAGCAAGTCTTATTGTGGCTTTGGCCGGCCATGGCCGAGCACCTTCCGCATTGGTATCACCGCGCCCTGGCCCGGCTGCTGGGAATCGAGATCAATGTTCATGGTCCAAGACCCGGCAAGGGTCCGGCCTTCGTCATTGCAAATCACGTTTCATGGCTCGACATCATTGTGCTGAGTTCCGTGGCGCCGGTGAGCTTTGTCGCCAAGCAGGAGATTTCGCGCTGGCCTTTCTTCGGCACGCTGGCACGCCTGCAACGCACAGTCTTTGTCGATCGTGACCGCCGCCACAGCACCGGCACGGAGCGCGACACGATTTCCGATCGCCTCAAGGAAGGCGGCATGATCGCTCTTTTCCCGGAAGGAACCTCTGGCGATGGCCGCTCGGTGTTGCCGTTCCGATCGTCTTATTTTGGTGCGGTGCATGATCCGGAAATTCCAGTTGTTCCGGTGACGCTCGCTTATACCAAGAGTTGGGGCCTGCCGCTGACGCCACGCGAGTTGCCACGCTATGCCTGGTATGGCGACATGGACCTGCCGCCGCATCTGTGGAATGCCATTGCCGAAGGTCCGCTCTCGGTCGAGGTCATTTTCCACCCGGCTGAGACCCTGGCCCATGCCAAGGCCCGCAAGGAACTCTCGGCCGCAACCGAAAAGACCATCCGTGCAGGCCTGGTCACAGCGCTTCACGGCGGCGACAAAACCCGCTAATCCCCAGCCATGAACGATATGTCCGGCCTCACCCCGGCGGCCCCAAATGCAGACCTGACGACCCCTGAGAAGAAGGTCTTCATCAAGACGTATGGCTGCCAGATGAATGTCTATGACACGACCCGCATGGAGGATATTCTGGCGGGCGAGGGCTATGGCCGTGCCGCATCGCCGGAAGAGGCTGATCTCGTCATCCTCAACACCTGCCACATCCGCGAAAAAGCGGCCGAGAAAGTCTATTCCGAACTGGGCAAGTTGCGTGTCATGAAACATGGCCGCGCCGCCACGGGCGGGGACATGGTGATCGCGGTGGCCGGTTGCGTGGCTCAGGCCGAGGGCGAGGAAATTGTCCGGCGCTCGAAAGGTGTCGATCTGGTCTTCGGTCCGCAGACCTTCCACCGCTTGCCTGACTACCTCGCCCGCCACAGGGATACCGGCCGCACTGTTGTCGAAACGGAATTCCCGGCAGCAGAAAAATTCGGCGCACTGTCGCACCGCAAATCAACCGGGCAAGGTGTTGCCGCCTTTCTGACCGTGCAGGAGGGGTGTGACAAATTCTGCAGCTTCTGCGTTGTGCCCTATACGCGCGGCGCTGAATTCTCGCGGCCAGCCGAACAGGTGCTGGCGGAAGCCCGCAATCTTGCCGGAACCGGCGTACGCGAACTGACCCTGCTCGGCCAGAACGTCAACGCCTATCGTGGTGCTGGCGCCAATGGCACGACTGTCAGCCTTGCCAGTCTCGTCACGGAACTTTCACGCGTCACGCGCATTGAACGGATACGCTACACCACCAGCCACCCGCGCGACATGAGTGATGATTTGATCGAGGCCCATGCGACCAACGAGAAGCTGATGCCTTACTTGCACCTGCCGGTGCAGGCCGGAAGCGACCGCATCCTCAAGGCCATGAACCGCGGCCACAACGCAGCAGAATATCTCACCCTCATCAGTCGTATTCGCAAGGCGCGGTCTGACATTGCCATCTCTGGCGATTTCATTGTCGGATTCCCAGGTGAAACGGAAACTGACTTCGAAGAGACACTGGCGATCGTCCGCGAGGTTGGCTACGCCTCCGCCTATTCATTCAAATATTCGCCCCGTCCCGGCACCCCGGCGGCTGAGCATGAGGAGCAAGTGCCGGAAGAGGTGAAACTCGCCCGTCTGCACCGTCTGCAGGCCCTGCTGGTGGACCAGCAGCAGGCCTTTAACCGGACTTGCGTGGGCAAGGTTTTCACCGTGCTTCTGGAAAAACCGGGCCGCAACACCGGCCAGATGATTGGCCGCTCGCCCTATCTGCAAAGTGTGCACATGCAGCAGCCGGAGGGTGGAGCTCCGCTTGCCGTTGGCCAGCTTGTTGAGGTCAAAATACTAGCTGTTGGCCCGAACAGCCTTTCGGGCCAATATACCGGGACTGTTGCGTGATTCCCGACCCATCCAAAAAGGAATATGGAGAGAGAAACCTTTGAGCCAGTCGATCAGCGCCCTTCACCCGCCGCGCCACCCAGCTGTACAGCCCGGCTCACCTCATGGCCCTTCTTCCGACGACAAGACCTTCACCCTGACCTTTGAAGACAACCGGCTTTTGTCGCTGCTCTTTGGCGAGCACGACGAGCACTTGGCGTTGCTTGAGCACCGCCTCGCTGTCGCCATCACGCCACGCGGCAATCGTGTCGCCATCCGCGGCGACCACGCCGGCGTCGAGAGTGCCCGCTCGGTGCTGCTGCAACTCTATGGCCGCGCCAGCCGCGGACTCGAAATTACCCGTGGCGAGGTCGATGGTGCGATCCGCATGGTCAAGGCACAGGCAGATGCCGACGTCGCCGACGGCGCAGTGCGCACCCGGCGCAAGGCAGTGATTGCGCGCACGCCCATGCAGCGCGAATACATCGACGCCATTCGCAAGGATGAGCTGGTCTTTGGTATTGGTCCCGCCGGCACTGGCAAGACCTATCTTGCCGTCGCCTGTGCTGCGGAAGCTTTGATGAATGGTGAAGTTGATCGCATCGTACTCTCGCGCCCTGCCGTGGAAGCAGGCGAACGCCTGGGCTTCCTGCCCGGCGACATGAAGGAAAAGGTCGATCCTTATCTGCGTCCACTCTATGACGCGCTGTATGACATGATGCCCCAGGCACTCGTCGCCAAAGGCCTGGCTGAGAACCAGATCGAAATTGCACCGCTGGCTTTCATGCGCGGACGCACCCTGTCTTCAGCCTTTATCATTCTCGATGAAGCGCAGAACACCACGCCCCAGCAGATGAAGATGTTCCTGACCCGTCTTGGTGAAGGCAGCCGCATGGTGGTGACGGGCGATCCCACGCAGGTGGACCTGCCCAACCATGCCGTCTCTGGACTTGCCGACGCTTTGGGCATTCTCAAGGGCGTCAAAGGCATATCGCAGGTGCACTTCACCCAGGCCGACATCGTGCGCCACCAGCTGGTCGGCCGTATTGTCGGGGCCTATGAAAAGGCGGCGCAGAAAACCCGGCAGGCGACCCGCCCGGTGAAATGAGCCTCACTGTGGAAATTGAAGACGCGGCCTGGAACGTGCTGCCAGGCCTGGAGGACCTTGCCACGGCGGCTGTCAGGCTGGCCCTCGAAGGACGTGGTCCCCGGGGCGACGTCTACGTGCTCTTCACCTCTGATGCCGAGATCAGGGGTATGAACCGCGATTGGCGTGGCAAGGATCAGGCGACCAACGTGCTCTCCTTCCCGGCCACCCAGGACATGCCTTTGCCACAGGGCGAAATGCCGCCCCTTGGGGACGTGGTTTTGGCCTATGAGACGGTGGCAGGCGAAGCGTCCAGCCAGGGCAAGCGTGTCACTGACCATGTCACCCACCTGATCATCCATGGCATGCTTCATCTTTTGGGCTATGATCACGAAACCGAAGACGAGGCAGAATTGATGGAAAGCGAGGAACGGGCCCTTCTGGCACGTCTCGGTGTTTCCGACCCATACACATCATGAGCAACGAAAAACCTTTCGAATCCAAACCCGGCATTCTGCAGAAACTCCGCCGCCGCTTTCAGCGCACTTCGGACCTGCGCGAGAGTCTTGAAACAGTCATCGAAAGTCACGCCGAGCAATCGGGCGGCAAGGCCATGGCCGAGGATGCCCGCTCCATGTTGGGCAATCTCCTGAGCTTTTCCCATCTTCGCGTTGACGACCTGATGGTGCCGCGCGCCGACATCACTGCACTCGATGAAACCGAGACGATGCGCGGCCTGCTCGACAAGTTCACCAGCGCCAATCACTCACGCCTGCCAATCTTCCGTGAAACACTGGATGATGTGACGGGAATGATTCACGTCAAGGACTTCCTCGGCTGGATGTCGACCAAGGGCAAGACCAGGAAGGTCAAGGGCAAAGTCACCGGACTGGCGCTCGATTCAGAAGAACTGGCAACCACCATCAAGGCCCACAGCGTGTTGATGCGTGACGTGCTCTACGTGCCGCCGTCCATGCCTGCGCCTGATCTTCTGGTGAAGATGAAGACCTCGCACATCCATCTTGCTGTCGTGGTCGATGAATATGGCGGAACTGATGGACTCGTCTCCTTTGAGGATCTTGTCGAAGCGATCGTCGGCGACATTGCCGACGAGCATGACGATGATGAAGAAACCGAGATGATCAAGAAGCAGGGTGAAGACACCTACGTAGCCGACGCTCGTATCAGCATTTCAACACTTGACCAGATGTTCAACGTCGATCTTCTTCCGGCCGAAGAGGAAGATGAAGCCGACACATTGGGTGGATTGATTTTCGAAATGCAGGGCCGCGTGCCTGCCAAGGGCGAAATCATCAAGCACGAGTCCGGACTTGAATTCGAGATCATGGAATCCGACCCGCGCCGGGTGAAAAAACTGCGCATTCATGTGAAGCCCGCGTCGGGAAAGAGTGTCGAGACGCAGGGCTGAGTGCGCTTGCGGTGTTTAGATCAACCCCGCCTTTGCGGCGTGATCATGGAGGTTGACCTCGGGCCTGGCACCAACATGTGAAATCACTTCTGCCGCCGCCAGCCCACCCAGTTCAGCGCAGCGCTTGAGCGGCAGTTCGCGGGTGAAACCGAACAGGAAGCCCGCCGCATAAAGATCACCGGCACCTGTCACATCAACCACTTGGTCGATATGCCGTGCCGGAACCTCAACGGTTTCATTGCCGCGCACGATGACGCTGCCCTTCTCCGAGCGCGTCAGCACTGCCACGGCACAATCGCCGCGGATCGCCTCCATGGCCCCTTGGAAATTCTGCGTTTGGTAGAGTGATTTGATTTCGGTCTCATTGGCAAACACAATGTCGATGCGTGAGCGGATGAGATGCAGAAAATCATCACGGTGACGCTCGACGCAAAATGAGTCTGACAGCGTAACGGATGTCAGCCGGTTGGCGGCACGGGCGATGTCGGAGGCACGGCGGAAGGCATCTTTGGCCTCGGGCCGGTCATAGAGGTAGCCTTCCATGTAGGTGACGCGGGAGTCCTTCACCACGCGTTCGTCGATATCAGCGGTGGTCAGGTTCACGCAGGCACCAAGATAGGTGTTCATGGTGCGTTCGGAATCGGGTGTCACCAGAATGAAGGATCGCGCCGTCGCCGGACCATTGATTGCTGCAACCGACTCGAAATGGACCCCTTGCGCCCGCATGTCATGACGGTAGATGTCACCCAACTGATCGCGTTTGATCTTGCCAAAATAGGCGGCCTTGCCACCAAACGAGGCAACGCCTGCCGCCGTGTTGCCGGCCGACCCGCCAGAGACTTCCTGGGCTGGCCCCATGGCCGAATACAGCTGTTCGGCCCGGGCTTCATCGATGAGGTTCATCGAGCCTTTCACCAGGTTCTCCCGGGAGATGAAGGCATCGTCTACGCGGGCGATGACATCGACGATGGCATTGCCGATAGTCAAAACGTCAAAACGTGTGTCTGTCATGGTGGCGGTCTGCTAGCCCGGATGGCTTGCGGAAACAAGTCGAAGTGCTTAACCGTGGCGACATGATCAAAGCCGCATTCAAGGCGCTCGGTGACCTGGCATCTCCTGAATTTCGTAGCATCCTGTGGCGGGCCGTCGGCCTTGCCCTTTTGCTCTTTGTCGGGCTGTTCGCCGCCGTGCAGGCGGTGTTCTGGTTTCTCACCTTTGTGCCTTGGCCATGGCTTGAGACCCTGATGGCCGTTGGCGCCGGGCTGGGGCTGCTGGTGGCCTTCTTTTTCTTGATGTCACCCGTGACGGCCATGTTTGCCGGCCTCTATCTCGACACCGTCGCTGAAAAAGTCGAGCGCAAGCACTACCCCGATGAACCCGCTGGCGTGGCACTACCCGCCTTGAAAGGCGTGATGCTCGCTGTGCAATTCGGTTTGCTGGTGCTGTTGGTCAATGTGCTCGCCTTGCCGCTCGTATTCACCGGCTTTGGCGCCATCGCGTTGGTGATGATCAATGCTTACCTGCTCAGCCGCGAATATTTTGAAATGGCGGCCATGCGGGTGATGCCGGTGGAAGACGCGAAAAGCCTGCGCAAGGAAAATGCCATGGCGGTATTTGCAGCGGGAATCTTGCCGGCCTTGCTGACCATGGTACCGGTGCTCAATCTCACTGTACCGTTGTTTGCGACATCTTATTTCGTCCACCTCTTCAGGCAGGTGCGGGCGTCTTCGGGCTGAAGGGGCAGAGGTCGGCGATGAGGCAGCGCCAGCATTCGGGCTTGCGCGCCTTGCAGACATAGCGTCCATGCAGGATGAGCCAGTGATGGGCATGACGCAGATAGTCTGGCGGCACTGCCTTGAGCAGTTTCTGTTCGACCTCATCGACTGTCTTGCCTGACGCAAGCCCGAGGCGGTTGCCGAGCCGGAAAAGATGGGTATCAACCGCAATGGTGGGTTCCCCAAAGACGGCATTGAGCACCACATTGGCGGTCTTGCGGCCGACACCGGGCAGCGCTTCCAGTGCGGCGCGGGAGTGCGGCACATGCGAGCCGTGCATTTCGATCAGTTGCCGCGACAGCGCGATGACATTGCGGGCCTTTCCGCGGAACAGGCCGATGGTCTTGATGTAGGTGGTCAGCCGGTCCTCGCCGAGTGCCAGCATCTTTTCAGGCGTGTCAGCAACCTGGAACAAGGGGCCGGTGGCGCGGTTGACGCCTTCGTCTGTCGCCTGCGCCGACAGCACCACCGCCACCAGAAAGGTGAAAGGATTGAGCGACTGCAACTCGCCCTTGGGTTCGGGATTGGCGCTGCGGAAACGGAAGAACATGGCCTCCACCACTTCAGGCGCGAGCTGGGGCTGGCGCCGCCCCGATTTCGCTATCTTGGTCTTCTTTTTCGTCTTGGCTTTGGCTGGGGACATGATGCAATCTGCCGCTGGTCTGTTTCACCTGTTTTACGTATTCAAGCACTATGAGCAACTCTGATCCAAACCAATGGAGCATCACGCTCACCCCGCACCGCTCGCTGACGCGCCAAGGCTTCATCGCTGTCATGGTGCTGGTGGCGGGTCTCAATATCGTGGCCGGAAGCATTTTCTTCGCCATCGGGGCCTGGCCCGTGATCGGCTTCATGGGACTTGATGTGCTGCTGATCTGGTGGGCATTCCGGCGCAATTTTGCCGACAGTGAGATAGCCGAGCGTCTGGTGGCACAAGGTGACAGCCTCACCCTGCAACGCCTCTCCAAAGAGGCAGCGCCCGAGGAAACGCGGTTCAACCGCCGTTGGGTGAAAGTTGATCTCGAACACGACGAGGTCCGTGAACTGACCGGACGGTTGCTGCTGCGCTCGCACGGGCAGTCCCATGAAATCGCAAGTTTCCTTGGGGCCGACGAACGGATTTCACTGGCCAAGGCTTTGCGCCGGGCGATTTGAGACCTCCGGTTTTCGGGTGGCGCTGCGGGCCATGTGTGCCTAGTTTTGTGTCATGACAAACGATCACATATCCCAACTCGACGATTACGCCCGCGTGCGTGAAGTCCTTTCGTTCCTCACAGCGAACTGGCGCGACCAGCCTTCCCTCGATGTGCTGGCAGAACGCGCCCGCATGTCACCGGACGGTCTGCAGCGCCTCTTCACCCGCTGGGCCGGGTTAACGCCCAAGGCTTTCCTGCAGGCCATAACGCTGGACCATGCCCGCGCCATGCTGAAGGACAGCGCCAGCATTCTTGATACAACTTACGAAGTGGGGCTTTCCGGACCTGGCCGCCTGCACGATCTCTTTGTCACCCACGAAGGCATGCCGCCCGGGGCTTACAAGCAGAAAGGTGCAGGCCTCACCATTTCCTACGGTTTCCACCCATCGCCCTTTGGCGTGGCTCTGGTCATGGTTACGGAGTTTGGTCTCTGCGGCCTCGCCTTCGCTGATCCCGGTGAAGAAAAAAAGGCCTTGGCCGACATGACGGCGCGCTGGCCAAATGCTCAGTACGCAGAGGATTCTGCCCTGACGGCACCCTTTGCGGCGACAATCTTTGCCAGCGAGCGCTGGCAGGCGAACCAGCCACTCGCGCGTCACTTTCATCGGCACGGATTTTGAAATCCGCGTTTGGGAAACACTGCTGAAAATTCCCGTGGGCAAGGCGACAACCTATGGCGACATCGCCGGTGCCGTGGGCTCACCCAAGGCGGCGCGCGCCGTGGGTGCAGCGGTGGGCCGCAACCCGCTGTCCTTCGTGGTGCCGTGCCACCGCGTGCTTGGCAAGTCCGGCGACATGACCGGCTATCACTGGGGCCTGACGCGCAAACGCGCCATCCTCGGCTGGGAAGCGGGGAAGTTGGCGGGTTAAAGCAAAGTGCGAGCAGACAGAATCGTCTGCGAAGCGAAATTTGCTCCAATTCAAAAAGTTAGAGCGGTTGACTGAGCGCGAGCGAAGTCATTCCGCTCTAAGCGTGCAAGACGTCCACTGAGGCGGGCAGCGAATTGGCCTTGAGCCTGTAGACAACCGGCACGCCGGTTTCGAGTTCACGCTTGAGGATCGCTTCCGGAGTCAGGCCTTCGATTGCCATGATCAGCGAGCGCAGCGAATTGCCGTGGGCGGCGACGAGCACTGTCTTGCCGTCCAGCACATGCGGTTGGATCATGTGCACGTAATAGGGCAGCGACCGCGCCAGCGTATCCTTCAAGCTCTCGCCTCCGGGCGGCGGCACATCGAAACTGCGGCGCCAGACATGCACCTGCTCATCGCCCCACTTCTTGCGGGCATCGTCCTTGTTGAGGCCGGTGAGATCACCGTAGTGGCGTTCGTTCAGGGCCTGGTCGCGGGTCTCCGGCAAACCGGTCTGGCCGAGTTCATCGAGCATCAGTTTCAGGGTGTTCTGGGCCCGTGACAAGGCGCTGGTGAAGCAGATGTCGAATTTGAGGCCCTTGGCCTTGAGACGCTGCCCGGCGGCGCGGGCTTCGGCCACGCCCTTGTCGGTCAGCGGCACATCATGCCAGCCGGTGAACAGGTTCTTCAGGTTCCATTCGCTCTGTCCGTGGCGGACGAGGACCAGTGTTCCACTCATGTCAGTTCAACCCCAATACATCCATCATTGAATAAAGACCGGGCTTCTGGCCCTTGGCCCACAGCGCTGCCCTGACGGCACCACGGGCAAACAGTTCACGGCTTTCCGCCACATGGCGCAGTTCCAGGCGCTCGCCATTGCCAGCGAAGATGACGGTGTGATCACCGACAACGCTGCCACCACGCAGTGAGGCAAAGCCGATGTCTCCGGCATTGCGCGCACCAGTGATGCCATCGCGGCTCCGCACTGACTTGTCTTTCAGTGAAATGTCGCGGCCATCGGCAGCGGCCTTGCCGAGCAGAAGTGCTGTGCCCGAGGGCGCGTCAATTTTCATGCGATGGTGCATTTCCAGAACTTCGATATCGAAGTCCTGGCCCAAGGCCGCCGCCGCCTTCTTGACCAGCGCCGACAGCAGATTGACGCCCAGCGAAAAGTTGCCGGTCTTGACAACGCAGGTTCTGGCAGACGCGTCACGGATCACATCATCGCCAGCTGCATCGATGCCGGTTGTGCCGATCACATGAATCTTTTTCTGCGCCGCCGTCAGTGCCACCAGTGCCAGCGTCGCCTTCGGAATGGTGAAATCGATGATGCCGTCGCATTGGGCCAGCACGTCGCCGGGCTTGTCACTGATGGCAACGCCAAGCTTGCCGGCGCCGATCAATTCGCCGTAGTCGGCGCCAACAAATGCCGAGCCCGGCGCCTCAAGGCCACCCAAAAGCGTACAGCCGTCCGTAGCGTGAACGATGCGGGCCAGCTCCCGGCCCATGCGACCGGCAGCTCCGGCAATGGCAAGTTTCAATGTCATGGGGGTGCCTTAGCGTGCTTTTTCACGAGAGGAAACTGCTTCCTCACACCATGTGACACGACACCAGTTGTCCGCCCCCGGATTGTCCACCCTTGTCTTCCAGCACCGGCTCTTTCAGCGCACAAATCTCCTGGGCCAGCGGGCAGCGATTGCGGAAGGTGCAGCCCGACGGCGGGTTGAGCGGCGAGGGCAGTTCGCCCTTGAGCACGATGCGCTCTTTTTTATGTGTCGGATCAGCGACCGGCGTGGCTGACAAAAGCGCGCGGGTATAAGGATGCTTCGGTGTCTTGAAGATGGCATCGCGCGGGCCCTGTTCGACGACGCGGCCCAGATACATCACCATCACATCATCGGCGATATGGCGGACCACCGAAAGATCATGGCTGATAAAGACGTAGGCCAGTTGCAGGCGTTCCTGCAGGTCGGCGATCAGGTTCAGCACCTGCGCCTGGATCGAAAGATCCAGTGCCGAGACCGGTTCGTCCAGAATGAGAATTTCGGGTTCCAGCATCAGGGCCCGCGCAATGGCGATGCGCTGGCGCTGGCCACCGGAAAACATGTGCGGGTAGCGGTCGTAGTGTTCGGGACGAAGCCCGACGAGTTTCATGGTCTCGCGCGCCTTGATGGTGCGTTCGGCAGCCGAAAGGCGGCCATTGACCAACAAAGGCTCTTCCAGCGCATGGCCGATTTTCTGGCGCGGATTGAGCGAGCCGTAGGGGTTCTGGAAAACAATCTGTACCCGCGGCCGCAAGGCCTTGAGGGTGGCCTTGTCGGCCCCGACAACTTCCGTCTCGCCGATGCGGAACGAGCCGGACGACGGTTCCTCGATCATGGTGAGCAGGCGGGCGAGGGTGGACTTGCCACATCCTGATTCACCCACAACAGCAAGCGTCTTGCCGCGCGCCAGGGTGAAACTTGCGCCATCAAGTGCCTTCAATGTGGCCGCATCAGCAAACATGCCGCGGCTGACGGCGTAGTGGCGGCGGAGATCACGGGCCTCCAAAACCGTGCTCATGACTTGCCTCCCGCGTTGAGGGGGAAATGACAGAGCACGCCGTGCTTGAGCGGCGGCGGCGTCTGGCATTTGGGCTGGGCATAACTGCAGCGTGGCGTGAACAGGCACCCGTTGGGCCGGTCAAACTGGCCAGGCACCGTGCCGGCAATCGACGGCAGCTTGCGGCCCGTGGCCCGCTCCGGCAGCGAGGCGAGCAGTGCGGCGGTGTAGGGATGGCGCGGCTTGGCGAAGAGACCCTCAACCGATTGCTCTTCCACCTTCTGCCCGGCGTAGTGTACGCTCACACTCTCGGCCGTTTCCGCCACCACGCCCATCGAGTGGGTGATCAGGATCAAGGCTGTGCCGGTGTCCTTCTGCAAATTGGTCAGCAAGTCGAGGATCTGTGCCTGGATGGTGACATCAAGCGCCGTTGTTGGTTCATCGGCGATGATGAGCTTGGGCCGGCACGCCAGTGCCATGGCGATCATCACCCGCTGCGCCATGCCACCGGAGAATTGATGCGGAAATGCATCAAGGCGCGATTCAGGATCGGGAATACCAACAGAACCAAGCAACTCAATGATACGTGCCTTCTGCTCTGCCTTGTCCATGCCAAGATGGGTGGCCAGCGCCTCACCCAGTTGGAAGCCAACGGTGAAGCACGGATTGAGGCTGGTCATCGGTTCCTGGAAGATCATCGTCATGTCCTTGCCGATGATCTTGCGGCGGTCGTCGGCACTGATGGTCAGGAAGTCGCGTCCATCAAAGGTGAGTTGATCGGCGGCGACGCGTGCCGTTTTGGGCAGCAGGCCCATGACCGCGAGCATGGCGACAGATTTTCCGGAGCCGGATTCACCAACGATGGCGTGAATGCGACCATGATCAACCGACAATGACACGCCGTCCACGGCGCGGAACCAGCCTGAGCCGGTTTGAAATTCAACCACGAGGTTCTTGATGTCGAGAAGTGCCATGAAGCTCAGCTCTTTCTCAAGCGCGGGTCGAGCGCATCGCGCAGCCCATCACCCATGAGATTGATCGCCATGACAGTGACGAGAATGCACAAGCCGGGCAGCGCCATCACCCAGGGATGGGACAACATCAGGTCGCGCGTGTCGGCCAGCATGGCGCCCCATTCCGGCGTTGGCGGCTGGGCCCCAAGACCGAGGAAACCAAGACCCGCCGCTTCGAGAATGGCATCGGACACACCCAGCGCCGCTTGCACAATGAGAGGTGCAAGACAATTGGGCAACACTGTTACAGTCATCAGCCGGAAGGGCCCGACGCCGGCCACCTTTGCCGCCGTCACATAATCTTTCGTCAGCTCCGCCAGTGCCGAAGCCCGCACCAGCCGCACATAGCGTGGCAGGTACACGATGGTGACGGCGATGATGGTGTTGGTGAGGCTGGGGCCGATGATGGCAATGATCAGAATGGCCAGCACCAGCGACGGGATCGCCATGATCAAGTCCATGATGCGGATGATGATCACGTCAATGATGCCGCCGAACCATGCCGCCGCGAGGCCGAGCGACACACCTACCATCATGGAGACGAGCATCACCGACAGGCCGATGAAAAGCGAGACGCGCGCGCCGTACATCAGACGCGACAGCATGTCCCGTCCAACTGCATCAGTACCGAGCCAGAAGCGCGGATCAGAACCCTCGACCCAGAAGGGCGGCAGCTTCGTCGCACCCTTGATCTGTTCCAGCGGATTGTATGGCACCAGTGCGGGTGCGAAGATTGCCGTCAACACCACCAAGCTCACGACAATGAGCCCGATCACCGCGCCACGATTTTCCGAGAACGCTGACCAAAAGGCGCGGATGGCACCTGGCGGGCTTGCGGCTTGCGTCAGCGTTACATCACTTGGCATGGCGGATCCGCGGATTGATGAGGCCGTAGAGCATATCGACGGCGAGATTGACGAGGATGACGCAGGCCGCAATCAGCATGATGCCGCCCTGCAGTGCCGGATAGTCGCGCCGGCCGATCGATTCGATCAGCCACTTGCCGACACCGGGCCAGGAGAAAATGGTTTCCGTCAGCACGGCACCGGCAAGCAATGTGCCGACTTGCAGGCCAATGGACGTGATGACGGGGATGAGGGCGTTGCGCAGCGCATGAACGCCAATGACGCGCCGCTCCGACAAACCCTTGGCGCGCGCCGTACGCACATAGTCTTCTTCCAGCACTTCCAGCATGGCAGAGCGCGTCATGCGCGCAATGACAGCGAGTGGCACGGTGCCAAGCACAATCGATGGCAGGATGAGGTGTCGCACCGCATCCCACAGCGCTCCTTTTTGGCCGGAGAGGACGGAATCGATGAGGGCAAACCCGGTGACGGGCTGGTAGTAGAACTTGATCAGATCGACGCGGCCCGATACCGGCGTCAGGCCCAGCGTGTTCGACATCAGCAGGATGAGAATGAGGCCCCACCAGAAGATCGGCATGGAATAGCCGGTCAAGGCCACACCCATCAGCGACTGGTCATAGATGCCCCCTCGTCGGGCCGCCGCAAATACACCCGCCGGAATGCCGATGAGCGAGGCAAAGAGCATGGCGCAGATCGTCAACTCCAGTGTCGCCGGAAACAGCGTCAGGAATTCCTTGAGAATGGGAGTCTTGGAGACAATCGAGGTGCCGAAATCACCTTGCACAATGCCGCCGGCATAGTCGACGAACTGCTTCCACACCGGCTGGTCGAGACCCATCTCGTGCAGCAACTGGGCATGGCGCTCCGGTGTGATGCCACGTTCGCCGCGGCGTGCCTCCACGGGATCGCCCGGCACCAGACGGATCATCACGAAGGTGATGAACATCAGGGCCAGAAACGTCGGGATGGTCAGCGCCAGGCGCTTGAGGAGAAATCGGAACATTTTTTGAAGTTATGAAATGGGGCGGACCCTTCAAGGCCCGCCCCGTCTCTTGCCTTACTCAGCCACGTCCACGTTCTGGAACTCGTGGGCGCCGAAGGGGCTGATCTTGTAGCCCGAGACCGACTTCCTTGTCGGTTCGAACACCGTGGAGTGAGCAATATTGAGCCACATGACTTCGTCATGATGGATCGCCTGCATCTCCTGGTAGATCTTGGTGCGTTCGGCCTGGTCGGTGAGGGTGCGGGCCTTCATCATGTCTTCGTTGAACTTGGGCACGCAGATTTTCGACAGGTTCTGTCCGGCGGGCTTTCCGTCCTTGTCGCAACCGGCAAGGAAGAAGAAATTGTCCGGATCACCATTGTCACCGGTCCAGCCGAGGAGGCCGAGCTGATGTTCACCTGCCTGCAGGCGTTTGCGATACTCACCCCATTCGTAAGATACCAGCGTGGCGGTGATGCCGACCTTGGCGAGGTCTGCCTGCATCATTTCAGCCATGCGCTTGGCATTGGGGTTGTAGGGGCGCTGCACCGGCATCCACCACAGGTCGGTTGCCAGGTCTTTCACACCGGCTGCAGCCAGCATTTCCTTGGCCTTGTCGGGGTTGTACTCATAGTCGACCGTCGCATCATCATACGACCACATGGTCGGTGGAATCGGGTTCTTGGCCTTCTGGCCAGCACCCTGGTAGACTTCCTTCAGGATGGCATCGCGGTCGATGGCCATGGCGATGGCCTGGCGCACTTCCTTCTTGTCGAAGGGTGGCTTCAGCGTGTTCATCGACAAGTAACCGATGTTGAGGCCGGCTTGCGACATCAGGTTGACGTCTGCATCCTTGCCCATGGCCTCGAGATCAGCCGGGTTCGGCGCAATCATCACCTGGCACTCATTGGCCTTGAGCTTGGCATAGCGTGCCGTCGGATCTGGTGTGATCGCATAGATCAGATCATCAACCTTGGGCTTGCCGGCCCAACCGTCGAAGGCCTTGAAGCGGATCACGGCATCCTTCTGATAGTCAACAAAGGAGAACGAGCCGGTGCCGACTGGAATTTGGTCGAACTGCTCAGGCGTGCCCTTCTTCATCAGGTAGTCGGCATATTCAGCCGAGTGGATGGTGGCGAAGTCCATGGCCAGGTTGGCGATGATCGGCGCGTTCGGCTCCTTCAGCTTCATCACCACCGTCAAGTCATCGGTCTTGGTGATCGAGTCGAGCAGGTCCGGCATGCCCATGTCATTGAAGTAATCATAGGAGCCACCCGACACCTTTGCGAATGGGTGGTCGGCCTTCCACATGCGTTCGAAGGACCAGATCACGTCATCTGCATTGAGATCACGCGTCGGGGTAAAACCGTTGACGCCGGAGTGGACCTTGACGCCAGCGCGCAGCTTGAAAGTAATGGTCAGGCCGTCAGCAGAGGCTTCATAGGATTCAGCCAGTGCGGGCATCGGCTTGGTGCTGCCAGGTTCGAACTGCACCAGCTTGTTGTAGACAGGACGTGCTGCATCGAGCGACGTACCCGTTGTGTTCATCGACGGGCTGAAGTTTTCCGGCGAACCTTCCGAACAATAGACCAGCGACTTGGCATTCGCCGCGGCCGTCGCAGCCAGCATCGAAGACGCCAGCAAGGCGATCCGGAGCAGGTTTCGTGATGTCATGATTATTCTCCCTGTAAAATCCGTGAAAAACGGATTGGCAGAAAGCTAAGCAGTTTTTTGACCAATTGGAAAGTTGACGCTTCGCAGCCGCGAAAAACTCTTTTTCAGGCGGCCAGACCACCTTGTTTCTCAATAAAAGCCACGATTTCTGCCAAACCGCGTTGGCGCAGCAGATCCGAGAAGACGAATGGCTTGGCCCCCCGCACCGTACGCGTGTCAGCCTCCATGACCGCCAGATCGGCCATGACGTGGGGGGCAAGGTCGGCCTTGTTGATGATCAGCAGGTCGGAGCGGGTGATGGCAGGTCCGCCCTTGCGCGGGATCTTTTCGCCCTGGCAGACGGAGATGACATAGAGTGTGAGGTCAGCCAGTTCGGGTGAGAACGTGGCGGAGAGATTGTCCCCACCCGACTCGATGAAGATGATGTCGAGACCGGGAATGCGCTTGACCATTTCATCGATGGCGGCAAGATTGATCGAGGCATCCTCGCGGATCGCCGTGTGCGGACAACCCCCGGTCTCGACTCCCATGATGCGTTCCTCCGGCAGCGCTTGCAGGCGGTTGAGGATGAGGGCGTCTTCCTTGGTGTAAATGTCGTTGGTGATGGCGGCGATGGAATATTTGTCGCGCATGGCCTTGCACAGTTTTTCTGTCAGCGTGGTCTTGCCTGATCCCACCGGTCCGCCGATGCCGACCCGAAGCGGTCCGTTTCTGTTGTTGCGTGTCATGTCCTGAACACCCTGGGTTCCAAAGTCTCGTGACGCATGGCGGCGATATCAGCAGCAATGCAAGACGTGCCGAGATCATCAAGCTTGGCGGTGCCGGCGCGTTCCGCGGCAGCAGCAATGACAGGCGCAAGATTGCGCATCACCTCAAGCCCGCGCGTCTGACCCAGTGGAATGAGGCGCACCGCAACCGAGACAAGCGCCGCGCAGAAGCCCTGCAAATATGCCATCAGTGCGGCATCGCCGGGCAAGCCAAGCGCCCGGCAGGCTTGCCCCGCAGCAATGGGATAGGCCACATCATGAATTGGCATGTTGGCACCTGTCCACACTGCGCTGGCGGCAAGAAAGTTGCGTCCAAGCTGCGTCGTTTCTTGATAGCGTTCCACCGACCCGGCCAGTGCCAGTGCCAGGGTGTTGAGGTCTTCAGTGGCGTCGCCGAGGCATTGGGCAAACAACACCGCATCACTCCAGCCCGAACCGCAGGAGATGACATCGCCGATCCAGTGTTCAAGGTCGGCAGCCGTTTTGATATCGCCTTCGGCAATGACGGTCTCAAGGCCGTGCGAATAGGCAAAGCTGCCGATCGGAAAAACCGGCGACATCCAGTTCAGCAGCAGCAGCATTTGCGAGGCATCAAGGCGCAAGGGTGAAGTCCCCCACCGTTGCCGATGCGCCATGGCTGTGGCTGTAGGCGCCATGTTCTGGCGAGAATGGTTCACGCGTCGCCGTGACGGTCGCGCCCAATTGCTCCAGCATCCGGGCAATCACATGGTCGGGGCGGATGAGCAGGCGGTGTTCCTCGATCTGGCACTCGAGATGGCGGTTGCCGATATGCCAGGCGAGTTGCACGAGATGCATTGCATCGCGCGCCGCAACCTCCAACAACTCTTCCTCAGCCGCAATCACTTCAGCCAGACGACCGTCTTCCAGCACCAGATAATCCCGGTCGGCGAGTTTAACAGTCTGCGGCAAATCCACCAACACCTCATCGCCATGCTGCAGCGTGATGAGCTTGCGCCTGAGGTGCCGTTCCTGGGCGTTGAGCACCACGAGATCAAACGGCACGCTCGTGGCCTGCCCTGCCCGCAGGATTGAGGTGGCGCGCATCATGCATTTGCCCTGCGTTTGCGCACAATCCACATCACCAGCAAGGTGAGGAACAGGAACATGGCGAGTGTGGTCGCAATGGATTTGACAACGGTGACTCTCGAAGCGGCATCGACCAGTGCCGCATCGGCTAGCGGCAACTGTGCCTCCAGCAAGTCACTCACCAGCGCATTTTCGCGATAGTCGGCAGCCATTCCGATGAGCGGCAAGAGCACGAGTAACCATCGCGCCGATCGCCATGTCCTGGGAGCAGTCAGCCCGGACCCAATGCCGAGAGCCAGTGCCAGCAAGGCAGGATATGCGAGATCGAGGCGATGTTGAACCGAATGATAAAACTCGCGGCCCCGTGCCGAGAGCGCGGAGAGAAAAGCATTCGCCTCATTGAGGTTGTAGCCCATGGGGCGAAGATCAAACGGCACTTCGCCCTTTGCTTCCGCAGCAATGAAGGGAAGCGACCACAAGACCATGACCAGATAGACGGCAACTGCTGCCGCAAACACAATCCATCCGGTGGTGGTGAGGTTCCGTCGCATGGCGTCCCAAGTCTAGAACAGGAAGTAACGCTGTGCCATGGGCAGCACTGTTGCAGGGGCACACACAAGCAACTCACCATCGGCCCGCACCTCGTAGGTTTCCGGATCAACCTCGATCTGGGGCAGGGCGCTGTTGTGGATCATGTCCTTCTTGCCGATGCCGCCACGGGTATTCTTCACCGCCACCATCTGCTTTGCCGTGCCAAGGCGCGCCTGCAAGCCACCATCAAGTGCGGCCTGCGAAACGAAATGTGACAGACGTTGTGGTGCGCAGCTTTCCGAACGAACCGAACATGGCACGGTAATGCACCGGCTGCGGTGTCGGGATCGAGGCATTGGGATCGCCCATCGGAGCTGCCGCAATGCAGCCGCCAAGCAGCACCATGTCGGGTTTCACCCCAAAGAAGGCCGGGTTCCACACGACAATGTCGGCGCGCTTGCCGACGGCAATGGAGCCCACTTCATGCGACAGGCCGTGGGCGATTGCGGGGTTGATGGTGTATTTTGCCACGTAGCGTTTGGCCCGGCCATTGTCGTTGCCGCCATCGCCAGCAAGTGCTCCGCGCTGTTGCTTCATCTTGTGCGCCGTCTGCCAGCAGCGGATGATCACCTCACCGACACGGCCCATGGCCTGGCTGTCGGACGAGATCATCGAGAATGCCCCCATGTCGTGCAGGATGTCCTCGGCGGCAATCGTCTCCTTGCGGATGCGGCTTTCGGCAAAGGCAATGTCTTCCGGAATCTGCGGGCTCAAGTGGTGGCAGACCATCAACATGTCGAGATGTTCGGCAATGGTGTTGATGGTGTAAGGCCGGGTTGGATTGGTCGACGACGGCAGCACGTTGGGCAGCGATGCCACCTTGATGATGTCGGGCGCGTGGCCGCCACCGGCGCCTTCAGTGTGGAAGGTGTGGATGGTGCGGCCCTTGAAGGCGGCGATGGTGGCTTCGACGAAGCCTGACTCATTCAAGGTGTCGGTATGGATGGCCACCTGCACGTCATGGGCATCGGCAACGCTGAGGCAACAGTCGATTGCAGCCGGTGTTGTGCCCCAGTCCTCGTGCAGCTTGAGGCCACAGGCCCCGGCGAGAACCATTTCCTCAATCGCCGCTGGCAGCGAAGCGTTGCCCTTGCCCATCAGTCCGAGGTTCATGGCAAAGCCATCAGCAGCCTCGATCATCCGTTCGATATGCCAGGCGCCGGTGCAGGTGGTGGCCAGTGTGCCATGGGCCGGTCCCGTGCCGCCGCCCAGCATGGTGGTCACGCCTGAACACAGCGCTTCCTCAAGTTGCTGCGGCGCGATGAAATGGATATGACTGTCAACGCCGCCTGCCGTGATGATCTTGCCTTCACCGGCGATGATTTCAGTCGAGGGTCCGATGATGATGGTGACACCGCTCTGCGTGTCGGGATTGCCAGCCTTGCCGATAGCGGCGATGCGGCCGTTCTTCAAACCGATGTCGGCCTTGTAGACACCGGCGTGATCGAGAACCAACGCATTGGTGATGACCGTATCCATGGCCCCTTCGGCGCGGGTGGCCTGGGATTGCCCCATGCCATCGCGGATCACCTTGCCGCCACCGAACTTCACTTCTTCGCCATAGAGGGTGAAATCCTTCTCCACCTCAATGATGAGGTCGGTATCAGCAAGCCGCACCTTGTCGCCCACCGTGGGGCCATACATCTGGGCGTAGGTCGCGCGCGAAATTCTGGCCATTACAACGCCCCCATGATCTTTTGCTGAAAGCCATAGACACGACGGGCACCGCCCAGCGGCACCAGCGTCACGTCGCGCTTCTGCCCCGGCTCGAAGCGCACCGCAGTTCCCGCCGCAATGTCGAGCCGCATGCCCCGCGCCTTGTCACGCTCGAAGCGCAACGCCTCATTGGTTTCAAAGAAATGATAGTGCGATCCAACCTGGATGGGCCTGTCACCAGTGTTGGCGACGGTGAGCGTGATTGGGCTCGCACCGGCATTGAGTTCAATGTCGCCAGCGAGGGCAAAGATTTCTCCGGGAATCATGGGCGTCCTCAGCGAATGGGATGATGCACGGTCACAAGCTTTGTGCCGTCGGGGAAAGTTGCTTCCACTTGAACATCGTGGATCATGTCGGCAACGCCGGGCATGCAGTCGCCGCGAGACACCACGTGGGCCGCTGCCTCCATGAGATCAGCCACCGACTTGCCGTCGCGGGCTCCTTCGACCACATGCTCGGTGATCAACGCGATGGCCTCGGGATGGTTGAGTTTGACGCCGCGCGCCTTGCGGCCGCGCGCCACCATGGCGGCCATGGCCACCAGCAGTTTGTCCTTTTCCCGCGGCGTCAATTGCATGCTTCTTCCTCACATTGTCCAAACTTTAGGCAGCTCATGCGCACCCAGACAGACGGAAAGTACTGCAATCAGCATCTTCCGCAAGCTGTAGCCGTCTTTGGCAAGCAGCCTTGCAACGAGCTTGCCAGTTTGATGGCCGTCAGTTCCGATGGCCCAGGCAGACGCGCCGCTGCCGGAGCCAAGTGCAGCGCGGATGCGGGCAAGTTTGTGGGCGGCATCTGGCGCGATGAGCAGCACTGTCGCCATGGCACCGGCACCGTTGAGTGTTGCCGTTGAGTGCGGCAGTTGCGGCCCTAGCCGCAGGCGTTCGGCATGCACCAGCCTGCCGCCCTGGCGCACCGACCAGCTGTCTGAAAGCGATAGCGTGGCAATGGCTTCCTGCCGCTCCAGCCGCCCCAGAATGAGCGACTCTACGGCAAGGAAACGCGCGTCTGCCGCGAGATCAACAGTGATGCGGCGCGCCAGCGCACTGCCGTCAAACAGGATTGTCTCCTGCGGCAACCAATGCAACGTGGCACCGGCTTCTGCCGACAGGGACACTGTGACATCTGCTACCGGGCCAAGCGAGCGGTAGACGCGCTCGGCAGCCTGTGTTGTGAGTGTCAACGTCACCCCGGGTCCGGCCTCGGCCTCCACAGTCTGTTGGTCGCCCCCCGCCAATCCGCCGCTGGTGTTGATGAGAATTGCGCTCGTGCTGCCGCGCGGCAGACGAAGCTTGGCAGCACCGTCTTCCCGCAGCATGGCAACGCCGCGCTGCTCAAGCCGCAGCTTCACGCTGCCCGTGCTGCGCTGTGCCAGAAGCTGGGAAATGACCGTCATGCCAAACGGCCATAGCACCATGGAAACCGTGCGCTCATGATTTTCGCTTCACTGGTCTCAACCCCAACATCGCGCGGGCCTGATCTGGGCTGGCGACGGGGCGCTGATGTTTTTCGCACAGGTCGGCAGCGCGCTTCACCAGGGCCGCGTTTGAGGGCGCGAGTGTGTCGCGGTTAAGACGCACATTGTCTTCGAGGCCGGTGCGGGCGTGACCTCCCGCCGCGATCGACCATTCATTGATGATGATTTGCTGTGAGCCGACGCCTGCCGCACACCACGGCGCACCCGGCCAAAACCGGTTGACTGTCTTGATGTAAAAATCAAACACCTCGCGATCAACCGGCATGGCATTGCGAACCCCCATGACGAACTGCACATAGGGCGGTGATTTGAGTTGGCCCTTGTCCACCATCTCCCTGGCCTTGAAAATGTGGCTGAGGTCGAAGGCTTCGATCTCCGGTTTTACCTCATGGTGCAACATTTCGGCAGCAAGCCAGTCAACCAGGTCTGGCGGGTTTTCATAAACCCGAGTTGGAAAATTGTTGGAGCCCACGGCAAGCGACGCCATGTCGGGCCGCAACGGCAACATGCCGCCACGTGCCTGACCCGCACCCGACCGGCCGCCGGTGGACAATTGCACGATCATGCCGCTGCAGTGTTTCTCGATGCCCTCCATCAATCTGGCGAAGCGCTCGGGATCAGACGTGGGCTTGCCGGCATCGTCGCGCACATGGGCGTGCACAATGCTGGCGCCAGCTTCAAAGGCCTCGTGGGTGGATGCAATTTGCTCTGCAATGCTGAGCGGCACAGCAGGGTTGTTTTGCTTCGTGGGCAGCGACCCGGTTATAGCCACGCAGATGATGCAGGGATTGGTCATCAGATGTCCATGAACACGGTTTCGACATTGCCTTGCTGACAAGTGTGAAGCCAGTGATTGCCAGTTGCAAGACTTTCAGCAGTCAGAGCCTTGGCGCGCAGGAACGGACGTCTTCATCTCCAACGCCAAGGGGAATTGAGACCGGCCTGCACCTCACAGCCAGTCCGGTTCGCCTTTCCGGTTTCAAACCGGAACAGGAGCGTCCCGTCGCAGCAGGCCCTCATTTTTAAGGTCCTGCCAATAGGCTTTGGGAATAGGGTGGCCAACCAGAGCGATGTTTTGTTCCATCTGGGCAACGTTTCGCGTGCCGGGAATGTGAGAAGACACAGCCGGGTGGGCCAAGAGGAACTGCAATGCCGCTGCCGGCAGCAGAACCTTGTGGCGCACACAAACCGCTTCAATCTTCTTCACTTTTTGCATGATTGCGTCTGGCGCTGGTGCATAGTTCCATTTCGCGCCCGGCACGGCACCTGTTGCAAGAATGCCGCCATTGAAACCGCCACCAATTACGATGGCTGTGTTGCGACGCTCACACAATGGCAGGAGCTCATCCAACGCATCTTGTTCCAGAAGCGTGTAACGGCCCGCGACGAGAAGCGCATCAAAATCGCCGACCTCCATGAAATCCAGCATGACTTCCCAATTGTTGACGCCGACGCCGACAGCCTTCACCAAGCCCTGCTCGCGAAGCTCGATGAGTGCGCGATAGCAACCATCCATGGCTTGCTTGAAGTAGACCTTCTGCATCTCGGCACCGTGAGTGAAGACGTCAGCATCGTGAATGAAAAGAATGTCAATGTATTCGAGGCCGAGCCTTTGCAGTGAGTCCTCGAAAGAGCGCATGGTGCCGTCGTAGGAGTAGTCAAACCGGCACTTGAATGGCAATCCATTGACCCATGGCTTGAAATCAATGTCCTTGCGGAGTGCCGGCTGCAGAACGCGGCCAACCTTGGTAGATACAACAAATTCGTGACGTGGACGCCAGCGCAAGTATTGCCCTACGCGGGCTTCTGAAAGCCCGTGACCATAGTAAGGTGCCGTATCGAAGTAGCGCATGCCCGCATCCCAGGCTTGGTTGATCATGGCTTCCGATTCAGCTTCGGAAATGGGCCGCAGAAAATTTCCGATGGGGGCCGCACCAAAACCCATGTCAGTGACGTTCAGCTCTACGCGGCCCAACTTTCTGGACTTGATGGCGTTCATGACTTCAATCCTTCAGCAATTCGCGCGCAATAATCGTGCGTTGGATCTGGTTTGTGCCTTCATAAATCTGCGTAATCTTGGCATCGCGGTAGAGCCGTTCCACTTCGAAACCACGAATGTAGCCAGAACCGCCGAACACCTGCACGGCATTGGCCGTGTGGGTTACAGCGCAATCACTTGCAAAACATTTGGCGATGGAACAGTCCATCGTGGCATTGGCACCGCTGTCCATCACCATCGCAGCGCGCTGGACCAATGCCCGCGCTGCCGTGATGTCTTTCTTGATATCTGCCAATAGCCACTGCAGGCCTTGATTCTCCGCTACCGGCCTGCCGAATTGCTTTCGCGTCTTGGCATAGTCAACTGCTGCTTCAAGTCCAGCTTGGGCGATGCCTGTGGCAAGAGCTCCAATTCCGATCCGACCTTTGTCGAGAACGCTCATCATGATGTGAAAGCCCCGATTTTCTGCACCCAGCAATGCTTCGCCGGGAAGTCGCACTGCATCGAAATGCAAAGCGCCGACGGGTGATGCGCGCTGGCCCATCTTGTGTTCCTTCTTGCCGCGCGAAACGCCCCTGGCGTGAAGGTCAACAATGAAAATCGACATGCCGCGATGGCCCGCATCGGGATCAGTCCTTGCCAGCACAAAACCGAGATCGGCAACCGGCGCGTTGTGGATCCAGATCTTCGAGCCCGACAAAACCCAGTCTTTGCCATCACGCACAGCGCGCGTCTTGATGCCCGACACGTCTGTTCCTGCTTCCGCCTCGGTAATGCAATAGGCAACGCGCTTCTTGAATCCCAACACATTGGCGAGATGGGCCTGTTGCTGCGCCATGGATCCATGAACGGCCAGCAAGGTGCAGATCAATTCAACAAGTCCACATTGATCAGCAACAGAAGAATATCCGCGCGAAAGTTCTTCCATGACAAGCGCGTACGACAGTGCATCGAGTCCTGCACCGCCCAGTTCTGCTGGTACCGTGATTCCAAAAAGGCCCAGGCCAGCCATCGCCCTGTAAATATCTTCTGGATAGGCTTCGCTCTCGTCAAGTTCACCACCGCGCGGACGCACTTCCGCGGCAGCGAATTTCCGCGCCGTGTCACGGATGTGCTCGTAGATGTCGGCTGAAAGGCGTGGCGTTGGCAGGTACAAGGTCATGGCTTCCGTTTGACGAGACAAAGAATGGTATCAACATTGAATGCCAATCGAGCGGCTATGTTGTCCTTGGACATCAGGTCGCGTTCAAAGATGATAGAGCCGGTGAAGTGGTTGTTGATGTAATAGTAGCCGATGGCAGCAATGGTGATGTTGAGCTGTACGGGGTCAATGCCGGAACGGAACATTTGGGATTCCACGCCGCGGTCAAGAATGGATTTCACCATGGTCACGAACTGGCTGCTGGTCTTTTGGATGACGTCGGAAGATTTCAGGTGGCGGGCGCGATGCAGGTTTTCACTGTTCACCAATGTCAAAAACTCAGGATGTTCGAGATAGTAGTTCCAGGTGAATTCGACGAGACGTTTGATTGCAACATCCGGCGCGAGTTCATCGAGATGCAGTTCCTTTTCGGCCGTCCGGATGCCGAGATAGGCATTTTCAAGGACGGCTTTGAACAGGTGCTCCTTGTTGCTGAAATAGTGGTAGATCATGCGTTTGTTGGATTTTGAACGCAGCGCTATTTCGTCGACCCGGGCACCACCAAGACCTTTGCGAGCAAATTCAACCGTGGCGGCCGCAAGTATGCGCTTGCGCGTCAAATCGGCATCGCGCGGCATCGTCCTGAACTTGCCCGGCGCTGGATCCGCTTCCGTTCTCATTTTTGTTTCGTTCATCAACTCAGGTTCCTGAAACACTGTCAGTGCCGAACTCCTAACACAGGGACGCTGGCTCCGGCAGGGACTTGACTAACCGCCAGAATGCAGTAACTAGTTAGTGCAGTAAAGGCCAAAATGGGAGGAACATTAAATGGCTCACTCACGTGTCAAGAACTCTGCAATGAACCGCCGTACCTTGCTCAAAGGCGCCGGCGCTGGCGCACTTGCATCCGTTTTCCCAATGCCCGCAATCGCGCAGGAAACCACCTGGACACTGGCAAATTCCATGCGATCCGTTGCCAACCCCTATCACGCGGCGTTCGCGAAAGGCGGCGAGGATTTCGCCAAGTCCATCGGGGCCAAGTATGAAACGCTCGTTACTGAAGGCAATTCAGAAAAAGGCATCTCAGACATCAAGGCTCTGCTGCAACGCACGGGAGGCAAGCTCATCCTCAACGTTGATCCGAATGACTCGCCTGACGCCAAAGTCATCGTTGAAGAAGTTCAGAAAAGCGGCGGACTTGTTGTCACCCAATGGAACAAACCTGCCGATCTGCATCCGTGGGATCACAATCCGAACTATGTCGCACATATGTCGTTTGATGGTGTGCCAACGGCTGAAGCCATTGCCAATGAACTGTTCAAAGCTTTTGGCGGCGAGGGCGGAATCGTGGCGCTTGGCGGAATTCTGTCCAACGTGCCTGCCATCGAACGCAAACTCGGCCTCGACAACGCCATCGCCAAGACCAATGGCAAGGTGCAGCTCCTCGACTTCCAGCCAGCTGACTGGAACGAGCAGAAGGCGTTTGATATTACCCAAGCCTGGCTCACAAAATTTGGCGACCAGGTGAAAGGCGTTTTTGCGGCCAATGACGGCATGGGCATGGGTGCACTCGAAGCCTTGCGTCAAAACGGCCTCGCAGGAAAAGTTCCGGTCGTTGGTATTGACGGTATCGAACTCGCCGTTAAGGCCATCGAAGCGGGTGAATTCGCCGGCACGGTGGCTTGGGATCCGTTGTGGACAGGCGGCATGGGCCTTGCCATTCCCTATGCACATGCAACCGGAAAGATCGACATCACGAAAGAGCCCAACGAACACCGTGAGTTCTATGGCACCGGCATTATTGTGACAAAAGATTCTGTGGCGGCGTACAAGAACAGTCCTGCCACGGTTGATTTCAACGACCTCTGGGGCAAGGCCACCGGCCAAATCCAGTATCGCGGCTAAGGTCTCGCTGATGTTGTCTGGATGCCGGATGGAAACATCCGGCTCCTTTTTCATCCGAATTGCGGGCAGGATGCGCAAGTGCAAAGACGGGCCGAGCCAAAGACATCTTTGATTTCACATTGGCGGCGTTGGGCGCCAATCGCAGTGTTGCTCGGTCTGTGTGTGATGATCAGTTTGTTCAACGGCAATTTTCTGACAATCGGCAATCTTGTCCGAATGCTCAATTCTGCATCCATCCCCATCGTATTGTGCATGGGCGCAACCTTTGTCATCCTGATGGGGTCGATAGACCTTTCGGTTGAAGGCATTGTGGCACTGAGCGCGGTAGCTGTCAGCCTTCTCGTTGCCAACGATATCACGTCAAACAATCTCGGCCTGGTTGCTGTGCCCATTGCCATCCTGATTGGAGGGTGCATGGGCTTCGTGAATGGCTGGTTGCACATCCACCTCAAGACGCCAAGCTTTATGACGACATTGGGCATGGGCTTTGCGGGTGTGGGCGTTGCCATGGCAATTCTTGCGGGTGACACGGTTCGCATTTCAGATCAGACGTTCCGAAGCTTGTCATTGGGACGCGTGTTCGGCGTTCCCATGGCAGCATGGATTGCCGCACTCGCCGTGGTGATTGCCTATGTCATTCAGGAACGGACCCGCTGGGGCCGCTGGTTCTATGCCATTGGCACGGATGAGAATACGGCGCGCGCCGTCGGCGTTCCAATAGAAAAGGCACGGATCCTCGCGTTCACAATTGCCGGCTTGTTTTGTGGCCTCGGCGGGGCACTCGCTGCGGCCCAATTTGGGCAGGGTCATGCATTGATCAGCCAGGGCCGCTTGTTCACGACAATCACCGCCGTTGTGGTCGGCGGAACTGCGTTGTCGGGTGGAGTGGGTTCCGTCTTGAACTCTGTCATCGGCGTGTTCATCGTCGTGGTCCTCACCAATGGACTGGTGCTGGTGGGTGTTGAGCCCTACATGCAACAGGGCGTACTGGGCCTGCTGATCATCGTCGCCGTGACCTTAGCCTTGGACCGTTCGCGACTGGATGTCGTGAAATGACAGCCGTCCTCGAAGTCCGCAACATTTCGAAATCATTTCCGGGCGTGAAAGCCCTTGAAGACGTGAGCTTTGCTATAAACAAGGGCGAGGTCGTTGGACTCATCGGTG
The DNA here is from genome assembly GCA_963754625.1 of uncultured Alphaproteobacteria bacterium. Lineage (GTDB taxonomy): Bacteria > Pseudomonadota > Alphaproteobacteria > Rhizobiales > Aestuariivirgaceae > Aestuariivirga. Next base: position 42,340 of record CAVWGR010000003.1, on the reverse strand, counting down.
AGAACGGGGCCGGCAAGTCCACACTGCTGAAGGTGCTGAATGGCATTTACGCACCTGACAAGGGCGGGGTTTTCGTCAATGGCAGGCCTGTGAAGATCAACTCGCCACGCGCAGCTTTTGATGCCGGAATAGCAATGGTCTTTCAGGAACAATCGATCTTGCCGACCCTGACCGTTGCCGAGAATATCTTCTTGGGGCGCGAAGAAGAATTCATACGTTTTGGACTTGTTTCCAGGAAACGCATGAACGCAGCCGCTGCGGCGGAACTGGCCAAGGTTCATCTCGACATCGATCCATCAAAGCGCTGTTCTGATCTCACCTTTGCAGAGCGGCAAATGGTCGAGATTGCCAAGGCACTCTCACTCGATAGCCACATCAAGGGCGATGTCACAGTGCTGCTCGATGAGCCAACATCTGTATTGGATAAAAAGGAAGTGGACCTGCTCTTCAGGATCGTTGGTGATCTGAAGCAGCGTGCATCGGTTGTTTTCATCTCACATCGGCTGGAAGAGGTTCTCGAAATCTGTGACCGCATCTATGTCTTGCGGGATGGAAAATCCGTGGCGGAATTGTCCAGAGATCAAGCGACAATCAAGCAGTTCCATCAACACATGGTTGGCCGCCAGTTGCACAACGAATACTATCGCGAAGCACGCCAGGCTCTTCCGCAAAATGAAGTCGTGCTGGAAGCGCGCAATCTTTCAAAGCAAGGCGTCTTCGCCGACGTGAGTTTCAAACTTCACAAGAGTGAAGTGTTGGGCATTGCAGGCGTTGTCGGCTCTGGTCGTGAAGGCTTGGCGCGTTGTCTGTCTGGTCATTTGGCCGCCGACGGCGGCACCATTCTCGTCAAGGGAGAACCTGCAAACATCGCAGCACCTTCAGATGCAACGAGTCGCGGCATTGGACTTGTTCCTGCTGAACGCAAGATTGAAGGCTTGCTCGCGTCATTCAGCGTTGCTGAAAACATGACATTGGCTGCCCTGCCCCGCTTCGTGTCGGGCGGCGTCATCAAAACGGCGGAAGAATCGAGGGTCGCGGAACAGTGGATTGATCGCCTCAGCATCAAAACGCCTTCGGCGAAGACTTTGGCTGGGTCACTCTCGGGCGGAAACCAGCAAAAAGTTGTTTTGTCGAAGTGGCGTATCGCCGGCGTTGATGTGCTCATCCTCGACCACCCGACGCGCGGCATTGATGTTGGTGCGAAAGAGGATGTTTACGAATTGATCCGCGACATGACGGCAGAGGGACTGGCCGTCATTCTGCTTGGTGACACGCTGGATGAAGTGATCGGTCTTTCCAGCCGCATCCTGGTGATGCGTGACGGCCGTGTCACCCGTGAGTTTGAAAGCCCTCTGGGCTCCAAGCCTGCGCAAGTCGAGCTCGTGAGCTATCTGATGTGATGATGATGACGGCAGACATGAAACAAAAGCTGCACACATGGTTGCCCATCATTGTATTGGTGTTGCTGGTTCTCGCAATCGGCATTTACGACAAGACGTTCTTTTCAGTTTCCAATCTCTTGACCGTGACCTCGGATACCATGACCCTCTTTCTCATGGCATCCGGTGTGACACTCGTCATCATGATGGGTGGCATTGATCTCTCGGTGCAGGCGGTGGCGTCCATGACCAGCTGCATTCTCGCGACCTATCTGCAGCGTTTCGGCTATGGGGCCATTGCACTTGCGGTGTTGGGAGGTGTGATTGCAGGCTTGGCAGGCGGGATTGTTTCGACATGGATGCGCATTCCATCTTTCATCGCAACCCTCGCCGTCAGTGGTATTGTCCTCAGTGCAGGATACTGGTTTTCTGAAACGCGCTCTATCAGCATCCCGACTGAACAAACAGTTCAGTATCTTTCATGGGCAACGGGTGATTTTCTCGGTGTGCCCAATGAGATTTGGGTAGGATTGGTGTTTCTCGCCATCCTGACCTTCATTCTGGATTTCATGGCCTTCGGACGGTTGGTGCGTGGCATAGGCGCACAGGAACGTGCTGTCATCGCTTCTGGCATCAATGTCGACCGTATCAAGATACTTGCCTACACACTTTCGGGCACAATGGCAGGTGTTGCAGGCGTGGTGATGGCAGCACGCCTCGGTTCGGGCTCACCAACGCTTGCAAGCGAATTCCTGCTCCCTGCGATTGCAAGTATTGTCGTTGGCGGCACGGCGATTACCGGTGGCGTCGGCTCCATTTGGCGTACCTTCATCGGTGCTCTCATCGTGCAAGTCGTGCGCATCGGAATGACATTCGTTGGCGTTTCAGTTTTTGCCCAACAAATTGTCTTCGGCTTCATTCTCGTTGCCGCAGTGGCCATCACGATGGACCGCACGAAGGTGCCAGTGATCAAGTAGCGCAGTTCCTGCTAATGCGCAGAAATCTCAGCGAGCCAGTCCCACGTAGCCCTGGTGATTGGTTCCGACAGTTCCTTGCCAGTTGATGTCGCATACCAACTGCGGCCTGTCCGCAAGGTATGAGTTGAAACCTGGAGCAGTTTGCTTTCATCCAAGAGATCTTGCACGAGTGGAAAACTTGCGAGCGCAATCCCAAGTCCCTGCAGGGCAGATTGCAACGACATGTCACTGTCACTGAAATCCAGTCCTGCGGAAATTTCGTCAACATCGACGCCAGCGCTTTCGAACCATTCATTCCATCCTTCCGGTCGTTCATCGTGGATGAGCGGGAATTTTGCCAGATCAGCAGGGTCTTTGATTGGATGGGTGATGAGAGTTGGAGCGGCGACAGGAACCAAGGCGTCGGCAAACAGAGTTTGACCAATCAGACCCGGGCTGACCTCCCGTGCGCGTGTGATTGCAATGCTGACCTCCATCTCTTCGAAATCGACACTGGTGCCGGAGGTGTCAATCCAAGGGTCGCACAAGGGAACTGCTTTCTTCATTTGTCCAAGTCTCGGCAACAACCACCGTGCCGCAAAGTCATGGGGTGCATAAATCACAACGCTGCCAGGCTTGCGAAAAGGTTCAAGTCGCCGATAGCCTGTTTCCAATTGTTCGAGAGACCTGGTGACACTTCGCTGATAGTCGCGTCCGGCGTCTGTCAATCGCACAGATCGTCCTTGGCGAAGGAAGAGTGGCTGACCAACCCGGTCTTCCAGCAGCCGCATTTCATGGCTGACCGCAGACTGCGATAACCCCAGTTCTTCTGCTGCCTTGCTGAAGCTCTCAAGCCGTGCGGCAGCCTCAAAGCCCATCAGGTATTGCAGCGGTGGAATATTGCGGAAGCGTCTCATATGAACAGCATTCATGTATAATGGCTGTGCTTCTCATTTGCAACGACTCCCGGATTGTCGGCATTCTGTGAGTGAACGATTATGGAACGAGCATGTTGAAGACAATCAAAGTTGGTCCGGCAAAGAGCGCAGACATGAATGAAGTTCAGCTTGAACCAGCATTTCGCAAGCCCGCCGAGTTCGATCGGCATGAGCGCACCTGGATGATCTGGCCACACCGCAAGGACCTGTATGACGTGCGCCTCGCCCCAATGCAGACAGAATACCTCGAGATCGTCGCCGCGATTTCGCAGTTCGAGCCAGTTACCGTTGTTGCACACCCGGATCACGCAGAAACCGCAAGAGCGCGCCTTGGCAATCTTGCCGATGTCGTTGCCATGCCCGTTGATGATTTCTGGACCCGCGATTGTGGCCCCTCGTTTGTAGTCGGGAAAAATGGCGTGCTTGCCGGCGTGAATTGGCACTTCAACGCCTGGGGCGGAAAACACGCGCCTTGGGACGAAGATGACAAGCTTGCAGGCCGAATTCTGCAGCGTGAAAATGCCGCCATCCGAAATTCGTGGCTGACTGCCGAAGGCGGATCATTCGCACTTGATGGTGATGGTACGTTGATCATCACCGAGACAAGCATTCTCAATCCCAATCGCAATCCCGGCGTGAACAAGGCGCTGGCCGAGTCAGAACTCAAGGCGATGCTCGGCGTTGACAAGGTCGTATGGCTTCCCGGCGATCCCATGGACAAGGAAACCGATGGCCACATCGACGGCATGTGTGCCTTCGTCAAACCGGGCGTGGTGTTGTTTGAGAGCAATCCGAACCCGTCTGATCCACACTATCGGATCCTGAAAGAAAATCTCGGCTGCCTGCTCAGACAGACGGACGCCAAGGGGCGTACATTTACGGTTCTACCGCTTGAAGAGGCAGTTGACGCGACGGTCACCAGCAAAATTTTCTGCCGCTCGTACATCAATTTCTACATTGCCAATGGCGGCATCATTGTGCCGGGTTATGGCATTGCAAGTGATGCCAAGGCATTGGCGACCATCCAGTCGGCCTATCCGGATCGCAAGGTTGTCATGGTGCAGGTCAACGCCATCGCGGCCGGGGGCGGCGCCATACATTGCATTACGCAAGAGCAACCTGTTTCAAAGATGACGGGAACATGATCACGCGGCGCGCCACCATGAAAGCAACCCTGACAAGCCTGCTGGCAAACGTCATGAGCCGTACTGCCCTTGCAGAACAGTCAGCCCGCTCTGCAGGTTACCGCATGCCGCTTGAGTCAGAACCTCATCAACGCACCTTCATGCAATGGCCCGCCGAAAAAGCGATCCATGGAAGCCAGGAAGATCTTGACGCGGTTCGGGAAAAGATTGCCCTGATTGCCAACAGCATCGCAAGGTTTGAACCCGTCGTCATGCTCGCACGCCCGGAACAGCAAGAAGGCGCGCAGCAACACCTCAAGACAAATATCGAGCTGTGGACAATGGCCGTTCAGGATCTTTGGTGCCGTGACAGCGGACCAACATTTCTCAGGAATGCTGAAGGACAATTGGCGGTCAGTGAGCTCAACTTCAATGGCTGGGGCGACAAACAGCGGCACCAGGACGATGCCAGGATCGCTCGCAGTGTCGCTGAACAACTGGGGCTGCAGGTTTTCAACAACCCGTTGCGGGGCGAAGGCGGTGGTATTGAGACCGATGGAGCAGGAACCTTGCTGGCCCACGCCAGTTGCTGGGTAAACCCCAATCGCAATGCCGGTTCGGAAGGCGAAATTGGCAGATTGTTGTGCGAAGCCCTCGGTGCGGAGAAAATGATTTGGGCACCGGGCATCGCCGGCGCTGACATCACCGACTATCATATCGACGCCTTGGCCCGCTACGTGAATCCCGGGCAAGTGCTGATCCAATTGCCCGACAAGATTGTTAATGGCGATCCATGGTCGGCTGCAGCATTCGAAACCTATGAGGTTTTGAAAAAAGCGACAGACGCGCAAGGCCGCAAGCTCGAGATCGTCGTCATTCCGGAACCCGTGAACATCAGGTCACGCGCGAGGGATTTCGTTTCAAGTTATGTGAATTATTACGTTTGCAATGGCGCCATCATCGGCGCGGAATTCGGTGATGACAAGGCCGACGAAGAGGCCGCACGGATTCTCGGGCAACTCTTTCCGAGCCGGGACATCATCAGCATCAACGTGGATGCAATTGGTGAATCTGGTGGCGGCATTCATTGCGCCACGCAACAGCAACCTCTGACAAACGCATAAGGGAAACCATCATGACGCACCTCATAGTCGGCGCGGTCCAGATTGCCTGCAGTGACGATTTAACTGCCAATCTGGACAAGATTGAGCTTCACGTGAGGGAAGCAGCACGTCGTGGTGCCAAACTGGTTGTGCTGCAAGAACTGTTTGAAGGGCCATACTTCTGTATCGACATTGATGCAGCCCACAACAAGCGCGCCAAACCGTTCAAGGGTCACAGCACCGTTGCAAGATTTTCCAGCTTGGCCAAGGAACTTGGCGTGGTGCTGCCGGTTTCATTTTTTGAAGAAGACGGTCACAAGCGGTTCAACTCTCTATCTATGATTGATGCAGACGGCAAAATGCTGGGCCTTTACCGCAAGAGCCACATTCCCGATGCGCCTGGCTACAGCGAAAAGTTTTACTTCGCCAATGGTGACACTGGTTTCATGGTGCATGACACCGCGGTGGGCAAGGTTGGCGCCGGTGTCTGCTGGGACCAATGGTTCCCTGAAGCAGCCCGCTGCATGGTGCTGAAAGGTGCCGAAATCCTGATCTATCCAACAGCCATCGGATCTGAGCCGTCATATCCAGCCTGGGATTCCCGGGATCATTGGCAACGCGTCATGCAAGGCCATGCGGGTGCAAATCTCACACCTCTTGTAGCTTCCAACCGGGTTGGCATCGAGACGGGCAAGAGTGGCTCCATGGTGTTCTACGGCTCATCGTTCATCGCCGACCACACCGGTGCAAAAATCGCCGAAGCGGATCGCGTGACCGAGGGCGTCATCACCGCAAGCCTGGACATGCAGGAGATCGCCAAACAGAGACGTGCCTGGGGGGTTTTCCGCGACAGGCGCAATGACCTCTATGGCGACATTGCAAAGCCTTCACCTGCGCGACTCTTGCCAACCACATAAGAAACAACAAGGAAACGCACCATGAATTTCAAATCATTTGTTTCTGGCATGGCGGTCCTCGCAGCCATGACCACGGCGACCGTGGCCGGCGAAGTCAGGCTCTATTCCTGGGAGGCCTATTTCGGGGCGGCGTCGATCAAGAATTTTGAGACCGAGAGCAAGAACACGTTGACTTATGATGTGTTTGACTCGAACGACACAGTTGAAACCAAAATCCTGGCTGGCAATTCCGGCTATGATGTTGTGACTCCCAACCTCTCACCCCATCTGGCCCGCCAACTTCCGTTGAAGGCTTGGGGCGATCTCGACAAGGCCCTGCTGCCCAACCTTGGCAACATTGATCCTGAACTCATGGCCAAAGTTGCGGAAGCCGATGCCGGTGGCTTCCATGCCATTCCCTGGATGTGGGGAACGACAGGGGTTGGCCACAACGTCGACAAGATCAGGGCCATCATGCCAGATGCTCCGGTTGACTCGTGGAAGATGGTGTTTGACCCAGCCGTCGCCGCCAAATTCAAGGACTGCGGAATTTCCCTGCTTGATGACGCGGAACAGGTGTTGGGCAGCGCTCTGATCTATTTGGGGCTTGATCCTGATACCAGTGATCCTGCTGTTCTCGAAAAAGCAGTCGAACTCGTCTCCAAGATCAGACCCAACGTTCGCCAGTTCCATGGTTCAAATCACATTGCAGGCCTCGCGGCCGGTGATCTCTGCGTGGCCATGGGCTATTCCGGAGATATGTTGGTGGCCACCAACCGCGCCAAGGAAGCGGGCAACAGCTTTGTGATTTCCTACCGCTTGCCAAAAGAAGGCAATCTGGTGTGGTTTGATACATTGGCCATTCCGTCGGATGCCCCCAACCGCGAGGGTGCCCATGCCTTCATCAACTTCATGATGAAGCCTGAAGTAGCCGCTGCCGCCGCCAATGAAACCGGCTTTGCCACGGCCAACAGGGCGGCCCTTGCATTGGTCGACAAAGCCATCAGTGGCAATCCGGATTTTTATCCCTCGGCAGAAGCACAGAAGAAATTCCGCTTGCCGAAGGTGAAAGACGAGAAGTCTGACAAGATGTGGCAACGGGCCTGGAACAGGGCCAAGGGCATTGAATAGGACCAGTTGAAACCATGTCACAGGGCGGCGGCACGAGCAGGCGGGTAGCTGTCGTCCCCTATCTCTGGCTCGCCTGCTTCTTTGTCCTGCCGTTTCTGCTTATTCTGAAGATCAGCCTGTCTGACCGGGCAAGGGCAAGGCCGCCCTATGTGCCGCAGCTTGACCTGACGCAAGGTGCAAGCGGCATTTGGTCATTCCTGTCCGGGCTCGACCTTGAAAACTACAAGACACTGCTGACGGACAGCTTCTATTTCCGCTCCTATCTTCTGTCGCTCGAAACAGCGGTGATCGCGACAGCGTTCACGCTGCTGATCGCCTATCCCATGGCCTATGGCCTCACGCGCGCACCGCAGAAATGGCGCAACCTGCTGTTGGCTCTCGTGGTGCTGCCGTTCTGGATCAGCTTTCTCATTCGCGTCTATGCCTGGATGTCGATCCTGAAGCCGAATGGTTTTTTCGACATGCTGGGACAAGGCATTGGACTTGATGTCGGCACCCTTGCTGTTCTCAACACCAAGAGCGCTGTCATCATCGGCATTGTCTATTCCTACTTGCCATTCATGATCCTGCCGCTCTTTACAGTGCTCGACAAGTTGGACGACAGCTTGCTGGAGGCCTCGCGTGACCTGGGCGCTTCGACATGGCGTACTTTCAGGTCCATCACCCTGCCACTGTCGCTGCCGGGCATTTATGCGGGCTGCCTTCTCGCCTTCATCCCGATGGTGGGAGAGTTTGTCATTCCCGATCTGCTGGGCGGCAATGATACAGCACTTATCGGCAAGACACTGTGGACGGAGTTCTTCAACAATCAGGACTGGCCACTCGCCTCTGCCATTGCCATTGGCATGTTGCTGCTCCTGTTGTTGCCCATCGCGGCGTTGCAAAGGGCGCAAACCCGGGCTGATGTCCGTCAGGGTGGGTCAGCGGCAGGGCGTATTTTCACAGGCTTCCATCGTGCCGCCGTCGCCACCGGTCTCAGCTTCATTTACTTGCCGATCATTCTTGTGGTCATCTTCAGTTTCAATGACAGCCGCCTTGTTACTGTATGGGCGGGGTTCTCATTGAAATGGTATGGTCTGCTGTTCCAAAATACCCAGCTTCTGCAAAGTGCCTTGCTCTCATTCAAGCTCGCCCTTCTCTCTGCTACGGCGGCCACGGCCTTGGGTGTTCTGGCCGCACTGACCATCGCTAGAGTGAGAACGTTTCGCGGCAAGACCCTGTTCGGCTTTCTTGTGCTGGCACCGATCATCATTCCAGAAATGGTGATTGGCCTCGCATTCCTGCTGCTGTTCGTCGCCATCGGTCTGCAGCGCGGCTTCTTCACGCTGTTTCTGGCCCATACCACGTTCGGACTGTGCTTCGTCGCGACAACGGTTCAAGCTCGGCTCAGTGGATTTGACACAAGCCTTGAGGAAGCCTCGTCCGACCTTGGTGCCAGCGGGCTGCAAACATTCTGGAAGATCACCTTTCCGCTCATTCTGCCCGGCGTGTTGTCCGGTTGGGCGCTGGCATTTGTGCTGTCGTTTGACGACCTGATCATTTCCAGCCTGGTCACCGGACCCGGAGCGACGACTTTGCCCATGCGGCTCTACAGCCAGATGCGTCTCGGTGTAACGCCGGAAATCAACGCCGCCAGCACGCTGATGGTGCTTGCTGCGGTGCTGGTCCTGTTCCTGAGCCTGCGGTTCGGGCAAAGGCGACAAGGCCTGGCAGTGTAGAATGACTGGGTACGACCTGCCTCAATATCCGCAGCGCCGCTCTGCTAGGAGTATTTGTGTGTGAATGCCCCAGTTCCATTCAACACCTTATTTCGGTATCGACGCAACCGGCAGCAGGCCAATAGATCGACTGTTCCTGGAAAGTTGCCTGTGAACTCTCTGCTTTGATTGCGCTTCAACCATCAACTTAGACCCCAAGACGGCGGAAGTTTCCGAAATCCATTTCAAATGAACAAGCTCAAGCTCAACCAATCAATCCTCAAAACTTGCGACATAGAGCATGGCTCGGTCGCCACTGGCTGTGTGAGTACCTCGAATTTCCGCTGCATCGCCCTGTTGAAGTATGAGGTCTCCAACATGGATTTGTCCTTCCAGCGCAAACAACAGAGACGCTGAATCTGGCAAGGAGACGACACCATTCACTTGCATCACCGTCACGTTTGCTTTGAATAGATGGCGCGCCGTGAACAGATTCAAAACCCGCGATGACCGTCCCGCATCGTACAGTCTGTTGCGACGTCACAGGGAAAGTGGTGGGGCACAAAGCGTTGATGCACGGCAAATGAAGTGCCGTTTTCAAGCGTCAGATCCACGCCATCGCCCTCGAGCAGGGTGAAAAATCGGTCCACTGCTCCATACATGGAGAATGGGCCTGATACTGCAATTTGCGCCAGTGCCAGTCGCCACCCGAAATCCCCCGCCGGCAAAGCCGGTTGGTCGGATGCGATGTCCCAAGACACACCACGGCCATTGCGCCAGATTCCTTTGACAAAGCTCGATTGGGGTATGTGACGCAGGTGGCTCATGTCGCTCTTCTTGCAAAAACGACCAAGGTTACACAACAGACTTTCCATACTGAGCAGTCGTTACGGCGCCTCAAGCATATGGAAAAGCGATTGAGCAGCATGAATAATTCCATTTTTCCTTTTGGCAGGTTTTTGCCAATGTGGCACGATGAACGTCACATGCAATGGAGTTGCTGCTTATCGTGCGTGATCCTCGTTACGACATCCTGTTTGAGCGCGTTGCCATTGGCCCGGTCACAGCGAAAAACCGCTTCTACCAGGTGCCGCACTGCAATGGTGGCGGCTACCGTGACCCTTCTGCTGCAGCCGAGATGCGCGGTGTGAAAGCCGAGGGCGGCTGGGGTGTCATTTTCACGGAACAGACGGAGATGCACCAATCCTCTGAAATCACACCTTTCATTGAGCTGCGCTTGTGGGATGACCAGGACATCCCGGGACTTCGCCGCATGTCTGATAAGATGAAATCCCATGGCGCGCTGGCGGGCATCCAACTGGCCTACTCCGGCATCAATGGTGCAAATTTCTACACCAGGGAAGTTCCCTTGGCACCGACAGCTTTACCGATCCGCACGTTCACCAATGATCCCGTGCAGGCCCGCGCTTTGGATAAAACAGACATCATCAATCTGCGCCGTTGGTTCGTGAATGCCGCCAAGCGTTCGCGCATTGCTGGCTTTGATTTGATCTGCCTTTACGGTGCCCATGGCTTTGGCATTTTCCAACATTTCCTCAGCCGCGCCACAAATCAACGCAGTGATGAATATGGCGGATCGCTGGAAAACCGTTCGCGCTTTGCACGTGAAGTTGTCGCCGACATGCGCGACGCTGTGGGCGATACTATCGGCCTCACCATGCGTGTGTCATTGGATGAGCACTTTGGAGAGCTTGGTTTTTCGAATGCGGAGGTGCGCGAGTTCATCGATATGAACCGCGACCTGCCAGACTGCTGGGACTTGGCCCACGGCACCTGGGAAGAATGCTCCGGCCCCTCGCGCTTCAAGGAAGAGGCCGCACAGGAAGCCTTGGTCAAAGGCATCCGTGAATTGACAACAAAACCTGTTGTCGGTGTAGGCCGCTTCACCAGCCCCGATGTGATGGTGCGCATGGTGAAGCAAGGTGTGCTGGACTTTATTGGTTGCGCACGGCCTTCGATTGCCGATCCATTCCTGCCCAACAAAATCGATGAAGGTCGCGTTGAAGACATTCGTGAATGCATCGGCTGCAACATGTGCATTACCGGAGACATGACGCAATCAATCAGCCGCTGTACCCAGAACCCTACCTTCATGGAAGAGTGGCGCAAAGGCTGGCACCCCGAACGCATGAATGCCAAGGGCGGAAGTCAGAATGTCTTGATCGTGGGCTCTGGCCCAGCGGGACTTGAAGCCGCGCGCGCACTTTCTTTGCGGGGCTATGATGTGGCCATCGCCGAAGCTGGGCAAGAAATCGGTGGGCGGGTGACACGTGAGCGATTGTTGCCGGGCCTCTCTGCTTGGGGCCGCGTGGTTGACTACCGACAGTATCAGCTGAGCCAACGCCCCAATGTGCAAACCTACCTCGATAGCGTCCTTGATGCTGATAGCGTGTTGGAATTTGGCTTCGAAAACATTTGCATCGCAACAGGTTCAATTTGGCGACGTGACGCCGTGGCGCGGCAACATGTGGTGGCTCCACCGATGGACGCAGCCATGCCCACATTCACACCAGATGATATTATGAGTGGCAAAATGCCAACCGGAGATGTGATGGTTTATGACGACGATCACTACTACATGGGTGGCGTGATCGCTGAGTTGCTGGCGCAAAAGGGTTGCAACGTAACACTGCTCACACCATCAGCCTTCGTGTCGGACTGGACGCGAAATACACTTGAACAAGGTGCAATCCACCGCAGGCTTGTGGCGGCTGGTGTGAAAATTATTTTGAACCGTGGGTTAGACGCAGTGCGCAACGATGGCGTTGAAACCAACTGTTCTTACACGGGTCAGCTCGAAAATTTGATCTGCAGCGCCGTGGTGTTGGTTGCCTCTCGCAAAGGTAATGACGAACTCTATCACGCACTTCACACCCGCAAGAATGAGTGGGCAGATTCAGGTATTAAGACTGTATCACTGATTGGCGATGCCGCAGCCCCCGGTCCCATCGCCTGGGCGACCTATGCAGGCCACCGCTATGCCCGGGAACTTGACGAACAGGACCGTGGTGATGCCCTTTCATTCCGCCGCGAAGTCACGCAATTGGCGGCGGATTGAACCTGAGAGCAACACAACCAAAGAGAATGCAGGCGAACAAAGATGTAAACCGGCTTTTATTTTAGTGAGCGTTGTCTGTGGCACACCACAGGTAAACAGGTTCTCTTCTTGCCGGTCGGCGGCTACTTGCAGCCTCCGTCTGGATCGGGACATGCAGAAAATCCTGAAGCAAAGCGCGCCTGAAAAATCTTGTTGAGGTCTCGGGACTTGGAGCAAAGTTGAAGTGGCTTTCGGCACCTTCTGTCACGCGCTTTGAAATGGAGCGCGTTCATACAACTTCATATCTGGATGAATTCAGGGACGTGTCAGATGCAGGCGGTGGAGAAGTTGGATACGACTCGCCTTTTGGACCGGGAAGTTTCGAAATTGCCGCCATATCCGCTGGCTTGGTCAAGCAGGCCGTGTCGGATGTGTTTCACCGCCGCGTAGCCAATGCTTATGTCGTTTCCCGCCCGCCTGGCCATCATGCATTGCCAGACACTGCGATGGGCTTTTGCCTGCTGGCCAACATACCGATCGCCCTTGAAGCACTGCGCGCTGAACGTGGACCGACGCGTGTGGCGGTCGTGGATTGGGACGTACATCGCGGCAACGGAACCGAAGCCTGTTACTACGAACGCAATGACACCCTGACAATTTCACTGCATCAGGAAAACTGTTTCCCCACCAACAGTGGTGCAGCCACCGACCGGGGAAAAGGCAATGGTCTTGGCTATAACCTCAACATTCCTTTGTTGGCCGGCGGCGGGCATCAATCCTATCTTGATGCATTTGAGGTTCTCGTCGCCTCTGCACTAAGGTCATTTGAACCTGAGTTGATTGTGATTGCTTGTGGACTTGACCCCAATTGCTTTGACCCCTTGGCACGCATGCAAGCTCATTCCGAGACATTTCGAGCCATGGCCCAGCAGATCATGGCGTTGGCCAGTGAACTCTGCGAGGGGCGACTGGTTGTGGCCCATGAGGGCGGCTATTCGGAAGCCTATGTTCCCTTCTGCGGACATGCGATCATCGAGACATTGGCAGGCCTTCGCACAGACGTCGTGGACCCATTCTTAGCCTTCGCTATTGAGCAGCAGCCGGCAGCAGATTTTGTCGCATTTCAACGTGCCCGGCTGCGGGCTCAGGTAAATCTATAGCTTTGCAACACTCACTTGCTGATTTGTGCTGAAACAAAAGCAGCGAATGCAGCAGCAGCAGAGGATGGCCTCATTTGCTTCAAGGTCGCCAACGCGACAACACCATGCTCGATTTCTTCGGCAATTGACCGAACGGCAAGCTTTGCGCCATCGTACGTCCGGTCACCGGCTGGCCGTGTCGTGAGCAACGAATAACCGAGCCCGTTGCCCACCATGCCACGCAGGAGTTCAATGGATGTAGTCGCATGAGCAGTCTTTGGAGCAACACCACAACTGGCAAGAACCCGTGCAAAGTAACTGCGACTGGGCTCGATTGACAGCGAAATGAATGGCTCATCGGCCAGTTCGGTCAGTGAAACCGCTGCGTTACGCGCCAGCCGGTGATTGGCAGGTAGCAAGACATATGGCCTGAGCCGGGCAATAGGTTTGCTTTCAATATCAGCCGGCAACTCCACATCATAGACCAGTGCCAGCTCCAGACGGCCAGTTCGCAGTCCCTCGATGAGATGGTCCTGCGCGCCTTCATCGATGCAGAACTTGACGCCAGGATTTTGCTTCGAGAAACCTCGAACCAGTTTGGGCACATAGAGTGGTGCAAGCGTATGAAAGCAGCCAAACTGCACTTCCGTTTTGGTCAATTCATTGGCCGATGCCGACGCAAGTTGTACGTCGCGCGCATGCGCCAGCAGGGCCCTCGCATGGGTCAAAAACTTGCTGCCTTGAGCCGATGGTGTGACACCTTTTGCGGTGTGCCGCACAAAAATCTGCAAACCGATATGTTCCTCAAGTTTTTGCACAGCAGTTGATACAGTAGGCTGGGCAACACCCAACCGGACTGCGGCTGCCGCAACGGAGCCAAGGTCGGCGCATGCGACTGCATATTCGAGCTGTCTTAGAGAGTACTTGAACATATATAAAATCTATCGATCAACACCAATAAATCTATTTTTCCTTTTGCGAGGTATTTGTCAAGATGTCAGAAACTTGGCGAAGGAGCATCTCTTGCAACAATTGCAAAATGAATTAGTGCCCGATTTATTCTCGCCTGCGACCTACGTCGCTGCGATGGGAGCCGCGGCGACGGGCGTGTCCGTTGTGACAACCATCGGTCCCGCAGGGCGATTTGGCCTTACAGTGAGTGCTGTCACATCTGTTTCCGCTGATCCGCCGCTGCTGTTGGTCTGCGTCAACCGGAAGAGTCCAACCGTTGCCGCAATCTCGCAGAATGGCCGTTTTGCCGTCAGTTTTCTCGCTGAGCATCAATCTGCCATTGCCCGCAATTTTTCAGGCCAACCCGAACAGGGACCGGCCTATGTATTCGCCGCAGAAAATTGGTGGTCAGGGCAAGGCGGCTTGCCAGTTTTGCACGAAGCAGCAGCGCATTTTGAATGTGAGATTGAGTCTTTTCATGAAGCTGGAACGCATCGCATCTTTATCGGCAAAGTGACCGGCGCCGAGCGCGGCAACCGCGCTCCACTAGTCTATTCAAGTCGTGCGTTTGCGCGCACAGCGCCATGCGAAGGAAAAACTCAATGATCAGAACAGGCGAACAATATCGCAATTCCATTCGAGATGGCCGCGAGGTCTGGATCAATGGCGAGCGGGTGAAAGATGTCACCACGCACCCCATGTTCAAACCCATCGTAGATGTTCGCGCCCGCATCTATGACATGCAGCATGAAGCAGCTTCCCGCGACATCATGACATATCAGGAGAACGGCGAGCGTTTTGCCATCGGCAACCAGCTGCCGCGAACACAAGAAAACTGGCACGCCAAACGCAAGGCTGTTGACACAGTGATGCATGAAGTGGGCGGCGTTGTCACCCGTGTTGGCGATGAAACCGTTGGTGAAATGTGGTCGCTGTGGGATGGCAAAGACATTCTGAATGAAATTGATCCGCGTTTTGCAAAGAACATTGAACGCCACATCATGCAATCAATTGCTGAAGATCCGTTCCACGTGTCTGCCAATACCGATCCCAAAGGTGACCGTTCAAAAGCACCACAGGATCAGGATCCGGACATGTTGGTACATGTGGTCAAGGAAACAGATGCCGGCATCATCATTCGCGGAGCTAAATACGAAACTGCAGCGGCCTACGCCAATCAAGCATTCCTCAAACCAACAATTGCAAATTGGGGTGAAGCAAAACTCTCAGACTATGCACTTGGTTGCATCGTAAAGATGAATGCGCCAGGTGTGAAGCACATCTGCCGCACTGGATTTACGAACCGTGCAAACAGTGCGGACTACCCGCTCTCCAATCGCGTGGACGAAGTGGATACAATTGTCATCCTCGACAACGTTCTGGTTCCATGGGATGACGTACTCTTCTATCAGCACACCCGTGCAGCTGCCTTCATTCGTCAGACTTTGCACCGTTACTCCGCCTTCCCATTCGTACAACGTACATTATCGTTCGCCGATTTGTTGATTGGCGCTGCCTTGTGGAACGCCAAACAGACAGGCCTCGACAAGCAGCAGGCTGTTCAGGAAAAACTGGCTGAACTTGCCGTGTGGCGCGAAGGCATAAATGCCCACCTCACGGCTTCCATTGCCATGGCAGAAAAAAGCCCGAATGATCTTTTGATGCCGAACCAGTCATTGCTCTTCACCGGACGTTGTCATGCGCTCAACAATTTGCCGCGCATGATGCACATTGCCCGCGAACTCTGTGGTGGCCAAATCTGCGTGACACCAGACTTCGCCGCATTCCAGCATCCTGAAACCAAGCCGTGGATGGACAAGTACTATTCGATCAACGACGAATGGCAATCTGAAGACCGCCGTAAACTTCTGGCACTCGCCCGTGATCTGGTGAATTCTGACTATGCTGGCCATCGCCTGACATTCCAGTTGTTTGCGCAAGCGCCGCCCTTCGCACAAAGTGCCGCTGTCTATCGGACATTTGATTGGAACAACACCTTGCGTTTTGCACAGCGGGCTGGCGGCATGTCAGACCGAATCTGGGGTACCAAAAAAATGGCTGCGGAATAAGCGCATGACAGTTCATAAACGCATTCGCTCTTTTAACACCAAGACAACGTACCCCGAGCAGAATCTCGACAACGATCTTTGTCAGGCTGTTGTTGCGCGTGGCACAATGGTTTTTTTACGCGGCCAGGTGAGCCAGGATTTGGATACGCGGGAATCGCTTCATGTGGGCGATGCGACTGCCCAAACGGCAAAAGCCATGTCCAATATTAAGTTGCTCATGGAAGAATCGGGTGGCCATCTCGAACATATCTGCCGCATCGTGGTCTATCTCACGGATATTCGGTACCGGCAGGATGTTTACCAAGAGATGGGGAAATGGCTGAAAGGGGTTTTTCCCTGTTCAACCGGCTTGGTCATCACAGCATTTGCCCGGCCCGAGTGGGTGGTGGAAATTGAAGTTACCGCCGTGATCCCGGATTAGGCTCATGACATTTTCCATTGCTGGCCGATGCACCAATTGCAAGCAGTGTTGCGTGTCGCATTCACCACATCAGTGAATGTCCTGAGAAGCGACAAGCGCCTGGCGCAAACGAGCGATTGAAAAGTCCGAGCTGGCACATAGGTCCAGAATGACCCTTTCCCGCCGTGCGACAACATCAATTTTTTCAGGGAGACGCTTGACACATTCTGCTGGAACCACAACTGCACCATGCTCATCGGCATGGATGACATCGTTATGGGCCACCTGCATGCCGAAGATGTTCACAGTCTTGCCGAAATCCACGACGTGAATATGAGCATGGCTCGGGCCAACGCGACCACCGATGATCTGGAAGTCCTTGGCCGACGCCGAAAGGTCGCGGAATGAGCCATTGGTGACACATCCAAGCGCACCGAGCTTGCGGTGCAGGTTGGTGTGGACTTCTCCCCAGAACGCCCCGTATCCAATCTGATCATCAAGATCCTGAATAATGACGATGGTGGGGAGCGTGGCATTGGCCACATATTCATACCACGCCATGCGATCAGCCACCTCTCCACGCGGCGGTTCCTTGGCGCGCACTGTGCCGACACGCGCAAGTCCCACAATGGGAGTGGCGCCGGGGTGCAAGGCAACCATGGGTTCAACCGTGTAACCAATAGCGCGCCGCTCCGGCACCAGCAGCTCAAGTGCATTGCAAATGGTTGGCGTGTCCCATTGCGTCAGGGCCTGCATTTCTTCAAGTGTGAAAGTGTATGTCATGGCAGCGTGAGCCTCACATGCTTGATGCCCTGCCGGAACCAGGTGAAGGCGATGTCGAGCGTGTTGTCTGGGCCTTCAAGCAGAACGGGATAAGACAGTTCGCGGTTGGCGCGTGTAACGGAGTTGTTGGTCAGGCAATAGCCATCGCTGGTGTCGATGTCCTGACGACCGTACCAAGTCCTTCCGTGATCGCTGGAAAACGCAAGCGACATTGGAGCACGTGGTGCGCCCCAGAAGGCCTGCCGTGCGGGCAATTCTGCTGGTGCCGCTGTATCGCCGTCATCCAACTCATCGTAAAGCGACGTGCGGCGGCCCGTGGCATCAGCCGCACTGGCGTGGTTGTAGACAAGGGCCAGGCGGCCATCTGACAATCTGGTGCACTGGATCGAAGAATTGTTGTTGGGCAAATCAGTGGCGGCTGGTGTTTGCCATGTCACACCAGAGTCGCGGGACTCCGCGCGATAGATGAAGTCCGCCCAGCGGCTGCGATAGAAAGCGACCAGGTAGATGTCAGACACAGGCACGATGTTCATATGCACGCATCCGAGCGAGTCCGGTACCTCCGCAAATTGCCAGTTCTTGCCACCATCAGTGGACCGATAGACCCCGGCATTGTCGTTGTGACCTGACCATTTTTCACCGGGCGCAATCCGGCACTTGAATACTGGCAGCAGAAGGTCGCCGTTGGTCAATGTGACAATGGGCTGGCGGATGAATGTGCCGGTATCGTTGATTACGGTTTCGGCGGGACCGAAATTCTTGCCGCCATCAAGGGACACGCGGCGGCGCACCACGGACGTATCCTGATTGCCTGAAACCTGTGACGTATAGAGCAGCCAGACCGTTCCATTTGGCGCGTTGAAGAGCAGCGGATTTTGTTCCGACCGGGCCCTGTCGTCCACCAGTACCGTCGCGGCAGACCATTGCTTCTTAGCTTCATTCAGTACCGACATATGAATGGAAATATCCGGCATGCCTTCCATAGTTCCGCCAAACCAAACGCAGGCCAAGGTGCCATCTGGCAGCCGCAAGAGGAACGCCGCATGATTTTGCGGCGAGGGCGACGGAATGAAAGCATCAGCCCGGCCTGGCGACACGGGGCGCAACATGCCATCCATTTGTGACGCAATCGACGTCATGTCAGCTGGGCCATGGCTGCATCAATCTCGCTGCATTGTTCGCCTGTCAGCTTCACCAGAGGTGGGCGCACTTCGGTCCATGCGTCATCACCATAGCGGTGCGCAATCAAAGCCTTGATGGCGGGTATTTGGGCATATTTGTTGGAAATGTTGCGCACCGCCACTATGCGAGCTTGCGCGGCTTCAACCTCATCGGCCATGGCCGGATTGGCAAAATGCGCAAAGACCGTCGCCAGTTGTTTGCCGACGAGATTTGATGTGGCTGTGATGCAGCCATGCCCGCCCGCTTCCAGCAGTGGCTTCATCAGGGGGTCAGCCCCACCCAGCACGGAAAGGCCAGGGAAGGCTTTCAAAATTGCTTGCATGTTGGCGAAGTCACCAGCTGAGTCTTTGATGCCCACTACGGTGTTCGGAAAGGCCTTGAGCAACCGCTCGATCAATCCATGACTGATCTGCACAGCTGACATTTGCGGGATGTGGTAGAGAATGACGCGCAGGCGCTCGTCAGCGATGCTGTCAAAGACTCGCGCGTAGGCGCTGAACACCCCGTCGTCCGAAACATTCTTGTAGTAGAAGGGCGGCAGCATCACCACTTGGGTCACACCAAGCGCGAGGGCGTGTCGCGTCAAGTCTACGGTGTCGTCACTGGCGCAGAGACCTGTTCCAGGCAGCAAGTGGGCAGGCGGAATGCCTGAACTGACTGCAGCTTCAAGCAGCGACTTGCGTTCGGCCGTTGAAAATGAGTTGGCCTCTCCTGTGGTGCCCAGCAGGGCCACGCCGCTACAGCCGTCGGAAAGCAAGTTTTTTGCATGGGCTACGAAGCGGGCAGTATCAACATTTCCCGTGGCCGTGACCGGCGTTGACGCCGCGCAGAAAACACCCTTGATGCTCATCGCAGATCCCGTGTAGCCGCCAGTTTCCGCCCATAGGTGATGGCGTGCAGCATATTGATGTGTTTGGCTTGTCCTGTTCCGGCAATGTCGAATGCGGTGCCATGATCCACTGACACGCGGTCAATCGGCAGGCCGATGGATACATTCACAGCGGTGTCGAAGGCGACCAGCTTCATGGGGATGTGGCCCTGGTCATGATACTGCGAGACCACCAGATCAAACGCCCCGTGGTAAGCACGATAGTACAACGTATCCGCCGAAATCGGTCCGACGGCGTTGATGCCCTCGGCCTTGGCAATGGCAACAGCGGGGGCGATGAACTTGTCATCCTCATCGCCGAACAGTCCGTTCTCGCCGCAATGGGGATTGAGACCCGCAACGGCAATGCGCGGGTTCGGTTTTCCGACGCGAGCGAAATGTTTGTGGCCAGCGCGAATGGTGGCGAGCACACGTTCCACAGTGACCCGGCCAATCGCGTCTTTGAGTGACACGTGGGTGGAAACGTGGATGGCGTTGAGCCGATCATCTGCCAGCAGCATAAAGGCCGCCTTCTGGCCGGTGAGGACCGTAAGCATGCCGGTGTGGCCATCATAGTGGTGGCCAGCAGAATTCAGGGCTTCCTTGCTGATAGGGGCTGTGACGATGCAGCCGATCGCATTGGCTTGTGCCATATCTACAGCACGCTTGATGTAACGAAAGCAGGCCTCGCCGCCTGCTTTGTCCAATTTGCCGAAGGGCAGGGGTACGCCGGGGGTTGCGACATCTTCAATGCTGACAGAGGCCAGCACTTCGGGCGTTACACCACAAACGCCTGCAGCACGCACCAGTGTTTGCCTGTCGCCGATGACGACGATGCCCTCGCGTTCAACAGCGGGCAGGTCCGCAATGGCCTTGCAGATGACTTCGGGGCCGACACCCGCAGGGTCGCCCATGGTGATTCCGATATTTACAGCAGTCATGGCATCAACTGTCCACCGTTCACTTCTATAACCTGCCCGGTGATATAGCCGCTCATACTTTCATCTGCGAGAAATTCAAAAGCGCCCACGCATTCTTCAGACGTACCGAGACGTCCAAGCGGAATGCCTTTGACGGCAGCTGCGAGTTGTTGCGGCGTAGAGTTCCTGCGGTGGAAGTCTGTTTCAATCACGCCCGGCGCAACAGCGTTCACACGTACGCCGTAAGGTGCAAGCTCTTTGGCCAATACGCGCGTGATGGTACTGACAAAACCCTTCGCAGCTCCATAAAGTCCTGCACCGTCACCGCCGCCAGTGCGCGCAGCGACTGATGTGGTATTGATGATGGTTCCAGATTTCTGTTCTTGAAGAACGGTCGCAGCGCGGCGGCAGGCGAAGAACACGCCGCCGATGTTGAGGTCAACCACGTTGTGATATTGTTCGTCCGTGGCCGTTGAAATTGCGGTGCGGCCAAACATGTTGCCAGCATTGTTGATGACGACATCAAGTCGGCCGAGTTTTGCCGCTGCTTCGTTGACCAACCGTTCAGCAACATCTGCTTGCGACACGTCACCTGCCAGAAGATGCGCAATGCCACCCTTGTCCAGGATTTCCAGGACCACCTGTTCAGCACCGGCCTTGTTGCCGTTGTAGTGCACGACAACCTCGGAGCCGAGGGCTGCAAAGCGTCTGGCAACTGCAGCCCCAATGCCGGAGCTTGCGCCAAATATCACCGTCTTCTTGTTCTTGAGTGCTGACGCCATGGGCCTCGTCCTAATTACTGGCAACTTTGAGGACCAATGCTGCGATTCCCCAACAAAGTTGTCAAGTTGTAATTTTAAATGCGGGACAGTAGTGGAGATTTATTACTTGCAATTACAATGAATTACAATTTTTTCAACGACTCTCAAGGAATTTCATATTGACAACTTTACCTGCTGGGAGTGTGATGACTTGATCCGGCAGAGACCGGACAGGATTGCTTGGCCATTCGTGGGAGGAAATACGATGTCCGCAAATATCAAGATGTCGCGCCGTGGCGCATTGAAACTGGGCGCTGGTGCATTCATTGGTGCTGCTACGCTGCCCATGTTGACGGGTTACGTGAACGCGCAAGGGGCAACGGTGCTCAAGGTTGCGCATCCGTCATTCAATCAGGATTGGTCGCCGATGCGTGGCGGTGGTGCACCGTTCCGCTGGAATTCGATCTGGTGGGCCTCGCCCATGTATTTCGATGCAGAGGGCAAGATCAATCCATACGTGTTTGAATCGTGGTCTGGCTCTGACGACAAGAAGGTCTGGACCTTCAAGATTGCCGGCAATGCCGCATTCTCCGATGGTTCCAAAATCACGGCAGCAGACATCAAGGGTTCATGGGAACTTGCCGCCATGCCCAACACCAAGAACCAGCGCGTGTCGCAGGTGCTGTCGGGTGTGGTTGGCTATGCTGAAGTGAATGGCGGCAACGCCAAGGAACTGCCCGGTGTCGTCGCCAAGGATGACGCAACAGTTGAAGTGACGCTGACAGGTTCCGACCCCATTTTCTTCATGCGTCTCGGCAACCACATTGTGCCCATCGTCAAGGCTTCGCAGGCCCGCACAGAAGATGGCAATGAAAAGCAGGAATGGTGGTTGCCCGCCAATGGCGGTGTCACGTCCGGTCCATTCACGATGACCGAGCAGGACCTCGATGGCGGCAAGTTCGCTTTTGATGTCAACCCCAACTTCTTCGGACCCAAGCCCAAGATTTCGCGCATCGAAATCACCTCGATTGAAGATGCCGTGTCGGCAACTGAATTGCTCAAAAAGGGCGAGTTCCAGGCACATACGGAGTTGGTGACATCAACCATCGTCAAGGACCTGGGTGCTGACTTCGCTGCCGGACCGACAATTCCGACGAGCCAGCATTTCTGGATCAACTCAAGCCGCGCTCCCATGGAAGATCCCAAGGTGCGTCAGGCCCTGATCATGGCGATTGATCGCGATGGCTTGATCAAGGCAAGCTTCCCTGATGGCCCGCACAAGAAGACGGATGAAGTGATCAACTCCGTGCCAGGAGCCGGTGGTGCGGTGGAGGTCTACAAGTACGATCCTGCTGCCGCGAAGGCGCTGCTGGCAGAGTCGACCTATGGTGGTCCTGAAAAGCTGCCGAAGATCATGTTTGTCGGCATCTCCTCTCCTGCCAATGAGGCGGCGGCGCAGTTCATTGCTGAACAGTGGCGTCAGAACCTTGGCATTACGGCTGTCGACATGAAGCCACAGCAGGACCAGTATGCCGGTCCTGACCAGAACGCCGTCCAGATTTTCCGTGATGACGTTGGCACGCGAGTGCCCGATGCAGCTTCCTATCTTGCAGGTTCAATCCATTCGTCTTCGGGCAATGCCCAGGGCAAAATGGGCGGCTACAAGAACGCCGAAGTCGACAAGCTGATAGATGAGGCACTTGGCAAGGCTGCCGATGACCCGGCCCGCGTGGACCTGGCGTTGAAGGCGCAAGCCATCTTCATGAAGGACTACAACTTCATTCCATGGTACCAGCAGACCATGTCACGCTGGGCCCTTGCCAATGTGAAGGCGATGGAAAAGAACCTTGATTGGCAGGTCATTGCGCCTTGGAATATTGAGATTGCATGACACGCATAGGCGGGAGTCAGTTACGGCTCCCGCCATTCCATTTTCAACTGAAGGGGCAACAGGGCAATGATCCGTTATGCGCTGCTGCGGCTGCTCTTGTGGATTCCCACGGTACTGGTTGTACTGATGGGTGTGTATGCGCTGGCCTACTATGGTGCCGGTGATCCCATCAAGCTGATCTTCCTGCGCGCCCCCGGCGACGTGGCCTATGACCCGGTGAAAATCGAAGCCATTCGGGAACAGGCCGGGCTCAACCGACCCTTCATCGTGCAATTCGGTTCCTATATCTGGAACCTGCTGCACGGCAACTTCGGTAATTCGCTGACATCCGGTCGCTCAGTCTGGCGCATGATCACTGCAGCCATGCCCGTATCCATGACGCTGGGCTTGCTCACGATCATCCTCACAACCGTCGTCGCAATTCCACTCGGCGTGATTGCGGCCATCAAACAAAATTCAAAACTCGACTATCTCATTCTGGGCTCAGCGCTGTTGCTATGGTCAATCCCCGCCTATGTGGCCGGGCCGTTGTTGATGGTGTTGCTCATTCTCATCTTGCCGAATGCCAGCATCCCCTATGGTTGGGGCGGGTTGTTCGATGCACGCATCATCTTGCCGCTGCTTGTGCTGTCGTTCCAACCCATCGCACTCATCGTGCGGCAGACGCGCGCAGCCGTCATCGAAGTGCTAAGCGAAGACTTCGTTCGCACCGCGAGGGCGAAAGGCGTTCCGCGATTGCATCTCATCGGCAAACATATTCTCCGCCCGGTGCTGACCCCCGTTGTCACGCAACTCGGTCTCATCATGATCACGATCATCAATGGTGCCATATTCGTGGAGCTGGTGTTTGGCCTTCCGGGCCTTGGTCGTCTCACCGTAAAGGCCCTGACAAATTCCGACTTCCCCGTGGTGCTCGCTATCACTCTGATCGGATCATTCCTCGTCATGATTTCCAACCTGCTGGTGGACCTTGTCTACCCGCTGCTTGATCCGCGCGCCGCTGATGCACAGGTGAGCAAATGACGGACATCACGCACAACATGGACAAGCCCGTCAGCCTGTGGCGTGATGCATGGGACCGGCTGGTGAAGAACAAGCTTGCGGTGATCGGGCTTGTCATGGTGTTGGTGCTGTTCTTTGCAGCCGTCTTCGGTCCTTATCTCACACCCTATGATTTTCTCAGTCAGAATCTTGATGACCGCAACTTGCCAATGTCATGGGCGCACTGGTTCGGAACTGATGATCTGGGCCGCGACGTGTTCAGCCGGGTGCTCTATGGCGCGCGCACGGCGTTCTTCGTGGCCATCGTCGTCACGATTGTCGCGGTCATCATCGGTTCAGCCTTAGGCGTGCTGGCGGGCTACATCGGGGGCAACACGGACCGCTTCATCATGTGGTTGTCGGACGTCACCATGTCGATCCCAAACTTGCTACTCGTTGTGGTCATCAACACCTCAGTGAAGCCACCACTGGCGCGTTGGATGGAAACACAATATCTCGAAACCCTGAACCCCATCTATCGCAACACTATGTGGATCGACTTCATTTTGGTGTTTGGTTCCATGGCGCTGATCACCTGGCCTCCCTACGCCCGGTTGATGCGGGCACAAGTTCTCTCCATTCGCAGCAGGCCCTATGTGACGGCTGCAAAAGCAATAGGTTTGCCTGCGCGGCAGATCATGTGGCGGCATATTGCGCCCAATGCATTGGGTCCCCTGATCGTTGCGGTATCGGCGGGGCTTGGCACGGCAATGGTTCTGGAAAGCGCATTCAGCTTCTTGGGCGTTGGCGTGACACCGCCCATTCCGTCCTGGGGCAACATGATATCCGATGGTCTTCGCGTGTGGCAGCACTATCCGCATTTGCTGGCAGCGCCTGCAGCAGTTCTCGGACTCGCCACCGTTGCCTTCAGCTTCCTGGGCGACGGATTGAATGACGCCTTGAATCCAAGGGGCGTGAAATGAGTGCACCCCTGCTGGAAGTCCATGATCTCACGATTGACATTGACACGCGCTATGGCCAGGCCCGGATCGTCGATGGTGTAAGTTTCTCCGTGTCGAAGGGCGAAACGCTGGGCGTGGTAGGCGAGTCCGGCTGCGGCAAGAGCCTGACCATGCTGTCGCTGCTCGGCCTGTTGCCACGCAAGATCGCCGTGAGTGGCGGTGAAGCCACATTCGAGGGCCGGGACTTGTTTGGCTTGCAAGGGGAAGAGTTGCGCAAGTTGCGGGGTGGTAGCATCGGCTTCATCTTCCAAGATCCCATGACTTCGTTCAATCCCGTGATGAGAATCGGTGACCAGCTCATGGAGCCGCTGATCCATCACCGTGGCATGGACAAGACTGCTGCGCGCAGGCGGGCAGGCGAGTTGATGCGCCTTGTAGGAATTCCCGGCGGCGAGACCCGTTTGGACAACTATCCGCACCAACTTTCGGGCGGCATGCGCCAGCGCGTGATGATTGCCATGGGGCTCGCTTGCGAGCCGCCGCTATTGATTGCCGATGAGCCGACAACGGCACTGGATGTGACAATCCAGTCGCAGATCGTTGAACTGGTGAAAGACATCCGCGACAAGCTCGATATGTCGGTGATCTGGATCACCCATGACCTGGCACTCATCGCTGGTCTGGTGGATCGCATCATCGTGCTTTACGCGGGCACCATCGTTGAGGAGGCATTGGTTGATGATCTCTATGCAAGGCCGCAGCACCCCTATACGATTGGACTTCTTGCTTCCCTGCCAAAACTGACGCCTGGCAAGGTGGCAGAAAAATACCTGCCGTCGATTGGTGGGACGCCACCTGAACCCGGTCGGCGTCCTGCAGGCTGCCCCTTTGCACCACGCTGTGCCCGCAAGCTTGCTGTTTGCGAAACCGCCGTGCCGCGGCTTGCTGGTCTTGTTGACAATGCCACCCATCGCGTCGCCTGCTTTGCAGTGACGGGAGTGCCAGCATCATGAAGGGTGACGTTCTTCTGCGTATTGACAAGCTTGTAAAGCAATTTGACGTGCGGCTTGGTGCGTTCGGTCAGACGAGTGCACGGGTCCACGCACTGGGCGAAGTCAGTTTTGACATCCTCGAAGGCGAAACCCTGAGTCTTGTGGGCGAGTCGGGCTGTGGCAAATCTACTGCGGGCTTCACCATCCTCCGGCTGTTTGAGCCCACGTCTGGCGCTATCATCTACAATGGCGAGGACATAGCAAAACTTGGCGACGAGGCCATGCGCAAGCTGCGCAAGGATTTGCAGATCGTCTTCCAGGATCCCTACGCCACCCTTAACCCGCGCATGACGGTGGGAGACGCGATTGCGGAACCCATCATGCTGCATGGAGGCAAGAGCAAGGCTGACGCGCGAATACTTGTGACGGATATTCTTTCAGACGTCGGCTTGCCAAGGCGCTTTGCCAACCGCTATCCGCATGAACTTTCTGGTGGCCAGCGGCAACGCGTGGCGATTGCGCGCGCGCTGGCGTGCCGGCCGAAGTTCATTGTCTGCGACGAAGCCATTTCGGCGCTTGATGTATCTGTGCAGGCGCAGATCATCAATTTGTTGCGAGACCTGCAGGACAAGTATGGCCTGACCTTTCTGTTCATCGCCCATGATCTCGCCGTGGTGCGCCACATCAGCGATCGGGTAGCTGTCATGTATCTCGGCAGGCTTGCTGAAATGGCCGACAAGGCCACGCTATTTGCAGTACCGCGCCACCCCTACACCAAGGCGCTGCTCTCGGCCGTACCTGAAGCCGACCCGGTGATCGAACGCAAGCGCAAGCGGCAAAATCTGATGGGAGAAGTACCCAGTCCGATGAATCCGCCGCCAGGTTGCCGCTTCCATACCCGCTGCCCCATTGCACGTGACCAGTGCAAATCCACACAGCCAGAATGGCGGATGGTCGGCCCGGCTCATAGCGTGGCCTGTCACGCCGTCGGTGTGAAGGATTGGGAGCCGTGATACGCATTGCCATCATCGCAGATGATTTGACAGGCGCACTCGACACGGCCTCGCCCTTCGCCTGCAATGGCGCACGAACTTTCTGCTTCACTGAGCCCGATGCGATCAATATCCAGACCGCAGCAGGCGCGGATGTCATATCAGTGAGCACCAACTCACGGAACATGCCTCCCGATCGGGCTTGCGCCGCGGTCAAGGCCGCTGCTGAAAGCATCCGTTCCTTATCGCCCGAAACTGTTTTGAAGAAAATCGACTCGCGCCTGAAAGGCAATGTGGCCGTTGAATGCGGCGCCGTGGCATCTGTCTTTGGACTAAGCCATCTGCTGGTCGTGCCCGCTGCACCTGACGTCGGGCGCCATGTCATCAATGGTGCTGTTCAGGGTGCCGGGGTCTCTCATCCAATTCCGCTCTCACCCATGTTTGCCAAGAGCACCTGCCAGATCAGGATTCCGGACGTTGCTTCACACGTGGACATGCAGAATGTCGTTCGGTTATTCATGAACGAGCGGGGCATGTTGCCCGTGTGCTCACGCGGCTTTGCCGTTGCGCTGGCCGAATACTTGTATCCCGGCGGCGTTGCCGAGAAGCCATCTCTTAAAGGGCCGTGGCTGGTGGCTATTGGGTCCCGTGATCCACTCACGTCGGCACAGCGCACCGCCCTTTGCAATGCTTCCGGTTTCATTTGTAACGAGGCTCCCGATGGAAAAGCCGAAAGCATTCCGCCCTCCTGGCAAGAACTTTTGCTGCATTGTACGGGCATGCAAACTGAGGATCCCGAACTAGTGGCGCGCCGCTTTGCCGAAGGCGTAAAAACTGCCATTGAGGCAGGGGAGCCGGGCACAATGCTTTGTTCAGGTGGTGACACGGCGCGTGCAGTCCTTCACACTCTTCGACAAAATTGCCTTCTGGTGCTGGGTGAAGCCGCACCGGGTCTTCCGGTGAGCCGCATCTGCGTGGGCGGGCGGGACTTGATCTTCATCAGCAAGTCAGGTGGTTTTGGAAAGCCATCGACTCTGCTAGACCTATTTTCAAATCAACCGGGCCATGGCCCGAAAGCTACAAACACCGATGGATCGCAGCACCGACAACCCCAACATTGAAACGCCGGGTGCAACTTCGCGAGCGCGCCCGCTTGCACTATCGCACCGCGTCTACGAACAGATTGCTGCGCGCATCGCCAGCGGCGAATTTCGTGCCAACACCAAACTTCCATCCGAAAATGATCTTGCGACCATGCTGGGTGTGTCGCGCCCGGTTCTGCGGGAGGCGTTGCAAAAACTCCGCGCGGAAGGAACAATTGTCGCGCGCCAGGGTGCCGGCAATTTTGTGCGCGACAAGGCGGGAACCGTGCTGTCCTTTGCGCCCGTTGAAACCATTGCAGACATTCAACGCTGCTATGAATTCCGCCTCACCATCGAACCCATGGCTGCGCGCGAGGCCGCCCAACGCCGGGATGCCCAGAACCTGCGTAAGATGCAGGATGCTCTCGAACTCTTGCAGGATGCGACCAGAAACAAGCGTCACCGAGAGGATGCTGACTTCGGTTTCCACCTTGCCGTGGCTGAAGCATCCAACAATCACTATTTCTCGTCAACGATGCTGGCACTGCGTGAGCATATTTACGTCGGCATGCACATGCATGGTCTGTCGTTGCAGGGTGCCGCACCAAAGTTGCAGCATGTGCTCGACGAGCACCGGTCAATTTACGATGCAATCAAAAAGCGCGATCTCGATGTGGCAGAAAAACGCATGCGCCAGCACGTGGAAGGTTCAAGAGACCGCTTGTTTGAAGGACGGTTGCTGGATCTGAAGCGATAAATGACTGAACGTCGCTGGAACGGTTTGAGCACCGCTTATGGCGCATTGTTACGCATCGTTCCCACCTTTGTACGCCAATCCCAATGGCCAACTCAGCGCGTTAGTGCAATTCTGGATGCACAAACAATGGAACACGTTGAAACCAGAATTATCCGGAAATAACCCTGCCACTGCTCGCAAAGCTATCGTGTACCCCTTGAAATCATTGGCGCGCCCGACAGGATTCGAACCTGTGACCTCTGCCTTCGGAGCAAGGTTCTTATCCCTTAAATCATTGAAAAATATCGGCTGAATGCGCCCGAATGGGGCCAATTTATGCCATTTGCGCCCTATGCTGTCCCGCATTCTGCGGACATTCTGAGGACAAGCGATCAATTGAATCATGACTTCACGAAAGCCAACCAGCGGCGCTCTAATTTTCTAAAGGCCAAGATCAGTGCGAAGGCGATTGTTGCATAGAGCACGCCAGCGATAGAAAAGGATTCAAACGAGGCGTAGGTCGCTGAATTGGCATCTCTGGCAACCTTCAGAATATCCGGCACGGTGGCAGTAAATGCCAGTGACGTTGAGTGCAGCATCAGGATAACCTCATTGCTGTAGGCCGGAAGGGCCCGGCGTAAAGCGGCGGGAATAACGATGCGTCGGTATAGCGTAAGAGGCGACATGCCGAAGGACTTTGCAGCTTCGATTTGGCCTTCGGGAATGGACTTTATGGCGCCAGCAATGATTTCAGTCGTATAGGCGCAAGTGCAGAGTGCGAAGGCCAGGATGGCGCAATTCATGCCGTCACGGAAGAAGCCATTCAGAAGCGCATTGCCGCGTACAAAGCCTAGACTGTAGATGCCGGAATAAATAATGAGCAATTGAACATAAAGCGGAACGCCACGGAAAATGTAGGTGTAGAGCCACACTGTTCCGCGCAGGTACTTGTGGCTCGAAGCACGGGCCACTGCCAAAGGAATGGCTAGAACCAGCCCTATCATGAGTGATGCTGTCAGCAACCACAGTGTGACGACAACTCCCGTAAAGTGATAGCCATCCGACCACAGAAAGGCCTTGCCATAGTCACGCAGGATTTCAAGGATCATTGCGCGCGCCTCAGACCGACAGAATAGCGCTGTTCAAGCTTCATCAAGAACACATGCGAAATTGTTGTGATTGCCAGATAGACCAGGGCGCAGACAATGCTGTAGTAGAAAAACTGGGTTGTTCCCTTGCCTGCGTCTTGTGTTGCCCTCAGCAAATCATTGAGCCCGATGATTGAGACGAGGGCCGTGGATTTGATCAGCACTTGCCAATTGTTGCCAATGCCTGGCAAAGCAAACCGCATCATTTGCGGAAACAATATCCGGCGAAAAACCTTCCATTTGCTCATGCCATAGGCGAAACCTGCTTCGGTCTGCCCAAGCGGCACGGACATAAACGCGCCGCGAAATGTTTCCGTGAAATAGGCACCATAAATGAAACACAGCGTCATCACGCCAGCCGAAAATGGATTGATGTCGATCTGGGAAACCGAAAGCCAGTCGGTCATTCGGTTGAGTAGCATTTGCAGGCTAAAGAAGATCAGAAGCATCAACACCAGATCTGGCACACTGCGGATCAGGGTCGTGTAGACGGTTGCAATTTCGTTGAGGATTTTGCTCTTGGACAGCTTGCAGCTTGCACCCATCAAGCCGATGATCATGGACCCCGCCAAAGACAGCAGGCCAAGTTTAACCGTCATCCAGGTACCTGTAAGGATCAACGGGCCATAGCCATCAAGAAACACGCGCGACGTCACCTTTTCAAAAATCTGACTGGTAATAACGCGCTCGTCACACTGGCATAGATTTGGGCCTGTGGACCATCTTAAAAAACAGATGGGTGTGAGAAGCTCCCTCTCACACCCACCCGGCCCCCTTATTGTGCGCGGATATCAACGGTAAAGTATTTGTCGTTGATCTTTTTGAACGTGCCATTCGCCACGACTGTGGCAAGCGCCTTGTTGAACGCATCACGCAATTCGGTATCTTCCTTGCGGAAACCAATGCCATCACCTGCGCCGAAATATTTCTTGTCCCGAATGGCTTCGCCCACAAGCTCGAAGCCTGCGCCAGCCGGCTTCTTCAAAAAGGCTTCCGTGACCTGCAAATCGCCCTGGAAGGTGGCATCCACACGGCCCGCGACAAGGTCGGCATTCAGCAGTTCAGTGTTCTGATAAGGCACGATTTCCACACCAGCCACCTGCCAAACTTCCTTGGCATAGGTTTCCTGAGCTGAACCTTGCTCGACGCCGATGCGCTTGCCCTTCAAAGTTTCAACCGTGTTCAGCAAATTGCTGCCTTTGGGAGCGACCAGATGCGAAGGGCTGTTGGATATCGGATCGGAGAAATTGATCTGGGCCATGCGCTTTTCTGTGATGAACATGGAAGAGGCAATCGCGTCAAATTTGCGTGCCAGCAGACCGGGAATCATGCCGTCCCAGCTGCTTTCCACCCATTCGCATTTCGCTTTGACTTCAGCGCACATGGCTTCAGCAATATCCACACCAAAGCCTTCAAACTTACCCTCGGTATTCTTGAATTCCATGGGTGGGAATGTGGGGTCGATGCCAAGCTTCACGGTCTTCCCGGCCAAATCCTCGGCCAAAGCAGCACCGGTGCTCACCATTGCAATCAATGCCACTGTGGCAAATAGTTTTTTCATTGTTTTTCTCCCTGTTGGTTAATTCAGGCCGGCGAGGCGCCAGTTCTGGATGTCTGCTTCATGTTTTCAATTGACTGGGGTTGACCAAAAAAACGTTCTGCCAATTTGACCCAGTAGTTCGCGCCAATGCTGATGGCATCATCACTGTAGTCGTAGCCTGGATGATGCAGTGGCATGCTGTCGCCATTGCCGGTCACCAAATAGGAGCCCGGCCGCTTTTCCAACATGAAGGCAAAATCCTCGCTGCCGGTGATGGGGCGCAGGTCATCAACAATGTTATCCTGACCCAACCAATCAAAGGCCACCTGGCGTGCGAATGCTGTTTCGGCTGGATGATTGACCAAGACGGGGTAGAGATGCACATAGTCAATATCTGCTGATGCCCCAAAACTCGCGGCTTGGCCGTGGATCACATCCTTGATGCGCTTTTCCAGCAATTCACGCACCTCTGGTTTGAGGGCACGCACGGTCAAAATCATGTCGGCTGTTTCAGGAATGACATTCGAAACTGAACCAGCATGAATAGAGCCGACGCTGATGATGGCTGTGTCCAACGGATCAACATTGCGCGAAACAATACTCTGCAATGCAATCACGATTGAGCAACATACAAAAATCGGATCAACAGCCTTGTGCGGCAAGGCACCGTGTCCACCACGCCCATTGATGCGTATGTTGACAGTATCAGCCGAAGCTAAAAACGGACCTGACAAGAATCCGAATTTTCCGACGGGCATGCCCGGCATATTGTGCAAAGCGAATACGGCATCGCAGGGAAATTGCGTGAGAAGGCCCTGCTCAATCATTTTCAGTGCGCCGCCCAAACCTTCTTCAGCCGGCTGAAAAATCAGATTGAGCGTACCTGAGAATTTGGCGTGCCCAGCCAGATATTTTGCGGCACTCAAGAGTGTAACTGTATGGCCATCATGGCCGCAGGCATGCATTTTTCCAGCCACGCGGCTGGCATAATTCAAATTTGTTGTTTCATGGATAGGGAGCGCATCCATATCCGCACGAAGACCAAGAGACGGTCCTGCGCCACGCTTGAGTGTGCCCACAACACCCGTTCCACCAAGACCTCGGGTAACGGTGTAGCCCCAATCTTCCAGGCACTTGGCAACAAGGTCGCTGGTCGAAAACTCTTCGTAACCCAGCTCGGGATTGGCGTGAATCTGTTGACGAAGCAATTTGGCTTCATCCTGGAAGGCCGCAATCTCGGGATACACCGCGTCAAACATAGCAAATGCGTAACAAACGCCATTGCTCCCAACAAGACGACAGAATATGGTGGTGACAACAATTGGTTGTCACCCATTCTCAGACATGAAACTCCACCAACTCCAGGCCCTGGTTGCCAGCGCGGAAACCGGAAGCATACGGGCGGCGGCCCGTTCGCTTGGCGTTTCACAAGCAGCAGTAACGCGCTCTCTGCGAGAGTTAGAAACGGCCCAAAAACTGCCTCTGCTCATCCGCAAGCCCAGCGGCTTGGCCTTCACCGAATATGGCAACGCGCTGCTCACCCATGCCCGCCTTGTGCTCAACCAGCTGCAACATGCAGAAAATGACCTGGATCAATTGCGCGGTCGCAGCGAAGGCCGGCTCTGTGTCGCCATCACACCCTGGATCATGTTGACCATCCTGCCTGAAACCATACTGGAATTCAGAAAGCGCATGCCATCCATCAAATTGGAGCTGTATGAAAGCCTGATGGCGCTGGCCCAGCCCCTGCTCCGTGAAGGCAACATGGATTTTGTGCTGGGCTATCTGCATCCAGACAAGACGCCCACCGAATTTTCCTGCGAGGCCGTTCTCAATTATCAAACGGCAGTATTGGTGCGGCGGGGACATGGGCGCGAAACCTGTCGCTCCATCCACGATCTTCTCGATCAAGACTGGGCCTTGAACTATGCACCTGATGGTCATGACGCCATCATGAACCATCTGTTCTGGCGCTTTGATGCCCAAATTGATGAAAAGCAGATCGTGCGCGCCAACTCGTCGACGATGATTTAATCCCTCGTCGAACATGCTGATATGTGCACCTGGTCTCCTGCCGCCATGAGCCTTGTTCCTGCCTTTCGGGACAAGGTTTCGATTGTGCCACTCAAGGAAACATTCGGGCCCCGTGAATTGAGCATCATCACACGGCGCAATTCGCCGCGCAGTGGTGCAGCTCTTTGCTTCATCGAGTGTCTGCTTAAAGTCATCCGCCGCCATGCAAGATCAGCAAAGAAGGAAGAACGGCAATTGTTCGACACTCTGCAAATGCTGATTTGAAATTGGTCGAAGGAGGGTAGCAAACCCCTGTTGACACTAACTCAGGCCTTGCCTTCCAGTCCCGCCGCCGCTGCCGCCGTTGCACCCGGAATTGCCATAGGGTTTCTGCCGGTAAGCCCAACAGGGCTGGAAGGCAATTCAAAAAATCATTTGGCAGCACGCTTCAAGCGCAAACCCGGCAAAAGACCCGCCAATCCCTTTGGCAAAAAGATAACAAACATCGTCAGGATGACGCCCAAGCCAATGTCGCGCCAATCGCCAAATTCGCGCATGCCTTCATCAGCCAACATAAGCACTGCAGCACCGAGAAGTGGACCCCATATCGTGCCCATGCCGCCCACGACGATCATTGACATCAAGAACAGCAGCGCCGACAAGGAGAAGACCACAGGGCCGACGACGCCAAATTGCGTTGCATAAAACGCTCCCGCCAGACCTGTGAAGAAGGCTGACAGGCCGAACACCCAGAGCTGATACTTGAACTTGCTGATGCCGCGCGACATGGCATAGCCTGGATTGTCACGCAGTGCCTTGAAGGCAAGCCCCAATGGCCCATGGATGATGGCAATCGAAAAGATGAGCGCAATGAGGGCCAGCCCAAGTCCCACATAATAGTGGGCCACATACCATTTTGAACCGAACAGGCTGCGAAATCCGAGGTCGCCAAATTTTGAAAACCCCCGCACGCCACCAAACAAGGGAAGACACCCGGATGGGGGATTGGTGAAGCAGGCGGTGTCATTGACCACGATCAGATAGATGACTTGGGCAATGGCCAGTGTCAGCAAAGCCACATAAGGTCCGCGCAACCTGAGACAGGCCAAGCCAATCACCATGCTGGCAAAAACCGTGACAAGACCAGCGAGCGGCATAGCCACAAGAATGGGGAAGGCAAAGTAATAGCCAAGCATGGCCGTTGCATAGGCACCAATGGCAAAGAGCGCCATTTGTGCCAGTGAAAAAATGCCACCAACACCCAACACAAGATTCCACTGCGTGACCACGACGGCCCAGATGAAAAACAGCGTCATCTGCGTGATGATATAACGTGTGCCGATAAATAACGGCACGAGGATCAAGAGTGCGGCCAAGCCTAGACTGATAAGAAGATCGCGTTTGGCCGGGCTCATAGTCTCACCACTTGGTTGCGGCCGAAGAGTCCGGCAGGACGCCAAATCAAAACTGCTATGACCAGAACGAGCAAGATCGCAAAGCTGTATTGCACGCCGAAGACATATTGGATCATCGATTCAAGTAACCCCAGCACAATTGCAGCCGCAACCGCACCATAGACGTTGCCCAGTCCTGCAACGACGCAAATGACGAACGCTTTCAGCATTGGGTCACCGCCCATGTTCGGCAGAAGCCCTGAGAGCGAACTGATCATGATGCCCGAAACCGCAGCCAAGCTGCCAGAAATGGCCAGCACCTGAGCGTAGGTCTTTCCGACACGGATCCCCATGAGTTGTGCGGCATCGCGATTTTGCGCTGTGGCACGTATGGCGCGGCCCATGCGCGTGCGGTTTAGGACATAGGCAACGACGGCCATCAACACGACAGCAACCGCAAGAATGAGAATGTTCTGATGCGGGATATAGACTTTGCCAATGATGAGAGCACCAGGGAGCTTGAAAGGTTGGGCCACAGGCTGCGGACCAAACACACGCAAGATGATGTTTTCGAGAATGGCCCCAATGCCGATCGTGGCAATGAAAACCTGCGTCTCGAAATTCCGCGATGACAGCATGGGCCGGGCAACAAAGTGATAGATCGCAAGGCCTACAACACCACAAACCGCCATCGCTGCCGCCACACCAACGATCGGAGACAATCCCATCCGCGTCATTGCATAATAACAAATATAGCCGCCCAGAGCCAGAATGGCCCCATGGGCCATATTGAGCATGTTCAGCGAGCCGTAAACCAGTGCCAAGCCGATTGTCGAAATGGCATACATGGCGCCTAGCGTCAGGCCTGAAGCGATGATCTGAACCAGGACATCCATCATCAGCCCCCGAGATATGTGCTGAGAATTTCAGGCCGCGACAACAATTCAGCACCACTGCCGGACCAGGCAAAGCTGCCATTGTCGAGAAGGTGCATGGCATCCGCCATCTCTGCAATGCGCGTGGCATTCTCTTCGACGATCAGAATGGTGCGCCCCTGTTTTCGCAGTGACGATATAACGGCGTAGATTTGGTCAATGACAATTGGTGCGAGGCCCAATGAGGGTTCATCCAGCATGAGAATTTGCCCACCCGCCATCAGCCCACGGCCAATCCCCACCATGCGCCGCTCGCCGCCTGACAGTGTGCTGGCCAACTGATTTTGACGCTCCTTCAGTTTTGGCAACAGCGCAAACACTTCTTCAATCCGGATGGGTTCTTGCCGACCAGCTTCAGCCAAATAAGCGCCCATGCGGAGGTTTTCCAGGACTGTCATATTGGGAAAGAGCAGATCACCCTGCGGCACATGGACGATGCCAGCGGCCACGATTTCGTCCGCGCGCATTCCGTCAATGCGTTTGCCTGCAAGCAAGATCGTTCCTTGCTGAGGACGAACGAGACCAGAAATCGTTCGCAGCAGCGTAGTCTTGCCGTGTCCATTGGGACCGATCAGGGCCGCAAGCTGGCCTTGTTCTATAGAAAGTGAAACATCGCGGATCACCAGGTGCTGGCCATAGCCAGATGAAACGCCTTTGATGTCGAGCAAGACTGTCATGATGCCTGCCTCTCCATCAACGCGTTGAGACGCTGCGATGCACCTTCGCCGAGATAGACGTCAACCACTGTCCGGTCTTTCGTCAAGCCAAGGGGTGAACCTTCATAGATGCGTTCACCATGGTGCATGATCATGACGCGCGTGGAAAGCTGCACCAAAAAGCGCATGACATGTTCAATCAGAATGATGGTCACACCTGTGGCGGCAATGTTGCGCACAGCTTCCATCATATGATCAATTTCGCCGGGACTGAGACCGCCGACAGGCTCATCCATCAGAAGCAGTTGCGGCTGCGTTGCCATGGCACCTGCGAGCATCAACAATTTGCGGTCCAGAACCGGAAGGTCGCCAGCGATAATGTGATCCTTGCCTTGTAGTCCAACTGCAGCCAGTGCTTTCTTGGCTTGCTCTTCCACATCGGAGCCGAGACGCAATCCCGGATAGCGTCGATTCTGCCTTCCGAAATAGGCCGCGACCCGGACGTTGTCACGAACACTCAAAGTGTCAAAACTGGCGTTCAATTGAAAGGTTCGGGCGATGCCCGCGTGGCAAACCGCCTCTGGCGTGGCTTCGGTAATATTCATTCCGTCAAATACCACAGTTCCGGATGTTGCCGGACTCAATCCGGAAATCACCTCAAACAGTGTGGTCTTGCCAGCTCCATTTGGACCACCAATGCCCAGAATCTCTCCGGCATGAACATCGAAGGTTAAATTGTTGACGGCCGCCAAGGCACCAAAATGCTTTGAGACTCCCTTGCAGGACAGCAATGGTACGTTGGCGGCCAATCGATCTTATCCCTTCAGACTATGCTTTCATCCACGGCGGCAGCATGAATTTTGCCGTGTCATAAGGTGCTGGTGCAACCAGCAACCCACCCTTGGTGTGATCCTGTATCTGCAGGAACTGGTGCGGCATAGCCAGCGAAGGATCGTTGGTCTGCGTTGGATAGGTGTAAGCAGATTGTTCGTCGGCGATG
Organism: uncultured Alphaproteobacteria bacterium; assembly: GCA_963754625.1. GTDB lineage: Bacteria > Pseudomonadota > Alphaproteobacteria > Rhizobiales > Aestuariivirgaceae > Aestuariivirga. The sequence continues at coordinate 4,663 of CAVWGR010000003.1, read as the reverse complement.
AAGCGTGTGGTGCCGGTAACACCACGCCAGATCATCGAACGCATGCGGTCTGCCACCTTGCGGTTCTGCGCATCATTGCCCGGTTCGCCAGAACCGCCAGCAAGGGCCGCCGCCGTCGCCCAGACATAGGCACCATCGTAAGATTGGGCACCACTGTTATGGCCTGCATTAGCGCCAAATTTCGCTTTGTAGCGCGTTTCAAAAGCCGTTCCGATTTCATCCTGCAAGGCACCAACGACGGTGGCGTAGAGCACACCTTTGGATGCTTCCTTCGCAATGTCGCGGAAGGCGGGGATTGATGGACCATATTGCATGTAGACAAGGCTGTTGGTGGGGTTGGGCACAAACTGCACCATGAACTGGGCGAGATCAGCTGGCAGGAAGTGTGTGACCGCAATCACAGCTGGCGCGTCCTGCCGAATTTTGGCAAGCGTTGGCCCCCACTCAGATGTCGGCACGCTGACGGTTTCGAACAGGCTGATTTCCCAGCCGTATTCCGCAGCCTTTTCCTTGATCGCATTGGCAATATTGGCGGAATAAACGCCTGCGGAAAGGATTACGGCCATTTTGTTGTTGGCGCGTTTGAAGCTGCTAGCTTGCTCAAGCTGTTGCACAAATTTGAGGAAGCCAGGACCATACCAATATTCGGCAGGGTCACCCTGGAATGATCCAAAATATTTATTGGGATCGGACTTGATCAGGTTGTTGTGACCGATTGTGGTATCGTAGTGAACATAGATAATGCCTGAGTCGGCGATGACATCTGGAACAGCAGTGCCCGAACCAATGTTGTAGCCGTTGATGACGGCGTGTACGGCATGACGGTCAATCAATCGCTGCACCGATTGCACGATGGTTGCATCGCCCATCTGCTTGGTGTCTTCAAATTGTGGTTCAAGCGGACGACCGAGAATGCCGCCAAGGGCATTGATTTCTTCGCACGCCAAGATCAAACCATTTTGGAATTCGACGCCGTCAGCCGCTGCAAAGTCCGTCAATGGTGCCGCTTGGCCAACAGGAATAACTTCGCCAGCGGCACGTGCGCCGTCGTTCATCGCGGCAAACAATGCAGCGCTGCCACCGAGGGCGGCGGCACTGTTACGCAGGAAATTTCGGCGGCTTGGTATTACATTTGGTGCTGAAAGTTTGTCAGTCATTGGTTTTCTCCCTTGTGGTGTGTTGATCGTTTTTGTTCAGATTTTTACTCACTCAATATATTCAACGAGTCTTGCAGCTTCAGCAATTGCCTGTTCCTGATGCGGTTGCAGTGATTGTTGCCCCCATTTGGTCATGTGAGGTGCCCATGGGTCTTCAACGCCAGTGCGAATACCCGTCATTTCTTCAACGACGGCCAACCCGCAATAAGGCACATACATGGCCGAATAGCCCCCTTCATGGGACATCACGATGCGTCCACCACAGAGATCATCGGCCGCTTTGAGCAAGAGTTTGGCCATCGCCCGATAACCTTCGGAGGTCACCATCATGCGTCCCAGTGGATCAACGCCTGAAGCATCAAAGCCTGAGGGAACCACAATGAGCTCCGGTTTGAACTTGTAAAGTGCGGGGAGCACCACGCGTTCAAGTGCCGCGAGGTAAGCCCCGTCTCCGCAGCCCGGCGGCAAGGGAATATTGAGATTGTAGCCTTTGCCGGAACCTTCCCCATTTTCCGCGAGGCCACCTGAATCTGCAGGAAAAAGATTGTCCTGGTGTAGTGAAATTGTCAGCGTAGTTGGATCCGCATAGAAGGCAGACTGGGTTCCATTGCCATGATGCACGTCCCAATCAACGGTCGCGATACGCCCGAGCTTGTGCACAGCGCGGGCATGCATGATGGCGATGGCCACATTCCCGAACAAACAAAAGCCCATGCCAACATCGGCGGTGGCGTGGTGGCCGGGGGGTCTCACCAATGCATAGGCGTTTTTGACTTGGCCCGAAATCACAGCGTCTAAGGCCGCCATCGTGCCGCCAGCAGAGAGTTGAGCGATCTCAAAACTCCCCCGACCAAAGGGCGTGAGTTCACTGGCATCACCACCATTTTCGGCACTCATCGCCTTGATCCGCGCGATGTGTTTGCGGGTGTGAAATCGGGCGATCTCGTCTTCCGTGGCGTAGCGGGGCTTGATGGGGACAAGACTGTCGAGAAGGCCGGACACCTCAAGCAAGTTGCGAAAGCGACGCTTGGTTTCCGGATTCTCGGCTTGTTCCCCCGGTTGGATCGTCAGGCTTGGAGCGAAGACCTGATTCCAGTTCCACGTATTGTGCCACATATAGAGTTCATGAAACACAAAGCCCGTTGACATGATTTAGCTGGCCTTTCGCCCTAAGAGATATGATGGCGGCTTCAAATTGATGAGCGGATCATAGAGATCAGTGCGACGTGTGCGAAAGATGCCCCAACCTTTGCGAAACGCGGCGATACGGTCGAGATCAAACTCTTGAACAACAACCTGGTTTTCATCCTCGCCAAGTTCAGCCACCTTTGAGCCTGTTTCATTGGCAATAAGGGAGCCGCCGTAAAACGCTGTCTGAAAGCCACCACCCTGTTCCGTCCCAACGCGATTTGAAGCGGCAACGATCAGCATGTTGGCGGCGGCGTGGCCCTGCATGGTCTGTTGCCAGTGGGGCTTTGAGTTTGGAAAATCATAAGGCGAACCATTGACAGGCCGACCGATTGCCGTTGGATAGACAAGCAGTTCCGCACCCATCAAAGCCATGGAACGGGCTGCCTCAGGAAACCATTGGTCCCAACACACAGCTCCACCAAGCTTTATGAATTTTGTGTTCCAGACCTTGAAACCCGTGTCACCAGGATCGAAATAAAACGCTTCTTCATAAGCTGGAAAATCAGGGATGTGGCTTTTGCGATAGACGCCGAGCTGTTCGCCTCCGGCATCGATAACGACCAAGGAGTTGAACTTTTTGTTGCCGTCGCTTTCATAGATCGACACGGGGATGACGACATCAAATTTCCGCGCCAACTCCTGCATCAACGCAACGGCCGGATTTCGGTCAACTGGCATCGCTTCCGCATGATGGCGTTTGTCAACTTCAATGCAAAAGTAAGGTGTTTCAAAGAGTTCTTGCAGAACGACGACTTGAGCACCCTGTTTTGCAGCTGTTTCGACAAGCCTTGCCGCGCGATCGATATTTGCCATGCGATCTGGACCGCAAGACATCTGCGTGACGGCTACCGAAACACTTCTCACGAATTCGTCCTCCAGCAATGGCCAACACCATTGTCGTAGACGGGTCGCCCGAAGCTGTCCCGCCCCACAAGGGTAACAATTGTAAAAGAAACCCACCCGTTCGGGTGGTCAGCTGCCCGCGCGGCCAGCAGAACCGGACGTTCCCATGCCGAGTTCCTGCAGTCTCAGGACAGCTTGCGTTCTGTTTGATACGTGGAGCTTTCCAAAGATATTCTTGAGGTGCCACTTCACCGTGTCCGGTGCCATTTTGAGAGCTTGCGCCACATCACGATTGCTCTGCCCGCCAGACAACAATCGCACCACATCGGCTTCACGCGTGCTGAATTGGGGCATCCGACGTTGAAATTGCGGCGTTCTGATTTTTAGGGAATACGGTTGTCGAACTGTCATAACCCGATCAACAAAGGCCCCAACTTCACTGTTGGCGCTCCAGGAAGGAATGCGACTTCGGCAGAACTCCACCACATCCTGAAACTGGGAGCCCTCATCAACCAGACTCCTCACCGCACCATGGGGCGCGCAAATCGAAACTGCGTCAACCACAGCGGCGAGTGCTGACAAAGCATCGCCAGACTGAAAGGCCGCCACTGCGGACAATGCGCGAACTTTCGCCAACCTTTGCATCCGCCCATCAAGCCGCAGACGACTTGCAAGGCGATCAAGAATGCGCATTGCCAATTCGGGACGTCCTTCGGCAGTCAAAAGGCGCGCCATGGCCATATGTTCGGGTTCGGTCGCCAGTCTTGTCGCCGTATTGTCAGTGATGTTCGCTTCGTCAATTCCTCTGCTCTTCAACGCCAATCTGGCTGCCAGAACATCACCCCGCTGCAAAAGCAGGCGTACGCGCTCGTCCAGTGCACTTGCAAACAGCCGACGATAGCGGGTTTTGAGACCTTGCCTCTCTGCCGCCTCCAAAATGATGAGCGCCTCGTCATCATTGCCCTTGCTCGCAGCAAGTTTCGCCAAATTCAATTTGCAGGCCATCTCGTGCACAACAAGTCCGCACTCTTCGATGACTTGTCGATGTTGCTGCAAAAGAGTTTCTGCCCCAGCGAGATCGTCCCACTCATAGTGAAGTTCGGCTTCAAAAACCCCGACCATGGCCTCCGCATAAGAGCCCGCACCAAGTGAAGCGCGCGCCCGGTTGATCGCCCGGGAAAAGTGATCGTGGGCTCCACTCAGATTGCCAGCAGACTGATCCGTCAACCCTAGTATGAGTTCGGAATAAACAACACCCAAAATCGAATTTGCCGCTTCGTGGCTATCTCTAGCAACGAGACAAGCAAGGCGCGCTTCATCAAGATTACCAAGCGAAAAAAGGCTAAACCCCAGCACATTGCCTAAGGTTCCCTTGGCAAAGAACTGAGCATCTGGCATTTGTGCCAACCAACCGCGGGCAAGGCGTGCGGCCGTGGCGGAACGATCCGCCGCACTAATGATCCCTGCTGTCA
>CAVWGR010000002.1:0-17005 GCA_963754625.1 uncultured Alphaproteobacteria bacterium | reverse complement strand
TATGTGATGGCATAGATCGGGCAGTGCCGCAAACACTTGTGATCTGCGGGGTTTCAAGTGCGCGGGCTTCTGCTTCGGCTTGACAAGGATCGTATCGAGCACTGCGCCTATGGAAACCAGGGGAGGGGGTCAACACACCCCCTTGGCTTGTTGCATGAACGCTCAGTGAATGTCTCGAGCGACCGCCATTGCATTGCGCAATTTTTCTAGTGAAAATTCCGCACTCTCACACAAATCGAGGATTGCTCTTTCACGCCGGGAAACGAGATCGATTTTCCCCGGGCAACAGCTGGACGCAATGCGCAGGAATGACCACTGCGCCGTGTTCATCGGCATGAATGACGTCGTCGTGGGCAGCTTGCATGCCAAAAACATTCACAGCCTTGCCGAAATCGACAACATGAATGTGAGCATGACTGGGGCCAACGCGGCCTCCGATGATCTGAAAGTCCTTCGCTGATGCTGCGAGGTCGCGGAACGATCCGTTGGTGACGCAGCCGAGAGCACCGAGTTTGCGGTGAAGGTTTGTATGTAGTTTTGGTGTTGCCATCACCACCTCATCAATCGCCGTTGGCGCGCCTGCCCCCATGCCCGCGCCCAGGTTGATGCAGTTGCAACACAAAATGTGACTGATCAAAATCTAGGCCATTGTTACTGGACTATCTTCAGGATGGAATGTCGGCAGGCGAAGCCATCATGGCAGTGACCGGCAACCGCACCAATATTGAATATCGCCAGCTTACGGCGTTAGACCAGTTTGGTAATAGTGCGTCGTTCAGTGGAAAGAACATCTTGGGTACATACGCCGTCAGTGAGCGGAGAAATTGCGTCGCCGCCGACAATCGCGTGAAGTTGGCCACGTTACCAAAGGTGATGACAGGTTCGTTTGTCACAAAAAGCAGATCAGCATCTTGAATAGCCCCTAGAATTGCAGACACTTTGCCTTCTTAGAATGAGTTAGGGGGACAATCGTCGGCAGGGGTACTTTCCCTGAAGCGCAGAATTTTGCGTCTGCCAAGGGCAATTCATCGCCCTACCGACGTTTACTGTCTATTTCTAGTTGTCGAAATTCGACACATGGGCGATTCTGAACTGCTAAACAAAAGGTGCCGCTACAACCAGAATTTTCCGGACATAACCCCGACCACTGCCCTGAGACATAATCTGTAAACAATTGAAATCATTGGCGCACCCGACAGGATTCGAACCTGTGACCTCTGCCTTCGGAGGGCAGCGCTCTGATCCAGCTGAGCTACGGGTGCAACGCGGGTCTGTCTATAGCGGAGCGCCGATAGGCTCGCAATGACAGGTTGCCGGAGTGGCACGGGAATGTTTGACCCGTTAACAACTTGGAAACCAAGGCCCGCAAATCCGCCGGCGCGCCCGCCAGTTTCTCATCTTCATGGCTTAACCATTGCTTGGAATGTGGCGCGGCACCTGTTGTGCCACTCTGAAACAGGACACTTGGGCCATGACAGCATCGCCAGTTGAAAAGCATCGCATCGACTGGGTCGACTATGCCAAAGGCATCTGCATCATCCTTGTCGTTCTCATGCATTCCACCCTGGGTGTTGAAAAAGCCATGGGCGAAACTGGCGCGCTCAACACCTTCATTCATTGGGCCCAGCCCTTCCGTATGCCGGACTTCTTCCTGATCTCGGGTCTGTTCCTCGCCCGCCGCATTGCTGTGCCGTGGCGCGATTATGCCGACAAGAAGGTGATCCACTTCCTGTATTTCTATTTCCTCTGGATGACCATCCAGTTCCTCTTCAAGGGCTATGGCATTTGGCAGGAACAGGGAACGGCTGGTCTCGGCCGCGAATATTTTCTTGCGTTCATCGAACCCTTTGGCACGCTGTGGTTCATCTATCTGCTGCCGGTTTTCTTTGCCGTCACTAAGTTGACGCGCCGCCTGCCGCCATTTCTGATGTTTGGGGTTGCCGCAGCGCTTGAAATAGCGCCCGTAGACACTGGCTGGATCATGATTGATGAATTCGCCGCCCGCTTTGTCTATTTCTATGTTGGCTACTGGCTGGCGAGCCAGGTCTTCGGCTTTGCCAACAATGTGGCCAGACTTTCGACGGCGGCCCTGCTGGCCAGCCTGCTCATCTGGGGAATAGCCCATACACAGGCCTTCCGCCTCGGACTTGTGACGGGGCCGGGCTTCGGGCTGTACTTCGGCTTTCTCGGCACCGCCGCAGTGATAGCAGCTGGCGTGTTGCTGTCGCGTTTCCGCGCCGGTGAAGCCGTTCGTTATCTCGGCGAGAACTCCATCGTGGTCTATCTTTCGTTCTTCGTGTTCATGGCGACAAGCCGGGCGCTTGCGTTACGGATTGCACCTGACCTCGGCTCCGATGTGATATCGCTGGGTGTCACCTTCACTGGCATTGTCGGCCCCATTGTCCTGTTCTGGCTGACACGCAACACACCACTCAACATTCTCTTCCGGCGGCCAGGTTGGGCCAAGCTGAAGCAGCCGGCATTGACCGGCTCTGCTGCGGCCAAGCTGGAAACAGCTTCCAAGGTCTGGCACAGTGCCGGCCATGACAACATCCTCGAACGGCCCCACACCCGAACCTCGGCCCGGACTTAAAACCGGACTTAAAGCTGGTGACCACCTCTACCTGATCGATGGATCGGGTTACATCTTCCGCGCCTACCACGCCCTGCCGCCCTTGACGCGCAAGAGCGATGGCTTGCCAGTGGGTGCGGTTCAGGGCTTCTGCAACATGCTGTGGAAGCTGTTGAAGGAAACCAACGCTGGCCAAAAGCCGACGCACCTTGCCGTCATCTTCGACAAGTCCTCGAAGACCTTCCGCAATTCGATTTACCCGCAATACAAGGCCCAGCGGCCCGAGCCACCGGCTGATCTGCGCCCGCAATTCTCGCTCATCAAGCAAGCGACGCGAGCGTTCAATGTCTCGGCCATCGAGCAGGACAATTTCGAGGCCGACGACCTGATCGCCACCTATGCCCGCATTGCCGTCGAGGCAGGAGCCACCTGCCGCATCGTGTCGTCCGACAAGGACCTGATGCAACTTGTCAAGCCCGGTGTTGCACTTTACGACACGATGAAGGACCGCGAAATCGGCGAAACCGAAGTGCTGGAGAAATTCGGCGTGACGCCCAACAAGGTCATCGACGTGCAATCGCTCGCGGGTGACAGCGTCGACAATGTGCCGGGCGTGCCGGGCATCGGCGTGAAGACCGGAGCGGAACTGATCAACACCTATGGTTCCCTCGAGGCGCTGCTGGAACGCGCCAGTGAAATCAAGCAGCAGAAGCGCCGCGAAAATCTCATTCAGTTTGCCGATCAGGCGCGGCTCTCGAAGCGCCTGGTGACGCTCGATGAGCGCGTGCCGCTGGAACATGACGTAGGTGATTTTGCCGTCGACACGCCCAAGGCAACGCAACTGATCGGCTTTCTCAAGGCTTTGGAATTCACCAGCTTTACCCGCAAGGTGGCGGGCGAACTAGATGCCGACATGGCGGCAATCGAGCCCGTGCCGGTGGAGATCAACCACTGGCCACCGGAAGGTGGAATCGATGGCTCAGCCCCGGAAGCGTCATCCCGGCGAAAGACCCAGGACTGCCGAATCGCCGCAGTCTGATGCAGGCGTTCGCCCGAATGACGACGAGACGAGCGGCATGATGTTGCGCGGGGCAAGGATGCTGTCTTGCCAGATGACATGGAGGCGCATCTGCGCGCCATCCCCGTCAAGCATGACGAATATGAAACAGTAACACGGCGTGAAGACCTGCAGCGCTGGATTGCGGCGGCGGAAGCACAGGGTTTTGTGTCTGTCGATACTGAAACCGATTCACTTGATGCCATGCGGGCCAACATTGTGGGTGTGTCGCTGGCACTTGCACCGGGCAAGGCCTGCTACATTCCGCTCAACCACAAGAGTGCTGGTGATGGTTTGTTTGGTGGCGACCGCGTGGCCGAGCAGATGAAGCAGGATGATGCCTTGGCGCTGCTCATTCCGTTGCTGCAGTCGCCTGCCGTTCTCAAGATCGGCCAGAACCTGAAGTACGACATGCTGCTGTTGAAGCAGCTCGGCATCTTCGTGGCGCCTCTCGATGATACGATGCTGATGTCCTACGCCTTTGAGTCAGGTGATGTCGGCCACGGCATGGACGAGTTGTCGGAGCGCCACCTCGGCCACAAGCCGATTTCCTTCAAGGAGGTCGCGGGCTCCGGCAAGAATCAGCTCACCTTCGATCGCGTCGCCATCGATCGCGCCACCCACTATGCCGCTGAAGATGCCGACATCACGTTGCGCCTGTGGATGTTGTTCAAGCAGAAACTTCTCACAGCGAAAAAAGTGACGGTGTACGAAACGCTGGAACGGCCGTTGGTACCGGTGCTCGTCGACATGGAGAACGAAGGCATCGTCGTGGACCGCAATGTGCTGCAGCGGTTGTCATCGGAATTTGGTACCGCTCAGGGCAAGATTGAACTTGAAATTCATACGCTTGCGGGTGGTCCCTTCAACATCGGTTCGCCCAAGCAGTTGGGAGAGATTCTTTTTGGCCGGATGGGACTTGCCGGTGGCCGCAAGACCGCGACCGGTGCCTGGAGCACTGACTCGGATGCACTTGAAGAATTGGCGGCGCAAGGTGTTGATCTCGCCAAGCGCGTGCTTGATTGGCGGCAGTTGGCCAAGCTGCGCTCAACCTACACCGAGGCGCTGCCCAACTTCATCAACCCCAGGACCCATCGCGTGCATACCAGTTACGCCATGGCCTCGACCTCGACTGGCCGCCTGTCATCGACCGACCCCAACCTGCAGAACATCCCAGTGCGCACCGAAGAAGGCCGCCGTATCCGCACCGCCTTTATCGCCAAGCTCGGGCACCGTCTGGTCAGTGCCGACTACTCCCAGATCGAACTGCGTGTTCTCGCCCATGTGGCCGACATCCCTCAATTGAAGAAGGCCTTTGCTGACGGCCTCGACATTCATGCGATGACGGCGAGTGAAATGTTCAACGTCGCGATTGCCGGCATGGATCCGGCTGTGCGCCGCCGCGCCAAGGCCATCAATTTCGGCATCATCTACGGCATCTCGGCGTTTGGACTGGCCAACCAATTGGGCATCAGCCGCGAGGAGGCGGGTGAATACATTCGCACCTATTTCAAACGCTTCCCGGGCATCAAGGACTACATGGAAGCGACCAAGGAATTTGCCCGTGACAAGGGTTATGTGGAAACGATTTTCGGGCGCCGCTGTCATTTCCCGCGCATCAAGTCGCCCAATCCATCGGAGCGCGCCTTTCTCGAACGCGCTGCCATCAATGCCCCGATTCAAGGGTCTGCCGCCGATGTCATTCGCCGTGCCATGATCCGCATGATGCCGGCCCTTTCCGCAGCCGGCCTCAAAGCCCGCATGCTCTTGCAGGTCCACGACGAGTTGATCTTCGAAGTGCCCTCGACGGAGGTGGACGCCAGCCTGCCGCTGGTGCGCCGGGTGATGGAACAGGCTGCCGAACCGGCGGTGAAGCTATCGGTGCCGCTGCAAGTCGACGCCCGTTCCGCCCTCAATTGGGACGAAGCACATTGATGAAATAACATCAAATAATGATGTTCGATAACATTAACTGATGATGTAATAATATCTTTACATCAATCATTTTATCCTTCAGAAAGAGTCATCACCTTCTCTGGGGAACTGCAATGAACAAACTCAATGAGCCCGTGATCCGCGCCGAACTCGCCAAGATTGGATTGCGTTGGGCCAACTGCATTTCATGGAATGCCGGTGTGGCTGAACTTTATCAGCAGGCCATTGAGCGCGGCGAAGCCCGCGTTGCCGATGGCGGCGCGTTGTCGGTCATGACCGGCACTCACACCGGCCGCAGCCCCAAGGACAAATACATCGTCCGCAACGCAGCGTCTGCCGACAGTGTCTGGTGGGACAACACCGCAGCTCTATCGCAAAGTCAGTTCGACCTGATCAAGGCCGACATGCTGAGCCATGCCCGCCTCAAGTCACTCTTCGTACAAGATCTGAATGCCGGCGCTGATCAGGCCCACCGCCTGGAAACCCGTGTCATCACCGAATTCGCCTGGCAGGCCCTCTTCATCCGCAACCTGCTGATTGTGCCAGAGACGGAATTCACCCGCGAACCCGGCTTGACAATTTTGTGCCTGCCCAGCTTCAAGGCCGATCCTGCCCGTCATGGCACCCGCAGCGACACCGTCATCGCACTCGACCTCGCCCAGCGCCTTGTCCTCATTGCTGGCACGCACTACGCGGGCGAGATCAAGAAGTCAGTCTTCACAGTAATGAACCACATCTTGCCTGATCGTGGTGTGTTGCCCATGCATTGTTCCGCCAATATCGGCGCGCTGGGTGATACCGCAGTGTTTTTCGGCCTTTCTGGTACTGGCAAGACGACGCTTTCAACCGATCCTGACCGCGCTCTCATCGGCGATGATGAACACGGCTGGTCAGACACCGGTGTCTTCAACATCGAAGGCGGCTGCTACGCCAAGGCTATCAACCTCTCGGCCAAGGCAGAGCCGCAGATTTATGCTGCTGCTCACAGCTTCGGCTCGGTTCTCGAAAACGTGACTCTTGACGAGGACCACCAGCCACATTTCGCTGACAACAGTGTCACCGAGAACACCCGGGTCGCTTATGACCTTGCCGCCATTCCCGGTGCCAAGGTTGATGGTTGTGGCGCCATCCCAAAGACCATCATCATGCTGACGGCTGATGCCTTCGGCGTATTGCCACCCATTGCCAAGCTGACGCCGGAACAGGCCATGGAGCATTTCATGGCCGGCTACACTGCCAAGGTGGCGGGAACAGAGCGCGGCGTGAAGGAACCGCAGGCGACTTTCTCCGCCTGCTTCGGCGCGCCCTTCCTGACGCGTCACCCCACTGAATATGGTGCCATGCTGAGAGAACTGATCTCGCGCCACAAGGTGTCCTGCTATCTGGTCAACACTGGCTGGACCGGTGGTGCGTATGGTGTGGGCAAGCGCTTCCCGCTTGAAGTGACGCGCAAGCTGGTGAAAGCGGCACTCTCAGGCGCATTGGAAAATGCGACAACGCGTGTTGATCCGCATTTCGGCCTCGCCGTTCCCATCCGCATTGCTGGCGTGTCGGACGAGATGCTTGATCCTGTGAAAGGTTGGTCTGACGCATCAGCCTACGCCGCAGCAGCCGAGAAACTGGTGGGCATGTTTGCCAACAATGCGAAACGGTTTGCAGATAGCCCGATGCACCATCGGCAAGCTGCCGAGTAGGTGCCTTTCCTGTTGCAAGGTATCCTGATTTCGAGTGTCATCGCCTCATAAAGGAGTGCCGGTCAACGGCACCCTTCGTTGAGGGGAGAAATTCAGATGGCAGGGCTTCTGGCCTTGAGCAGGGTCATTGACCAGGTATCGCGCTGGCTCGGCATCATCGCCAACTGGTTCGTTCTGTTTGCGGCTCTGGTCTGCGCGCTTGATGCAATCTTGCGCTATAGCGTCAACGGTCTCCTCTTTCTGGCAGGCAATCTCGGCAGCGCAAGTGGCGCGGTGCAGTGGCTGTTTGATCTCTATCGCAACAACTCCAACACACTCCGCGACCTGCAGCTTGTGATGTTTGCTGGCATGGTCATGCTTGGAGCCGCATGGACCTTGAAGCTCAACGAACATGTACGGGTTGATATTCTCTACACCTCGGTAAGTGACAAAGCCCGTATCTGGATCGATTTGACCGGCACAGTTCTCTTCCTCATCCCCTTCTGCTTGTTGATGATCTATCTGAGCTGGCCGTGGTTCCTAGAGTCATGGACAACCAATGAATTGTCCCAGAACGCCGGCGGCATGCCGCGCTGGCCCGCCAAACTCTTCATTCCCATGGGCTTTGCCTTCATCTTGATGCAAGGCATATCGGAACTGATCAAGTGCATTGCCGCCTTGACCATCGGCTATCGCCGCGAGCACGCCTACGAGAAACCGGTGCAATGATCGACTTCATCACCCACAACATGGCACCCCTGATGTTCGTGGGGCTGATCCTCTTTATGCTCTATGGCTACCCCGCGGCATTTTCGCTGGCAGCAGTGGGCCTGTTTTTCGGCTTCATAGGCGTTGAGCTTGGACTGATCTCGCCGAACTTTCTCGGCAATATCATCTTCCAGCTGGAATCGGTGCTGCGCAATGATCTGCTGCTCGCCATTCCGTTCTTCACTTTGATGGGAGCCATTCTTGAACGCAGCGGGTTGGCCGAAGATTTGCTCGACGGTTTCGGCCAACTCTTCGGCGGCGTTCGCGGCGGTTTGTCTTACGCTGTTATTCTGGTTGGCGCAGTGTTGGGCGCCATCACCGGCACGGTGGCAGCGTCCGTCATCGCCATGGGATTGATCTCGCTCCCCATCATGATCCGCTATGGCTACAACGTGCGTCACGCCACCGGGGTGATTGCGGCGTCGGGAACGATCACCCAACTCATTCCACCATCGCTTGTGCTTGTCGTGCTGGCTGACCAGATGGGCGTTGATGTCGGCGAGATGTACAAGGGTGCACTGGGTCCGAGCATCGTGCAGGTATTGTTGTTCATGGCATGGGTGCTGTTGCTCTCGTTCCTGCGCCCGCAGTACATGCCGCCCTTGCCGCCGGAAGCGCGCACCTTGCGCGGCTGGGCCCTTGCCAAACGCTGCATCCGCGGCATGGTACCGTCACTGGCCCTGATCTTCATTGTACTCGGAACAATTTTCACAGGCCTCGCCACGGCGACTGAAGCTGGTGCCATGGGCGTGCTCGGAGCCTTTGTGCTGGCCTGGCTCAATGGCCGTCTCGACCACAAGCTCGTTTACTATGGCATGCAATCCACCATGCGCATCACTGCGATGGTGGTTTTGATACTGATTGGTGCGCGCGTCTTCAGCCTGGTGTTTCAAGGGGTCGGTGGCAAGGAGTGGATTGAAGGCATGTTGCTGGCGTTGCCCGGCGGCCAGATCGGCTTTCTCATTGCTGTCAACGCCTTCGTATTCGTGATTGCCTTCTTCCTCGACTTCTTTGAGATCGCCTTCATCATCGTACCACTGCTTGCCCCCGTGGCAGAGGCATTGGGTATCAATCTCGTGTGGTTCGGCGTGCTGCTTGGCGCCAACATGCAGACCAGCTTCATGCATCCACCCTTCGGCTTTGCGCTGTTCTATCTGCGAGGCATCGCGCCACCGTCAATCAAGAGCAGTGACATATATTGGGGAGCCATTCCCTGGGTGGTGTTGCAGCTCATGCTGGTGATCATTCTCATTGCTTTCCCGGAGGTGGTCACCACTTTCCTCGACAAGGAAATTGTTGTTGACCCCAATTTCGAAATGATCGTGCCTGGTTCAGCTGGTGATCTTGATCCTCTCTCGGCACCAACCATCGACCTCAACACCGCACCAAAGATAGAATGACAAAAAAGGGGCCCGTCGCCGGACCCCTTCGAATTGGTTTCAGACCAGCTGTCACAGCGCCTTCTTGCGCTGCTGGTTCATCATGAACGTGTCAAACTGGTATTCCGAGAACTGCGCCCAGAGATAGGCATCAGAGCGGAAGGCCATCACGGCATCATGGACTTTCTTGAACGGCGCATTGGTTGCGCTGATCTCGGCATAGGTTTCCTTGGCCGCATTGAAGCATGCCTCCATGACATCCTGCGGATAGGGTGCGAGCTTGGCACCGGCAGCCGCCAATTTCTTCAACGCTCCCGGGTTGCGCGCATCATACTTGGCCAGCATGTCGGCGTTTGCCGCCTGAGCCGCAGTCTTCACGATTGACTTGTAGGTAGCAGGCAGTCCTTCCCACTTGGCGCTGTTGGTCATGACATGCAGCATGGCACCACCTTCCCACCAACCCGGATAATAATAATGGGGCGCCACCTTGTAGAAGCCGAGCTTCTCGTCGTCGTAGGGTCCGACCCACTCGGCAGCATCAATCGTGCCCTTTTCGAGGGCCTGATAGATTTCGCCGCCGGCAATCTGCTGTGGCACGACGCCGATCTTGGAAATGACCTTGCCACCAAATCCGCCGATGCGCATCTTGACGCCCTGCATGTCGGCAACCGACTTGATTTCCTTGCGGAACCAGCCACCCATTTGCGCGCCGGTGTTACCGCACGGGTAGGCGACAATATTGTGGCCGGCATAGAATTCGTTCATCAGTTCAACGCCGCCGCCATAATACATCCAGGCGTTCTGCTGGCGGGCATTGAGGCCAAAGGGCACGGCCGTACCGAAAGCAAAAGTGGGGTCCTTGCCCCAGTAGTAATATGACGCGGTATGACACATCTCGACTGTGCCAGCATTGACAGCGTTTGCTGCTTCAAGCCCGGGAACGATTTCATTCGCTGCAAACACCTGGATCTGGAATTTGCCGTCTGTCGCTTCGCTGACGTATTTGGAGAAGGTTTCGGCAGCGCCGAAAATTGTGTCCAGCGCCTTGGGAAAGCTGGATGTCAGACGCCATTTCAATTCGGGCATCGATTGGGCGATGGCAGGGCTTGCCAGCGCTGCGGTGGCGCCTGCAGCAACAACGCCACTGCGCTTGAAGAATGTTCTGCGGTCAAGGCTCAAAATAGTCTCCTCTGGGTTGATGCGTTCTCCGGGTCTTGCGCCCAGCTGCGATTGACTATGGCAAGCAACTGCGCCGCACACAACTCAACAACACATCGGAAAAAAGAAGGGGGCCACAAGGCCCCCACTCAAATTCATCCAGGCAGGTTTAAATTGGCAAGCCGTTCAGCCCTTGCCCTTGGGCGACATGATCATGATGATCTGGCGACCCTCAGAACGGGGTTCCATCTCGACCTTGGCGATCTCTGCCATGTCGGCCTTGACGCGAATGAGCAACTTGTAGCCCAGGTCCTGATGGTCCATTTCGCGGCCACGGAAGCGCAGCGTCACCTTCACCTTGTCGCCCTCATCGAAGAAGCGCCGCGCAGCCTTCATCTTCACTTCATAATCATGATCATCGATCATGGGCCGCAGTTTGATTTCCTTGATTTCAATGACCCGCTGTTTCTTTCGCGCCTCAGCGGCCTTCTTCTGTTCCTGGAAGCGGAACTTGCCGTAGTCGAGAATCTTGGCCACAGGCGGCTGTGCGTCAGGCGAAATCTCGACCAGATCGAGGCCGGCCTCTTCCGCCATGATCATGGCTTGCCGTGTGGGCACCACACCGACATTGGCACCGTCAGCGCCGATCAGGCGTACTTCGCGGGCATCAATGCGATTGTTGATCTTGTGTTCGTCTTCCCTTTGGGGAACGGGGGAGTTGCGGTTGAATGACGGTTTGCGGGGGGGAAGGCTCAAGTGGTCAAATTCTCCTGTTGTGGTCCGCCGGATGATGTGAATGAGGTTTTGCGAATCCGGCGGTCTTTGGTTAGCAAGGAAACCCCACAAAAAGAAGGGCTTTGAATCGCCATGGGCCGGGTCGCATTTGACGAGGATTTGAAGGGTTGCCGCCTCGCCTACCAAATGGATGGTGCCTCTGATGATATCGGGCCCTGCGGCATTTTCTGGCTTGGCGGCTACAAATCCGACATGTCCGGCACCAAGGCCGAGAATTTGGCCGATCTCGCCCGGGCCTCACGCCGAAATCTGCTGCGCTTCGACTATTCCGGCCATGGCCAGTCCGACGGCCTGTTTGTCGACGGCACAATTTCTGGCTGGCTTGAACAGGCCACCCACATGTTCCTGCGCCACACCCAGAATCCAAGAATAATAGTGGGCTCGAGCATGGGGGGCTGGCTGGGCCTGTTGCTGGCGAAGCGCTTGCTGCGTGAAGATCCGCTCGCCTCTCGACGCATCGCCGGTATCGTGCTGATCGCTCCCGCCGCCGACATGACCAAGGATCTGATGTGGGACAATTTCAACCGCGAGGTCCGGGAGGAATTGCTTGAGCGCGGCGTCTATCTCCGTCCCTCGGACTATGGTGAGCCCTACGCCATAACGCTGAAACTGATCGAGGATGGTGCTCAACACCTGCTGTTGGATGAGGGAGTGTCGCTGCCCTGTCCGGTGCGCATCCTGCAGGGCAGCATGGATGTGGATGTCCCGCCGTCGCATGCCGTGAAAACTTTCGAAGCCATCACCGCGAGCGACATCACGCTCACTTTCCTCAAGGGCGGCGATCACCGTCTCTCAACCACTGTGCAACTGCGCATCATTCAGGAAGCAGTATTGCAACTGGCCGAGCGCGCCGACGGCGTGCGCTACTGAACGCCACCCAGGAGGTTCGGCAGGAGCGCGGCAAGACCCTCACGATAGCTCGGATACTTGAAGGAGTAGCCCAACTCCGATTTGACCAGGGCATTGCAGACCCGCTTCGAGTCGGCATAGAAACTGCGCGCCATTGGCGAGAGATGAGCTGCTTCAAAGGCAATGTCTGCAGGCACGGGCAGACCCAACAGGCGCGCCGCATGTTCGACCACGTCCTGCGGTGGGCAAGGCAGATCATCGGCGACGTTGTAGCACGCACCAGCTCGCGGCTGCGCCTGGGAGGCCAGCAGAATGCCTGCAATGTCCGCCACGTGGATGCGGCTGAACACCTGGCCCGGTTTGATCACCCGCTTCGCCGTTCCATCCAGTACTGACTTCAGTTGGTTGCGGCCCGGACCATAGATGCCCGCCAAGCGGAAGATGTGAAGCGGCAGGCCATGATCCTGCAGCAACTCCCCCCACGCCTGTTCGGCTTGCAACCGCCGTTGTCCGCGCTCGGTATTGGGCGTGAGTGGAGTTGTTTCGTCAGTCCATGCTCCGCCATGGTCGCCATAGACGCCCGTCGTCGAAAGATAGGCAACCCAACGCAAACTGCGAGCCCTGCTTTTCAGGTCATCAGCAATGCGCCGCAGTACCGGATCTCCACGGTCATCTGGTGGGACCGACGAGACAATGTGCGTGACGCTTTCGGGAATGGCCCTGAGGTCATCAAAGACGATCCCTTCGAAGCCTTGTGCGCGTATGGTTTCAGCTCCTGCCGCACTTCGGCTGGTACCGGTTACGCGCCAGGTGTGCAGGTCGAGGCGCTGCGCCAGTGCCTGCGCCGAAAATCCGAAACCCAAAAACAGGATGTGGTTCATTGTGCGCTGCCATTCCGCACACACGTCACCGTCAAGCTCACTTCCGATATGCATGGTCCGCGCCTTTGTATGGGTGGTGGCCTCTGCCAATTGTCCATGCGCCCATACCGCCATGGCCCGCACCAATGGCGATGGGTCGCCCAACAGGTTGGTAACGGTCGCCAAAAGTTTGGCATCGCTGCTGTTGCCCGCCGCGATCAAACAATTGCGGATGAAGCGGTCCCGGCCGATCCGCTTCACGGGGGAGCCGGAAAACAGTGCCCGAAATGACGCATCATCGAGCCGCAGCAAATCTGCAAGTGGCGGGGACACCAAGTCATCGCGGGGCAAAAGTTTCATCTCGTGTGCGGCTTGCGCAAACTTGTTCCACGGACATACGGCAAGGCAATCATCACAACCATAGATGCGATTGCCCATCGCCTTGCGGAATTCCTTTGCAATGTGTCCCTTGTGTTCGATGGTGAGATAGGAAATGCAGCGCCGGGCATCAAGCTGATACGGTGCAGGAAAAGCCTGCGTCGGGCAGATGTCGAGGCAGGCGCTGCACGAACCGCAGTGATCTCTCTCTGCATCATCAAAGGGCAAATCGGCGGTGGTGAGAATGCTGCCAATAAAGAACCAGTTGCCTGCTTCACGCGAGACAAGGTTGGTATGCTTGCCCTGCCAACCAAGACCCGCCTGCTGGGCCAGAGGTTTTTCCATGAGTGGTGCCGTGTCAACGAACACCTTCACTTCAGCACCTGTGTCTTTGACAAACCCTTGCGCCAGGCGTTTCAACTTTCCCTTGAAGAGGTCATGATAGTCACGGTTCAAGGCATAGACCGAAATGTTGCCGGCCGATTTTTCGCCAAGCCGCACCATCGGGTCAACATCCGGCGAATAGGGCAAGGCAAAGATGATGGCCGACCGTGCCACCGGCCACAGGACATCGGGAGAACTGCGCCGTTCCGCCGTTTCATCCAGCCACGCCATGTCGCCATGATGATTGTTGTCGAGAAAAACTTGCAACCGTTCGCCTGCTGTTGCGGGAAGCTGTGCCGAAGTTACCCGCAGCAGCGGCAGACCCTCGGCACGGGCTCTTGCGCGAAGCCGTTCGAGAATAGCCCCAGCGTCAGAAATCAAGTTCGGCATAGTGCGCCGCTGGAGCCACGCCTGGAATGGTATCAGCCAGCAGGGCCCTGAACGAGGGCCGCGATTTGATGCGGCTGTACCAGGTCTGGGCCACGGGATGGTCGGCCCAGTTGATTTCGCCGAGGTAGTCGATGGCTGAAATATGGGCGGCTGCAGCGAGATCGGCGAGCGACAGGTCATCGCCTGCCAGCCATGAGCGTTCCTCCGCCAGAAAGCCGAGGTAGTCGAGGTGCGGCTTCAGCATCTGCAGCCCACTGCGCATGCGCTGCATGTCGGGTGAACCACGGCCGGAAGTGGAAGCAACAAAGCGCCGGATCACCTTTTCGGTGAGTACCGGTTCCGTCACTTCGGCATAGAACTTGATGTCGAACCAGGCGACGAGACGGCGTACCTCTGCCCGCGCCAAGGCAGAACCGGGAATGAGCGGACGCGTCGTACCCAAGGTTTCCTCGAGATACTCTGTCAGGGCTTCGGCGCCGGCGACGGCGATGCCACTGTCATCCACGTAGATTGGCGTCAAACCCGCGGGATTGAGATTGAGCACCTGTTCTGATGGCTGCCAGGGGCGCTCTTCCGCCAATGTCACCGGTTGTCCGTACTCCGCCAACGCCAGTCGCATGCGGCGACCATGGGGATCAAGGGTGAAATGGATGAGCTTGGGCATTCAGAGTCCGGGCAAGGGTGGGGCCACAACGCACGAAAAGCTTGGTGAAGCGGCCATTGCCCCCGCATTTGGCCCCAATTATGACGTTTGTCCACACGGGGGCTAGCGATTCGCCAGTACCGGCGCAATCAGCGGGGGCTGTTGAGACATGTTGCTGACGGACTTTATCCAGATCATCGTTCTGGCGCTGATCCAGGGGATAACGGAGTTCCTGCCGATTTCATCGTCCGGGCACCTTATACTTGTGCCCGCGATCACCGGCTGGAAGGACCAGGGCGTGCTGACCGACATGGTCACCAATGTCGGCTCACTGACCGCCGTCATCATTTATTTCTGGCGGGACGTGGTGGGCATGTTGCGTGGCTGCCGCGATGTCGTGCAGCGCCGCATGACGGCACATGCCAAACTCGTCTTCAATGTAGCCGTTGGCACCATTCCCATCGTCATCGTTGGGCTCCTGATGAAAGCGACGGGTCTGGACGACCACATCCGCAGTGCCACATTGGTGGCCATCAATGCCATCGTGTTTGGCATCCTGCTGTACGCCGCAGATGCCTTCGGTATGATGACACGAACCATCAAGGACATGACCTGGGTGTCGGCGCTTGTCATTGGTGTGGCTCAGGCGTTTTCACTCTCCCCTGGCACCAGCCGCTCAGGCATCACCATGACGGCAGCCCGTGCCCTGGGCTTCAACCGGGTCGAAGCCGCGCGCTTTTCATTCTTGCTGTCAATTCCGGCCAATGGTGCAGCATCTGCACTGGTGATTGGCGATGCCCTCAATCATGGCGAAGCCATCACCGGTGGCGACATCATGACTGGCGTGCTTACGTTTTTCGTGGCGCTCTTGGCCATCGCCTTCTTGATGCGCATGTTGCGCACCGTCAGCTTCCTGCCCTTTGTGATCTACCGCGTCATCCTCGGCGGCGCACTGCTCGGTTTGATATGGGCAGGCGTTCAGCTCGGGACAGTGAACTGACCTTCCTTGCGGAAGCGATAAAGATAGGTCGGAACAATGTTGGCGAAGGAGCGCGCGGCAATGCCAAGGCCGGCAAGGTCACGGCCTTGCGTCTTTGCGGCTTCACTCACCACATTGTCAGTCTTGAGCAGTTCCACCTGATCCATGGTGATCGGCGGCTTTGGCAGCCAGCCTACCAATGCGCCCAGCATCTTCGCCACCGGCCACGGCAGCGACAGCAGCAATCGTTTGCGCTGCGTTGTCTCCAGCACGAATTGCAGCAGTGACTTGAACGAGGCTACGGCAGGCCCACCGAGTTCATAGGTCTTGCCGTCGGAAACGCCACGGTCCACGAGCGTTGCCATGGCCTCCGCAACATCACCAACGAATACCGGCTGGAACCTTGTTTCACCACCTCCGATGAGCGGCAAGGCGGGTGAAAAACGTGCCATGGTGGCAAACTTGTTGAAGAAATTGTCATCGGGCCCGAACACGATGGAAGGCCGCACGATCATGGCGCCAGGAAAGTTTGTGGCGGCGCGCGCTTCACCTTCGGCCTTGCTGCTGGCATAGGCGGCAACTGCGGCCTTGTCGGCACCGAGTGCAGACATCTGGATGAAGACACTTGCCTTCGCTGCCTTGGCAGCCCGTGCAGCCGCTTCGGCACCAAAGACGTGCACTGCATCGAAGCTTTGCGCTCCGGCATTGTAGAGAAGCCCTGGCAGGTTGATAACGGCATAGGCACCCTCGCAGGCTGCAGCCACTGAAGCGGGATAGCGCAGGTTTGCCTGCACCAGTGCAATTTGCCCAGGTGTACCGAGCGGCAATACATGTCCTGCCAAATCGGGCCTGCGGCAGGCAACGCGGACGCGGTAGCCGCGCTTGGCGAGGCTGCGCACCACTTGACGGCCAACGAAACCGCCGCCGCCGATGATCGTCACGAGTTTGTCGGAAGGATTGGAAGCCAAGGCATCCTCACATCACAAAAGGGGTCAAATTTGCCCGCCCTTTTAGCGATTTGCCCGCACAATGCAAAGCCAACCCACGCTTTCAAAGCCTTGGTTGACAATATGCAGCACCCCCGCGTAAGAGCCGGGCCGGAAACTGGCCCTGATGGCGGAATTGGTAGACGCACTAGTTTCAGGTACTAGCGATGAAAGTCGTGGAGGTTCGAGTCCTCTTCAG
>CAVWGR010000001.1:0-476045 GCA_963754625.1 uncultured Alphaproteobacteria bacterium | reverse complement strand
CGCAGTTTTTGTGCGTCACTTCGACATCAGTTTTTAGTGATCAGGGAACCGCAATCTCCGGTGAACCAATTCCGCGCATGAGGCGTTCTCAATCCACGGCGACAATTTCGCCCCACATGCAAAACGGAGATTTTCCCATGAAGACCTTTTTGACCTCTGCATTCCTCGCCACTGCATTGTTTGCGGCCCCAGCCATGGCCGACTGTCTGTCGGATATCGCCAAAGCCGAACAGGCCTTGGCCACGATGCAGGTCGACAAGACCAAGGCTGACTCCGCCAAGGCATTGATCGACAAGGGCAAGAGCGCCATGCAAAACGGCGACAGCGCCCTGTGCGAAACGTCATCGCGTGAACTCGTGACCCTTCTCGGTATCGAGTAACAGCAACCAGAATCCGGAATCTCGTGCGCCATGTGCGCTGGGATTCCGGGCTTTTCTTGCGCTGCCGCTTTTCGCCCTGCAATGATCAAGATTGATCACACTCCGGCCCCACCGGCGCAGCATTTCACCGCCAGTTTTTGCCTGCGCTGCAGCAACGCAGTGCACAACCGGAACCTGACACGGGATCGCATCAGCGCGGCCCGCAGCGAAGCGTGGATGGCGCCAGGCTCCATTGTTTGTCAAACAGGAGAACTACCAATGAAGACGTTTCTGATTGCCTCTACCATCGCCATCGCCGCATTTGCCGCTCCCGCATTCGCTGATTGCGCGGGCGACATGGCCAAGGTCGACGAAGCCATGAAGACAGCCACGCTGGATGAAGCCGGCACCACCAAGGCCAAGGAGCTGTCCGACAAGGCGAAAGCCGCAGGCGAGGCCAAGGACGAAGCCGCTTGCACCACCGCGACAACCGAGCTGTTGGCTCTGCTCGGCGTCAAGTAACCCTGCCACTTCAGCATGGAACAGGCCCTCGCAACCGGTGTTGCGGGGGCATTTGCCTCCTTTTTTTCCTTTCTTTTTCCTTTTCTTTGCTTCTTCTTTCCTTTTGTTTGTTACCTTAGTTAATGTTATCCCTTAAATATATTTATCATCTCTACATCTATGTTTGTGTCATGATTTGGAACTGCGATAATATCACGATATTCCCCACAAGGGAGAAGATGTAATGCGTTTTATGCCATATCAGTGAATCCGATTGGCTAGTTCCGGTGGTAATAGCTTTCGCTGTCGGCGTTTCGACTCAAACCCAATTCTCTGAGCTTCCCGTTCGTTCATCAAGGAAAGCAAGCGACGGTCTCTGGCCCGTTGCAATCGAGATTTGAGCAACAGCTCTTAACGTGCAACGATCCAACGCAGTGATCCAGCGGTCGACCGAAGCATCTTGTGAACGGTGGTCATTTTTGCGTCCTCGCGATATCCGGCGAAAGACTGCTGCGACTCCGAGGGAAAGTCGTGAAAACACGCTGAAAGAGTTCTGATAATGGCTGAAATCAGATGATTTCAAACCGGAGAAATGCAATCAATGGCACGTTTTTCTCTAGGGCCCAGTAGCATCCGCTTGCACACACTCCGGAAGGCGGAAGACGATGTGTTCCCGTCTCAACGGCAGCGGCGCTTGCGCAAGCCGGGAAACCAGCTTTGCGCATCTGCCCGACAGCCTTTGCCCGGTCAGCCTCGCCCCAATCGGACGTGCCAGTCCAGCTTTCAATCGTCAGGTCAGGATATTTCTTCGTCCCTTCAGCAACCAGCGCTTTCGCCTCGTCGCTGCGATCCAGCATGGCCATAATAACCGCACCTTCAATATAGTCGCCATCAACGTATTTTTCCTTTGCCAAACGGTTGTGAATGGCGAGTGCCTCCTCGTACCTGTCCGCTGCAATAAATGCGCCACGCATGAAGCGGATTGCCGAAGGCGGAGCGGCGGGATTGAGGCGGGCCGCCTGTTTCGCCATATCGGCTCCCTTTTCAGGCAAGCCAAAGGTCGCAGCCCAGTAGGAATAGCGTGTCAGTACGTCCGCCGAATTTGGATTGAGCCGCAGCGCTTCATCGAATTCGGCCTTGGCGCGTTCGGGATGACTGTGGCGCGCCAAGGCAAAGCCCAGTCGCGGCATGTGCCTCGGCATCCAGAGGATCGAGTTCAACAGCCCGCGTGACCGCTTCTTCATAAAGCCGGTGGGTCTCGTCCACATCGTTGGTCCACTGCGTTGAAATCGCGTAAGCCGATCCCAGCATCGTCCATGCGCGTGCAAAATGCGGATCAATCTCAATGCTGCGCTTGAACAACTTGATTGCCTCACTGACACTGGCCTCGTCTTCCCGGTTCTTGGCTTCAATGCCCGTAAGGTACAGGTCGTAAGCAGTCAGATTGCCTGGGCGCTTGCGCATGGCCGCCGCTTTGTCAGCCGCCAGAACGGTTCCCGTGAAGCCGCCAATTTTGCCCGCCAATTCCTGTGAAAGTTCGGTCTGGATCGCGAAAATATCTGCGACTGGCCGGTCCCAGCGCTCCGCCCAAACACGTGCTGCGGACGACGCGTCAACCAGTTGAGCGGTCACCCGCAGCTGCGTGCCTTGTCGCCGGATGGAACCTTCAAGCACGTAGCGCACATTCAGATCCCGGCCAATCTTCTTGATGTCATGCGGCTCGTCCGCATAGATTTTGGTGGAATTTTGTGCGATGACCTCAAGGTCCCGGAACCGTGTGAGGTCGGTGATAACGTCTTCGGTAAAACCGGCGGCCAAGATAGCTCTGTTGTTTATCGTCGCTTTCATAGTTGAAAGGCAGCACGGCGATGGACGGGGGATCCACGGATTTTCGATCCACATGTGTCTGCCAAAAGATAAACTCCGAAAACAGCAGCTATCAGAAAACACGGCTGCGTAAAGGGCGGGACGCCTCCATGCCCCACGTTGAGTTGATTGCGCATTGAGCCTTGTCGTCGTGGCCCGCTCTGTGTCTATCAGCGTATTTGTGTCTCCGATAACAAGGCGATAACCCCGCCGCGCCACGGTTTTCAGGATCGATTGACTTTCGTCCCCCAACGCGCGTCTGATCTCGTGAATGCATTGGACGAGGCTGTTTTCGGTCACTGCCACGTCCGGCCACACTGCACCCATCAACTCGTCCTTGGTGACAACCCGATCAGCATTGAGAGCCAGATACTTCAGTACTGCGAAGGACTGGGGCCTCAGCGGGATATCGCTACCTGCTGGATCGCGCAGCACTTCTGCCGCAGTATCGAACACCCTGCCATTGAGCACGATTGTCTGGGCCTGCCGCTCGTCCATGTCGCCTTTCAATTCCCTGATGCATGCGGGTAAGTGGTGATCCGGAGGTTGGAGTTGTGCGCCTCAGCCGCTGTCCTAAACACATCCATGAGACATCACCGAAAAAACCCCTTCAACGATAGAAACTAATAATCGGAGCGACAGGCAACCGCTCAATTACTTGTGGCCACTGACCTGAGCCCCAACTACGTTCCAGCTATTCGTAGAATTTCGACCTCATGATTGCCCATCTAGGTGGTTGATGCAACGGAGATGAGCGCGGGTTGTGACTCAGTTTAAATTTCCGCTGCGAGGAAAAGCGGCCACCAAATGCGAAACAAAGAACTGCTGTGGCCCATAGCGGCCTACAAAACGAATTGGCCCGTTGTTCGTTATTGAGCACAGTTCGAATTGCAGGCCAGAGCCTCATCTGAAATCAACCACCCGCTCCCAGCTCCTGTATTCACCCGCACCCTGCTCTCGTCAGCGGCGCCAACATGCGGCATTAACTGTGATTGCACTGCGGGCTAAGTTTTGTCACAGTCTGCCGCCAATGCGGCACCCGGAACTTACAGGACGGACTTTCATCCCATGATTCGCCATAGCCTCATTGCTGCTGTCTTCACGCTGGCGCTCGCCGCCCCTGCCCTTGCAGACGCCTGCCAGGACGACGTCGCCAAGATCGACAACGCACTGAAAACCCAGGAACTGGATGCCGACAAGCGCGCCCAGGCCGAGGACATGCGCAGCCAGGCCGTACAATTGTGCGGCGCCGGCAACACCGAAGAAGGCCTCGCCATGACGGCTGAAGCGAAAGTCCTGCTGGCGATCGAATAGGTTCAGCGGGCCTTGCGGCCCGTGACCATGGCGCGCACCAGATTTTCGCGGTGCTGCAGCGATGCCAGAATGACACCTGCGACGTGCCCGGCAATCAGCGCCATTGTCAGCCACGCGGCTGCTTCGTGCAGATCCTCAATCCATTCTTCACCCCACAACGCATCGGTAATCATCAGCCAACCCGTGCCTGACGTAACGGCAACGCCGAGCAGCAAGGCCAGCACCATGAGTCCGCCGGCGGGATTGTGGCCGAGGTAGCGCTTGGGGTGACCCAGCATCATGTCCTTGAGATAACCCAGCACGGTGAAGGGCCCACGCACGAAGTCGGTAAAGCGCGCATGCTTGCTGCCAACAAACCCCCAGACCACACGCAGGACAATGAGCCCGAGCAGAACCTGCCCGACCGTGTTGTGGACAATGGTTCCCGGTTCGAAGACAAACTCGTAAGCCATGCCCGCCACCAGCAACCAGTGGAACACCCGTACCAGCGGATCCCATACTGCAATGCTGCCCGAATGGGTGGCAGGCGGCACAGGGCCGCCCACCGGATGAGATGCTGCCTCTCCCATGGCCATTACTTCGAGAGAACGAGCTTGGCAGTCACAGGATCAAAATAAGCTTCGACGCGCTGGCCATCCTTCAGGCCCTTCACTTCCCAGCAGCCATTTTCCGGCTGAACCTTGCGCACTTCATAGCCCAGTGCCGTCACCTTGGCAGTGATCTCGTCTTTCGACATCCACTGCGCCTTGTCTACAGGCTTGCAGAGATCAGCGGCGTTGGCCGCAGTGGCGAACACGAGCAGTGCAGCAAGGGAAACAATCATCTTCATAATATTCTCTCCAAGTCATTTTTCGCATGAGTGATTCACGCGTCATGATCCGGATAGCGAAATGTTGCTGACAACACTCTGGCAGAGTCTGCCAGTGTTTTGTCAGCACGGCAGAACTTCAAAAGATCAGGTGTGGAAAGTCATCACAGCGCAGATTACTGCGGCAAAAGCGGCTGCCAGCAGCACATGCGCAAAGCTGCGGATCAGCGGCACCAGTGTCATGTCACGGCTGGCGAGAAACTTGCGGACCCGCAACCGCATCAGCACGTAGACAACAACCCACACCAGCACCGCAGCCATCTTGATGTGAAACCATGAACTCAGTCCCTGACTGCCGCCGATGCTCCAGAGCAGGATGAGACCACTCGCGACGATCGTGGCGACAAGGGTGTCGCCATAGGGAATGAGCGCCTCGCGGTGCGCGGCAATGCCTTTGGCCAAGTCGCCGCCCAGAGATTTCGCCACGCGAAAGCCCACCAGATTGGATACGCCAATGCCAATCGCCGAGGCGATGGCCAGCAGATGAATGATCAGAAAGAATTGTGTGATGCTCATGGCTCGAATTCTCCGCTCATCATGCGAACGGCAGAGCCGCCGACACGAACAGCGGATGAGTTTGCCGGATTTTACGTCCGCTTCCAAGCTCAGATCAGAGGGCCGGCCCATTTCATAGCCCTGCTCCAATTGCCAGCGATGGGTGCCGTCACCGAGCTTCTCTGCCGTCAACAATTGTGCCGCGAGAAGTGCCGTGGCCGAGCCGGTGGCCGGATCTTCCGGGATGCCGCCGGTGGGCGCGTACATGCGCGCCCGGACCGCTGCGTTTGGCCCATCGCCGCCACGTGTATAGAGATAGGCGGCATCAACGCCGTTCATGGGTCTGATGAGGTTCGACCAGTAAGGCTCGAGGATTTTTGATTTCTCCAACGCCGCCCGGCTGTTGACCGGAACATAGAAAAAGCGCGGTCCGCCTTCCAGGGAGGCGATACCATGACCATCAAAGCCGATATCTCCGGGCGCGAGGTCAAGCGCCCGCGCCGTGTCCGCCGACACTGGGCAACGCCACATCGGCATGAAACGGCACCACGGGTGCGGTGAACACGCCGTGGGTGCGATCGGCAATGCGGCTGATACGCACCGGCGTGAGACCAGCCTTCAGCTCCAGCGTGATTGTGGTTTCGAAACTGCATCCCGGCTTGTGTCGCAATTCCGCCAGGAGCGCCGCCGTGCCAAGCGTCGGATGCCCGGCAAACGGCATCTCGCCACCGGGAAAGAAGATGCGGACCTTGGCGGTGTGCCTGGGATCATCCGGCGTCAGCACAAAGGTCGTCTCGGAGAGATTGAACTCCCGCGTGATCGTTTGCATCTGCTCTGTCGTGAGATGATCGGCGCCCAGAATAACGGCAAGAGGATTGCCGCCAAACTTGCGCGTGGTGAAAACGTCAAGGGTGTGGAACTGGAGTTTCATGACCCAAGTATCGGGACACGGCATTCCTCCGCAACCAAAACATTGTTCCAGTTGTCACACCGAGCGGTTGGCGTGGACGTAGTTTTTTTCCGCATGCGCGATGGTCCGCATGTCTCCGTCCTCACCGCCCGCGCGTCAGTGCACGCTGGTGGCTACCAACTCGTGTTCCATCGCCGAGGTGATTGCCCCCTCGCGCGTGCCGGAAATGGAGATGGGTGAGCCATCGGCATTGTACAGGCAGAAGAGCTTGGCTTTGGCGGGCACGTGAATGCGCTCACCGAGAAGCTTCACAGCTTCTGCCCCTTCGATTTCCCTGACATAGCCAATGACACCGCCGCCAAGGGCAGCAAGTGAATTTTCGTCGGTCTTTGTGAATGTCTTGTCCATCAGTTCAAGTCCTTGATCGTGATACGCCGGACCAACCGTACTGGTTCAATACGGTGGACCTCAATTGTCAACAAACCGTTGCACAGCATTGCCTCCCCGACCTCGATGCCGTCGGCCAGCACAAAAGCACGGGCAAATTGCCGGGCAGCAATGCCGCGGTGCAGGTAGTCCTTGCGGTCTTCCTCCTGCTGCTTGCCCTTGATCAGCAGCTGATTGTCTTCAACCGTGATCTCGATGTCTTCGGCAGCAAATCCCGCCACGGCAATGGTGATGCGCAACCGCTCAGGAGCTGAGCCGTTGTTCGCCGGAGTGCCGTTCAGGCGCTCGATGTTGTAGGGCGGATAGCCGTCACCTGGGGTCTTGGAAGCCCGGTCAAGAAGCCGCTCGACCTCCTCGAAACCGAGGAGCAGCGGGGAAGAGAAATGCGATAGACGTGTCATCGATCAAGCCCTGGTTCAGCAGCTTTGCATCCACGCCGTCCCGTCTGAGGCCCGTCGCGAATGACACACATATGGGAAGCTGCTGCAAAACTTCAAGCCACCAGAAAGCGCTGCCTCCGCCCCTTGCAGATGACACGGTTTTAGCGTCAACTGCCGCCATGCACAGGGAAATTGCAGGCGCGGAGCCGCCGGGGCTTCCCTGTAGCAACTAGGTTTGATACGTTGACCTATTGGTCAAAACAGGGAGAAAATCATGATCAAGAAACTGCTCGGCGCGGCTGCACTGTCCGCCATGATGGCCGTCTCGGCCTTCGCCGCCGACGACAAACCTGCCATCGTCTTCGACATTGGTGGCAAGTTCGACAAGTCCTTCAACGAATCCATGTTCAACGGCTCGGAGAAATTCAAGGCCGAAACCGGCACCGCCTATGGCGAATTCGAAATTGCCAACGAAGCACAGCGCGAACAGGCCATCCGCAACTTCGCTGACCAGGGTTATTCCCCCATCATCGCCGCAGGCTTCGCCCAGGCTGCCGCCGTTGAAAAAGTGGCCAAGGAATATCCCGACCTCAAGTTCGCCATCGTCGACATGGTGGTTGACCTGCCCAACGTGCAGTCGATCGTATTCAACGAACACGAAGGCTCCTATCTTGTCGGCATGTTGGCCGCCATGGCCTCCAAGTCCGGCAAGGTCGGCTTCGTCGGCGGCATGGACATTCCGCTGATCCGCAAATTCGGCTGTGGCTATGTGCAAGGCGTGAAAGCCGCCAAGCCCGATGCCACCGTCTTCCAGAACATGACGGGTGACACCGGCGCAGCCTGGAACGATCCGGTGAAGGGTGGCGAAATCACCAAGAGCCAGATGAGCCAGGGTGCGGATGTTGTTTATGCCGCCGCTGGCGCCACGGGCATTGGCGTGCTGCAAGCTGCTGCTGATGGCGGTGCGCTGTCGATCGGTGTTGACGCCAACCAGAACCACCTGCATCCCGGCAAAGTGCTGACCTCGATGCTGAAGCGCGTCGACGTTGCCGTTTACAACGTCATGAAGGCTGGAAAGGACGGCACCTTCAAGGGTGGCGTCGCCAATATCCAGGCCTTGGGTCTTGCCCAGGACGGCGTTGGCTATGCCATGGACGACAACAACAAGGCGCTCGTGACGCCTGAAATGACTGCCGCCGTGGAGAAGGCCAAGGCCGACATCATCGCCGGCACGGTCAAGGTCCACGACTACATGTCGGACAACAAGTGCCCGGTTGAGTAAGACGCGGTTGCATAGAAAAAAGGGCCCCTTCAGGCCTTCGGCCAGCTTCCCCAACGAGTTGGGGAAGCGTGGTTGAATTCACCCTCCCTCAGCTCTGCTGGGGGAGGTGCCCGAAGGGCGGAGGGGGCCCCGACGCATTCCATTCTCCAAAGTGGATTCCATGACCTCCCCTTCCCCAGCCATCGAACTCATCGGCATCGACAAGCGCTTCGGGGCCGTGCATGCCAACAAGGACGTGACCCTCACAATCAACCAGGGCTCGATCCACGGCATCATCGGTGAAAACGGCGCGGGCAAGTCAACGCTCATGTCGATCCTCTTCGGCTTCTATGCCGCCGACAAGGGCGAGATTCGCGTCAAGGGCGAGCCCATCAAGATCAAGTCTTCATCCGACGCCATCGCCCATGGCATTGGCATGGTGCATCAGCACTTCATGCTGGTCGATACATTCACAGTTTTGGAAAACGTGGTGCTCGGTGCCGAAGGCGGCGCGCTGATCGGCCCGGCGCTGGCCAAAGCCCGCACTGAACTCGAACGCCTCGCCCGCGAATATGAAATGGACGTAGACCCTGACGCCATCGTCGGCGAACTGCCAGTGGGCTTGCAGCAGCGTGTGGAAATCCTCAAGGCCCTGTTCAAGGGCGCCGAAACCCTGATCCTCGATGAACCCACCGGTGTGCTGACGCCCGATGAAGCCGATCACCTCTTCCGCATTCTCGGAACCCTGCGCGACCAGGGCAAGACTGTCATTCTGATCACCCACAAGCTGCGCGAGATCATGGCCATCACCGACAAGGTGGCGGTGATGCGCCGTGGTGAACTGGTGGCCAATCTCGACACCAAGAAAACCTCGGTTGAAGAACTTGCTGAAGCCATGGTCGGCAGGCGAGTGCTGTTGCGGGTCGACAAGACCAAGGCGAAGCCGCGCGAAATCGTGCTCGATGTCAGGAATGTCACCTGGAAAGACAGGAAGGGCATCGCGCGGGTTGACAATGTGTCTTTCAACGTTCGCGGCGGCGAGATCGTCGGCATCGCCGGAGTGTCCGGCAACGGCCAGTCGGAACTTCTCGATGTGATTGCCGGGATTACAATGCCCGCCGCTGGCGAAGTCATGTTTGAAGGCAAGAGCATCGGCATGCTCGGTGATCCCCAGCATCTGCGCAGGGAAGGCCTTGCCCATGTGCCCGAAGACCGCCAACACCGTGGCCTCATCAGCTCATTTGACGCATCCGAGTCCTGCATCCTCGGCTGGCACTACGATGAAAGCCTGGGCCATGGTTTCCGCCTTGACCGCACCAAAGTGATCGACCGCTGCCGCAAGGACATGAAAGAGTTCGACGTGCGGCCTTCCGACCCATTGCTGAAGAGCGCCAAGTTTTCCGGCGGCAACCAGCAAAAAATCATTCTTGCCCGCGAGATCCAGCGCGACCCGGACTTGCTGATCGTCGGTCAGCCGACCCGCGGTGTCGATATCGGCGCCATCGAATTCATCCACAAGCGGCTGATCCAGTTGCGCGACCAGGGCAAGGCCATTCTGCTGGTTTCGGTGGAACTGGATGAAATCCGCTCGCTCTCCGACCGCATCATTGTCATGTTCGCCGGAAAGATCATGGGGGAACGCGATGCGTCTGCGAATGAACGTGAGCTCGGGCTGTTGATGGCCGGCGTCTCCAAGGATGCAGCGTGATGGCGGTGCGTGGTGAACTGCCGGCCTGGGCCGACGTGGCGCTTGATCCCGTTGCTCAACCTGCTTGTGGCACTGTTGATCTCCGGCATCGTCGTGCTCATCATCGGTGAGAACCCGCTCGACGCCATGTGGATCATGCTCAAGGGCGCAGTCGGCTCCGTCAAGGGCTGGGGCTATATGCTCTATTATGCCACCAACTTCATTTTCACCGGCCTCGCTGTCGCTGTCGCCTTTCACGCCGGACTCTTCAACATCGGCGGTGAGGGACAGGCCTATTTCGCCGGCCTCGGTGCCACCATCGCAGGACTGTCGCTGGAATTCCTGCCCTGGCCCATCGTCATTCCCATTGCCATTCTCGCCTCGGCGTTGTTCGGCGCCTTCTGGGGCTTTGTGCCGGGCTATCTGCAAGCCAAGCGCGGCAGCCACATCGTCATCACCACCATCATGTTCAACTTCATTGCCTCGAGCCTGATGGTCTATTTGATCAACTACTGGTTCCGCCCGGTGGGCAAGATGGCGGTGGAAAGCCGCGAGGTCAGCGGTGCCTACATCATGAGTTTCCGCGAACTGGCGCGCTATTTCTTCGACGCCCGCCTGCCCTCGACGCCGCTCAACCCAACCTTCTTTCTCGCCCTCGCGGTAGCCTGGGGCGTCTGGTATTTCCTCTGGCGCAGCAAGCTCGGTTATGAAATCCGCGCCGTGGGTGCCAACACCGATGCTGCTGTTTACGCCGGCATCAGGCCGGCCAAAATCATCATGGTCGCCATGGCGGTTTCCGGCGGACTTGCCGGCCTGGTGGCGGTGAACGAAGTGCTCGGCGCGCAACACCGTCTGGTTCTTGAATATGTGCAGGGTGCAGGCTTCGTCGGCATCGCAGTCGCGCTGATGGGCCGCTCACATCCGGTCGGCATCGTGCTCGCCGCATTGCTGTTTGGCCTGCTCTACCAGGGCGGCACCGAACTCTCGTTCGCCAGACCCGAAATCAACCGCGACATGATCGTGGTGATCCAGGGCCTCGTCATTCTGTTCATGGGCGCGCTGGAGCAGACCTTCCGGCCTTACCTTGAAATGCTGTTCTTCAAGGCGGAGGACTGAGATGCTTGAACTCTTCCTCGGCGCGGAAACCCTCTCCTCCACCGTTCGTCTTTCGGTGCCGCTGATCCTCGCCTGTCTTGCAGGTCTGTGGTCCGAGCGCTCCGGCATTGTCGACATTGGTCTTGAAGGCAAGATGCTGATCGGTGCTTTTGCTGCTGCCGCAACTGCTGCCTTTACCGGCAATGCCTGGCTGGCACTGCTGATCGCAATAGCCGTCTCGCTCAGCTTCTCGCTGATCCATGGCTATGCCTCGATCAACCAGAAGGGCAACCAGGTCGTCTCCGGCGTGGCCATCAACATGCTCGCCGCTGGCCTTGCCGTCGTGCTCGGCAATGAGTGGTTCAAGGAAGGTGGCCGCACTCCGCCGCTGCCCACCGACGCCCGCTTCATGCCCATCGACCTGCCCGGCTTGTCGGCACTGTATGACATTCCCCTGCTCGGCGTCGTGGCACGCATCATCTCCGGTCATTCACTGCTCACTTACGTGACCGTGGCTCTGGTGCCGCTCACGGCCTGGGCGCTTGCCAGAACCCGCTTCGGCTTGCGTCTGCGTGCCGTCGGTGAAAACCCCCACGCGGTGGATTCAGCAGGCATTTCGGTGGCGCGGCTGCGCTATCAGGCGATCATACTCGCGGGCGTGCTGTGCGGTGTCGCTGGCACCTACATTTCGACATCTCTCTCGGCCAGTTTTGTGCGCGACATGACGGCGGGCCGTGGCTTCATGGCCCTTGCCGCTCTCATCTTTGCCAACTGGCGCGCCTGGCCCGCACTGTGGGCCTGCCTGTTGTTCGGCTATCTCCAGGCCATGGGTACCCGCCTGCAGGGTGTGAAATTCGGAACTTTTGAAATTCCGGTGCAGTTCATCAACATGCTGCCCTATGTGATGACCGTGGTGCTGCTGGCAGGTTTCATCGGCAAATCGATCCCGCCCAAGGCCAGCGGCATTCCCTATACCAAGGATCGCTGAGGCATGGCCCCGAAAAGTGCCACGCGGTTTTCGGATCAGGACATGCCTGGAGGAATGCTACGATGCAGGACTTGATTGAGGCCGCCAAAGCGGCGCGCAAGAAAGCCCACGCCCCCTACTCGCAGTTCTTCGTCGGTGCTGCCATGCGCGACGAGAACGGTCGTATCTTTGCTGGGTGCAACATCGAAAATGCCGCCTATCCGCAGGGCTGGTGTGCCGAACCATCTGCCATCTCGCACCTGATCATGGCGGGCGGCACCCGTATCACTGAGGTCGCCGTCATGGGCAATGGCGACACGCTGTGCACGCCCTGTGGTGGCTGCCGCCAGAAAATCCGCGAGTTTGCCGCCGGAGAGGTGAAAATCCACTGCTGCGCCGAAGACGGCAAACTCATCCGTA
This sequence comes from uncultured Alphaproteobacteria bacterium, assembly GCA_963754625.1. Taxonomy (GTDB): domain Bacteria; phylum Pseudomonadota; class Alphaproteobacteria; order Rhizobiales; family Aestuariivirgaceae; genus Aestuariivirga. The sequence goes on along the minus strand of CAVWGR010000001.1, from coordinate 463,475 downwards.
CTTTCACGCTCGATGAACTGCTGCCCGCTTCCTTCGGGCCGGAGAATTTGAAATGAGTACGCTCAAAACAAAACTTCAAGGCCGCAAACCAAAGACGGCCATCATCCTTGGTTCGGCCCTGGGTGCTGTCGTTGATATCGTGCAGGACCCGTTGATCATTCCGTACGCAGAGCTTTCCGGTTTCCCCGTGCCAAAAATTTCCGGCCATGCTGGCAAACTCTATGTCGGCAAGGTTGGCGGCCATGACGTTGCCGTGCTGGCGGGCCGCGCCCATCCCTATGAAAGCGGCAATGCCGCCGTCATGCGCCCGGTGCTGGATCAGTTGCACGACGCAGGTATCGAAACGATGATCCTGACCAATGCCGCAGGCTCATTGAAAACCTCGATCGGGCCAGGGTCGATCATGCTGATCACCGATCACATCAACTATTCCGGCATGAACCCCCTGATCGGCCAGCACGGCGACGAAAATTTCGTGCCGATGACGGACGCCTACAATCCGGCGCTGCGCAAACGTTTCCTCGCCGCAGCGAAAAAGGAAAAGATCGCGTTGAAGCAGGGTATTTATGTCTGGTTTTCCGGACCATCCTTCGAGACGCCAGCCGAAATCAGGATGGCGCAAGTGATCGGTGGCTCGGCGGTGGGCATGTCCACAGCGCCCGAAACCATCATGGCGCGCCGCCTCGGCCTTACTGTGGCGGGCCTTTCCGTCGTCACCAATCTCGGTGCCGGAATCAAGGGCGCCAACCCCTCGCATGAGGAAACCAAGCGCGAGGGCCAGAAGGCCTCCGCCAACATGAAGCGTCTCCTCACCCGCTTTTTCAAGGACACGAAAGCATGATGCTGCCCCAGGAAGTCATTCGCCGCAAACGCAACGGCGAGGACTTGAGCCGCGAACTGGTCAAGGAATTCATCGAAGGTCTGACCAAGGGCACCGTGTCGGAGGGCCAGGTCGCCGCCTTCGCCATGGCGGTCTACTTCAAGGGCATGAACCGCGAGGAGGCTGTGGGCCTGACGCTCGCCATGCGTGACTGCAGGCACCATTCTGAACTGGGACCTGCCCGGCCCGGTCGTCGACAAGCATTCTTCCGGCGGCATCGGCGACAACGTTTCGCTGATGCTTGCACCCATGCTGGCGGCCTGCGGTTTTTACGTGCCGATGATCTCCGGCCGCGGTCTTGGCCACACCGGTGGCACGCTCGACAAACTTGATTCCATTCCGGGTTATGTGAGCCAGCCCGGACTCGACCTGTTCCGCAAGGTGACGCGCGATGCGGGTTGCGCCGTCATCGGACAAACAGCCGATCTCGCCCCCGCCGACAAGCGCCTCTACGCCATTCGCGATGTGACGGCGACGGTGGAGTCTGTTCCGCTCATCACCGCTTCGATCCTCTCCAAGAAACTGGCGGCAGGGCTTGACCATCTCGTGCTCGACGTGAAGTGCGGCTCCGGCGCTTTCATGGCGACAATCGAGCAGGCCCGCGAGTTGGCGGAAAGCCTTGTCTCGGTGGCGAACGGCGCAGGCCTGCACACCACAGCACTGATCACCGACATGGACGAGCCGCTGGCCTCGTGCGCAGGCAATGCCATCGAGGTTGCCAATGCCGTGGCATTCCTCACCGGCAAGCAGCAAGACAAGCGTTTGAAGGACGTGGTGCTGGCGTTGGGCAGCGAACTGCTCGAATGCGCCAAACTTGCGGCTCCGGGTGAAGCCAAAGCAAAGCTTGAAGCCACACTCGGTTCCGGCAAGGCAGCGGAACACTTTGACCGCATGGTGGCAGGTTTGGGTGGGCCGAAGGACTTCTGTGCCACTTCTGGCAAACATCTGAAACAGGCCACCATCATCCGCGATGTGTTCTCTGATCACGAAGGTGCCGTGCACTCAATCGACACGCGCTTCCTCGGCATGGCCGTGATCGAGATGGGGGGCGGCCGCCGCAGTGCCAGCGACCCGATTGACTATGCTGTCGGCCTCTCAAACCTTTTGGGCAAGAGCGACAAGGTCGATGCCAAGACACCGATTGCCCGCATTCACGCCAACACTGAAGCTGGCTTCGAACAGGCGGCGAAACTGGTGCGTGCGGCCTATCGCGTCGGAGCCAAGGGGCTACGTGGTCCCACCATCATCGAGCGTATCGGCGAGGAGTAATCGCCATGGCCCGCCTCTTTCTCTTCATCATGGATGGCTTCGGCATCGGTGGCGCACCGGATGCCGCCAGCTTTGGTGATGAGGGTGCGAACACGTTCAGTCATGTGGCTGAACGCGAAAAGCTGAAAATTCCCCATCTCGCTGGCCTCGGCCTTGGCAAGGCCGCTGCGTTGGTCACCGGCCGTGATCTACTCAATGTGCCTGTCACCGGTGTGTGGGGAGCGGCCCGCGAAGTATCCAAAGGCAAGGACACCATCACCGGCCACTGGGAAATTGCCGGTGTGCCGCTGGACAAGGACTGGGGCTACTTCCCCCATACTGTTCCGGCATTTCCGCAAAGCCTGATCGACGGCATCATCACGCGATGCAAGCTGCCGGGGCTGCTCAGCCTGGCCCATGCCTCGGGCACGCAGGTGATCGAAGATTTCGGCGAAGAACATATTCGCACCGGCAAGCCCATCGCCTACACCAGCGCCGACAGCGTCATCCAGATTGCCGCCCACGAAGAACATTTCGGCCTGCAGCGCCTGTATGATGTCTGTCAGGTGGCACGCGATCTGACCTACGACCTCAACATCGGCCGCGTCATCGCGCGGCCCTTCGTTGGAGAAACAGCCAAGACGTTTGAACGCACCGGCCACCGCAAGGACTATGCCGTGTTGCCGCCGCACCCGACCCTGCTCAACAAGCTGAGCGATGCCGGCCGCGACATCATCACGGTCGGCAAGATCGGCGACATCTACGCCCACACCGGAACGGGCCGCGAAGTGAAAGTGGCGGGCTTCGAGACATTGATGGAAACCACGGCGCGCGAGATGGGCAATCTCAAGGCGGGCGGGTTCCTCATGGTCAACTTCGTCAACTTCGATACCGACTATGGCCACCGCCGCGATGTGCCAGGCTATGCCCGCGCGCTGGAACAGTTTGACCGCTGGCTCGGACCGGTGCTCGCCCAATTGCAATCAGGCGACCGCGTCATCCTCACCGCCGACCACGGCAATGATCCGTCATGGAGAGGCACGGACCACACCCGCGAACAGATACCGGTATTGTGCACCGGACCAGGACTGGGCAGCGGTTCCATCGGCACACGCAATACATTTGCCGACATCGGCCAGTCCATCGCGAAGTACCTCGGCATCGCACCGCTGGTGGCGGGCACGGCGTTTGATCTCGCTTAAGGCAACGTCACTTCCGTGCGCTGGCCTGCCGTCACCGTCACGTCCTTCTCGGCGAGCACGGCGTTGCCTTCACCATAGGCGACCACGTGATAGGTTCCGGCATTGAAGGCCTTGTTGATCTGGGCATCAAATTCCGTGCCGATGCGATTGCGTGTTCCATCCAGTGCTTTTGCCGATTCAAAGAATTCCACCGACTTGGCACCGGTTGTTGCGACCGCCAGGAAGCCGGCGTTGAGATTGACGGCAACCGGAGTCTCCTGCCCTGCCACGATGGTAAAGGGCGCTTCCGCCTTGGCATAATCGAGGTAGACCATGGCGATGTAATTGCCAGCAGCAGCCTTGAACACCTTGTCGTTGCCATACTCGGTGGCGAGGTGTGGCTTCTCGCCAGAGACGCCGGCTGGCTTGCGCAATTCCATTGTGGTGCGATCCGGCAGCGCCTCGCCACCAGCAGAATAGGTTGCTGATACGCGCGCCGCCCCGGAACCAAGCGTGACGACAACATCAACGGGCTTGCCCGGCAGCACCGTGAAAGCAACTTCGCTTTCAGCCATGCCGTCTTGCAGTTTGACCTTGTAGTCACCGGCGTTGACGAGAAGCTGCGGAGTAACGCCATAGGTGGTGGTGACGTAGGCTCCATCTGCCCTGCTGATCACCCAGGCAGCGCCGTCATTCATCATCTGCGTCGCGGCATCCAACATGCCCTTGAGATTGATGATACCGGCATTGAGATTGGCTTTCACATCAGCAGCACCGCCAGCCTCCAGCGTGAAGGGTACCGTAACGGATGCATAATCAGCGGCAATTGTGACCAGCATGGCGCCGGGCTTTTCAATGTTGGCTTTGACAGTTTTGCCATATTCGGTGCGGATGTATTCGCCCTCCTGGCCATCGAGCGAGGCTTTGAACGTCCAACCCGGTTGGTCCCATTTCTGCGGCAGTTCCACACCTTCCGCCATCACAACTTGGCCGGTGAAATTGAACTCAGGCGCAGCGGGCGGTGTTGGTTCTTCAACCTTCGCTTCAACCGTCCGATTGAGCGCGCTTTCCAATTCATCGGCATTTTCGGCAATGACCGAAATGCCACCGGTCTTCTCGGCAAGACATTTGAGCTGTGCCACGGCACCCTGGTTGTCGAGCCCAAAGCCGACCGTGTGGACGGTGAGGCCAATACCCAGCTTCTCCAGCTCTTCCGCCACGGCGCAAGGATTGGGATCGCACGTCTCGATGCCATCCGAAACCAGAATGACGGTCGCGGCTTTCTCGGTGAACTTCAGTGCTTCAGCTGCCTGCCGCACGGCCTGCGTCATCGGTGTCTTGCCTCTGGGCGCAAGTCCATTGACGGCCGACATGAAGCCATCGGCGTTCAGCGCGCCGGGCTCCAGCAGTGTTTCGATGTCAGTGCACGACCCCTTCTCGCGGTGGCCGTAAGCGACGAGGCCCAATTCATCCTCGGCATTCCATTTGCCAACGACCTTGCCAACTACCTGCTTGGCAATATCCATCTTGGTGACGCCATTGATCTGCCCCCACATGGAGCCCGAGGCATCAAGGACGAGTATGACCCGCTTGCCCTCGGCATGCGCCGCAACTGCCAGAAAAAGACCAAAGATGAAGATGATGAGCAGACGTGCAAGTGCCATGATAGTCCCCGTTCGAACTGCACCCCTGTCCACAAAAGGTGCCGTGATTTGCAGGACATGTCAAACCGGTGTGGTCATGCCGTCCAGGCTGAAACCGCATCCCAGATGAGTTTGAGCGAAACCAGAAACAGGGCAACTTCGACGGCGCGGAAAAATATCTTCTCCGGCAATATCCTGGTCAGGCGAAATCCGGCCCAGGCCCCAATCAACGCCACCGGCGCGAGATAGAGACATTTCTCCAGGCTGTTGAGATTGATTTGCCCGAGCATAAAATAGGGCGGCAGCTTCATGGCATTGATGATGGCGAAGGTGATGGTGGCGGTGCCGGCATAGACCATCTTTTCGAGCCGCTGCGGCAACACATACATCTGGAACGGTGTGCCGCCTGCGTGCGCCACGAAACTGGTGAAGCCCGTCAAAATACCCCAGAACAGCCCGCGCGGTACATCCGCTGGTTTCGGCTCAATGGCCTTGCGGTTCTTCAGCAACAGATCGATCGTGTACCAGATGCCGATCACACCGACGATGAACTTCACCAATTCATCGCTGTTGTATTGCGCCGTGGCCCAGCCGATGGCGATGCCAATGGCTGAAGCAATGACAAGGATCTTGATGTTCCACACGTCAAAGTTCTTGCGATAGAGCCACAAGCCATAAAAATCTGACAGGACATAGAGCGGTAACAACAGGCCCGCCGCAACGACCGGCGAGATGGCCTGCGCCAGAACCGGCACGCCAAGGATGCCGATGCCCGGCAGGCCACCTTTTGAAGCGCCGACCAGAAACGTCGCTACCACAGCCAGAACCCAAAAGAGAATATCAGGCGACATCAAGGACTTTCAGGCGGCAGTTGAATCTCGGCGTAAGGGACGTTGAGATAGGCCGCGAGGCTTTCCACTACGAAATTGTGGTCCTCGCGCTGCGGCACACCGGAGACCGTGACAGCTCCCACGACAACGCTGCCGAGGCGAATGGGAAAGCCACCGCCAGCTGGCGCATAGTCCAACGGATCGAGTCCGCGTGATGCATCGAAGTTCTTGCCAGTAATTTTGTATTCGAGCCCCACCCGATATGATGCTGCTTCAAAGCGATAGACAGTGTTGACTTTGCGGCGCACCCAGTCGGGATTTTCCGGCGTTGATCCTGGCAGCGCGGCATAGAACAAAGGCCTGATGCCGGTGCGGATGTCGATGACGAACGGCAGCTTGCCCGCCAGCGCCCGTTCGCGCATGGCGCTGCCGAGTTTCCAAGCCGCAGCCTCGTCGAATGATGAAAAGCGCAAGCGCTCTTCTTGCAGTTTGATGCGCGCAATATCGCTTTCCACAGACATGCAGTGATTCCTCAAGCCCAAGCCGCCGTTAAACCACGCCATCCTGCCCTCGGGAAGTCCGAACACACTTGCGCAAACGCCCAAACGCTCATTTCGATTTGCGGTTGAACATCCCGAACGACCCGGTGCAATCTGCAATCCATGTTGCGAAAGCCCTGCCTGTATGCACTTGTACTTTTTGCCATGCTGGCTGGTGCTCAGTCCGCGCGCGCTGATGAACTGAACCTTCCGCCACCCCACGATTGGTCTGGCTTTTATCTGGGCGTTCATGCCGGCATGGCAGATGGCAAATCACTGGCAACAACCAAACGCGACACCGGGCTTTTCTTCGATGAGAACCTGCTCGATCTCGACAGCCACACAGTTGGCCTGCACGGCGGCTGGAACGGGCAATATGGTTGGCTGGTCTATGGCCTGCACCTGGAAGGCACGCTTGCCAACATGTCTGGCCACTTCAGATATGACACAGGAGATGCGCTGGCAGCGACCATCCACGGTGGCGGCAGTCTGCAGGGCCGACTTGGCCTCGCTCTTGACCGCTTCATGATATACGGCACTGGCGGTCTCGCCACCACGAATGTCACCATGAGCGAGTACGACAATGCCACCGGCCTCAGCGACATGAAGCGCGACTGGCTGCCCGGCCTCAGTGTCGGCACAGGCGTCGAGATTGCAATGGGCGACCGAATTTCGGCCCGCATTGAATACCGCTACAGCCGCTTCGAAACAGGCAACCTCGATCTGGTGGCGACGTTTCCGCTATTCAATGTCGATCACGACATGGACGTACACGCCATCTCTGCCGGATTGAGCTGGCACTTCTGACGCAGCGCGGCATAACCCTCAAACCGGCGGCGGGCGGCGGGTCGTAAACAGCTTCTGGCCGATATCCACCAGCGATGCGGCGACCTTCTCCATGTCCTCGGCGCGTTCGTCTTCGATTTCGGCGCGCCATTGGGCAATGCGCTGTTCCAGCGAATTGAGTGATGACGTCTGCGCCTTTTCGAACAGGCTGCGCGATTCCTGTTGCGTCAACTTCACGTTGGCCGTCAATTCGCGCAGGGCACGCTGGGTGTCCGTTTCGGTTTCCTTGAGAGTGTCCTGCAATGTTTCGGTGAGGATCTTCACCTTGAAATCAAACTCATTGCGCAACTTGCTGACAGCATCTTCAAAGGCTGCGCGGGTTGCTGTTTTCTCGGCTTCCGCCTGCTGCGCCAAGACTTCGATCCGGTTGCTGATCAAATCGTATTTTTCACGCAGGTCAGTAGCTTCGCTGGCGACATCATCCAGCCCGGCTTCGATTTCCACGAACTTGCCGCGATTGAACTCATCCTGTTCTTCCAGAATATCGAGGAGTTCTTCAAAACGCGCTTCCGACAGCCGCTGATGCGGACCGACGAGAATTTCTCGCAGTTGGGTGATCAGGGCTTCACCGCCACGCGTTGCCGTGAGCGTATCACTCAAGGCATCACGCACTTTCTTGCCCTTGGGCGTCTTTGCCGCCTTACCACTCCCGCGGAACGGGAAGGACACAACATCGGACTGACTCATAGTACTCTTCCTCGCAATGGGCCGTCCCAATCCAAGGTGTGAGGCCCACCATAAACAGGGCCCTACAACTCAACACACGTTCACCGTCCTCCCCCGACTATAAGGCAGCAGACGCGGCACGGAAGCCAATGCTTAAGACAAGGTTAACAACCGCCCGCCCCTACCTTCCAAAGAAGGAGCCGATAAAAAACCAAAGTCCCAGATTGGGGCCTTTTTGCGATGAACATGGTAAATGCCGGGCCGGGCCGACATCAGGCTGCCGATGCACTGACCTCATCAAAGACCCGTCGGGCCTGGCGGATGGCGTCATGGTTGAGCGCCGACCAGTGCGCCAGATGTCCCAACGTCTCCTGCAGGGAATGACCAAGCGGCGTGAGGGCATACTCCACCGCGGGTGGCGTGGTCGGGAAGACGGTGCGCGAGAGGAAGCCGTCGCGCTGCAAATGGCGCAGCGTTTCGGTGAGCATGCGCTGGGAAATGTCGGGAATCTCGCGGCGTATGGCAGCAAAGCGCATGGGCCCCGCTTTCAACGACGAGAGGATCAGCGAACTCCATTTGTCCCCGACCCGGTCGAGCACATCGCGCACCGGACAGGCGGAATTCATTTCCTGGGATTGCCTGTGTTGGCGTTTTGCCAGTTGTTCCATGGGGTAGTTCCTTCCGTGTAACCAGGGGAGGCAAAACTGCCGTCTTGCGCGATTTCGTAAACTCTATATCTGAGCCTTACTCTCAAAAAGAGATCAAATCAAGAGAAGGACTCAGAACATGTATCTCGTCACCGGAGCCAACGGCCATTTGGGCCGCGCCGTCGTCAACCACCTGCTCACCACCTACAAGGTGCCCGCCAACAGGATCATCGCCGCCAGCCGCGATGTCAGCAAACTCGCCGACCTGAAAGCCAAGGGTGTCGAAACCCGCAAGGCTGATTTCAACGATGAAGCGGGACTGGTGCAGGCCTTCACCGGTGCCAGGCGCGTGCTGGTGATTTCAACCGACAGCTTCGAACCCGGCGCACGGCAGAAGCAGCACGGCAACGCGGTGCGGGCAGCGGAAAAAGCCGGTGTCGACCACGTGCTCTATACCTCGATGCCAAAGCCTGACACGTCAGCCGTGCTGTTCGCGCCCGATCATCTCAATACCGAGAAGGCACTGGCGGCGTCGAACCTCAAGGGTTGGACGGTGTTGCGTCACAACTGGTATTTCGAGAACCTGTTCATGTCGCTTCCACAAGCACTGAAGTCCGGCACGCAATATTCTGCTGCCGCAAAGGGCAAGACCGCACACATCTCCCGCGACGATCTGGCCCGCGCCAACGCTGCTGCACTGGTGTCGGAAAAGGGTGGCAAGAACACCTACACCCTCACCGGGGCCGCCGAGTTCACGACAGACGAAATCGCCGGACTGGTGAGCAAGGCCACGGGCAAGCCGTTGAACGTTGTGCATGTACCGGTTGAGGGCCTGGTCCAGGGCATGATCGGCGCAGGGTTGCCGGAGCCAGTGGCGCAGTTGTTTGCATCGTTTGACGTCAACACCGCACAAGGCGGCCTCTCTGGCGTGACTGCTGACTACAAGTCACTGACTGGCCAGGAGCCGTCGCGCTTTGAAGACTGGGTGCAGGCAAACGCCACGGCACTTGCCGCCTGACCTCACCAAAAATGGAAATGACCGCTGCTCAGGCGGTCATTTCCCCGCGATCACTTTTCAAGAAGTGCCACGATTTCCTGATAACCGCGCTGCCTGGCGTGGTCGAGCGGGGTCATGCCGCCACGGTCGGCAATGGTTTTGTCCGCTCCCGCCTTCACCAGGTGAGCAACTGTCGCCTGATGGCGCGGTCCGCCATCGCCAAGGATGACGGCTTCGATCAGCGCCGTCCAACCCAGATTGTTAATGTGATTGAGAGGTGCGCCTGCTTCAATCAGAAGCCGCACCACTTCGTCGTGGCCGAGATGAGCCGCCGCAATCAACGCCGTGCCATCATAGGGACTGGTGATATTCGTCGCCGCGTTTCCCAGTGCCAGCGCCACCTTCAGTGTTTCCACATCATCGGCGACGGCGGCAATGGTCACGGCGTCATAGGCCTGGTTTTCCAATGCATTTGGGTTGGCACCCTTGGCCACCAGCATTTGCATGATGGCAGTCTGCCGCTGGTAGGCAGCCACATGAAAGGCAGTGCGGCCCATGGCATCGCGGGCACTGACGTCGGCTCCCGCTGACAGGGCAGCGCCGAGCGCGCTGGCGTCACCTGCGGCGGCAGCCTTATGCAAACCTTCATAGGTTGAGAGTTCGGCTGGCGTTGGCGGCACTTGCGCGTTTGCAGCGAAAACAAGCACTGCCAGGCCAATGCTGGCCCCGGTGAACAGAGCGCGCAGGTTCATTTCAGTTTGGCCGCCACGGCGTCGAGACCTGCCTGCGCACAGGCCGCATCCTTGTCACCACCTGGCGCTCCGCCAACGCCAACGCCACCGATGGCTTCATCTCCCGCCTTGACTGGCAGACCACCCGCCAGCGCCAGGATATCCGGCAGGGTGGCCAGGGCGGCAGCACCAGGATTTTCGGCAATGCGCTTGGCGAGATCTGCCGTCGGTGAGCGCATTGAGGCCGCGGTATAAGCCTTGCGGCGGGCGGAATCCGCTGTGTGGGGGCCGGTACCATCACCGCGCAGGGAGACGATTGGCGTGCCGTTGCGGTCTGTCACCACCACGCTGACGCGGAAACCGTCAGCTGTGCATTTTGCAATGGTGGCCAGCGCGATTTCGTTGGCAATGGCCATGGGAAGGATTTTGGAACTTGCAAGTTCCTGGGCGGAGGACGTGCTTACGCTTGCAGCCAACACTGAGGCGGCGAGAGCAGGCAATCGGGTGGAAATCATGGAGGGCTCCTGTTGCATAGTTGCCCCGTGACATCTGCGCTCCGCCAAGCATAGTCAATTTGCAGAAATGCAAAAATCATTTACACTCTTGCAATGACAACAGATGCACTTCTGGATGCGGGGAAATTGCATGGCATCCTGGCTGTGGCCCGGGCCGGATCGCCCAGCGCGGCGGCCAGCAAGGCTGGTGTGCAACCTTCAACGCTCTATCGCCAGATTGAAGCCGCCGAGATTGAGGTTGGAAGCCCGTTGTTTGTGCGCCGCCAGGGCGTTTGGACGCCGACAGCGCTTGGCAATCGTCTGGTGAAAATCGCTGCCGAACTTGAAAACCGCTTGCGGGATTTCGGCCTTGCGGCAGCCGCGCAAGATGGTCGCGCTGCCGGATTGTTGCGGGTAACGGTGTCGGACGCGCAGGCGCACTATTATTTGGCGGCACGGCTCAATGCATTTTACGCGGAGCATCCGGACCTGAGCGTGGAGCTGTTGATCACCAACCGCAGATTGGACCTTGCCAATGGCGAGGCCGACATAGCGCTGCGTCCCCATTCCCAACCCGGGGATGGACTGGTGGGGCGGCGCGTGGGGCGCATGACGCATGCGGTTTATGGGGCGGAAAGTTATCTTGTGGGCAAGCCCCTGCCCCGCACCGCTGACGATCTCACAGGTCACCGCCTGTTGGCCTATGGCCGCGAGCTGTCACACTTCAGCGCCGCGCAATGGACGACGCAAATGTTGCGCAGCAACACCGCAGCGGCGCGCTTCAACACTGTGACGGGCTTGGCGCGGGCGGTTGAGGGCGGATTGGGCTTGGCCGTGCTGCCGTGTTTCGTCGGCCATCAATTGCACAAGACACGCATGTTGTTTGCAGCCGATAATGGCCTTCCCTCCGACATCTGGCTGCTCTGCCATGAACAACAGCGGCGCGCCAAGAAGGTCACGGCATTTCTGCGCCACTTTGCAGGGGCCATCAAAGCTGATGCGAATTTGTTCGAGGGGCGAGCAGACAAACTTGCCAGTTAGCGTGGAGGCGTCCCCTACTCCGCAGCAAAACGCATCGGCGGCTCGCGTTCGGTTATCACTCCCGGCGCATTCCGTTCCGAAGTTGCCTCGTAAAATTCGGAATGCCAGGGAAGCTCCCCGGCGAAGTCTTGCGGACGCGCAACATATGCACGCGCTTCATCGGTGACCACCAACGTTACCGCACCAAACGAAAATTCAGCTTGCATGACACACTCTCCTCGACAGACGCCGCAAACCCACACAGAAAAAGAGCCGCAATCACGGCGTCATTGCGGCATTTCCTAGGATGTGAAAAATTCATGGGAGATGTGCCGGACCGCATCTGGCTGCACCAACTGAAAAAGGCCGCCCTCGCGGACGGCCTTTAACAAATTCCCTCATGCTGAGGTGCGAGTGGAGCAAGCCTTGACGGCTAGTTCTTCGTCTTGTCCACCAGCTTGTTCTTGGCGATCCACGGCATCATCTCGCGGAGCTTGGCGCCCACGGCTTCGATCTGGTGCGAGTCATTGTTGCGGCGGATGGCTTTGAACCTTGCCGCACCAGCGCGGTATTCCTGCATCCAGTCGCTGGTGAACTTGCCGGTCTGGATGTCAGCGAGCACGCGCTTCATTTCGGCCTTGGTGTCCGACGTGATGATGCGCGGGCCGGTGACGTATTCGCCCCACTCGGCGGTGTTGGAGATCGAATAGTTCATGTTGGCGATGCCGCCTTCATAAATCAGGTCGACGATCAGCTTCACTTCGTGCAGGCACTCGAAATAGGCCATCTCGGGAGCGTAACCCGCTTCCACCAGCGTTTCGAACCCGGCACGGATCAGTTCAACGAGGCCGCCGCACAGCACCACCTGCTCACCAAAGAGATCGGTTTCACATTCTTCCTTGAAGGTCGTCTCGATGACGCCGGAGCGTCCACCACCCACGCCCGAGGCGTAGGACAAGGCGAGGTCATGGGCATTGCCCGAGGCATCCTGATGGATGGCGATGAGGCACGGCACGCCGCCGCCCTTCTGGTATTCGCCGCGCACCGTGTGGCCCGGGCCCTTGGGCGCGATCATCACGACGTCGATGGTCTTCTTCGGCTCGATCAGGTTGAAGTGAACGTTGAGGCCGTGGGCGAAAGCAATTGCCGCGCCGTCGCGGATGTTGGGAGCGATCTCGTCGCGGTAGATATCGGCTTGCAACTCATCAGGCGTCGCCATCATCATCAGGTCGGCCCACTTGGCGGCCTCGGCGACAGTCATCACCTTGAGGCCATCGGCTTCCACCTTCTTGGCCGTGGCGGAGCCCTTCTTGAGGCCGACCGCCAATTCCTTGGCGCCGGAATCCTTGAGGTTCAGCGCGTGGGCGCGGCCCTGGCTGCCGTAGCCGATGATGGCAACCTTCTTGCCCTTGATCAGGTTCACATCCGCATCGCGGTCATAATATACGCGCATAGTCCCATGCCCTTTTTGTGATTGGAATTTCGGCAAGCCGATTAGCGGGCCAGCGGCCCCAAGGCAAGGCGGATTGCTGGAGGGAAGCCATGCGGCGGCGGTGCTGTACCAGGCTTGCCAGCAACGCCCAAGCGGCTAGGCTGGCATCATGCGTCCCGACCTCACCGAAGTCGCCTCCGGCCTGGCCTTTCCGGAAGGCCCCGTGATCTTGCCTGATGACAGCCTGATTTGTGTGGAACTGGGTGCGGGCTGTATCAGCCGCATCGACCCCAAGGGCCACAAGCACATCATCGCCACCCCCGGCGGCAGCCCCAATGGCGCGGCGCTGGGGCCGGATGGCAAGCTCTATGTTTGCAACAGCGGCGGCTTTCACTTTGAAAACCGCGACGGTCGCCTGATCCCCGCCCGACAGGCCGACGACTACTCCGGCGGCCGTATCGAGCGCGTCGACATCGAGACCGGCCGTGTTGAAACACTTTACACCCGATGCAATGGATTTCCCCTCAAGGGGCCAAACGATCTCGTCTTCGACAAGCATGGCGGCTTCTACTTCACCGACCACGGCAAGCGCCGCCCGCGCGAACTGGACCTCGGCGGCCTCTACTACGCCAAGGCCGATGGCAGCAGCATCAGCGAGTTGGTGCAACCGATGATCCAGCCCAATGGCGTTGGCCTCTCTCCCGATGAGCAGACCGTCTATGTCGCCGAAACCCGCACCGGCCACCTCTGGGCCTTCGATATAGTTTCACCCGGTGTGATCGCCAAATCACCACCGCACGAAAACGGGGGACGCCACCTCGCGGGTCCGGTGGGCTACACATCGTTTGATTCACTCGCCGTTGAAAAGAGCGGCAACATCTGCGTCGCCTCACTGGTACTAGGCGGCATCAATGTGATTGCGGCAGATGGCACCTTCGTGGAGTTTATCGGCCTGCCCGACGAGATCACCACCAATATCTGCTTTGGCGGCCCGGAAATGAAGACCGCCTGGATCACCCTGTCGAGCACCGGCAAAATCGTTCGCATGCCGTGGCCCCGCGAGGGATTGAAGTTGAACTTCAATCCCTATGCGTAGACAGCCTCACCCCTTCTTCAGCTTGGCCCAGATGCGATTGAGTTCCGCTTCCACATCTGCCGAAAGCGGCGGCTGGATCGTCAGCTTGCTCATGATTTCGCGTGGCGGATAAAGGCCCGGATCATCGAGCAGTTGCGCTTCAAGCAGTGGGCCAGAACCCCACACCGTGTTGGCATAGAGCAATGCCTTGGTGCCTGCTGCTGCCACCTCTGGTTTGAGGAAATAATCGATCAACTGGTGCGCCGCATCCTGGCTCTTGGCATTCTTCGGGATGACGAAAAGCTGGAACCATAATTCACTGCCTTCGCGCGGCACGGCATAGGCAATGGTGCCGGTCTGCAGGACCTTGGCCTTTTCGCGCGCCGTCAGAACATCTCCCGAGAAGCCTATGCTGGCGCAGTATTTTCCGCTCGCCAGCCCGTCCACATAACGGACCTTCGGAACCACCTCGACATAGTCCCTAATGAGCGTGAGTGTGGCATCAACAGCTTCCAGATCAGTGATACCGACATTGCGGAAATCTCCGCCGAGATAGCTGACGATCGATGGAATGACGTCAATCGGTTCATCGATCAACGCAATGCCGCAACTTGCCAGTGTCGAGGCATATTTCGGATCGAGCAGCAACGCCATGGAGTTGAGCGGCGCATCGGGTACCAGTTGCTGCACCTTGTCCTTGTTGATGCCAAGCCCGACCGTACCCCAGATGTAGGGAATGGAATGGGCGTTCAGCGGATCAAGCGCTTCGGTGTAAATCTGGGCCGCAGTATCAAGGCGCAGCGTGTTGGGGATCTTCAACCGGTCAATCTTGGTGACAGCGCCTTCCTTCTCCAGCACCTGGCGCATTTCGGCTCCCGACTGCACCATGAGATCATAATCAGCTGACCCCTGCATCAACAGGGTCTTGGTTTCCGATGAATGATCATAGGTATCCTGAATCACGCGGATGCGTGTCGCCTGTTCAAAACCGGCAAGTGCGGCGGGATCTATCACCCCTTCGGCCGTCAGAATGCGCAATGTTGCGGTGGGCTGCTGGTTGGCGAATTGCGCCGCCCGCAGAATATTGTTCAACATGGTGGGCGTGAGCAGCCCGGTCACTCTCATGCCGTTTTCGGCCTGGTAGGTTTCCACCGCAGCAAGTGTGGCTGGTCCGAAGATGCCATCGACCGGACCCGGTGCACCATTGAGAAGTTTCAGCGCCTCCTGGGCGCGGCGCACGTCATCCTTGCCGACGATGATGCGTTGACCGGCAGCCACACCATTGGCCCATCCCTCTTTCGTCCACACCGCACCAAAGAGCGAGCGCAGCAATTGTTCCGGTGATGGCGGTGGCCCCTGCCAGCCAGTGGCAGCGAGATGATTGCTGATGGCAGCGACAGTGGCAGCATCAAGTGTACGGTTGGGATTGCCGGCCGGGAGATAGTCGAGACGCACCAGCAGGCGCTGCACGGTGGCGAGTTCCTGCGGCTGCAGACTGGAAAGCGAAGCCAGTGGCGTGCCTGTCAGGTCTTCCGGTTGCGACCGTCCGGGAATGATGCCTTGAGCCGTCGCAGGCAGTGCAAGTGCCGTCATCAGGATGGCGAGTGAAGCCACTCCAGCTAGCAGTCCGTTACGTGTCATGTCGTCTCTCCGTTTGGGATCGTTTCGTTGTATTTTGATGAGGAGTGGAAGCAGAACGGCGGACGCCGTTCCTGTGTATCAGGGCAACGAGCGCGCGACCCGGAAACCGATTGTCTTGGTGGCACGCTTGGCCTGTTCAAACCCCCTGGCCGGTACAGCGCTCAGCAGGGCCCGGCTCGACCATGAGCCGCCACGCAAGAGACGTTTGCTGCAGTCCTGTTCACTGGCTTTGGGCTTGTATTTGAAGCCAGCCGACCAGCAGTCGCTCACCCATTCCCAGACATTGCCACGCATGTCGTGCAAGCCAAGGCCATTGCCATTGAGCGAACCCGCAGGCGCAGTGCTGGGAAATCCGTCCGCACATGTTGCCTCACCCGCATCGCCTCCACCCGCATTGGAATAATTGCCTGCCTGGCAGACGCTCTGTGCATCAATGAGTGTGACGCCATTGGCAGGCGTAGCCCCTGCTCCGGCTTCCGCAAATTCCCATTCCGCCGATGTCGGCAGGCGGTAGGTGGCACCTGTGACCCGGGAAAGCCAAGGCAGATATTGCGTTGAGGCCATCTCGAAGGAGACGTTGATCACCGGGCGGGTATTGCGGCCCCAGCCCTCATCGCCAGGCACGTCGCTGCACCCTCCTCCGGCCATGCAGCGGGCCCAATCATCGAAGGTAATCTCAAAGCGGCCAATGGCGAAGGGCGCAAGGTCTGCCGTCCCGTCAGCCCGCGTCACCTGTACGGCGCCGGAAGAAGTGTCGCGCTGCGGTGGCACCACAACAACGACATCCGGGCAGTTGTCACAATCCCTGAACACCTGACCTGATATCAAGGGCACAGCACCACCTGGCTTCATCACCACCGGTGCAGCAGGTGCAACGACCGCAGGCTGCGCCGGAATGACCTGTGGAACTGCCATGGTCACTTGCGCCTCTGGCTCTTCCGGCACCGGGGCAGCGGCTTCAGGCTCAACGGCTGGCACTTCTTCTTCAACAGCGGGATCTGCCGCCGCCGTGCTTGTCGCTGCATCCACCGTTTCACTTTGAAGGACGACGACCGGTGGTTCTGCAGCGGCTGGCGCTTCGGCGCCAGGTTCAGGCTCAATGGAAGGAGGAGCTTCGACGGGCGGAGGCAGCACCGCGACCGGTTCTGCTGCAGCCATTTCTGGTGCTGGCGCTGGCACGACAGGAGCAGGTTCAGCAACCGGCGCAACGGCTGCCGGAGCAGCCGCAGGGGCTGACTCAGCAATCACAGCGGGCGGCGCTGCTGCTGCGGGTGGAGCCTCGGCTACCTTGGGCGGTGGCGCTGACGCGACCGGCAACTTGCTGCTCTTGAAAAAGGCCGTGATGTTATCAACGTCCTGCCCCACCAGAAAAGCAGCAGCGGCTGTAGTGCCGAGCAGAAGGGAAAACAGCACTGCTCCCCACGTGTAGCGCTTGCGCTGGGCACGGCGCGCTTGAAGGCGCGTGAGTTTTGGTGGAACGGAATTCGGAACCACGCCAAAACGCGTTTTGAAATCCGGGCTCTTCTGTTGAAGACGCGGGTTCGGCGACTGTAACATGTTGCACACTCACTCCGCAGCTTCGCCGTCGCTGCGTGTAAAAACGAGATGTGCCGTCCCGGATGAAACTCGAAGCCATAATGCGGCACAAATGTGTCGAGAGTGGTCCTCAAGTACGTTTGTGGTAAATGATTTTGCTTAACGAACCTTGAAGGACGCTTTCAATTGATCTGGATGCTTGCGTTGGTTCAAAAAAACATCACCACAACTGACGCTGCTACTCTTCGTTGCACACTGCGATGGTGCGCAGGCAAGAAACATCCAAAACAGCAAGCATGCAGAACTACGCGTCGCCGATTGCCTGCCGGAACAATCGCACTGTCTCCGCCATTCCGAACATCAGCGCATCTGCCGTGATTGCATGGCCAATGGAAACTTCCGCGAGGTTGGGCAATGCCGCCACCAACCGTGGCAGGTTCTCGCGCGTGAGATCATGACCGGCATTGAGTCCGATGCCGGCTTTTTCCGCTGCCTTGCCGGTAGCCACCACTTTGCCGAGTTCGTGGCTTCTGACATCAGCTGCGAAGGCACCACCATAAGGGCCGGTATAGATTTCGATACGGTCTGCGCCCACCGCCATGGCCGCCGCTGCTGCATCCGGATCGGGATCGACAAACACCGACACCCGCATGCCACCTTTGTGCAACCGGGCAATGATCCCTTGCAGCTGTTCGCCATCACGGTTGAAATCCCAGCCATGGTCAGATGTTGATTGCCTCGGATCATCCGGCACCAGTGTCACCTGTTCCGGCTTCTCCGCTTCGCACAGCGCCAGAAAACGCTCATCGGGATAGCCTTCGATGTTGAACTCGCGGCCCGGCCAGTCCTTGCGCAACATCTGCCGCAGCACGGTCACATCGCTGCGCCGGATATGACGCTCGTCGGGACGCGGATGCACCGTGATGCCATGGGCACCCGCTTCCAGTGCGACCCGGCTCAATCCCTCGACGGACGGCCATGGCAGATCGCGGCGGTTGCGCAGGAAGGCAATGGCATTGACGTTCACGGACAATTGGCAAGGCACGGTTTCATATCTCCTTGCCCTGTGGATTAGAGGTAAAGCGGAATAATCAGAACTGCCGGATTGAACAATTTTTGCCAGACCACTATTCTCGCAATCCTGAAAGCGTGACCTGCAATTGCGTTCGGCCCCAAGCTCCCGTAAAATCCCCGCACCGGGGGCGTTGCGCTGGAGGGAACCATGCAACGTTTCGATCGCAACTACATCTTGCTCGGCCTCGTCTGGGTCATCGCCGGAATGATGTTCGGCATGTGGCTGGGGGCCAGCAATCACATGAACTACGCCAACAGCCACGCCCATACAAATCTGCTGGGCTTTGTGACATCCGTGCTCTTTGGTCTCTTGCATTGGGCCTATCCGGCACTAGCCACGTCGCGTCTCGCGCTCTGGCAATTCATCATTTATGAGGTCGGCATTGCCATTCTCATTGTCGGCAAAATCCTGGTTGATGGCGGAACCGAAACACCGCTGCTGATCATCGGATCACTGATCACGCTGTTGGGCACGGCATTGATGCTGGTGATGTTTGTCCGCCATGGCACAAGGAGTGCAACGGCCTGAGACTTACCTCTGGTCGCGATTGCACGCACCCGCTGATCGGTCTAGCCTTTCCCTGTCATCACACTGTCAGGGAGAGGCACTGAACTCCCTGCTTGACCAGCAAGGAGGCCATCATGCCATCATCGACCCTCGTGAAGACCCTGCTCATCAGCACACTTCTCACCGGCTTCACCGGGGCTGTGACCTTGGCCGACACAGTGAAGATCACGCTGCTCGGTGTGGGCGATGTCTATAATTTTGAGGGCGGCAAATCGCGTGGCGGCATGGCCCGCCTCAACGCCGTGGCCCGTGCCGAACGCACAGCCAATCCCAACACGCTCTATCTTTTCAATGGCGACTTGCTCTCGCCCTCGCTGCTCTCCGGCCTCGACAAGGGCAGCAACATGGTGGAACTGACCAACATCGTGCCCTTTGATCTCGCCGTTCCCGGCAATCATGAATTTGACTTCGGTCCTGAGGTTTTTGCCGGCGCCCTGAAGAAATCCAAATACGCCTGGGCCGCCATCAACATCACCCAAGCTGACGGAAAGCCGGTCGAAGGCATCGGCGGTGTGATGATGAAAGATGTGGGCGGCGTCAAACTCGCGATTGTGCCGGTGGCGCAAGACACTTCCCCCGTGGTGGCCTCAACCGGTGACCTGAAATTTGGACCGACGGCGGAGAGCGCCATTGCAGCGGCCAAACAGGCCCGCAAGGATGGTGCCGAACTCGTTGTTGGCGTGGTGCAGGCACCGCATTCCGATGACCAGAAGATGTTCGCATCGAAAGCATTCGATGTCATTCTTTCCGGCGATGATCATGACCTTGTGGTGCAGTACAATGGCATCACCGCCTATGTGGATACGTCGACGGAAGCCAACTACCTCGTGCCTATAGATCTGACGGTCGATGTGCAGGAGAAGGATGGCAAGCGCACCGTCAAGTGGGAACCGAACTTCCGCTTCATCGACACGGCCACCGTCACGCCTGATCCTGAGACCCAGAAGATGGTGGACGGCTTCAAGGCCGAACTCGACAAGGAGCTGAACGTCGTCATCGGCAAGACCGAGGGGCCGCTGGATTCGCGCCGCAACATGGTGCGCACCCAGGAAACCGCCATCGGCAACCTGATCTGCGACGCCATGATGGCAGCGGTTGGTGCGGAGATCGCCCTCTTCGGTGGTGGCGGCATCCGCGCCGACAAGGAATATCCGGCGGGCAGCGACATCACCCGCCGTGACATTCTCACTGAACTGCCCTTCGGCAATGTCACCGTCATGACCGAAGTGACGGGACAGCAGGTGTGGGATGCGCTTGAAAACGGCTTCTCGAAAATCGAAGACGGTGCAGGACGCTTCCCGCAGGTGGGTGGCATGAAAGTCGTGGCCGACAAATCCAAACCGGCAGGCAGCCGCGTTGTCTCGGTCGAGATCGGCGGCAAACCGCTGGATCCGAAAGCCACCTACAAGCTCGCCACCAATGACTACATGCTCGACGGCGGCGATGGCTACACGGCGCTGAAAGGCGGCAAGGTGACAGTCGATCCACGCGGCGGCAAACTCGTCGCCAACGACGTGATGGTGCTGGTGAAAAAACTCGGCACCGTGACGGCGAAGGTGGAAGGACGGATTGTCATCAGATAAGACTACCTGTCCCGTCGACAGGCTCGTCAACGGCAAGATCACGGGTAACGTTTTCGAATTTGCCGTTGGGGTGTTTGGCCAATTTGTCAACATACTCGATCCGTACGGACAATCCGTGCAGAATTTTCACCAGTAAATTACTAAGCGCTCGTTTCTGTCCGTCATCAGGCAGAGTTGGTGTTTCAATTTTAAACACTGCCTGCGTGCGTGACACCTGACGCATCTGCCAATCACGGTACTCAAGAATGCTCGACAAATCCTTGGCGCGTATATCTGCAAAAAACAAGTGACCGTCTGGACTGCGAAGCAAATTGCGCTCCCTTCCGCCAATTCGTTCAAGCACACGAAGTCCACGCAAGTTGTCGTCAACATGAGACAACTGCCCAATGACGTCGCCCGGCGCATAGCGAATGAGAGGCATGGCAAAGGAGTAGAATGGCGTGAGCAGCGCGGTGGTCAAACCATCTGGACCTTCTGCTCCCTGTTCCACGAAAACGCTTTCTTCGCACACGCGTAGTTGACCAAGCGTGTCCTCATAGGCGACTGCACCAACTTCCGTCGCACCGTAGCAGTTGATAAGTCGCGCACCTGTCAAACTGTTGAGTGTAGCCCGCAATCGGGGGGTGAGTTGCTCGCCTGATACGACGGCTACACGAAGGCCAGCGAGTGCGGCCTGCGACGTCTGCAGCACATTGGCGAGCACGTTGGGGTAACTCACCACATGTGTCGGGCGAAAGTCGCCGATGGCTTCAATCTGTTCTGCTGGCGGCAGATCAGCTGGAACAATCAAAGCTGATGGCGAAATCCTTACAGATTGTCCGCCCGGCGAACTCTTGATGGTGAGCACGCGTTGTTCTGCCATGCCGTCGTGCCAACTGATCGCACGTCCCAAAAGGGCGCGGCTGGCAACGCGACTGAGCAAGGTCTGAGTGATACGCAAGGGCGTGCCAGAGGTTCCCGACGTCAAGTCAACGCTGCAGGGCTGCATATCAGCGGGCACAACGTCGGCAAGCAACCTGTCCTGGTTGTCACGGGCTTCGCCTCGACCAAGAGGTGCAACCTCGGTCCATCTTGTCATATCAAATGAGCCGTCTTTGCGAAATAGCGGTTCGAGGCGACCACTCTCACGATAGAATGGCACATGGCGCATGGCGTGACGCGCCAGCTTCTCCAGAAGCTTGAGTTGGTAGCTGATGATGGCATCCCTGGGTAGTGTCTGGGTTTTGGCAAGAGTGTGGAAAAACACTGCCGACGCCTTCAACTCTTGGTCCTTCACACACCCTCCCCAAAGCAATTGCAGGTCAACTTTAACAGTGTTAGACATCTTGGCAAATCCAAGGAGTCTTTGGGATGTCAATCATTGGAAAGCGTGCAATCGCGCTCAGCGCCGCGTGTCTGGCAGCGGGTGCAGCAGCAGCACAGGCTGATGATCAGGGACCTGATTTCTACGCCGGCATTCATGCTGAATACCTGTGGGGCGAGCCGACGCTTAGTCCCGATCCCGCATTTCTTTCGAGAAGGGATTTCGACGGTCAACTTGGTGGTCTGACCGTTGGTGTGAACCACTTTGCCGGCAATTTCCTGATTGGTGCCGAGGCCGATATTGGTGTTGGCAATGCGGAAGGCTATGCAACGGACTCAACGGGATTTGAAGGCATCCTCGTCGACCTTGACTGGCTGGCCACGGTCCGGGCCCGGGCAGGTTACAAAATCGAAAATGTCGTGATTTTCGGGACCGGCGGATTGGCTTTGGGAGGCTTGGAAGCAAAGGTCTTTAACCCAAACACATTCCTCTTCGACAGTACAGCCGTGGGCTACACAGTCGGATTTGGCGCAGAAATGAGTGTGTCAGAACGGCTGAGCATCAAGGCTGAATATCTATACGTGGATCTCGGCGAAGAGAATTTTCCTCCGGTTTTTGCTTACGGTGCCTCGAGTGCAGGCATAGAAACTAGTCTCTTTCGCTTGGGCTTGAACCTTCACCTTTAAATCACAAGCCGAGCGGACAGAACAACCTGCACGGTGAAGGGCTGCTACCCCTTCATCGACTCCGGGCCGCGCAGGATTGCCGCTACGCCGGTGCGTGACACTTCGACGAGGCCAAGCGGAACCATCAGCGAGATGAACTGGTCGACCTTGTCGGGCTTGCCGGTGAGTTCAAACACGAATGAGTCCGTCGAGGCATCGACAACGCGGGCGCGGAAGGCATCGGCCAGGCGCAGCGCTTCGACGCGCTTGTCGCCCTTGCCCGCCACCTTCACCATCGCCAATTCGCGCGCCAGATAGTTGCCGGCAACCGTCAGGTCGGCAACCGAATGCACAGGAACCATGCGGTCGAGCTGGGTCTTGATCTGGCCAATGACGGTGGGTGTGCCCGTCGTCACGATGGTGAAGCGCGAGACATGCTTCTCGTGTTCGGTTTCCGACACGGTGAGCGAGTCGATGTTGTAGCCGCGGCCCGCGAACAAGCCGATGATGCGGGCGAGAACGCCCGGCTGGTTTTCAGCGATGATGGCGAGCGTGTGGGTTTCCTCGATCTGCTTCTTGTCATCAAGAAAGTAGGCCGAGCCGGTTCCGGTAAGGTGCTGTGTCATTGTTGTTCTCCTTACACCAGCTGCTTGCCTTTGGCGTCGATCACGCTGCCGACCTCCTCGTCCTTGATTTCCGAACCCAGGATCATCTCGTTGTGCGCCTTGCCCGACGGGATCATCGGGAAACAGTTGGCGAGATTGGCGACGCGGCAGTCAAACAGCACCGGGCCCTTCACCGTGATCATTTCCTTGATCGCGTCATCGAGATCACCCGGCTTGCTGCAGCGGATGCCGGTGCCGCCATAGGCTTCCGCCAGTTTCACGAAGTCAGGCAGCGAGTCCATGTAGGATTCCGACAGGCGGTTGCCGTGCAACAACTGTTGCCACTGCCGCACCATGCCCATGTACTGGTTGTTGAGAATGAACACCTTGATCGGCAGGTGATGCTGGATCGCCGTGCTCATCTCCTGCATGTTCATCAGCACCGAGGCGTCACCCGCCACGCAAATGCACAGCGACTTGGGATGCGCCGCCTGCATGCCCACGGCAGCGGGAAGACCATAGCCCATGGTGCCAAGACCACCAGACGTCATCCACCGGTTGGGTTCCTCGAAGCGATAGAACTGTGCCGCCCACATCTGGTGCTGGCCCACTTCGGTCGAAATGTAGCAGTCCTTGTCCTTGGTCAGGGCATAGAGCCGCTCGACGGCATACTGCGGCATGATCACGTCGCGGTTCGGCGTGTACTTGAGACAGTCCACCGCCTTCCATTTGTCGATCAGCGACTTCCATGCGGCCAGCGCCTTGGCGTCAAGTTTCAGCGAACGCGACTTCCACAACCGGATCATGTCTTCCAATGCGTGGGCAACATCGCCGATCACCGGAATATCGACCTTCACCGTCTTGTTGATCGAGGACGGATCAATGTCGATGTGGATCTTCTTGGAACCGGGCGAGAAGGCATCAATGCGGCCAGTGATGCGGTCATCGAAACGTGCCCCCACGCAGACCATCACATCGCAATCATGCATGGCCATGTTGGCCTCGTAAGTACCATGCATGCCGAGCATGCCCAACCACTCCTTGCCCGACGCCGGATAAGCCCCGAGACCCATCAGCGTCGAAGTAATCGGAATGCCGGTCATGGCAACGAATTCACGCAACAGCTTGGACGCCGTCGGGCCGGAGTTGATGACGCCACCGCCGGTATAGAGGATCGGCTTCTTCGCCGTGGCGAGAAGATCAATGGCGGCGCGGATGGAGCCTTGGTCAGGCTTGACGCGCGGATTGTAGGTCTTGGCGGCAATGCCCTGCGGTCCGACATACTTGCCCTTGGCAAACTGCACGTCCTTGGGAATGTCGACGACCACCGGACCGGGGCGGCCGGTGCGGGCAACATAGAAGGCCTCATGAATGGTGCGGGCGAGATCGTTCACGTCCTTCACCAGCCAATTGTGCTTGGTGCAGGGACGGGTGATGCCCACCGTGTCGCACTCCTGGAAGGCGTCCATGCCGATGAGATGCGTCGGAACCTGGCCAGTGAGGCACACCATGGGAATGGAATCGAGCAATGCGTCAGTCAGGCCGGTCACGCAATTGGTGGCGCCCGGACCGGAAGTCGCCAGCACCACGCCGACTTTGCCGGTGGAGCGCGCATAGCCTTCGGCGGCATGGGTCGCCCCCTGCTCGTGGCGCACCAGGATGTGCTTGACCTTGTCCTGCTGGAAGAATTCGTCATAGATCGGCAGCACGGCACCGCCCGGATAGCCGAACACTGTGCTGACGCCCTGGTCGGCCAGCGCCTTGAGCACGATCTCCGCGCCCGACATCAATTCCCCGTTCGGTGTACCAGCCATCTTGTCCTCTCAACGTCTCAACGTGTCTCTAAAGCAATTCTTCCAACAAAAAAGGCCCCCTGTGGGAGCCTGTTTACCGCGCAGCACCGTGTATCCGGCAGGGTTAACCCTGCCCGGCGCTACGCGATCCTACGACGAGAATGTTCTTCATGGGCAGCTTTCTATGGCGCAGGTGCAAAAAGGTCAAGAGGCTAGCGTGCAACAAGACAAAACCAAGGTAGCGGCAATAGCCTCCCTACCTTAAGCACATGTTAACCATGCCGCTTTATTCACATGGGTAAGGCACTGGGGCCTCATCAAATTCTGACAATACGTTGGCAAGTCGGTGTGCCTGTTCATTCATGGCATTTGACGGTCAGCTACGGCGAGAGACGGTTCATGGTTCGCACGACAACAACTTGGCTGGTATCCTGCCTCTTGGCATGCGCCACTGTTGCGCCAGTCATGGCAGGTCAAAAACAAATCACCGAAATTCCGGCACCGGTTGGCCAACTCGTCGGCCTCAGTGGCAAAGTCCTGCTCAACCACGGCGAAGGCTTCTTTCCCGCCACGGCTGATGAAACGATATCAACCGGTGACCGCATCCTGCTCGCGACGGCAGCGACGGCCTCCCTGTCCTTCCCAGAATGCAATGTGCAACTGGCACCCGGCAGAGTGCACATCGTCAGTGCCACACCATGCGGCTTCGCCGGTGAGGCAAGTACCGAAATCATTTCCCCGGCAAACAGCACATCGCCATTCAACCCGCAGACCATTGTTGACTTGCCGCCCACGCCAACGTTGCTGAGCAATCCCTTCGTTGTCGGCGCTGGCTTTACCGCCATGGGCCTCGGCGTCCTCTACGTCACCGACGTTCTCGACGTACCCGTCAGTCCCTACTGACACGCCCAGCTTGCAGCGGCTTGCGCTGCTACTGGCAAATCACATACGTGCCGGACTTGCCATGTTGCCCAAGGTCAAAATGGAAGTGCTCTTCATGGGCGCTGTTGCTGCCGGGACCGAGAACGGTGGTAAAGCGCGCGCAGGCTGATTGCCGCAAGGCAGTCAGCGCTGCGTAGGAGCCGGACATCTTGTTGGCCGCATCCTTCACCCACAATTCGCGGCCATCCACCAGCCTGAAGCGTTCAATATCAACGGCGTTGCCACGTCCATGTTCGCTGATCTTGGCGGAACTGTCGCCGTTGCGCCCGCGGCACTGAAAACCAGGTCCGGTATAGAGCCGTGAGATTGCGGAGCCTGCCGTGGCCTGGGCCAGCGGCTGGCCAAGATCATCCAGCCAGTTCGCCAGGCGCAAGGCAAAGGCACACGCCAGCAAAGGCTGGTCGGGCAACAACACCACCCGGCCGTCCGTCGAGAGGCCAGCCACCTTCACCGGCACCGGGACGTCGCACGCACCAGCACTGACCGGCTGCGCCGCCGTGGTGAACCGCGCTCCCGCAACCTTGAGTGCCGCAAGGCAACTATCAGCAGCAATTTCCGCGTTGTCTGGCAGGCGTGGCTTTTCGGTCAGCACGCGCGGCGGTACCACAATCGCCACCTTGGTCGGACTCACACGCGCCACGGGTGGCGAAGGTTTCAACACAGGTTTCAGCGGGGTTGGGGATGCAGCAGTTTTTGCAACGGGTGGAGGCTCAGCCGACGCCGCCCGCAAGGTTCCTGGCCGCAATCGCGGTTTGAGAATCAGCGGCGTATCGGCTTTCTGCACCTCGACCGCCTGTGGTTCCACAGTCTCTGGCTTTGCTTTTGATTTTTGGGCAGGAGCCTTGCGCGCCGTTGTCGCAGAGCCAGCCTTGCGCTTGCTCTTGCAATTTCCGTTGGCGATGACCTCGCAAAGGCTGCGATCAAGCCGCTTCAGAAATTCGAGTGGCCCTGCACTCTGGGCAACACTGCTGCCTCCGCATGCGCCGAGGACGACGGCGAAGACAACCGAAAGCGC
Organism: uncultured Alphaproteobacteria bacterium; assembly: GCA_963754625.1. Taxonomy (GTDB): domain Bacteria; phylum Pseudomonadota; class Alphaproteobacteria; order Rhizobiales; family Aestuariivirgaceae; genus Aestuariivirga. The sequence continues at coordinate 436,521 of CAVWGR010000001.1, read as the reverse complement.
CAGACGCAACCTCACATAACACCTCATCACGCCTCAGGCGCAGGCGTAACCCGCTGCCAATCCGAGCCCTTGCTGCGCCACCAGGTGAGCTGCCGCTTGATGTATTGCCTGGTCGCCATCTTTGCCCTTTGCACTGCGTCTTCCAAAGTCAACTCGTTCCTGAGACAGGCCAACAATTCCGGAACACCAATCGCCTTCATCATCGGTTGTGCCGCATCAATCCGGGGAAGCGCCCGCACTTCATCCAGTGCACCCTGGGCGAGCATCGTGTCAAACCTGTGGTCGGCGCGCCGGTAGAGCACCTCGCGCGGCACATCAACCATGAGCCGTTCCACTTTGATATGATTGAGGAATGCCCTCTCCTGCCCACGCCCCTGCCAATCTGCCAGTGAACGCCCGGTAGCTTCAAACACCTCCAGCGCCCGGATGATCCGCTGCCGGTCATTGGCCGGAAGCCGGGCCGCCATGACAGGGTCACGCTGCGCCAGCTCCAGATGCAGATTGCCCGCAAAGCCGCGCCATTTTTCCCGAACCTCTTCGGCAATCAATGGCACCTCGGACAGCCCCTGCTCGAGCGCCATGAAGTAAAGTCCGGTGCCACCGCAAATGACTGGGAGCTGCCCCGCCGCCCATGCCGCTTCGATCTCACGCGTTGCATCAGCAAGCCAGCGCGCCACTGAATAATCCGCTGCCCCGCTCACATGACCATAAAGTCTGTGCGGGACTTGTGCTTCCTCGTCCTCGGAAGGTCTGGCCGTGAGCAGCCGCAATTCGCGATAGACCTGCATCGAGTCGGCGTTGATGATCACGCCATTGCGCTCACACGCCAGGCGCACAGCCAATGCCGACTTGCCGCTGGCGGTGGGGCCTGCAATAAGCAGCGCAGATTTTTGGGGTACGTCTGGCATTCATGGATTCCGTTCTCGTTCTTATGGCAGCCCCGGGCTCTGGCGCAATCACTTCGCACGTGATCGAAGCCATGCGCGATCTGGGCGGAGGAGAGCCGCATTGGCTGTCTCCCGGCGATGCCATCGAGGTTGAAGCCTTCGAACGCGTGCCGGAATTCCTGATTGGCCTGCGCCCGCTCTCCATCGATGCCGCCACCGTCTCCATCCACAACCGGCGCAAGCGCCTGTTGGTCGCCGACATGGACTCCACCATGATCCATCAGGAATGCATCGATGAGCTTGGCATCGTGGCGGGCGTCGGTGAACGTATCGCTGCCATCACTGCCAAGGCCATGCGCGGCGAACTGGATTTTGAAGGTGCATTGACCGAGCGCGTCGGTCTGCTCCAAGGCCTGCCCGCCAGCATCATCGACACCCTGATCCGCGAACGCATCACCTTCATGTCCGGCGGCAAGACATTGCTTGCCACCATGAAAGCCAATGGTGCCTACACAGCCCTGATCTCCGGCGGTTTCACCGCCTTCACTGCTCACGTGGCGGCAACACTCGGCTTTGACGAGCACCGCGCCAACACACTTGAAATTGCCGGCGGCAAGCTTGCTGGCACGGTGGCCCGGCCCATTCTTGGCCAGCAAGCCAAAGTCGATGGTCTCAAGGAACTGGCCCGCAAACATGGCCTCGATTCATCCGACGCCATCGCTGTTGGCGACGGTGCCAATGATCTTGCAATGCTTTCCGAAGCGGGCCTCGGCGTGGCGCTGCATGCCAAGCCGCACGTACAGGAAAGCAGCCTTATCCGCATCAACCACGCCGACCTGACGGCGCTGTTGTATTTGCAGGGCTACAGGAAAGAGCAGTTTGTCGGCGACTAAGATCAGGCAAATACTTTTCTGAATACCTTTTTTGCCGTTCAAAAAACAGGTAATCCTGTGCTCTGCCGCTTGTTGGTCGAACATGCAGGTTTATCTCATCTACAGCCTGTTTGGACATGTTGAAATTCACATTGATGTAGTCGTATCCTTTTTCGTCAGTATACGACTTAAATTTAAACCCCGCATAGATTGCCGCCACAATCAACGTACCGTTGGCAACATACGCTTTCTCGACCTTCGATCCATCGGGCAGAGTAACTGCAATGTTTTCAGCTATGTGTTTGAGCAAGTAGCTACCGCATCCTGGCCTAATGCTCTTAGTCTGCGATATGTGACGAAATAGCTCCAAACATCGCAGGAAACCTTCGCAAGCGGCGCGACCCTCAAGCTCCTTCCTGTCACTTTGAAATCGGTCAAAAACTCATGTGGAGTTTCAAAACGGGCACCTATGCGCTTTGGCTGACCAAAACCATAGCCCCAAGTCGAAATTTTAGGTTGTTTTCTCAACACGTCCAAAATAGCTAAATGCGCAAACAATAAATTTGGCAACACACCGTCAAAACCCTTTAGATCACCAAGAACTTGAAGAATTCAGAACTCTCTGAACTCGACCTCCTGTAGTGGATTGCGGATTGGGCGGTCAAGAATGCGGCGTCACTTTTGAACCCCAAGAGGCGCGCCAAAGCTCCGCTCGATGTGCCAATCTGACTGGCAGGAGATCGGCAAGAAATTCTTCGCTGACTTGTGAGAAGTAGCAGTGACAAAAACCTTGTTGTAAACATTGGACAACCTCATCAAAAGGCGCCCAGTTCACCGATTACACAGCGCCTGTGGATGAAGCGCAAGTTTGAAAATTCCAATAGGAGCGTGATGTACAAGTCCGCTCCAGCCAAAAGTCAAGTTATTATATCTCCGGTTCAGCAAGACTATTCATTTCTCAAAGATAGGCCTCGGCGTGGCGCTGCATGCCAAGCCGCACGTGCAGGAAAGCAGCCTCATCCGCATCAACCACGCCGACCTGACGGCGTTGTTGTATTTGCAGGGCTACAGGAAAGAGCAGTTTGTCGCGGCTTGAGTGCTTGCCAAGCCCGGCACCATGCGCAAATCTCCTGCCGGGAATGCCGGGAGAAATGTCATGGCCAAGAAGTCAAAGAAGTCCGTGAAGAAGGCGAAAGCCAAGACGGTGGTGAAAGCTGCCAAGCGCGCTGCGCCAAAAAGGTCAGCGAAAAAGGCAATCTGCAAAGAAAATTGCCATCGCCCGCGTGCCCGCCGGCACCCGCAAGATCCAGATGGGTGAGGAGCGCATCCCCAAGGCCTGGTACAATATCATGGCCGACCTGCCTGTGCCGCCACCGCCGCCGCTCCATCCCGGCACACTGCAACCCGTGGGGCCGGATGATCTGGCACCGCTCTTCCCCATGGCGCTGATCATGCAGGAAGTTTCTGGCGACCGTTACATCGACATTCCAAAACCGGTGAATGACATCTACCGTATGTGGCGGCCAACGCCGCTCTATCGCGCCTATGGACTGGAAAAAGCTTTGGGCACCACGGCGAAGATTTACTACAAGTATGAAGGCGTTTCGCCCGCCGGTTCGCACAAACCCAACACCGCCATCCCGCAAGCCTTCTACAACCAGCAGGAAGGCATCAAGAAACTGGTGACCGAAACCGGTGCAGGACAATGGGGCTCATCCCTCGCCATGGCAGGGGCCATGTTCGGCATCGACGTCAAGGTCTTCCAGGTCGCGGTATCTTTCCGCCAGAAGCCCTATCGCAAGGCCATCATGGAACTCTATGGCGCGCAATGCGTCTCGAGCCCTTCCATGGAGACCAACGCCGGGCGCAGCATTCTGGCGAAGGATCCGAACTCCAACGGCTCACTCGGCATCGCCATTTCCGAAGCCGTTGAGGTTGCCGCCACCAACCCCGACACCAAGTATGCGCTGGGCTCGGTGTTGAACCACGTGCTCATGCATCAAACCGTCATTGGCCAGGAAGCCATTGAGCAGATGGCCATGGCGGGTGCCCACCCCGACATCATCGTCGGTTGCACTGGCGGCGGCTCGAACTTTGCCGGTCTCACCTTCCCCTTCATCGGCGCCCAGTTGCGCGGCGGCAAGAAAGTCAAGGTGATTGCTGCCGAACCCGCGGCCTGCCCGTCATTGACACGCGGCAAGTACGCCTATGATTTCGGCGACACCTCACACATGACGCCATTGGTGAAAATGCACACGCTCGGTTCCACCTTCATGCCACCGGGCTTCCACGCTGGCGGCCTGCGCTATCACGGCATGGCACCGCTGGTTTCGCATTTGAAGGAACTGGGTCTCATCGAAGCCGAAGCCTACACCCAAGTCGCCTGCTTCGAGGCTGGTGTAATGTTCGCGAAAACCGAAGGCATTGTCCCCGCGCCGGAAGCAAACCACGCCGTCAAAGGTGCCATCGACCAGGCCCTCAAGGCCAAGCGCGAGGGCACATCGCCAACGATCCTCTTTGGTCTGTGCGGCCACGGCCACTTCGACATGCAGGCTTACATGGACTACGCCTCCGGCAACCTGGAAGACAAGGGCTACGACGAAGCCGCACTGGCCGCGTCTCTGGCCGACTTGCCGCGGATTGCGGCAGAGTAGGGAGACAGCGGCCCCCTCGGTGCTGGCAGAATGCGTTCGAACGTCCTATCTCTCCAGGTATGGAACACAAACCCGCAGACCCAACCGCGCCAACCGCCATCGATCCCGTTTGTGGCATGACGGTGAACCCGCTGACCACGCCGCACCATGCCGATCATGGCGGCACAGCCTATCATTTCTGCAGTGCTGGCTGCCGTACGAAATTCATGGCGACGCCGCTCAAATATCTCGATCCGGAACAGGTCAAGGCGGCGGCCGATGCTGCCCCCAAGGACGTCGAGTATACCTGCCCGATGCACCCGGAAATCCGCCAGATCGGCCCCGGTGCATGCCCGATCTGCGGCATGGCACTGGAACCGATGATGGTGACGGCTGACAGCGGGCCTAACCACGAACTGATCGACATGACGCGCCGCTTCTGGGTGGGCCTCGTGCTGGCCGTCCCGGTGTTCGCATTGGAGATGGGCGGCCATCTCACGGGCACGCATCTGCTCGCACCGCAACTGTCGAACTGGATTCAACTGGCACTCGCCACACCCGTGGTGCTGTGGGCAGGCTGGCCCTTCTTCGTGCGCGGCTTTGACTCGTTGAAGACACGCCATCTCAACATGTTTACCTTGATCGCGTTGGGCACCGGCATCGCCTGGGTCTACAGCATCATCGCCACGCTGATGCCGCAGGTTTTCCCGCCCGCCTTCCGCCAGCATGATGGCTCGGTCGCGGTCTATTTCGAAGCCGCCGCCGTCATCACCGTGTTGGTGCTGCTGGGACAAGTGCTGGAACTTCGGGCCCGCGACCAAACCTCCGGTGCCATCAAGGCCCTGCTCGGCCTTGCACCGACGTCGGCCCGCCGCGTCAACGCCGATGGCAGCGAAGAAGACGTTGCCCTCGACCTCATCGCATCTGGTGACATCTTGCGCGTCCGCCCCGGTGAGAAAATCCCGGTCGATGGCGCGATTACCGAGGGTCGCGCCACCATCGATGAATCCATGGTGACGGGTGAATCGATGCCGGTCAGCAAAGAGGTTGGTGGCAAGGTGATTGGCGGCACCATCAATGCCACCGGCTCTTTCATCATGAAGGCCGAACGGGTTGGCAGCGAGACGGTGCTCTCCCGCATCGTGCAGATGGTGGCCGACGCTCAGCGCAGCCGCGCCCCGATCCAGAGACTGGCCGACACAGTATCAGGATGGTTCGTGCCGCTGGTCCTCGCCATCTCCGTTCTCGCCTTCATCGCCTGGTCGCTGTGGGGGCCAGAGCCGCGTTTCAGCTATGGCCTTGTTGCCGCCGTGGCCGTGCTCATCATCGCCTGCCCCTGTGCGCTGGGTCTGGCCACGCCGATGTCAATCATGGTCGGCATTGGCCGTGGCGCGCAGTCTGGCGTGCTCATCAAGAATGCCGAGTTGCTTGAGCGCATGGAAGCCGTCAACACCCTGGTGATCGACAAGACCGGAACCCTCACCGAGGGCCGCCCCGCCGTCACATCAATCGTCACGGCGGAAGGCCACGACGAAGGGGAAATCCTGCGCCTCGCGGCCAGCGTCGAACAGGCAAGTGAACATCCCCTCGCCCGCGCCCTCGTCATGGCCGCACAGTCACGCGGCCTCGCACTCGGCAAGGTCATGGGGTTTGACAGTCCCACCGGCAAGGGTGCCATCGGCATGGTGGAGCGTAAACGCATCGCACTCGGCCATGCGAAGTTCCTCGCCGAGCTCAATATTCCTGCAGCGGAGCTTGCAGCGGAAGCAGAAACCATGCGCGCCACTGGAGCCACAGCAATCTTCATGGCCGTCAACGGCAAACTTGCAGGCGTGTTCAGCATTTCTGATCCGGTGAAGGCAACAACGCCAGCGGCACTCGCAGCTTTGCGCGCCCAAGGCTTGCGCATCGTCATGCTGACAGGTGACAACCGCACCACCGCTGAAACGATCGCCAAGTCCCTCGGCCTCACCGAAGTCGAGGCCGAGGTAACGCCGGACCAGAAGGCGGCCATCGTTGCCCGCCTCAAGAGCGAAGGCGCCATCGTTGCCATGGCAGGAGATGGCGTCAACGATGCGCCAGCACTGGCCGCTGCTGATGTCGGCATCGCCATGGGCACCGGCACCGACGTCGCCATGGAAAGCGCCGGGATCACGCTGCTGAAAGGCGACCTCATGGGGATTGCCAAGGCGCGCAATCTCTCCCGCGCCACCATGAACAACATCCGCCAGAACCTGTTCTTTGCTTTCATCTACAACGCGGCAGGCGTGCCCATCGCGGCGGGTGTGCTCTATCCGGTGTTCGGCATCCTCTTGTCACCTGTCATCGCCGCCGCCGCCATGGCGCTGTCATCGGTCAGCGTCATCGGCAATGCTCTCAGGTTACGGTCAGTGAAGTTGTGAGTTTGACCTAAACCTCCATGCCCCACTTGCGACCCTCGTAGATCGCCATCGCTGCCGTGCGCGCGGCGGTGGCGTCGCCGATGCTGGCGTGGCCGGTTTCATCGGCGAGTGCACGCTCCGGAATATTGGTGCCAGCAATGACAAGGGTGTCGCCCGCGATGCGATAAGGAGCGGCTCCAAAGGCCTGGACCAGTGCACCGGTGCCTTGCCACTCCAGCATGAGATGTTCAGACAACAGCGTGACGCCCAACTCGCGCAATCGCGCGCGCGCCTGCATGTCGGCCGCCGTGCGCGCCATTTCCGCCATCACCACCGCAGCCCCGGTGACAATCGTCACGGCATGGCCCTGCTCTGCCATCAGGATTGCCGTTCCGGTGCCTTTCCAGTTCGCCGTTTCGTCGAGCAGGATGATGCGCTGGCCCAGCGTGGCGCGTTTGGCCATCACATCCTCGGCACTCCACACTGGCCCGCGCTCCACCCCCGGCAACTGATCAAACTGCGGCAAACCGCGCTGGAAACCGGAATTGTCGGGCTGCGATCCGGTGGCGATGATGACGTCATCGGCAGCAAAGGCCTTCACGTCATCACTGTCCATTGGCGTGTTCAACTTCACCTGCACCTGCAACGTGTTCAACTGCCGCTCCAGCCAGTTGATGTAGTCGATGATCTGCTGGCGGCGCGGCTGCAATCCGGCCAGGCGGAACAGGCCACCCAGCTTGTCCGAGGCCTCAGTGAGTGTGACCTGATGGCCGCGTTCCGCCGCCACCCGCGCCGCCTCCATGCCGGCAACACCACCACCGACAACGAGAACTCTTTTGGGCTTTGCGGCAGCCGTGAAGCGGTCACCACCCCATTCAAATTCACGCCCAGCCGAAGGATTGATCAGGCACGAAATCCAGTAGTCGCGCGAACGCCTGCCCCAGCACATCTGGTTGCACGACAGGCACGGCCGCACATCCTCTGGGCGGCCGGCGCGCGCCTTCGCCACCCAATGCGGATCAGCGATTTGCCCGCGCACGATGGAAACCATGTCAGCCTGGCCCGACTTCACCACAGCTTCGGCATTTTCCGGCGTGCGGACATGCGCCTCACATTGCACGCGGGCATGCTTCACCACCTGTTTCAAGGCTTCGGCATGCGGCGCACCCAGCTTGTCGGCATAGAAGACATTGGGAATGATGCCGGTGTGATTGAAGTAACTGCCGGTGCCACAGGTCACATAGTCCATCAGTTGGCGCTGGTCGTGCCACGCCACGATCTCCTGCAGCTGTTCGATGGTCTGCGACACGGCGCTGGTGGGGTCCATGTTCACGGCCATGCCGATGATGAAATCATCCCCCGCCATCTTGCGGATGCGCTCCAGAACCGTGCGCGAAAAGCGCATGCGGTTTTCAAACGAGCCGCCCCACTGGTCATCGCGGCGGTTATTGAACGGTAGCCAGAACTGGTCCGGCAAGGCATTGTAGGCGGAGAACAGCTCGATGCCGTCAAAGCCACTCGCCTTGGCCCGCCGTGCCGCCTGCACATAACCTTCGATCGTTTCCTCGATTTCGGCGTTCGTCATGGCATGGCTGCCATCCGAGTCATGAAAGCTCGGCAAACCGGAGGGAGACCACGCCGCATGATAGGAATTGTCGGCATCACCATGCTGGCCCACATGATAGAGCTGATGGCAGATCACCGCGCCATGTGCATGCACCACATCCGTCACCTTGCGGAAATGCGGAATGATTTCATCCGTCGAGTGCAGGAAGTTGCCGCGCGTCAACACTGCGGCACGATGCACAGGTACCGGCTCCACCACGATCATCGCCGCACCACCGCGCGCCCGTTCTTCGTAATACCCCCGGTGCCGCTCGCCCGGCAAACCGTTGTCGGACATGTTGGCGGTGTGCGCTCCGAACACTATGCGGTTGCGCAATGTCTTGTGGCGCAGTGTCAGCGGTTGAAAAATTGCCGGAAACATGGAGGGAAACATTTCAGTCATCACACTCAATCAAGCGGCGCCCCGCCCTCCTCTTTGCGTTTTGCCACAAAGGCGGTCATTTCATCGAGCCGTGCGGCATCAAATGGTGGCGGCTCGTAGACCCGAAGCGCCTCCTGCCAAATGGCCGTGGCGCGTGCTGCGGCATCCTTCGCCCCCGCCTCCGCCCACGCCCCGTAATTCTGCGTCGTCTCCACAAGCGGACGATAGAAGGCCGTTTCGTACGTTTCGAGCGTGTGGGCCGAGCCGAAAAAATGCCCGCCGGGACCGACACTGGCAATCTCGTCCAGTGCCAACGCCTCATCCGACAAATCGACTGGTGCTGCCATGTGCATGAGGCTCTGCACGATTTCGCAATCGAGCACGAACTTCTCGTAGGATGTGCATAGGCCACCCTCGGCCCAGCCCGCCGCATGCATCAGCAGATGCGCACCTGACGACAGCGCGGCAAAGCCGGTATTGGCGGACTCCATGCCACTCAGAAAATCCGGAACATTCGATGTTGAAAAATTGGACGAGCGCAGCGGCAAGCCGCAGCGCCGCGCCATCTGCGCGCCAACGAAGGTGAAGCGCTGCATGTCGGCCCAACCATAAGCGGGAGCACCGGTGCGCATATCGACATTCATGGCCGCACAACCATAGACGACGGGCGCACCCGGCCGCACCAGTTGCGCCAACACCACACCGAACAGAACCTCTGCCGTGTTCAAGGCCAAAGCGCTGGCCAGACTGTTGGGCGTGGAAGCTCCCGCCATGACAAACGGCGTGAGCAGAGTGGGCTGGCCATGGCGCGCCATATCCATGACCCCGATTGTCATCGGCACATCATACTGCAACGGCGTGTTGGTGTTGATGATGGAGAAGACGCCGGGCCGTGCGCTGAACTGTTCCAGCGTCTCGCCCCGCGCCATGGCACACAGCATCAGAACATCGGCGATGCGCTGGCGTGATTGGCAGAACACATAGGGCACCTTGTCGGTCAGCGTCAGCATCGACAGCGCAGCATCGAGGTGGCGCACCCGCACTTCGCAATCCAACGGCTCAACCGGCCAGCCATTCATCTGCACCGCATTGAAAAATTGCGTGAGCTTGAGCAGTTCCTCCATGTCAGCCAACGTGCCGCTGCGCCGCCCACGCACCAGATCAGTCACGTTCGGTGGCCCGAGCACCGCAGCTGTGGTGAAGGCGCGTCCGCCCAGTGACACGGCGCGCGCTTCATTGCGCGGCGTCAGGTGAAATGCGCGTGGCGCTGTTGTGAGTGCCGCCGTCACCATGTCTCGGCCAATGCGGATACGATTGTCACTGGCGTCTACCCGTGCACCACCGCGGTGCAAAATCTCCTGCGCCTCAACGACCGGACAGCGTACGCCCGTCTCTTCGAGAATGCGGAGCGATGCGTTGAACAGGTGCTCCACTTCATCATCACTGATCAGCGTCAGGTGCGGCAGCGGATTGTCCACCCGCCGCCATGGCGCCTGAACAATGTCAGAGACTTTGCGGCGCTTGCCCACAACAGCACGCAGGCTCATGAAGCGAAACTCTGGAGACGCGCCAGCAACGCCGCGTCGATGGGCAGGCCCTCCTTTTTCAGGCGCTTGCTGTTGGCCTCGCGGCGGCTGTTGGGCATCCGCGCACCGTCCTGTGCCGTGATCGACGCAATGAGGCCCCTCACTTGGCTGTCAAACATGCCGCCGGAAAATTTTCGTGGATCAAGGGCGATGAAAAACTGCCCGCATCCAATCGGCTTGCCATCATTGGCCATGAAGCTGCCCATCTGGGGGCCACGCAATGAACCCGTCATCGCGGCACACATCACTTCGACGATGAGCCCCTGGCCGAAGCCCTTGTAACCACCGGCAGGTGCCATGGAGCCCGCCAGCGCTGCATCCGCATCCGTCGTCGGCCTGCCATCGGCATCAAGCCCCCAATCCCAGGGGAATGGCGCGCTTTTCCTCACTGGCGATTTTCACCGCCGTCCACGGCACTTGCGAAGATGACTGGTCGACAAGAAAGGCAATCTTGCCAGCTTTCCCCGGCACGGCAAATGACATGGGGTTGGTGCCGATCACCGGCTTCTTGCCGCCCACCGGCGCAATGGCTGGCGTGGCATTGGTGAAACCAAACGCCACCAGTCCCTGCTTCGCCAGAACGCCGGTGTGAAACCCCAGCGTCGCTGCATTGTATGAGCCATGCACAGCCATCGCCGCCACGCCATGCTTGCGTGCGGCAGGCACAAGTTTTTTGAACCCGGCCTCAATCGCCGGATGGGCAAAGCCGCGCCTGGCATCAACCCGTATGGCGACCGGCGTCGCCATTTTTACAACGGGCCTGGCCTTGCCATCAACCTTGCCGGATTTCACGTGCTCGCAATAATACTGCAGCCAATAAAAGCCGTGGCCCTCCAGTCCAGAGAGTTCAGTGTCGAGAATTGCTTCAGTGAAATATCCGGCATTGCGATCCGCAGTACCGGCACCCGTCAGGGCATCGAAAATCAGTCGACGCGCTTGCGCAACGGATAGGCGTTTCTGCATAGTGCCCCGCTCTCACCTTTGAGAGCGAGACTATCACGCCTGAGCAAAGCGGCAAGCCTGCGCGGCCCGCGTCCTCAAGCAACCGCGTCCGTGGCGATTTCCTCGACGGGAGGAAACTTGCCCAAGGCCAGGAGATGGGCATCACTGAGCGTCATTGGCCGCCCGAAATGATAGCCCTGCGCCCTGTCGCAGCCCATGGCACGCAACGCGGTGAACTGTTCTTCTGTTTCGACACCTTCTGCCGTCACAGTCAATCCAAGCCGCTTGCCGATCGAGATCGATGCCAGCACGATCGCCGCCATGTCAGCGTTGAATTCCATGCCTTGCACGAAGCTGCGATCAATCTTGAGGCCATCGAAACGGTTGCCCACAAGCCTTTCGAAGCTGCAATAGCCGGTGCCGAAATCATCAATCACCACCCGCACACCAGCCTGACGCAACGCCGCAATGCAGGTTTCAGTCGTATGGCTGCGATGCAGTTGTTCGGATTCAGTGACTTCAATCTGCAACCGCGAAGATGGAAAGCGCGTACTTCCAAGAGTGGCCAGAATGCGCAGCGCCGTCGTGGGCTCGTTCAATGCATTCGCCGCCAGGTTGACGGAAAGCTTGAGCTGGCCCGGCCAACCGGCGGCCCGGCGGCAGGCCACTGCCAGCAGTTGTTCATCGAGCTTGCCGATCAGGCCGCTCGCTTCTGCGACAGGAATGAACTCGGTGGGATGAACGGTGCCAAGGTCATGATCCGTCCACCGTGCCAGCACCTCAAAGCCTGCCAGTTTTCCATTTGCCACATCAATGATTGGTTGCAGGTAGGGTACGACCGTATCGCTGTTGATCGCCTTGCGCAGATTGATTTCCACCATCCGGCGGCGGCGAATGGATTCCAGCATGCTGTCCTTGAAATAGATCACGCCCCCTTCCGGATTGCCGTCGCCGCTGTGGAGGGCAATGTCGGCACGTTGCATGATGTCACATTCAACCGCCGTGGCATCCGTCGTGAACGTCACGCCGATGGAAAATCCGATGAGCAGGTCGAGTTCTTTGTGAAAGGGCTGAAGCAAACGCTGATGCATCACTTCAACGATTTCACGGCCTTCGGCCTCATTCGCCAAAATCTGCGAGATGACAACAAAGACATCCGAATTGATCCGGGCAAGGACATGGGCTGAAGGCACCGCCCCACGCAGCCGCTGCGCGACGTCCTTGAGAATGTCATCGCCCAGCGCATAGCCGAAGCAACTGTTGATTTCACTGAAACGCCGCGCATCGACAATGGCGCAGAACCGCAGATTGTGTGCGTCAAGTTTTGCCAGCAGCACTTCCGCCCAGGCCCGGCTGTCCAATCCGGTCAAGCGGTCAACCCGGGCCATGCTGGCGAGTTCAGCTTCTTTCAAAAGTTCAGCATTGCGCGACGCCCAGACGAAGCCACAGCGGATCAAAACAGCAGCAACGGAAGTGGCTGCTGCGAGCAGCACAGTTTCGAGGCCAAGCCCGTCGCCTTCGCCCATGTGGATCTGATATACTTTGCGCAGCTCGAATTGCCAGGAAATGGTCAGAGTGGCGAGAAAGGCGGCCAACGCAATCAATATGCTGCCGACGCCAAACGTCCAAACCGCCGATGCCGGACGTCTGCCCCGCAGTGAATTCGATTGCTGAGGAACGCTTGCAGCGTCCAGTTCCTCGCGCCACGCGCCCTTGATCATCTCGCCCGCCCCCGTGCAAAAATTTTCAGCGCTGGCCGACCTGTGTTGCCAATGCTCTCTGGTACAACCAGACTATCGTATGCGACTTAACATACACTCAACAGCCTTTAACCTTTGCAGTTCGGCTGCTTGCGGGCGTGGATCACAAATCGAAACTCCGCCCGAACAGAAGTCTGGGCGGAGTTCATGAATTGTTAAACAATTGAGCAACCGAGCAGGCGGCCGCACGGGACCGCCGCAGAGTGACCTATTTTTTCACTTTGAGCGCAATGAAGCGGGTTTCTCCGGCCTTGCCAGCCTTGGCGATCAACATCAGCACCGAGGATTTTCCGGCCTTCTCGGCAGCGGTCACCGCGTCCGAAACGTCAGGCGCACCGGCAACAGACTTGCCACCTGCTTCCAGGATCACGTCGCCTGCTTCCACTTCTTTTTCCCTGGCTGCACCATCACTGGCCACTTCCGTGACGATGGCACCCTTGACCTTTTCATCAGTCTTGAAGGTGGTGCGCAATTCATCGGTGAGCGAACTCACTGTCATGCCGAGGATCGTGGCCGTGGCAGGTGCCCCGGCGGCCTTGCTTGCATCCTGCTGCGCCACAAGTTTCTCGCCATCTTCGAGGCGGCCGATGGCGACCTTGAATTCAACACTCTTGCCCTTGCGCAACGCCTTGACTGTCACTTCCTTGCCGACTTCGGATTCAGCAACGGCGCGCGGCAGTTCCTTCATCTCGGTAATCGGCTTGCCGTTGAACTCAGTGATCACGTCACCGGCTTCAATGCCGGCGGCCTTGCCGGGAGAACCTTCTGTCACGTCGGCAACCAAAGCGCCACGCGGCCTGTCGAGACCCATGCTCTCGGCAATGTCATCGGTGACCGACTGCACTTTGACACCAAGCCAGCCGCGCCGTGTCTCACCATATTTCGCCAACTGATCGACGATGCCCCGCGCCGTATTGGCCGGAACCGAGAAGCCGATGCCGACGGAACCGCCCGTCGGAGAGAAAATCGCCGTGTTGATGCCCACCACCTGGCCCTGCATGTTGAACAGCGGACCGCCAGAGTTGCCCTTGTTGATGGCCGCATCGGTCTGGATGAAATCATCATACGGACCTGCGTTGATGTCACGGTTGCGCGCCGACACGATGCCAAGTGACACCGAACCGCCAAGGCCAAAAGGATTGCCGATTGCCATTACCCATTCGCCAATGCGCAGGGCATCGCTGTCACCAAATGTCACGGTGGGCAGCGGCTTGTCGGACTTGACGGTGAGCACCGCGAGGTCCGTCTTGGGATCGCGGCCTTTCAGTTCGGCCTTCAACGTCCTGCCGTCTTGCAGGCGAATCTCGATCGATTCGGCCCCCTCCACCACATGGTTGTTGGTGATGACAACGCCTGAGGCATCGACAATGAATCCGGAGCCCATGGAATTGACGGTGCGGTCACCGCCGCCCTCGCCCTGACGCTTCTTGAAGAAGTCGTCAAAAAAATCCTTGAAGGGCGAATCTTCCGGAAGCTGCGGCGCTTCCGGCTGGGCCGAACCGGCGACCTTTGACTCAACAGAGATTTCAACGACCGCAGGCAACACCTTGTCGGCAAGGTCCGCCACATTGGGCAAGGCTTGCGATTGCGCCAGAGCCGGTGCCACAAAGCCGGGTCCACCCGTGCCGGTGATCACCAAGGCCGGAAGCGCCACCGCAGCCAAAAATCGTGCCGCAAAACCAAGCCGTGTCATGTTCATCTCTCCAAATTCCGCCGTCTATGGTCTCAGCCTTGCAGGAAAACCCGCGCCAGCCAAATCACAAGCACGCCAACACCAAGAGCAGCCATTCCGATGATACGGATTTGCTCGTCGGTCAGGTCACGCAAGGTGTTCGCCATGCTGCGCAAATGCCCCGGAACAAAGGCGTAAAGAAGGCCCTCGATCACCAGCACCAAGCCTATGGCCGTGACGATGTTGTCCAGCACGTGCTCACCCGCAGTACCGGTCGCAAGCCACTACGGCTTGGGGGCCGGAACCTGCTCCTGGCTCTTGCCCTGGGTACCGAAGTACTTGAAGAAATCGGACTCAGGGTTGAGCACCATGGTGGTTTCCTTGTTGGCCATGGTCTTCGCATAAGCCTGCATCGAGCGGTAGAACGAGAAGAACTCCGGATCCTGCTGGAACGCCTCGGCGAAAATGCGGTTGCGTTCGCCATCACCTTCACCGCGCACCACTTCGGACTTGCGCCGCGCTTCCGCTGTCTTCTCGATGAACATGCGATCGGTCTCGGCATAGATGCGGGTCTTGCTGGCAGTACCACGCGAGCGGATGTCGGCAGCGAGCGCATTGCGCTCAGACCGCATGCGTTCATGGGTGGACGTCAGCACAGCACCGTCAAGATCAGTCCGGCGAACCCGAACGTCGACGATCTCGATACCAAGACTCTTGGCCTCCCTGATCAACTGTTCGCGGATTTCAGCCATCATGGTGGAGCGGTCCGAAGACAGCACCTGGTCGAAGGAGCGGCGGCCATAAGTCTGGCGCAGTGCGGCATCCATCAGCGCGCCCACACGGATCTCGGCCTGCTCAAGATTGGCACCCAGTGATTCACGGAAGAGCTGGGCATTGTCGATGCGCGCCAGTGTGATGGCGTCAACGATATAAACCTGGCTGTCCTTGTCCTGTACGCGGCGGTCGTTGTTCTCCCACAGCATGATGCGGTCTTCGATACGCGTCACCGTCTCGGCGATTGGGAGCTTGAAATAAAGGCCTGGCTTCTCGACGATGCGGCTGATTTCACCAAGGCGCTGCACGATCACCTTCTCGCGCTCATCGACGACAAAATACGTGAGATAGGCCACGAAAAGCACGGCAGCGACAACGAAACCAAGGATGTTGCGGAAAAATATCATTGTTCTGTCCTCAGTTCACTGGCCAGCCGGCCGCTGGAGTTGCGGCAATGGCAGATATGGCACGACGCCACTGCCGTTCGGGCTGTTTTCGATGATGATCTTGTTCGATTGCGACAGGACGTTTTCCATGGTCTCGAGGAAAAGTCGCTGGCGAGTCACATCCTTGGCATTCTTGTATTCTTGATAAACCGAGAGGAAGCGTGCCGCTTCGCCCTGGGCTTCAGCGATCACGCGGGTCTTGTATCCCTCGGCGTCTTCATTGAGTTTTGCCACTTCACCCTGGGCTTCCTGGGTTTTCTGGTTGCGATAGAGTTGCGCCTCGTTCTCCAGCTGCTTCTTGTTCTGGTCCGCACGCACCACGTCGGCAAAGGCGTCAGCCACTTCCGGCGGCGGTTGCACGTCACCGAGATTGACCGCCGTCACGATGACACCGGCATTGTATTTGTCGAGCAGCCCTTGGGTGATCTGCAACACCTGCTGGGCAACTTCATCCTTGCCTGCAGTCAAGATGAGCTGGGCATTCTTCTGCGCCGCGACTTCACGCATGGCGCTTTGCGCCAGCGCGCTGATGGTGCGCTCCTGGTCAGCGATGTTGAACAGGAAGTTCTTCGGGTCGGAAATGCGCCACTGCACCGTGAACGGCACATTGATGATGTTCTTGTCGGCGGTCAGCATCTGGCCTTCGCTGGGTTCACCACCGATGTTGATCTGACGTACCGAACCGACACGCGGCTTTTCAATGCGTTCGATTGGCCAGATGGCAAATTGCAGGCCGGGATCAACGGTGCGGTTGTATTCACCGAGGCGCAAGACCACGCCGCGCTCGTCCGGCTGCACCTGATAGATGGAATTGAACACCACGAATGCGCCAAACAGGGCCACCGGAATGAGCCATGAGAACCGGCCGCCACCACCAGGAATGGCATTCTTGATCTGGTTCTTGCCGCGCTGGATCAGGTCGTCGAGTTCCGGCGGCAGATTGCCAGGACCACCGCCACCGCGGTTGCCGCCCCAGTTGTTGCGGTTGCGCGGGTTATTGTTGTCGCCTTTGCCGCCGCCCCAGGGGCCCTGCCCCCACGGACCTTGCCCGCCACCACCACCTTCATCCTTGTTCCACGGCATCCTGCACCCTCATTCAGCAAAAACAGTTCCACGCATATAGGCATGGGGAGTCCGATTGTCCATGTGGGGGGAACAGCGGTACGTTACAGTCAGGTAAGGTTGGTGCTTACAACCGCTCCAGCACCCGCAGCACAAAGCTGGCGCTGTCGTTGGGCCCCGCCGCGACTGCTTCGCGCGACACTTCCCGCCACTCGGCAGGCGCAAGCACGGGAAAGCGCGTGTCTCCCTCAACGGTCACGTCTACTTCGGTGAGGTAGACCCGGTTCGCCAGCGGCAGGAACATGCGGTAAATCTCACCACCCCCAATAACGCAGATTTCGCCAGGTGCCTCGGCATGCGCCACCGCCAGTGCTGCCGCAGCGTCATGGACCACGTTTGCGCCTTCGGCCACATAGCCGTGACTGCGCGTCACCACGATATTGCTGCGGCCCGGCAAGGGCTTTCTCGGCAGGCTCTCCCAGGTCTTGCGCCCCATGATCACAGGCTTGCCCAAGGTAGTCGCCTTGAAGCGCTTGAGATCAGAAGAGATGTGCCACGGCAAACCACCATCCCGGCCAATGACACCGTTCTGCGAGACGGCAACGACGAGGGAAATGATGCTCATCGCGCCAATGCCTTCAGTGCATCACCATCAATCGTGCACAGCCGGTGGTGATCGTCGATCTCGGCGCCGATTTCCGTGTAGAGTGACTTGGCTCCCTCATTCCAAGCCAACACCATCCAATAGATTTTTTCGTAACCCCGGTGCAGCGCCAGCCGCGCCGTTTCTTGCAAAAGGGCGCGGGCCACACCTTTGCGGCGCTGTTCTGGCAAGACGACGATATCCTCCAGGTACATGATTTCGCGGCCGCGATTCGTTGAGTAGCTGCGGTGCCAGATCACTGAACCGGCAACAACGCCGTCGGTCTCGGCAATAAACGCACCGATGATTGGATTGTCGCAGAACAGGTCGCGTTCATAGTCCTGCGGCTGCGCCACAAAGCCATCGAGAAAATCATGGTGCTCGGCCAGCGCCCGCGTTGTCCGCCAGAGGATTTCACCATCACCGGGTTGGGCTGTCCGTACGGTGATCACGTTTGACCTGCCACACCGAGTGTCATCAGCGAGAACACCAGGTTCCACACGCCATGACACACCATCGTGACCCACAGGCTGCCGAACCGCAACAGCATTGCACCAAGCACCAAACCCATGATGAAAATCAGCGCGATCGAAAACAGCGGCTCTGTCATGTGCATGAGGGACCACGCCGAACTGGTCAACACAACTGTGGCCCATGGCCCCAGACGGGTTTGCGCCAGTGCTGCAAATACCGGCCCGCGGAACAGGAGTTCTTCCACCAAAGGTGCACCAATGCTGACCGAGAGCATGGCAACAAAGAACAACCGTGGCTCATTGGCGAGATCGAACATCGCCTCCTTCACCAGGCCGGCAGAACCCGTTTCGGGTGACTCACCGTTGGCGCCGGGTGTGTATTGCGAGAGATCGACATTGAAGATCACAACAATGGCAATGATCACGATGTACATGAACAGCAGAAAGCCGATCGTGACCATGATCCAGCCCAGCGGCCCCAGACTGCGGCACACGCAGCGCCGCTGATTGCCGGGGGTTGCCACCCTTCACGCTTGCCAGCCAGTAGCAGATGGCGGCCGTCACCAGCGCCACCGGCAACATGCCGAGAATCGTGCCCTTGATGATGGCGCGCGGATCCGTCAAGCCGCCCTCCATCAGGGGGGCCAGCGATATGCCTGCCACGCCTTGCAGAAACATGTTGATGATGAACAGCAGCAGCATCGCCAACAGCGCAAACCACAGCGGCTGGCCGTTGCGCCCTTGATAGAGCCAGGCCGTTTTCGCCCGGTGGAAATCTGTACCGATCAACGCCATCACTACACCGCCACTGGTGCGGAAATTGCAGGCGCCGGGTCATAACCCTCGATGCGGAAATCCTCGTAGCGGAAATCTTCTATCGCACGCACGTCGCGCGTGATCACCAGCCGTGGCAAGGCCTTGGGCGGGCGCGTCAACTGCAGGTCTGTCTGGTCGAGATGATTGAGGTAAAGATGGGCATCACCCAGTGTATGCACGAAATCACCCACGCCAAGTTTGCATACATGTGCAATCATGTGGGTCAGCAGCGCGTAGGATGCAATGTTGAAGGGCACACCCAGGAAGATGTCAGCGGAACGCTGATACAGCTGGCACGACAATTTGCCATCGGCGACATAGAACTGGAACAGGCAGTGGCATGGCGGCAGCGCCATCTTGTCCACATCTGCCGGATTCCATGCCGTCACCATCAAACGCCGCGAGTCGGGGCTCTTCTGGATGCGCGAAATAACCTGCGCCAACTGGTCAATGGTCGTGCCATCGCGCGCCGGCCAAGAGCGCCATTGCGCTCCATAGACAGGTCCGAGGTCGCCATTTGCGTCAGCCCACTCATCCCAGATCGTGACCTTGTTGTCGTGCAGGTATTTGATGTTGGTTTCGCCGCGGATGAACCACAGCAGTTCGTGAATGATCGAACGCAGATGGAGCTTCTTGGTGGTGACCAGCGGAAATCCTGCCGCCAGGTCATAACGCGACTGGTGGCCGAACACTGAAACTGTGCCGGTGCCGGTGCGGTCTTGCTTTTTGATGCCATGGCTGCGCACATGGCGCATCAGGTCGAGATACTGCTGCATGCCCCCTCTTATCGCGCCCGCGCTCAACTTGCCAATGAGTCACATCGAAACACAAACGGCGGCGTTCCCAGGAACACCGCCGCCAGAAGTCAGTCAGAATTCAGAGTGTGAATGAGATCAGGCGAGCTTGGCCAACGTCTTGGTATGCTCAGCCACGAGGTAATAAACCGTGACGCGATGCTTGGTCTTGTCAGCCTTCATCTTGTCGCCAACCGCCCGCACGGCAGCTTCCGCCGTCTTGGCATCAAGACCGAGCTTCTTGGAGCAGAAGCCGTCAACCACACGCTTCACTTCAGCCGGGTCGGTTACGGACACCCACTGCGAATCCTTGCCCTTCAAGGCAATGCCGCAGAACTTGACGATTGCTTCCACCGCAGCAGCGCTGACGTTGGATGTGTATTTCTTGATGTCTGACGCGTAATCGGCCATTTTTAATGTACCCCCAAAAAGCACAACCACTCCGGTTGTGATCATTAACCATAGACGTTTTCGGCGTGCAAAAAAAGCAGGAAGTGACTGTCCGCAACCTCAAAGTGTGGATATCGGCCATTGATCTGGCCGTTCCAGCCCCTATATTGGGCCTGTCCACCGCAAGGCGGACTATGGTGATAAACGGCTAACGCAATAAACCCATTGGACCCGGGGGCAGTACCCGGCGCCTCCACCACAGCCGCTTCGGCCGATTTTCTTAAATCGGCTCGTTGAGCGAATTGCAGACAGACGCGGCAGCCGATTGCAAAGCAATCGGCGGGAGCGGCTGTGAAGGGGGCGAAACAGGATCGACAAGGGCGTAAAGGTTGGTTTTTTGCCCGTGATGGTACCGACGTTATCGGGCTACCTTATAGTTGCAAATGACAACTATGCTCCGGTTGCCCTCGCTGCGTAAGCAGTGCGGAATACTGGGAATTAAGCCCTGAGGCTTTGCAGCTTTAGGCGGGGTTCGCCGGTACCTGGCAACAGAAACCGGCACTTTCATTTTCAATCTCCGGAATTTCCACTATCGTGCTGCAAGGCAGGATAGAAGAAAATGACACTGCAAGAAACTGCGCAAATCCTCGGCGGCATTGGCGTCATTGCGTCAATGATCTACGTCGGCATACAAATCCGCAACAACGCCCGCGCCGTCCGCGCTGCGACCTACCAGCAACTCTCCGCTTCGGTTACCGCTTCGTGGGACAATTTATTCAACAACGCCGAGAGTTGCAGCCTTGCGCTGCGGGGCGGAGACGACTTCGACGGCCTCGACCGTCTGGAAAAGGCGCGTTTCAGGTTCATGCACATGTCATCCATGCGGCGCTATGAGAACGCCTGGGTTCAACACCACATCGGAACACTGAAGGAAGACGACTGGCGTGCCATCGCAGTCAACATCGATTCACTGTTTACACTTCCGGGAACCCAAGCGGCGTGGGAACTCGTGAAAAACCGGTCCAACCCCGAATTCCGTGCCTATGTCGATGAGGTTGCTAAGCGCCAGGAACCTTTGGCCGCTGCCCATGTTCCGTCCGCACCCGTTGCGACACCTGCCAAAAAAACTTGAGCGAAAAAATGACCCTGCAAGAACTCGCCCAAATCCTCGGCGGCATCGGCGTCATCGCCTCGATCATTTACGTCGGCATTCAAATTCGCAACAATGCCCGTGCCATGCGCGCCGCGACCTACCAGCAGCTGAGTGTCATAACACTTCAAGGTTAGGCTGCCTTGGGAAACAATGGCGAGACGGCCGGTATCATGCTGCGCGGCATGGATGACTTTACATCTCTCAACCGCGTCGAAAAAGCCCGCGTGCACTTCATTCTCATGTCTTTTGCCAAAGGTCATGAAAACGCCTGGTTCCAGAACAAGATCGGCACATTGCACGAAGGCGACTGGAAAGCGACGCTGTCGGATTTACACTCATTCTTTTCAGTCCCCGGAGCCCATGTCGTTGGCAAATTGTGAAAAACCGTTTCAATCCGGAATTCGTTGAATTCATTGTTACCATTGTCGAGCGCCAGAAAGCCGTGGCCGCCACCTATGTGCCACCAACGCCCTCGCCGGTTGGCCATCCGCGCCGGATGAAGGCCCGCCCAAAAACGTGACACCGCCCCGCCGCTGGCGCTAGATTGGGTCCGATTCGAAACCTGATGAGAATTCCAAGACAAGATGGCTGAGAACAAGCCCCCCGTTGAAGACCTGATGCGCTACGACCAGTTGGCGCAATTGGCGCTGCGCGGAGTCGTGCGCGAGGCCCTGAAGCGTGTCGAGCGCGAAGGTCTGCCGGGCGAGCATCATTTCTACATCGCATTCAACACCCGCTTTCCCGGCGTCATTCTCTCCGAGCGCACCATGGAGCGCTATCCGCGTGAGATGACGATTGTGCTGCAGCACCAGTATTGGAATCTGAAAATTCACGACACCTGGTTCGAAGTTGAATTGTCGTTCGACAACATTCCCGAGAAATTGATCATCCCTTTCAATGCGATAAAAGGCTTCCTTGATCCGGCAGTTCAATTTGGATTGCAGTTCGAGGTGGTCGCCGTGGAAGATGAGGCAAAGACGGCGGACGACGCTGCCGGGGATGACCACAAATCCGCCACGTCTACGGAAGAGACAGCTGCAGAGGCGTCCGCGACCGGGGAAAAAACAAAGGTTGTGTCCCTTGATGCGTTTCGCAAGAAATAGTTTCCCCCTCGTGCTGGCGGTGGCGCTTTTGGCTGCGCCTGGCCTGACACTGGGCCTTTTGCCCGGTCTCTTGCCCGGCCAGGCCCAGGACCAGGCCGACAAGAATGCCTTGGCCACCATGGCCAGTGAAAAGGCGGTGCCAAAGGTTGAACCTGCCTCCGCCGGCGTTCTCCCGGGTGATGCCTACAAAGTGTCAGCCAAGAAGCTCTTTGGCCGCCAGAAACTTCCCGCCAACATCAAGGCCCGCGCCATTGGCACCTATGCCAAGGGTTGCCTTGCCGGTGGCAAGGCCGTGCCGGTTGATGGTGAAGCCTGGCAGGTCATGCGCCTGTCACGCAACCGCAACTGGGGCCACCCTGATCTCATTGCCTTGCTCGAACGTCTGGCCAAGGAAGCCAAATCAGCCGGAGACTGGAACGGCCTGCTGATCGGTGATCTGTCGCAGCCGCGCGGTGGCCCCATGCTCACCGGCCACGCCAGCCACCAGATCGGCCTTGATGCCGATGTCTGGCTGACCCAAATGCCCAACCGCACCTTGACGCGATCCGAGCGTGAAAACATCGCGGCCACCGTCGTGGTCAAGAACCGCAAGGAAATCGAGCCCAAGGTGTGGACCGAAAAGCACGCTCGGTTGATTGAGCGCGCGGCGAAGTTTGACCGTGTCGCCCGCATTTTCGTGCATCCCCCGATCAAGGCCGAGTTGTGCAAATGGGCAACCGGTGACCGCAAGTGGCTGGCCAAGGTGCGCCCGCTCTATGGTCACAACTACCACTTCCACATCCGCATGAAGTGCCCAGAGGGCATGGCCGGCTGCAAGGACCAATGGACACCCAAACCCAAAGACGGCACCGGCTGCGGCGAGGAACTGGCCTATTGGATGAGTGAACTTCCGTGGAAGCCGAAGAAACCGGATCCCAAGCCGACAGATCCAAAACAGCCAAAACCCAGGCCGCCGCCGCTCTTGACTCTCTCGGGGCTACCTGCTGAATGCCGCGCGGTTATCGCGGCGCAGTAATTGCGCCAGCCGTTTTCAGGCTCGCTGGGGGTGAGCTTTAATGAGCCATCCAGATTCGCCTGAAACGCCCGGCAATCGCACCCGGCTGAAACTGGCTTTTGCCACCTTGGGTGTGGTCTATGGCGATATTGGCACCAGCCCTCTTTACGCCATGCGCGAAGCACTCCACCCCGTCGTCGCAGCGGGCGGCGACCTGCGCCTCGCCGTTCTTGGAGTTGTCTCACTGTTGATCTGGGCCTTGCTCATCGTCGTCACGCTCAAATACGTGGTGATGTTGATGCGCGCCGACAACCGCGGCGAAGGGGGCATTCTCTCCCTCGTCGTGCTGGTCGAAACGCTGCTCAAGAAGAAGGGCGGCATCGTGCTGGCACTCGGCATTATCGGCGCGGCCTTCTTTTTCGGCGACGCCATGATCACCCCTGCCATGTCGGTACTTTCGGCTGTCGAAGGCCTGTCCGTCATCAACAGGGGCTTTGAGCCATTGGTGGTGCCGCTGACCCTTGCCATTCTCATCACCCTGTTCATGTTTCAATACAAGGGCACGGCGGGTGTTGCCTCGCTGTTTGCCCCGGTGACGTTGCTCTGGTTCGCTGTCCTCGGCGTCATGGGCTTCATCCATATCTTCGATGACCTGCAAATCTTTCTCGCAATCAATCCATGGTATGGTTTCCGCATGCTGGTCGACCAACCGGGTCTGGCCCTGCTGGTCTTCGGTGGCGTTTTCCTTGCCGTCACGGGCGGAGAAGCGCTCTATGCCGACATGGGTCATTTCGGACGCACCCCGATCCGCCTTGCCTGGGCCTTTGTGGTCTTGCCCGGCCTCATCCTCAACTATCTCGGTCAGGGGGCCTTCGTGATTTCGCACCCCGAGGCTGTTGAGAACCCGCTCTTCCTGATGGCACCGGGCTGGGGCCTTATTCCCCTCGTCCTGCTTGCCACGGTGGTCACGGTCATCGCCTCGCAGGCCGTCATCACCGGCGCTTTCTCCATCGCCCAACAGGCCATGTCGCTCGGCATCCTGCCACGCATGAGCATCACCCATACCAGCGAAGAAGAAGCTGGCCAGATCTACGTCGGCCAGGTCAACTGGCTCATTCTCATCGGCGTCATCTTGCTGGTGCTGGTGTTCAAGTCGTCTTCCAATCTCGCCTCGGCCTATGGCGTGGCCGTCAATACCTCGATGATTGTGGACTCGATACTGGCACTCATTTTCTTCTGGAACGCCAAGTCACTGCCGCGCTGGTTTGCCATCCCCGCACTGCTTTTGATCCTGGTCGTGGAATTGACCTTCGGCATGGCCAACGCCCTCAAGATCGTCCACGGCGGCTACATGCCGGTGCTGATGGGGGCGACGATCATTCTGATCATGATCACCTGGCTCAAGGGCCGCAAGCTGCTGGCCCGCAAGCTCGAGAAGGAATCAATCGAACTCGAAGGCCTGTTGCAATCACTCGAACGCCGCGCCCCGACCCGTGTCGCCGGCGCAGCGGTTTTCATGCAGACCGACAACCGCTATGCACCGTCCGCCCTCATGCACAACTTGAAGCACAACCGCGTGCTGCATGACATTCTGGTGTTCATTTCGGTCGAGACGACAGACGAGCCACGCCACGATGGCGACCGTGTCAGCGTGCGGCAGACCTCACTTGGGGCTTGGGTGGTGGAAGCCCGCTTTGGCTACATGGAACAACCGGACGTTCCAGCGGCACTGCGCGCCTGCAAGGACCACGGTCTCGAAATTGATCCGCGCCAGGCCAGCTATTTCCTCGGCCGCCGCGTCATCAGGCTCTCGCCACGCTCGGCCATGCCGTTCTGGCAACAGCGCATCTTCATCATGCTGGCCAACCAGTCGGCCCGCGCCATCGAATTCTTCCGCATTCCGGCAGACCGCGTCGTCGAACTGGGACTGCAGATGAGTATTTGAGGCCGTGGCCCACGGAGCGGCCTTCCGCTGGTCACTGGCGCGTCGCACATGACGGAGATATGCTGGCGCCATGACATCACTCTCTCCCTTTTCCCGTCCCGGCCGTTTCTGGCGCGGTAACCTCCACACCCACTCCAACCTGTCGGATGGTGCGCTGTCGCTCGATGACGTGGTCAACCGCTACAAGGCAGTTGGCTATGACTTCATGATGTTGTCGGACCACTTTACCCACCACTTCAACTATCCCATCGCCGACACCCGCCATCATCGCGGCAACAGCTTCACAACGATTCTGGGTGCCGAACTGCATGCCCCCGTCACATCAGCAGGCGAATGGTGGCATATCGTTGCCGCTGGCCTGCCGCTGGATTTCGCGCCGGTGAAGAAGGGCGAGACAGGCCCGCAAATTGCCCGCCGCGCCGCCGAGGCTGGAGCCTTCGTCGGCATCGCCCATCCCGCCTGGTCACAACTCACCATCGAGGATGGCCGCGACCTGTCGTTTGCCCATGCGGTTGAAATCTACAATCACGGCTGCGCCGTTGAGTGCGATCGTGGCGAAGGCTTCTACCTGCTCGACCAGATGCTCAACGAAGGCCATCGCCACCTCACCGCCTTTGCCACCGATGACGCCCACTTCAAGGTCCCGGACCACTTCGGCGGCTGGGTGCAGGTGAAAGCCGAAAGTCTCGACCCGGACGTGCTGCTGCAGGCCCTCAAGGACGGCCACTACTATTCCTCGCAAGGCCCGCAGTTTCACGACATCACCATCGAAGGCAAGGACGTGCACGTGACATGCAGTCCGGTTGATACGATCGCCATCGTCTGCGGCATTTCCCGCACCGCCGTGCGCACCGGGCGCGCCATCACCGGAACAACCTTGAACCTGGCCAAACTGGAAGACGGCTGGCTGATGGAAAAGACCAGCCCGTGGTTCCGGGTCGTCATCATCGACCACGCCGGAAAGCGCGCCTGGAGCAATCCTATCTGGATTGACGAGTTGGCCTGATGAAGAACGGCGCCAACACGACGCAAAGTGCGGCGCAGGCAGCAGCCACATGGAACGTCATGGCCGGGCCCATGGCATCCCACAGCAATCCTCCCACCAGGCCCGACAACAGCGTTGCCAAGCCACAGGCGATATTGAAATAGCCAAAGCATGTTCCCCGCAAAAGCGGTGGCGCTGTATCAGCCACCAGCTTTGCCAGCAGCCCTTGGGTCAGTCCCATGTGCAAACCCCAGACGGCAATCCCGGCAAGCATCACCACTTGGCCAGCCTGTTGGGCGAGCAACAGATTGGCCGTCAACAGTGTGGCTGCCCCTGCCGTGACAAGTCCGCGGGTGCCGATACGATCAGCCATGACGCCAACAGGATATGACGTGGCAAGATAGACCATCCCCATCAGAACCATGGCGAGCGGAATGAATGCCAGCTTCAGCCCCGCGTCCTGTGCCTTCAGAACCAGAAAGGCTTCCGTGATTCGGGCGAGTGACAGGACGACGCCGAAACCCAGCACCAGCCAGAAGGCACGCCCCGGATTGACCGGACGCAGAATATTTCGCCACGATCCGGATTCGCCTTGGCGCTCCGGTTCGCGCACCCCGATGGCGAGGATAGCCACGGCAGCAAGTGCTGGAAGACAGGCAATCCACAATACGCCGCGCAGGTCAGTGACGCTCCACCACAGCAGTGCCACCGCAATCAACGGCCCAATGACGGCGCCGACCGTGTCAAGCGATTGACGCAAGCCAAACGCGGCTCCGCGCTGCTCAATGGGCGTCACATCGGCCACCAATGCATCCCGGGGGGAGCCGCGAATGCCTTTGCCGACGCGGTCCGCCAAGCGCGCCAACAGCACGCCGCCCGGCGCCGTGGCCAGCGGAAACAGCGGCTTCGCCAAGGCCGATAGGCCATAGCCCGCCAGTGCCAGCCATTTGCGGCTTTTCACCCAGTCACTCAAAATGCCGGAAAACAGCTTGAAGACCTGCGCCATGGCCTCAGCTGCGCCATCGATCAGGCCCACAACCGCAACCGATGCGCCCAGCGACCCCACCAGATAAAGCGGCAGGATGGCGTGGACCATCTCGCTCGACATGTCCATGAAGAGCGAGACGAAGCCCAGAACCCAAACCGTACGGGGAATTTTGTTCACCTGCCACCTGTTGGTATCAACCAGATTGTGTTTCGTGTTAAGGCCGTGGGTCTCGTCCGTCACGGTTTTTCAGGTAACGGTTTATCCAGTCATCCAATGACGCTTGTCTCGTTTCTCATTCTCTTCGCGGGCGGTATTGTTGCGGGCATGATCAATGTGCTCGCAGGTGGCGCGGGCTTCATGACGTTTCCACTGTTGCTCGCGGTCGGCCTCACAGAGATGCAGGCCAACGCCGCGAACTTCGTGGCGCTCATTCCTGCCAACATCGTTGGTACCGCTGTCTATCGCCGCGAACTGCGCGAGGTCCGCCAGCATCTCGTCATTCGCCTTGTCCTCGCCGCTGTGGGTGGCGCACTCGGCTCGCTGCTCTTTGTCTGGCTCGGCGCTGACAGCTTCAAGACGGCGATCCCCTGGCTGTTGTTGTTCGCCACCGCTTCTTTTGGACTTGGACCGCTGCTCAAGCGCTGGCTGGAGCGGCATCAGAACTTCGTCGTGGCGCGCTGGTTGTGGCTCTCATTCCTGCTGGAATTCGCCGTCTATCTCTATGGCGGCTACTTCGGCCTTGGCATGGGCATCATCCTGCTCGCCATCCATTCCATCTTCAGTCACATGACCATCCATCACGCCCAGGCGCTGCGAAACGCCACCATTACCTTGATGACATTGATCGGAATCCTTGATCTTTGCATCGCAGGGCATCGTGCCTTGGCTGCCGTCGTTGGCCATGATGGCAGGTGCTGTCGTCGGTGGTTATGGCATGGGTACGATCGCCCGCCGCCTGCCGCAGAACGTGGTGCGCGGCGTCATTCTCGCCTGGTCCATAGTGCTAACGGTGTATGCGTTTTGGCACTATCACTGACTCGCGTGTCACCAGTCTCCGTGCTATTGCAATGCAGCATTTGCAACGGGATCAATCATGACCAAGACCACCCGCCCCGAGACCCGCACTGAAACGGATACCTTCGGTCCCATCGAGGTGGATGCCTCGCGGTATTGGGGCGCG
Organism: uncultured Alphaproteobacteria bacterium; assembly: GCA_963754625.1. GTDB lineage: Bacteria > Pseudomonadota > Alphaproteobacteria > Rhizobiales > Aestuariivirgaceae > Aestuariivirga. Next base: position 408,055 of record CAVWGR010000001.1, on the reverse strand, counting down.
CAGGCCCAGCGCTCGTTGCAGAATTTCAAGATCGGCTGGGAGAAGCAGCCACAACCGGTGATCCGGGCGCTGGGCATCGTCAAGCGCGCCTCAGCCGAAACCAATATGGCACTGGGCAAGTTGGACCAGAAGCTGGGTGACATCATCATCAAGGCAGCACAGGAGGTGATCGAAGGCAAGCTCGACGGCCACTTCCCTCTCGTCGTCTGGCAGACAGGCTCCGGCACGCAATCCAACATGAACGCCAACGAGGTGATTTCCAACCGCGCCATCGAAATGCTGGGTGGCGAGATGGGCTCGAAGAAGCCCGTGCACCCCAACGATCACGTCAACATGAGCCAGTCCTCAAACGACACCTTTCCCACCGCCATGCACATTGCCTGTGCCGAGGAAATCCACCACCGCCTCATCCCCGCCTTGCAAAAATTGCGCAACGCCTTGAACGACAAGGCGCACGCCTGGAAGTCGATCATCAAGATCGGCCGCACCCACACACAGGATGCAACGCCGGTGACGCTGGGCCAGGAATTCTCCGGTTACACCCAGCAGATCGAGAACGGCATTCGCCGCATCGAAATGACCATGCCGGACCTGATGCAGCTGGCCCAGGGCGGCACGGCTGTCGGCACCGGGCTTGCCTCGCCTGTCGGCTTTGCCGAACTTGTGGCGCAGAAGATCGCCGCCATCACCCATATGAAATTTACCTCGGCACCCAACAAGTTCGAGGCGCTGGCCGCCCATGACGCCATGGTGATGACCCACGGTGCCATCACGACAGTTGCCATGAGCTGTTTCAAAATCGCCAACGACATCCGCTTCCTGGGGAGCGGCCCGCGCGCTGGTCTGGGTGAACTGTCGCTGCCGGAAAATGAACCGGGCTCATCGATCATGCCGGGCAAGGTCAACCCCACACAGTCGGAAGCCTTGACGCAAGTTGCCGTGCAGATCCACGGCAACAACGCCGCCATGAGTTTCGCCGGATCGCAAGGGCACTTCGAGTTGAACGTGTACAATCCGGTGATGGCCTACAATTTCCTCCAGTCAGTGCGCCTGCTCGCCGATGCCGCCGTGTCCTTCACCGACAATTGCGTCGTGGGAATTGAGCCCCGCCTCGACAACATCGCCCAGGGACTCGCCAATTCGCTGATGCTGGTGACACCGCTCAAGGAAAAATACGGCTACGATCTCGCTGCCAAGGTGGCCAAGACAGCGCACAAGAACGGCACCACATTGCGTGAAGAAGCCATCAAGCTCGGAATTCCGGCGGACGACTTCGATGCCATTGTCCGCCCCGAGAAGATGATCGGTCCGGGCTGAGGCTGAGATGGGCGACATCGTCAACCTCAACCGCTTCAAGAAGCAGAAGGCCCGTGCAGCGCAAGCCAATGAGGCTGACGCCAATCGCGCCAAGTTCGGGCGCACCAAGGCGGAGAAAGATCTGAGCAACGCCAAGAAGACACTGGCCGACAAGAACCTCGATGACCACAAGATCGAGGAGTGATGGCCAAGGACCTGAAGCGCTCGCTCACCATCGCTGGCCACCGCACTTCGCTTTCGCTGGAGGCGGAATTCTGGGACGCGCTCACACGTGCTGCTACGTCAGAAGGCAAGAGCCTCGCCGCACTGGTGGGTGAAATCGACACCACACGGGGAGAACGCAATCTCTCCTCCGCCGTGCGGATCTGGTTGTTGCGGCGGGCTCAGCAGTAAAGCGGATTATCGCACGCCGGTACCACGGCCTTGGGCACAGGTGTTTCCGGCACCATGTTGAGCCGTGGCAATTCATCGAGCTTCTTCTGTGCCTCTTGCTCAATCTGGCGTTTGCGTTCGGCTTCCTGCCGGGCCTGCTCTTCTGCCAGCGCCTTGGCATCCGCTTCTGCCTTGACTTTCACCGCAGCGGCAGCCTTGCGCGCCTCATCTTCGGCCTTGCGCTTGTCTTCGGCAAGTTGGGCCTGTTCTTCGGCCAAAGCCTTGGCGCGCTGGCGCTCCTCTTCTGCGCGCGCCTTGCGTGCGTTGGCCTCTGACCAGGCGGCAAGACGCGGTTTGACCGTCAATCCCAGACGCTGCTTGGCGATCTCGATCTTGTTCAGGCTATCGCCTTCGGCCATGAAGGCGGCAGTCTCCGCCGCCGCTACCGCTTGCCGCGCCGCCCGTGCCGCCGCATGCACTTTCAACTCACGCTGCCGCATGCGGATTTCAGCGCGCTGCGCCTGATAAGCCTCGAACTTCGCCTGATCCATCTGGCGCTGTTCTTCCTCGGCGATGGCCAACTTCTCTTCTTCACCTTTCAGACGCTCAAGCTCGGCAAGATCCTTGGCCAGCAATTCATGGCCGAGTTTCGAGGCCAGTGCCGATGTGCTCGCCCGCCGTTCCAGCGCGCCCGGCAAACCTGAATACGTCACCGCCACTTTGGGCAACTCCGGCCGGCTGGTCAGTGCGACAGTTGTCTCAACAACAAACCGCCGATCCGAGAGATCGGCCGACGCCGTCACTTCACTGAGTGTGCCTATCCCACTCACCCGGACCGGGCTTGCGGTAAGACTGCCCTTGGTTACGGCAAAGGTGCCACCTGATGATTGCGCCACCAGTCCAGCCGAGGCCTCAAGCACATCAAGTGCGGCGCGCAAGTCCTGCGATGACTTGACTGACGGCAACCGTGCCGCAAAAGCTTCCGGTGCAAGATGCGTGAAAGCAAGGTCGCTGAGCGTGTAGGCACCCTTCCCTTCCATTTCTGCCAACGCCGCTGCAGGACTGCGGCCCGTGCCCTTCAATTCGCCGCTCACCACCAGGCTGCCACTGCCAAGGCTGGCGTCCTCGCGGTCCATCAGCACCCGCGTCAGGTCAACCGGCATCTTGCCCTTGGCCGAGGCCGCAAAGGTGTTGTCCTGAGCCGTCACCTCAACCGAAAATTCCAGTTCCGGCATGGTCGGTGCGAGCAACACAAAACGCCGCGTCTGGCCCAGGGTGATGCCAAGTGCCGTCTCTTTCAAATCGTCACCATAGGGCATGGCAAGCGTGCGCGGCCTGAGCCATATCTCGCCATCAAAGAGTGCATCATTCGGCCCCGCGAAAGACGCCGCCAGATCAACCTCGCCACCCTGCCAGGGCGTGAAGCTGAGCGCCAACAACCGCATGAGGGAGAGATCGCCCACATTGAAATCCGCCGCGAGCTTGCCCTTGCCGTCAATACTGGCCTCTCCCGCGAGCGCCAGTCCGGCATGATCGCCCACCACATCATTGACTTTGAGGCCATCAGCTTCGGGTGTCACTTTGAAGGCGAGGCGCAATGGCCCGCCTGGGCCATCAGCCTGCGGCACACCAACGGCGCGCAGCAACGGACCCACATCATTGGCAAACAGACTGGCGGCACCAGACATTGCCGCATAGGCCACGCCCGGTTTCAGGCTGCCATCGAAGGACAATCGCCCGCCATAGGCCTCGACTGAAATCTTGCTGGCAAAGCCGCCACTGCGCGCGCCCGAAAACCCAAGCGTGACCTTGCCGGGGCCAGCCCCCTGCACCTTGGCCGTCATCCCGGCAATCGCCATGAGCCGCGCCGCATCAGGTGCTGTCACCGTTCCGTCGAGCGATACACGCGCATCCGAGCCGCGCTCAAGCTCGGTGATGCCGCCGGTGAAGGCGAGAGAAAACGGTGCCGCCATGCCGTTCAATGCGTAGGTCAGGACCGGGCCATTGGGGTCGGGCCGGGCATTGAACTTGAAGGTCACATTTGTCTGGCCCAGGGCGCGCATCCACGCCGCATTGCTGTCTGCCAACCCGGCAAGCCGCAGAAAGCCGCGCGGATCATCAGCCACCAGCGACGCCGCCACATCACCCGAGGGCCCTTCAGGCCCGCTCAAGACGAGGCCTTCGGCCTTCAGCCGCGCCCCACCCACGGAGCCAATGTCAAAGGCCTTGATTTCAAAACCGCTCTGGCTGGTCGCCACATCAAGCGCCACGTCCTGCGCCCGCACGCCGTTCAATGTCACGCTGCCGGCATCAAGGGTCAAATGCTTTTCCAGTGTTTCAGCCCCTCGCAACACCGGATCAAGAACCCCCAGAAGATCAAAGGCGCGTGTGCCTGCAACACTCGCTCCCGTGTTGGCAAAATAGGAGTTGAGATCGAGCGCTGCTGTCCGCACCCGCATGTCAAGCGACGGCACCTGGCCTTGCCGCAGTGTCACCTCTGCCTGCCCGGGCAGTCCTTCCAGTTCATATTGCACATTGCGCAACGCCATTTGCGCCTGCGACCAAGTCAGGTCTGATTGCAATTTGAGACGGCCGCGGCTGCCTTTCCACCAGGTCTCAAAACCAGCTTTTTGCTGGGGCAGCGCCCAGCCGGCAAACGCGCGCAAGTCACTGCTCTCGAACGCCAGCTTGCCGGACAAGGCCACCGCACCATCCCGGCGCGTGACGGCACCATCAACCAGCCGCATCGCCGAGCGCCCCGGCAGACCGGCACGGGCATTCTCGATGCGGATGCCATCTGGCGTGATGTGTGCAGCAAGTCGCACATCATTCATCGTCTCGCCACCAGCGGTCAGCACCGTGACGTCGAGGGAAAACTTTGCGTCCAGTTTATCCGGAACGTGGCGCAATAGCGATTGCGCCAACTCCAACAGACCGCCACTCCGCCACATGGCAAGTGATTCCGCCCCCAGCAACGTATCGAGATTGGCGCGCGGTGACTTGAGATTGATCTCACCTTTCAGTGCTGTGCCCAGATCAAGTCCCGCCGTGCCTTCAATCAACGTGCCCGAATCCTGCGCATCAGCCGGTGCAATGCGGATGTCGCCAAGATCCACCCGCACTGGTGTGGCCTTCAATTTTGCTTTCATTGCCAGCGGACGGAAATCGCCTTCGACGCTGCCTTTTTGACCGTCGGCAGCTTGCGGCGAGATACTGACTTCACCTTCGAAGGCCGCATCCTTCCAGCCGCCATCAATGGAAAAACCTGGCAGCACCCGGTCTCCCGGCATCACCCGCAAGCCAAAACGGAACGGTTCGCCAACGTTATAGGCGCTGCTCGAAAAGGTGAATGCCACCGGCATTTCGCGCCAGTTGCCCGTTCCCTTGAGCCGCCAAGGTCCTTCGATTGCTGCCGCCGACATGTCGGCATCAATGGTCGAGAGGTCAGTCACCACGCCCTGCATGCGGTCATCCAGACGGATTGAACCGTTGCTGAGCCTGATCTGGTCAAGGCGCACATTGGAGAGAAGCGTTGACCGCCGCAGGTCCTCGTCTGACAGCAGCATCCAGTTGACGGAACCGTCACCGTCACGGATCAGCGTCACCTGCGGTTCCACCAGCTCCACGCTTTCAACATTGAGTGAACCATTGAGAAGCCCACCCAACTGCAACGACAAGGTCACGAACTCGCTGTGGATCAGCGGCGCGCCCGCAATGCCCTCCGGATTGCCGATCGCCACGCGCTCGGCCGTGAGACGCGGCCAGGGAAACAGGCGGATCTCGACATCGCCGCCAATCTCGACATTGCGCCCGGTCAGCCTGCGGCCATAGGTTTCGAGATTGTCCTTGTAGCCGTTCCAGTTCACCACATAGGGCGCCGCCAGCAACGCACCCAGCAAGACAACAAGCAGGATGCCAAAATAGAAGACGGGTGATTTCCAGACACTCATGCCGCAGGAGCCCTTTGCATTTCAGACTATCGAAGAAATCATGGTTTTCAAATGGCGGCGTTCTTGCCGGGGTTCATGATGTTGTGGGGATCAAAAGCGCGCTTGATCGCCTGCATGTAGGCAAGTGCCGGGCCGTGCTCGCGCAGCAGATAGGCCTTCTTGCCGGAACCGATACCGTGCTCCCCCGTGCACGTGCCACCCATCGCCAGCGCCCGCTCGATCAGGCGGTCATAAACCTCTTTGACCCGCTTCACTTCGCCCGCGTCCGAACGGTCACAGAACAGCACGACGTGGAAATTGCCATCACCCACATGGCCGATCATCGGGCCGTAAATGTTGTTCGCCTCCAGATCGAGCCGGGTTGCCTCGACGCATTCGGCCAGCCGCGAGATCGGGACACAAACATCTGTCGCGATTGATTCTGACTTGCCGGGTTTGATGTTCTTGGTGGCCCAGAAGGCATCATGCCGCGCCTGCCACAGCCGTGCCCGGTCTTCTTCCTGGCTCGCCCAGTCGAATGCTCCGCCGCCATGTTCAGCCGCTATGGCCGCAAACATCTCCGACTGTTCGCGGGTTGCCGCCTCAGTGCCGTGAAATTCCACGAACAACGTCGGTGCCACGGCAAGCGTCAACTTCGAATAGGCATTGATGGCCTTGATGTGTTCGGCATCCACCAGTTCGATGCGCGCCACCGGAATGCCCATCTGGATGGTCTGGATTGTGGTCTTGCAGCAGGCCTCCACACTGGGAAACGAACAGACCCCGGCCCGGATCGATTCCGGAATGCCATACAGCTTGAGCGCCACTTCCGTGATGACGCCCAACGTGCCCTCCGAACCGACCATCAGCCGGGTGAGGTCATAGCCAGCCGATGACTTGCGTGCCCGCGTGCCCGTGCGGATGACATCGCCATTGGGCATGACCGCCGTCACACCCAACACATTGTCCTTCATCGTGCCATAACGCACTGCGTTGGTGCCGCTGGCCCGCGTCGCCGTCATGCCGCCGAGGCTGGCATCAGCTCCGGGATCAATGGGAAAGAACAGGCCCTGGTCGCGCAAATGCACATTGAGTGTCTTGCGTGTCACACCGGCCTCGACCCGGCAATCCAGATCCTCGGCATTCACTTCCAGAATCCGATTCATGCCACTGAGATCAATTGATATTCCGCCGTAAGGTGCAGAAAAATGCCCCTCCAATGACGTGCCGGTGCCAAAGGCAATGACCGGTACCTGGTGCTCGCTGCAGATGGCGACGACCCTCCGCACTTCACTTGTGGATTGCACGAAAGCCACTGCATCGGGTGGTGCCCCTTCATTCCAGGTCTGGTCTTTGCCGTGCTGCTCACGCACCGCTGGCGCCGTCGACAGCCGCTCGCCCAGCAGTTCGCGCACTTTTCCAATGGCTTGCGTTGTGCTGTTCTTGAGCTGTGGTGTATCCATGCCGCGAGGCTAACACAGCGAGTCCCAAACGCGATGATATTTCCGGCACCCTACACGTCCCGCACCATGGCAATCGAGCCCGCCTGGATCGACTACAACGGGCATTTCAACATGGCCTATTATGGCGTGCTTTTTGACCGCGCCGCCGATGAAGTGTTCGAGGTCCTGGGCCTGGGGCCGGACTATGTGAAGGCCACCAACAATTCCTTCTTCACGCTGGAGACGCACACGTCATATCTGCGCGAACTCACCCCCACCGACACCGTGAAGATCGACAACCACTTCCTCGATCACGACCACAAGCGCGTGCACTACGTGCAGCAAATGCGCCACGCCACGGAGGGCTGGGTATCATGTGTTCTGGAGGTGATGGTGAGCCATGTAGATCTGACCTTGCACAAGACGTCAAACTTCCCGGCAGACGTGCTGGCGAAAATACAAGCCATGACCGCCGCCCACAAAACCCTGCCCGTACCACCCCAAGTGGGCCACAAGATCGGCATTCCGGTGAAAAGTTGAATGCACGCATTCGCATTTTCACCGGGCCGATTGTCAGTGCAGGTCGTCTGCTACTGCTTCGCCAGTGATACTTCAGGTCGTGGCAGTGCCCGTTTCAATTCGGCAGCCAGGGCACTGGCATAGATAGCTGTTCCGCGCTCATTGGGGTGCATTGTACCTCTGAAGTCCCCTTGCATGTCGCAGGAATCCGTGGCGGAACGGAAATAGGATTGCTTGCCCGTGCAATAGCCGTGTCTGGCGAATTTTTCAGTGATGCTGCCAACAAAACGCCAGTTGAATTTACGTGCCGCGGCCTTGACTTCATCATTCAGGACCTTTCCCATTTTGTTGATTGCCTCAGCATCATCTTTCGAAATTTTGGCCACCCTTGTGTTGTCAAAAATTCCACAGCCTTCACTCGGTACCCCCGACGCATTGTTGAACAAGGCGTTGGGATACTCATTGATAATGACTGTGCCGACATTCAGTTTGCTGATCCTGCGGGCCAATTCAGGGTAACCGGCCTCCGTCAGTCTTTTGATCCTGCCGTCAAATTTTTTTCTGACGTCTCTGATTTTGTTGGATTTGAAATCCTTGACCAGTGTTTTCAGAGAATCAGAAAAACCCACATCGTTGCCGCCAGCCGAGACCAGCAACACATCAACGCGATAATCTCCCAACTGGTCACTGGCCCGGCCGAGTTGATCGACAATGTCATGCTTGCGCTCAGCCGAGATAATTGATGCGCCAGATTTTGCAAATGTCATGAAATTCACGTAGGGCCAGTTTTGCAGCAACTCCTGCACCGCCAGCGCCGGCCCGGACTTCAGCGAACGGTGGTCGTCCCGTTCCAGCCAAACCGGTTTCTTCAGCATGTCAGGCAGGCTGTCCCTTGCATACATGAACACTGTGTCATCCTCGCAATCACGCCGGCCGAGCGGATCATAGTTATTGTCCTTGGACTTGCCGCGCACGTCGGGGTTGCCTTCACCTGAGGCAAGCGACTCACCGACTGACACGATCAGCGGCACCTTGCGCGGCACCTCGAACGACTTTGTCCGGGATTCGATGACCTTGCCCTTTGCATTGACTGCTTCGACATGGATGCTGAAAGGAAGGCCCGCGCTGGCCGCCGCCCCACCTGCCAACGGCACATCAAAATCCACAAAGCAGGCGCTATCCGGGACCACGGGATCGCGGGACGCCTTGAGGGGCAGGCAGCCCTTGCCATCCGGTCGACGGTCAGCCGGCTTCAATTCCTTTCGAATTGTCTGAAGCACGACCGTCTTGTTCAGGATGGGGTGCCTGCCATTCAACGTCCAGACCAATGCGGCGACGCCGGGTGCCACACGATCTGTCCGGGGCTGACACCTTCCGCCATCCTTGACCGATGTCATGCGCACCTTCACGGTCGGCAAGGACTTGCAAATACTTGCCCTGACAGGCCGGGTCGACGGTTTAAGAATGACCTTGTTGATGTAGGCTGTTCTGTAAGTGTGATTGCTGGCGTCATAGCCTGCGGCGTAGTCGTTGACATATTCGAACTTCAACCTGATCGAGGAAAGCTCACCGGCCAAAACCTCTCCGCCCGCCAGCATCACGCCCGCAAGGGCGCAACACGATGCGCTTTGTGAAATCACATTCTTGAGCCTGTGGATGATCGCAAGCATGGCACCACTCCTTTGATGATTGTCAAAGCAGATATGCCCTCGGCCTGTACATTTGCCCGGTCTATTTCGAATTGTAGCACAAGGACGGCGGACGCGCGAAAGAATGTTGCTATTTCGGCGATGTGCAGGGTTGTTTGACTCTGTGTTCATGCATTTGCCCACACGAACACCACATACTCACGAATATTCGTCATTGCGATACACTCATGAAGCGGCACAGCAATATGCATCGCGTAATTGTGCTTTGCGCCCAACTCTCGTCACATCACCGTTATGCTCTGGTCCTAATTCCCCTGCATCAGGTTCAACCAAGAAACCGGATGGAGGACACCATGACAGAAGCTGGATACGCCCACTTTGCCGACGCACTGATTTTCGTGCATGGCAACCGCGCCCTTGCCGAAGCCGCCCGCCACGCCGAACTCTGTGAGCGGTCCGGCGACATGGAAACGGCAGCCCGCTGGCGCCGCACAATGGCACTGGTCAATCCGGCCATGCAGGCAAGACCTGGTACAAATCAGAAACATTGCCTCGCCGCTTGACCCGCGCTGCCCTATATAGGCCGGATGAGGATTCGATTGTCCGGCCATGTCCAAAAACCCACTCGATCTCGCTGATTTCGGCGACGATGAACTGACCGCTCCGGCCACGCCAACCGGCGTTGTGCCGGGTGGCATTGCCGCGCGCGCCCTTGGTCAAACAATGGGGCAGTCAGCCGAGCCACCCTATCTCAAGGGCCTGAACCCCGAGCAGCGCGACGCGGTGCTGTCGTCGGATGGCCCGCTGCTGGTGTTGGCCGGTGCCGGCACCGGCAAGACCCGCGTGCTGACCACGCGTCTTGCCCATATCCTCAGTACACGGAAGGCTTTTCCCAACCAGATTCTCGCCGTCACCTTCACCAACAAGGCGGCCCGCGAGATGAAGGAGAGGATCGGCATGCTGATCGGCGGCATGGTCGAGGGCATGACCTGGCTCGGCACATTCCACGCCATCGGTGTCAAGATCCTGCGCAACCACTATGAACTCGCAGGGCTGCGCTCCGGTTTCACCATCCTTGATGACGATGATCAGGTGCGCCTGCTCAAGCAATTGCTGCAAGCCGAAAACCTCGATGAAAAACGCTGGCCCGCCCGGCAACTGGCCTCTCTGATTGACGGCTGGAAAAACCGCGGCCTGACGCCAGACAAGGTGCCGCAAGGCGAGGCCCAGGGCTTTGCCAATGGGCTGGGCGGCAAGCTCTATGCCGACTATCAGCAGCGTCTGAAAACCGTGAATGCCGCCGACTTCGGTGACTTGCTGCTCGAAGTCCTGCGCATTTTCCAGGAACACCCAGACGTCCTCAAGACCTATCAGCAGCGCTTCAAATACATGCTGGTCGATGAGTATCAAGACACCAATGTGGCGCAATACCTGTGGCTGCGCCTGCTGGCGGCAGGACACCACAACATCTGCTGTGTCGGCGATGATGACCAGTCGATCTATGGCTGGCGCGGCGCGGAAGTGGACAACATCCTGCGCTTCGAGAAGGATTTCCCCGGCGCCAAGATCGTCCGCCTCGAACAGAACTACCGCTCCACGCCGGATATTCTCGGTGCCGCCTCCGGCCTTATCGCAAAAAATGAAGCCCGCCTCGGCAAGACCCTGCGCACCTCGCGCGAAGAAAGCGAACTCCTCATCGTGCGCGGCCACTGGGACGGCGATGAAGAAGCGCGCAGCATCGGTGATGACATCGAAAGCCTGCAGCGCAAGGGCGAACGCCTGAACGACATGGCCATCCTGGTGCGCGCCTCCTTCCAGATGCGCGCCTTCGAAGACCGCTTTATCACGCTGGGCCTGCCCTATCGCGTTGTCGGTGGCCCGCGCTTTTATGAGCGCGCCGAAATCCGCGATGCCATGTCCTATCTCAAGGTCGTATCGTCGCCCGATCACGACCTTGCCTTCGAGCGCGTCATCAACACGCCCAAGCGCGGCATTGGTGATGGATCGGTGAAGAAAATGTATGACGTGGCCCGCACCCAGGGTCTCTCGCTTTACCGCGCCGCCGAGACCATCGCGCTGAGTGACGAACTGCCCGCCAAGGCGCGCACGTCGCTACGCCTGTTGCTCGAAAGCTTCGCCCGCTGGCGCAAGCACATCGACGTGCTGCCGCACACCGAACTCGCCGAAATCGTGCTTGATGAATCCGGCTACACCGAAATGTGGCAGCAGGACAAAAGCCCGGAAGCGCAGGGGCGCCTTGAAAACCTCAAGGAACTGGTGCGTTCCATGGGCGAGTTTGAAAACCTCAACGGTTTCCTCGAACACGTCGCTCTGGTCATGGACCGCGATACCGGCGACGCCGAAGACCGCGTCAACATCATGACGCTGCATTCGGCCAAGGGCCTGGAATTCGGCTCTGTTTTCCTGCCGGGCTGGGAAGAAGGCCTGTTCCCGCACCAGCGCGCGCTCGATGAAAAAGGCCGCGCCGGGCTGGAGGAAGAGCGCCGCCTCGCCTACGTCGGCATCACCCGCGCCAAGCGCCGCGCCACCATTTCGTTTGCCCAGAACCGCCGCATTCATGCCCTCTGGCAATCGGCCATTCCCTCGCGCTTCATCGATGAGCTGCCCGCCAACCACGTTGATGTCGTCGCCATGACCACGACCTACGGCGGCCACGGCCTCGGCAGTTATGGCGCGAGCCGCTTTGACACGGCCTCAACGTTTTCCGGCGGCACCACCTATGCCACCCCTGGTTGGCAACGCGCCCAGAACACCTACGCCAAAGGCCAGGGCCTCAAGTCGTCACCCAGATTCATCGATGGCGAAAGCATCATCTCCGCCGAAGGCATGGGATACGAAACAGGCGAACGCGTCTTCCACCAGAAATTCGGCTACGGCAAAGTGACGTTCGTGGAAGGCAACAAGCTGACCGTGGATTTCGAGAAGGCCGGTGAGAAGCGGGTCATTGATAGCTTTGTGGAGCGGGGGTGATGTTGCCAGCCGATGGTGCATCAACCTAGTTTCGCACTGATCCTCTCCCACTCCTCCGCCACCGTCTCAGCCCGCATCCACCCCGCGCCCACACGCCTATACCAATAGTCGCGGTTGCCGATGTCACCTTCGATCCAGTGGGCCAGCGCGTGCACCAGGTCATATTCAACCGTGCCTTCCGCCGTCTGGCAGATGCCGTGGGCTTTCTCCCATGCCGGTCCAAGTTCAAAACCACCCTCCTTCAGCCACCACATGGCGAGCTGCGGAGGGGTGAGGTGATCAGGTGGGGACGGACTTGGATTGACCATGCCCCAGCCTATCGCAACATGACCGCCACGCCAAAGCATTTGCCCGAAATGCACTTGGCATCGAATATGCCTCACAACAAACCATTGTATCACCGTCGTTTTTCAATTCCGACTGCGCAGATGGTCATTCAGCGGCTTCACCCCAGCCATCGCAACTTTGCACGCGCGGCGCAGCCGGAAAGGCGCATAACCGCGCCCCTGCTGCACTGCAGCATCAAAAATGGAAAACATCATCATGACAACACAGGCCACATCCATCGGGGAGCCAGACGACCCCGGCGTTCTATCAGGCGGTTCAGGCCCAATCCGGCACGGGCCGCCCTCGTTTCTCATTCTCGCTCTCGGCTCCATCGGTGTCGTCTACGGCGACATCGGCACCAGCCCGCTGTATGCCCTTCGCGAAGCGGTCAAGGCCGCGCTCCTGCAGGATGGCGCCGTCAGCGAGCTCGTCATTCTCGGCGTGCTCTCGCTGATCATCTGGGCGCTCTTTCTCATCGTCACCGTGAAATATGTTTTCGTGCTCCTCAATGCTGACAACAATGGCGAAGGTGGCACGCTCTCGCTCATGGCTTTGGCCCAGCGCGGCCGCGGCAAGTTCTTTGCGTCAATCCCTTTGCTCGGCATGTTGGGCGCGGCCTTGTTCTATGGTGATGCCATCATCACGCCAGCGATATCGGTGCTCTCGGCAGTGGAAGGGTTGAACCTCGTCACGCCGGCGTTTGAACCCTATGTGCTGTGGATCACGCTGGCGATCATTGTCGCGCTCTTTGCCGCCCAGTCTTACGGCACCGCCAGGGTCGCGAGCCTCTTTGGCCCCATCACCCTCATCTGGTTTGTTGCCATTGCGGCCGCAGGCCTCAGCCACATCAGCGACAATCTGAGCGTGCTCAAATCCTTCAGTCCGCATTACGCTGTGCAATTCCTGTACAACCACGGCACCATTGGCCTCATCACCCTGGGCGCAGTGTTCCTCGCCGTGACCGGTGCAGAAGCGCTTTACGCTGACCTTGGCCACTTCGGCAGAAAGCCGATCCGCGCGGCATGGCTCGTCGTCGTGCTGCCGTGCCTGTTGCTCAACTATCTGGGACAAGGTGCGCTGCTGTTGCGCGTCCCCTCGGCACTTGAAAACCCGTTCTTCCTGATGGTGCCAGAATGGGCGCTGCTGCCCATGGTGATCCTCGCCACGGCAGCAACCATCATCGCCAGCCAGGCCGTCATCACCGGTGCCTATTCGCTGACGCGCCAGGCCATCCAGCTCGGCATCCTGCCGCGCATGCAGGTACGCTTCACCTCCGAAAGCCACGCCGGGCAAATTTACTTGCCGCAGGTCAACTGGCTCCTGATGATCGGCGTCATCATTCTGGTGTTGGTGTTCAAGACGTCGGGTGCACTCTCCACCGCCTATGGCATCGCCGTCACCGGCACCATGGTGGTGACGGCCATTCTCGCCATCTTCGTCATTCGCAATCGCTGGAAATGGTCCATGCCCGCCACGCTCGGACTGATGCTGCCGCTCCTCGCCCTGGACCTGATATTCTTCGGTGCCAACAGCCTGAAGATCGTTGAAGGCGGCTGGGTACCACTCATGATCGCCGCATGCATTGTTCTCATCATGTGGACGTGGCGTTTGGGCACGCGCCAAGTGGCAGAAAAAACCCGCAAGATGGAAGTCCGTCTCAAGGGACTGGTGGACAGTCTCACCAAACGTCCGCCACACAGGATTGCCGGTACGGCGGTATTCTTCACCTCAGATGCCACCAGTGCGCCGACCGCACTTCTGCATAGCCTCAAGCACTACAAGGTCTTGCACGAGAAAAACGTGATCCTCACGCTCAAGACGGGTGACGAGCCGGTTGTGGCCGATGCGTCCAAGCTGACCATCACCCATCACAGTCCGGCTTTCACGTCGATCATCGCCAGGATCGGCTATATGGAAATGCCTGATGTGCCGGTGTTGCTCAAACTCGCGGAAAAGCGAAGGTCTGGAATTCAACGAGATGACGACATCGTTCTTCCTGTCACGGCGCAACGTGCTGGCCTCGCCTTCAGGCGGCATGCCCTATTGGCAGGACAAGCTGTTCATCATGCTGGCCCGCAGCGCCGACGATGCCAGTCACTACTTCCGCCTGCCCACCGACCGGGTGGTGGAAGTCGGCAGCCAGATCACCATCTAGCAACAAACACCACAGGACAAGAACCGCTGGATTGCTCCAGCGGCTCTCGTTGCTCCCGTCGCGGTAAACTCAGGCGGCCAGCGCCGCAAACTTCAATGCAACACCATTGATGCAGTAGCGCAGACCAGTAGGCTTTGGGCCATCATCAAAGACGTGTCCCTGATGCCCGCCACAGCGCGCGCAATGCACTTCGGTGCGCGCCGAAAACAACGTGTTGTCTTCTTTCTTCCCAATGGCGTTGGGCAAGTGGTCAAAGAAGCTCGGCCAACCCGTGCCACTGTCATACTTGGTTTCAGACGCAAACAACGGCAGATCGCAACCGGCGCAATTGAAGGTGCCCTTGCGATGCTCGTCGAGGAGTACGCTGGTGAACGGACGTTCCGTGTCCTCTTCGCGCAGGACGGCAAATGATTCTGGCGCGAGGATCTTCTTCCACTCCTCGACCGTCTTGGTGACTTCAAACGTGCCTTCCGCCGCCAGTGATGTGCGGCGCGAGGCGGCCATGGCCACGAGCGAAATGCCTGAGGCAGCAAATGTCAGAATGGAGCGGCGGTTGATGGCGTTCACGGCTGGGGGTCTCCTTGATGTATTCGCCTGTATACGCTGCAAGTGAGCGCCAGCGCAGTCACAGCGCCTCAAACATTCGTGACAACAGCGTCAACTCTTCCCTGAAATCGACGATCCAGCCCCCTGCTCCAGCCTGAGATAGGGAATGATCGCCAGCAGAGACACCCCCGCCAGAACCAGAATTGCGAAGGTGAAATCTGCAGCCACCAGGGTGTCACGCCCCGCCCACCACAACCGTAGATCCAGCAGATAAGCCGCCGCCGCAACACCCAGTGCCAGGAACAACTGCTGCAAAACGGTATAGAGTGCGTTGGCCCGGGCAATGTCCTTGGCCTCGATATCGGCGTAAGCCAAGGTGTTGAGAGCAGAGAACTGCAGCGAGCGCAGGAAACCCGACATCAGCAGGATGCCAAACATCAACAGCACCGGCATGGTGGCGGTGAAACTCGCTTTCATCGCGAACATGACGCAACTGAGCACCCCGTTGATGATGAGCAGGTTGCGATAGCCAAAGCGCCGCACCAACGGCGACACGGTGAACTTCATCAACACCGCCCCCAGCGCCGATCCGAAAGTGACAAGGCCGGTCTGAAAGGCCGTGAAGCCAAAGCCCAGCTGCAGCATCAGCGGGATGAGAAACGGCGTCGCACCGACAACAAGCCGGTAGATGTTGCCGCCGACCACCGACTGCCGGAACGTGTTGTAACGCAGAAGCCGCAAATCGAGGATCGGCGTTGGCACCCGCAATGCGTGGAAGCAATAGGCCACCAGCAGCAGCAATCCTGTCACCATCATGGCCACCACCTGCCAGCCGCTGAACAGGTCGCGTCCGGCCACCGTCAGGCCAAGCACTGCCAGGGTCAGGCCAAGTCCCGACAGCAAGAAGCCGCGCCGGTCGAGCGGCGGCACCTCTTCGGCCTTCAGATTGGGCATCAGCCAGGACGCCAAGCCAAGCGCAATGAGGCCAAACGGCAGGTTCATCCAGAAGATCCACCGCCAATCGTAAGTCGTTGTAATATATCCTCCAATTGGTGGACCAATAACCGGCCCAATGAGTGCCGGAATGGTCAGCCAGGCAATCGCGTCAAGGAGTTCGGACTTCTGCACCGAGCGCAGCAAGATGATACGCCCCACCGGCACCATGAGCGCCCCGCCCACGCCTTGCAGGCCACGCGACACAACCAGCCATTCCAGCGACTGGGCGAAACCACACGACACCGAACTCGCCGTGAAAACGATGATGGCAATGCGGAAAATCGTCTTGGCACCATAGCGGTCAGCGAGCCACCCACTCACCGGCAGGAACACTGTGAGCCCCAGCAGATAGGTGGTAAAGGCGAGCTTCAGCGATACCGGACTCACCCCCAGGTCCTGGGCAATGTCGGGCAACGACGTCGCGATGATCGTCGAATCCATCTGCTCCATGAACAACGCCGAGGCGATGACGAGCGGCAGGATTCGGGCATTGAAGGACATGCGGTATCGAATAACACGGACTGGCGGGAGACAACACCGGGGTAACCAACTGGGGTAACCAGTCAAGGACCAAATCCCGTTGTCGTTGCACCATCACGGGTATAGCATTGCGAATCACCGGGGCATCCACAGGCGGCGAGACTTCCATTGAGTGAAAGGTGCTGCCATGCCTGCTTGCATCGAATGGGGCGTAGAACGCCACCAGGAATGTACCGCCACAGCTGACCAAGGCTACAATGAATGCACTGCCACGCGCGATGCAGGCTACAACGCTTGCTGCACATGGTGGCCTTGCTCATGGGCGTGCGCCGCCGTCGTATGGGTATCAAATGTCATATGTGTCGGCTGGACATGGGTATCCAATGTGGTCTGTGTCGCCTGGACATGGATATCAACGGCTGTCTGCGTGGTCTGGGACGTCCTCACAACCATCTACAATGCGGTGATTGTGGTCATTGAATTGACGCTCGGTTGGCTGTTCACGCTGGTTGCGGCACTCGTTGAACTGGTCATGGCCATCCCGGTTTTGGGGACACTCATTCGCTGGGTCCTCAATGCCGTGACCCACGTGATCGGCATCATTGCCTCAATCCCCGATATCATTGCGGGAGCAATCGGAATACGGCCAGAAAAACTGCTGCGCGTCTGCACCATCATCCAGCTGGATGAAAAAGGCACCATCGTCGCTCCCGTCTCTGACGCCGTGGCAATGCTGCAGCTTGCCTGCAATGTCTACAAGCGTGACGCCAATGTCAGGATCATTCCCTCACGACCGTTCAAATTCACTTCCGGATTCGGCGGGCCGGAAACTGTCGACAACTCATGGGTTGTGACTGAAACAACCAACAGCACCACACTGACCCTCGATCCTGGTTGCGATGCTTCTGGCGTCGGTTCGGAATGGTTGCTTGGCGGTTCAGCCTTTCAGTTGAAGATTACCGGCAACTGCCTTTTTGGTGCCTGGCGCCGCGTGCTTGGCTACGGCGCGCCAATTGCCTGCATATTCGTCCGCAATGTCACTATGACGGATGGATCAAACGCCGTGGGCTGCGCCTTTTGGATCACCGACTTCGCCGTGATCGAACGGTTGAGCCAAGCGACACCGCGCACCCTCGCCCATGAAGTTGGCCATGCCAGCAATCTCTGGCACGTCTGCGTCGACGACGACAACCGCAACCTGATGGCAACGCAGGGTGCGTGTTCGCCGGCATCAGTGACACTTCCCAACACCGCGAACCCGCGTCTCAGTAACTTTCAGGTACTGGCAGTACGCGCCTCCAAGCACTGCACATATTTCTGATCAACATTCAGTGGAGTCAAATCATGTCCCACAATCCGACCGTCATTGATCATCCGAGTCAACTCAATGCGCTCTCGACATTGCCATTGTTTCGTCCTCTCAACCGCAGTCCAATTCAATTGGCAGGAGGGTTGGAAAAACACCCAAAGCGCGATGCATGGGAAAAAGACATCAATCAGCTGATGCGCTCTTGTGGCTGCGGCACTGCTGCCAATGGACTGTTGTTGGGCATCATTGCGGCAGCCTTGACCATTTCCTATCAGTTGATTGCCGGTGATGAGGGCGTATCGCTCTTGCGCAGCATCGCACTCGTTGCAGGACTGGCCATCGCTGGTGCCATCGCAGGAAAATTGACGGGCCTTGCCGCCGCCAACCGCAAACTCAAGGGTCTCATTGCGACCATTCAGGACGACTGGAAAGTCGAAAGCCTGCCTGGTGCTGGTGGCATTGTCTGCGGCTGACCACCCGCTGCCCTTCACCCGCCGTTAAGCAGGACTGTGTTGCAATGGAGCGATGATTGCCGGAACTCCGAACCTTCGCCTTGCCGAACTGATCGGTGCCTTGAGCCACGCCCTGGATTTGACCGAGGGCCAGCCGCGTGGCCATTGTATCCGCTGCTGCTGGATCGGCTTCAACCTCGGCCAGGCCATCGGCTATTCGCGCGAGGAATTGTCTGATCTCTACTACACGCTTCTGCTCAAAGACCTCGGCTGTTCATCCAACGCCGCACGCATCTGCCAACTCTATCTCAGCGATGACCAGGGTTTGAAACGCGACTTCAAACTCATTGATGGCAGCCTGCCGCAGGCGCTGCGCTTTGTACTCGGCCACACCGGACTGACCGCACCCATGGCCGACCGCTTCCGCGCCATTCTCAATATCCTCCGCAATGGCGGCGAGATATCGCGCGAACTGATCGAAGCCCGCTGCCACCGTGGCGCCGAGATCGCGGCGCGCATGCGTTTCTCGCCCGCCGTTTGTGCGGCAATCGAAAACCTCGATGAACATTGGGACGGCCGCGGCAAACCCGATGGCCGCGAACGCCGCGCCATTCCCCAAACCGCGCAAATTGCCCTTCTCGCACAGGTGGCCGACGTCTTCTTCATGGCCAACGGCCGTGCCGCCGCCATGCACGAAATCCAGTCACGCGCCACCACCTGGTTTGACCCGACACTGGTTGAGGTCTTCGCGGCGCTGGCCGATGATGACGCGTTCTGGTCCACCCTGGCTTCACCCGATCTGGTCAGCCTTGTGCTGGCCCTTGAACCCGAGGACATCCGCCGCAGCGTCGATGAAGACTATCTCGATGATATCGCCCTCGCCTTCGCCAAGGTGATCGACGCCAAGAGCCCCTTCACCTCGGGCCACTCCGAGCGTGTCGCCGTCTTCACCGACCTCATTGCCGAAGGCCTTGGTGAGACGCCTCAAAGCCGCCGCAACCTGCGCCGGGCGGCACTCCTCCACGATGTCGGCAAGCTCGGCATTTCGAATACCATCCTCGATAAACCAGGCAAGCTGACGGATGCCGAGTTCGCCGAGATCAAGAAACACCCGGTCTATTCGGGCGAGATTCTGGCAGGCATTTCCGCCTTCCGGGAGATTGCCGGCATTGGCCGTGATCATCATGAAAAGCTCGATGGCTCTGGCTATCCCAACGGTCTGAAGGCGGAACAGATTTCCCGCGCCACGCGCATTGTCACCACAGCCGACATCTTCGATGCCCTCACCGCTGACCGCCCCTACCGCAAGGCCATGCCGGTTTCGCAGGCTCTGGCGCTTATGCAGAAAGACGCAGGAACAGCGCTGGATGCCGGCTGCTTTGCGGCTTTGGTCAACGCCATGCGTACAGCACAGGCGGCCTAGTCTCGTCCGCATTTTGACGCGCCTGCCCCGCTCCACTATAGTGGAGGGCTGAGCCGCAGTTGGCGGCCGGTACCGAACCGGATGCGCCGGTCGCCGCGCACCCCAGAACAATGACAGCAATGTTCAACTGGTTCTTCACCTGGCTGGAAACCCGTGTGCCCTCCTTTCCAACGGAGGAACCGCAAAAGCCGGCCCCCACGGTCTGGGGCTTCATCCGCCATTTCAGCCGGCCGTTCGTGCCGCTGTTGGTGGCCGGCCTCATGCTGTCGGTGGTCATTGCCATTCTGGAAGTGCGTGTCTTCGCCTATCTTGGCACGCTTGTGGACACGCTGGGCAAGGCCGACCGCGCCACCTTCTGGGACACCCACAAGACCGAACTGCTGGTCTATGGCGTGCTCGCCCTGCTGGTCCTGCCGCTGCTTTCGGCCACGGCAGATGCGGTCGAAAACCAGGGCCTGCGCGGCAACTATGCCATGCGTATCCGCTGGATGGCGCACCGCTACATGCTGCGTCAGTCCATGGAGTTCTTCCACAATGAATTCGCTGGCCGGGTCGCCACCAAGGTCATGCAATCGGCCATGGGCGTGCGCGACGTTGTCATGAAGCTCACCCAGGTCATCGCCTGGGTGCTGGTGTTCCTCGTCACGGCCGTCGTCTCCTTCGCCGCCAATGACTGGCGCCTCGCCCTGCCGCTCACGGGCTGGCTGGTGCTCTATGCCATCACCATGCGCCTGTTCGTGCCGCGCCTCGGCAAGCTGTCACAAAAGCAGGCCGACATGCGCTCGGTCGTGACCGGCCGCATCGTCGACACCTACACCAACATGCCCACGGTGAAACTTTTCGCCCATGCCTCGCGTGAGGACGATTACGCCAAGGAAGGCATGCAGTGGATGCTGGAGTCTGTTTATGCCTCCATGCGCGTCTCGACGCTGATGAACCTGGTGCTCAATCTCATCAACGGCGCCCTGCTCACCTCAACCGCAACGCTCGCCACCTATCTCTGGTACACCAACGCCATCACCGTCGGCGCCATCGCCTTCTCGGTCGGGCTGACCTACCGCATGCTCGGCATGGCGCACTGGATGCTGTGGGAAATCGCCGGGCTGTTTGAAGACTTTGGCGTGGTCAAGGATGGTGTTGACATGGTGGCGCGCGAGCACACCGTGAAGGATGTTCAAAACGCCAAAAACCTATCCGTTACAAAGGGCAAGATCGAAATCGAGACTCTTCACTTCAACTATGGAAAAGCCGTCGAGGACAATCGTGAAGTCATCTCCGGCCTGACATTGACAATCAAGCCCGGCGAGAAAGTCGGCCTCGTTGGCCGCAGTGGTGCGGGCAAATCCACCATCGCCAGCCTGCTGCTGCGCTTTTATGACGTGGGCTCCGGACGCATCGCCATTGATGGCCAGAACATCGCCGAGGTGACGCAGGAGTCACTGCGCGCCGCCATCGGCGTCGTCACCCAGGATACCTCGCTCATGCATCGCTCGGTCAGGGACAACATCCGCTATGGCCGCCCCGATTCCACTGACGCCGAGATTGCCGCCGCCGCCGCCAAGGCCCACGCCACGGAATTCATCGCCACGCTGGTTGATCCCAACGGCCGCCGTGGCATGCAGGCCCATGTCGGTGAGCGCGGCGTCAAACTCTCCGGCGGCCAACGCCAACGCGTCGCCATCGCCCGCGTGCTGTTGAAGAACGCCCCGATCCTCATTCTCGATGAAGCCACCTCGGCGCTCGATTCAGAAGTGGAGGCGGCCATCCAGGAAAACCTCAACGTGCTGATGGAAGGCAAGACCGTTATCGCGGTCGCCCACCGCCTCAGCACCATCGCGGCCATGGACCGCCTCGTCGTCATGGACAAGGGCCGCATCGTCGAAGAAGGCACACACGCGGAACTGCTGAGAAAGAAAAAGCGGCATCTACGCCAGCCTGTGGGCCAGGCAGTCAGGCGGGTTCCTGATCCCGGAAGACATCAAGAAGGCTGAGGCAGCGGAGTAGCCCTTCACCCTCCCAAAACCCCCAAAAAGACCGCGTTTCCCGCCACGCAATAACCACCCGTTAACCTAAATATCGCCACATGCCCCCAACATTCACCACCTGAAACAGGGGTACAGATTCATGAAGCAAATTCTCATCGCCACCACCGCCGCAGCCATGCTGCTTTCGGCGTGCACGTCCAATCCATACACCGGCGAACAGCAGGTCTCGCGGGGTATCCTGGGCGCCGGGGCTGGCGCTGCGGTGGGTGCTGCGGCAGGTGCTTTGCTCGGCAAGACGACATCATTGAAAACCCGCAAGGCCGCGCTCGTCGGGGCCGGCCTTGGTGCGCTCGCCGGTGGCGGCATTGGCGTCTACATGGACAACCAGGAATCAAAACTGCGCCAGCGCCTGCAGAATTCCGGCGTCTCGGTGACGCGTGTCGGTGACTCGATCGTCCTTAACATGCCATCCAACATCACCTTCGACACCGACCAGTCTGACGTGAAGCCCGGCTTCTACGACACTTTGAATTCGGTGGCGTTGGTCTTCCAGGAATTTGACCAATCCTACATCGACGTTGTCGGCCACACCGACAGCGATGGTGCCGACGACTACAACTATGATCTTTCGCGCCGCCGTGCCGTCTCGGTTGCACGGTATCTCTCGGCGCAACAGCTGAACCCCGACCGCTTCTCGGTTGAAGGCCGCGGCGAACGCGAACCCATCGCGTCGAACGCCTCGACCACCGGAAAAGCCCAGAACCGCCGCGTCGAAATCACCATCCAGCCACTGACGTAAGAGAGCCCTCATCCGCCCTTCGGGCACCTTCTCCCATTCCGCTCTGCGAAACGGGAGAAGGCTCATTGATGTTGACGCCTTCGCCCGTGCCGAAGGTATGGGAGAAGGTGCCCGAAGGGCGGATGAGGGCCACTTGCTCCACACGCCGCTCTTCGCCATACGCTCTCCAATGACTGAAGCGCGTTACACCCTCACCTCGCCCGCAACGGATCTCGCCACGGCGCAAGATCTCGCCGACCTGATCGACAGCCACATCGCCATCGATGCGCTCGCCGTCACCATCAATGAAACCGACGAAACGCAAAATCTCTGGGCGGTGACGGCTTATTTTCCGGATCAGGCCTCGGCGCACCATGCCAATACCACACTCGGTCTGGGCGCTGATATCGCGCCGGTACCTGACGTGGACTGGGTGCGGAAATCGCTTGAGGGCCTTGCCCCCGTCACGGCGGGCCGCTTCTTCCTGCACGGCTCGCATGATCGGGCCAAGCGCCGCGCTGGTGGTTATTCATTCGAGATTGATGCGGGCACGGCCTTCGGCACCGGCCATCATGGTACAACGGCGGGCTGTCTCCTGGCGCTTGATGGTATTCTGAAGCGCCACCGCCCATGCCGCATTTTTGACCTTGGCTGTGGCACCGGTGTGCTCGCCATCGCTGCGGCCCGCGCCACGCGCCACGGCGTACTGGCAACCGACATTGATCCGGAAGCCGTGCGGGTCACTGCGGCCAATGCCAGGCTGAATGCGCTTGGCCCCCTCACCCGCGCCCACACGGCTGCCGGCCTGCACCATCCGGTCATTCGCAACGCCGCACCCTATGATCTGATCTTCGCCAACATTCTCGCCCGGCCACTGGCGGCGCTGGCGCAGGGGCTGTCGGCCATCCTCGCGCCCGGCGGCCATCTCATCCTGTCGGGTCTCACCCGCGACCAGCTCCGTTGGATCAAGGCTTGCTACACGGCCCGGGGTCTGGTTCACGCCCAGACAATCTTCATGGGCAACTGGGTTGCCCTCGTCATGAGACGGACAGGAATAAAAGCAAAACGTCCAGGTTTTGGAAAACCCGGACGTCTGCAAATCACATCCCGTGCTCCCGGTTGGGAGGCGGATGCCTAGCTTGTCGTTGGAGGTCTTGCAGACCCCGAAAGTCTTAGCCCCAGATCTGACGACCGATGTCGGCGCGCTTCAGGCCAATGTCGGCCAGAAGGCGGTCATCAAGCTGGCGCAGCTGGCGCTCGGCGCGGCTGCGGGCGAAATAGCCCTTTACTGCGTTCATCAAGCCTGGCGTTGCACCCAGGCCCTGGTTGTGGATCGTTTCACGGCCCATGGAAATCGTCGTCATTTTTCTTCTCCTTCAATTGGCGGCAGCGGAGGTTTCCGCGCCTGCCTGAATTCTGTGTGCGTCGCACAATTCTTGAGCTGATATAGGAGCCCAATTGAAGGTCAACCAGCGCGGCTTTTGAGCAATCGACATGCACTTGATGCATATCTCTGTTCATCGGCTGTTAACCTTCGTCTTGCGTGACGGAGAGAGAAATAACCTTGAAATATGTCGCTTTTTTGAAGGCTGTGTGACAGACGCAAAAGACGCGCCTTGATTGGAAAGTGCCGCATTTCGGCATTGTGACGGTTCTGGCCCCGACTTACCTCCAGAATCTGCATAACTCTTCAGTAACAATTTGGGCGAAATTGCTGCAGCGCAATACAAAATACCCAGTCAATCCGGGCACTCGCAACGTGCTGGCAAAGGTCGTGAATGACGACCAGCGTTACGAAACGACCAGATTTCCCGCCGATGTACGGCCCGTCCGCTTGTCCGCCACCAGTTCAAAGCTGATCTTCTGGCCATCCTGAAGGCCCTTCAGACCGGCGCGCTCAACCGCAGAAATGTGAACGAAGATGTCCTTGCCGCCATCGTCGGGCTGAATGAAGCCAAAGCCTTTCTGGGTGTTGAACCATTTCACTGTGCCGCTGGCCATGTCTCAATGTCCTTCAGTTGCGTTGCGTTTGGCTTGATTGGGTGGTTGGGACGCCGCACAAACCGGTCGAGAATCAGGGGCGTCGTGCAGGCGCAAGCTGAAGGCAAGCGATCGCGGCCAAACGTCCGGCCAATAGTCGATGGCAAAGTTTATGGAACAGGAGGGCAACGGATGCAAGAGCCATCGAGTTGGTTGGGCGAGATGGTTGGGCTTGCGGCGCACGCTACTGGCAGACACAATGACGGCGAAGCAAGATTTGAGTTGGACCCATGAACACCCCTCACCCCGCTCACGCCCGCGTCAAGGATCTGCGCGCCATGATGAAAACGCGCAAGCTCGCAGCAGTCATCGTACCGCGTCAGGATGAATTCCAGGGCGAGTATGTAGCTGCCTATGCCGAGCGTTTGCAGTGGCTCACCGGCTTCAAGGGTTCATGGGGTGTCGCCATAGTTGCTGCTCGCAATGCCGCAATATTCGTCGATGGCCGCTACACATTGCAGGTGCAGCAGCAGACCGATACGAAGCTCTTCGAGGCCCATCATCTGATGGATGATCCACCTGCCAACTGGATCAAGCGCAACATCAAGGCGCGCCAAAATGTCGGCTTTGATCCCTGGGTCACGACCGTTGCCGAGGCCCGCAAATTGCGCGCTGCTGTCCATGAGGCCGGAGGCAAACTCGTGGCACTGCCGCGCAACCCTGTTGACATGGTGTGGAAGGATCAGCCGGCAAAGCCGTCTGCCAACATTGAGCACCATGACGAAGTTTACGCCGGACTCTCCGCCGCCGAAAAACTGAAAACCATTGCGGCAGCGCTGCTGAAGCAAGGCGCTGACGCTGTCATCCTCGCTGATCCTGCGTCGGTCTGCTGGGCTCTCAACATCCGCGGCAGTGATGTGCCTCACACGCCATTTCCGCTCGCCTATGCCATCATCCACCGCAAGGGCAAGGCGGAGCTGTTCGCCGATCCGCAGCGTCTCACCGCGCAAGCGAAGTCTGCCCTTTCGCCGGTTGCCAAGTGCATTGCACCCGATCAACTCGCTCTCCGGCTGAAGGCTTTGGCAAACAAGACTGTGGCTCTCGATCCTTCGCTCGCACCGGACGCCGTGCGCCTGGCACTTGAGAAAGCCGGTGCCGCAATTGTTGAGGCCCAGGACCCTTGCGTGTTGCCCAAGGCGCGCAAGAACCCGGTGGAACAGCAAGGTGCCCGCGAAGCTCAATTGCGTGACGGCGCTGCACTGTGCAATTTCCTGTGCTGGCTGGCGCTGGAAGCACCCAAGGGCAGGGAAACAGAGCGCACGGCAGCTGATCACTTGCTCCACTGCAGAAAAGCCACCGGACTGCTGCGCGATCTTTCGTTCGAATCCATTTCAGCGGCTGGCCCCAACGCGGCAAGTCCGCACTATCATCTCACCCCCGGTGCCGAGCGCACCATCAAGCTGGGTGAAATCTATCTGATCGACTCTGGTGGCCAGTATCTTGATGGCACAACGGATGTAACCCGAACCGTCATGATCGGCGCGCCATCAAACGAAATGCGTGACCGTTTTACCCGTGTATTGAAGGGCATGATCGACGTTTCTGTCATGCGTTTTCCCAAGGGCACAACCGGTGTAGCCATTGATGCCATTGCCCGGGCCGCGCTGTGGAAGGGCGGCCTCGATTTTGATCACGGCACCGGCCATGGTGTGGGCAGTTATCTGTCCGTGCACGAGGGACCGGCCCGCATCAGCAAGGGCGGGCACGTTGCTCTTGAACCGGGCATGATCTTGTCGAACGAACCGGGTTACTACAAGCAGGGCCACTACGGCATCCGCATCGAGAACCTGTTGCTGGTGACAGAAGCCTCAGCCATCGACGGTGGCGATCGCGACATGCTGGGTTTTGAAACGCTGACACTGGCTCCGATCGACCGCGCCCTCATTGATACCCACATCCTCACCCGTGAGGAACTGACCTGGCTCGACGCCTATCATGACCGCGTGTTGCGCGAGGTATCACCCCTGGTGGGTGCAGACACACGCCAATGGCTGGCTGGCGCTTGCGCACCGCTCACATGAAGAGGTGACGCAACACCACGACGCTCGCCACGCCTGCGGCAATCGTGACCAACAACGGCGCGCGCAACAACGCCACTGTGAGCGTGATCGCGCCCGCAATCATTTCAGCCCAGCCGTTGAGAAACACTGCAGGTGCGACGACGGCAGTGAGAATGGCTGGCGGCACAGCATCAAGCGCCGCCTTCATGCGGCCCTCGATCTTAACACCCCGCAACAACAAGTAGCCGGAAACGCGTGTGCCATAGGTGGCCAGCCCCATGAGCACCACGGCGAGGATGAACAGCGGATCAAGCGTCATGCCGTCTCCCGCTCACTGTGAAGAAGTATCCCCACAACCATGCCGGCAATGCCGCCGATCACAATGTACCATGCCCCCGGCAGATAATACTTCGCGATGCAGGCTGAAAGTGCAGCAACTGCAAGGATGGCCCCGGTGCGATAGCCTTTCCAGAATCCTGCCAGCACCGCGATGAACATGGCGGCGAAGGCGAAGTCCAGACCGAATTTCGCACCATCGCCCAACGCATTGCCGAGTGCAGCACCGACCCCTGTGAACAGCACCCAGTTGGGCCACAGCGGGAATGACACACCAAAGAAGTACGCCGGTGTCAGTTTTTCGTGGAGCGCGCGCCGCTCCAGGATGGCCCAGGCTTCGTCCGTCAGCCAGAACAGCAGGAACGCCGCGCGCCCCTTGGGAAAATGTCCGATGTGCCGCGAGATCGACGCCGACATCAGCACATGGCGCAAGCCAACTGTCGCAATGGTGAAGACCAGCAAACTCAGCGGCGTACCCAGCTTCATCAGGTCAATCGCCACGAACTGCGCCGCCCCGGAATAGGTGATGGCGCTCATCAATATGACTTCAAGCGGTGACAGCCCCTGCCCCGCCGCAACCGCTCCCCACAACGCCGCAATGGGCGCATAGGCGAGCAACATGGGCCAGACCTCGCCGAAGCCCCGCAAAAAATCATTCTTCATGAAGCGTTATGTCCCACCAGCCTGAACCAGGTGTCCTCGTCGATGACTTCGACGCCATGCTTTTGCGCATCCTTGAGTTTGGACCCTGCACCGGGACCCGCCACCAGCAAATCTGTTTTTTGGGACACCGAACCAGACACCTTGGCCCCCAACCGCTCCGCCATGGCCTTGGCTTCGTCGCGCGTCATGCGCTCCAGTGCGCCGGTGAAGACAACAGTCTTGCCAGAGACAGGTGATTGCGAGGCGACAGCGGCGAGAGCCTGCGGCCGTACCTGCTTCAGCAGCGCGTCAACAACTTCGACGTTATGCGGTTCATCGAAGAACTGCACGATGGCTTCGGCCACCACACCGCCAATGCCATCATGCGATGTCAATTCCTCCCAGGCCTCATTGCCTGGTTCTGCTGCCCGCGCCGTATCACGCAATTTTTCAGCCGAACCATAGGCCCGCGCCAGCACCCGGGCCGTGGTCTCGCCCACATGACGTATGCCGAGCGCAAAGATAAACCGGTCAAGCGCAATATCGCGCCGCGTGTTGATGGCGGCAAAGAGATTGGCAGCACTTGATGCACCCCACCCCTCACGTTCGCTCAACGTCCCACCTATCTTTGCCTCCAGTGCAAAGATGTCCTGCGGCATCACGATGAAGCCTTCATCGTGGAATTCTTCGATGATCTTGTCGCCGAGACCGTCAATGTCGAAGGCGTTGCGCGACACGAAATGCTTGAGCCGCTCCTTGCGCTGGGCCGCGCAGATCAGACCGCCGGTGCAGCGCCGCACGGCATCGGCCTTGCCGCCGCGTTCCTCGCGCACCGCGTGGCTGCCGCACACCGGGCAAACCTGCGGAAACTGAAAGGATTCTGCACCCGACGGCCGCTTCTCCATTACCACAGAAACCACCTGCGGGATGACATCACCGGCCCGCTGCACCACAACGGTATCACCCAGCCGCACATCCTTACGGGTGATTTCGTCCTCGTTGTGCAACGTCGCATTGGAGACGACGACGCCGCCAACGGTCACCGGCTTCAGGCGCGCCACTGGTGTCAAGGCACCTGTGCGCCCCACCTGAATGTCGATTGCTTCAAGCGTGGTCGTTGCCTGCTCGGCGGAAAACTTGTGGGCAATGGCCCAGCGCGGCGAACGTGACACAAATCCCAACCGCTGCTGCAAAGCAATGTCGTTCACCTTGTAAACAACACCGTCGATGTCATAGCCGAGGTCGGCGCGCTGGCTTTCAATGAAGCCGTAGTGCGCCAACAGTTCATCTGCACCCTGGCAGAGTTTCATCAGCGGGTTGACCGGAAGACCCCATTTCTTGAAGGCCTGAACCACATCCCACTGTGTCGCACCCGGCAGCGATGGTGCTTCGCCCCAGGCATAGGCAAAGAAACGCAACGGTCGCGAGGCCGTGATGCCAGCGTCCTGCTGGCGCAAACTTCCGGCGGCTGCATTGCGCGGATTGGCAAAGGTCTTCTCGCCCGCCGCCTCTTGATTTGCGTTCAGAACGGCGAAGTCGGCATGGGCCATGTAAATTTCACCGCGCACTTCAATGACGGCGGGAGCAACGCCGGAAAACTGGCGTGGCACTTCCCCGATGGTCATGACATTGGCGGTGACATTCTCGCCTTCTGCCCCATCACCGCGCGTTGCCGCTTCAACCAGCACGCCGTTTTCATATCGCAACGAAATGGACAGCCCGTCGATCTTTGGTTCCGCTGTGAAGTCCACCGCAGCACCATCGCCCAGCTTCAGAAAGCGACGGATGCGCTCGATGAAATCGGCAACATCTTCCTCGGCAAATGCGTTGGAGAGTGACAACATCGGCACCCGGTGTTGCACCTTTGCAAAGCGGCCAGACGGAGCCGCCCCGACGCTGCGCGAAACTGAAGACGACTTTGCCAGGTCTGGAAAGCGTTCCTCGATTGCCGCCAGCCGGACCCGCAAGGCATCGTAGTCAGCATCGGAAATCAGCGGTGCGTCGTGCTGATGATAGGCGACATCGTGCGCGGCGATCTCTTCGGCAATGCGCTTGTGTTCTGTGGCGGCTTCAAGCGCCGACAGCTTGTCAACAGGCAACAGGGCCTTGGCCACGGCTCAGCCCTGCCCCGCCAGCAGTTGTTCGGCTTGCGCCCGGGCGGCATCGGTAACGACGGCACCAGAGAGCATGCGCGCCAATTCTTCGCGCCGGCTCTGCGCCGAGAGTGGCTGCACCCGGGTGATCATGCGCTTGGCTTTCACGTCTTCCATCTTGGAAATGAGCATGTGTTGTGCGGCCCGCGCTGCCACCTGCGGCGAATGGGTAACGGCAAGCACCTGCAACCCTTCGGCCAGACGTGCCAGCCGCTTGCCGATGGCATCTGCCACAGCGCCGCCAACCCCGGTGTCAATTTCGTCGAAGATCAGCACCGGCGCGGAACCCTTCGCCGCCAGCACCACTTTCAAAGCCAACATGAAGCGCGCCAATTCGCCTCCTGACGCGATGCGCATCAATGGCGACAGTGGCGTACCGGGATTGGTTGACACGAGAAATTCGACGCGGTCCACACCATGCCCACCGGGCTTGGCTGCATCAGAAGCGACTTGCGTTTCAAAGCGCGCCTTCTCCAGTTTCAATGCGGGCAGTTCCTCGGCCACCTGCTTGTCCAGCCCCTTGGCCGCCTTGCGCCGCGCCGCCGAAAGTTTGTCAGCGGAAGTTTCAAACACCGCTTTGGCATCGGCATAGGCCTTTTCCAATACCAGAAGGCGCGCGCCGCCATCGCTCAGCGCCTGCATCTCGGTTTCGAAGCGGGCCTGCACCTTGGCCAGATCATCGACCGTGCAGCGATACTTGCGTGCTGCTGCGCGCAGGGCAAAGAGCCGTTCTTCGGATTGTTCAAGGTGCTTCGGGTCATAGGCAAAACTGCGCCGTGCATCATCAATCGCCCGGCCCGCTTCCGAATATTCCACCAGCAGCCGGTCCAGCACCGCCGTGACGGCATCAAGCCGCCCCAGTGCTGTGTCCTTGCGGCGCTCCAGCCGGCGCAGTGCGGCGTTGATCTTGGCCTCCGCTGCACCATCTCCCGCCAGCGCCTGCTCAGCCTCGTCGAGTGCACCGATATACTGTTCCGACTGCATCATCAGCTGCCGCGCATCGGCCAGCTGCTGTTCTTCATTGGGTTCCGGCGCGAGCTTGCCCAATTCGGCAACCGCGTGTTCGAGATAGTCGCGCTCGGCCTCGGCCTTGGCCATCAACGCCTTGTGATCTTCGAGCGCCGTCGCGGCAGCACTGGCCGCACGCCAAAGACCTGCAACGCTTTCCACCTGCACCTGCAGGCCACCAAACGCGTCCAGCAGACGGCGGTGGGCCGACACATCGACCAGCGCCCGGTCAGCATGCTGGCCATGGATCTCCACCAGCTCTGCCGCCACTTGCCGCAACAGGTTGAGGCTCACCGGCTGATCATTGATGGTGGCACGGCTTGGGCCATCGGCATTCTGCACCCGGCGAATGATGACCTCGCCATCGCAATCGACATCATTGTCTTTCAGAATGGCCAGGGCCGCATGATCTCTGGGCAACGTGAATGCCGCTGTCACTGTGCCTTTGGCCTGGCCGCTGCGCACCAGCGAGGAATCACCGCGCGCGCCCAGCGCCAAGCCCAGTGAATCGAGCAGGATGGATTTGCCCGCACCTGTTTCACCGGTCAGCACGGTGAGGCAGCCCTCCAGTGGAAGGTCCAGTTTTTCGATCAGAACGATGTCACGAATGGAAAGGGCGGTCAGCATGACAAGGCTTATAGCCGAGTTTGTTCAGGCCGTGCGAGAGGAGAAAATCAGCCGGTAAAGCTGCGGAAAGCCCGGGTGATCCACGAGGACTCGTTGGCGACCGGCTGCTTGCCGTCACTCGACACGAGTTGATAGGCATCGCGGTACCAATCGCTGTTGGGGAAATTGTGCCCCAGGATTGCCGCCGCTGTCTGCGCCTCGGAGACCACTCCCAGCGCCATGTAGGCTTCGGTCAGGCGATAGAGCGCTTCCGGCGTGTGTGCCGTTTGCTGGTAATCCGTCACCACTTTCTTGAAGCGATTGATGCCGGCGAGATATGAGCCTTGCTTGACGTAGTAGCGGCCCACTTCCATTTCCTTGGCAGCCAGCCGGTCGTAACCGACCTTGGCTTTTTCCTTGGCATCAGCGGCATAAGCCGTGTCCGGATAGCGCCGGGCAATTTCTTCCAATGCTTCCACTGCGCGTTCAGTCTGGCGCTGGTCGCGGCGAACATCGGCAATGCGCGCGTACTCGGAGAGCGCGACCAGATAATAGGCGTACGGCGCATCCTTGTGGCCGGGATGCAGCGCAGTGAAGCGCTTGGCGGCATTCACGGCATCATCGTATCCGCGGCGTTGGTAGGCCGCGAAAGCCTGCATCAGGATCGCCTTGGTCGCCCACTTCGAATAAGGATGCTGGCGCTCAACTTCGGCAAATTTTTTCTGCGCCCGGCTGTAGTTGCCACTCTGCAATTCCGCCAGGCCACCATTGTAGAGGGTCGCCACAGCCTTTTCGTCGGCAGAGGCCATGTCGGGTGCCACTGCACCACCGCGCGGCACGGCGTTGGATGTGGCAGTGCTGTCACCCCTGTCCAGCATGTCTTTCAACAAGCTGCCAGTTGAGCAGCCAGACACAGCCGTCAGCGAAAGAACCACAAGGGCAGCACGGGCAGTTGCAGTCAAAAATGAAGAGCGTTGGATCATGTCGTTGGGGTTCTAGCGTGTGTCACCCCTGCCGTGAAGGGTCGTGTGAGAGGCCCTAAAGACAGACGAAACCCGGCGGAAGTGTGGCCGCCGGGTTTGCAACACACCATTGCAGGCGTTGGGAAATTACGAGTTGGCCTGGCGTCGCAAGAAGGCCGGAATGGCCAGTTGGTCGTCTTCGTAGCTCGGCTCCACATAGGCCTGAGGTTCAGGCTGCGGAGCAGGCCGGGCCGCCTGGCGAGGAGCTGCAGCGGGGGCCATTTTGGGTTCGGCGCGGCGCTGGGCAGCAGGCTGCGGGGCGGCTGCTTCTTCACGGCGGCCAAGACCCACTGTGGCGAGACGTTCGAAGATGCCCTTCTTGCGCTTCTGGGCATGCTCGGCAATGTCTTCGATGCGGCTCTGTTGGGCCGCGATCTGCTTTTGTGCAATCGCCGGAAAGTCTTCGATCGGCGGAATGCGCTGGGTGCTCACACGCTGCGTCGGTTGCGCCTGCACGGCATGGGTCATGTTTTGATGAACATGTTCTGCACGTGGGTCTGACTGCACTGAACGCGCTGCCATTGGCGCTGGCTTGGTGACCTTCACGGCCTCATGCTGGGTATGGGCAAAACTGACCGAATGGCGTGTCGACTGCTCTTCTTCCTGCTCGGCACTGTCTTCAGAGTGGCCATGGACAACTTCTGGCGTCAGCCCCGTGGCGACGACAGATACACGCATGGTGCCTTCGAGCGAGTCGTCGAAAGTGGCACCGAGAATGATGTTGGCTTCGGGGTCCACTTCCTCACGGATGCGTGTGGCCGCTTCATCCACTTCATAAAGCGTCAGGTCCGGACCGCCGGAGATCGAGATCAGCAGGCCACGGGCACCGCGCATCGACACGTCATCGAGCAGCGGATTGGAAATTGCGGCTTCAGCAGCTTCAATGGCGCGCTTTTCGCCTGAGGCTTCACCCGTGCCCATCATCGCCTTGCCCATTTCGCTCATGATGGCGCGGACGTCGGCGAAGTCGAGGTTGATGAGGCCTTCCTTGGTCATCAGTTCGGTGATCGAGGCGACACCGGAATAAAGCACTTGGTCAGCCATGGCGAAGGCGGCTGCAAATGTCGTCTTTTCGTTGGCGACGCGGAACAGGTTCTGGTTGGGAATGACAATGAGTGTGTCGACGTAGCGTGCCAGTTCTTCGATGCCACGTTCAGCAGTGGCCATGCGGCGCGCGCCCTCGAAGTGGAATGGTTTGGTGACCACGCCAACGGTGAGGATGCCCTGCTCTTTGGCAGCCCGTGCGATGATCGGAGCAGCGCCTGTGCCCGTGCCCCCGCCCATGCCGGCGGTGATGAAGGCCATGTGTGAGCCCGCGAGATGATCAAGAATTTCCGGCAGCGCTTCTTCGGCAGCAGCAGCACCGATCTGCGGCTGTGAACCGGCACCGAGGCCCTGTGTCAGGGCCGTGCCCATTTGCACGCGGCGTTGCGCGGCATTTTGCAGAAGTGCCTGGGCATCCGTGTTTGCCACGACGAATTCGACACCCTCGAGTCGGCTCTCGATCATGTTGTTGACAGCGTTGCCCCCGGCACCACCGACACCAAACACCGTGATGCGGGGCTTGAGCTCATTGAGGTTGGGGACAGTGAGATTAATGGACATGACGCGCTTCCGGTGCTGATTTGGGCTAGTAAGACTTTGTTTCCCAAAGCCTAAAAATTGGTTAACGAATGCTAACCAAGAGCCGAAAAATGCGCTCAATCTGAGTCAGATTGGGTCAGGATGGTCACTTGAAGGCAAGAATTGCTATCGTGCGCCGTTTTCCACAACTTATAATAGTATTCCGAATGATTGACTGATCAGAGCGCTTCCTTGAGCCAGCGACCCACGCGGCGGGCATATCCGATCCGCCGGCGTTCAATCTGTTCGCGGGCAGCATTTGGCATCGCCAGTCTGCGGTCAGGACGCAACGCCAGCGCCAGAAGACCCGCACTCACCGCCATGCCAGCGTGTTTGGCTGCTTCCGGAGCACCCTGCCCCAGCACCGGTTGCCCCACCCGCACGGAACATCCGAACACATGGGCTGCAAATTCACGCAACCCCTGCAGCTGGCTTCCGCCACCCGTCAACACGATGCGCGACACCGCTTCCGGCTGCACATGCCGTGCGAGATCAGCGCGGATCATCTCGAATATTTCTTCAACGCGAGGCGCGATGATTCCATTCAGCGCATGCTTCGGAACTTGCTGGATGGCATCAACGCCGCGCTCGCCTAGCAACGGCACCGCCAGCATTTCGCGATCTTCATTGGCATAAGGCAATACCGATCCGAACATGGTCTTCAAGCGCTCGGCGTGGGCCAGCGTGGTCGACAGTCCTTGCGCGGCATCGGCAGTCACGTGCGATGCACCAACGGCAATCATGCCGGAGGCCGAGAGGTTGCCATTGCGGAAAAGTGCATAGCTGGTGGTGGCGCCACCGAGTTCGATGACCAGCGTACCAAGCGACAGTTCATCGGCCAGCAGGGCTCCACGCCCCGCCGCATAGGCCGACAATGCAAGGCTGGCGACTTTCAAGTGCGCGCGTTCCACGGCGAGCGTGAGATTGCGCAAATGCGCAGCATCCAGCGTGACGATGCCGACTTCAACACCCAGCACTTCACCATGCATGCCAAGAGGCGGACGGTCGGAGAGCACGCCATCAAGCGAAAAGCCGACAGGATTGAGATGCAGCACATGGCGCTTGCCGATGTCAGCCTTGCCGATTGCCGCTGCCACAGCCAACTCGATGTCGCGCGGTGAAACAACGCCAGTCTGGCTGCGCACACAGGCAGATGAGCAAAGTGACGCTGGCCGTCCACCGGAAACATTCACATGCACCGCGCGCACCTGCTGCTTTGACATGCGTTCAGCCGTGTCAACGGCCAGGCGGATGGCGCGTTCGGCGTCATCAATGTTGGCAATGGCACCGCTGCGGATGCCGCGCGAAGCCGTGGTGCCAACACCCGTAACTTTCAGGGCATGCCGGTATTCCTGGCCTTTGACAAAGCGTTCGGCGGGTTCGGCGATAACGCAACTGATCTTGGTGGATCCCAGGTCGAGCACTGCGACAGGCCCAGAAGCAACCATGGCTTCATGACCCTTTGACCGGAAACCCAACGGACTGACACGCGTCATACACACAACTCCAAAACCATCGTCCCGCACACACCGGGTTGCCCCGGCAACACATCAGCGTGGCTGGTTTTGCGTCACTTTATCGCCGGCCTCTTTCGGGTCGACGGGCTCTGCCAAGGCAATCACGATGCGGTCCGGTGTCCGCAAATCGATCTCGCGTATTCCCTTTGACAGGATCTTCTGTGTCGCATCCAGCTCCGCCACCCGCTTGAGCGCGATGTCCACATTGGTTTCCGGCAAGGCGATCTTGACGCCATTGTCGAGATAAAGTGTCCACCGGCGCTCACCCACACGGGCAGCTGCCTGAACCTTCAGCATTACGTCAGGCATGGCTTCCATCTGGTTAACGTAGGCAGCCGCCGCCGTATTGGCCCCCTTGCCCGAGACCAGCGGCAGCTGCCGCAAGGACAATGGGTTAAGGCCGCTCATTTCAACACCCTCACGGTCAATGACCGCATAGTTGCCGTCCATCTGCCAGATGGCGAAGGGCTCGCGCTCATTCAAAGAAATCTCGAGCGAATTTGGGAATGACCGCCGCACGTCGGCATCCGCCACCCAGTCCAGCGATTCAAGCAGGATGCGCGCCTCTTCGGCATCAAAGCCGACAAGGCTGCCACCCGGTTTCAACCCGATATGGGCCAGCACGGCTTCGGGCTGGTGGTGTGACAGGCCGGAAATGTGAATATCCTGTGCCGCCATGCCAAGAAGCCCGGCGACCCGGCCGTTGAAGTTATTGAACGGACTGTCCTGGTAACTGAAGACACCACCATCAACACCACCGGAGATCAAGCTGGCACCGAGAAACAGTACGGCGAAACTGCGCGTTGCCATCCGCACGGTGAGGCTCGTCAGAGCAGCTTCGAGCCGCCTTTTGGGACGCCGCTTCATCAGCGCTCGACCGATGCGTCGTTGACCATCCATGTCACAAGCTCCTCAAAGGAATGTCCGGCGTGGGCCGCAAGTTCCGGCACCAGTGACGTACCCGTCATGCCGGGCTGGGTATTGGTTTCCAGAAGAATGAGTTCCGGTTCATGTCCCGGTGTGTCGTCCAGCCTGAAGTCAGAGCGCGAAACGCCGCGGCATCCCAATGCAGTGTGTGCGTCCAATGAATAGCGCTGCACCCGGCGATAAATTTCATGGGGCAAATCAGCGGGAAGAATGTGGTGCGAGCCACCGGGCGCATACTTGGCCTCGTAGTCGTACCATGTTCCCTTAGATACGATGTCGATGACACCGAGCGCCACGTCGCCCATCACGGCGCACGTGAGTTCACGGCCCGGGATGAAACGTTCAACCATGACCTGTTCGCCGAAAATTTCGCGCTGCTCGAGAATGATTCGCGGCGGGCCATTCTTGGCCTCCGTGACAATATGAACGCCAACACTCGAACCCTCAGCCACCGGCTTCACCACATAGGGAACCGCCATGGCATGCTCTGCCGCAGCGCTTTCGATATCAACAAGCTTGCTGTCGGCGACGGGAATGTCGGCAGCGCGGAATATCGCCTTGGATTTTTCCTTGTGCATGGCCAGCGCCGAAGCCAGCACCCCGGAGTGAGTGTAAGGTATTGCCAGTGTCTCGAGGAGTGCTGCGCAGCAACCGTCTTCACCCCACTTGCCGTGCAGGGCATTGAAGGCCACATCAGGTTTCATGTCGAGGAGAATGCTGTGAATGTTCTCGCGCTTCACATCAACCATGATGGCGTTGAAGCCCGCGCGCTTCAACGCTCCGAAACAAGCCTCACCCGAGGCCAGCGACACCTTGCGCTCCACCGACCAGCCACCCATCAGAACGGCGACTGTCGTTTCGTCGGGCCGGCGCTGTGTAAACGTCGTCATGCTGCCTCGCCAGCCGGAATGCCGATGCGCTTGATCTCCCAGTCAAGTTCAATGCCCGAGGTTTCCTTGACCTTGCGGCGCACGGTTTCACCCAATTCCTCGATCTGGGCCGCCGTTGCGCCGCCTTCGTTGATGAGAAAATTGCAGTGCAAATCCGACACCTTGGCAGAACCAACCGCAAAGCCGCGCATGCCAGCCTTGTCAATCAACTGCCACGACTTGTTGTCGGGTGGGTTCTTGAAGGTTGAGCCACCGGTGCGGCTCTTGATTGGCTGCGTCGCCTCGCGGCTCGCCGTGATCTTGTCCATGGCGGCGAGAATGTCAGCGGTCACACCCGGCCTGCCCTGAAACAACGCCTGCGTGAACACCAGATCTTCCGGTGCACCCGAATGGCGGTAGCTGTATTTCATTTCGGCGTTGCTGAGCACGCGAATGTTCCCTTCCCGGTCCACGGCACGCACTTCGATGAGTGCGTCCTTGGTTTCGCCGCCATATGCACCGCCGTTCATGCGAAGCGCGCCGCCAATGGTGCCCGGTATACCTCTCAGAAAGGTTAACCCATCGATACCGTTGTCTGCGGCAAAGCGTGCCACCCGCACATCCGGCACAGCGGTGCCGCAGCGCACCCGGTGTCCGTCTTCGACAGCGACATCGCTGAAGCCACGGCCGAGACGAATGACCACGCCCGGTACGCCGCCATCGCGGATCAGCATGTTGGAACCGACGCCGATGGGATAGACCGGAACACTCCGGGGAGTGCCCTTCATGAATGCCGCCAGATCCGCTTCATCAGCCGGCGCATAGAGAACTTCAGCCGGACCACCGACGCGGAACCACGTCAGGTCGGCCAGTGGTGCATTGGCTTCGTAGCGCCCGCGAATTGCGGGAAGTGACTTGATCAGGGTTTCACCATCTATCTTCATCGCTGTCGTTCCTGCTCAGGCATCCAACGCGGCAAGTTCACCGGGCAACGCATAAGCCCACTGGGTCACTGTGCCTGCCCCGAGGCAGACCACGATGTCGCCGGGCTGCACGAGACCCTTGACCAGTGGTGCCAACTGCTTCGGCTCTTCCATGTGAAGCACCGAGCGATGGCCACGGGCGCGGATGCCTT
Source organism: uncultured Alphaproteobacteria bacterium (assembly GCA_963754625.1). Classification (GTDB taxonomy): domain Bacteria; phylum Pseudomonadota; class Alphaproteobacteria; order Rhizobiales; family Aestuariivirgaceae; genus Aestuariivirga. Next base: position 369,507 of record CAVWGR010000001.1, on the reverse strand, counting down.
CCGCCAGGCTGTGATGGGTCGCCCCTTCAATCGGCGCTTCGCCGGCCGCATAGACAGGCGCGATAATGACCGAATCTGCGTCGTTGAAACAAGAACAGAATTCATTGAACAGCGACGACAGGCGGGTATAGCGATGCGGTTGCATGACGGCCACGACCTTGCCCTTGGTCACACGGCGCGCCGCTTGCAGAACAGCGGCAATTTCCACCGGATGATGGCCATAGTCATCGAACACCGTGACGCCATTGTGCTCGCCAGTGCGGGTGAAGCGGCGCTTGACACCTTCGAAGCTCGAAAGGCCTTTGCGCAACTGTTCATCACTCAGGCCCAGTTCCCGCGCCACAGCAAGTGCTGCCGTGGAATTGAGCGCGTTGTGATCGCCTGGCATGCGCAGCGCCAGATCGGCGATATCGGTTGTCTTGCCCGACACCCGGTCGGTGACCCGCACGCTGAAGCGCGTGGCCCCATCCGAGAAGCTCAGGTCCATCAGGCGGTAGTCGGCCTGCGGACTGTGACCATAGGTAATGACGCGGCGGTCACGGACCTGGCCGATCATTTCCTGCACCACAGGATGGTCGATGCACATGACGGCAAAGCCATAGAAGGGAATGTTTTCGACAAAGGCCAGAAAGGCCTCCTTGGCCTTTTCGAAAGTGCCGTAGTGATCAAGGTGCTCCGGATCAATGTTGGTGACGATGACCACATCGGCTGGAAGCTTGACGAAAGTGCCATCTGATTCGTCTGATTCCACCACCATCCAGTCGCCCTTGCCGAGGCGCGCATTGGTGCCGTAGGCATTGATGATGCCGCCGTTGATGACCGTGGGATCGAGATTGCCAGCGTCAAGAAGGGCGGCGACGATAGACGTCGTGGTGGTCTTGCCGTGCGTGCCACCGACCGCGACACACGACTTGAAGCGCATCAACTCGGCCAGCATTTCAGCGCGGCGCACCACCGGCAGAAAGCGCCGGCGCGCTTCCACAAGTTCCGGATTGTCCGGCTTCACCGCCGATGAAATCACGACCACCTGGGCCTCGCCGACGTTCTTCGCATCATGACCGATCGCCACGGCAATGCCGTGCTTGCGCAAGCGCGCCACATTGTAGTTGTCGGAAATGTCGGACCCTTGCACTTTGTAGTTCAAGGTCGCCATCACTTCGGCGATGCCGCTCATGCCAATGCCGCCGATGCCGATGAAGTGGATGGGGCCGACGTCGCGTGGAAGTTTCATTCGTCACAGGTCTCCAGATGGCCGGTATCAGCGGGCCATGATACTTTGCAAAAGGTCGGCAAGACGGCGGGCGGCATCGGGTTTCCCGTGCCGGAGCGCTGCGCCGGCGGCCTCCTTAAGGCCTTCGGGCCTGGACAGCAATCCCGCCAGAAACGCCGCAAAATTGGCTGTTTCGATACCGGATTGCGGCTTGAGCCAGCCCGCTCCGGCGCGTTCAAAGCTTTCGGCATTGCGCAATTGATCGTTGTCGAGCGCATGGGGCAACGGCACCAGAACGGCAGGCCTGCCAACCACACCGAGCTCGGCAATTGTTGATGCCCCGGCCCGGCAGACGACGAGATGGCTCGCCACCATGCGCTGCGGCATGTCCATGAAGAACGGGCTCAGATCGGCACGCGTGTCACAGCTACGATAGGCTTCCGCCGTGCGCGCCATGTCTTCGTCACGGCACTGCTGCGTGATCACCAGTCGCTTGCGCAAATCCTCAGGCAGTGCCGCGATCACCCCGGGCATCATGTCGGCAAAGAAGCGCGCACCTTGGCTGCCGCCAAACACCAGAAGGTGGATGTCACCGCCTTCGTCCAGAGCCGGATAGTCCGCACCGGCAACGGCCTTGACGACGGCACGCACCGGATTGCCAGTCAGTATCACCTTCGATTTCGCGGCATCGGGAATGCCACGCACCTCATCGAATGATGTCGCAACAGAGGACACTCGTGTTGCCAGGATGCGATTGGCCCGGCCCAGCACGGAATTCTGCTCATGCACCAGTGACGGCACGCCAAGATGACTTGCCGCGACCAGAGGCGGAAGCGAGGGGTAGCCACCAAATCCCACAACCGCGGCACTACCATTCTGAGCAATCAATGCCTTCGACAATCGATAGCCCGAGAACAGACGCCACATCCGGCCCGGAACCTTGAAGGGCTCCGACAGTGACAACGTTGCGGACGGCACGATGTGCACCGCGTCAGCCGGAAAATTCTTGCCGTAGTCGCGCACCCGTTCATCAGTCATCAGGTGGATGCGAAAGCCGCGGCCCACCAGTTCTTCCGCCAATGCCTGCGCCGGAAAGAGATGGCCACCAGTGCCTCCGGCCGCCAGCATCACCAGCTTGCCTTGTCCGTGTTCAGCCAATTCACACCGCCGTTTCAGAAAAATCGAGACGCGGTGCCTGCATTTGTGTGCTGCCTCGCGACAGAGCCAGCACAAAGCCCATCGCCATGGCAGTGCCGAGGAGTGACGAGCCCCCGTACGAAATGAATGGCAGCGTCATGCCCTTGGCCGGCAGCAACGCCACATTGACACCCATGTTGATGGCGGCCTGCAGTCCGAACATGGTCACAAGACCCGCCATGGCCAATGCCGAAAACGGATCTTCTTCCATCTTGGCGCGCTTCAGTACACGGATGACGATGAAGATGAACAGCGCCATGATGGCGAGGCAGGCAATGAGGCCGAACTCCTCACCCACAACTGCGAACGTGAAGTCAGTATGGGCATCAGGCAGGACCAGCTTGGCCTGCCCGCCACCAGGCCCCGTGCCCAACAGTCCGCCATTGCGGAAGGCCTCCATGGCTGTATCGGTTTGAAATGTGTCGCCCTTTTCAGGGCTGAGGAAGCGGTCAATGCGCGACGCCACGTGCGGCACCAGCGCGTAGGACACAAATACCGCCGCAACGCCAAGCCCGGCAAGGCCGAACACGATGAACCACGGGATGCCGAACAGCAGCAGCATGGCTCCCGTCGTCGCCACCACCAACGCCGCCTGCCCGAAGTCCGGCTGCAGCACCAGAAGAGTGAGAAATACCAATCCCATGGCATAGGCGATGAAATGTCCCGGCATGTCGGGCCGCCGCGTGCGTTCGGCCATGAACCACGACGCTGCCGCCACGTAGCAAGGTTTGGCAAACTCCGAGGGCTGCAGGCTGATGGGGCCAAAGTTGATCCAGCGATGCGCACCCTTGATTTCGGGACCAAAGAACAGCGCGGCAACCATCAGGGCCAGCGCACCGGCAAAGCCAAACAAGGCGGCCCGGCGTATCCAGGCTATGTCAAAGAACGACAGCGTGATGAGCCCGATTACCGCGAAGGTGAGATAGAAGAGCTGGCTCTTGAAAAAATGAAATGTATCGAGGCCAATGCGCTCTGCCACCGGCGGGCTTGCCGCCATGCTGATGAGCACGCCCATGGCCATGAGGAGAAGTACAGCTGAAATGAGTGGACGGTCGATGGTGAACCACCAACGGGCGAGAAGGCCCCGGTCACTGCGGGAAATCAGCATCAGCTCGTTCCTTTCTCTGCCATCGTCACACCCGGCAGCCGCGCCACCAGTTCAACGAAGGCATCGCCACGCACTTCAAAATTCTTGTATTGGTCAAACGAAGCGCACGCCGGTGAAAGCAGCACAACGGGATCTGGTTGCAATGCTGCGGCAGCATCGCGCGCCGCGGCCTGCACGGCCCGCGCCAATGTTTCGCACATTTCGTATGGCACCTTGTCGTGCAGCACCCGGGCAAAATCTTCTGCCGCCACACCGATCAGGTATGCCTTGCTAATCTTGTCAAAGTAGGGAGCCAGCGATTCAATGCCGCCAGCCTTGGCGATGCCGCCCGCGATCCAGAAAATGTTGCTGTAGGAGTCGAGTGCCTTGGCGGCGGCATCAGCGTTGGTGGCCTTTGAATCATTGACGAACGCCACGGCACCAAGAGTGCCGACTTGCTGCATGCGGTGGGCAAGACCGGGAAAGGACTGCATCGCTGCTGCAATGGCAGCGGCGTCAACACCCATGGCACGCGCCGCACCATAGGCCATGCAGGCATTCTGCCAGTTGTGGCGCCCGCGCAACGCCGCCATGGCGCGCAAATCAATCGTGGCGCTCACGCCACCGTCACGCATGTCACGCAATATGCCGTCGGGCGCGCAGATGCCGTCATTGAGGGATTGGACAACCGAGATCCGCCGCACGTCCGGGCCACCGTGTATTTTTTTTGCAATGGCCGCACTGAAATCATCATCAACGCTGATCAACGCCGTCTGGCCGTCGCGCTGCTTGGCAAACATGCGCGATTTCACGGCGGCGTAATGTTCCATGTCGCCATGGCGATCAAGATGATCGGGCGTGAGGTTGGTGAGAATGCCGACATCGGGGGAGAGCCCCGGCATCAGGTCAATCTGGAACGACGACAGCTCAAGCACATAGACCCGCTCGCGAACCGGCGGGCGCAAATTGAATACGGCTTGTCCGATGTTGCCACCCACATCCACATCAAGACCTGCTTCTTTCAGCACATGACCGATAAGCGCGGTTGTGGTGGATTTGCCATTGGTACCTGTAATCGCCACGATCTTTGCACCCGTCCCTTGAACGGCACGGGCAAAGACTTCCGTGTCTCCGATCACCTCAATGCCGGCAGCACGGGCCTTCACCACGGTCCAATGCGGCTCGGGGTGGGTCAGCGGAACGCCCGGACTGAGCACCAGTGCAGCAAGCGTCTTGAAGTCCACAGTGTGCAGATTGGTAACTTGTAAACCCTCTGCCCTTGCTTTTTCCACCGCCGGTTCAGAATCATCCCAGGCAAAAACCTCAGCACCGCCCAATGCCAGGGCACGGGCGCAGGAAATACCCGAGCGTGCCAGGCCAAACATGGCAACACGCTTCTTGGCGAAATGCTGAACAGCAAACATCTGTCCTCACCTCAACTTCAAAGTCGAAAGCCCGATCAGCGCCAGAACCAGCGCGATGATCCAGAACCGGATGACGATGGTCGGTTCCTTCCAGCCTTTCTGCTCATAGTGGTGGTGCAGCGGCGCCATGGCGAAGACGCGCTTGCCCGTCATCTTGAAGGAAATCACCTGCACAATCACCGACACGGTTTCGAGCACGAAGAGTCCGCCGATGATCGCCAACACGATTTCATGCTTGACGGCAACGGCAATGGCGCCAAGCGCGCCGCCGAGAGAAAGTGATCCCGTGTCTCCCATGAAGATCATGGCAGGCGGTGCGTTGAACCACAGGAATCCAAGCCCTGCCCCCATCAATGCGCCGCAGATCACGGCTAGCTCACCGGTGCCGCGCACGAAGTGCAGTTGCAGGTAGTCGGCAAAAACAAAGTTGCCGACAAGGTAGGCGATGAGACCGTAGCTCGCGGCTGCAATCATCACCGGCACAATGGCAAGGCCATCAAGGCCATCCGTGATATTGACGGCATTGCCAGCCCCCACCACCACAAGCATGCCGACAATCAGGAAGAAGGGTCCGAAGTAGATCAGGACGTCCTTGAAGAATGGTACGGCCAGTGAACTCGAAAGCGGTTTGTCGCCAATCCACATGAAGCAGGCAACGGCAACACCGGCAATGGCGAACTCTGCCAAGAGCCGCAGCTTCGACGAAAAGCCCCGCACCGAAGCACGTGTCACCTTGAGATAGTCATCGTAAAAACCAATGGCACCAAATCCAAGTGTGATGAACAGCACGCCCCAGACGTAGAGATTGCTGAGGTCGGCCCACAGGATGGTGGCGACAAAAACACCAGAGAGGATCATCAAGCCACCCATGGTCGGGGTGCCCTGCTTTTCCACGATGTGGCGTTGCGGACCATCGCTGCGGATCGGTTGGCCCCTGCCCTGTTTCACTTTCAGCAGCGAAATGATGCGCGGACCAAAAACGAAAATGAACAGCAGCGCCGTCAAGATCGCTCCGCCACTGCGCGTCGTCAGATAACGGAAGGCGTTGAGCGCCGGGACGTCGCTGGAGAAGCTGGTGAAAAGGTAATAGAGCATCCGATCAGTTTTCCTTGGCGGCGGGCCATTGTGCCTTCATGGCGTCAACGAGCGGTCCCATGCGGCTGCCGAGCGATCCTTTGACCATCACCACATCACCGGCTTTGAGCCCGGTGAGAAGCGTGTCTTTCAGTTGCTCGGATTGGACCGCGTGAGCGCCGCGCCGCAGTGCTGGCGTGGCATCCCACAAATGGGCCATGAGAGGGCCAGCGGCGTATAGGACATCGACGCGCGCCGAGTCCAACGCTTCGGCAAGCCCGGCATGAAGCTGTGGACCACTGTCACCCAGTTCAAGCATGTCCCCCAAAACCGCAATGCGCCGTCCGCCTTTTCCAGGCTTGGCATTCGCGAGGAGCGCCAGTGCCGCACGAACCGAGGCCGGGTTGGCATTGTAACTTTCATCAATCAGCAGCAATTCACCATCATGCATTTTCAGCGCCTGTTGCACACCACGCCCCTTGGCCGGTTTGGCTTCGGAAAGTGCCAAGGCGGCGCGCGCCAGATCAGCCCCCATCAACTTTGCTGCCGCGAGCACGGCAAGACTGTTGATGGCCATGTGCTCACCCGGAACACCGAGCTTGTAGATAAGTTCTTCGCCCAACACCGAAGCGGTGATGCAACAGCACGTGGGATGCAGCGCCACCCGATCCAGCCGGACATCAGCCTCGGGATGGCGCCCAAACCCGTAAACGCGGGACAGGCCCGCCTGGCGCGCGGCATCTGACAACATGGTGAAGTAAGGCGTGTCACGATTGATCACCGCCGCCCCGCCCTTGACCACACCGGAGAAGATTTCCGCCTTTGCTGCGGCAATCTCATCAAGGGACTTGAAGTGACCGAGATGACTGGCTGCCACCGTTGTAACGATCGCCACATGCGGCCGCACCATGCCGACAAGTGGCGTGATCTCGCCAGCATGGTTCATGCCGATTTCGAAAACCCCAAAGGCCGCAGAGCGCGGAAAGCGCGCCAGCGTCAGCGGCACTCCCCAATGATTGTTGAACGATGCAGCAGAGGCATGGGTCGCGCCCGAAGCTGACAGCGCCACGCGCAGCATTTCCTTGGTGCTGGTCTTGCCCACGCTGCCAGTGATGGCCACGACCTGCGCCTGGCTGCGCGCCCGTGCGGCCCGGCCCATGGCCTCAAGCCCGCGCAGCGGATCATCGGCCACGACAAGCAGTGGCCCGGCGGCTTCCATATCAGCTGAGGTGCGCGAGACAACGGCAACTCCGGCACCCGCTTTCAAGGCATTGGCCACAAAGTCGTGACCATCCATCTTGTCGCCCTTGATGGCCACAAACACATCACCATCGCCAATGCTGCGCGAGTCGATCGAGACGGCGCGCATCACCCGCGAGATCTTTCCGTGAAGCCGGCCACCAGTTGCCGCCACCAATTCATCGGCGGTCCAGAGTGCCTCGCCTGCAGCCTCAGCCATGATAGTCCTCATTCCTTATAGCCGCCCGTACCGCCGCGTGGTCGCTGAACGGCTTCGTCACGCCGGCAATGGTTTGCCCTTCTTCGTGGCCCTTGCCCGCCACCAGCACGATGTCTCCGGCAGCAGCCATGGCCACCGCCTCGCGAATGGCCTTGGCACGGTCGCCAATTTCGCTGGCGCCCTTGGCGCCTGTGAGCACCTCGCGGCGGATTGCGGCAGGCTCTTCGCTGCGCGGATTGTCGTCCGTGACGATCACCCGGTCAGAAAGTCCAGAAGCAACTGCGCCCATCAAGGGCCGCTTGCCCTTGTCGCGGTCACCACCACAGCCAAACACGCAAATGAGCTTGCCCGTTGCATAGGGCCGCAAAGACGAGAGTGCATTTTCCAACGCATCCGGTGTGTGGGCGTAGTCGACAAACACCGACGCACCGCGTTCCGTCTTGCCAACCAGATCAAGCCTGCCGGTTGCACCCTTGAGCTTGGAGAGCGAGCGCAACGCCACCTCTTCCTCGCCACCGGCAGCAATCACGAGACCAGCGGCCACAAGTGCATTTGAATTCTGGAAGTCACCCACCAGCGGCAGCGTGATGCGGTGAAGACCACTGGCTGTTTCCAGCGTGAGGTGTTGTTCCAATCCTTCCCGCGTGACATCGGCGAGGCGGATGCCATGGCCTTTCTGCCCGACCGTGAATGCCGCAACGCCATGGGCCTCGGCGCGCATGCGCACCTCTTCACCGTGGGGTGAGTCCATGTTGATGACGGCCTGCGCACCAGCAGGAAGCAACTCAGTAAAGAGCCGCATCTTCGCCTCGAAGTAGTCATCAAAGGTCGGGTGATAATCGAGATGGTCACGGGTGATGTTGGTGAAGCCAGCCGCCGTCAGCCGTAGTCCATCAAGGCGGTATTGGGCCAGACCATGGCTTGAGGCTTCAACTGCAAGATGGCTGACGTGATCATCTGCGAGCTTCGCGGCAAGCGCCTGAAGTTGCACCGGGTCGGGTGTTGTATGTTGCAGGTATTCCGCACCTTCCGGTCCGACCACGCCGATGGTTCCGAGGCTCGCGGCACGAAAGCCCATCGCCTCCCAGATCTGGCGCACGAAGACCGCGACCGAAGTTTTGCCATTGGTGCCGGTGACGGCGATGATCGTGTCCGGCTGACGGTCGTGGAATCGCGCCGCCATCTTTGCCAGCAACAGCCGCGGGTTGTCGTTGGCGATGACCAATCCTGGGCCCGAATAACTTCCCGGCGCGCAAATAACCGCAATGGCACCGTTGGCCAACGCCTGGGGAATGAAGCTGCTGCCGTCGACCTTTGTGCCGGGCAGCGCGGCAAACACAAAGCCCGGTTTCACTGCCCTGCTGTCGGACGTGATGCCTGTTGCAACAAGACCCGCAGCTGCTGGCGGCAGCGCGGCGTCGTGGGCAACGAGGCGGGCAAGACTGCTTTGCATGTCAGGGCTTCTTTTGCTTTTCGAGTTTTTCGAGCTTCGCCAGCTTCTCGATATCCGCGGCGGTAAACTGCGGTTCCACGTCAAGCATGGGCGCAATGCGTTCGATGATCTTTCCGGCTGTCGGTACGGCATTCCAGCCCGATGTTGCAAAACCGTAGGTCTCTGGCAACGCCTTGGGTTCATCGAGCATCACGAACACGGCATAGCGCGGATGGTCCATCGGGAATGCACCGATGAAGGAGGCAAGCCGCTTGTCTTTCGAATAGCGGCCATGCACCACTTTTTCAGCGGTTCCCGTCTTGCCACCAACCCGGTATCCGATCACTTCGGCCTTGCCGGCTGAACCATCGGTGGCATTGAGCCGGAACAGCGTACGCATGTTCTCCGAAGTCGAGGGTTTCACGATCTGTTGCGCCAAGACGTCAGCTTCCTCTTTCGAGCGCTTCATGAAGGTCGGCGGCACCAATTTGCCGCCATTCAGAATGCCCGCCACCACCGACAGCCCTTGCAGCGGTTGCACGGCAAAACCATGGCCAAAAGCTGCCGTCGCCGAGGCAATGCGGCTCCAGTGCTTGGGCAACAATGGACGGGCGGTTTCCGGCACTTCGGTTTCCAGCTTGTCGAGCAGACCAACCCGCTTTAAAAATGCGTAGTGGCGCTCCAGTCCGACATCGAGTGCCATCTTGGCGGATCCGATGTTGGAAGAATTGGTGAATATTTCAGGCACCGCGAGAATCCGGCGTTGCGCGTGAAAGTCGTTGATGCGGGCATTGCCGATGACCAGCGGGAAGCGCGCGTCATACTTCGAATTCATGTTGATGACGCCATAGTCAAAGGCCATGGCGAAGGTGATGGCCTTGATCACCGAGCCCAGTTCATAGACACCACTCAACATGCGGTTCTGCTGGTCCTTGTCAAAAACCTTCTGTTCCGCATTCGGATTGTAGTCCGGCAGTGACACCAGCGAAACGATTTCGCCTGTCTCGATGTTGAGAATGATGCCGCCACCCGCAACGGCCTTGAACTTGGTGATTGCTTTTGCCAACTCGTCTGTGACGGCATGTTGCACGCGCAAGTCAAGCGCCAGTTCAGCCGGTGCTGCCACCTGTTTCTCGGGATCGGCGAGAGAGGCCGTATAGATCGCGCCCGCATCATCAAGGTATTTTTCGATGCCGGCGATGCCCTTGGTGTCCATGTCGACGAACCCAACGGTGTGCGCCGCAAGCCGCCCCTGCGGATAAACCCGTTTGCGCTCGTTCACATAGGCCACGCCAGGAATGCCGAGATTGTAGACGGCGTCGCGTTCCTCCGGGCTCGCCTGCCGTTTGATCCAGGCGAATGCGCTCTTGGGCTTCAGCAATTTCTTGCGCAGGTCAGCGGCATCAACATCGGGGAGTGCGGCTGTGAGCAGTTCCACCGCTTCATCAACATCGGGAATCTTGCGTGGATCGGCATAGAGCGAAGCCACTGCAATATCGGTCGCCAGCACATTGCCGTTGCGATCGACAATGTCGGGCCGGGGAATGCGGTCCTGATGCCTGGCCAATTCGCTGCTGAGATCATCGACAGGTTTCAAGACGTTGATCAAGACGAGTTGACCACCAATGGCGAGAAAGGCGAAGGCGAAGAACAGGCCCAAAAGCCTGATACGGTTCTGGCCCGCCAGGCGTGGGGGACCATCCAGTGTGGAAACGGGTTTTGAACTGGCCATCATTGCATCTTCTTCAAAATGTCGCCGATCGGATCATCGCCATTTTCCTCAAGCTTGACCGGCACCGTTTCGGGCACCTTTGTCAGAAGATCTTCGACACTCACAAATTGCTGGGCCCGGGTGGGCTGAAGGGCGAGATTTTGTTCCGCCAGTTTCTGAATGCGTTCCGGGCGGGTCAGGCTGCTCCATTCGGCATTGAGCAGTTTGATGGCTTCGCGTGCCTCGTCGATCTTGCGATCTGTCGTGGCAATCTTGCGCTCGACACCACGCGTGGCGTGCTCAAGCTGGTAGAGCGAATAGCCCGACACAAGCACCGCCAGCACAAGTACGGCATTGAAGATTTTCAGCATCAGTGTCTCACACGTTTCACCTGGGGCACGCCCAGAAGATTTGGATCGGCGGGCAGAGCATCCGCAGGTGTGCGCACACCTGCCCTGAGTTTTGCCGAACGGGCCCGCGGATTGCGGGACTTCTCGGCGTCACCCGCTTCGACATGGCCCTTGTGCAGCAGGCTAAAGGTTGGCGCCGGCCGCACGTCGATGCCCACTGCATGGCGCGACGACAACGGAACATGGCCGCTGCGCTGCGCGAAGAAGCGCTTGACCACACGGTCTTCCAGCGAATGAAAAGTAACAACGACAAGCCGTCCGCCCGGTTTGAGAATGCGCTCAGCCGCAAACAAGGCCTCTGCCAATTCATCGAGCTCGCCATTCACATGAATGCGCAGCGCCTGGAACGTGCGGGTGGCAGGATGGGTGCGGTCCTTGGCGCGCTGCGGGCCTGTGGCACGTTCGACGGCGCGCACCAGATCAAACGTCGTGACCAGCGGTGCTGCCTCGCGGGCCCTGACGATGGCGCGCGCAATGGCCCGCGATTTTGGTTCTTCACCGAGAATGAAAATGAGGTCTGCCAGTGCCTCAGCCGGAAGGGCGTTGACGTAGTCAGCGGCTGAGGTGCCCTCGCCCGACATGCGCATGTCGAGCGGTCCGTCGCGCATGAATGAAAAACCGCGCTCGGCCTCATCGAGTTGCATCGACGACACGCCGATATCCAGCACCACGCCGTCAACGGCCTCGTCGACGATCTCTTCCATGTTGCCGAAGGTGCCGTGGTGCAGCGACAGGCGCCCCGCAAACCGATCAACCAATGCCTGCCCGGATGAAATGGCGGCAGGATCACGATCAATGGCGATCACCTTGCACTGTGCTGCCTCGAGAATTGCGCTGGTGTATCCACCCGCACCAAAGGTGCCATCGACAATCACCTGGCCGTCAGCAGGTGAAAGCGCATGTACAACCTCGTCCAGCAGCACGGGAATATGGCGCTGGGCGGTTCCTTCTGGCGTCTGGTCAGGCAGCATCACAGGCAAAATCACAAGCAAAAGCGTCAGGGTGAACAAGATGTTAACGGTATCCGGACATTGCTCCGGCAATTGTTAACGATTGGTTTCAAATGCGATTCATTTCCAGCCAGTTGGTACGCTGGCCCATCCCCACAGAATGGCTCCTGCAGGGATGGGGATTGGCAACAATAAAATGTGTGCCAGCTGGCCTGTAAGCCGGGTTCTGTCCACATCACCACCTTGCGGCGGCAATGCTGGATGACCATTCATCTGGAACATCCGTTGCCGGATGCTTCACGCAACCAACCCGGGCAGTGGGCCGGAAAAGCCCTGTTGGCCGAAGCCAACACACTGCCCCTATTCGGTCTTGCTCCCGGTGGGGTTTGCCGTGCCGCTCCTGTTGCCAGTCGCGCGGTGCGCTCTTGCCGCACCGTTTCACCCTTGCCGGAGCATGCCCCGGCGGTCTGTTCTCTGTGGCACTTTCCCTGGGGTCGCCCCCGCCGGACGTTATCCGGCACCGTTTTTCCGTGGAGCCCGGACTTTCCTCCCCCGCGGCCTTTCGGCACTTGCGGCAGCGATCATCCAGCCAGCTGGCGCGCCTGCGTTAGGCCCCGGACTGCGCGCCGTCAATCAGTCCCTCGAATGGCCAGCGCACAATCAATGCTTGAATTCGTGGCGCAAAGGGCCATCTGTCGCGCGCCCACAAGGATGACCATGAGCAAGACCCCCAAGACCGTTGACCACGCCAAGACCTTGGCCCGCCTGCAACGCCTTGCCCGAACCATGGATACGGCCTGGCGCATTCCATTTACCCGCACCCGTTTTGGTGCCGACTCGCTCATTGGTCTTGTGCCGGGTGCCGGCGATGTCCTCGGCCTTGGCATCTCGGCTTATTCACTGCTGCTCGCCCATCGCCTTGGCGCGCCCAGGGCGCTGCTGGTCAAGATGATCGCCAACTCGGCCATCGACGCCGGCCTCGGTACCGTTCCCATCGTTGGTGACGTGTTCGATCTTTTCTTCAAGTCGAACACCAAGAACCTCAAGCTGCTGACGGATTATCTTGAAAAATCTGGCAAGGCTCAGCGTTCGTAGACAGCTTTTCCGCCAACGATTGTTGCCCGCACCTTGACGTGTTGAATGGTCTGCGGGTCGATTGCCGCAAGGTCAGCATCGAGAACCACGGCATCCCCAAGCATGCCACGCCTGAGCACGCCCTTCTCGCCTTCCGCGAATTCGGCAAATGCACCCATGGCCGTGTAGCTGTGCAACGTGTCATGCAGGCTCTGGCGTTGCGGCTTCATGTTGTCACCCCACTCTGTTCGCGTCACCGCGGTGTGGATGGCGCGCAAGGGATTGATATCCGACACCGGCCAATCGGTGCCAAAGACCAATGGCACCTTGGCGGACCGGAAGCTGCGCCACGCATAGGCGAACGGCCACTTGTCCCGGCCTATCTTGCTGATCGTGGGCTCAAGCGGCAACCCTGTATGACCTGGCGCATGGCATGTTTGCATGGATGCCAACACGCCCAATGACTTGAAGCGCCGCATGTCGCTGGGATGGTGCAGTTCAATGTGTTCGATGCGATGCCGGCTGTCGCGCTTGCCATTGGCTTTGCGGGCCGCTTCATAACCATTCAGCGTCATGCGCACGGCTCCATCACCGATGGCATGGACTGCAATTTGCAGCCCCATCATGTCCGCTGCCACGGCGATTTCGTTGAAGCGCTCATGCGAGAACAGCGGATCACCGCGCCAGCCGGGCCGGTCGGGATAATCATCCAGCACCACGGCGGTGCCGGAATCCAGCACCCCATCCATGAACATCTTGACCATGCCGCCCTTCAACAATGCCGACTGGTAGCCGACCGTCATCAGGCGCGCCCGCTCCAGTGCCGCAAGCGCCATGAACGGCTTGAAATGAAACGGCACCCGTGCCCGCGACGTCAACTCGCCCCGCTGCTCAAGGGCGGCCAGCAACTGCATGGTATAGATATTGCCATCCATGTTGTGGAACGACGTGATGCCGTACTGCGCCAGATGGGCGAGGCCCCGCCGCACCACGGCGAGATCAGTTTCAAAGTCTGCTTCGCCGGGATGGGGATCAACTTCATGGCCTTCCAGTCCGGCGCGGGCCCTGGCATATTTTGTGGCCGCTGCAACGGCGGGGCCAATGGCCAGTGGTTCGCGCAACTCGCCACTCGCCAGGCCATCATCGCCCATCACGATTTCATGGCCAGCAGGCAGTGCCCGCCCCCGCAATATGCCACCCGCTTCCAGAGCTTTGGTATTGGCCCATGCCGTATGGTGATCGGGTGCATAGAGGACCAGCGGCCTGTCAGGCAGGCATTGGTCGAGGTCGTGACGCGTTGCCGCCCGGCCGCCTGCGAAAGCCACGTATGACAACTGGTTGCCGATAATCAGACCCTTGCCGGGATTGGCTCGGGCGTAAGCCTGCACAGCCTTGGCGATGGCATCAATTCCGGTAAGCCCCTCGACATTCAACATCGAGAGTTCAAGAGACCCCGGCACGATATGCATGTGGCCTTCAATGAAGCCCGGCAAGACGGTCGCGCCAGCGGCATCAATGATCTTTGTCCGGCGCTGTCGCAAAGCCAACACATCACGGCTTCGCCCCACCTTGACGATGCGGCCAGCCAAAATGGCAACGGCCTCGGCCTTTGGTCTGGCGCCATCCATGGTCAGGACCTTGCCGTTGGCAATAATCAGATCTGCGCTCATTCAGGGTGCTCCCAGAGTGTTCCACGTGTTGGAAAAATGTGTAAGCGACCTTGCAGTGCTTTGCCATGGTGAATACGATGGCCAGTTCGGCCAAGGGGTCGCAACCGGAAGAAAACATGCGCTTGTCCCACATCAACATTCTGCTTCTCGCTCTTGCCTGCGGTGGCCTGGTTGTTCCCTCGGCCATTGCCCAGGACAATACCCAGGAGCGCGAATGGTCGCTCGACGCCGCAGACGCGGATGCCTTTCTGGTGTTCGGCGTACCTGAAACGGATGATGTGGGCGTCAGCCTCTGGTGCAAGATCGGCTCTGGAAAGGTGAAGCTCTTTTTCCCGGAAGGCTCGGCCACCCTGAAGCCTGATACGACCGCCGACTACACCATCACGATCAATGACAAACCGCTGGTCCTCAAAGGCACGACCTCGAGCAATGAAAAATCCGGAGCGACTTCGATCGAGACGGAAATGGCTGTCGATGATCCGCTGCTCGTCGCACTCCAAAAGGCCGACCGCTTTGCAGTCACCATTGGCACCCACTCGACAACTTTTCCCCTGATTGATGCCGGCCTCGAAAACCTTTACCGCCTTTGCAGGACGAAATGAGGCTTGGCTAGATTTCAGTTCCCGGCCGGGCTTTCAACAATTTGTGCAGCGTCGCCACGGTGGAGTGATCGGCCACACCATCAACACGCACCTGGCGAAAATGCCGTTGAAAGGCTTCGACGACAATGCGCGTACGCGCGTCGTAGTCTCCACGAGCATCGATGCCATAGCCGTAAAGCTTCAGCATTCCCTGCAAGGCCAGAACCGCATGGCCGCTGTCGCCCTGTTGCAGAAAGACACCGCCGCTGACCGGCTCCGGCTCAACCCAGTGGCCAACGCCGCGCTGATGCAAAAAACGCCAGTCAAACTTTTCACCTGGATCAACCTTGCGTCCCGGCGCGACATCGGAATGCGCCAGAACATTGTGCGGCATAATGTTGTGACGAACAACGATATCGCGGGACAACTCAGCCACGGCGTCCATCTGCACCTGCGGAAAATCAGGGTAACCACCACTGTGCCCCGGATTTTGGATTTCAATTCCAATCGAGGATGAGTTGATGTCGGTTTCACCTTGCCAACTGGAAATGCCAGCATGCCAGGCGCGCATGTCCTCACCAACCATCTGCACGATGCCGCCCTGTTCATCGATCAGATAATGACAGGACACTTTCGATTCCGGCTGGCACAACCAATTGCAGGCCTTCTCGGCAGAATCCATGCCCGTATAATGCAGGACCAGGTGGCGCGGTAAACGTCCCCCGGCACGGACTTCGATATTGGGAGATTGCAGGACACGGCGGACAAGCATCGTGCCGATCACGCCGGCAGTCCCTTCATCACCTGCTCATAGGCAACATTGATGCGCGCCAACCGGTCACTCGCCAATCGCACCATTTCCGCTGGCACGCCCTTGGCCATCTGCTTGTCGGGATGCAGGTCGCGCGCCAGCTTGCGATAGTGCTGTTTGATTTGCTCAGCAGTTGCGCCGCGATTGACCCCCAGCACTTCGTAGGGATCTTCAGCGATGGCGACATGCCGGGCCCGGATGCGGGCAAATTCTGCGCCCTTGAAACCGAAAATGCCCGCCACTTCTTCGAGGAAGGTCAACTCATCTTCATGAATGGCATGATCTGCCTTGGCGATGTGGAACAAGCCATCGAGAACGTTTTCGAGCACCGAGGACTTGGCAACAAAGAGCCGCGCCACCTGCTCGGCATAGGTTTCGAACCCGGCAATGTCCTGCTTGGCAAGATCGAAGACCCGCTGCACCGCCGCCATGTCCTTTTCCGGAACATGGAAGACCTGCTTGAAGGCCGAAACTTCATCTTTGGTGACGACGCCATCGGCCTTGGCCATCTTGGCGCCAAGCGCGATCATGCCAATGGTGAAAGCGACTGATTTTTCCGGTGCGGTACTCTTGGCCGAGAAGCCGGAAAAGAAATCGCCAACCGACTCTCCCAGATTTTGGGCAGCACTTGAGATATGGGACCAGATTGACATGACCGAAGCTTTTACCGGATTCGAATTCCGGTAAAAGGGGGATCAGCGCGAAGTCTTGAGATAGTGGCTGATACTGAAAATCGGCGTGTCAATGTCGGCACCGCGGGCAAGACGCCTCTCCACGTGCCAGGCGCGGCCTGCCGTCCACACCGTGGCCCACAGCACCGGCAACATCGCGAACGCGAGAAATCCGTAGAGCACCACGTCGGGCAGGCCGAAGAGTTTGGAAAATGCCCAGACCGACGCTGCGGCAGCCGCTCCCAACAACGACAAACTGGACAGTGTCGCACCCGCTGCAGCCAGAAAGCAGCCCAGCGGGCTGAAGGCCTGGGAGTCCGTTTTCGGCGTCGAAGGAGGTGTAATGATCTCTTGGTCCATGCTGCTCATATGAGCGGACTTTCACCGGATTGCAATGGTGACAATGCTACTCTTGCAGTTCAGAAAACAGTCGAGAACTGAGAATTAACGCATTGATCTAGCGGCAGTAAGCGCCACCGCTCCGATGCCGCTGCAAGTCAAAGTGGAAATGGTCCTTGTGGTGGCGATCCGCACCTGGACCCAGCACCGTCTTGAACGGGCCACAGCCCCCCGCCCGCACTTCGGCGAGAAACTTGCGGGTTTGGCGGCCGGCGAACCAGCCCTGCTCGACACTGACATGATCGCCGCTCTCGAATTTGAAGCCGGAAACATCCATGGCATTGCCCCGGGCATGTTCGCTGAGCGTTGCGCCGCGCACGCTGTTGCGGGTCCGGCAGGCGTACCCGGCGGGGACCGTCAGCCCGACAACCCGCTCGCCGAGGCGGCGTTCGGCAGCCGGTTGCAGCACCTCGTCGATCCAGTGCGACATGGTGTTGGCAACGGCGCAATTGACGACCAGCGGCTGCGAAAGCCTGACACCGTTGATGGCGTACAGCCGCCAGGCGTTGCGAACACCGCAGCCCCGGCCATTGCCAAAATCATCCACCTTTTCGGCATCGGCGAATTCGCGCGGATCAACCGCGCAGGCCACCGGCGGCAAATCAGTCTGGGATTGTTTCGAGGGTCTGGTTTTTTCGCGCCCACCCGAACAGGCTACCAAGGCCACTGCCAACAAGGCGCAGCCCAGCACAGAAACAAAACGACGCATGACGCAACTCACTCCACCCCTGACCCCCAGGGAGTTCGCAACACCATGACGTCAGATGGTTAAGGGAGCGTTGTCACAAGGTCGAAGCCGCCGGGTCGCAGCCGCAGGGCTTCAGCCGTAAAGTGCCGTGATCAACATGTTGATGTTGCCGTTGCGCTTGGCCAGATAGTCGGTGAAATCCTTGCGCTGGAAATTGGTCAGCCAGAACCCGAGCACGCTGGCATCACGCACCTTGTAACGGCCACCGCGCCAAACCAGTTTCCAAGAGACGTTGTAGGTTTGACCGGTTATCAGATAGACCTTGCTTGTCACAACAACGTCTTTGTCCTTATCGACGGTAGCCTCACCGATTTCGTATTTGGCGACAGTGTAGTCGCGTGAGGTCAGAGCAAAGTAGCGGGCGAGATAGGTTGCGACACCCTTCTGGTAGCGGGCCCTCTGCGCTGACTGCAGATTGCTGCTGTACTTGCCCAGCGCATGCAGGGAAATTTCCGGAATGTCGGCGTGGCGCTGCACGACGCGCAGAAAGGCTGGCACCGTGCCCTGGCGATGTGCTGCAAGCATGTCCTTGGCCACCTGCCGCATGTAGACAAGTGACGGGTGATCTCCCGCCAAGGCAGGAGTTGCGAGTACGGCGGCAAGGCTGGTGATGAATGTGCGGCGTGTCAGCATGATTTGGTTTCTAGTCCTGAATGTGTGGCGCCGCCATGATTAACAAAAGCTGAACGGTGGTTCCGTTCACCAGGTCTCGGCCTCACGCAACATGGCGTAAAGCGGTTCGAAATTGCCCTTGGATTTCTTCAACTCTTCGTTGAAGCGCTGACGCATGGCACTCGATAGCCGCACCCCCAAAACGCTGATGTCAACGATGCGGTAGCCGCCGCCCGCGGGCGAGAGATACCAGACGATGGGCTCGTCTGGCGCGCCTGATTTCTTGATCTTGCTGTAGACCAGCACATACTTGCCTTGCGTAGCCGTGCGGTCGACGACGAAGTCCTGGCCTTTGAAGTCTTCAACATACCAGGAGAACAGTGCCGCCGCGTAAGTTGTCACCAGGTCATTGAGCTTGTCCTTGTCACCGGGTGGCAGTTGCTTCTGGTAGGTGCCGAGAGAGGCCATGGTGATACCGCGCAAATTCACATGCTTGCTCAGCAAGGTTGCGAACTTGGCGCGCGTTGCTCTGCTGCGGCTGCCGGCATTGGCAACCCGCAAGACATCCTTGCCGATCTTTTCGACATAGGCTTCCGCATCCGTTTCGGCCTGCGCCGGAGTGATCACCGTGCCAAGGGCGAAAAATGGGGCCGTCGCCAAAAGAGAAAGCGCCTTGCGGCGCGAATATGGGTTGCTCATGGTCATCCTACGTCACTGCCTCAGACCCGGTGCCCCCACGCCACAGATCAAGTGCGAAACTACAAGCGTTGGCCTGTCAAAATCAAGTCACAGCCATTTGAAAGTCTGTTTGCGACGGAAATAAGAAAAATCCGAACAACCCCTTTGCAATCTATATAAGGATATGTTTATATAGTTTTGGAGGTTCACATGGATGAGTTGCTGGCAGGCCTGAAAGCGATAGCGGAAACAACCCGCATTCGAATTCTGTTCGTGCTCTCCCACGGCGAACTGAACGTCTCTGAATTGACCTATGTGCTCGGCCAGAGCCAACCACGCGTCAGCCGCCACCTCAAGCTCATGACGGAGGCAGGTCTTCTGGCCCGCAACAAGGAAGGCAACTGGGTACTCTTCCGACTGCGCGGCGAAGGTGTTGGTGGTGCCCTCGCCCGCTCACTGGTCGACATGCTGCCCGGCAAGGATGCAATTCTCAGTGGCGATATCGCCCGTCTCGAGGAAGTGCGCCGCCAACGCGAAGAAAAAGCCCACGCCTATTTCAGTGCCAATGCCGAACATTGGTCAAGCTTGCGTTCTCTGCATGTGGATGAAGCGAGCGTCGAGCATGCCATGCATCAGCTGGTGGGCAGCCAAACGATCGACACGTTGGTCGATCTCGGCACCGGCACGGGCCGCGTACTGGAACTCTTCGGCAGAAGTGCCCGCACCTTGCACGGCATTGATTCAAGCCGCGAGATGTTGGCGATCGCTCGCGCCAACCTGGAGAAGAACGGTTTCCGCCACGCGCAACTGCGCCAGGCTGACATTTTCGCCCTGCCGCTCGGCGACGCCACGGCCGACCTCGTCACCGTTCATCAGGTGCTGCATTTCCTCGACGAGCCGCAGCGTGCGCTGCTTGAAGCGCGCCGCATCTTGCGGCCCGGCGGCAAACTGTTGATCGTCGATTTCGCACCCCATGACCTTGAGGAACTGCGCGAGGAACACGCTCACCGCCGCCTTGGATTGTCAGCCGAACAGATGATGGCCTGGTTGGGCCGCGCCAATCTGCAACTCACCCGCCATCTCGTGCTTGATCCGCCGTGGCTCAAATCGCGCAAGGGCCTGACAGTCTCCCTGTGGCTCGCTGGCCCCAAGCAAGATGTCAAATCCTCCGCCCCTGTTGCAAGAACGGTATCAGCAAAATGAGCACTCCCCTGCGCGTGTCGTTCGAGTTTTTCCCGCCCAAGCCGGGCGATGGTGAAGACGCATTCTGGTCCACGGTCAAACGGTTGGAAACTGTCGGACCGGACTTCGTGTCGGTCACCTATGGCGCAGGAGGCACCACACAGGACCGCACCCTGGCAACCTTGAGCCGCATCAGCAGCGAAACCGGACTATCCGCAGCGGGCCATCTTACCTGTGTCGGCAAATCCAAAGATGACGTGAACGCCGTCATCCGCGCCTATGCCGAGGCCGGCGTCAAACACATCGTCGCCCTGCGCGGTGATCCACCCGCTGGCGTGGGCACAAGATTCCAGCCTCATCCCGAGGGCTATCAGAACGCCGCCGATCTGGTGCGCGGCATCCGCGAAATCGGTCAGTTCGATGTCTCCGTTTCGGCCTATCCCGAGCGCCACCCTGACTCCGTCTCGATTGAAGAAGACCTGGCTTTCATGGCCGACAAGGCTGAAAACGGCGCGACGCGTGCCCTCTCGCAATTCTTCTTCCACAATGCCTTCTTCCTGCGCCTGCGTGACCGCATCGCGGCGCGCGGCATCAACATCAATCTTGTGCCCGGCATCTTGCCCATCACCAACTTTGCCCGCGTCTGTGAATTTGCTGCCAAGTGCGGCGCCCATGTTCCGCCCGATCTGGAACGGCGCTTCGCCGGCCTCGACAAGGATCCGGAAACCCGCCATCTCGTTGCCGCCATGGTGGCGGCCGAACAGGTGCATGCGCTGGCCCGCGAAGGCGTCACTGATTTCCATTTCTATACCCTCAATCGTTCCGACCTCGTCTACGCCATCTGCCGCGTGCTGGGCGTAGGCGCACCTGCATCGGACGAAGCGGCCGCTTGACGTCCATGATCAATCTTCACCCGAGTTGGCTCACTGTCCTGCAACCGCAGTTCGATGCGGACTACATGACAGCCTTGCGGGCCTTTCTGGTGACTGAACGCGATGCCGGAAAACGCATCTTCCCCAAAGGCACCGAGTGGTTTCACGCGCTGGATGCCACGCCGCTGGATGACGTGCGTGTCGTCATCCTCGGGCAGGACCCCTACCACGGTGATGGCCAGGCCCATGGCCTGTGTTTTTCGGTGAAGCCCGGCGTGCCGCCACCGCCGTCGCTGGTGAACATCTACAAGGAACTGCAAAGTGATCTTGGCATTGTTCCGCCGCGCCATGGCTTTCTCGAACATTGGGCGCGCCAGGGCGTGCTCATGCTCAACGCCGTGTTGACTGTTGAAGCGCACAAGGCCGCCTCACATCAAGGCAAGGGTTGGGAACGCTTCACCGATGCGGTGATCCGCGAGGTCAACGCCCTGCCCCATCCCGTCGTATTCATTCTCTGGGGCAACTACGCCCAGAAGAAAGCAGCCTTCGTCGATGGCGCGCGCCACCTCGTGCTTAAGTCGGCTCACCCCTCGCCACTCTCGGCCCACAATGGATTTTTTGGTTCGCGGCCATTCTCAAGAACCAATGCTTTCTTGCAGCAACACGGACTGCCAGAGATCAATTGGCAATTGCCGGAAAAAACCTAGTCCTCACGCCAGCATGAGAGCCGGCTCTTCAACCAAAACACGGAAGGCCGCGAGCAGTTCGGCACCCACAGCACCGTCAACGGCGCGATGATCGCATGAGAGTGTCACTTTCATCTGTGTCTTCAGCACCGGCAATTTGTCGACCGGTACGAAGCCTTCGATGCCGGCACCGACGGCGAGAATGGTCGCATGCGGCGGATTGATGATGGCATTGAACTGCTCGACACCAAACATCCCAAGGTTGGAAACTGCCGTCGTGCCACCCTGGTAGTCGGACGGCTGCAACTTGCGGGCCCGCGCCTTGGCCGCAAGGGCCTTCATCTCGATCGAAATCTGCGACAGGGACTTACTCTCCGCCGCCCGCACCACAGGGGTGAACAAGCCACCCTCGACCGAAACGGCGACACCGACATCGCTGACGCTGTGCTGCAAGATGCCTTCATCCGTATACGTTACATTCGCCGCAGGAACGCGCTGCAGGGCCAGTGCCAGCGCCTTGATGACGAAATCATTGACCGAAAGTTTCCACACCGCAGTCTTGTCGGCCGTTTTCGGCGCATGGCCGTTCAACCGTTCGCGCACATCGAGCAATTCATCAATTGTGCAGGTGGCCGTGAGATAGAAATGCGGAACTGTCTGTTTTGATTGCACCAGACGCTGGGCAATGGTGCGGCGCATGCCATCGAGCGGCGTAACACTGAAAGAGCCGGGCGCGTAGAGTGCGCGCACCGCATCTCCGTCCATGCCACTGGCAAGGGGTGCTGCGACACCTGCGGGCTTTGTGGGCTTCACCTTGGCAAGATCGGCTGCAACAATGCGCCCACGGGGACCTGAGCCTGCAACAACGGAAAGTGAAATCCCCTGCTTACGGGCGAGACGGCGGGCGAGCGGCGTGGCCCGCAAACCTCCCGAGATGTCCTTCGCAAGAGCGGAAACGCCAGTCTGGGTTGGTGCGGTTGCAGTGATCTGGGCAACAGCGGCGGGCGCAGCAGTCGTGCTACCCGCGAATGCCTTCACCTCTTCACCCGTGCCAAAGATCATCGCCACCACGGTGCCGATTGGCAGCACGGATTTCACCGGCGCATTGCCAATCTTGATCACGCCATCTCCCGGGCTTTCAATCTCCATGGCAGCCTTGTCGGTTTCGATGTCAAAGAGGGCTTGCCCCTTCTTCACTGTATCGCCGTCCTTGACGTGCCAGGCGGAAATGGTGCCCGTTGTCATGTCCATGTCCACCTTGGGAAGGATGACTTCAACCGCCATGGCTCACGTCCTGCCCTTCACCAGATCACGCAACGCCGCAACAATACCATCGGTCTGCGGCACCGCCAATTTTTCCAGGATCGGACTGTAGGGAATGGGGCTTTCAGCCCCGCCCAGCCGCAGGATTGGCGCATCAAGATAATCGAAAGCCTCGCTCTCTGCTACCAAGGCCGAAATCTCGGCACCGATGCCCAGCGTCTTCACACCTTCGTAAATGCAGGCAAGACGCGTCGTCTTCTTGACACTCTCGATAATGGTTTCGCTGTCGATGGGTCGGATGGTGCGCAGGTCAATGACTTCGATGTCAATACCCTCACCAGCAAGAATTTCGGCGGCTTCAAGCGCCTTGTGTACCATGATGGCTGCGGCAACGACGGTTGCGTCCTTGCCGGGCCGGCGCACCACTGCTTTGCCGATTGGCGTATGATACATCCCGGTGGGCACGTGGCCCTTCACCTTGTAGAGAAGCTTGTGCTCGAACACGAGCACCGGATCGGGATCATCAATGGCCGCCAGCAACAGACCTTTTGCATCTTCCGGCGTTGACGCTTCAACCACCTTCAGTCCCGGCACATGGCCGAACCATGCTTCCAGCGATTGCGAATGTTGTGCGGCAGCGCCAGTGCCCGAGCCACATGGCATGCGGAATACAACCGGCACTGACACCTTGCCGCCGAGCATGTAGCGCATCTTGGCGGCCTGGTTGACAATCTGTTCCATCGCCAGCGTGGCAAAGTCCGAGAACTGGAATTCGTAGACAGGCCGCGCGCCAGCAACGGCTGCACCTACAGCGACGCCAGCGCCACCCAATTCGGCAATCGGTGTGTCACGCACGCGCTCTTCACCGAAACGGTGCACCAGATCACCGGTGACCTGAAAGGCACCGCCATAAACGCCAATGTCTTCACCCATGATGAAAACGCGCTCATCGGCTTCCATGGCCAGCGCCAAGGCTTCCTGAATGGCGGCAGAAAAACTGAGTTCACGCACCTCGCTCATAGTCCAACCCCCATGGCCACATCGCCCGTGGTGGTTACACCGCGCATCAGGGAATCAGGCACTGGATTGGTGCCCGCCACGGCAAATTCAAATGCACCCTGGATTTCCTTTTCTACATCGGCGCGCAACGCTTCGATCTCGCTACGAGTGGCAACGCCTTGCGCTTCCAGTTCCTTTTCGAACATCGGTATGGGATCCTTGCCCTGCCACTCTTCAATCTCATCCTTGCTGCGATACCGGTTTCGGTCAGAACGCGAATGGCCCTTGGTGCGATAGGTCTTGCATTCGATGAGGCTGGGGCCTTCGCCGCTGCGGGCCCGCGCCGTGGCGGCCATCATGGCCTCGCTCACATCGGCAACAGAATTGCCATCAACGGTAACGCCCGGCATCGAATAGGCAATGGCGCGCGTCGCCACATCTTTCACCGCGGTAGAGCGCTCGGTTGAAACCGACATGCCGTATTGATTGTTCTCGCACACGAAAATGACTGGCAGCTTCCACACGGCTGCAATGTTCAGCGACTCGTGAAAGGCACCTTCATTGTTGGCCCCATCACCGAAGAAACATACCGCGACATCCGCCCCTTTGCGCAGCTTGATGGCGAGCGCTGCACCGGTCGCCAGCGGCAGACCGCCGCCGACGATGCCGTTGGCACCGAGATTACCCGTTGACGGGTCGGCGATGTGCATGGAGCCACCACGGCCGCGGCAATAACCCTCTTCCTTGCCAAAAAATTCCGCGAACATGAATTTCACATCTGCACCCTTGCCGATGCAGTGACCGTGGCCGCGATGGGTCGAGGTAATGTAGTCAGCATTGCTGAGGTCCATGCAGATGCCGACTGCCGAGGCTTCCTGTCCCACTGACAAGTGCATGGTGCCGTGGGTCAGGCCGCGCACATAACTTTCTTCCGCCATCTCCTCGAAGCGGCGGATGAGATACATGCGGCGCAGCGCCTCTTTCAGCTGTTCGGGCGTGTGGTTGGCATAGAACGGCCTTTGATTCCGTCCGGAAGCAGATGATTTGCCAGAGGATTTTGTGGCCATGGGGTCCGCGCGCGAAAAGCGGCTCAACGTGCCGCGTGGAGGATGTAGTCTTATGTACTTTTTCACACCAAAACGTCAATATGTATCAAAATAAGAATGATGTGGAGTGTCGCCTTCCCTTTCAAACGAAATAAAACGAAGAAAATACGAAATCCACTTGCCGAAAACGAAAAGAAATGAAACGATGCGAGGGTATCGTCGCTACAGGTCACCAGCATGAGTTCACTGCCTGCCCTCTCACCCCGCCAACAACAAATTCTGGTGCTCGCACGCCAGAGCGGCGCTGTCGGCGTCGAGGAACTGGCCGAACGGTTTGAAGTCACGCCCCAGACAATTCGCAAGGACCTGAACGAAATCTGTGAAGGCAAACTTCTCGCCCGCACCCACGGCGGCGCCATGCTCACCTCCGGCGTGGAGAACGTGGCCTACGAAACCCGCCGTGCCATCGCCGCGTCGGAAAAAGGCCTGATCGGTGCCCGCGCAGCCAGCCTCATTCCCAACAACTGCTCGCTCTTCATCAACATCGGCACGACCACAGAAGAAGTCGCCCGTGCCCTCATCCACCACACCGGACTGCTCGTCATCACCAACAACATTCACGTGGCGCAGATCCTGCTGCCCTGCCAACGCATGGAAGTGATCATTGTCGGTGGCAGCGTGCGCAGCAGCGACGGTGGCATCGTCGGTGAATCAACGGTGGAAACCATTCGTCAGTTCAAGGTCGATCACGCCGTGATGGGCGTGTCAGCGATCGACAATGACGGCGCACTACTCGATTTCGATGTCCGTGAAGTCCGCGCCGCCCAGGCCATCATGGAAAATTCACGCAACGTCCTGCTGGTCGCTGATGCCATGAAGTTCACCCGCTCGGCACCAGTGCGGATCGGCCATCTCTCGCAAGTCGATTGTTTTGTGACAGATCGGGCACCACCTGATTCCATCTTCGAACTCTGTCAGCACGCTGGCGTGGCATTGGAACTCGTCGCTCCACAGGCGGCTGACCTTGAGGCAAATTCCTGAAATGACTTATGATCTCTTCATCATTGGTGGCGGTGTCAACGGCTGTGGCATAGCCCGGGACGCGGCAGGCCGTGGCCTCAGTGTCTTGCTCGCCGAACAGAACGACCTCGCATCGGGCACGTCGTCGGCCTCGACCAAACTCATTCATGGCGGCTTGCGCTATCTTGAACACTATGAATTCCGCCTGGTGCGCGAAGCCCTGATCGAACGCGAGGTTCTGCTCAAGGCAGCGCCGCACATCATCTGGCCACTGCGCTTCGTGCTGCCCCATCATGATGGTCTGCGTCCGCGCGCACTTCTGCGCCTCGGTCTCTTCCTCTACGATCATCTCGGTGGCCGCAAGATTCTGCCACCGACGCGCACTGTCGATCTGCACAGTGACGAAACGGGAGAGCCCTTGAAGCCCGATTTTTCCGTCGGCTATGAGTACTCTGATTGCTGGGTCGAAGACGCCCGTCTCGTAGTGCTGAATGCCCGTGATGCTGCAGCCAAAGGGGCGGTCATCCGCACCCGCACCAAATGCATTTCAGCACGCCGGGAGAATGGAGTGTGGACAGCGGTCATCGAGACTGATGGCAAGCAGGAAACAATCCAGGCAAAGGCACTGGTCAATGCCGCTGGCCCATGGGTCAGTTCGGTACTCGGCGAAGTCCTTGGCCGCAATGATCCCGACAAGATCCGCATGGTGAAAGGCAGCCACCTTGTGGTCGAGAAACTCTACAACCACGATCACTGTTACATCTTTCAAAACAGCGATGGCCGCATCTGCTTTGCCATTCCCTATGAACAGAACTTCACGCTCATCGGCACCACCGACCAGGATCATCAGGGCGATCCCGGAAAGCCACAAATCACCGATGAAGAGACAGACTATCTGTTGAAATCTGTGAGCCAGTATTTCCGCATGCCGGTAACACGTGATCATGTGCGCTGGAGTTATTCCGGCATCCGCCCGCTCTATGATGACGGTGCCAGCAAGGCCCAGGAAGCTACCCGCGATTACGTCCTCAAGCTGGACAAGCCGGACGATGGCGCTCCCGTGCTCTCGGTTTTCGGCGGCAAGATCACCACCGCACGCAAACTCGCCGAAGCGGTGATGGACAAGATGAAACCGTTCTTCCCCGCCATGAAGGGCAACTGGACCGCCAAGGCCGCATTGCCCGGAGGAGACTTTCCCTACAATGAAGTTGATGCTCGCATCGCCGCATTGCAAAGAGCTTATTCCTTCCTCAAACCTGCCGTCATCCGTCGCCTCTTCCGCGCCTACGGAACGGAAGCCGAAAAAATTCTGGAAGGTGCCCGCTTCGCCAGTGATCTCGGCAAAAGCTTCGGCCCGCTCAGCGAGCGCGAGATTGCCTATCTCAGGACCAACGAGTGGGTCGTCACTGCCGATGACATTCTCTGGCGCCGTTCAAAGCTCGGGCTTCACATGAAGCCTGCTGAGCAACAGGCCCTGCGCGAATACATGGAACCGAAAGAAAAAGCCAAGGCACGGAAATCGGCAAAGGTGAATTGATGGCAACGCATCTCCTCGCAATTGACCAGGGCACGACGTCGTCCCGGGCCATCGTCTTTGACAAGAACCTGAAACCCAGGGGTTCTGGCCAGCAGGAGTTCAAGCAATACTTTCCCGCCTCTGGCTGGGTCGAACACGACCCGGAAGAAATCTGGAAGAGCGTCCTCGCCACCTGCAAGACTGCACTGCGCAAGGCCAAGGTAGGGGCCACGGACATTCGCGCCATCGGCATTACCAACCAGCGCGAAACCGTGGTGATCTGGGACCGCAAGACCGGCAAGCCCATCCACAAGGCCATCGTCTGGCAGGATCGCCGCACCGCCGCCATGTGCAAGGAGCTGAAGGACAAGGGCCTCGAAACCGTGTTCACGCAGAAGACCGGACTGCTGCTCGATCCCTATTTCTCTGGAACCAAGGTGGCGTGGCTCCTCGACAATGTGAAGGGCGCCCGCACCCGCGCCGCGAATGGCGAACTCGCATTCGGCACCATCGACACGTTTCTCATCTGGCGGCTCACGGGTGGCAAGGTTCACGCGACCGACGCCACCAACGCCTCGCGCACTTTGCTCTACAATATCCACAGCGGCGACTGGGACGATGAACTGCTCACTCTCCTCAACGTGCCGAAAAACCTGTTGCCCGAAGTCAAAGACTGTGCCGCTGATTTCGGTGTCACAGACAAGAAGCTTTTAGGTGCTGCCATCGCCATCGGCGGCGTCGCAGGTGACCAGCAAGCGGCTACCATCGGCCAGGCTTGCTTCAAGCCGGGCATGATGAAATCAACCTACGGCACCGGCTGTTTCGCCATCATGAACACCGGCAGCAAGGCCGTTCCCTCCAACAACCGTCTGCTCACCACCGTTGCCTATCAATTGAACGGCAAGCGCACTTACGCGCTGGAAGGAGCGATCTTCATTGCAGGTGCTGCCGTGCAATGGCTGCGCGACGGCTTGAAAATCATCAAGTCCGCAAAAGAGACCGGGGCACTCGCCAAGGCATCAGACCCCGCGCAATCGGTCTACCTCGTGCCCGCCTTCGTTGGCCTCGGAGCGCCTTATTGGAATGCCGAGGCGCGCGGTGCCGTCTTCGGCCTCACCCGCGCCACCAGCAATCGCGAGATGGCACGCGCCGCTCTCGAATCCGTTTGCTATCAGACCCGCGACTTGCTCGAGGCCATGCGCAAGGACTGGGGCAGCACGGGCGAAACGGTTCTCCGTGTCGACGGCGGCATGACATCATCGGATTGGACCATGCAATGCCTCGCCGACATTCTCGATGCGCCCGTTGATCGCCCCAAGGTGCTGGAGACAACCGCTGTGGGTGCTGCCTATCTGGCAGGCCTGCAGTCGGGACTTCTGCCACCACCAGAAGAATTTGCCACCCGCTGGTCCCGCGACAAGCGCTTTGCCCCGAAAATGAAACCGGCCGAACGCGAACAGAAATATGCGGGCTGGAAAGAAGCTGTCAGGAAACTCCTCGCGTGATCACTCCCGAGTTCGTCGCCCTTCGCCATCTCTCTGCCAAGGTGGGAGCCAACCCGCTGCTGGTGCAAGCCGCCGGTGGCAACACGTCGATCAAGCAAGACGGCGTGATGTGGATCAAGGCCTCCGGCACCTGGCTGAAAGATGCCACGGCCAAGGACATATTTGTGCCGCTCGATTTGCAACGCCTCGCTGCCGCCCTCGCCGCCGATGACCCGGCCTGCGAGTCGTGCACCGAATTCGTGCGCCAGGACATCAACCCTTCCGGCCTGCGCCCTTCCATCGAAACGTCAGTACACGGATTGATGCCGCAGCGCGCCGTCGTGCATGTTCACTGCGTCAACACCATCGCACTCGCCATCCGCACAGATGCAAAAACGCGTCTGGCCGAACGTCTCGGGGCTTTCAACTGGGCTTTTGTTGCCTATGCCCGCCCTGGCCTGATGCTGGCGCGCGCCATCGACCAGGCGATGCGCCCCGGTGTGGATGTGTTGATCCTCGGCAACCACGGCCTCGCGGTCGCTGCCGACACTGTGGCCGAAGCCGAAGCTCTGATGAACCGCGTGGTCGCCGCACTCACTGCACCCGTGCGTGACTTCGGGACACCGGGTCTGGCACGCTTGCACGTGATCGCCGACGGCAGCGACTACCGCCTGCCCGAAGATCCCGAATGTCATGCCATTGCCCTCAATGACACGGCGCGAATTGCCGCCTGTTCTCAGGTCTATTACCCGGATCATGTCGTTTTCCTCGGCACGGAAATTCCGGACCAAACCGGATCAGGCGCGGTTGCCGTGGCCTTGCCCGGCCTCGGTGTTCTGGTTCACAGGTCGGCCAAGCCATCGGTCGAGCCCATGCTGCGCTGCGCCGGAGACGTCTTCCGCCGCGTTCCCGCAGACGCCCCGCTCAAGGCCCTCACGGCATCCGAAATCGACCAATTGCTGAACTGGGACGCAGAGAAATATCGCCAGACAATAAAAGTGGTTTAGGCCGCCTTGCGCAACGCCACGCCGTCGGCCAGCGCGTTGAACATGTTTTCGCTGACCTGCCGCATGGCGGGCATGAGCGGCAACGCCTGGGCGCGCACGCGATGATAGGCGTCAGGACCCAACGCCGCCTCGAGCCACTCGATGTATTGCGGCAGGTGCGCCCAGCGCTCGACCAATGCTGGCGTCAACTCGCCGTGGAACTGCGTACCCACCATGCAATCTCCAGCCGCCATGATCTGGACCTGCGACACATCAGACGAGGCCAGCACTTCGGCACCTTCGGGCAATACGCTCACTTCGGCATGGTGCCACTGCATCATGCGGATGGTGCGTGGCAAGTTGGCGACCAGCGGATTGCCGCGCTTCACCACAACTTTCCCAATGCCCACTTCCGCTGCGCGCGCCAGCGACACTGTACCACCAAGCGCTTCCGCCAGCAGCTGCAAGCCAAGGCAGACACCAAAATAGGGACGGTTGCGATTGACAGCCCATTCACGGATCGCCTGCTTCTCCATAACCAGCCACGGGTTCGCCTCAATCTCCCACACGTCCATGGCACCGCCCATGACCAACAGGAGGTCATAGGGTGCGAGCGAGGGAATGGCCTCACCCTTGTGCAGCATCACGGTATCCAGCCGCGCACCACGCGCCGCCAGAAACTCACCGAACAGTCCGGGAGGTTCATCATCCATGTGCTGAAAGCAAAGCGCGCGTGTGATCATCGGAGGCAAATCCAAAAACGGGAACGCGGTACATAGGGCCAGCGAATCAGATTTCAATGATTCGATTGACGCACCCCCGGTTTCATCCAAAGTTCTAAACAAAACATGACAGCTTCCCGCCGCCTGATTTTCCTCGCCCTGTTCCCGTTCGCCTGCGGATATTTCCTGTCCTATCTGTTGCGCGCGGTGAACGCCGTGGTGGCACCGGAGCTGGTGTCGGAATTCGCCATCGGCCCGGCTGAACTGGGCCTGCTCACCGCCGCCTATCTCCTCGCCTTCTCCGCCTTCCAGCTTCCGCTCGGTGTGCTTCTCGACCGCTACGGCGCGCGCCGCGTGCAAACCGGATTGCTGCTGATCGCGGCGGCGGGTTGCCTCGCCTTTGCCCTCGCTCCCGGTTTTCTCAGTCTCGTTCGCCGCCCGCGCCATCATTGGTCTCGGCTTCTCGGCGGGCCTGATGGCAGGCTACAAATCCAGTTCCCTCTGGGTGCCGCTGGAGCGCCGCTCGCTCGCCAATGCCGTGATCATGTCGATGGGTGCGCTCGGTCTTGTGGTGGCAACCGAACCGACAGCACTGCTGAGTGCCGCCATTGGCTGGCGCAATGTTTTCCTGTTGTTCGCAGTCATTTCAGCGGCCTCGGCTGCCTTCATCTTTCTTGTCGTACCGGAACGGCACGAAACCACTGCGCCCGTCAGCCTTGGCCAGCAATGGCGCGAACTTCTGGGCATCTTGAAACTGCCGCTGTTCTGGCGTGTTGCCCCGCTGCTTGGCCTCACCGCCGGCATTCCCATTGCCTATCAGACGCTGTGGGCCGGACCGTGGTTCCGCGATGTCATGGGCCTTGGCCACCTCGAGGTGGCCCGCAGCCTGTTCTGGATGGCGGTCGCCTTCATGTCTGGCATCCTTGCCGTGGGCGTCATCGCCGACCGCTTGCAGAAACGCGGCATCGGCCCAATGACCACTTTTCTGGGTCTTCTCGTGCTTCACACCACCGCACAGGCATTGATTGTAGGTCAAGTGAAGGCCGTCGCCTTGCCCGCCTGGCTGGTCCTCGCCGCCGTCGGCCAGGCCGCCATACTCGCCTTCCCGTGGTTCGCCCGCGAAGTCGGTGAAAGTCTTTCGGGCCGCGCCAACGCCACCATCAACTTCGCCATGTTCGTGGTTGCCTTTGCCGCACAGTATGGCGTGGGACTGGTGATCAGCCGCTTTGCCGCAACGGCAACCGGTTATGATCCTCTGGGCTACGTCTGGGCTTTCGGTGGCCTGTTGCTTTTGCAATTGCTGGCCTTGATCTGGTATCTCCTGCCGCGCAAGGAAAGTTCATGACTGAAAATCCCATCATTGCCCAGGTGAAGCGCGGCGACACAATCGAAAGCCGCCACCGGGGTGCCTACGCCGTCTGCGACGCAGCGGGCAAGCTGCTCGTTTCGGCAGGCGACCTGGTGACGCCGATTTTTCCGCGCTCTGCCATCAAGGCCTTCCAATGTGTGCCACTCATCGAAAGCGGCGCCGCTGGGCATTTTGGCTTGAACGATGAAGAAATCGCATTGTGTTGTGCCTCGCACAATGGCGAACCGGCACACCTGCGCGTTGCTGCATCCATCCTTGGCAAGGCCGGCAATGCTGAAACACACTACGAATGCGGCGCCCACTGGCCCCATGAACGCAAAGACGTCATCGACCTCGGGCTCAAGCACGAGGTGCCACGCGCCATTCACAACAACTGTTCCGGCAAACACGCGGGCATGCTGGCCTACGCCCGCCACTTGTCTCTCAGCACCGAAGGTTACGTCAAGCAAAGCCATCCCGTGCAGCAAGCGGTCGCCGCCACGCTGGCCCGCTACTGTGATGTCGATATCGCCAGCGCACCTGTCGGCATCGATGGCTGCTCAGTTCCCACTTGGGCCATGCCGCTTCCCAACATGGCGCTGGGTTTTGCGCGACTCAGCAACCCTGCCGACAAGGCCGGCCAATGGATCATCCGCGCCGCCCGCAAACATCCGGAAATGATTGAGGGAAGCAAGGGCTTTGACACAGCCGTCATGCGCGCCGTGCCGCGCCTGTTCCTGAAATATGGCGCCGAGGCTGTCTATTGCGGCACCATTCCCCATGCGGGTTTGGGTTTTTCCATGAAGGTCGATGACGGCAGCAAACGTGGCGTGCAGGTGGCCATCGCCAGCATGCTGGCCTCCTTGCCAGTCTGGGATGAGGCGGAAAAATCGCTTGCTCAGATCATTCGCCCATGCGGAGTTGCACAACTGGCGCGGCGTGCGCGTGGGGAGCGTCGAAGGCGTGGTCTGATCACTTCTTCGCCAGCAAGGCCAATGTCTCGGACAGCATCGGCATGGAGGGTGCAGTACCCGGACGTGTCACCGAAATCCCGGCAACAGCCGATCCAAAGCGTGCCGCCGTTTCCGGATCGTCACCGCGCGCCAGTGCTGCGGCAAAACCGCCATTGAAAGCATCCCCCGCGCCCGTCGTATCGACCACCTTTCCGGCACTGAAAATCGGAATGTGCACTGACTTCGATTTGCTGTGCAGCAATGCTCCCTGCCCGCCCAGGGTAATAAGCGCAGTGCCAACGCCTTTGCCCAACAGTACATCGCCAGCCTTGCGGGCACTTGCCACATCAGTCACTGCAACTCCGGTGATGCCGGTGGCTTCGCTCTCATTGGGCGTCACGTAGTCGCAGAGCTTGAAGATCGCATCATCGAGTGGGGCCGCTGGCGCCGTGTTGAGAATGGTTGTCGTACCTGCCGCCCGTGCAATTTCCAGCCCGCGCATGGCTGCCGGAATGGGTTGCTCCAACTGCGTCATGAAAATCGCCGCAGTGCCAATGGCATCGGCATTCTTTTCCACATCAGCAATGCTGATGGTGCCCGCTGCCCCTGCCACCACGATGATGGCGTTGGCACCCGTTCCATTCTGCACAAAAATATAGGCAGCACCGGTGGAATTGTCCGTCACCTGCTCGGCCCGCACGTCAACCCCCTCGCGCCGGTACATGGCAATCGCGGCATCACCGAAATCATCCCTCCCCAACTTGCTGATGAAGGTGACCTTGGCACCGGATCGCGCAGCAGCCACCGTCTGGTTCGAGCCCTTGCCGCCCGGTCCCATGGTAAAGCTGCTGCCGAGGATCGTTTCACCCATGACCGGCTGGCGGTCAGCGCGGAAGGCCAGGTCAGCCACATAGATGCCGAGAATGCAGACGCCGGATCTTGCTGCCATAGTTCTCAAGCCCCGGGCAGCTTTGTGTCTGGCGCCACCACGCCCATCTTGAACAGGAAGCAGCCATAGAAACGCCGCTCGCGCGACTGCACCACGCAATAGGACTTCTTCGCCTGCTCATAGAAGGCGAAGCGCTCGATCGAACCCAGCGGCCATTGCTTGCCCTCGGCCCGGTTGATCTCGGCCTGCACTTCCTGCTGCACCGGTGGAACTTCGTTCGGTGTACCCACCATTTCCATGCGCATGGCGGCGTTGTCGACAAACGTATCGAGCGGGAACAGCGAGAGGATGGCTCGCGCCGAACGCGCCGCGTCGGCGTCAATGCGCAGCATCTTGCCATAAACGGTCTGGCGCGCCACCGAGTCCGCCGGGAAATTGGTGTCGCACAAAATCAGGTCATCGCCGTGACCCATGGACGCGAGCGCGTGCAGCAAATCGGCATTGAGAAGCGGGTCGAGTGTCTTGAGCATGTCATCCTCCGAAACCGGGAGGTTGCCCAAGACCGCCGTGTTTCGCAACCCCGCTCAGATGTCTTTCATCAGACGCAATGCATCATAAATCGCCGCATGGGTGTTGCGGGCCGAGACAGCATCGCCGATGCGGTACAGTTCAAACCGTCCCCCCGGATTTCGCACAACCGCTTGCACCTTGCCTGCAATCAAACTGTCGTAATCAACCTCGCCGAGATTCCGTGATTGTGGTTTGAGGTTGAAGTAAAGGTCATCCAGCGGACGCGTGCCATGGTTGACGATCACCTGGTCGAAGATGCGCTCCTTGCGCACGCCGCCATAGTCACTGCCGATCCCCGCCCGCAACTGGTTGCCATCGCGAGCCACGTCTTCCAGCCGGAAGGTGACTGTGAAGGTGACATCGTGCTTCTGCAAGCTGCGCATGTAGGGCACGAGATTCATGCCCAACACATCCGGCGCGAATGTGCGGTCTGGCGTCATGATCTCGACCTTGGCACCGGACTGGGCCAGCACTTCCGCTGCCATCAACGCGGTGTGATCCCCGGCGTCATCATAGAGCAGCACATTACTACCGGGCTTCACGTCACCGGAGAGAATGTCCCAGGCAGAAGACACCAGATCATTGCCGCGTTTGAGGACGTCCGTATGCGGCAAACCACCTGTCGCAATCACCACGACATCAGGCGAAAGTGAATCAATATCAGAAGCTTCCGCGACAGTGTTGAAGTGGAACTTCACCCCGAACTTCTGGCACTGCTGCAGCCGCCAATCGATAATGCCGATCATCTCCGCCTTGCGCTTGGAGCGCGCCGTCAATCTGATCTGCCCGCCCGCTTCGGCAGCTGCCTCAAACACGGTCACATCGTGTCCACGCTCTCCGGCAACGCGCGCCGCTTCCAGTCCGGAAGGCCCCGCACCCACCACCACAATGCGTTTCCGCTCTGGCGCCGCAGTAAATACGTGCGGCATTGTCAGTTCGCGACCGGTCGCCGGATTGTGAATGCAATAGGCGTCGCCACCTTGATAGATGCGGTCAAGGCAATAGGTGGCGCCAACGCAGGGGCGGATATCGTGTTCGCGGCCCTCGCGGATCTTGCGCATGATATGAGGGTCCGTCATGTGGGCCCGGGTCATGCCCACCATGTCAACTTTGCCTGCCGCGATGGCGTGGCGCGCCGTTGCCACATCGGGAATGCGCGCCGCGTGAAAGGTGGGAAAGCGCGTTTCCGCCCTGATCTCACCGGCAAAATCGAGATGCGGCGCACTGCGCATGCCTTGCAATGGAATGACATCCGTCATCGCCGCATCGGTATCGATGTGACCACGAATGATATTGAGAAAGTCCACCAGCCCCGAACTCTTGAAGCGGCGCGAAATCTCCATCCCCTCCTCTTTGCTGGTGCCACCCTCCATGACTTCGTCGGCAGTGTAGCGAATGCCCACGATGAATTCCGGCCCTACCCGCTTGCGGATTTCCCGCAGCGTGTCGAAGGCAAAGCGCAAGCGGTTTTCAAGCGGCCCGCCATAGGGCCCGTCCAGCGTATTGGTGGCGGGCGAAATGAACTGGTCCATCAGGTGGCCGTAACATTCCAGTTCGATGCCATCCATGCCGGCCGCTTTCATGCGCTCGGCAGCATCGCCATAGTCCTTGATGATCCTGGCGATATCCCAGTCTTCGATAACCTTGGGGAAAGCCCGGTGCGAGGCTTCGCGATGATGCGACGGCGAGACCACCGGCAACCAGTCACCCTTGCTCCAACCGGTGCGGCGGCCGAGATGGGTGAGCTGGATCATCACGGCGGCACCGTGGTCATGCACTTCCGTGGTCAGCTTCTTGAGCCAGCCGACGACCTCGTCCTTGTAGGCCAGCACATTGTTGAAGACCGGCGGTGAATCCCGCGACACGGCTGCCGAACCCGCAGTCATGGTGAGCGCAATGCCGCCCTTGGCGCGCTCGACGTGATAGGCGCGGTACTTGTCCTTGGGCATCCCATCCTCCGGATAGGCCGGCTCGTGGGACGTGATCATCAGGCGGTTCTTGAGGGTGAGATGCTTCAACGTATAGGGCTGCAGAAGCGGATCAGAGCTGGAAAGGAGTGTTGTCATGCCCGCCAGCTTGTCCGAGTCCGCCCGCGTGCTCAAGATGCCCGCAGCCGAATATTATTCAACCGGCAGCGGCGATTTTCTCACGCAAGCTATCAGGCGCGAATACGCTTTCCAGTTTCGCCGTCAAACAGGTAGATGTGGCCCACATCAAAATTGAGCGACACTGGCGTATCGATGGCCTGGCGGTAGCTGCGGTCGGCGCGCGCCACCACCAGCTTGCCAGTGTGCTCCACCGCCAGGAGTGTTTGATCGCCGGTCGGTTCCACCGAATAAACCTTGGTCTTGAAATGGCCCTTGCCCGTCTTGGCAATGGTCACATCTTCCGGGCGAATACCCAGCGTCACCTTGGCGCGACTACCCTTGCCAGCACCGGGCACAGTCATGTCCGTGCTGATGAAGGTTCCTTTTTCCAATGAACCCGAAATCAAATTCATCGGCGGTGAACCGATGAAGCCCGCCACGAAAACATTGGCCGGATCATTGTAGACATCATCTGGCGTACCCAACTGCTGGATCTTGCCCTTGTCCATGATGGCAACCCGGTCCGCCAGCGTCATCGCCTCAATCTGGTCGTGGGTCACGTAAATCGTTGTCGTCTGCAGGCGCTTCTGGATGTGTTTCAACTGTGCCCGCATGGTGAGGCGGAGCTTGGCATCGAGGTTGGACAGCGGCTCGTCCATGAGAAAAACCCGGGGGTGGCGCACGATGGCACGGGCCAGGGCAGCACGTTGGCGCTGGCCACCGGAAAGAGCCTTGGGCTTGCGCTCCAGCAGGTCACCCAATTCAACCATGGCGGCGGCATCGCGCACCATCTTGTCCTGTTGCTCCTTGGGCACATTGCGCATGCGCAAAGGAAAGCGGATGTTCTCGTAGATCGACATGTTGGGGTAAAGCGCATAGCTCTGGAACACCATGGCAACATCGCGGTCGCGGGCATCCACGTCGTTGACCCGTTCGCCGTCGATCAGAATGTCGCCAGCGGTTGGCTCTTCGAGACCGGCGACCATGCGCATGGTCGTGGTTTTCCCACAGCCCGAAGGCCCGAGGAAAACGATGAATTCCTTGTCCTTGATTTCGAGGTCAATGGCATCCACACCAATGACGTTGCCCCAACCCTTGCTGATTTTCTTGAGGCTGATCGACGCCATGCTCTTCCCTTCCCACTGAATTCTTGCTCTTGAGCATCCTGTCCCCGGAACTTTGCCCGGTTATTGGACCATGGGCAGGCGCTGTCTTCGAAATCTACTTATAGCACATATTGACACTTGTGAAATCAAAAGTATCTTAATCCACCTGTCCACAGAGAGCGAACGCCGCCATGCCTACGTCCAAATCGCCAACGTCGAAGTCTTTGTCATTCTCCGGAAACCTGCCGGCCGATCTGGCTGCGCGCCTTTCAGCCACTGGCCGTCCCATCCGCATCGGTCTCATTGGCTCGGGTGAAATGGGTACGGACATCGTCACCCAATGCGACCAGATGAAAGGTATCACAGTTGCTGCCATCGCCGAGGTACGCCCTGATGCTGCGGTCAAAGCGCTGACCATCGCCGGGCGCGGCAACGACAGTCATCGCCACGCCGCCACCCAATCGGCTGTCGACAGCGCCATGGATATGGGCAAGACCGTCATCACCGAAAACGCCCAGCTGGTCTGTTCCAGCCCGCACATCGACGTTGTCATCGATGCCACTGGCAGACCCGGTGTAGGCGCGGAAATCGGTCTCACGGCCATGGAGCACGGCAAACACCTGGTGATGATGAACGTCGAGGCCGACGTCACCATCGGTGCCTATCTCATGCGCGAAGCAAAACGCCTCGGCGTCGTCTACACGCTTGGTGCCGGAGACGAACCATCGTCGTGTATGGAACTCATTCATTTCGTCAAGGCCCTCGGCTATCCCATCGTCGCTGCCGGCAAGGGCAAGAACAATCCGCTCAACATCAAGGCCACGCCGGACGAATATGCAGCGGAAGCCAAGAGCCGCAACATGAATGCCCGCATGCTCGTCGAATTCGTTGATGGTTCCAAGACCATGGTGGAAATGGCGGCGATCTCCAATGCCACCGGCCTGGTGCCCGACTGCCCTGGCATGCACGGCCCCGCCGCGACACTGGACGTTCTCGCCGAAACACTTTGCCCGAAAGAAGATGGCGGCGTGCTCTCACGCACCGGTGTTGTCGACTACTCCATCGGCAAGGGCGTTGCTCCCGGCGTCTTCGTCATCACCAAGGCCCCGCACGAGCGCATCCACGAACGTCTCACTGATTTGAAAATGGGCAAGGGTCCCTATTTCAAGTTTGTCCGCCCCTATCACTTGACCAGCCTCGAAGTTCCGCTCTCCTGCGCGCGCGCCGTGCTCTACAAGGCCGCCGACATGGTGCCGCTGGATGTACCCACGTCCGAAGTCTGCGCAATCGCCAAGAAGGACCTGGTCCCCGGTGAAAAGCTGGATGCCATCGGCGAGTACACCTATCGCGCCTGGATCATGGAGCGCGGCGAAGCTGCGACAGCCGGGGCCCTGCCCTGTGGTCTTCTCGAAGGTGGCAAGGTGACGAAGCCCATCAAGATGGGCGAACTCCTGACCACTGCCAACTGCGCCGTCGACACCACTTCAAAGATTTACCAGCTTCGCCAGCGCCAAGACGAGATGCTCAAGGCCATAGCCGCGTAAATCAGTTACGGTCGAGGACGGGAGATTTCCGATGCCGCGCTACGATTACTCTTCGATGGGCTTCTATACATACGACTGCCTGGGGTGGCCCTTCACTGAAGTCCCTCCCGGCGGCGGCACGGTGTTCATTGACGAACTGACGCTCGCAGTATCCGGCGCTGCCGG
This sequence comes from uncultured Alphaproteobacteria bacterium, assembly GCA_963754625.1. Taxonomy (GTDB): domain Bacteria; phylum Pseudomonadota; class Alphaproteobacteria; order Rhizobiales; family Aestuariivirgaceae; genus Aestuariivirga. The sequence goes on along the minus strand of CAVWGR010000001.1, from coordinate 329,871 downwards.
CACCGCCGCCATCGCAGCTGCAAAGATGGGCCTCAACACCCTCGCCGTTGGTGGTGTGGGCGAGGATATCATGGGTGACTGGGTGCTGGAGCGCCTGAGGCATTTCGGAGTTGATGTCTCCGCCATGCAACGCAAACCCGGTTGGCGCACCTCTTCCTCCATCGTGCTGACCCGGGCCAACGGCACCCGCCCTGCCCTTCACATGAAAGGGGCAACCAAGGATTTCTTCGTCGATGAACCGATGTTCGCACACGTCACAGACGCAAAGGTCTTTCACCTTGGCGGAGTGGGTCTGACCGAGGCCATGGACAAGGGCCAGAACGCCAGGGTGATGAAGGCAGCAAAGGCCGCTGGCGCCACGACAACAGTGGATGTCTTTGCCGGATCGCCCAAGGACTTGCCTGCCATTGCTGACGTTCTGCCGTACACGGATTATTTCATGCCATCGATCGAAGAGGCCCAGGCACTTACCGGCATTGAGCGACTATGGCGACACCGCAAGATTTTTCCTCGATATGGGTGTGAAAGCTTGCGTACTGACTCTGGGCGGCGATGGTGCCTACTACCACGACCGCGACGGCACCAGCTTCACCGTGCCTGCCTACGACATTCAGGTGAAATGCACCTGTGGCTGCGGTGACGCTTTCAATGCTGGTTATGCTGTCGGCCTTGTCAAAGATTTCGATGCCGAGACGCGCGTGCGGTTCGCGCAGGCAACGTCCGCACTCAATGCCACAGGCCTGGGGTCGCAAGCGGGCGTGGTCGATTACGACCATACGTGGCATTTTATGAAAAATCAGAAGACCCGCAAATGAGTCAGGTCCACTGACTCACTTAAATTGCTTGCGCTTGCCCATGACTCACCACACATTAACGAATGTGGAGCGAGGATGCACTCGCTCAGACAGCAAAGGAGTCGCTTATGTCGAGATCACTGCGTCACACGCCGATTGTTCCTGTTGCCAAGATCGAATCCGAAAAAGATGAAAAGCGCATTGCCGCCCACCGCGAACGCAAATGGCATCACGATCATCTCAATCCGCAAAAGGCTGCTGACGAGGACTTCGACATCCAGACATTTCGCCTCCACCCTCACGCGGGACGCGACAACTTTTCGAAAGCCGGCAAGGAATTCCTGGGTTCACGAACCGTCTACGACGACCCGCGCGCACTGCGGAAATAGTTGAGGCTAAAGCTTCCTGAAAACAACAAAGCCGCGAAGATCGCTCTTCGCGGCTTTTCGATTCAAGCTTTCGCCAAATTACACTGGTGCGCCAGCGCCACCGCGGCCACCACCCATGCCGGGACGGCGGGGCTTTTCGATCTTCTTGGGTGCAGGCAGCAAACCTTCGCGCTGCAGCTTCTTGCGGGCGAGCTTGCGGGCACGGCGTACGGCTTCTGCCTGTTCGCGGGCCTTTTTCACTGAAGGCTTTTCATAGGCATCCTTCAGCTTCATTTCACGGAAAATGCCCTCGCGCTGCATCTTCTTTTTCAGGACCTTCAGGGCCTGATCAACATTGTTGTCTCGAACGACGACTTGCAAGTGCATACCTCAGTTTCAAATTGCATGGATCAAAGAGGACCCGTTCCGGCCCCAGAATTGCGCGGCGTCGTAGCACATCAGCAAAACTCTGTCGAGAGGATGAAAGGTGGAGTTTACTGACTTATTTGCCCACCTATTTGCCCGCCTATTTGCCGGAATGAGAGCGCGGGCTCACCCGGTTCACATGGCCCATCTTGCGGCCTGGCCGGGCCTCCGCCTTGCCATAGTGATGCAGCGCCAACCCCGGCTCTGTTGCCAATTGCTGCCACGCCAAGATCTCGTCACCCAGCAGATTGGTCATGACCACGTCGCTATGGCGGCTGGTTGCGCCCAGCGGCCAGCCCGCCACGGCGCGGATATGCTGTTCGAACTGGGATATGGTGCAGGCATCTTGCGTCCAATGCCCGGAATTGTGCACGCGCGGTGCAATCTCGTTCACGTAGATGACGTCCCGGCCGACAAAATATTCCACCCCCATGACACCCACATAGTCCAACGTCTCGAGGAACCGCTGGGCGATGAAGACTGCTTCCGCCGCAAGCTCTGGTGACACCATGGCCGGCACCGTCGAAGTATGGAGGATGTGATTGCGGTGCACGTTCTCAGTCACCTCGAAAGCTGCAATTTGCCCGTCCACCCCGCGCGCCGCGATCACCGATACCTCGCGCTCAAAGGCCACAAAACTTTCCAGAATAGACGATGCACCCTTCATCATGGCCCAGGCGTGACCAATATCCGCGGCCGAATTGATTTTGGCCTGGCCCTTGCCGTCATAACCGAGCCGCGTTGTCTTGAGTATCGCGGGTACGCCGATCAGTTTCACGGCATCTTCAAGATCAGTGAGCGAGTTCACCTCGGCAAACTCCGCCGTCATCGCCCCCAGCGCCCGTGCCAGCGACTTTTCCTTGAGGCGGTCCTGCGCCACATCAAGTGCCTTGGCACCAGGACGCACTGCAATGCGGGATTCCAGAAAACGAACCGCCTCAACGGGTACATTTTCGAATTCATAGGTTACGACATCAACAGCAGCGGCAAACCGGGCCAACGCTGCTTCATCGCGATATCCCGCAATCGTATGCTCAGCCGACACGGGGAAGGCAGGCGAGTCAGCTTCCGGTGCAAAGATGTGACACTTGAGGCCAAGCTGCCCTGCCGCCAACGCCAGCATGCGCGCCAGTTGCCCGCCGCCCAGAATGCCAATGACTGAACCGGGGGGAAGCGCCTCGCCCGGCATCAAGTCGGGTCCTTGGGGGCCAGCGCCACGTTGCTGGTCTGGGTGGCCCGGAAAGCATCAAGCCGTTGCGACAGCGAGTCATCGGACAATGCCAGAATGGCAGCTGCGAGAATGGCCGCATTGGCCGCCCCGGCCTTGCCAATGGCGAGAGTGCCAACCGGAATACCCGCCGGCATCTGCACAATGGACAGGAGAGAATCCTTGCCAGAGAGCGTCTTGGATTCGACCGGCACGCCCAACACCGGCAGCGGTGTCAGCGCGGCTGTCATGCCGGGCAGATGCGCTGCACCGCCAGCACCCGCGATGATCACCTTGAAGCCTTCAGCTTTGGCACCCCGGGCAAAATCATACAGCCGCTGCGGCGTGCGGTGGGCCGAGATGATTCGCTTGTCATAGGCAACGCCCAGGGCATCAAGCATTTCGGCGGCATAGGTCATGGTGGCCCAGTCAGACTGGCTACCCATGATGATGGCAACGGGTGCGGTCACTGGTGGTCCTCAGGCTATGATATCGGGGATCAACTTGTTTTCGATCTGGATCATCTGGTCCTTGAGCGAAAGCTTCTTCTTTTTCAAGCGCCGCAGCTGCAATTGGTCAACGCTGCCAGAGGCTTCCAGGGCTTTGATGGCGGCATCAAGGTCACGGTGCTCCTGCTCAAGAATCCGCAACTGAGTCCGCAACTGAACTTCTTCAAGAGCATCCATGGAATGAGGCCGCTTCCTTCCGGGCTTGTCAACTATGCCCTTGCAGGGCATTCGACAAGCCCCCACTTCTGTGACATAGTCAGGTCGAGCCCGAATGGTGCTCCGGACGGGTGTGCTTTCTATAACTGGAGGCGTTACATGAACCCTACTTCTTCCCTCAGCGAGCTGCTTGCGCAACATCATGCGCTGGAAACCGAATTGGCCGAAGCGATGGCGCACCCTGCCTCCTCCGATGCCGAAATCGCCGCCATCAAGCGCAAGAAACTGAAGCTGAAGGACGAGATCGAGGCGCTCAAGGGCAAGACCCACATCGCCGCGTGAAGCACGCCGCCTGAGGCTCGTGGCCTGAGGTATTCGCCTCAAACCGGATACGCAAGTTCTTGCACTTTCTCGCGGTTGCGTGAGTGTGGCGTGACGGTGGTATTTGACTATGTGATCGATGGTGATTTGAGTTCTTCCCCTGCACCAAGCAGTATCTGAAGGTGTCAGGGAGGAAGACCATGGACCGCATTGAGGTACGAAAGGGCATGCCGGATGTGCAGCTCAGCCGTGAGGAATTTGAACGCCGATTTCGCGATCGTTTCTTCGACCCTGCCTTCGAAGGCAATGAACCGGCTCTCCAGACCATCATACAAACGGCCTGGGAAGGCTATGACGTCTATCGCAAGAATCCGGTCAAGCGCGTCGGCGGAAAGTCCTTTGCCAATCCGGAGGCCGAACTCCCTATAGAGTGGCTCGATACCCGTGACAGGATCAATGCCGCGAAAGCCCGCCAGGAAAATCCAAAGTCACCCAGCCGAATATTGTTGGTCAATGGCTCCATGCGCTCTGACCAATCCTGCCCCGGAGAAATGTCGAAATCCTGGCGCCTCTTGAAAATGGCACAAGCCACAATCCACGCAGCAGGCATCGAAACAGAAATCCTCGACCTCAGTTTGCTCACCTCGCAATATGGCCGCGTCATCCACCCTTGCAAGTCTTGTGTTTCTACAGCCCAGCCCCTCTGCCACTGGCCCTGCTCCTGCTACCCTAATTTCGCCATGGGCCAAACCAGCGACTGGATGAACGACATCTATCCCATGTGGGCAGCCGCTCACGGTGTCATGATCGTGACCCCCGTCAACTGGTATCAGGCCCCTGCCGGGTTGAAGGCCATGATCGACCGGCTGGTCTGTGCCGACGGTGGCAACCCTGATCCGACAACCACAGGCGGCAAGAACCCGCGGCTTGCCAAGGAACTGGAGATGAAAGGCTGGGACTATCCCCGCCATCTCGCAGGCCGAGCCTTCTCTGTTGTCGTTCATGGTGATGCGGCAGGCGTTGAAAACCTGCGCCGCATTTTGACCGATTGGCTGGAAGACATCGGCCTCATCGCGGCGGGTCACAAGTCGCATGTCGGTGCCTATATCGGGTATCTCAAGTCATACGCCGAAAGCCATGCCGACCTTGATGAAGACGATGGCATCCAGGCTGATACCCGGACTGCGGCTCAAGCACTTGTCAATGCCGTCAAGATGTTGCGTGCGGGAAAATTGACACCACCCGATGCAGACTTGCACGAGGCGAGGCCGAAGTAATCACAGTTTGGGCTCAATCAAGTCCCAGCCATTGCCGTAGAGGTCGTCAAACACCGCCACGGTGCCGTAAGCTTCATGGCGCGGGACCTCGCGGAATTTGACACCCGCAGCCAGCATCCGCGCATGGGTAACGGCGAAATTATCCGTGTGCAGAAAATAGGCCACACGCCCGCCCGCTGCTTTGCCAATTGCCGCTTCTTGCTCCGGACCATCGGCCTTCGCCAACAGCAGGCAAGTGCCACCCTGCCCCGCTGCCACCTTCACCCAGCGTTTTGTTGACGACTGGGGCACGTCTTCAATGAGTGTCAAGCCCAGCACGTTCACGAACCAGGCGATGGCCTCGTTGTAGTCGCGCACCAGATATGTGACAGCGGTGAGTTGCATCACGCCACCGCGACGTAATCAATTTCCATGAACGCGTCGACCTCCGGGACCCAGCGATCACGGACAAAGGCGACATGATCCGGGTGGATGTTGTAGCCATCGTAGGCTGCTTGATCTGCAAACTCCATGGAGAAGCCGAAGGTGTAGTCATTCTTGGGGCTGACCTGCCGCAGTTTTTCGAATTTCTGCACGCCGGGAATACCGGCGAGAATCTTCGCAGCGCTGAGGAATGCGCTCTCATTTGCCGAGCCTGCCGCGTGCTTCAACCTGAAAACCACAGTATGCCGGATCATCAACTGCTCCCTTGCTTCTTCATATGCTGATTGCTGTCAGGACTTGCCATGCATTGCCAGCTCGGCGCAACTGTTGGCATGAAGGACATCTTGCGCGCCGCAATCCTCTACGTTGCCATCACTTTTTCGGCGGCCTTCGCCATGGGCGTCCTTCGAACGTTGTTGATTGTACCCGCCTTGGGAGAGTTGTGGGCGGTATTGGCCGAACTCCCCTTCATAATTGCCGTGTCCTGGTGGGTTTGCGGTTTCGTGTTGAAGCGATGGCCAGTACCGGCCACCGCCGTCGCGCGCGCAAGCATGGGCGCAGTCGCCTTCTCACTGTTGCTCCTCGCCGAAGCCGCCCTCGCCCTCACGTTGGGTGGGCTCAGCTTGTCACAACATCTGGCGCACTACGCCACACTGCCTGTGTTGCTCGGCCTTGGCGGCCAACTGGCGTTTGCAACTTTTCCAGTTGTCCGGCGTTAGCGCTCAAACTTCTTGTACTTGATCCGGTGCGGGTTCACCGCGTCTTCGCCCAGCCTGCGCTTCTTGTCTTCCTCATAGTCCTGGAAGTTGCCTTCGAACCATTCCACGTGACTGTCGCCTTCAAACGCCAGGATGTGGGTGGCGAGACGGTCGAGGAACATGCGGTCATGGCTGATGACCACGGCGCAACCGGCGAAATCTTCAAGCGCTTCTTCAAGCGCCGCCAGAGTTTCAGTATCGAGATCGTTCGTCGGTTCGTCGAGCAGCAACACGTTGGACCCGGCCTTCAGCATCTTCGCCAAATGCACGCGGTTGCGCTGACCGCCCGAGAGTGTGCCGACTTTCTGCTGCTGGTCACCGCCCTTGAAATTGAATGCGCCAACATAGGCGCGCGAGTTCATTTCCCGTTTGCCCAATGTGACGATGTCGTTGCCACCAGAAATTTCCTGCCACACGGTTTTGTCGGCATCGAGCGCATCGCGCGACTGATCGACATAACCAAGATTGACGGCAGGTGCGATCTTGATCGTGCCCGCATCGGGCTGTTCCTGGCCGGTGATCATGCGGAACAACGTTGTCTTGCCCGCTCCGTTGGGACCGATGATGCCGACAATGCCACCGGGCGGCAATTTGAAGGAGAGGTTCTCGATCAGCAACCGGTCGCCATAGGCTTTGTTGAGGTTCTCGACCTCGATGACCGTATCACCCAGGCGCTCGCCTGACGGAATGATGATCTGCGCCGAATGCGATTGCACCCGCGCCTCGTTGATCTTGAGCAGCTCGTCGTAAGCCTTGATACGGGCCTTGGACTTGGCCTGGCGCGCCGTTGGTGATTTTCCCATCCATTCGGCTTCGCGTTCCAGCACCTTCTGGCGTGCCGCATCTTCACGCAACTCTTGCGCAAAGCGCTTGGCTTTCTGGCCGAGATAGGCTGAGTAATTACCTTCGTAGGGAATGCTGCGGCCGCGATCAAGTTCGAGAATCCAACCCGTCACGTTATCGAGGAAGTAGCGGTCATGGGTGACGATCAGGATGGCACCGGGATAGTCGCTGAGATGATGTTCAAGCCAGTTCACTGACTCGGCGTCGAGATGGTTGGTCGGTTCGTCGAGCAACAGCAGATCAGGTTTCGACAGCAACAAGCGCGTCAAGGCCACGCGGCGGCGCTCACCACCGGAGAGCTTGTCCACCGGAGAATCCCCCGGCGGGCAGCGCAGCGCATCCATGGCCTGCTCGACCTGAGACTCAAGGTCCCACAGGTTCTGCGCGTCAATCACGTCTTGCAGTTTGGCGGCCTTGTCGGCGTTCTCGTCATTGTAGTCGGCCATGAGCGCGTTGTACTCATCCATGATGGCCTTCTTGGCGGCAACACCTTCCATGACGTTGCCCATCACGTCCTTGTCCGGATCGAGATGCGGCTCCTGTTCGAGGTAGCCGCAGGTGGCACCGTCGGCCAGCCAGGCCTCGCCGTTCCATTCCTTGTCGAGCCCCGCCATGATCCGCAACAACGTCGACTTGCCAGAGCCGTTCGGGCCCAGAACACCAATCTTGGCGTCGGGGTAGAAAGACAGGTGGACGTTGTCGAGAACCTTCTTGCCCCCGGCGTAAGTCTTGGAGAGACCCTGCATGTGATAGATGAATTGACGCGCCATGTGCGTGTGAAATCCCGATAGAGTTTGAGTTGGGGCAGGCTTTAGGGGGCAAACAGCGGCATGTAAACCGTCAGCCCAGCGTCCGCCGCAAAGAGCCAAAGCGAACCCGGTATTGCCTCGGCGTCAGGCCTGTCTTGCGACGGAACAATCGCCCGAAAAAGCTTGCGTCTCCATAGCCGACATCGACGGCAATGGCCTCGATCGGGTCGTCCGTTGTTTCGAGCATTTGCTTGGCTTCCTCCAGCCGCAATGCCTGGACGTAGTCGAGCGGCATCTGACCCGTCGCCTTGCGGAACCGCCGAACGAATGTACGCTCTGGCAGCTTGCTCTGTGCCACCATGGCAGCAACCGGTGTTGCCGTTCTGTAGTTGTCGGCCAACCAGGTTTGGCAGTCACTGATCACGCCATCCGTGCTTTGCCGGAGATTGGCAAGCGCTGCAAAAGGTTGCTGGCCCAGGTCATGCCATTGCAACATGTAGACCTTGCCCACGCGTTGGGCTTCCTCGATGCCGACGAAGCGCGCGATCAGAAAAAGCGCGAGATCCTGCCAACTTGTCCCGCCACCGGCCATGACGACGCGCTGTGCCTCGCCGCTGAGCACCAGTGATTGATTGATCTTCACTTTGACACCGGCATAGTTGTTGGTCAGCGTCGCCACATAGCCCCAGTGGATTGTGGCTTCGCAATGGGCCAACAACCCTGCTTCGCCCAGAAGTACGGCACCTGAGCACGCACTGGCCAGCATGGACCCTGCTGCGTGACATTGCTTCAGCCAGTCTGCCTCGGGTTCATACTGACCTGCAACGCTGGCTCCGGGATCAACAAAAAAGTCCGGAATGCAGACAATGTCCGGGACCGGTGCCGTGGTGAAGTCATACTGCGGCACAACAGGAATGCCATTGGCCGCCTTGAATCCTGCCATGCTCCGGGCGACAATATAGGGGTTCATGCGCTGTTGGCCGGCGACACCCTTGACGATGAAATCCCAGTCCCGGCCTGGCGCTGAAAACAGGTCAAACATGCCGTAGAGTGCAGACCCAGTCACTTCCGGCACCGCGAGAATGGCTACACGAATGCGTCCGTCATCGTCAGGCATGGCAGAAATGACCGCTTTCCAGTGTTTATGACTTTAGCCTTCAAGCCACTCCCCGGCTAGCTCTATTGCCACATTGGAGAAATGACATGGCACATGAACACCTTCGCTCCGTCTTGTTTGGCGAACTGCTGGAACCAGGCGCCCCAAGCTATGATGAGGCGCGCGTGGTTTGGAACGGCATGATCGACCGCAAGCCCAGTCTCATTGCCCGCTGCCGGAATGCAGCCGACGTCGTGTCGAGTGTCAACTATGCGCGGACCCAAGGCCTTGCCCTGGCGATCCGCAGCGGTGGCCACAATGTTGCCGGCTATGCAGTTTGCGACGGCGGCCTGATGGTTGACATGTCATTGATGAATGCCGTGCGCGTGTCGCCAACATTGGAGTGCGCCTATGTTGAGGGAGGCGCCACCTGGGCGGCTGTGGATGCAGCCACGACACCCTTTGGCCGCGCGACGCCAGGTGGCCTGATCTCAGCGACAGGTGTGGCTGGCCTGTCTCTGTCGGGAGGTATTGGTTGGCTGCGAGGTACGCGCGGACTGAGCTGTGACAACATCATTGCTGTCGATGTCGTTCTGGCAGATGGCCGGCTCGTTCGTGCGAGTGCGACAGAGAATGCCGATCTGCTGTGGGCGCTGAAAGGTGGCGGTGGCAATTTTGGCGTGGTTGTGAATTTCGAATTCAAGCTCCATCCGATCGCTCAGGAAACCATGTTCTGTGCTCCTCTCTATGCCGAAGAGCGCGCCGCCGAAATCCTGCCGAAGTGGCGCGACTACATGGCGGCGGCACCCGATGAAGTTTCGGGCCTCGCGGAATTTTCGACCATCCCCCATGATCCGGCCTATCCGGAACACACCTGGGGCAAGCGCGTCATCGCACTCGCAGCGGTGTATGACGGCGCCGCTGACAAAGGCGAACGCATCACCATGCCGCTCCGCCAGTTCGGCGAGCCCCTTCTCGATTTCAGCGGTGTCTTGCCCTACCGGACGATCCAGACACTTTACGATGGACTTTTCCCCAAGGGTCGCGACCGCTGCTACTGGAAGTCGACCTATCTCAAGGACCTGACCGGCAGCGCCATCGCCAACATCCTTCAAAGCTTGAAGGCCCGTCCCTCAGAAATGACGTTCGCGTCGATATGGAAATTTGGCGGCGCTGTGCAGCGCGTGCCAGCTAACGCAACCGCGTTTGGCGACCGCTCCATGCCATACATGCTCAGCCTCGACGCCATCTGGTCAGATGCCAGGGACGACACGGCCAACATTTCGTGGGTCCGCGAGGCCTGGACTGATGCACAGCAACATTCCACCGGCCGGAGCTATCTTAATTTTCCGGGCCTCGGCGAAGGTGAAAACCTGGTGAGGGATGCTTTTGGAGCTGAAACGTTTGCACGTTTGCAGCAGATCAAACGCAAGTATGACCCCAGCAATCTTTTCCACCTCAACCAGAATATTGCACCCGGCTGAGAGGAAGTAGGCGAGAAGCTTCGTTCGCACGCATGCGTTGAACAAAATGCGACACCTGCGGCGGGAGGGTGCCGGGTGGCTGTATCAAAGTGACACAGCCATCCGCATCAGCCTGCCCCGCGTGCCAGAGTCTCGCTTGCTTCCATGAAAGCACGGCTCAACACCAACTGCGCCTCCCGTTGCCCGGTCTGGATTCGAGCCTCAAAGGAGTTGGCCCATTTTTCCATCTCGGACAGCATCTTGTTGTAACCGCCATCCATCAGGGACCGCGTCCAGGCCTGTTGAGATTCAAGCTTCTGGTCAGTTGCCAAGTTGGAATTTTCCACCAATGCGTGGGCTTCCTTGCGCAACACAGAAAGCTCCTCGCGCACAGTGGTCACGGCGCGCTGGGCGTCGGCAGCCATTCCTTCTGTCAAGGTGATGAACTCTGCCTTGGCAGCATTCAACTGGTTGAGGTTTTCCTGGCGCAAGCCATTTTCCAGCGCTGCGTTGTGCCGAAGCATAGTGTCACGCTCCGACGTCCATTTCGCTTCCCGCTCCTCGAATATCTTCATCAATTCTTCGAGGCGGGCCTCGTTGAGAAGCTGAGATGGGCCAACAACCAATTCGCGCAACTTCATCAAAGCGGCGTGGGCATCAGCTTCCGTTGATTTCATGGCAACGTCCACTGCTGAAGGTACCTGAACAACTTTGACCTCGGGCACCTCTTGGCGTGGCGACACAACTGCCGCAGCCGGGTAACTCTGGGACCTGGGCCGATAACCGTTTGTTGCTGCCAGTGGATGCCGGAAGTCTTTATAGTTCATCGCAGCTGCGGTGCGCTGTTCAATCGTTTCGATAAGGCTAGGCATGATTCTGTCTCCTTTCATGCGATGAAAGGGAAGATGCAACTACTCTGCCACTTTTGGTGGAGCGAGATTGAACTGCAAAGTTAAGCATAACAGTTCATGGTTTTCGTAAACCAGTGTGGCAACTAATGTTTGCCCACTTCGGCGTTAAGCTTTTTCTGGTAGCGGCCTTGCAGGACATCAACGATCACCAGCGCTGCCAGCACGAAGTAGAAGGTCGATTTCTCGATCGGATGGATTTCGAAACCAAAGAGATCGAGATGAGCGATGTGCGCACCTTCAGCCGTCAGCATCAGGCCCACAAGCAGCAAAACAAACAGACCCAGCACTTCATATAACCGGTTTTTTTGCAGGAATCGGGCCACATGATCGGCGAGCAGCACCATCATGGCCCCGGAAATGATGATCGCCAGTGACATAACGATAAAATTTTTGGTGAGCGCCACAGCCGACAACACAGTATCGAATGAAAACACAATGTTCATGAGCAGTATCCAGACAAGCGCCAGGGCCACCGTGCGATGCGCCGGACCCTTGGGCTTTTCATGGACGAGATCATCGATGACCAGCATGTGCCGGATTTCAGTCATGGCTGTCTTGATCAGAAAAAGGCCACCCGCCAGAACAATCAAGGCATGGCCGCTGAACTTGCCATGGAGCCATGGAATGTTGACTTCAAACCACGGCGACTGAAACAACTGGATGAGCGCCAGCACCACAAACAGCAAGATGATGCGCAACAGGATCGCCAGCAGCGTACCGAGGCGGCGCACCCGCGCCTGATGTTCAGGCGCAACACGCTTGGCCTCAATGGAAATGTAGAGCAAATTGTCGAAGCCAAGCACCGTTTCCAGGGCTGTCAGGACCACCAGCGTGGTGAAGGCACCAACCGTGAATAGCTCGGCAAATTCCCGCGACAATTCAGAAAACATCAGAATCCCCCTGCAATGGCTGGAAGTGGATTAGCTGTTTCCGCGCCGCAAGGAAAGCCAGAGCAAAAGTGCCGCCAGTGCAAACGGAATGCCGCCAATGACAAGGATTGCAATGGGGTCAACATACTGATTGCCCTGAATTGCATCCGGCACAAACAGGAGTGAACAACCTCCCGCGAACAGCGCGACCAATCCAAAAATGGACGCGAAAACCAAGCGCCAGGTGGCCAGCCTCGATTGCCCATCTGCCCCGCGTTTGCGCTCCCTCTCCCGCAGCCAATAGAACAGGCCGACGCCCAGCAGCAGAAAGCCCACAAGCAACAACAGCGGAAGCCCGGCGGTCATGTGCGTGGCTCCGGCAGGCGTCCGGCATAGACGAGACTGAGAATGCCCTTCATCGCAAAGGCAATTGCTGCAATCCCGAAAATCGGCTGGTCAGCCGCCGACATCGACGCTGCCGCCAATGCGGCAGCGATGGCCACAAGAATGTCAATTCCGCCCAAAATGTAAAACGCCGGCTTCCATTGCACTTTCCAGCCAAACAGCGCCCCGAGAATTGCCACGTTCAGGAATGCCAAACCGCCGGGGATCGCAGCCATCGGACCGGCCGCCAGTGCCAACACGGCACAGCCGCCCATGAAAACCGCCAGTAACCCGCACATGATGGCGAGAAGATATTTCATGCCGCCCCCTTTGACATTGCCAGCCGCTTCTTTGCAGCCGCATCACGGTAGAACAGGTTATAGGTATCAAACGGAATGATCTGACCGGCTGGCGTCACGAAATGCACGCAGGAGCGTTTGACCCGGCTGATGCAAAAGTTATGCGGATCAAGGAACTCCACAATGGCAATGCGGAAGATGTTCTCGTAACCCATGCCTTCCAGCACCGGTATTTGCGGCAGGCAACACAACAATGCGTCCAGCCGCTCAGGATTGTTGCATTCCACAGTTGCCAGCGAAAAGAAATTCAGGATCTGTTTGTGCAGGTCAGGATATTTTTCGAAGGTGATGGCATTGGGCAATGCTTCCACCAGCATATCTCTGGGGAAGTACGAGGTGATGGGCGCGATCTTTTCGCCACTGCGCAGGGCGTAACCAATGGCAATTGATTCCGGGTTGCACGGCAAGGGAATGATGTCGCCGGCAGTGAATGCTGTGCCTGAGTCAATGATCGCCTTGCGAATGTCTGAGAGCACGAAGCGATCTGTCGACGGATCAAATCCCTCGTTGCGTCCGGCGTCCTGCACCGGCTGGAATGTAATGCCGCGCACGCACTTGTAGGTCAGCGCTTGGCGGATGATCTCACCCAATTCATCATCATTTTGGCCACGCTTCACGACCACAACAAGAGTTGTTGAAATATTATGTTTTTCAAGGGCTTGCAGTGCTTCTTTGCGAATTCGGGTGAGGTCTGCACCACGCAGGTTTTTCAGCACCGAGGGACGCAAGCTGTCGAATTGCAGGTAGACTTCGAAGCCAGGCTTGAAGGCAGCCAGCTTCTCGACAAATTCTGGTTCCTGGGCAATGCGAATGCCGTTGGTGTTGAGCATCAAATGGCGGATCGGCCGCCGCTTAGCTGCTTCAAGTATTTCGAAGATCTGCGGATGGATGGTCGGCTCGCCGCCAGAAATCTGCAACAGGTCCGCCTCGCCTTCACTGGCCACAAGTGCATCCATCATCCGCTCGATCTCCGCCAGCGGACGGTGATAGGATTTGGCGGTGGAAGATTCTGCAAAACACATCGGACATGTGAGATTGCAGGCCTCGTTGACATCAATCAGCCCAAGGCACGAATGCTGCTCGTGGTCCGGGCACAACCCGCAATCATAGGGGCACCCCTCCTCGGTTCGTGTCTGGAATACTTGAGGCCGGTCGCCGGGCTTGATGTAGTCCTGCGCCAATTTGTAATAGCTGATGTCAGTGGAGACGAGGGCCTTGGACACGCCATGTGTCTTGCAGCGTTTCAGATAGTAGACATTGCCGTCATCGAAAATGATCTTGGCTGGCACGAGGGCATAGCACTCCGGGCACAGCGAGGTGGTCTGGCCATGGAAAATATACGGAGAGATCTTACGCTGTGGCGCGTTCATCGGACATCCTCATCATGACGAGAGCGTAGAGTGCCAGCGCAACGCAGACAAGATGGAACAGGTTAAAAGGGCCAACAACCGCGCCATAGGGCTTCAGGAACTCCCACAGGAAACGCTGCCCCGCATAAAACAGCACCAGCGCGTAAAAGCCATTGCGCATGAACCAGGTATTCCGCCGACCGATCAGCACAAGCGCCACCACCAGGAACATCAGCATCGCCAGTGACTCATAAACCTGCACGGGATGGCGCAAGGTGCCATCACCCAGATCGACCGCCCACGGCAACGTACTGGGGATGCCGTGGGTTTCATCGGCGAGGCCCGACAAGAAGCAGCCCCAGCGTCCCACCATCACCGTGGTTGCGAAGGCTGGCACAAAGATCAGGCCAGTGGAGCCCCGAATTCCGCTGGCCCACTTGAATATCTCGATCGCGGCAATCGCCCCGGCAAGAGCCCCCAAAATGCTGCGCGCCACCATGGCCTCGCCGGAAAGCAGCATGTTGAGTGAGCCGAGGCCATAGCCACCAATTGCCGCGCCGCCGATGAGCGCGGCCACATAGCCCATGCCACCTGCCTCAATGCGCGCCGCTGCCGTGGACAATCGCCAGCGATAGCAAAACGCCGTCACCCCAAGCGAGGCAACGGCGGCAAGCATGTCGAAGAGCGTGTGAATCACCATGCCCCATCATGACAGATGGAGCACAGGTCTCAAGTCACTGCCTTTCCAGCGCATCCTTGATGATCTTTTGCAGATCTTCACGGCGATAGGGCTTCATGATGATGAAACCCTCACGGAAGCGCGGCTCATCCTGATGCACCATCGCGCCCTTGGGATAGCCAGATGTGTGCACGATCTTGAGTGCAGGCTTGAGGCTCTGCGCTGCCTGGGCAAGGTCAAAACCGTTCATCCCCCCCGGCATGACCACGTCAGAGAACATGAGATCAATGTCGTCGTGTTCCTGTAGGCGCGACAACGCTTCAAATCCGTCTCCGGCTTCAACTACTTCATAGCCAAAGTCCTCGAGGAAGCCGCAGGCAACCATGCGCACTGCTTCCTGGTCTTCAACGACAAGAATCTTGGGGCGGGGGGCCGCCTGGTCGGCCGGTTGGGCGGCAACGGTCGGAATATCACTCACTGCCGTCACAATATCGTCAGTCTCAGACTCAATAGATTCGCCGGCGCGCATGCGGCGCGGCAAATACATCTTCACCGATGTGCCATGGCCGATCTCCGAATAGATCGAGATATGACCGCCGGACTGTTTGATGAAACCATAGACCATGGACAGGCCAAGCCCCGAGCCCTTGCCATTGCCCTTGGTTGTGTAGAATGGCTGGAACACTTTCTCCAACACATCCTGCGGCATGCCGCTGCCTGAATCGGACACCGCGACCATCACATAGTGGCCCGGCACCACTTCGGGATTTTTCTCGGCATAGAACCGGTCGAGATAGGCGGCCTGTGTTTCGATGGTCAACTTGCCGCCGTCAGACATGGCATCGCGGCCATTGATTGCAAGATTGAGGATGGCCGATTCCAGTTGCGACGGATCGATGAGTGAGTGCGGCTCACCGGCCATGGTTTCCATGCGGACTTCGATGTTTTCACCAACGGCGCGCGAAACCAGCGCTTCCATGCCGCGCACCAGACCGTTGATCTCGGTGTCCTTTGGTTCCAGCTCTTGCTTGCGGGCAAAAGCCAGGAGCTGCTTCGTCAGGTCTGACCCTTTTCGGGCGGCATCAACCGCTTCAGCCAGACGCTTCTTCGATTTGTCGTCGCCGGCAACCTTGCCGTCCAGCAATTGCAAATTGCCGATGATGACGGTCAGAAGATTGTTGAAGTCGTGCGCAAGGCCACCCGTCAGCTGGCCGATCGCTTCCATCTTTTGGGCTTTCTGCAAGCGCAGGTTCACCGTCTTGCGCTCGGTCGTGTCAACCAGCTGGACAATCAGTTGTTCCGTCTCACCCTTGTCGTTCTTGACCAGCGCAACAGATGTGGCGCCATGCACAACCCGGTTATCCGGCGTGCTGAAACGCAGTTCCATTTGCAGGCTCGGCACTTCGCCGGTCAGCAGCTGGCGCATGCCGTTGAGGAACTGGCCGCGGTCATCCTTGTGCAGGAAGTCTTCAAAGCCCATGGGATCGGTTTCGATGCCGGGGCGATTCAGGAAGGTTTTGAGCGCGTCATTGGCAATTTCGACGTGGCCCGTCGGCGAAACCACCGCCATGCCGTTCACCGCAGCAGCAAAGGCACCGCGGAATCGCTGGTCACTGCGGGCCGTCGCCATGGCCGCAAGCTTTTGCCGGGTAATGTCTTCGATCGTGCACACCGAGCGTTCCAACCTGCCCTTGTCACCGCGATAGGCAGTCATCGACAGGAGCACTGTTGCGAGCCCGCCGTCTTTGCGGGTCAGCAGGATTTCCTCCGCACGGCAGGAACCAGTCACCAAATACTTCGGATAGATTTCGGTGACGAGGCGGCTGCGCGATTCGGGTGGCAGAAACTCACTGAACGAGCGCCCCACGACGTCGCCTGGCTGATAACCCAGCGTGTCACACCAACTGTGATTCACGGCGAGCATGCGCCCCGAGCCATCCATGCAATGCAGCATCACTGGCAATTGCGTCAGCAGTTGCTCGTAGACACCACCATTCTGGTCGGGGAAGAATCCTGCCGCCGCACCACGATGCAAGTCGGGCTTTTCAATGCGCCAACTTGTGGCCCGGGCAGCCTGCTCATTCCAATCGCTTCTGATAGGCGCGTTCATGGTACGGAAACTCTCCTGAAACTTGGAGAGAACCTATCGCAGACGCGGTTAATGCGATCTTGCCGGGCTGGATCAAATCCCGGCATTAAGGATAATATTCGCTTCAGATTTGCTTCATGGTGAAAAAACAGTGAAGGCGGCAGAGCCGCCTTCAGTGTGGGTGATGTCAAAATGTGTCAGCGAATGGAGTGACTGTCGAGGAACAGGGCCACATTCGTGCCATAGGGCTGGCGCAGCGCCAGTGCGATGTCGTCGCGGGTGACGCCAATGTCGCGCAACATGTTGTCATCCAGTTCCTGCAAGCGGCGGATTGACTTCCGGGCCTGCCAATTGCGGATGAAAACACCGAGAATACCAGCCCCCGGCAGACTGCCGGCAGTGCGGGCTTGATGCAAAGCATAGTCGTTCATGGGTCAAGTCTCCAACTTCGCAGGAAAGGCATTTTCCCTGCGTTTACATGCTCTTGTAAGAGCATCAGATGTGTTTCTGATGACACCAACATGGCAGTTTTCTATTGATCAATCCAACGAATGTATTTTATACTCTGATCACAAATTGTGATGAGGTACGACCATGATCCCCAACCTCGATATTGACCAACTCAAGACATTCCTCGCCATTGCCGACACGGGTTCCTTCACCCGTGCCGCAGAGGAAGTGAACAAGACCCAGTCCGCTGTTTCCATGCAGATGAAGCGCTTGGAAGAGAGCATTGGCCGCAACCTCTTCGTGCGTGATGGCCGCGGCAGCCGCTTCTCGCGCGATGGTGATCGCTTTGTTGAGCAGGCCTGCAAGCTTGTCGCCATGCACGACGAAATCGTTGCCACCTTCACCAAGCCTGAGCTCACCGGCACGGTGCATTTCGGCACGCCTGATGACTATGCCGATCTCTTCTTGCCAGAGGTGCTGGGCCGTTTTGCCCGCAGCCATCCCCAGGTGACAGTCGATGTGGAATGCCTGCCCAGCGAACAGCTCAATGAAAAGATCAAGCGCGGCGGCATTGACCTCGCCCTCGTCACCTTCCGTGACAATGAGGGTGAGGGCGAAGTGATCCGCCGCGAGGAGCTTGTCTGGGTCACCTCGTCGCGTCACTCACCGCAAACTTTGGATACGCTGCCTCTGGCCACTGCAAACGGAACCTGCGCTTGGCGCAATATCGCGACCGAAGCCCTGGACAAGGTGGGCCGCAAGCATCGCGTTGCCTACACCAGCCCGAACCGGACTGCCATTGATGCTGCCGTGCTGCAGGGCCTGGCTGTTGCTGCCATGGCGGAAATTTGCGTACGCCCCGGCATGCGCGTGTTGCGAGAGAACGAAGGATTTCCCCGCCTTGGCAGTTTCGCCATCGGCCTGATGCGCCGCGCTGGCATGTTGACGCCAGCAACCGAAGCGCTCGCCCGGCATATTCGAGAGAGCTTCGGTGCCGACCGTGCACGCTCCATCGCGGCCGAGTGATCAGCCTGCAGGTTGGCCAATCGCTTCAGCGGTGACGCGCGCCGTCAGCAGTCCGTCGTCGTCCCTGGCATCGGGCAGCAGGCTCTTTTCAACTGTCACCGTCACCTTGGGGTCAACGGCACCACGGCTCCGGGCGAGCGCCAATGCCTGCACTTCAGCCCGCTGCATCGCATCGGCAAGCGCCACCTTGCCGCTGCCATAGACATCGGTGGCCCCGCCACCATGCACACGGAAAGCCCCGTTGCCGTCGCCCTCAACACTGATCACCACAACGTCGGCAACCTGCCCCGCCGCCGCTCCCACCGCATTGGCGACATCACAAAACGGCGCGAAAATCACTTCGCACTGCAGCCGCTTTCCGACCTCACCATAGTAAACCTTGACCGGGCCACCCACGGCGACAATCGGAACGGCGGGTGAAAGCGACACCTTGGCCAAGCCCACACGCCCGCGACCTTCACACACAGCGTCCCAAATGGCGCTGTCCTTGTCCTTTGGCCCCATCGCGGTTTCGAGGATCACACGAGTGGAAAGCGCAACAGTCTTGCTCCAGATTTCGCGGCAAAAATCATCAGTACGCTGATCATCCGGCATTTTCATGTCGCGGAACCGGACCAGCAATCGAGCTGCTTTCAGCGCTGCAGAACGCGGCCAATTGTCCTGCAAACCAAGCACCAAGGCGGCATCTGAGGGGGTGAAGCAGCAATATTGCAACAGCCCCTTGCGCCGCAGCGAGGCAACCACCCGCTGTGCCGCGCTCGAAACCGCCACTTTGCGCAAGGGCATGGGCCGCTCGCCAATCTGCGCCAGAAGCTCGGCCTCGCGTTCGTTCACACCGGCGGCAGTGCCACCCTTGTCGCCAAAAGGCTTGACGACAAATTTGCCCAGGAGCGAACCACCATCCGTTTCCGACAGATCAGCATCGAGCATCATCTCAAGTTCAGGATGGCGTGACGCCAGCAGCGCCACCGGCACCGCGCGCTGCGGACCGAGAACCAGCCGGCCAAGTGAATCCATCTGGACTTCGCTATCACCGCCAAGCCCCACCGTGCGCACATCTATGGCCTTTACCATGGTGCGCCAGCCGCCAACTTCCGCCCCTTGTGGTGCAACCATCGGCCGGCCATTCGCCAGCACGCCGACATCGGTTGTGGTTCCGCCCATGTCCGACATGATGAAATCATCAAGACCCGCCAGCCACTTTGCCCCAACAAGACTGGCTGCCGGGCCAGAAAGGACCGTTTCGATGGGTCGCAACGCCACGCTCTCGGCATTGGCAAGCGTGCCATCGCCTTTCACCACCATGAGCCCGCCCTCGATGCCAATTTTGGCCATGGCCGCGCGTACTGCATCGATGAGATGAGTGATACGTGAAATCAGCCGTGCATTGAGGAGCGCCGTCAACGCCCGCCGTGGTGCATCAAGTGCATTCGACAACTCACTCGACAACGTCACTGGTTTACCCGTGAGCTGCGCCACCAGATCGCGCGCCCGTGTTTCATGGCCATTGTTGCGCACTGCAAAACTTGCCGCGATGGCAAAGGCGGTCACCTCAGGGTCGATCGTCGCAATGGCGATTTTCAGCGCCGCGATGTCAAGCGGACAACGCTCATCACCGTTGTGGTCGTGCCCGCCAGCGATGCGCGCAATTGCCAGACCCGGAAATGCTGCCGCCATGCCGGTCTTCACGACCATGGCATCATCAAAACCAATGAGAATCACCCCGGCTGCGTTGCCGTGACCCTCGACCACGGCGTTGGTGGCAAGCGTCGTCGACACGCAGACCAGGCCAATGTCTTCAGGTTTGACTGCACCCTTCAAGGCATCCACCGCCGCTGCCATGGCATTGCCCACGCCGATTGCGAGGTCGCCCTTGGTGGTGATGGCCTTGGCCGAGGCCAGAATGCGGTGGCGTGCTGCATCAATGACAGCAGCATCAGTATAGGTGCCGCCGGTATCAATGCCGAGGATGATGGATTTCTTGCTCATGACAGGAGCATGCACTTGGCGGCAACCGGGCAAAAGATCAAGTCTGCAGCCAAAGGTGAAAAGTCCTCACCCGGACTTGAGCTTCTTCATGTTGCTTTCAATCTCGCTGATTGAACCAGCGACGGCCGCCCGGTCAGCCCGCATCTTGATCAACTGCAACTTGGCCTGGATGAGTGGCGGTTCAAACTCTGGATTGTCGACGCTGGCAAGCATGTGCGCAATTCATCCGCCTTGTGGATCGCTTCATCAAGTTTGCCTTGTTGCAGAACCAGGCCCTCTATCGCGCGTTCGTGGGCCCGCCGCAGGATCGCCACCTGCCACAGGGCACCGCCCTCTTCTTCCTTGATGGCCCGCAGCTTGGCGGACTTCGCTGCCGCTTCGTGTTCGAAGCGCTTGGGCAGGGCCGCACCCAGTTTCATCGTGAAGCTGACCTTGCCGTTGAAAGACTGGTCATGCATGTCGACGCCATTGGCATTGACATCATCATTCCAGCCCACCGAAGCAGACACATCAAAGGCATCGAAGGTGCGCATGCGGCTGTTGATGTCTTCCAGGTCCGCCTCCGCTGCCAACAGCGCTGCGCCATAGGCGTCTGCCGAGGCCGGAGGCATCATGGTTGTTTCCAGGCGGCGATCGGCTTGCGAACGGGCAGCATCTGCTTCAGCCAGAATCTGGTCGGCAAGAACACTGATCGCCGTGGCCCTCTCCCGGTCAATGGAGCCGCTGTTCAGCGCCATCGCCACCTTTTTGCGCAAGCGCGCAATTTCAGTCTTCTGCCCGTCAATTGATTTGAGCTTGGCCTTGTGGCCAGCCGCCGTGAGCCCCTGTGGCGACACGAACACCAACTTCTGCAACCCATTCTCGGCGAGATACTTCTGACAGCGCACATCCGCTGCATCTTCCATCAATCCCGCCTTGGCAAAACTTGAAAGCGACACACCGAGCGAGACTGTCGCCTGCGCCTCCTCCGTCATGCTGCCGCTCAACGTAGGTGAACGCAGGATGGTTGTCTGAGCGGCAGTGTCTTCCCGAAGGTAGTCACACCAATGCGAGCGCGGCGCGGTGGCCGGAACAATCTTGGCAGTGGCCGCCTTTCCGGTGACGGTCTGCGAACTTGCAGGCTCAATGATGCTGGCACGCAGCTCAGGTTTGGCTTCCGTCACGGCAACATCACTGTCTTGCGTGCCGAGTCGCAATGACGACATCTGATCAAGCAGCGGCCCATTTGCTGCGCAACCGGCAAGCGTCAGCAAGCCACCAGCAGCAAGTGCGAGCCTGAGCGCTCTAGAAGAAGAACGGCGCACGGGTGCCATGGATGATCTCACGGGTTGCAGCAATCGGCCTGGTGATCTTGGCTTCCACGAAGACGCCACGGATCGGCTTGCCGAAGAACGGATGGACAGAATTGAATTCGCCGGGTTGGGCGTCGCCAACAAATCCTGACTGCTGGCAGAAGAACACGGTCAAGAAACAGCTATAGAGAGGCGTACCGGGCTGGAAGCGGTCCAAATTTGCGTAAGGCACAAAGACAACATCCACACGCTCACCCACGGCGCGCGCCAGTGCCGAGGATTCAAGTGCCGCAATCTGCAATTTGATGACAGCTTCACTTTCCGACAGTTGCTTTGCTTTTGTTGCGCTCGACTTCAGGCTGGACTGGGCGATGTCGTTGGCGGCCTTGGCATCAACCGACTGCTTCACCAGCAACAGAAGCTCTGATGAAGCCGATGACATCGACTTGATCGGCCCGCCTTTCTCCAACCCTTCCTTGAGGGACTGAAGCATACCCTCATTGGCATCCATGTTTTCAAGTTGGCTCTGCATGTCTTCGATGTCACCATCAAGAACCGCGAGGCGCTGACTGGCTTCCACCAGTCCAAGTGCGCTGGCATTGAAGGTCTTCTTGTCGATCAGACGTTTCTTGTAGAGCGCCGCCAGATCGGCCGACATGCCACCGCTTTTGAGTTGTGCTTCCAGCACATCCCGCACTTTCGTCATGCGCTTCACATTGGATGCCAAAGTCTTGCGTTTACGGGCGCTTAGCTTGATTTCCTTGTCCACTGTGCCAAGTGAATACTTGACCAGCAATTGGGCGTCTTCCAGGTCGCGTGCGGCCCGTACCTTCAGCATCGCCGTCTCGGTTTTTTCCTGGTCGATCTTGCCAAGCGCAACACGAAGTTCGGTGAGTTGCCCTTCGACCTTGTTCACCAGTTCGTGCCCGTGGGTCAGCGTCATTGGCGCACCCCACGAATTCGAGATCAGGAAGTAACCGATCAACACGGCATAAAAGGAGAAGGCCAGGAAGAGAGACAACAGAAGCACAAAGGCAGCGCGCTTGTAGAGCATCGACACCAGCGCCATGAAGCGGTTGAAGAACCCTTGCACCAATGTGTTGGCGAGGCTTTGCGGTGGCGCTGCCGCCGGCTTCGCGGAACGCTTGTGCGACGGTGCGCCAGCAGCGTGCCGTGCCTTTGGTGGCAGGCCGAGGACACGCAGGAACTGCCCCTCGCGGATCGGCGACGTCAGTACGCGTGCCACTCCCGGCACAGAAAGATACTGGCTCACGTCCTTGAGGCTGCTCACCACGACCAGCTTCACCGGATAGCCGATGCCCGAGATCAGCGGCACGACCAGCTTGGTTGCCAGTCTTTCATCACGCTGGTCAACGATCACCATGTCGAACTGCGACTGCCTCGCCACTTCCAGAGCCGCGCTGACATCGCTCTCATATCGGATGTCAATTTCACCCACATGCTGCGTCACGATTTCGCAAATTTCGTCTGCCGCAGGCCCGATATAGAGCACGCGCCGCGCCGGTGCCGGCAAGGCCTTGACCGAAGTGCGGGACTGGATGATTGCCATCAGCCTGCCTTCACCGCTGGAACAATCAGATTCTTCGACTTCTTCTGCGGCTTGGCAGCGCGCGTTTCCCACGAGGACGTGCCAAGCGTTGCCAGGGCGAGCGGCGTCAGCGTCAGGTACATGACAGGAAAGACGAAGGCCATGGACATGAACCACAGTCCCGACGTGCGGGCCATTTCCGGCAACTTGTTCTTGTTCAGCTCATAAATCAGGGCAAAGGTCGAAACCAGCAAGGCATGCTCGATCATCGGAATGACGAAGCCGAGGCGCACGACCTGGCTGGCCAGCGTCAATGGGTAGAACAGCAGGAGCAGTGCCATCGAAACGTAGTGCACCACCACAAACGGATGAAACCGCCCGAGGAAGGGCAGCGCCGTGACGAAGTCAACGATGTTGGACCGGCGCCAGCGCAGCTGTTGGCTGACATACCCGGCAAAGTCCGCCGGTGCCTTGGTATAGCATTTCGCCTCGAAGCAGAGCCGGGTCTTGTAGCCCCTCTCGACGAGTTTGCGTGTCAGGAACCTGTCTTCGCCATACTTCACTTCATCGCCAAGGAATGTGCGCTTCTCCACATCACCATCCACCGCCAGCAGAGCCGCGCGGCGATAGATCGTGAGGCAGCCTGACAGGCACATGATATGGCTGAAGGCGTTTTCAACATTCTTCAGGAACTGGTAGCCGACCCAGTACTTTACCGCTTGCATGCGGGTGAGCCAGTTGACATCGGCGTTGGAAACGTACACGCAGCCGCCTGCTGCATCAGATCCCGAGGCGTAGAGATGCCGCACCAGAATGCGCAACGCATCCTTGTCCACGATCACATCGGAATCGACCGACAAGATCAGGTCCGTGTGGGTCTTGAGGACGGCATTCTTGATGCCGATGCGCTTGCCGACGTTGCGCTCGTTCTGAATGACCTTCATCCACGGATATTTCTGCGTCACCGTCAGCAGGTGCGCGTAGGTATCATCCGTTGAGACGTCGTCGATGAACACGGCCTGCAGCCGGTCGCGCGGGTAGTCCAGCTGCTCGAACGAGGCCGCCGTCTGCAGCACATGCGAACCTTCATTGTAAACCGGGACAACGATGGCCACCGTTGGCCAGACCGGAGGATCAACGCCGTAGCCTGCCACGGTGCGCTTGTCGGAAATACGCAGCAGGCTGCCAAGCACATAGCGGTTGGTGAAGACAATCAACACCAACACCGCAAACAGATACTCGATTGCCACCAGAGAAAGCATACGCCCACACACCGTCGGACCAGCTGAAGGCCCGTTGAGGGTCTTAGCGCCCAATGCTTGCCGCAGGGTTAAGGTGGAGTTTTCAAGTGTTTCTTAGGCTTTTGAGACCAAAACATTGTTCACTTGTTAACCCTTCTGCACGTTTACCGTGTTCTTTAAGCCGCCATCCATGCCCAACGTGTTTTCTGCTCTCCACAACCCGAAACAACAAACGCTGGGGAGCGACAAATGGGTATGACGGCAATCAAGGGGACAGAACAACCCAATCCGGGCTCAGGGATCAAGCCGATCCGGCTCGTGACCAGCGATCCGGTGGCTTTCCCGGATCCAGCAACGGCGCGCGTCGCCGTGATCGGCCTCGGCTACGTTGGGCTTCCACTGACCCTGGGATTCGCCAAGGGCTCGCGCGCTATCGGTTTCGACATCAACGAAAAGAAGGTGACCGAATTGAAGTCGGGCATTGACTTCACCGGCGAGGTCACCAATTCCGAACTCTGCGAAGTTGACGCCGATTTCACCACCGACTCTGCCCTCCTCGTCGAGGCCGATGTCATCATCGTATGCGTGCCAACACCGGTCAGCAGTCACAATCGCCCTGACTATGGCCCGCTGATTGCCGCGTCCAAGACAATCGGCAAGACCATGAAGCGTGGCGCTGTCGTGGTATTCGAGAGCACGGTTGATCCCGGTACCACGGAAGACCGCTGCCTCCCGGTCATCGAGTTGCATTCCGGCATGAAGGAAGGCATCGACTTTCATCTCGGCTACTCGCCCGAACGCATCAATCCCGCCGACCCGACGCGCAAGCTGCCTGACATCAAGAAGATCGTCGCTGGCTCTACCCCGCGCGGCACCGAATTCCTTGAGAAGCTCTACAGCCGCGTCATCAAGGCCGGCCTCTTTCCTGCGGCCTCCATCCGCGTTGCGGAAGCTGCCAAGATTCTCGAAAACACCCAGCGTGACGTCAATATCGCCCTGATGAACCAGATGATGATGCTTTTCGACAAGATGGGCATTCGTTCGACAGACGTGATCGCTGCCGCCAGTTCCAAGTGGAACTTCCATCACTATCGGCCCGGTCTGGTCGGCGGTCACTGCATCGCGGTTGACCCTTACTTCCTGGTCGACGCCGGCCGCCGTCATGGTCTTGCCATGGAACTCGTTGCCTCAGCCCGCGCCGTCAACGAACAAACACCCAATTTCCTGGTGGAGAAACTCGAAGAGCTCATGCCGCAGAGCCGCCATGGCCTCACCGGCAAGAAAGTTCTCGTGCTTGGCCGCAGTTTCAAGGAAGACTGCCCCGACACCCGCAATTCAAAGACATTCCCGCTGATGGATGCCCTGTGGAACCGCGGAGTTGAAGTCTTCAACTTCGATCCTGTGGCATTCGACGATCATTTTGAAGGTGGTCGTGGCGCCACCATCATTGATGATCCGGCAGCTGCCGGTCCCTATGACGCGGTCATTGTCACCCTCACCCACGCCTGCTTCCGTGAACAGTTTGACGCCGAAACGCTGAAGTCCCTGGCCGGTAAGCACGCTCCCTTGATCGACATGCGCGGCAATTTCGAGAATGACGCCGTGACCGACTGGTTCAACTACTGGCGCCCGTAATTCCCCTGCTCCACGACAAAATGAAAACGCCCCGGAATATCCGGGGCGTATTTCTTTTGCGCGGCAAAAACAGAAAGATCAGTCAGAAAGCACAACCTGCGATGTCGCTTTGATGCCACTGGGAACCGGCACATCAGTTGCGCCATAGTCGGTGTTCAAGACCAGCTCCGGCCCCTTGTCGACTTCAAGCTTGTTGGCAATGATTGCCGTGTAGGCTGAATTCTGACCCACCTTCGATCCGGGATCGACCCTCAGTTTGCCGCGCGGCAGATAGATCGTGCCGGTAAGTGTGTGGGCGTTCTTGCTGCGGATCAAATGATTTTGGATGGATGATGTCGCCGGATCCGCGTAAATCAGAAGACCGGCGAGATCGCCATCCTTGGGACCAGACAAACTGATGGAGGAATTTCCAGAGAACTGCAGCGTTGCATTGTCGCCAGTCAGGAAGAAGCCGACATACTGACCGGCAATTGAGGCCATGCCACTCACAATGAATGGACCATCCTTGATCACATAAGTGCCGGGCGAGAATTTGATGATGCTGGTCCCGCTCAGTTCCAACCCGCCACAATAAACCCCTGGAGACAGCGTCACCTTATCCTCTGACACGACCTTGTCGGTGAAATCACACGCACCCATGGCAGGTGGAGCCCGGCCTGCGAGCGGATCCTCAATCACCGGGCAATCAGTCATTGCCGCTGGTGTGATTGTACCCCTGTTGGCTACACCACCAACACTGCAGGTCAAGTCGGCCTTGATGACTGAACTGCCCGCGAGTGAAATTGCCTCGGAGTTGCTTGAGTTTGCATAGATGCCGCAGCCGTTTGCAGAGATCTTGCTACTGGTGCCCAAACTTATCGTCTTGGTTGATGAGCCATCGAGCGTGAGGACGCAAAGATTTGCCCGTCCCACCAATGCAGCCGTAGCCTTGGCGATGACAGGCGTTATCTCTGCCCCAAGGAAATGTGCAAAGAAGGGAGTCCAATCCTCGCGAAGTTCAACAGTGATTGCCGAATTTGGCTTGTCAATGCTGACTGTCGTTGTGATGTTCGACTTGGTCGAAGCCGCAGCAAATGATTTGGCCGCTGCGGAGATGGTCGAGGTGGACGATGTGGCAATCGAGAATTCCCGCGCAGCCGCAAGTGCAGCTGAATCAGCAGCACCTTGCAACTCGCTGCGCTTGCTTGAATAAAATGCATAGTCGGACGCCAGCCCAACGGCTCCCATAAGACCCGGAATTGCCAGAGAAACAGAAACCGCGATATTCCCGGCCGACGAACTCAGGAAGCCGCGAAAGCTCCTGTTGCGCCATCGGGTTCTGAAGTCCGCGTTCACTATCCCGTCCCTCTGTCACCGGTCTTCCCGGAAATTGGTCAAGCCGCCATTTTGACCCGGCAAGTTGCAATTTCCAATTTAGAATTGAGGTTAAGATTGCATGAACACTGGCAGAACTATTCGGCCAATACGACATCTGCAGAAGAGCGAATGCCGGATGGCACGGGTACCTTTGTCGCCCCGTAGTTCGTGTTGAGCACGAGGCTCGGACCGTTCTCGATAACCAAACGTCTCGCGATAATCGCCGTATAGGCTGATTTCTCAGCAACGCTAGCGGCAGGATCAACAAGCAGAGTGCCCTTTGGCAGGTAAACTGTGCCGGTCAAGTTCTTGGCCCGGGTGGACCGAATATTGTGAACTCGCAGAATGCTGGCCTTCGGATCATCAAAAAAGAGCAGCCCCGCCATGTCACCATCCTCCCTGCCCGAGAGATCAATGCTGGCATCATCCCAGAACTGGATGAGTGACAGGAGTCCGGTGAAATAGAAGCCGACATTCGCGCCCTTGACCGAGGCTTTACCGTGCACGAAGAACAGTCCGTCCTTGATGATGTAGTCGCCCGCTGCAAATGTGACCTGCGCATCACCCGAGATGTTGATTCCACCGCAATAAACTCCCGGCTTGAGGGTGACAATGCCGCTGCCAATCATTGTATTGGTATAGCTGCAGCCACCAAACGCCGGTGGTGACCGTCCCGACAGAGGATCGGCCAAAGGCGGGCAGTCCGTCAGCACTTTTGCCGAACTCGATGCGCCCTTGTTGTAAACGCCTCCTGCTGAACAGACGAGATCAGCTTCAATCTCCGATCCACTGCCCAGGTAAAATCCCATTGAGTTGGTGGAATTGGAGTAGACGCTGCATCCTTTGGCTTCAAGATGGGCGTCGTTGGTCAAAGAGACGACACCGGAGCCAGTGCCAGCCAACCCGATCACGCAGACCTTGTTTTCTCCAACAAGTTGGGCTTTGGCGTCGGTCGTGATCGGTGTGATATCCGCACCGAGGAAATGGGCAAAGAAGGGTTGCCAAGTGTCAGTGACAGACACTCTTACTGAGCCTTCGGCTTCATCAATTTCAACGCTTGTCGAGATGTCGGTCGACTCAGTTTCAAGCGATGCCATCACATAGTTCCGGGCAATTTCTTCAATCGGCCCTTCATCTTCTTCCGATTCAGAAGACATCTTGGCCGAAGTTGAATCCGTGCTGATCACCGAGAGTTCACGTGTGGCGGCCAGCGCCGCAGCATCGGCAGCAGACTGAAGCTCGCTCTTTTTCAAAGTGAACACGGCAAAGTCGGACGCCAGCCCTACGGCACCCATGAGGACTGGTGCGCCGACAGCTACCGAAATGGCAATGCCTCCAAGGCTGCAACCAAAGAAGCCACGCAGCAACTTCCTGACAAAATTGAACTGGGGTACTTCTACCCCCGTCTCAATTGTGCCTGTATTGCGCGATGTGAACAAACTGCTGTCCTCTTGAACATGGACCATACCGCAACGTGCGCGATGCACGAAGCACAAGCTACTATCTGAGATAACGCATCATTAAATGTAAAATTGAAACTCGTTGACACGACCCGGCGGAAACCTTGATCTGCCTGCATCTTCTGCGTTGCATTAAGAAATTCCTAACCAGCTCTTTCAATGCACACCCAAAATTCACGCGCCAGTAATCGCCCTGCCAGAGAATGTCGGTCTTTCGGGGATTATCGGGTGGTGAAATCTAAGATCAAGTTCGGTATCGGCCAGCGCATCGCCATGCTGGTTGCAACTGCCGTTGTCGTTTCCGTGCTCTGCGTGGCCGGTCTCATGGCTGCTTACCAGGCTCACCAAAACACGACCATGAAGCGGGCCGCCATCGAGGGCACCGCCTACGTTTTTGCCTCAGCTGTCGCAGATCATGTCGAAGGCGAAAGAATTCATGAAATCCGAACCGTCCTTCGCTCTGTTGATCGCGTGCCCGGTGTCATTTCAGCTTCGGTTTACAACGCCGAAGGCAAGCTTCTCGGATCTCTAGGGCAGCGCGCCATCCTCAAGACGGAAAACATCTCGAATGATCCAGGTTTCTGGGAGATGATGTCCACCGGCACCATTCCGGTTGCCGTAAACATCATAAAAAATGCCCGTCCCATTGGCACGTTGATCCTGGTTACAGACATCTCGGACCTCCGCAGCCGCTTCTACAACACCATGGGCGTGGTGTTTGCCGTCGCCCTGCTTGCCGCCATTGCCGGCGTCGTCATTTCGGTACCGCTGCAGCGCCGCGTCACCAAGCCGATTGTCAGGCTCACGGATTCGATGCGCCAGCTGAAGCAAAGCCGTGAATATAGCGTTGACCTGAAAGCCGAGGGCAATGATGAGACCGGCATCATGGTCGACACCTTCAACAGCCTCATTTCTGACATTCGCTTTCGCGATCAGTCACTGCAACGCTTGGCCTATTATGATCCGCTGACCGGCCTTCCCAATCGCGTGAATTTCCAACGTACGCTGCAGGAACGCCTCAACACTCTGGGTGACGGCAATGGTTCAATTGCGGTCATCCTTTTCAACATTGACATCTTTCACACTTTCAACGACGCCTTCGGACATGGCATCGGCGATGCTGTGCTGATGAACGTTGCGGCAATCATCAAGGAACATGCGGGTGCCGAAGCCATGGTCGCGCGAGTTGGTGGCGATGAGTTCGCCGTGATCGTCGATGACAATGGCACTGGCCGCGAAACTGAAGCGGCAATTGCACGGGTACAGTCTGCCTTCTACAATCCCATCATCATTCTCGAACTTGAGTTGCATCTCTCGTTGTCCGCAGGTGCGACCTTGCTGCCCCGCGACAGCTCATCAGTCGGAGATGCCTTGCGCCACGTCGATCTTGCCAGCAATGCCGCCCGAAAAATGGGTCCAGGGCGCGCGGCCTTCTTCACGACAGACATGGACGAACTGGTGAAGCGTGAAGCTGATCTGGGCCAAGGTTTGCGTCTTGCCATCGCCAACCAGGAACTTGAAGTACACTATCAGCCTCAGTACCACGTGGAGAGTGGCAAGATCGTCGGCTTTGAAGCGTTGCTGCGTTGGAAGCATCCGCAGCATGGCTACATCTCGCCCACCATCTTCGTGCCCATCGCTGAAAAGAGCGGAATCATCGGCACCATCGGCGACTGGGTGATGGAAGAGAGTTGCCGCCAGGCCATGGCGTGGCTAGACGCGGGAGAAGCACGGCGCTCCATCGCCGTCAATGTTTCACCGGCTCAAATTCTGCAATCGGGCTTTGTCCGCAAGGTTGGCCAAGCGTTGGAGCGTAGCAATCTTCCTCCAGACCTGCTGTGTGTCGAGTTGACCGAGAGCCTCTTCCTCGGCCGCAGCCTCACATCTGTGCGCACTATTCTTGATGACCTGCACGGTCTCGGTATCACTCTGGCGCTGGACGATTTCGGCACCGGCTATTCTTCGCTCGCCTATCTTTCGCAGCTGCCCTTCGACAAACTCAAGATTGACCGTTCATTTGTGAGCAGCGCCCATACCGAACCACGCCGCCGCGAAATTCTGCACTCCATCATCACCATGGCACATTCGCTGCACATGGAAGTGGTCGCGGAAGGTGCAGAAGAACAAGGCGAGATCAATGTCCTGCGCCAACTCGGCTCTGATCAGATTCAGGGATATGGCATAGCCCGTCCGGAAATCGCCGAACGGGCGCTGGCCACGGCCAACCACATCGACGTCGCGGCAAACCTGAAAAGCGCGGCAATGGTCTGATCAACCCGACCTTAATCCTCCGCAATATCCTCAGACCACAGCTCTGGCTTCTCCTTGATGAAGCGGGTCATCAAGGCGATGCAGTCCTTGTCATCTGCGATGATGACCTCCACACCCCGGGACCGGAGAAATTCTTCATTGCCGCCAAACGTCTGGTTTTCACCCACCACCACGCGCGGAATGCCGAACTGGATGATTGTGCCTGCGCACATCATGCAAGGTGAAAGCGACGTATAGAGCGTGGTATCGCGATAGGTTTTCTGGCGGCCAGCCTTGCGCAACGCATCCATTTCACCGTGGGCAATGGGATCGCCTCCCTGCACACGCTGATTGCGTCCCTGGGAGACGAGCCTGTCGCCGCGCGCCAGCACCGAACCGATGGGACAGCCACCTTCATCAAATCCGGCCTTGGCCTCATCATAGGCAATGCGCAGGAACTTCTTGTCCGTTTCAGTCAGCATGGAGCAACTCCGTTATCTCTCACCCTTGCGATAGGACACCATCAAGGCACGAGGGTATGCCACGCGGCGTGACATGACAATGAGGGCGATGATCGACAGGATGAATGGCATCATGAGGAACACCTGATAAGGCACCACTGCTCCCGCCAATTGCTGCAAGCGCAACTGGTAGGCGTCAAATAGCCCGAACAGAATTGCCCCAAGCAGTGCCTTGCCAGGCCGCCATGACCCGAACACGACCAGCGCAATGCAGATCCATCCCCGCCCATTGGTCATCTCGAAGAAAAAGGAATTGAAGGCCGACAGAGTGATGAAGCTGCCGCCGATGCCCATCAGTGCGCTGCCCGCCATCACAGCGCAAATGCGTACCGCCACGACGTTGATGCCTTGCGCTTCCGCCGCTGCCGGGTTCTCCCCCACGGTGCGCAGCGCCAGGCCCGCAGGCGTACGGTAGAGCAACCACGCCACCAGCGCCACGGCGACGAATGCAAGGTAGGTCAAGGGTGTTTGCTGGAACAACGCCGGCCCCAGGACCGGAATGTCGCTCAGCACCGGAACGGAGAGAGGTTGGAAAGGTTCGATCTTTGGTGGCGATGTCACCTCAGGAAAGACCAGGCGATAGGCATAGTAGGAAAGGGAAGTCGCCAACATGGTGATCCCGATGCCGGTCACGTGCTGAGACAAACCAAGCGGCA
Organism: uncultured Alphaproteobacteria bacterium; assembly: GCA_963754625.1. Lineage (GTDB taxonomy): Bacteria > Pseudomonadota > Alphaproteobacteria > Rhizobiales > Aestuariivirgaceae > Aestuariivirga. The sequence goes on along the minus strand of CAVWGR010000001.1, from coordinate 297,416 downwards.
CAACAAGCACGCCATGCAGAAGCCCAAAGAGTGCGCCCGTCATCGCCGCCACCAGCACGCCAAGCCAGAGATCACCGCCCATGAAGACCGTGAGCCAACCTGCAAAGGCACCCGCCGTCATGATGCCTTCGATGCCAAGATTGAGCACGCCTGCGCGTTCGCAAATCAATTCACCCAACGTGCCAAAGATCAGTGGTGAGGCGATGCGAATGGCAGCGGCCCACAGCGATGCAGTAAAGAGAATTTCAAGCATCGCCATCACTCACCTCCAGCGCAACCGGTAACGTGTCAGCATCAATGCCGTCACCATGGAGAGCAGCGAGACAGCAACCATGACCTGGGCAATGTAACTCGGAACGCCCGCCGTGCGGCTCATGGCGTCTGCGCCCACAAAAACCGCCGCCACAAAAACGGCTGCGGCAATAACCCCGATTGGGTGGAGCAGCGCCAGCATCGCCACAACAATTCCGGCGTAGCCAAAGCCCGGTGAAAGATCGAGCGTCAGGTTGCCCTTGAGACCCGTCACTTCCGACCACCCTGCAAGACCTGCAAGACCACCAGAGAGAAGAGCCGTCTTGGCCAGCACGCGATTGACGGGAATGCCTGCAAACGTGGCTGCCTTGGTATTGTGGCCGACGGCGCGCATCTCGTACCCCAACGCTGACTTGCGATCGATCACCCAGACCACCAGCGCCGCGACGATTGCCACAACGAAACCGTAGTGCAGCCGCTTGCCGGTGATGAGCCGGGGCAATTGCGCGTCCGCGATGATCTTCTTCGATTGCGGCCAGCCGAGGCCCATGGGATCCTTCAGCACCCCTTCCAGCAACATGGAGACGAACAACAGGGCAATGAAGTTGAACAGCAACGTGGTCACCACTTCATCAACCCCGAAGCGTGTCTTGAGGAATGTGGGAACCGACAGCACCAGCGCGCCACCCAGCATGGCGGCAAACATCAAGACTGGAATGAGCACTGGCCATGGCAACGGCAGAAGACCTGTGCCAAATACCGCAGTCATTACCGCACCGAAATAGAGCTGCGCCTCGCCGCCAATATTCCACAGCTTGGCGCGGAAGGCGACGGCAGCCGCAAGCCCGGTGAAGATCAGCGGCGTGGCCCGCGTCAACGTTTCAAAGAGCGCAAACTGTGAACCAAGCGAACCCTTGAGCATCAACCCAAAGACCTGAATGGGCGAGGCTCCCGACACCATGACCAGCAAGGCGCACACCACCATGGCAGAGGCCAATGCCCCGATTGGCAGCAGGATCATCAGCGCGACGGGTTGATGTTCGCGAAGCTCAAGCCGCATCGACCTGCTCCGCATGGATGAAGCCCTGCCCCGCCATCATCAGGCCCAACTGCTGGATCGTCACCTCGGCGCGCGGCAAGAGAGCCGACACTTGCCCGCGATACATCACCGCCAGCTTGTCTGACAGCGCCAGCAATTCATCAAGGTCTTCGGAGATCAGAAGAATGCCAGCGCCGCGCGCCCGCGCTGCCAGCAGCTGCTCATGCACATATGCAACGGCGCCCACGTCAAGGCCGCGCGTCGGCTGGTTCGCCAACACCAGCACAGGCTTCTCCGCCATCACCCGGCCGAGAATGAGCTTCTGCATGTTGCCTCCTGACAGGAGCCGCACCCGTGCCTCCGGTCCCGGACACTTCACTTCATATTTCGCGATGATGTCCTCGGCAAAACGCCGCGCCATACTCCAGTCGATCAGCCCCATGCGCGAAAAGCGCCCGCGATAGCCTTCCGATACAACATTCTCGGAAATGCTCATGTCGCCGATCAACCCTTCGGCATGGCGGTCTTCCGGAATGCGCGCCACGCCACGCGCCACCACGTCGCGCGGTGTGATGCGGGACAGTTTTTCTCCCTGCAAAGTAAAGGTGCCAAGGTCTGGAACGGCCACACCGCTGATCACATCAGCAAGCAGGCTCTGGCCATTGCCCGAAACACCGGCGATGCCGACGACCTCGCCACCACAGACCTGAAGCATCACATCGCGCAGGGCAATTTGCCCGCGCCGCGCTGAAATGTGGGCAAGCGACAGAACGGCCGCGCCTGCCATCTTGGCCTCGGCCTTGGGCTGCGGCACGGCGCGCCCGACCATCAGCTCCGCCAGTTCAGCACGCGTCACGCCTGCAACCGCACACTCCGCCACCAATTTGCCGCCGCGCAACACGGCCACCCGCTGGCAGGCCGCCAGAATTTCACCGAGCTTGTGGGAAATGAAAATGATCGACAGGCCTTTGGCGACGAAGCGCTTCAACGTGTCAAACAGTGCAGACGATTCCTGCGGCGTCAACACGGCGGTTGGTTCGTCGAGAATGAGGATGCGCGCGTCGCGGTACAACGCTTTCAAGATTTCCACCCGTTGCCGTTCACCCACTGAGAGTGTGGAAACCAACGCATCGGGATCAACAGCGAGCCCAAAGTCGTCACCCAGTATCTTGAGTTTGGCGCGGGCTGCGGCAACATTTGAGCGCAGGCTGAACAGCGACTCGGTGCCGAGAATGATGTTGTCGAGCACAGTCAGATTGTCAGCGAGCGTGAAGTGCTGGTGCACCATGCCGATGCCCGCCGCCAGCGCTGCCTTCGGTTCACCTGGCGGCAACAGCCTGCCCTCGACGCTGATCTCGCCACCATCGGCGACATAGTGGCCGAAGAGAATGTTCATCAGCGTTGTCTTGCCGGCGCCGTTCTCGCCCAGCAGGCCAAGGATTTCGCCACGTTCCAGCGTGAGCGAAATCTCTTGGTTGGCCTTCAGCGCACCGAAGGTCTTGCTGACGCGGTCAATCCCGGAGAACGGGCGTTCGTTCTCCGGAGTTGTTGTCTGACATGAAGACTTACGAAGACTTCGGTTCGTTGTCGTCGATGGCAACCGAGAATGTGCCGGCCTTGATCGCCGCTTCTTTCTCGGCAACCATGGCCTTCACTTCGGCGGATACCTTGCCGTCGAATGTACCGAGCGGGGCAAGCGAGCAGCCACCAGCCTTCATGAACGAGTACTGGCCGTAATCATCGGCTTTGAACGCTCCACCCTTGATGGCGGCGATGGCGGCATCAAGCGTCGGCTCGAAATGCCACAGCGCCGAGGCTGCCACCGTGTCGGGATAGTCAGCCTGCGTGTCGATCACGTTGCCAACCGAGAGAATGCCTTTTTCCTTGGCGGCATCGGACACACCAAAGCGTTCCGCATACAGAAGATCTGCACCGGCATCGATCTGGGCCAGTGCCGTTTCCTTGGCCTTGGGCGGATCAAACCACGAGCCGATGAAGGCGACGAGGAACGTTGCATCCTTGCGCGTCTCGCGCACGCCCGCCATGAATGCGTTCATCAAGCGGTTCACTTCCGGAATGGGATAACCGCCGACCATGCCGATCTTGCCTGACTTGGTCAGTGCACCTGCGACAATGCCGGAGAGATAGGAGGCATCCTGGATGTAGTTGTCGAAGACCGCGAAGTTGGGTGCTGCCGCTGCATCGGGCTTGAACGAAGAACCGATGAGGAAGGCGCGGTCCGGATAATCCTTGGCCACGGCGCGCGCCGCATCTTCCACCGCGAAGGCTTCGCCAACGATCAACTGGTGGCCTGCCTCGCAGTATTCGCGCATCACCCGCTCGTAGTCGGTGTTGGCAACTTTCTCCGAGAAGACATACTCGATGTCACCGCGATCTTTCGCCGTGGTGGCGGCCTTGTGAATGCGGCTCACCCACTGCTGTTCCACCGGTACGGTATAGATCGCCGCAGTCTTGATCGGACCAGCCGCGCGTGCCATCTGCGGCACCATGGCGGCGAACGGCAACACCGCGCTGGCCTTGAGCAGTGAGCGGCGATTCAATTGAAAAATGTTCTGTGTCATCATGCGTCTCCCTGGGACGAGTTTTGCCCGGACAAAACTGTGACACAGCCAAAAATCCTTGTCCACTTGGTAAAATTTGAGCAATTGCCTGTGGACGCGGCCCAAGGATTGAGCGGGAAATTGGTGGGCCCGGCAGGACTCGAACCTGCAACCAGACGGTTATGAGCCGTCAGCTCTAACCATTGAGCTACAGGCCCCACCTGCAAATCAGTCAAAAGACCGTCGCGGAGGCGTGGCTACATCATTTTGAAAAGCCATGCTATAGGCCCGCCATGAAAGACCAGACACTGACACCAGAAACCGCCGTCGAGCAGTTGATTGCATCGCACGCCCAGGCAACCGCCGCCCTCAAGACCGCGCTGGATCGCTACCTCAAGACCCGCACCGAGCCCAGCGCCGCCGAACGCGCCAGCTTCTGTTATCCCGAACTGAAGGTGGTCTATGAGGCCAATGGCTTGCAGCCCAACATCGCCCGGGCCTTTGCCAAGTTCACCGGACCGGGAATTTACGCAACCACTGTCACCCAGCCCAGCCACTTTGCCCCGTATCTGCTGCAACAGCTGCGCTACCTCGTGCGCGACTATGACGCCAAGATCAGCGTTGGCCTGTCAGACCAGGAAATTCCTTACCCTTACGTCCTCGACAAGGGAGACGAATTGGGAATGGGCGGCATCTCGGCGGCAGAACTTGCCCTGCATTTCCCGGTGCCCAAACTTTCTCTGGTGGGCGATGAAATTGCCGATGGCACCTACGACGTGCCACCCGGTGAACCATCACCATTGTCTCTCTTCGATGCCGTGCGCATCGACTATTCATTGAAGCGCCTGCAACACTATACCGGCAACCACTGGTCCCTGACCCAGCCGTGGATCCTGCTGACCAACTATCACCGCTATGTCGACCAGTTCGTACAATGGAGTCTGGACCGCCTGCGCGAGGATGGCCCCTACGATGCGCTGCATCTGCCCGGTGGCGGAACCATCCGCCGCGGCATGAACGAAGCCGAGGGGTTGAAAGTGGTCGACGAAAGTCCCTGGCACCGTTTCCAGATGCCGGCTTATCACCTCTCGCGCAGCGACGGCGCGGGCGGTACCACGCTGGTGAACATCGGTGTGGGCCCGTCCAATGCCAAAACCATCACCGACCATCTTGCGGTGCTGCGCCCCGACTGCTGGTTGATGATCGGCCACTGTGGCGGGCTTCGCCAATCACAGCGCATTGGTGATTATGTGCTCGCTCACGGTTATCTGCGTCAGGACCGCATCCTTGATGCGCTGGTGCCCCCGGATATTCCCATTCCGGCGCTGGCGGAAATCCAGGTGGCCTTGCAGGGAGCAGCCGCCGATGTGACGGGAGAACAGGGCGAAGCGCTCAAATCGCGTCTGCGCACCGGGACCGTTGTCACCAATGACGACCGCAATTGGGAACTGCGCTGGACGCAAGAGCGCAAACGCATCAACCTCTCGCGCGCCATTGCTGTCGATATGGAAAGTGGCACCATTGCCGCCCAAGGCTACCGCCTGCGCGTGCCGTATGGCACGCTGCTCTGCGTTTCCGACAAGCCGCTGCATGGCGAAATCAAACTGCCGGGTGCCGCCAACGCTTTTTATGACCGCGCCGTTGGTGAACACTTGCTGATCGGCCTTGCCGCCATCGACCGGCTGCGCAATGACCGCGCCGGATTGCACTCCCGCAAACTGCGCAGCTTCGACGAACCGCCATTCCGGTGATGGCCGGTGCCCGCAGTTGAAGGTCATTTTTCTGCCGTAATTTATTCCTATATTGTAGTCAGGAGAAACTGAAAACCATGCTCACCCGCCTGTTTACAATCCTCACCGCAACCTTCCTGCTCCTCATGCCTGCTCTTGCCGACGAGGCCAAAGTGATCCGCAACATTTCGATTTCCGGCCACGGCGAAGTCCGGGCTGTTCCTGATCTCGCCAGCATTTCCCTCGGCGTGATGACTTCTGCGCTGACGGCGCAAGAGTCTCTGACCAACAACAGCAAAGCGATGGCCGATCTGATGGCCGTGCTGAAACAGCAAGGCATTGCCGACCGTGACATGGCGACCTCCAACTTCAACGTCCAACCGCGCTATGACTATGGCCAGGGCGGGTCACAGCCGCCAAAGGTGGTGGGCTATGATGTGTCCAACACACTCACCATCACGGCGCGCAAGGTGGAATTGCTCGGTGATCTGCTCGACAAGGCCGTGAGCGCCGGTTCCAACCAGGTTTACGGCGTCAACTTCTCGATCGCCAAGCCCGAGGCCCTGCTTGATGCGGCCCGCAAGGAAGCCGTTGCCGATGCCCGCCGCAAGGCCGAAATCTATGCTGCGGCGGGAGGTTTCGGGCTCGGCGACATCATTTCGGTGTCGGAAGGCGGCGGCTATCAGCCGCCCATGCCGATGGTGATGAAATCCGCCATGGCTGAAGGGGCAAATGCCGTTCCCGTGGCCCAGGGCGAACAGGTGCTGTCAATTGATGTCAACATTGTTTGGGCGATCAAATAACGTGAGTGGAACGATTTGCAGGTGCTGCTAGTTTAGGCCCATGCCGTTTCACGTCCGCGATCCCTGGCGCGTTCAATATTTCGCACATGTGCCGTGCCCGGCAGATGTCCATGTTCCCGTCGATGATATCGACTGCTGGGAGTGGTTTCCGCAATACCGCTATGTCTATGACAAGTTGCACGTGGCAAGGAGCCAGGGAGTACCCGCTGGCACGATGCATGACGTGCCCGGGCTTTTTCCGGTCTTCGCCAAGCCCCGGATAAATTTGCACGGCATGGGGCTCGGCACCCGCATCGTCCACAGCCGCGACGATTTCACGACGCACATGACGCCGGATCTGATGTGGATGGAGTTGTTCACTGGCGCACACACCTCCTCTGACTGCGCCGTGGTGAAGGGCGAGGTAAAGTGGATACGCCATGCCACTGGCCTTGCCTGGACCGACGCCACGTTCAAGCACTGGGTTATCCATGCTGAAGATGATCCAAAACTGACGGCATTCCTGACCGGCTGGGTGGCGCGCGAACTGCCGCACTACACTGGCATGATCAACATCGAGACCATCGGCGGGAAGATTATCGAGGCCCAAATCCGCTTTGCCGACCAGTGGTGCGATTTGAATGGCGCGGGCTGGCTGGAAGCTGTGGCCGGCCTCTATGGCCAAGGCACGTGGCAGTTCGATGATCGCAACCGGCGCGACGGTTTCTCAGTGCCGCTCTTTGCCGCCCACGGGAAAGTACCGCGCCATCCTCCGGCAGACGTGCAGGCACGGATTCGCGCCATGCCCCAAATTGCCAGTTTGCAGATCACCTTCCATGAGACCAAACCCGGCGAAGATCACTACATGCCGCCGGGCGGTTTTCGGTTGGGCATTGTGAATTGTCGGGATTTACAGGCAGGATTTGCCGCCCGCCGGGAATTGGCGAAAGCATTTCCGGAGTGCGAGGTTTTGATACCGGAGTGAAGGGGAAGAAGGTCTCCCCTGCCCCGCCCGGGAAACCGGGGTGTTATAGCTATCCCGGATTTGAGCTACACTTTGGTCCTCGTCGTTAGGATTATCCTGGATGTTCCTGTACGTCATAGGCTCCTGAGTTGTTCACGATAATTGTTGAACTAATGTCCGCTCATCCACAATCGGTGGACATTTCAACGCCAGACCTTGAAGTCGCCTAAGGGCCAGAGGCAGACTTTGAGCCCGATAGCCGGCCTATGCCTTTGGTTCAATGTTTTGATTGAGACGGAAAAGATTTGCGGGGTCATAGCGATATTTGATCTTGCCAAGCCGACTGTATTTTTCGGATCCATAAGCTCCTTTGGCAACATCCTCGCCTATGTCTGACTGCTCGTTGACATAATTGCCTCGCATGGAAATGGCAGAAAGTTTCTTGGCCCAGTTTCTCCCCCAATCAATGCAACGCGCATCGTCAGCAGGGTCGTCCCATATGGCATTTGCGATCCAATAGTAGTTGGCCGTTCTCCCCGAGTAAGGTGTGGCATTTTCATCAACATCACTGATTGCTCCACCAAGCTGCAGCAGATAAATGTCCGAGCGGTCATTCGGCGCGTCCGCAACGGCGTCCTTCATGCATTTTATCGCAGTATCATCGAGTTTTTCCAAGAATCCACCCTTGGAATAATGTCGCTGGCCCCATGCATCAGTTTCGTCGCTTCTTTTTTGAAGTGCGACGTAAGCCATGTCACCAAAAGACCCAGCGACTGCCGAGGCGAGGCTTCCGAAGGGAGAGACCATTTTTGCTGCATCTTCAGCTGCACCCGACCAACATGCGGTGACCACCAACTCATTTGACATCATCGCAAAACTTGCAGTGAGTTCCCGCGGAGCCGATTCCGAAAGAGTTTGGAAACCACGCAATACGTTTTCACAATCAGCAGTCAAATAGGTCCAGCATCCAACGACAATCGGGCCCAAATTGTGCATGCGAAATCTAAACTTGGTGACAACACCAAAGTTACCGCCACCGCCACGCAATCCCCAAAACAATTCGGGTTCAGAGTCGGCGCTTGCCCAGACCACACTGCCATCTGCGGTGACAACTTCAGCACCCAAAAGGTTGTCAACCGTCATGCCAAAGCGTCGGCTCAACCAGCCCATTCCACCGCCGAGGGTGAGTCCTGCAACGCCGGTGTGCGAAACAACACCAGCGGGAGTCACCAACCCAACACGAGCGCCTGCCTTATCCAGATCAGCAAGGAGTGCGCCGCCCGCCACATCAGCGATACCTTTGATCGAATCCACAACAACGTTGTTGATCAGCGACATGTCGAGCACGACCCCACCATCGCAACTTGAGTGGCCAGGGAGGCTATGCCCGCCACACCGTACTGCAATCAATGCACCAGACTTCCCAGCAATCTGAATGGTCTTTATGACATCGCTTACGCTGCGTGCTCTTACAATAGCGGCTGGTCGTCGATCCGATATGCCATTCCATAGCTTGCGATATTTGTCATAGTCGGAATGACTTTTGCCAATGACCACTCCATCCAAGTTTGCACGCACCAATTCAATCTCTATCAAAGTATTTTCCAATGCGCGAACTCCTCTGATCCACTGAACCACCGCTCTACATTAGAGCAGGACTGAGATAAATTGCCAGTCTGTGTTAGTCCGCTTCGGGTCAAACTTGATGATCAATCTACCGTCGCATGATGTCTGGTCTTCATCTGATTGAGCAAGCTTAAGCGAAATAGGGATTTAGAATTTCAAGGCCACCAAAGCAATAACCATATCCTTCCCGGAAACCAGGGAGGTGAGAACAAGATGCCTCTCCCGGGAAATCAGATCAACGCCCAGCCGCGCGTTGTTTCGTCATAAACGTGAAGCTCGCCCAGCGCGATGTCGAACCAGGCGCCGTGGACTGTGATGTCGGCCTTGTTTTCGCGCATGCGCAACCACGGGAAGGTGCGCAGGTTGGCCAGTGAATGTTCGACCGAGGCATGTTCCACGGCGGTTTGCAGATCCTTGTCGTGGTCATGATCATGGCGCACCGCATCGGCCACGTCTTTCACATCCGACATCCACTTGCCGATGAAATCACCTGACGACAGCGGATCGCTGCCTTCGACGACGGCGCGAATGCCGCCGCAGCGGCCATGGCCCATGACCACCACATGCTTTACGCCGAGCGACAATACGGCGAACTCGATGGCAGCACTGGTGGCGTGATGCTTGCCATCGGGCGCATAGGGCGGCACCAGGTTGGCGACATTGCGCATGACGAAAATTTCGCCCGGCCCGGCATCGAATATCGTCTCCGGAGCGGCGCGTGAATCACAACAGGCAATGATCATGACAGTGGGTTTCTGCAGACCCATGCCCAACCGTGCATAACGGTCGGACTCTTCGGCATAGCGTCCGTTGCGGAACGCGGAATAACCATCAAGCAGGCGCTGGGGAAATGTCATGAGTGGTACTAAGCAGTACCTGTGAGATCGATCAACTGGGCTTTTGGCAGGGATGCTGCACCGGGTTGCTCGCTCCAATGGCTATAGGTGCGGACGCCACCCGACGTGCGCGCTTGCGCCAGCAGGTCAAGATCAACCCGCTGGACAAGCCATTGCGGCTTGTTCATCTCACCCAGCGCCACCACGCCATTGGCCGGGAAACCCTTGTCAGGGGGCGCGAAGATGCCGGCCATGCCGGTGTTGTTTTCGACTGCGGTGCAGAACGGTACCGGTCCGACGCAAGTCGAATGTACGGTGAAGACCTGGTTTTCCAGCGCGCGGGCCGCAGCCCCTGTGCGCACCCGCCAATAGCCCCATTCGGTTTCGGTGTTGGAGGGTGCGAGGATGATTTCGGCCCCGGCTTCCGCCAGCGCGCGCGCCAGCAACGGGAATTCGATGTCGTAGCAGATCAGAAGGCCGACTTTGGCGAAGCCCATGTCAAAGACCTTCAACGCGCGCCCGCCAGTGACGGTCCACGGATCACGCTCCCATGGCGTCGGCATGATCTTGGTGTAGCTCTCGCCAGCACCTTTGGGACCAAACACCTGCGCGACGTTGAAACGTTTGTCATCCACAACCAGGGGTGCCGAGGCCGCCACGATGGCAACTCCGTATTTCGTGGCGAGCTCTTGATGAATGGCGACGATCTCTCCGGTCATGTCAGAAACGGCGGCGAAACTGCCGTGCAAGTCCCTGCCGCGTCCGCCGATGGCGGAAAGTTCCATGGAGCCGTATTCCGGAAAGACCAGCAGCTGTGCGCCCTGCCCTGCGGCGGCGTCCACCCAGCGGCTGATCTTGGCGCGGTATTCGGCGATGGAGCGCAGTTCATCCAGCGGATACTGCGCGGCGGCGATGGTGACGAAACGGCTCATGATTTCATTTTCTGAATATCGGGTTCCATGATGTTAGTCCGCTTGTATTGCGAGTGAAAGACGGGCTATGCGCAGATCACCATGAGCACCATCACAGCGCTGTTCCCCACCCATATCTATCGCGCCGACAAGGTTGTCCCCGATACCCTCAATGCCGAACTTGAGGTGGCAGCCCTCGGGCTCAGCCACGATGATGCCGACGGCCTCACGTGGTGTGACAAGCACGGCTATGCCGGCTACACCTCCTATGCCTCGCTCACCGATCTGGCGGCGCGCATACCGGCTTTCAAGCGGTTGGAACGCATCCTTGACCGACATGCACTGGCGTATGCCAAGGCCCAGCAATGGGACATCAAGGGCGGCAAGCCCATCTGTGACTCGCTGTGGGTCAACGTGCTGCCGGAAGGTGGCAGCCACACCGGCCACATTCATACCAACAGCGTGATCAGCGGCACCTACTATGTGAAGGTGCCCGATGGTGCCGGTCCGTTGGTCTATGAGGACCCGCGTCTCGCTTTCATGATGGCAGCCCCGCCACGCAAGAAGAACGCAGCGCAGGAATTCCGGTCCCACGTCAGCATCCGGCCCGCCGTGGGCACCGTGCTGCTCTGGGAAAGCTGGCTGCGCCATGAGGTGCCGATGAACCGCGCCGGGGGTGAGCGCATTTCCGTGAGTTTCAACTATGTGATCGGCAACGCCTCGGACTGATGGGCGCTGACGGCACAGTCTTGACGCATGCCGGATTCCTGTCATGTTTAAGTGACGGGGGCTGCAGAGGAACATCACTCATGAAGCTCCCGTCTTTGTTTGCGGCCACATTGCTCGGCGCTGCGGCCATGATCTTCACATCAACCTCCTCTCTTGCCTTTTGCGGTGTCATCCAGGAGCAGGCCTCTGCCTACCGCGTGAACGTCGCTGTGCGCCGGGCGGATTGGCAAGCTGACCGGCAAATCCGCAAGCTCCGCCGTCAATACGGACGCAAGCTGGTGGTCGAGAACAAACAGAAAAACTGTGTTGGTGGCGCCTTGGCCATTGATGCCAACGGAAACCAGATCGAAGGCCCGTCACGCTGTACGACCACGGTCGCGTATTGCGTCAATCCTTAGGCTTTTCGTTGGCAGTGTCCTCGAGGTGGAAGCGGTGCAGCAGGCGGTGCAGCATCGGTGCCAACACGAGGCCTGCCACAGCGAAGAACAGCAACCCGCACACCAACGCGTAGATACCTTCAAATATGTAGCCGCCTGAGGTCGGCAATTTGTCGAGTGGCCCCATGCCCGAGAGGATCATGGCGGCATTGGCGAAGCCTTGTGCTGCGCCCATGTCGCCGAAATACATGTAACCAACCATGCCCACGGCAAGTGCCGTCACGACGATGACAAGCGCCCACAGGCCATTGGCCCATATCCGCGCCGCAAAAACCGCTGGCGGAGCAAGCCGCCCTTGCCGTGTCATGTGAACATCCGTTCGCCCATCTGGTCGACGATGAGTTGACCCTTGCCAAGTGCGATGTCAGCGCAGTCGTTCTTGTCGGTGAACTTGTCAGCACGGATGAAGTTGTGTTCCTTGCCATCCTTGCTGATGCGCCCGGCCAATTGCCACTGGCCACCGTCCTTGAAGGGGCGTGCCTCGATCAGGTAGCCCTTGTATTCGAGGCTTTTGGCAACAGTCGGGGCCTCCACTGCGCTGCCCCCGCCAAACAATTTCTTCCAGAATGACATTGCGCCATCTCCACGTTGAGCGGCGACTCTACAACGTCAAGCCGGGGCGCGAAACCATTTCCACGCGCCGTGGGCAACAGATTAAATTACGACCCGGGCCGCCAATCCCGGGGCGCGAGTTGTGCTCAGGCGCGCTTTGCCGGGCAGGTCGACAGCCCGAGGATGGAATACAGCGGGCATGACCCAAGTGCTGCGGTAAGCAACGGCACGACGCCGATGTAACCAACCCAAGCATACGGGCTGCCCGAGAGGAAGGCGAAAGCCAGCAGGGCAAGGCCGAGGATGACGCGCAGCACGCGGTCGATACTTCCCATGTTCTTTGTCATTGATGTCTCCCAAGTGTCGCAGCGACAGCTGCATGTATAATGACTAGCACGGCGTGCCGGGAAAGCTCGGTGACCATGTCACCAAACATCGGCCAAGTGTTCGAGCGCTGCCTCATCCCTAATGATGATGCGGCCTCGGCCAATCTCCACCCAGCCCCTATCGGCAAAATCACTGAGCAGCCGCGTGATCACTTCGCGGGCGGTGTTGAGATCCTGGGCAATGACCTGGTGCGTGGCCTCGACAACGCCGGCCTTCGCCATGCGCACGAGATGCCGGGCCAGCCGCCGGTCGACATGGCGAACCGCAACTTCCTGCACCAATCCAATCAGCGATTGCAGGCGCTCGCCATAAGATGAAAAGACAAAACGCCGGAAGCCGGGTGATGTGGCCAGCAGTTCCTCGAACACCGGCTTGGGCAGAATGATTGCGTCGGTATCAGCCTCGGCCACGCCTTCGGCATCATAGTGTTCACCCGACAAAAGCCCCGCCGTGGTCAGCACGCAGGTCTCGCCGTCCTGCACCCGGTACAGCACGATTTCCCGGCCCGTTTCCGTGAGCACCGACACCTTCAGCGAGCCCTTCTTCACCACGATGTAATTGGTGCAGGCATAGCCAGGACGGAAAGCCCGCTCACCCGCAGCGAGGTGCAGGGGCATCATCTGCTTCAGGATCAGGTCCTTGGCACTGGCCTCTAGTGTCGCCAGTGCGCCCGACTGCAAGACTGCGGGCAGCTTTGCCTCCCGTGCGGACGCGGACCGCGCCACCGGGGGTGACTGCATTGCAGATTTTTGGCCTGATTTCCGACGTGTAACCATTGCCCCATTCTCACTTTCACAGTGTGTCTTGCTTTGACCTGAATCAAGGTTGCGTCACGCAACCGTCATAAGCTTCGCAACTCATCCCGGATACCATACCGGTGCCGAAGCCTTGGAGGGAACAGTGTTGGACAACAATCTGCCGATTACCATGCGTGCACCGGAAGCGGACACAACTGGCGCAATTGCCTCGCCACCAGACGCAAAACCTGATGCCGCGGTTGAATCCGCAGCGCCGGCGCGGCTCACCCTCAATCAACTGCGCCATGACCCTGAGGCCATCCGCCAGGCATTCGAGTCCGGTGCTTACCCCTATCAGTCGCGCATTTCCACCAAGGCCTATGAAAGCGAAATGGCTGAGTTGCAGGTCGAACTGCTCAAGGTGCAAAGCTGGGTGAAGGCCAACAATGAGCGCATTGTCATTCTGTTTGAAGGCCGCGATGCGGCAGGCAAGGGTGGCACCATCAAGCGCTTCATGGAACACCTGAACCCACGTGGGGCCCGCGTCGTCGCTCTGGAAAAGCCGAGCGACCGCGAACGCAGCCAATGGTACTTCCAGCGCTACATCGAAAACCTGCCGGCTGGTGGCGAGATCATGTTCTTCGACCGGTCCTGGTACAACCGCGCCGGTGTTGAGCGCGTCATGAATTTCTGCACGCCGAACGAATATCTCGAATTCATGCGCCAATGCCCCGATCTCGAGCGCATGCTGGTGCGCTCTGGCATCCGCCTGTTCAAGTTCTGGTTTTCGGTGACGCGCGAAGAGCAGCTGCGCCGCTTCAAATCCCGGGAAGGTGATCCGCTGAAACAGTGGAAACTCTCGCCCATCGACAAGGCCTCGCTCAACAAGTGGGACAGCTACACCGAAGCCAAGGAAGCGATGTTCTTCTACACCGACACCGCCGATTCACCCTGGACCATCATCAAGTCCGACGACAAGAAGCGCGCCCGCATCGCCTGCATGCAGTATTTCCTGTCGTCGCTGCCCTACCCCGAAAAAAGCAAGAAAATCGTCTCGGGTCCCGATCCATTGCTGGTGGGAACAACCGCCCACGTCATCGGCCGTGATGAACACATCCTTGGCAAGACACTGCGTCCTGGGAATGGCAAGAAGAAGTAGGGAACCAGAACTTCAATCGTCGTCGAAGTTGCCCTGCTCGGCACCGCGGTGGCAGGCCACACAATTGCTGACCGTGCCGATTTTCTTCATCGTCGCCTCAGAGAACTTGCCATGTTCGTTCAGGAAGCGCGGCAGCTCAGTGATGCGCAACGGTGTTTGCTCCGGCTTGAGCCCACGGGCAAAACCGCGCGCCTTGCCTGACGCGTCTGCCGCGTTGGCCATGAGATAGGTCTTGATGCTGGCAGCAGCTTCCGGACTGAGCGAGGCATCCTCGCCAAAGTGCTTGCCGAGATCATTGACCAACGCTTCCCACGAGCGGGCCGGTAGCAAGCCTGCCGGATAAGCCATGTGACAGGCGCTGCATTCAGTCTTGGTCAGTTCATCGGTTATGCCAGCAGCATGACCTTCGGCCAGAAGGACTGTCATGGCGCTGGCCAAGATGGCAACTTTGAAAATGTGGTTCATGGAAATTCTCCTCACAATCCTGACAGATAGGTGATGAAATCACCCTTCTCGAGAGCCGTGCATTCGCGCCCGAGTACGGTGTTGCAGTTGCGGCCAAACCACTTCTCGACTTTTTCGGCGTCGGTGAAACGCGTGGGCGTCACTGATACAGCCATGGCATCAATGGTTTTTCCCACCCGTGTCTTGCCGGCTTTCAAGGGCGAAGCCGTGTGGCAGCTGGCACAAGATGGTGCCTCTGCCGATACTGTGTTCTGCTGTTGATAAAGGGCTTTGCCCCGGCCAGCATCAAAACCAGCAAACCCCGCGTCTGCCGCCTTGGCCGTGGCAGCATAGGTTTCAAGGATCGCATCGCGGGGTCCGGCAACGGCAGGTGCCGCAACCAATGCACCGGCAAACGACAAGGCAACCGCCAAGCCCGGCAACAAGATATTCAGGTGTCGTTTCATTTCGTCGTCTCCTGTGGAATTGAAATTCTCTGTGGCGCGAAAGTGCCCGTCGCCGCATCGCCATGGCAGGCGGCGCAATTTTGTTTGCTGTTGACGGGAGACGCCTTGAACGTGGCGTCGGCGATCTCGTGATGACGCCGGACCCAGAAAGGTGTGCCGGTGATTTCCAGCGGCCGGTCGGCGCTGACGCGGCGGAAGCGATTGGCGGCGAAACTGTCAGATGTCTCGGCAGCGTTGGCGGCAAGGAAGGCAGAAATCTCCTTCACCTTGGCCTCCGGCAGGCTGGCGTCCTCACCGAAATGATCATCGAGATGCGCCATGAGCTGCGACCAACTTTGCGCCGGCAGCAGCACAGGTGGGAATGCCATGTGGCAGTCGCCGCATTCCGTCTGCCATACGGCGTTGACCACAAGTGGCGGCACACCTTTGGGCGCAACACCGTTCAACTGCATGGCCGACGCCGCAATGAACGCGCCTCCCAGCAGCGAGACGACTGCCGCCACCACCGGCCTAGCCGTGAAAAATTGAGGCGCCGGACTGAAGCCATCGCGTTTGATCCCTGTGACCATGGCACGGGCCAGATTTTCGGCTGTGCGGCGCGATTCAAACACCACGCCAGCGATATGGGCGGCAACCAACCCCAGCAACAGGAAAGCCAGAAGTTCGTGCGGCTCGCGCATCAATTCGCCCACGGAGAAAGAGAGATAGCCCTTGCCCGGCCCCTGCTTGAGCATGCCGCCGAGCATGACGAGGCCGCTCAGCACCAACGCCGACAATGTCAGCAGCAGCGCCACCACCATCCACGCGCCGAGCGGATTGTGTCCGCCTTCGCGCTGAGCATGGCCTGCGCGAATTTCCCTGAGATGGGCCATCACTGCGCCGGGCGCGAGCGTGAAATTGCAAAAGCGGCTGTAAGTTGACCCCGTCACGCCCCAGAGCAGACGGAATACAATGAGCACCCCGACGCCAGTTCCGGCCCAGATGTGGACATCAAGCCAGTTGGCCGGAAAGAGGAAGCCGGTGACTGCCGCCACAGCCACGCAAGACAGCAGGCTCCAGTGGAACAGCCGCAGCGGCAGGTCCCAGATTTTTACACGACCGCTGTGCAATGGCACGTCCATGATGGCAGAAAACCCAAATTAAACTTGGGTCTACCGTAAGCGTGCAAGGCTGACGCAATCCTGACAGCACTCACTTAAGTGAATGCGCATTGTGTCGCGGGGATTACCCGAAACGGTAACTTGAAGCTGTTACACCGCCAAACACATTTGTGTCGTGATAGACTCGCGTCGCCTTCTCGCCTTCCGCTGCACCGACGGCAGCCATCAGCGGAATGAGATGGTCCTCGGCCGGATGGCAAATGCGCGCGGCAGGGGCCTGCTCCCAGTTCTTCAGCGCTGCCACTCGGGTCTTGGGATCAGCTTTCATGGCGTCATCAAGCCAGGCATCAAACTGTGCCGAGGGTTCCTTGGCCCCCGGCCCAAACAGACGCAGGTTGTGATAGCTGAGGCCGCTGCCGACAATGAGTACGCCTTCATCGCGCAAGGGAGCGAGCGCCCGGCCCAAAGCGAGATGCTGCTCTGGATCGTAGCCATGGCGGATCGCCACTTGCAGCAGCGGAATGTCGGCGTCCGGATACATCACCTGCATCGGCGCGAAGGTACCGTGGTCAAAGCCCCGTGCGGAATCGAGATGCGTGGGCAGGCCCGCTGCCGTCAGCAATTCAGCCACGCGCTTGGCGACGGCAGGCGCACCGGGCGCAGCATATTTGATCTCATAGGTGAAGGGCGGAAAGTTGCTGTAGTCATAGACCATGCCAGGCGCTGGCGAGGCCATGACGGTAAAGTCGTCCGCCTCCCAATGACCGGAGATCATGACAATGGCTTTGGGTGTCTGCCCGATTTCCTTGGGCATGTTGGCAAGCGATGTTTCCAGACTGGCCAGCATCTTGCGCATGTCAGGAAGCCACGGCCACGGGCCACCGCCATGGGAGATGAAGTAAGTAGGCAAGCGCTTGGTCATGATGGTGTCCTCTGTTGCAAACATATATAACTTTTATTGTTACAATTTGCAACTGTCCTTGTGCGGCGGCGGGCAATGATGAGCGGGCCTTTCAGCCCGCCCCTCAGGATCAAGGATCAGGCACCCGGTGCCCGGTAGGCCAGGGTTTTCTTCACGACCTTGTCGACCTCTTCCGGCGTCATCAATACGGTCGTTTGCCCCCGGACGGCACCAGATGCTCCAACTGTCAATGAAATGGCAGCACCTGCCAGATGGTCAGGCATGTCCATGATGACGATGAAGTCGTCCTTGCCCATGCAGAAGTACATTGACTCGAGCTTTCCGCCGACCGACGCCAGCATCTTCTCGACCACGGCCCGGCGCGCTGTGCCACCTTCCTTGAGCAGGCCCTTCGCGCCCTGTTCCGTGTAGCTTCCCGTGTACATGTATTTTGCCATGTCATCCTCCATGGAACAGCCGACGGTCAATTGACCTTCGTCAAGCTGCTCCAACACTTTGGCCTTGGCGCAGACTGCCATGTGATGGCGTCACCATCCGGTGAACCGGATGCGCTATTGCCAGGTGATGGCGCAGAATACTCCGCCCACAACAGCCCCCAGTGTCCTGGAGAGCGTTGCGCCAGCGTGGCGCGTCAAGAAGGCTCATGAGTCAAGGTGGAGTTTGACGCCGCTTGCCTCGCCTGCGCACCCCGCAGCATGGAACATGGCACGATTGCGGAACGCAGGCAATCACTCGGGGTGGGCGGGCAGCGGGACGGTGCGTTCAGTACATTCGCAATTGCCACAGTCGCTGCACTTTTCTTTTGCAGCATCTTGCGGCTTGGCAGCAGAAACCGGAAGCGGCGCAACCTTCGCAGCTGCCTCCGGTTTGTGGGGCTCAGCCCCCTTGGGAAAACGTGTGACCATGAGCGGCAGGATGGCGGGGAGCGGGGAGTGACACCTTGATCGAGATCAAGGCGGGCACAACATCAATCCCAAAGCGCATGTGCAGCACACGTTCTTCGCAAAGGGTGGGCGGAGCGAATGACGAAGGTCATCCGCGTCGCCTGCTTTTTCACGATTGCGAAAGTGTGCCCTCATAGAAGTAGTGCGGCGAGTCTTTTCCTTGCATGACATCGTAGAAGCGCACGACGCCGACAAGTCCCTTGCCCGAGATGTAGTGCGTGCACCCGCCGACGATTTCCTTTTCCGGCGCCGGAGCCGGGCATGAGCCCTTGGGAAATATTCCAGTGAATGTATATGTCGTGTCGAACGTGGTATTTTTCCCGTCAAGTTTTCCTTCAAATTCCTCCCGGCCAATCTCCGTGTACAAGACGAAGCCGTTCATGTCCTGACAGTTTGAATGCCCGACAAAAATTGACCAGCAACCCACAAAACTGCCGCTCAATTCCATCGCAAATGTCGGCTTTTTGGCAGTGCCACACTCGGAGGGCTTGCTGTCGCCCGAAACGATGAGACTTTTGTCTGCGGAATATCCAGGCACCGCAGTCACCGTCCCGGCAATCATCAACGCTGCCGCAAATGTAGAAAGGGGCAAAATCGTTCCAGTTTTCATGTTGAACCTCCTGGGATGTTTGGGGTGTCCCGCGCAAACTTTCCGCCAATTGCAGGGCTCCTTCATCCCCCAAATGGGTGACAACGTTCAGTGCTGTGTGAGGTTTTTTACAGCTGCCGTGCGAGCAAGGAGTTGCGATTGGCAGTGGGTTCCGGTCTTGGAGAACACGGCTTTCAGCTGGCTGCGCACCGTTTCATAACTGGTTCCAATGTGCCTGGCCGCAGAGTGCAGATCATTGCCGCTCAACAGCATTGCAACAAGCCGCGCTTCAGAGCTCGTCAAACCAAATATCAGACTGAGCTTTGCAGTGTCAGCCAGGCAAGCGCGGGTCAGATCGCTAACGACTACAACGGCGCTGCAATTCTGAAACGTATTCTGCGCAGCATCGGCAACCGGCATGGCTTCCATCATGAGCCACGGCAAGCCTCCACGACTTATGATAATTGGACTGGGTGACGACAAAGCGATGCGATCCCGCCGTGAGAGGCACGCCATGAACTTGCCAAGCCGGCCAGCGCTGGCCGGGTCGGCGGTCCACAGCCGGCCGTTGCGAACACCGAATTCAGCACCCATCAGAGCTTCTGCCAAGCAGTTCAGTCTTACAATGCGGCCACTCCAGTCAACAAGCATGGCCGCGCACCCGACTCCCTCCAACCCCAGAATTTGGTTTTCAGCCCCGACCCTCGCGAACTTCTCTGCAAGGCTGACAATCCGCTCCAGGTGGTCGGCGATTTCGGCGAGATACTCCCGGTCTTTGGAACTGAAGGGAGAAGAATTCCGGAAGAACGGGAGGCACCAGACACGGTCTTCCACATGAAACGAACAACATGCCCAATGAAAGCAGCCAACAGGTTGCGCAACCACGTTGTGAAAGCGCGAAGCGCGCAATTCGTCATCTGTGAAGATATCCGCTTGTATCATTGCCCTGCAGCCGTTCCGGGCAAGCGGCAATCCACGGGGTGCATAAATGTCCACCACCCAATCCGCATTCCGGTGCCAAGATTCATCCCATGGCCACATGCCACTTGAACGCACAATTCCAAATGAACAATCGCTATAGTCGTGCGGCAGTATCTGGCAGGCGCCAGCCCCGACAGAATGTGCAAGCAGGTTGAGTGCGTCTTCCCACCGAGACGAATCTACCAGCGCGCCATAGCACGCCTCAAGTGCTCGTTCAGTCGCTGGAGTGAGCGGCATGACAGCCATCCCATTGCTCCCGGCAGAATAGTCCCCCCAGAATGAACAGTAAAGTGGACTGACCCTTCAAAGACAGGCATCAATTGAAGCAGCCTTGTTGTCCTAGTTATCCAGGAAACTCCGCAGCTTCCTTGCTCCGGCTCGGGTGCTTCAGTTTCCGCAGCGCCTTCGCTTCGATCTGCCGGATGCGTTCGCGCGTGACTGAGAACTGCTGCCCCACTTCTTCGAGCGTGTGGTCGGTGTTCATGCCGATGCCGAAGCGCATGCGCAGCACGCGTTCTTCGCGCGGCGTCAAGCTGGCCAGCACGCGGGTTGTGGTTTCGCGCAGGTTCGCCTGAATGGCGGCGTCGATGGGCAGGATGGCGTTCTTGTCTTCGATGAAGTCACCGAGATGTGAATCCTCCTCGTCGCCCACCGGGGTTTCAAGGCTGATCGGTTCCTTGGCGATTTTCATCACCTTGCGCACCTTTTCCAGCGGCATGGAGAGCTTTTCGGCGAGTTCCTCCGGCGTCGGTTCACGGCCGATTTCGTGCATCATCTGGCGTGAGGTGCGCACGATCTTGTTGATCGTTTCGATCATGTGCACGGGGATGCGGATGGTGCGGGCCTGGTCGGCAATCGAGCGCGTGATCGCCTGGCGGATCCACCAGGTGGCATAGGTCGAGAACTTGTAGCCGCGGCGGTATTCGAACTTGTCGACCGCCTTCATCAACCCGATGTTGCCTTCCTGGATGAGATCGAGGAACTGCAGGCCACGGTTGGTGTATTTCTTGGCGATGGAAATGACGAGGCGGAGGTTGGCCTCAACCATTTCCTTCTTGGCGATGCGGGCCTCACGCTCGCCCTTCTGCACCTTGGCAACGATGCCACGGAATTCCTGAATCTGCAGGCCGGTGGCAGAGGCGAGATCGAAAATCTCGTCACGGATGACCTTGATCGATTCCTTCTCGTCGTTGACCCACTTCTTCCAGCCATGCTTCGACAGGCGGCCAACACGCTTCAGCCATTCGGCATCAAGCTCGTTCGACTGGTATTCCTTGAGGAACTCGTCGCGCGGCACCTTGTAGGTTTCAGCCAGACGCAAGAGGCGGCCCTCCAGCACGTTGAGGCGCTTGGAAATGTCATAGAGCTGGTCAACCAGCGCCTCGATGCGGGCATTGTTGAGGGACTGCGACTTGACCAATGCAACGATGTCGTCACGCAGCTTTTTGTAGCGGCGCTCCTGCGACGGCGACAGGCCCTCGCCATCAGTGACTTCCTGGTCCTGCAACTTGCGCAGTGACTTGTAGAGGCGGGCGATCTCGTCGAATACCTCAAGCACCTTGGGCTTGAGTTCGTTCTCCATGGCGGAGAGCGACACACCGAGATCATCACCCTCGTCGTCCTCGTCATCCTCGACCGCCTGTGGCTTGTCGAAATCCTCCGGCGACAGAACATCTGAATAATCGTCATCGGCCTGCGGGCGGCGCGCCGGCTGGGTGGCCTTGCGGACTTCCTCCTTGCGGCGGATTTCAGCGCGCTTGGCTTCCGCCTGCTTGCGCACTTCTTCCTTGGGCGGAACGTAAGGCTGCGGCGTGGCCACCGACTGGTTCTGCTTGGCGTCAGGACCGGCATAGGTGGCTTCGAGATCGATGATGTCGCGGAGAAGAATCTTCCCCTCGTTCAATTCGTCACGCCAGATGATGATGGCCTGGAAAGTCAGCGGACTTTCGCACAAGCCGGAGATCATCGCTTCACGGCCGGCTTCGATGCGCTTGGCGATGGCGATTTCGCCTTCGCGCGACAGCAATTCAACCGCACCCATTTCACGCAGGTACATGCGCACCGGATCGTCGGTGCGGTCAGCGGGCAGCTTCGGTGCTTCCACCTTCATCAAGGCGGTTTCGCCGGAGGCCTCTTCTTCCACCTTGGCGGTGAGGTTTTCGGTTTCCTCTTCGCTCTCGACAACGTTGATGCCCATCTCGTTGAGCATGGCCATGATGTCTTCGATCTGTTCGGGCGACGTTTCGTCCGACGGCAGAACGGCGTTCAATTCATCCAGCGTCACGTAGCCGCGCGCCTTGGCAAGCTTGATCATCCGCTTCACGGCGGCATCGTTCATGTCCAGAACGGGGGCATCGGCACCTGCTTCAGGCGCCTCCGGCTCGGCAGCCGTTTCCTCCGGCGTCACCAGGGCTTCAGGCTCCGTTGACGGCTTGTTCGGGCGGGCAGCAACGATGGGCTTTACGGGCGTGCGGGCCATTTCGGTTTCAGATCCTTCGCGGCGGGTGATTCGGCACCCTATAGAGTGATTCGGCATCCACTATGCGCGTGCCCGTTAAGCGGTTCTTAACCATGCCGGGGCGCTGGCCGCCTCAAACGGCTTCGCCACTCCCCCGGCCCGAGGCGGTCCCGAAGCCTTCAATCTGGGCTTCGGACCCGTGGGCCGACAATAACTGGTCTCGAACCGTGACAAGCACGGCAAGGTTGGTTTCCGACGGATCGCGCGCAAAAGCAGCCTCAGCTGCCTTCAGCTCGCGATCGAGTGTGACGGTTTTGCGATGCAGGGCGATCATCTGGCGGAGGCCTGTCCGGGCATCATCTGGTGCAGCCGACGGACCAAGGAACCACTCATTCAGACGTCTCGCCTGGTCTTCTAGGCGGTCCAGGTCCGGACCATACCCTTTGGAACTCAGGTGGGTCTTCAAGGCCGCCCGGTCAAGGGTTTCCTCGGAGGAGGCAACGTCTAGAATCAGTGTACGGAGAGAGTCAAGCGCTCTTGAGGTAAAATCGAGGCCGGAAAACTCATCCCAGAAGTCATGTAATATCTCGGGGTGGTTGATCGCTGACAGCAGGATCATGCGTTCGCGCCGCTCCGCCGCCGAGGCCGGTGTATTGGCATTGGCCGCCGCCCGCAGCTGGGGAGAGGCTGGCATAGGCACTTCCCAGGCCATTTGGCCCGGTTTCAGCCGGGGCTGGAAGGTTCGCCCACCCTGCCCGCGGGTTTGGCCGGGAGAGGCCTGCCGCCCGGTATTCCACAGGGTCTGGAAGCGCTGGCGCAGGTCGTCAAGATAGTGCCGCCGCACCGTTTCATCCTTGATCGCGGCAACCAGAGCCTTGAGGTCGCGCTCAAACGCCGCACGCCGTTCCGGGCTGGCCCGGTCGTTTTCGGCCAGCGCCCGGCGCCAAAGCACATCGGCCATGGGCTCGGCAGCCGCAATCACCGCCTTCACCGCATCAGCCCCCGCAGAGCGCAGCAGGTCGTCAGGGTCCTGTCCCTCAGGCAGGAATGCAAAGCGCAGCGAGTGTCCGGGTGTGAGCAAAGGCAAAGCCAGATCAAGGGCCCGGTAGGCAGCCTTGAGTCCTGCCGCATCACCGTCGAAACACAACATCGGTTCCGGCACAGAGCGCCACAGCAAGCCCAGCTGGTTTTCTGTCAGCGCCGTGCCGAGTGGTGCCACCGCCTCAGAAAATCCGGCCCGGTGCATGGCGATGACATCGACATAGCCCTCAACCGCAATGAGCCGGTTGTTCTGGTGGGCGGAACTTCGCGCCTTGTCGAAGTTGTAGAGAATGTCACCCTTGTGGAAAATCGGCGTCTCGGGCGAGTTGAGATACTTGGCTGGAATATCGGGCCGCAAGGCGCGTCCACCAAAGGCGATGACGCGGCCCCGGCCATCACGGATCGGGAACATCACACGGTCACGGAAGCGATCGTTGCCGACGGAATTGTCTTCGTTGACGATCACCAGTCCGGCCTCGATCATCTGATCAAGTGCAACACCCTTGGCGGCAAGTTCATTGCGCAGCCACGAGCGGTCATCCCTCGCGTAGCCGATGCCGAAATCCTTCTGGATGGCGGGCGAGAGATCACGATCCGAGAGATAGCCACGCGCCTTGGCCCCATGCGACGATTGCAATTCCGCCTGGAACAGCTTTGCGGCAATTTCCATGACATCATAGAGGCTTGCGCGGGTTTTCTCGCGTTCCACCTCAGCTGCAGAAACAACTGGCAACGGCAGGCCTGCGTCGCTGGCGAGTTGCTGCACAGCCTCCGGAAAACTGAGACCCACTTTCTCCACCAGGAAAGTGAAAATGTCACCCGACGCCTTGCAGCCGAAACAGTGATAGTGCCCCTTTCGGTCATCGGCATGGAAGCTCGGTGACTTCTCGGTGTGGAACGGGCAACAGGCCCAATAGTCACCCTTGGCAGCTTGCGTCTTGCGCCGGTCCCATTGCACATGCCGGCCGATCACGGATGACAAATTCACCCGGGCTCTGATCTGGTCAAGGAAGGTTGGCGGAAAGCGCATGGGGCCAGTTAACACGTCCAGCCCTGCCCTTGCCAACCGCAAACACATGGCTATCGTGAGTTCACCATTCGAGGAGGAATTCCATGGCCATCAAGAAACTTTACACGGCACACGCAACATCGGTTGGCGGGCGTGGTGGCGGCACCGCCAAGACTGACGACGGCATGCTTGATCTGATCATCGCCGGACCCAAGGAACTGGGTGGCACCGGCATGGGCACCAATCCGGACCAGCTTTTTGCAGCGGGGTATTCCTCGTGTTTTCTCGGTGCGATGAAGTTCGCCAACTCCAAGGAAAAGAAAGTGCTGCCCTGGTCGCCGGAAAATTCGGTGACAGCGCATGTTTCTTTCGGGCCGCGTGCTGACAAGAAGGGTTTCGGCATTGAGGTCAAGCTGGAGGTGAAACTTGTCGGCATCCCCAAGGCCAAGGCTTCGGCCATCGCCAAGAAGGGCCATGTAATCTGCCCCTATTCCCACGCCATCCGAAAAAATGTGAAGGTGACGACCAAGATTGTTTGAGCTTTCTGACCTCACGAAGGGCCGCGCCAGACGCGCGGCCCGGCAATGTTACACCTTGAAATAACGGTAAAATTTGAGTTCACGCGATATTAAGCGCGACCCCTCAAAATGTTGGCCATGGCCAACGCTAGTTCTTCCGCCGACGCATCAGACCGCCGCATTCCCGCCCTTGACGGGGTGCGCGGCTTCATGACGATCGCGGTTGTTGTGTCCCACTACTTTGCCGAAGTGCCGAGCGGCTTTCCCGCCCTCATGTTCGGCTGGATTGCCGTCAACATGTTCTACGTGCTGAGCGGCTTTCTCATCGCCCGCCTGATCCTGAACAAGGGCGTGCACGAAAACTTTTTCTCGGTGTTCTACATCCGCCGCGTATGCCGCACTTTTCCGATCTACTTCGTTTGTGTCTTCCTGATTTTTGCCATCACCGCGCTGTGGCCGATGCAGGACGCGGTGCAAGGCATCACTTTCCCGCTGCATGCCTATTTCACCTTCACGCAGAATATCTGGATGGCGCAGACCGGATCAATCGGACAGCACTGGCTGGCACCGACCTGGACCCTGGCTCTTGAGGAACAATTCTATCTCATCGCACCGGCCTTGATTCTGTTCACGCCACGCCGCCACTTGGTCAGCGTGCTGGTGGCCATGTGCGTATTCGCTGTCTTCGCCCGGCTCTGGGTGCTGCAATTTTCTGATCTGCATGCCTACTGGGCCGCCGTGTTGCTGCCGACCCGGCTTGATGTCCTTGCCATGGGCGTGCTCGCTGCTGTTTTGCTGCACTTGCCGAAGATTGATTGGTCAAGATGGGATTTTTGGTTGCGGGCAGCACCACTTCCCCTGCTGGTCATCCCGTTGCTCGTCAACCTCATTGAGGGTGATGATGGCATCATGTTCCGGGTTGCTTCGCCGCTGCTGGTCTCAGCCGCCTGCGCCTCTTACCTGATGGCATTGGCACGCGGAGCGCCAGAAGCCCGCAACATGCAGAATCGCGTCTATGATTTCTTCTGCACCATTTCCTATGCCGTCTACCTCACCCACCTCATGGTGCTCGGCCTGATGCACAACATCATTCTGGGACTGGCCCCGGACATCGGCACAATGCAGCAGCTTGCGGTCACCATCGCTGCCATTCCCGTGACAGTCGGTGTCAGCTGGGTTCTCACACGCTACGTGGAAATCCCCATCACCAACTATGGCCGCTCCTTCAAATGGAGCAAGGAACTGCGGCGCAGCGAAAGCAATACCGCAACCGCCTGAGACAACCCGCAACAAAAAGGGCCGCACAAGATGCGCGGCCCCAATTGCAGCAGTGATTCAGTTTAGTGCCAGGCGCGG
This sequence comes from uncultured Alphaproteobacteria bacterium, assembly GCA_963754625.1. Classification (GTDB taxonomy): domain Bacteria; phylum Pseudomonadota; class Alphaproteobacteria; order Rhizobiales; family Aestuariivirgaceae; genus Aestuariivirga. Next base: position 270,885 of record CAVWGR010000001.1, on the reverse strand, counting down.
TGACAATAGGTCTTGACCGTAACCCAGATCCGGCGCGTGTGATGCCGGTTCCACACCTTCACCCGCTTGTAGTGGCAATGGTACCGGTTATGGTGGCGAATGATCGGTGCGCCAATATAGATGCCGAAATGTCCGTGGCGATGACGGGCTTCAGCTGGCGAAGTTCCGCCGCCAACCGCGAGAGCCATCGTCGTGGCAGCTGCAAGTGCAATGACTGTTTTGCGCAACATTATCGATTCCTTTTTTTCTATTTGACCGGCTGTGGGGCCGCGACGATCAATCTATGGTTCATTGAACCTGAACGCCAAATGAACGCCCAATTCATGGCCATCGCGAACCCCGGTTTGGAGAAAACCCAAGTGTCAATGCCAGGTTCTGTGGCAGCGGGTCTTGACCGTCACCCAGATTTTCCGGGTGTGATGGCGGTTCCACACTTTCACGCGCTTGTAGTGGCAGTGATAGTTGCCGTGATAACCACCATGGTAGTTGTGATCCATGGGAAAACCGAAGTAGAAACCGAAGTTGTTGTGGTGGCGGTGGCTGGCTTCGGCTGTTGAGGTTGCAGCAGAAACGCCCAATGCCATGGTTCCGGCGGCAACGATTGCCATCAGTGATTTACGAAGCATGATGTGATCCTTTCACACTGGTTGAGCAGCGGCGATGGTATGCCGCGATGCCAGTATTTTCTGCGATTCAATCTGAACAGCAAATGAACGCACAGCCGCGATGTTTTTTCAACTTACGAGAAGACAACAAGCAAGCGCGACCACGACTCTTGGCCGGCATGTCCGCACAACAGCAAGGTCGCGTTCATGCCACGGTTCTGTTCTTTGAATCTCACCAGTTGTCGTCGTAGCAGCGTTTCACCAGCCGGGCCTTGTGGTGCTTCCGTTTCACTTTCACCCAGCGACAGTCATAGCCGTCATAGCCGCTCCGGTAGGCGTAGCGATTGCTGTGACGATAACCATCAAAGAAAAATGGCATGCCGAGGAAAATGCCCACACCATTGTTGTGGAAGCGGTGGTGACGGTGCTTGGCGTCTGCAGTTGAAGCACCAGCAGCCAGACCAAGCGCCATTGTCCCGACTGCTGCAAATGCGAGAATTTTCTTGCGCAACATGTTGAGTCCTTTCGATAAATGTGACCGATGTCCGCCCCTTGAGGAAGACTTCACACTATATAGAACTCTTAACTCGGCAAATGGTTGCCTAGCCCAGCAGAGATTTGACCACGCCGCCGGCCTTGCCCATGTCGATCTGGCCGGAATACTTGGCCTTCAACTCGGCCATCACCTTGCCCATGTCCTTGACCGAAGTTGCGCCCACATCAGCGATAATTCCGGCGATGGCCGCCTTGGCTTCGTCTTCACTCATCTGCTTGGGCATGTACGACTGGATGATGGCCATCTCCTCGCGCTCCGCCTGCGCCAGCTCGGGACGTCCACCCAAGTCAAATGCGGCAATCGAATCCTGGCGCTGTTTCACCATCTTCGCGAAGACATCCATGAGTGTGGCATCCGAGACCTTCTCGGAGTCATGTCCTTCGGTGCGGGAGTTGATGTCCTTGTCCTTGATTGCGGCATTCATCAAGCGGATCGTTGCGAGCTTGCGCTTTTCGCCCGCTTTCATGGCGTCTTTCAGGTCGGCATTCAGCTGGTCGCGGAGGGACATGGCAAGTCTCCAATCATGTGGAAAGCGCTCCCTTATCCTCTTCATCCCCGGCAAGCAAACTTGACGCCTGCCCCCCACTCCCTTAACCAGCCTCAAATTCCCGGAGACTCGATCCATGGCAGCCGCCAAGAAGCCCGCAGCGGGCAAAGCCCAGGCAACAGCCCAGGCGAAAGCAAAGTCACGCCCGCAGAGCGCCGCCCATTTTGGCGATTGGGAAACCCCCGTGGTGACCGGCCTTATTGTGTTGGCGGATGGCACGGTTGTCGAAGGTCAGGGCTTTGGCGCTGAAGGCGATGCGGTGGGGGAAGTGTGCTTCAACACCGCCATGACCGGCTATCAGGAAGTGCTGACCGACCCGTCTTATGCGGGCCAGATCGTCACCTTCACCTTTCCACACATCGGCAATGTCGGCACCAATGACGACGACATCGAGACGACAAACCTTGCGGCCTCGGCGGCGGTGCTGGGCTGCATCGTCAAGGCTCCAGTGACGGAGCCCGCCAACTACCGGTCCGCCAAGTCCTTCACCAAATGGCTGAAGGCCCGTAACATCATCGGCATTTCCGGAATTGATACGCGCGCGCTCACCAATCTGATCCGCGACAAGGGCATGCCCAATGGCGTCATCGCCCACAGCGCCAAGGGCAAATTCGATATCGCCAAGCTGAAGAAGAAGGCCGCAAGCTGGCCGGGCCTCGAGGGCATGGACCTGGCGAAAGATGTCTCACTCACCCAGCGCTTGGACTGGGATGAAAAGCTTTGGGACTGGACCACAGGCTACACCACTGGCACCGGCGGCAAGAAAGTCGTTGCCATTGACTATGGCCTGAAGCGCAACATTCTGCGCTGCCTCACGTCAGCGGGCTGTGATGTGACTGTGATGCCAGCGACGGCAAAAGCGGAGGACATTCTGGCGCTGAACCCCGATGGTATTTTCCTTTCCAACGGACCAGGCGATCCCGCGGCGACGGGAGAATATGCCGTGCCGGAAATCAGGAAGTTGATCAACTCGGGCAAGCCTGTCTTCGGCATCTGCCTCGGCCACCAGATGCTAGCGATTGCTCTGGGTGGCAAGACATTGAAGATGCATCAGGGCCACCACGGTGCCAACCATCCGGTCAAGGACCACACCACCGGCAAGGTCGAGATCGTTTCCATGAACCATGGCTTCGCAGTGGACCGCGACAGCCTGCCCAACGGCATCGTCGAAACCCACGTTTCGCTGTTTGATGGTTCCAACGCCGGCATTGCGGTTGAGGGAAAGCCGATCTTCTCGGTGCAACATCACCCGGAAGCTTCGCCCGGCCCACAAGACTCGCACTACTTGTTCAAGCGCTTTGTCAATCTGATGAACAAGGCCGCAACCTGAGGAGAGAGTGACATGGCGATCAAGAAAGCCGACCGCCGCCTCAACGTTGGCATTCTGGGCTGCGGGCCGATCGCGCAATTTGCTCATTTTGAATCCGCCGTGAAAGGTGCCAACACCGAACTTCACGCCATCTGCGATGTCGCTGCCGATCTGGTGCAACGCATGGGCGACACCTACCAACCGCGCAAACGCTATGCCGACTATGCCGACATGCTGGCCGACACGGAGCTCGATGCCGTCATCATTGCCACATCAGACGCCTTCCACGTTCCGGCATCACTGCTGGCGCTGCAGGCAGGCAAGCACGTGCTCTGTGAAAAGCCCGTCGCCATTGCAGTCGAACAAGCCGAAGAGCTGGCGCGGGCTGTGAAGGCGTCCGGCAAGGTCTTGCAGATTGGCCACATGAAGCGCTTCGATCCCGGCCTCGAAGCGGCCCATGATTTCGTCCAAGCTGAAATGGGCGAAATGCTGGCCTTCAAGGCCTGGTACTGCGACTCAACCCATCGCTACACCATGACCGATGCCGTGCAGCCGTTGCCGGTACTGAGCAAGACTGCACGCAAGCCCGCCGGTGATCCCAAGTCCGACAAGCGCCGCTATTTCATGCTGGCCCACGGCTCGCACCTTGTCGATACGGCGCGCTTTTTCTGCGGCGAGATCATTGAAGTGCAGGCGCGGCTCACCGAAAAATTCGGCGCCCATAGCTGGTTTGTTGATGTGGTATTTGCCACTGGCTGCATGGGCCACCTCGACCTCACCGTCGCCGTGCGCATGGACTGGCACGAAGGACTGACCATCTATGGCGAGAATGGTTCAGTCACCGCCAAGACCTATAATCCGTGGTACTACAAATCCTCCGACGTTGAGATATTCCACGAGAAGGACGCCACCTATCGCCGCCCGCTGGGCGCCGATGGCCACTTCTACCGGCGTCAATTGGAAGGCTTTGCCGATACGATCCTCAATGGCGCACCGATGCGCGGTGCTGACATTGCCGATGGTGTCGCTTCGGTGCGCGCCATGGCGGCCATCGCCCGCTCGGTTGAAACCGGAAAGCCGGTGCGCCTCGCCGATGTCAGCGGCGCAATCTAATGGCGTCTGGGGTGATGCAGATCGGCATTTTCGCCAAGACATTCACCGAACAGGGCGCATTGCCTGTGCTCACTGCCGCGCGCAAGGCGGGATACGAAACCGTTCAATTCAATATGGCATGCCTGGGATTGCCTGCCATGCCGGACGCGATTCCGGGCGACGTGGCGCGCGAGATTGCAGCGGCCAGCCATGCGACGGGCGTGGCCATCGCAGCCCTCTCCGGCACCTACAACATGATCCATCCTGATGTATCCGTGCGTGTTGACGGCATGATGCGCTTGGGCACCATCATGGCGGCGGCAAAGCAGATGGGTGCTCCGATGGTGACGCTGTGCACCGGTACCCGCGATCGCCACGATCAGTGGCGGGGTCACCGCGACAACGACACGCCGGAAGCATGGCGGGACCTGCTCGTTGAAATGCAGAAGGCTGTGCAACTGGCAGAACAGCACGGCATCACACTCGGCATCGAACCGGAACTTGCCAATGTCGTAAGTTCCGCCAGACATGCCCGCAAGTTGATCGATGAGTTGCAATCTCCGTCGCTGCACATCGTGCTTGATCCGGCAAATCTGTTTGAGGTCGAGGACGAGGCGCGCCGCAATGACATCATCGCCAGTGCTGTTGATCTGTTGGCCAATCGCATCGCCATGGCCCATGCCAAGGACCGGAATGCAGTTGGTGAATTTGTTGCGGCGGGCACAGGTGTGATTGATTTCGGTGCATTCGTGGCGCGATTGAAGGCTGTGGGTTTTGCTGGTGCGCTGGTGACACATGGATTGTCTGCCACAGAAGCACCTGGTGTGGCGCAATTCCTGTCGCGTACACTCGCCGCATGACTGGCCGCAAGTTCATGCGTGATGGCATCCGGCTCGCTGGCCATGACCGTGGCGAAGGCAGCCCCGTCATCTTCCAACATGGCCTCGGTGGCGACGTGAATCAGGTGAACGAGGTCTTTCCGCTCGACCAATTTCGCTGCCTCACGCTCGAATGCCGCGCCCATGGCGGTTCCGAGGCGGGACCGGTGGATCAATTCTCCATTGCCAATTTCGCCGACGATGTTCTGGCCTTTGCTGACAACTGCAAACTTGATCGCTTTGCAGTAGGCGGAATTTCCATGGGTGCGGCAATTGCCCTGCGCCTCGCTGTCATCGCTCCTGAACGCGTCTCTGCCTTGATCCTCGCCAGGCCCGCATGGACTTGGGAGAATGGGCCGGAGAACATGAGCGTTTTTGCGGAATTGTCAGACTACCTGAGACGCAATGATCGTGCCGGCTTTGAGGCCACGGCGACGGCCCGGCGTTTTGCCGAGCACGCACCCGACAACTACGCCTCGCTGCTGGGATTTTTCAACAAGCCTGATCTTCCGGTTGTTGCGCAACTCATCGCCAGCATTGCCGACAGCGGTCCCGTCATCAAACACGAGCAGGTCGCAACGCTGCGGCTTCCCGCGTTGGTGATGGGCAACGAGATTGATCTGGTTCATCCCATGGCCCATGCCGAAACGTTGGCCACAACCATTCCCGGCGCACGCTTTGTGACCCTCACCCCAAAGGCGTCGGACCGGGTGAAACACGCGCTTGAATTCCGAACCGCTGTCATGTCATTTCTCAACGAAACAGGATCGACCCCATGAGTACCATTGACCGCCCCGCCGCCGACTGGTTCGACGCGTTGCCCAGCAACCGCCTGCTGGCGGAAATTTCGCTCTGGTCAGCCGACCTTGGCCGTCTCGAAGATGACACGCTGCGCATTGATCCGTACACAGATATATTTCACGTTGATGTGGCTGACGGGCATTTTGCCCCCGCCATGCTTTACTTTCCTGACCTGATGGCGCGCCTGCGCAAGGTGACGGCCAAACCCTTCCATGTGCATCTGATGACGGCAGACGCCGTGTTGCTCGACCAAGATCGCACAGTTTGCCGAGGCGGGCGCTGATTTGATCAGCGTCCACGTTGAAAACGCCAACGCGCTTGAAGCACTCAAGGCCATTCGCGCTGCAGGCCTCAAGTCCGGTGTGGTGTTGAAAGTCGATACACCTGTTGCCGCTGCCGAAGCATTGATCCCCCACATCGACATGCTGACCCTGCTGGGCACACGCATCGGCGTGAAAGGACAGGGCCTCGATGATCAGGCCACCGCACGGCTGAAGCAGGCCCGCGCACTTGTGGCCAAGCACGGCGCTGGCCGCCGCATCATCGTTGCGGCTGATGGCGGCATTCGCGAAAACACTGTGCCACTGTTGCGCGCCGCGGGTGCTGAAACCATCGTCATGGGATCACTGGCCTTCGGCGCGCCAGACCTGGCCGCCCGCATGGCTTGGGTACACGCCCAGTAGATGGCCAAAGAACTTACTATCGGTATCGACCTCGGGGGCACGCAGGTCCGCGCCGCCCTGGTGGACGCCGGTGGTGAAGTGATGAAGCGCGCTGCCTTGCCAACGGATGTGGCAGGTGGGCCCACCGCCGTCACAGCGCAAATGCTGCAGCTTGTTGCCGGCGTATCAGCGGGCCATGCCGGACACATTTTGGCGGCAGGCATTTCTTCTGCCGGCCCACTTGATACCGACACCGGCTGCATCATCGACATTCCCACCATGCCGGGTTTCACCGGTTTTCCGTTGCGCGACACGATGGCCCGGGCGCTCGCCCTGCCGGTGGTGTTGGAGAATGATGCGCTTTCCGCCGCCTATGGCGAATGGCAACATGGTGCGGGCCAGGGCTTGCGCCATTTCGTTTACATCACCGTCAGTACTGGTCTCGGCGGCGGCGTGGTCGCAGATGGCAAGCTGGTGCGCGGCAGACGCGGCATGGCCGGTCACATCGGCCACATGATGATGGACCCGCATGGACCGCGCTGCGCCTGCGGCGGTACCGGTTGTTTTGAAGCACTGGCCTCTGGCACGGCCTTCTCCACCGCAGCGCGCGCTGCCGGATTTGCGGATGGAACTGCGGCCACGCAAGCCGCACGTGACGGCAATGCAGTTGCCATGGATCTGGTCACCCGCGAAGCAGAACTCCTCGGTTATGGATTTGCCAGCCTGTTGCATCTCTACAGTCCCGAACGCCTGATCGTTGGCGGCGGCATGTCGGCTGCGCTCGATCTGATGCTGCCCGTCATTCGCCAGAAAATTGACAGTCTTGCCATGCCGGCCTTCCGAAACGTTGAAGTCGTCCGCGCCGCGCTCGGCGACAACGCCGGACTTGTGGGTGCCGCTGCATTGGCCCGGGATATGAAGCCCGCCTGAGCCATACGCAAAGCGCGGGGTAACGGCCAGTGCATGTGCGCATTTTGCAATGGTCAGCGGCCATGTGAACAATTAGCGTGCCGCTGAAACAGCAACGGAGTCCCTCGTGTCATCGAAATCCATGTCCAGCAATTACCGCATGAACCGCGTGTTGCGGCCCGACCGCGCCGCCCTCGTCGTCCCCATCGATCATGGCCTTGTATGGGGCCGCGTGCCGCAACTGGAAGCACCGGCCCAGGTGCTGCGCCGCTTCCTCAAGGAAGACGTGACCGGTTTCATGGTCTCAACCGGAATCGTCAAGGCAACCGAAGTGGAACTGGCTGCCAATTCCACCATGGCCCGCATTCTCGCCATTGACGCATTCTGGCCGACTGGCGCGCCTGAGACAGGTACGGGAGCACTGGTTGCAAGTGTTGAAGATGCAGCTCGGCTTGGTGTTGATTGCGTCAAGCTGCTGTTGCCGTGGAATGTCAATGACGCCGAAAAGATTCTCTACTGCAAGCGCATCGGCACGGTTGTGTCGGAGGCAGCGAAGTGGGCCATGCCGGTGATGGTGGAACCCGTTTTCCTCAATCATCCGCGCACGCCGGAGATCATCACTGCCGAGATGGAGGTGGCCCGTGTCGCCTATGACCTCGGCGCCGACATCATCAAGATCACTTTCCCCGGTCCTGACGCCACGGCGAAGCTCTGCGACGAGTTGGACATACCCGTCGTCGTCGCCGGTGGCCCGTTGAGCGGTGACGCCAAGTCCACCTTGAAGGACGTAAGCGACGCCATCTCCGCCGGCGCCCAGGGTGTCGTCGTCGGCCGCAAGGTCTGGCAGCGCCCGCACGAGGAGACGTCATGGCTCATCGCCGAAATGGCCAAGGCGACGCGAACCCAGTTCAAGCGCCGCTGGTGAGGTCCACGCCATGGGCGGCATTTTTTGTGGCGTCGACATTGGTTCAACCAACATCAAGGCCCTGCTGATCGACGAAGACGGCAGGACCTTATGGGTGAAGTCCGTGATATCGCCGCGCCGCCATGATGGCGTTGACATCGTCACCGATGGTCTTGAACTTGTCGAACATCTCGAAGCACTGATCATCGAGGGTTGGCGCGCTGTTGGCCAGGGCAAACCCCTCGCCGCCCTGGCGACGACAGGAATTGGTGAGGACGGATTCTGCGTTAATGCAGACTTCCGGCCACGCGGTCTGGCCATCCCGTGGTTTGACCATCGTGACAAGGCCGAAGCGGAACTGCTGCGCACCAGCGCCGAGGGCCGCGCCCATCCGCAGATCAACTTTGCCTTCTCCACCGCCGCGGCAAAATGGTTGTGGTTGCGTCAGCACCGGCCTGACGCGGTCGCAGGCAATGATCCGTGGGTCACGCTCACTGATTTTCCGGCAGTGTTCTGGTCACGGCGGGCATTTATCAGCGCCACGCTGGCGGCACGCACTGGCGTGTATGATGTCTTCACCCGGACGTGGATTGCGGAATTGCTCGCCAGGGCGCGGGCCCCCACGTTGCCGGACAGTCTGACGGCAGGCACTGTTGTCGGCACCGTGGAGACAGGCACGCTGCGCACGGCAGGCGCGGCGGACGCCAACACCCTGGTTGTAGTGGCGGGCCATGATCACCCCATCGCTTCTTCAGCCATCATGCGATTGAACACCGTGGCGCGCGTTGATTCGATCGGCACTGCCAACGCCATGTTTGCCGAAACAATCTCGCCAGCGCCGGATGCCGCCCGCGCTGGCATTGATCTCTCCCTGCCAGTGCGCGGCGGACCGGGAATCGCGGCCCTGGGCCCTATCGAATTCAGCATTCCCTTGCGCCAGTCCTTTGGTGATGACGAACGGGTGAAACAATATCTCTCGCAGCCAAGTCTGCCGGGTGCGCCTGCGGCCTCACCACCAACCATCGCCCAGGCGCTTGCTGATACAAGCGAGCACCGCCATCGCCGCGTCATTGAAGCTGTCAGCCACGAGGCCAACGACTTTCTCAAGGCCATGGGCCGCGCCGGCATCACCGATGGCCCGATCTTTGCGACCGGCGGTTGGGCGCGCTCGCGGGCCTTGATGGAACTGCGCGCCAGCATGTTCGGAGAGTTGATCACCGCCATCCACGAGCCGGAACTGACGGCGCTGGGCGCGGCACTCTTCGCTGCGGAGGCCGCCACCGGCCGCGCCCCCGATTTCATGGCCAGCCGCACCACAGAAGCAATCGCGCCGCGCCGCGACTGGATGGACATTTACCAGCAGTGGCCTTGAAGCCGCCTGACTGCTATCCCGCTGCAAATCATACGCAGGAACACTCCATGTCTTTTGCCAAGCTTGATGCCCATCTGAAGAAGCTCGAGGCCCTCTCGCACGCGCAATCCGTGTTGAGTGTCGATGAGGCCGTGATGATGCCCCATGGCGGCGGCGAGAAGCGCGGCGAGGCTATGGCAGGGCTCGCGGCGCTCTATCACGAGATGGCGGCATCGCCACAGGTGGGGGATTGGTTGGCGGCGGCTGAGGCTGAAGACCTTGGTCCGGAACAGCGCGTGGCGTTGCGCGAGCAGAATCGCAGTTACCTCAACCTCACCTGTCTCTCGGCGGAATTCGTGCAGACGCAGGTGGCTGCGCGCATCCGCTGCGAGCAGCTGTGGCGGCAAGTGCGGCCTGCCGGTGATTGGGCAACGTTCCTGCCTGCGCTCAGTGCTGTCATTTCTCTCGCCCGCGAAGAAGCCGCCATGCGCGCCAGCGTATTGAAGTTGGCACCTTACGATGCACTGATCGAACAGTTTGATCCGGGCAGCCGCAGCAGCCAGATCACACCCGTCTTCACCGAGCTGAAAAACTTCCTCAAGGACTTCATCCCGCAGGCGCTGGACGCCCAGACGCGCCGCCAAGCGAAACACCCACCAAAGTCATTCACCACAACGTTCTCCATCAGCCGCCAGAAGGCGCTTGGCGAGGAGATGATGCGGGCCGTGGGCTTTGACTTTGATCATGGCCGCCTTGATGTGTCGCATCATCCTTTCTGTGGTGGCGTACCAACTGATGTGCGCATGACCACGCGCTACGATGAGGCGGATTTTCTTTCGGCCTTGATGGGCGTGCTGCATGAGACAGGTCACGGTGTTTATGAGCAGGGCCTGCCCAAGGACTGGTCGCACTGGAGCGTCGGTGCGGCGCGCGGCATGGCTGTCCATGAAAGCCAGAGCCTGTTTGTGGAAAAGCAGATCGGCCGCAATCCCGCGTTCTGGGAATGGGCGCTGCCGGTGGCAAAACAGTATCTCGGTGAAGAATTGCTGCCTGGCTGGTCGCATGACGACATCATGCAGCACGTGCACAAGGTGAAGCCTGGCTTCATTCGCGTCGATGCCGATGAGGTGACATACCCCATGCATGTTATCCTGCGCTACGAACTGGAACAGGAAATCATCGCCGGCCACATGGAAGCCCGCGATATTCCTGAGGCCTGGGATGCCAAGATGACCGCGTACCTCGGCTCTCTCCACCAAGGACATCATGAAGGACGGGCCGATGCAGGATGTGCACTGGCCTTCAGGCGCCTTCGGCTATTTCCCCAGTTATACCTTGGGTGCCCTGCTCGCGGCCCAGCAATGGGCGGCGATCGAACGCCAGAACCCCAACGTGAACGACGCCGTGCGCCACGGTGACCTCTCGCAACTCAACGCCTGGCGCCGCGACAACGTCTGGGCCCGTGCCTCAACCTTGCCAACACCCGAGTTGATCACGGCAGCGACTGGCGAGCCTCTGACAGCGCGGCATTTCATTGCCCATCTGAAGCGCCGCTATCTGGACTGAGCCGCAAAAGAGAACGGGTTGCAAGCCAGCACCCCCTGCCCTAGAGGGTCGCAAATGTTGACGAATGCCATTCCCACAGACCTGGCCGGAGCCGTCCTCTCTATCGACCTCACGGCGCTGCAAGACAATTTCCGTTTCCTGTCGAAGAAGGCTGGCAAGGCCGACTGCGGTGCCGCGGTGAAAGGCAACGCCTATGGCCTCGGAATCGAACCTGTGGCGCGCGCGTTGTGGGAGGCGGGATGCCGCAGCTTCTTCGTCGCCCGGCCCAAGGAAGGCGAAGACCTGCGGGTTCTCTTGCCACAGTCCGTGATCTATGTGCTCGACGGCCTCTTCCCCGGTCAGGCGGAATTCTATGCCAGGAACGATCTCCGCCCGGCTTTGATCTCGATTGAGGAAGCCCGTGAGTGGGCGAGCTTCGGACGTCAGTATGGCCGCGCCCTGCCTTGTGCCTTGCACGTCGACACCGGCATCAACCGCCTCGGCCTGACACCGGGTGAATTCAACACGCTGATGGCCGATGACTTCCTCAGGGCGGGCCTCAACATCAGCCTGCTGATGAGCCACCTCGCCTGCGCCGACGAGCCTGCACACAAGCTCAACCAAATCCAGATGAAGCGCTTTTCCGAACTTCGCAAAATGCTTCCAGGAGTTCCTGCAAGCCTCGCAAATTCCTCGGGAATTTTCCTTGGCAAGAACTTCGCTCTTGACCTCTGCCGCCCCGGCATCGCGCTCTATGGTGGCAATCCCACACCGGGAAAAAAGAACCCCATGAAAGCCGTGGCAACGCTCGAAGGCACTGTGCTGCAAGTCCGCGATGTGAAGAAGGGTGATACTGTCGGCTACAGCGCCACATGGAAAGCGCCGCGCGACAGCCGCATCGCCGTGCTGGGTGCAGGCTACAAGGATGGTGTACCACGTCACCTCTCCTCGAAGCAGAAAGACGGCCCGGCACAGGTGTTCGTCGGCGGCAAGCGTTGCCCCGTCGTCGGCCGTGTTTCGATGGACATGATGGGCGTGGACGTGACCACGCTCGCCCGCGCCAAAGTGCAGCGTGGCACCCGCGCCGAAATCCTTGGCCCGCACATTGACATCGAAGTGGCAGCGGGCTGGGCAGGCACCATATCCTATGAGTTGCTCACCAGGCTCGGAAGCCGCTATGCCAGGCTCTATTCTGGCGCGGCGAATCCCAATACAAAACCCAATTCAATACTCGGGGAATCATGAATCCACTGGCGGTCATCGGAACGATGGTGCTCGGCGTCCTGGCCGAAACGGGACGCATTGCAATGTTCGCCCGCGACGCCCTGCTGCAGGGATTGATGCCGCGCTACTACGTGCGCCAGATCGCACTGCAATTTTTCCGCATCGGCTATACATCTCTCCCGGTTGTGGCGCTGACCGCCTTCTTCACCGGTGGTGCCTTGGCGTTGCAAATCTATCTCGGGTCGTCGCGGTTCAATGCTGAAAGCCTTGTCGCCTCCATTGTGGCCCTGGGCATCACCCGTGAACTGGGTCCGGTACTGGCCGGGCTGATGGTTTCTGGGCGCGTCGGAGCTTCGATTGCGGCCGAACTTGGCACCATGCGGGTCACCGAACAAATCGACGCGCTGGTGACACTGTCCACCAACCCGCACAAATATCTTGTCGGTCCGCGTTTGCTCGCCGCTGTCATTTCACTGCCGCTGCTGGTTGCAATTGGTGACACCATCGGGATTTTCGGCGGCTACTTCGTTGGCACCCGCTCGCTTGGCTTCAACGGTTCGGCTTACCTCAAGAACACCGCCGACTTCCTCCACACCGATGACGTGACCTCTGGCCTCATCAAGGCAGCAGTGTTCGGTTTCATCATTGCACTGATGGGCTGCTATCACGGCTTCAATTCCAAGGGCGGCGCACAAGGCGTCGGCCGTGCCACGACCAACGCCGTCGTCTCCTCCGCAATCCTCATTCTCGCGTCGAACTTCCTGCTGACGTCGCTGCTCTTCGGGGACTGATGATGCAGCCGCATATTGTTCTCAATAACGTCCAGAAGAGCTTCGGTCCCAAGCAGGTGTTGCGCGGTCTGAGTATCACCGTGAACAAAGGTCGCTCGCTGGTGGTGATTGGTGGCTCCGGCACCGGCAAATCGGTGATGCTCAAATGCATTCTTGGCATCATCCGCCCCGATGGGGGAGAAATCAGCGTCGGGGGCGAAAGCTGTGTTGGCCTTCGCGGCTCGGACCGGGATGAATTTCTCGCCCGCTTCGGCATGCTGTTCCAAGGCTCGGCGCTGTTTGACTCGCTCTCGGTCTGGGAGAATGTTGCCTTCGGTTTGATCCAAGGGCGCGGCATGGCGAGGCCAAAGGCGCGCGACATCGCCATCGAGAAACTGGGACAGGTTGGTCTGACTGCCGATGTCGGGGCACTTCATCCAGCAGAACTCTCGGGCGGCATGCAGAAGCGCGTGGCACTGGCGCGCGCCATTGCGGCAGACCCCGAGATCATTTTCTTTGACGAACCGACAACGGGGCTCGACCCGATCATGGCTGACGTCATCAACAACCTGATTGTAGACTGCGTGAAGCGCCTCGGTGCCACCACCATTTCCATCACCCACGACATGGCCTCGGCCCGCAAAATCGCCGACGATATCGCCATGATCCACAAAGGCCAGATCATCTGGCAAGGCGAAGCCAACCAGGTGAACCGTAGTGGCAACGCTTATGTCGACCAGTTTATCCACGGCAGGGCCGAAGGCCCGATCCAGATGGATGTTCTGAAGGCCTGAACGAAAAGCCAGAAACGAAAAGCCAGAAACGAAAAGCCAGAAACGAAAAGGGCCGCGATTTCTCGCGGCCCTTCCGTGGTTTCATGTGGACGGGAACGGCAGGGAAAAATTCACTCCTGCCAGCGGTTCCGCCTCAAGTTAGGGACTGCCCACTGAGGTCAGCAATCCGCACCAGGGTTCCCATTCCACTTGTGAACTCACTCGACATCGGATCACCTCCTTTCAATTGTTGACGACCTGCACATGCTGCGGGATTGTCGCGCGTCTGACAAGCAAAAAACGAGCAACCATGACCGCCGACCTCATCATCATCAACGCCCGCATCATCACCATGGACAAGGCCCGGCCCTTTGCCGAGGCGCTGGCGATCAAAGGCAACCGGATTGCGCGCGTGGGTAGCACCACCGAGGTGTTGTCATTGCAGGGGCCGCAAACCCGCATGCACGACAATCGCGGCAACACTGTCATCCCCGGCATCATCGAGAGTCACGTCCATCTGTTCATTGGTGCCGTCGAGCTGGACCTTTTGAACATCTATCATATCAGCGGCCTCGCCAATGTTCGCGAAGCCGTGACCGCCTATCGCAAAAAGAATGCTGCGGCACCGGTTCTGATGGCAATTGGCGCCACCCATGAACACTTCGGCACTGATACACCGATCACCCGCCACCTGCTCGACACGATGGTGAGCGACATCCCCTTCATCCTCGGTTGCTTTGATCATCACACCGTCTGGGCCAACACCAAGGCGCTGGAGGCCGCAAGTATACTGCGCGGCCGCGAATTGCCGACAGGCAATGAAATCGTATTGGCGGCTGATGGCCTTGCCACCGGCGAGTTGCGCGAACCCGCAGCCTTCATGCCAGTGTTGGCGTTGATGCCAACAGCTGGCCGCGAGGCCCTCGGGTTCACCACTGGCGGCGACCCCATTCCGCCTGCAACGCCTGAACAGCGCCGCATCGATGAAGAGTTCTTGAAGCGCGGTATCGCCCACGCCAATTCGCTTGGCATCACCTCCATGCACAACATGGATGGCAACCGGTATCAACTTGAACTGCTGGACGCCCTGCACAAGCGCGGCGAACTGAACAGCCGCATGGAGGTGCCGTTCCACCACAAGAACTTCTTCAAGCTGCAACAGGTTGACGAAGCGGCGGATTTTCATGCCAGATACAAGGGCGACATGTTGCATTCCGGCCGGGTGAAGATCTTCATTGATGGCGTGCTGGAAACCCTGACGGCCCAGATGCTGGAGGACTATCCCGGTCAACCCGGCAACAAGGGCGCGCCACTCTATACCCACGGCGAGATGCTGGCGCTGGTGGCGCGTGCTGATGCCCTTGGCCTGCAAATCTCGACCCACGCCATCGGCGATGGTGGTGTGCGCACCACACTTGATGCCTACGAAAATGCCCAACGTGTCAATGGCAGGCGTGATAGCCGCCACCGCATCGAGCACATCGAATTGATTGATCCTGCCGATATACCGCGCATCGCTGCCCTGGGCGTCGTCGCCTCGTTGCAGCCCATTGCCGGGGTGGGTGTGCCAGGTTCACCGCATGAACCGATCCTCAGCCGTGTCGGCGAAAAGCTGCCCTACGCCTACGCCTGGCAGACGATCCGCAACACTGGTGCTCATGTTGCCTTCTCCTCGGATTGGCCAGTGGCACCGCTTGATCCTTTCCTCGGTATGCAAGCGGCAATGACGGTTGTTCCATTGCGGCCGGATTGCCCGCCACAAGTTCAAAGTCTGATGGATACAATCCACGGCTTTACTCTGGCAGGTGCGCACATGGAATTCATGGAAGACCGCAAGGGAATGTTAAGAGAAGGCTATTTGGCCGACGTGGCCGTGCTCAACTCCGAGATGGAAAAATTGCCTGCCTCGGCTATAAGCGGGGTGAAACCAGTGATGACGATTTGCGATGGCCGTGTGGTTTTTGAAGCTGGTTTCTAAAAATCTGATGGTTTTGAGCGGCAGAGGGATGTCGTGGTTTCTTGGGGGCATGATGAAACAATGTGCATTCTTGCAACGGATCGGGCTGGCTGGTGCAGCAGTCGCGGTACTGCTCGTCAAGTCAGCCTTGGCATTTTCGCTGCCAGTCACCGAATTCACGCTCGAAAATGGACTGCAGGTCATCGTCATTGAAGACCACCGCGCGCCGGTGGTGCTGCACGCCATTGGATACCGTGTTGGCGGCGCTGATGAAGTGCAAGGCAAAACCGGTCTTGCCCATTTCTTTGAACACCTAATGTTCAAGGGCACCACAAAATATCCCAAAGACAGCTTCGACCGCTTGTTGGATGAGAACGGTGCCGAACGCAACGCATTCACCACGCCTGACGTGACGGTCTATCATGAACGCGCACATGTATCGTTGCTCGGCTTGATGATGGACCTGGAAGCCGATCGCATGCAGAACCTGGTACTGACTGACACCGTGTTCGAGACCGAGCGCAAGGTTGTGCAAGAGGAACGCCGTCAGCAAACCGAAAGCAGTGCCTATGCCACGGCCGGTGAGAGAATTGGTGCCGCACTCTTCAGGGTGCACCCATACGGCCGCCCTGTCGTTGGCCTTCCGGAAGACGTGGCAGCGCTGACCCGCACCGATGCAGAAAGTTTCTACCGCGCCCACTACATGCCCGGAAACGCCATTGTCATGGTGGTTGGTGATGTGCGGCCCAATGAGGTTCGAAAGCTGGCGGAACGCCACTATGGATCACTCAAGAATTTGGCTCCGGTGCCACTGCGCCAGCGCCCGGAAGAGCCGCTGCGCGCCAACCCTGAGCGCCTGGACCTGAAAGACAGCCGCATCAGCGACCCATTGTTCATCCGCCGCTATCTGGTACCGTCCCGCGGTGCCATGCCTGCGCGCGAAGTGGCAGCGCTGAACATTCTCTCCGTCATCTTGGGCGGCAACACCGAAAGCCGGTTTGAAAAGCAACTCGTGGTGGCCAATCGCGAAGCTGCAGCTGCCGATGCCGAGTACAGTGGCCAGTCCATCGCCTATGGCACGTATCAGATCTATGGCGTGCCGACGCCGGGACAGGACGTTCTGGAACTTGAAAAACACATGGACGCGATGCTGCAGGACATTGTCGAGAACGGCGTCAAGCCCGAAGAGCTCGATTGGGCCAGGAACACCGCGCTCGCCAGCTATATCTATGCGCTCGACAACCCGACGAGCTTTGCCATGATGATCGGTCTTGCTGTGGCCATGGGCGAAGACCGCAAGAACATTTACAATGGCGACACGGAGATTTCCCAGGTCACGCGCGAAGATGTGCAGCGCGCGGCAACCCGGGTCTTTGCCAGCCGCCACACCGTGACTCTGATCCTGAGGCCCAAACCGTGAAACTGTTCGGGGCATTTTGCATTGCGCTTTGTGCCTGGCTCGGATTTTCGGCAATGGCGCACGCCATTGAAATCCAGACCATCACCAGTCCCGGAGGCATCAAGGCCTGGCTGGTGGAGTCGCACAGTGTTCCCATCATCTCCATGAACTTCTCGTTTGAGGGCGGAGCTTCACAAGACCCGGCAGGTAAAGAAGGTGCAGCCGACCTGATGGCGGCGATGATGAGCGAGGGAGCCGGTGAATTCACTGCTGGGCAATTCAAATCCGAAGCAAACCGCCTGGCTATGGAACTGAACTTCAATGCCAGTGCCGACCATATCGAGGGCAACCTTGCCAGCTTGAGCAAAAACCGTGATGCCAGCTTTGCCCTGTTGAAGCTGAACATGAGCAGGCCGCGTTTTGATGGCGAAGCCTTCGCACGCGTGCAGCAGCTGTCGTTGCAAGGCAGGAAGCGCGAAGCCCTCGACCAGGACAGTATTGCCGGCAACACGTGGGCAGCGCGTGCCTTTCCCAATCACGTTTATGGCAGACCAGTGGCAGGCACGAGCCAATCTGTTGCAACAGTATCAGTTGATGACCTGCGCAAGCTGCATTTGTCATTGTTCAACCGCAGAACTTTGAAGATTGCGGTCGTTGGCGATATTGATGCAGCAACACTTTCACAAAAACTCGATGAGGTGTTCGGCGAGCTTCCCGATGCGGTTCCGCCCGCCATGGCCAACGATGTGACTGTGGCAAGAGGTCCTTTCCTCGAAGTGATCGACTATGACGGGCCGCAGACCAGTATCTATTTCGGCAATCCCGGCATTCCGGGGCGCACACGGGAATCCTGGGCAGCCTTCCTCATGTCGGAAATTCTCGGCGGCAGGGCCACATTCGCCAGACTCAACCAGTCCATGCGCGAAAAGTCCGGCCTGACATATGGCGTGAGCATGTTTGACGCCAACGCGCCACACGCATCCTATCAAATGGGCTCAATGTCGACCTCCAACGAAACCGCCATGCAGGCGCTTGACCTGCTGAGAGTTGAATTGGCCAAAATGGCGAAAGACGGACCGACGGAAGAAGAACTGCGCAAGGTGAAGGCCTATATCAATGGCTCATATCCGCTGCGCTTCACCTCAAACATGTCAATTTCCAGTGCCCTGCTGACCGCCCAGGAGAGAGGGCGGGAACCGGATTACATTGAGGTACGGCCAGACAAGGTGAACGCCGTGACCTTGGCTGACGTCAAAGCCGTTGCTGCAAAATTGCTGAAACCGGAAAACCATATCATCGTGATGGTCGGAAAGCCTAAACTCTGACCCAGGCCCCAATTTTCGCTTGTCCGTGCGGCGCCGGCTGGCAATTGAGTGAGCAACCGGAAGACTGCAAGTGATAGACCCGGCGGCATTGGTTCAGTTTGCCGCCGCGCCCGCAACCTTCACCACCTTCTTCTGTCGGCGCTCAGTTCTCGTCACCTAAATCTGAGTCCGCCAACCCTTCCACACAGAGCTTGGTCTTGACGGTGCCGATGGCGCGGGCGCGATAGAGGAAATCAATCTGCGAAATGCGGCGGCGTTCGCCTCTGAGGTCAATGGCATTGGTACGGCTGCCAGAAGGGATGACGCTGCGGATGACATAATTTTCCCGGCCACCATTGCCGAAGCGTACCAACATTTCGAGAAGTTCGATGTCGTAGCCCTGTGACCGCAACCGCAGTGCCTTGAAACGTTCCTCCGAGTTGACCGGTAACGTGTCACGGTCACCAAGGAAGCCGACACTCTTGCAACCGAGATCGACCCAATTGGCGGGTGGCGGCTCGGCGCGGCGTGGATCAGCGAGAAGCACCAGCGTGACCGCCCCTTTGGGAATGTAATTGACTTCGATCGCCTTGACCGGACGCGGCTCTTCGAGCCGGAAGAGATTGGTGCGCTCACCTTCTGCCAAAGTCTGGCGGACACGCACCCGTTCCGCCTCGCCATCAGCGTAGATGATCGTGAGTGAGCGAATATCGGCAGAGCCTTCATCAGCCTCAATGCGCAACGACCGAAGGCGGCGATCCTCAGGCTTGAGCGTGAAGACGCCCTTCTCGAGCGAGGCGGGTTCAGGTTCATAGGTGACTGTTCCGACAGGGCGCAGACGCTCCTGGGCCTCAGAAAGTCCAGCGCCCGCAGCCGCAAGCAGCGCAACAGAGAAAGTTGCCGTCAACAAAAAGCGAATGCGCATGGTGGTCCTCCCGGTTTGGCCAAAAGCTAAACCGGGAGCCGAGTCCCGTCAAAGCCTCATTCGGCAAAACAATAGAACAGCCCGGCACCACCGGTCTTGACCAGCGCATCGGAAGCGCAACCAGCAGAACCATGTGACGAGTTCCACGACATCATATGGCGCGTCGGTTTCAGACCAGCGCGATCATGATGACCGACAATGGCCGAGCCTTCAGCGCCCGATGTCCAGTTCTTGCAGGTAGTGTCACCACCAGCCGTCGAATACATGCCATCGGGATCTGAGCCAGTGAGAATGTCGTGCGAATTCGGCTCATCGCCACGGCCCTTGACCATCTCACCCTTCTCGGTGAGAGCGGTTTCCTTGGTCAGATTATTCTTGTCGGAGTGCAACTCGTCCACCGACGCCGCGACGACAACACCCTTGGAATTCTGCCACGGTCCCTTGCCGATCCGGTCGCGGGCGTTGATGCCAGCCTCACCCTGCGGCGCTGTAGTCGAGAGATAGGCGCGCCAGACGTTCTTGGTGGCACCGGCAGCCTTGGCCAGCACCGCACAATGTGCATCAGCGCCTTCCAGGCCGCCGAGATCCCCACCCTTGCCGGGGTTGGTGCTGGTCACGAAGAACGACATGTCTGCCATCTGCGCAGCGGCTGGAGCAACAAGCGCTGCGGTTGCCAAAGCCATGATTGTGATCCGTTTGGTAAGCGTCATGATATCCCTCCCAAGGAACAAAGCTGTCCGCCCGGCATCAGACTAAAAGGGATATGTGACGTTACAACTCACAATTTTGTAATGTGAATTGGGCTGGAGATCGAGTTCAATGCAGGATCTGCTCGAGGAACAGTTTGGTGCGCGGACTCTTGGGCCGCAGGAAGAACTCATTCGGTTCGTTTTCTTCCACGATCTGACCCTGATCCATGAAGATGACCCGGTTGGCGACCTGTCGGGCGAAGGCCATTTCATGGGTGACGCACAGCATGGTCATACCGCCCTGGGCGAGATCGACCATGACGTCGAGCACTTCCTTGATCATCTCCGGATCAAGAGCTGATGTCGGTTCATCAAACAGCATGATCTTGGGGTTCATGCACAGCGCGCGGGCGATGGCGACACGTTGCTGTTGTCCGCCGGAAAGCTGGCCCGGATATTTGAGTGCCTGTTCGGGAATCTTCACCCGCTCAAGAAATTTTCGTGCCGCCGCTTCGGCCTCTGCCTTGGGTTGCTTGCGCACCCAAATGGGGGCGAGCGTGCAGTTTTCCAGCACCGTCAGATGCGGAAACAAATTGAAGTGCTGAAATACCATGCCAACTTCGCGACGCACGTCATCAATGTTCTTGAGGTTGTTGGTGAGTGGCACGCCATCAACGATGATGTCGCCCTGCTGGTGTTCTTCCAGCCGGTTGATGCAACGGATCATGGTGGACTTGCCGGAACCCGACGGCCCACAAATCACAATGCGTTCGCCGCGCGACACTTCGAGGTTGATATCGCGCAGCACGTGGAACTGGCCGTACCACTTGTTGACGGACTTCATCACAATCGCCTTCTGGCTGGTTGCGGTCATGATTACCTCTTGTGGCCCGTGTTGAGCCTGCGTTCGATGTATTGGGAATAGCGTGACATGGCAAAGCAGAAGGCCCAGTAGATCAGCGCCAGCATGAAGTATCCGGTGTTGCCGGTTTGCGCCGACGCCCACTTCGGATCATTGAAGCCTGACTGCACACTGCCGAGCAGATCGAAGATGCCAACAACGGTGACAAGGCTGGTGTCTTTGAACAGGCCGATGAAATTGTTGACGATGCCGGGAATGACGATCTTCAACGCCTGTGGCATGACCACCAGCACCATCATCTTCCAGTACGACAGACCAACAGCGCTGGACGCTTCGTACTGTCCCTTGGGAATTGCCTGCAAGCCACCACGGATGATCTCTGCCATGTAGGCCGAAGCAAACAGCGACATGCCCACAAGAGCCTTCAACAGTTTGTCGGGGTTCACACCGGGCGGCATGAACAGCGGGAACATGTTGGCGGCCATGAACAGCACCAGGACCAGAGGCACGCCACGCACGGTTTCGATGAACAGCGTGCTGAGCAGGCTGACGACCGGCTTTTCGGAACGCCGGCCAAGCGCCAGCAGAATGCCGAGTGGCAGCGAAACGACGATGGCTGTAACAGCCAAGACCAGCGTCACCAACAAGCCACCCCACATTTCCGTTTCGACATAGGTCAGGCCAAAGCTGCCCCCGACCAACAGGAAATACGTGAGGATGGGGAAGGCGACGAAGAAAAACAGGGCATTCCAACCCTTGTAGGGAATGGCCGGAATGAGAAGACCAGCGAGCGAAATCGCTCCCATCACGTAGACGATGTTGACACGCCAGCGTTCGACAAACGGATAGAAGCCGTAGACCCACTGATGCAGCTTGGCCCCAACGAACGGCCAACAGGCGCCGGCACCATCAACGTTGCAGAGTTCGCGGTCAGGTGCCACCCAGACCGCGCGCAAGATGGCCCAGTCAAGAATGATCCAGGCCGTCCACGCCAGTAGAACCGAGATGACAATACCGAGGATGCTGCCGGGTATGGAGGTGAACAGCTTGGCCCGCAACGCCGCCCACAACCCCACCATGTCTGGCGGCGGCGGCAGTTTCGGAGCATCCACTGATCGCACAAATCCGAGGGCCATCTCAGCGCTCCACCAGTTTCATGCGGGAGTTGAACCAGTTCATGAAGATCGACGTGACGATGCTGGTTGTCAGATAAACAATGAGCAAGATCGAGTACACCTCAATGGCTTTGCCTGACTGGTTGTTCACCGTGCCGCCCGTATACATGAGATCGGGATAGCCAATGGCCACGGCCAGCGACGAGTTCTTGGTGAGATTGAGATACTGGCTGGTGAGCGGTGGAATGATGACGCGCAAGGCTTGCGGGATCACCACCAGCCGCAGCGTTTTTCCGCCATCAAGACCAAGTGCACCGGCCGCTTCCGTCTGCCCATGGCTGACTGCGAGAATGCCGGAGCGTACGTTCTCGGCAATGTAAGACGCGGTGTAGATGCTCAATGCCAGAAGCAGCGCGATGAATTCCGGCACCAGCGTCATGCCACCACTGAAATTGAATCCCGCCAGTTCCGGGTAGTCCCAGCCCACCGGCCAGCCCGCCAGCAACAAGCCGAGAAACGGCGAAATGATGATAATTGGAAGCGAGATCAGCCATACCGGCAAAATCTTGCCTGTGGCTTCCTGTTGCTGGCGCGCCCGGCGCCGGAACATCCATGTACCAACCAGCGTCAGCACCAGAAACAACGGCCCAAGCCATGCACCGGGACCAAATGTCGGATGGGGCATGATCACACCCCGGTTCGAAATAAAAATTGAATCAAGCAGATTGAGTGCCTGCTTCGGACCGGGAAGCGGTTTCAGCACGAGTGCATACCAGATGAAAATCTGCACCAGCAGCGGAATGTTGCGAACAATCTCGATATAGATCGTGGCGGTACGTGAAATGACCCAGTTCTTCGACAGGCGCATGACGCCAACAATGAAACCAAGGATGGTCGTCAGCACAATGCCGATCAGCGAGACCAGAACCATGTTCCAGAAGCCGACCAGAAGGGCGCGCCCGTAGGATGAACTTGATGAATACTCAAAGAGCGAGAATGACAGATCGAAGCCGGAGGCCCGGGTCAGAAAGTCGAATCCAAAGCTCTGGTTGAGCTTGGAGAGGTTGGCCTGCGTGTTGGCGACAATGACATAGAGCCCCCACGCCAGCAGGAGCACGACGACAATTTGGCTGACAATGCCGCGCAGCTTCGCATCATAAAGCCAGCTGCCGCCATCTTGTGATGGGGCTGGTGCCAGAGTTCGTTTGTCAGGTTGTTGCGCCGTCATGCGGCCATCCGGGAGTGTGGAGCCCGCACCACGGTGCGGGCTCCACAATCAACTCTTAGCGGACGGGTGGCGCGTATTGCAGGCCGCCAGCATTCCACAATGCATTCTTGCCGCGGGCGATCTTCAGCTGTGCCAGATTGCGGTCGAAAACTTCGCTGTAATTGCCCACTTGCTTGACAACATTGTAAGCCCAATCCGGGCCGAGGCCGAGGCCCTTGCCGAAATCATTGTCGGCATCGGTGCCATCTGGGTTCTTGATGCTGACCGACAGCAGCCGCTGGATTTCAGGATTGGCCGACGTCTTCATCTCATCGACGTTCTTGGAGGTCAAACCGAGTTCTTCAGCATTGAGCAGGCTGTAATAAGTCCATTTCACAATGTTGAACCACTGGGCATCACCCTGGCGCACCACTGGGCCAAGCGGTTCCTTGGAAATGATTTCCGGAAGGACCATGTGGTCAGCGGGGTTCGAGAATTTCAGCACTTCGGCATAGAGGCCAGATTGGTCCGTAGTGAACACGTCGCAACGGCCTTCCTGATAGGCCTTGAGAACTTCTTCGTTCTTTTCGAAGGCGACGATCTTGTATTCCATCTTGTTGGCTTTGAAGTAGTCAGCCAGGTTCAATTCCGTGGTCGTGCCGGTCTGGGTGCAAACCGATGCACCGTTGAGTTCGAGTGCCGACTTCACGCCAAGCTTGGTGGGCACCAGAAAGCCCTGGCCATCATAATAGGTCACACCGGCAAACGAGAGACCCAGTGTCGTGTCCCGGCTCATCGTCCACGTGGAGTTGCGCGACAGCACGTCGATGGCACCGGATTGCAGCGCAGTGAAGCGCTCCTTGGCGTTCAGTGGCGAATACTTCACCTTGGTGGCATCACCCAGAACAGCGGCAGCAACAGCCTTGCAGAAGTCAACGTCGAGTCCGGTCCAATTGTTCTGGTCATCCGGATTGGAAAAGCCGATCAAACCCTGGCTGACGCCACATTGGACGAAGCCCTTGGCCTTCACGTCATCAAGCGTGGCGGCATTTGCAGCCGTGACAGCGCCAAGGCCAAAAACGGTGGCCAAAATGAGTGATTTCACATGTTTCATAGAATAATGCTCCCTGATACTCGCCGAAACGGCAATGTATGCATTGTTTGGCTGGTCTCATTGCCAGCGTGGCCCAAGACAAGCCGTAAATCTGTCTGCGGTCAAGTGAAGCCAACTCACCAGTGAATTTATGTTGGTGATGGGGAATCTTGCGTTCACTCTATGTTCCATGCTATGGCCGGACATGGCCAAAGCATCTTCCGTCCTCGTCTGCCAGTCGTGTGGCACAACACATTCAAAATGGACCGGTCGCTGCGACGGCTGCGGCAGTTGGAACACCATCGTTGAGGAATCCCGCGAGGCGCCTGCTTCAGGCGCCAAAGGTCAGGCCCTACCCAAAGGCCGCGCCTCCCGGCTTGTCGGCCTGCGTGGTGATACGGCAAGCCCACCGCGCATTGAGACCGGTATCTCGGAACTGGACCGTGTGGCGGGCGGCGGCTTCGTGCCGGGTTCGGCCGTGCTGATTGGCGGTGATCCCGGTATCGGCAAGTCGACGCTCCTGCTGCAGGCATTGGCATCACTGGCGCGCAAGGGTGAGCGTGTCATCTACGTGTCTGGTGAAGAGGCCATCGCCCAGCTGCGGCTGCGCGCCCAACGCCTCGGCCTTGATGATGCAGCCGTTCTGCTGGCGACCGAAACCAATACCTCCGACATCATCGCCACGCTCAATGAAGAGGCCATACCGGCTGTTGTGGTCATCGATTCAATTCAGACGCTTTGGTCACCCGTCATCGAAGCAGCACCCGGCACCGTCTCGCAATTGAAAGCCGGCTCGGAAGCACTGGTGCGCTTTGCCAAACAGAAGGGAGCCTGTGTGCTTCTCGTCGGCCACGTGACCAAGGACGGCCAAATCGCCGGGCCAAAGGTCGTTGAACATCTGGTCGATGCGGTTCTCTATTTCGAGG
Source organism: uncultured Alphaproteobacteria bacterium (assembly GCA_963754625.1). GTDB lineage: Bacteria > Pseudomonadota > Alphaproteobacteria > Rhizobiales > Aestuariivirgaceae > Aestuariivirga. The sequence continues at coordinate 245,482 of CAVWGR010000001.1, read as the reverse complement.
GCGACCGCGGACACCAGTTCCGCATCCTGCGCGCCGTCAAAAACCGTTTCGGTCCCACCGACGAAATCGGTGTCTTCGAAATGTCAGACGGCGGCCTGCGCGAAGTGACAAATCCGTCGCGCCTTTTCATGGGCTCGTCGGAACATCCTTCTCCCGGCACCGCCGTCTTTGCCGGCATGGAAGGAACCCGCCCACTGCTCGTTGAAGTGCAGGCCCTTGTCTCGCCATCGCCGCTTGGCACACCACGCCGCACCGCTGTCGGCTGGGACGGCAACCGCCTCGCCATGATTCTCGCCGTGCTTGATGCCCGCGCCGGTGTTTCCCTGGCACAACATGACGTCTACTTGAACGTGGCCGGCGGTTTGCGCCTCAAGGAACCAGCCGCAGACCTTGCTGTGGCAGCCGCCCTGCTCTCCTCGCTCTCTGACACTCTCATTCCCCATGGCACCGTGCTGTTTGGCGAAATCGCGCTCTCCGGCAACATCCGGCCTGTCGGCCAGACTGAAGCCCGTCTCAAGGAAGCCCAAAAACTGGGCCTGAGTGACGCAGTCATTGCTGAACAGGGTGAAGCCGCAAGTGTCAAAGGCCTGACGATTCGGCAAATGACCAATGTCGCTGATGTCGTCGCCTGGGTTGCTTCCCGTGCAAAGGGCTTGCGGAGAATCGCATAGCGCGCCAAGTGGTTAGTCCCTATAAGGGGGCACATTTTCAACCTGCACGGATTGCTTGCTCATGCCTTTTCAGGTTCTTGATATCGTACTTCTCGGCATCATGCTGGTTTCGGGCCTTTTGGCCTTGATGCGGGGCTTCACCCGCGAAGTTCTCTCGCTCATTTCCTGGGGTCTGGCAGCGGTCGCAGCCTACTTCGCTTTCCAGCAGAAGCCACTTTTCGATTACGTCATGCCCTATGTGAACAATGACAAGATCGCCCAAGCCATCATCGCCGCCGTCGCCTTCCTGATCGTGTTGATTGTCGTCTCGATCATCAGCGTCAAAATTTCCGACTCGGTTGTCGAATCGTCCGTTGGTGCCTTCGATCGTACTCTGGGCTTCGTCTATGGCATCGCCCGCGGCCTCGTCCTCGTCGCCATCGCTTATATGTTCTACTCGTGGGCCAATCCGCCGGAGAAGCATGAGGACTGGATCCGCAATGCCCAGACCCTGCCGGTGATCCAGAAGGTGAGCAATCTGCTGATCGGTCTGATGCCGCCGGATGTGGCCAACACACTTTCGAATGCAGCCTTGCCTGGCAATCCGGAAGTGCCGGTAACGCCCGAAGGTGGCGTCAATAACGGCCAGCAGCAGGGCCTGGACAATCTGATTGAAGGTACGACCAACCCGCCTGCTATGGGCAGCAGCGGCGCAGACCAGTAAGGCTACACCACGATGATGCCGATGGATGAACTTGATCTCGATGGTGATACGCTGCGTGAGGAATGCGGTGTATTCGGCATATTCGGCCACCCCGATGCCGCCGCCCTGACGGCCCTTGGCCTGCACGCCCTGCAGCACCGTGGCCAGGAGGCAGCAGGTATCGTCTCCTTCGACGGCAACCGCTTTCATGCTGAACGCCGCATGGGCCTTGTCGGTGATCACTTCTCCTCGCAGAAAGTCATTGACCGGCTGAAAGGCTCCGCTGCCGTCGGCCATGTGCGCTATTCCACCACCGGTGAAACAATTCTGCGCAATGTGCAGCCGCTGTTCGCCGAACTCGCAGCTGGCGGTCTGGCAGTTGCCCACAACGGCAACCTCACCAATGGATTGTCGCTCCGCCGTGAATTGATCGCCCAGGGCGCAATCTGCCAATCCACCTCCGACACCGAGGTCATCCTGCACCTCGTGGCGCGCTCGCAGCGCGGCAAGATCATTGAACGCTATATCGATGCGCTGCGCAGCCTGGAGGGTGCCTATGCGCTGGTCTCGCTCACCAACAAGAAACTGGTTGGAGCCCGTGACCCGCTCGGCATTCGCCCGCTCATGCTGGGCGAACTCAATGGCGCCTATATCCTCTGTTCAGAGACCTGCGCGCTCGACATCATTGGTGCGCGTTTCGTCCGGGAAGTGGAAAATGGCGAAGTCATCGTGATTTCCGACGAGGGCATCGAGAGCCACTGGCCGTTCCCGCGCCAGCCTGCCCGCCCCTGCATATTCGAGTACATCTATTTCTCCCGGCCCGACTCGGTGCTGGCTGGCCGCTCGGTCTATGACGTGCGCAAGAAATTGGGCATGCAGTTGGCCCGTGAGTCTTCCTGTGACGTTGATGTCGTCGTGCCAGTGCCTGATTCTGGCGTTCCTGCTGCCTTGGGGTTCTCCCAGCAACTTGGCATTCCCTTCGAACTTGGCATCATCCGCAATCACTACGTCGGCCGCACCTTCATTGAGCCAACCCAGACCATTCGCTCGCTCGGGGTCAAGTTGAAGCACAGCGCCAACCGCTCGGTTGTTGCCGGCAAGCGCATCGTCCTCATCGATGACTCGGTGGTACGCGGAACGACGTCGGTCAAGATCGTGCGCATGATGTATGAAGCCGGTGCAAAGGAAGTGCACATGCGCATTGCCAGCCCGCCGATCACCCACCCTGATTTCTACGGCATTGATACGCCCGAACAGCAGTCCTTGCTGGCCGCCACTCACACATTGGAAGAAATGCGCGCGTATATTGGCGTCGAGTCCCTGGCCTTCCTTTCTGTCGACGGCGTCTACAAGGCCACCGGCTACGAGGGCCGCAACAACGCTGCGCCACAGTTCACCGATCATTGCTTCACGGGTGAATATCCGACCCACCTTACTGACCATATCGGCGAAAGCGCCAAGCAGCAGTTGTCGCTGCTGGCCGAGGCCGGTTGACCAGCATGAGCAAACGGCTGGCCGGAAAAATCGCCCTCGTCACCGGGGCCTCACGCGGCATTGGCTACGAGACTGCCATTCACCTCGCCAGGGAAGGTGCCCATGTCATCGCCGTGGCGCGCACCCAGGGCGGCCTCGAAGAACTTGATGATGCCATCAAGTCTGCCGGTTCCACCGCCACGCTGGTGCCGCTCGACATCCGTGATTGGGACGGCATCGACCGCCTCGGCGCGGCAATCTTTGAGCGTTGGAAAAAGCTGGATATTTTCATCGGCAATGCCGGATCGCTGGGCAAGCTGACACCCCTTGCCCATCTCGATCCCAAGGTCTGGACCGAAGCACTCGACATCAATGTCACGTCAAACTACCGCTTCATCCGCTCGCTTGATCCGCTGCTGCGCCAGGCGGACTGGGCCCGTGTCGTTTTCATCACCTCGGGTTTGGCCCAAAAATGCTTTCCCTATTGGGGTGCCTACTCGATCGGCAAAGCCGCCCTCGAAGCCATGATGAAAACCTATGCCGGAGAAATGGAAACCACCAACGTGCGAGTGAACTGTTTCTCCCCCGGTGCAACCCGAACCCGCATGCGCGCCACCGCCATGCCCGGTGAAGATCCCGACACGCTGCCGGAAGCAAGGGTCGTGGCGGAGCAAATTGTGCCTATGTGCCTTGCGGATTTCGACGATAATGGTGCGGTCTACAAATATGCCGCCACTGGCCTTTTCCGCCAGTTCGGCGGCAAGGAACAGCCGTCCACAATCTGAGTTGAGTTTCAGTCTTCGCCGTACGGGTTCTTGCCACCACGCAACGAGAAGCGGATGGGCACGCCGCCAAGCCCGAATTCCGCGCGCATGCCATTCATCAGGTAACGCAGATAGCTTTCGGGCAATTTCGCCAGCTGATTGCCGAACAATGCAAATGTTGGCGGCCGTGCATTGGCTTGCGTAGCATAGCGGATCTTGATGCGGCGGCCCGAGGGGGCCGGCGGTGCATTGCGCTCGAGTTGCCCTTCCAGCCAGCGGTTCAGCCTGCCGGTGGAGATACGCATGTTCCACTTGCGGTCGGCATCGACCACCGCCTTCATCAGGGTATCGATGCCACGGCCCTGCTTGGCCGACAGCGTGACGACGGGTACGCCACGGATTTCCGGCAGCACGTCTTCAAGCTTGCTCTCGACTTCGCGCAGGGTGTGCGACTTGTCCTCCACCGCGTCCCACTTGGAGAGCGCCAGCACCACCGCGCGGCCCTCTCCCGCCACGAGATCGCAGAGCGTCAAGTCCTGGCGTTCGATTGGCAACGTGGCATCAATCAGCACGACCACGCATTCGGCAAAGCGGATGGCACGCATGGCATCCGATACCGACATTTTTTCGATCTTGGCCTGCACCCGCGACTTGCGGCGAATGCCGGCCGTATCCCAGAGCTTGATGGGACGGCCCTTCCAGGTCCAATCGCTGGCGATAGCGTCACGGGTAATGCCTGCTTCCGGTCCGGTAAGCATGCGCTCCTCACCCAGCATGGCATTGACCAGAGTTGACTTGCCCGCATTGGGCTGACCGATGATGGCAAGTTTCAGCGGACGCTTGGGATCGTATTCCAAATCCTCGGGAGTTTCGGCCTGTTCAATTTCGGCCGTCTCTTTCTTCACGAACGGCTCAAGTGCCTCATAGAGATCGCCGAGGCCTTCGGCATGTTCGGCAGACATTGCGATTGGCGCACCAAAGCCAAGCGAATACGCCTCGCCAAGCCCTGGAAGTGACGCCCGCGATTCTGCCTTGTTGCCGATCAACAGCACCGGCTTGCCCATCTTGCGGATGCGCTGGGCGAATTCGCGGTCGGTGGGAGTGACACCAGCGCGCGCATCCATGACCAGCAGAATGACATCGGCGAGGCGCGCCGCGTCTTCGCTCTGCGCACTCATGCGGGCTTCGAGTGTGCCCTTCTTGGCATCATCAAGACCCGCGGTGTCAAATAGCCGGAAGCGCATGTCGGCGATGCGGCCTTCGCCTTCGCGGCGGTCACGCGTCACGCCTGGCGTGTCGTCAACAATGGCGAGCTTCTGCCCGACCAGCCGATTGAACAGCGTCGATTTGCCGACATTGGGCCGGCCCAGAATGGCAATGGTGAGTGTCATCAGCCGTCGTCGAAGATGCCTTTGTTGCCGGGCTTGGCTGGCGGCACACAGTCTGGATCGACTTCCGGATTGCACACTTGGCCTGATTTTGGCTGGGTGCCCGTCGAGGTCGTGGCCGGTGGTGCCTCTCCGGCTGGCATGTCAGTAGGCTCACCCTCAGGCTTGCGCTCAAGTTCCTGGTTCTTGGCCGTGTACTGGTCAGGCGACAGGATTTCTTCACGCTGGCCTGGCAACACCGTGTCGTTGCGCTGGCCCGTCAACTTCTTGAAGGTGCTGCAGCCGCCCAACAGGACAGCCACACATAACACGGGAAGGAGGACGCAGCGCTTCATCTCAATTCTCATTGCTTCGGCAGTTTTGGCGCGATCAACTGGATCATCACCTGAGCGCGCTGGCGCATGCCCTGCGGCGTCTCGGGATCAGCGAAAATGGCATTCATGTAGCGGTCGGCCATGAGATAGTCGCCAGTGCGCCAGGCCGCGAGACCAAAGATTTCCCGGGCCTGATTGCGCCAGATCTCGGTATCCTTGTCGAACTTGCCAAGGCGCGTGAGCAGCGCATCGGGCGTCACGGTATCAACCAGCAAATAGCCAGCACGAATGCGCGCCACATCGGCGAGCACCGGATCAACAGTTGCATCTGCGGCGATGGCGTCATAGGCGGCGACGGCGTTGTCAGTTTCACCCTTGTCTGCCAGCAGGGCAGCTTCGCGCAGGCGGGCCAGTTGGCCATAGCCACTGTGCTTCACCACCTTGAGGGCGGAAAGCGCATCATCGTACTTGCCGTCAACGGCTTTCTTCAGTGCTTCGCCATAAACGATGGCAGCCGCTTCTGATTGGGTCTGCTGGTAATATTCCCAGCCCTTGATGCCCCCGACGACAGCAACTACAATAACGGCGAGACCGATGAAATAGGTCCCGAAACGATCCCAGAGTTTCTTGTATGCGTCTTGGCGGACTTCCTCGTCCACTTCGCGAAACAGTGATTCATCCGTCACAGCTGCAGTCTTCCTGATGTGTTTCACCGGGGCGTAAACGAGGCAGGCGGCCAAATCAAGGCATATCGGCCCGCGTTGCCGTGAGGGCAAAGCGCACGCCCGGGCCTCAATTGACCTTGAATCCGCCGATCAACCCTGCATCCGACCGTTCAGCGATGAGGCTCTGGATAGCCCACGGCCCCGCATTGTCGGACACCATGAGGAGCTTGGCACCGGAGAGGCCAGCTATCACTGCCGTATCCCGCCACGGCTGATTGTCAACCGGCTGGCCATCCTGTTCGATCAATTGCCAGACGTGGCCATGAATATGCAGAGGCTGGGCAAAACTCGTCTTGTTGTCGACGGCAATGACCAGTGTCTCACCCTTGCTGGCTTCAAACAGCATGGGGCCGCCAAGGCCAGCAACACCATTCATGGCCCACGCCAGACCCTTTTCCAGCAAACGGCGGAGATCAAGCTCTTCGTCACCCACCCTGGCTGATTGCAGACCACCCTTGGCACCGCCCGCCAGCACCAGCGGCACCTGGCGCGCTTTGCCGATATCCCCGGGTGTGGGCAGCGGATTGTTCGGCAAGGAGAAATCATCGGGCAAACCTTTGCCCGCCTTGCCCGTGGCAATGAGGAAGGCAAGTTCAACCACGTCCTCTTGCAGATCAAGCGAGATCACCGCCTGGTCCAGCGCATTGCTGGCCAAGAGATCAACGCGCTGACCGGGCGCCAGACGGATTGGTTCCAGCCCCGGTGGCGACGGTTTCACCGGCTGGCCATCGAGTGCCAGGATCGTGAGATCAATGTTCTTGAATTGCAGCGCAATGCTGCGCGTGTTGCAGGCATTGAGCAGACGCAGACGGGTATTTTTCCTTCGGTCGATATCGATGCGCGGCTTGTAGGCACCGTTGACGGTGAACCAGTTGCCAAGCCTTCCCTCGCCGATCGCCGCCTCGAGATTGCCGAAGGACTGATCCATCTTGCCGTTCTCATCGACAATCCAGTCATCAATGATGATTGGCACATCGACGAGATCAGCAGCCAACTCTGCTTCCTCGACAATGAGCATCCCGGTAAGCCCCATGTCGCGATGGCGCGAGGCGTGCAGCAAAGGGCCAAACCAGAAGGTACCCGCATCGGGAGGCGTGAACACGACTTCAAATTCACCGGCCTTGCCAACTTGTCCGGCAGGAACGGCGACAGTCATCATCTGGTCCGCACCGCGAACACCAAAGAAATGCAGCCAAAGTTCCTCGCCCACTTCATTGAAGATACGAAAGCGGAATTCACGGCCCTGCTGCGCCAGCAGCAGCGGCAACTTTCCCGATGTCTTGAATTCCCATACATCCGTGGGCGGATTGTCGTCACCGAGAAGCAGGCGTTGCGTTTTCTGGGCCGTCAGGGTTTGGCCAGCATATGCATCCGGCTCATCACTTGCCGGTGCGTCATTCTCTTGGGCCCTCGCACCACACGGCATGGCTAGACCTGCGGCAACTGCCGCCATCAACGCCCGTCTGCTGGGATGCCATCCGCGCATAGGCACATGATAGTCTGATTCTTGGCATTTTGGTGAAAGCCAATGCGACCGTCACTCTTTCACAGAGTAGGTATTGTCAGCTCCCGGAAAGGCGCGGCTGCGCACATCTTCGGCATACATCGTGATGGCGCGTTCAATGGCTTCGCCCACATTGCCGAATTCCTTGACGAAGCGCGGCACCCGCGGGCTGAGGCCCAACATGTCTTCCATGACAAGGATTTGTCCGTCGCAGTTGGCTGACGCACCGATACCGATGGTCGGAATCGCAACCTGCTTGGTAATCTTCGCGGCGAGCGGTTCTGCGACTGCTTCGAGGACGACAGCAAAGGCACCAGCCTCGGCCACGACCCGTGCATCTTCCTCAATGGCTGCCCATTCTTCCATCTTGCGCCCCTGAGCCTTGAAGGACCCCAGCACATTGATTGACTGAGGAGTCAACCCGACATGGCCCATCACCGGGATGCCACGCTCGGTGAGGAAGTGGATCGTCTCGGCCATGCGCCTGCCCCCTTCCAGCTTGATCGCCCCGCATTCCGTTTCCTTCACCACCTTGGCGGCGTTGCGGAAGGCCTGCGCCGGGCTTTCCTCGTAGGAACCGAAGGGCATGTCGACAACAATGAGCGACCGCTTGGCACCGCGCATCACGGCGCGCCCGTGCATGATCATCAGTTCGAGCGGTACCGGCAGTGTTGATTCAAACCCGTGCATGACCATGCCAAGCGAGTCACCCACCAACAGAAAATCCACATGCTTGTCAGCAATGGCGGCGGTGTGTGCGTGGTAGGAGGTGAGTGCCACGATCGGTTCAGCACCCTTGCGGGCGCGGATGTCGGGAGCGGTGGTGCGTTTTTGTGGCGTGTGTTGTGACATGGACACCACCTTAACGCGCCCGCTATTCACCCGGCAATAGCACCTTCTTCTTCTCGGCGGTTTCTCTCAGGATATGCAACTGATCACCAATTGAGACCCCGCCACCCGTCAGGACCTTGCAGGTAACACCGCCACGCCAGTCTGGCGCCAAGGCCCGCAGCAGTCCAGGATAGGCTAGGTCCATGAGCGCGCACGGTGTCGTCTGGCCCGTAACCTGCACCAGGCAGTCACCCAGTGCGATGATCGAGCCAATGCCGCGCGGCAAAGCGATGTTTTCCACCAGCACATTGGCCTTGCGCGTCGTCCACGGCAAATGAGGTGGTCCTGCTGGGCCGGCCAGATCCATCAATGCCGCTACCCAGGATTCAATTGAAAGAATGGTGAGATGCCGCTCTGGAAATTTGCGGCCTTTGCAATCGCCCAGCATGCCCAAATCGGGTGTGAGCACGGCCACCTTGACTTCTTCCATGGGCTGGCGGCTTTCGGCGCGCCGGGCCAAGCCAATCACCACAGCCTTCAAGGCGACAACCCCGAAAGATTGATCACCGGCACTCCGATCAAAACTCCATGCAACTGCGCCATCAGCCCATAGAGGGCAATGCCAAACAAGATCGAAAGCAAATTGTGTCCCCCGCGCTCTTCCCCTGTTGGTTTATATGCACGCGAAGATAAGAATGCGTGAACAAAGGCGGTACACGCCAGTGTTGCGAAGAACACCAGACTTCGCGTGTCTCCGTTGGCGAGCAGGTGACCAGTGGCCCAGAAACCTGTCGCAATAGCCATCGGAAACTTCACCCGGTTGCGCCAGGATCCCCGCGCCAGAAAGATTCCGACAAAAATGAAGGCGATCAGCGTGAGCAGGAAATTGGCATGCCTTCCCCATGTGGGCGGATCATATACAAAATCCGTTTCAGTGCGCCGGAAGGCCCAGACACAGGCCACCAGCAATACGAAGGTGGCAACGCCATATACCGCACCATAGGATCGGCCGAGTGCCGTCTGTGCCGACGCTTTGGCGCGCGGCACTACCGGTACCAGATGCACCACGGCAAACGCCAGCAGGGAGAAAACAAGAAGGATCATCCCGCCACCGGAACGCCAAGAATGTAGGGATGAAAGCCGAATAGAAAGATCACATAAAGCACCATGCCAGCGATGGCCGCGCTGATATCCGAGCGCAGCTGGGGTTGATGAATGGGACCTTTGCCGCGCACCGTACTGAGAATGATGTCGAGCACAGCAATTGCGAAGAAGAGAGCAAAGATGACCACCACCGGTTTTTCACCGTTGGCCAGAAGATGCCCGCCCGACCACAGCGCGAAGCCAATCGACATGGGCTGCCTGACGAAGGACTTGATGTAACCTTTGCCGTGCGACGCAGCGATCAAAATGAACGCCAACAGGACCAACAGCATTGTGACATGGCGTGCCCCAGCCCATGGCTCATAGTAGAGTGCGGTTGCATCCGGCCCGGCCATCGCCGCGCTGTAGCCAAATACGAGCAACACGATGCCAGCCAGCGATACGAGCGAATAGAGCCCCTTGAATTGTCCCTCGCCCAAACGCTCCCTGATGCCCTCTCGAAGTGAGGGCAGCAGCATCGACAACACGTGCGGGGCCGCAAACAGAAGCACCCCCAACCAGAGCATGACCATGATCGAATCTCCACTTCCGCACCGGGCATAACAGATGTGGACCTGCCACGAAAAGGGCACAAGCGCCCATTCAAGTGCAGCATGTACTCACATGGAATGCCATGATATGGGGAACGCAAATCACGCATCCGGGTGGTTTAAGGGGCCTACAGATTTAAGGGGTAGAAGATGAAACCAACACTCATTCTGGTTGGCGCGGACAAGGGCGGCGTCGGCAAGACCACCGTTTCGCGTACGCTGCTTGATTACTTTGCGCGCAAGAACGTGCTCACCCGCGCTTTCGACACGGAAAATCCACGCGGCTCGCTGCACCGCTTCTACCCCGCGATTACCGAAATCATCGACCTTGGCGCTGTCGCCGACCAGATGCGCGTTCTCGACACCATGGAAACCTCCAACGTGCCGGTCACCATCGTCGATCTCAAGGCTGGCAATCTGTCCTATTCGCTCGACCTGTTTGAACGCATCGGCGTTCTTGATGCCGCCCGCAACGGCATGTTCACGCTGGGCCTCTTCCACGTCGTTGGACCATCGATTGCCTCGCTCGACGAAATCGGCGAAATCGCCAAGTATCTTTCTGGCATGCAGTACGTTGTGGCCCGCAACTCGATCAACGAGACCAATTTCTTTGAGTGGGATGAAGCCACTTACCGCAAATACTTCTCGCAGATTGCCAAGACCCAGGAAATCAACATCCCCAAGCTCAACGAAATGGCTTACGAGCAGGTCGATGTTGCTGGCGTCACCTTCAAGGACTTCATCGACAATCGCGCTGCCGATGGCAGCCAGGGCAAGTTCTCTTTCGTGTTGCGAGGCTACGTGAAGAAGTGGTGCTCGGAAATCGATGCCGAACTCGCCCATGTGAAGATGCTGCAAGATGTGCTTTCTGGCGGTCGCCAGCAGTAACAGTGCGGATCACAACGTGAAAGGCTGATGCCGTGGCCACAAGTCCCACGGTTCATATCATTTGTTCCGACCAACACCGCAATGGCAAGACCCTGCTGGCGCGTGTGCTGGTTGACTTCCTCATGCTGGATGGGCGTGATCCCTTCTGCATCGACACTGACGCGCCCGATGGTCCCCTGCGCGCGTTTTTCCCCGGTCGTACTGCACTGGCTGATTTTGCCGCCATCAAGGGCCAGATGAAACTCTTCGACACCATCCTCGCTGCCCCCGGCCGCGACTACGTGATCGATCTTCCCGCCCGCCACACTGAAAGCTTCTTCCACACCTCACGCGACCTCGATTTTTTCGCCGAGTGCAAGAAGTCAGGCTTCCGCGTCTTCGTCTTCTATGTGGTGGACAACAGTTTCACATCGTTGAAGGCGGCCTACGCCCTGCAACGCGAACCGGGCATCGACCTCTTCGTTCCCGTGCGCAACATGCTGGTGCGCAGCCATTGGCCCGAAAATGAAGGGGCCCTGACCATTCCATTCCTCGCCGCGCCCATTGCCCTGGCCATTTCCAACCGCCGCTTTTCGCTGCGCGAATTCGTCAATGGAGACCCGCAGGGACTTGCTCCCGACATGGTGCCGCAATTGCAGACCTTCCTCTACGATTTGCTCAACAGCCTCAATGGACTCGAACCGATGCGGACACTTGGTCTGCCGCAGCGCACCTGAGTTTCACCCCTGCACGCAACGGCCGTTGTTGTCCCGGAATGTTCCTTTCGGGCATTCACCCTGCTGGTTGACCTGTGGGCGCGGTCGCTTCTGCGGGATCAGACGCTCCAATACTTCCGGCGTGAGCTGGATGTTGGGCGTGGCGCGGCGTACTGGCGGCGGTTCGAAGGCGTCGCCGTCGTCTTGCGCATCCGGTTGCGGCTGTGGCCGTGGGCGTCGGATGCGTTCGCACTGTTTGGTACGCTTGTTGTAAACCGTGTTGTCCGGACAACCCTGCGGCAACAAGGTCTGGATGCGGACGCAGCCACCTTGGCCATCAGGGCGCGTTCCCTTCGGGCAACCAACAGGAATACGCACACAGCTGCCATCCCGCCCTTTGACAAAGCCGTCCCTGCACTGCACATCAATCGCCACACAACGGCCATCGCGGTTCCGGCGCGTGCCTTGCTTGCAAATGTCCACGCACTTGCCGCGGAAGGCTTCGGTGCCCTGACGGCAGCCTTGTTGCGGCGGAACGCAACGGCCGTTGGCATCGCGCTTGAGGCCCTGTTTGCAAATCGGCACGCATTGGCCGTTCACGTCTTCCAGGCCTTGCTCGCAGCCTTGATCAACGGGGATGCAACGGCCATTTTCATCGCGTTGTTCGCCACGTTCGCAGTCAGGCATGCATTGACCGTTCACGAACGTTGTGTTGTCCGGGCAGCCGCTATCGGGCGGCACACAGCGGCCATCCTCGTTGCGGATGTAGTCATAGGGACATTCCGGCTCACGGCATTGTCCACGCAGATTGGGATAAGTGCCGTCAGGGCAGGTCTGCGGCACGCAATAACCGTAGCGATCACGCACGGTACCTGGTTCGCACACCGGCATGCAGCGCCCGCCTTCCAGCGTGAAGCCATCCTCGCATTGAGGCGGCGGGGGCACGCAACGGGTGGGATACTGAATGTCGCGATAGGTGCCTTGCGGGCAGGTCGGCAGACAGACCCAGCGATAATCCACTGGCCAGTCACCCTGCGGCACACATTTTCCGGTCTGGAGATTGCGGGTGTAACCCTCGCGGCATTCGCGTTCATAGGTGAACTCGCAACGTCCCTGCGCATTGCGGAAGAAGTTGTCCGGGCAATCGAATTCGCATTGTCCGGTTTCGGATGAATAGCTCATGCCCTCGGCGCAGTTGTCGAAATTGCGCAGGCGGTCATAATCGGGAATGCAGCGGTCCGGATTGCGCAGGTCACGCACGTAATTTTCAGGGCATTGCGGCAATGGCACTTGGTCATAGCCTTCCGGGCAGCCGTGCTGGCACGGTGGCATGCACAAGCCTGGGATGCCGGGATAGCGGATGAAATCGCCGGGGCAATCGGGCAAGCAGTAATCATCATAGAGGCGCGAGCCCGCCGGACATGTGGGGCGGCCAAGATCAGGTGTGCAGCCACACGTCGCACAGCCGCACATGCTGGCCTGCGGCTGGCACATCTTGCTGGCGTCTTCGGCAAATGCAGATGTTGAGAAGTTTGGGATTGTGACCAGCAGCAACCACAGGCTGGCCCACACAGCAATCAGTCGCATTGCCCGAAGCAGTACCTTGCCCGCATTCCCGATCATGGCTCAAGTCCTCTGGACGAAAGCCCCCACTGGGAAAGTTAGCAGTCAGAGAGGCGGTGTGGAAGGCCCTGCCTCAGCTTGATCCACTTTGCATTTCATGGTTGCCGGGTTGGCTGAAATAGCTCCACCAGATTTCCTATCGGTGAATGCTGGTATTCCTCACTCCCACTCGATCATCAACAGTTCAGTTAATGGGTTGAAAAAAATTACAATTCTTGGATTCAATTCGCCAGTACCGTAAATTCTACCGTCATAATCTTCAGTTTCAAATTCCGAGGTTCATTTACGGAACTTGGCAAAAAAACAACACAAGATTGGATTGAGACAGTCACAGTTAAGGCAACAGATCTACGTCAGAAGTCAAAGGCCTTCTCGGCATTCGCAATTGTCTGATTTGTCAATAGGAATGTAAAGTTAAGGCCGTGAAGACGAGCATTTCAGGCATTTTACCTGAAAGTCGTCAGTTTAAGCCCGTCGATTGCAGCAGTTTGGTTCAGGTCACTTGCCTTCCAGACAGAGTGACCCTTGGGCTGTCCAAACATAGCTGATTTCGCCAGCCCACTTGGCCTTGGGTGCGTCAGCGATGAAGTTGCGATCCATAGCATTGGCTACGCTGCCTAAACTATGCCTGCAAACGCCATAATCCTCGCTTCACAAGAGACACCTGTCAGACGGGCGTTCCGAATAGCAGTATCCAGTATTGGCGCGAGTCCCACCGAAACAGCTCTCCATCTGCGGGCAACAGATGATTACGCGATGGCTGTTCACGGCTGCTTCCAATGGCCATTCATGGCCGTTTGCAACGACACTTGGACGTCGCTGTCTCGGAAAGGCTTTTCAATTAATGGATAGTGGCTGAACTGCTTTGGAACGCCGTTCCTGCCGTAGCCTGTGGAAAATATGAAAGGTATGTCACGGTCGTGCAGGGCCACACTGACGGGTGTAATTTCTTCACCGTTGAGGTTGACATCAAGAATGGCCACGTCAAAATCATCACGACTTGCAGAGTCCATGGCTTGTTGCAGCGTTGTGCACATTGCTGCAATCACGCAACCCAAATCCTCCAGCACATCCTGCAGCGTCAGGCAGATCAAGGCTTCGTCTTCGACAACCAAGACCCGCAACGGCCCGCTGCCACGATCATCCACAGCCATGTGCAAATTTCCACGCAAGACAGAACCCTGGTTCAATCCCAGATTTCACAAATGAATATGATACAGGGTGGTTGCAATTTCAATCAATACTACTGCCATGACACTGCAACGCCTCTGTTCAAGAAATGCGCCCGTCGATGACCGCACGCACCTTGAGTGCAAGATCGCGCTGGGTGTAGGGCTTGTTCAAGAGGTTCACACCGGCGTCAAGCTTGCCATGGTGGATGATGGCGTTTCGGGTGTAGCCCGTGGTGAAGAGGACGGGTAGCTTTGGCTTCAGCTTCTCTACTGCATCAGCCAGTTGTCGCCCGTTCATTTCGCCACCCAAAACCACATCGGTGAACAGGAGATCAACACGCTTGGCTTTGTTGAGCATCGCCAGCCCTTCACTTGCGTCTTGCGCAACCAAAACCCGATATCCCAAATCCTCCAGAGCTAATACGGCGTATTCGCTGACACCTCTGTCATCCTCGACAAGAAGGATAGTCTCGTCCTTCTTCGCAGTGGGAGATTCGACAAATACAGCTTCGGCGGTCGAACGCGGTACGGCCGCCATGTTGGCATTGTCGGCGAGACGCGGTAAATAGATCTTCACCGAGGTGCCTTCGCCCACCTCGCTGTAGACCCGGATATGGCCGCCTGATTGCTTCACAAAACCATGCACCATGGCAAGCCCAAGGCCAGTACCTTTGCCCACACCTTTGGTGGTGAAAAAGGGCTCAAATATTCGCTCGAGTTTTTCTTTGTCTATGCCAGTGCCTGCATCAGTGACGCTGAGCATGACGTATTGGCCGGGTTTCACGTCTCGAAAACGCTGGACGTAGGTCTCGTCAAAATAGGTATTGCTGGTTTCGATCGTGAGCTTTCCGCCATCAGGCATTGCGTCCCTCGCATTCACGATGAGGTTGGCCAAGGAATTTTCCAGTTGATTGGCATCAGCGAAAGTTGGCCAAAGTCCGGCACTCAAAACGGTTTCGATCTTGACCTGCTCACCTACGATGCGCGACATCATATCGGACATTCCCGCAATCAGGCTGTTGATGGAAATGGCTTCCGGCTCCAGTGGCTGCTGACGTGCGAAGGCCAGAAGCCGATGGGTGAGCTTGGCCGCATTGCGGGCGCCTTGTTGCGCGGATTCAATGGGGCGAGAAAGTGTTGTGGCCCCTTCGATGCCTTGCATGCGCCGTTGCACCGTATCCAGATTGCCCATGATGACGGTGAGCATGTTGTTGAAGTCATGGGCGATTCCGCCCGTCAATTGACCGATGGTTTCAATCTTCTGGGCGTGGCGCAACGTGGCTTCTGCTTCTTCGCGGCGGATCAGTTCCGCCTTGAGTTCGGAGGTGCGTTCTTGCACTTTTTGTTCCAGCACCAGATTGGCCAGTTCCAGGGCACGACCACGCCGATCCAACTCTTCTGAGGCATCCAGCAAAGTGCTGGCCAGCGTTGTGGCCTCGGCAAAGGGCGTGGGAAAGCGCGCAGGAGTCTTGCCTTCGCCAACGTCACGCGCGGCTCGCGTCAGGGCACTCATGCCGGAACTGACGTTTCGCGCAATCAGAACCGCCAAAATGAAGCTTAGCCCTGCCAAAGCCAGGGCCACTGCAAACGAGGAACGCAAAATGTTTTGCAGCGGACTCTGAATTTCCTTTTCAAGACGCGCGACGCCAACCGTCCACCCATGGCGGGTGGAAGAATAGGCAGTCAGGCTTAATTCACCTTCCAATGTCCGATTTTCGACGATGCCTTCAGGCGTCTTGTCGATTGCTGCGCGCCAACCCTCGCTCGCCCGCGTTCCGACCCGGGTATCATGGGCTGGAATTCGTGCCACGAAATTGCGGTTCCGATCGATGATCCCCACAACTTCGCCATTGGTGTATTTGTCGTTCAACAGAGCCAGAAAGCGTTCCGGCACAAGACTGATCGAGATGTCGTAGAGCGGCACATCATCGCGAAACACCGGAATTTCCACCATGGCTCTATGGCGCTTGGACACAGCACCTGTCGCCAAATCGCCGATGCTCGGACCAACTTTTGAAAAATTTGGGACGCCATCAATCAGTGTCGCAGTGTTCTGATCAGGAGCAGCAAAGGGCGTGAGCGTGGTCATCAGCACTTCGCCTTTGACGGAGCGCACCGTGATCCAAGATCCCGGAACGAGTTTCAAGGCCTGGTTGACTTCTGCTTGGAAATTTTTGAAATCGCCGGATTTCAGTGTGGGAGATTGTGCAAGTGTCGCGACAATTGCGACGTGAGTTTGAATTTCGCTGTCAACAAGAGCGGCCAGTGTCTTGCTGTTGAGAAGCAGGCTCTGCCGGATATTGTCACGTTCGTTTGCCGCCAGCCGGCTGAACATGAAGTAAGAGGAGAGCAACAAGGGCAAGGCGGCGGCCAAGGCCAACAACACAAGCTGATGCCACAGCGGCCTGCGGGACAGAATATCGCCAAGTGTGCTCAAACATGCTCCTTGTGCGGTTCGGCCACGGGTGTGCCGAGGTCTTCTCTACCTTGCACTTTGCGGGCAGCTGGCGTGTCGCACAAGGAGAATAGAACCTTGCGATGCGTCGCACGCGGATTGCCACAGCCTAAGCACAAAACCGGCGAGACTTGTCTCGCCGGCCTGTCTTTTTTCGCGCCACCTGTTACGCAGCGGCCTGCATTGCAACTTCGTTCGCATCGTTGTCGGCCAAGGTCGTCAGGTCTTCGTCGGTCTGACCTTCTTCCTGCAGGGTTTCATCCAGCAATTTGGCGGCCTCATCCAGACCAAGATTTTCAGCCCAGCTCTTCATGGTTCCATAACGCGCGATCTCGTAGTGCTCGACAGCCTGCGCCGCTGAAATAAGGGCGGCATCAAGGGCCGGTGACCCGGCATATTCCTTCATCATTTCGGCGCCCTCTTCAAGGATGCCCTCGATGGCGGGGCAGGTTCTGCCCTTTGGCTTTTGCCCGATGATGCCGAACACTTGTTCCAGACGTTCGACTTGATTTTCCGTCTGGGCATGGTGCTTTTCAAAAGCCGCCTTCAGCTCCGGTGACTGTGCGGCCTTCGCCATCTTGGGCAGTGCTGCAAGTATCTTGCGCTCTGCGAAATAAATGTCTTTCAGTGTGTCTTCAAACAGGGTGGTCAAAGTTTTCTCGGCCATGGTGATGCTCCATCAGTTTGGGGGTGTGGTAACAGTCTGACTCGCTGCACAAGGACTGGACCGCCAGACTAAAAATGGGCGGAATGTTTCATCCGCCCATGCTTTGGACTAGCGACTGCTGTTCATCCAATTCTCGATTTCGGTGCGGGCCCGATCCTGGTGGTAGCCGTAGCGCTCCTGCAGCTTGCCTTCCAGCTCCTCTCGGCGGCCCTCGATGACGTCGAGATCATCATCAGTGAGTTTGCCCCACTGCTGCTTGGCCTTGCCTTTGAACGTCTTCCAGTTCCCTTCAATGCGATTCCAATCCATGACAACCTCCTGGATTTTGTTTCATTGAGGTCAAGTATGCTTGCCCTCATGTGAACAAAACGCCTGGGCTGAAGTTAGGTTCCCCGTTCAGGCCGCAAGTTTTGATTTGGTATTGAAGAACAGGGCCTGGCTGACAATGGCCTTTACCATTTCAGGCACGAACGGCTTGGTGATCAGGAACGCCGGCTCGGGCTTGTCACCCGTCAGCAAACGCTCAGGAAACGCGGTGATGAAAATCACAGGCACTTCAAAATCTCCAAGCATCGCGTTGACGGCGTCAATACCTGAACTGCCGTCGGCCAGTTGAATGTCTGCCAGCACAAGGCCGGGCTGCTTCGATTGCGCAAGCTGCAATGCTTCCTTCTCAGTACGGGCCACACCCGTGACGCGGTGACCGAGACTTTCAACCAGAGCTTCCAGATCCATAGCAATGATGGGTTCGTCTTCTATGATCAGCACATCAGTTGCGACTTGAGCCGCCAATTGCTGGGAAGCACTGTTGACCAGGTCTTCGACCTCTTCCACCGACTGCTTCAATATTTCGGCGACCTGTTTGATTGAAAAACCTTCGACGGCAACCAGCAGAAAGGCCTCGCGTGCCCGAGGCTTCACACTGTCGAGATTACGCCCGGCGGACATTTCCCAGTCTGGCGTCTCGCGTGCACGTTTCATGTTGAAGGAAACCGATTCCCACAATTTGCAATAGCTGCGGTAAAGCGAAAGCCGCACGTCCGGTGATGTGTCGTAGGCTGAAGGGTCTGCAATAATGGTCTCAAGGAGTGCTGCAACATAGGTGTCGCCACTGTGCTGATCACCTGTGAGGGCGCGCGAAAAGCGCCGCAGGAATGGCAAGTGTGGCGCAATTTCAAATGCTAAACTCATAGGTTCACCCCTTCAGGACACGTTTTCGCAGGTCAAAATTGGACCTAACACATGCATCAACGCGGCAAGTGTTGCAAAGTTCCCCGGTCTTGGCAAAATTATTTAAAGACCGGAACAACCGAAGTACGTTCACGTTGTGGGATGAAGTCGTGTGACTGAGGTGATATAGTGGTTTGCAAATATTCCATGGCAACTGAAGGTGACGCATGACGGAAAAACGGCGATCCAATAAAAGTGTGCCGGGAAACCCTATCAAAGTGACCCCTGTGAATATGACCCAAACCAAACAAGACGCAACGCCGGTAGCTATGCAGGATCTGCTTGGCGACAAGCTTCGTGCGTACTACGACCAGGTGGCGCGTGAGCCCGTTCCAGACCGGTTCGAGCAACTGCTCAAGCAACTTGAGGCCCGCAGTACGACTAAAAAGTCCGACTAACGGAACGCATGCGCATGACGATATCGAACCAGTTTCGAGACGATCTGATCGCTGCCATTCCAGGCCTGCGCGCCTTTGGCTTTTCGCTGACGTCGCGCTCTGATCGGGCCGATGACCTCGTGCAGGAAACTTTGATGAAGGCTTGGAAGCATCATGAGAGTTTTCAGCAAGGAACCAACATCAAGGCGTGGCTCTACACGATCTTGCGCAACGAGTTCTATAGCCAGTTGCGCAAGCGCCGCCGCGAAGTTGAAGACGCCGATGGTCAATATTCCAGCCATGTGGCGGTGCAGGCTGAGCAGCATGGTCATCTCGACATGGCGGATCTGAAAGCAGCTTTGCAGCAGCTGCCTGAAGATCAACGCGAAGCCATTATTCTTGTAGGTGCATCCGGGTTTTCCTATGAGGAAGCAGCAACGATTTGCAACGTTGCTGTGGGCACGATCAAGAGCCGCGTCAACCGGGCCCGCAAGAAGCTGGGTGCAATCCTGCAAATCAATGACGCAAGTGAATATTATTCCGACCGCAATTTGCAAGGCGTGGTGACGGGATCCATCAATGCCGACGAATAAGACGGCCACATTTTCAACATGCCGGGAACAAATTCGAAAGCTGCACGTTGTGGGTAAAGTTCACGCTCTTGTGAATTGAAGGAGTAGCCCACATGCTGAGCACCATTATCATCGTCTTGCTTGTCCTCGCAGTTCTCGGTGCCTTGCCTAGCTGGGGTCACAGCCGGTCATGGGGCTATGGCCCTTCGGGTGGTCTTGGGTTGATATTGCTAATTTTGGTAGTGCTTTGGGCTATGGGTCGAATCTGACACGCGGCGCATAAAATTGGAAAACAACGACCTCAATACCGATTATTCAAAGCAGATCAGAAACTTGCTTTTGGGTCTGTTCTTGCTGGCATTTGGACTGTTTCTTGATTTTGCGCAGGACTTCATGCTGCCTGTTCTGCTCGGATTCCTGATCGCAATAACCTTCCGGCCAACGGTGCGCATGCTCGCCCGCCACCGCGTACCTGAATGGTTTGCAGCAACTGGTTTCATAAGTGTCGTCGTGATGGGTGTGTTGGGCTTTGCCTACCTGATCACGGGACCGATTGCGGCTTTCGTCCGCGACGCGCCCGCATATGCCCAAACATTCGGCACCAAACTGCGGGACTTTCAAGGTTCATTTGGGACGTTGATGCGCTTTGCCGAAAAAATTCAGGCCGCAACCCAACCTGCTGGCACCGTGACGGCGCAGGAAGTCGTTATTCGTGACGGCCCACCCTTCGCCTATCTTGGTGAAATCACCGGCTATTCCATGAGCGTTGTTGCCACCATTGTCTTGACTTTGGTAATTGCTGCGTTCCTGATGGCGTCAGGCGACCTATTTTATGCAAAACTCGTGCGCGTGCTGCCAACTCTACGCGACAAGAAAACCGCCTTGCGCATTGTCTACGACGTAGAGCGCGAAGTATCAGACTATTTGCTGATTGTGACGGCAATCAATGCCATTTTGGGATTGGCTGTAGCCGCCAGTTTCTATGCCCTCGGCATGCCTGCACCATTGCTGTGGGGCGTGCTCGTGTTTGTATTGAACTATATTCCCTACATCGGGGCTGTCGCCGGAATTGGCATTGCCGCCTTCATGGCGGTTGTCACCTTTGATTCGATTGCCTATGCCGCACTGGCACCCTTGAGCTATGCGGTCTTCAACGGGATTGAGAACCAGTTCGTGTCACCACTTCTTCTTGGTCGCCGGTTGCAATTGAATTCCGTCGCCATCTTGTTGGCACTTACATTCTGGACCTGGATTTGGGGCATTGCAGGTACCATGGTGGCGGTTCCCATTCTGGTGTCGATCAAGGTGTTTTGTGACCATCTCGACAGTCTATCCGGCGTTGGGGAATTTCTGTCTGAGAAGTACCCGGAAGATACGCCAGCACAGGCGGAGACTGCTCCCCTGTCAGACGCGGTTGGCCAGAAGTGACGATATGGCAAGCAATAGTGCGTTCGTTGAAAATGGTTTGTGAAGCACCGGCACACTCGGGTGGGCAAAGCTGCTGTACCCCGTCATCACCAGAACAGCGATGTCGTGCCTGATGAATTCATCGATCAATACAGATGCGTCACCATCATCCAGCTTGAGGTCCAGTATGACGAGTGAAAGATGGTCTTTGGCAGTCTCCACAATTTCTCTTGCACCACGCACGGACGTCGCCAGAAATATCTCTTTGTAATCGGTGTCACGCAGGATCTGCTCAATGTCCCAAGCCACCAGTTTTTCATCTTCAACAATCAGGACTGCTTTTTGCGTACCACCGCGAAGTGCTTGGCAAAGGCCTGACTCACGTTGCGCTTTTTCATTCATGCTATAGGCTCCCGATGCAAAAAACTGAGCTTTGGCTACAAATCGCAGGCTCTGTCATTTAACAAAGACATAGGACGGGAATTGTTTTGAAAGACCAGAACAACGAGACTGGTACGTCGGGGCAAGTCCAGAAACGGACCGTTTCATGTGAAGGCTGTCCCCTGCGACGGCTGCCGGTATTTCGCAGTTTTACGCCAGAGGAACTGAACTTCGTCAGCCATTTCAAAATGGGTGAGGTCGCGCTGGAGGCAGGCGAAGTATTATTGCATGAAGGAGAGGCCAGCCCCTATCTCTACACACTGCTGTCGGGCTGGATGTATCGCCACAAGTCATTGCCGGATGGGCGCCGACAGATCCTGAATTATTCACTGCCCGGAGATTTTGTGGGCATGCAGTCGGCTGTGCTGAAGGAAATGCAGCACTCTGTTGAAGCCCTCACGGATGTCAGGCTCTGTGTGTTCCCGCGTGAAAAACTGTGGTCGCTCTATTCGACGCAACCTGGATTGGGCTTTGACCTGACATGGCTGGTGTCCCGCGAGGAGAAAATGCTCGACGATCATCTGCTGAGCATTGGCAGGCGTTCAGCACTTGAACGCATGGCCTATCTGGTTTTGCTTCTGCACCGGCGCGTGCGTGACCTCGGGATGTTGGATGGAAATGGTGTGGAGCTGCCGCTGAACCAGCAGCATGTGGCCGACACTCTCGGATTGTCCATCGTCCACACCAACAAAACCTTGCGCAAGCTCTATGACCACAACGTCATTTCCTGGAAGCAGCGGACATTGACCGTTCTGGACGAGGCCGAACTCGCAAGGATTGCGCGTGTTGAAGACGGGCCCAAGCGGTTGCGACCCATTATTTAGTGACGCCCGAAGGGCACGTCTTCAACGGTTTTGTTCAGCGCTTGTGACGGTTCGCAGTTGCCGAGGGCAACAAGGCCGCCAACACCATGCCAACGCCCAATCCAACAGCACCAATGACAAGCGGATGCTCTTCCATGCTGCTGTAAATCGACTGGCCGCGCGCCCGCACATCAAGATTGCCACGGAGGTCCGGCATGGCGCGGCTTGCCCTGGCACCGGCCTTCGAAGCGGTGTCATAGACGCTTGATACGGCGTCTCGTCCCTGACGATAGATTTGCGCACTCAGGCCTTCGACAGATTTGGATTTGGCTTTGCGGCTTACTGCGGTGCGGGCCTTTGCAGCCCTCGGCTTGGTAGCCTTCCTGGAGGTGTTGCCCTTCAAGTTGTTAGTGCTGTTCTGCATTGTTGATGTAGCCATTTTCGTCTCCTTTCCGAGTTGACCGGGTCATGCGGTAAGGCCGCAAGCCCCGGCGTGTTGAGAGCTTGGTCTGTCGGTCACTGCTTTTCAGTTGGCACGCCAAGAGCCAGAGGCTGCCAACGGTAACCAACATGATCAAAGGGTTTCGCTTTGCCGTCGATTCAACGCGCTTCAGTATTTTAAAGTTCGGATCCAGCATGCCGACAAACCTGTCCAGAACTGCAGCAGGCCGCATCTGTTCTGATACCGATGAAGCCGTTTGAATAAATGCAGCGCGGCGACGATCCGCTTCAGCACGCAGCTTTTCATTTGGTGTCATTCTTCTGTTCCCCGCTGTGTGGCCGCAAAGCTCCACCACCGCTTGAATACTGAAGGCAAGCCAAATTCCTGCGAAGCAAGAACCCAGATGCGCCAGCCCAGAAGTGCCGAAAGGACCAAGAGCGCAAGCCCCAAAATCCCCGCCGCATTCGCAAGCCCGCTGACAAAGGGCGCCAATAGCGTGACCACGAAAGCCGACAGCAAAATTACCGCTGTGAACAAACTGCCGAACACCACAGCCGCAAGTGCCAGCATGACGGCCAGCCTTCTCCCGTCCGAAACAACTTCGGCTTGGGCAAGTGCGGCCTCAGCTGCAATCCAAGAGCGCCCGTCGCGCGACAACCGGTGCAGCGATGCCATCAGGGATTCACTGGTCAGGTGATCACGCGGCATTCATTCTCTCATGCAATGCTGCCCGGCCATTCACCTTTGCCTTGGCGGCAACAGCACGCTTTTTGGGTGCAGATCGTTTCACTGTGCCTCTTCGGACCGAGCGCGTGGGGGCCTTTGGCTTGGTGTCGCGCTGATCCGTTGTGTTGTGAGTCAACAGGCGCGTGAAACCAAATCCGACGGCAAGAGCGAAAGCGGCAGTTGCGACGGGATGGCGCTTGGCGACAGTCATTGCGTCGTTCACCATTTGCTCCATGCTGTTGTCGGCAACATAGTCAGCCAAAGATTCCATCTGGTCAGCGGCTGCTTGCGCATAGGTCTGAATATTGGGAATGTCGGTCATGTCTGAGGCGAAGTTGCGCGCGGCGGCTGAAAGCGAACTGATTTTGTCAGCACCGGCCTGCTGTCGGTTGCGAAACAGGCTGCCAGCAATGCCCAGGACATCGCCATACAATGTGTTTTCCAAACGTCCCTGCCCTGCTCGGTGTGATTTTGCGGTTGAAGTTGTCCGGCGTGACGGTTTGCGGGTCATTGGGGAATTCCTCTTCACATATTACGTTCTTTACTCAAAACGTCCCGTTTTGGATTTTGTTCCATTGCGACCAAGAAGATTGGCAGCCATCGTGCAATGGTGTGAATTGCAGACAGAGCTTGGGTGGCAAAACGAATTGGTCTGCGATGGAACGATTTGATCCGGCAAATGTTATGTAACGGGAAGATGTAGGTTCAGTACCGCAATGGTGACAGAATTAGGGGGCAATCTCTTCGGTACGGATGCGACAGCACATCTCAAAGAGGATGATGCTGCCGAAAAGCATGAGCGCTTGCGCCTTGCGTTGCACGCCACTGGCCTTGGCACCTGGGATATGGATCTCGTCAACAATCGGCGGAACTGGTCCGACGAGACGCTGGCCATGCACGGTCTCAAGCGCAAGGACGGCGAAGGCGAGGATCAGCATATCGAACTCAACGACCAAATCATGCATCCCGAAGATCGGATGCGGTTGAAGGACTTGCACGCAGAACTGCGAGATGGCCGTGACGACTATGCTTTTGAATATCGAACCACCTTGCCGGATGGAACCGAGCGATGGATTTATGCCCGCGGCAAAGTTTTGACGCGGAACAAAATCGGTCCAACCCGTATCGTCGGAGTGAGTGCTGACGTAACGCAACGCAAGCAACAGCAACTTCAGCAAGACTTCAACGAAGCGCAATTTCGGCTATTGGCGGATTCATTGCCGCAGCTGGTCTGGATCGCCAACGCCCATGGCCACGTTACGTACTACAACACCCGCCGTGAATTGTATTTTCAGAATGATCACGCCGACGCAAAAGACAGGCATTGGGTGCCCCTCCTCCATGCAGATGATCTGGCCCACACCATGCAGGCATGGCAAGAAGCCATGGAACAAGGTGGTGAATATGAGGCCGGTCATCGGCTGCAAATGGCCGACGGCAAGTTTCGCTGGCATTTGTCACGCGCAGCGCCAGTGCGTGACAAGTATGGCAAGGTGGTGAGCTGGTTTGGAACTGCAACTGATATTGAAGGGTTGAAGCAGGCAGAGTTCCATATTCAAGCCGGAGTGGAACGTTTACAAATCGCAACTGAGGCCGCTTCCATGTTTTCTTGGGAAATGAATTTCAAAACAGAAACCATGACCTGGGCTGACAATGCTGCTGAAGTCATTGGTTGCACACCTGAAGAATTGGGGACGGCACCCGGTGAAGGCAATTTCTTCGTCCACGCCGATGACCGGGTACGCATCAATGCCGAATTCGAAACCTTCTGGAAAAGCGGTTCAGAGCGTTTCGAAATGGACTTTCGGGGCCAGCCGCGCAACGGCCAGTCGGTATTCTGGCGCACAGCTGGCAAGTTCATACGGAACGAGATGGGGGAGCCGGAACGGGCTGTGGGCGTAACCCAGGACGTAACGCGGCACATTGAGGCGGCGGCCCAGGTAAAGCTGCTGGATGAACGTCTGGCAGCAGCGGAGGAAGGTTCAGGCGCCCTTGTCTATGACTACAATGTTCTCGAAAACAAGATATGGCGGAGCAACAATATCTCTCGCATTCTGGGCTGGGGCACTAACGAACTGGGACCTGATCTGCAATCATGGCGAAGCCTGATTCACCCGGACGATCTGGCGAAATTGCAGTCCGCTGATCTGGAAAGCTTGGTCGACAGCAGCGACCACTACGCCATGGAATACCGTATCCGCCACAAGGACGGCCGCTATCTCTGGATGATGGACACGGGTCGTACATACCGCGACGGTGAAGGCAGGATCACGCGTCAGGCTGGCACAACCATCGACATCACGTCCCGCAAATTGTCGGAACGGGCGCAGCAGCGCATGGCCAGCCTGATTGAATTGTCGTTTGAGCCAATCCTGGTGTGGCATACGGACCTTGGCATTCTCGAGTGGAACCGCGGCGCGGAGATCCTCTACGGCTTCAGCCGGGAGCAGGCGCTGGGTCATAAACCCCAGAAGCTGTTGAAGACACGCTATCCGCCTGGCATTGCAGACATCATGGACATGCTCCGCATCTCGCCCAGTTGGACCGGAGAAATCGAAAATTTTGCACAGAACGGAAATCTGGTTGTGGTGGAGAGCCGCTACCAGCTGATCGACCTTGATGGTGAAACAGTCGTGCTGGAAACCAACCGCGACATCCGGGAAAGAAAACGCGCCGACGCCAATCTCGCGCGCATGGCGGCCGTCGCCGCAGCATCCCATGATGCACTTTATGGTGCCAGTCTGGACGGCATTATTGAAGCGTGGAATCCGGGTGCCGAACACCTGTTGGGATACACTGAGGCAGAGGCTTTGGGTCAGCACGTTTCGCTGCTCGCTGACCCAACACATCACGATGAGCAACTCCGCTTTCTCGAGCGTGTAAGCAAGGGTGAAACCATCACGCCGTTTGACACGATACGCAAAACCAAGGACGGGCGTCTGATCGACGTGTCGATGGCCATGTCTCCGGTATTTGCGACTGGCGGAAAGGTGACGGCAGTGTCGGTTGCCCTGCACGACATTGGCGAGCGCAAGGAATGGGACAAGCGCCAACGCCTGATGAACCGCGAACTTGCCCACCGCGTGAAAAACTCATTCGCAATTTTGCAAGCCATCATGCGTTCGACGCTCAAGACCTCGCCCGACCCGCAACAGTTTGCCAACGCCTTCTCTGGCCGGTTGCACAGCATGGCAGCTGCCCATGATGTGCTGACCGCCAATGACTGGCGCGGCGCTGAACTGGGCGCGCTGTTGCGGCATCAACTCTCACACTATGTGACGGGACAACGCATTCATTTGACAGGCGGCATCGTCAATCTGGCCGCCGAACATGCAGCACCGCTCAGCCTGATCTTCAACGAGCTGGCCACGAACGCCGTCAAGTATGGGGCTCTCTCAACGCCGCAAGGACGGATTGATATCGGCTGGCAGGTCAAATCAACTGGCGAGCGGGGTGGTGTCATTGAAATGAGCTGGGTTGAAACTGGCGGTCCAGTCATCCTGAAAACAGGAAAGCGTGGTTTCGGCAGCACCCTGATTGAACGCAGCTTTGCAGGTGCCGACGTGCATATGCGCTTCCCGCCGGAGGGCCTGACATGCACCCTGTCCTGGCCCATCGGTGAATCGGCCAGCTGAGGTTCATTTCGCGACAACAGAAAGGCCGCAACTCGCGTTGCGACCTTTCAACTTCAATTCAGCTGCCTTCACCGAACATAAGTACGTGTGGTGCGATCATAGGCCGGCGCTGCCGTGAATTGTTCCTTGGTTCCGTCCACAACAAGACGTACCGCATTGCCGTCCTTGGTCATGTCAATCGATGCCATGGACACCGCGACGTCTTTTTCGCCCACGCCCAGAAAGCCGCCAACGCCAAGCACAACGGCCTGGATGCCGCCGTTACCGGTCATGATCAGGTCGTTGACTTCGCCGATATCATCACCGGCACGCGAATACACGCGCTTGCCGATGAAATCATTGGCACTGATAACCGTAGCGCCCGACAATGACTCTGGTGGCACAATCAATGTCTTTGCCATGGGAGCCGTCGAGGCGGTGGTGTCAGGTGCAGTTGTCGTTGCATCACCGGCACCGACCTTCATGCCGTCGGGGCACTTGGTTTTGTCGACTGCTTCCGTTCCATCCGCATTCTTCATAATACAGGCGGGGTCAACACCCGCATTGTTTTGCGCAGAAGCTGCCGTAGAAAACATCAACAACCCAGCCACACTGGCGGCGCTCAAAAATCTGTTCTGCATGGTTCAATCTCCTCTCACGTGTCACAATTGACACTCGACCTGAAAACGATCACGAATTGGATTGGTTCCATGACGAAAAATTCATGCGTGCAATTCACGAAAAGCTTTTGCGGTGGGGAGATCAACTTGCAGCTTTCAGGAAGATGGTCGCATTTTTGTCGCGCGTTTCACCCGAAGGCAAATTTATGACGAAACTGCGCTGCGTGCTCTTGGTCTTGTGCTTGATCACAAAGTGCCCCGGCGAGAGCGAGGTGTAGCTTTCGCCGCTCTCTGTTACGGGCTCATCATTACGTGTGAGGCGAATATCGTACCATGTCGTGTCAATTCGGATCGCTATCTCCACATTCTCCCAATCCTTCGGAATACACGGCTTGAGATCAATGACATCGCCGCGGCGTGTCAGTCCAAGGATGGCTTCAAGCCCGGCGCGATAGAACCAACCTGCCGACCCCGTGTACCAGGTCCAGCCGCCCCGCCCGACATGGGGCGCCACGGAATAGACATCTGCCGCAATGACATAAGGCTCGACTTTGTAAGTTTGAACCTCCTGGGGAGTTTTTGCGTGATGGATCGGGTTGATGATGGAGAACAATTGCATGGCCCGCTCCGGCTCGCCAAGTGCCGCATGAGCGAAGATCGACCAGATCACGCCGTGTGTATATTGTCCGCCATTTTCCCGAATGCCGGGTGGGTAGGCCTTGATGTATCCCGGGTTCTTTTCGCTCTTGTCAAATGGTGGCTGAAACAGCTTGACCAGGCCATCATCCACATCCACCAAGTGTTGATAGGCCATGTCCATGGCCTGCTTGGCACGCTCTGGCGATGCCGCACCTGAGAGCACGGACCATGATTGGGCGATGGCATCTATGCGGCACTCCAGACTGCTGGCAGAACCCAATGCTGCGCCATCATCATAAAATGCCCGGCGGTACCACTGGCCATCCCAGCCGTTGTCCTCAAGTGCGATTTTCAAAGCGCTCATGCGCTCCGACCATTTCGCTGCGCGGTCCTTGTCGCCCTTCAGTTTTGCAAAGGGGATGAAATCCGCGAGAGTCTTGTACAGGAACCAGCCCAGCCAGATGCTTTCACCCTTGCCATCTTCTCCGACACGATTCATGCCGTCATTCCAATCGCCGGTTCCCATCAACGGCATGCCGCGCTCACCCGCATCCAGTCTGATATCCAGCCCGCGCGCGCAATGTTCATAGAGTGACGCCATTTGACCCGATGAGACAGGCAGGAAGAACACATCGTGTTCACCCGGCAGCAAAGACTGACCTTCGATGAAGGACACCTGCTCATCCAGCAGAGAGCAGTTTCCGGTGACGGTCACATATTGATGGACGCACGAGGCCAGCCACACGGTGTCGTCGGAAATGCGTGTGCGAATGCCCCTGCCGGTTTCAGGCAACCACCAATGTTGTACGTCGCCTTCCGGGAACTGTTGTGCGGCTGCGCGGAGGATGTGTTGGCGCGCGATGTCTGGCTGTGCATGCAGAAGGGCCATGGAGTCCTGCAATTGATCGCGAAAGCCATAGGCTCCGCTCGCCTGATAAAATCCGGACCGCGCCCACATGCGGCAAGCCAGAGTTTGGTAGAGCAGCCAGCCGTTCATCATGATATCAAATGCGCGGTCGGGCGTTTTCAGTTGAACCGTACCGAGTGTGTCACTCCAATAGGTGCGTACGTCAGCGAGCACGTCATCGAATGGCCGGGCCCGGTAACGCTCAATCAATTCACGCGCGGCAGTGATGTTGGTGCCGACGCCCAGCAGCATCACCACATCTATCGACTGACCAGCGCCGAGGATAATGTCACATTGCATGGCAAGGCACGGGTCAAGTCCGGCGCCCACCTGCTTCGAAAATGCCACATCAATGGCAAGTGCAGCGGGTGCTGTGAGACTACCGTATTTGCCAAGAAACTCCCGGCGATTTCCAGTCCATCTCGTTTGCAAACCCGCCATGTCAGCAAAAATAACCTGCTCTCCACCCTCATTTTTCCAGCGATTTTGCGCAATCATTGCCTGTGTGGTCTCGTCGATTGCGGAGGTGACGTAAGGTGCTGTGGCTGCGCGCGAGTTTCCCAACACCAGTTCGGAATAACTGGTGAGAGACAGGTTGCGTGACGTCTTGCCCATGTTGACCAGGCGCAGCCGTGACAGTTTTATAGTGTCTGCCAGCGGTACACATTGGGTCAGCTCCAACTTCAAATCATCAACTTGTCTTTCATAAATCGTATAGCCGAAGCCATGCCGCGTGACGTAGGTGCCGGCAGTCGACCTCAAGGGTGAAAGCGTTGGAGACATCACCTTTCCAGTGTTTTCGTCGCGCACATAGAACACTTCACTGGCGGAATTCGAGGTGGCGTCATTGCCCCACACGGTCAACTGGTTTTCACGGGCATTTCCAGACCATGTATAGCCGCCACCATCAGCGGCGGCGTGAAAGCCGAAGGCAGCATTGGCAATCACGTTGATCCACGGCTGGGGAGACATATTGTCTGCGCGTGGAAGTACAACATACTCGGTGCCGGACCTGTCAAAGCCTCCATAGCCATTGAAAAATTCGAGCTGTGGCATGTTGAGAACGATTGGTTTGCCGACAGGATTTACAACTACGGGCTTTTGCAGCTGAAGCGGTCGATCGCGCACCCGCGCCAATTGCCCAGCCAAATCACCCCGGTGGCCGAACAATACAACACGAGAAACGGCAGGCAAAGTGCGGAGGGTTTCCGGCGCAATCAAATCCGAACGTAGCGCAAAGACGCGGGATTTATGGTCTTGCCCGCCAGTCTTTCGCACCAGGTCATCAATGGCAACCTGCAGGTCCTGGACGTAGGACGACATGCGGTCGTTCAACACAACCACATCAAATTCGAGATTTTTTGCCTTCAGATATTCAAACGCCCGGAGCACTTCACGCACAAGGTCGATGTCTTCCATGCCATCTATGCGCACGAGAAGGATGGGCCGGTCTCCTGAAATGCCCTGGGGCCAAAGTGATGATTGCGATCCCATGTTCTGCATCAACATGGCCGATGGCAAACGCAGTGCCCCATTCGTGTAGATGAGATGGCTTGCAAGGGTCTGATAGAGGTGAGCGTCTTGGACGGATATTTGAAGATGGCGGAGCTGGATCTGGGCCTGAGTCCATGCCAGCGTCATGGCACGGTCGTAGGCCGCCTCCTGGCGGTGGCGGTCCACCAGATCAAGAATGGCCTCGCGTGAACCTGCCACCAGTGTCCAGAGGGTCACACTCACTTGGCGGCCGGGCGCAATCTTCAAACGATGCCGCAGGGCGAAAATGGGGTCCAGCACATAGCCTTGCGTATTGCCGAGTTGCGCGTTCGCATCCAAGGCTGCGGGTGACTGCGTGTTGCGCCCGGCACCTATGAATTTCGCACGGTCTGTTTCAAACTCGAATCCGCCGACTAGCGGACCTTTTGTCAACATGCATTGCGCGACCCAAACTTCGGGCTCGCTTGGTGACCTGCGGCGACGCGTGGCAATGAGTGTCTCGATGTCTGGCAGATATTCGGTCTGAATAAAGAGTTTTGAAAACGCCGGATGCGCCACATCTGAGGATTGGGTCGCCAGCACGAGTTCAGCATAGGTCGTGAACTCAACCTCGCGTGTTGTTAAAGCGTTGTTCAAGACTGTGATGTGACGGGCTTCACCATCGCATTCCGGCGATACGACGTGCTCGGTCGTCGTTGTGAATGCGCCGTCCTGCCTGGTGAATTCTGCCTTTTCTTCAAAGAAGCGCGCCGTCGAGGAGGTGGCAACGGTCGTGGTAGGCATATGGTGCGACGACCACACCAGTCCGGATTTCATGTCTTTCAGATAGGCAAACGAACCCCACTGATCTCTCACCGCGTCTTCACGCCAACGCGTGATGGCAAGATCATTCCACGTCGTTTGCCCGCCACCTGCTGATGTCAGAAAGGTCGTATAGTGACCATTCGACAGAGTATGGGTTACGGGCGAGCCGCTATCCAGGCCTTCAAAAATACGAGGCGCATGGGCGTCATCGTCACCAGTGACAGGTTTGCTGGTGGCATTTTCTGCCCATTTATAGGCGATCGGCACTGTGCGTGGCGCCCGTTCTTGCAGCAGCAATTCTGACGCGCGAATGATGGGTTCTTCGTGAAAATGCTTGCGCATTTCTCCATCTTTCACCGCGTTCAAAATGGCGACAATCGTCATGCCCTGATGATGCGCGAAATACGCCTTCACAATTGACTTGCTCTGGCCTTGACGGACACGTGCTGTGGTGTAGTCGAGTGACTCATAGAACCCATAGTCACCCCGTGCGCCCTCGCGGGCCAGCAAATCGTAATTCACTGCGGCATCATGCGGCAAAACCATGGCCGCCAGCCCTGTTGCATAGGGCGCAATCACAAGATTGTCCGCAAGGCCCCGCTTCAGTCCGAGACCTGGAACACCGAAGTTGGAATATTGATAGGTGAACTGAATATCGCGGGCATTGAAGGCCGATTCAGATATGCCCCATGGCGTGCCATTTTGCCGGCCATACTCAATTTGTCGCTGAACAATCAGCCGTGTTGTTTGATCCAGCAAACCGTTCGTCGGTGCTCGCATGACCAGCGACGGCATCAAATACTCAAACATGGAGCCGGACCACGACATCAACACAGCGCCGCCCTTGACAGCGGTGACACTACGGCCAAGCCTGAACCAATGACGCGTGCGCAAATCACCTTTGGCGATGGCAAAGAAACTCGCAAGGCGTGCTTCCGAGGCCAGCATATCATAGCAGCTTTCATCGCGCATGGCCTCCGGCACACGATAGCCGATGGACAACAACTGGCGCTGGGGATCAAACAGGAAGCCGAAGTCCATCTCCATCGCAAGCGACCGGGTCTGTTCAGCGATGGTCACCAGCCGTTGTCGTTGCGCATTCATATCTGTCGTATCACCGAAATGACTTTCAATGGTGGAGCGCAAATCATCCACCAATTCCAGCAGCAATGTGGTCTCCGGAATATTCATCGTTGACACAATCGCGCCCAGGGTGTTGCGCATATTTGCGCTTTGAAGTGCAAAATCAATCAACTTGATCGCAAATGTTTCAGGAGTTTCGGCAGCTGCGTGCAATGACTGGCGGAGCGCCCGCGCCTGGCTTTCAAATTGCTTGCGCAACGGTTTCAAGCCTCGACGATCATTGGGTACCGAAGCGTAATCTTCCATCACCAAGTCAAGACTGTCTTCGATACCAGCGAGACTGTCCCGTGCGTCGGCTGGAACCAAGTTCCACCGCAAACAGATGTTCGACAAAGCAATGAGATGGCCAGCAAGATTTCCGCTGTCGACGGTGGAAATATACTTGGGGTCAAGCGGGCGCAGATCGCGCGTGTCATACCAGTTGTAGAGATGACCGTTGAACTTCTCGAGGCGCTGCAATGTGGCCAACGTCGTTTCCATTTTTGCGAGAGCGTCCGTGATCCCGATCCAGCCGAACTCGCGCGCACTGGCAATTGACAGCAGATACAGCCCGATATTCGTGGGCGACGTCCGATGCGCCACCACGGGCAGTGGTGCTT
Source organism: uncultured Alphaproteobacteria bacterium (assembly GCA_963754625.1). Taxonomy (GTDB): domain Bacteria; phylum Pseudomonadota; class Alphaproteobacteria; order Rhizobiales; family Aestuariivirgaceae; genus Aestuariivirga. Next base: position 212,118 of record CAVWGR010000001.1, on the reverse strand, counting down.
CCTGAAAATTATCGGGAGGGAGCATGTTTTCTTGCGCAGTCACGAAGGTTGCAAAGAACCGCCAAGTCCTCCGCGCAACGCGGCGCAGGCTCTTGTAGTCTTCAGCCGACGAGACCTGCGCACCTTGCGTTGGCTTTGATTTGCTGATCTGCCACGCCACAGCGGGGGCTGCCAGCCAGCCCAGGGCAAAGGGCAGCAGCAGGATCCAGTGATTGTCCCCTCTGTAAGCCGCAATGGATATTGTGAGAAGAGCGACGATAAGGCTTGATGCCATCAGGCTGTAGCTGCTCTGAAATCCGTCTTTATGCCCGGAATTCGCCTGTGCGGCGGTCGTCCATTCCAGCAGATGTTTGCGACTGAAACGCAAGCGATAGGCGGTCCGAACGATGGCGTCCGCCATCAGGCCTGCGCGGTGCGCCAGAAACAGCAGGTTCGCGGCGAATTGTATGAGCGCATTGCCAATGTCTTCAGAGAATGAAGTGAGCGTATCTGTGACTTTTGCACTCGGCTCGCGGAACAATGCGGTGGTGAGGACAGGAATGAGTTGCGGCACCAGCATCGTTGCGAGAATGAAAAAAGTCCACCACACAGACACAGTGAAGGGAGCGGTAAGCCAAACAACGAAGAGACCGCACATCACCGCAGGCGGCGAAAGCGAACGGCGCAGATTGTCGAGCATCTTCCACAGTCCAAGCGGTCGAATGCCAGAGCGGCGCCACGTGATCATCCACGGCAGCAGCTGCCAGTCGCCGCGCACCCAGCGGTGTTGCCGTGACGCGTCAACGGCATAGCGCTCCGGATACTCTTCAACCACTTCCACGTCCGTGACCAACGCGGCGCGTGCAAAAACACCTTCAAACAGGTCGTGGCTGAGCATGGTATTTTCAGGTATTTTCTGATGCAGTGCCGCTTCAAAAGCATCGACATCATAGATGCCTTTGCCTGCAAATGAGCCCTCGCCAAACAAATCCTGATAGACGTCTGAGACAGTGAACACATAGGGATCTATGCCGCGTGTAGCGGAATAGATGTGCTGGAATTCTGATCCTTGCCAACCGACGGGCAGCGATGGCGTGACGCGGGGCTGCATGATGCCATAGCCTTCAACGACACGGCCCTGCGTGGCATCAAACCGCGCCTGATTCAGTGGATGTGCCATCTTGCCGATCAACCGGCGCGCAGCATCGCGCGGCAGTCTGGTATCTGCATCCAATGTGATGACGTAACGCACATTTTCAGGAACGCTACCAACAGTTTTGACAAAACTCGTGTCGGTTGCCGATCTGAGCAGGCGATTGAGTTCATGCAACTTGCCACGCTTGCGTTCCCATCCCATCCACACAGATTGTCCGGGATTCCATTTGCGGCCCCGGTGCAGGAGCAGAAACTTGTCGGTGTTGTGGCGGAGGTTGAGCTGTTCAATCCCCGCAACGGCTTGCTGCAAGAAACTTTCGTCGTTATCCCGATGCTCGGTCTCAGCGTCCGTCCAGTCGGTGAGCAAAGCAAAATACAAATCACCATCGGCATTCGACAGATAATGCACTTCCAGCCGCCCAACCATGTCGTCAATGTCATCATGGGACGTCAACAGCATGGGTATTGCAACCAGCGTGCGCAAATGTGTTGGAACGCCGTCGCGCAACGCAAAGCCTGGCAAGGTGGAAGCATTCAGTAGTTTCGTGGTTGCAAAATTTACGACGGCAATCCCGAAGTCGCTGGCGGGAAAGAATGCAAGAAGAGCAATGAACGCGATCGCCACGACTGGAATGCCGGAACCGGGAAAAAGCAATAGTCCAGCCGCCAGCATCAACGCTGTTACCACGAGCACTGCCGTGAGATATCCCGCAAGGCCTACTGCCCTGAAACGATCACGCCAACGCCGCAGCAGGGGTGGCTTGAAACCGAGTTCGGCTTCAAACTCGCTTCGCCGTGGGCCTATCAAATAGTAGCCGGGGTCTATGCCGCCACGTGCAAGAGCCCGACGCGCAACAGCCAATTCATCAGCAATTGAACCACGTGCAATTTCCTCGATGGCTGTTCTGTAAAGTGTACGGCTCGGAAAATCCATCGCTCCATAATTGGCATGCGTGCGCATCAGGCGATCCACCAAACTCACAGTGTCAAACCAGGCCTCCCAATTGACGTCGGAGATTAAGCGCAGACTGGTGACAATGTTGCGGATGGTCACATTGGCGGCACCTTGGCGGTGATGTTCATCACTCACGACGCTTTCGATATTGTGTCCGGTTTCAGTCAACGTGCGATTGACCCAGTCCAGCGTGACTGCCGTCAACGGGGTTTGTTCTCGCGATCGCAAAATGAACTGCACGGCAAATGATGGCGTGACGGTTGGATGCTGCGCCTGTTTGAGCAGCGATTCCAAATTTGTCGCAGTCTCGTCCATGTGTGACATCGTGTCGGCGAGACGGTCGGCTGCATCACGGCCCTTGCGTGCCAGGACAATGCCATCAGCAATACGACGCATGTTCTCGATCAGAATAAGCCTGAGACTGATGGCAGTTGCCCATAATTCGCCAATGCTCAGCGGCTGAACGTCCTGATAGGCGTTGATGAAATCTGTGAGAGTTCCGGGATCAAAATGACTGTCAGTGTGCGCCACATAGGCCCATGCCAGACCAAATATTCGGGGGTGCCCGGCAAGGTGGCCTTCGGCAAGTTTCGGCAGTTGGCGATAAAAGCCGTGCGGCAAATCTGCTCTGGTTTGATGCACGTGCTGTTCAACAAGGTGATAATTGTCAATCAGCCATTCGGCGGCTGGTGTGACAGTCTTTCCCACATCAACTGCGTTCAGAACATCTTCGTAGTCGCGGCGCAGCGCAGCGCTGTTGTCATCCAGACGGTCAATGAAGGAATAGACGCTGATAGGATCATCAGTTACGACCTGTGACTGCGCCAGGCTATGGGCGTGCTGGTTGAAACGCTCCTTGCCAAACAGTTCCGCAGAGATTGTTTCGTGCTCACGCAATGACGATTTAGGATCCAAAGCTTTTTTTCGAAACAGCTTTGTCATGTCAGCGCAAACTCCAGAGTTCAGGGTAATCCGAAAGTCAACGTCCTTCAGCCACAAAAGTTCCACACGGAGCGCAAAAGTTTAAAGTTGCATGCAGCCAAATAAAAAAATGCCCCGTATTGGGGGCATTTGATGGTGTTGATCCAGCTACGTGATTTATCAGTTCGCAGGTGCCACTGGCGCTGGTGCAACAGGTGCCGGCGTGACAGGAGCAGGTGTTGCAGGTGCCGGGTCTTGAATTGTTTGTCCAGGCGGATCAGCTGGAACAGGCGGAGGCGGCACCGCGTCCTGGGTTGCCACAGGTGGCGTTGAAGTGGTGCTGACAGGCGTATCATTCAAGTAGAAGTAGCCCAGCGCTGCTGCGACTGCGAGCGCAAGGACAACGAAAATCGCCGTTGACGAACCAGATCTTGCTGGAGCCGAGAAGTCAGTCACACGGTCACTCTGGATTTGATCATCCGTTTCAAGTCCAGTGTAAGTTGACGGATTGAGTTTTCGTTGTGTTGAGTTTGCCATTGCATCTTCTCCATGGTTGGTCACTGCAAATAAAACGCGCTGAGCTTGCTTTGGTTCCCGATTGCAGGGGATCAATGACATTCACCCGAAGTTTTGACGCAAATTTTTCGCGCGCTTAGGATGATGTTTTGGGATGCTTCACCTTGGCCTTCAAAATCTTTGAAATGCCGGTTCTCAGGTGACGTTGAACCCGCGAGAGCAAATTCAAAGTGCAGCAATGGTCTGGTTTGACACCATGGAGTGCGGCTTGGGCGCAGGCCAATAGTGCCGAACGGGCAATGATTTCTTTGTCATGAAATCCGGAAAGCCAGTTTCCGTTTTGTAGATCACCGAGCCTGGAAAAGGCCGCTGGACGCTGGCCGTCGTGACGGTGGATTGAACGGAGGCAATTGGATGCAACTGGGATAGTACGCTCGTCAAAGGCACTGAAAACGAAAATGCGAATGCCAAAATGCCTGCTTTGAAAATTGCCATAATGTTGATTCCTGTGGAAGCATGTAGGAATGAGAACGCGCAATGAACAGCTTTGGTTCCAATTCCGTCATGCAGGTCGAGCACAGATCTTCGGTCTGAATGGCCTTGTATTGTTTCAAGCCGCAATAGCTCCGACCCGGCGCCTGAGCTCCAATTTGGCTTTCAGGAGTTGCAGAAGGGCCTTTTCAAAATCAGCACCCACTTCATGGTGCTCCATGCCGTACATGACATTGGCCAGAAGAAAACCAAGTTTGCTGCCACAATCAAAGGTCTGGCCATTGTAGCGCAGGCCGTGAAAATCCTGTTCTATCAGCAAGCGCTTCATGGCATCAGTCAATTGAATTTCACCACCGTTGCCGGGTTCAATGGATTCGAGGTGCGTGAATATCTCCGGCTGCAGAATGTAGCGTCCAGACATGATGAGATTGGAAGGAGCATCTTCGACCTTTGGCTTTTCGATCATGCTGTCAACAATCACTCGGCCGCTGGGATTACTATGAAAACCCACGACGCCATAACGATGCACCTCAGACCGAGGCACCTCTTCCAAAGCAATGACATTGCCCCCAACTGCTTGGTGCAGCTCCATCATCTGTAGCAGACACCCTTCCGGAGATTTCATCACCATATCCGGCAACAGGATCGCAAAGGGCTCGTCCCCTACCATATCTCTTGCGCACCAAATGGCATGCCCCAGTCCCAGTGGCTTTTGTTGGCGCGTAAAACAGGCAGTGCCTGCTCTCAACATTGATCGCGCCAATGCAGCAAGTGCATCCGTCTTGGCATGGGCGTCCAGCGCAGCTTCCAATTCAAATTGATTGTCGAAATGGTCCTCGATGCTGGATTTGTGGCGGCCTGTCACAAAAATGAAGGTCTCAATCCCCGCCTCACGCGCTTCATCAACAGCCATTTGAATCACCGGTTGGTCGACAATTGGCAGCATTTCTTTGGGGATAGACTTGGTTGCAGGTAAGAAACGAGTTCCAAGTCCCGCTACAGGGAAGACCGCTTTTTTCACACGCCTGTACATTCAGAATACTCCTTCCAAGAGTAATTCTGCAATCTCAAGAAAGTTCCTTCCTGAAAAACAAGGAACTGAGTGGATTGACGTCAATTGCATACGATCTCAGCTCATCGTGGGAACCGCCACGCGAAACCGGCCGACCGATTGACATGAAATATTGCCAGCATTTGTATCCACAATGTCAATAAAAACTACCGGTAGCTGTTAAGCTTTGAAGCCCGTCCTCGGGGTGTCTTTTCACAAATACCGTCAGCCAAGAACAATTCATGAATCAGTCGAATGAACCTGACTCACATTCAGAAATACCGTCAGAAAACTTCGGTTGCTGCGGGTCCCCAAGTGGGAAGAAAAGAATTGTTCCAACCTGTTCAGTGTCTTGATGAAAAATTCTCTATGAATTGATCATCTATCACGCATCGTCGACAAAATATATTCAAGCTATTCATTTCTATGCCATATTTTGCGTTACTGTGAGCACCTTACAGGCAAGCTTCACTCCCACTCGATTGTTCCCGGTGGCTTGCTTGTCACATCGTAGACAACGCGCGACACGCCCTTCACTTCGTTGATGATGCGCGTGGCGGTGCGGCCGAGGAAGCCCATGTCGAAGGGATAGAAATCCGCCGTCATGCCGTCCACCGATGTGACAGCGCGCAGCGCCAGCACCCGGTCATAGGTTCGGCCATCGCCCATCACACCAACAGTTTGCACAGGCAACAGAACGGCGAAGGCCTGCCAGATTACGTCATACAATCCGGCCTTGCGGATTTCTTCGAGATAGATGGCATCAGCCTTTTGCAGGATGGCCAACTTCTCACGCGTCACACCTCCCGGCAGGCGGATCGCAAGGCCCGGTCCGGGGAACGGATGACGTCCAACAAATTTATGAGGCAGGCCAAGCTCTTGACCCAATTTCCTCACTTCATCTTTGAACAATTCGCGGAGTGGTTCCACCAGCTTCATGTTCATCCGTGCTGGCAGACCACCAACATTGTGGTGTGACTTGATGGTCACTGAAGGCCCGCCAGTGAACGAGACACTTTCAATGACATCAGGATAGAGCGTTCCCTGAGCCAGATAATCAGCCCCACCAAGTTTCTTCGCCTCACGCTCAAAAACATCGATGAACAACCGGCCGATGGTCTTGCGTTTCGTCTCCGGGTCAACTTCACCGTCCAGCGCCGAGATGAATTCTTCGCTGGCATCGACGTGCACCAGTTGCAGGTTGTAGTGCTCGCGAAACATCGCCACGACATCGGCGGCCTCGTTCTGGCGCATCAGGCCGTGATCAACGAGCACACAGGTGAGTTGGTCTCCAACGGCTTCATGAATGAGTAGCGCCGCAACTGAAGAATCAACGCCACCTGACAGACCGCACAACACCCTGCCCTTGCCGACCTGGGCGCGGATACGCTCAATCGCTTCCTGGCGGAAGGCGGCCATGGTCCAGTCACCGGAGCAGCCTGCAATCTTGATGACAAAGTTACGGATGAGTTTCGCACCATCCGGCGTGTGCACCACTTCCGGGTGGAACATGGTGGTGTAGATGCGCCGCGCTTCATCTGAAGCAATGGCAAAGGGCGCGTTCTCCGAGACCGCCTTGACCGTAAAGCCTTGCGGCAGTTTGGTCACCCGGTCGCCGTGGCTCATCCACACGGGGTGGCGCTCGCCCACCGTCCACACGCCATCGAACAGTGCGCTGGCTTCGCGTACTTCGACGTCGGCCCGGCCAAATTCCGCCGCGTGGCCGCCTTCAACCACACCGCCCAACTGCACCGCCGTCGACTGCTGGCCGTAGCAGATGGCGAGGATGGGAAGGTCAGAGTCATAAATGATCTGCGGTGCCCGCGGAGAACCGTCGCGCGTGACCGAATCCGGCCCGCCTGACAGAATCACCGCCTTGGGTTTCATCCGCTTGAAAGCAGCCTCGGCGTTCTGGAAGGGAATGATTTCGGAGTATACCCCCAATTCCCGCACCCGCCGTCCGATCAGCTGGGTGACCTGGGAACCGAAGTCAATGATGAGGATCTGGTCGTGCTGGGCTGTCATGCGGGGCGGATAAGGCAAGCGGACGGAGTCTGCAAGACCAGCCTCACAGCCCCGTTGCCACATCCCACAGGAGTTTCACATTGAGGCCGATGACAATGGCAGCAATGACAACCGATACCGCCGTCAGCCAAGCCGGTGCCACCAATGCCCCCATCTTGGCCTTGTCGCGGGTGAACATGACCAGCGGCACAATGGCGAAGGGCAGTTGGAATGCGAGGATTACCTGGCTGAGGATGAGCAGCGTGCCGGTGCCTTCGCTGCCGTAGTAGAGCGTCACGCCCGCTGCGGGCACAATGGCAACCATTCGTGTGAACAACCGACGCAACCAGGCCGGCAGCCGGATGTTGAGAAAGCCCTCCATCACAATCTGCCCTGCCAGCGTGGCCGTGACTGTAGAGCTGAGTCCACAACAGAGCAGCGCCACCGCGAACAGTTTGGGCGCCAGCAGCGAGCCCACCAATGGGGCCAACATGCTGTGGGCCTCGCCAAGGTCCGTGACTGAGGTGTTTCCCGTCACATGGAAGGTCGCCGCCGCCAGAATGAGGATCGAGGCGTTGACCAGCAGTGCCAGCATCAGAGCCACGGTGGAATCGATGGTGGCATAGGTCAGCGCCTGGCGCTTTTCTGGCTCGCTTTTGCCAAACGCCCGCGTCTGCACGATGCCGGAATGAAGATAGAGATTGTGCGGCATGACCGTGGCTCCGATGATGCCGAGAGCCAGGTAAAGCATGTCCGGATTGCGCACGATCTCTGTCGTTGGCGCAAAGCCGCGGATCACTGCCCCCCATTCCGGATCAGCCATCGCAATTTGCGCGAAGAAACAAGCGAAAATGATCGCCAGCAGACCCATGATGAATGCTTCGACCCACCGAAAACCCAGGCGTTGCAACAGCAACACCACAAACACGTCCAGAGCTGTGATGATGACACCCAACTCCAGCGGAATACCGAAGAGGAGATTGAGGCCAATGGCGGTGCCGACAACTTCGGCAACGTCCGTCGCAATGATGGCGATTTCTGCAAACACCCAAAGGACAAGGGCGACCGGCTTGGGAAACGCGTCGCGGCAGGCCTGCGCCAGGTCGCGCCCCGATGCCACGGCAAGCCGTGCGCACAGCGACTGCAGGATGATCGCCATAATGTTGGACATGAGTGCGATGACAAGCAGCGTGTAACCGAACTTTGCACCGCCGGCGATCGACGTCGCCCAGTTGCCGGGGTCCATGTAACCGACCGAGACGAGATATCCCGGCCCGACAAAGGCCAGCGCCCGGCGAAACCAGCTACCGCTTGCCCGCACCGGAATGGTGCGAAAGACATCCGCCAGTGAAGGCTCATTACGGCGGTTCAGCCAGCCGGTACGCAAAATTTCGTCAGTCATGAAACACCAAAGTTTAGCATAAGCTAAATTTGAATTTAGCATTGGCTAAACCAGAGTCAATGGTCTAGGTGTGCAGGTGCAAAAGCAGCCCTTTTCAAGACCGCAATGACCAGCAAAGCCCGCACCGCCAAAGCCAAGCTGCAATCCCTCGCCTTCCGGCGCACCCGCTCGGATCATTCCAAGGAGCTGGCCGAGGACTACGTGGAGTTGATTGCCGACCTCATTGATGAACGTGGACTGGCACGTGGAACCGACGTGGCGCTGCGGCTTGGTGTCGCCAACGCCACAGTAGTAAAGATGTTGAAACGTCTCTCCGACATGGGACTTGTCGTCCAGGAACCGTATCGCCCCATCGACTTGACCGGAGATGGCTGGCATATGGCCGAACTGGGCCGCAAGAAGCACCAGATCGTGGAGCGTTTTCTTCTGGCGCTCGGTGTGGGCGAGGATACGGCCCGCATCGATTCAGAAGGCATCGAACATCACGTCAGCGAGGAAACACTCAAGGCCATGGCCCGCTTCCTCGCCCGCAAGGCCACTTTAGACAAACTGGAAACGACCATGCGCAACATCCTTCTCATCCTTCTGCTCACCACCGCCCCGGCGCTGGCGCAGGTTCAAGCCACTGAACTACGACATCGCCAAGCTTTGTGATTGGCAGAACAAGAACAATTCCATGGACGTGGCGGAATGCACCAAACTGGAAACCGAGGCACAAGTCTCAGTGGCAGAACTCGAGGCCAAGGCTGACGCCAAGCGCAAGGACGATTGCACCACCGAGACGCGCAACTATTCCGGCGACTCCGGCTTCGCCAGCTATACCGTCTATGCCGGTTGCCTGAAGGACGGACCTGGAAGCCTCTAAGTCCGCTGCATCACTGCGACGAAAAAGCCGTCAGTGCCGTGCCGGCGTGGCGTCAACAACAACCCGTCGCGTGATCCATCAGCCGACTGAGGTGCCACACCGCCGATGGTTCTCGCCCATTGCTCCGTATAGGGTATGACCTTGTAGTCCTTGTGACCGGCGAGGAACCACGCCACCTGCTCGGTGTTCTCTTCTGGCAGCAGCGAGCAGGTGAAATAGGCAATGCGCCCGCCGGGCTTCACCAGCGCAGCAGCGCGCGTCAGCACGTCGCGTTGTTCCTTCACCCGCAACGCCAGGATTTTCTCAGTGAGCTTCCACTTGGCATCAGGCTTGCGCCGCCAGGTGCCGGAGCCGGTGCAAGGGGCATCTACGACAACGCAATCAAAACCGCCCTGCCCGTCAAGTGTCTTGCCATCCTCGGCCGCCAACACCTCGATGATGCTGGCGCCACTGCGCGTCATGCGTTCAAAGATCGGGCGCAGGCGGTGGCGGTCGCGGTCATGGGCAAAAAGCTTGCCCTCATTGTGCATCAATGCCGCCAGCGCCAATGTCTTCCCGCCCGCACCCGCACAAATGTCGGCGACGAGTTTCGCCGGGCTTGACACCAGACAACGCCGCGGCGACTTGCGAGGCTGCATCCTGCACTTCAAACCAGCCCATGCCGTGCGCTGGTTCGGCTTCCACATTGACATGCTTCTGCTCATGCGACGGTGGAGCGATCCGCACACACGTAGGCGACAAGGGTCCGGCCACGGCACCAAAACGCGACAATGCTTCGAGCACTTTGGCGCGGTCAGCCTTCAGCGTGTTGACACGTAGATCGATGGGCGCGCGCTCTGCCAGGGCTGCGCCCTCGGCGGCGGCGTCGGCACCAAACACGCGGGTGAGTGAACCGGTAAGAAACTCCGGAAAGTTGCCTGCCACATGCGGCGGAACATCGGTGACTTCGCGCGTCAGGGCCGCACGTTCGCTATCGGTCAACGGTTGCAGTCCGTGTTCGCCATCAGCGAGTGCGGCAATCTCATCCACTCCCATACCCCACGAACCGCGCAACGTCGCCAGCACAAGGGCACGTGGCGTGTCGGCACCCATGCGATGGGTGGCGCTGTTCTTCTTGCGCAAGGCGTCATAGACAAGCGTGCCGATGGCATGGCGGTCACCACCACCGGCAAAGCGGTGTGACTTGCCCCAGTCGCGCAATACTTCCGAGGCCGGGCGGTGACGTTCCGTGATGCCGGTCAGGATTTCAATTGCCGCGCTGGCGCGGCCGGGAAGACGCATGAGGGTTCAGCCGATCACAAGGAAGCGCAGCGCAAACCACAGCCACAGGGCAATGACGGCAGCATAAGACACGAAGAAGTGGGACAGGCGCCGCACAACATTGTTGCGCCGGGTATGTTCCAGCGTGTGCATCAGCCGCGCCGCAATGAACGCCCACATGAGAAGCACCGCAACGGCATCGGCCAGTGCCGGTGGCGAGGAACACCGCGACGGCAGTATAGGCCAGCATCGGCACCTGGAACTGGTTGTCAAAATTGTTGCTGAACTTGCGCGCCTCATCCGGCCATGCGGAATTGTCGAGTGCCGTTGCCTTCAGCAGCGCCCGGTTGGACCGCACGGCGGCAATGCGGGCTTGCAGGCTCAGCGCCCCCACCACAAAGGTGAGGAGAATGTGCAGAACGAGCGGCACCACCAGCCACTGCGCCATGGAGAGCGCTGAAGTCATCAACCAATCCTTTGATAGTTCGGGGCCTCGCGCGTGATCATGATGTCGTGGGCATGACTTTCCCGCAGGCCTGCATTGGTGATACGCACGAACTGCGCCTTGGATTGTAACTCGGCGATGGTCGCGGCACCGATATACCCCATCGAGGCGCGCAAGCCCCCGACGAGCTGGTGCAACACTGCGCCCACTGGCCCCTTGTAAGGCACCTGGCCTTCAATGCCTTCCGGTACCAGCTTCAGTGAATTGCCCACGTCCTGCTGGAAATAGCGGTCAGCGCTGCCGCGTGCCATGGCACCGACGGAGCCCATGCCGCGATAGGATTTGTAGGAGCGGCCATTGTAGAGAAACACTTCGCCCGGGCTTTCGTCCGTGCCGGCGAGCAACGAGCCGATCATGGCGACGGAGGCACCCGCGGCCAGGGCCTTTGCCATGTCGCCCGACAGCTTGATGCCGCCATCGGCAATGATGGGAATGCCCTGCTTTGCACCCTCTTCGGCACATTCGACGATGGCCGAGAATTGCGGCACGCCGACGCCCGCGACAACCCGCGTGGTGCAGATGGAACCGGGGCCAATGCCGATTTTCACAGCGTCAGCGCCTGCATCAATCAGCGCCTTCACGGCCTCGGCGGTGGCGACGTTGCCGCCGATGATCTGCACCTTGTTGGACAACTTCTTGACCAGCGTGACCTGCTTCAACACGTTGATCGAATGGCCATGTGCGGTATCGACGATGATGACATCGCAGCCGGCGTCAACCAGGCGCTCGGCGCGCTCAAGCCCGGCATCGCCGATGCCGGTGGCGGCAGCGACCAGCAGCCGCTCCTTGTCGTCCTTGGCGGCGAACGGATGATCAGCGGCCTTTTCCATGTCGTTGACGGTGATCAGGCCGACGCAGTGGCCGGCATCATCAACCACCACCAGCTTTTCGATGCGGTGCTTGTGCAACAGGCGCTTGGCCTCGGAGCGCTCCACCCCTTCCTTCACGGTGACGAGGTTGCGCGTCATCAGGTCGGCGACCTTTGTGTTCATGTCAGTGGTGAAGCGCACATCGCGGTTGGTGATGATGCCCATCACCTTGCCATCGTCGCTGACCACCGGAATGCCGGAGATGCGGCGCAGCTGCTTCAGCGCCAGCAATTCGCCGATCGTTGCGTCCGGCGCAATGGTGACCGGGTTCACAACCATGCCGCTTTCGAAGCGCTTGACCTGGCGCACGTGGTCAGCCTGGGTGGCGGGATCGAGGTTCTTGTGGATGACGCCAAGGCCGCCCGCCTGCGCCATGCCGATGGCCATGGCGGCTTCCGTCACCGTATCCATGGCTGCCGACATGATGGGAATGGAGAGCGAGATCGACTTGGTCAGCTTGGTCGCCGTCACCACGTCCGATGGCAGCACCGAAGATGCGCCGGGCTTCATCAACACATCATCGAAGGCGAGATATTCCGGGAAGGTGCGGTGTGATGTGCGGCTATCGGTCTGGGACACGGGCGTCAACCTCTGGACAAATGCAGGATTCGGTGAGTTGACGGCTGCCCTTAACCCGCTGAGGCGTGGGGGGCAAGGCCCGTGTTCTTTGCCCTCGCCCACGCAGTGGGAGAGGGAGGGGCCCCTTTGCGCAGCAATGGGGAGGGTGAGGGCCCTTGGCATCAGAACACGCCTCTGCCCTTGTTCACCCGGTACCAGGCCGGATGGAAAGTAGAATGGGTAGATCCTCCGCCATCGCAAGCGATGGCTAGGGGATGCGTGAGCGCTGCTCGACGCGATATGGGACTGGCTTAAAGTCCCGAAAGATGCGCTTTGCAGCGCTCACACGGCAAGATGTTCACCCTGTGCCCTCAGTCAGCCCACGTTGTTTCGGGAATTATGCTCAAGGCAACCGTACTCGACGCCTGGCCCGCCTATAGGGAACGGAGCCGTAATACTCCGCCGGGGGGACTACAGGGGTCCGGGAATGACGATCACGTTTACCGCCACGCGCAGACCAGCCACCCCCGCCCGCCCAAGTTCACCGTCATGAACCGGACCCCGAGTGGGAAGGGATGACTGCTTATAGGCATATAATAGGATTAGAGTCAAGAATGCTTTTCAGCGCAGATTTGAGCTTCACATTTCATCAGCCTCGTGATTCTTGGGGCTAACCCCCCTTACGGCTCTCAGGACGTCTCCCACTTCGAATTTTTGGGCAAGCGAGTCATAGAATGACCTCTCAACATCAAAGGCAAATGACAGCAATCCTAAGACCTTTCCGAAATCCTCCACCGACAGCCCTGCCTTCAAGTGCCTAAACACCAAACTGCGTATCATCCTTTTTCTTTCGCGACCGAGCGAAACACGGCGTTCCGTCGTAATAACCAACCCAGTAACTGACCTATGATATTTACGAGATAGCTGAAGAGTCTTTGACTTCTTTATCCGCAGTTTCGAGAATGAAAACTGTTTACAACACTCAGCCACCATCGCTTCTACATTTTCCAGTTCATATTTTTTTTGCGAGGAAACAAATATGTCATCTGCATAACGGCTGTATACCAGATTTCTTTTCCTGCACCATTCTGATACTTTATGATCGAAGGAGTACATCATCACATTAGTGAGTTTTGGAGAACTGGGGGCCCCAACCGTCAGTCCGCCATTTCGGCAGAAAATTCGGGTTAAGAATGCAATGTCTCGAGCGGAAAGAGAGAATTCCCTGCTCGGCAACAATTCAAGGAACTTTCGAATGTGAACCGATTTGAATGAAGGAAAAAACGATTCAAAATCAAGTCGGAGAGTATAGTTTGTTTTTGAATGGAGCTTAGCGTTAAACTTGATTCCAACGCCTTTCGAATATGCCGTAGCACAGGCGTGGACCGGTAGCTTTTCTAACAGATTGCTATTGACCCATCTTTGAATAGCCTTCAGCGGTCGGCTCGGGTGTTCAATAGTTCGCTTTCCCCCATCTCGCTTGTCAATTTCGTACACCTTGTACCGCATGGACGCTGTCCACGCATAATGCTCCAATTGACTCTCTGTCAACTTTGACTGTCTTGACAACGTTTGGAGCAACATTAGGCAACTCCAGCAATATTCTGAAAGTCTGCAGTGCTATTGCGAATTGCCTCAAGTATTTCGAGACGTAGTTCTTTCAACTCATTGGCTTTTCCAACTCTCGCGAAAACAATCTCATTCACACTCCTAATAGTTCTAAAATGCCCAAATTTCCCCACTGACTCAAGGTGACCTGCCCCAACTAAAATTGAAGTGAGCTGCTTCGCCATCTCTTTTGAATGTCTGTTCTTGAATAGCGCTGTGAGAATGAAGTTCACATCACTGAATGTGGCGGCAAGAAGAAAATCGAATAGAAATGCAATCAAACAGTAATAGTCAAAAGCAGATAGATTTCTGAAATCATCGGCGGGTAACGCCTTTTGAGCATTGCCAAGATTCCGTCTCTTCAGCCGACTGAGAATAATTTGAAATGTTGGTTTCTTGTAATCAAACTGGATCGTACTCTTAAATTGAGACAGTCTATCGTACTCAGCTTGGGGGCCCATCGAGATAAAACTATCAACTTCCTGATACTGGGCATCTAGAACCAAAATCGTCTTTTCCGCCAAACTTTTTACTGCGGAAAAATATCCTGTCTCTGCATATGACCCTGCCGCTTCTGGGAAAATGACAATTGCATGAGAGAGTTCACCTACGAGCCTTTCAAATTCTGCAATGTTGAATGGTTCAATGTGCTCCTCATTGAAGTAGCTCTTGATTGCGAATTCTGGGAAGAAAATTTGGTAATCGAACTCTGGTACAGTTGAGCAGAACTTCTGAAATTTCTTCCTAAGATGCTTGCTCTCGTTTCCACCGCAAACAAATACGATGTTTCCATTCTTCCTTACAGCAAGGCCATTTTCCAGAAACTGGACCACCCGCTTTCTCAGCAATTGACTATTACTAGCCCTAAGCGGGTGGTCCAAGTTAACCTCTTACAATCTGCGTCCGACTTCGAGAATTTTTCCGAAGCGAAGAGCTCTTGCGACCGCTTCGGAAAAATTCTCGAAGTCGGCGCGCAATGTCGTCCAATCAAATGCAGCCTGGCTATGCACCCGGCATTGAGTGAAACCCTTAGTACAAAATTCACTCAGCTAAACTAAGAGGTGATACAGACTATTTCGATGAATTGAGTTTGTAAAGACGGCACACGATGCTCGACGTGCTAACTACCTCACAGAGCAGCCCCCTCCCCGTCACACCAAATCTGTGTATGGTCATTGCCGGGGGTGCGCTGACGTTCTGGGGCTGAGCCATGCCTGACCTGCAATTGCACCATGTTGCCGTGATTACCAAAGACCTCGACGCTTCGGCGCGGTTTTATGAGGATGTGCTGGGCCTCAGCCGCTTGCCCCGTCCACCGTTCACAGTGGCAGGAATCTGGTATGGCGCGGGCACCCGCCAGATCCATGTGGTTGTCCATTCCGGCACGTTCCGGGCTTCGCGCGTCGACAATGATGATGTGCATTTTGCCCTGCGCACCGACGACTTCGAGGCGACGCTGGCTGACCTTGCGCGCCACGGCTATCGTGACGATCTGCCGGAGGATCATCCCAAGCGGCTGATCATCAAGAAGTCCGGGCTTGCCGGATTCCCGCAAGTCTTCCTCATGGACCCCGATCACAATACCATCGAGATCAATCAGGCGCCGACGTGAGAGGCTGCACCGCGTTGCGAATGCAGCTTTCGCCGGCACAGACACCTCGCCTGCATGCGAGAGACATCAAGCTGTCGCTCCCTCACCCGCGTTTCAGATATACCTTCACAAAGTTGCTCTTCAACGTTTCGCCCTTGGCGGGCAGAGCATCCAATTGTGTGGCCTGGGCTGTGGCCAGCACGTCGTCCAGGGCGGCGCGGATGGCTTTGATTTCGTCGTCGTTGGCTTCCGCCTCCACCACTTTCAGCTTGTCACTGATGGCAGGATAGAGTTCGGCGACTTTGGCCGCGTCCTTGGCGTTGGCGGCGTCGAGGATCAGTTCCATGGCGTCGTGGAAATCAACCAGCGCCACGGCCAGCATCGAGAAGCCGTTACGCTTGAAGACCTCCTGGAAGATGGGCCGGACCTTTTCAAGATCGAGATGGGCCTGATGCAAGTCGCCTGTGGTGACCAGCGGTTCCACATCGGTGATGATCTTGGTGACGGCGGCAAAGTCTGAGACGAGCTGTGCGTCACCCTTGAGATCATAGGGCTGGTAAGCCGTGTACTTGGCGGTGAAGGCAGCCAGCGCCGGCTTCAACTGCGTGAGATTGGCCACCGCCTCTTCGCGCTGCGCCTTGCCGGTGAGGAACAGTGTCTGCTTGTAGAAATGATTCATGGCGTTGAAGTCTTCGAGGAAAATCTTGCGCGTGAAGAAGGCGCTGGCATAGCTGCCACCACCCACAAGGGCCGCCAACACGATCGCCGTGATGGCAAGGCCGCGCCCGCCCATGCCTTTGCCCGCTGCAGCAGGCGCAATGCCAAGCAACCTGTAAAGCGGGCAGAAGCGGAAAACCGCAGTGACCAACAGCACGAGGCCTGCGGCATAGGCCAGCCAACTCCACGGGCCGGCAAGCCAGAAATAGCCGAGTTGCAGAAGCGCGACGCCAAACAGGAGCCGCAGGACACGATCAGGGGTGAGATGTTTTTCATGCACGCAATCTGCGCCGATTCAAGGCGGGGAGCTTTGACATGTATCAAGCAACCTGTGCGCTCAGACCTGTCCCCTGAACCCTGTCGCCAGCACGAACAACTCGGCTGAGTCATCGCGGCTGGCCATGGGTTTGACGTGCCTGACTGTGGCAAAGTCTTTTTTCATCGAGGTGAGCAACTGGCTCTCGGTGCCGCCACGCAACACCTTGGCGAGGTATGTGCCGCCGGGTTTCAGCACGTGCCGGGCGAAGTCGTAGCCGGCTTCAACGAGCGCGATGATGTTGATGTGGTCGGTCTGGCGGTGGCCGGTGGCGTGGCTGGCCATGTCCGACAACACCACGTCGGCCTTGTCGCCGCCGAGAGCTGCCACCAGCACGGCAGGTGCGTCGTCGTCGTAGAAGTCCTTCTTGAAAATGATGACGCCGGGAATGTCGTCCATGCCGTGCATGTCGATGGCGATGACCTTGCCTTTGCCCTCAACCGATTTGACCCGTTGCGCGCTGATCTGGCTCCAGCCACCGGGAGCAGCACCGAGGTCGACCACATAGCCGCCGGGCTTGAGGAACTTGTACTTGTCGTCGATCTCCGAGAGCTTGAAGGCGGCGCGGCTGCGGTAGCCCAGCTTTTTTGCTTCGTGCACGTACGGGTCATTGAGTTGGCGCTCGAGCCAGTTCTTCTGCGACACGGTGCGGCCTTTGCCGGTTTTCACCCGCACCTTGAGGCGCCCTGCCCCGATCTTGTCGCGCGCGCCGGGCCGGCTCATGTGCGCGCTCCCAGATATCCATCAGCGCGCATCATCTGCGAGAGAATGCCTTCGCGCAGTCCCCGGTCAGCAACACGAATGCGATGGGCCGGAAATGCGGCGCGGATTTCATCAAGGATGGCGCAGCCCGCCAGTACCAGGTCAGCCCGTTCGCGGCCAATGCAGCCGTTGCGCGAGCGCTCCTCGTAGGTGAGGCCGCGCAGCTCCTGGGTGATGCGCTCGGCATCGGCACCCTCGAGCCAGCAGCCATCAACGCGCGACCGGTCGTAATGGCGCAGGCCCAGATGCACACCGGCAATGGTGGTGACAGTGCCCGACGTGCCGAGCAGATGGTCAGGCCCTGCCGCCCCTTCCGGCATGTCGCGAACCCGGGTGAGAAATGGCGCCAGCAGCTGTCCGACGTCAGAGCGCATGCCGGCATACGCTTCCGGCAATACTTCGCGCCCGCCACCATGACGCTCAGAAAGGGTGACGACACCTGCTGCCATGGAAATCCATGCCAGCACTTCCGCACCGCGTTCCGCCCGCTTCACCCACATGACTTCAGTCGAGCCGCCGCCGATGTCGAAAACAATCGCCGTCTGTGCGTCGGGGGCAAGCAACGGTTCGGCCCCTGCGGCGGCAAGATGGGCTTCCGTTTCGCGGTCGATGATTTCGAGATCAAGGCCGGTTTCCGCTGCCACCCGGGAGATGAAATCCGCGCCATTGGCCGACAGGCGGCAGGCTTCGGTGGCGACCAGCCGCTGCCGCACCACCTGATGCCACTTCAGCTTGTTGGAACAGACGCGCAGCGCATCGATGGTACGATCCATGGCGTCGTCGTTGAGGCGGCCGTGATGGCCAAGTCCCTCACCCAGCCGCACGATGCGCGAAAATGCATCAATCACTTTGAAGCCGGAATGGGTGGGACTGGCAACCAGCAAGCGGCAATTGTTGGTGCCGAGATCAAGTGCGCCATAGGCCAGAGGCTCGCTGCCACGGCCACGCTCGCGCCGGGTCGGCCGTCCACTCTTCTCGTCCCCACGGTCACGTCCCGGGGCACCCTGACTGCCACGGGAGAGCCCCGAGCTGGCTGTCGCGTCCACTGTCTAAACCTTTCAAACCCCGGGCAGCTCGACGGCGTCAAGCCGGAACTCACCCAAGGTCTTAAATCATTGCGTTGCCCGCACCTTATCAGCTTTGCCTTAAGCGTAAAGAAAATCTGAAAAATCCTGTGGCAACACTGTGGCAACATTAACCCGGAATTGAGGTGTTGATGGCAAAACAGTCAGTTGGGACAAGGTAAATATGCGTAATTACGGCAGAAGTTGGTTTCGTGAAGGCTCGTTGCTCGCTGATTTTGGCGAGGGCATGGGCCACGGCGTGCGCCAGCAAAAGCAGGCGCTGGCGCTCAACGCGGCCAAGGTCGACGCCGAACTCGCATCCAAGGCCAAATCCGAATTCATCGCCAACATGAGCCACGAGCTCAGGACGCCGCTCAACGCCATCATCGGCTTTTCCGACATGCTGGCCACCCAGACCGTGACCGGCCCTGAAAAAACCATCCAGTATTCCGCCTACATCAAGCAGGCAGCCGAACATCTCCTGGCACTCATCAACGGCATTCTCGACGTCTCGAAAATCCAGGCCGGCAAGCTCTCGGTCGATCCCGAAGCGATTTCGCTCGCCAACATCATCGAAGGCTGCCTGCTCATCACCGAGGCCAAGGCCAAGGAAAAGAACATTTCGGTGTTGGGCGTCATTCCCGACCGCTTTCCCTTGCTGCTGGCTGATCCGCTGCGCCTCAAGCAGATCATGATCAACCTCCTCGGCAATGCCGTGAAGTTCACGCCCGACTGGGGCAAGGTCAAACTTGAAGCAAGTGTGCACAGCGCCGGCTTCGCCACCATCAGTGTCACCGATACCGGACCCGGCATGGATGCCGCCGAAGTTGATACTGCCATGAGCCCCTTCGGCCAGGTCGAAAGCGGCTTCAACAAACGCCACGAAGGCACCGGCCTCGGCTTGCCCATCGCCATGGCGCTGGCCCGCCTGCACGGCGGTGATCTGCAAATTCATTCCACCAAGGGCGTGGGCACCCGCGTCACCGTCTTTATTCCGCTGGCCGCAGTAACTCCAGCTTCTGCCGCCAACGCCAACATCATGTCCACTCACCTTCAGCAAGAACCGCGGACCGTCGCATGAACACCAAACCAGCATTGCCCTCGTTTCCGGAGGCCTTCCCCGTTCCTGTTGCCTTGCCAGGTGCAGCCGGAGATCTTGCCGCCACCGAACGCATGGGCCGCATCGTTGCAGTGACCGGCGGTCATGCCGTGGTGCTCCTCGACAGCCATGAGGGGGTCTTTGCCAATTCGCTGAAGGGACCGGAAATCGGCACCCTGCTCAAGGCAGATACAGCCAACGCCATCACGCTGGCTCTGGTGTCGGCACTGTCATCGCCGATGCCATCGCAAGACCGCAGCGAGCGCGAAATGCGCATCGTTGAAGTGGAATTCATCGGCGAACTGCCCAAGGGCGACGATGGCCTGCCGAAGTCGTTCCGCCGCGGTGTGTCCAATTATCCTTCGCTCGGTGATCCCGTCTATCGCGCCAACCGCGCCGAACTTGCCATGGCCTATGCCTGCGATGCCGACAGCTCGGTGCGCGTCGGCCACATCCAGCAGGATCCCTCGATCCCGGCCATGATCAAGGTCGACGACATGCTGGGCAAGCACTTCTCCATTCTCGGCACCACCGGCACCGGCAAAAGCTGCACCGTGGCGCTGATCCTGCGCCGCATTCTCGAAAAGAATCCGCAAGCCCACATCCTGTTGCTCGACGTCCACCGCGAATATGCCCAGTCCTTCCAGGGTATTTCCGAAGTGATCACGCCGGAAAACATGTCGTTGCCATTCTGGCTGCTGAACTTCGACGAAGCGGTGGAAATCCTGATCGGCAACCAGCCGGGCCGCGACACCGACGTGGAAATCCTGCGCGAACTCATTCCGCAAGCCAAGATCCGCTACATGAACAACCAGCGCCGCGACAAGACAGCGATGCGCTCCAACCTCATCGACAACCAGTCCATCGGCGTCGACACGCCCATCCCCTTCCGGACCTCGGACCTCACCGGCGTGCTTGGAAGAATATATCGGCAAGCTCGACCTGCGTGGTGAACTTGCACCCTACAAGCGCCTCAAGGCCAAGCTCGAAGCCATCTCACGCGATCCGCGCTACAGCTTCATGTTCGGCTCGCTGACGGTGCAGGACAACATGGCCAGCGTCCTGTCGCGCATCTTCCGCGTGCCGGTGAACGGCAAGCCCATCGCCATTCTTGAACTGGGTGGCCTGCCGTCTGAAATCATCAACGTCGTCGTCTCCGTGCTGGCCCGTCTCGCCTTTGACTTCGGTGTCTGGAGTGCCGGCCGCATCCCCATCACCTTCGTTTGCGAAGAGGCTCACCGCTACGTCCCCAACGACAAGACACTGGGCTTCGAACCAACCAAGCGCGCCATTTCCAAGATCGCCAAGGAAGGCCGCAAGTACGGCGTCTCGCTGTGCATCGTCACCCAGCGTCCGGCCGAACTTGATCCCACCATCCTGTCCCAGTGCAACACCATCTTCTCGCTGCGCCTGACCAACGAGCGCGACCAGGAAATTCTCAAGGCCGGTATCTCCGACGCCGCCGCCTCGCTGCTCGAATTCATGCCCACCATGGGCACCGGCGAAGCCATCACCTTCGGTGAAGGCGTGGCGCTGCCGACCCGCATCAAGTTCGACATGTTGCCAGCCAACGAACTGCCGCGCTCCAACACCGCGAGCTTCACCAAGAACTGGGCCAGAGACATGCCCGATGACGGCTTCCTGCACGAGATCGTGCACCGCTGGCGCTCGCAGACTTACAATCCGGATGCCTCGGGCTACAGCGTCGATGGCACACCAAACGCCCTTCCGGCGGGAGACGATGTTGCCGCCGCGCAGGCGGCCCAGGGCCTGCCACCATCGGCACCTGCACCAATCGTGTCTGCCGCTGCTGCCGCACTGGCCCAGCGCCTCGCGGCCCAGCAATCCGCTGCGGCGGCGGCCCAGCGCTCGGCCCCGGCCACGGGCTTTGGCCATGCAACTGCCCCGCAGGCGCCAGCACCCAGCGGCCAGCCGTCTCTGCGCCGCCAGCAACCCATCGCCCCGCAGCCCCAGGCCGCAGGCCCGGTGCCAACCTCGCAACAAAACCTCGCCAGTTTGTTGAAGCAGTTCCGGACGTAAAGTCAGGCCTGTTGCAACCAAGAACCTCCCTGCACGGCGCAGGGAGGTTTTTTGCTTTTGTGGGAGCAGCGGAGGGACCTCACCCACCATCACGCCCCATCTCAACCCACTTGCATCATGCCGCGCCCAAGGCTATCAGGCAGCGCACCAACGCGCCGGAACCCGTTTTCAAGTCCGGCCACGCTTGGGGGATCGGCTAACGGTAGGCCCTCAGACTCTGACTCTGATTGTCTAGGTTCGAATCCTAGTCCCCCAGCCAAACTTTTCGGCCTTATGTATCAAGCGCAGGAACGCCGAGGGCGGGCCAACGCATTGAGGCCGCCCAGTTGCAGCAGGACTCCACTTGATCCCGGATTTGCGGCAAGGTGGCGGGGTGACATGGTTTCTAAAATCGTTCTGGAAAGCGATCAGCGTGGTGCTGGTTCTTTTCACTATGTTCTGGCTGCCGCAGGATATTCTTAGCAGTGGCGAAGCACTCAAGCCATGGCAGAAATTGTTTGCCATGGTTGACCAGCTTCTGGCTTTCAAGGTGTTCTCAGGACTTTTGGTTCTGTGGGTCGTTTGGACCGACTTAAGACCGTTTGTATTGCGGCGGCTGAATTTAGAACAAGACTTGTTCAGCTTGGCTGACTTGGCCAAACTTGCCCAATCGCGCCACGGTTGGAAATTTGGCAACGATAGTTTTGAGTCCCTCGATTTCATTGATGCGATGCGCCAATCTGGTGTGGACGGAACTCTGCCGTTTTTGGGGAGATTTGGCTGTCACCAAGTGCCAGCAGACCTGAAGGCAGCTTATCCTTTGGTGGATATTTCCCAAGCGCATTTCGTGAACCATTGGATTGATGTTCCCAACTTCTTTGGCGGAACAGAGAACTACAACATTTCAACCCATTTTCCGACAAGGCCTAAGGATGAGACATTCCGTGATCTCCACATCAAGACGAAACAGGCAGCCAAAAAGTGGCTCAGTGAAACAGCACCGAAGTGGCGAGGTCTGAGAGAGGAGGCTGACAAAATGGCCAAGGTAGAACGGGACAAGAGACTGACTTGGATCAAGAAAGACGAAGATCGGGTAGGTCAACCCATTCCAAACACTGAAGAACAAAAGCAGCCGTAGATCTTCCCCGGCTCCGATCCAATTGTCCAAGTTGCGCTCTGTCTCGTAGATTCCCACGTCTGCCGGTATTACGGTGGTATTACGGTGACAGTATTACGGTGACGTATTACGGTGACAGTTATTACGGTGACAGTCCACTCAACCTTGTTATTACGGCGACAGTGCATTCAGTTATTACGGTGTTATTACGGTGACAGTGTATTAACCGCGTGACGGTGACAGTGCACTCAACCTTGTCGCCCCACCACCTTCTCAAAGAACACCCGGTTGAAGCCGTGTTCCGTGCGCCGCGCAACTTCGCTGTATCCGAGGTGGGGATAGAGCGACAGGTTCTCTGTCATCTTCTCGTTGGTGTAGAGGTGCACGGTCGTGAAACCAAGGCGGCGGGCTTCGGTTTCGCAGAACTGGATCAGCGTCTTGCCAATGCCCTTTCCGGCAGCGGTGGTTTGCACGGCGACATTTTCGAGTTGCATGTGTTCACCCTCGGAAAAGAAAACGATGAAGCCCAGCAACGCATCCGCGTCATCGACAGCCACATGCACCTCGCCCCGTGCAATATGCTCAGCATAGTCAGCCGTCATCGGTGCGGGCTGGCGGCCGATTGCTGCAACGTATCTGCCGTAGGCGGCCATCGCACATTCACGAATGGCGTGTTCGTCTGACGGTGTTGCCTTTCTGATCACCCCGTCACCACCACCTTCGACGCTTTCATGTCGTGCAGCAGTGCAAACCCCTGCCCTGCGTCTGCAATGCTGAACTGGTGGCTCACGGTTTTTTCCAGCGCGTAGTCATGGCGGGACAAGATCGCCATCGCCCGTGCCAGGCCTTCGGGGGTGGCGGAGTAGCTGGTGACCAGGCTCACTTCGCGGCGGTAGAGCTGCCACAGGTCAACTGCCGGCATCATGCCGGGCTTGACGCCGAAGGGCATGATGGTGCCGCCGTCACGCACGCTGGCCAGCGCCAACGCAATCGTCGCCGGATTGGTGGCGGTGAGGATGACGAGATCAGCGCCACGTCCGCCACTCAACGCTTTGGTGCCCACAGCCACATCATCGCGGCCCACCAGCATGGTCGCCGTCGCGCCCCATTGCGTTGCCACGTCGAGGCGTTCGGCGCGTGTGTCCGCCGCCACAACATTCACACTGCGGTCGCGCAGCAGCGGCAGGAACAGCGCCCCGATGGCACCGACGCCGACGATCAGCACCGTATCACCCTCGCTGATCTTGACCCGCTCCAACGCGCGCAGGCAACAGGCCAGCGGCTCCATGAACACGGCGCGCAGGTCTGGTACATGATCAGGCACTGGCACGACGGTATGCGGCACAAGGTCAGCAGGCACGCGAACCACTTCGGCAAAACCTCCGGGAGCAACGTTGCTCGACTTGAACTGCGGGTCCTGCGTGGCGCTGCCACGGCGGGTGTAGTGCGAACCATAGTCGGGGGAGTGATGGGCGACGGCGACGCGCTGGCCCGGCGTGAAGCGGGTGACGCCAGTGCCGACGGCGGCAACGGTCCCGACGATCTCGTGGCCCAGTTGCACGGGCTTGGGCGTGTCGGCGTCATAGACCTTCATCAGGTCGGTGCCGCAGATGCCACAGGCACGCATGCGCACCAGAATATCGCCCGGCCCCGCAACCGGGGCGGCAACGTCAACAACATCAACGTGATTTGTGCGCGAACAAGTGAGAAGCTTCATGCCCCTTCAAATCATGATTGGGCAGTGCAGGCAATGCGCAGTGTTTTGGGAGAAGCCAAGCCTCGGCCCAGGTCCGGTTCAGGCCTTGGCGCGGGTCCAGCGCCAGAGGCCATAGGCGGCAGCGGCGGCGACAATCATCATGGCCAGATGATCCGGCTCGGTCAGCAGATGGGCAAGACTGCCGATCAACGAGAACGCATGATCGCCGGGATGGGCGAAGGCGCTGCCAGCCGTTGCTGCGAGAATGAGGATTGTCGAAAGTGTGCGCTTCATCATGTGCCGCTCCATTGCTCTTGCGTGGGCGCGGAATGCTTGTCCGTCCGCCCGAAGGGCAAGTCATAGCAGGCAGGCATTCCCTGTCCAACGGCCAAAAACGGCGCGCATCACGCGATTTGCGAAATCAAAATCCGGCGGGCCGCGCCTTGTGGAAATCCGTTGCCCGTTCATACGCTGCACAAACCTTCAGCACGGTCTTGTCATCGAACATCCGGCCAATGACATGCAGGCCCGCAGGCAGACCAGCCGCAGTGAAACCGCAAGGCACACTCGCCGCAGGTTGCTGTGTCAGGTTGAAGGGATAGGTGAAGGGCGTCCAGTTCACCCACTTGCCTTTGCTGTCGGGGTCAGCCGGTTGCAACAGCCCGGCACCAAACGCAGGGATGGGCAGTGTCGGTGTCACCAGCACATCATGCTTCTCCATGAACAGGCGCATCTGCGTGCCCAACAGTCCGCGCGTGCGGTTGGCCTCGAAAATGTCCTGCACGGTGATCGATGCTGCCTGTTCCACCACGTCCGCCAACGCCGGATCAAGCAACGCCTTCTTCTCCGGCGGCAATTGCCCCAGCATGTTGCGCGCAGCCGAGAACCACAAGACACGGAAACACTCAGCAGGATCGCTGAAACCGGGATCAACTTCCTCGACCTTGGCACCGAGATCTGACAGCACCCCGACCGCCCGCTGCACCAGCGCGGCGATTTCAGGATCAACATCAACGTAGCCGAGGCGTGGGCTGTAGGCGATGCGCAGACCCTTGACGCTCTTGCCCAAACTCTGGCCCAGGCCCTTGCTGTAGTCGGCACCATCATAAGGCAATGAGAACCAGTCACGGTTGTCAGGTTGCGCCATGATATTGAGCATCAAGGCAGCATCTTTCACACGCCGCGTCATCGGTCCGACATGGGCCACCGTGCCAAAGGGTGACAGTGGCCAGGCCGGCACCCGCCCGAAAGATGGTTTGTGGCCGAACGTGCCGGTGAAACCCGCCGGGATACGGATTGATCCACCCCCATCGGTGCCGATGGCGAGCGGGGCATAGCCAGCCGCCAAACCGGCAGCCGAACCGCCCGATGATCCGCCGGGTGTGGTTGCCGGGTTCCACGGATTGCGGGTAACGCCGGTGAGCGGCGAATCCGTGACCCCCTTCCAGCCGAATTCCGGCGTGGTGGTGAGCCCCAGAAATACCGCACCTGCCGCGCGCAGCCGCGCCACGCACGGCGCATCATGTTCCCACGGCTGGTTACGATCGGTGAGGCGCGAACCGCGCAGTGTTGGCCAGCCCTTGACCAGCAGCAGGTCCTTGATCAGCACCGGCACGCCATCAAGGGGCGACAGCGGTTTACCCTTTTTCCAGCGTCTGGCACTGGCTTTGGCCATGGCGAGGGTCACAGGCTCGTCGATCAATGCCATGGCATTGAGGGTCTTTTCATGCGCCGCCATCCGCCCAAGGCACGCCATCGCAACCTCCACGGGCGAAAATTTTTTCTTGCGATAGCCCTTGTTCAACTTCGCGGCCGACAGCCAATGCAACGCGTTGTCCATGACAGGTTCTCCCTAAGCAATGAGAAAAGCAGGATTTTCTGTTGCAATCACGGCTTTTTTCGAGATTGCAAAGGTTAACGCCAGATGAACAGCGCGTTCAGCACGGGTTCGTGATGGATCCAATAGAACCATTGCCAAGTTCAAGGCTTACAGGACCGAAAGGAGGTTCAAGATGACTAGGTACACACTCTTTGCTCTCGCAGTGATTGGTTCCGCCGCAACGGCCATCGCCTCGATCGCTCCAACAACCCAAACGTCCAGCCCCGCCAATATTACGGTGGTGGCTAAAAATCAGGCTTTCCCGCAGTTCGGCGACCTCATTATCGAGGAATGTGCCGTGGAGGATTGCTCTGAGGAATGAATTTGAGTTTCGCTGTCCGGCTCGCAAGAGTTGAATGGCGAAAAGAACCGGGGCCTTCCCAAAGGCCGATTAACCCGCCCCCTCGTCAGTCCCAAGGCAGGCCCCGGTTCCAACTTCTCCCGACAGGCTCCCCGATCCCCTGCAAAGTGATCCCGCCCTGTCAGGTGCCCCGGCCCGAAAAGCCGGGGTTTTCTGTTGTGGGGATGGCGCAATCCATTTCACCGCTGAGAAATTTGCAGGCCACCCAAGATTTCCTGAATCTAAACGCCAGATGAACGGCTCATTCAGCGTGGGTTCGTCTGGCGCGGCCTATGGTTCTCCCAACAACCGAACCAGGGAGGTTCACAATGATCCGCTACACACTCTTCGTTCTCGCCGTTATCGGTTCTGCCGCCACCGCCGTTGCCTCTATCGCGCCGGCTGAGCAGATTTCCAATCCGGCCCACACCACGGTGATCGCCAAGAACCAGGCCTTCCCGCAGTTCGGTGAAATCGAGCTTGAGCCTTGTGCCAACGAGGATTGCTCAGAAGAATAACCCATTCGAATACGTCCGTGCGCTGGACGGCAGCGCGGATGTTGGAGCCGGGGCAAGGTCAAAGGCCTGATAACCCGCCCCCTCGCCAGACCCAAGGCTGGCCCCGGCTCCTCTCTATGTCTTCCAAACTACTCTCCCCAAAAGGCCCCAGGCGCTCCGATCCCCTGCAACGTGATCCCGACCCCGCCTGAACCTTGCCCCGGCCCAAAGCCGGGGTTTTTCTTTTCAGGCACTGCTTCCACCGCGAAATTTTATTGCGTATAGAGCCGACGCAATGGCCAAGCTTGATACCATCGACTGGAAGATACTCCGCGAGTTGCAGAAAGACGGGCGAGTTACCAACGTCGACCTCGCCACCCGGGTGGGGCTGTCGCCGCCTCCCACCTTGCGCCGCGTTCAGGTTCTCGAAAAGGCTGGTTACATCAAAGGCTACCGGGCCCAGCTTGATGCCGAGATGTTGGACTACGGGGTCAAGCTTTTCGCCATGGTTGGTCTCCGCAGCCAGGCACAGAGCGAAATGGCTGATTTCGAGCGCCGCGTCAAAGGCTGGCCCATTGTGCGGGAATGCCATGCGGTTTCCGGCGACGCCGACTTCATCCTCAAATGTGTGGCACGCGACCTGCAATCGATCCAGGCCTTTGTCATGGGCGCGCTTGCCAAAGCCCCCAATGTTGAAAGCGTGAAGACTTCGCTCATCCTGCATGTCGCCAAGGACGATCCCGAGGTACCGCTGCCATGACCGGGACAATCGCCAGCAAAGACAACCACTGGGGCTCGCTCTTTTCGTCTGCCACAGCAGCGGTGATCGTCGGCTTTGCGTCAACGATTCTGGTGGTGATCGAAGGCGCCCGCGCCGCCGGAGCCAACCCGGCACAGCAGGCCTCGGTTGCTGCGATTCTCTGCTTTGCCATGGCCATCGGCTCCACCATTCTGGCAGTGCGCTATCGCATGCCGATCGTTATCGCCTGGTCGACGCCGGGCGCAGTGCTGATGGCAACGAGTGCCCTTGGCATCACCTTCCCGCAGGCCATTGCCGCTTTCATGGTGGCGGGCGCACTGATGGTGCTGACCGCTGTCATCACCCCGCTGGCCCGCGCCATCGAACGCATGCCCGCCAGCATCGCCGCCGCCATGCTGGCCGGCGTGCTGCTGCGTTATGTGCTGGGTGTGCCGGCGGCGGCACTGTCCTCGCCGCATCTGGTGGTGCCGCTGATCCTTGCCTTCTTCGCCTTGCGCTTTGTCGTGCCGATGTATTCCGTGCCGATCATCGTGGCGCTCGGCCTTGTCCTCGCGGGTCTTGCCGGGGCCTTCAGCCAAGCGATCAGCGTTGCCGTCACACCGCTGACATTTGATTGGCCCGTGTGGAACCTGGGCGTCATCGTCAGTCTTGGCATCCCGCTCTATTTCGTCACCATGGCATCGCAGAACCTGCCAGGCTTTGCCGTATTGCGCGCCAACGGCTACCAGCCGCCGGTAACGGCGTGTTTGCTGGTGACGGGTATCGGCTCAATCCTGGCAGCCCCCTTCGGCAGCCACGCCATCAACATGGCGGCGATCACTGCGTCACTGGTGGCGGGTCCCGACGCCCATCCCGATCCGGGCCAGCGCTGGAAAATGATCTATCCCTACGCCGCGCTCTATGTGATTTTCGGTCTTGCCGCCGGAACCTTCGTGTCGCTCCTCGGCGCGCTGCCAAAGGATGTTGTGACAGCAATCGCCGGGCTCGCTCTTTTTGGCCCGCTCACCGGCAGTATCTCCGCCATGATGAAAGAACCGCGCGAGATTGAAGCCGCCCTTGTCACATTTCTGACCACCGCATCCGGCATTTCGCTGTTCGGCATCGGGGCTGCGTTCTGGGGCCTGATTGCCGGCCTGATCCTCTGGGCCGCACAACGCACCGCGCGCCGCGTATAAGTATTCGACAGGAGATATTCGCGACCATGACGCAGTACAAATCCGACTGGGGCAAGACCATTGCGGTCTGGATCATCATGTTGGCATGTGGCCTTGGACTGTTCGAGGTTGCCCTGCGCATGTCCCCCGGCCTCATCAGCTTGCCGTTCCTCGCCAGGTTCGACCCCGATCTGCGGGCCGACATTGCGGCAGTCATTGGCCTGCCGACAGCGCGTGAGTACCGCATCCTGCCATCGGCATCACGCCAGGATGGCGGCCGCGACATTGCCCTCTTCGAGCCGAATGCCACCTATCTTTGGCCCGCCGATGCCGCCGACCGCGAGGCGGGCGCACTCGAAGTGCAAACACTCGGATGCCTATGGATTCTGCAATCCACCCGGTGCCTTTGAAGCAGCACCAATCGATGTCCTGGTCCTCGGAGGTTCGGTTCCAAGCTGCACCGGCGTGCGCCCGGACCAGACCTTTGCTGCGCAACTTGGCAAGGTTGCGGGTTTCAAGACTTACAATATGACCGTCGGTGGTGCCGGACCCTATGACTACGTCGAAGTGTTGCGCGCCCATGGCTTGGCCCTCAAACCACGCATCGTTGTCATGGCCTACGCCGAGTCCAATGACGTGCGGGATTGCCTGCTGCACGAGGAATTCCTGAAGTCGGGCAGTGGCGCAGCCGTCGAACGCCGCTCCTCCGCCATCAATCCCATGCGCTACAGCTACGCTCTCAATTTCATCTATGCAGGCGGCAACGCCCTGGTGAAATACCTGAAGCGATCAGCTTCGGAAGACTTCCGGTTTGCAGCAGCTGTGCAGGGCAAACCCGTGGGTTTCAATATCCGCAACGGTGATCTCGATGAACTGAAACTGGCGCGCCAGCTGCAAGCAACTCCTGCCCTGATCGAAAGTTGCCGTGCCCCGCTGCTCGAGTTTGTCAAACTGGCGCGCGCGAATGCGTTCAGGCCAGTCGTCATGCTGACACCCGCAGCCTATACCGCCTACGGCAATGCGACCAACTTCAACGATCCGGCCATTGCCCCGGTCATGGCAAACCTGCACGGCATGCAACGCGACTGGCTGGCCAGCGCAGCCTCCGTCATCGGATTTGATTTTATTGATGAGACGCCGGCCTACACCGAAGCCATCAGCACCGGCCCGGCCGCGTTCTTTCCGTCAAACGTCCATTTCACCGCCACCGGCCAGCAAGCCCTTGCCCAAACAATGGCCCCGGCCATCAAGCACCTGTTGCCAGGACAACAATGATGGCCAAGGTTGCAAGGTATCAGTCACACGCCACCATGTGACCAATGGCATCTAGCGGGCGATGGTCACCGGGCAATCTGCGGCGGCGGCAATGCTGGCCGCCACCGAGCCAAGCACCAGGCGCTTCACGCCGCGCGGATCGCCAGTGCCGGTGACGATATGATCGAAGCCTTCGCGGTTGGCATAGGAGATTACCGATGGCGCCACTTCGCGGGCGTCAAGTTCAACCGCAGAAACCTCCTTGGCACCAGCAGTCTTGGCAGCTGCCACAGCATCGTTGAGCACCTTCGACACTTCACGATCGGAGTGAGCATAGATGGCGGGGCCACGCAGCCCACCCGTCATGACGTTGACCGTGCAGATCGAGAGAGGCACACCTTCGAGGCTCGCCAGACGCGCGGCGAAAGCCACAGCTTTTTCACCGTGGGACGTACCATCCGTTGCGCAAAGAATCTTTTTCATGAACTTGCCTCCAATGGCTGGGAACAATGGATTCATGAAGCAGCAGCGCTGCCGCTGCCTTGATTTAAGTCAACGTCGAAATATTGACAGTTTTAAGATTGCAGAGGCGCATGGGCGTACGGACCCCGCGGCAACTCAGCCCCAGGCGACGCGGTCGATCTCGTAGGACTTGCCGCCGCCGGGTGTTGCAACTTCGACGCTGTCACCCTTGCGCTTGCCGATAATGGCGCGGGCAATGGGTGAGGAAATCGAAATGCGGCCCTTTTTGACGTCGGCTTCGCTGTCACCCACGATCTGGTACATGACCTTGACCTCGGTATCCTCGTCGATGAGTGTCACCTTTGCGCCAAATTTTACCGTGTCACCGGAGAGCTTGGACACGTCGATCACGTCAGCGCGGCTGATCTTGTCTTCGATTTCGGCCACACGGGCCTCGTTCCAGCCCTGGGCTTCCTTGGCCGCATGGTATTCGGCATTTTCGGAAAGGTCGCCATGGGCGCGCGCTTCTTCAATGGCGCGAATGATGCGCGGGCGTTCAACCGACTTGAGGTGCTTTACTTCCTCGATCAGGGCGTCGTAGCCACTGGCAGTCATCGGCACTTTTTCCATCGTCGTATCTTCCAATCGGCACATTGCCGCCGACCCGAAAAACCGGGGTTTGTTGGCGGCAGAGTTAACAAGAAAACACCCGGCACACGGGCACCAACGCCCCGCCGGGTATCCCCTAATGTGGCCCAAAGCGGTCGATTTTGCAAGGGGTCCCAGACCCTACCGATAAACCTGCATTCCCGGGGCTCTGCATCAGGCAGGCAGTAAACTGCTTGAAGCCACGAGTGCTTCGGACGGTCAATTGACCGTCCACAAGATGCTCTAACTCTTTGAATCTGGAGCAACTTACACTTCGCAAATGATTCCATTTGCTCGCACGTTGCTCTAGTGGACAATTGGACCAAATTGTTCAAAAACCTGCCTGATCTGCACCGCAAGCAAGTCGGTCAGTGGTTGTGGTGCTTCCTTGCCTCTCAGCATCAAAAAACTTGTTTCAGGCAACTCCGGCAATCCTTCATCAGGCATGACCTGCCGCACACCCGCAGGTAAATGGTCGTCCACTAGGGTTCCCGTAACAGCCAACCCAGCCGACACCGCCGCAAGTTGGCCCGCTGTTGTGCCGGACGTTGCCACAATCTCGTATTTCCGATTGCTGCGATTCAGGGCCCGGATAGCCATGCCCCGCCAAAGACATTCATTGAGCCATGACGGCCGCCATGGGCAATCTCGTGGTGAGACCGTGATCGGCAGCGGGTCACGCAGATGTTGGTTGTGTATGTCCGAAGTCACCCAACGCAATTGACTCCGCCATATTTCTTCCGCAGGCCATTGCCTTGGTTCCTGGCTTTCCTCCAAGAGGACGATGTCCAGTAACTCATTCTTCAATTGCGGCGCGAGGACGCAGGAACCGGCGGTGGTAACCTGAACCTCAACAGAAGGCGCAGCCAATGCAATGTTCTTCAGGATGCGTGCCAGGAACCGGTTGGTTAATTCTTCAGCAATTCCAAGTCGGATGGTCCCCATTATGGGCGCTGCTTTGAGTGATTTCATCACGTCGTCATTGAGCGCAAGCAACTCCCGAGCCCGGCCTAGCAGGGCCTGCCCAAACGCGTTCAGTTCCACAGTGCCACCCTTGCCACGTGACAAGACTTCCTGGCCGAGAACTCCTTCCAACCTTTTTATCTGAAGTGAAATGGCGGACTGCGTCCGTCCCACCCTTTCGGCTGCACGGGTAAAGCTCTTTTCCTCCGCAATAATGATGAAGCTGCGGAGAAGGTCCAAGTCGAAAGCCAAGGGCAGTACCATGCCCATGAGCACAACTCATTCCGCGAATTTACGCAACTCGTTTCCGTTTTTGCGTTCTGTGGCCCAACTTCAGAACATCAAAAGGAGAAATACCATGGCAAACACAACATCAATCAACTCAGGCAAGACCACCCCATCCTCAGAAAAACTCTCTCTGGGACGTCACGTGCATCGCCTCCTGGCCGGGCTCTTGCAGTCGCTGTCAGCGGAAAAACCGAGCCTGTCGCCACACCTGCTGGCTGACGTTGGTGAAGATGACATCCGCCCCCAGGCGCAACTGTCACTCATCCATCAGCAATCAAACTATCAGGTTTCGGCCCAGGCCATGATGAACCGCGGGTTCTGATGAAAACCAGCCCACGAAAGACAGCGACTGGAACAGCAATTGGCCAATACGATTCAACAATACCGGCAGGTCTCAGAAATAGTCCTGCAGCGGTCTGACCTGGATGGTATCGGCTTTTTGCGCCGCGATGGCTTTGGTGACCGACAGAATGCCCGGCAAGGTGGTGTAGTACGGCACTTTCTGCATCACCGCAGTCTGGCGGATCGACTTCGAGTCGGATTCCGAAGACTTGCTCTCAGTGGTATTCAGCACCAGTTGAATGTCGCCGTTCTTGAGCGCGTCCACCACATGGGGGCGGCCCTCCAGAACCTTGTTGATCTTAACCGAGGCGATGCCTTTCTGTTCGAGATAGCTGTAGGTGCCGCCGGTCGCGCAAATCGAGAAGCCCAACTCGACCAGTTTTTTGATCGCCGGTAACACCCGCGACTTGTCGCTTTCCTTCACCGACACAAACACCGTGCCACTTTGTGGAATGCGCATGCCCGCACCAATCTGCGACTTGGCAAACGCCATGTCGAAGCTCTTGTCGAGGCCCATGACCTCGCCCGTCGAGCGCATTTCCGGCCCAAGCAAAACATCCACGCCGGGAAAGCGGTTGAAAGGGAACACGGCTTCCTTGACGGCCACATGGCTGAGCTTTTTCTGCTTCAGCTTGAACCCGGCAAGCTTCTCGCCCGCCATGACCCGTGCAGCGATCTTGGCCACCGGTTCGCCGATCACCTTGGCGACGAAAGGCACCGTACGCGAGGCGCGCGGGTTCACTTCGAGAATGTAGACAACATCATCCTTGACCGCGAACTGCACATTCATGAGCCCGACGACCTTGAGCGCAACGGCGAGAACCTTGGCTTGCGCCTCAAGCTCGGCGATGACAGCAGGCTTCAGCGAATAAGGTGGCAGTGAGCAGGCGCTGTCACCAGAGTGAATGCCAGCCTCCTCGATGTGCTCCATGATGCCCGCGATGAAGACATCCTTGCCATCGGCGATCACATCAACGTCCACCTCCGTGGCATTGGAAAGATAGCTGTCGATCAATACCGGGCTGTCGCCCGAGACCACCAC
The DNA here is from genome assembly GCA_963754625.1 of uncultured Alphaproteobacteria bacterium. Taxonomy (GTDB): domain Bacteria; phylum Pseudomonadota; class Alphaproteobacteria; order Rhizobiales; family Aestuariivirgaceae; genus Aestuariivirga. The sequence goes on along the minus strand of CAVWGR010000001.1, from coordinate 177,968 downwards.
CGCTTCGGTGATGTAACGTTGCAGGTGAGCATCATCGCGAACGATTTCCATGGCCCGGCCACCCAGCACGTAGGACGGACGGATGACCACTGGGAAGCCGATGCGCTTGGCGATTTTTTTTGCTTCCGGGCCAGATCGCGCGATGCCATTTTCCGGTTGCCGCAGTTTCAGTTTCTTGATCAGCTTGGCGAAGCGGTCACGGTCTTCCGCCAGGTCGATGGCATCAGGAGTAGTGCCGAGGATGGGGACGCCAGCTTCCTCCAGCGCACTCGCTAGCTTTAGCGGTGTCTGCCCGCCAAACTGCACGATGACACCATGCAAGGTCCCGGCCTGCTGCTCGGCATGGATGATTTCGAGCGTGTCTTCCGCTGTGAGCGGTTCGAAATAGAGACGGTCGGACGTATCATAGTCGGTGGAAACGGTTTCCGGATTGCAGTTCACCATGATCGACTCGTAACCGGCGTCATGGAGAGCAAAGCAGGCGTGGCAACAGCAATAGTCAAACTCAATGCCCTGGCCGATGCGGTTGGGTCCGCCACCAAGGATCATCACTTTTTTCTTGTCCGAGACGAAGGCTTCGTTGCCGTTGTTGCCGGCAATTCCTGTTTCATAGGTCGAGTACATGTAGGCGGTGGGTGAAGCGAATTCGGCGGCACAGGTATCAATACGCTTGTACACAGGACGCACCGCGAGCTTGCGGCGATGCGCGGCAACTTTGGCTTCGCTCAGACCGACCAGCTTGCCCAGGCGCTTGTCTGAAAAGCCCATCGCCTTCAGTTTGCGTAAATTCTCAGGATCGCGCGGCAAGCCCTTGTTTTTTATGATTTCTTCCGTCTGAACCAGCTCTTCAATCTGACGCAGGAACCATGGCTCATAGTGGCATGATGAATTGATCTGTTCGACTGTTGCACCGTGGCGGAATGATTGCGCAATCTTGAGCAGCCGGTCAGGTGTTGGCTGGCCCAGCGCGGCGCGAATGGCATTTTTGTCATCGCCTTCACCGACACCGGGAATGGTGATTTCATCAAGACCTGACAATCCCGTCTCCAGACCGCGCAACGCCTTCTGGAAACTTTCCTGGAAAGTGCGGCCAATGGCCATGACTTCACCGACCGACTTCATGGCGGTGGTAAGGAGTGGTTCGGAGCCAGGAAATTTCTCGAATGCAAAGCGCGGGATCTTGGTCACCACATAGTCGATGGTAGGCTCGAAGCTCGCAGGCGTTGCGCCACCCGTGATGTCATTGGCCAGTTCATCCAATGTGTAACCAATTGCCAACTTCGCCGCCACCTTGGCAATGGGAAAGCCGGTCGCCTTCGACGCCAGCGCCGAGGAGCGCGACACGCGCGGATTCATTTCGATCACCAGCAGCCGGCCGTCTTTCGGATTGACGGCGAATTGCACGTTCGAACCGCCAGTCTCGATGCCGATCTCGCGCAGCACCGCAATCGAGGCGTTGCGCATGATCTGGTATTCTTTGTCGGTGAGCGTGAGGGCCGGTGCGACGGTGATGGAGTCACCCGTGTGCACGCCCATTGGATCAATGTTCTCGATCGAACAGATGATGATGCAGTTGTCCGCCTTGTCGCGAACCACTTCCATCTCATATTCCTTCCACCCGAGAACCGACTCTTCGATCAGCACCTCCGAGGTCGGCGAGGCATCCAGTCCCTTCTCGACGATGTCGAGGAATTCATCGCGGTTGTAGGCAATGCCGCCACCCGTGCCGCCCAGCGTGAAGGACGGACGGATGATGCACGGAAGACCAATCGCCAGCATGGCCTCGAAGGCTTCGACCAGGGCGCGGTCGCGATATTTCTTTTGCCGGTCGGCTTCACCCGAAGCCCACTGCTTTTCAAATGCTGCAACGTCGCCGCTGCCGGCCTTGAGGCGCGCCATCTCTGCGGCGAACTGGTCACGGTCGGATTCTTTCAGGGCCGAGGCATTGGCCAGCATGGAGCGCGGGCTCTCGAGGCCGATCTTCGACATGGCGTCGCGGAACTTTTCCCGGTCCTCGGCCTTGTCGATGGCCTCCGCCTTGGCGCCGATCAGTTCGACGTTGTATTTGTCCAGCACCCCCATGCGGTTGAGCGAGAGGGCCGTATTGAGTGCCGTCTGTCCGCCCATGGTGGGGAGGATGGCGTCAGGGCGTTCCTTCTCGATGATCTTTGCCACCACCTCCGGCGTGATCGGCTCAATGTAGGTGGCGTCTGCCAGGTCCGGGTCGGTCATGATGGTGGCCGGATTGGAATTGACGAGAATGACGCGGTAGCCTTCCTCTTTCAGGGCCTTGCAGGCTTGCGTGCCGGAATAGTCGAATTCGCAGGCTTGGCCGATGATGATCGGCCCAGCCCCGATGATGAGGATGGACTTGAGGTCTGTTCTTTTGGGCATGTGCGGGATTCCGATTTGCGGTTCCCTAGCGGATGAACCCCTCGATTCCAAGCAGGTTTTCCCCACAGTGGAAAGCCGGAGGGAAAGCGGGCTATGAAAGAACCATGTCCCAATCCAAATCCGACTGGAACCCCACGCAATATCTCGCCTTCGCCGATGAGCGGGCCCAGCCTGCCTTGGACCTTATCGCCCGCCTGCCCAATCGCACCCCTGCCCTGATCCACGACCTTGGCTGCGGACCGGGAAACTCAACGGCGCTCCTTGCGGCGGCCTTCCCCAAGGCGACACTCACCGGCATCGACAGTTCCCACGCCATGATTGCCAAGGCCAAGAAAACCCTGCCCAAGGCGAAATTCATTGTTGGTGATGTCGCCCAGTGGCAGCCCAACCCGAACGCCGATCTGGTATTCGCCAATGCCCTGTTCCAGTGGCTGCCCGACCACACCCGCCACCTCGTCCGCATTCTCGATGCGCTCAAGCCAGGTGCCATTCTTGCCGTGCAGATGCCGGACACTCTCGGTGAACAAAGCCATGTTCAAATGGCCAAGGTTTCGCAAAAGCCGGCCTATGCAAGCAAACTCGCCAAGGCCTCATCGGCCCGCGCGGCCCTGCTGTCGCCCCAGGGCTATCACCAGATCTTGCGCCCGCTCTGTACGCACCTCGACATCTGGAAGACCTCGTACCTGCATCTGCTGCACGGTCACCAAGGCATTATCGACATGCTCTCAACCACCGGCCTCAGGCCGTATCTCGATCCTCTGGACATGGAACAACGGCAAGCTTTTCTCGCCGACTACCGCAAGGCGGTTGCACCCCACTACCCGGTGATGGACGACGGATTGTTGCTCTACCCGTTCCCGCGGCTGTTCCTGCTCGCAGTCAAGTGATCAGCTGCGCAGGAATTTCAGGAGTGCGTTGACGTCACCATGGTTGCGGTTGATGACACTGACGAAAGTTGTGCGCATCTGGCCGGCGAGCCAGATCGACGCGGCATTCACGTCTTGAACCCGGTAGCGGCCCTTGCCGCCCGAAACCCGAAAGATCAGTTTCTTGCCGGCAGCAGTGGACGCGTTGACGGTGTTGCCAGAGCAAGTCGTCACCTTGAGACCGCTACCGGAAAACTTTGCTGCATGGCGCGACATGAACTGTCCCATATAGGCTTTCGCCAATCCGACATATTCAGCTTCCTTGGCCTTTGGCAGGGATTTGCGATGCGGGCCGAGGGCAAACATGGCGATCGAACGGAGATCAGCATAACGTGCGGCGGCCGATGTAAAAGCAGACGGCGAACCGTTACGCGCCGCTGCCAGAAATGCATTGCCCGCACTCAGTACAAAGCCTTCGGCCGGACACTCTGCCTGCGCTCCGGCAGCAGTCCCCAGGAGCAATGCCATCGCAACGGCTGACATACGTATCGATTTCATCAGGCTTACCCATTCTCCGCCCGCACTTAGTATGAAGCCACACGACGCGACTCGCAAGTCACTTGCCGTGCATTGCACAAGCGCTAGTCTGTTCGCAAAGGACACTCATCAATCATGTACACGCTCTATTCCCGCGCCGGTAGTGGTTCTGCCGCCGTTGAGGCACTCTTTGCACTTTTGGCCATCCCTCATGAGGTCAAGGACGTGGCCAAAACCGCTGCTGGCACAGCACCGGACTGGTACATCGCCATCAACCCACGCGGTGAGATTCCCAGTCTGCAACTTCCCGACAACAGCATCATGACGGAAAGTGCGGCGATGATGATCCATCTCGCTGACAGTTACCCTGATGCTGGTCTCGCCCCGCCACTGGGCAGCAGCGCGCGCGCGCAATTCTTGCGCTGGATGATCTATCTCGCCGCCGCAGCCTACCCCACCGACCTCCGCCTCTACTATCCTCAGCGCTATTCCACCGATGCCGGCCACGCGGCAGGCATCAAGGCCAAGGCCTCGGCTGACCTGGCGCGAGATTTCGATGTACTGGTCGACGGCCATAGCCGACGGCCCCTTCATCCTGGGCAAGTCCATCAGTGCGGCCGACCTGTATGCCGCGATGCTCATATCCTGGTCTGATGATGTGCCGGGGCTTTTCGCCAGACATGGCAAGTTGCGCGAGCTTTATGCCGCCGTCGCTGAAAATCCCAAGGTCCGCAAGGTATGGGACCGCAACGGCATGCCTTGATGCCGACACTTCCCGCATGCCCGCCCTGCGGCAGACCACCTTTCCAAATCATCACCTCTCCGCCATGACCACCCGATGCCGATCTTCCCCAATACGGCCCGGGCCGGCCTTCTGCTGCTGATTGCAGGCTCGGCAATTGATTCATCTTCCGGGCTGTTTACCCGGATCATCGGCGCCGACGGATTCACCCTCACCTCAGGGCGTGGCTTCTTTGCCTTTGCGGTGGTGCTGGCGCTTTTGATCTGGCGCGATGGCCGTGGCACGTTCAGCGCGCTGAAGGCCGTTGGACTGGGTGGCCTCTTGCTCGTCTTCCTCAATGCCCTTGGCATGATGCTCAACATCGTCGCCCTGACCTATACGAGCGTCGCCAACTTCTTCATGATTTTCGCCATCTCGCCCTTCGCTGCCGCCATCGCTGCGCGCATCGTCCTGAAGGAGCCCCTTGATACTGCGACCCTGCTTGCAGCCGTGGCTGGATTTGCCGGTATTACAGTGATGATGATTTCCGGCGCCAGCAGTGGCGGCCTGATCGGCGACCTGATGTCACTGGGGTGTGTGCTCACCTTCTCTTGCATCATCCTGCTGGTGCGCCGCATGCCCAAGCTCGACATTCTGCCGACCAGTTGCCTCACCGTGTTGGCCAGCGGGCTCATTGCACTGCCATTTGCCGATTTCACCAACTTGTCACAGCAGGACTGGTCGCTCATGGCGCTCTTTGGAATGGTGCAACTGGCGGTGGGCAATCTGTTGCTGTTCAACGCCATGCAACGCATTCCGGCCGCCCAGTCCGGCCTGCTCGGAATTCTCAATGCCGCATTCGCCCCAATCTGGGTGCTGGCGTTCCTCAGCGAGTGGCCACCGGCCCCAGCCATGATCGGCGGCGCCATCATCCTTTCAGCAGCAGTGGCGCACCTGCTGTGGACGTTGCAGAAAACCAGGATTGCGGCTTAGAGCGGCGAATGCTCGCGTGCGCTCGCAAGACCGCTCTAACATTTTGATTTGGAGCAACTTTCGCTTCGCAAGCGATTCCACTTGCTCGCACGTTGCTCTAGCCCCTCACTCCACGCTCGCCTGTTCTTCCACTGGTGTGTAGCATTTGATGCGGGTGAAGGCCTGGCAGGTGTCGCCTTCGCACTGGCGAGACACCATCAATGGTGATGGCCGACGTCACGGACTGGCGCTGGAAGAGGATCGACTCGGAAAAGCCGGCCAACTTGCAAAACTGGTCGGCGGCAGGTTTGCCGCAATGGCTGCCATCGGCGAGGCAAGCCGAAATGGCTTTGCCCGGATCAGTTGGCAACGAATAGCTGCGGGTGGAGGCCAGAGCCGCCGGGCTGGCAGCAGCCAAAATTACGAGAGCGGCAAGGATATGGCGCATGGCTTGTTCCTGATGTGAAGTACAGCGGGGCGGACCGACCCAGAGGGGGCATTGAGGGCCGGGCCACGCCCGCTGCATTTCGCCCCCACTAAGAGGCGAAACCGGTGGTGGCTGGACTTGCTGATGACGGTGATGTGGGAGTTGGCTTGATTATTCAGGTTCTGCGACACTTGCATGTCATCGACCTGGGCGAAGGCTCCTGCCGACAAGAACGCGACGGCGAGCGCTGCGGACATGATCAGATGGCGGGGGCGTTTCATTTTGGGCTCCGGGATATCGGTTGAACGTAGCTCCTCTTTTGAACCGCAGACCCGGAACCCGCCCTGAATGGACTGTTCATGCGCCGTTTATGTTCACAACTCCGCCAGCAGGCCGGTTTAGACCCTTGCGACCCCTTGCGGGCCGCCCCACATGAGCTATGCTAAAACCTCATACCTGCCGAAAATTGCGACACTTGCTATGGAGAATACCATGTCCTCCCGCCACACCCGGGTTTTGATCCTTGGCTCCGGCCCTGCCGGATATACGGCTGCCATTTACGCGGCCCGCGCCATGCTGAAACCAATTGTGTTGCAGGGCATCCAGCCAGGCGGACAACTCACCATTACAACCGATGTCGAGAACTACCCAGGCTTTGCCAAAGCCATCCAGGGCCCGTGGTTGATGGAAGAGATGAAGGCCCAGGCCGAGCACATGGGCACGGAAGTCATCTCCGATACCATCACCGAAGTGAAGCTCACGGCTTCACCGATCTGGCTCAAGGGTGATTCAGGAACCGAATACACTTGCGATGCGCTGGTCATTGCCACCGGCGCGCAAGCCAAGTGGCTCGATCTGCCGAGCGAAGACCAGTTCAAGGGCTTCGGCGTTTCGGCCTGTGCGACATGCGACGGCTTCTTCTATCGCCAGAAAAAAGTGTTGGTGGTTGGCGGCGGCAACACGGCCGTCGAAGAGGCCCTTTTTCTCACCAACTTCGCCAGCGAAGTGACAGTCATCCATCGCCGCAACGAATTCAGGGCCGAACGCATCCTGCAGGACCGCCTGTTCAATCATCCCAAGATCAAGGTGAAGTGGGAAACGGCGCTTGATGAAGTGCTTGGAACGAGTGATCCCAAGGGCGTCACCTCGGTGCGCCTCAAGAATGTCAAGTCGGGCGCCACTGAAGTGCTGCGACGTCGATGGTGTGTTCATCGCCATCGGCCACAAACCTGCGACCGAACTCTTCGCAGGCCAGTTGCCCGTTCAAGAATGGCGGCTATCTCATCACCAAATCCTGGTCCACCCAGACCGATATTCCCGGCGTCTTCGCAGCCGGTGACGTGACCGACGATGTTTTCCGTCAGGCGGTGACCGCCGCTGGCATGGGCTGCATGGCCGCCCTGGAAGCCGAGCGTTACCTGCACGCCCTGGCCATTCCCATCAAGCAGGCGGCGGAATAGTGCATGGATTGGGACAAGCTTCGGATTTTCCACGCAGTTGCCGACGCTGGCAGCTTCACTCATGCGGGCCACGAGTTGAACCTCTCGCAGTCCGCCGTGAGCCGCCAGATCAGCGCCCTGGAAGACGACTTGAATGTTCCGCTCTTCCACCGCCATGCCCGCGGATTGATCCTCACTGAACAGGGCGAGGTGCTGTACCGCACAGCCCACGACGTCTTTACCAAACTCGCCGCTGCCAAGACGCGGCTGATGGATTCAAAGGAAAAGCCATCGGGTGAACTTCGCATCACCACGACAGTGGGACTGGGCTCGATTTGGCTGACGCCACGCATCAAGGAGTTCATGGAACTCTATCCCGACATCCAGGTGCAGTTGTTGCTGGAGGACGAGGAACTTGATCTCTCCATGCGGGAGGCCGACGTGGCGATCCGCTTGCGACGGCCCACTCAGCCCGATCTCATCCAGCGCAAGCTCTTCACTGTGCACCACCATGTCTTTGCGTCGGTTGACTATGTGAAGAAGCACGGCATTCCGAAATCGGCCGAAGATCTCGACAAGCACAGGATCCTGATTTTCGGAACCTCGGCGACCTACCTCAACAACCTCACCATGTTGCAAACGGCTGGCCGCGCAGAAGGTGACCCGCGCCCGGTGGCCTTGCGCGTCAACAGTGCCTATGGCCTGCGCCGTGCCGCTCAATCAGGTGCCGGCATCGCCATCCTCGCCGACTATCTGGTGGCCTCCGACATGAATCTTGTGCAAATCGATCTGCCCATCGACACCCCGGAATACGACACGTATTTCGTCTATCCGGAAGAACTGAAAGAAACCAAACGGGTGACGGCGTTCAGGGACTTCCTCGTGTCCAAGGCGCGCGAGTGGAGTTTCTGACGCGCACGGCTGTCCTTCAATCGAAATCCCGGCGTTGCAGTGTGAGCAATTCCTTGCCCTTGTCATCTTGCAACACCAGTTTGAGATGGCCGATATCCGCCTGGCGGGCAGCCATGAGAGCAGCACTCACACGCGCTTCGGTCTTCATTGCGGCTTCCGGGCAGGCCATGCGCGTGCTGGCCATCGGGCCGAAGCTGAGAGCAAAGCCATCCTGCTTGTAGGTGCCGGTGAAGCGGTTGCACCCCAGCCTGCCCCACACCTTGTTGCCCGGTTCAAACTTCACCATCACGGCAAGCGGCCCCTGATCCTGGCCTTCGCCCCATTCAGAACCCGCCAGCGACATGACGCCGTCGGCCAGCGCCGATATGGCCAGCACAACACTGATGACGCAGGTGACAAGAACGCGATTGAACATGTGTACCTCCAGTACCGCTTGTCATGATGTCATTCCCACGCAACCCTGACAAGCGAGCGACCTTGCACCTTCCGACTATTTCGCACCTGCGGAAAGCTGCTAGTCTCGCGCCATCATGTCATTCAAAACCATCACCCTCGCCCCCAACCGCCTGAACCGCAGCGAACTCGCTGTTCCGGGCTCCAATCTCAAGCTTTTCGAAAAGGCCGCCAAATCCGCCGCCGACGTAATCTTCCTTGATCTTGAAGACGCGGTGGCTCCGGACGACAAACCGCAAGCCCGCAAGAATATCATCGCGGCCATCGGCGATGTGGATTGGGGCAAGAAGGCCCTGGCCGTGCGCATCAATGGCCTCGACACGCATTTCATGTATCGCGACGTGGTGGATGTGCTGGAACAGATCGTCCGACCGCCTCGACCTCATCATGATCCCCAAGGTTGGCACCGCCGCAGATGTCTACGCCCTCGACATGCTGGTGACCCAGATCGAGACGGCCAAGGGCCGCAAGAAGCGCATCGGTTTCGAACTCATCATCGAGACGGCGCTCGGCATGCAGAACATCCATGAGATTGCCGCCGCCTCGCCGCGCAATGAAAGCCTGCATTTCGGTGTTGCCGACTATGCTGCATCAACGCGCGCCCGCACCACCTCCATCGGCGGCGCAAATCCGGACTATGCCGTGCTGACAGACACCAACGAGGCCGGCAGCCGCGACACTCATTGGGGTGACATGTGGCACTACGCCATATCACGCATGGTTGTAGCTGCCCGCGCCAACGGCCTGCGCGCCGTCGATGGTCCTTTCGGCAATTATTCTGACGCCGATGGCTATCGTTCTGCCGCCCGCCGCGCCGCTGTTCTCGGTTGTGAAGGCAAGTGGGCCATCCACCCCTCACAGATTGCCCTTGGCAATGAAGTCTTCAGTCCGTCTGAAAAGGATGTGGCCCAAGCGCAGCGTATCATCGCCGCAATGAAAGTGGCCGAGGCCGAAGGCAAGGGAGCAGTGTCACTCGACGGACGGTTGATCGACTATGCCTCCATCCGCCAAGCGGAAGTGCTGGTGAAAAAGGCAGAGGAAATCGCTGCTCAATAAGACAGCATCGGCCAGAGTGACGCCACGAGCGAGAGAGCCAGCACAATGTTGATGGCACGGAAATAGCGCGGGTCTGCGAGAAACCGCCGCAACACGGCACCAAACAGCGTCCAGCTGGTGGAGCTCACCAATCCGGTGAGAAAGAAGGCCGCGACCACGACAACAACACTCCAGACATAGTTCGACGTTATTGTGAACGCTGCAATTGTCGAAACAGCCATGATCCACGCCTTGCCGTTGACCCACTGGAACAGCGCCGCTCCGAGAAAGCTCATCGGTTCGCCCTTCGTTTGTGCATCACCAGACGCCGGTGCAGCGTTGGCAATTTTCCAGGCCAGCCACAGCATGTAGGCAGCACCTACTGCTTTGAGAATTGTGAAGGCCACCGGCACGGTTTCAAAGACCCGGCCCAGCCCCAACCCCACCAGCAGCACCATGACGGGCCAGCCCAACATGATCCCTGCGGCATGGGGCACGGTACGGCGTACACCAAAATTGATGCCCGATGACATGAGCATGATGTTGTTCGGACCCGGTGTCATGGAGGTCACAAGGCAAAAAGTGAAAAGCGCAATGAAATGATCAGTGGTCATGACCGTCCATAGACCAGCAAATGACACGGCGCGAGAGCTGCGCATGCACAGCGGGCATGGCACACATGATCGTGGGCACCTTGCTGCGCTCAGCCGGACCAGTATCGTAAAGACGTTAACTGGTGCCGCATATTTCCCCCATGTTGCCGCGCCCGGTCCCCTGCGTATCAGGGCTCTCGCCCGCGAGAGACCGAACTGATCATGTGATCAAAGGCCGGCATGTCCGGCCTTTTCTTTGTCTGGGCTCAATCAGGCCGATGCACGGTTCAATGGGCTCGCCAGTTCCCGTGCCTTGCGGGCATCCAGCATGGCAGTAATGCCGGCGGCTTCCATGGGCTTGTGGAAGAAATAGCCCTGCAGCTCCGTGCACCCTGCAAGCTTGAGCACTGCCACTTCGTCTTGCCGCTCCACGCCTTCAGCCGTCACGTCGGCCGACAGGCCGCGCGCCACCAGTAGCGTTCCCTGCACGATCGCCAGTTCTGCCGGATTCGACAGAACCTTGCTGATGATCGACTTGTCGATCTTGATGCGGTCGAAATTGAAGGTGCGCAGATAGCCGATGGACGAGAAACCCGTACCAAAATCATCCAGCGCCACCTTGATGCCATAGCGCTGCAGTTCCTTGAAAACCTGCTTGGCCCGGTCAGCATCGCGAATCAGAGACGTTTCGGTGATTTCAAGTTCAATACGGTGCGTGGCGATGTTGTACGACTCGATGATCGCCATCGTCCGCTCCACAAATCGCGGGTTGTTGAGTTGGACGGCCGAAATGTTGACGGCAATGCGAAGCTCTTTCCACTCGCGGGCCGCTGCACAGGCCTTGTCAAGAATGAGTTCTCCCAGATCATCAATGAGGCCAGCCGATTCAGCAACAGCGATAAAACGCTCCGTCGTCACCTGCAGCTTTGAAGAATTCGGCCAACGTGCCAGCGCTTCCACGCCGGAAACACGCATGTCCCGCGTCGAAACAACTGGTTGGAAATTGATGTCGAGTTGGCGGTCGCGGATCAGGCTGCGCAACTCCGCTGCAATGGTTTGCGTTTCCGCGCGCTCCAGATCAAAATTGCTGTCGTAGATGCACTTGCGATTCTTGCCGTCGACTTTCGCCTTGTACATGGCGATGTCGGCGCGGCGGAGAATCTCAAGCTCGTCGGCATCACCAGCATCTGATAGTGCAATACCGATGCTCGCTCCCACGAACGCTATGCGGCCGTCAATATCAAATGGCTTGGACAGAAAGTGCAGGAGATGGTTGGCAAATTCTTCTGCGTCTGCGAGAGCAGATTCACTTTCGAACAGCACGACGAATTCGTCTCCGCCCATGCGGCTGGCCATCGCTGATTTGCTGGCCAGACGCGTCAGACCTGCACCCACGGCGCGCAGGAACCTGTCACCCACATTATGGCCAAAACTGTCGTTCACTTCCTTGAAGCCGTCAAGATCAGCATAGGCAATGACGTGCTTGACCTGTCCCCTCTGCCGAAGGGATTTGAGTGTTTCGATCATGGCTGCACGATTGGGCAGTTCCGTCAGTGGATCATGCAACGCTTGATGCAAGGCCCGGGCTTCGTTTTGAGCAAGACTTTGGACCAGCCGCCAGCACACAAATGCAATGCCGGTCATGACCAGAATGAGAAAACTCAGCGTGATGCTCGCCTTCTGGCGGGCGAAAGACGTGGTGGTGCGGCCCAGTGAATTGTCGGTCCATGCGAGCCCGAAAATGCCTTCGCCTGCAAGGCTCTTCACCACGAGACCAGTGTCCGGTGTATCCGCTGCCGGCACCACGTGCAGCGCCTTCACCAGATATCGTGACTGGACGCCGGACAGAAGCTGGTCATTGAGTTGACGCACGAAGATGAGATAGCGCACCGGATCAGCAGAGATACCAGCGGTGGTGGGCGGCGGAACAGGTGCCATAGCGATGACTGCGGGGCCATCCGGGGTTTGCACAAATGATGTCGCAACTGCTGCCGCACCAGAAGATGGCAAACGGCTCAATAAGGCGGGATAACTCGATCCGAGATACTCAGCGACATCAAAATGTTCGTCGCTGGGCACACCGGCGGTGGCAACCGGCTGGGCTCTGTCGCGTTCAACAACAACAGCCCGGTCAAAGGCCCGGCCGATGGAGTTGACACTGCCCCATGTTGAGGCAATCCAGGCCTCATTCACAGTGGGGTAAAGATTGCGCGTTGCATCTTCCCAATTGGCATTCTGGCGCACGAGCCGGGCAAGATCGCTCTCGGTGGACTTCAGGACCTGCAACACGATTTCGCGGTTGCGGCGGTGCTCAACCTGGTCAGCGCTGTCCGAGACCTGGTTCAACAGTTCCGTTGTGAGCGACAGTACGCCCACTGAAGCCAGAAGAATCGGAAGGGCGATTGCGATGATGAACCGCCAGCCGACAAGATTGCGCATAGACTACCCCTATCAGATATGCATCAGTCTTGCGGCACATCCATCATCAAGGCCTTAACCACGCCATCCGCATCGGCCACAAACTCGCTTTCCACCCATCAACTTGGCATTAGGGTAAACGTCTGGTTAATGTCGGCGCCAATTCAGGAGAAGACCCATGGCTGAGGCAAGACTGGCACCGATCGACCTGCCCGATTTCGGCGATCCCGTGCTGGAGCCGACGCTGCCGCGTTCAGTTTATGACGCCCGAATTCATCGCCTGAAAGCGCGCATGACCGAGGAAGGCCTCGACGCCGTGGTGATCTACGGTGATCGCGAGCACGTCGCCAACATCAGTTGGGCGACAGGCTATGATCCGCGCTTCGAGGAAGCTTTGCTGGTGGTGACGCCGGGCCGAAAACCCGTCCTCTTTGCCGGCAATGAGGGATTTTCCTACACCGAATGCGCCAATGGTGATTTCGACCGCATTCTTTGGCAGCCTCTGAGCCTCATGGGGCAGCCGCGCCACAAAATGCGTCCACTCCGCGCTGAACTGACTGATGCCGGCCTGCGCAAGGGCATGAAAATTGGCCTTGCGGGATGGAAAGGTTTTGAAACTGATGATGGTGTATTCGATCCGCAGTGGATCGAGGCCCCACACTATCTCGTAAATGCGTTGCAGGAATTCGGTGATGTGATCAACGCCGCCCGGCTTTTCATGCATCCCGAAACCGGCCTGCGTTGTGTCAATGAAGTGGAGCAACTCGCCTGCTTTGAGTATGCAGCAACCCGCTCTTCCTCGGCCATCCGCCGCGTCATCCTCAATGCCAAACCCGGCATGACCGAATACCAGGCCGTCCGCGCCATGGGGCTCGATGGCTTTCCGCAGTCTGTGCATGTCAACCTGAGCGCCGGACCGCGCGCCAAGTTCGGCCTGCCCAGTCCATCTTCCCGCAAGATCGAGTTGGGTGATCCCATCGTTGCCGGTTTTGGCCTGATGGGTGCCCTCAACTGCCGCGCCGGATTCATGGTGGAGAACGCCACGCAACTTCCGCAGCCCATTTCCGACTATGTCGACAAACTGGTGGAGCCCTACTTCAGCGCGCCGCAAGTTGGTATGACACGGTGGGGATCGGCGTTTCAGGCGGCACACTCTACGATGCCGTCATGTCACGTCTCTCTGATCCCTTCTTCGGCATCGGGCTCAACCCCGGTCATTTGATCCATCTCGATGAGTGGGTGCATTCGCCGGTGAAGCGCGACAGCACCCAGAAGTTCGCGTCCGGCATGGCCATTCAATGCGACATCATTCCCGCCACCGGCACCGATTACTTCATGTCCAATATCGAGGATGGCATCGCCCTTGCGGATGAGGACCTGCGTCACGCCATGCAAGCGCAATATCCAGAAAGCTGGGCCCGCATCACGGCGCGCCGCAGCTTCATGGCGAGGTCACTCGGCATCAGCCTCAAACCCGAGATCTTGCCTTTCAGCAATATCGCGGGCTGGCTGCCACCTTTCTGGATGTCACCGCAGTTGGCAATGACGCGCCTCTGATCTCACGCCGCCTTGGCCGCGGCAGCCGCCGCCACCACTTGATCCGCCGCACGGCCGATGAGTTCGGCCATATGGTCAAACCGCGTGGTGAAAGTGCCGACACCCGCCGTGGCAGACCGCAACTCGATGATCAACGAGGCGATCTCGGCCTCCGGCATCATTGCTTTGACGGTGTCCCAGCCACCCCAGCCATTGCGGCCGTCAAAGCCCAACAGCTGGCCACGGTGCCCGGTGACGATCTGGTTGACGCGCGGCGTTGCCTCGTTGGGGCAATGAATATCAACAGCCAGCACTGGCTCGAGCAGGACCGGCGAACATTGCGGCATGCCCTCGCTCATGGCCAGACGCGCCGCCATCTTGAAGGCCATTTCCGAGGAGTCGACGTCATGATACGACCCTTCCGAGAGGTTGACATTGAAGTCGACCACCGGGAAGCCCAACGGTCCACGGCCCATCCACTCGCGAATGCCCATTTCCACAGCCGGGATGTATTGTTTGGGCACCACACCGCCGGTGATCGTGTCACTGAAGACAAAGCCTTCACCACGCGCCAATGGTTTGATCTCGACCACGACATCACCGTACTGGCCATGACCGCCGGACTGCTTCTTGTGCCGCCCGCGGATTTGCACCGACTTGCGGATGGTCTCCTTGTAGGCAATGCGCCGGGGCCGTGCATGGGCATGAACGCCGAACTTGCTGGCCAACCTTTCAATGGCCACGCGCAAGTGCATCTCGCCCTGCCCCCACAGGACCATTTCGCCCGTGTCATGATCATGGGTCAGGGCCAACGAAGGATCTTCTTCGATGAGGCGATGCACAGCTCCGGTGAGTTTTACCTCGTCCTTGCGATCGGCAACTGAAATGGCAAAGCCGTAAACACCCGTTGTCGGCTCATGTGGAGCAAGCTGCACCGCCGCACCTTTGCTGGATGAAATGGTTTCTCCCGTGCTGATGCCCTCAAGCCGACCAAGCGCCACCGTCTGCCCGGCCTCGGCCTTGCCCTGCTTTACATAGGTAATGCCGGAAAAAACATGCACACCAGCAACTCGCGCCTCCTGGCCCTTGCCGCCAAAGAGCGTCGTGCCATCGGCAATTTCACCCTTCAACACGCGCACCAACGAAAGTTTGCCGCCTTGCGCCGTGTGAAACGTCTTGAGCACCTGCGCCACTGCGCCATTGCCAGCCTTGACACCCAGCCGCTCCGCTGTTGCTGCAATGCCGCGCACATCATGGCGCAGCGATTTCAGCAGGCGACCGACGCCATTGCCGTGCTCGGCCGAGCCAAACAGCACAGGCGTCACATGCCCCTCCGCCACATCGCGCGACAGATCGGCAAACACGCGATCCTTCGGCGGTTCCATGTCGGCGAGCAGTTGCTCCATCAATTCGTCATCGTGGTCGGCCAGGCTTTCCAGAAGCGTGAAGCGCTCCTGCTTTTCCATCGCCGCAAGATCAGACGTCATCTCGACAACCTGGCTTTCTGCGAGCTCGCGGTAGACATAAGCCCGCTCCAGCGCCAGATCGACGTAGCCCGTCACCACATTGTTTTTCCAGATCGGAAGCTGGCGCAGCACCAATGGCTTGGTGCTTGCAGGTTGCATCCACGCCAGCACGTCGCGCGGCGCCGCTTCAGCCCGGTCAATCTTGTTGAGGAAAATGATGCGCGGCAAGCCAATCTCATCAAGTTGCCGCAGGATTAATTGCAACGCCGGTGCTTTCTTTGCGTCGGCATCGCACACCACGATTGCAGCATCACAGGCAACAAGCGCGGCACGCTGCTCTTCGGCAAATTCTATTGAGCCGGGGCAATCAACGAAGGTGAAATTGTCGCCCATGAAATTGACACCGGCTGCGTTCAATTCCACACCCATGGCGTGTGAGCGGGCCTCGGCACTGGCGTCACCAGCCAACGACTTGTCAGCAACCTTGCCTTGCCGCGTGATGGTTCCGGTTCGGTAGAGAAGTGCTTCAAGAAGTGTTGTTTTGCCGCTTTGGTAGGGCCCCACGATGGCGATCAATCGCGGGCCCTGTTCTCGTCTGCCTGAATTTTCGATGGATTTATTCATGGCTTACGCCTCCCATTCTGGTGTTGTCAGCAGAGGGGGCCGAGGGCGGCATGGCGCGGAAGTCAACGCCGCCGGCGGCTCCACACGCGCCAAGCTTGACTCCAATTCAGGCGTTGCGCAACACTCAAAGCAACGCCGCCTGTGCAACACGTGCGCAGGCGGCGTGCGGTCAATTCAAATATGGGTTGCGCAATCTATTCCGCTTGCCCGATTTTCATGTTTTCCGGCCAGGTGATGCGGTAGCCCGTCTTGATGATGTTTTCCGCTTGCGCTTCAAGATCGAAAGACCAGGCCATGACACCGCGGCGCTTCTTGTAGTTCTTGTCTGTTGGGGCCGTCATGCCGGCCAGCGTTTCGACTTCAATATCTTCGCTGGCCGAGAAGGGCATGCGGTCGAGAATGCGCAGCGCCATCTTGCCCTTGTGCAGGTTCTTGACCGAGATGTCCCAGGCGCGCTCCTCGACGTTCGACGTCGTGAGCATGCCTTCTTCGCCAATTTTCTTGGTCACTTCCTTGCGTTCAATCTTGACGAGGTCATCAATGCCGAAGCCCAGCGTGGCTTCTTCCGACGCCGTGAGCAACGGCACCTGCCCCTGCCCCACGTAAACACCATCACGGTAGAGATTGACCAAACCTGGCAACATCGGTCCTTCGCCCTTCACCGTGAACGAGGCTGTAAGGTAGGCGTTGGAATCAATCCGCGGCACCGCAACGACCGTCAGCTTGGCCTCATTGTCATCGCTTGAAATGCGCACTTTCTTGGCCTGACCGGAATTGTCGACAACGACGCGGCCCGGAATGACGAAGTTTGCCTGGAAGCCCGCCAGCTCAATGACAGCTTGACGCTGCGCGACGCTTTTCATCACGTCAGTCTTGTCTTTCTCCTCAAGCTTTGCACCACCGGCAATCATACCCAAGTCGTTCGAAGACGGGACTGCATCCGCCATTGCCTCTGCGGCGGGAGCGTTGAGCGCCTGCTTGCGGCGCAGCATGTCTTCACGCTGAGCCTGCGCCATCAGTTCTTCCTCGTCGAGCTCTGGTGCCGCCGTGGTGCCGGTGGGCCGTGTGGTCGACAAGGTGAGCGAGACATTGTCCCAGCTCTCGGAGGTGTATTGCGTGACTTCCGCGCGCCGTACCATTTCAAGTTTGGACGTTCCGGCATCGGATGTGGTCAGGCGTGCATCGTAGTAAGGTGCCCAGCCCGCTTCCATCAAGCGGTAGCTGACCCGCAGTGCACCTTTCATTTCTGCCGCTGCTGCCACATTAATGGTAGTTTCCGTTCGATAGCTGTCGGCAGGAGCGAGCGCAGAGAGTTTTGCAGAAAGCTCGTTCACCTTCTCGTCGATATCGCGTTGGCGCAGTTGCGATGTCTGGGTGGCCTTGGCAAGTGCGGCGAGCCGCGTGCTTACAAGATCAAGCAAGCCGGTGAGCTGGACGACATCGATGCCCTTCATGGTTTCAGTCGAAGATTGCGGTGTGATCTGCTTGTCGGCAAGGCCAACAAGAAAGGTGCGTTGCTGGTTGGCATCGGCAATGGCCTGATCGAGCGCCGTGCGTTCATCATAAAGTCCGGCAATTTCCTTTTCGATCAGCTTGCGCTGCGCATCACGCTCTGCCTGATTGATGTAGAGGCTTTTGGTATCGACAGATGCAATCTCCAGCGGTGAACTTCCCTCCCCTTCCACCCGGATCGAACGCGGATCAACCGTGGCCGGAAGATCAGACAGGATGATGCGGTGTTCACCAGCGGGCACATTTATCTCTGCCAGTCGCGTGACATCGGCCCCCTGCGGATAGACTGTGACACGGTCAATACGAGACGTGGTGTTGAAGTCGGCCGCAAAGGCAGGGACGAGAAAGGTGGTGGCAAGAAAAAATCCGGACAAGGCAAGGCGCATGAAATGTTCCTCCAGGAAAGCGCATCTGGGTGAGCAGTCACAATCCCGTGTGATGGCGGAACAATGGCAGGGCCGTGTCAGCTTGTTGAATTGTCGGCATCGTTAACGTCATGGCGCGGCTGAAGATTTTCACCGTTGACGAAAAGCCCCTGAGTTGGTCTGCTGGCAGCGAGGGCCAAATCAGGACAATTGCACATGTTGAAATGCCGCCTATTCGCCGCCACTCTGCTTCTCGTTTCAGCCAGCAGTGCCGCACTTGCTGCGGCGACACAGGAAGAGGCAGACCGCATCAAGGCCAGCCTGCAAACCTATCTGGGCAGTGAACCCGGCGTGGTCACGGTGGTGCCCCAGGGCGACAACTATGTGGTGACGCTGGACGCCGCTCCCTACATCGCCAAGGCGGCCTCGCCCTCGTTCACGGCCAAGGTTGACCCCGTTGCACTGACCATTCACCCCAATGGCAACGGCCAATGGGACGTTTCGCAGTCTGGCCCCCTCGCCCTGTCGTGGAATGCCGAAGGTATCTCAGCGGCAGAATTCAAAATCGCCTCCTACGATTGGACCGGCGTTTTCGACGAAGCGACGGCAAGCTTCCTGACCAGCGCCTACACCTTGAAGGGGCTGACGGTGAATCAGACAATGTTTGATCCAACGACCAAGCTGAAGACCACGAGCGCCTCTGCCTATGAGAGCCTGAGTGGCAACTCGACGGCGACACCTCGCCCCGACGGCACAGTTGATGGCACCAGCACCATGAATATCATGGGCGTCACCAGCGCTGCCAAGTCGGAACTGCCGCCTGATGTCGCGGCCCAGGGAATACCGAGCTTCGACTACACCTTGCTCAACGCCAGCTCGGTATATGTGACCTCCGCCAAGGGCATGAAGTCCAAGGCTATTCTTGAGCTGTTGGCATGGTTCGTGGCCCATCCCGCCAAAGAATTGATCATCAAGGATCAGGCGCAATTGAAAGAGAAAGTACTCGCGGCATTGCCCCTTTGGGAATCGGTCGACAGCACCGTCACCTTGGAACAGACTTCGGTGGCAACAGCTTTTGGTCAATTCGCCTTGCCCAAGTCAAACTTCGCCGTCACCATGAATGGCGTCAGCAAGGATGGCAAGTTGCGCGAGGCTTTCGGATTTTCCGGCCTCACCGTTCCGCCGGGTCTGGCTCCACCATGGACCGAGGGACTTGATTCCGTCGTCGCTCAATCTCGATTTCACCTTGGACGGAGTTGATCTCGAAGCGCCGGTGAAGCTGTTCATCGCCCAGGCCGACCTTGCCAAGGATCCGCCGATCCCGCCGGAATCGCATCTGCTCTATCTCCCGGCCTTCGCCCCCAAGAACACCATCGGGTTCAGTCTGCAGAACGGCCTCATTGGGTCACCGGTCTACAACATCACCTATGACGCGAACTTCGTGATCAACCTTTCGGGCTTCCCGACAGGCAAGGCCAACATCCGCATGAAGGGCCTCGATGAGGTAATCACCAAGGTTCAGGCCGCCGCCGCAGCAGACCCCAGCGCCCAGCAGGCCATGGGCGGCCTTGTCGCCTTGAAGGGGTTCGGCAAGGCCGAAGCTGACGGTTCCATGCTATGGGCCATTGACGTGACACCCGACGCGAAGGTGCTGGTGAACGGCATTGACGTCTCGGCGATGGCCGGCATGGCCCCACCACCATCGCCGCCGCCGTCACCCTGACCGAGTCGCGCTCTAGAACACCAGCGGTTTGGCCTGGCGCACCTGCGGGATGGCCCGAACGGCCTTGAGCAACGGCTCCGTCACTTCGCCATCAACCTCCACCAGTGCGATGGCGTCGCCGCCAGCGGCCAGACGCCCAAGATGGAAGCTGGCGATGTTGACGCCAGCACTGCCGAAGATCGTGCCAAGCGCGCCAATGAATCCTGGCTTGTCAGTGTTGGACACGTAGAGCATGCGCGGACCGAAATCCGATTCAAGCTCAATCCCCTTGATCTGGATGATGCGCGGCTTGCCGTCCGTGAACACGGTACCGGCAACCGCGCGTTCCTGATCTCCGGTCTTCACGGTGAGACGGATGTAGGTTTCGTATGCCCCGCGCCGGGTTTGCCGCACTTCGTCAACCTTGATGCCGCGTTCCTTCGCCGCCAGAGGTGCTGATACCATGTTGACCGTGCCAAGTTGCGCCTGCAGCACACCAGCAAGTGCCGCCGATGTCAGCGCGCGGGTGTTCATTTCGCCCACATCACCGGCATATTCGATGACAATGCCCGTGATCGCTGCATCGGTAAGCTGGCCCGCGAAAGACCCAAGCTTGTTCGCCAGTTCCACAAAGGGTCGAAGACGGGGCGCTTCAACCGCCGAAATTGATGGCATGTTGAGAGCGTTGATGACGGCACCGGTGAGCAGGAAATCTGCCATCTGCTCAGCCACCTGGAGCGCCACATTTTCCTGGGCTTCACTGGTGGACGCACCGAGGTGCGGTGTTGCAACCACGTTTTCCAGATTGAAAAGCGGGTGCGAAACTGCAGGTTCAACTTCGAACACGTCGAGTGCGGCACCTGCGACGTGTTTGCTCTTCAAGGCCTCGTAAAGTGCATCTTCGTTGACCAGGCCACCGCGTGCGCAATTGATGATGCGCACGCCTTTGCGGCACAAGGCGAGCGAGTTGGCGTTGACAATATTGCGCGTCTTCTCGGTCAGCGGCGTGTGCAAGGTGATGAAGTCTGAACGCTTGAAGATGTCATTGAGCTCCACTTTCTCAACGCCGATTTCAACGGCGCGCTCTGGTGACAGGAAGGGATCAAAGGCAATGACCTTCATCTTGAGGCCGAGGGCGCGATCAGCAACGATGGACCCAATGTTGCCGCAGCCGATGACACCGAGCGTCTTGTTGTAGAGTTCAACCCCCATGAAGCGGTTCTTCTCCCACTTGCCGGCATGCGTCGAAGCGTTGGCTTCCGGAATTTGGCGGGCCAGCGCCATCATCATTGAAATTGCATGCTCTGCCGTGGTGATGGCGTTGCCGAATGGCGTGTTCATGACAACGATACCGCGCTGGCTGGCAGCGGGAATATCAACGTTGTCGACGCCGATACCGGCGCGGCCAATGACCTTGAGGCGCGATGCGGCCGCGAGAATTTTCGGTGTCACCTTGGTGGCCGAGCGGATGGCCAGGCCGTCATAGTTGGCAATCGCCTCTAGCAGTGCATCCTTGTCCTTGCCGAGGTCAGGCTTGTAGTCAACGTCAATGCCGCGATCCTTGAATATCTTGACGGCGGCTTCAGAAAGTTTGTCGGAAACGAGAACGCGAGGTGCAGTCATGGGAATTGTCCTTTAAGGAGCGAATAGCGAATAGTGAGTAGCGAATTAGTGAGGGAGTGCGATGGGGGGCCGTTGCCCCCTGTTCGCTGCTCGCTACGCCCTGCTCGCCTTTTGATATGCCCAGTCGAGCCAAGGTACGAGGGCTTGCAAGTCAGCTGTTTCGACAGTGGCACCACACCAGATGCGCAGTCCCGGTGGCGCATCACGGTAGCCGCCGATGTCAAAGGCGGCGCCTTCAGCCTCCAGCAGTTTCACCATCTTCTTTGGCACATCTTCCGTGCCATCAAGTGTGAAGCAGACTGAGGTGTTTGAGCGTTGGGCTGGAACCTTTGCGAGGTGGTGGGCAAAGGTGTTGGCACCGATCCAGCGGTCAATCACCGCAGCATTGGCATCGGCCCGAGCCCTGAGCCCGGCCAGTCCGCCGATTGATTTGGCCCATTCCAGCGCCACAACATAGTCTTCAACGCAAAGCATGGACGGCGTGTTGATGGTCTCGCCTTCAAAAATTCCGGCGATGAGTTTGCCACCCGATGTCATGCGGAAGATCTTTGGCATCGGCCAGGCCGGTGTGTAGTTTTCGAGCCGTTCCACAGCCCGCGGCGACAGGATGATGACACCGTGCGCGCCCTCGCCGCCGAGCACTTTCTGCCACGAGAAGGTGACGACATCGAGCTTGGCAAAATCCATGTCCTGCGCAAATGCCGCCGACGTTGCATCACAAATGGTGAGGCCTTCGCGGTTTGCCGGAATCCAGTTTGCATCCGGCACACGTACGCCTGATGTCGTGCCATTCCAGGTAAAGACAACATCGCGCGTAAAATCGACCTTGGTGAGATCAGGCAGTTCGCCATAGGGTGCGATCATCTTGCGCACGTCGGGAAGCTTCAACTGCTTCACCACATCCGAGACCCAGCCTTCGCCGAAGCTTTCCCAGGCCAACATGTCAACACCGCGCGCACCGAGCAGCGACCACAGAGCCATCTCGACGGCTCCGGTATCAGACGCAGGCACGATGCCGATCTTGTAGTCAGCAGGAACGCCAAGAATCTCGCGGGTGAGATCAATGGATCGCTTCAGGCGCTTCTTGCCCTCACCAGAACGGTGCGAGCGGCCTGTCAATGCATTATTGAGGGAATTGGGAGTCCAGCCCGGAATTTTCGCGCAGGGGCCGGAAGAAAATTGTGCGTTTGCCGGGCGCACTGCCGGTTTTTGTATTGTCATGTTGCTCCATCCTTACAGATGAACTGGCCCCCGGTGGGGAGGGCTAGCCCGCGACCGCCATAACCGGAAGTCGCGTCGCAACGCAAGTGCGAAATGACGGTTTCAGTCCTTGGAGGCAGCCTTGTGGGCCGCCAGGAGCATCAATTGCTTGTCGCGCCAGTTTTGCCGCTCCAGAATTTTTTCCTTGGGCACCGCAGAACGCCTGCTTTTTTCCACCTCATCCAGCGGCGCGCCAAGCCAGTCGGCGCGCCATTTCGATTTTTCCAGAATCTTAACGAAGCCACCATTATAGCGCTCGACGTAGTCACGGACGCCGCCTGGAGCGTTGAGATCGATGGTCTCGAAGGGTCCCATGAAGGACCAGCGCATCGCCAATCCATCCTTCAGACCAGAATCAATATCCTCCGCCGATGCATAGCCACCCTCCAGCAGGCGGAAACATTCCTCCAGCAGCGCTCCCTGCAGGCGGTTCATCAGGAAGCCGTCAATTTCCTTGAGCATGACGATGGGCCGTTGACCGATCTCTTCCTGAATGGCGCGGGCCCTCGCAACAAATTCCGGTGCTGTCCACGGCGCCGGAACGATTTCAACCGCCGGGATGAGGTGCGGTGGATTGAGGGGATGGGCCACTACGCACTGTGACTTGCGCGCGATGTGGCCGGTAAAGAGTGACGGCAGGATGATTGATGTCGAACTGGCGAGAACCGTGTGATCTCCAGCGTGGTTGCTGATGTCTTCAAACAACGCGGCCTTGATCTCGCGATTTTCGGGGCCGCTTTCCTGCACATAGTCAGCGCCTTGCACTGCCTCGGCCAATGTTCCGGAAATCGATAGCCGCGCCAGCACAGTCTCTGGCGCCTGGCCGCGCAACAGCCCGTGCTCCGCCAATTCTTTCAGCATGGTGGGAATGAGCGCCAACGATGCTGCGGCCGCACCAGCCACAGGATCAAACATGCGGACCTGATAGCCCCCACGCGCAAAGGCCACAGCCCACGACCGGCCAATGAGGCCAGTGCCAATCATGGCGGCAGACGGGGTGGAGGATGTTGGTGTGCCCATGCTGAAACTCCCTGTTGCAGGCGACATTAGAAGTGACAACTTCATGACGTCCAGCACCAAGAAGCAGAGCTGCGTTGAAAAAGCCTGTCACGCCGCCACGATGCGAGCCACAGCATAGGGTGCCAACACGATGGAGCCCACCTTTTTAAGACGGGTACCAGCCTTCTTCATGTAGGCAGGATCTCGCCGCAGCTTGGCGAAGTTGCCTTCATCGATAAGATGCTGCGTTACTGCACCGGCAAAGCCGCCAACTTTCACTGTTTGGGTTTCGCCCGTCAGGTTGGCGAGCCACAGGCTGCGCCCGGCCTTCGACTCATAGGCCAACGCTTCAATTTTCGACGGCACAGTCGAAGTTGCCTCCAGCCGCCTGGCCCGGCTCGCTCCAGCAAGTCCGGCAATCACATGATAGGCTGGTACCAGGCCGTCATCGAGAATGATACCCTGATAGCCAGTGCAAGCGCCCAATGTCATCACGTCAATGCCGCCACGCGCTGCTGTTGCCACCAATCCCAAATTCCACGCCGCCGCAAAGATGCCGCGCTGTCTTGGATCATTTTCAGTGAGGCAGACACGCCCTAGGCCGGCATTTTCCGCCCCGGCGGCTCCATAAGGATTGTCACGGCAGGCAATGCCCGAAGGGCCAAGGTGATACGGCGTCTTGCCGATCATGTTGCGCATGGACGCGATGATCGACGGCATGCTTTGAAGTGTTTCCATGACCGAAGTGTCGTCAGCCGCGTGAACGATGGGACAAACACTGTGAGTGACAAAGTCAAACACACCCTTGGGCGTGGGTTTGCGATTGAGTTCGGTGAAATTGGTCAGCATGCCACCACCCACCGGCACGCCGGGGAAGTGCTGTCGTGCTGCCGCCGCCATTTCCTCATAGGTCGGTCCCCACGGTCGCGGCGCATTGGGCTGGAATGACTTGAGATCATGCCTGTGTGTGATGACGATGGCATCGGGCTTGAGACCGCCAGCACGCACATCAGCAGCAATCGCCGCCACCTCGGCCAAGACAGGAGCCTTGGCCGGCAGAATGATCTCCAGCGTCACGGGCTTGCCCGTCTTCGTTTTCAGTTCATGGAACGCCGCCGCCGCACGCTCTATGCCACTGCTGCGGCCGTCAATCTGGCAGACGAGATGGGCGGGCTGGGCCGCCGCCACCAGATCACCCACATCCAGAGTCGCCGCCGCTTGCGCCATTGGCACTCCAACACCAATCGCCGGAACACGACCTTTGGCAGCGCCAACCGACACCGCAATGACGCCGGACTCTTTGGCCCTTTTGACCTTTGGTCCGCCTTCAATCGTAACAGTGACCGACTGTTCAAAACGTTCACCTGCCTTCAAGGTGTAGGGCCACGGATCGAGCAGTGAACACACATAGGTCTTGTAAGACGCATCCATCCAGTTGCGCTGGTCCTCCATTTCAAACGTATTGCCTTCCATCAGCACAGTTGCAGCAACGCCGGGCAAGACCGTGTGCCTGAGTGAGCGGATTCCGAAGGCAGGCTGGCCCGGATTGATGAATTTTGGAAAGCGTGACGTCTCTGTACGGCCGTCTGTGTGGACAATTTTGACCAGTGCGCCCACCACCCCTACCAGTGGATGCAACACAACAAAGCCTGTGCGATTGGTCATGAAATCACTGAGTGGTGTAGCGATGGCCGAAAAGCGCACCACTCCTTTGGCCGACGCTTCAATTTGCGCCTTGTAGAGAATGGCTTGCGTGGCATCACGGCAAATGGCGTCGTAACTCACCTTGAAGCTGCCCTTGCCCTGCTTCACTTTCAAATTGCCGAATGCCGGCGCATACGTGCCCCAATTCCTGTTGCGCACCAGAAAGGCGATACCACGCAAAACTTCCGCACCATGAAAGCGGATGTAACGCAGCGCCCCATTGTCGAAGACAGCGGAAATCGGCCCCGCCGTGAGCATGCGCTTCTTGCTATCCGGCACATCTGTGCCAAAGAGCTTGCGGGCACGGCTGATTGGTTTTTCTATCATGGGGCAACCTCGAACGTCACATGATGGCAGCAGTCTTGGCGAGGTCAAGCAGGCGTGGAGTGACGATTGCATTTCTGCATCAAGACCGCCAAAGAGTCCGTGAGTTCGAAGACCAGGAGTTGAGATATGACACGAATTGCCTTGTTCGGTGCCGGTGGGAAGATGGGAATGAGGCTGGGCCGCAACCTCAAAAACTCCAGTTATGCCGTAGCCCCGGTGGAAGTCAGCGCGGCCGGCCAGCAACGCCTTGCTGAAGAACTGGATTGGAAAGCAGTTGATGCAGAAACCGCTCTTGCAGGCGCCGGGATCGTGGTGTTGGCGGTTCCTGACACAGTCATCGGCAAGGTCGCCAACAGCATCATCGACCAGTTGAAACCCGGGACCATGATCATCGTGCTCGACGCGGCAGCGCCCTACGCCGGACATCTGCCCGATCGCAAGGACATCACCTACTTCATCACCCATCCCTGCCATCCGCCGATCTTCAATGACGAAACTGAAATGGCCGCAAAGTTGGATCGCTTCGGTGGCGTGGCGGCAAAGCAGGCCATTGTCTGCACCCTCATGCAAGGTCCGGAGAGCGACTACGTCAAAGGCGAAGCAGTCGCCAAGACCATCTGGGCACCGGTCATGCGCTCGCACCGCTTAACCGTTGAACAACTGGCCCTTCTCGAGCCGGGCCTCGCCGAAACCGTGGCCGCCTCGCTGCTTGATGTCATGCGCGAAGCCATGGATGAAGTGGTGCGCCGCGGCGTACCGCACGAGGCTGCACGCGACTTCCTCCTTGGCCATCTGAACATTCTTGCTGCCGTGATTTTCAAGGAACAGCCCGGTGTGTTTTCAGATGCCTGCAACAAGGCGATCGAATTCGGCAAACCCATGCTGATGCGCGATGACTGGAAGCGAATCTTCGCACCGGAAGAAATCGCCGCCAGCATCAAACGCATCACCTGATCGGCAGAGGCATGGCACAGTTGCGTGGCGCGTTGATAGGATGCGGCTTCTTCGCCATCAATCACCTGCATGGCTGGAAAGATGTCACCGGCGCAGAAATCGTGGCGATTTGCGACAAGAGCCCGGACCGCCTCGCCTCGGTGGGAGATCAATTCGGCATCATCAAACGTTTCTCCGACGCAGAAGAAATGCTGGCAAAGGTGAAGCCGGACTTCGTCGACATCGCCACCACCGCCCCGAGCCACCGCGCCCTGGTGGAATTGGCAGCACGCTACAATGTGGCAGTGATCTGCCAGAAGCCCATCGCACCAACACTCCCGGATGCCAAGGCCATGGTCTCAGCCTGCCAGGAAGCCAACGTGCCGCTGATGGTACATGAGAATTTCCGCTGGCAATCCGCAATCCAGGAGGTGCACCGCATCATTGCGAGTGGTGCCATTGGTGAAGTCTTCTGGGGCCGCGTCTCTTTCCGCTCCGCCTATGACGTCTTCTCCGGCCAGCCCTATCTGGCGGAAGGTGCCCGCTTCATCGTCGAAGACCTCGGCATCCATGCCCTCGATGTTGCGCGTTATCTGCTCGGTGACGTCGTGAACGTCAGCGCACGGATCAAACGCGTCAACCCTGCGATCAAAGGCGAGGATGTCGCCACAATCTTGCTGGACCATGGCAATGGCATCACCTCAGTCGTCGATTGCTCCTACGCCACCCAACTGCAGCACGAACTCTTTCCGCAGACGTTGATCGAAATCGATGGCAGTCACGGCACGTTGCGGCTGGGCGCAGGCTATCAGCTGACACTGACATCCGGCGGCAAGAGCACGCACCACGATCTTTCCCCACCGCTGTTGCCGTGGGCCGCAAAGCCTTGGCACAATATTCAGGAGAGCGTTGCTCTGATCCAGCAGCACTGGGCGGATTGCCTGCGCGAGGGAAAAGAGCCACAGACATCAGGCCGCGACAACCTCAAGACATTCGCCCTCGTGGAAGCGGTCTACCAGTCTGCCGCCACGGGCCACACCATTTCGCTCTCTGAACTCCTGGCCTGATCCATGACACAATCCGTGATCCAGATTACCTATCTCATCGAAACAGCGGGAAGCCCTGAGAAGCTGGCGCAGAAAATCGCCAGTGACCAATCGACAGGCACGTTTGTTCCCGTACCCGGAGAAACCGAAGAACTGAAGAACCGCGTTGCTGCCCGCGTCGTGGCAATCCGTCAACTCCCGACGATAGACACGCCCTCCTATCCAACACCTGAGACTGGCCCATTCAACCGCGCTGAAGCAGATATCACCTTTCCGTTCGATGCCATCGGCACCGATCTCGCCGCCCTCATGACCATTGCGATCGGTGGTGTCTATTCCATCAAAGGCTTTACCGGTATTCGTGTGATCGACATGAAACTGCCGCTGCAATTTGCTGACGCCTGGCCTGGCCCGCAATTCGGCATTGCCGGTTCGCGCCAGCTCACCTCGGTGTATGGCCGGCCCATCATCGGCACCATCATCAAGCCTGCCTTGGGTCTGCGCCCGCATGAAACGGCTGTGCTGGTGAACGATGTGATCGGGGCTGGTGTAGATTTCGTGAAGGATGACGAGAAGCTGATGTCTCCCGCTTATTCACCACTGCAAGAGCGCGTCAAGGCGATCATGCCGCTGGTTCTGGAACACGAGCAGAAGACCGGCAAGAAGGTCATGTATGCCTGGGGCATATCGGCGACCGATCCGGACGAGATGATGCGCAACCATGATCTGGTTCTTCAGCACGGCGGCAATTGTGCCGTCATCAATATCAACTCAATTGGCTTTGGCGCCATGGCCTTCCTGCGCAAGCGCTCAGGCCTCGTGCTGCACGCCCATCGCAATGGCTGGGATGTGCTGACCCGTCATCCAGGCCTCGGCATGGACTTCAAGGTCTGGCAGCAATTCTGGCGACTGCTCGGTGTTGACCAATTTCAGATCAATGGCATCCGGGTCAAATACTGGGAACCTGACGAGAGCTTCGTTCAATCCTTCAAGGCGCTCTCGGCCCCGCTGTTCCGGCCGGAGGATTGCCCGCTTCCCGTGGCCGGCTCCGGTCAATGGGGCGGACAGGCGCATGATACTTACCAACGCACAGGCCGCAGCCTCGATCTCATGTATCTTTGTGGTGGTGGCATCGTCTCCCATCCCGGAGGTGCAGGCGCGGGCGTACGGGCCGTGCGCCAGGCTTGGGACGCCGCAGTGCAAGGCATTCCATTGGCAACCTACGCAAAGGAACACCCGGAACTGGCACAATCCATCGCCACCTTTGCGGATGGCAAAGGCGCATGAGCCGGTTGATCAGCTATTATGGCGATGACTTCACCGGCTCCACCGATGTGATGGAAGCGTTGGCGACCCACGGCGTCGACACCGTACTCTTCACGCGCCTGCCGACGGCAGAAGAATTCGCGCCATTCGCTGATCACGTGGCCATTGGACTTGCCGGCACCAGCCGCAGCCAATTACCACACTGGATGGACCAGAATCTTCCAGCCATCTTCGCCTGGTTGAAAACACTCAACGCGCGCTTCTGTCACTACAAGGTCTGCTCGACTTTCGACTCGAGTGCAGAGATTGGCAGTATTGGCCGCGCCGCCGAAATCGGCAGGCGGGTATTTGACCAGACCGCCGTGCCGCTGGTCATCGGCGCACCGCAACTGAAGCGCTACACCTTTGCTGGCCACTTGTTTGCCGGATATCAAGGCCAGACCTATCGTATCGACCGCCATCCCGTCATGGCGCGCCATCCCGTGACACCAATGAATGAGGCCGACGTGCGCCTCCACCTGGCACGGCAGACAAATCTTCCAGTCGAATTGGCAACCACTGATTGGCCACACCACGGCATCGCGCTCTTGGATGTGCATGATCTCGACACGCAGTGCCATGCTGGTGAACGCCTGCTGCACTTGCCACGACACGCCCGACCCTTTGTCATTGGCTCCTCCGGTATCGAATATGCAGTGATGAAAGCACTGGTCGCATCCCGGCAGCTCTCAGGTCGTGCCGAATTTGCACCATTGCGCAAAGTTGCACAAACCATTGTTGTATCCGGCAGCGTCTCGCCGACAACTGAAAGGCAGATCCATTTCGCTCTCCAACACGGCTTTGAAGCTGTACCGGTCGCGGCAATTGATTTGGCGCAGCGCAATACCGCGGCCCTTCAAGATGCAACAGACCACACATTGCGCATTTTATCTGCAGGGCGAAGTCCATTGCTGCACACGGCCCTGGGCAGCGCCACCGACGAAGGTGAGAAATTGAACGCCATCGCCGATGGCCGCCGCGCCATCGGTGAGGGTCTCGGCCGGATTTTGCGCCACGTCTTGCGCTACACCGGATTGAAACGCGCCATCATCGCAGGCGGCGACACCTCCAGCCACGCCCTCGGCGAACTTGATATCTTCGCACTGAAAACAAGTTATCCACTGGCTGCCACCCCAGGGTCCCCGCTCTGCCGCGCCTTCGCCACCACTGCCGAACTGGCAGAACTTGAAATCGCATTGAAGGGCGGCCAGGTCGGCGGCGATGACTACTTCACATTTCTGCGCGACGGCCGTTGAGCAGAAAAGCAGACTGAAAGCGCTTTGACCGGCTATCTGTTGCATCTCCGCCGTGAACCCCACGGCGTTCATTGCAATGCGGCAGGTCTTGCTCCACTGGGTGGGCATCGCGCCATTAATCCGTGTTCGGATATTTATGCTGCAATGCGCAATACCATGCGTTCCCGGAATACAACGTAGTCGCAAGGTCGGTTGCACATGAAAGAGTCACTGCTATAACCATACGCGTTCGAGCCTACAGTGCTGGAAAACGAGCCAGTACTTCTGATCTTCTTTCGTTCAATAAAATGTTTGCAACAAAAGACACCGATCAATGGGAGAAACTCATGTTCAAAGATATTCTGAAAGTCGCCGCCTCACGCCGTAACGTCTTCAAGACCATCGGCAAGACTTCGTTGGCGGCAGCATTGTTCGCAGACGCCGGCTTCAGTCCCGCGATGGCTCAGGCACTCGCACCATCGGGCAAGCCAATGAAGGCTGCCTTCTCCAATGCTGGCTTGCAGGCCACTTGGTGTGCCCAGGGCAAGCAGGCGGCCGAAGCCTGGGGAAAACTGATGAACGTCGAGATCACCTGGTTCGACGGTGAACTCTCGGCCACCAAACAGCGCGCCGCCATCGACAACATGGCGACGCAGAAGTGGGACTTTGTCGCCATCCAGACCTTTGGCATCGGCACCTTGACCGATCCGATCAAGAAGATGATCGATGGCGGCACGCCGGTGATCGCCATGGATACGCTCGTTGCCCCTCCGGGCACGGTTCCGCTGCACACCTTCATTGCGCCAGACAACGTGATGATGGGTTCCGCCGTAGCCGCACAACTCATGACCGCCATCGGCGGCAAGGGCAATGTGGTCATGACGCAGGGTGCACTTGGTCACTCCGGCGCACAGGGCCGCGCAAAGGGCTTCCAGCAAGTCATCGCGGCCTATCCCGATGTGAAGGTGGTGAATGAAGAACCAGCCGACTGGGATGTGACCAAGGTCGCCCGCATCTGGGATTCGATCCTGACCCAGAATGCCGATATTGCGGGTGCCTTCTTCCACAACGATGACATGGCGCTCGCTGCCCATCAGGTGATGAAGCAGAAGGGCCGTGAAAAGATCATTATTGCCGGCGTGGATGCCATGGCACCCGCCGTCAATGCGGTTCTCGAAGGCACCATGCTGGCCACTGTGCGCAACCCCTCCTGCCGCATCCACGGCTGGTCGGTCGCGGCGGGCGTTGCCGCTGTTCAGGGCGGTGAAAAGGCCGGCAAGGATATTCCCGACTTCATCCTCGCCGATGGCCCCGTGATCACCAAGGAAACCGCGCCGGGCCACCTGTGGCTGCAGAAGAACTTCCTCATCTGAGGTCTCGATGACCACACACCCAGACGGAAGGGGCGATCAACCGCCCCTTCTTCAACTGTCCAATGTCTCCAAGTCCTTCGGCGGCATAGCGGCGCTGAAGGACGTGGACTTTGTGCTGCAGGCCGGAGAGATCCATGGCCTCGTCGGCGAGAATGGCGCTGGCAAATCCACCACCATGAAGATCATCGCCGGCGTTTATGCCGACTACGAAGGCGACATGCAGGTCGAGGGAAAGCCGGTGCGCTTCCGTTCGGCCCGCGATGCGCTCGCCTCGGGTATCGGCATGGTGCATCAGGAATTGTCGACAGTGCCCGACCTCACCGTGGCGGAGAACGTCTTTCTTGGCCACCAGCCTGTCACCCGCTTTGGCACCATCGACTGGGCCCGCATCAACCGCGAAGCCGCCCGGCTGATCGGCAGCCTCGGACTTGAGATTGACCCCACAACCCGCATGGGATCATTGCCGGTCGGTCTGCAACAGTTGGTCGAGTTGTCACGGGTACTCTTTTCCGGTGCCCGTATCATCATACTCGACGAACCAACCTCCGCGCTCTCGCCGCCTGAGGTGAAACGCCTTTTTGACGTGCTCCGGAAGATCAAAGCCGAAGGCCGCGGCATCATCTTCATTTCGCATTTCCTCGATGACGTGCTGGAAATTTCCGACACGGTCACGGTCTTTCGCAATGGCAAGAAGGTCGTCACGCAATCCTCCGCCAGCCTGACCAAGGATGATGTCATCTCCCACATGATCGGGCGCGGCTCGGTTGGCATGCACATGGGCGAGAGCAGTGAATTGCGCGGCGACGAGTCAAAACCAGTCGTGCTGGCCGCCGACAACGTCAGCGATGGCAAGACGCTGCACGGGGTATCGCTGAAATTGCGGGCTGGCGAAATCACCGGAATCTATGGCTACATGGGATGCGGCCAGATTGAATTGGCACGCGCCCTTTTCGGCAAGACCCGGATCAGGCGCGGCAGCATCAAGCTCAACGGCCAGCCGCATGTCTTCCGTTCCACCGCAGCAGCGCGCGCCTCTGGCATTGCTTTCGTATCAGAAAACCGCCGCATGATGCTGTTTCGCGGCGAGCCCGTGTACAAGAATATTTCAATTGCCATTCTGGATCGCATTCACCGCTTCTTTCTCAAACCCGCAACCGAACGCAGCATCGCCGAAGCGCAGACCAATGATTTGCAGATCAGGCCGCCGAAGCCGGACATGATGCTGGGCTCGCTCTCGGGCGGCAATCAGCAGAAAGTGGCGCTGGCGAAATGGCTGACCCATCTGCCCAAGGTGCTGATCCTCTCCGAACCGACACGCGGCATGGACGTGGGCGCCAAGGAAGATGTGATCCGCATCGTCAAGAACCTGCGTGAAAAAGGCGTGGCCATTCTGGTTCTGTCAACCGAACCTGAAACCATCCTCACCCTCGCGGATCGCGTGAGTGTGATGCGCAAGGGTACCGTGGCAAAAGAGTTCGTCACGGGAGAAATTCACAAGGGCGATTTGCTGGCAGCGGCGTGAGGGACGTTACATGACGACGACGACGACACTGGAACAACCGCAAAGCCGCCTCCGGGCATTCCTGACAGAGCAGCTGCGCAACATTGCTCCAGTCTTCACCCTGCTTGCGTTGGTCTTGTTCTTCTCGTTGGCAAGCCCATCCTTCTTCACCGTCGTCAACTTCATGAACATCCTTTCGCAGATATCGATCACAGCCATTATCGCCGTCGGTCTCACCTATGTGATCCTCACCGCTGAAATCGACCTCTCGGTGGCCGCCGTTGCCAACGCCATCGGCATCACCATCGCCTTTTTCACAGTCCAGCCGGATTATGTGAACATTGCCAACGTGCCCATGCCGGGTGCCATCGCCATCGTGCTGACATTGCTGTCGGCCCTTGCCTTTGGTCTCATCACGGCATTTGGGGTGACGTGGATTGGCATTCCTTCTTTCATCATGACACTCGCCATCATGCAGATCGCCAATGGCGTGTCGGCGTTGCTGGTGCGCGGCCAGATTGCCTATTCCTATCCCGACCTCATCACGGTGCTGGGTTCCGGCTCCATCTTCGGCATCAGGTGGACTATCATTGTTGCCATCATTTTCCTGCTCGCCGGACACCTGGTGCTCAACTACACGCGCTTTGGCCGCTACATCTACATGACCGGCGGCAACCGCGAGGCGGCCGAGTATTCTGGCGTCAACGTCAAGCGCATCATTGGTGCCGTCATGGTCATCTCCGCCATGTGTTCGGGCATCGCCGGCATGCTGGCCGTGGCCTATTACGGCTCGGCCCAACAGAACCAGTTCGACACCTACCTGCTCGACGCCATCGCCGCCGTCGTGGTCGGTGGCACCAGCCTCTTCGGCGGACGCGGTGGCATCGGCAACACCATCATTGGTCTCCTGGTACTGGGCGTCTTGAACAACGGCCTCGACCACATTCAGATCGACAGCTTCCTCAAGATTCTCATTCGCGGACTGATTCTGCTCTCGGCCCTGATCATCAATGTCTATGCACAAAGGTTGAAGGATTCCGAGTGAGCGACCAGTTCATGCGCGGGTGTCTTCTGAGAGATTGAGACCATGGACCAAGCCAAGGCATCAGAATTCCGCGCGCTTACGCCGGAGACCCTGCCCCAGCGCCTCGGCAGTCTTCCGCCGTTGATCAAGGCCGCAGGCCAAGACACATCACGCTGGACCGTGCGTGAAGTTGGCGATGGCAACCTCAATCTGGTCTTCATCGTCACGGGCAATGCCGGTGCTGTGGTGGTGAAGCAGGCCCTGCCCTATGTGCGGCTCGTCGGCGAAAGCTGGCCCCTGGCACTGAAGCGCTCGTACTTCGAGTATCACGCCTTGATGCGCCTCGGCGCTGCCGACCCCGGCCGAACGCCGGAGATCTTTCACTTTGACGAAGCCCAGGCCATGATCGTCATGGAGTATCTGAGCCCCCACGTCATCCTGCGCCATGCCCTCATCGAAGGCCGCGAACTGCCCGACCTTGCAAACGACCTCGGCAGCCATCTGGCGCGCACCGCCTTCCGCAATTCCGATCTCTCCATGAAGACGGCGCAAAAGAAGGCCGACATGGCATTGTTCGCTGACAATGTGGAACTCTGCGACATCAGCGAGAACCTGGTCTTCTCCGATCCCTATTTCGAAGCCAAGTTGAACCGCCACACCACACCGCAGCTTGATGCGCTGGCAGCAACGCTACGCGCCGACCGTGACTTAAGGGTTGCCGCACAGCAGATGAAGCACAAGTTCTCTGCCCAGTCCGAAACGCTGTGTCACGGTGACATGCACACCGGTTCTGTGATGGTGACAAAAACACAGACCCGCGTCATCGATCCGGAGTTCGCCTTCTATGGCCCCTTCGGTTTTGATATTGGCATGCTGCTGGCCAATTATTGGATGAGTTTCTTTTCGCAACGTGGCCATGAAGCCAATGGCTCTCGCGATACGTTGCGCCGGGACCTGCTGACCATCATTGTCGCAACATGGGAGCGCTTCTCTGCCGACTTTGCTCAACTGTGGCGAACCGAACGTACCGGCATTCTCTACCAGCACAGCCTGTTTGAAGATCAAGGCGACACCCTGGGGTCGGAACAGGCACTGCAATATGTGTTGCATGGCATCTGGGTCGACATGTTGGGATTTGCCGGCATTGAAACGCACCGCCGCATACTTGGCCTTGCCCACAATGCCGACTTTGAGAAGATTGCCGATGCAGACCTGCGGGCAGCTTGTGAGGCACGCGCGCTCAAATTCGGGCGGCATCTGGCAGTGAACCGCAGCACCGTCAGTTCCCTCCGTGACCTCAATGCACTCGCCATCAAGCTCGATCTGGATGTGCTGACATGAACGTCAACGGCAAGCACTTCCGCACCATCTGGCCAACGGCTGACGGCAAGGCGGTGGACATCATCGACCAGCGCGTCCTGCCCCACGAATTCCGCATCGAGACCTTGCGTTCGGTGACTGAGGTTGCAACCGCCATCCGCGACATGTGGGTGCGCGGTGCCCCATTGATAGGCGCCACCGCCGCGTATGGCATGGCGATCGCGATGCTCACTGACGCGAGCGATGTCACCCTCGATGCAACATGGCACACACTGCACGCCACCCGCCCCACCGCCATCAATCTCAAATGGGCACTCGATGACATGCGCAAGCATCTCCTGGCTGTCCCTGCAAACAGGCGGGCGCAACGTGCCTTCGCCCGGGCCGCCGAAATCGCCGATGAAGACGTGGAACTGAACAAGTCCATCGGCCGCCATGGTCTCGAAATCATCAGGAAGATTGCAGCCGGCAAGAAGAACGGCGCACCGGTCAACATTCTCACGCACTGCAACGCCGGATGGCTGGCAACTGTGGACGTTGGCACCGCCACGGCTCCCATCTATGCAGCCCATGAAGCAGGCATTCCCATTCACGTTTACGTCGATGAAACGCGTCCCCGCAATCAGGGCGCCCAGTTGACGGCCTGGGAATTGGCCGGCCACGGTGTGCCGCACACGCTGATCGTCGACAATGCTGGCGGCCATCTGATGCAGCGTGGCAAGATCGACATGGTGATCGTCGGTACCGACCGCACCACTGCTAATGGCGATGTCTGCAACAAGATCGGCACCTATTTGAAGGCACTTGCGGCCCACGACAACAACGTGCCCTTTTATGTCGGCCTGCCCTCGCCCACCATCGACTGGACGGTCAGGAACGGCCTCACGGAAATCCCCATCGAAGAGCGCGCCGGGGCAGAAGTGAATTTCGTGCAGGGATTGGACGAGCGTGGCAACATAGCCCGCGTGCGCATTTCTCCTCTTGAAACTCCGGCGGGAAATCCGGCCTTCGACGTGACACCAGCCCGTCTTGTTACGGGCCTGATAACGGAACGCGGCATCGCCGAAGCCTCGGCAGAAGGCCTGCGAAGGCTGTTTCCTCAATCCTAGGGTCCGGGCAATCAACATCCGCACGATGCTGAGAAATGGCTGGGGCGGGAGGGATCGAACCTCCGCATGGCGGAATCAAAATCCGCTGCCTTACCGCTTGGCGACGCCCCAACACTGGCTGATGGCCCGGCCCCCGAACAGCTGATTCCAGCGGGAGCCCGGCCTTGCGCGAGCCGCTATAGCCGCTGGCCGGGCCCGCTGCAATCTCTTGCGCGAGTCTTATTCGCCATAGGGAATCCAGATGTTTTTCACCTGCGTGGAGCGGCGCAGGTATTCAGCCCCCTGGGCCTGGTCATTGCCAAACCAGTCGATGCGCCGTCCGCCATTGACCCAGGTGGACTTGAGGTTTCCGGCCGATGCCTTCTCCACCATGGCAGACCCAGTTGCGCTTCCCTGATACCACATGGCAGCCACTTCATCGTGCTCGGCCAAGGTCCTCGCCAGTTCATCGCTCGCACCCGTTACGATGTTGACGGCTCCCGCTGGCACATCCGAGGTGTCGAGCACCTGATAGAAATCCGTAGCCACGAGCGGCAGCGATTGTGAGGGCACCAGCACCACGCGATTGCCCATGGCAAGGGCTGGCATGAGCAGCGAGATCATCCCCAGAAGTGGCGCGTGATCGCTGCACACCAGCCCCATCACACCAAAAGGCTCGTTGAAAGCCAACGTCGTCTGGCGCTTGGCATTGGTGGAGTGGATGCGGCCATCATGCTTGTCTGCATGAGCCGCATAGAAGAAGATGCGCTCGAGTGTCGCTTCAACTTCGCGCCGGGCATCGCGGGTGGAAGCACCACCTTGTGCCAGGCGTCTGGCAAATTCATCGCTGCGCGCCGCGAGATTTTCGGCGATGAAGAACAAGACCTGGGCGCGGTTGTGTGCCGAAGCCGATGACCAGGCCGACGCCTTCACCGCCGCTTCAACCGCGTTGCGGATGTCCTTGCGATTGCCGAGTCCCGCCTGCCCGATGACCTTGCCCTTGGCGTCTTTCACGGCAAAGGAATAGCCGCTGTCGGGACGGGTCTGCTTGCCGCCGACATAGAGCTTGGCGGTGCGGTCAATCGACGGCGTGCCATCCGCGGGGGCAACGGCAGTTGTTGCACCCGAAAGCGCAACAATCTTGGATGGCTTGCTTTCGGGCAACGCCTTCAGCCAATCGGCCACCAGATATTCGTACAGGCCTTCGCGCCCACCTTCGCGGCCGAAGCCTGACTCCTTGTAGCCACCGAAGCCTGCGGCGGCGTCAAAGAGATTGGTCGAGTTGATCCACACCACGCCCGCCGTCATGCGCGCCGCAGCGTCAAGTGCCACGTTGATGTTCTCCGACCAGATGGATGCCGCAAGTCCATAGCGGGTATGATTGGCCAGTGCCGCAGCTTCATCCGGCGTGCGAAACGTCATGGCCGAAACAACCGGCCCGAAGATTTCCTCCTGGATCACGGTGGACGAGGTATCGACATTGATGAACAGCGACGGAGGGAAATAGTTTCCCTTGGCAGGCAATGGACACGAGGCCTGCACCAGCGTGCCGCCTTCGCTCTCGCCCTTTTTCACCAGCGCCGTGACGCGTTGCAACTGCACCGGCGCAACCAGCGGCCCCATGTCGGTGGATTTGTCGAGTGGATCACCGATGCGCAGCGTCTCCATGCGCTTCTTCAGCTTGGCGAGGAAACGCTCAGCCACGCCTTCTTGCACCAGAAGTCTGGTGCCCGCGCAGCAGACCTGGCCCTGGTTGAACCAAACGGCATCAACAACGCCTTCAACGGCAGCATCAAGGTCAGCATCTTCGTACACGATGAATGGCGACTTGCCGCCCAACTCCAGCGACAGCTTCTTTCCCGACCCCGCCGTTGCGGCGCGGATCAGGCGTCCGACGTCGGTTGACCCAGTGAAGGCAATCTTGTCGACGTCCTTGTGCGCCACAAGTGCGGCACCGGTTTCACCATCGCCGGTGACGATGTTGACAACACCCTTGGGCAGGCCCGCTTCAACACAGGCTTCGGCGAGTGCCAGCGCCGTGAGCGGTGTGAACTCCGCAGGCTTCAATACGACGGTGTTCCCTGCGGCAAGGGCAGGTGCGATTTTCCACGCCAGCATGAGCAGTGGGAAATTCCACGGAATGATCTGCCCGCACACACCGACGGGACCATAGCCCTTGAACTCGCTGTCGATCAGCTGTGCCCAGCCGGCGTGATGATAGAAGTGGCGCGCCACCAGTGGCACGTCGATGTCACGGCTCTCGCGAATGGTCTTGCCATTGTCCATGGTTTCAAGCACCGCGAAGAAACGTTCACGCTTCTGGATATGGCGAGCAAGTGCATAAAGATGCTTGGCGCGAACATGGCCGGAAAGTTTCGACCAGGCAGGAAACGCCTTGCGCGCTGCCTGCACCGCCGCATCCACATCTACCGTGGTGCCTTGCGGAACCCGGGCCAATGACGAACCATCAGCAGGATTGTCGACCGCGACCCAGGCCTTGCCGGATGAAGCGACAAATGCGCCATTGATGAAATGACCGAAGCCATCGGCATGGCGGGAAAGCCAGTCCTTGACGTGGGTAGTCTGCTCTGGTGACGGGCCATAGTCCATGCTGTCGAGAATGTCGGTTACGGTGGGCATGATCAGTCCTCAGGCCAGAGCCACTATGCAAGTGCGTGATGGGAGAGCGCGGCGTAGCGCCCGGTCAGATAGTGTTCGAGTTGGCGCTCGATATCGGCGAGCATCGATGAGGCACCGATGCGGAAGAGGTCCGGCTCCAGCCAGCGGCGGCCCAGTTCTTCCTTCATCAGGATCTGCCAACTCATCGCGTCTTTGGCGGTCTTGAGGCCACCTGCCGGCTTGAATCCGATCTTGTGGCCGGTGAGCTCGCCATAGTCGCGCAACGCCCGCACCATGGTGAGGCTGACAGGCAGAGTTGCGTTCACGTCTTCCTTGCCAGTGGAGGTCTTGATGAAATCAGCACCCGCTTGCATCGCCACCATCGAAGCTTTGTAGACATTGCGCAGGGTCTTGAGATCACCCGTGGCAAGAATGGCCTTGAGATGGGCAGCGCCACAGGCCGCGCGCATCGCCGCGATTTCGTCGTAGAGCGCAGACCAGTCCTGGGTCAGCACCTGTTCGCGGAAAATCACGATATCAATTTCCTCGGCCCCCTGCTCCACCGCCCAGCGCACTTCGGCAAGCCGGATGGGCAACGGTGTCAGCCCCGACGGAAAACCTGTTGCCACTGACGCAACGGGAATGCCGGAACCACGCAGTGCCTTCACAGCGTGCGGTACCATTGCGGGATAGACACAGACCGCACCCACCGTCGGTGGTGCCGCGGCAAGGCCGAGTTTCTCGACGATATCATCACGCAGCGGCCGCATCGCCTTGGCGCACAAGCGATGCACACGGCCCGCCGTATCATCACCGGCAAGGGTTGTAAGATCGATGCATTGCAGCGCCTTCACCAGCCACGCCGCCTGGTATTCCTTCTTCACACTGCGCCGCGTGGTGAGCGTGGCGGCGCGGCGTTCGGCAGCAGACGTATTGACCTGCGCCCCTTCAAACCACGCCAGTGTCAACGGCGTGCCGGGATTGCGAGGCTCGCTGTTGTGGCCACGAACGCCGGCATGGGAAATCTCGTTCATCGTCACCAATCTCCGTTGGGCCACACGGCAATTGCGGTCCATAGTCGCTGCAGCATTAGCACAATCCCCGCACAATCGAGAGGCCCGGCGCTACCAGTTTCGACTTGACGAAATCGCCACAACCCTCCAGAAAGCGCGCGATTTCCAAAATTGGCCGAAAATATCGGAGTGTAGCGCAGTCTGGTAGCGCACCTGCTTCGGGAGCAGGGGGTCGGAGGTTCGAATCCTCTCACTCCGACCAATTTTGATTGGCCCTCTTGGATGGCATTTCAACGGTCGGGCAACATCAAAAATTAATTCCTAAATTAGGATTATCATCAAATTTCGGCCACAGTTCCATGGTTTGTTGTGGCCATGCACAATCACCTTCTCAACCCTGTCCTGAACCTCGCAGCCATCCTCGCCATCCCGGCGATATTGGCCGTGATGGTCGCGACATTGTGCAGATGGCAAAGTCTCTCAGCGCTTGTCGCCGAGCAGTTTCCACACCGCCGGGAAGGCAAGTGCTGCCACGACGGCCTTGACGATGTCGCCGATCCAGAAGGGTGCGAAACCGAAGGTGACGGCCTTTTCAAAGCCGCCGACAAAGCCCGAAAGCCAGGCAAGGCCAGGCACGTAGAGAACGGCTGCACCGATCAGCATGGCACCGAGCATGGTGAAAACACCCCGGTCAAAGCCGCGCTCGGCGAGGTAGCCAACAACACCGGCGGAGAGAATGAAGCCAAGAAGATAACCTCCCGTCGGCCCAAACAGGATCGGCAGACCTGCTTTCATTTCTGCGAAAACCGGCAGGCCAACGGCACCTTCCAATACATAGAGCGCCACCGTGGCCGCACCGAGCCGCCAACCGAAAGCGGCACCAACAGCGAGTACCGCGAGCGTCTGCAAGGTCATCGGCACCGGCTGCATCGGCACGTTGACCTGGGCCGCAGCGGCAATCAACAGGCTGCCGAGCACGGCCAGCGCACCATTGCGCAAAAGGGCCGAGGACTGTTCATGGGTCCAGAGGCGGTCGGCAAGTGGAGCAAAGGTCATGTGGTTGTTTCCCATCCCAAAAGAGTTGCAGCCTGATTATGCGGAAACACCGCCGGGCGCAACTGCCCGTGGACTCAACCTTGGTTGAGTGATTGCGCAACCCGCAACTGCACGATTGGCAAGATATCCGCTTCGAACCACGGATTGGATTTCAACCACACACCATTGCGCGGGCTGGGATGAGGAAGTGCGATCACGCTGGCAGTTGCTGCGTCCTGCAGTTTCACACGCTCGGTGAGACGGAGCTTGGCAGACTGTGGCAGATGCCAGGCTTGCGCGTATTGCCCGATC
Organism: uncultured Alphaproteobacteria bacterium; assembly: GCA_963754625.1. GTDB lineage: Bacteria > Pseudomonadota > Alphaproteobacteria > Rhizobiales > Aestuariivirgaceae > Aestuariivirga. The sequence goes on along the minus strand of CAVWGR010000001.1, from coordinate 136,279 downwards.
ACCAGGGTCAGGCGGATGTGCGGTAGCGCACCGAGAAGTTTGTTACGCCAGGCACCAGCACATTCTTCACGCGGTGGCAGGTCACCGCCCGTGCCTGTGCCGGGATAGCAGAAGCCCATGGCGAGAATGGCAAAGTGTTGTGGATCGTAAAATGTTTCGCGCGAAACGCCGAGCCAGTCGCGCAGGCGATTGCCGGATGCATCATCGAACGGCTGGCCCTTGTGATGAGTGACGCGACCAGGTGCCTGCCCCGCGATGAGAATGCGCGCATTCTCGCCTGCCTGCACCAGCGGCTTGGGACCAAGCGGCAGATCGCGGCAGAGTGTACAGGCGCGCACATCAGCAAGAAGTGCAGAGAGCGAAGCTGCCTCAGGCGAGGTGCGTGACACGCGGTTCAATCGGCGTCAGCGCACCGAAGCCCAGCAGCTTTTCAATGAATGCGGCACCCGCGAGAAGCTTGGCTTCACCACGATTGGGCGCGACGATTTGCAATCCGACCGGCAGCTGTGATCTGGTAAATCCACAGGGAATGGAGACCGCCGGACAGGCGCACAAGGTGATCGCGCCGGCGATCAAAAGCCAGTCGATGTAACTCTCAAATTTAACGCCATTACAATGGGTTGGATAGCGTTCCTCAACCGGAAACGGAGGAACAATGGTGGCCGGGCACAACAGCAGGTCATAGGTCTCGAGGAAGCTGTGCATGCGCCGGAACATCTGGCCGCGCTGCGCTTCGGCCTGCGCAATCTCCTCGCCAGTGAGCCGCAAACCCTTCTCGATATTCCAGATCACTTCCGGCTTCAGCTTGTCGCGATGCTCAAGCAGCATCTGCCGCATGCCCGTGGCGTAACCGATGGCGCGCAATGTCTGGAAACAATTCATCGCATCAGAAAGATCGGGATGCGCTTCTTCCACGATCACGCCCTCGCCTTCGAGCTTGCGTGCCGCTGCCATGACGAGCTCTGCCACTTCCGTATCGACGGGCGAGATACCAAGATCGCGCGACACTGCCACCCGCTTTGGTTTCCAGCCCGAATGCGTTGCCGCGAAATAACTCATGTCTTCTCGTGGCAGCGACAACGGATCACCCGCTTCCGCCCCGACCATGGCATCGAAGAAGAGTGCGAGGTCGGCGACGTTGCGCGCCATTGGTCCATCGACCCCGAGAGTGCTGTCGATCTTGGAATAGACACTGGCAGCAACGCGCCCCGGCGAGGGCCGCATGCCAACCACGCCACAGAAGCTGGCGGGATTGCGGAGCGAACCACCAAGGTCAGAGCCGTGCGCCACCCAGGCCATTCCTGTGGCCAGCGCCACGGCAGCTCCGCCTGAAGACCCCGCCGCCGACAACCGTGTGTCCCACGGATTGCGCGTCGCCCCGAAAACCTCGTTGAAGGTGTTGGCCCCGGCGCCAAATTCTGGCGTGTTCGACATGGCATAGACAATGCCGCCTTCGCCTTCGATGTGTCTGACAACGATGTCGGACTGCGCCGGAACGTTATCCTTGAAGATGAGCGACCCTTGTGTCGAGCGCACACCAGCAACATCGGCGAGGTCCTTGATCGGCACGGGAAGGCCAGCAAGGCGGCCACGTTTCATCGGTGCCATGTTCATCAAATTTTTGGCGTGAGCGCGGGCCCGCTCAAAGCACAGCGTGACCAATGCATTGACCGGCGCGTTGACAGCGGCGATGCGCTTTTCGAGCGCGTCGAGACATTCAAGCGGCGTCACCGCGCCAATGCGCAAGAGGTCGGTCACTTCGACGGCAGACATGCGGATGAGTTCAGTCATGGGGGGATATTAGCGAGAGATTTCAGAATTCGCAAAAATCTGGCCCCACGCATGTGGTTTGCCTGACTGCGTGGGCCGGAGTAAAAGACTTCCGACACAAGGAGCCCACCATGAACGCACCCATCGCCACCCCCATTGGAACCAACAAGGAATGGGTCGAGCGCCGCGCCAAGGCTGTATCGCGCGGCATCGGCATGGGCGCTGCGGTGATGGCGGCCAAGGCGGAGAACTCCGAAATCTGGGACATTGAAGGCAACCGCTACATCGACTTCGGCGGCGGCATTGCCGTGGTCAACACCGGCCACCGCCACCCCATGGTGATGAAGCGTGTCTATGAGCAACTGGAAAAGGTGACCCACACCTGCGCCATGGTGATGCCTTACACGCCCTTCATCGAAGTGTGCGAAAAGCTCAATGCCGCCGCGCCGATCTCTGGCGAGAAAAAATCAGCCTTGGTGACCACCGGAGCCGAAGCTGTCGAGAATGCCATCAAATTCGCCCGCGCCTATACCGGTCGCTCCGACGTCATCGCCTTCCACGGTGGCTTCCATGGCCGCACCCTTCTCGGCATGGCGCTCACCGGCAAAGTCGCACCCTACAAGGCAAAATTCGGCCCCATGCCTGCGGGTATCTGGCACGTCCCCTTCCCCGTCGCCCACAAGGGCATTTCAGTTGAGGATGCCATTCACGCCATTGAACTGCTGTTCAAGTGTGATGTCGAGCCGCAGCGCGTGGCCGCCATCATCATCGAACCGGTGCAAGGCGAAGGCGGCTTTTACATCGCCCCCAAGGAACTGATGGTGAAACTGCGGACGCTTTGCGATGAACACGGCATCCTCCTGATCGCCGACGAAATCCAGACCGGCTTTGGCCGCACCGGCAAGTTCTTCGCCATGGAACACTATGGCGTCGAGCCCGACCTGATGACCTCGGCCAAGTCACTGGCTGGTGGTTTCCCGCTCGCCGCCGTCATCGGCAAGGCCAAGATCATGGATGCGCCCGATCCCGGCGGCATCGGCGGCACCTATGCCGGCAACGCCATTGCCTGCGCCGCAGCCCTTGGCGTGTTTGACGCCTTCGAGCAGGAGAACTTGCTGGAGAAGGCCGAGAAGCAGGGCCAGATCATCATGAAGAAACTTCAAGGCATCAAGGCCAAGAAGAAGGGCATGCCGATCGGTGACATTCGTGGTCTCGGTGCCATGTGCGCCTTTGAAATGGTGACCGAACACGGTGGCAACAAGCCCGACGCCGGTGGCGCCAAAGCGCTTGCCGCCAAGTGCCTGGAGCGCGGGTTGCTGATTTTGACCTGTGGCGTTTACGGCGACGTGGTGCGCATGTTGACACCACTGACAGCAAGCGAAGCAATCCTCAACGAAGGGCTCGATGTTCTTGAGTCAGCCATTTTGGGGAATTGATATCGCCAACGCTGCATCGGTCATCGAAGGCAAGCCTGCCTTCGCGAGATGCTGCGCGCACGCGCTGTTGTTTGGGATAGAGCACCTTGCAAGTTCATGATCACCCCGACCTCACCGCAATCTACCGCGCCTATATCGATTGCCTGAACGCGCAAGACTGGGACCGGCTTGGCGATTTTGTTGCTGAGGGGGCCATCCACAACGGCCGTCCCTTCGGACTGGCGGGCTATCGCAGCATGCTGGAAAATGACTTCGCTCAAATCCCGGACCTGCGTTTCACCATTGAACTGCTGGTGGCCAGCCCAACTCATGTGGCGAGCAGGCTGGCTTTTGATTGCTCGCCCAAGGGTGAATTTCTCGGCCTACCTGTAAACGGCCGGAGGGTGCGCTTTGCCGAGAACGTGATTTATGAGTTCAGCGGGAACAAGATTGTAAAGGTCTGGTCGATCATCGACACGGAAGCCATCCGGGCGCAGCTTTAGCCACGCAGGTTTGCTGCGGACAAGTCCGGCACGAGGCTTGCAACGACAGGTTTCACGTGTCCATTTTGGCACGGCAAAACTGAACCTGCACACCCATCCACGCCTACGGCAGATTGCCCGCACAAAGGAATACGCAAATGTTCAAGTCACTCCTGGCTTCGGCCGCAACCGTTGCCTTGCTTCTGGGCGCTGCTTCAGCCGCTGAAGCGAAAACAAAAGAACTCTGGGTGCTTGGTGGCTTCTCGCATCCGGAAAGTGTCGATCTCGATATCGCCCATCAGGTGCTGTATGTGTCCAACGTCGGCGGAGCGCCACTCGACAAGGATGGCAACGGTTTCATCTCGAAAGTTTCGCGCGACGGCAAGCTGTTGCAGTTGAAATGGATCGAGGGTCTGAATGCCCCCAAGGGCATGGTGATGAACGGCTTCACACTCTATGTGTCCGACATCGACAAGCTGGTGCAAATCGACACCCGCACCGGCAAGATCACCAACTCCTATGCCGCTGATGGCGCCGTGTTCCTCAACGACACTGCCGTCGACAAGGACGGCAATGTCTACGTCACCGATATCGCCAAGAAGAAAATCTGGCAGTTGAAGGATGGCAAGCTTGCAGTTTGGTATGAGAAGGAAGACCTCATGCATCCCAACGGCCTGCGTGGCATCCATGGCGGCAAACTGCTGGTGGCGGGCTGGGGCAAGGACATGCAAGACGATGGTTCGACCAAGGTTCTCGGCAACCTCTTCACCATCGACATTGCCACCAAGGAATTGAAGAGCCTCGGTTCCGGCGCACCGATTGGAAATCTTGATGGCCTGGAGCGCGATGCCCATGGCAATTTCCTGGTCACTGACTTCATGGCGGGTGCACTTCTGCGCATCAAGAAAGATGGCAGCCACGAAGTGCTGATGGACTTGAACGCAGGTTCGGCTGACCTCGATGTCATCAACAAGGGCCGCACCGCCATTGTCCCCGTCATGATGGACGACAATGTCCGCGCATTCCGGGTCGACTGACGGCTTAATTCACTTTATCAAATGCCGCTGGCGTCTGCGTCGGCGGCATTTTGCGTTCAGATTCCCCCGTACCAGTCATAGCCCCGGTCTTCCCAGTAACCGCCATTGCCTTCGCCAATCGCGGCAAATGACGATACGAGTTCGATCGTGTGCACATATTTTGCCATCTTGTAGCCCAACTGGCGTTCGACGCGGACGCGCAGCGGAGCGCCATTTTCAATGGGCAGTGGCTTGTCGTTGAGGCCATGGGCGAGGATGGTCTGGGGATGATAGGCGTCAATCAAATCGATGCTCTCGTAGTATTTGATGTTGCCCGACAGGCCGCTCTCGATGGTGTCGAAGCAATGGAACACAACATAGCGTGCGGCGATCTGAGGCTTGGCTTCATCGAGAATTTTTGACAGGCGTGGGCCCGTCCATTTGGCAATGCAGCTCCAGCCTTCGACACAGTCATGCCGGGTGATTTGCGTTTGCGCCGGAATGGCCCTGAGGCTTTCGAGGCTCATATCCAACGGCTTTTCGACGAGGCCCGTGACTTTCAGTCTGTAGCCGGCAAAGCCGCTGCCCGCCAACGCCTTGTAGTCGGCGTCCTCGGGTGCCGTCACGCCGTTGGGATGTTGCGACTGCTTGATGTCGGCCTGGGTGTATTCAGGTGCCAGGCTGTGGCCGCCACCCAGCAGGCGCTGCACGCGGTAGGTCAGGTCATTGGCACTGGCGACAATCTTGCGTGCGCCACTGTCCGGCGTTGTTCAGTCCGTCAAAGGCATCACATCCGGCCAGGCCCAGAGCCGAAACCCCGATGCCGGCGTGGCTTAAAAACCTGCGGCGGTTCAACTGGAACGTGGGCATCTCAGTGGTCCTTTCCGGCTTCGCCATCAACGCGGTACCACCCGGTGATGATCGACCGCAGCTCATTGAGGGGGCCAGCCGCGAGGATCATCAGCATGTGGACAACAAAGAAACCGACGAGCAGCAACATGACAATGAAATGGATGGTGCGGGCCGATTGCCGACCTCCGAAGACATCCAGCAGCCACGGTGCGCTGGCGTTGAAATTGGGAGACATCGACAGACCGGTGAGGATCATCAATGGCAGCAGAACAAACAACACGCCGGCGTAAGCAAATTTCTGCAGTACGTTGTAGTTGCGCGTGTGATGGAATTTCAGCCGTGCGTGGTCTTTCACATCTTGCGGCAGGCGCTTGATGTCTTTTCCGGTGATCGCCAGATCACGGCGCAGGTGACCATTGGCGGCACTGGCAATAGCCCACACCAGAAGCGTTGCCACCAGGAGCCAGGCAAAAAAGAAATGCACGATGCGGCCCGTCGCCAGTGACCGGTTGGAAGGAATGGTCAGCGCGGACGGAAAGGCCTGATAGGCTGGTGTCAAAGACGTAGCGCCCGAAACACCGAGATAACCGGTGGTGTCAAACTCCATACCAAAAATCCGCGTGTATCCGACGACGTCATTGCCCGACTGTTTTGCCCCGATGTCGAGAATCGCGTTGTCGTATTCAAATCCGGACTGGTGGCCAAAATAGAGTTTGGGATGGGCGTTGAATATCTGCAGGCCGGACAACAACAGGAAAAACAGGCTGATTGCCCAGACCCAGTGGGTCATTCGTGTCCAACGAGACTGGCGGTAGACCAGCGCACCATTTGCCTGTCCCCGTTTCAATGCTGCGTCCGTCATGACTGCACGTCCTTGTATTGTACCAGCCAACTTGATACGCACCACAGTGCCATTTCGGATTTGCGAGGTATGGCAGTCAGCTATGGCAGTGCCGGTGTCTTAGCGCCGTGGAGGGACGGCGGACAACAAACGATACCGTCACAAATATCGCGCGCTGCTTCACCAATCGGTGATCAGGACCGAACGCGGTTCGGAATCAGTAGTGCGGCGGTTTCTGGTTCGCTGGTGCTTCGCCGGAATCGAGCGATTGCATCTCTTCATCAAGCCGCCTGAGTTGCCGCTCCAGAGCCTCGATCTTCTTCCACTGCGAGGTGATCACGTCGTTGAGGTCGGCGATGGATTTTTCCTGATGCGCAATGCGCATTTCCAGTTCATCGATACGCAAGTCTGGGTTCATCATTTTCTTCCTCAAGCCAGATAGAGCCAGGCGATGGCGACGAAGTGGCAAGCGGCCGCCACGGCCACGAAGGAGTGCCAGATGGCATTCTGGTACTTGAGCCGCTCCCATACATAAATGGGCACACCAGCGGAATAGATCAGTCCACCCACCGCAATCAACACCATGGTCTGCAGCGGCAAGGCGCTGACAAACGACTTCACCGCGAAAATTCCGACCCAGCCAAGGCCGAGATAGATGGCAATGGCCAGATTGTCCAATCGTCCTGGCAGCAACACCTTGAGTGCCACACCAATGGCAGCACCGCCCCAAATGATTGTCCCCAACACTGTGGCGAGGTCAGCATCGGGCAATTGCAAAAGGAGTGGCGTGTAGGTTCCGGCGATCATGACGTAGATGGCGGAATGATCAAAGCGCCGCAGAATCCACTTCGCCGGTGATGCTGGCGTCAGGTTATAGGCGGCGGAAAAACCCAGCATGGCAATCAGCGCGGCAACATAAACGAGAAGGCCGGCGATCCCCGCGTTGCCCAAGGCAAGGGACTGCGCCACCACAAATGACGCCACCCACGACCGCCGCCACGATGGCCACACCATGTACGATGGCATCAGCGAGAAGTTCATCGTGCCCATAGGAACGCTGGTTGGGAATGGGATTGGTCGTCATGACAACAATTTGGCGCGCCTGCCGTCCGCCGTCAAATGCAGCAAGCGCGGAGTTGCCCTAATGTGTAACAAGCTCAACGCGGCGGTTGCGGGCCTGGCCCTCTGTACTGGTGTTCGCCGCCAGTGGTGCCAGTGGCCCCAACCCCCTGGCCGAGAGGCGTCCGGCATCAATCCCCGCCTTCACCAATGCATCGGCCACTGCTTTGGCCCGTGCTGTGGAAAGCGTCACATTGTAGTCGAGTTCACCGGAGTTGTCGGTGTGGCCGACGACATAGACGCGCATCTCCGGGCTGGCCTTCAGGTAGGACACCATCTCCGCCAGCTGCGGGGCTGACTCCGGCTTGATCACGGCCTTGTCGAAATCAAAATACAAGCCATAGAGGGCGACGCGCCCTTCCACACCAAGGCCATTGCCAATGTCTTCTGCCGAGATGGTGATGATCTTGTCTTCGCGTACACCGGGTTCCACGCTTTCCACCAGCACGCCGACACGGTCGCGCAGCGCCTTGGACGCATCACCCAGCGCACCACCGGCATTCTGGGCGGCAAAAACCGAGATGAAGGTCTCTTGGCCCGCCTCGCCCATTTTGAGCACGGCATAGCGAGGATCGGTCACCCGGCTGAACATGGCGCGAGAGAGGACCACGCGCCGTGTGCCGGCACCCTTTCGACACCACAAGCGATGCAGGGTCGCTGGGGCGGTATTTCAGGCCCGTGAAATTCTTGCCGCATCCGGTGTTGGCGCATTCAAACACCACTGAGAAGCCTTTGGCCTTGAGCGCATCGACATAGTTGCCGAAAACCTCCAGTGACGAGCGCTGCTGCGGTGAAACATAAAGCGTGCGCAGGATCTTGCCTTTTTGCGAGACCGTGCCGGTGATCACCTTGCCCGACACATCGGAAGGCCCGGCGGGCAGCAGCAACGCGTCAAATACTGTGCTGGTCTGGCCGACAATCGTCGAGCCCTCATAGCGGCCTGTGAAGGGACTGTCGGCCGCACCTTCCGCATCGGATTTCATATCCTCAAGATAGTCAGCGGGCGCAGCCCAGGCGTGGCCTGCAACAGCCATGGCCAACAGAAAAACCTTCAAGCGTAAAAACATCTTCTTCTCCGGTGCGCCCCACACGCGGGACTTGCAGACACCAGATTCGGGAAACCGTCAACGGCCATTGCCCGCGCACCAGAAAATGTGACAGGCTGGCGCGATGTCCATCGACTCCTTTCTCGCCTTCGCCGCCGCCACCATGGTCCTGCTGGTCATTCCCGGCCCGACCATCTTGCTTGTCGTGTCCTATGCCTTGGGACAGGGATGGCGGGCGGCGGTGCCCTTGGCCATCGGCGTAGCGCTGGGTGACTTCACGGCGATGACCCTGTCGCTATTTGGGGTGGGCGCCTTGCTGCAGGCCTCGGCCACCTTGTTCACCGTGCTGAAATGGATTGGTGCAGCCTATCTCGTCTATCTCGGGTTCAAATTGTTCCGCGCCGGTGGCACGCTGGATGTGGCACCCGTGACCGACGCCAAGTCTTCGCTCAAGATGCTTGGCCACGCCTGGATTGTCACGGCCCTGAACCCCAAGAGCATCACCTTCTTCGTCGCCTTCGTGCCGCAGTTCGTCAATCATGATCAACCCTTTGCACCGCAAGCCGTGGTCATGGTGGCTACATTTGTTGTCTTGGCCTTCGTCAATGCCTTTGGCTACGCCTTCATCGCGGCCCGCGCCCGCACCACGTTTGCCAATCCGCTGGCAATCAAGATTTTCAACCGCACTGGCGGCACACTGCTGATGGGAGCGGGCGTGGCTGCTGTTGCCGTTCGCACCTGAAACTAGGACACCGCATAAACCCGGGCCCGGAATGCCGCGGCAAGGCGCGCCAGACCATCACTGAATTTTTCCGGCCCGTCAGTGTCGTGGTAGTGTTGTGCCGTGAGTGCTGCCAACCGGCTGAGCTTTTCCGGGACGGGGCGCTCTGTCACCAACAGCGCACGAACCGCAATGGGTGCCAGTGTGGCAAGGCATTGCTCGAGCAACAATCCGGCGCGATCGACCTTTGACCAGGCGAAGAACACCGGCGAAGCCACATCATCCTGGCCGAAACCACCTGACTCAGAACCCGGCAGCAACGTTGGATGAGCCAGCATGCGCATCTCTTCCTCGTAACCAACCATCGCCATGGGCATGCATCCCATGTAGCTCTTGCCATCGGCATGACCGAGGAATGGCGGCAACAGCGAAACATTGCCGTCCTGCAGCTTGGCCGCAATCCGGCCCGCGAGAATGGCGATATTGGTGTAGGCCGCCACCAGACCATCCATGACTGCCGGTGCCTGGCTGTTGTGATAGCCGCCGGTGCTGATGACGCGCTCATCACTCATCACGTCACGCGCCGGGATGACCACGGGATTGTCGGTGACCGCCTTGAGGGAGTGCCGCGCCACCTCTTCTGCCGCTGCCGCTGCACGATGCGCCTCTCCCAGCACGCGCGGCAAGATGCGGATGCTGACAGGTGCTTGATAGGGTCGTCGCGCGCCGCCGTGTCCTTGTCCCATGAGGGTGCGCAGGGCTGAAATGGCCCAGGCATCATGTGGGTTGTTCCAGTAGTTTTCGAGCTGCGGTGCAAAATGTCCGTGCGGTGCATTGAAAGCCTCTGCCGCCAGGGCCAGGACTTCCATCGCGAGATCGAGCCGTGCTTTCGCCGCCAACGCAGCATCACACACCAGTGCCGCCGCCGCAGGCGAACCATTGATCAGGGCATTCATATCCTTTTCGGCCAGCACCTGGGTTTGTGCGAGACCGATGAAAAGATGCGACAGCGCCAAAATCTCACCTGCACCACCCTGCCCGCGCGCTGGCACCGTTGGCATGTCAACGCCCGACAGCATGGCCGCAACCGCCTCGGCAACATGGGGTGATACCGCGCCATGGCCTTCCACATAGTTCGCCAGCCGTGCAAAAACGATGGCGCGCGTCACCCGCTCAGGCAGCGGCTCACCCCACGACACGGCACGATGAAATGTCGGCTGCTGCGCGTGGGCCGTACGTTGTGCGGTGTCGAGACGGTTCTTGGCATGGTGACCAAAGCCGGTGTTGACGCCATAGATGGTGATGTCGGGCCGCTCGATCAGCTGCATGAAATCAGCGCGCGCCTTTTGCATGGCAGTCCTGGCCGTTGGCCCAAAGGCAACGCCCTCCTTCCCCCATGCCACCCGGCGGCAATTCTCCAGTGTGAAATCGGCACGGCTCTCAAGGGTCAGGGTCATTTGTTTGCAAACTCCGGAATTTTGAGCATGTTCCGGCTTTGCTGTGGGGATTGCAAGAAGCGACGGTTGCGCTACGCTTGGCCCAGGCATTCGCGCACAAGGGAGCACGCCATGACGACCGCAGCCCGCACCGTATCCTTCACCGCCATGAAAGATGGCACGGCTGAGGATTATGAGATGTTGCGTGAGCTGGAAGAGCCTTTCCACCAGGGAACGGCTGACCGTGTGCTGAAAGCCCTGGCCGAACAGGAAGACGAAACTCTCGAGGGTTACAAGATTTCACGCCTCGCCCACGGTTTGCAGACCGCCACCCGCGCCTGGCGTGATGGTGCCGATGTGGACTGGGTTGTGGCGGCCCTGCTGCACGACATCGGCGATGGCCTGGCGCCACAGAACCACGACGAATATGCCGCCGCCATCATTCGCCCCTTCATGCGTGAGGAGGTGGTGTGGACGGTGCAGCACCATGGCACATTTCAGATGCTCTACTACGCCCACCACTATGGCTGGGACCGCAACGCCCGCGAGAAATACAAGGACGATCCGTACTATCAGTCCTGCGCGCAATTTTGCGAACGCTGGGATCAGGCAAGTTTCGACCCAACCTACGACACGCTGACGCTCAACTTTTTCGAACCCATGGTGCGCGCCGTTTTCGCCAGACCCGCCTACAAGCCAGACACCGTGCAGGCAGGCGTGAAGAAGCCGCACCGCGATGAGGCCGTCGCCAAGGCCCGTGCTGCTGCGTGATCATTCTCGGCATCATCGCTGTCGCTGTTCTGGCCGGTCTTATTTTTGGGCCGCAATTGTGGATACGCCACACCATGAGTAAATATGCCCTAGAGCGACCAGATTTTCCCGGCACTGGCGGCGAACTGGCGCGGCATCTGCTCGACGATGCAGGATTGACAGATGTGAAAATTGAAGTCGCTCCTGCCATGGGTGACCACTATTCGCCCGACGAGCGTGTGGTGCGGTTGTCGGAAGCCAATCTCAAGGGGAAATCCGTTACTGCAGTTGCCGTCGCCGCCCATGAGGTTGGACATGCCGTCCAGCACCGCGACGGTTATCAGCCTTTGTTGCTGCGCCAGAAGTTGGTGAAGCGCATCGCACCATTGCAACAGGCCGGCATGGCGTTGCTGTTCTTCACACCCGTTCTCTTCGCGCTGGTCAAATCACCCCTCGTGCTGATCGCCGAAGTGGCGATTGCCGTTGCCGTCATGGCATCGGGTATTGTCATCCACCTGTTTACCCTGCCGACGGAATTCGACGCGAGTTTCAACAAAGCCCTGCCTGTACTGGAGCGTTACCTTCCGCCGGAGGAGATGGCAGGCGCAAAGTCCGTCCTCCGTGCCGCAGCCTTCACGTACGTGGCCGGCGCGCTGGTCAGTCTGCTCAACATGTTGCGGATGTTCAGGCGGGTGTGAACAATCATAGCCCGAATGTCTCGGCAATGGTCCTGCCCGCTGCAAGGCTTGCCTGCCATTTCACTTCCAGCGCCATCTTGGCCTCGGCAGGTTCTATCAGTGTACGGATCATGTCGGCATCAAGCGAGACCAGGCCGTCGTCATCTCCGACAATGAGATCGCCGGAACCAATCCTGCGGCCACCAATCATGGCAACACCGTTGACTTCACCAAGCGAGAAACCTGTCGGCCCGCGCGGCGTGATCGAACGGGTGAAGACGGAGAGATCGTTCCACCCTGCGAGTTCCGCCACATCGCGGATCGCCCCATCGCAGACGACGCCAGCGGCACCTTTGCGCCGCAAGTAACCACCAAGAATTTCGCCGATCATGGCGTGATCGCGATGTGACTGCGCGTCGATCACCAGCACGTCGCCGGGCTGCACGCCATCAAGGGCATGCAACACCGCACCAAAATCCGGCGCCTCGCAGATCGCCGTCACGGCGCGGCCAAACAGCCGCGGTTGCTGGCCCGCTGGCCGCAACGGCCGGATAGCGGGATCAATCGAGGCCGCACCCTTGCTGACATCGGCAATGATGGCCGTGGGAATGGCTCGCCAGCGGGCCAACTCTGCGTCAGAAACCAAAGCACGCGTGGCCGCTTGCACAACGATACTCATAATTCAGGTCCTCCGGGCCAATTCTTCTTTGAGAACGCGGCCAAGCGCCGTGAGGCCTTCAACGATGCGCTCGTCACTTTGTCCGGAATAATTGAACCGGGCGTGGTTCGCCTCCACCTGCTCGGGGAAGAAACTTGCTCCCGGAACATAAGCGACCTTGGCCTCCGGCAGCGCGCGATTGCGCATGAAATTCTCCGTATCAAATCCCTCCGGGAAGGTGAGCCACGTAAACAGCCCGCCCATTGGATCGGTGAATGCCACTTCTTGCGGGAAGTGGCGGCGCAGCGTTTCCAGCATCAAGTCCTTCTTGCGTTTGTAGGCAGCGCGCAACACGTCAATGTGGGCGTTGAGGTCATGGCGTTGCAGATAGAGCGAAACCGCCGCCATGTTGACGGTACTGCACTGTGTGTCTGCTGCAAGTTTGAGGAGGCCGAGCCGCGCAATGATCTGCTTTTCGGCCAGTGCCCAGCCAAGCCGCAGGCCAGGTGCCAGCACCTTGGAAAAACTGCCGAGCAGAATGACCCGGTCTTGCGTGTCCATGCTCTTGAGTGTGGGCAGCGTCTCGCCGGCAAAGCGCACTTCGCGGTAGGCTGTGTCTTCCAGCACGATGATGTCATGGCGGTTGGCCAGTTCCATCAGCCGTTGGCGCCGTGGCAAACTCATGCAGGCGCCAGAGGGATTCTGGAAATCGGGAATGGTGTAAAGCAGCTTGGCACCGGGTGCCGACGTGAGCACCTCCTCCAGATGTTCCACATCCATGCCGTCTTCGTCCATCCGGACGCCGCGATAGCGCGGTTCGCACGGGTTAAAAGCAATGGGCGCGCCGAGAAAGGTGGGGCTTTCGGTGATGATGATGTCACCGGTGTCAATCAACAGCTTGGCGACAAGATCAAGCCCCTGCTGGCTGCCCTGCAGCACCAGGATGTTATCGGCGTCGCAGGTGACCCCTTGAGCCTGCATGCGTTCAGCAATCTGTTGGCGCAACAGGAGTGGCCCATCTGACACTGTGTATTGCAGCGACTGCTGTCCCTGCCCGCCGATCACTTCGGCAAACATGGCGCTCAACTCCCGGACCGGAAACAGTGTCGCATCGGGATAGCCGCCGGCAAAGGAAATGATTGACGGATCCGACCCCATGCGCAGCAGCTCGCCCACCGCATTGGGTTGTACCAATTCCATGCGCCGTGCTGTCCGCAGTGTCATGTGGAGTGACCCTCTGTTTCGCCCTGGGTGCCAGCTTGCCCTGAGCCGCCCGCTTCGCACAACACCCGAAACTGCATGGCCACACGCAGGCAATCTGGACTCCTGTGCGGCGGTGGCAATCATGCTAAGTCACTCCTGACCAACCTTGTGAGGCATTGATGACCCAGCTTTCCAACATGGCCGTGCGCGATATCGAGACGGTGATCCACCCCTACACCAATCTTGCGCGCCACCGTGAAACCGGCCCTCTCATCCTCAATGAAGGCCGCGGCGTCTGTCTCTATGACGACAAGGGCAAGCGCTACATTGAAGGCATGGCCGGCCTGTGGTGCACGGCATTGGGCTACGGCAACACAGAAATCGCCGAAGCCGGAGCGGAAGCCTTGCGCAAGGTGGGCTTCACCCATTCCTTCTCCGGCAAATCCCATGACGGCGTCATTGAGCTTTCGGAGAAGCTCAAGGAAATCTCGCCGGTGCCCACCTCGAAGGTGCTCTTTGGCTCGTCCGGCTCGGAAGCCAACGACATGCAGATCAAGCTGGCCTGGTACTACAACAATGCCAGGGGCAAGCCAGAGAAGAAGAAGATCATCTCCCGCATGCGCGCCTATCACGGCGTCACCATCGCCTCTGCCTCGCTCACCGGACTGCCCTGGGTGCAGGCCGACTTCGATTTGCCGATCAAGAACGTGCTGCATACGTCTTGCCCGCACTTCTATCGCCATGGGGTGGAGGGCGAGAGCGAGGAAGATTTCGCCACGCGCATGGCCCAGGATCTGGAAGATATGATCCTGCGCGAAGGCCCAGACACGGTGGCGGCCTTCATCGCCGAACCGGTCATGGGCGCCGGTGGCGTTATCACTCCGCCGGTCACCTACTTCGACAAGATTTCAGCCGTACTGCAGAAATACGATGTGCGGTTCATTGTTGACGAAGTGATCTGCGGCTTTGGCCGCACCGGCAAATGGTTCGGCACCCAGACCTATGGCATCAAGGCCAACTCCATCACTGTGGCCAAGGCCCTCACGTCGGCATACTTCCCGTTGTCGGCGCTGACGATTGACGAAGACCTCTATCAGGCCATGCTCGACCAGAGCCGCAAACTCGGCATGTTCGGCCATGGTTACACTTACACGGCCCATCCCGTGGGCTGCGCCATCGCGCTGAAAACAATTGAAATCTACGAGCGCGACAAGATCATGGACCATGTCGCCAAGGTATCGAATGTCTTCCAGTCACGCCTCAGGGCGCTGGCCGACCACCCGTTGGTGGGCGAAGCCCGCGGCGAAGGCCTGATCGGAGCGCTGGAACTGGTCGCCGACAAGAAGACCAGGCGCAGCTTTGATTTCAAGAAGGGTCTCGGTGCCCATACTCAACGCGTCATCGAAGCCATGGAACTCATCATCCGCAACGTTCAGGATACGATCGCCTTCTGTCCGCCGCTGATCATCACCACAGATGAAATCCACGAGATGTTCGACATTGCCGAAAAAGGCCTCAACCAGGTCGAGGACTTTGTGCGCAAGGAAAACTTGCGGGCGGTGTAAGGCAAAAAAACCCGCCCCGGATTTCTCCGGGACGGGCTTTGGCTCCTGTCGTTCAGTTCATGTGTTGGCTACGGAACTCCCAAGGGTTGACCTTGCCGTCCTTGTCAGTGTCGGCAGCGGCGAAGCGGGATTTGCCCGCGGAGAGGAACTGTTCCTTCGTCACTTTGCCGTCCTTGTCAGCATCCATTTCCACGAAACGCGCCTTCTTGCGTTCCTGCATCATGGCCTGGCGCTCAGAATTGCGGCCTTCACCCAGGCCCATGCGCACGGCCATGAATTCAGCTTCGGTGATATCGCCGCTCGAGTTGGCATCCATGGCCATGAACACGTTTTCAACGCGTGCGGCAGCTTCGTCATCACCGATGACGCCGTCAGCGTTGGCGTCGATGAGTTGCATCATCTGGCCACCATGCCCGCCACGGCCTTCACCGTGTCCGCCGTGACCACGGCCGCGACCTTCGCCATCACCGCGGCCATGATGGCCTTTGCCGTGTCCACGGCCCCACCAACCCCAGCCATGACCGTCGCCTTCAGCCATGTCGGCATCGGGGGCATCAGCAGGTTGTTCGGCGGCGGGAGGTGTTGGCGTTTCAGTGGTCTGGGCAAAGCTCGGGACGACCGAGGCCAGAACAGTTGCACCCAAGAGCAGGGCAAGAAGGGTTTTTGCAGGGGTCTTCATGGGAAATCTCCGATTGTTGAAGTACCCATAAGACGCAGCCGGGGTGCCGGTTCCGTCGCTCCTGCAGATTACAAATTGGTTAGCCGGACGGCCCGGAAAATCTCAAATCCGGTCAAGTGCTTGCCCGATGTCAGCGATCAGGTCGTTGACGTTCTCGATGCCGATTGACAGGCGCACGAGATTGTCCGGCACCGGGCTCGCCGGCCCTTCCACGGCCTTGCGGTGTTCCGCCAGGCTTTCGACACCGCCGAGCGAGGTGGCGGGCACGATGACTTTCAGCGCGGTGCAAAAGTTTTTGGCCGCATCAAATCCGCCAGTCACCAGCACTGACATCATGCCACCGTAACCGTCCGACATCTGCCGCTTGGCGATGTCATGGCCAGGATGCGTGGCAAGGCCCGGATAAAGCACCTGCACCAGTTTGGGATGGCTGGAAAAGTGCCGCGCGATGGCCAGCGCATTGCCGCACTGCTGGCGGTAGCGCACGAACAAAGTGCGCAAACCGCGCATCAACAACCAGCACTCAAACGGCGCCAGCGGTGCACCTATTTTCGTGCGCAGAAACTTGATTTCCTGCCAGCGCGCGTTGACGTGGCCCGAAATCAAAGCGCCTGCCAATACATCGGAATGGCCGTTGAGATATTTCGTGACGGAGTGAAAGACGATGTCGGCACCCAACTCCAGGGGCCGCGTCGTCACCGCCGCAGTGGCCGTGGCATCAACAGCAAGTATGGCACCGGCGGCATGGGCCGCTTTCGCTGCCGCCGCAATGTCGATCACATCCCAGGTGGGATTGAGTGGCGTTTCGATCCACACCAGATCAGTCTTGCCCGGACGCAAAGCTTTCGCCAGCGCTTCGCGGTCAGCCGGGGGGAAAAGTGTGAGCGCAATGCGGCCCTTGCTGTCCAATCGCTGCAACCACTCGCGTGTGCCATAATACATGGTGTCGGGCGCAACCACATGGCCGCCCGGCGGTACGGTTTCGAGAAGTGTTGCAATGCCCGCCATACCTGAGCCGAAGAGCTGACATTCCACTCCGCCTTCAAGGGCTGCCAGTGCCTCTTCTGCTTGCCACAGCGTCGGATTGCCGTTGCGCTGATAGTTTTCTTTCAGCAACGGGACATAGTTTTCATCGCGCGCATAAGTGGTCGAGAGATAGATCGGCGGCACAATGGCACCCGTCGAACTGTCCACCGCCCGCAGCGCATGGGCCGCAATGGTCTCGGGACGCAAAGCGTCGTTAGACATGTTGCCCGCCGTTGATGTGCAGTTCAGCCCCACTGATGTAGGACGAGGTTTCGGTGCACAGGAAATAGATGGCCTTGGCCACTTCTTCCGGTTGGCCCAGCCGGCGCAACGGAATATTTGGAATGATCTTTTCGGTGCCGGGCGAGAGAATGCTTGTTTCAATCTCGCCGGGCGAAATGGAATTGACCCGCACGCCATGGGGTCCAAAGTCATGGGCCATTTCGCGGGTGAGCGATGCAAGTGCTGCCTTGGAAGTGGAGTATGCCGCCCCGGCAAACGGGTGCACTTTGGTGCCTGCAATGGAGGTGACGTTGACCACGGCACCCTTGGCTGTCTTCAGTTCGTTCAACAGTCCGCGCGCCAACATGATCGGGGCAAAGAAGTTGATCTGGAACACGGTCTTCCAGTCTTCCTCTGCTGTCTCCAATGAATTCATCCGGGCACCGCCAGCAAGCTTGGGACTGATGGCAGCGTTGTTGACGAGCGCATCCAGCCTCGAACCGTGGGCCTTCAGCTTTTCGCGCATGACATCAATGGCCTTGTGGGTGTCCTCGGACGAGGCAAGATCAATGACGATATGATCTTCCGGCCCGGCATCCCACGGGCAATCTTCGGGGAAGGGATGTCGCGAACAGGTGATGACACGCCAGCCCGCCGTCGAAAAGCGTTTGACGGTGGCATGGCCAATGCCGCGCGAGGCACCGGTGAGGATCAAGGTCTTGCGAGAGTCGTTCATGCTCAAGGATATAGCCGCGCCTTCGCCCAATCGCCATCTGGCTTTTCGCGGCGGAAGACCACTCTGTCATGCAGGCGGAATGGCCGGTCGTGCCAGAATTCAATCGAAAGCGGCCTGATGCGGAATCCCGACCAGTACGGAGGCCGTGGCACATCGCCCAGTCCGAAGCGCGCCGTATTCATCGCCACAGCCGTTTCCAGTTCAAAACGCGCTGTGAGGGGGCGCGATTGCTGCGAGGCCCAGGCCCCGATGCGGCTGTCACGCGCCCGCGACTTGAAATAGGCATCGGCCTCGGCATCCGTCACCGTTTGAGCCAGCCCGCGCACCCGGACCTGGCGCCGCAGTGTCTTCCAGTGAAACACCAGGGCGGCCTTTCCAGTGGCGAGGATTTCGTGACCCTTCTGGCTTTCGAAGTTTGTGTAGAACACGAAACCCTTTTCATCGAATTCCTTGAGCAGGATCATGCGCACATTGGGCAAACCGTCTTCGTCAACCGTTGCCACCGCCATGGCGTCGGGATCATTGGGTTCGGATTTCTTGGCATCCTCCATCCATTCGGCAAACAGTTTGAACGGATCATTGCGCTCGGTGAACCCGAGGGACGCGGTAAGGGTGGTCAATTCGCTGAGGCTCATGGACACTATACTACGCTCCAAGCCTTCAAACCGGAAGCACCAGAGCCCGGGAAAAGCACCCATCCACTGCACCGCAGTTGGATCAGCAATCAATCTGGATTGTTCCCGGAGTTTGTGCCAAGAAGCGGACAACTCCGCACAATATTCAGGCGAATGCAAAAATCATGAGTGATAACAAAGGTTTGATGGCCGGCAAACGTGGCCTCATCATGGGCGTGGCCAACAATCGGTCAATCGCCTGGGGCATTGCCAAGGCCTGCGCCGACCAAGGCGCTGAACTGGCCTTCACCTATCAGGGCGACGCATTGAAAAAGCGTGTCGAGCCTCTGGCTGCAGAAATCAAATCGAAGATCGTCGTCCCCTGCGATGTCACCGACGCCGCCTCCATCGACGCCACGTTCTCGGAAATCGAGAAGCAGTGGGGCGCACTCGATTTTGTTGTTCATGCCATTGCCTTCTCCGACAAGAACGAGTTGGAAGGCCGCTATGTCGATACCAGCGAAGGCAACTTCGACAAGTCTTTGAACATTTCCTGCTTCAGCTTCACGGCTGTAGCACAGCGCGCCGAAAAGATGATGCCCAACGGCGGCTCGCTGCTCACCCTCACCTACTACGGCGCCGAAAAATGGATGCCGCATTACAATGTCATGGGCGTTGCCAAAGCCGCTCTCGAGGCCTCGGTGCGCTACATGGCGGCCGACCTTGGCGTGAAAAACATCCGCGTCAACGCCATCTCGGCGGGCCCGATCAAAACGCTCGCTGCTTCGGGCATTGGCGACTTCCGCTACATTCTGAAATGGAATGAGTACAACTCGCCGCTGCGCCGCACCGTCACCACCGAAGAAGTTGGCGACGCTGGCATGTTCCTCTGTTCAAACCTCAGCCGCGCCATCACTGGCGAAATCCTGCATGTTGACTCCGGCTACCACGTCGTCGGCATGAAAGTGCCGACCGCTCCCGACATGACGCTCAACAAAGATGGCGATTGATCCTTCTCTCCCGATTATTTTCATCCGGCATGGCGAAACCGACTGGAACCGGCAAGGCCTGATCCAGGGATCGGTTGATACTGACCTGAACCAGCGCGGCCATACTCAGGCCAGGGCCGTCGCTGAGCTGTTGGCGTTGCGCGCCGATGAATGGGCGAACTTCCAGATCATCGTTTCACCACAGCGCCGCGCCCGCCAGACGGCAGACCATGTGCTCAGCGCCCTCTCCCGGACCGACCACGGCATAGACCCGCGCGTCCGCGAACTGGGTTTTGGCGTGTGGGAGGGAAAACCGTTCTGGGAACTGAAGGATTCACCCGTCTATCCCGCCGATCATGAGGGACGCTTCTTCTGGCGTCCTGATGGCGGCGAAAGTTATGAAGATGGCGTGGCCCGAGTGACTGAATGGCGCGCCACGCTTGAACGGCCGACACTGGTGATTTCGCATGGTGCAGTGGGCCGCTGCCTGATGGGATCGGTCGCAGGATTGGGACCACGCGAACTCGTCAACCTGCCCACACCACAAGGCGCTTACTGCCGGTTGGCGAACGCCCAAATCGACTGGTTTGACACCCAAATTTGACGCCCAGATTTGACGCACGGGAAGTTCGCGCTTAATCAGGTGCCATGTCGCACAACACTTTCGGCCACCTGTTTCGTGTCACCACCTTTGGCGAAAGCCACGGCCCCGCCATTGGTGCCGTCATCGACGGCTGCCCGCCCGGACTGGCGCTGACTGCAGCTGACATCCAGGCGTTTCTCGACAAGCGCAAGCCCGGCCAGTCGCGCTTCACGACCCAGCGCAAGGAACCGGACGAGGTGAAAATCGTCTCCGGCGTATTCGAGGATGAGCGCACCGATGGCCCACGCACCACCGGCACACCAATCATGCTGATGATCGAGAATGTCGATCAGCGTTCCAAGGACTACGGCGACATCCGCGACAAGTACCGTCCCGGCCATGCCGATCTCACCTACGATGCCAAATATGGCATCCGCGACTATCGCGGTGGCGGTCGTTCAAGCGCCCGCGAAACCGCCTCGCGCGTTGCGGCTGGCGCTGTCGCCCGCAAAGTCATCCCTGGTGTCATCATTCGCGGTGCGCTGGTGCAAATGGGACCGCACAAGATCGACCGCAAGAACTGGGACTGGGCCGAGGTCGACAACAACCCGTTCTTCTGTCCGGATGCCAAGGCGGCAAAGGACTGGGAAGCCTATCTCGATGGCATCCGCAAGGCCGGCTCGTCAATTGGTGCGGTGATCGAAGTGACGGCGTCGGGCGTCCCGGCAGGTTGGGGCGCTCCCATCTACGCCAAGCTCGACAGCGAACTTGCGTCCGCCATGATGAGCATCAATGCCGTCAAGGGCGTGGAAATTGGTGCCGGGTTTGAATCGGCAACGCTGTCTGGCGAAGACAACGCCGACCAGATACGCATGCGCCGTGGCAAACCGGAATTCTTGTCGAACAATGCTGGCGGCATTCTGGGCGGTATCTCGACGGGGCAGGACATCGTCGTGCGTTTCGCCGTGAAGCCGACGTCATCCATCCTGACGCCGCGCCAATCCATTACCAAGTCAGGCGAGGATGCCGACGTCAGCACCAAGGGCCGTCACGACCCCTGCGTCGGCATTCGCGCCGTGCCAGTGGGCGAAGCGATGATGGCGATTGTGTTGGCTGACCAGTTCCTGCGCCACCGCGGACAGGTGGGGTAACTTCCCTCACCTGCCGCTGCGCGGCGTACTCTCCCACGAGTGGGAGAGGTGAAATTTGAATGTGTTTTTTCACCTCTCCCAATCCTGGGGGTTATGGCTATCCCGGATTTGAGCCACACTTTGGTCCTCGTCAACAGCATTGACCCGGTGTTTGTCGACCTGAACTAGGAAGTTTGTATTCTGAAAGTTTATGGTTGGATTAATTTCAGCTTTGCCACGATGAGCGGAGGACCTGCTGGTGATTGACCAAGAGGTCTCCAACGGGACAGGAGCTGGCAAAATGGTGACTAGAACTTTTTTGCTCCAGCCGATGTCTACTGCGGGGGTGGCATCTTGTTTGAAAGCCAAAGGATCAAACACCAGACACTCAAAACCAGACGCTTGCTTCACGGTAAGAATGCCGCCTAAACTCAAAACCCAAGATGCGCCAGATCCGCCATGCAATCAGGCAGCACAAAGTCCATATTTATCTGACGAAGGACAAGGTAACTTTCAAATTGCTAATGGGTCTCTTGCCGATAGGAACGGGTGGGGTTAGCTGATGAAACCAGTCTCGATCAAGTTCTTGGGCCCTTTCGAGTTGGAAACGCCGTCTGGTGAATTCAAGCAATCGATTGGCGCGAAGCCGGTCCTTTTGCTGGCAAGGCTGGCTACTCCCCCTGGGCGAGCTCATGACCGGAAAAGGCTGACCGAATTCCTGTGGCCGGATCGGGGCGAGGCGCAGGCCTTTGCAAGCTTGCGGCAATCGCTATGGACCCTGCGCAAGGCGCTCGGTCCCGCTCAACCCTCGCTGATAATCGCCGATCGCAGCTCGGTTCGTCTTGATCCGGATGCGGTGGACGTAGATGCGGTCTTGTTTGAGCGCCTCCTCCGCAATGGAGAGAAGGAGGATCTGGAACAGGCGATCGGGATCTATCGCGGCGATTTTCTAGAAGAACATGACCTGGACGACGAAGACGGTCTTCAGCCCTTGCTGATCGAGCGCCAGCGGCTGCGCGAATTGGCGTTATCCGGCCTGAAGTCGCTTGCCACGCTGCGTGCAAAGTCGGGCGACCCGGAAGGTGCGATCGAAGCGGCGCAGCGGGCCCTGGTCTTCGACTCGCTGCAGGAAGAGGTTCATGCTGCGATCATCCGCTTGCACCGTGACATGGGGCGGCCGGGGCTGGCCCGTGACCAGTACGATGCCTGTCGGCACATCCTGCAGCGTGAGTTAGGAATTGTGCCTTCGGAAGAAATCGAGGCGCTGCGAAAATCGCTTGGTGCGTCGCAAGCAAACACTGCTGCGCCTCCGCGCAGCCCGCCGACTGCTGCGTCAGTCGACCCGCCCGCCGATCCTCCGGCGCCGACTCATCCGAAGCCAGCATCGCGTTCCCGACCGGCCCTGCTTTTGCCGGGGATCGGCGCAGTCGCTGGCTTGGTCCTTCTCCTCTTGTTCCTGGCCAATGGAGCCAGCATCAACCTGAATGCGCGGTCGAAGGTATTGGATTCGCGCCCGTCGATTGTCGTGGTGCCGTTCGAGGACATGAGCGTCGACGGCCAGCAAGCCGAGGTCGCGGCGGGGCTTACGGACGGTCTTATCGCGGATCTTTCCAAGATCTCCGGCCTGTTCGTGATCGCGCCACAAACGAGCCGGTTGATGCAGAATGCCAAGGTTTCGTCGCGTGAAGCAGCCAAACTGCTGGGGATGGACTACGCCCTCACGGGCACTGTGCGCCGCTCTCGCGGCGTGATCCACGTGACGGCCCAGTTGGTCGAGGCCGAAACCGGACGCGCCCTATGGGCCGACCAGTTCGACCGGAACGCGACTGACATCTTCGATGCGCAGCACAAGGTCGTCCAACACATTGCCACATCCCTGCAGGTCGACATTAGCGATGAAGAGCGGCGGAGTATTACTCGGGTCCCGACCAGTAATCTTGAGGCGCATGATTTCTACCTGCGGGCCGAATACCAGACCATCGGAATGGCCGAGCCCGCGGCCTTGCGACGCTCATTAGTTGCCTACCAGCGAGCGATTGAGCTCGATCGCGACTTTGCCGAGGCCTATGCCGGATATGCTCGTCTTGCAGTCACGCTCTGGCGCCGGGATTTCAGCGAAATCATGACAAGCGGAATTGCCAAAAATGAGGCCTATGCCGCCGCAGGAAAGGCACTGGAGCTCGATCCCGAGAATGCCCGCGCCTATGAGGTCCTCTCGGTCATCCAAGCGATCGAAGGCGAGCATCCGCTTGCTGTCGCATCAGCCCGAAAGGCCGTTGATCTGCAGCCAAACGATGCCGAGGCGCATACCAATCTGGCCAATGTGCTTTATATCACGGGTGACCTCGACGAAGCCCAGGCCGAGCTTGCAGTTGCGCAAAAGCTGAACCCGGCATTACCGACCGAATTGCGGCTGGTTTCTGCGACAGTGGCCTTTGCCCAGGGTCGCTATGCCGATGCGGTCACCGAATTGAATGCGGTGCGTGAATCGGTGCCACGCAACGAGCTGGTTCTGGAACACCTCGCCGCCGCCTATGCCTATCTGGGTGACACGGACAAGGTACAGTCCACGGTAGCGGAACTTCGCAGCATATTTCCGATCACCAATCTGGGCTACTATTCGGTCCTGCGAGCGACTGTCGGCACGAAAGATCAGCTCGCCCGGTTTATCGAAGGGCTGAGACGTGCCGGGATTCCCGAATGGCCCTATGGGGTGGCGCGGCGGCCGGAAGACCGGCTTGGACCGGAAGAATTGCGCGTTGTTGTCGCGGGTCCGCTCTGGACCGGTAAACTCGAGAATGGCGTCGATTTTGTTCAGTACTTCGATCACGCGGGTAATATCGCCTATCGCAGCACCAGCAGCCTTCTCACGGGGCGGACGATGGTGGACGGCGACCGCCTATGCCAGTTGATCGAGGGCTATCTGCTGGACCGCCCGTCCTGCGGATATGTCTATCGAATTGTCTCGGACGCGAAACACCACAATCAAGACTTCGCATATGTTTCGGTTGATGCGGTCAAATACTTCACGGTTTCGAAATGAGGCGGTGAAACGGCCTCTGTCGGACTGTTCCGCGACAAAATGAAAATGCATCTGTCGAATTGACGATATCCGAACGCTGCAATGACGGCGCGCAAGACGAGCGAAAGACGATGAGGATTTACCCTTCGCAGGGTCGACAAAGTTGGCTTGCGTGCCGGGCAATCTTGCTAGGCGCTTGTTCCGACAGGCGACAAGGCACACAACAGTGGAGGGTACAGATGAGGCGAATTAAAGGAATGGAGCGGCGCAGAGGCAGTGTCATGCTTCTGTTGACCGTAGGGTTGCTCGGCTGGCCCGCTGCGCAATCTGCCGATGCACAGCATGCTGTAGGTGACATCTTTGCCTTGGCCAGTGCCGGCAACGCGGCTGGGGTAGAGCAATCGGTTTCCTCGGGTGTCTACGTAGACAGCCGCAACAAGTTGGGCCACACGCCGATGATCGCGGCGGCCCTTGCGGGCCAGGGCGAGGCCGTCGCCGTGCTGGCCAAGCATGGCGCCAACGTGATGGCGCGAACGAAAAAGGGGATGACTGCACTCCATGCTGCCGCCTTTGCGGGCGACGCCAAGGCAATCGCGGTTCTTCTCGGTCACGGGGCCAAGGTCAACGACCAAGAGAATATAGCGCACATAACTGCCCTGCATGCAGCGGCAGAGGAAAATCACCTCGCAAGCGTCCAGGCGCTTGTCGGGGCCGGCACCGATATGTCGCTGGTCGATGTAAAGGGTTACACCGCCAGCACCCTAGCGGGATGGAAACAGAACTGGGATGTCGTGCAAATCCTGGTCAACCATGGCGATATCTGTCAGCCGGAAGCGATCGCCGGCCCCTGGGTGTTCAAGAAATGCATGGAACTCACCCCGTAAACCCCACTTCAACCATGGATCCGGAGACATCATCATGAACTATACTCTCTTCAAGACAGGGCGGCTGATCCTGGCCGCTACGTGCTTTGGCATGCTCGCCAGCGCCGCCGCTGCCGCGCAGAACTTGCGGGAAGGCGACATCGACACCGGCTATTTCGGCAATGTCGCACTCGAAGGCTACGACACGGTCGCCTATTTCACCGAAGGCAAGGCAATGCAAGGTGACCCGAAGATTACCGTCGAATGGTTAGGCGCGGAATGGCATTTCGCGAGCACCCAGAACCGCGATCTTTTCCTCGCCAATCCGGTATCTTATGCCCCGCAATATGGCGGTCATTGCGCCGACGGCATGGCCTACACCGCCACTGCCGTGCAAATCAACATCGACCCGAAGTCTTGGCGCATCGTCAATGGCAAGCTGTACATCAGTTACGACCCCGTCTCGGCCGCCGAATTCGACACGATCCCCGATCTCGTTGAAAGGGCAGACGCCAACTGGGCAATCTATCAGGCGTCGAAAAAGTAAACCAAATGAAGAGTGGAGCGCAGGTGTCCGTCGTCAAATAAAATGGAACAACTTGCGGCCTTAGGTAACGGAGATGGGAGAGGACGTCCGGCGAAAGCGCAGCGAGCCGGACAGGTGAGGGAATATTTCTACGTCTTCACCGCCGCCAACAAAAATTCGCGGTTGCCATCGCCACCTTCGATTGGTGATGGTGCAATGCCTTCTACACGCCAGCCCTGGGCGGTGATGAACGCTGAAATGTCGGCACAGGTTTTCTCGATCAGTGCAACATCGCGCACCACGCCACCCTTGCCAAGACCTTCGCGCCCCACTTCAAATTGCGGCTTGATGAGAACGATGAGTTGGGTGCCGGCATTCACGATGGCGAGAATGGGTGGCAGGGCGAGTTTGACGGAGATGAAACTGACGTCGCTGACGATCAGCGCCACATCATCAGGAATGTCGTCCCGCGTGATGTCGCGCGCGTTCAGTCCCTCCCGCAAGGTGACACGAAGGTCGTTGGCAATCAGCGCTGCCATTTGTCCATGCCCCACATCAATGGCCGTGACATGCGCAGCGCCGGCCTCCAACAAGACCTGCGTGAATCCGCCCGTGGATGCGCCCAGATCAACACAGGATTTCCCATTTGGATCAATGACAAATAGCTGCAAGCTATGAAAAAGCTTGAGCGCGGCGCGCGACACATAGCGGGCACTGTCATCAGCCAGTGTGAGCACGTCATCATGAGACACGTGTTGCGACGGTTTGCGGGCTGCGGCACCATTCACGCACACGATGCCGCGCAACACTGCATCGCGTCCGCGCGCCCGGCTCTGCGCCAGTCCACGCGCCACCAGCGCCTCATCGAGACGCTGTGCGCTCACTCCACGTCCAAAGGTGTGCGGCCCGTGGGGTTGCCCTTGGGATCAAGTGTGATCTTTTCGATGCGGGCTTCGGCTTCGCGCAGCTTGCTTTCGCAATGCTTGCGCAGCGCCTCGCCGCGCTCATAGATCTTGATCGACTCTTCAAGCTCGACGCGCCCACCTTCGAGCCGCGCCACGATTTCCTCCAGTGCGGCAAGTGCCTTTTCGAAGGAGAGCCCGGCGATGTCAGCGTCTTCAGGCTTGCTCATGTCTCGTCATCCTCATCTTCATCTGCAGCCTCAAGCGTCTCCCCATGCATCAAGGCATGGAGGTGAACGCCCACCGATCCCGCCAATCCCTGCAAGTCATAGCCGCCTTCCAGCACCGAAACAACGCGGCCGCGCGCATGCAAGTCGGCCACGTCCATGATGCGCAGCGTCGCCCAGGCAAAATCCTCCTCAGTCAGTTCAAGGCTGCCCAGTGGATCGCGCACATGGGCATCAAAGCCCGCCGAGATGATGACCAAATCCGGTCCAAAGGAATCAAGCGATGGCAGGATGATGCTGTTGAAGGCCTCGCGGAATTCCGCGCCACCATCGCCTGCACGCAGCGGCGCATTGAAGATATTGCCGACACCGGTTTCGTTTGACGCCCCTGAGCCCGGATAGAGCGGCATCTGGTGGGTCGAACCATAAAACATGTTGGCGTCCGACCAGAAGATATCTTGCGTGCCATTGCCGTGGTGGACATCGAAATCGACCACCGCCACGCGCTCGGCATCATAACGCTGGCGGGCATGAAACGCGGCGACAGCGGCCTGGTTGAACAGGCAGAAGCCCATGGCGCGGTTATGTTCGGCGTGGTGCCCGGGTGGACGCAGGGCACAGAAAGCATTCTCGGCATCACCACGGAAAACGGCATCAACCGCAGCCGTCGCCGCACCGACCGCGCGCAAGGCCGCTTCCAGCGAATGGGCCGACATCACCGTGTCAGTGTCGAGATATTCAAAGCCGCTCTCCGGTGCCATGGAGAAAATGCGCTGCACATGCTCTGCCGAATGCGCCAGGCGGAGTTGGGCATCGGTGGCACGCGGCGCGTCGCGGCGCATGGCAGCGGCGAAATGCGGTGATTCCAGAACAGAATTCACCGCCTTGATGCGGTCAATCCGCTCGGGATGTCCGGGCGGGGTTTCGTGGCGCAGGCTGGAACGGTGGCTGAAAACGAGGGTCGTCATGGCGGTGGTGTAGCCGAGCGGGCGCGGCACTGCTATAGCCGCGCCCCATGATCCAGGGACAAGACATCGCGCGCGCCGCTGAGGTGCTGCGGCAGGGCAGCCTCGTCGCCTTCCCCACCGAGACCGTCTATGGCCTCGGCGCTGACGCGTGTTCCGATGCTGCCGTAGCCCGTGTCTTCGCCGCCAAGGGCCGGCCGCAATTCAATCCGCTGATCTCCCATGTGGCTGATCTGGCGGCGGCGGAAAAACTGGGCGTGTTCACCCCTGCCGCCCGGGTGCTGGCACAAGCCTTCTGGCCGGGGCCGCTGACCATTGTGGTGGAACGCGCACCGGATTGCCCGGTGTCGCTGCTCGCCTCGGCTGGGTTGTCCAGCATTGCGCTGCGGGTACCGTCGCACCCGGTGGCACAGGCTTTGTTGCGCAGTTTTGGTGGTCCGGTTGTGGCTCCCAGCGCCAATGCGTCCGGCAGGATCAGCCCGACAACCGCCGCCCATGTCCGCGCCTCACTTGGCAGTACCGTCGACGTGATCCTTGATGGTGGCCCGGCGCAAGTGGGTCTTGAATCAACGGTTGTCAGTTTTCTGGGTGAGACGCCACAACTGCTCCGCCCCGGCGGCATTGCCCGCGAACAGATTGAAGACTGCCTCGGTCTGGGGCTCGCCGTTGGAGACATCGGCCCGCTGCACGCACCTGGGCAACTGGAAAGCCACTACGCGCCCCGCGCCACCTTACGCCTCAACGCACTAACCCCCGACGCTGGTGAAGTCTATCTTGGCTTTGGTGTTCACGCCCATGGTTCCGCATACGTTGTCTGCCCGGGGCGATGTGAACGAGGCGGCGGCCAATCTGTTTCGCCTGCTGCATGAACTCGATTCTGGTGTTGCCACGCGCATCGCCGTTGCTCCGATTCCGGCAACTGGCCTTGGCGAGGCTATCAACGACCGTCTGCGCCGCGCGGCTGCTCCCAGATGAAGACAAAGACACCATCACCTGAAACGCTCGCCCGCCTTGCCGCCGTGGTCGGTGAAAAAGGCGTCATCCGAGATCCGCTGGATCAGCAGGCCTATCTGCATGAATGGCGCGACCTTTGGCATGGTGCAACGCCGCTGGTGTTGCGGCCTGCATCAACGGATGAAGTCTCGCGCCTCATGGTGATTGCCCACGAGACGCATACCGCCATCGTGCCACAATCCGGCAACACCGGATTGGTCGGCGGCCAAATTCCAAATGCGAATGGCACTGAAGTGTTGCTCTCGCTCGACCGCATGACAAGGATTATCGCTGTTGATGCGGCCGACTTTACCATCACCGTCGAGGCCGGTGCGACGCTTGCGTCCGTGCAGGCGGCAGCGGCCCATGAGGACCGCCTCTTCCCGCTCTCTCTGGCTTCCGAAGGATCGTGTCGCATCGGTGGCAATCTCGCCAGCAATGCCGGCGGCTTGAATGTGCTGGCCTATGGCAACGCCCGCGATCTCTGTCTTGGTCTTGAAGTGGTGCTTGCCGATGGCCGCGTCTTGAACGGCCTGCGCGCCTTGCGCAAAGACAACACCGGCTATGATCTGCGCAACCTGTTCATCGGCAGTGAAGGCACGCTCGGCATCATCACCAAGGCGGTGCTCAAGCTCTTTCCGAAGCCGCGCCGCCACGACACGGCCTTCATCGCCGTGCCTTCAC
Organism: uncultured Alphaproteobacteria bacterium; assembly: GCA_963754625.1. Classification (GTDB taxonomy): domain Bacteria; phylum Pseudomonadota; class Alphaproteobacteria; order Rhizobiales; family Aestuariivirgaceae; genus Aestuariivirga. The sequence continues at coordinate 106,567 of CAVWGR010000001.1, read as the reverse complement.
CACAAGCCGCAGTGACGCTCTTGTCACGCTTCAAGCAACACGCCAACAGTTCTGTCGTAGCCTTTGAATTGATTCCGGAATTGGCAATTTCATTTGTGTCGAAACACATGGGCTTGTCGCGCCCGCTGGCGGACCCATCGCCCTGGTATGTGCTGAGCGAATTCGCCGACGCACCGGATCAAGCCATGAATGTGGCGCTTGAAGAAGCGATGGCTGAAGGTCTCGTCACCGATGCTGCTGTGGCGCAAAACGAAACCCAGCGCCTCGCCTTTTGGGAGCTGCGGGAGAAGCTATCGGACTCGCAAAAGTTTGAGGGTGGTTCGATCAAGCATGATGTCTCGGTGCCGGTGTCGCACATTCCCCGCTTCATCACCGAGGCGATGGCCGCAGTCGACAAGTTCATGCCGGGATGCCGCTTCATGTGTTTCGGCCATCTGGGCGACGGCAACCTGCACTTCAACGTCTCGCAGCCCCTTGCCATGAACAAGCAGGCCTACCTCGACCGTTGGGCGGAGATGAGCCGCATCGTCCACGATGTCGTCATGGCGCACGGCGGTTCCATCTCCGCCGAACACGGCATCGGCCAGTTGAAGCGCGAGGACATGCGCCGCGTCAAATCAGCAGTTGAACTTGACATCATGCGTGGATTGAAAGCGATGCTCGATCCGGAGGGAATACTAAATCCGGGGAAGGTGTTGCCAGAAGACTAGATCAAATCCATCTGGCCACCGCCCGACTTCGGTGGCTCCACTGGTTTCAGCCGCGGCGGCGGCGCATTGCGCGCAATTACCGTGCGCTCCATGACGAAATAATCATCCGGCGCAGGGCGCATCAGCGGCACAATCTTTTCCGCATCTTCATCGCTGCAATCGAGCCAGCGCTCAAAATCAGGAGGCTGAATGATGACCGGACTGCGGGTGTGGATCGCCGCCACCAGTGCATTGGCTTCCGTCGTGATGATCGCGGCCGATTCGAGTTCGGATCCATCAGTCCCCATCCAGTGTTCCCAGATGCCGGCGAAAGCCATCAACCCGTCATCAGGGCGATGGATGAAATATGGCACTTTCTTGCCCGGCACATCACCCTGCCATTCGTAAAAACCATCGGCGGGAATGAGGCAACGGCGCCTTCGGATGGCATTGCGGAAGGTCGGCTTTTCCAGCACGGTTTCGCTGCGGGCATTGATCAGCGGCTTGCCCGGTGCCACTTCCTTGGCCCACGAAGGCGTGAAGCCCCAGCGTACCAAGGCGAAGTGGCGGTTGCTCTTGCCCTGCCGCACGATGGCCATGGGGCCACCCGGCGTCACGTATTGGCGCGGTGGAAAGTAGGGCTTTTCAAGGTAGTTGAAAAGCGTGCGCGCCTCTTCCGATGAGCTCCTGAAACTGTAAAGTCCGCACATGGCCAGCAACACTATCACTCAACCGAAAATCATCAAGGCGGCCTCGGCCTGCGTCTGGCGCGATGGTGCAGTGCTGCTGGCCCGGCGTGGCAAGGTATTGGGCCATGGATTGTGGAGCCTGCCCGGCGGCAAGCTGGAGAAAGGTGAAACAGCACAGGCTGCCGCCCACCGTGAGTTGCTGGAAGAAACCGGGATCACCGCCGATCTGCAAGCACTGGTCGGTGAATTCCGCATCGAGACTGGGCCAGTCACATTTCTCATCGCCTGTTTTGCCGGGCACTATCTTGCTGGCGAAGCCGTGGCCGCGAGCGACAGTGACGCAGTTTTCTGGGTGAAGCCGGATGCTCTCTCGGGCTACGCCCTGACGCCCAATACCGAAGCGGCCATCACGACAGCACAACGACTGCTAAGCCTTTGAAGAAAATCGACTCTCGCGCGTTAACCTTCAATTAAGGGATGACTCGCTGAGCGAATGCGCTCTGCTATGGTGAACGAAGGACGCCACTTCTTCACCTGACCCACCTGAGAACATGCTGAAAACCGATCACAAGCTGCCGACAACCCTGCCCTCGCAGGAAGCAAAACAGGTGGCACTGCGCTACATTCTCGAGGCCTGGGAAGAGGCTGTTTATGACGGGCTCGACCCCGACACCATTGCCACCGCTGCGATTTTTGCGGCCTTGTCCGACATGATCGCCACCTATGGCGAAGAACCAGTGGCACAGATGTGTGCCCGCCTGCCCGAACGCATTCGCCATGGCGAATTCACCGTGATGCAGACGAAGCAGTAACGATTCAAATGTCGCGCATCATGAAGGTGCTGTTGGCATCAGGCATGTAGCCCACGAAGGGTGCACATTCGACAAAGCGAAAGCGCGAATAAAGCGCCCGCGCCGGGGCAAAAAAATCGAACGATCCTGTTTCGAGATAGAGCCGCTTGAGGCCCATGGCCCTTGCTTCAACTATGATATGCAGCAGCATGGCGCTGCCGACGCCAGACCGGCGCGAAGTTTGCAAAGTGTGCATGGATTTTACCTCGCCATCGGTATCCGACAGGCGCTTCAATGCCCCCGTGCCCATCAGCGTCTCACCATCCCATGCCGACCAGAAAAAGACGTCCGGCGCTTTCAGTCTCTCCACATCAAAGACATGAGCGCTGCCGGCTGGCGTCACCGCGATGTTGCTGTCGAAGTGGAACTTGAGCATGGCAATGACGTGTGCGTCGTCAAGCCCACCGGCAACAATGCGCAGGTTCACGATTTGACATCCACCACGACACGCCCCCGTACCTTGCCTGCCACGATGTCAGCGGCAATGCGCGGCACGTCATCAAGTTTGACATGCGTGGTCAGGGCCGCCAACTTGGCCTTGTCGAGATCACGCGCCAGGCGCTTCCAGCATTCCATGCGGCGTGGCATCGGAGTCGTCACCGAGTTGACGCCAATGAGACGCACGCCGCGCAGGATGAAGGGGGCAACCGAAGTCGGCAGATCCATGCCTCCCGCCAGGCCGGTGGCGGCCACCGTGCCTTCCGGCAACACTTGCGAGATGGCATTGGCCAGCATCACCGAGCCAACAGTGTCGACAACCCCGGCCCAGCGCGCCTTGGCCAGCGCCTTCACCGGTCCGGAAAATTCTTTGCGGTCGATGATCGAGGCCGCACCCAGCGATTTGAGAAAGGCTTCCTCCTCAGGACGCCCCGTGGCCGCAACCACTGTGAAACCCAGCTTGGCGAGAATGGCGACGGCGGTGGAGCCAACACCTCCCGCTGCACCCGTCACCAGGATTTCGCCCTGCGCCGGCTTCACACCCTGCTCTTCAAGCGCCATGACGCAGAGCATGGCCGTGTAGCCCGCAACTCCGACGGCCATTGCTTCCGCAGTTGTGAAACCATCAGGCAGCGGCACCAGCCAGTCACCGTTGACGCGGGCCACTTCAGAATAGCCGCCATAGTGCCCCTCACCCACACCCCAACCGCCCAGCACCACCTTGTCGCCCGCCGTCCACTTGGGATGGGTTGATGCGCGCACCGTGCCAGCGAGGTCAATGCCGGGGATGAGCGGCCAGCGCCGGATGATTGGGCCCGTGCCGGTAATCGCGAGGCCGTCCTTGTAGTTGACCGAGGAATGCGCGACGTCAATCGTGACATCACCGTCCATCAGCTCGGCCTCGGTGAGGCGCACAAATTCCACTTTTTGTCCCTCGCCAGCCTTGCTCACCAGGATTGCACGAAAATTGTCCATCTCGAAATTACTCCGGTCTCAAGGCTTCATTGAATTGGGCGGGCTGTCCCGTGGCTGGTCCCAGGATTTCGCCCTGCCACATGGCGAGCCGCCCCCGCACACAGGTGCCCACCGGCCAGCCCGTCACGGTCACACCATCGTATGGCGTCCACTGGCTGCGGCTTTCAATCCAGGAATTGTGAATGGTCTCGGTGCGGGTCAAGTCAACGATAGTGAAATCGGCGTCATAGCCTTCGGCTATACGACCTTTGCAGGACAGGCCAAAGATGCGCTGCGGTCCATGCGAGGTGAGGTCGACAAAGCGTTCAAGTGTGAGCCTGCCTTTGTTCACGTGGTCAAGCATCATCGGCACCAGTGTCTGCACGCCCGTCATGCCTGACGGTGAATTCGGATAAGTCTGGCCCTTCTCTTCCAGCGTGTGTGGCGCATGATCAGACCCCAGCACATCCACCAGTCCTGACTGGATGGCGCGCCACAAGGCCTCACGATGCTCCGCTCCCCGCACTGGCGGATTCATTTGCAGTCTGGTGCCCAGCCGCGCGTAGTCGTCGCTCGACAGCGTAAGATGGTGCGGCGTCACCTCAACACTGGCCACGTCCCGGTAGTGCGCCAACACTGGCAACTCGTCGGCGGTGGACACATGCAGGATGTGGATGCGCTTGCCGTGCCGGCGCGCAATCCTGCACAACCGCGTGGTACACAGAACGGCAGCTTCCACATCACGCCAGACAGGATGGCTCGACGGATCATCAGTCACCTGAAATCCCACCCGCTCACGTAAGCGGAATTCATCCTCACTGTGAAACGCGGCGCGGCGCGACAAATTGGCGATGATGTGGTCAAGCCCCACGTCATCATCCACCAGCAGGTCACCGGTGGAGGAACCGGCAAAGACCTTGATGCCGGCCGAGCCCTCCAGTTTTTCCAACTGTGGAATGTCGGCAAAATTCTCGCGGGTGCCACCGACATAAAAAGCGAAGTCGCAGAACATTCTGTTTCTGGCCCGCACCACCTTGTCAGCCAATGCTTCGACCGTCGTGGTAGTGGGCTTGGTGTTGGGCATTTCAAATACCACGGTCACACCACCCGCCACGGCAGCGCGGCTGCCGGTTTCGAGGTCTTCCTTATGGGTCGGGCCGGGTTCACGGAAATGGACCTGGCTGTCGATGACACCAGGCAGGATGTGCAACTTGCGGCAATCACGGATTTCGGCCGCCACCAACCCCGCCATGTCGCCGACGGCCACGATCCGGCCCTTGTCGATAGCGATGTCACGCACCCCCGTGCCATCGTGATTGACCACTGTTCCCCCCTTGAGGATGAGATCAATCTGACGCGGCATGGGCACTTTCCTTGATTGTGGCTGGTTGCTTTCGTAAAGGTGTTGCCGAAGCGAAGCAAGGCAGATGGAAATCCAACTCACACCGCAAGTCGTGCCCTCCCGCGCCGTCATCCGGCTGGTGGGTGAAACGGCGCTTGCCTTCCTGCACAACCTCCTCACCTGCGACGTGGCACAGTTGCCCGAGGGGCGCTGGGCCTATGGCGCGTTGCTCTCACCGCAGGGCAAGATCCAGCATGATGTCTTTGTCATTCACGAAGGCGGAACCGTGTTTCTGGATTGCGCCGCCAGCCAGCGCGAGGCGTTGCTGCAGAAATTGCAGCTTTACCGCCTGCGCGCCAAGATCGAGATCGCCGCAGACGATACGCGCACCGTGGTAGTGGCAACCAGCGAAGGCCTTTCAGCTGTTGACCCCCGCCTTGCCAACCTCGGACGCCGGGCCATCGTTCCCTCAGGAAGCCTGCCGCTGGACACGAGCTATGATGCGGTGCGCCTTGCCCTTGGCATTGCCGATGGCGAGGCCGATATCGGCGTCAACCAGCTCTTTCCCCACGAAGCCAATCTTGACCAATGGGGCGGCGTGAGTTTCTCCAAGGGCTGCTATGTCGGCCAGGAAGTGGTCTCCCGCATGCAGCATCGCGGCAGCACCCGCAGCCGCATCTTGCCGGTCACTGCAGACGGTGTCCCTCCTCCGAAAGGCAGCAGCATCCGCGCGGGAGAAACCCTTGTTGGGGAAATGTTGTCGTCCGTCGAAGCCCGCGGCCTCGCCCTCTTCCGTCTTGATCGCTTGGCTGAAATCACGGCACCACTGCTGTCAGAATCTGTCCGTCTCCACGTGCAAAAGCCCGTCTGGATGTCAGCCGATGTCAGCATCCCGGAGACTGCTGCATGAGTGCCCGGCAACACGACGATGGCAAGTGCCGCTGCGGCTGGTGCGGGGTAGATCCGCTGTACGTGCACTATCACGACACCGACTGGGGCGTGCCTGAATATGAGTCTCGCGCGTTGTTTGAAAAACTCATCCTCGATGGCTTTCAGGCGGGACTGTCATGGATCACCATCCTGCGCAAGCGCGACAATTTCCGCACCGCCTTCGATGGTTTCAACGCTGAAAAGATGGCGCTCTATGATGCCCGCAAAATAGAAAGCCTGATGCAGGACGGCGGCATTGTCCGCAATCGCCTGAAAATCGAAGCGGCGATCAGCAGCGCGCAAGCCTATCTCGACATGCCCGACTTCTCCTCCCATTTGTGGGGCTTCCTTGATGGCAAGCCGCAACAGAACCGCTTCACCGACATGCAACAGGTGCCCGCCCAAACCCCGCTCGCTGAAGCTGTGTCAAAAGACCTGAAGAAGCGCGGCTTCCGCTTTGTCGGCCCAACAATTGTCTATGCCTTCATGCAGGCCTGCGGTCTGGTGAACGATCATGTCGTCACCTGCCACCGTCATGAAGCGGTCAAAACACTCGTGCGCAAATGAACACTGCCGCACCCCGCGCCTGGCAGCGCATGCTCTCTGGCCGCAGGCTCGACCTGCTTGATCCTTCACCGCTTGATATCGAAATCGAGGACATCGCCCACGGACTGGCGCGTGTCGCCCGGTGGAATGGCCAGACCAGGGGTGATCACGCTTTTTCAGTGGCCCAGCATTGTGTGCTGGTGGCGGAAATCTTCGCCCACCTCAACCCCAATGCCACCATCAGGGACCGCCTCGTGGCGCTGCTCCATGACGCGCCTGAATATGTGATCGGTGACATGATTTCGCCTTTCAAGGCAGCACTCGGTGTCGACTACAAGTCGTTTGAAAACCGCCTGCTCAGCGCCATCCATCTGCGCTTCGGACTGCCTGCCGTGGCGCGCCACGATCTGGTCGATCAAATTAAGCTGGCGGATCGCACCTCGGCCTATCTTGAAGCGACACAGCTTGCCGGTTTCGCGGTAGACGAGGCCCGCCGCTTCTTTGGCGCACCCAAGGGCCTTGAAGGCCTGGCCCCTGAATTCAGCGTGGCGCTGGAGCCATTGCCTGCAACCAAAGCCGCATCGCAATATGTCGCTGCCTTCGGCAAACTCCTCAGCCAGTCATGATCATTGTCACCAATTTGCGCGACAGCCATGCTGCGCTGAAAGCCCACGGTGCAAGCCGCGCCATCAGCATCCTCAGCCCCGACACGCCGCACCCGGACTTTCCGCAATTGGCGACTGGCCAGCATCTGCGCCTGACCTTCCATGACGTGGCAGCAGATGCTGTGGGTCTCGAAGGCCCGAAACTTCGTGACGCCGAACGCCTCATCGCATTCATCCGCGGCTGGGACCAGTCGGCACCAATGCTCATTCACTGCTGGGCCGGTATCAGCCGCTCGACTGCAGCAGCCTTCACTGCACTCTGCTTGCTGCGCCCTAGCGAAAGTGAACAGGCGCTCGCCCACGAACTGCGCGAAGCTTCACCATCCGCCAGCCCCAACCGCCTGATCGTTTCCCAAGTTGATGGCCTGCTCGGCCGCCAGGGCCGCATGATCGATGCAGTTTCTGCCATTGGCCGGGGTGCCGATGCCTATGAGGGCCGCACCTTCATCTTACCCTTGCCGCGCAGCGAAGGCTGATCCCCAAATGAAAAGAGCGCCCTCAAGGCGCTCTGGTTCCGGTACCGACAAGTGACGTCAGCCGTTGGTATAGAAAATGTGATTGCCGATCTTGACCAGCTTGCGCATCGACTTGGCCCAGCGTGGCTTGACGTAATCGGCATGATAGTTGGTGGCCTGGTTCATCGCCCCGCCCATGTTGAGCTGACCGCCAATGGCTTTCTGCGCAATACGCTTCGACTGTGCCCAGGCAGCGGGGCTCTTCACATCGTCCGGCATGCCATCGCAAGCGAACGAGAACTGGCAGGAATTGCGCCGTTGCGAACCCTGATAGACCACTCCGCAAATGGTCTTGGGATAGTTTGCGTCCTTGGTCCGGTTGAGGATGACCTTGGCCACTGCCATCTGGCCCATTTCTGATTCGGAACGCGCTTCAAAGTACACGGCGCGGGCAAGGCAGTTTTCTTCTGCCTGGCGGATGCGGCGTTGGGCCAGCTGTCTCTTCTTTTCAGCCTTTGAGAGTTTCAGACTGTCGTCCGTATCGGCAGGTTTTGCGGCAACAGCCAACTTCTTGACGGCCTTGGTCGACAAATCCTGTTCCGCCTTGAGGTTGATGGAGGCGGGCACAATCTTGATCCGCTTGTCTTTCTCGAGAGACGCAACGGCTTTCTTTGCGGTGGATTGAATTGTAAAATCGGAAGCCGGGGCTTCACCCGCGTCCGGCACAAACAGGTCACCCTTGCCTTCGGCCTGCACCGTCTGGGTGCGAAGCTGGACAAGCGCTGTGGAATTGAAGGTCGCGTCTTCTGCCAGGAGCGAACTCTTGCTGGCGAGCGAGGTTGTTTGAGGAATGGCTGGAAGTTCGACGATGGCCGCCTGCGCCGTGTGTGCCGAGGCGTTGCGGCCGATGTAGTGGCCGGCAAATGCAAAAGCGGCAACGAGCATCAACCCGCCAAAAACGATCGGCGAATATTCGGCAAAGGCACTGCGAGGAGCTTCAGACTCGAGATAAAAAGAGTCCTCGTCCCAGCTTTGACGACGTCGATACTCTGGTGACTTCAACAGCCCGCTCCGATTTTACTGTGACCGGGCCTCCCCTAAGTGGAACCCCGACCGGACACTAGTACAATACCGTACATTCGATTTACCGCAGGTTAACCACGACGGTCAACCCGAAATGGCCTTATGCCAGCCACTTTCTTGCCTTCTCTGAGGCATGGTTAACAGGCTGAAAGAAAAGCGTTTTAACGAAATTTCCGCAAACATGCCTGAGCCGCAGCGAGGCGCGCGATGGGCACCCGGAAGGGTGAACACGACACATAGTCCAAGCCGACAGACTCACAGAAGGCAATCGACGTCGGGTCGCCACCGTGTTCGCCACAGATGCCGAGATGGATATCGGGCCGCGTCTGTCGCCCGCGTTCGACGGCCAGATGGATCAATTCCCCAACGCCATCAACATCCAGGGTCACGAACGGGTCGGCCGGGAAAATACCCTTGGAAGTATATTCGCCGATGAAGCGGGCGCTGTCATCGCGGCTGATGCCGAATGTGGTTTGCGTCAGGTCGTTCGTGCCAAAAGAGAAAAATTCTGCTGAGGCCGCAATGTCACCGGCCTTCAGGGCTGCCCGTGGCAGCTCGATCATGGTTCCGACGCGATAGGCGAAGGTCAGGCCGGTTTCGCGCTGCACATCTGCCGCAGCGGCATCGATGCGGGCACGGACAAGATCAAGCTCGGCACGAGACGCGACCAGCGGCACCATGATTTCGGGGATCGGCGGCTTGCCGGTCGTCCGCACCACTTCCGCTACCGCTTCAAACACGGCCCGGGCCTGCATGTCGACGATCTCGGGATAACTCAGCAACAGCCGCACCCCACGATGGCCCAGCATGGGGTTCTGTTCGTGCAGGTCTTGAATGCGGCGGCGCAACACGGGGAGGTCAGCGCCGAGCGCCCGCGCCAGTGCTTCGATTTCGGCAGCGCCTTCAGGCAGGAACTCATGCAGCGGCGGGTCAAGCAGGCGCAGCGTCACTGGCAGGCCCGCCATGATCTCGAACAGCTCAACAAAATCCGCCCGCAACATCGGCAGCGTCGTGGCCAGCGCGGCGCGGCGGTCACGCTCGCGGTCGGCGAGGATCATTTCGCGGATGGCAACCAGCCGCTCACCTTCAAAGAACATGTGCTCGGTGCGGCACAGACCAATGCCCTCAGCCCCAAAGTCGCGGGCCATGCGCGCATCAACAACTGTTTCGGCGTTGGCCCTGACCGCCATGCGGCGATACTTGTCGGCCCATCCAAGGAGTGTTGCAAAATTTCCGGAGAGTTCCGGCTTGCGTGTTTCCACTTCACCCTTGAGCACCTGCCCGGTCGAGCCATCAATGGTAATGATGTCACCCATCTTGAGGGTGAGACCGGGGCCTGTGAGTGTACCGGCAGCCGCATCAATGCGCAGGCCCGAGGCGCCCGACACACACGGCTTGCCCATGCCACGCGCGATCACCGCCGCGTGCGATGTCATGCCACCGCGCGTCGTCAACACACCTTCTGCGGCATGAAGCCCGCGAATGTCTTCCGGCAGGGTTTCCGGCCGCACCAGAATGACCCGCATGCCATCCGCCGCCAGACGCCGTGCTTCCTCGGCATCGAAAATGATGGCACCCGAAACTGCACCAGGAGACGCAGCCAGACCTGATGCAATGACCGTGCGCTTGGCCTCCGGGTCAATGGTGGAATGCAGCAACTGGTCGAGAGACAGAGGATCAATGCGCAACAGCGCCTCTTGTTCTGTCATCACCCCGCTGCGCACAAAATCCGTGACGATCTGCAGAGAAGCCGCCGTCGAGCGCTTGCCGGCCTTGGCCGAGAGAAACCACAACTTGCCGCGCTCGACCGTGAATTCCACTTCGACCGCATCGCGCAATTTTTCTTCCAGCGCGGCCACCCCGTGTGACAGTTCGTCAAAAGCGGACGGCACGACCGACTGCAATGATTGTCCGCCGCCATTACGCAACGGCAACGTGGCCCGCAGCCGCGAAACAATATCCGGCCCCTGGGCCTGCACCAGGAATTCCCCCGCCAACGCCGACACACCAGTCTGCGGATGGCGCGACCAGGCGCGGCCCACACCACTGTCATCACCGGCATTGCCGAACACCATCGCCTGCACGATGAGGGCGATGCTGGCGTCTTCGGCAGCACCATTGATCTTGCGCTGTGTCTTGGCGCGTGGAGCATGCCACGTCCGCACCATTGCGGCGAGCGTCGTCAGAAGTTGCTGGCGCACATCCTCCTGGAACGCCTCGCCATTGTTGCTTTCGAACTGCGCCTTGAAACGGACTGCAATTTCCCGGGCGTCGGAGCCGCGCAACTCGGTATCCGAAACATAGCCGCGCTCTTCCTTGTACAGCGCCAGCACATCCTCGAATGCGGCAGGGTCATCGCCCAGCACTGTATGGGCGTAGTTCTGGACGAAGCGGCGATAGCACTCGTGGGCAAAGCGCGTGTCGTTGCATTCCGTGGCCAACGCCGCCACCGTCACGTCATTGAGACCGACATTCAGCACAGCATCAACGGCACTCGGCACACCGGTTGGCGCACTGGGGCGAACCGACAGGAGCAACGGCCTCTCCCGGCCACCAAAGCTGCGGCCCGTCTCCAGTTCCAGCGATGCGATGGCAGCGTCGATGGCCTGTACCAAGGCAGGTGTAATGCCCTCGCTCATGCTGCGGCAGGCTGCAACCGGCAGGGCGAAGCCCGGCGGCACGGCAAGCGTCAGCCCCGCCAAGCCACAGAGCTGCGCCGCCTTGGCCCCAAGGGCCTGGACGTTGACAGGGGACGCCGAGCCAAGATGGCAGAGCGTAAAGGGTTCAATGGCTGCGTTCATTTTGCTGCGTTGCAGCAAAGCCCCTCAGGCCGCCGTGGTCAAGCGTTGATCAGCCTGTCACTTAATTATGCAGGCTGTACTCTGGCAAAATCCGGCTTGCGGTGGCGGAACACCAGCCAGAACGCCACCGCCATGTTGGCGAGGTTCCAGGCGATGCCATGCATGAAGGCCCAGGTGTAGGACCCCGTGAGGTCATAGATCTCGCCCGAGATCCATCCCCCCAGTGCCATGCCCAGCACCGTCGCCGTCAGCACCAGAGAAATGCGGAAACCCGCCTGCCGCGCCGGGAAATTGTCGCGGATGATCAGGGCATAGCTCGGCACAATGCCGCCCTGCGCCAAACCAAACAAGGCCGAGACGATGTAGAGCGAGATCAGGCCGTCAAAGGGAATGTAGAGAATGAGGGCCAGACATTGCAGCATCGAGCCGATGATCAGCGTACCGACGCCACCAATCTTGTCGGCGAGAAAGCCAGAGGCAAAACGCGATACGACGCCAAAGCCAAGAAGCAGTGACAGCATCTCCGCCCCACGCGCTGTGCCATAACCCAGGTCAACGCAATAGGCGATGATGTGGACCTGCGGCATCGACATGGCGACGCAACAGGCAAGCCCGGCAAATATCAGCAAGCCTTGCAATACCGGCGTGCCGTTGGGCTCGCGATTGAGAGCGGCGGGTGCCGGCCGTTCTTCCAGCGAGGCGCGCGGCCGCAACAGCAAGGTCAGTGGCAACATCAGCACCACGCTGATGATGCCGATCACCAGATAGGAATTGCGCCAACCCCACTGCTCGATGGAATAAGTGAGGAAGGGTGGCCATATGGTACCTGCGAGATAATTGCCGCTGGCAACGATGGCCACAGCAATGCCGCGTCGCTTGGTGAACCACAACGAAATGTCGGCGACCAGCGGGCCGAAGGTGGTGGCCACGCCGAGAAACCCGATGATCCCCGCTTGCGCGGCCACAAATGTCCAGTAGTTCGGCGCATAGGCACACGCCGCAAAGCCGATACCCAGCATGATGGTTCCGAAGAACATCGGCACAATGATGCCGAACCGGTCGGCCAACCGCCCAGCCATCAAACCACCCAGCGCAAAACCGACCATGGTCATGGTGTAGGGAAAAGATGCCTCGGAGCGGTCAATGCCGAATTCCTGCTGGATCACTGGCAAGGTGACGACGGCCGCCCACAAACCAATGCCACCAATGGTCGCCAACGCCAGCGACACGGCCAGGCGGAACCAGGAATAGCGGGAGTCGGCAGCGTGGATCATGGTGGCGATTTAACATCGGGAGAGGAACGTGGGTAGGTCCAGTGCGGCGGAACAGATATGCGCGCCCTCACCCTCCCCATTGCTGCGCAATGTGGCCCCTCCCTCTCCCGCACGCGGGCGAGGGTTGGGGGGCCGCGCCGCAGGCGCGGGAGGGTGAGGGGACTAACCTTCGATCTTGGAAAAATCCGCCACTTCGGCGCACGCCTCACGGATGCGGTTGAGCAAGCGCAAGCGGTTCTCGCGGAAGGTGGCGTCCTTGTCGTTGACAGTGACGCCCTCGAAGAATTCATCGACCGGCACCCGCAACTTGGCAATCGCCCGCATGGCGGCTTCGAAGTCCTCGTTGTCGACTGCCTTGCGCGCCTGTGCAGCGGCTTGGCTGATGGCGGAATGCAGCGCCTTCTCTTCGCCCTTGATCAACTGCTGGGGATGCACATCACCGGAATAGCTGCGGCCATCTTTCTTCTCTTCGATGCGCAGAATATTGGCGGCCCGCTTCACACCAGCGAGAAGGTTCTTGCCATCATCGGTGTCGAGGAACTTGGACAACGCCTCGACACGCCGCACCACCATCAACAAATCATCCTGCCCACCGAGGGAGAACACGGCGTCGATGAGATCATGCCGCATGCCCTGCTCTTTGAGATAGACCTTCAGGCGATCCGCGAAGAAGTTCAGAAGATCATTTTCAACTGACAAGAGCGTAGCTGAAAACTTCTCGCCATTTACCGTCGGCAATTCTTTGCGGTAGATGTCCAACCAAACTTGTTGATCATACTTGTTAATATCAATCGCATTGTGAATTGCTCTGAGTTTTTCAACTGCCCCTGACTCAATCGCGTGGCGGCGCATAATTTGATGAGCCAATTCGGAGCGAACAAATCCCTTAGTAAGGTGCAGCCCTAGACCCTTGTCCAACAAGGTTCGTACTACCCCCAACGCCGCCCTTCGCAGCGCATATGGGTCTTTCGATCCAGTGGGTTTCTCATCGATGGCCCAGAAGCCCACCAGCGTATCCAGTTTGTCCGCCAGCGCCACGGCCTGACCGACTTTCGATACAGGCATGCCATCGCTTGGTCCCTGCGGCTTGTAGTGGTCGCGGATGGCGTCGGCCACTTCGGCGTCGATGCCTTGGTCGAGCGCATAGTAGCGCCCCATCAGGCCTTGCAGTTCCGGGAACTCGCCGACGACACCGCTGACCCGGTCCGTCTTGGCCAGACGCGCCGCCAGTTTCGCCTTCTCCACATCGGCACCAATGGTCTTGGCGATCTCGCCAGCCAGTGCCTCGATGCGCTTCACCCGCTCGCCTTCCGTGCCGAGCTTGGCGTGGAAGGTGATCGAGTCGAGTTTCTTGAGATTGTCGGTCAGCGGAATTTTCCGGTCGGTATCCCAGAAGAACTTGGCATCCGACAGCCGCGCCGCAATCACCTTGTTGTTGCCGCGCACGATCTCCCCGCCGCCATCCCGCGCGATGATGTTGGAGACCAGCAGGTAGCGATTGGACAACGTGCCGGTCTTGGCATCGCGCAGGCAGAAGCATTTCTGGTTCGCCTTGATGGTGGTGATGATCACCTCTGGCGGCACGCTGAGATAGGCCTCGTCGAACGCCCCCATCAGCACCACCGGCCATTCCACCAGCCCGGACACTTCCTTGAGCAGCGCCTCGTCCTCGATCATCTCCAGGCCTTGCGCAAAGGCGAGATTCTTGGCTTCGGCGCGAATGGTATCGACGCGCGCTGCCGCATCAACAATCACATGGGCCTTGTGCAGTTTGTGTGCATAGTCCTCGAAACGCTTGGCTTCGATTTCGCCCTTGGAGAGGAAGCGATGACCGCGCGTCTTGTTGCCACTGGCAATGCCATCGACTTCAAACGGCACCACTTCGCCGTCGAAGGTGCAAAGAATGGTGTGCAACGGCCTGACCCAGCGCAATGTGCCCGATCCCCAGCGCATGGACTTGGGCCACGGGAATGTGCGGATCACCTTTGGCACCAGATCAGCGATGATCTCGGTCGCGGCCCGGCCATCCTTCTTGATGACGGCGATATAGACCTGACCCTTCTTGTCGTCCTGCACCGTAAGCTGGTCGAGCGCCAGGCCGGTTGATTTCAAGAAGCCGTCGATGGCCGCCTGTGGTGCATCAACGCGCGGACCTTTGCGCTCCTCGCGCGTATCGGCGGCATGGGCCTGCAAGCCCTCGATCGACAAGACGAGACGGCGCGGTGTGGCATGGGCCTGCGCCCCGTCATAGGTGAGCCCCGCATCCACCAGGCCATTGGTAACGAGCGACCGCAGATCAGCCGCCGCCTTCGCCTGCATGCCCGCAGGAATTTCCTCGGAGAACAATTCAAGAAGAAGCTCAGCCATCACACCCGCCCTCCTGCTGTTCTGCTCCAGGCTTCGCAGCAGGCTTTGGCGAGATCGCGGACGCGGAGGATGTAGGCCTGCCGTTCGGTCACAGATATCACACCCCGCGCATCAAGGAGATTGAACGCATGTGACGCCTTGATGCACTGGTCGTAGGCCGGCAACGCCAGCATGTGCTTGTCCTCAGCCTCGCCGGCTTTCAACAGCGCCGCGCATTCCTGTTCGGCATCCTTGAAGTGCTGCAGCAGGATCGTTGTGTCGGCATGCTCAAAATTGAAGCGCGAGTATTCCTGCTCCGCCTGCAAAAACACATCACCATAGGTAATGCGCCCCTGCCCTTCTTCGCGGCCATTGAAGTTGAGGTCGTAAACATTGTTGACGTTCTGCACATACATGGCGAGGCGCTCGAGGCCGTAAGTCAACTCGCCGGAAACGGGTGAGCAGTCCAATCCGCCGACTTGCTGGAAATAAGTGAACTGCGAGACTTCCATGCCATCGCACCACACCTCCCAGCCCAACCCCCAAGCCCCCAGCGTCGGGCTTTCCCAGTCATCTTCGACGAAGCGAATGTCATGCAGCGTATGATCAATGCCGATGGCCTTGAGCGAACCGAGATACAGCTCCTGCAAATCCGGCGGCGATGGCTTCATGATCACTTGATACTGATAGTAGTGCTGCAGGCGGTTGGGGTTCTCGCCATAGCGCCCATCCTTGGGACGGCGCGACGGCTGCACATAGGCCGCACTCCATGGCTTCGGCCCAACTGACCGCAATGTCGTCGCCGGGTGGAATGTGCCTGCACCCACTTCCATGTCGTAAGGCTGGAGAATGACGCAGCCGCGCTCGCTCCAATACTGATGCAGCGTGAGTATGAGGTCCTGGAAGGATTTCGTCGGGTGCAGAGCCATGGCACAAGGCTCTAGAGTCGCGGGCGCGGAGGGTCAAGCCACCTTGCGATAGACGTGCGCCCGCGTGGTGAAATCGGCCTCAAGCGGCGAGAACGGCATGGGGCGATAGATCGGCGTCATTTCCACCGCCACCAGCGTCTTCGCCGCCACCAGCCGGTCAAGCTTGGTCTTGATGCCCTGCTCCTCCCAGACGACCGTGCCAGCGGTGAACAACAAGAAGCCACCAGGCTCCAGAATGCGGGTCAGTTCATCAAACGCCGAAGCTGGGGCATGGCCGTTGGTGAATGTTCCAGTGGAGACAATGGCATCGAAGGCACCGTCGGGAAATTCCAGCCGCTCACCCAAAACGCCGAGCCGCAGATCAATGTAGCAGTCACGCGCCGCCGCCTGGGCCAACATGCCCTCCGACATGTCGATGCCGGACAGGTTGTTGTAGCCGAGGATCGAGAGGATGTTGCCGATGGCACCAGTGCCAACGCCGGCATCGAGAATGGCCGCAGCCTTTGATGGCACATGCCGTGTCACCAGCCCGGTGATCACCGGGGCATGGAGATATCCCACCTGTTGCAGGTCGGCATCATAACTGGAGGCCCAGCTGTCATAGAGCTTGCGCAGGTCGTCGCGGTT
This sequence comes from uncultured Alphaproteobacteria bacterium, assembly GCA_963754625.1. Lineage (GTDB taxonomy): Bacteria > Pseudomonadota > Alphaproteobacteria > Rhizobiales > Aestuariivirgaceae > Aestuariivirga. The sequence continues at coordinate 89,948 of CAVWGR010000001.1, read as the reverse complement.
TGACGCGGTGTAGACCTGGTCCAGCCAGCGATCGGTCTCGGCCTTGCCCATGGGGTGCGGGGATCAGTCCTCGGCGTAGTAGATACCGGTTTCAGGGTCTTGCTTGAGGCGCTTGAATTCCTTGGGGTCGCGCATGTCCTCGCGTTTCACGCGCTGCGCCTCGGCCTGCTTTTCCAGCGTGCCGATAACCTTCTTGAGAGCAAGGCCCGCCAGCATGGTGGCACCTGCCGCGAACAGTGACTTGATAAAACGCATGGGCTCAACGTCTCCCGGGTCCGGTTTCTTTCCCAGCCATTATAGGCCAAATCGTGACCACCATGCACGAGTTTCCAACGCCTGCAGGGTGGCCTCTGGTAAATCAGACGGGCCGGCCATGCCAATCCGTCGCAGGCTCCAGCCTGCGGACGCAGAAATCGGCTTCAATTCAACCTTTTCACCAAACTTGCGGCGCAGCACGACATGCATGTGGCCAAGCCCGTCAACCAGACCGAGACCCATCGCCTTTTCGCCGCGCCAGAATTCACCCGAGAAGATCACCTTCTCGTCGCCCGACAGCTTGCCGGCACGGCGCTCGCGCACCAGTGCCTTGAAACTCTCGTGCATCTCGGTGAGGAGGGTTTCGAGACGTTCGACGTCTTCCTTCTTTTCAGGCTGGAAAGGATCATTCTGGCTCTTGTTCTCACCCGCCGTATGGACGCGCCGCTCGATGCCGAGTTTCTTGATCGCGTCGGGAAAACCAAAGCCCATGGAGATGACGCCGATCGAACCAACAATGGAATTCTCATCGGCATAGATTTCATCAGCCGCGCAGGCCAGCCAATAGCCCCCCGAGGCAGCAACATCTTCGCAGAAGGCATAGACGGGCAGCTTGTGTTCGACCGCCAGATCACGGATGCGCCGCGCGATGATCGCCGACTGGACCGGAGAGCCTCCGGGACAATTGATGGCGAGCGCTACCCCGGCGATGCCCTTGCGGAAGGCTTTCTTCAGAACCGGTTCCAGCGCCTTGCCGGACAGCGTGGGACGCAGACCCCGCTCCGCCATGATCGGACCGTCTAGACGGACAACGTGAATGACAGGCGTGGACACGCGCCAACGCGCCGGGATGATTTTCAGGAAGGTCTTGAGCATGGCCGGGCATATGGGGTCCCGGCGAAGAAAACTCAAGCGTCAGCGCAACCGCCAGGCCATGCCTTCACGCAGGACGGCGTCTGCGTCAGCGGTGAAGGCGTTGCCTTCGCCGTGTAAAATGAGGCCGGGCAAGAGTTGCATGGGCGCTTTCGAGCCCTTCACGCCCTGTACAATCACCCGGCTCGCCGCCGTGCCTTCGCGGGCATAGAGCGGCGCAACGCGGATATCGCCAAAACGGTTTTCCATTGAAACAAGAATCTTGCCGAGCGAATCCGCCCGGTGAATCAGCGTGACGGTGCCACGCAGCGATACCATGGCGTGCATGACCTTGATCCAGATATCGAGATCGTCGGGACCAAAACTGTGGGCTTGAGCCTTCAGCAGTGATGGCGACGGCGTGACTTTGCCATCCTCGAAATAGGGTGGGTTGGAATAGGCATGGGCAAATGTGCCGTGCTGCGGCAGATGCGCGAGATCACGGCGCATCGCCTCTTTCACGTCACCATGAATGACTTTGAGCTGTTGGCTGTACCCATTGCGCTTGGCATTTTCCTCGCACATCATGGCGTAGCGCGCGCCAATCTCCATGCCGGTGATGTGAATGGCGGGATTGCGGGCGATCAGACACAGGGCTGCTGCACCAGCACCGATCCCGGCTTCAAAAACTGTCTCACCAGCAGCAACCGGAATGGAAGCCGCCAAAAAAACTGCATCGATGCCAGCGCGATAGCCTTTTTCCGGCTGCAATATGCGCAAACGCCCGCCCAGGAAGGCGTCTTCCGTGAGCGAGGTCGGCACATTGCCTGGAGGAGGCGGAGTGTGCCCAAGGGGTGCTTCTGCTGCGAGTTGCATAGAATTTGAACGTTAACGTGGCTTGGTGAACGAGAAGTTACCAAGAAAAATCTCCCGTCACCACAAGGCTTTACACAGCGGCAATGGGTCACAATTGTGGTGCCAACCCCGCTCAAGCACGATAAAAGGCTGAAAAACGAGGGTCAAAGAATGGGCGTTGTGATTCCATTTGAAGGCGGAGCGGAGCGGCCACAGCCGTCGCTTGACGAGCTTGTGCGTCTGACTGCCCAAGACATGGGGCTGATCAATGACCTGATTATGGAAAAGGCCCAAAGCCACGTCGAGCTGATTCCGGAAATCGCCGGCCACTTGATCAACTCTGGTGGCAAACGCATTCGCCCAATGCTCACGGTCGCTGCCGCCCGCATGTGCGGATATCGCGGATTGCATCACATCAAGCTCGCCATGTCGGTTGAGTTCATGCACACCGCCACTCTGCTCCACGACGACGTGGTCGATGAGAGTGACACCCGCCGCGGCAAGGAAGCTGCCCGCGTGATCTGGGGCAATCAGGCCAGCGTTCTGGTGGGCGATTATCTCCTTGGCCAGGCCTTCAAGATGATGGTGGAAACCGGCTCGCTCGAATGCCTGCGCATTCTCTCCGACGCCGCCTGCGTCATTGCCGAAGGTGAAGTGCTGCAATTGGCTGTGTCGCAAGACACGTCGACAACAGAAGATTCATATCTCAAAGTGGTGGGCGCCAAGACTGCCGCCCTCTTTTCTGCGGCCGCCCGTGTCGGTGGTGTTATTTCGAACCGCCCGCGCGCCGAACAGGAAGCGCTTGAATCCTATGGCCGCAATCTTGGCATCGCCTTCCAGCTTGTCGATGACGCACTCGACTATTCCGGCACCAAGGCCGAACTCGGCAAGAGCGTCGGCGATGATTTCCGCGAACGCAAGATCACTCTGCCGGTCGTGCTGGCCTTCCGCCGTGGTGCCACAGAAGAGCGCAATTTCTGGAAGCGCACACTGGAACTGGGCGAGCAGACCGAAGCGGATCTTTTATATGCCCAGAAGCTGATGGAACGTCACGGCACACTGACCGACACACTTGAACGCGCCCGACATTATGGCGGCATGTCCAAAGATGCACTGGCGATTTTCGCTGATAGTGACTGGAAGTCTGCGTTGCTCGAAGCGGTTGACTTTTGCATCGCCCGGTCGCACTGACGGCCCCATGAAAAAGCTCCCTCCCAAGGCGATGGCAATTGTCATGCCATTGCTCTTGTCGGTCTTCATGTCGTCGATCGTCTCGTTCATCGCCACGTTGAAAGCACTGGGTTTTGCTCCTGATCTGCTCGTCAGCTGGCTCAAGGCCTGGGGGATCAGTTGGGCCGTGGCTTTTCCCACCGTTCTTGTCGTCCTGCCACTCGTGCACCGCATCGCTGGCATGATTGTGGAAAAGCCCGCCAAGTCCTGATCCACCTCACGACAGCTCTGCTGCCACCACCCACCATTCCGGATGCGCTGTCGCAACTGCTGTTGCCGCGCGCCGCGCTGCGCCAATGCTCTGCGCCAATCCGAAGCAGGTGGCACCTGAGCCCGACATGCGCACGGGCGAAAGTCCGGCCTGTGTTTGTAACACCGTGAGCACATCCTTGATCACCGGCTGAACCGCAAGCGCTGCCGCTGTCAGATCATTGCGCCAATGCACCGGCAAGTGCGGATCAAGCCCCTCGCCGAAATGTTGGCCCTTGCCCAAACCCAACGCCGCGAACACACCCGCTGTTTCACAAGGCACACCCGGATTGACTAGCACGATGGCCGCTGCCGGAAGCTGCAACAGTGGCGACAGGATTTCGCCCACCCCTTCCATGCGGCAGGCCTGCAGATGCAGACAGACCGGAACATCGGCTCCGAGCTTGAGGGCAATGTCCCGGACAATCTGCGGATCAACTGTCCCTGCAGCAAGCTTCAAAAACGCCCGCAAAGCCGCAGCCGCATCCGCAGAACCACCACCTATTCCAGCTGCAACCGGCAGGTTCTTATCCAGTTTCACCCGCACTGGCGGCAGATCAACGTGGGCTGCGAGAAGCGCGTAGGCCCGGCAAATCAGGTTGCTGTCATCAACCGGAACATCAACGGCAAAAGGGCCAGCCACCGCCAGCGTGACACCAGGCGCACCAGCGGCCGCCACGGAAACTTCGAGCCCGTCAGCGACACTGGCAAAGGCAACGACGGAATCGATGGCATGATACCCGTCGGCCCGGCGGCCCAGCACATGAAGTGCCAGGTTCACCTTGGCTTTGGCCGTTTCAGCAATGACCGTCGTCATCAGCCGTTGGAGGGAGGCGTTGCCGCGTTGTCTGCGGGCTTCACCGGCGCTGGCAGTGCCGGCATGCCATTTTTCAACTTGTCTTCGATGCGGGTGAGATCAACCGGCTGTGGCTTGTTGTCCTTGGCATGCTGCCACTGGAAGCGCGCCTCGAGGCGGCGGCCGACGCGCCAATAGGCATCACCCAGGTGTTCGGAAATGATGGCGTCACCCGGTTTCAGATCAACGGCGCGTTCAAGATGGGTGACAGCCTGATCAAAATCCCGCAGCTGGAAATACGCCCAACCGAGGCTATCGACGATGTAACCGTCGTTGGGCCGCAACTCGACGGCTTTCTTGACCATGCCGATCGCTTCATCCAGTTTCAGGTTCATGTCGATGAGCGAGTAACCCAGATAGTTTAGGACGGAAGGCTCTTCCGGTGCGATTTTCAAAGCCGTGCGGAAATCAGCCTCGGCCTTGTCCCATTGCTTCAACCGTTCATGGCTGATGCCACGGTAATAATAGATGCTCCACACTTCGCGCCCGGAGGCGGTTGCCACCGCAATGGCCTGATCGTAGGCCTTCACTGCTTCAGAATAGTTCTCGCCATTGCGCAGCAGATTGCCAAGCGTGCTCCAGGCATCAATATTCTTGGGTTCACGGCCGACGATCGCCCGCATGCGCGTTTCCGCGTCTGATGCACGCTCGAGCCGCTGCAGGTTGATGGCAATTTCGGTGTCGGCATTGGTGCGCAATTCCGAAGTGACGGGCACCTGCTCAAACACATCAACGGCCTGGTCAAATCGCCGGCCCGTTGCGAGAATATCGCCCAGAAGCGTCAGTACCACAGGACGGTCCGCATTCAGGGACAGTGCCATGCGTGAGTACACCAGCGCCACATCCATGGTTTGATCGTCGTTCAGCGCGGCCGCGAGCGAGAACATCGCCTCGGCAGCACCCGCCGAAGGAGACTGGATGAACGGCGCAGGTACTTCGCCGCGCTTCAACTGTTCAAGAGCGGCCTCCACCAGCACATTGTTTTCGCCGCCTTGCAGGAACGCCAGGTAGACCTTTTCGGCCTCACCCTTCTTGCCGTTGCGTGTCAGATAATTGCCAAAGGCCTGGGTCACGCGCAGGCTGCTGCCGGCATCGGCATAGGCCTTGCGATAAGCCTGCTCTGCCCGCAGTGTGTTGACCAGGAAGTCGGAAATCAATGCCGCGTGCAACGACTTGAAATTGGCAAAGGACTCATTGGCATCGAGCTTGTCCAGTTCAGTCATTGCCGCTTGGATCGAGCCCTCACCGGCATAAGACCATGCCGTCAACAGGGCCGAGGTGAGTTCACCCACAGGTGTGTAGGCTGCCTCGGCGAAATGTTGGCGCGCCTCCTCATAGCGGCGCAGTTTGAATTCCTTCAACCCCAATACCACCCGCGCCATGCGCTGCTGGCTGTTGAATTCGAGGACTTTGACCGCCAGCTTCTCGGCCTCCGAGGAGTTGCCATTGGCCAATTCAAGCTGGAACAAGCGCTCCGTGAGCACCGGGTTGTCTGGATCTTGCTTGAGGGCAGCCTGCAGGTAATCGGCGGCTTCTTGTGTGTCGCGATTGCGGCCCGCCGTGCGGCTGGCGAGATAATTGCCCGAGAGCGAAGTTTGCGGCGTGGCGGCAGCGACGGGCTTGCCCGGAAGCTGGCCCAACAACAGAACCGACGACAGCAGGGTGGCGGAAAGCAGGATAAAGCGAGTCATGTCACTAAAATGGTGGTTTTCTCCGTTGCCCGCAACCCAAAAGAAAAGGGGCAGGCGATATGGCCTGCCCCCGATTCTGATCGCTGTTTTGGCCGGATTATTTCGACACGTAGATCGACTTGCTGATCACATCCTGGCCGATATGGTTGAAGAAAGCGGCCAGATCGCTCGGCGCATTGGCATGCTGGTAGTAGCCGCTGCCTGTCGAGCAATTCTGCAAGCGCGTACGTGTCGCGGTAGAAACGCCGCTGCCGAAGGAAGCAACATAGAGCGTGACTCCTGCCGCTTTGACCTTGTTGCAGACCGCGATCATGTCATTGTCCATGGTGGTTTCAATGCTGCTGGCGTTGGTTGTGCCAAACCGGTTGTTGGTCAGGTTTTCACCGGCAATTCCGTTGGCAGAATAGGTTGTTACGTTGTAGTCGTAGTTGCCTGGACCAAGGTCATTGTCACCGTCGGTCATCAGCACGATGATCTTCTGCCAACGCGCGTCGCCATAGGGTGAAATATTGGTCGCGGGCAAACTTCCCGACGCGGCCACCTTGGTAAAGGGTTCACCAGGAGAAATGGCACGCCAACCCCAGGCAAGACCCTCGCCAATGAAGGTCGGACCAGAGGCTGTCATGGCGTCAATTCCAGACTCGACACTCGCCCGGTTGTAGGTCATCGGAACCATCTTGCTGACTGCACAATTTGTCCACGGACCATAGTTTGAAGTGCTGATACCCTGGATGTTCGTGCCATCGTACTTTTGGTAGTTCTCCTGCTTCTTCCGCATGTTCGTTGCGCTTGTGCTCGAACATTCGGTTGAGGTCAGACCATAGCATTCTGACATCGGAGACGTAATTGAGCCGGAGCGGATATAGTGCAAGCCATAGGCTGTGTATGCATCAGTGCTCGACGTACTGCCGGGGGCATCGAATGCGAAATAGGCTGGGAACAACGTATTGGGATCGCTGGAAGCAGGAGCGGCATCATTGACGTTGTAATCGTTGGTACCCGTGCCGCGCATGCGGGCTTCAACGCAGCCGTTCCACGTGTGATTTGTCGTGGAAGAACTTTTCAGTCTGCCCCAGGCATAATAGTTGTTCCATTCGGCAGGCGTTGACACAGCATCGAAGTTGAGCTTCGACAGTGGGTTCGCACCCGCAGTGTCTATCCACCCCAGGTCGAAATCATAGGCCGTCGTATCAAGGCGCACTGCGGCGGCAAAAGGCACCAGCGCGGTGCGAAGAAATTCGCTGCGCGGCTCGTTGCCAAGCGTACCACCATAGAGAGTGTTCAACAAATTGTGTGCGGCCGTTTTTGCGCCTTCGATTTTCCCGCCGCTCGACATTGAACCGGTTGTATCCATGACCATCACCAGTTCGATTGGCCGCATGGCTTTTTTCACGGTGGAAGATGCTGCCAGGTTTATGGTGTCAATGCCAGCCAGCGACATGATGGTCGTCGGGAACTGGAAATCGGCATCAAGTTTCACTTCCTGGCCTGTAATCGTGAGATCAACGGTAATGTCGCCACTGGCGTGATAGTTGCTCTCGACAAAGTCGGCAGCCAGACCTTCAAGTTCGGCCATGCGGGCTTGCAACTGTGTACCTGACAGATTCTGCACCGCAGCCCGGTCATCCGAGGCAACGGCAATCACGGCCGTATCAACCGCCGCCAGAAACTTGGTGTGTTCGTCGTTGATGCGCGCGCCATCGATGGCGGCACCGGCGGCGAGAAAGATGGGAATGACGGACAGCGCAAAGATCTGCGCCACAGATCCAGCTGTGTCCTTGAGAAATCGCTTGTGCAGGCGCGTCAGCGCCGGCTGCTTCGAATCCGAGTGTTGAAGTGCCATGACTTCTCCCCTTTATAAGTGGGTAAAGGTAGCGGTGAGTCTTCAACAACCTCTTGCGCGAATTGGTTGATTTTTAGTGTTTGATCGCTTGATGCAATTTGCCGGTGCAGACCGTTAACAGCAGGTTAACGCGCTACCCCCAATTCATACTACATGTTCGGGCTACATGTTCGGGTAGTTCGGACCTTCACCACCTTGTGGCACCACCCAGTTAATGTTCTGTGCCGGATCCTTGATGTCACAGGTCTTGCAGTGCACGCAGTTCTGATGGTTGATCTGGAAGCGCGGCTCCATGCCGTCTTCCCTGACAATCTCATAGACGCCCGCCGGACAATAGCGCTGCGCGGGCTCGTCATAGAGCGGCAGGTTCTGGGCCACCGGAATTGCAGGATCACGCAGGCGCAGGTGCACCAGCTGGTCTTCCTCGTGGTTGGTGGCCGAGAAGGCGACATTGGTCAGGCGGTCAAACGACAACACACCATCGGGCTTGGGATAGTCGATCTTCCTGGCTTCCGACGCCTTCTTTAAAGTCGCGTAGTCCGGTTTGCCATGCTTCCAGGTGCCAAGGCCAAAGCCGAACAACGACTGCATCCACATGTCGACGGCACCCAGCGCCACACCACCAATCAGGCCGAGCTTGGACCACATCGGTTTGACATTCTTCACCTTCTTCAGGTCCTGGTAGATCCACGAGTTCTCGAAGGCAGTGGCATAGTCAACCAGTTCGTCGGCCTCGCGGCCTGCCGCCAACGCCGCGACGGCGGCTTCGGCCGCAAGCATGCCGCTCTTCATGGCGTTGTGCGAACCCTTGATGCGCGGCACATTGACCATGCCAGCCGAGCAACCCAGCAGCACGCCGCCGGGGAAGGTGAGTTTCGGAATGGACTGCAAGCCACCCTCAGTGATGGCACGCGCGCCGTAGGCGACGCGGCGGCCCCCCTCCAGCACAGGCGCGATCAACGGATGATGCTTGAAGCGCTGAAACTCCATGTAGGGATAGAGATGCGGATTCTGATAATTGAGATGCACCACGAAGCCGATGGACACGAGGTTGTCCTCGAGGTGATACATGAAACTGCCGCCGCCGGTCTTGAGGCCAAGTGGCCAGCCCATGGTATGCGTCACCTGGCCTTGCTTGTGGTTCTCCGGCTTCACCTCCCAGAGTTCCTTCATGCCAATGCCGAACTTCTGCGGCTGCTTGCCATCTGACAAATTGAACTTCGCGATGATCTCTTTCGCCAGCGAGCCACGCACCCCTTCGGCGATGAAAACATACTTGCCGGTAAGTTCCATGCCCGGCTGATAGTCCGGCTTATGACTGCCATCCTTGGCGATGCCCATGACACCTGCCACCACTCCGCGCACCGAACCATCCTCGCGGTAAAGAACTTCCGAGGCCGCAAAGCCCGGATAGATTTCAACTCCCAGCGCTTCAGCCTGTTGCGCCAGCCAGCGGCAGACGTTTCCCAGTGACACGGCATAGTTGCCGTGGTTGTTCATCAGCGGTGGCATCATCGCATTGGGCATGCGCAGCGCGCCGCCCTTGCCGAGCACATAGAAGCGGTCCTCGGTCACCGGGGTATTGAGGGGCGCACCCTTGTCTTTCCAGTCGGGGATCAATTCATTGAGGGCAATGGGATCTATGACCGCGCCGGAGAGGATATGAGCGCCCACTTCCGAGCCTTTTTCAAGGACGCAGACCGAAGTTTCAGGCGAAAGCTGCTTCACGCGGATGGCCGCCGCGAGACCAGCCGGACCGGCCCCCACGATCACCACGTCATAGTCCATTGCCTCGCGTTGAATGTCGCTCACCATCAGCCTCGTCTTTGCAGTTCGCCAGTTTTGTATTTTGCCAGTTTTGTATTTTGGATGTGGGACTGTTATAGGATTTGGCCAAGAGCAAACAAGCGCCCAATTGCGACATGCCGGAAGTTCCAAACGAAAGTCCAACCCTAGCAGACCTGTCCGCCCCGGCTGCGGCGGCAGTGCTGTTGTGGCTGCGCGACATGGGAGCCGATGAGGCGCTGGCCGATGCTGCCATCAATCGCTTTGATGAAAAACCGGTTGCACCGCCACCCCATGCACTGCCTGATCGCCCGGCCGCTCCCTTGCTCAAGCCCGCACCCACAAAGCCGGCTGCGGCTCCTGATGCCTCGATCGAACAAATTCACGCCGCCGCCAAGATCGCAGGTTCTATTGAAGAGCTGGCACACCTGCTCGATCAATTTGACGCCCACCCCCTGCGCCGCACTGCCTCCAAGCTCTGCCTGACCGGTGGTGTGGCAGGATCGCGCGTCCTCATCCTCGCCGACCGGCCCCGCAACGAGGAAGATCGCAGCGGTCTGGTTTTCGCCGACAAGCACGAACTGCTGTGCCAGCGCATGCTCGCTGCCATTGGTCTTGGCACTGCTGCCACTGACACGCTGGAGACAGTGTCCCTGTTGAGCTTCATGCCGTGGCGTCCACCCGGCAACCGGCCGCCCAATGAACTGGAATGCCGCTTGATCGTGCCGTTCGCGGCCCGCGCCATCGCACTGCTGCAACCAAAACTGATCCTCGCCATGGGGGCATTGCCCGGCCAATGGCTGGCGAACGGTCCGGAATCGATCCAGCGCCAGCGCGGCACCTGGCTGAACGTTGCCGGTGTGCCGTTGATCTCGACCTTCCATCCCGAGGCGCTGCTCAAATCGCCAGCCCTGAAGCGTCTGGCGTGGCTCGATCTGCTGGCGCTCAAGGCCAAGCTTGCGGAACTGGCATGAACACCATCACAGCGACGCATTGCGCCAATTCCTCCCCGCCAACATCGCCGTGATCACGGTATCGGATACGCGCACGCCGGACACCGACAAGTCTGGCCAGACATTGGCCGACCGCGTCACTGGCGCTGGTCACAATCTCGTCCATCGCGCCATCGTCAAGGACGAGGTGCGCCGCATCCGCGCGATTGTCCGTATACTGACGAAACGCAAGGATGTCGATGTGGTGATCACGACAGGTGGCACCGGATTGACCGGCCGCGATGTGACGGTCGAGGCCCTGCGGCCTCTATTCGACAAGGAGATCGAAGGCTTCGGGGTGGTTTTCCACATGGTGTCGTTCAAGAAGATCAACACCTCGACGATCCAGTCGCGCGCCACCGCTGGCGTGATGGCAGGCAAGTATGTCTTCTGCTTGCCCGGCTCTCCCGGAGCCTGCAAGGACGCTTGGGACGAGATATTGGTGCACCAACTCGACTACCGGCACCATCCCTGCAACTTCATCGAAATCATGCCACGGCTCGAAGAGCATTTGCGGCGGACGAAGGGGTAGCCGTTAGGGTGAGCGAGGTGAGCCCCTTGCAATTCCCATAGCCAAGCCTGCCCCCATGCTCTAGGGAGCGCCTCAATCCTCGGCATCGTGTCCCTGAACTCGCCGATGCACCCCCACTCTTTTTGTAAAGCACCCCAGTCCTTGGCCTTTTCCACGACACCTGATCCGATTGCCCGTGCCCTCACCGAACGTGAGTACACCGAACCCACACCCGTGCAACGCGCCGTCATGGCCGAGAATGCTGACGCCCGGGACCTCGTTGTTTCGGCCCAGACAGGTTCGGGTAAGACGGTGGCCTATGGCCTTGCCATCGCCAAGACCCTGCTTGGCGACTTGCCGCGCTTTGAATACCCGGCAACGCCGGTGGCCTTGATCGTGGCCCCGACGCGCGAATTGGCCATGCAGGTCGAGCGCGAGTTGGAATGGCTCTATCACTACACCGGTGCCCGCATTCTCTCCTGTGTCGGCGGCATGGACCCCAAGCGTGAGCGCCGCCGCCTCGCCGACGGTGCCCACATCATCGTCGGAACGCCGGGCCGCTTGCGCGATCATCTCGAACGTGGCGTTCTCGACATCAAGAATTTGAAGGCCGTTGTTCTGGATGAAGCCGACGAAATGCTCGATCTCGGCTTTCGCGAAGACCTTGAATTCATCCTTAAGTCAACGCCCGCCACCCGCCGCACCCTGATGTTTTCGGCCACAATGCCGAAAACCATTGCCCACATCGCGAGGCATTACCAGAAGGATGCCTTGCGCATTGAAACGGCGGGTTCAGAACGCGCCCATGCCGACATCGAGTACCGGGCCTTGCGGGTCGCACCCAACGAAATCGAACACGCCGTTGTCAATGTGCTGCGCTTTGTCGAAAGTCCGAGCACCATTGTATTCTGCAACACCCGTGAACATGTGAAGCATCTCCATGCCACCCTGTCGGAGCGCGGTTTCGCCACGGTGAACCTGTCGGGCGAATTGAGCCAGGGTGAGCGCAACCATGCCATGCAGGCGCTCCGCGATGGCCGGGCCCGCGTCTGTGTGGCGACCGACGTTGCGGCGCGCGGCATTGATCTTCCCAATCTTGGTTTGGTCATCCATGCCGACTTGCCCAACGATGCCGAAACCCTGCAACACCGCAGCGGCCGCACCGGCCGCGCCGGCAAAAAGGGCGTGAGCGTCGTGCTCGTGCCGCTGTCGCGCCGCCGCAAGGCCGAGCGCATGCTGCACGAAGCCGGCGTGCGCCCTGAATGGATGGGCGTACCCCAGGCTGACGACATCCGCAGGCTTGACCAGCAACGGATGATGCAGGACCCGATCCTCACTGCCCCCAGCAGCGAAGAGGATCTGGAGATGGCCAAACTGGTGCTGGCGTCGCGTTCACCAGAAGACATTGCCGCAGCGCTGGTGCGCATCTATCGCTCGAAGCTGCCCGCGGCCGAGGACGTATTTGATCCCGGCCCGGCGCGCGCCGACCTCAAGGCCTCGAAGCGTTACGAACAGGACCTGGGTCCGCGCGATACCACCTGGTTCCGCATGGATGTGGGCCGCAAGAGCAACGCCGATCCGAAATGGCTGCTGCCGATGATCTGCCGTCGCGGCAAGGTGACGAAGCCCGACATTGGCGCGATCAAGATTTCCGAGAACGAGACCCGCTTTGAAATCAACAATGACGTTGCAACGCGTTTTGCCGAGGCGGTGAAAACCGAAGACGAGAACGACGTGAAGATCGAGCAGATGGCAAGTCAGCCCGTCGCCCAAGGTCACGACGTCAGGGAAAAGCGCGGCTTCAAGCCGAAGGGTTTCAGCAAGGGACCCAAGCGCGAGTTTCATCCGTTGGACAAGCCCAAGCCATCCAGCGCTTATGAGGACCGTGCGCCCTACGCCGATCCCGGGGCAACTTTTGAAAAGCCGAAAAAGAAGAAAAAGCCTTTTGGCAGCAAGCCCAAGTATGACGGCTCGAAGGTGCAGAAATCATCATCGCCTGAATATGATCGCGCCCTCAAGGAATTGTTGAGTAAGGGCAAGGCCGCCCAACCGGAGCGGCGCAAGGACAAATAACGGGCAAGCAGCGGGCGTGTCGGGCCAACCCCGACCCCTCACACAAACGGAGCATTGGCTGCGTGTTGAGCCATGGCGATGGTATTGGCCTCGCGGAAGGTGAAAGCACCGCCAAACAGCGCGCGGCTGGTGATGACGCCCGCGATGTTGGGCAGATATGACAGCGTTGAAATGTCATCAATGGACTTGACCACGCCACTGACGATCACCGGGGTGCGCACCTTGGCAGCCAGGCTGGCCGCGTGGGCCATGGTGCTGTCGGGGAAGCCTTCATCGCGGTCAATGTCGGTGTAGACAAGGGCGGCCAGACCCACATCATCGAACTGGTGGGCGAAGGCTTCCGGCGTGAAGGTTGTGGTTTCAGTCCAGCCCTCGACGACGACGTGGCCGCCGCGCGCATCAATGCTGACCACGACGGAGTCAGGGTAGGCCGTGGCCGCAACCTTGACGAAATGCGGATACTTGACCGCCGCCGTGGCGATGACCACGCGGGCCGCCCCCGCATCCATCCAATAATGCACCTTGTCTATGGCACGAATGGCACCGCCAACCTGCACTGAACAACTCACGCTGCGGATGATCTCCCTGATGATGTCGGCATTGTCGCCATCGTTGAACACGGCATCGAGATCAACCACATGCAGCCAGGTGGCACCTTGCTCCACCAGACCATGGGCAGCCTTTACAGGATCAATGTCATAGACCAGCGGGCTGTCGATGCGGTTGCGAACCAGATTGACCAGACGGCCTTTGCGCAATTCAAGATCGGGATAAATGATCATGGCTGTGTCTCCCACGAAGACCATCCTGCGCTAAAACCATACGCCTGAAAAGGGCTTGTGGCGTGTTTGGTTCAGGCCCTCTTGCCGACCACACCACTCACCACTGCCAGACCGAACAACATGATCGCGCCGCCGATCACCTGGGCAGGTTGCAGGCGCTCGCCCAGCCACAACACCGCTGTGAGCACACCAATCGGCGTCATCAGCAGGATGAACGGGGCGGCTTCATCGACGCGAACACGCTTCAAGAGTGTGAACCATGCCACGTAAGCCAGATAGAACCCGATGATCGCCACGAAGGCGAGGTAGAACCATTCAAGTGGCCCTGCACGTGACAAGTGATTGCCACTGGCCACGCTCGAGCAGCAGCGTCGCCAGCAGCAGTTGCGGCACACCAAACAACGCATTGGCCTTGAGCACCATCAACCCTGAATCCTGCGACCATTTTCGCGTCAGTACCTGGCCCAGTGCCCACACCAAGCCGCTGACAATGATGACCAGCACCGGAATGAGTGGCGGTTTTTCAGTGGGCAGGCCAATGACGATTGCGACACCGGCAAGTGCAATCGCCGTTCCGATGATCTTGCGCCCGTCCAATGCTTCCCCCGCCAGCAACCAACCGAGAAAGATTGCGGCGGGTACCTGCGTCTGCAGCACCAGGTTCGCCGTTGTCGCCTCGACATATTGCATGGCCGAGAACAGCAGCGCGCCTTGGATGGTGACTGACAACGAGGCAATGACGAGGAGCTTTGGCCACGGTGTCTTGGGCCAGGCGCGCGGACTGACCAGCATGACGGCGGCAATCGCCACATAGACCAGCAACATCATGAACAGCGGCGCAAAATGGGCGGCGGCGGGCTTGGCCAGGGTGAAGCCCGTGCCCCAGCACACAGGAGCCACCAGGGCGAGCCAGACATTTCGGGGATGCATCATGCCCAAACCCTTGCCCGGCCCCTGCCATGTTTGTCCACTGGCATCAAGATTGTTCTTGATTTGTTCATGCAAAGTTTTATGTTTCAGTCATGGCAAGTGTGATGGACATGCGTGCGTCTCCGGGTCTCAATTCCGGGGCTTTGGGAACGGGAAAGCGGGCGAGCCTTCCCCAACTGGAGCGTGGCCGTGGTGCTGGCCTCAACCCGGCTGGTCGCTTTGAAACGCTGTCAGAGGCCTATGTCGACGACGGCTGGGATTCGCTGTCGGACATTCCGAAGCTGCGCACGGAAATCTTCACCGAAACGCCCAAGACCATCATCACCCGCAACCAGTCGCCGGATATTTCCTTCGACCGGTCGATCAATCCCTATCGCGGTTGCGAGCATGGCTGCGTCTATTGTTATGCCCGTCCGGCCCACGCCTACATGGGCCTGTCGCCTGGCCTCGATTTCGAGAGCAAGCTTTTCATCAAGCCGAACGCGGCGGCTCTTCTTCGGGAGGAATTGACCGCGCCCAAATATGTGCCAGCGACGATTGCGTTGGGGGCCAATACCGATCCCTATCAGCCGATTGAGCGCAGTTACCGCATCACCCGTGGCGTCATTGAGGTGCTGGCGGAGTTTCAACATCCCTTCGGCATCGTCACCAAGTCTGCCAACGTGACGCGCGATCTTGATCTCTTGAAGCCGTTGGCGGAACTGGATCTCGTCAAGGTGGCGCTGTCGGTGACGACGCTGGATACCAAGCTTGCACGATCCATGGAGCCGCGTGCGTCCACCCCTGCGAAACGTCTGGCGGCAATAGAAATGCTGGCCAGGGCAGGCGTGCGCACGGTGGTGATGATGGGACCGATCATCCCCGGCCTCAACGACCACGAGATCGAGAACATCCTGAAGTCGGCGCGCAATGCCGGGGCGCTGGAGGCAGGCTATACCATGTTGCGGCTGCCCTTCGAGGTGAAGGACATCTTCAAGGACTGGCTGCTGCGCGAATACCCCGACCGCGCCGCCAAAGTCATGGCGCAAGTGAAAGAGGTGCGCGGCGGCAAGGAAAGCGATCCGAATTTCGGCACCCGCATGACCGGCACGGGCCCTGTCGCGTGGATGATCGGGCGCCGGTTCCAGATGACGGCGCAGCGGCTGGGATTGAACGCCAACCGGCTGAAACTCCGCACTGACCTTTTCCACCGTCCAGCCCAGGTGGGCGAACAGATGGCGTTGTTTTAACCCCACATCTTGGTCGTTCTCGCTTCGGGGCTTTGCACGGAATGACGATTGGTATTAGAGCAATGTCTCATGTCCCCCACATTCACCCGCGAAGCCGAATTGATCGCCCAGGGCCTGACCGTCTGTGGCGTTGATGAGGCGGGGCGTGGTCCCTGGGCCGGCCCGGTGGTGGCAGCAGCAGTGATCCTCGATCCCCGGCACATTCCCAAGGGTGTGAACGATTCCAAGAAACTTACGGAAGCCCGGCGCGAAGCGCTGTTTGATCCGATCATGGCGTCGGCCATCGTCGGCGTCGGCATCATCAGTGCCGCGCGCATCGACGAAATCAACATCCTCAAGGCCACCTACGAAGCCATGCGTGCAGCCGTGTCGGCACTTTCACAAATACCATCTTTCGCACTGATTGACGGCAATCGTGTACCACCTCTTGCCTGCCCGTGCGAAACCATGATCGAAGGAGATGGCAAGTCACTCTCCATCGCTGCCGCCTCGGTCATCGCCAAGGTGACGCGCGACCGGATCATGCACGCGCTTGATCGTCAGTACCCGGACTATCTCTTTGCCGCTCACAAGGGCTACGGTACTGCGGCTCACACCGCTGCCCTGACCCGTTTCGGCCCGTGCCCTGAACACCGCAAGTCGTTTGCGCCGATCCGGATCGCCCTCGGAAATTAACCATAAAAAGTGGTTTCGATTCACGGCGTGACTCCAAGGACTCATAACACCCCCAACAACAACTGATTTGGTGTGTGGGTGAGTACGATGGGCGTGATTGTGAAGCCGGATGTGAAGCCACTGCAGAACCGGATTCTGCTGGGCGATTGCATCACCGAGCTCAAAAAAATTCCAACCGGCTCAATCGATCTCGTCTTCGCCGACCCACCCTACAATCTCCAGCTCAATGGTGACTTGACGCGTCCCGACCAGAGCAAGGTCAATGCCGTCGATGACGCCTGGGACAAGTTTGCCTCATTCGCCGAATACGACAGCTTCACCAAGGCCTGGCTTACCGAATGCCGCCGTGTGCTGAAACCCAACGGTGCCATCTGGGTGATCGGCAGCTACCACAACATCTTCCGCGTCGGTACGATTCTGCAGGACCTAGGCTACTGGATCTTGAATGATGTCGTCTGGCGCAAGACCAACCCGATGCCAAATTTCCGCGGCCGCCGTTTCACCAACGCCCACGAAACCCTGATCTGGGCGTCGCGTTCCGATGCATCGAAATACTGCTTCCATTATGATGCCATGAAGGTCTTCAACGACGACCAGCAGATGCGCTCCGACTGGACGCTGCCTCTCTGCACCGGCGGCGAGCGCCTGAAAAACCCCGATGGCGACAAGCTGCATCCCACGCAGAAGCCCGAAGCGCTTCTCCAGCGCGTCATGCTGGCAACCACCAACCCTGGTGACACGGTGCTTGATCCGTTCTTCGGCACCGGCACCACAGGCGCAGTCGCCAAGCAATTGGGTCGCAATTACATCGGCATCGAACGCGAGGAAGTTTACGCCCGTGGCGCACGCGCCCGCATCGCCGCGACAGAATTGCTGCCCGAAGACGCCCTCAAGGCAACGACAGGCAAGCGCGCCGAAGTCCGCATTCCTTTCGGCAACCTGATAGAACGCGGCCTCGTCAAGGTGGGAGAGACGATTTATGATCCCTCGCACCGCATTGCGGCGCGGGTACGCGTCGACGGCTCCATCGCCTGCAAAGACAACTCCGGCTCCATCCACAAGATCGGGGCCTATGTCCAAGGTGCAGAAGCCTGCAACGGTTGGACCTTCTGGCATGTGAAGCGCGGCCCCAACATGGTGCCTATCGATCTGCTGCGTCAGCAATTGCGTGGCGAAATGGCGGCTGTGGCGTAAAGCCCTGCCTCTGGGTCAGGATAAAATAATCCCGTCATGCTGAGTTGCCTTGTAAATCAAGGCTTCGAAGCATGCGGGTTTGCACTGCGTTTTCCGCATTTGTCAGGGGCGGCAATCCACCCTACACCCCAGCTATGACCGATCGCCCCTCCGCCCGCACCCAAACATCCTTTCTCTTTGACCTCGACGGTACGCTGGTTGACAGCGTCTATGACCATGTCATGGCCTGGCACCGTGCCCTTCATGACAAGGGCATCGACGTGTCGATCTGGCGCATTCATCGCCGCATTGGCATGTCGGGTGATCTGTTCACCGCAGCACTGTCGCGTGAACTGGGCCACGCCATTGACGAGACGCTGCGCAAGGAACTGAGCGATCTGCACGCCCAACACTACAACTCACGCACCACCGGCACGATCGTGCTGCCGGGTGCGCGCGAATTGTTGAAGCATCTCACCGAGAACGACATCCCCTGGGGCATCGCCACCTCGGGCCGCATGCGAACCGCCGGCCCGGTGCTGGAAGCCTTGGGCGTTGATCCGGCGAAACATGTTGTCATCACCCGCGATCTCGTCCGCTACGCCAAGCCCGACCCCGACCTGTTCATCGCCTGTGCGGAAAAACTCGGAGCCAACATTGCCCACGCCTGTGTGGTGGGTGATGCGGTGTGGGACATGCTGGCCTCACGCCGCGCCGGCGCGCTGGGGATTGGTTTGCTGTCAGGCGGCTACTCCACCGGCGAACTGGAACGCTCCGGCGCCTACCGTGTCTACGAAGACCCAGCAGATCTGCTCGATCACATTGACGAGGTTGGTGGGCGGAGGTAGTCACCCCTCCCCCAACACGTGCGCCACGACTTTGCGCATCACCGTTGGCAGGGCTTCGGCGTGGAGCTCTGCGCGTGATACCCAATGGCTTTCGGCCAACGCTGCATCATCATTGGCAGCACGCCACACCGTCAGTTCCAGATGGAAATGGGTGAAGGTGTGCGTGACTTTGCCGGGGCGTTTTTTCCAGTTGGCGGCAAAAGGCGCTGAAACTTCCATATCCGGCAGCTTCGCCAGCCACTCACTTGATGGCACTTCCATCATGCCGCCGAGCAATCCCTTCGCGGGCCGTCGCCGCAATAGCACGGCGCCGTCGCTGCGTTCGATCCAGTAAGCATGGCCGTGGCGGGTGGGGATGGCTTTCCTTGCGGCCTTGCGCGGTAACTCTGCCGCGATGCCGAGCACACGGCCCACACAATCATCCGTCCACGGACAAATCAGGCAATTGGGTGATCTGGGTGTGCAGACCGTGGCACCGAGGTCCATGATGGCCTGGGCGAAATCCCCAGCACGCGCCTCCGGCACCAGCGCCTCGGCCTTGTCGCGGATCGCCGGCTTTGACACCGGCAGCGGTGTCTCGATGGCGTAGTAGCGGGAGATCACACGCTCGACATTGCCATCCACTGCCGCATGGCGGGCATCAAAGGCAATCGCCGCAATGGCGGATGCCGTGTAGGGGCCCACACCCGGAAGCGCCAACAGCGCTGCGTGGTCTGCCGGAAATCGCCCGCCGTGCTTCCCCACCACGACCTTGGCGCAGGCATGGAGATTGCGGGCACGGGCGTAGTAACCAAGCCCGGCCCAGGCGCGCAGCACATCGTCCAGCTCCGCAGCCGCGAGGTCTTGCACCGTCGGCCACGTGCTGATGAATTTGAGAAAGTACTCACGCACTGCGGCAACCGTTGTCTGTTGCAACATGATCTCCGAAAGCCAGACGAAATAAGGATCTTGCCGTTCATCCGTGTGACGGCCCTTGACCCGCCACGGAAGGTCGCGGCCATGGCTGTCGTACCAGGCGAGCAATCGCGCCGCCTGATCTCCCGCATTTTTCAGCCCCTCTTCCGCCATGGTTTGCGCTATGATTCCCGACAACATCTAGACGGCCTTCTTCTGACACCCCCCTTTTTGGCACAATGGAAACGCTCGACAAACACTTCCGCACCCTGACCAAGGCCGCGTTTGAAAAACACGGCTTTGCCAGCGCTGACCTGTTGAGCCACTGGCAGGAAATCGTCGGACCGGCCCACGCCGCCCTGTGTACGCCCGAACGCATCACCTGGTCACGGCCCGGCGAAAAGGGCGTCTCTCCTGCTGGCACATTGACGTTGCGCGCCGCACCGGGCCGCGCCCTTGAGGTGCAATACATGGTGCAGTCGATCACCGAGCGCATCAACGCTTATCTGGGCTATGCGGCGATTGCCAAGGTCAAGGTGCAGGCCTCTGGTCCGCCCCCTGCGGCACCGCTAGCCCCGCAGCCGATTCCCCAAAGTCCGGACGGATCGGTTTCCCCCTCCCTCGACACCGTCGATGACACTGATCTGAGGCAGGCCCTCACCCGCCTGGAACACGGAATTCGCTCGGAAAAATCACGTTCTCCACAGGGTCAATCCGGCCATGGCCTTGCTCCCAAACATCAAGTAGGAAAGCCCATATGATCAAGATTTCCCGCCGCACACTCATGGCCTCCGCCGCCGCCACAGCCCTTCTGCCAGCTGGAGCCATGGCCCAGGATGCGCCCGATCTGGCCAAGCTTGCCGAGCCGCCAGCCCATGGCGAAATGGCCGAGGGGGCAGACACCGCCAAGGTCACCATCATTGAATATGCCTCGGCCAGTTGCCCCCATTGCGCCGCCTTCCACATGACGGTCTATCCGGCGCTGAAGAAGGACTACATCGACACGGGCAAGGTGCGCTTCCTGTTCCGCGAATTTCCGCACAATGATGCTGGCCTCGGTGCCTTCATGGTGGCGCGCTGCGCGCCTGCCGACAAGTACAAGGCCATTGTCGACGTCCTGTTCAAGACCCAGGAAAAATGGATGCCGGCACCCCTCGAAGGCCTCAAGGCCATCGCGCTGCAGGCGGGCTTCACTGAAGAGAGCTTTTTGGCCTGCACCAAGAATGCCGACGTGGCCAAGGCCATTCTGGCGGAACGCAAGCGCGCCGAAGGATTCGGCGTCACCGGCATTCCCTACATCTTCATCAACGGCAAGCACTACGAGGGTGACAACACCATCGAAGGCTTGAAAGCCGTGATCGACCCTCAGCTTGGCTGAGTGGCATTCGTGCGTACATAAGGGATTGGGGCAATCATGAAATTCGCGCGGCTGAGGCTCACCGGCTTCAAGTCATTCGTGGAACCAACTGAGCTGGTGATCGAACCAGGTTTGACCGGTGTCGTTGGCCCCAATGGCTGCGGCAAGTCGAACCTGCTCGAAGCGCTGCGTTGGGCCATGGGCGAGAACTCGTACAAGTCGATGCGCGCGTCGGGCATGGAAGATGTGATATTTTCGGGCACCACCGTGCGCCCTGCCCGCAACATGGCGGAAGTGCTGATCACGCTCGGCAATGAAGACCGCTCGGCACCACCCGCTTTCAACGATTCCGACACGCTGGAAGTGAGCCGCGCCATTGTCCGCGATGATGGCTCTACCTATCGCGTCAACGGCCGTGAAGTCCGCGCCCGCGATGTGCAGCTGCTCTTCGCCGATGCCTCCACCGGATCGCGCTCGCCCTCTCTGGTCCGTCAGGGCCAAATCGCCGAGATCATCAATGCCAAGCCGCAAGCCCGCCGCCTCATCCTTGAAGAAGCAGCCGGCATCACCGGCCTCCATACCCGCCGCCATGAAGCCGAACTGAAGCTGCGCGCCGCCGAACAAAACCTGTCACGCCTTGATGACGTGACGGCACAGCTCGAAAGCCAGCTGAACAGCCTGAAGCGTCAGGCCCGGCAGGCCCTGAAGTACAAGCAGGTCTCTGGTGAAATCCGCAAACTCGAAGCCGCTGGCCTGTTTGTGGCCTGGCGCGACAGTGCCGAAGACGTCAAGCGCGACACGGCCAAACTCGACGAAGCGACCCGCCTGCTCGCCGAACACACCCTCTTGGCATCGGAGAAGCTCCGCGCCCGCGACGAGTTGGGCAACACGCTGCCGGGCTTGCGCGAACAGGAAACCATCCGTGCCGCCGTACTGCAGCGCCTGACGCTCGAACGCGCTACACTTGACGACGAAGAAAAGCGCGTCGAGACCCGCATCCAGGAATTGAAGCAGCGTCAGACCCAGACCCGCGCCGACGTGGCGCGCGAAGAGGGCCTGCTGGCCGATACCGATGGCGTCATCGCTCGTCTCGCAACCGAGGCACAAGACCTTGAAGCCTCCTTCGGTGCCGATGCCGAATTGCGCGCCGAGGCCGCCTCTGCTGTGCAGGCCGCCGCTGATGTGCTGGCCCGCGCCCAGGAAGCCGCCGACGACGCGGGCCGCAAGCTCGCCGATCTCGCTGCCCAGCGCAGCGCCATGGAGCGCAGCCTTGCGGAACAGCAAAACCGCCTCTCCCGTCTTGACAGCGAATTGCAGTCGATTGCCTCACGCAAGTCCAACCTCATTGCCGCCTTGGGTGATGTGGGAGACGGCGCAACACTGACGGCCGCTGTGGAAGCCTCCATCGCTGCCGCCAACGCCACCGAAAGCGAAGCGACCAGCGCTGAAGCAGCACTTCGCGCGGCCCGTAACGCTGAAGGTGAAAAGCGTAGCGCCCATGACGAGGCCCGCCGCAAGGCTGATCGTCTCGTCACGGAAGTCCGTACACTGACGAACTTCCTGAAGAATGATGGCGGTGGGCTCTGGCCTGCCGTTGTCGATGCCTTGAACGTCGAGCCCGGCTACGAAACTGCACTTGCTGCTGCGCTGGGCGACGACATTGAAGCCTCTTCCGATGAAGGAGCTCCCGTCTATTGGCGCGGCCTGCCGCCATTGACTGACATCCCTGCCCTTCCCGGCGATGCCACGCCCCTGTCGCGCCATGTCGAAGCGCCGCCTGCACTGTGGCGGGCATTGTCGCATGTCGGTGTCGTCTCGCGCAGCGTTGGTGCTGCTGTACAGCCGCAATTGAAGCCCGGCCAGCGTTTGGTCTCCCGCGAGGGTGACGTCTGGCGCTGGGATGGATTCGTCGCCGCCGCCGAAGCCCCAAGTGCTGCCGCCAAGCGCCTTGCCGAACGCAACCGTCTTGTCTCGCTCGAAACCGAGATGAAGGAAGCCCAGAGCGCCGCTGAAGCACTGCGCAGCGCCTTCGAAGAGTCACGCGCCGCCGTTGAAGCCGGGGTCCGCACTGAACGCGAACACCGCGAGGCCTGGCGCGCCGCAACATCAGCTCTCGATGTGGCCCGCCGCGCCTTGCAAACCCACGAACGCAAGCTTGCCGAGCAAACGGCCCAAACCAGCGCACTTGACGAGGCCCACCGCCGCACCGATGCACAGCGTCTCGAACTGGAAAGCGGTCTCAATGCTGCCCACGCCGAGTTCGCCGGCCTGGCCGCCCTTGATGGCTTGCAAGCCGAGTCCGCTGCCCTGCGCGATACATTGAACCGCGATCGCGCCACCTATGGTGAGGCTCGTGCCCGTCATGATGGACTTGAACGCGAAGCGCGTCTTCGCACCGACCGCCTGCGGGCCATTTCAGCCGAAACGGAACAGTGGCGCGCCCGCGCCGCCAAGGCCAAGGAACAAGTCGAGGCCCTGGCTGCCCGTCTCTCCGAAACAGATGCGGGGCTGGCCGAAATGGCCGCCATGCCGCAGGCATTGGCTGACCGGCGCTTCAAGTTGATGAACCTGCTGTCAGAATCGGAAGCTGACCGCAAGAGCGCTGCTGATGCCCTGCAAACCGCCGAGAATGCCGTGCGTGACGCCGACAAGGCGCTGCGCGATGCTCAGGAACTGGCCGCCACAGGCCGCGAAGAGCATGCCCGCTTCGGGGCCCGGCTCGAGGCCTCACGCCAGCGTCAGGATCATTGTCAGGCCCGCATCGCCGAAACGCTGAACTGTCAGCCCGAAGAGTTGCTCGCCGCCGCCGGTGTGGAAGGAGACAAACTCCCCCCCGCCGAAGACATTGAACGCAAGCTCGTCAGCCTGCGCGAGGACCGCGAACGCCTCGGGGCCGTCAACCTGCGCGCCGACGAAGAAGCCACCGCCGTTGCCGAACAACTCGACAAGATGAAGCGCGAGAAAGATGAACTCGTGCAGGCCATCGCCAAATTGCGTGGCGCCATCGGCTCGCTCAACAAGGAGGGCCGCCAACGTCTGCTGGATGCCTTCGGCACCGTCAATGCCAAGTTCACCGAACTCTTCACCACTCTTTTTGGCGGTGGCGAGGCTGAGCTGCAATTGATCGAGTCCGATGATCCGCTCGAAGCCGGCCTGGAAATCCTGGCGAAGCCACCGGGCAAGCGGCCAACGACGCTGTCGTTGCTGTCAGGCGGCGAACAGACGCTCACCGCACTGGCATTGATTTTTGCGGTGTTCCTCACCAACCCCTCGCCCATCTGCGTGCTCGACGAAGTCGACGCACCGCTGGACGATCACAATGTCGAACGCTTCTGCAACCTGCTGAATGCGATGCTGGCGCGCACCGAAACGCGCTTCCTCATCATTACCCACCACCCACTGACCATGGCGCGGATGAACCGCCTCTTCGGCGTCACCATGATGGAACGTGGCGTCTCGCAGCTTGTGTCAGTGAACCTCGAAGAGGCCACCGAACTGGTGGCAGAAGCCGGCTGAGCGAATGAAGCAGCCGCTGCCCAAACCGGTGCAGCGCTCGCCACTTCGATTGGCGTTGGGGAAGTTATATTTCGAGAATAGGCGCCGCCTGCACTGGTATTTCTCCGGCACGCAGTTTGCCAATCAGCGCAACACTTCGCATCTGCCCTATCTCCACATGCAACACGGTACACCTATGCTGCGCGAGCTTTCAGGTGTGGACATGGAGTTGCAGCGCAACAAGATGCAAAGTCTTGCTCTTGCTGCGTTATGCATCGATGGGCTGACCCTCAAACCGGGCGAGGTGTTTTCCTTCTGGCGGCTGGTCGGAAGACCAACGGCACGGCGCGGCTTCAAAATGGGTTTTGTGCTCAAGAACGGCACGCTGGCACAGGACATCGGCGGCGGCCTCTGCCAGATGACCAACCTCATCTACTGGATGACCATTCACACCGATCTTGAGGTGGTGGAACGCTGGCGCCACGGTTTTGATGTTTTTCCCGATGCTGGCCGAACCCAACCCTTTGCCTCTGGTGCCACCTGTGCTTTCAACTACATCGACCTGCAAATCCGCAACCCGACGTCCGACACCTATCAGCTCAATGTCTGGCAGAAGGAGACGTGGCTGCGCGGTGCCTGGCGCTGCAATGCGCCGCTGCGCGACCGCTTCAAGGTCTTCGAAAAGAACCACGAAATTCGCCCCGAGTGGTGGGGTGGCTATTCCCGCCACAACGAACTGTGGCGCCAGCGTCTCGACGCAGATACAGGCGCGATGCGCGGCGAAGAGTTCATCGCCGCCAACCACGCCATCATGATGTATGAGCCATTGCTGCCAATGCCGGAGCCACGCACATGAATATCGTCTTCGATCTCGGCATGGTTTTGATCGAGTGGGATCCGCGCCATCTCTATCGCAAGGTCTTTGCCGATGAGGCGAAGATGGAATGGTTTCTCGCTGAAGTTTGCAACGGCCCGTGGAACCTCGAGCAGGACCGTGGCCGCCCCTGGAACGAAGCCATTGCCGAGGCCACGGCGCGCCACCCCGATCAGGCCCGAGAGATTGCGCTATTCCGGGAACGCTGGATGGAAATGGTGCCGGGTGCCATCGAAGGATCGGTGCAGCTGCTTGAGGACTTGCACCGCAAGGGTGCCGCGCTTTACGCCATCACCAACTGGAACGGTGACACCTTCCGCGAGACGCGCGCCCGCTTCGGCTTCCTCAACCTGTTCCGCGACATCATTGTTTCCGGCGATGAAAAAATCATCAAACCCGACCCCGCCATCTTTGCCCTGCTCTGCACCCGCAACGGTCTCAATCCATCAGAATGTTTGTTCATTGATGACAGCCTGAAAAACGTGAAGGGCGCTGAGGCCTGCAGCTGGCGAGGCCACCACTTTACGTCACCAGAAGGGTTGCGGCAGGCGTTGGATCAGCTGAGCTTGTTGTAGCCGCGCGCCCCTACAGACTGCGGGAGCCAGAGTTGGGGGTGCAATCCGCGGGCCTGTGCATCAATGCATCTGAGGATTCGGGTGAAACCATCCAGACTCATTGACGCAGCATTAATCAGAAATATATTAGTGTTATATTTCAATTAGTTGTACGGGAAATCCAATTCTTGACACAGTCCCGCCCCGTAACTATGAAGAGCCCAATTCGGTGGCGATTGGCGCTTTCCGTTGTGCATTTTCTTGGGTTTGATCATGGCTAAGGCTGGCGTGTCTAAAGCCGGCAAAACGCCGAAAGATGACCGGATCGAAGAACTTGGACGCAAGCTGGATGAACAGCTGGCGGCACGGGATGACACAACGGGGCCTGATCCCACTGACACCATGGCGGCGGGGTTTGCCATGCGTGCGATTTCCGAGATTTTGGTCGCCCTGGCCGTTTGCACGATTGGCGGTTACTACCTGGACCGCTGGCTGGGCACCACACCATGGATGATGATTATCCTGATGCCGCTCGGCCAGGCCGCAGGAATATGGAACGTGATGCGCATGTCGCGTTCCAAAACGGCCGATGCGATTATGGGAACCAAGGGGCCAGTGCCCCCATCGGTTCCCGATGATGACGACGAAGATTGAAGCCAAAGATTGAGCTTGGGGATTGAGCGTGACGACAGCAGCAGTAGCCGCCACCGCCGAAGGGGCCGCCGAACACGGTGAAAAGATCATCGATCCGATCCATCAGTTCGTCATCACTAAGATTTTCGACTTTGGCGCACTCTCTTTCACCAACTCGGCATTGTGGGCTGTCATTGCGGTCGTCTGTGCAGCTCTGCTTTTCGTGTTGGCGCCAACCAAACTCGTACCCACGCGGCTGCAGTCCGTTGCCGAAAGCCTGTATGAGGTGATCGACAACATGACCCACGAAGTGCTGCATGAAAATGCCCGCGCCTATTTCCCCTTCGTGCTCACGCTGTTCCTTTTCATTCTTTTCTGCAACGTCTTGGGCTTGATCCCCTATTCCTTCACCGTCACCAGCCACATCATTGTCACGCTGGCCTTGGCGCTTACGGTGTTTATCGGCGCTACGCTCATTGGCTTCTGGAAACACGGCTTCAAGTATCTCAAGCTCTTCGTTCCCTCAGGCGTGCCCGTGCTCTTGCTGCCTCTCGTGGTGCTGATTGAAATCGTATCCTACTTCATCCGCCCGCTCAGCCTTTCCATTCGTCTGTTCGCCAACATGATGGCCGGACACATGATGCTGAAGGTGATGGCAGGCTTTGTCGTCATGCTTGGCTATTTCGGTTTCGTGCCGCTGATCGCCATGGTCGGCTTGACCGGCCTCGAACTGCTTGTGGCCGCGCTGCAAGCTTATGTTTTTGCCCTTTTGACCTGCATGTATCTGAACGATGCCATGCATGTTGACCACTGATTGAAACCAACAATTCCATTCCACAGGAGAACAACATGGAACTCGAAGCAGCAAAGATGATCGGCGCAGGCATTGCGGCAGTCGCCCTCGGTGGCGCCGGCATCGGCATTGGCCACATTTTCGGCAACTATCTGGCAGGCGCACTGCGCAACCCGGGTGCAGCTGCCTCGCAGCGCGGTACGCTGTTCCTCGGCTTCGCCTTCGCCGAAGCGACGGGCCTCATCGGCTTCGCCGTCGCCATGCTCATCCTGTTCGGCTGATACAGCCGGACTTTCGTGCCGGGCCTTTCTGCGAGGCCCGGCAGTTCTTTGAGCAGGTTTGAAGGAGCGGGCAATGCCGCAACTTGATGTTTCCACTTGGCCGCCGCAGCTGTTCTGGCTGGCGATCAGTTTTTTCGCGCTGTATTTCGTGGTGTCACGCCTGATCATTCCACGTACGGGTGGCGTCATCAAATTGCGCAAGTCCACGATCGACAACGATCTCGCTGCCGCTGTGAATTTGAAATCTGAATCCGAACAGGCCCTCAAAGCCTACGAGGCGACGCTTGCCGACGCGCGCAGCAAGGCCATTGCCACCTCCGTTGAGAAGCGCAATGCCATGTCGACCGAGGTTGACGCTGCTGCCCACAAGCTTGACCGTGAGTTGGCCGAAAAAGCCGCAGTGGCTGACAAGGCAATTCTTGCTGCCAAGACCAAGGCACTGGCGGGGCTGAACGCGATCGCCGCAGACATTTCAGCTGATATTTTTGCCCAGCTCACTGGCGGCAAGACCACCAAAACGGCCGCAGCAGCAGCAGTCGCCAAGGCGGCAAAGTAAGGAACGCGACGATGGAATTTTTCCGACACGCTGAAAGCTGGGTTCTCGTATCCTTCATCTTGTTTCTCGCCCTGCTGGTTTACCTTAAGGTACCTGCGATGCTCGGCAAGATGCTGGATGAGCGCGCCGGAAAGATATCCAGCGAACTGAATGAAGCCCGCAAGCTTCGCGAAGACGCAGCCGCACTTCTGGAAGAATACAAGAAGAAGCGCAGCGATGCCGAACAGGAAGCAGTCGCCATTGTTGCCCAGGCACGCACCGATGCCGAGGCCTTTGCCACTGATAGCCGCAAGAAGCTTGCCGAGACACTGACCCGCCGGACCAAACAGGCGGAACAGAAAATTGCCCAGGCCGAAGCCGCCGCCACCAAGGATGTGCGCTCCATGGCCGCTGAACTCGCCGTTGCAGCAGCAGCATCGCTGCTCAAGGATGGCACCAAGGGCACGTCAGGCGAACGTCTGGTTACCGAATCCATCGCCGCCGTAAAATCCCGGTTGAACTGACATTCGGCAACAACTGAAATTGGCAAGGCCCGGTGTTGAACCGGGCCTTTTTCTTGCGGTTGGACTGAAACTGGTGAACTAGGCGGGAATACGGCTTTCGTAGTCACGCTTCAAGCGGCTCCACCCATCCCAGAATGCTGGCGGTTCGCGACCGTTCATGCGGTCCACCAGAATATCGAGATGCATGTGCCAGCCGGCACTGATATTGAGCGCCGAGTTTCTGTCCGGCAGCTTCTTGTGGGTCAAGGTCAGAAGCACACCTTTGGTCTTCTGCTCCAGTTCAAAGCGAACGCTGCCGCCTTCGCCCCAAGAAATGACGAGGACATGTGGAGGATCGATCTCCAGTATCCGGCCCGCCATGCGATGTTCATCGGGAAAGCTTGCCGGGCGTTGTCCTGCCGGAGTGGTGAGTTCGTCGTTGCGCCAGACAAGCTCGAATGACGCGCCCTTCTCCCCTGCCATGGTGCCGGACGCCAGCCACTTGCGGCGCAGGTCACTGTCAGTGAGGTAGGCCCACACCCGTTCCGGAGAACCGGGCAGCATGCGTTGTATCGTCAAAGTCGAACCGCCAGTGACTTCACCATAGGCTTCCATCATCAAAGTATCGTTCATTTGCTGTCTCCCTTCTTGTTTGCGTATGCCGATGTGGCCTTGCCGCGTTTCTCGCCCTCTTCACGGAGGAGCTGGTCAAGAACATCAAGTCGCTGCGTCCAGAATTGTTCATAGTGGCGCAGCCATTGGTGGGCGCTTGCCAACGGCTCAGGCTGCAACCGGCAAATGTGGGTGCGGCCCAGCACCTGACGGTGGATGAGGCCGGCATTTTCGAGTGCCTTGATGTGCTTCGACGCCGCCGCCAGTGACATGGAATAGGGTTCTGCCAGCTGACTGACGGTACGCTCGCCCTTCGCAAGCTCGGCGAGCATTTGCCGCCGGGTGCCATCGCCAAGGGCATGGAAAACAGCGCTCAGTGTCTGATATTCTACCATGTGGTTGAATATAGTTCGGGCTGACAAAATAGTCAACCATTCAGTTGAATAACGGTTGAAAGAATCGCGCGCGACCTTTCCCGGTTCGCGCGCGCCGGGCCGTGGTTCGAAGGCCTATTCCGCCGCTTCCAAATACTCACTCATCGGCGGGCACACGCAAACGAGGTTGCGGTCGCCGTGGACATTGTCCACGCGCGCCACCGGCGGCCAGTATTTGTCGTTGGGGTACTGCTTGAGCGGGAAGAAAGCCTGCTCCTTGGAATAGGGATGGCTCCATTCACTGAACAGTTCCGCGTGGGTGTGCGGCGCATTCTTCAATACGTTGTCAGTCTTGTGTGCCTTGCCCTGCTCGACCTCCGCAATCTCGCCGGCAATGGCAATCATCGCGTCACAGAAACGGTCCAACTCGCGCTTGGCTTCTGATTCCGTTGGCTCGATCATCAGTGTATCGACAACCGGGAACGACATGGTTGGCGCATGGAAGCCATAGTCGACCAGCCGCTTGGCCACGTCTTCAACCGACAGGCCGGTGCGTTCCTTGAGATCGCGCAGATCGAGAATGCACTCGTGCGCCACATATCCGCCGGGGCCCGTGTAGAGCACCGGGAAGTGTGGCTTCAAACGCATGGCAATATAGTTGGCGTTGAAGATCGCCATCTTGGTGGCCTTGGTCAGGCCCTCGCCGCCCATCATGGCGATATACATCCACGAGATCGGCAGGATTGATGCCGAACCCCAGGGTGCCGCCGAAACAGCCCCGGTGGCACCATCCTTGCCAGCTGCCGGATTGACGCCGTCCACCACAACATGGCCCGGCAGATGCGGAGCCAAATGTGCCTTGACGCCAATTGGACCCATTCCCGGGCCACCGCCGCCGTGGGGGATGCAGAACGTCTTGTGCAGGTTCATGTGGCACACGTCTGCGCCCAACTCGGCGGGCCGCATCAAACCCACCTGAGCATTGAGGTTGGCACCATCAAGATAAACCTGCCCGCCATTCGCGTGGATGATCTTGCAGATGTCGATGATCGCCTCTTCAAATACGCCATGCGTCGAAGGATAGGTGATCATCAGCGCCGCGAGTGACGACGCATGCTGACTGGCCTTGGCTTCCAAGTCGGCCACATCAACGTTGCCGTTTTCGTCGCAGGCCACAGCCACCACTTTCATCCCCGCCATCACGGCTGATGCCGGATTGGTGCCATGCGCCGAGACAGGAATGAGGCAGATGTCGCGGCCCATATCACCGCGTGAGTCGTGATAGCGGCGTATCGCCAGAAGCCCCGCGTATTCACCTTGGCTGCCGGCATTGGGCTGCAGCGACACCGCATCAAAGCCGGTGATCTCCGCCAGCATCTCTTCCAGTTCCTCGAAGAGCTGCTGGTATCCTTGCGTCTGCTCCAAGGGGGCGAAGGGATGCAATTGTGAAAAGCCCCGCCATGTCACCGGAATCATCTCGCTCGTCGCGTTCAGCTTCATGGTGCACGAACCAAGCGGTATCATCGCCTGATCCAGCGCCAGATCCTTGCATTGCAAGTGCCGGAGATAGCGCAGCATCTCGGTTTCCGAATGATACATGGAGAACACGGGGTGCGTGAGATAGTCACTGGTGCGGCGCAGGGCCAGCGGAATGACTTCACCGGTCCCGGCATCAACTGCATCAACATCGATGCGCGCCTCGGCATCAGACTTGAACACGGCGAGCAATCGCATCAGTTCCTGCCGCCGTGTTGATTGGTCAAACGAAACACCCAAGTGATCAGCATCGACAAATCGCAAGTTGATGCGCTTTTCCTTGGCCTTGGCCCAGAGATTGTGCGCCCGGCCCGGTACATGCAGCGTCACAGTGTCAAAGAAGGCCTTGGTCTGAACCTCATAGCCAAACCCCTTCACGGCTGCCGCAAACACTTCGGCAAACCGATGCGTCCGCTCTGCTGTCTTGAGAATACCTTTGGGGCCGTTGTAAACCGCAAACATTGAGGCAATGACAGCAAGAAGTACTTGTGCCGTACAGATGTTGCTCGTCGCCTTCTCGCGGCGGATGTGTTGCTCGCGCGTTTGCAGGGCCATGCGCAAGGCACGATTGCCTTTGGCATCGACAGACACACCAATCAGCCGCCCCGGCATCACCCGCTTGTAGTCATCGCGCGTGGCAAAGAAGGCAGCATGCGGTCCGCCAAAACCCATGGGCACGCCGAAGCGTTGCGTCGAGCCAATGGCTATGTCGACGCCCAGTTCACCCGGCGTTTTGAGCAATGCCAACGCCAGAAGATCGCTCGCCATCACAACCAGCGCACCCGCACCGTGCAGCGCCTCGATGGTCTTTGAAAAATCGCGCACTTCACCCGATGAACCGGGGTAGGACAACAGCGCCCCGAATACATCTGCAGGCTTCAGTTCCGTCATCGGATCGCCGATGACAATGGTGAAGCCGAAACCCTTGGCACGTGTCTGCATCACGCCGACGGTTTGCGGGTGGGTGTCACGATCGACAAAGAACACAGTGGAGGACGATCTTGGACACGCGCTTTGCCATGGCCATGGCTTCTGCTGCTGCCGTGCCTTCATCCAGAAGTGAGGCATTGGCGATCGGCAAGCCTGTCATGTCAACAATCATCTGCTGATAGTTCAACAACGCTTCAAGGCGGCCCTGGCTTACCTCGGCCTGATAGGGCGTGTAAGCTGTGTACCAGCCAGGATTTTCCAGGATGTTGCGCAGGATGACCTTCGGCGTCACCGTGCCGTAGTAACCCATGCCAATCATCGAAACGAAAACCTCATTCCGGTCGGACGCCTTGCGGAGATATGAGAGCGCCGTACGTTCCGGCATGGGTTTGCCAAGTTCAAGCGGCCGGCTGCTGCGAATGCGCTTTGGCACCACCTTGTCGATAAAATCATCCAGTGATTTTGCGCCCACGACTTTCAACATCGCAGCTGTTTCCATGTCATCCGGGCCGATGTGACGGCGGATGAAATTGGCACCAGGTTCGAGGTCTTTCAGCGCAACACGCGTGCTCATGTCCATGTTATTTTCCCACAAATTTGAGATAGGCGGCGCGGTCCATCAGTCCTTCAAGCTGCGCCGGATTGGCAATCTTGATCTTCATGAACCAAGCCTTGCCTTCGGCATCGCTGTTCACCAGCGAAGGTTCCTCGGCAATGCCCTTGTTGACCTCGACGATTTCGCCATCAATCGGCGCATAGACTTCGCTCGCCGCCTTGACACTTTCAACGACTGCGGCTTCCTTGCCCTTCTCGACTTTCTTGCCGACGGCAGGAAGATCAACAAATACCACGTCACCCAGCTGTTCTGCGGCGTGCACCGTGATGCCGACGGTGGCAACGCCACCAGCAACAGTGATCCATTCATGTTCTTCGGTAAACTTGACGCTCATGATTTCTCCTTCAGCGTTTGAAACGGTTGGGAACAAAGGGAAGTTTGACGACAGTTGCCGCAATGGACTTGTCGCGGACAAGCAGGAAGACAGGCGTGCGCAGCGCGCTGTGTTCCTTGTCGACATAGCCCATGGCCACCGGCCCATTGACAGTGGGTCCAAAGCCGCCTGACGTGACCCTGCCGATTTCTCGCCCCGCCGCATTCTGGATAATGCTGCCTTCGCGCGCCGGCTGGCGGCCTTCAGGCTTCAGACCGACGCGCTGGCGCTTGAGACCGCTGGTGAGTTCATTCTTGATCCGCGTATCGCCCGGAAATCCGCCCTCTTCGCGCCGCCGCTTGGCGATCGACCAGGTGAGACCCGCTTCAATGGGCGAGGTCGTTTCATCAATGTCATGACCATAAAGACACAGGCCCGCCTCCAGCCGCAGCGAATCGCGCGCGCCAAGTCCAATAGGCTTTACCCGTGCATCCTTCAGCAAGGCATTCCAGATCGTCCGGGCATCAGCAGGGGGCATGGAAAGCTCAAAACCGTCTTCACCTGTGTAGCCGGAGCGTGACACATGCACGTTCCTGCAGCCCGCGATGTCCAACAACTTGAAACCCATGAAGGGGATATTGCGAACCTCCGGGTTGAGGACTGCCAGCGCGTCTTCGGCCTCCGGCCCCTGAAGTGCAATCAAACCCGCACCATCAATCCGTTCCAGCCGCACATCAGGTGGCAGCCTTGCGGCGATATGGGCGTAGTCCTCCTCCTTGCGGCTGGCGTTGACGACGACATAGAGCCGCCCCTGACTGGCCATGCGCGAGATCATGAGATCGTCAAGTATGCCGCCGTCCTCAGCGAGCAGTTGCGAATAGCGTTGCTGCAGGGGAGCAAGCCCGCTGATATCGGCGGGGACCAGTTTTTCAATAGCTTCGGCCGCCCGCTCAAAACTTTCAGCGACAATGAAGCACTGCCCCATGTGCGACACGTCAAACAATCCCGCATGCTGGCGGGTCCAATTGTGCTCGGTCAATATTCCCGTCGGATATTGCACAGGCATGTCATAGCCCGCAAACGGCACCATGCGCGCGCCCAGTGCCACATGCGAATCATGAAGTGGTGTGCGTTGAAGCGTTTCGCTGCTCATCAAGTCTCTCCTGAACATGAGTGCCCACGCAGCAGTTGCCGCGCGTGCCCCCTCTGTCAGGAACCTGAGAGTTTTCATCCGCCCGTCACTCCGACACGGGAGAACTTTCTCCTTCGGTGAGCGGCCCGTTCAGGGCCCCTGCTCTCCAGAGTTTACTGTCACCCCACGCGGTCCTTTTGCCTGAGAGTTTCCGGGGCGGTTGCTCCTTCGGCGTTGCACACAATCAGTTGCAATCTCTCCCGCGTGTGGCGGTAACTGGCCCAAGACTAGGCGCGCCCAAGGCAAAGTCAAGCCGGGCAAAACAAAACGCGCCCTGCCTTTCGGAAGGACGCGTTTCATGACATGCCACGCGCGATTGCGGGCCGTTTGAGCTTAGAAGCTGAAGCGGAGACCCGCCGTCACCTGGTGTTCGGTGGTATCACTGCCCGAGATCATGATGTCGCGGAAGCGGTAGCCAGTATCAATGGCAATATTGTTGGTCAGACCGACGGAGATGCCCGCCGCCGCGCCAACGGCAAAGCCGTCATCATCAGCAAATGCACCGGTGCGCTCCACCCAGCCATAGCCAGCGCCCACGCCAACGTAAGGGGTGAACATCGTGTCATTGGCCCAATCGAAGTAGACATTGCCAAGCACCGTGGTGGTGGAAAGATCACCAGCTGGTGCCACGCGGTAATCGCCGCTCCAGTCTGCAGTCACATCAGCGCGTACATTGTCGGTGAAGCGATAACCAACGCCACCGCCAAAGACAAAGGCATCATCATCAAGGCCGCCGCTCCAGTCGAGAAACGACCAGCCAGCATCGGCACGCAAATAAATGCCCATCATTGCGGGATCAGCTGCAATTGGCACATCCGGATCAACGTCCGCAGCCTTGGCCGAGACAACCGCAGGAACCATGATCGCGCCAGCAAGCAGAATCACTTTGAACATTTTCATCACACACCTCATCCCCGTATTGGGCTTTTTGAATGATGCGAATTTGCCTGCTGACAAGGGCGAGAGGCGGACCGAAAAATGGCACGATTGTGACCCCATGCAATTGTGGTATCTGGGCCACATCATTTCGTTCGAATACCGCGCAATGTGTTGAGTGCCGGTTAAGGTTAACAACAAGGCGCAGGGGTATCATGGCCTATCGCATCGCTCCGCTCGACTGGTTCCTTCTCGCCGGGTTAGTGGTCTGCTGGGGTTCATCCTTTGCCATGAGCAAGGTCGCCCTGCAGCACATCCAGCCGGAATGGATCGCTGCTGCCAGGCTTTGCATCGGCGCTACCATTCTGCTTCTGGTGACACTCGCACAACGCGCACCACTGCCGCTGGACGCGAACCATATCGGCAAATACCTCTGGCTTGGACTGGTGGGCAATGCCGCCCCCTTTCTTGTCATCACCTGGGGCATGCAATTCATCACCTCGGGCGTGGCGGGTTTGCTGATGGGCACCATTCCTTTGATCATCATCATCATGGCCCACTTCGCGCTGCCGGGTGAGCGCCTCACCCTGCCCCGCACAGCAGGCTTCGTTCTCGGCTTCCTCGGAATCATCGTGCTGATGGGACCCGGCAACCTGCTCAACCTCAAGACTCATGGTCAGGAATTGATCGGCCAACTTGCCGTCGTTGCCGGTTGCGTGATGTATGGCATCAACGCCATCAGCGCCAAGCGCATGAACCTGAAAGGTACCGTCGCAGTTTCCGCTGGTGTACTGACGGCGGGCGCGCTGATTGCGACCGCAGCAGCCGTTTTGCAATCGCCCTATCTATTGAACGAGGCCCCACCGCAAGCTCTGCTCGCGCTCTTCGGCCTTGGCCTCTTACCGACCGGCATCGCCACGGTGATCTGGTTCAAGGCAGTTGAGCGTACCAGCCCCACTTTCACTGCGACGTCGAACTATCTCGTGCCGGTGTTCGCACTGGCTTTTGGTGCCCTGACGCTGGGCGAGCACATCGGATGGAACGTTCTTGTCGCCCTCATCCTCGTCCTCGGCGGCATTTTCGTCAGCCGCGTTCCAGCGCAAGCGGACAGGGCATGAATAGACTGGCCGTGAACAAAGCTCACGCCGCCGCCTTGGAAATGATCCCGCAGAGATCATCCACGATGGTCAAAACCAGTTTGCCGTCATCGCCTTCGGCCATCACGCGGATCAGGGGTTCCGTGCCCGAGGGTCTGATCACCAGACGTCCCTGATTGCCAAGGCGCGCTTCAGCATCGCGTATGGCAGACTTCACCGTATCCTGGTTCAAAGGATTGCCACCCTTGAACTTCACGTTCTTCAAAACCTGTGGCAGCGCTTCGAACATGCTGCACACTTCACTCACGGGCTTTTCCTGCCGCACCACTTCCGCCAGCACCTGCAAGGCAGCCAGCAAGCCGTCGCCCGTCGTCGCATAGTCGGAGAGCACAATGTGGCCCGACTGCTCACCACCGACGTTGAAGCCATGGCCGCGCATGTGTTCGACCACATAACGGTCACCTACCTTGGTGCGGGCCAGCGACAAGTGTTGCCCCTGCATGTAGCGTTCAAGTCCGAGATTGGACATGATGGTGGCGACCAAGCCCCCACCCTTCAACTGGCCACGCTGGGCCCAGCTCGTCGCGACCAGCGCCATGATCTGGTCGCCGTCAATCACATTGCCTTTTTCATCCGCAATGATCACGCGATCAGCATCACCATCAAGCGCGATACCGATATCAGCGCGCAACTCCCGCACTTTTTCACACATCACGTCGGGATGGGTGGAACCACACTTCTCGTTGATGTTGGTGCCGTTGGGATCACGACCGATCTCGAAAATCTCGGCACCCAGTTCCCACAACGCTGTTGGCGCGGTCTTGTAGGCGGCACCGTTGGCCGTATCGATGACAATGCGCATGCCATCGAGGTTGCTTTCACCGGGATAAGTGCGCTTGGCAAACTCGATGTAGCGCGCGCCAGCATCTTCAATGCGCTTGGCCCGGCCGATCTCGGCGGCACTTGCCAGCGTCAGCTTCGCGGGATTGTCAATCAGGTCTTCGATGTTCAGTTCCTGTGCGTCGGAAAGCTTGTAGCCATCGGGTCCGAAAATCTTGATGCCGTTGTCGGCAAAGGGATTGTGCGAGGCGGAAATCATAACGCCGAGATCAGCGCGCATCGAGCGCGTCAACATGGCCACTGCCGGTGTCGGCACTGGTCCGAGCAGAAAGACGTCCATTCCCGAAGCCAGCAGTCCTGCGGTCAGCGCCTGCTCAATCATGTAGCCGGACAATCTGGTGTCCTTGCCGATCACCACCCGGTGCCGGTGACCGCCGCGCCGGTACAACTGGCCAACTGCCATGCCGATCTTCATCACAACGTCAGGTGCCATCGCCCCCACATTGGCGCGGCCGCGCACCCCATCTGTGCCGAAATACTTGCGTGACATCACGTTCCCCATTTCCTGTCGAAGTCTTTCAATAGCAATAGTAGTTGAAAATTGGTTGAATTATGGAACTCCAAACGTGCTGCTACCGAAAGCCTGACAGGATTTGGGGATTCCACGGATTTCGAGCGAGGCCGTGACCACTCCGGATGGCGCCGCTACCAGGATGCTGGGGGTAAATTGCCCCGCAACGATCTCGCCTGCCGAAACGGTCCAGGCATAATCGAACGGTCCACTGATCTGGGCAAGTTGCGCAGGCATCTTGAGGACAAACAGGACTTTGCCCACCTCGCCGGGCTGGGGCATTGCCGAAATGCTGAATTGCGGACAGGCCGGCTTCTCCTCGCAGGCCTGCAAGGCCAACACCGATCCGGCCAGCAGGAAAAATTGGCAGTTCCTGTTTGAAATCATTGCACCACCTCATCACTGGCAAGTTGGCAACGGGAGTCAAGTTCGGGAAGAAGCTCCTTCAGTCCTTCCACATGAAATCTTGCCTCAGGACCGGCGGAGGCAATGAACCAGGGCATTGTGACAAGCCCGGCAATGAATTCCTTTGGCGCTGGCCGTTCGAGCATCACGGAGTTCTGCGGAACAATCCAACCTTGCTGTGTGCCTGTCATCGTCCCATTTGGCTGTGTG
This sequence comes from uncultured Alphaproteobacteria bacterium, assembly GCA_963754625.1. Taxonomy (GTDB): domain Bacteria; phylum Pseudomonadota; class Alphaproteobacteria; order Rhizobiales; family Aestuariivirgaceae; genus Aestuariivirga. The sequence continues at coordinate 51,628 of CAVWGR010000001.1, read as the reverse complement.
GCATGATACTCGCTGACCAAGAGGCTTGCCGACTCCATGCCGCCACCAATGCGTTCAACCAACCCGACAAACATTTGCACCTGCAGGACACCATTCTCACAATTGATGCTTAGCGTCGGGGCATATTGCCCGGCACCCCGGCCTACCAACAGCAGGTGATAGGAGTGGTAGAGGCCGGAAAAATCGCTCCGCCGGGTCACCTGCCACGTCGGATAGGGCTGCGACTCGGACCAATGTTTATAGGCAATAATGCCACCGATCATCAGCACCACCGCCAGTATGAATCCAAGTGCGCGCTTCATTGCCGGACACGTTCCGCTGCTCCAGTCGTTGCCGCAGCATGTCCCAAACCCAGGGCTGGCACAATGCCGGCATAGTGGGGCACTCGGTCAGGCTAAATGTCTGCTGTTTCCGGGCTGAGTGTCGCCGCAAAGACTACCAAGGCCGCGCGCGTCGCTTTGACGTCATGCACCCGCAGAAGGTGCGCGCCTGCCAATGCTGCCTGGAGCGCGCCTCCGACCGATCCATGAACCCGGTTGCCGGCAGTCGTATCTCCCGTCAAAGCACCAACGAAACCCTTGCGCGACAGTCCCACCAAGAGCGGCAACCCCAGTCCGTGGAAAAGCGTCAACCCGGCCAGCAAATCGAGATTTTGCCGGAAAGACTTGCCAAAGCCGATACCGGGATCGATGGCAATGCGGGCACGGGCAATTCCGGCAGCCTCTGCCTCAGCCACGCGGGCTTCAAGACCGTCATAAACGTCGAGCAGCACATCATCATACTTGGGCGCAAGCTGCATGGTCTTGGGTTCACCCTGAGCATGCATGAGCACTACGGGCGCTTTGGCTTTGGCGACGGCGGCAGCTGCCTTGCCATCGTGGCGGAGCGCCGAAACATCATTGATGATTTTTGCGCCTGCGGCGAGGCCAGCCTGCATGATGGCGGCCTTGCGTGTATCAACGGACACGACATGGTCACGGGCAAGACCTGCAACGACGGGAATAACGCGTCGTAATTCCTCGTCATCGGGCACGGTGTCCGAGCCCGGTCGCGTTGACTCGCCACCAACATCAAGAATGTCTGCCCCCTCAGCCGCCAACAGGTGGCCGTGGGCGATGGCTGCCTCTGCTGATGACAACTTGCCACCATCCGAAAAACTATCAGGGGTGACGTTGACAATACCCATGATGCGCGCCGTGGACAGCGCCAGTCCGGCGAAATCTGGGCGCATTTTTGACAACCGCTCCAACACGGCAGAATCATCAACACCGGACAGGCGCTGCATGTCACGTTCAACACCATCCGGTGTACGGGTAATCACGTCCACATGGGTGAAGCCAATATGGCTCAAGCCAGCCAGATGAAGTGCATCACCATCGCGCACCATTCGCGCGACATCGGCCCCGAACACCAGCCCAGTTGGACGGTAGTAGACTTTCATCGGCGCGGCTTCAGCTTTGCGGTTGCGGCTCCATCCCGCCCGTTCCGCCACGCTTGGCACCCGCCTTGGGAACGCTGGTGCCCTTGTCGGAACGCTTGACCGGCTTTTCGTCGCGGTCGATGTGCTCGCCGCGCAACAGCTTCGCCACGTCCTCGCCCGAGAGTGTTTCAAATTCGAGCAAGGCCTTGGCCACCGTGTGCAGGTCTTCACGCTTCTTCTTCAGGATGGACTTGGCCTGAGCCTCACCCTGCTGGATGAGACGGCGCACTTCTTCGTCGATGATCTGCGCTGTGCCTTCCGAGACATTCTTGCTCTGCGTCACACTGTGACCCAGAAACACTTCCTGCTCGTTGGCAGAATAGCGGACCCGGCCAAGCTTTTCGGACATGCCCCATTCGGTGATCATGGCGCGTGCCAGTTGCGTCGCCATCTGGATGTCACCCATGGCACCATTGGTCACGTTCTTGTCGCCACCGAGAATGAGCTCGGCCTCGCGGCCACCGAACAAGACAGCAAGCCGGGCCTCACACCATTCGCGGGTGCGGCTGTGACGGTCACCATCCGGCAGGTTCATGGTCAAACCAAGGGCGCGGCCACGCGGAATGATTGTCACCTTGTGCAGTGGATCATACTTGACGTTGATGCCAACGAGGGCGTGGCCTGCTTCATGATAGGCGGTGTTGCGGCGCTCTTCTTCGCTCATCACCATGGATTTGCGTTCGGCACCCATCATCACCTTGTCCTTGGCGTCCTCAAACTCCGCCTGGGTGATCATGCGCTTGTTGCGCCGCGCCGCGAGAAGGGCAGCTTCATTGGTGAGGTTGGCAAGATCAGCACCGGAGAAACCGGGCGTGCCACGGGCAATGACCTTCGGATCGATATCCGGAGCCAACGGCTTGTCTTTCATGTGCACCTTGAGGATCTGCTCACGGCCCTTCACATCGGGGTTGCCGACGGTGATCTGGCGATCAAAGCGGCCCGGTCGCAGCAAGGCGGGGTCGAGCACATCGGGCCGGTTGGTGGCGGCGATGATGATCACCCCCTCATTGGCTTCAAAACCGTCCATCTCGACGAGCAACTGGTTGAGCGTCTGTTCGCGTTCATCATTGCCACCGCCAAGGCCGGCACCACGATGGCGGCCGACAGCGTCGATTTCATCGATGAAGACGATGCAGGGGGCGTTCTTCTTGGCCTGTTCGAACATGTCGCGCACGCGGCTGGCGCCGACGCCGACGAACATTTCAACGAAGTCGGAACCAGAAATGGTGAAAAATGGCACGTTGGCTTCGCCAGCAATGGCACGGGCGAGCAACGTCTTGCCGGTACCCGGAGGACCAACGAGCAGCGCGCCACGTGGAATCTTTCCACCCAGCCGCTGGAATTTGTGCGGATCCTTGAGGAAGTCGACGATCTCGACAACGTCGTCCTTGGCTTCATCAACACCGGCAACGTCATCGAAGGTCACGCGGCCCTGCTTCTCGGTGAGAAGCTTGGCGCGACTCTTGCCAAAGCCCATCGCCTTGCCCGAGCCAGACTGCATCTGGCGGATGAAAAACACCCACACACCCAGAATGAGCAGCATCGGCAGCCAATAGATCAGCGCGTTGGACAGGAAGGAGTCAGTCTGTTGCGGGCGGAAAGTCACCTTCACGCCCTTGGCGCGCAGGCTCGCAAGGTCCGCCTCGGTGATCGGTCCGTAGGTTTGGATGATCTTGCCATCACTGGCGGTCGCCGTAATGGACTCACCCGAATAAGTCACGCTCTCGATTGCACCGGCGCTCACCTTGTCAAGCAATTCGGAATAGCTGACCTCGGCTGCGCTGGTGCGCAGGCTCTGGCCCTGGAACAGGCTGAAGAGCGCGAACAGCAAAAGGGCAATGACAATCCAAACGGCGAAGCTGCGGAACTGGTTCACGTTGATCCTCAATTCTGGGAGGCCGAAAAAACAGCACACCCGAAGTCCATTCAAAACTTGTTGCTTAACATAGGTCCGGTACCCCCGGAATCCAAGCATCGCAACACTGTAAATACGAGACTAAAGGAGAAATCGTTCACCGAGTGTGACCGACACCCCAAACACATGGGCGAAATGGGGGAAAAACGGCTCTTCCGCCGCAATTTCAATCACTGGAAGCCCGGCAATAACAAAGGCTGGCACAAAGTCCGGAAGGTCATTGGCCCGAGCGGGCCGCAAGCTTCCGGCCATCCGCACCAGGGCACCCGCAGGGGCCGTCAGGAGAAATCGCCCATCCCACAGAATGGTTCCTTCTGGCGGAATCATTACAGACCGCGCCGCCATGCGCCCCGGTTCTCGCCCCAGCATAATCTCCCGTACCCGGCCCGCAACCAGCGCTCCACCCAAACTGCGGCGGAAGCCGTCAGCAGAACTGGCCATCGCTGCCAGACGAACCACGGACGCCCGTTCAGACCGCTGACCTCCGCCGCAGGCCGCAATGGCCCAACCGAAGATCTCGCACTGCACCGCCTCGGTTTCCGCCCGCATCGCAGCGCGCGACAAACGCACCATGCCAGTCGGATGAACGACGGCATGGTCTTTCAGCCATTGCCGCGCCAAGCCGTACGTCTCCTGCGATTGGCGTCGCGCCATTTCAGCTTCAGCAGCGAGACCTGCAATGTCGCACTGGCGCAAGCTGCGGCGAATGCGTACCCGTTCAAAATTCACATTGTCATTGCTGGGATCATCAAGCCATCCTTGCCCCTGTTGGCGTAGACCGGTGCGCAAGTCGCACCGCGTCATCTGCAGCAGGGGGCGCAGAACCCGCACACCATTCCATACTGTTTCCGGCCAGATGCCTGCGAGACTTTTGGCGCTCGCTGTCCGGCGCTTGCGCATCACCACGGTTTCAGCCTGATCATTGAGCGTGTGCGCGGTGAGCAGCACCGCAACATCATTCGCAACGCACCACGACGTCATCAGGTCATAGCGGGCGGTTCGCGCCTTGGCCTGTACACCGCTCAACGGCCTGGGCCCTTCCCACGTCAGCAGTACATGATCAACCCCAAGATCACCACACCACATCGCTACCCGTTCCGCTTCGGCGCGCGAGCCAGTACGCAGAGCATGATCAACGGTAAGAACTGTGATCTTCAGAGTTGGAGCCTGCACTGATCGCCATGGCAACAGCAGCCGCAACAGCGCCATGGAATCAGAACCCCCGGATACCGCAATGGCGACCCGGGGGATTGTCAGAAGATCATGAAAGAGCCTGCCTGGCGCAACCGCACCAGATTGGCAGTGCGAAAGGGTCGTGGCCTCAGCAGCCCGCACGCTTGTATTCGGTGGTGGCGCGCTTCTTGGCTTCCACGGCGCGCGGGAATTCCGTGCCGACTGAATTGAGCGCTGCACAGGCCTGGTCTTTTTGGCCCATCTTGTTGAGGGCCATGCCCAGTTTCAACAGGCTGTCAGGTGCACGGCGGCTCTTTGGATAGGTCTTGTAGGCTTGTAGGAAGTTTTGTGCGGCCTGTTTTGAATCGCCCTGAACATAGAAGGTTTCGCCCAGCCAATACTGGGCACTGCCAGCAAGGCTATGCTCAGGATACTTGGCCAAGAAGCTGCGGAAACCAGCTTCGGCTTCGCCAAACTGGCGGCGCAACAGAGACTCATTGGCAGACTTGTAAAGGGTATCGGGCGTATCGGCAGGCTGCAACGAAACCTGCTCAATGCCGTCCTGCTGCTGCACCACGCCATCAGATTGCACCACTGGTTGACCAGCCTGGGCCATTTGATCGCCACCTTCCGGTACGATCACCTGACCATCAGCAGACACATCGGCATCTGCCTTCTTGAACGGCACGGCGGGACCAACAACGACGGACTGATCAGTTTCGGCCCCGAGGATTTCAGCGTTCAGTGACTTGGGCTTCTGGCCAAGGGTATCCTGGATGATTTCAACGCCGTCGGCAGAGGGTGCGGCCTCGGCTTGCTGCACCGGCTTTTTGGGAAGCGGCTGCAGTTGCTCGCTGGCATCACCCTGTTGTCCGGTTTTCTGACCCAATTGCTTCTGCAATTGGCTGACGGTGAAGTTCAACTCTTCGACTTGGCCAGTCAGTTGCCTGATCCGCTCTTCCATCTGAAAAATACGGGTGGCGATGTCCTGGGCAGACGCCGGACCAGACAAAGGCAGGGCGGCGGAGGCCAGAAGGACGGCGGCAAAAATGCTGCGTTTGAACATGTCAAAACCTGACGAATGGAATTGGAACTGGAACCGTGTTGACACTGCACTTGACCCTGAAAGACGGAGAAATTGAGGCTGTGTGCCGTCTCCGCTTCAGATCGATGAAACCCGTTGCAGCTCTGCAACGGGTTTGCCCCGAGATGGGTTTAGTTGGTACCGCCGGTGATCACGGTCACCGCGCGGCGGTTCTGCGACCAGCATTCTTCGGCGTCGCACAGCGCTGCCGGGCGTTCTTTGCCATACGCAATGGAGGAAATGCGCCCGCCGGGAACACCCTGCTGGATCAAATAGTTGCGCGTTGCTGTTGCACGGCGCGCGGAAAGCGAAATGTTGTATTCACGGGTGCCACGCTCGTCGGCATGACCTTCGACCTGTACCGTCACGCTGGAATACTGCAGGAGCCAGGCTGCCTGCTTGGACAGTGTGTCCTGTGCCTCAGGTGTCAGCGTCACTGTATCGACGATGAAGTAGATGCGATCGCCCACATTGGTCTCGAAGTCGGCCTTGGAACCAGGCGCTGCCTGCCCCATGCCCACGCCACCACCACCGGGGCCCGCTTCAAGGTCAGGCGTATTCTTCTTCGAACAGGCGGCGAGCGCCAGAAAACAGCTGATCAGAGCTGCCGTTTTGAAACCGGCCGATCGCTTCATCATATATCCCACTCCTCAAAGGTCCCCTTCCGCAGGCCGTCCCGGGCCCCGAAGCATGCAATTGGCTATAGGCCATTGCGCAAATTGCCACCGCACGCAAGTGTGGTGGCAACAGGGTTAACAAATTGTCACAGGGCCGCGAATCGACCCTCCCGGCGGGCCTTAGCTCGTCCGGGCTCCGCCGGTGATAACCGTGACAGCACGGCGATTTTGTGACCAACACTCTTCCGCGTCACACAATGCCGCAGGGCGCTCCTTGCCATAGGCAATGGACGACACGCGCTTGGCGGAAACACCCTCTGCAATCAGGAAGTTACGCACTGCCGTGGCGCGGCGGGCGGAAAGCGAGAGATTGTATTCGCGGGTACCCCGTTCGTCGGCATGGCCTTCGACCTGGATCTGAACATCGGCATATTGGCTGAGCCACGAGGCCTGCTTGCGCAGGATATCCTTGGCATCGGCGGTCAGGGTCACCTGGTCCATTTCAAAGAACACGCGGTCGCCAATGGCCGTCTGGAATTCCTGCACTGAACCGGGAGCAGCACTGCCGGCGGCAAGTTCGCTACCCGCACCGCCGCCGTTCAAGCCAGCGTTGAGGCTGTTGGGGTTCTTTTTGGAGCAGGCGGCCAGCGAAATGGCGCAAGCCAACGCCAAGGCAATGCGTGTTGCAGTCATCTTCGAGTTCATCATGATCAAGGTCCACCTAAGTTAAGTCTGGAGCCCCCCGGCCCCAATCGTCTTGAACGGAGTAATGACCTGATAACCTGAAGATCGGCTTAGGGAATGTGGTTAAGGGAAGGTGAGCAGAACCGCCCCGTCAAACTTGGCATCAATTCAACCGTGGTGACCAGGCTGGATCCGATGAGAATTCCGGGGTTGGCACTTTCTGTTCATTGTAGCCGGTGACATCGACGGAATAGAGTTGCGGGCCACCGTTTTCGCCGCCTGACTCGCGGAAGAACATGATGACGCGGCTGTTGGGAGCCCAGGTCGGGCCTTCGTTGTGGAAGCCTTCGGTGAGGATGCGTTCGCCCGAGCCATCCGGCTTCATCACGCCAATCGAGAATTTTCCGGCGCCATTCTTGGTGAAGGCAATCCACTTGCCATCCGGAGACCAGACCGGCGTGGAATAGCGCCCTTTGCCGAAGCTGATGCGTTGGCCCTCGCCGCCGCCAGCTCCCATCACGTAAATTTGCTGGCTGCCGCCGCGGTCTGATTCAAAGGCAATGGACGAACCATCCGGCGCATAGGACGGTGCTGTGTTGATCGCCGCCACATTGGTGAGTTGGCGCAGTTGCCGCGACTGCAAGTTCATTTCAAAGATATTGGAATTGGCGCCATCATCAGACTGCAGCGACATGACAATGCGCCCGCCATCAGGTGAATAACGAGGCGCAAAACTCATGTTCGGAAAATCGCCCACAATCTCTTTCTGGTTGGTGTCGATATTGTAGATATAGACACGCGGCACGCCGGTACCGAAGGACATGAATGTCACTTCATTCGATGTCGGGGAGAATCGTGGCGTCAGCAGCAGGTCGCCCTGCACCGGAAGCGTGTGCGGATTGAACCCGTCCTGATCCATGATCGCGAGTTTCTTCACGCGCGCCGCCTTGCCACCGGATTCATCGATGAAGACAATGCGGGTGTCGAAGTAGCCTTCGAAGCCGGTGAGCGCCGTATAAATTTGATCGGCGATCCGGTGCGCCAGACGCCGCGCCACTTTGGGCGAGGCCGCCAGCGACTGGCTGGCCAGCATCTGCCCGGAATTCACGTCAAAAAGCTTGAAGGCCACGCGCAGCTTGCCGCCATCCATATAAACCTGGCCGGTGACCAGAGCCTTGGCCTGCGCCTGCCGCCACGATTCCATGTTCGGCAGTGCTTCAAAATCGGAAATGCGCTCAATGAAGCTTTCCGGGGGCAGTGGCACGAAATAACCGGAGCGACCGAGATCATTGGCAATCACCCCCGAAACGGTGGCACCGACGTCTTCGGCACCAGCGCCCGCGAGGAAGGGCGAAACGGCGATAGGCAGCGGATTGATCTTGCCGCCCGAGACGTCCACGTCCAGCGCCGCAGCCGGGGCCGCCAGGGCAAGCGGGAATAGCGGAGCGGCAGCCAAGGTTGCCAGCAAGTTGCGTCGGTTGAGGTTCATTCCGTTCCACCCAGATTTGGTTCTCATGTGCCTGACATCATGTCCGGCGTAAAGTTCACAGTGATTTCCTGCCACATATCATACTTGTCGGCGGGCAGGAATTCATACGGCGCACATTCCATGACGGCCGAAACGGCGGATTGCGCCGTGGCATCCGACAGGGCGTCGCCACCACCTGCCAGCACGATGGGCAGGCCCTCTACACTCTTGTCCTTGCGCAGGCTGAAGCGCACCTTGACCGTGATGTTGGCCTCGCGGGCACCCGGTGGCACAGTCCAGCAATCAGCCAGTTTGCTGCGCAGCGCGTCAATCAGTGTCGCGGCCACGGCAGCATCATTACCCTGCGCCTCATTCTCACCCTGCGTGGGGGTGCCATCCGTGTCACCAGACTTCCTCGGCGCCGTGCGCTCGTCGTTTTCCTTGTTCAACAATTCATCGAGTGCGGCCACGTCGAGTTTTTGCTTCTTCTTTTTCTCAGCTTCGGCTTTTTTCTTTTTCTCTTCATCCGCCTTTTTTTTCTTTTCGGCGTCAGCCTTCTTTTTCTCGTCCGCTTCCTTCTTCTGCAGTTCTTCGGCCACCTTCTTCTCAGCCAGGGCTGCTTCCTCGGCGACTTTCTTTTCTTCAGCCAGTTTCTGTTCTTCGAGCAGTGCCTTCAATGGATCAGGATCGACCGGAGTGTCTTCGGCCTTCTTTTCCGGCTCGGGCTTTTTCGGCGGTTCAGGAGCAGGTTCCGGCTCCTTGGGTTTGGCCGCCAAAATTTCCTCTTCCGCCACCTTGGGCGCCGGCTTCACCTGTTTGGTCACTTCGGTTTTTTGTGCCGCCGGCTTTTCTTGCTTCGGCACGGCCTCCTTGGTCGTGGCCATGACCTTGGTCACGTCACCTATATTGGAGATGTCAACCTGCACTGCTTCCTGCGGCTCGACCTTGAACGGCTCTGGAGCAGGCATGCCAATGAGCACCGCCAGAAGCAGTGCCCCGTGGACCGAAAGGGAAGCGGCAAGACTGCGCTTCATGGTGCGGGCTTCACATCCTTCTGCAGCGTCACGAGGCCAATCTTTTTGTAACCGGCCGAGTTGAGCACACCCATGACCTCCATCACAGCACCGTAATCCGTAGTGGTATCGGCGCGCACGAACAGTTGCTCCTCATTGCCGTTCTTGACGATGGCAGAAAGCTTGGCTGCCAGTTCCGCGAGAGGGATCTTCGTTTCCTGCAGAAAAACCGTACGGTCTTTCTGCACCGTCACGTAGAGCGGGTCTTTCGGTGTATCCATCGATTTGGCTTCGGTCTTCGGCAATTCAACCGGCACACCCACGGTCATCAGGGGTGCTGCCACCATGAAGACGATGAGCAGCACCAGCATGACGTCCACCAATGGTGTGACATTGATTTCGCTGATTGCACCATGGCGCGAACCACGCCGCCCGCGCCGCGCATTGATGGCCTTGGCGCCTCCGCTCGATGCACCCATGGTATCTAAGCCCTCTCGTCCAACTGGCGCGAAATGATTGCTGAAAACTCATCAGCAAAATTCTCAAGCCGCGACTGCACCTTGGCCGCGTCGTTGGAGTACATATTGTAGAAGATTGTCGCGGGTATGGCGGCAACGAGGCCGATGGCGGTGGCAAACAGGGCCTCCGCGATACCAGGTGCCACGACGGCAAGATTAGTCTGGCCCGAGTTGGCGATGCCCTGGAAGGCCGTCATGATGCCCCACACTGTCCCGAAGAGGCCGATAAAAGGAGCCGCTGAACCAATCGTGGCAAGGAACAGCAGCCGCGATTCAAGCCCGCTCATTTCCTTTTGAATGGCAACATCCATCACCTTCTCGATGCGCTTTTGCACACCGGCAAATCCGGCCCGCATGGTGGCTCCCTGGCTCTGCTTCCACTCCTGCATGGCGGCGACGAAGATGGCGCCAAGACCATCAGCGGCACGGCCTCCCATGCCCCGGTAGAGGTCTTCCAGCGATTGTCCAGACCAGAACGACGTTTCAAACCTGTCATTGGCGGCATGCTCACGGCGGAAGGTGAAGAACTTCTCGATGATAATGGCCCAGCACCAGATTGACGACAGCGCAAGCCCGACCATCACAAAAAACACCGGCCACGAGGCCTGTGCGATGAGGTGGAAGAGAGAGATTTCGGCCGACTTTGAGACCGCACTTTCAGTGATGGTTTCCATGTAATTCGTAGCGCCCCATTTCGGCTTGACCAGCTTGTCCCGCAGGGTTTCCCTGTGCCCCTACAGTCCGTCAACATCGTGGCAACCAAACCCGGACTGCCTCAAACAGTGAAAATCTGTCGAAACTGCGGCTTTTTCAGCGTCTTCGCCGCTTCAACCACAGAAACAGACCAGCGCCGGACCAGGACCGGCGACCTTCAAGTAGTGCTTGAATCAGTTATGGTTAACAAAGGGTTAGTGCGCTATTTTGATCAAAGACATTCGGATCTCAGGCGGCATCCGTTTGGGCCGCCCCTGTCCGTCGATCAGGGCCACGGTAACAGCGGCGGTGAACAGGACGACATCGCCGCGCAACACCCGCTGCGCCAGTTCAAATCGCGCTCCCGTCATTTCGTCTGACTTGGTTTCCACCACCAGCTCATCATCGAAATGCGCCGGCTTGATAAAATCACAGAGCATGCGCCGCACCACAAACATCAGCGTGGAGTCGCCGCCGATCATGGCATTCTGGTCAATGCCGAGGACACGCAGAAAATCCGAGCGCCCGCGTTCACAGAACTTCAGGTAGTTGGCGTGATAGACATTGCCGGAAAAATCCGTGTCCTCGTAATAAACACGGAGTGCCAGACGATGAACGCCGGAAGCGATGGTGCCTGCAACACTCACTCCCCGTCCTCCAGCGGCAGCACACCCTGCGTGATCTCGGCCCGGTTCGGCACGGCAAGTCCAAGGTGTTTGAAGGCATGGTGGGTGAGAATGCGACCGCGTGGGCTGCGATTTAGGAATCCGAGTTGCAGGAGATAGGGCTCCACCACATCCTCAATGGCATCACGCCCTTCCGAGAGTGAAGCTGCAATCGTATCAATCCCCACCGGCCCGCCACCGAAATTGAGAGCGATGCAATTGAGATAGCGATGGTCGAGCGCATCAAGTCCCATGTGATCGACATCCAGCATGCGCAACGCCCTGTCAGCCGATTTGGCATCGACTCGGGATTGGCCATCAACCGAGGCAAAGTCGCGCACCCGCCGCAACAAGCGCCCGGCAATACGCGGCGTGCCCCGCGAGCGCTTGGCAATTTCCCAGGCACCATCGTCGGTGACAGACAAATTCAATATCCGTGCACCGCGCCGCACGATTTCGAGCAGTTCGACCTCGCTGTAAAACTCAAGCCGTACTGGAATGCCGAAGCGATCACGGAGCGGCGTGGTGAGAAGTCCGGTACGTGTGGTGGCACCAACAAGGGTGAATTTCGCCAGATCAATCTTGACGCTGCGTGCCGCTGGTCCTTCACCGATGATAAGGTCCAATTGGAAATCTTCCATGGCGGGATAGAGGATTTCCTCGACCGCTGGATTGAGGCGATGAATTTCATCTATGAACAACACGTCGCGCTCTTCCAGGTTGGTGAGCAGCGCCGCGAGGTCGCCTGCCCTGGCAATGACTGGACCAGACGTGGAGCGGAAATTGACGCCCATTTCCCGCGCCATGATCTGTGCCAGCGTGGTTTTGCCGAGGCCGGGAGGCCCAGCAAAAAGGACGTGATCCAGTGCCTCATTGCGCGATTTCGCCGCTTCAATGAACACCTTCAGGTTGGCCTTCTGCTTGGTTTGCCCCACAAATTCCGCCAACTTCTGCGGCCGCAGATTGGTATCGAGCGCGTCTTCCTGCGTCAAGTCGCGGTCAAGGATTGTGCGGGTCATGCCGTTGCCAGCTCCTTCAGCGCCAACCGGATCAATTTCTCCGTGGGCTGATCATCTCCGGCTTTCTTCAGTGCCGCACTCACTGCCATGGCTGCTTGCGACTGTCCGTAGCCGAGATTGACAAGTGCCGACACAGTATCGGTGACGGCTGACATTTTTGGTGCGGACAGTTCTGCAGCCACTTGCGACAGGCCGATGTCCGCCGCCGTATAGGCAGGCACCTTGTCTTTCAATTCCAGCACGATGCGCTCTGCCAACTTCTTGCCCACACCATTAGCACGGCCAATCATCGCTTTGTCTTGCAGGGCGATGGCGGAGGCGAGTTCACCCGCACTGAGGACCGACAAGATGGCCAACGCCACCCGCGCCCCCACCCCCTGCACCGACTGCAGCAACTTGAACCACTCCTTCTCCAAAGTAGTGGCAAATCCCACGAGGCGGATCGAGTCTTGGCTCACCAACATGTCGGTGTGCACCTCGGCAAATTCACCCGCAACAGGAAGTGCCGCCAACGTCTTGGCCGAACAGGAGACGAAATAGACAACCCCGCCCACATCCACCATCAGCCAATCCGCCCCGGTGGAATCGATGCGGCCTTTCAATTTTCCGATCATGGGGTCACTTTCATGGATGCGTATCCGGCGCAATCACTTCGACTTCAGGAAAGTAGGCGCGGTAGCGCGATGCATCCCGCGTGAGGATACGATAACCGCGATTGGCGGCGTGGGCACCAATCATGAAATCCGGTAACAAGCGCTCCCGCTTTCCACCATGTTTCCGATAGCAACGGTGGGCGTGGCCCGCGAGAAAACAGGCCTCAAACGGAACGCCTTCCGTCTCAACCCTCAGACGGTTCAAGATCTCTTCCAGGGCGACTTGGCTGGTCAACTCGCTTGCGACCTCCGCGTACACGACCTGATTGACAACCAATCCACCGTTATTGAACCAGTAAGACAACTGCTTTGCGGACCAATCCTGCCACGTGGAGGGTCTGCCAATGACATCAAGGACGACGTTGGAATCCGGGATCGTTCGCATCCTCAGCATACCCCCGCAAGTCATTCATGATCTCGTCAACGCTCTGCACCCCCAGCTCATCGTCGATCAGGTGTCTTCGCCCAAACTCCTGCAAGGAACGCACGAGATAGTCTCCATCACTTTCCCCGGCCTGCCGTTCCGGAAGGCCCCCCTGTTGCTCATTGACCAGCACAATCTGCTGCCCCTCCTCTCGGAAGCCGATGTCATCACCCGGCCCCACACCCAGCTTTTCGCGGATGTGCTTCGGGATGGTCACTTGCCCCTTGGAAGTCAATCGCATGGTATTACTCTCTACCTGAAAAGTAATACTGCCATATCAGGCGGAACAAGTCAAGAACGCGCCAGCACATCCTTGAGCCGTTGCGAGCCCCGGTGATGGGCGTGGCATATGGCAATGGCGAGCGCATCGGTCGAATCTGCAGTCTTCATCTCGGCCCGGGGCAGCAGCAATTTGACCATGTGCTTGACCTGCTGTTTTTCGGCGTGGCCTGCACCGACAACGGATTTCTTGATTTGGTTCGGCGCGTATTCGGCCACCGGAATATTGAGGGTGGCTGGCGCCAGCATCACCACACCGCGCGCCTGCCCCAGTTTCAAGGTTGCGCGCGCATCCGTGTTGACGAAAGTCTCTTCGATCGCGGCCTCGTCAGGCGCATACTCTCGCAACACTTCCATCACTTGAGCATGAATTTGCAGGAGACGTTCGGCCAGCGGCGCCTCGGCATCAGAGTGCACGGCACCATCGGCCACGTAGATGAGCCGCGATCCTTCAGACTCTATGACGCCCCAACCGGTGTTGCGCAGGCCGGGGTCCAGCCCGATGATTCGTACCATCCGCGAAGCTTAGGCGCGGCGCGTGAAACCAGCCAGCGCCTGCTTCTCCAACCGGCAAGCCACAGAAAATGCCGGGTTGAAAACATTGGCGATGTCATAGCGCACGCACATGCCCAAGAGGTGTGATGCACAGATGCGGTCGAGCCCGAAATCCTGCTGCAGCCAGTCCAGCATCTCGGACGTCGCATGCTGTAGTGCCTGTTCGAGTGGCCGGGCATTGCCCACTGTGAATATCTCGGTGGCATTCTCGCCGCGCGGCCACCGTGCCGGGCAGGCTTTTCGCAGCCGGACGGTGAACTCCACCTCGGCGGCCGTCTCAATGCCGGTGCCCGCGATCTCGCCATCTCCCTGCGCGGCGTGGACATCACCAAGACAAAAAAGTCCGCCGGCGACGGCTACCGGGAAATAGACTGTGCAGCCTTCTCCAAAGCGATTGTAGTCCATGTTGCCACCGTGGTGGCCACTGGTCGCAGTGGAGATGAACTCACCTCCTGCGGGCGCCACGCCAAAGCAGCCGATCATCGGCTGGATGGCAATGGACCAGTCGGACAGCGCTGCCGCCGGCTGTTCCAGACGAATGACTCCTGCGTTGTTGTCGATCCGCCAGTGGATCAACTCACGCGCCGGCATGTCACGCACCCGCGCGGCGTCAACAACGTTCCATGCCAGTCCTTGGCGCGTCCAGCCCATCACTCGCGTCATACGGATGCGCCTGATCTCTACCGCCAGAAGGTCACCGGGCTCCGCTCCATCAATGAAAAATGGCCCGGTCATCGGGTTGGTGTCGGGTCCCCGCAAAATGTTCTCATGGTCATAGCCGTGGGCATCAAGCGTCGGCGTGATGATCGTGTCACCGTCACCGACATGCAGTACGGCCGCATGTGCACCAAGCGTTGCGTGATAAAGCTCAGGTGAAAAGCGGTGCGTCGTCATCAGGCGTTGAGTTTTTCCAAGACTTCATCGGCAATGTCGGCATTGGAGAAGACAGCCTGCACGTCGTCATCTTCATCAAGCGCGTCGATCAGTTTCAAGAGGGATTCGGCTTTCTCGGCATCAAGCGGCGTCATCACGTTCGGTTTCCAGATCACTTTGACGGACGCGGCATCGCCAAACTTTGCCGCCAAGCCTGACGATACGTCACCGATGCTTTCAAAAGCGCAGATCACTGTGTGTACATCATCGCTTGTGGCGTCATCGGCACCAGCATCGATTGCCGCCTCCATCATGGCATCAACAGAAATCTTGCCAAGCGGATAAACGATCTCGCCAACGCGGGTAAACATGAAGGAGACCGAGCCACTTTCGCCCATGTTGCCGCCATATTTGGCAAAGAGCGAACGCACGACAGGTGCCGTACGGGCGCGATTGTCTGTGAGAGCTTCGACGATGACGGCAACACCGCCTGGGCCATAGCCTTCGTAACGGACGTTGTCATAGTTCGCTGCGTCACCTCCAGCAGCCTTCTTGATGGCCCGTTCGATGTTGTCCTTCGGCAGGTTTTCAGCGCGGGCGTTCTGGATGGCAAGGCGCAGCCGTGAATTGGCATCGGGATCCGGCAAGCCAGCCTTGGCGGCGACAGTGATTTCGCGCGCCAACTTCGAGAATATCTTGGCACGCTGGGCGTCCTGCTTGCCTTTGCGGTGCATGATGTTCTTGAATTGTGAATGGCCAGCCATGTGATCCTCAAAGTTGCAACAAGCCCGCCCGACGCAAGCCCAAATCCTGCTGCCCTATAGCCAAGCCAGAGGCCCGGAGACAAGCTGCGCTTTAACCCGGTTTTAACGCTGTTCCTTCAGCATGAGGCTTCGACCAGTGTGTTTGTGGAGTTAAAGCGTCATGGCAACGGCAGCAAAACCGGCAATAGAATTCTTTTCCTTCGGCGGCGAAATAGCCGGAATTGCAGGTGCGGCGGCCCTCAGAAAGGTCAAATCCTTGGCAGAATCGGCGCCCCAGGGTCGGCTGTTTGACGCAATTTCCACCCTCGCAGACACCAGTTCTGCTGCTGCTGACGCCTATGAGGCAGCAGGGCTTGCAGACTTGCGCTCGCTATCCGATCAACATCTTGCCCGCGGCAATCGCATCGCCACGCGCCTGAGGGAAGCACTTGGCGGTGAGGTGGCAACTCCACTTCCTGCCTTCATGCGCCGCCGCTAATTCAAGTACTTTGCGCACGTCCCTTCGGGACACGCAGTAAGCCAATCGTCATTTGCCGCCAATTGCGCTAACCTTCCTTTGGCAAGGAGGCCCCATGCGCGGCACATTGCTATTTGCACTCCTCGGCGCGGGCCTGCTTCAGGCCCTGTGCCTGCAACCCGCCCGGACTGAGGTGGTGCCCGTTGATGTGGCATTGGTACTCGCAATCGACATATCAGCCAGCGTAGACGCCACCGAGCACCGCCTGCAGATGACAGGCCTTGCAGCCGCATTGCAAAGTGAAGGCGTTCTGCAAGCCATCGCCGCAGCCCCGCGCAAGCGCATTGCCGTCGCCGTGACCCAATGGTCCGGCACCCATGCCCAGTTCCTGCTCGTGCCATGGGTGGTTATCGACGGAGAGGTGTCCGCCCAACGCCTGGCGCAGCGGCTTGTCCTCGCCCGCCGCGCCGATGATGGTGGCGGCACCTCCATCTCTGCGGCCCTCACTCATGCCGCCCGCCTCTTTGCTGTCGCCCCACCGGCAACCCGCAGGGTCATTGATCTTGCGACCGACGGCATCAACAACATCGGCCCCGATCTCTTCGCTATCCGTCACCAACTTGAGCAGGATGACATCACTGTAAATGCCCTGGCAATCGCCGAAGAATGGCCGAAACTGGCAGACTATCTCGACGAAAAAGTGATTTCCGGCCCGGCCGCCTTCACCGTCACGGCGCGCAGCTACGATGACTTCGGCGCGGCCATGCTGTCCAAACTCCTGCGCGAAATCCGTGGACCGGGCCTGACCTGAAGGACATTGGAACTTGGGCTTAAGTGCGGATGCCCCGCAGTCGCTCACTGCGTCGCCGCAGCAATTCCACCGTCACCAGCATCAAAGTCGAAAACACAATGAGTACCGAGGCCGCCGCTGTAATGGTGGGAGAAATCAATTCACGAATGCCAGAGAACATCTGACGTGGCAAAGTGCGCTGCTCGGGTCCCGCGATAAAGATCACTGCGATCACTTCGTCAAACGACGTGACAAAGGCAAAGAGCGCGCCAGAAATCATGCCAGGCAAGATCAGTGGCATGACCACGCGGAAGAAAACGGTTGATGGTGCGGCACCCAGACTTTCACCGGCCCGCATCAGCGTGCGGTCAAATGACGACAATGTCGCCGTCACGGTGATCACCACGAAGGGTGTGGCCAATGCCGTATGCGCCAGCACGAGGCCCGCCAGTGTGCCCAGCAGATTGATCTTGGCATAGAAAAAGAACATGCCCAGCGCCGAGATAATGATAGGCACGATCATCGGTGAAATCAGCACCGCCATGATCGAGGCCCGATAGGGAATATTGCCGCGTGACAGTCCCAATGCCGCAAGCGTGCCCAGCGTCGTGGCAAGTATGGTGGTCAGGAAAGCCAGCAGCAGCGACAAACGCAGTGCACTTTGCCAACGGTCATTGGTGAAGAAGTCTTCATACCAACGCAGCGAAAAGCCGGGCATGGGATAACTGAAAAACATCTCAGAATTGAATGACAGCGGCATGATCGCAAGTATCGGCGCAATCAGGAACAGCAACACAAAGCCAACAAATATCCGCAAACCCCAGATGGCGACTTTCTCAGAGGTCGTGGCATAGGCGGGAATGGACATGGCTCAACCCAACTTCATTTGGTCGATGCCGACAAGTTTGTTGTAGACGTAATACAGCAGCAGCGTCGCTGCCAGGAGTACTGCTCCCAAAGCAGACGCTTTGCCCCAGTTGTTCTCGGAGTTCATGGCGCTATCGATGAAGCCTGAAATCATATTGTCAGTGGGGCCACCGACCAGTGCAGGCGTAATGTAGTAGCCAAGGCAAAGAATGAACGTCAGCAGGCAACCAGCCGCTACGCCGGGCAACGTTTGTGGCATGTAGACCCGCCAATAGGCATAGGCCGGCTTTGCCCCCAATGACCGGGCAGCGCGCATATAGGTGGGCGAGATTGTTTTCATCACCGAATAGATCGGCAGAAGTGTAAATGGGAGCTGGATGTGCACCATGGCCAATACGGTGGCGATGCGCGTCTTGAAAAGTGCAGGTTCACCGTCAAGCAGTCCAAGCGTGTTGAGAAGCCAGGTGATGCCGGAAATCGACATGAACTGCGTCACCACACCGCCGTCTTGCAACAAAATGGACCACGCCGTGGTGCGCACAAGGAGCGAAGTCCAGAACGGCAGCAGCACCAGGATCATCAACAGGCTCGCCGTTCGCTGCGGCACGGTTGCCAGCATGTAGGCCACCGGATAGCCAAGAACCAATGTCACCAACGTCACGAGAAATGAAATGCCAAGTGTGCGCCAGAGTATGTCGCGATAGATTTTTCGGTTGGCATCCACTTTGACGATGCCGCCACCAGCATCCTGTTTCAGGTCCAGCACGTTGAGCAGATAAAACGGTGTGTAAGCCGAACTGGCACGCTTGATGGTTGACCAGGTTTCCACTTCACCCCACACCGGGTCCAGACCGATCACAGTTTCTTTCCATGGCCCAACTTCGATTTTGTCAAGCTTACGGGCCGTCACTGTGACTTTTGATTTTAGCGTTGGCGATTCGTAGTTCAGACGCTTGCCGATCAATGCTGAAGATTTGGCTTTGTGGGCAGCTTTCATGTCGACGGCAAAGGCTGCAAATACGGCTTCATCCGGAATGGCTTTGCCGTCCCAGTTCGAAATGGCTGACACGGTGTTTGGCATGGTGTCACGTATGTCAGGATCATAGAAGGCATTCACCAGCATGGACCCAATGGGCACGAGAAAGCTGATGACGATGAACAGGAACAACGGGGCAATCAGGGCCAGAGCCTTCATCTGCGCCTGACGCTGCGTCTGCGCCAGCTTCTGCTTTAGCGGCGTACCATCGGCAGCGCGCATTATGGTGTCAGTTGGAAGGGCAGCGGTGATCATATGTGCACTCAAAAGCGCGAAGGCAAAGCCAATGCCCGTCACCCAACGGTCGCAAGCAGGGCTGCGGCAAGGGTGACGGAACTGGAAAAAGATTACCGCCCGGCCCCGAAAGAAGCCGGACGGTCAGTCAATTACTGCGACAGCCAGGCGTTGAAACGCTCTTTCAACTGGTCGCCGTTGTCGGCCCAGAACTGCGGATCAATGTTGAAGGCAGTCTTCAGGTTGTCAGGTGCCGTCGGCAAATTGGGCAGTGTCTTCGGGTCAATGCTGGAAACCGAATCCTTGTTCGATGGACCATAAGCAATAAACTTGGTCTGGTCAGCCATACGGCCGGCGTCCTGCGCGTAGGTGATGAAGCGGTAAGCTTCTTCCATCTTCGGTGTACCCTTGGTGATTGCCCACCAATCCCAATCCAGACCCTGGTGATCCCAGACGATCTTGAATGGCTTGCCGTCCTTGTCGATGGCGGCCTGCAGACGGCCATTCCATGCCGAGGTTATCACCACCTGGCCATCAGCAAGCAGCTGCGGAGCCTGGGCACCAGCTTCCCACCAGACGATTTCGCTCTTGATGGTGTCGAGCTTCTTGAAAGCACGGTCCACGCCTTCTGGAGTGCCCAGAACCTTGTATACGTCAGCAGCCGGTACGCCATCAGCGATGAGGGCCCATTCCAGGTTCACCGTCGGGTTTTTCTGGAGGCCGCGCTTGCCAGGAATCTTGGCGAGGTCGAACACATCGTTGATCGATGTCGGACCGTCCTTCAGTTTCGACGTATCATAGCCGAATACAGTGCCATAGACGATGTTCGGAACGGCACATTCGAGCAGGTCACCACCAATGAACTTCGACTTGTCGAGACCAAGCTTGGCCCAGTCGATGGTTTCAAGCGCGCCTTCTGCGCAGCCTTGAAGACCCGTTGCGGTATCAACGTCGATCACGTCCCAGGTGACGGCTTTGGCTTCCACCATGGCCTTGATCTTGGCGACTTCGCCATTGTATTCGGCTTCGGTGATCTTGTTGCCAGCTGCAGTATAGGGCTCATAGAACGCCTTGCGCTGTGACTCAGAGTAGGCACCACCCCAAGACGTGATGGTCAGTTCATCGCCGGCACGGACAATGCCCGAAAATGCCGAACTCGCCAACAAGACAGCGCCCACAGCAATCATAATCTTCTTCATTTAGTTTCCTCCAAAAGGGTCCGGCACCATGCCGGAGATGAGTAATTTTCATGGGAAACTGGAGTTTCGGCTGAACTTTTGGAGGGTCGGCAAGTGACACGCACCATCCGACCCACATTCAGACCTGCAACTGGCCGTCTCCCCGAATAGGCCGTCGAACCTTGGTTCTATGTCGAAGAACTCAGGCAACCCTGCACCCGGCGCTTCAATTTTTTGCTTTTTTAGGTTCGTCGATGAAGGGATGATAGCAACTGTAGTGGAACCGTCACGCCCTATTTTGTCGCGGTTGCTACAAAAAAGACTCATACATTGGGTTGCCAGAACGGCAGGTCAGCTTGTTCCAGCCTGCCCCCAATACGGATCGGTGCCACCTTGAGGGCGAGACCAGTGGTGTCATCAGTTTCAACTGCGACGCCGCACACGGTGGCCTCGCCATCAGCAGGCCGCATGCGTTCGACAGGAAGCTTGCGCAAAAAGCGCTGTAACGGCTCTGCTTTGTCCATGCCAATCACGGAGTTGTAGTCGCCGCACATGCCAGCATCAGTCTGATAGGCAGTACCGCCTTCCAGTACGTGATGATCGGCCGTTGGAGTATGGGTATGCGTGCCAACGACAAGGCTCACGCGGCCATCGCAGAAATGCCCCATGGCCATTTTCTCAGATGATGCCTCGCCGTGAAAATCGAGGATGATCGCGTCACAGTCTCGGCCAAGACGGCACTGCTCGATTTCGCGTTCCACAGCCGGGAACGGATCATCGAGCACCGGCTCCACCATGACACGACCCATCGCGTTGATGACGAGCACCCGTTGCCCCTTTGCTGTCTCAATCAAGGCAGAGCCCTTGCCCGGACAGCCTTTCGGCCAATTCGCAGGCCGGATAAGAGCATCTTCCCGGTCAATCATTGTCAGCAGTTCGCGTTGGTCAAATGCATGATTGCCCAACGTGACAACATCGGCCCCCACATCGCGCAGAAACCGGTAGTGCTCGGGACTAAGGCCAAAACCATGCGTCGCGTTCTCGCCATTGACGACGACGCAATCTGGCACAAAGCGCTCCCGCAACACCGGCAGATGCTTTGCCACCGCGTCACGGCCTGCCCGGCCCACGACATCGCCCAAAAATATCAACCGCACCGGATTAGCACTTTCTCAGTCATCACAAAATCAAGCATCTGGTCATGGGCATCATGGGGTACGCTGTCAACTTCCTGGGCGGCGTAGCCGACACCAATTGCGGTCACTGGCTTTTTCGACCGCAGCAGTTCCAACGTACGGTCATAGAAACCACCACCGTAGCCAAGACGGAAACCTTTGCGGTCGAAGGCCAACAGGGGCACGAGCAAGACATCGGGTTCAACAAGCGGTGATGATTCTGGTGGGCGCGGAATGTCCCACTTGCCTGGCACCGTCGGTTCTCCCGGCAGCCAGCGGCGGAATTCCAGCGGTTGGCCAAGTGCTATTACAATGGGCAGCGCCGTGGTCCAACCCTCGCCAGCAAGGCGGCCCAGCAGTGGCCGAGTATCGATTTCGCTCTGATAGGGAAAGAACCCCGAAATGACCGACTGACCGGGCAGTGGCTTCAACGGAAAAGCGTAACTCGCCAACTGCATCGGAGCTTCGGCCCGAAACACTTCATGAGCACTCTGGCGAACGGAGGTTGCCGCCTTGCGGGCTGCCTTCTTGATATTGGCGAGGGATTCCATGTCGCCCACATATCACCCCACCTATCATCAGGTGAAGTGGCGAAACCACCATAAGCCGTGGGAACGTACGATCCCGGGTCCCTACTTGCGTAGGTGGGCGCCATATGCCCCGGGCCACGGCCCGGCGCAGGGATAGCTCCCAAGATGATCGTTTATAGGCCCCAGGGAAAAAATGTTCCTCACGAACCGGGCAGTCTCGCCAAGCCCTATGTAGACGCTGGCGGCTGTTACTGCAACAGGTCCACGTCTTGCTGCACAACCTGATATGTGGCGGTGAATTGGATCACATCATTAGGGCCAAGTGTGTCCCAACTGCCGTTGATCCCGCCATCGGATGAATCTGTAGCCGGTTCGGCATTTGCAAACATGACTTCGCTCCCTGGAACCACGGCGGCACCGTAGGCGTTGTCGCTATCGGACACTGTGATGTTTGTCAGAGTTTGGTTGCCGGTGTTTGTGACTTTGAATGTGTAGGTTACCAGTCCTCCGACATTGACGTTGAACAGAGGCGAGGCAGTCTTCTCGATTGACAGGGAGCTATTGGTCACCAGTGCCACTGCGGCCGATGCGCTGGCCGTGACCGGATTGCCATTGTAGGTCGATGCCGCCCCGGCGGTATTGTCGATGTCGCCATCGCCACCACCATTGCTGTCAAAGTCTGACTGCGTCGCCGCGTAGGCAAAAGTACAGTTGACTGCATTGCCTGGCGCCAATGACGCGATGACATTGGTTCCGCTGGGAGGACAAACCACACTTCCGAGGGCGTCGCTCAAAATCACATTTGTCAATGTCACGTTTCCGGGATTTGAGACCCCGATCGCATAAGCAATGTTCTGTCCGACGGCGTCTACGCTGACCGGGGCTGGCACTTTTGTCACTGCCAATTGCGGTGCTGCAGCGGCATTGGTGAAGACACAGGTGATATCTGCGCCGTTGACAACGCGTGCTCCCAAGATCGTGACGTTGGCACCCGCCGATGTCGCGACAGGTGTCGGGTTGCCGGTTGTGGTCGCATTGCTGTCAGTGCAGGTCACACCGGATGTGAGCCAAGCCAATGAGAAACTTTCGCCCAAGGTGACGTTGGAACCCGTCGTGGAAACCAGATGACCAGTGGGAGAACCGGGCGTGGCAAGATCAGCAGTCACTGTGTCTATGTCAGCAGGAACCGTTGCAAGATTGCCGACGGCAAATTCAAATGGTCCGCCAAAGCCACCTGTGGTGATTTTCTGGACCCTGACAACAGGCGTCTTGTTGTTGGTGAACGTGCAAACAATGTTGGCTGTTGCTGCAGTCGCCGCTGCGTTGAGAGTGAGAACATTGCCAGCCAGCGAGGCTGTGCCGCCTGCCCCCATGCCCGTGCATGTGGCAGAGGCCAAAGTCCAGCCCACCGGAATGGTTTCGGTGACTGTAGTGATCGTGCTGGCCGCAGTCAGCGTCGTGACAACACTGTTGCGCGGGTTTGATAGTGCCGTGTCGAGCACTGCGGCACCAAAGCCGTTACTTCCGGAAAAACTGAATGCACCGGTGTTGCCAACAGACTGTTTCACAACCTGCAACGTTGGCCGCTTGCCATTGATGATCGCACAAGTGATTATTGCACCAGCCCTGACATTGGTGGCGTCGACAGTCACTACGTAGCCCGCGACGGTTGCGGAAAAGCTGGCCGGGTTTCCTGATACGGCTGAATTGGAGTCCGTGCATGTCACTGGCGAAGAGGTGATGATCCAGCCCGTAGGACCAGTCTCCGTGATGGTTGTCGCAGTGCCAGTCGCAAACAGGCGAACAAAGGCACCATTCACAGCTGTGCCGGCGACCGTCGTCACCACAGACGATGACGACGTTTGCGCCGCCCAAGGCGTCACGCCGGTGTTCAACACATTGTTGGTGTCAAAATTGAATGTGCCGACACCACCATTTGAGGTTTTCCGTATCCGCAGCTGTGGAGCTCGGGTGAACGTGACGGTGTCCACATAAACAAACTGTTGCGACGGGTTCGCTGTCGTACTGTTGGCGCCAGCGATATGCCGGATGGAGAGCGTCCGGATCGGCCCCGCGAAGGTCACGGTAATATTGCCTTGGTTGTTGCTGATGCCAATGTTGCCGATGGCGGCGGCTCGCCCAGTTGCCGCAGTGTAGCTCACGTTGGCCGCGTTCACCGGCACGCCCGTTGTTGGCAGCACAGTTGCCCCGGTTGCGCTGATGGCACTAAAGTCCACCCAGTCAGCGTATTGGCTTCCGCCGGAATTGTAGGTCGGCCCGCCATCAATATCGATGATGGTGAAAGACACGTTGTAAACAGGCTCGGTGAAGTTGATGATTGTTGTCTGCGACACCGAACCATCGTCGGTCGTCGCATCCATTTCAGATCGCACCAGCCCGGTGAATCCATTGGCTGTAATTCCCGGGTCGATCGAATGTACTGGAGTTCCGGACGTTGTTCCGGAGAAACTCCCACTTGTGGTTACAGTCAGCAAAGTTGGGGCGGCCCCGTAAGTCGGGGAATCCGTTCCGCCTGCCCGCAAGTTGGTGGCGGGCCGCGTGTTCCAGTCCAGCGTTTCAGAGCGGGCTGCAGAAGCGAACGTCAACAATGCCAGCATGACCAGCAGGCCACGTACCGCAAACGGAATTTTACGACCAGACAAACTCACACAATTTACCCTGATTTACCGCTATTCCACTGTGGAGGGAGTTTGTGCAAACCAAAGGCCTGGCACCAACAACCTGTCACAGCCCCTCTCCCCAGAGGGTTGTCTTCCGGGCAAGTACTAGCTACTTATGGTAAATTCGGGATTAATGGCAGGTGCTCACCCGTCGTTTGTGGGCGCTATCCCAAAGATTGGCACAAACCAATCCGCTCAGTTGCGAGTTTCAATTCCAGTTATGTTTCGCCAACGTGGCCGTCGATGATGAATGGCCATGCATCCACGCACCATACTCAGACGTAAAGGGCACAATGTCTCCTGCTCCCCGCCTCGCCGGCCTCGCTACGGCCGTGCCGCAACATATTCTGGATACACCCCACGTGATCCGGGAGGCGGCGCGTGTTTTCGCACCTTTCGGCGACAACTTCGAACGTATGCTCCCGGTGTTTGCAAATTCTGGTATCGACCGGCGCTACTCCGCTTGCCCAATCGAATGGTTCGGAACCCTGAGCAATTGGGCCGAGCGCAGCGAAATATTTCTCGATGTCGGGCAATCGCTTTTCCGTGAAGTGGCAGCAAAGGCCCTTCTTGAAGCGGATATTGATGCATGCGACGTGGACGCCATTGTCACCGTTTCGTCGACTGGCATCGCCACACCCACCATTGAGGCGCGCGTGATGCATGACATGGGTTTCCGTGATGACGTGATGCGCGTGCCGGTCTTTGGTCTCGGCTGCGCTGGTGGCCTGGCGGGGCTATCATTGGCAGCCCGGCTGTCACGTGGCATGCCCGGCAAGACCGTTCTGTTGGTAGTGATTGAACTCTGCTCTCTGACCTTTCGCCCTGACGAAATGAGCAAGTCCAATATCATCGCCAGCGCGCTATTTGGCGACGGTGCCGCCGCAGCGGTGATCAGGGACGAAGGTGATGGCCCACGAATCGAACATCAAGGTGAACACACTTGGCCCGATACTGTGGGAATCATGGGTTGGCGCATTGACCGGGAAGGCTTCAGCGCCATCTTCTCGCGTTCCATCCCTGATCTCGTGCTCAATGACCTGCGTCCGGCGGCGGACAGTTTCCTCACGCGCCATCAGCTCAGTCTGACCGATGTCGATCACTATTCCTTCCACCCCGGCGGCACCAAAGTCATTCAGGCCCTCGAACAAGCCTTCGAACTGGGGCAAGGTCTCTTACAGGACGAGCGTAACATTCTGGCAAACTATGGCAACATGTCCGCACCGACCGTGCTCTTTGTCTTGAAACGCGCAATGGAAAAAGTCTGGAGCGGACGACGTTTCCTCGGCTCACTTGGCCCGGGTTTCACGGGCAACTTCTTGACCATGACGCAATGAACACACTTGCCGTTGCTGTTCTTAGTTTTGTCACTTTGCAGCGCCTCAGTGAAGTGCTGATCGCCAACCGCAACACTGCAAGATTGCGCGCCCTGGGCGGCATCGAAACAGGTGCGAGCCATTATCCCGTCATGGTCGCCCTGCATGTGGCGTGGCTCACAGGCTTGTGGTTCCTCGCAGCCGCACAACTGGTGTCACTGTTCTTGCTCGCGCTTTATGGCGGGCTGCAACTCTTCCGCCTGTGGATTCTCTTGAGCCTCGGTAACCGCTGGACCACCCGCATCATTACGGTGCCTGGCGAAACTTTGGTGAAGCGAGGTCCCTACCGTTTCATGGGTCACCCCAACTATGTGCTCGTGGCACTGGAAATTCCGCTCTTGCCGCTGGTCTTCGGTCTCTGGGAACTTGCTCTGTTCTTCGGCCTGCTCAATCTCGCCATGCTCGCCTGGCGCATCAGGATTGAGAACCGTGCCCTCGCTACGATCAACCGAACTTGAAGTTCTTCACATGCTCCGGTGCTTTCATTCCCGGTAGCAGACGCGGATCATCGATCAGCGGCCCATAGCTGTAGCCGATCGGAATGACACCCGCCCACACCGGATATCCGTAGTCTTCCTCATCATCACCAGGTGGCCCGGAGCGAACCTTGGCCGATACCTCATTGAGCTCCAGCCCCAACATCGTCGTGGCTTTCAGTTCTTTCGCTGACACGGGCCGCAGCATCTCCCAGCGTCCGGGATAGAGATGCTCAGTCATCACTTTGAGCCGCGCTTCCTTTTCAGCCACATCCGTCACTTTGAAAGCCCGGCCAAAAGCCATGACCGAGCGGTAGTTGCAGGAATGATTGAAGGCAGAGCGTGCCATCACCATGCCATCAAAAATCGTGACGTTGACGCAGACTTCTGCATCTTCCGCCGCCTCCAGCATGCGGCTCGCCGATGAACCGTGCCAATAGATGTGGTGACCCTCACGCCACTGCAGCGTCGGCGTCACGATGGGCGCACCTTTGAAAACATAGCCCACCGTACACAACGGCTGGGCATCAAGGATGGGATGGATCGTTGCTTCGTCGTAGTGGGCGCGCTTGTTCATGCGTTTGACACGCGTGCGCTCGCTGGGGGCAGTGTTCATTCTCGGGTTCCTTGTTGCCGCTACTCCTAGCTCCAGCTATGGTCTGCTCAAAAGCACCAATGCGAGCGACCATGACCAGTCCACTTCAAACTGCAGCCACGCTTGAACTCGGTATTGACCGGAATGAGGCCGAAGCCTTCCAATCACAAATCGCCCGCCAGGTTCGCGAGTTGGTGCTCTCCGGGCGGCTGAAGCCCGGTGCAAAACTGCCCTCAAGCCGCGCCCTGTCAGATCAACTCGGTGTAGCGCGCGCTACTGTCGTCGAAGCCTATGAGCAGCTTCTTGGCGAAGGTTACCTCGAAACTCGCCTTGGATCCGGCACAACTGTTGCCGCCGAATTGCCCGAAACGCTGTTGGCGAGTGGCACCGGAAAAACGCCCACCGCCACGCCACATCCCCGCGAGCAAGCGCGAACCAGCCCGGCCCTTCCGTGCCGGTCTGGTTGATTGGGAGCACTTTCCCCACGATGACTGGGGCCGCATCCTTGGCCGGTATTGGCGCAACCCGCCGATCACGCTGCTGGAACACAACGACCCCTTTGGCTGGATGCCGTTGCGCAAGGCCATCGCCACCCATCTCTTTGATTGGCGTGGCATTGCCTGCGAAGCAGAGCAAGTCATCGTTACTGCGGGCGGCAGTGATGCCTTTGACCTTGTGCGTCGCGCCGTCTTCAAGCCTGGTGATCAACTGTGGCTGGAAGATCCGGGCTATCCAACAGCGCGCCGCATTTTCTCGCTCGGTGGCGTTCAGGTGGAACCGAAAGCCATCGATGGCGAAGGCCTTGTCGTCAGTGAAGCGCGGCAGAAACATCCCCGCGCCAAGGGTGCCTTTGTCACTCCAGCACGGCAATACCCCACCGGCGTAACCATGCCTTTGACACGGCGTCTCGAACTCCTCGCCTGGGCCAAGGAGGCCAATGCCATCGTCATCGAGGATGACTACGACAGCGAATACCGCTACGTCGGCCGCCCCCTCCCTGCCCTGATGAGCCTCGATCGTGATGCCCGCGTCATCTACTCCGGTACTTTTTCCAAAGTCTTTTCGCCCATCATCCGGCTGGGTTTCATTGTCGTCCCCAAACGCCTGATCGACGTCTTCCGTCACGAACGTGCCAACTTCGGCGCTCCTCCTTCGCTGCTGGTCCAGCCAGCATTTGCGCAATTCATGGAAGATGGACAATTCGCCATCCACATCCGCCGCATGCGCCGGCTCTATTCCGCCCGCCGTGACTGTTTGATCGCGGCGCTACAGCCGGGCTTGCCCAAACTCTATGAACTTGATGCACCACCATCCGGACTCATGCTGTTGCTCCGCTTTGCCAAGGGTACCGACGACACAGAACTTGAATTGGCCTTGCGCGAACATGGCATCGAGGCTTTGACACTCTCCAGCCACTACGTAGGACGCAACCAGGCCCAGGGCCTGCTGCTGAGTTTTGCCGGTTTTCACGAAGATGATCTTGGAAAAACAGCCGGGCGGCTGATGAGCGTGCTCAAGAGCCGATTGGCCTGAGTTCCCGGATCAGTTTTTCCCGGATGGCGCGCGCGTAGTCGGCAAAACCTGCCGCCGGTTCCACAAAGGAATCCACGCCGATGATGACCTTGTCGCGGAAATAGTCCGTGAGCCCGGCACCATCTGCGTCAATGGGAAGGCCATTCACCACAATGCCACTGTTGACGGCTGTCTCACGCGCCGCCGCAAGATTGAGCCCACCATTGTCAACGCCATCCCCGGAGACATCAATCACCCGGCGGTCCCCGACGTAGCTGTTCTCCTCCAGCAAGCGCGTTCCGTGGGCAATGGCGGTGGCAATGGAGGTGGAGGATGCATGAAAACTGCGCCGCGCCCGGCTGATGCGGAATCCAAGCGCCTTGGCATCGCGCGCCGAGGTCAGCCACGTGAAGGGAATAATGACCCTGGCCTCACCGTCGTCGCCCCATTGCGTGACCGCAACTGCTGCGCCAGTGGGGCCCAGGTTCTTCAATGCCTCCAGCACCCCTGGGTCCCGGAAAGCTGCTGCGAGGCCTTTGATTTGCAGATTGAACTCCATGCGGTCCATGCTGGCGGAAGCATCAAGTGCCAGTACCAATTCCACTGCCACCGGAGTTGCTTCCGCATGAGCGAGGCTCGCAGGCAGCAGGAACCCAACGCCGAGCGCCAGGCGCGCCGCCATGCCGCGCCACACTTGCGGCACTATTCCTGCTAGTCTCAGCGCCATGATCACCCGCCGTACCCTGCTTGCTACCGCCTTCGCCACCATTGTCCACGCCAGTGCAGGCCACGCAAGTGACATCATGGTGATGGACGCCCGGGCTGCTGCCTCCCTCACGCCTGCAGCCAAGACAGCGGCCGTCTATATGACGATCATGAACCACGGCGCTGCAACTGACGCGCTGTTGAAAATAGCCACGCCGGCCGCCGGGGTGGCCACGGCCCATGAAAGCAAGATTGACGACGGTGTCGTGAAAATGCGCGAAATCGTGCGCCTCGAGTTGCGGCCCCATGAAACTGCAACGCTGGCACCGGGTGGAAATCACATCATGCTGATGGGTCTCACAGCACCACTCAAGGAAGGCGATCAGATTTCACTCGTCCTGACCTTTGAAAAGGCAGGCGACTTGACAATCGCCGTGCCCGTTGTGGGACGCGACAAGTTGCCTGCAGCGGCCGAACACGAACACTCGGAACAATGAGCAACTAGGGCCGATCCTCGACCATGATGGCAATGATCTTGCCATTCTCGTTGAATGTCACCGTCTCTATACCGCGCCGTTCGGTAACCGCGCCGGTCTCCTTGTTGGTGGCCTTGAGCCGCCATTCACTCTGTGCCACTCGTGCCGAAACTGTGCGCACCACGTCATCAAAGGCCTGGTGATCCGGCATTGAGTCGAAGTAGGCCTTCATTGACGCCAGAATTGCCGCGCGGCCAGAGACATCTCCAAGTCCCTGCGAAACATAGCGCGCGCCTTCATCAAGCCACGCGGCAACCCCTTCCAGATCGTGCGAATCCAGCGCCGCATGATAAGCTGTCAGGGCCTTCGCTGGGTCGAAGCTCATGATCCGAGCGCCGCCATGATCCGCACCCAACTTCGCATGCCATGATGGAAACTTGAAACGTTGTATTTCTCGTTGGGCGAATGGATTGCGTCGTCATCCAGCCCGAATCCCACAAGCACACTGTCCATGCCGAGAATGTCCTTGAAGTAACGCACGATCGGAATCGAGCCACCACTACCCATTAACACGGTGTCGCGCTTGAATTCTGCCTTGAGTGCTGCTGCGGACTTGCTGATGAAGGCATTGTTCTCGTCAATGGTGGACGCCGGGGCACCGCCGCCTTTCCCCGAAAAGGTGATCTTGGCGTCACCAATCATCTGCTTCCTGGCAAAGGTTTGGAAGGCCTTGATCACTTTCTTGGGATCTTGCTTGCCCACCAGACGGAAGGTGAACTTTGCGTGAGCCTTGGAAGGGATCACCGTCTTGGCACCAGCACCGGTGTAGCCACCCCACATGCCATTGACCTCTGCCGTTGGCCGTGCCCAGATCTGCTCCAATACACTGCGGCCCTTTTCACCGGCCGGAACCTTGAGCCCTACATCCCCGAGAAACTTCCTTTCCGAGAACTTGAGCGAGCGCCACTGCTTCTTCACTGCTGCCGGAAGTTCCGATACACCAGAGTAAAAGCCGGGAACGGTAACCCGTCCCTTGGCATCATGCAGCGCTGCAATCATCCTCGAAAGCGCCCGGATCGGGTTCATCGCCGGGCCGCCGAACATGCCGGAATGCAAATCGATTGATGGTCCCGTCACCGTCACTTCTTCATGGGCGAGGCCGCGCAGCCGTGTGGTGATTGCAGGCGTCTTGGAGTCCCACATGTTGCTGTCACAAACAAAAGCCGCGTCACAGGAGAGTTCCTTCTTGTTGGCCTGCAGGAACGGCACCAGCGAAGGCGAACCGCTTTCCTCTTCTCCCTCGATCAGAAAGGTTGCCTTGATCGGCAACTTGCCATCAGCTTTGATCAGCGCGCGCGCCGCCTCGACGAAGGTCATGAGTTGTCCCTTGTCATCTGCGGTACCGCGACCCACCAACTGGTCGATGCCCTTCTTGTTCTTGCGCCGCTGCGGCTCAAAAGGTGGCGTTGTCCACAACTCCAGAGGATCAGCGGGCTGCACATCATAGTGGCCATAGAACAGGACATGTGGAGTTTTGGCCGTGGCATCCGGAGGGGTGTAATGCGCCACCACCATGGGACGTCCGGTCGTCGGCCGCACCGAGGCTTCGCAGCCGAGCGAAGCCAGTTCTCCGCAAATCCACTGCGCCGCCTTCTCGCACTCACCCGCATAGGCCGGGTCCGCCGAGATCGACGGGATGCGCAGGAAGGCGAACAGCCGTTCAATGATCTGGTCAAGTGATTGGTCAATATCGGCCAGAGCCGCGCTGATGTTGCTCATGTGTCAAGTCCCTTGATGATTTCGCCAATGAAGCGGGCCCAAGCCCGCATTCCCTTGTGATAGCTTTCAACCTTGTAGTTCTCGTCGGGACTGTGCAACGCGTCATCGTCGTTGAAGAATCCCATCATGATGCTGTTCAGGCCGAGATGCCGAGCAAAACTGTCAACGACCGGAATCGACCCACCCTCACCTGCCAGCACCGGCACGGTGCCCCATTCATCACCCAGTGCTCGCTTTGCCATCTTTATCCACTTGCTGTCGTGTGGCACGGCGACTGCCGCACCCCCGCCGTGGGAGACAAATCGCGCTTTGCAGTCCTGCGGCAGTTGCGTTTTCACGAAGGCGCGGAAGGCCCTGCTGATCCTGGCCGGGTTCTGTCCAGCGACCAGCCGGAAGCTCAGTTTGGCTGTTGCCTCGGCAGGCAAGACAGTCTTGCCACCAGCGCCTGTATATCCACCAAAAATGCCATTCACCTCTGCTGTCGGTCGCGCCCAGATTTGCTCAAGCGCAGAATACGCCTTCTCGCCCGCCGGCTTTTTCAATCCGACGCCGTCGAGGAATTCGCCAGCATCGAAGTTCAGGTCCTTCCAGGCCTTGCGCTGTGCTGCCTCCGGAGGCTTCACGCCGTCATAGAAGCCGGGAATGGCAATGCGCCCATTCTTGTCGTGGATATTGCCCAGGATGCGCGACAAAACCTTGATCGGGTTGACGGCAGGTCCACCAAAATAGCCGGAGTGAAGATCAATGCGCGGGCCAGTGATGGTCACATCCTCACCAATGCAGCCGCGCAATGCGGTAACGATGGCCGGTGTCTGGGGGTCCCACATGCCGGTGTCACAGACGAGCGCCACATCAGCGCTCAACAGGTCCTTGTTTGCGGCCACGAAGCGGTCTAGGTGCGCGGCATCACCTTCCTCGTCGCCCTCGATCAGCAAGGTCAGGCGGAAAGGCAGCGAACCAGCTTCGCTGAGCCAGGCCCGTGTGGCTTCGGCAAAGGTCATCACTTGGCCCTTGTCGTCGGCAGCGCCCCGGGCAAAGATGCAATCACGGCCATCTTTTCCCTTGGCCACCCGCGGCGAAAATGGCGGCGTGGTCCAAAGCTCCAGGGGATCGGCAGGCTGCACATCATAATGCCCATAGAAGAGGACATGAGGCACGTGAGCCATTCCCGCCACTGCCGCCTTCGGCGGCTCATAGCGCGCCACCACCACGGGCTGGCCCGTGGTGGGATGGATGCTGGTGGCAAAGCCAATGCCGTCGAACATGTCCTTGAGCCATTGCGCCGCACGCTGACAGTCAGCCGCATGGACCGGTTCGGTTCCAACGCTGGGAAAGCGCAGAAAGTCGAACAACCGGGCCATGCTGGCGTCAAAATTCCGGTCAATCGTCGCCAGCACCTTTTGCGTTGCCGCTGCCGTCATTGCGAATCCCCTGTTGTTGCGGTGAAACTAACCCAAAGGATGGCAGCATGACAGGCCCGGAAGGGACGGCGCAGATGGATCCAGCGGTAGCGGCGGTCGAAGTGCACCCCTTCAACCTGGCCCGCGACAGCTTGCTCGCCCATGAGCCCGCAGCAGGCCTCAGCCGTGTCCGCCGCCGCGGCTATCTGCGCTACCGCAAGATCGCCAGCGCATTTGATCTCGCACTCATATGGAAGCGCCGCTGGTTCATCGTCACGATGATCCTGGGGTTTGCCCTGATGTCGGCCCCGACACCCGCAGGTCTCAGTCATGACGGCCAGATCGTATTGGTCATGTCGTTGATGGCGACACTGCTTTTCATCACTGAGCCCGTACCATTGCCCTCCGTCGCCCTGCTCATCATTGTCGGTCAGGTGGTGCTGCTTGGGTTGGATTCGACCAAGGTTGCCAAAAGCCTGATGACCGATTCCGTTCTCTTCATCATGGGCTCGCTCATGCTGGCAGTGGCTGTGGTCAAACAAAAACTCGACAAGCGCATTGCCTTGGCCATCGTGCGCGTCACTGGCACGAGTGTCTTCTGGATTTCCTTCGGCATCGTCGCCGTGTGCGGCGGACTTGCGTCCTTCATCGGTGAGCACACGGTTGCCGCCATGATGTTGCCGGTGGGGGTGACCCTGATCAGCCTCACCTCCAACGATCCGAAGAAGGTTCACAACCTCGCCGCCGTCATTCTGTTCTCGATTTCATTCGGATGCTCCATTGCCGGCGTGACAACGCCATCGGGCGGCGCCCGCAACGCCATAATCATCAGCTACTGGAAGGACTTCTTCTACGACCCGTCCAACCCCGCCACCTTCCGCTATCTGATGGATTACGTGACCTGGACACTTTACGCCTTCCCCATGTTTCTCCTGCGCCTGCCACTGGTGAGCCTACTCCTCGTCTATACCTTCCGGCCGGAAACCCGCGACCTCTCGCGCGCCGTCACCCGCCTGCGCACTCAGGTCAAACTCGAGGGACCAATGCAGGCTTCCGGGTGGATGACCATACTGGTCTTTGCGGTGGTGATCGTCGGCTGGGCGGTCTTTTCATCTACACTTGGCCTCGGCATCGTCGCAATCGCGGGCGCCCTGGCCTTCCTGGTTCTCGGCCTCGTGCGCTGGGAAGACATCAACAGCGGCGTCAACTGGGGCATCGTCCTGCTCTACGCCGCCGCCATCTCGCTGGGCGTTGAGATGAAGGACTCAGGTGCCGCAGAGTGGGTCGCCAATGGCGCGCTCAATGGCGTGCAGGCAATCGCTGGCAATGGCACATTGGCCTTTGAAACAGCGGTCTCCCTGCTCACCGTTCTTGTTTCCAACACCATGACAGCTGGTGCCGCTGTGGCGGTGCTCTCCCCCATCATTCTCAAGATGTCTGTAGCAGCCGGCCACGACCCGCTGATCGCGGGATTTCTCGCCGCCATCTCTTCGGCCTTCGGCTATCTGACGCCCGCAGCGCAACCGGCCTTCACCATCATCTACGCCTCCGGCTACCTGAAGGCGCGGGATTTCTTCAAGATCGGCTCGCGCATGATGTTGGTGTCTTTTATAATCCTGATGGTGGTTTCGACTTTCTATTGGCCAATGTTGGGAGGGTAACCCATGGGCCTCTTTGACATCTTCCAGCGCACAGATCTTTCCGATCGCCAGGAAGCGGCTGTCCTCAAGACGCTGAACAATATCCGGGCCCAGCGCCGCAACCGCTTCCGCCTTTTGGCCTGCATTGACGGCAGCGAGGAAAGCCTGATCACTGTGCGCTGTGCAGCGCGTCTCGCGGTGGCCGACAATTGCGACATCATCGTCCTATTCGTCCGTCCCATTGACATGGGTCTTCATTCCGGCGGCCTGCAAGTGCGCCTCGCCCGCCAGAACATGATCGATGCAGGCTTCCAATTGCCCGGTGTCTCCCACCTCAAACAATCGCTCGAGGTGTTGAAAGAGGAAGGCATCGATGTTGCGGGCTGGCCACAGAGCGCTGCCCATCAGGAAAGCTGGGGTGATGCCGCTGGCGACACCAAGGTTGAATATGTTTCGCCGCAAGGCCGCAGCGTCGTGCTAAAATTGAAGACGGCACCGGACGAAGCCGCAGGCATTCTCGATCAGTATGAATTGGGTCCATATAACCTGATCATTCTAGGCCAGCCCTCGCGCTGGAAAAGTGAGTTCAAATCTTTCTTCGGGGCTGGCGTCACCCAGACTGTCACCACCATGGCGCCATGCTCGGTGCTGGTGGCGCGCAACAACCTCGACCGGAAAGGCTATTTCATTTGCACCGACGGATCCTCGCGTTCGCTGCAGGCAGTGCGCCGGGCCTCCGTGCTTGCCACCATGACTGGCCAGCCAATTACGCTCTTTTCCGCCGCACCCACTGCTGAAGCTTTGCCTGCTGCGGAAGAGGCGGTGAACAACGCCAAGGCCCTGCTCAAGGCCATGAAGGTGAACGTCGCCGATACCAAAACGGCCGTCGGCAATGTGCTGGAAGAAATCGTCGAACGCGGCTCTCTATACCAGATGATCGTGGTAACGGATGAAGGCCGCAGCCGCCTCCAGCGCCTGCTCAAGGGGTCACTCGCCACTGACGTTGTGCGCCGCGCCCGCACCAGTGTGCTGGACGTGCGCTAGACCACGCATCAGTCGAGCACTGGTACCGGTTTTGCAACAAAGGCATCGGCGCGTGATTTCGCTTCCGCCTGTTGTTCCGGCGTCAGCTTGACCATGAATTCATCCAGCGTGGCATCAGGCCGTCCGCCCTTCGTCGCCAACATGTTCCACATGGCGCCCTCCACCGCGTCGGCGACGACACCGGCTCCTGTCGCATAGATGCGCGCCAACCGGTTTTGCGCCACAGGGTGACCGTGATCGGCAGCATAGTGCAACCACTTGAGGCCGATCTCCATGTTGCGTTCAACGCCCTCGCCGCGAATGACCAATACACCATACTCGAGTGCTGCTTCCGGCATGCCCTTCAATGCCGCCTTGGAGAGCCATTCGGCTGCGGCAACTGGATTGCGCGCAACCCCTTTGCCGTCAAGATAGAGCAGTCCGAGATTGTATTGCGCATCGGCACTGCCGGAAGCAGCCGCCTTGGCAAACCATTCGACTGCCCGTGGCCAATCAGGTGTTGCTCCATACTGCCCGGAGTAGATGAGCGCGAGATTGAACTGCGCTTTGGCATTGCCGTTGCCGGCCGACTTTGCCAGCCATTCGGCAGCACTGGCGGGATCTGTCTCGCCTGCGTCTTCGTCAAGCAGCAGAAGCGCGTATGCCAATTGTGCCTCGGCATCGCCAGCGTTTGCTGCCTTGCCAAACCACTGCCGCGCCAGCGCCGATGACATTTCAACGCCCAGTCCTTTCTGGTGCATCGTGCCCAGCATCACCATGGCGCGCACGTCATTCTGGGCCGCCAGTTCCTCGGCAATGCCACGCGCCTCTGCGTAGTTCTTGTCGCTGAACAGTGCCAGCGCTTCATCGATGGTCGCAGCCATGGCTGGTTGTCCACTGAGCAGCAACAGTGTCAGGGCAAAAAGGCGGGCCTTCATGCCATTGCCTGCATCAATGCGGCGACTTCGGCCCTGGCCTTTTCAACACTTTCCCACATTTGATCCATGGGGCGGATGAAGTCCGGCTTCTGCGGCAGCAGTGTGGCAACATCGGCGGCGGCAACAGGATCGAAGGCCACCGTCGGCACCTCGAAGATTTCCTGCCACCAGAACAGCAGGGGCTCGCCCTGCGTCTGAGATTTTTGCGCGAAGGCCACGTAGTCCGCGCCCAGCTCTGCCGCCTCCATGGCGATATGAC
Organism: uncultured Alphaproteobacteria bacterium; assembly: GCA_963754625.1. Classification (GTDB taxonomy): domain Bacteria; phylum Pseudomonadota; class Alphaproteobacteria; order Rhizobiales; family Aestuariivirgaceae; genus Aestuariivirga. Next base: position 14,624 of record CAVWGR010000001.1, on the reverse strand, counting down.
GAGAGGTTGCCGCAAAGACGCCGATCACGTCGGTCTTCAGCGTCTCGCGAATCGCCTTAACCGGTGTCGAGCGCGCGATGTGCATGCCATCAGCGTTCAGCCGGTGAACCAGACGTGGCTCGCAATCGCGGATGATGACAGCAAGGCCGAGCGCCTGCAGCTTCGCCACGCTTTCCGACGTCACGGCTTCGGGCACAAGAATGGAGGCGCAATCGCCAGCACTGCAGGCGGCAGCGGCGCAGCCGAGAAGAGCATCATGAGAGAGCGCATCAGGCGCCACGAGAAACAAGCGGGGATTTGTCATGGGCCAGCCTCTATCACCACTGCATGTGCCTTGTCACCGCGCCGTTGCCCGGTCCGCAGTGCGGGGCAGCAGGAAGGCGAGGAAGCCGAGCGCCGGCAGGAAGGAACAAAGCTTGAAAACAAAGTCGATGCTGGTCTTGTCGGCCACCAGGCCGAGTACCGCCGCGCCAAGCCCGGCGAGACCAAAGGCCAATCCGAAGAACATTCCCGAAATCATGCCGACGCGGCCCGGCACCAGTTCCTGCGCGTAAACAATCATCGCCGAGAACGCCGACGAGAGAATGAGGCCGATCGGTACAGTCAGAACCACTGTCCAGAACAGATTGGCATAGGGCAACGCCAGCGCGTGCGCGATCTTCGAGGTCGGCGGCTCGATGTATCCGCCGTGCGGGGCGATCACTGCAACCGGCGACCCCCGATCGCGGGCGACGATCCTGTAATCGACGCCCTCGCGCTCGCCGCGCTGCAGTTCGGCAAAGTTGCGGTATCTGTCGGGAGTGGCGATCGCGCGCCCCTACTCCGCCGCCTGCTGCGCCACCGTCGGCGCGTCGCCCGCGACCGTGGTGCGGCGCATGTCGCGCGGCTGGCTTTCGTCGTAGCGCCGCACGCGGTGCATGGTCTGGCGGTTGTCCCAGATGATGAGATCGTGCAGCGTCCATTTGTGCACGTAGACGAATTTGCGGTTGCGTCGCATGCTCCTTGAGATCGCGCAGCAGCAGCCGCGCCTCCGGCATCGGCATGCCGACGATGCCGCCCGCATGCGAGGCCAGATACAGCGACTTGCGGCCGGTGACCGGATGCGTGCGCACGAGCCGCTGCCGCACCGGCTTGAACAGCGCCTTTCCTCGTCGGTGTAGTCGAGAAGCCCAGCGCGCCGCGCGAATACATCAGCGAGTGCTCGCAGACGAGGTCCTCGATCTCGGCCTTGGTCTCATCGTCGAGCGCGTCGTAGGCCGCGCGCATGTCGGCGAACTCGGTGTTGCCGCCCTTCGCGTTGACGATGCGCGCCGACAGCAGCGAATATTTCGCCGGCGTCGCGCGGAACGAGCAGTCCGAATGCCAGAGCGAATTGCCGAGGTTGAACAGCCGCTGCCGGCGAGTCGCGCGGCAGCGGCTTGCCGTCCTTGCCGAGATTGGACACGTCGTTCATGCCGGTGCCGAGACGCTTGTCGCTGCCGGCTTGGTGACGTTGCCGCCGCGCGCATCCTCGAGCGGCCCGAAATTGCGCGAGAACGCCATCTGCTGTTCGTCGGAAATGTTCTGGCCGTGGAAGACCAGCACCGCATAGCGGTCCATGCCGGCTTCGAGGGCCGCGACCTCGTCCGCGGCGAGCGGCTTTGTGATATCGACGCCGGAGACCTCGCCGACGAACACGTCGTGCAGCGGACGGATGCTGACAGCCATGGTGATCCTCCACTTGGCTTGCGGATCCTTTTGCCCGCAGCATGCCATGTCCCGACCCGATTGCAACGGCGGCGCACGTAATTGCGCCCTCTCCCCTTGTGGGAGAGGGCACGAAGGCATCAGTTCGGAATGATGCTGGGTGAGGGGTCGATCCACACTCGGACTCAGCGACCCCTCATCCGCCCCGCTTCGCGGGGCACCTTCTCCCACAAGGGGAGAAGGGAAGAGAAGGGAAGAGTTATGCGCCGCTCTTGCTCGCTCGCCCGCTTTGCAATGCGCCTCAGGCTGGCTTAGGGACTTTGCGATGAATGCAAACGTCAAATCGGGACTGCTGGCGGCGCTGGCGGCGCTTGCCGCCGATCAGGCCTCGAAGCTGTATCTCCTGTTCGTCTACGACATCGCCGCGCGCGGCGCGGTCGCACTCACCCCGTTTTTCGATCTGGTGCTGACCTGGAACAAGGGCATCAGCTACGGCTGGTTTCAGGCCGAGACGGTCGCCGCCCAGGTGTTGCTCCTGGCGATCAAGGCCGCGGTCGTCGCGGTGCTGGCGGTCTGGCTCTGGCATGCCCATAATCGCGTCACGGCGCTTGGCCTCGGCCTGATCATCGGCGGGGCCGTCGGCAACGGGATCGACAGTGTCGCCTATGGTGCGGTGATGGATTTTGCCCTTTTTCACCTGCAATGGGGCGGCAGGCGGTTCGAATGGTACGTCTTTAACGTCGCCGATGTGGCCATTGTTGCCGGTGTCATCGGCCTGCTATATGATTCAGTTCTTGGGTTACCAGCCGCAAAGCCGCAAAAGCGCCGTGATCCCGGCAAATAAGCCGTTGTCAGAATTGACCGGCCGACGCAGGATTGGACGGTCGCGAGCCCGTCTCGAAGCTGAACGCGATCAGGATGAAACGTTCGATGCGCGATACCGAAACCACGACCCGCGGGCCCCGGCCCGGCCTGCTGTACACCGTCGCCACCGTGGCCACGATCGGCGTGCTGCTCGGTGCAGCGCCCGCATTCGCCCAGGATGACGATGAACCGGCCCGCGAAGAAGGCCTCGTCAGCAACCTGATGCGAGGGCTGGGCGCGACCGACGGATCGGGCGGGATCAATTATCGCGAACGCTCGCCGCTGGTCGTGCCGCGGCAACTCACACTGCCCCCGCCGGAAACGCGCCGGTCGAGCGATGCGGCGAACTGGCCGAAGGATCCGGACGTGCTGGAGCGCCGCGCGGCACGCGATGCCATCAAGAAGCGCGACAAGGCCAGGGAAAACGACGCCGTCGATCAGATGCGGGTGCAGCCCGAACCGCTCGGCGCGGCGCGTGCACGGACCGCAACGGCCGCACCGCAGCCCGGCGTCAGCGAAGAGCGCCGGTCGATCAACGAAGGCAGCGGAATTCTCAGCCCGTCGCAGCTTGGCGTGACCAGCAGCCTGTTCGGGCTGTTCGGCACAAAGCGGGACGACAACATTCCGTTCTCCGGCGAGCCCGCGCGCGAAAGCCTGACCCAGCCGCCCCGCGGCTATCAGACGCCGGCGGCCAACCAGGTCTACGGCATCACCAACGCCGACCGGGTCAATACCAACGAACAGGCGACAAATCCGTCGGGCATTCTTCCGCCCGGACAGATTTAGTTTCGCCGCCTGCAGCGCCGAAGATTGCCAACTCGTAAGGCAGGTCGCGAACACGTGAGTTGCGGCGGAACATGCCGCCCTCTTAATGCGTCCACAGGGGCTCGGAACAGCAACAGGTATTATGACGCAATCATTCCGGTCGTCCTTCAAAGCGTCATTCACGCCGTTCGCTTTTCTTATCATTGTGATCGCCCTGTACGCCCGCCCGGCGCACGCGCAGTCGACCGAGGTGCAGCGCCCGGCGAGCTTCAGCCTTGCGAACGGCCTGCAGATCGTCGTCATTCCCGACCGCCGGACGCCGGTCGTCACGCACATGGTCTGGTACAAGGTCGGCTCCGCCGACGAGACGCCGGGCAAATCCGGCCTCGCGCATTTCCTCGAGCATCTGATGTTCAAGGGCACCGAGAAGAATCCGGCCGGCCGGTTCTCGCAGACGGTGTCGCGACCATCGGCGGCCAGGAGAACGCGTTCACCTCGAGCGACTACACCGGCTATTTCCAGCGCGTGACGCGCGAGCATCTCGCGACGCTGATGGAATTCGAGGCCGACCGCATGACCGGCCTGGTGCTGACCGACGACGACGTGCTGCCCGAGCGCAACGTCGTGCTCGAAGAGCACAACATGCGCGTCGCCAACAGTCCCGGCGCGCAAGCTCGGCGAGCAGATCGATGGCCGCGCTCTATCTCAATCATCCCTATGGCCGTCCGGTGATCGGCTGGCGGCACGAGATCGAGAAGCTCAATCGCGAGGATGCGCTCGAGTTCTACAAGCGCTTCTACACGCCGAACAACGCGGTCGCTGGTGGTCGCCGGCGATGTCGACCGCCGACGAGGTGCAAGAAGCTCGCCGAGAAGACCTACGGCAAGGTCGCGCAGCGCGCCGAGATCGGCCCGCGCATGCGGCCGCAGGAGCCGCGCGCACGATCGCGCCGCGCACGCGTGACGCTCGCCGATCCGCGCGTCGACGCAGCCGAGCCTGCAGCGCAGCTATCTCGTGCCGTCCGCCACGACCGCCAAGCCGGGCGAAGCCGAAGCGCTCGAAGTGCTGGCGCACATTCTCGGCCAGCGGCACCAACAGCCGGCTCTACCGCACGCTGGTGATCGAGCAGCCGCTCGCGATCTGCGCCGGCGCCTGGTACCAGGGCATCGGCGCTCGACCACACGCAGTTCGGCGTCTACGGCGTCGCCGCAAGCCGGGCGTCAGCTGCCGCGAGCTCGAAGAGGCGATCGACGCGGTGATCGCCGACGTCGTCGCACAACGGCGTCACGCGCCGAGGAACTCGAGCGCGCCAAGACCCAGCTGATCGCCGATGCGATCTACGCCCAGGACAACCAGGCGACGATGGCGCGCTGGTATGGCGGCGCGCTGACCACCGGCTCGACGGTCGACAGATCGTGAGCCTGGCCGGACCGCGTCCGCGCCGTGACCGCCGATCAGGTGCGCGACGCGGCCAAGACCTGGCTCGACAAGACGCCGCTCGGTGACCGGCTATCTGATCAAGGACACGACCGCGAAGCGCGAGGAGAAACGCTCGTGACCTCTGCGTTCGTCCGCCGCCTGCGGCTTCGCTGCCGCGCTGCGGCGCTGCTGCTGTCGCTCGCGCCCGCTCAGGCGCGACCAAGCATCGAGCGCGTCGTCTCGCCCGGCGGCATCGAAGCCTGGCTGGTGCAGCGAGCCGACCGTTCCCGTGATCGCCATGGATTTCGCCTTCACCGGCGGCGCCGACGCAGGATCCGGCGGACAAGCCCGGCGTCGCCAACATGGTCGCGGGCCTGCTCGACGAAGGCGCCGGCGATCTCGACGCGCAAGGCGTTTCAGCGAGCGGCTCGAACGACACGCCATCGAGCATCGGCTTCAGCGCCAGTCGCGACGAGTATCTGCGCGGCTCGCTGCGCACGCTGAAGGAAAACCGCGACGAGGCCTTCGACCTGCTGCGGCTTGCGCTGACGCAGCCGCGGTTCGACGCCGAGCCGCTGGAACGCGTGCGCGCGCAGATGATGGCGGCGCTGCGCCGCGAGACCACCAGCCCGAACGACATCGCCAGCCAGCGCTTGGTGGCGAGACCGCGTTCCCGGACCATCCCTACGCGCTGGCCGCCGAGCGGCACGCTGGAGAGCGTTGCCGAAGATCACGGCCGACGATCTGCGCAGCTATACCGAACGGGTGCTGGCGCGCGACACGCTCAAGATCGCCGTGGTCGGCGATATCGATGCGGCGACGCTGGGCACGATGCTCGACCGCGTGTTCGGCGCGCTGCCGGCCAAGGCCGATCTGCGGCCGATCGCGCCGATGCGCGCCGCAGGTGCCGGCCGCACGCGTCGACGTCACGCTCGACGTGCCGCAGACCGTGGTGCTGTTCGGCGGCGCCCGGCATCATGCGCAACGATCCGGATTTCATGCCGCCTTCGTGCTCAATCATATCCTGGGCGGCGGCTCGTTCTCCTCGCGCCTCTATCACGAGGTGCGCGAGAAGCGCGGCCTCGCCTACTCGGTCTATCCGATACCTGGTCTGGCTTCGCCAGTCGGCCTTGTTATGGGTCGGCACCGCGACCCGCGCCGACCGCACCGACGAGACGCTCGAGATCGATCGAGGACGAGATCCGCCGCATGGCCGACCGAGGGCCCGACCGAGGACGAACTCGACGAGGCGAAGTCCTACCTCAAGGGCTCGCTATGCGCTGGCTTCGACACATCGACCAAGATCGCCGGCGCAGCTGCTGCAGATACCAGATCGACGATCTCGGCATCGACTATATCGACCGGCGCAACAGCCTGATCGACGCCGTCACGCTGGACGACGCCAAGCGCGTCGCCAAGCGGCTGCTCGACGGCGGCATGCTTGTAACCGTCGTGGTCGGCCGCGTGGCGCAGCCGACGGCCAATTGACGCGCCTAACCGAAAGCAGGCCATGGCGCCGATTCGATCACCGCGATCGGACGACCTGCGCGGAACTGGTATAAGCCCAGCGTTTCTGACACATCGCTCTCTGCCGGAACCGTCGCCGATGCTCGATTCTTCGAATCGCCGACCTCGCTTGTGCAATCGATCGAACTTGCGCGCGGCCGAGAAAGTCGGCCCGCACGGCGTCGTCGCGAAGGACTTCGACGCGGCTCTGAAGCGCACCGAAGCGGCGCTCGACTGGCTGCGCGCGCGCTACGCCGACGGCAGCCTGCCGCTGCTGCGACCTGCCGGAAGAGCGCGACGATCTCGCCGACCATCGAAGGCGCGGCGAAGCGGCTGCGCGACGGCGCGACCGACGTCGTCTTCCTCGGCACCGGCGGATCGAGCCTCGGCGGACAGACGCTGGCGCAGCTTGCCGGCCACGCCGTGCCGGGCCTCGGCGCGCTGCGCGACGGGCCGCGCCTGCATTTCATCGACAATCTCGATCCGCTGACAGCTTCGGCGACGCTGCTGGCGCAGCTGCCGCTCGCGACCACGCGCTTCGTCGCGATCTCGAAATCCGGCGGCACCGGCGAGACGCTGATGCAGACCATCGCCGCGCTCGACGCGCGTGCAAGGCGCGCGGGCTCGAGGCCGCATTCCGCGAGCTGTTTCTCGGCCTGTCCGAGCCCGCGAAGCCCGGCAAGCGCAACGGCCTGCGCGACCTGCTCGACGCGCATCGACGTGCCGATGCTCGATCACGACACCGGCGTCGGCGGCCGCTTCTCGGTGCTGACCAATGTCGGCCTGCTGCCGGCCGCGGTGCTCGGCCTCGATATCGCGCGCGATCCGCGCGGGCGCGGCAGCGGCGCTGGCGCCGGTGCTGGCGAAGAAGCCGCCGGCGAAGTGCCGGCCGCGCGTCGGCGCCGCGCTGTCGATCGCGCTGGCCGAGACCGGCAAGAGCCGATCACCGTGCTGATGGCCTATGCCGACCGGCTGGAACGTTTCACGCAAATGGTACGTGCAGCTCTGGGCCGAAAGCCTCGGCAAGGACGGCAAGGGCACGACGCCGCTCGGCGCGCTCGGCCCGGTCGACCAGCACAGCCAGCTGCAGCTCTTCATCGCCGGTCCGCGCGACAAGCTGTTCACCGTCGTCACCGTCGGCGTAGCCGGCAAGGGCCCGCGCATCGACGGCGAACTCGCCAAGCTCGCCGGCGAGCCGGATTTCGCCGGCAAGACCATCGGCGATCTGGTCGCCGCGCAGGGCCGCGCCACGGCCGAGACGCTGGCGAAGAACGGCTGCCCGGTGCGCACGTTCCACCTCGAAAGCGTCGACGAGGCGGCCTCGGCGAACTGCTGATGCATTTCATGCTGGAGACGATCATCGCCGCGCATCTGCTCGGCGTCGATGCCGTTCGATCAGCCGGCGGTGGAAGAAGGCAAGGTGCTGGCGAAGAACGCTATCTTGCCGGGCAGACGCTGATGCCGGTCTTGACCCGACCATGCGATGACGTCGCCATGATCCGCATCACCGACGACATCAGCATCGACGAGGACGAGATCGAGGATAGCTTCGTGCGCTCCTCCGGCCCCGGCGGGCAGAACGTCAACAAGCTCTCGACCGCGGTGCAGCTGCGCTTCGACGTGCGCCGCTCGCCGTCGCTGCCGAACGATGTCGGCGATGCGGCTGCATGCGGCTCGCCGGCCAGCGGCTGACCAAGGACGGCGTGATCGTCATCATCGCGCAGCAGCACCGCACCCAGGAGCGCAACCGCGCCGATGCGCGTCGACCGGCTGGTCGAGCTGATCCAGGAGGCGGCGGTCGCGCCGATGCCGCGCCGCGCCACCAAGCCGACCAAGGCCTCGAAGCAGAGCGGCCTCGAAGGCAAGAAGCGCCGCTGCGACATCAAGCAGCTGCGGCAGGCGGCAAGTCTGACGATTGAATAGCGGGGGCACTGTCGGCCACAGCCCTCGGATCAGCCTGCATTGCAGCCGCTACGACCTCGCTGCCGCCGAATACGCCTCAGATTCCGCCCATGCCCGTCCGCCAGCTGCCCGAAACCATCGTCAACCGCATCGCCGCCGGCGAAGTGGTCGAACGGCCGGCGAGCGTCGTGAAGGAACTGGTCGAGAACGCGCTCGACGCGGGCGCGACGCGGATCGACATCTTCACCGACGGCGGCGGGCGGCGGCTGCATCCCCGTCACCGACGACGGCTCCGGCATGACGCGCGGCCGATCTCGCGCTGGCGGTCGAGCGCCACGCGACCTCCAAGCTCGACGATGACGACCTGCTGCGGATCCGCACGCTCGGCTTTCGCGGCGAGGCGCTGCCGTCGATCGGCTCGGTGGCGCGGCTTGTCGATCGCCACGCGGCACGCAAGCGAGCCGCATGCCTGGACGCCTCAGCGTCGACGGCGGCGTGAAATCGGACGTGAAGCCCGGCGGCGCTGAACGACGGCACCCGCGTCGAGGTCGCGCGACCTGTTCTACGCCACGCCGGCGCGGCTGAAGTTCCTCAAGACCGACCGCACCGAGGCCGAAGCGATCCGCGAAGTGGTGCGCCGCCTCGCCATGAGCCGGCCCGACGTCGCCTTCACGCTGGCCGGCGAGGAGCGCGCGCCGGTCACATGGACTGCGGCGCTGCCCGGCGCGCCCGGGACGGCTGACGCGGCTCGGCGACATTCTCGGCGCGGACTTCCGCGCCAACGCGGTCGAGGTCGCGCCGGAGCGCGAGGGCGTGCGTCGTCGAAGGCTTTGCCGGCGCTGCCGACGCTGCACGCCGCGCCAATGCGCTCGGGCAATATCTGTTCGTCAACGGCCGCCCGGTGCGCGACAAGCTGATCATCGGCGCGGTGCGCGGCGCCTATGCCGACTATCTGCCGCGCGACCGCCATCCGTGGTGGCGCTGTTCGTGACGCTCGACCCGCGCGAGGTCGACGTCAACGTGCATCCGGCCAAGACCGAAGTGCGCTTCCGCAATGCCGGGCCTCGTCCGCGCGTTGATCGTGCATGCGCTGAAGGAAGGCGCTTGCGCGCGAAGGCCGCCGCGCCGCGGCGAACAGCGACGGCGCAGCCGTGACCGCGTTCCGGCCGGCAGGCCTGGCGCGCGCGGACTGCCGCGCTCGACTGGGACTGGCGCGGCTCGCCGGCCTTCCGACCGGTCCACGCCAGCAGCCTTGCGCGCTGCGGCGCCGCTCGTACAAGGCCTTGCCGAAGCTGCGCAGGCGGCGTTCGACGTCGGCGCGCCGACGGCGCGATGCCCGCATCGACGATGCCGCCTGCGCCTGATCTGCTCGATCGCCCGCTCGGCGCCGCCCGCGCGCAGATGCACGAGACCTACATCGTCGCGCAGACCCGCGACGGCCTCGTCATCGTGGATCAGCACGCCGCCCATGAGCGGCATCGTCTATGAGCGGCTGAAAGCCTCGCTCGAGCGCGATGGCGTCGCGCGGCAGATGCTGCTGATCCCGGAAATCGTCGAACTCGACGAGGCCGACGTCGAGCGGCTGGTCGACGCGCGCCGAGCGAGCTCGCGCACTTCGGCCTGGCCATCGAAGCCTTCGGCCCCGGCGCGGTCGCCGTGCGCGAAACGCCCGCGCTGCTCGGCGAGATCGGACGCAAAGGCGCTGCTGCGCGACCTCGCCGAGCACATGGCCGAATGGGACGAGTCGCTGCCGCTGGAGCGGCGGCTGATGCATGTCGCAGCCACCATGGCCTGCCACGGCTCGGTGCGCGCCGGCCGCCGCCTGAAGCCGGAGGAGATGAACGCGCTGTTGCGCGAAATGGAAGTCACGCCGAACTCCGGCCAGTGCAATCATGGCCGGCCGACTTATGTGGAGTTGAAACTCGCCGACCGACAGCGACACGCTCGCGCCCAGGCCGGGGGCGACGGTGAGACGCACGTCCGAGCCGAGCCCGTCCAAGGCGAAGCGCGTGGCGCCGATGAGGAAGACGCCCCGAAACCGGAAGCGGCCGTCGCCCTTCTCTTCGCGGACACCCGCCATGTAGCGCTCGACCGCGACGCCCAGACGTGGGACGCTCGCCGAGCTCGCTGTCCTGCCTCGCGAAGAACACCTGGGCTCCCCAGCGCTCGCCGCCGATCGCGACGTCCAGCGTGGCGCCATACTGCAGGCCGACGCCAATCGACGCACGCCCCGACCCGACCGCATCGAACGCGCCACCGTATTGGACGCCGACGAACGTCTCGAGCGTGACGTCTCCCGGGGACGCGCTCGCGGGCGACAACAGGACGAGGGCTGCCGGCAGGGCGAGTAGCTTTGCGCGAAAACTCATGCCGCCCCGAACGCTACCACGCGAGACGCACCAGGCGTTGTGCCCGAGCGTCCCCCAACGGGTAACTTACTCGCTTGTTACTTCACCTCAGGTGCAGCCGCTGCCACCATTTCGGCAGCACGATGAGGAGGCTCGCCATGCCGGACCGATCGTCACGGCCCCGGGCGCGTCATTTCGGGCCGGCGCTTTTGGTGCTCGCGTCGTCTCGGGATCGCGGAAGCGGCCCCGCCCGCCGGCAAGCCGGTCTTCATCCATATCGAGGGATTCGCTCCACCTCGGTCGGACAGAACGGCTTCATCGTGGCCGGGGACTTCACGGAAGGCGGCGCGTTCCCTGGATGCCCACTTCCGGACTGACGTCCGCCGGCGGGGGCCTGGGGACGGGCTACATCAGCCGCGACGGCAAGGCGATGGCTGGAACGGTGATCAACCGTAACAAGATTGAGCAAGCGGCCAGGTGGGAGGGTGGACGGTCGGTGGCGAGGCTTCCTCGGTCCGCTCGTCCCCGGCGCGGTTCCGTGGCGAGACTCGTTGAGCTCTGCCATGGGGACGAATGGCGACGGACGCGTGGTGGTGGGCATGGGTTGGTACGGCACCGACCCGGGCAATCCGTTCAACCACTCTTGCCGGCCTTCCGGTGGGAGGAGTCCACCGGGTACGTGCTGATGCCGACCCTGACGGGAGACTACACGCGGGCCCATGCCGTTTCGGCGGACGGCCGCGTCGTCGTCCCCATCGACGCCGCCCTGACGGGCCTGTGGCGGGGCGTCAAGTGGGTAGACGGAAAGCACGAGCTCATCCAGGGGCCGATCGGCTTCGCTGGTTTCGGCCTGGGCGGTCAACCGCGACGGCACGCTGATCGCCGGATCGGGCTGCATGGTCGACCGCCCTTTGCAGCCACCCTCCGCCTGGAGCTGGACCGCCGCCGGCGGCGTCCAGTGCCACGCGGCGGAGCCGCCGAGATGGGTGCCGTGGATCGTCGGCAATGACAACAACTACAACAACTACATCCGAGCCGTGAGCGACGACGGGCGGGTCATGGGGTGGCGACATCGAGTTCAACACCGCCGCCCGGGGACGAGGAGTCCGTCATCTGGTTCGACGGCGAGGCCGTCTACCTGCGCGACTACCTCCGTGACCACGGCTACCCGGACGCGTTCGAGGGCCACTTTCAACACGGGAAAGATCACCGCGGTGTCTGCCGACGGCCGCGTGCTCGTCGGCCACAACGGCGGCTTCTTCGGCGCCGTGGACCCGCTGGGGCTTCATCGTCATCCTTCCGGAGCTGGGCGCGAAGTCGAGCGGCTGCTGGCGTTCCTGGGCGTTCTCGCCGCGGCGCCGGCCTTCCCGCCGGGCTGGAGGTCGCGGCGCTCGGCGGCTTCTCGACGCCGGTGTTGTCGCCGACGCCGACCGTGTAACTGGACCTGAAGCCATGGCGCCTGCTGGACGCCAGGCGCCACCGCTTCTCGGCTCTCCATCTTTCATCAGGCGGCGCTGGGGGCGGCGAGGAGAGCGGCCTGGGACTGCACCACGGCGGAGCAGGGTCGCGGCTGGCTGTGGAAACCCGACGATCGAACCACGTCCAGGGGTCCTTGGTGTACCGCCTCGGCCGCGCGGCCTTTTGTGGCGCACCCTTTCTGCGCCGGCCTGCGGCGAGGCGATCTTCGGCGCGAACACGACATGCCGAACGAAGACGAAGCTCGCCGGGCTGAACGTCGGGGGCGGGCACCGAAATCGCTGCTATCGAAGCGGCTCGGCGCGCGGCTTTCGGCCCGGTACGTCCCGACCTACTTGAACGACGCCTCGTCCGACTTCTGCGACCCGTTCGGCTTCTGCCAGGACTGGCTGCACCAGTTCGAGCTGAGCGCCGGAGTGGTCGTCCGCTTCTGATGGGACTAGCTCCATGCTGACTGCTCCGAAGCCTTGGATGCTGCGAGCGATCGGTGCGATCGGCGTGACGCTCCGCCATCTCCCTGCGGCGGGGACGGAAGCCCCGCCGCGCCCGCGCAGCACAACCTGCAGCGACCAGCACGCAGGCCATCTCTGGAGCCTGCTACCGCCTCGGGCTCGGGGACGCGAAAGCAGTCTGCGGCCAGAGTGGGTCGCCGCGTCTGGTCGACGAGGTCGCGAGCGCGATCGATTGGCTCGTGCAGAACCGCGCGCAGCTGTTCGACAAGACGGACGTCGCGGCGCCGAACACGGACCTCTACAAGGTCGTCGACACCGAGGGCTACCTGGACGGAGTCGCACAGGTGCTGCGGGTGATCGGCGTGTGCGCGCAGCGGGCTCGCAGGATCTCACCTACCAACGGATCCTGGCCAAGACCACCAACGAGTCGTCGGAGACCTACGACGTCCTGACTTCGGACGGCTACGTCCGCCGCGGCAGCGGCAGCTTCGTCGACCTCTGCCGCCCCGCCTGGTTCCCCCGTCCAGCTCGCGCCGGAGACTCCGCCGCCGGGGAGCGGCTGCCACGCGCCCTACCCGCCCCCGGTGACCCGCATCGTCTGCAACGCGCACCTGCGCAGCCCCGAGTTCGACACGCTCGACTCGACGCCGCTGGTCGCCGACTGGGGTACTGCGCGGCGATCGGGTACACCGACGGCCGCTCCTGGTGCCCGGTTCGCACGCCGGGGGATCCCGAGCGGGTCGCGTGCGAGGTCTGGCGGGTCGGGACTGCGAAGGACACCGGTCGGCCTGGACCGACGTGGACGAAGGACGACGGCTCGTACTGCACGGGCCTGCTTAGTAACGGCTGCGAGAACAGCCCGGACAACCAGTTCCAGCTCAGGGTCTATGCCGGCGGCACGTTCGTCGCAGCCGCTGCGAACGGAGTCTCGTGTTCCGTGGTGAGCGGCCGCTGACGTCGGCCCGCCCGAATTGGCCCCTTCTTGATGGCCCGCTTCTTCCCCTTCGCGTCAATAGCGACGTAGGTGAACATCGCCTCGGTGACCTTGAAACGAGGCCGCTCCTCCTCGGTCCCGGAAAGGACGTGTTTGACCCAGACTTCGAGTTCAATGGCGACGGAGGTGGTGACCGATCCGGAGCACGCGACCGTAGCAGCAGACGACATAGCCGACCTTCACCGGCTTGAGAAACTTGAAGCCGTCCACCGCGACGGTGACGACACGAGAGCGGGCGGTTTCCTTGGCGAGAATTCCCCCCGCGATATCCATCTGCGCCATGATCCAGCCACCAAAGACGTCGCCGTTCGGGTTCGTGTCCGCCGGCATCGCGAGGGTGCGAAGGATGGGGCTGGCGTCAGAATGGGCAGGCTTGATCGGCATCTGCTTTGACGTCTTGTGGTTCATGGTTCTTGTCCCCGGTCGGGGCGGTACATGAGCGCCTCGATGCTCCGGCGGATGTTCCGCGGACGCGACTGTCGCGCCAGCTTCATCGTGTAGGCCTTCGTGGCGACGCTCACCGCGATGGCCAGCGAGATCTTGCGGATCTCGCGCAGCGGGGGATAGAGCGCGCCCGTCCTCGAGATCCTTCGGCCGCACCAGGTTCGCCAGCGTGCGCGCGGCTCGAGGAACAGCTCGTCGGGGAGCGTGCGGGCGCGGCAGGCCACCGCGCCCAGGCCGATGCCGGGGAACACGTACGCGTTGTTCCCCTGCGCCGGACGGACATCCCGGCCCCGTAGGTCGACGGGCCGAACGGGCTGCCGCTCGCGAAGACTGCCCGACCGGCGCTCCAGGCGTAAGCCTGTTCTGGCGTGCACTCGGCCCGCGACGTAGGGTTCGACAGCGCGAAAATCACGGGCCGTGGTTGACCTCGCTCATCCGCTCGATCACCGCTTGGGTGAACGTCCCCGGAGCGCCGGTGGCTCCGATGAGCACATGCGGCCGGATCGCATCGATCGCCTCGAGGAAGGCCAGCGGCGGGTGGTCGTGCGCGTACGGAAGGTTGTGGGCCATCAGGTCCGAACGCTGCTTCACGACCAGGCCGTTGGACGTCCACAAACCACAGCCGGCGCCCGGGCCTCGTCGGGCTCGAGGCCGGCGTCGAGCAACGCCTGGGTCATCCAGGTCGGCGATCCCCGTGGCCGCGGAGCCGGCGCCGAGGAACATGATCCGCAGGTCCCTGAACGGTACGACCCTGTGATGCGTGTCGAG